>NZ_JAKGTI010000010.1 GCF_021568695.1 Maritalea mediterranea
ATGTCCTGCATGGTCTCGGCGAGTTTGTCACATGGCTGTTTCACAATTTCGTCGTAGGTAGTTTTCACAGTTAAAGACCTCTTTCGATTTCTTTTTCTTGCCGAATATAGGCATCAACGAGTTCTAACGCGTGACGCAGGCGGTTAAAGGTATCGCTGTCCAGTTCCTCAATGACTTCACTCAATGCCGCTTGTGCTTATTGTTGGTCAATCATGGGTGTCACCTTCTTCCAGTGGAACAACTTCACAATTCGGGTTGAGCCATTTAGCAAATTCTTTT
>NZ_JAKGTI010000011.1 GCF_021568695.1 Maritalea mediterranea
ATCCCACCGGAATGCCGGACGCCGATGCTCGACCGCATGGCCGTCGAATGCGCCGCCCCAGGTGCCGGCCTGCCCGAGGGCCTGCGCCGGCCATGAGCGAGGCGGCGACGGCAACCCGCGGCCTGACCGTCCATGGCGCGCCGGAGGGGTTCGATGCGCTGCTGCTGGCCCGGCGCCGGGCGGAGTCGGATGCGCCGATCCTGCATGTCTGCCGGGACGATGCCCGCACCGCCCGGCTGATCGAGGCGCTGGCCTTCT
>NZ_JAKGTI010000012.1 GCF_021568695.1 Maritalea mediterranea
GGTCCTGCTGAGCTCGCCCGATGCATCGAATTCAATGAGACCCGACGCCGGGCGATAGAATTGCTCAAATTCCGCTTTCATTTGCGCGGGCTCACGGAGGCAGGCCATGTAGAGCTGCGGCAGCCCCCAAGTGTCGCCGCATTTGGCTTTGCACACGATCATGCAACCCGCAAAGAGCGTCGCGGCGCCTTTGCCCCAGAACGCCTCGCTGGTCTGCCCGATGATCTGCTCGGCCGCGCTCTCGCAATCGCTGT
>NZ_JAKGTI010000013.1 GCF_021568695.1 Maritalea mediterranea
TTCCCCATCCCGGAGATCGCCATGCGCACGGTTCGTCAGTTGCTGGGGTCCAAGACTCCTGAGATCTTCGCCGTTTCCCCCGATGCCTCCGTCCTCGATGCCATCAAGCTGATGGCGGAAAAGGGCGTGGGCGCCGTCCTGGCCATGCAGGGCGCGCGCCTGTGCGGCATCGTGTCCGAGCGCGACTACGCCCGCAAGGTCGTGTTGCAGGGGCGCTCGTCGTCCAACACCCCGGTGCGCGACATCATGA
>NZ_JAKGTI010000014.1 GCF_021568695.1 Maritalea mediterranea
GCTGGCTGGTCGGCATGGGCATGGCGGCGGGCTTCCGCAACAACCTGCTGACCAAATCCGCCGCGCGGGTGCGGCTGGACCGAGAGGGCATCGTCACGGTCGAGACCGACATGACCGATATCGGCACCGGCAGCTACACCATCATCGCCCAGACCGCGGCGGAGATGATGGGCCTGCCGATCGACAAGGTCCGGGTGCGGCTCGGCGATTCCGACTTCCCCGTCTCGGCCGGCTCGGGCGGGCAATGGG
>NZ_JAKGTI010000015.1 GCF_021568695.1 Maritalea mediterranea
CTTTTTGGTGACCCATCGCATGGGCACGGGCAAACGCAATGAGGTGGCGACCTTGATCGGTTATCCCTATCAGCCAGGTGCCGAAGCCAGCGCCACCGTGGATGGCAAAGCCTATCCAATGGTCACGGACAGTGAGCAGGACGCGGGGTGGTTGGCCTCTACAGCAGATGAGCCCAGCTTGGTGGATGCGATGAAACGTGGCTCTGAGATGGTGGTGCGCGGTATTTCCACCCGGGG
>NZ_JAKGTI010000016.1 GCF_021568695.1 Maritalea mediterranea
CGCGATTGACCATCCGTGGCGCGCCCTCGCCGAAGGCGGACAGCACAGTTTCTTCGTGCCCAGGGCCACCAAGCGCGCGGCGCGGAAAAACTGGATCATGTCGGCCCGGCCCGCCGGGCGGGTGACGATTGATGAAGGGGCGTGTACCGCGCTGGCCAAAGGGACCAGCTTGCGGCCCATTGGCGTAACCACAATTGAGGGCGCATTTGGCCGCGGCGATGCCATTTCCATTT
>NZ_JAKGTI010000001.1 GCF_021568695.1 Maritalea mediterranea
GCCCCGGCACCCCCGGCTCTTTTTAGCGCCGCCGTCGTTCGCTGCGCTCCCTACCCCGGCACCCCCGCCATCTTTCGCGCCGCCGTCGCTCACTGCGTTTGCTACCCCGGCACCCCCGCCATCTTTCGCGCCGCCGTCGCTCACTGCGTTTGCTACCCCGGCACCCCCGCCAATGGGTGCCCCGCTCTTATGCTGTGCACGGCGCAGCCACACCCTCTTACGTCATTACCGGACTTGATCCGGTAATCCATGTAGCGATGGTGGGTAAGCGAAAGCACACAAGTTGTGCATCCTCATTGATGCTGCTTGGACCCCGGATCAAGTCCGGGGTGACGGCAGTGGGTGAAGATGGGCTTCAGAGTAAATCCGAAAAGAAAAAGAGTGGACGACCTAAGCGAGGACCTCGCGCGCACCGCAGCAGGCCGTTGCATAGCGGGGGGTGCAGGGACCAACCTGTCCGGCGCGAGCACATAAAAAGGGTGCAAAGCGACCGGTGGCCTCGGGCAAAAATGACCACCTCACGCCGCCAACGGATAAGCCTCTTCCACCAGATAAGGTCCGCCACCAATGGAATCCCGCGCTGAATAAAGCACAAAACGGCTGACCCGGAAGCGTAGCGGATAGAAGGCGCCGGACATTTGCAAATGATGCGCCACATCTGCCGGAGACACATCTGAAAGCCGCGCCAGCGTGACATGGGGCGAATATTTGCGCCCGGATGGCTTTAATCCCAATTGTTGCATCACCCGCTCCTGCTTGTCATGCAACTGCATCAAGCCCGGAGACGGATCAACGCCTGCGAACAGCGCCCGCGGCTTTTTGCCGCCGAACACGCCCAAATGCGATAAGGTGACATCAAACGGTTCTTCGATCGACAATCGATCCAGCTCATGCACAATCTCATGGGCGGTGCGGTGATCCACATCACCAATATAGCGTAATGTAATGTGATAATTTGAAGGATCGATCCATCGCGCGCCGTGCAGGCCACCCCGCTTCAGGGAAAGCGCGAAACCAACATCGCCCGGGATTTCCAGGCCGGTGAAGAGACGGGGCATAAAACCTCCCTTCCAGATGCAGATTGCAGCATCGTAATAAATTGATGTTACCATGATTCGTATGACAATTCGGCGAAAATTTTGTTTGCCGCCTCAATGACTAAACTGTTATCGCGGTTTGCACGTACATCTTGAAATTGTCCCAATTCATCGCCATATTACGGGCAAGATTATATAGACTTGGCAATCCGCCAAGAGAATTGCTGAAAGGGAACTCATCTATGGCACAATATGATCGTCAAACAATGGCCTCACGAGGCGGCGCTCAGGCCGCAATTGATGAGGGCCTACGCACCTATATGCTGGGTGTTTACAACTATATGGGCATCGCCCTGGGCATCACCGGCGTGGTGGCCTATTTCATCTCTATGTTCGCCGCCACCAGCGACCCGGCAAATGCCGTTGGCACGCTGGGCAACGGCGTCATGCTGACCCAGTTGGGCGCCACACTTTATGGCTCACCCCTGCAATGGGTTGTGATGCTTGCCCCGTTGGCCTTTGTCTTTGCGCTAAGCTTCGGCATTCATAAAATGCAGTTTGCCACAGCACAATTGGTGTTCTGGGGCTTCTCCGTGGCCATGGGCCTTTCGCTGTCATCGATCTTTTTGGTCTATACAGGCGAAAGCATTGCCCGTGTGTTCTTCATCACCGCCGGCACCTTCGGCGCGATGAGCCTTTACGGTTATACCACGAAGCGCGACCTGACCGCTTGGGGCTCTTTCCTCATGATGGGCCTGATCGGCATCATCCTGGCATCTGTTGTCAACATCTTCTTGCAATCAGGTGCCTTGGCCTTCGCCATCTCTATCATTGGTGTGCTGGTGTTTGTCGGCCTGACCGCGTATGACACCCAAAAAATCAAAGAGAACTATTATGAAGGCGACGGGTCTGAAACCATGGGCAAGAAAATGCTGATGGGTGCTTTGGCCCTCTATCTGGACTTCATCAACCTGTTCTTGATGTTGCTGCGCTTGTTCGGCAATCGCGAATAGCCCGAGACAGTTCAGAGCTGAAATTAAGATCCCCGCTTCATTTGAGGCGGGGATTTTTTATAGGCCTTTTTTACTCTCACGGCTGATGGGCGGCAGCTATTTTCCCCTCGTGCCGGGAGGTGAGGCGCCTAACCTTGGGCGGGTGCGGACCAAAAGCGGCACGGGGTCGGCGATGCGCTCGTCCACTCTATTTCCTTGGAGATTTACGCCGAAGCATCTCTCCACCCACTACCATCAACCCGGACTTGATCCGGGGCCCAAGCAGCATCAGTGAGGGTGCACAACATGCATGTTGTTGCCCAGCCACCAGGGCTACATGGATTACCGGATCAAGTCCGGTAATGACGTGAGAGGGTGTTGTTGCGTCCTGCACAACATAGACGCGGGGCACCCATAGGCGGGGGTGCCGGGGTAGTGAGCGTAACGAACGACGGCGGCGCGCAAAAATGCCCGGGGGTGCCGGGGACGGACACGCAGTGTCCGGTGGCGGCGAGTAAAAATGCCAGAGGCCGGGGTAGTGAGCGTAGCGAACGGCGGCGGCGCGTAAAAAAGCCGGGGTGAATTTTTTCGCTCACGGTTGAGCGGTGCTTTCAGCACCTAACCTGCGCGGGCGCGGCCAAAAAGTTGGCCGGGGTCCTCGCTATACTCGTCCACTCTTCTCCATTACTTGCTCAAAGCAATTCGCTTGGCACCAATCGGCGGGGGTCCCGGGGTAGCGGCGCGAAAATAATCTACCGCACCAAACTGATATCGCCGTCCAGCACTTTAAGCACCTGCGCCAGCTCATGGCCGCGTTTGAGCACCTGCCCATTTTGGCCCACAACGCGATATTGCCCCTGCTTACGCCGCAGGCTGGGATCTTTCTCAACGCGAAAAACGGGCATTTCGCTGGCCCGTTTGAAGATGGAGAACACCGCACGATCTTTGAGCATATCAATGGCATAGTCGCGCCATTCGCCGCTGGCAACTTTGCGGCCATAGACATTGAGAATGGTGGAGAGTTCGCGCCGGTCAAAGCTCACATTCATCGGGGCCGGCGGCGATTTGGACGAGGATTCGTTGGAATGCACCAAACGAATGTGTTGGCTTGCGCCCTTGCTTTGAGATGATGCCAAATTTCACACCCTGTGGTTCAAATCACTTGGTAAATGATTGCGCCAATTCGCAAATGTGGCAAGCCCCAAAATTGGCCCCAATTTAATCACAATTCCGGCAAACTGTTGCCGAAATACATCGTTAGAAAGAAATCATAGCCTCCAGTACCCAGCCCCTGAGCGGTTTGCCCCCAAATGAACCTGCTCAGGGCGCTGGACCTCCAAAATCAGTTTGGATGGCCTCCAGATACCCCTTGCGCCCCCTTTTTGGGGGCGTTTATTTTTCGATAGACGCTGCGCCCAGAATGGCCCCAGGGCCGCCATTGCCCTTGGTCTGCACTAGAACGGCCATCCCATCCGCCCCATCCACCAATATGTCACTGAGCGGCAATTCAAGCTGATGGCTGGTTTCACCATGCCACATGCCCACGGGCATGCGGCCCCGCGCAATATGGCTGTAGGTTAAGGTTTTGCCACTGTTTTCGCCGCGTTTGATTTTGGTCTGTGCCTCTGAAATATAGGGGATCACCCAAATGGTCGCATCCGCTTCCATCGTGCCATCGCTTTTCAACTCAATGGTCAAATTCGACTGGTCCAGCGACAAATCAACTTGCAGGTTCAGATCAGCCTCTGCCAAAAAATTTTCGACCTCTTGCCGTCGCGACCCCACTGCTTCCATGGTACCATTCACGATGATTTGTGGGGTATAGACCCTTTGCGCCCCAAATGCGCGGGCATAGGCCCGCTGCAATTTTGAATATCTCGGCGCGGAAAATACATCTTTCCATCCAATGTAGTTCCAGTAATCCACATGATAGGCGATGGTGATGACATCCTCTCGTTCGCTCCAATCGCGCAACGCGGCATCTGCCTCCGGACAAGAGGAACAACCTTGCGAAGTGAACAGCTCCAACACCGCCTTAGGGTTGGTTTTCATCTCCATGGCGATAGCCGGAGAAAGGTTCAAAACGGCCCAGAGAGGGATCATCAAAATGAAGTGGATTTTTTTCATGGGAATTTATTACGACAAGCGGGCCTAACACACCAGTCACATTGGAGTGAGGCACTTACTTTTTGAATAGATAGCGGGCCACTAAAGCTTCAAACTCAGCCATCACAGCTTCATCGCGCTCGCAGGCACGTTGCGCAACGGCCGCATGCACCAGAAAAGCGCGCAATGCAACAATGTCCAAGACGTCGTTGTCATTGCCATGTGGCCATTTTTTTCCCAGCGCATCAAACAGCTGGTTCTCTGCCGGCTCGATCAGTTGGCGGCAAATATCTTGCCCCTCCCCAACAATCAAACGGATATAGACTTCATCCCGACGGATCAGGTCAAAAAACGGATCAAAAATGGTACGCAGTTGTGCCGCGTTGGTAATTTCAGATTCGGCCTCGATGCGAGCAAGACATATATTGAGCACGTCAGCAAACTGGGTCGCCGCCAACGCCAGTTTCTCACTAAAATGGGCCAGCACCGTGCCTTTGCCGACATTGGCGCTTGCGGCAATCTGCGCAACCGAGATGTCATCATAATCGTGACGGGCCATTAAATCGGCAAAACATTGCAGAATATGCGCTCGCGTGGCCTGCGCCCGCTTCTGTTTGCCTTCAACACGTAAATTCATAAATCTTGCTTAGCACAATTGACCGCGGTCAAAAAGTGAAATATATAAATTGACCATGGTCAATTATAGAGAGTCAGATTCATGAATATCGTCATCATCTCCGGTCACCCACGTGCCGACAGCTTCACCCAGGCGCTGGCCGAACATTACCAACAAGGCGCTGAGGCTGGCGGCGCCAGCGTCAAACTCTTCGCCCTCTCTCAACTGAAACTGGACACCGGTCCGCTCACCAGCGGCCCCAGCCAAAACAATTGGAATGATGAAATCCGCCAATTATGGGCCGCCATCGAACCGGCAGACCATATCGTGATTGCCCATCCCCTCTGGTGGGGCACCATGCCGGCTGAACTGAAACATCTGCTGGACCGGCTGTTGCTGCCCGGGCTTGCCTATAGCTATGCCGAAGGCAAGCCCTTACCTGTCGGACACCTTAAAGGCAAAAGCGCCGAAGTGATCATGACCTCGGACACGCCAGACTGGTTTTACCGCCTCGCCTATGGCAAGGCGCAGTCCAAGCTGATGAAAAACCAGATCCTGAAATTTGTCGGGCTTAAGCCTTTGCGCTTCACCCATATTTCGCCCATCCACAATATGCCCGCGCCCAAGCGTCAAAAACATCTCGACAAGGTTCGCCAAATGGCAAAGAATTTTGTGACCCAGCACAAAAAAAGCGCGGCCTGAGCCGCGCTTCTTCATTCAATAAGTCCTCGGCCAGATTTGACCGAGGCCTATTCACCTAGGCAACGAGGTTGCGCAATACGTAATGCAGGATGCCGCCATTGCGGTAATATTCCAGCTCATCTTCGGTATCGATGCGGCAAAGGGTAGTGAACTCTTTGTCTGACCCGTCAGCAGATTTCACCTTAACCGTCACATCGCAACGAGGGCTGATTTTGTCCAAACCTTCAATGGTGATTTCTTCGTCACCCTGCAGGCCAAGGCTTTCCCAGCTCGCACCATCTTTGAACTGCAACGGCAAGACACCCATGCCCACGAGGTTTGAGCGGTGAATACGCTCAAAGCTTTCAACGATCACCGCGCGAACGCCGAGCAAACGTGTGCCCTTTGCCGCCCAGTCCCGTGAAGAGCCTGTGCCATATTCTTTGCCGCCAAACACAACCAATGGCCGGTCCTGATCTGCATATTCCATGGCTGCATCATACATGGCCTTAACTTCGCCATCAGGCCCTTTGGTGAAGCCGCCTTCAACGCCTGGCACCATCTGGTTCTTGATACGGATATTGGCAAAGGTGCCGCGCATCATGATCTCGTGGTTGCCTCGGCGCGAACCGTAGGAGTTGAAGTCCTTTGGTGCGACCTGACGCTCCGTCAAATAACGGCCAGCCGGTGTGTCCTGCTTAAACGAACCCGCTGGTGAAATGTGGTCCGTGGTGATGCTGTCGCCAAACAGGCTCAAAATGCGCGCGCCCTGCACATCTTCAATCGGCTTCACCTCTTTGGTGAGCCCTTCGAAATAAGGCGGGTTCTGCACATAGGTTGAAGACGAGTTCCACGCATAGGTTTCACCACCTTCAACTTTAATGTTCTGCCAGCCTTCATCGCCTTTAAACACGTCTGAATAGCGGCCCTTGAACATTTCAGGGGTCACCGTTTCACGTACAATCTCAGCGATTTCCTGCGCGCTAGGCCACACATCTTTCAGATAAACCGGCTGACCATCTTTGCCGGTGCCCAAAGGCTCGGTGGTGATGTCGATAGTCATTTTGCCTGCCAATGCATAAGCCACAACCAATGGCGGTGACGCCAGATAGTTGGCCTTCACATCAGGGTTCACGCGGCCTTCAAAGTTCCGGTTGCCAGAAAGCACTGAACACGCCACCAGATCTTCGGCATTCACAGCGGCAGAGATCGGCTCAGGCAATGGACCGGAGTTACCAATACATGTGGTACAGCCATACCCCACCAGGTTAAAGCCAAGCTTGTCCAAATCATCCTGCAGGCCAGAGGCGGTCAGATAATCCGTCACCACCTGCGAACCTGGCGCCAAAGATGTTTTCACCCAAGGCTGCACTTCCAACCCAAGCTCAAGCGCTTTGCGGGCCACAAGGCCAGCCGCCACCAGAACCGCCGGGTTGGAGGTGTTGGTACATGAAGTGATCGCGGCGATCACCACATCACCATGGGTGATGGAGTAGTCTTCGCCTTCAACCTTGGCTTCACGCTTATCCGTTTTCGCAAACTCACCGGCGAGTGCTTTGGCAAACTTCTCTTTTGCCTCGGAAAGCCCCACGCGATCTTGCGGACGTTTCGGCCCGGAAATGGCAGGCTCCACGTCTTTCAGATCGAGATAAAGCACATCGGTGAACTCAGGGTCCGGGCTGTCTGTGGTGCGGAACATGCCTTGCGCTTTTGAATATTCTTCAACCAACGCCACGCGATCATCTTCGCGGCCGGTGGTGCGCAAATAAGCCAATGTTTCATTGTCGACAGGGAAGAAGCCGCAAGTCGCGCCATATTCTGGCGCCATATTGGCGATGGTCGCTTGGTCTTCCAAGGTCAGATTGTCGAGGCCTGGCCCGAAAAATTCAACGAACTTGCCCACAACGCCGCGCTCACGCAACATTTCCACCACGCGCAACACCAAGTCAGTTGCAGTGATGCCGTCTTGCATTTCGCCTTCCAGCTTGAAGCCAATCACTTCTGGCAACAACATAGAGATCGGCTGGCCCAACATGGCCGCTTCCGCCTCAATGCCGCCAACACCCCAGCCCAAAACGGCCAGGCCGTTGACCATGGTGGTGTGGCTGTCTGTGCCCACAAGCGTATCCGGGTAAGCCACCGTTTCACCATTTTCTTCTTTGGTCCAAACGGTTTGGGCCAAATATTCAAGGTTCACTTGGTGACAAATGCCTGTGCCGGGCGGCACAACGCGGAAATTATCAAACGCTTCCTGGCCCCAGCGCAAGAATTCATAACGCTCGCCATTGCGCTCATATTCGCGGGCCACGTTTTGGTTAAAGGCTGTACCTGTGCCGAAAAAGTCAACCATCACAGAGTGGTCAATCACCAGATCAACGGGCACTTGCGGGTTAATTTTTTGCGGGTCGGCGCCCAGATTGGCTGTGGCATCGCGCATGGCGGCCAAATCAACAACGGCCGGAACGCCGGTAAAGTCCTGCATCAACACCCGTGCTGGACGGTATGAGATTTCATGGGAAGAGGATTTGTCTTTCAACCATGCTGCGCAGGCTTCAATATCTTTTTTGGTGACCGTACGGCCATCTTCAAAACGCAAAAGGTTTTCGAGCACCACTTTCAAAGAATGCGGCAGGCGCGAAATGCCTTCAAGGCCGTTTTTCTCTGCTTCAATTAAGGAATAATATGTGTAGGATTTATCGCCGACCTTGAGGGTCTGTTTGGCGTTAAAACTATTCAATGAGGTCTGTGTCACGTGCATTGCCTGTATGTTAGGAGTTTCAACCTGAGCCTTGGGCAATTTGCCGAATTCAATCGACAAAAACCAACAAGCGTGAAACGAGTTACCATTGTCCCCATAATGGCGCTCGCGCGCTTTATAAAGAATAACACCGCCTCTTGCCAGCCTCAACTTAATGCCATTATGTGCTTCTCATGAGAAAAAACGGCAAAAACCCTGAAAATATTGCATTAAATGTCACAAATCTGGCCTGCGAACGTGGCGGATTTGAGATTTTTGCCGATGTTTCTTTCACGGCAATGCCCGGTGAAGTGATTCTTTTGCGCGGCCCGAACGGCGTAGGCAAGTCCACCTGTCTCGCGACATTATACGGGGCTCTGCCCAAATCTGCCGGGGAGATTTCCTTTGAAAATATCGATTCTGAGCGCGAACCGCGGGAATATCTGCACATTGTGGGCTACGTGCCGGGGGTGAAAACCACCCTCACCGTGAAAGAAAATCTCATGTTCTGGGCGCAGCTTTACGGCGGCACTGAAAATGTGCTGCCCGCCATCGAGGCGGCTGGGTTGGATGCTATTCAGGATTCTGAAGCCTCTATTCTCTCCGCAGGTCAAACCCGGCGGCTGGGCCTTGCCCGCCTGTTGGTGGCCAACCGCCCGATCTGGATTTTGGATGAGCCCACTTCAGCCCTCGATAAGCAAGGTGACCAATGGGTGGGGCAATTGATCGCGGACCATTGCGCCGAAGGTGGCATTGTGATCGCCGCGACCCATTTGGAGATTCCGCATCTCGCGCCGGAAGCCGTAAAAACTGTGATGATCGGGCATAGAGCTATGGACCATGCCTCATGAAGCCATTTCTCGCTGTATTGACCCGCGATATGAAACTGGCCACCCGGATTGGCGGTGACAGCCTGACCGTACTGCTGTTTTACATCATGACCGGCGCCATCATGCCGTTCGCTATCGGCCCGGATAAGGACCAATTGGCGCAGCTCGGCCCAGCCATCATTTGGATCAGCGCTTTGCTGTCGCTTTTGTTGGCACTCGACCGCCTGTTCCGCCTGGACCATGAAGATGGATCGCTGCTGGCCATGCGCCAGGCCAGCCTGCCGCTTGAGATGATTGTGGTCGCCAAAATCTGCGCCCATTGGGTCACAACTGCGTTACCCCTGATTGTCGCCACCCCTATTTTGGCGATATTGCTCAATCTTGAGATAGATCAAACCCTTCGGGTGATTTTCACCCTATTGGTGGGCACACCGGCGCTGATTTGCTTTGGGGCCATTGGCGCGGCGGTAACCGTATCCATCAAACGCGGGGGCCTGATTGCACCGATCTTAATCTTGCCGCTTTCGATCCCGACATTGATTTTCGGGGTCAGCGCGGTCTCCGGCGGCGCAATCGCCAACGCACAGGATGCGGCACTTTTGTTCCTTGCAGGGTTTACCTTGCTCAGTTTAGTGTTCACCCCGTTTGCGGCGGCACTCGCATTAAAAATGGCAGCAGAATAGTCAATGACAGAGTCAAAATCTCAAGAACCAACGCCACAAGATCTGGGCTTTTTCTCGCGGATCGCCCATCCCGGCTATTTCCTTGAATGGTCGCGCTATTTTATCTGGCCACTTCTGGGTATTACCGCCATCTTGATGGCCTATGGGCTTTATCTGGCGTTCTTCAATTCACCTGCCGATTATCAGCAAGGCGAAACCGTGCGCATCATGTATGTACATGTGCCCAGCGCCTGGCTCTCCCAATTCTGCTATGCGATCATGGCCGCAGCCGCCATCGGCTCACTCGTATGGCGCCATCCTTTGGCCGACGTGTCAGCCAAAGCTGCTGCTCCTCTTGGCGCAACCTTCACAGCTATCGCTTTGATCACTGGCGCGCTTTGGGGCGCACCAACCTGGGGCACGTTCTGGGAGTGGGACGGACGCATGACCTCCACCCTCATCATGCTGTTTATCTATCTCGGCATTATTGCCCTGTGGCGCACCTTTGAAGATCAAGTGCGCGCGGGCCGCATCATCGCGGTGATCACCTTGGTCGGTGCGATCAATGTGCCCATCATCAAATTCTCAGTGGATTGGTGGAACACGCTGCATCAGCCCGCGTCGGTGTTCCGTTTGGATGGACCAACCATGCCACCCTCCATTCTGCTGCCGCTATTTGTGATGTTCTTTGCCTTCTCATTCCTGTTTTTGCTGCTGCATTTCATTTCCATGCGCACAGAAATTTTGCGCCGCCGCGCCCGCGCGATTGAACGGCAATATGCGCAACAATTAAGGACCCAAAAGCCATGATCGAATCCGGCGAACATCTCGAATATATTTTCGGGGCCTATGGCCTGTCGGCACTGCTGATTGTGTTGCTGAGCGTGTGGGTGGTCCTGTCTTACAAAAAGCAAAAGAACCGTTTGGACACGCTGAAAGCCATGGGGCTGAAACGGCGGTCTGAACGCACGCCGATCAAGCCGGAGTAGCGCATCATGAAACGCACGCTGATTTTCGCCCTGCCCTTGGTGTTGACCGTTGCGCTATTTGCGCTTTTTGCCAGCCAGATCAATCGCGATCCGGACCTGTTGCCCTCGGCTTTGATGAACAAGCCTGCCCCTGAGTTCACCCTTCAGCCCGTTGAAGGCCATGACCAGCCCGGCTTTTCCAGCGCCGATCTGAAAGGTCAGCTCAGTCTGGTGAATGTGTGGGCCAGCTGGTGCGTGCCCTGCCGCGAAGAGCATGAATTTTTGATGCGTTTGGCCGAGCGCGATGATATCAAATTGTTCGGCATCAATTACAATGACCAGCCCGAGAATTCCCGCGACTTCTTGCGCAAGCTGGGCAACCCTTTTGACGCTGTGGGCGCCGACCGGAACCGCCGTGTCAGCCTAGAATGGGGCGTTTATGGCGTGCCGGAAAGCTATCTCGTCAATAAGGACGGGGTGATTGTGTACAAACACACCGGTCCGATGAGCGAAGACAGCTTCCAAAACAAGGTGCTGCCCGCCATCGCCAAAGCCTTAGAGGCGCAAGAGGCGTCTTAAGCCTCTTCGCCGCTTGGTGCATATTTGTTCAACACCGGCACCACCAGCGCAAAAGAGAAAATCAAGGTGAGTGGCATAATGCCCCACACTTTGAACGCGACCCAAAAGTCCGTTGAGAAATTGCGCCACACAATCTCATTAATCAGCGCCAAAACGAAAAAGAAAATCGTCCAACGCCAAGTGAGAATACGCCAGCCTTCATCGCGCAATTTATAGACATCGCCAAACACATAGCGCAGCAGCGAATGGCCAAACAAAAGCCCGCCCAGCAACACGCCGCCAAACAGCACATTCACGATGGTCGGTTTGAGCTTGATAAAGGTATCGTCCTGCAAATAAAGCGTCAGCCCACCAAAAATCAGCACCACAACGCCAGTGACCAGCGGCATCACCGCCACGCGCTTGAGGATCAACCAGCTTAGGAACAGCGACACGACCATAGCGCCCATAAACCAGGCGGTTGCGACAAAAATGCCCGCGCGGCCATTCAGAATAAAGAACAGCACCAGCGGCCCCAATTCCAGCACCAGCTTGATCAATTGGGGCTTTAGTTCGGCCCAGTTCAGCTCTTCAGCCGGGTTCTTCTCTTCGCTCATTTAATCCTCATTTCGTCCGGGCTCGGGTTACGCAGTGTGCCAGATGATCGGACCATTCTTCAACGTCCAGCGACAGGCTGCCCGCCCCAATGGCCACTTCAATCGCCTGCACTTCATCATAAATAGTGGGCAAAGTGTGGCCTGCCAACCAAACCTTATCCTGTTCAATCTGCTGTTCGAATGCACGTTCCAGCGCCACTTTGGATGCCTCAATATGCACTTGAAAACTTGGCGTTTCCGGCACCTTAGGCACCGTGCGCACCCCGTCAATTTTGTTGAACTCAACCGCCAATGCTTTGGCAAAAGCCGTAAATTCGCCAATACGCGGCAAAAACTCGTCCAACCCGATCAGCGCCGTGATCGCTTGCGGAAATTCAAATGGCACATTGCTGCCATGGCGGGTGAACCAGACATCGCTTTCGGCCAAAAATTCTTCATCCGCCAGCAAGCCACAACCGCCAATATTGGCCAGCTCTTTGTAAAAGCTGCAATAAAGACTGTCGCACAGCGCCATAATCTCTTTAAGGCTTTTTCCATAAGCCTCAGCCACGCCAAAAACCCTCGCCCCATCGAGATGGAAATGTACGCCCCGTTCACGGCACCAGTCTGAAATTTTCACCAATTCCTCGAAGGGGGTTAGCTTATAGCCCGCCCGCCGCACCGGCAGCTCCACGCTGACCACGCCGGGCACTTCGCCCATCTTGTCCAAATCATCTACGGTGAAGGGCTGATAGGCTGTGCCCAACCGTCGGAACTGGATTGGGTGCAAAATCTCCACAGCCTCCATTTCGTCAATATCGAAATGGGTCATGCGGTGAATGGCAACTATGTTATTGCCCTGCCGCTCCACAGCCGCCCGCAAGGCGGCCATTTGCGCAATCATGCCTTTGATGCAGAAGCGCGCGCCGCTGGTGCCAAACAGCTCCTTCAGCCGTTCCACCACCACATCGCTGGCCCCGCCATCGCCATATACATCGCTGGGCAATTGCGCATAGTCAGACTGCGCCAATTTGGCGAACAAATCCGCCGGTTTAAATGGCGCAAATGCATGCAACACATGGTCACATGTCAGCATCTTCTCGCGCGCGACCACTATTGTACCCCCGCAATCGCTGCCGCGAAATCATCGGCCTCAAACGGCTCCAGATCTTCGATGGTTTCGCCCACGCCGATAAAGTGCACCGGCAATTTATGCTTTTGCGCGATCGCCACCAGAATACCGCCCCGCGCCGTGCCATCCAATTTGGTCATCACCAAACCAGTCACTCCGGCCCGTTTGCCAAAGATTTCCACCTGATTAAGCGCATTCTGCCCAGTGGTCGCGTCCAGCGTCAGCATGGTGGTGTGCGGGGCGTCAGGGTCGAGCTTTTTGATCACGCGAATGATCTTTTCAAGCTCCGCCATCAATTCATCGCGATTTTGCAACCGGCCCGCCGTATCAATAATCAACAGATCGCAATTTTGTGCTTGCGCTTCTTTCACCGCGTCATAAGCCAGACCCGACGCATCAGCCCCGGTTGGCCGCGTGATCACCGGCACATTGGAGCGCTCGCCCCAAACCGAAAGCTGCTCAACCGCTGCCGCGCGAAACGTATCGCCCGCCGCCAACATCACCTTTTTGCCCTCACGGCTATATTTCGCCGCCAGCTTGCCAATGGTGGTGGTCTTGCCGGAGCCGTTCACGCCCACCATCAACAAAATATGTGGCTTATGCGCCGTGCCCAGCTCAAACGGCACCGCCACGGGCGCCAAAACCTTGCTGACTTCATCGCGCAAAACAGAGCGGATTTCCTCTACGCTGATTTCTTTATCAAAACGATCTTGCGCCAGCTTTTCAGTGATTTGGATCGCAGTTTCCACACCCAAATCCGCTTGGATCAGCGTGTCTTCCAACTCTTCCAGCGCCTCATCATCCAGTTTGCGCTTGGTGAAGATCGAGGAAATATTGTCCGTAAGCTGATCGGATGAGCGTTTCAGCCCATCGCGCAACCGAGCGAACCAGCCTTTCTTTTTTTCGCCGCCACCGGTCGGTGCGCTCCCGTCCCCGGCACCCCCGCCAGGTTTTTCGCCGCCGTCGCTCACTTCGTTCGCAGTTTCTGCGCTCTCGCCGCGTGGCTGCCCGGCACCCGGGGAGTCTTTTTGCGCGCCGCCGTCGCTCACTACGTTAGCTACCCCGGCACCCCCGCCGGAACCTTCATTATTGCCGCCACCGGTCGCTGCGCTCCCGTCCCCGGCACCCCCGCCGGTCTTATCATCGCCATCGGCCGTCGTTTCTTCATTTTCAGGCTCAGAAGGAGATTGCGCAGCTTGTTCCAGCTCGGAAATCTCTTGCAACTCCTCTTCCACCGTTTCAACCGCTTTAGCCGCAGCCTCTTCCGGCGCAGGTGTGGGCGGCTCGGCGTCCGGTGCTTCCTTCAGATCTTCTTCAATCTGATCCAGCGCCTTGTCGATGGACTCATCAATGCTGTCTTTTGGCTCTTGCCAGGGCTGCTCTTTTTCAAGCGCCGCAGCGTCTTCCGGCGTCACATTGGCAGAAGTCTGATCTTCGCTTTGGTCTTTCGGCGTCTCTTTGGGTTGCGGCTCATCCTTGCCTCCCAACAGTCGCGACCAAAAGCCTCTTTTTTTGCCGCCGTCGGCTTTATCGTCCGCCATAAAATCCTCTTAGGCCACTGCCAATTGCTTTTCGCCGATCAGCCCATGCTGATCCTGGCCAGTCACTTTTACATCCAAAATCTCGCCGGGTGCGCCTTCAACTTTGATCGGCACAAATTGCTCAGTGCGCCCCACATTGTCGCGCTCGATCAGCACAGATTTGGTGTCCCCCATCTGGCTGGCGCAGAACGCGTCGAACTGCTGCTCACCCAAAGCGCGCAACTTCGCGGCCCGGTCCTTCGCCACTTTCTTATCCACTTGCGGCATTTTTGCCGCCGGGGTGCCCGGCCGGGGCGAATAGGGAAACACGTGCAAATAGGTGAGATCACATTCTTTCACGATCGCCATGGAATTGGCGAACATCTCATCGGTTTCCGTGGGGAACCCGGCGATAATGTCGGCGCCAAACACCATATCCGGCCGCATCGCTTTTGCGTCATTCACAAATTGGATCGTGTCCTCACGCAAATGCCGCCGCTTCATGCGCTTCAAAATCATATTGTCGCCCGACTGCAGCGACAAATGCAGGTGCGGCATCAAACGATGTTCAGACTTGATCGCCTCCATCAACGCCTCGTCCGCTTCAATGGAGTCAATGGACGAAATGCGCAGGCGCGGCAATTGCGGCACATGTTTCAAAATAGACTGCGTCAGGGCACCAAGGCTGGGCTTGCCCGGCAAATCTGGGCCATATGAGGTGATGTCCACCCCGGTCAGCACCACTTCGCCAATGCCATTGTCGGCCAGCTTTTTGATCTGATCGACCACCACGCCCATGGGCACGGAGCGCGAAGGCCCCCGGCCATAGGGAATAATGCAGAAGGTGCAGCGATGGTCACAGCCATTTTGTACCTGCACAAAGGCGCGGGCGCGCCCATCCATGCCCTCGATCAAATGGCCTGCGGTTTCCTTGACGCTCATAATATCATCGACAAGGATTTTCGAATTGCCGCCTATGCCAAACTTAAGACCTTCATAGGTCTCGCGCTTCATCTTTTCGCCATTGCCGACCACAAGGTCCACTTCGCCCATTTCGGCAAAGCTTTCCGCATCAGTTTGCGCCGCGCAGCCAGTCACCACAATTTTGACGTCCGGATTTTCCCGCCGCGCCTTGCGAATGGCCTGACGGGTCTGGCGCACAGCTTCCTGCGTCACCGCACAGCTATTGACGATGAGAATATTGTCGAGCCCCGCCGATCCGGCATGATCTTTCATCACTTCAGATTCAAAAGCGTTGAGCCGACACCCGAAGGTGAGGGTTTCAATACTCATGCAGCACTTTCCTCAAAAAGTTCGGCCGGTAATGTCCCCTCCCCGTCCAATTCATACGGGCCAGTCATAATAATATGATGGTCGCTCGCGCGCCATTCCAGTTGCAAATCGCCGCCGGGCAGACTGATCGTCACTTCGCGGTCGGTCAAATCCTTGCGCACCGCCGCCACAGCCACGGCGCACGCCGCCGTGCCACAGGCTTGGGTCAACCCGGCCCCCCGCTCCCAAACGCGGATTTTGATATGATCCCGATCCAGCACCTGCGCCAATGAGATATTGGCCCGTTCTGGAAACATAGGGTGATGTTCAAGCATCGGCCCAAACCGTTCCAAATCATGGGCCTCAAGATCATCCACCCAGAAGATCGCATGGGGGTTGCCCACATTCACAACGCTCGGCGTGTGCAACACAGGCGCATCAATCGGCCCGATCTGCAATTCAATCCCGGTCGTGTCTTCAAATTCTTCCGCCAGCGGGATCTGATCCCACTCCAGATGCGGCACGCCCATATCCACGCTCACCACGTCGCCGTTCAACTCAGCGTTCAACAAGCCAGCATTGGTGTGAATGATCACGGCTTTTTTGCCCAGCTCTTCACCCACCAGATAGCCAACACAGCGCGTGGCGTTGCCACAGGCATCCACCTCGCCCCCCTCGGCATTATAAATGCGCATAAACACATCCACGCCATCCAGCGGGCTATGTTCCAAAACGATCAGCTGATCACAGCCAACACCTTGCTCGCGATCGGCAATCCAGCGCACCTGATCATGCGACAGCTTGATTGGTTTTTGACGCGCATCAAGCACCACAAAATCATTCCCCAAACCGTTCATTTTCAAATATTGGACTGCATCAGCCATTGTTCATCTCATACGATTTTCGTACATCAACGCCCTATATGGCCCAGATTGGCCTAAATTACTACCCTTAGCGGGGCGCAGAGATTGACTCTTTTGTCAGCTTGCCTTAAAGCAACACCCGATATTTACCGTGTCGAGTTGTGCTCGAGTCACTACCCAAAGCGATTTTACCGATTTTGGGGGTCAACATCCATCAGCGCGTTGCGCCCGTGGATGCTATTTTTGTTTGCAAAATTTGATTTTGCATGGCGAAAGACCCACTTTGGGAAGATCAAGCACAGGCGACATATAAAGAGGTGACCATGTTTCAAAGTCTGGGCGATCGGTTAAGCGGCATTTTTGATGGGCTGACACGGCGCGGCAATCTGTCTGAAAGTGACGTGAATGCAGCCCTGCGCGAAGTTCGCCGGGCCCTGATTGAAGCCGACGTGTCTTTGGAAGTGGTGCGCGGCTTTATCGAGCAGGTGCGCGACCGGGCCGTGGGCGCCGAAGTCACCAAATCCGTAACCCCCGGCCAGCAAGTCGTCAAAATCGTCAATGACGAATTGGTCGCCGTGCTGGGCACTGAGGCCGCACCGCTTGATTTGAATGCCACCCCGCCCGTCGCCATTATGATGGTCGGTTTGCAAGGCGCGGGTAAAACCACCGCCACAGGTAAGATCGCCAAGCGCCTCAAGGAAAAGCAAAACAAAAAGGTTTTGCTCGCCTCTCTCGATACACGCCGCCCTGCCGCGATGGAACAATTGCGGGTGCTGGGCGAGCAGATCGACGTGGATACGCTGGAGATCGTTCAGGGCCAAAACCCGGTTGAGATCGCCAAGCGGGCGCAAAAAGAAGCCAAACTGGGCGGCTATGATGTGCTGTTTCTCGATACAGCGGGCCGCACCCATATTGATGAAGAATTGATGGCCGAAACCGCTGAAATTAAAGCGGCCACCAACCCCCATGAAGTTTTGCTGGTAGCTGACGCGCTGACAGGTCAGGACGCGGTCAATCTGGCCCGCTCCTTTGATGAGCGTGTGAGCGTCACCGGCATTATGCTGACCCGTATTGATGGTGATGGCCGCGGCGGTGCCGCCCTCTCCATGCGCGCAGTGACCGGCAAGCCGATTAAATTGCTCGGCACCGGCGAAAAGCTTGAGGATCTGGAAGATTTCCACCCCTCACGCGTCGCCGACAGGATTTTGGGCATGGGCGATATTGTGTCGCTGGTGGAAAAAGCCGCCGACACCGTGTCGCAAGAAGAAGCGGCCAAAATGGCCAAGAAAATGAAGAAGGGGGTTTTCGATCTCGATGATTTGAAAAACCAACTGCTTCAGATGAAAAAAATGGGCGGCATGGGCGGCCTGATGGGCATGATGCCTGGCATGGGCAAGATGAAAAAGCAGCTGGATGGCGCCAACTTCGATGAGAAGATTTTCGACCGCCAGGTGGCCATCATCCAGTCCATGACCAAAAAAGAACGCGCCACCCCAGCCTTACTGAATGCCTCCCGCCGCAAGCGTATTGCAGCCGGTTCTGGCACCTCAGTACAAGACATCAATAAGCTGATCAAAATGCACCGCCAAATGGCCGACATGATGAAAAAAATGTCCAAAGGCAAAGGCGGTTTGGCCGGTATGCTTGGGGGCATGATGCCGGGCGGTATGGGCGGCATGCCCAATATCGACCCCTCAAAGCTGGACCCCAAAATGCTGGCCGAGATGGAAAAGCAAATGGGCGCGGGCGGCGACATGCCGGATTTGCAGCAATTGCAGGATCAGACAGGCGGCAAAAAGGAATTGCCCAAAAGCGTTGATGATCTGCTCAAAGGCGGCGCGGCCCCCCGTTTTCCCGGCCTGCCCGGTCTCGGCCCCAGAGGGGGTAAGAAATAGTGGTCACCATTCCAACGCTTGAAACAGAACGCCTTGTTCTTCGTCCCCTTAAGTCCGAAGATTTTGACAGCTATGCGCAAATCGCTGCTGACGGTGAATGGTCTCAATTCGTCGGAGGTCCAATGGACCAGGGCAAAGCTTGGCGCGCCATGGCCACATTGATTGGCCACTGGACGTTGCGTGGCCACGGCATGTTTGCGGTGGAAGAAAAATCAAGCGGCAAATTTGTCGGTATTATCGGCCACTGGAATCCGATCAATTGGCCGGAACCGGAAATTGCATACACCTTGGCGCAACACGCAGCGGGCAAAGGCTATGCCACCGAAGCCGTGCGCAAAATGATTGACTACACCTTCAATGAGCTCAAATGGAACACTGTGGTGAGCTATATTGATGACAACAATATTCCATCCCAAAAAGTTGCCCAACGGGTGGGCGCTATTGCGGAGGATTTGATCGATTTGGGGGGAAGCCCCGCGCGGGTTTATCGACACCCCAATCCAAACAACTAAATCAACGAAATTACCGCCCGAAAGCGGTTAAAAGCCAAATTAGGAGAAGTTCAATGGCCATTAAAATTCGTTTGTCACGCGGCGGTTCTAAAAAGCGCCCTTATTACCATGTTGTTGTTGCTGACGTGCGCGCACCACGCGACGGCCGCTTTATCGAGCGCATCGGTTCTTACAACCCAATGTTGCCAAAAGACTCAGAAGACCGCATCAAGCTGGACAAAGAGCGCGTTGAGCATTGGTTGAGCGTCGGCGCCCAGCCAACTGACCGTGTGCACCGCTTCTTGGACGCTGAAGGCTTGTTGAAGCGCGAAGCACGCAACAACCCGAAAAAAGCCCTTCCAGGTAAAAAAGCCCAAGAGCGTTTGGAAGAAAAGCGTCAAGCTGAAGAAGATGCGAAGGCTGCTGCTGAAGCTGAAGCCGAAGCACCAGCAGAAGAAAACGCTGCAGAGTAAGTCTTCTGAACCTTTTCAGAAATTGACTGCATAAGGAATACGCCATGGGCAGTACAAAAAACGATAATCTGGTTCTTATGGGTCAGATCGGTGCTGCCCACGGCATCAAAGGCGAAGTGCGGATCAAGAGTTTTACCGAAAATCCACTTGATCTGGCCGCCTATTCGCCACTGTTGACCAACAGGGCAAACCAAACCATCACCATCAAAAAAGCGCGTTTGCAAAAAAACATGCTCGTCGCGGTGCTTGAAGAATCCAAAAGCCGCAACGATGCTGAAGCGCTGAACGGCACCAAACTCTATGTGCCGCGCGAAAGCCTGCCGCAAACCGATGATGAAGATGAGTTTTACCACACCGATTTGATTGGGCTGAACGCCCGCACACCGGACGGCGACCCGCTGGGCACCGTTGCGGCCGTGCAAAATTATGGCGCTGGCGACGTGCTGGAAATTCGTCCGCCCAAAGGCCCAACCGATCTTTATCCCTTCACCAAGCAAAGCGTGCCCACCATCAATTTGGCCGAAGGCTATTTGATCATTGTGCCTGCTGTCGAAGTGATCGTGGACGATGATGAGGCGTTTGAGTGATGGCGTTTAAAGCCGACATCATCACCCTGTTTCCTGACCTGTTCCCCGGCCCCTTGGGCGCCTCCATCATTGGCCGCGCCGCTGAAAATGGCACATGGTCTCTCAACGCCACCCAATTGCGCGATTTTGCCACCGACAAACACAAAAAGGTGGATGACACGCCTGCTGGCGGCGGCCCCGGCCTGGTGCTCAAACCCGACATTTTGGCCAAAGCCATTGACCACATCTCGCCAGAAGACGATCCGCGCCCGCGCATTTTGATGAGCCCGCGCGGCAAACCGTTTGACCAGCAAATGGCCCGCGACTGGGCAAATGGCCCCGGCGTGGTGATGGTGTGCGGCCGCTTTGAAGGCGTCGACCAACGCGTGATCGACAAGCGCCACCTCACCGAAGTCTCCATTGGCGACTTTGTGCTGTGCGGCGGCGAAGTGGCCGCCATGGCCATGCTGGAAGCCACCGTGCGCCTGCTCCCCGGCGTTATGGGCTCCGCCGAAAGCGAAGCCGACGAAAGTTTCGAAAATGGCTTGCTGGAATATCCGCAATATACCCGCCCCGCAGAGTTCGAAGGCACCCCCATCCCCGACATCGTCACCTCCGGCGACCACAAAAAAGTCGCGCAATGGCGACAGGAACAGTCCGAAGAACTGACCAAGCAGAACCGGCCGGATTTGTGGGTGCGGTATAAGCGCGAAACCTAAGCGTTACGCCCCAAACATCTTCTCATAATGAGCGCGGACCAAAAGCGCAATCGCTGTCGCAGCACCGCCGTCAATCTCTGCATTCACCGCATTCAGCGCAAACACCAATTGCCGCTTATGGTGCTCGACCACCCGCAAGGCTTGCCATTTCATTGCCGCCGCCGCATCCCGATTGTCCGCATCTTGCGGCGTGTCCGCAGGCTTCAATTTCGAGAAATGCTTTTCCATCGTCTCCCGGCCCAGCCGCGCCTCCAGCATCACCCGCGCCATCAACAGCTCTTCGCCACACCAATAGGGCTCTGGTGATTGCAATTAAAGATCAAGCAAACTCGCCACAACCCGCTCGCAGTCCGCACGAGCCGACGCAAAATGTTCACAAAACGACCCAGCCAAATAAGCGAAATGGCTGACAAAATGCACAAATTGATGCTGCGCATCGAGCACACAAAAATCATCAACCGCTTTTGCCTGCCGTACAAACAATTCAGCAATCTGGGGTGCCGCCCGTTGCGGTTCCAGCTTACCGCTATCAATCAACCCGCCGAGCATCAGCACCCCGTATGACTGAGCGATTACCCCGTCGGGCTCATCAATCCACGACAGCAACTCTTCAAGCGCGTCCTGTGCGTCTGCCGTGCTGAACGCCGCATCGGTGCAATAGTGGTAGAATGCTGTGTAGGTCTGATCGGCTTTATCCTCCCGGAAAGTCGAAAGCATCTCGTGCAGTTTTGTTGGCATAATATCACTATAAATTTGGTCAAATTGTCCATGTCGGCTATATAAACGCCCAGTGACTGTCAAGAATTGGCACTGGCGGCAGTTCAGTTACTGGCGGACAAGACGGTTAGGGTTTGAAGGTCACCATAAAAATCCGCCAAACCCCAATATTTCCGCCCTTTTCGCCAGAAAACCCATAGACTCAGTCCGTTTTTTGCGTTATAGCCCGCCAGACTAATTTTGTCTTTAAACACCAAGACCGGTGAATTCGTCCCTTTTTCGCGCCTTATGGCGAGGTGAAATTCGGGACGCTCTGACTGGCATCAGAACAATCGGACGAAAAAATGAACATTATTCAGCAGCTTGAAAAAGAGCAGCGCGAAGAGCTTGAAGCCAAGCGCGAAATTCCAGAATTCTCTCACGGCGACACCGTTAAAGTTTGGGTGAAAGTACGTGAAGGCGACAAAGAACGTTTGCAGGCGTATGAAGGCGTTGTAATTGCGCGTTCAGGTTCCGGCCTCAATGAAAGCTTCACCGTGCGTAAGATTTCATACGGCGAAGGCGTTGAACGGGTTTTCCCGATCTACTCACCCATCATTGACCGCATTGAAGTGTTGCGTCGCGGTAAAGTCCGTCGCGCCAAGCTTTACTATTTGCGTGAGCGTCGCGGTAAATCTGCGCGTATCTTTGAAGCCACAAACGCCCGCACCAAGCGCATTCAGGACGGTGAGCGCCAAGCTGCTGCCGACGCCCGCGCCCAACGCGAAGCGGACAAGGCTGCTGCAAAAGAAGCACAAGAGGCCGCTGCCAAGGCTGAAGCCGAAGCCAGCGCCGCTGAAGAAGAAGCCAAATCTGAATAGATTGATTTCTTTCTCTTCTCCTTTTGAAAACCCCGGCCTTTGTGCCGGGGTTTTTGTTTGTCGAAAAAGAGTTTTACACCCACGATTGAGCGGCGGCTTGTTTGCCCTCACGCCCCGTGGCAGGGCCCCTAACCGACGCGGGCACGGCAAAAAAGCTAGCCAGCGTCCTCGCTTTACTCGTGCACTCTTTTCTCTCGCAATTAAATGCCGCAGCGCCTCCCCACCCACCGTTGTCACCCCGGACTTGATCCGGGGTCCAAGCAGCTTTAGCGAGGGTACACAACAGGTGTGTTTTCGCCAAATCACCACCGCTACATGGATCACCGGATCAAGTCCGGTAATGACGTGAGAGAGTGACGTTGCGCCCTGCACAGCATAAGAGCGGGACACCCATCGGCGGGGGTGCCGGGGTAGTGAGCGCAGCGAACGACGGCGGCGCGTAAAAATGTCGGGGATGCCGGGGTAGCAAACGCAGTGAGCCACGGCGGCAAGAAAAACCAAACCACCCCACCCTAAATCCCTCCCCATCAAGGGGAGGGACTTAGGTGCGTCTATACGGGCGTAAAAACCACTAGCTGGTCTGTGCCAGCAGCGACGCATTGCCGCCGGCGGCGGTGGTGTCGATGCAGATGGCGCGTTCGTGCACGAAGCCGGCCACGTCGTGTGGGCTGGTGATAAAGGGCACAATCGGCCCTTCCAGCGCGGCAATGGCGGCGCGTAGCTTTTTGATGCCGTCACCCTGGCCAGCCAGCGCTACCGCATCAATGGACAAACCATCCAGCTTTTGAGGGTCCATCGCGCCTTCAATCAGGCTGATCGGGGCCCCCGCCGCTTTAAGACGGGCCAGCTCAGATGGTAATGGCGTGCCCACAACCACCAGCTTATTGCCCCACAACAGCGCTGCCTTGGCCAGTTCAATTAGATCATTGCCGCCGCCAACAGCCAGAATGCGGCCGCGTGGCGTATAGCTGATGCGGTTGAACTCACCAGTTGGTCCGGGCAATTCCTGTGCCATTTTTGGCTCGCGATCACCCAGAATTTGCGCCCGATCGTCACGATCTGCCCATTCGATAGAGGAGATTTCCTCAAAGGCTGTGGCGATATCAATGGCGCCGATTTGCCCGGTTTCTGCAATTTTATGCGCCCGCTTGGCCACGCGGAAGCGTGGCAAATAGTTCGGGCCACCGGCTTTCGGCCCGGTGCCGGAATAGCCTTCGCCGCCAAAAGGTTGTGAGCCGACAATTGCCCCGATTTGGTTGCGGTTGACATAGAAATTGCCCACCTTGATCCGCTTGCCAATCGCCTCAACCCGACTGTCCATACGGGTGTGCAACCCGAAAGTAAGGCCAAAACCTATGGCGTTCACTGCATCGACGACCTTGTTGATGTCGCGCGCCTTAAAGGTGGCCACATGCAGCACAGGGCCGAACACTTCGCGCTCCAACTCCTCAATGCCGCTAACTTTGAAGATATGCGGTTCCACAAAATGCCCGCCTTCCGGCGCCTTGATTTTCTTGAGCAAGCGCCCTTCTTCGGTCAGCTTGGCGCAATAATCGGAAATGTCCTTTTGCGCCTCGGCATCAATCACCGGGCCAATATCGGTGGCCAGATCCCACGGATTGCCCACCTGCATCGCTTCCAGCCCGCCATAGAGCATGTCAAGCACATGATCGGCGACATCTTCCTGCACATAAAGCATGCGCAAGGCTGAACAGCGCTGACCCGCACTCTGGAACGAGGAGGCGAGAATGTCACGGATCGCTTGTTCAGGCAGCGCGGTGCTGTCCACAATCATCGCGTTTAACCCGCCTGTTTCGGCGATCAGCATCGCATCGCTCTCCGCGGTTTGCGCCAATTGCTTGTCGATCAGCTTGGCCACTTCGGTGGAGCCAGTGAAGCAGACGCCCCCCAAACCAGGCTGAGAGGTGAGCGCTGCGCCAATATCGCCTGCGCCCGGCACCAGAATCAACGCGTCCTTCGGCACGCCAGCATCATGCAACAGCTCCACGGCCCGTGCGCCCATAAGGGGGCTTTGCTCTGCCGGCTTGGCCACAACGGCGTTGCCCGCCACCAGCGCCGCGGCCACCTGGCCGGTGAAAATCGCCAGCGGGAAGTTCCACGGCGAAATACAAGCGATCACGCCACGCGCTTCGTCCTGATCGCCCAAACGCTCGGCTTCATTGGCGTAAAAGCGCAAAAAGTCCACCGCTTCACGCACCTCGGCCACCCCGTCAAACAGGCTTTTGCCTGCCTCGCGGGTTGCCAGCGCAAACAATTCAGCCGCATGCTTTTCATAAAGGTTAGCCGCCTTGCGCAAAGCTTTCGCTCGTTCCGCCGGGGCCTTCTTGCCCCAGGCCTTTTGGCCCTTCGCCGCCAGCTCGACCGCTTTGGCCACGGCAGCGGGTGTAGCATTGGCAATCTCGCCCACATGATCTTTGGGGTTGGCCGGATTGACCAGCTTTTGCACCTTGCCCTTTTCGCCCAAAGCATCATCCAGTGCAAAAATCCATTTGTGATCACCGGCAAACTTGGACCGGGCGGCATCCAGTTCGTGATATTCAACCGGATCGGTCAAATCCCAGCCCTTGGCGTTCAAGCGCTTTTCACCGAACAAATCCTTTGGCATCGGAATTTTGTCATTGGCGATTTGATCCAGCGCCAGCACTTCCGTAATCGGATCGGACACAATCATGCTGGGCGGAATCTTTTTGTCATAGACCTGGTTCACAAAGCTGGAATTGGCGCCATTTTCCAGCAAGCGGCGCACCAGATAGGCCAGCAGATCGCGGTGCGCCCCCACCGGCGCATAGATCCGGCAGCGGGTTTCATTCTTTTGCCGCAAGGTTTCATGCAAGCCTTCGCCCATGCCGTGCAGACGCTGGAACTCGAAACCTTCACGATCATTGCCCGCCATCTGCAGCACCGCCGTGGCGCTATGCGCATTGTGGGTGGCAAATTGCGGGTAAATACGATCGCGCATGTCCAGCAATTTGCGGGCACAGGCCAGATAGGACACATCGGTATTCACCTTGCGGGTAAAGACCGGATAGCCCTCAAGCCCCATCACTTGTGCCCGCTTGATCTCGGTATCCCAATAAGCGCCCTTCACCAGCCGCACCATGATTTTGCGGTCCAGCTTTTCCGCCAAAGCATAAAGCCAATCAATGGCATATGACGCGCGCGGGCCATAAGCCTGCACCACCACGCCAAACCCATCCCAACCTTCCAGGGCCGGGTTAGCCAATACTTTTTCGATAATGTCGAAAGAGAGGTCGAGACGATCTGCCTCTTCTGCGTCAATGTTCAAACCCATTTGCGCCTTGGCTGCCGGTTTCACCAGCTCCAGCACCCGCTCAACCATTTCATCCACCATGGTTTCGCGCTTGCCATATTCATAGCGCGGGTGAAGCGCCGACAATTTAATGGAGATGCCGGGATTCTTGCGCACATCGCCATGCACCGCATCCTTGGCCAGCCGATGGATCGCATCGAGATAGGCGGCGTGATAGCGCTGCGCATCTTTTTCCGTACGCGCCGCTTCCCCCAACATGTCAAAAGAATAAGTATAGCCTTTGGCCATCGGCTTTGCGCCATTGGACAAGGCTTCCTCAATGGTGCGGCCCAGCACAAATTGCGAGCCCATAATTCGCATGGCCTGCCCGACTGCGGTGCGGATCACTGGCTCCGACATCCGACGGCCCAAAAGGCTCAACGGCCGAAAGACCCCGCCGCCTTTGCGGTCATTCAGCAAGGTCTTGGACACCACGAGCCCGAGCGTAGAGGCTTCCACCAAGAGGCTCTCCGCAGCACCCAGATGTTGCGCCCAGTCTTCGTCAACAATCTTGTCTTTGATCAGATCATCAATGGTCGGCCCGTCGGGCACCCGCAACATGGCTTCGGCCAGACACATCAGCGCAATGCCTTCATCCGTCGACAAGCCATATTCCGCTAAAAAGGTTTCCATCAGGCCCTGCTGCGCTTCATCGCGCAATTGCTGCACCAGCCGCGCCGCCTCTTCGCTGATCTTTTCCCGATCAGCAGCGTTCAGCGCCGCCATATCCAACAGGCGCTTCACCGCCTCAGCTTCGTTAGGCAGATGGTTCGCCCGCATTTTTTCGCGAATTTGGTCCAACATAAGACCTCCCAGATTATTTATGATTTTCCACGATTTTACCCGATAGTGAATAGATCATTGGTCCATTGAGGTCTGTTTTTTAGCGATATGGTCTATTCATCTTATATCTATTAGTATAATTGTTGCGTCAGATTTAAAAAGGCAGTTCAAATGGATGCTATCGACCGCAAAATTATCGCCGCCCTGGGCAAAAATGCCCGCATGTCCATGGCCAATCTGGCCGAAAAGATCGGCCTGTCCAAAACCCCCACCCAAATGCGGGTGAAAAGGCTGGAGCGGGACCGGATCATTTTAGGCTATCACACAAGGGTCAATCATGAAAAATTGGGCAATGGCCACATCGCCTTTGTGCAGGTGACTCTTTCCGACACCCGCGCCAAAGCGCTCGACAGTTTCAATGAAGCCGTACGCAACACCCCGGAAATTGAGCAATGTCACATGATTGCAGCCAGCTTTGATTATTTATTGAAGGTGCGCACCAAAGACATCTCGGCCTATCGGCGGATTCTGGGCGAGGTGATTTCATCCCTGCCCCATGTGGCGCAAACCTCCACTTTTGTGGCCATGGAAACGGTCAAAGATCAGTAGTTGATCAATATTCGCTTGTCGGACGGTCAAACACCCGACGGCCAAAGCCACTTTCAGTAAGATTGACCAACATGCGTGTGCTTTTGCCCCGTTCATCAAGATAGGGGTTCAGTTCCACCAGATCGAGTGAAGTCATCAATCCGCTATCGCAGATCATCTCCATCACCAGATGCGCCTCGCGATAGGTGGCGCCACCCGGCACAGTGGTGCCCACCCCCGGCGCATAGACCGGATCAAGAAAATCCACATCCAGGCTGACATGCAGCATGGCGTCATCGCGTTGCACCGCTTCAAGCACCGAGCGGATCAGGCTGGCCACGCCCTTTTCATCAATGTGGCGCATATCCATCACATTCACGCCCCGCTCGTGCAGCAACTCGCCCTCTTTTTGATCGATCGAGCGCACACCAAATACATGAAAGTTTCGGGGATCAACCGGCTCAACCTTTTGTTCTAAAACACCATCAAACCCGTCTTCACCGCAGAAAAAAGCGGCCGACATGCCATGCATATTGCCGGAATGGGAGGTGTCAGGGCGGTTAAAATCCGGATGCGCATCCAACCACAACACATGCAGCTTTTTGCCCTTGGCCGCCGCATGACGCGCCGCCGCGGTCACTGTGCCCATAGAGAGCGAATGATCGCCGCCCAGAAAGATCGGCAAAAAGTCTTTTGAAAAGGCATCGACACCGGTTTTATAAAGCGACCGCGCAAAGCCCGCCACTTCATTTTCATGATGGGTTGCACCACCCAGATTCAATTCAACTTTTTCTGGCGTGACATTGCCCCAATCTTCAACCTGGTAGCCAAGATTGCCCAGCGCACCGCCAATATTGGCGACGCGCAACGCCGCTGGCCCCATGATGCAACCTGACATACCGGCACCACCATCAACCGGCGCGCCAATCAACGCGATTGAGCCCTTTGCCATAAACCAATCCTAATTTTTACCCTAGCTCTCGCCTTTTTTGGCGTTTTGAGCAGTATGCCGAGGCCAATGATCAACGAAAAGATGGATATATGCACAAAATTGCGCTAGGCTTTCTCAATTCGAAACCAACATATGTGCATTTTGTTCAATGGATGAATTGGATACCCGCCTGATTGCCCTGCTGCGCCATGATGCGCGTACACCGGTGGCCAGCCTTGCCCAAACCCTCAATGTGTCCCGCGCCACCATCAAGGCCCGTATTGATCGCCTGACCAAAAACGGCGTGATAAAAGGCTTCACCATCATCACCGGCTCGCCCCGCGATGACAAAAGCATCCACGCCATTACCTTGGTGGAGATTGAGGGCCGCTCGGCAGAAGCGGTGATCAAAACCATGCTCGGCCTGCCGCAGGTGCGCACCCTGCACACCACCAATGGCAAATGGGACATTATCGCCCAGCTCGAAACCGAAGATCTGATCGAATTTGATGATGTGTTGCGGCGCATCCGCCTGATTGAAGGCGTCAGCCTCACCGAAACCAACATTTTGCTGGCACCGCGCAAATCACGGTTGGATTGATCACAGCCGCAAACGGCCCTACGATTTGCTGCGATAAACAGACATTTCAGCAGGATCGAACCACTATTGATCTGCGCGATCTTGTTAGTTACAAAAACAACTATTACCGCTTAACGCGATAAATATTGGATATTGAGTGTCGGTCCTTGCGCGACTTGGCGGCTCAATATCGTCACCATCCAAAAAATGGATCAGCCAATTTGAAGGAGTATATTATGGCCAAAGCATTCGCTTCCCAAGGGGACACCACCGAAAAGAAAATCTCCTTTACCGAAGTCGGCGATGGTCTTTATGCCTTCACAGCCGAAGGTGACCCCAATTCGGGCGTGATCGTTGGCGACGAGTCGGTGATGATCGTTGAAGCCCAAGCAACGCCGCGCCTGGCGAATAAGGTGATTGAATGCGTGCGCTCGGTCACCGACAAGCCGATTTCCCATGTGGTGATGACCCATTATCACGCGGTGCGCGTGCTTGGCGCCTCCGCTTATGGTGCGCAGCAAGTGATCATGTCCGACAAGGCCCGCGCCATGGTGGTGGAACGCGGTCAGGAAGATTGGGACAGCGAGTTCCAGCGCTTCCCGCGTCTGTTTGAAGGCCATGAGAGCATTCCTGGCCTCACCTGGCCCACCACCACATTCAACGACAAAATGACCGTTTATCTCGGCAACCGCAAAGTTGAGATCATGCATCTCGGCCGCGCCCACACAGCAGGTGATGCAGTGATTTACGTGCCAGACCAGAATGTGATGTTCACCGGCGATATCGTGGAATATCACTCCGCCTGCTATTGCGGCGACGGGCACTTCAATGATTGGGGCAACACGCTTGATGCCATCAAGGCCTACAATGTGGACGCCATTGCGCCGGGCCGTGGCGATGCGCTTGTGGGCGAAAAAATGGTCAACGCTGCCATTGAAAACACCCGCGACTTTGTCGCCTCAACTTATAAACCGGTGCAAAAAATCGCGGCCCGCGGCGGCAGCCTGAAAGAAGCGTGGGACGCGGTGCGCGCCGAGTGCGATCCGAAATTTGCCGACTATGCCATTTACGAGCATTGCCTGCCGTTCAACGTGGCCCGCGCCTATGACGAAGCGCGCGGCATCGACACGCCACGCATCTGGACATCGGAACGCGACATGGAAATGTGGAACCAATTGCAGGCATAAAGGCCGATATTGGGGGGAGACCAAATGACCAAGATTTTTGAAACGCCGCTATATCCCTATACGCGGCATGCGGATCAGGCTGCAAAAACGCCCGTGCGCCGCAAAGTGGTGGTGATCGGCGCCGGGCCCATTGGCCTCGCCGCCGCCATCGATCTGGCGCAACAAGGCATCGAAGCCATAATTGTTGATGAAAATGACAAGGTCAGCTTCGGCTCCCGCGCCATCTGTTTTGCCAAACGCCCGCTGGAAATTTTGGACCGGCTGGGTTGTGGCGACCCCATGGTCGATAAGGGCGTGGTGTGGAATTTGGGCAAAGTGTTTTTTGATGAGCGCAAAGTCTATGAATTCAATTTGCTGCCCGAAGGCGGCCACAAGCGCCCGGCTTTTATCAATCTGCAGCAATATTATTTTGAACAATATCTGGTCAACCGCGCCCGCGAACTGGAGCGCGAGGGCGCGCCAATCGAAATTCGCGGCGGCAATAAAGTCATCGAGCTGAAGGATCAGGGCGACCATGTGGACCTGACCATTGACACGCCCGAAGGTGCCTATCAGCTGGAGGCCGATTGGGTGATCGCCTGCGATGGCGCCGCCTCACCCACCCGGCAAATGATGGGGCTGGACTTTGTTGGTCGGGTCTTTGAAGACAATTTCCTGATCGCCGATGTGATCATGGACGCTCCGTTCCCCACCGAGCGCTGGTTCTGGTTCGATCCGCCCTTCAATAAGGGCCAATCAGCCCTGTTGCACAAACAGCCTGATGGCGTCTGGCGCATCGATTTGCAATTGGGCTGGGATATCGACAAGGAAGAAGAGAAAAAGCCGGAAAAAGTCATCCCGCGTCTCAAAGCCATGCTGGGCGAAGATGTGCAATTTGAGCTGGAATGGGTGTCCATCTACACCTTCCAGTGCCGCCGTATGGAAAAATTCCGTCATGGGCGCGTGCTATTTGCTGGTGATTCGGCGCACCAAGTTTCACCTTTCGGCGCCCGCGGCGCCAATTCCGGTCTGCAGGATACCGACAATCTGTGCTGGAAGTTGAAACTCGTGATGGACGGCAAAGCGCCCGAAAGCCTGTTGGACAGCTACGATGATGAGCGGATTTATGGCGCGGATGAGAACATTCTCAACTCCTCCCGCTCCACTGATTTCATCACGCCGAAATCCGACATGTCGCACCTGCTGCGCGATGCGGTGCTGGATCTGTCGGAGCATTATGAATTTGCCCGTCCGCTGGTTAATTCGGGACGTCTTTCGGTGCCCTGCACCTATGATCAGTCTCCCCTGAACAGCCTGGACAAGCTCGATGGTCCAGCGCGGACCCGACCTGGTTCACCTTGCCCGGACGCGCCTTTGGGCGACGGCTATTTACTGGATCAGCTGGGCGATCAGTTCACCCTGCTCATAATCAATGCCGATGCGCCAGAAGAGCTGGAGGTGGACGGCATCAAAATCAAGCGCCTGGCCCTTTCCAGCGCCGATGATTCCACCAACGCCATCAAAGAACGCTATTTGGGCAAGGCAACTCAAGCGGTCTATCTGATCCGGCCCGACCAGCATGTGGCGGCACGGCATAAGACATTTGATCAGGACTATTTCACCACGGCGCTGCGCCGGGCCATCGGCAAATCTGCATAGGAGGCAAGAATGAGCGAACATTTGAACCTAAAGCCCAATATCGCCAATGCCGACGATTTCTATGCCGATCTGCTGGCGGCCCATAAAGGTTTGAGCAAAGACGAGAGCGACGCCTATAATGCACGGCTGTTGCTGATTCTGGCCAACCATATTGGGGATCGGAAGGTGCTGCGCGAAGCGCTAGAGGCGGCAAAATCCAAAACCTAGCAACGCGACTTCAATATAAATTTGATCAAGACATAAAAAAAGCGCCCAAGCGGCGCTTTATTTTTCGGCTGGGGTATGTGCCGAATAATTGGAGCGGGCGATGAGATTCGAACTCACGACCCCAACCTTGGCAAGGTTGTGCTCTACCCCTGAGCTACGCCCGCCTCCGGAACGATGATCCTGCGATCAACGTTCGGCGCTTATATGCCTAATGAAGACAGCAATTGCAAGTCAAAAATTGGCATCTGTGAAACTTTTATGTTATCCGCTCGTTCAACGTTAAATCTCGCTGGTGAAATTTGCGGCGCTATGGGCGGAATTTAGCGCTTTTCTCTTGTTTTTCACAACCGCCCGCGCCACATTCAACTCAAAGCGATCAACCCATCAGGTGTTCTATGGAATTTTCTATGCAAGCCAATCTGACCCCTCAAACTGGTCAGGCCCCGGCAAATGATCTGATTAAAGATTCAGATACGGCAAACTTCGCCAAGGACGTGATGGAAACCTCCAGGTCCACGCCGGTGCTGGTCGATTTTTGGGCACCATGGTGTGGTCCCTGCAAACAATTGGGGCCGATGATTGAAAAAGCAGTCACCGAAGCCGGCGGCAAGGTAAAATTGGTCAAGATCGACATTGACCAGAACCAGGGCATTGCCGGCCAATTGGGCATTCAATCCATTCCGGCCGTGATCGCCTTTGTGGGTGGCCAGCCGGTGGATGGCTTTATGGGCGCGGTGCCCGAAAGCGAAATCAAGGCCTTTATCGATAAAATCACCAGCCAGGCGCCCAAAAATCCCAATGATCCGCAGGCGCAGATCGAGGCTGCCCTTGAACAGGCGCAGGCGGCTATGGATTCGGAGGATTACGGGACCGCCTCACAAATTTACGCCCAGATTTTGCAATTTGACCCGCAAAATGATGCGTCCATGATCGGGATTGCCACCATCCACCATAAGATGGGCAATGATGACAATGCCCGCGAGGCGATGAGCAAAGTATCCGAAGAAGGCCAGAAAAGCGCTGCCTATAAAAGCCTTGAAGCGGCCTTCAAGCTGGATGAAGAAGCCTCAGAAGTGGCGGACGCCGGCAAGTTGGAAGCCGAACTGGCCAATGATCCGGAAAACCATCAATTACGTTACGACCTTGCCTTGGCCTATAATGCCCAAGGTGAAAAATTGAAGGCTGCAGAGCAATTGCTGCACATTATGAAAGCGGACCGGGAATGGAATGAGGACGGCGCCCGCACCAAGCTGCTCGAATTGTTCGACGCCTGGGGCCCGGCCGATCCGGCCACCGCCAAAGCCCGTCGCATGCTCTCTGGCCTGTTGTTTAGCTAAAACCGGGAACGCACATGTCCTTGCCCTCTTCCATACCGATCTTTCCGTTAGAAGGGCTATTATTGTTTCCCCGCGCGGTGTTGCCCTTGCATATTTTTGAACCACGCTATGTGGCGATGGTCGATGCTGCGCTTAAAACCGATCGGCATATCGGCGTCATTCAACCGGCTCTTGAGGATAAAGAATCACTCGAAAAAGTCGGCACCCTCGGACGGATCACCCATTTTGAGGAATTGCCGAAAAATCGCTATATGATCGGACTGACCGGCATTTCAAGGTTCCATCTTGTAAAAGAACGGGAATCAATCGACACACCCTTCAGGGTCGCCAATGTGAATTATCGTGATTTTCGCAACGACCTGGACGAACCAGACGAGCTGAGCGAGTTGGACCGCAGACGCTTTGAAAAAGTGCTGAAAAATTACGCTCAATTTGCCGAGTTCGAGCTGGACTGGTCGGAAATCAAGGATACAGAAACCGAAGATCTGGTGAATAGTTGCGTGATGGCCAGTCCCTATCCAGCGCGCGAGCGGCAAGCCTTATTGGAAGCCGCCACCTTGAAGGAACGCGCGGAAATGCTGATGGCGCTGGCCGAAGTGGAGATGTCACGCAGCGACCCGACCCAGCGGATGCAATAATGGAAAATCATAATATTGATCCCAAAATGCTTGAAATGCTGGTCTGCCCCTTCACCAAAACCCGGCTGGAGCTTTCCGCCAGCGGCAAAGAACTTGTCTCCCATGCGGCCCGTTTGGCTTTTCCCATAGAAGAAGGCGTGCCGCTTCTGGTGCTCGACAGCGCCCGCCGCCTCAAAGAAGACGAATTGCGGTAGGTTTTCCGCTTGCGGTGGAGCGATTTAGTTCTCGCATTGCACTTCCATTCTTTTTCCTTGCAGGTTTTCACCTCAGCGCTGCCTCAACTCTCCACCGTCACCCCGAACTTGATCCGGGGTCCAAGCAGCTTTGGCGTAGTAGCAAGACATCAGTGTTGCATCGCCCAATGCCGCCGCTACATGGATTACCGGATCAAGTCCGGTAATGACGTGAGGGGATGTTTTTGCGCCCTGCGCAGCATAAGAGCGAGGCACCCATTGGCGGGGGTGCCGGGGACGGACACGTAGTGTCCGGTGGCGGCGCGAAAAAAAGAGCCGGGGGTGCCGGGGTAGCGAACGCAGTGAGCGACGGCGGCACGTAATTATGCCGATGGCCCCGGATCAAGTCCGAGGCGGCCCAAAGGGGAAAACGGCCACTAAATCCAAACTGCCTAAAGCGGCAACCCTTTCAGCAGCCGCAGATCATCATTCGCTGCAGCCGCGTGGCCGATAAACGCCTTTTTCAAAAACGGCGCCCGATCCACCAGCCCCAACCCCACATCGCGAACCACACGGACCAGCGGCTGGTCATTGGAAAACAGAATATTAAGCGCATCGGTGGCCAGGGCCATCAGGCCGGTGTCGAGTCGGCGCAGTTTCTGATAGCGATCGAGCACATCAACGCCCCCCAGATCTTCGCCATGACGTAACGCTTCAACTAAGACCTCCGCCAATGCGGCGACATCTTTCAGGCCCAAATTCATGCCCTGCCCGGCAATCGGGTGCACCACATGGGCCGCATCTCCGATAAGTGCCAAGCGGTCGCCAACAAAGTTCTTGGCAATTTGTAACCGCAGAGGAAAGGCCTGGACGGGGGCGAGGATCTTCACTTTGCCCAAACTCGAACCCATCTTGCGTTCAATCTCACGCGCCAATTTGTCTTCCGGCAGCGCCAATATCTCTTGCACCAGCGTTGTTTTTTCTGACCAAACCAAACTGGATCGCCGCTTCGGCAGCGGCAAACTGGCGAAAGGACCGTTGGGCAGAAAATGTTCATAGGCCACATTCTTGTGATCAAGCTCATGCTCAATCGTCGTGACGATGCCGGACTGGCCATAATCATGGCCGGTTGTCTCAATGCCTGCCATTTGTCGCACCATAGACCGGGCCCCATCTGCGGCGACCACCAACCCCGCCTGTACCTGATGTCCACTTTCAAACATCACGGTCGAATAGGCAGCTCCGGCTTCGATCGAGCGGATCTTATCCGGCGCGATTTTGCTGATCTCGAATCCATCTAACTTCGACATCAACGCGTTTATGGTGGTTTTGTTCGGCACCATATGGGCGAATGGCCGCCCCGGTTGAACATCACCTTCAAACCGCAAGAACAAGGGGCGCGTTAAATCCTTGTCTGAACTGTCGGTGATGTGCATTCCGTCTATCGGGCTGGCGGCCGGCAGCATATCTGCCCACACCCCGAGTGCTTCAAACACGGAGGTCACGCCCAAGGCCAAGGCTGAGGCGCGCCCATCTTCTTTCGGCACCTCAATCTTGCGCACATCATTTAACCCAACCCGCAAGTCGGGCATGGCTTGTTTTAACGCCAACGCCAAGGTCAGACCGGCTGGCCCCGCCCCCACAATCAGAATATCAAGCTTGGTGATGTTCGCTTTCGCACGCGCCATATTGCACCTATTTCCGGTTTCTCGCGCATTTTGGACCCAAGTTCACCTAAAAACAAGGGTCGCCTTGTCGCAGTAGATGAATCTTTAGGCACACATCGGATTCTGCACATTTATTATGCAGGTAAAATAAGCATATGGTGAATCATCGCACATGGCCGATTTGATTCATTCAATAGATTCAAAAGATTATCTGATTCACAAAAACTGGCACGCATTTTGATTCCCTATTGGTGACCATTGCCCCGCCGGGCAATCAACCAAGAGGAACCGATCATGAAACTGATAAGTGCCATAATCAAACCGTCCCGTCTTGAAGATGTACGCACCGCTTTGAGCGAAAAGGATATTCACGGCATGACCGTGGCCGAGGTGCGTGGCTATGGACGGCAAAAGGGCCACACCGAGATTTACCGCGGCGCAGAATATGCGGTGAACTTTCTACCCAAGCTCAAGCTCGACATCGCTGTATCTGACGACCACAGCGCCGATGTGGTGGAAACCATCGCAAACGCCGCCCGTTCAGGCCGCATTGGTGACGGCAAAATCTTTGTCCTTGATCTGGAAGAAGCCATGCGCATTCGCACAAGCGAAACCGGCGTTGAAGCGCTTTAACTCAAGAAAAATTGTGCTGGAGAAGAAAATGAACAGCTTAACTTTGAATCGCGCGCTGAAAGCAGCGCCGCTTGTCGCCCTCGGCCTGATGTTGCCCACAGCAGCCCAGGCCCAAGAAGCGGCGGCCACACCTGAATATGCCCTGATCTTTAACACTTTGCTGTTTTTGGTCGGCGGCTTCCTCGTCATGTGGATGGCCGCGGGCTTTGCCATGCTGGAGATGGGCCTTGTGCGGTCTAAAAACGTTTCCATGCAGGGCCTTAAAAACATCGCCCTTTATTCCATTGCTGGGATCATGTTCTGGTTCACCGGCTATAATTTGATGTATACCGGTGTTGACGGTGGTTTTATCGGTTCATTCGGGCCATACAATTTCCCTGCACCAGGCGCTGATGACGGTGCGGCAGGCTATTCCGTGGCGTCAGACTGGTTCTTCCAGATGGTCTTTTGTGCCACCACCGCCTCTATCGTATCCGGCACCATGGCCGAGCGTATCAAATTCTGGCCGTTTCTGATCTTTACGGCCATTCTGACCGGTATCCTTTACCCGATCACTGGGTCTTGGCAGTGGGGTGCAGGCTGGTTGGCCGAGATGGGCTTTGCTGATTTTGCCGGCTCAACCCTTGTGCACTCTGTAGGTGGCTGGGCCGCTTTGGCCGGTGCCATCATCCTGGGTGCCCGGAAAGGCCGTTATGGGCCAAACGGACACATCACGCCAATGCCGGGTTCTTCCATTCCATTGGCCACATTGGGGATGTTTATCCTGTGGCTCGGCTGGTTCGGCTTTAACGGCGCGTCACAATTGGCCATGGGCACCATTGCCGATGCAGGTGACATTTCCCGCATCTTCGCCAACACCAATTTGGCCGCTGCCGCTGGTGCTGTTTCCACCATTATCCTGATGCAGCTGATCTATAAAAAGATCGACGTGACCATGGTGATCAACGGCGCATTGGCTGGCCTTGTGTCCATCACAGCAGAACCTTTGGCCCCAAGTGTGCCAATGGCCCTGTTGATCGGTGCTATTGGTGGTGCGATCGTCGTGTTCGCTGTGCCTTTGCTCGACAAACTGAAAATTGACGATGTTGTCGGTGCCATCCCGGTTCACCTGCTGGCTGGTATTTGGGGCACATTGGTCACCCCACTTAGCGGCTCTGGCACCTTTGGGGTACAGATTGTGGGCATCTTGTCGATCGGCGCCTTCACTCTGGTCGCCTCTTCCCTGGTCTGGATGGCCTTGAAAGTGACCATGGGCATTCGCGTTAGCGAAGAAAATGAGTCACTTGGTTTGGACAAATCCGAAGTTGGGGTGGAAGCCTACCCTGAATTCTAAGCGATCCGAACGCAATATTCAGAAGCCCGGCCATAATGGTCGGGCTTTTTTTGGCCAATAGATCACCGCTTTTTCGCCCAAAATTAGGGTCAAATTAACTATAGCATTCTAGCTTTATCGTTTGAGTAACTGCGTAACAAGAGATCTGTTGAAGCCGCATGCCAACATCAACCGCCATTGAAAAACAAGAAAAACGCGATGCGGCCATTGCCGTGAAGATACCCCTGCGCCTAATGGGGATCCTTTTTTTGTGCGCGCTCTCGCTGATCTTTCTGGCGCTCATGTCCTGGTCGGTCAACGACCCAAGCCTCAGCTATGCAAGCGATTCGCCCGTCTCCAACTGGCTTGGTTTTCCTGGTGCGGTTATTGCCGATATCGGCTTTCAATTTTTTGGTCTCGGCATTCTCGCTTTAATGATTCCGCCAGTGCTCTGGTCGATGAAAATGATCAAACGAAATCTGCCCAGCCATATGGCATTACGCAGCCTATTGTGGCTGATCGCATCTGCCCTGATCTGTGGCATGTTGGCCTTTTTTAATGCGCCGGAAACATGGCCCCTGCCCTCTGGATTGGGGGGGATCATCGGTTTGGGCTTTGCCGGACTAGCCGGCTTCGTCGCTGGTGATCTGGTGGTGCAACAGGCGGGCTGGCTGTTTGCCCTGATTCTATTCACCCCCGCAGCGGTTTCATTTTGGCTGGCCGTGCGCACGCTTGACCCATTCGCCATGCATGTGCCCAAAACGCCAAAGCAGAAGGATACGCCAAAATCGGTGAGCATGGCGATCCTGTCGGCAATTGGAAATTTGGGTGCCATTACCCTTGGCGCCATCACCCACTCTATTTTTTCGGCCAGCATTGCGCTGAAAAAGGCGCGTATGCGGCAGCAGGAAAAACGGGCACAGCAAAATGATTCACGTGAAAACATTGAGCCAGTGCTTGACAGCGGACACGCTCAGCAGCCCCAACCGACCCCGGCCCGCGCACCACGGATAGAGCCGCATTTTACAAACGATATGGCCCGGACCGCTCAAAGCCATGTGGAAGGCAATGCCACCGCTGACTTCGCCGACGATTACATCGATTATCCGGATTTTGATGACGAACCGGTGGAGCCTCAAATTGCTCAACCGCAAGCGCCACAGGCCCCAGTGACCAAGCCGCGCGTTGCCGCCCCAGCCCCGCGTCCAGCGCCCGGTCGTCGCGTCACAGAAGAAGCTCAAGCCTCACTGTTGCAAGATGATGGATTCGAATTACCCGAATTATCCTATCTGACAGATGTGCCCAACACGGCAACTGCTAAAGAACATATGCCCGAAACGCTGGAAGAAAATGCGCGTCGGCTGGAAGGTGTGTTGGAAGATTTTGGGGTGAAGGGCGACATCATCAATGTGCGCCCTGGCCCTGTGGTCACGCTCTATGAGCTGGAGCCTGCCCCCGGCATTAAATCCTCTCGCGTGATCGGCCTGGCTGACGATATTGCCCGGTCTATGAGCGCCATCTCTGCCCGCGTCGCCGTGGTGCCGGGCCGCAACGCCATTGGCATCGAGCTACCCAACGAGACGCGCGAAACCGTCTATTTACGCGAACTGCTCGCCTCGCAGGATTTTGAAAAGGTCAAAGGCAAGCTGCCGCTTTGCCTGGGCAAAACAATTGGCGGGGAATCCATCATCGCCGATTTGGCGCGCATGCCACACCTCTTGATCGCCGGTACAACCGGTTCCGGTAAATCCGTAGCGGTGAATACGTTCATTCTGTCGTTGCTCTATCGATGGACGCCCGAGCAATGCCGCCTGATCATGATCGACCCGAAAATGCTCGAGCTGTCGATCTATGATGGCATCCCCCATTTGCTGACCCCCGTGGTAACCGATCCAGCCAAAGCCGTCACCGCTCTCAAATGGGCCGTGCGCGAAATGGAAGACCGGTACAAGAAAATGTCGAAGGTGGGCGTACGCAATATTGATGGATTCAACCAGCGCGTTGCGGAAGCCAAGAAAAAGGGCGAGGTAATCACCCGAACCGTGCAAACCGGATTTGACCGCGAGACCGGGGAAGCCATTTTCGAAAGCGAAGAATTTGATCTCGAGCCGCTCCCCTTCATTGTGGTGATCGTAGACGAGATGGCCGATTTGATGATGGTGGCGGGCAAAGACATTGAAGGCGCAATCCAACGTCTGGCGCAAATGGCGCGGGCCGCCGGCATCCATTTGATTATGGCCACCCAGCGCCCATCTGTTGATGTGATCACCGGCACCATCAAAGCCAACTTCCCCACCCGGATTTCGTTTCAGGTGACCTCCAAAATCGACAGCCGCACCATTTTGGGTGAACAAGGCGCTGAGCAATTGCTGGGCATGGGCGACATGCTCTATATGGCTGGTGGCGGCCGCACCAGACGCTTACATGGTCCATTTGTTTCTGATGGTGAAGTGGAAGCCGTGGTGCAGCATCTCAAGTCGCAAGGTACACCCGAATATCTTGATAATGTCACCGAAGAAGTCGAAGAGGACGGCGTTGGCAATTCCAACCTCGGCAATTCCGGTGATGAGCTTTACGACAAGGCCGTCAATATCGTGTTGAGCGACCGCAAGGCCTCCACCAGCTATATTCAGCGCCGCCTCTCCATCGGCTACAACAGGGCCGCCACCCTGATTGAACGGATGGAAGAGGAAGGGGTGATTTCTCCCGCCAACCACGCGGGCAAACGAGAAGTGTTGGTAGGTGATGAGGAATCTGCCCTATAAAGGCACTAATTTTATCATCATTTACTCATGTGATCGCCACAATCTTTGCGCACCATGAGGGCAAATGAATTTGCGATAAAGGACGACTCGATGCGTTTTTTCAAGCTTGGCTTCGCGGTGCTGATCATGACCATCAGCACCATTTTTTCGGCCCACGCGCTCACCCAAGAATTGACGGAAGAAGAAGTGGCGTTGATTCAGGAGATCAGCGCCCATCACTCTGCCATCGAGCAAATGGCAGGACGCTTCATCCAGCTTGATAGTTCGGGCAATCGGGCCGAAGGGATATTCTACATCAAACGTCCCGAAAAAATTCGGATCAAATATGCCCCTCCCTCCCGTGAGGAAGTGGTCTCTGTGGGTCGCGGATTTTATGTACTGAACCGAAAAGAAGAAACCAAATATGCCTACCCGCAACATCGGGTACCGCTGCGTCAGTTCCTTTCTGACCAGATCAATCTGTTTGACACCAACATTACTGGTGTGACCAAAACTGAAGAAATGATTGCCATTTCAGTATCAGACGAAACACCAGTTGGGCTCGTGTCGGTTACGATGATTTTCGACTTGAAAACCAAAGAACTGAATCAATGGACACTTACGGAGCCGAACGGCAATGAAGTGACATTCTCAGTGTACGATACCACGACTGATATCGAAATCCCCAAAGCCTATTTCTATATCCCAGCGGATTACGGCTCGCCAGACCGGTAACACAGTCCACCCATAAATTCCGGGTTGCCCCCACCTGCTGATCCGTCATTATGAGCGCTCATGATTCGACTGATTCTGGCGGGTGGCGCGCACCCGAGGTAAATGGGGGATAGTAATGGCGCTTTCAATTGCAACTTGGAACATCAATTCGGTACGTTTGCGCCTGCCTCTGGTGCTGGAGTTTTTGGAAAACCATCAGCCAGACATTTTGTGTCTGCAGGAAATCAAATGCCAGAATGAGCAGTTCCCGACCAAAGCCCTCGCCAAAGCCGGCTATGAATATCAGGCCGTGAATGGCCAAAAAAGTTATCATGGGGTCGCGACCGTGTCCCGCCTGCCGATCATTGATCAGGACAAGCGTGAGTTCTGTCAGATGGGCGATGCCCGCCATGTATCGGTCAAACTGGATGCGCATTTCGGTCCGCTCAATGTGCATAATTTCTATATCCCCGCGGGGGGCGATGAGCCCGATCCGGTGAGCAATCCAAAATTCAAGCACAAGCTGGATTTTCTCGAAGAGATGGAAAACTGGTTCGATGGGCCGGATTTCGACAAGGGCCATGTGATTGTGGGTGACTTCAATATCGCGCCGCACGAAAATGATGTCTGGTCGCACAAGCAGCTTCTAAAAGTCGTCAGCCACACACCCATTGAGACAGACAAGCTGAACGCCATTCAGGCCAAACGTGCCTGGGCGGATCTGGTGCGCCAACATATTCCTCACGATCAGCGGCTCTATTCATGGTGGAGCTATCGCTCAAAAGATTGGTCCGCGTCAGACCGGGGACGGCGGCTAGACCATATATGGGCCACTAAGGACGTGGCACCTTACGCCCACAAAACGGAAGTACTGCGCGATGCCCGCGGCTGGGCACCAAAGCCCTCGGACCACGTGCCGATCATCACCCATTTTAAATAAGGGATCAGCCGCGTTTTAGTTTGGCACCCACCGAAGATAACGCATCAACATAACTGGATAAAGATTGCCGGATATGGGCGGCCATCATTTCGCCCAGTTCAGGATAGGTCTGGATCAGTTTCTTGAAATGGGTGCGCGGTACAAACACAACATCACAATTGGTGCGGGCGCGGATGCTGACCGCGCGTGGCGTTGCCGCCAAAAGGGCCATGTCGCCGATCAGCGCCCCGGGCTGATCGATCACACTGTCCGGATGCTTACCGCCCTCATGTTCGGTGACCAACTCACCAGACACCAGAATAAACGCGCCTTCGGCAACGTCACCTTGTTTCACCAAAAGATCGCCGGCAGGAATCTGACGAAAATCAGATACAAAGGCCACCAGATTGATCTGGTCTTTTGAGAAGTTTTTGAAGAATTCGACCTGCCCCAAAACTTCAATCATTTTCTCCAGCGCCATTTTGCCCCCAAGTGTTCGCCCTTATGGAACCAGACGATAGCCGCCTTCTTCTGTGACAAGCAAGCGTGCATGAGTCGGATCGCGCTCGATTTTTTGCCGCAACCGATAAATATGGGTTTCCAAAGTGTGGGTGGTCACCCGATTATTATAACCCCACACTTCTTGCAGCAGCACATCCCGCGACACGGTTTTTGATCCCTGACGGTACAGGAACTTCAAGATCGAGGTTTCTTTATCGGTCAGCCGAATTTTTTGATTGTCGTCGTCTTCCAAGGTTTTGGTCGACGGATGAAAACGATAAGGCCCAATCGAAAACACCACATCTTCGCTTTGATCATGTTGCCGCAACAGCGCCCGCACCCGCGCCAGCAACACAGAAAAACGAAACGGCTTGGTGACATAATCATTGGCGCCGCTCTCCAGCCCCAGAATCTGGTCGGCATCGCTATCGTGACCGGTCAGCATCAAAATAGGCGATTTCACCCCATCCTGGCGCAAGATTTTCACCGCTTCCCGACCATCCATATCGGGCAGACCCACATCCAAAATCAGCAAATCAAAGTGACCATCCTTGGCCAGCTGTAACGCGCTGTTGGCATTTTCGGCCTCTACAATTTCAAATTCCCGATAATGCGCCAGCTGGTCCACCAGCCTCTGGCGCAGCTCCGCTTCATCATCCACAATCAACAAACGACGCTTATTCATAAATCTTGTCCAAAATTGTTGGGGCCACTCGGGCAAATCACTTGGCTTGTTATCTGTCTACATCATGCGTGTTTCACACGCTCATCACAAGGGCGTTAGCCACTTGTGTGGTTAACAGGCTTGGCTCAGCCATAATCTCGGGCGCCAAAAATGGCCGACCCGACCCGCACATAGCTGGCGCCCATTTCGATCGCAGTTTCATAATCGGCACTCATGCCCATCGAGAATTTTGAAAGCCCGGCCAATTTACCCAGCTCCACCAGTCGGGCGAAAAACGGCGCAGCTGGTTCACCCACAGGCGGGATCGCCATCAGCCCCTGAATATCCAAGCCCAAATCTTCCCGGCAATAACGCACAAACTCAACCGTATGATCCGGGGCAATGCCGCTCTTTTGCTCTTCTTCGCCAATATTGACCTGAACAAAAAGCGGAATATTTTTACCTTGAGCGTCCATCTCTTTTTTCAAATAACGCGCGACCTTCTCCCGGTCCACCGAATGGATCACATCAAACAGCGCCACCGCATCTTTGGTTTTATTGGTTTGCAAGGGGCCAATCAGATGCAAGGTGAGATCAGGATATTGCGCGCGCAGTTCCGGCCATTTGCCTTGAGCTTCCTGCACCCGGTTTTCGCCAAAATCACGCTGCCCCGCTTCGATCACCGGCACAATATCGTCAGCGCCATAGGTTTTGGACACGGCGATCAGCTTGGGTGGCTCACGCTCATCACCATCAAATCTTTTGGCGGCCCGCGCCATATTTGCCCAAACCTGTTCCAACTCCTTTGCACCCATATGCTTACCTCTTTTGATTTGGCCATGCCCCAATCCAAGCCCTGAGGCCACCTGCTCCCGATGAAAGCTTGACCGCCACGGCAAATTCTGGTGAAGGTCAATATTGTCATCATATGGACCAAGATATGCTGATTGGGCCTGGCTCGTTTCTGGCCCTATGGTTTGAACCACAGATCAATAATATTCAAGGACAAAAGAACCGGTATGACTTCGGAACGTTATAATCCGCGAGAGAGCGAACCCCATTGGCAAAAAGTTTGGGCGGACAACCAAAGCTTTGCTCTAAATGAGGACAGCGACAAGCCGAAATATTATGTCCTGGAAATGTTCCCCTACCCGTCTGGCCGCTGCCATGTGGGTCACGCGCGGAACTACACGATGGGCGATGTGATTGCCCGGTTCAAACGCGCCAAAGGCTATAATGTGTTGCACCCCATGGGGTGGGACGCCTTCGGCATGCCAGCTGAAAATGCCGCCATGCAGAACAATGCACACCCCAAAGAGTGGACCTATAAAAATATCGAGTCCATGAAAGAGCAATTGGTGGCGCTGGGCTTGAGCCTTGATTGGTCTCGCGAGTTCGCGACGTGCGATCCGGAATATTATCACCAACAGCAAAAACTTTTCCTCGACTTTTTAAACGAAGGTCTGGTTTATCGCAAAAGCTCGAAGGTCAATTGGGACCCTGTCGACCATACTGTCTTGGCCAACGAACAGGTCATTGATGGCCGCGGCTGGCGCTCGGGCGCGCTGGTCGAGCAAAAAGAGCTGACCCAATGGTTCTTCAAAATCACTGATTTTGCCGAAGATCTGCTCAACGAGATCGACAATCTCGATGGATGGCCAGACAAAGTGCGCCTGATGCAGGCCAACTGGATCGGCAAATCTGAGGGCCTGTTGGTCCGCTGGGCCCTGGAAGAAGCGACCGCGCCTAAAGGTCATTCGGAGTTGGAAGTCTATACAACCCGCCCGGACACAATTTTTGGCGCGTCCTTTATGGCCGTCGCGGCTGACCACCCGCTGGCACTGGCTGCCGCCAAGGACAATCCGGACTTGAAAGAGTTCATCGAAGAATGTCGCCGCATGGGCACGTCTGTCGCCACCTTGGAGACGGCTGAAAAAAAAGGCTTCGACACTGGGATTCACGTGAAACATCCGTTTGACGAGAATTGGACTCTGCCCGTTTATGTCGCCAATTTCGTCCTGATGGACTATGGCACCGGGGCGATTTTTGGTTGCCCTTCGGGTGACCAGCGCGACCTAGACTTTGCCCGCAAATATGATCTGCCCGTGGTGCCCGTCGTCATGCCGAAGGATGGCGACGCGGCCAGCTTTGAGATTGGCGATGAGGCCTACACAGATGATGGCGTGATGATCAATTCCAAATTCTTGGATGGCATGACACCCGAAGAGGCCTTTGACGAAGTGGCCCGTCGGCTGGAAAATGTCAGTATCAATAATCGTGAACAGGGCGAGCGCAAAGTGAATTACCGCTTGCGTGACTGGGGCGTCTCCCGCCAGCGTTATTGGGGCTGCCCGATCCCGATCATCCATTGTGACAATTGCGGCGTGGTGCATGTGCCCGACGATCAATTGCCGGTTGAATTGCCCGATGACGTCACCTTCGATAAGCCGGGCAACCCGCTGGACCATCACCCCACGTGGAAACATGTGAACTGCCCCAATTGCGACAGCCCGGCCCGGCGCGAGACAGACACCATGGACACTTTTGTGGATTCCTCGTGGTATTTCGCGCGCTTCACCGCGCCCCATGCCAAAACCCCGACCGTGAAAGACAAAGCGGACCATTGGCTGCCGGTCGATCAATATATTGGCGGCGTCGAGCACGCGATTTTGCACTTGCTCTATTCGCGCTTCTTCGCCCGCGCCATGAAACAAACCGGACATTTGTCGGTCACCGAACCGTTCAAGGGTCTGTTCACCCAGGGCATGGTGACCCACGAAACCTATAAATCAGAAGATGGTGAATGGATCGCCCCCACTGATATTGACCTGAAAGAAGATGGTGACAAGCGCGAAGCCATTCACAAAGACACGGGCAAACCGGTCAAAATCGGCTCGATCGAAAAAATGTCCAAGTCGAAAAAGAATGTGATCGATTTGTCATCCATGGCCGAAAGCTTCGGCGCCGATGCCACCCGCTGGTTCGTTTTGTCAGACTCCCCACCGGAGCGAGACGTGCAATGGACTGAATCGGGCATTGAAGGGGTATGGCGCTTCATCCAACGGGTGTGGCGTTTGGTGGACGATGCCAAAACTATTCTGGCCAATCAGGAGATCGGCGCCAAAGCCCAGATTGATGCGGAAGATTTGCTGAAATCGGCGCACCGGGCGATCGATCAGGTCACCGATGCGTACGACAATTTGCGCTTTAACCGCGCCATTGCCCAGATTTATGAATTGACCAATTCAATCTCAAAAGCCATGGCCAAGATCAAAGGTGATGCCGCCAGCGATGAACGCAAAGCACTGAAATTTGCCATCGAAACCTTGGTGAAATTGTCCAACCCCATCGTCCCGCATTTGACCGAAACCTGCTGGACCCATTTGGGCCACGAGGACTTGTTGGTGAATGAGGCTTGGCCAGAGGCAGATGAGAAATATCTGACCGATGACACCATCATGCTGCCCATCCAGGTAAACGGCAAAAAGCGTGCTGAATTGACCATCGCCAAAGACGCCACCAAAGCACAAATCGAGCAGGCTGCCTTGTCAGAAGCGCCAATTGCGCGCATGCTGGACGGCAACAGCCCGAAAAAGGTGATTGTCGTCCCAGGTAGAATTGTCAATGTTGTCATCTAAATCTATGAAACTGGCCGCCCTGGCGGCCCTCACCGCAGCTCTGTTGGCCGGATGCACCCTGCGCCCGGCCTATCAGAGCACAGATCGGAATGCTCAATTTGATCTCAGCTATGCCGAACCTGATTCGCGGCTGGAACAGATCATTTTTCAAAAAATTCGGTTCGATCTGGGTGAAGAGCAAGCCGCCGCCTATAAGCTGGATCTGAACGCCAGCGCCAGCGCGCGCAGCCTTTTTAAAGCTGGATCTCAATTCGCCCGAAACGAACAAGAAATGAAGGTCACCATTTCCTATCAGTTGATCCAGCTCGATAGCGAGGAAACGGTGCTTTCGGGTTCCCGTTTTGCCACGGCCACCTATCTCACGTCCGGGCAGTTGGTCGCCGACAAGGCCGCCAGTCAGGATGCGGAAAAACGCGCCGGCGAAGCCGCGGCCAAGCTGGTGGAAATTGATCTGTTGCAATTTTTCAATGAGGCACCGACCCAGTGACCGCCCTTAAAGCGCGCGATGTGCCCGGCTTTTTGAAAAAGCCCGACCTTAAATCCGGCATTGTCCTGATTTACGGGCCGGATGCGGGCCGCGTGCGCGAAACAACGGATCAGCTGCAAAAGCATTTTCAGGGCAAAGATGCTGATCCGATGAATTTGATCAGCCTGCAATTTGCAGATCTCGACAATCCCGACGCCACCATTGAGACCGAGGCCAACACCAGTTCCATGTTTGGCGGACAGCGCATTGTGCGGGTGCGCGGCGCCACCAACGCCCTCGCCCCGACACTTGAGCGGTTGGCCGCCGAAAATGTCCCTGCCATTTTGTTGGTGGAGGCCGGTAAATTGACCCCGAAAGACAAATTGCGCAAGGTGATGGAAAAGGCCAAATCGGCCCGCGCCCTGCCCTGTTTTGCTGATGATGCGCGCAGTTTGGACCAGTTGATGCGCGAAATGTTTCGCGAAAATCAGATCCAAATTGATAATGACGCCCTGCAAGCCCTGAAAGACCAATTGGGCAATGACCGGCAGATCACGCGATCCGAGGTCGAAAAACTGATCCTATATGCCGCCCACAGCAGAAAAATCACGCTGGAAGATGTGATGGTGCTGTGTGGTGACAATGCCATGCTGGCGTTAGACGAGATTATCGACAGCGCCGGCACCGGCCATGTTCAAAAATTGGATCAAGCTCTGTCCCGCGCCTTCGATAGCGGTATCCATTCTTCCGCCATTCTCACCCGGTCGCTGATGCACTTTACCTGGCTGCGCGCCCAACGCGCCAAATTGGACGAAGGCGCCGCCCTCGACCAATTGGTGAACAGCGCCCGCCCGCCGATCCATTTTTCCCGCAAGGCCAAAGTACAGACCCAAATTCGCACCTGGTCCGCTCAAAATCTATCGTCAGCCTGCGCCCGCATTTACGACGCGATCGCCCAAACCCGCAAAAATGCCAGCCTCGATCTGGCCCATACGCGCCAGGCCCTCCTCGCCATCGCCACCATCGCAGCCCGACATTAGGCAGTGCGGCGTGTCAATTTTGTAAAGAATCGACCGAAACCGGGCGATTTTTGACATTTTACCCCTTTTCTCTCGTGCCCTTCAGCGTGCATTGACCCGACTTTTGAAGCTGAAGGCGACGAGAGAAACGCACTATTTTGGACATAATGGCGGCAAAATCACAATGAACGCCCAAAATCCGGGACCAATTTTGTTGGACAACGAGGTATTTTTTGAAAATTATTGACTCAGCGCCGACCGCACATAAAAAAAGGCGGGCCAAATTGACCCGCCCTTTCACTTGAATCACGTGCTGTGAACTACTTTAACTTTGAACCCTGCAGCCGCGAGCACACATCGTCAAGCTGATCCAACGTGCGATATTTAATCTCAATTTTACCGCCGCGCTCTTTATGGTCGATAGAGACCTTAAGACCCAACATATCGGACAGCTCTTTTTCCAACGCCAACGTGTCCGAGTCTTTTTGTTTTTTCTTACTGCCAGCTGCAGACGAACCGCCCGCCTCATCAGCGCGCAATTGTTTTTGCACCAGATTTTCGGCTTCACGCACGCTCAAACCGCCATCCACAATTCGTTGCGCTAATGCGGACGGATCTTTAGCGGTGATCAATGCCCGCGCATGCCCGGCAGACAGAGCCCCATCGGCCACATAGCCCTGCACGCTCTCCGGCAATTTCATCAACCGCAACGTGTTGGCCACGTGGGACCGGCTTTTGCCAATCACCTGTGCCAAATCAGACTGTGTATAGCCAAATTGCTGCATTAACTGGTCATAACCTCTTGATTCCTCTAAAGGATTCAGGTCAGACCGTTGTACGTTTTCAATGATCGCCAGCTCAAGGGCTTCCCGATCATCCAACTCGCGGATAATAACGGGGACTTCATGCAAGCCTGCCCGTTGGGCTGCGCGCCACCTGCGTTCACCTGCCACCAACTCATATTGGTCCGGCTCAACTTTACTCGGCCGCACCAGAATGGGCTGCATAATGCCCTTTTCTTTGATTGAATTGGTGAGATCTTCCAATTCTTCGACAGAAAAGTGCCGTCGCGGGTTGTTGGGACTGGCAACGATAAATTCAACCGGCAACCGACGAATGCCAGAACTATCCGCATGACGCGGTGCATCCATTGGCGGAGTATCGCCGATGAGCGCCGCAAGTCCCCGACCCAACCGATTATTAGGATTCTTTTCATTCATCGCTTTAACCCTTATGCCGCTTTCAACCGGCGTTCACGCTTAATCACTTCGGTGGCCAACCGCAAATAGGCCTGGGATCCCGCACATTTCAAATCATACAGCAAGGCGGGCTTGCCATAAGACGGCGCCTCAGAAAGCCGAACATTACGCGGGATCACCGTGTCATAAACCAACTCTCCCAAATGTGCGCGCACATCGTCCAGAACCTGCATGGACAGATTGTTGCGCTTGTCAAACATGGTCATAATCACACCCTGCACATAAAGGTTCGGGTTGAGATTGGTCTTGATTTGTTCAATGGTTTGAAGCAATTGGCTCAAACCTTCCAAAGCAAAAAACTCGCACTGCATCGGCACCAATACCGCATCAGCTGCCGCCAGGGCGTTAATCGTCAATAGGTTAAGCGAGGGTGGACAATCAACCAGAATGTAGGTAATGGGCTTACCTTCATGATAAAGGCTGCCGGCATTATCCAACGCATTGCGCAAGCGATAGGCCCGATCCTTTTCCTCGGCTATCGCCAATTCCAAGCCCAACAAATCCATGGTAGACGGCACAATCGCCACATTGGGCACATTGGTGTGCAAAATCGCTTCTTCCAGCTCCACCTCACCCGTCATCAGATCATAGGCGGAGTACTGGCGCGTACTGCGCTCGACACCAATGCCGGTACTGGCGTTCCCCTGGGGGTCGATATCCACAATCAACACCCGCTCGCCAATGGCGGCCAATGCCGTCGCAAGATTAATCGCAGTTGTGGTTTTACCCACACCACCCTTTTGGTTTGCCAAAGTCAGAATACGCGGCCGCATCGACGCCTCCTGTGCCAAATTTGCCCTAAAACTGCTCTAGATCCGTGATTTGGACAATAGCAGCGTCATTTTGGGTCTTACTGATCACTGTTGAGTAAGTATAGCGCCATTTTTGCAAAGATTCTTCTATTTCTTTGCTATATCCCCGGCCTTTTTGGAATAATCCCACAGAATTTTCCTGCCAAAAGGGCGAAACATGAGTCAAAATATCGGTCAAAGGGGCAAAAGCGCGGGCGGTAAACACATCTACCGGCCCAATTTCCTTAGGGTTGAGCGACTCTGCCCGCTCTGTATGAATCTTCGCGTTGAGGTCCAGTTCACGCACCATTTGGCGCAAAAAAGAACCCTTTCGGCCATTGGACTCAACCATATGAATGGTGGTATTCTGCTGTTTCAAGGCAATTGCAAGCGGGATCGCTGGAAATCCACCGCCACTACCAAAGTCAACCAAAGTGCGCGAATCAGCGCGAATCATTGGGATAAGTTGTAGACAATCGAGGAAATGCCTTGACCATATTTCAGACAGTGTTTCACGTGAAACAAGGTTCTTGATTTTCTGCCATTTGATCAGACTTGCTTCGTAAAAAAGCAGATGCTCGACGATCGAATCAACCTGCTCTCCATTGCCTGCCCACGCATCCAGTGACGCCAAATAGGTGGCAACTGCGGCTTGCTCGCTGCCCATTAGCCTGTCCGGGTCTTCTTGACGAGATAGCCCCGCTTGATCACGGCCAGGATCAAGGTAATCGCCGCCGGGGTGATGCCTTCAATCTTCTGGGCATGAGCTATGGTCTTGGGCCTTGCCTGCTCCAACTTCTGCCGCATTTCCCCTGAAAGACCTGACAGCTGGCTATAATCCATCCACTCGGGGATTGCCCGCTTTTCATCGCGTTGCATAGCCTCTACATCTGCCTGCTGCCGATCCAGATAGACTGCATATTGCGCATCGACGCTGACTTGCTCCACGACCTTTTCGTCAAGGTTTTTGAGCTCCGGCCAAACGCGTTGCAGATCGGCAAACTCGATGGTCGGATAGGACAACAAATCAAAAGCCGTCCGCCGCACCCCATCAGCATTAATTTTCAAACCATGTTTTGCTGCTTCATTCGGCGTGATGGTTAACGATTTCAAAAGGCCGCTTGCATGATCCAACGCGGCCATCTTGCGTGTAAAGGCAGAGTTACGTGTGGGCCCAACCAATCCATACCGCACACCAATTGGTGTCAAGCGCTGATCAGCATTGTCCGCGCGCAAATGGAGCCGAAATTCGGCGCGTGAGGTAAACATACGATAGGGTTCCGTCACCCCACGTGTCACCAAATCATCAATCATTACAGCCAGATAGCTTTGTGTCCGTGACAGATGCATGCCCGCTTCACCGCGTGCCGCCAAGGCTGCGTTCGCGCCGGCCAGCAAGCCCTGAGCCCCCGCTTCCTCATAGCCTGTGGTGCCGTTTATCTGCCCTGCCAGATAAAGCCCGGGCTGCTTTTGCAACTCCAGCGCATGAGTAAGTTCGCGTGGGTCCACATAATCATATTCGATGGCATAACCGGGCTGAATAATCTCAGCGTTCTCTAAGCCTGGCAATGCACGGATGAACTTCAACTGCACCTCTTCCGGCAAGCTGGTGGAAAGACCATTGGGATAGATGGTGTGATCGTCTAGCCCTTCAGGTTCCAAAAAGATCTGATGACTGTCCCGGTCATTAAACCGCACAATTTTATCTTCAATCGACGGGCAATAGCGTGGGCCCTTGCTGTCAATCTGGCCAGAATACATGGCCGAAAAATGCAGATTGTCCACAATGATCTGATGCATCTTCTTATCGGTTCGTGTGATATAGCACGGCACCTGGGGCACAGTAATTTCATCGGTGAGCATAGAGAAGGCTTCCTTCTCTTCATCCCCGTGTTGCACCTCCAGAACATCCCAATTGATGGTTCGGCCATCAAGCCGCGGTGGTGTGCCGGTCTTAAGTCGACCCAGCTGCAGGCCCAACTTTTCCAAACGGTCCGAAAGGCCAAGCACCGGCGCTTCACCGACGCGTCCTGCGGGAATCTTCTTTTCCCCCAAATGAATGAGCCCACGCAAAAAGGTGCCAGTGGTCAAGACAACTTTCTTCGCCCCAATGATCTCGCCACCGCCGAGCTTTACGCCCTTTACAATGCCGTCCTGCGTCGAGATGTCATTGACTTCGCCTTCAATTACCGTCAGATTGTCCTGCGCACCTATAGCCGCCTGCATCGCCCTTTTATAGAGCTTGCGATCCGTCTGTGCCCGCGGTCCGCGCACCGCCGGACCTTTCCGGCGATTAAGCAGTCTGTATTGAATGCCCGCCTGGTCAGCCACGCGCCCCATCAGCCCGTCGAGCGCGTCAATCTCACGCACCAAATGTCCTTTACCCAAACCACCAATGGCCGGGTTGCATGACATTTCGCCCAGTTTATCAAACTGGTGGGTCACCAAGGCGGTTTTTGCGCCGATGCGGGCCGATGCTGCGGCCGCTTCACATCCGGCGTGGCCGCCACCGACAATGATGACATCAAATTGTTCGCATTCACTCATGTTGAAAGCACCTTTTGTTTCACGTGAATCCGCTTCCGGATTGTTTCACGTGAATCATTTGCCTATGCAAAAGCCGGCAAAAAGCCGGTCCAATATGTCTTCTGCGTCAACCAAACCGATCAGGCGGGAAAGGCATACTGTTCCACGGCGCAAATCTTCGGCGACAAGTTCGAGAGGTTTAGTCAAATCCTGCGCGCTCTGCAAGTGTTTGATCGTTTCTTCGATCGCTTGTTTATCTCGGGTATGTGAAATCAGCTGGGTTTCCCGTGAATCCTTTTGGCGCAGCGCCTGTTCAGTCAATCGGTCTAAAAGGTCAGCGATTCCTAAGCCCGATTTGGCGGATATCGGGAGAGTTTCACGTGAATCCATGGATGTTGCCGTAAGGTCGGACTTTGTTAAAATATGCCAGTCGGCTTTTGGATAGACCGGCCCCTCATTCCGCGTGCCGTCTATAAGTTCTATGACAAGATTGGCCTGTTCGATGGCGCGGTATGACCGGCTGATGCCCTCAATTTCAACAATATCGTCGGTTTCTCGAATACCGGCTGTGTCGTAAAGGCTGAATAGCTGTCCACCAATATCAATCTCAACTTCAATCACATCACGAGTTGTGCCGGGCACGTCGGTCACAATGGCTTTATCCGTTTGGGCCAATCGATTCAGCAAAGTAGATTTGCCCACATTCGGTCGGCCAACCAAAGCCACGCGATAGCCATCTCGAATGATTTGACCTTGTTCGAAGCTATCCAGAGCTGTGGTTAAGTCTTGAATAAGTTTGTCGATATCTTGTTGAAAGGCTGGGGGCAATTCATCCTCGACATCGCCTTCGTCGCTGAAATCCAGTCGAGCTTCAGCCTCAGCCAGCAGATCGACAATGGATGTGCGCCAATGATGAACCTTTTGTGAAAGGCCGCCACGCATTCGGCGCATCGCCAGCGCCCTTTGTCCCTCGGTTTTGGCATCCAACAGATCCCCCAAACCCTCTATTTCGGTCAGATCCATTTTGCCATTTTCAAAAGCACGTTGCGAAAATTCACCCGCTTCAGCCAACCGTACACCCTCATGGCCGATGGCTAACTGCAAAAGTTTTTGGACGACAGCCTGGCTGCCATGGCAATGCAACTCCACCACATCCTCACCTGTAAAGCTGTGTGGTGCGGGAAAATACAGCACAATTGCTTCATCCAGCGGTTGGCCTGTTTCGTCCTTAAGTGTACAAAATTTGGCGCGGCGTGGTTGGGGACAGTCCGCCCCCAACGCGGAAAGCACCTGGCGGGCAGATGGGCCGGAAAGCCGCAACACTGCCACCCCGGAAGGAAGGCCACCACTGGACAACGCAATAATGGTCTCCATGCGCCGCCTCCACGCTATTAAGTGTTCATAGAATCAAAGAATTCTGCGTTGGATTTGGTCTGACGCAGCTTATCCAACAAGAATTCGATGGAATCCACCGTGCCCATCGGGTTCAGAATGCGGCGCAGGACATACATTTTTTTCAGTGTATCCTTATCGACCAGCAAATCTTCTTTCCGAGTGCCGGATTTGGTGATGTCGATCGCCGGGAAGACACGCTTGTCCGCAACCTTACGGTCTAGGATGATCTCGGAGTTACCCGTGCCTTTGAATTCTTCAAAGATCACTTCATCCATGCGGCTGCCGGTATCAATCAGCGCGGTAGAGATGATGGTCAAAGACCCACCATCTTCGATGTTCCGTGCGGCACCAAAGAAACGTTTGGGACGTTGAAGGGCGTTGGCATCCACACCACCGGTCAATACTTTACCGGAGGATGGCACGACCGTGTTGTAGGCGCGGCCCAGGCGGGTAATCGAATCCAGCAAAATCACCACATCGCGCTTATGCTCGACCAGGCGTTTGGCTTTTTCGATCACCATTTCCGCCACTTGCACGTGCCGGGAAGCAGGCTCGTCAAAGGTTGATGAAATCACCTCGCCGCGCACAGAGCGTTGCATATCGGTCACTTCTTCCGGCCGCTCATCAATCAGGAGCACGATCAAATAACATTCAGGGTGGTTGGTGGCGATGGATTGAGCAATATTTTGCAGCAACACGGTTTTACCGGTGCGCGGCGGCGCCACAATCAAGCCCCGCTGGCCTTTGCCCAAGGGCGCGACCAAATCAATAATACGCGCGCTTTTATCCTTGCTGGTCGGATCGGCCAGTTCCATATTGAAGCGTTCATCGGGATAAAGCGGCGTCAAATTGTCAAAATTGACTTTGTGCCGCGCCCGATCCGGCTCTTCAAAATTGATGGAATTGACTTTCAGAAGCGCGAAATAACGTTCGCCATCTTTGGGAGAGCGAATTTGGCCCTCAACCGTATCGCCGGTGCGCAAGGAAAAGCGCCGAATTTGCGAGGGGCTGACATAAATATCGTCAGGCCCGGGCAAATAGTTAGCGTCTGGACTGCGCAAAAAGCCGAACCCGTCGGGCAGCACTTCAACAACGCCTTCCCCGGTAATATCGACATCATTTTCGGCCAATTGTTTGAGGATCGCAAACATCAATTCCTGCTTGCGCAGGGTGCTTGCATTTTCAACTTCAACTTCTTCGGCAAATGCTAAAAGTTCGGCTGGTGTTTTAGCCTTAAGCTCGCGGAGCTTCATATTCTGCATGAAGGACGTATCCTAAGTGTGGGCAGATAAAACTAGGGGTGGGATATTGTGTGCGGAACCGAATTCGTCGAACCCGTTCGCATCAAGTGGATGAGCTTATAACTCAATTCCAATGACGGTTCAAGAAATCTATTGGCTCAACCAATTTAACTAAAACGGCTTAACCACCACCATAATGACAATAATAATCATCAATAGAGTGGGCACTTCATTAATCATGCGAAAGAATTTCGCCGATCTTTCATTTTGATCTTGGGCAAATGCTTTCACCTGTTTGGACAAAAAGCCATGCATGCCCGAAAGCGCCAGCACCCCGATCAATTTCACCAGAAACCAGCCATCGGTAAAGCTGGCGACCTGATAACCGAGCACAAGCCACAGGCCAAAAATCCAGCTGGCCACCATGGCCGGTGTCATAATCGCCTTCAGAAGCCGACGTTCCATAATCTTAAAGGTTTCGCTTTGGGCCGAGCCTTTTTCCACATCGGCGTGATAGACCATCAAGCGAGGCAAATAGAGCATGCCTGCCATCCAGGCGATGATCGAAATAATGTGTAAAGACTTGACCCAAAGCATTTGTTTAACCCTTCACCCGGCGCACCAATTGTTCCACATGCTCAATCGGCGTTTGTGGCACAATGCCATGGCCCAGATTGAAAATATGCGGCGTGTCAGAAAAAGCCTCTAGGATGGCATCTACAGCGCGATTCATCTGATCGCCGCCCGCCACCAGCCGGAGGGGGTCCAAATTGCCCTGTACGGTCGCCAGTGGCGCAATATGCTGCTTTGCATAATCAAGCGGCATAGCATAATCGATCCCTACACTATTTACGCCGGTTTCACGAATATAGCGCGGCACATTCGCTGCCGCCCCGCGGGGGAAGCCAATAATCGGTGCATTGGGGATTTCGGCGCGGATCTTGTTGATCAGCTTGACCGTTGGCGCAACCACATAGGTATCAAACGCCACTTCATCCAAATTCAGCGCCCAGCTCTCAAAAATCTGCACCACATCGGCCCCGGCCTTGAATTGAGCGATCAGATATTTGGCGCTCGCCTCCACCAGCACGTCCATCAGTTCTGCAAAAGCTTCTGGCTGTTGCAGGGCAAAAAGCCGCGCCGCCGCCTGATCTGGTGAGCCTTTGCCGCCGATCATATAGGTCGCCACGGTCCAGGGCGCACCACAAAACCCAATCAGGGTCTTGTCGTCATCAATGGTTGAACGCAAACCCGCCACTGTCTCCAACACCGGGTTGAGATGATCCAAGACCTTGTCCACCGACAGCGCCTTCACATCATCCATACCCTCTAATGGCTCCAGCAAAGGCCCCTCACCGGGTTGGAATTGTACAGATTGTCCAAGCGCATCTGGGATGACCAAAATGTCGGAAAACAGAATGGCGGCATCCAGATCAAAGCGACGCAGAGGCTGCAAGGTCACTTCAATTGCCTTTTCCGGCGTATAGCAAAGATCGAGAAAACCCTTGGTGGAGGCACGCACTTCTCGATATTCTGGCAAATATCGACCAGCCTGCCGCATGATCCACATGGGGGGCACATCAAATTTCTGTCCTAATACACATTGAAGCAATTTGCGGTTGGTCAATCGGTCCACCTTTTCCCTATAAATCCAATAGATAAGATATTTATATCTTTCTTCTTTTTCTTCTTATCTGTGTTTTGCAGGAATTCTTTGTTTCCCACAACCCTAATCCACATGCGGCACTTGGCCCCGTCCATGTTGATCAAAAAAATATGGCCAATTGCAAAATGTTAATGAAAGGTAAATTTTTCCCGGTTAACAAAGCATTAATGGTTAAAAATCCATTACTGGATAACGGGTGGAAAAGCTGTGCACAAATCAGGTACAGTTTTGGATAAGGAGTCTTTTGCCCGAAATCCACATTTTCCTTAAGAACTTTTTAACCATGGCAAAAGCTGTGCATGAAATTTGAGCCATCGGTGAAAAAAGTGCTAGAAAATAGCGTTGAGGGTGCGCGGATAGGCTTGGGGACATTTTGCCCACAGCCTAACGGGGATAACTGGATAAGCATATGAAAAATAATATCATTCTAGCTTCAGAAAGTCCCTTTCGGGCACAATTGTTGCGCAATGCAGGGGTAGATTTTGAGACCATCCCCGCCCGTGTGGATGAACGCGCGATTGAACAGGATAACCAGCTTTCCAAACTTGGTCAGGCGGCGCGCACTGCGCATTTGGCGGCAGCTAAGGCCTTCGCCGTGGCCCGGCAATATCCCGATTGCTTTGTTATTGGTGCCGACCAGACCATTATGCTGGGGCAGACCGTCTTGCATAAACCGCGCGATGGTGCGCATTTGCGCGAACAGCTAAAGATGATGCGCGGCAAAACCCATCGTCTGGTGAGTGCGGCCGTGATCGCCCAAAGTAATGAAATTCTGGCGCAAACCAGCCAGACCGTGAAATTGACCATGCGCCAATTCAGCGATGAGGAAATGGAGCATGTGATTGATATTGAGGGCGAAAAATTGCTGAAATGCGCTGGCGGCTATCAGTTGGAAGGGGCCAGCGTGCAATTGTTCGAGCAAGTGGACGGCGATTATTTCACCGTTTTGGGCCTCCCCTTGCTGCCGCTGCTCAAGGCGTTAAGACAGGTAAAGGCGATCTAGTCGAAATAGATTTATGACCAAAAAAGCATTTGTCACCGGCAATCCGATCAAACATTCCAAATCCCCGCGTCTACATGGCGCCTGGCTGCAAAAATACCAGATCGATGGCAGTTATGAGGCTGTGGAAACGGATGAAGCCAGCTTCAAGGATTTGATCGCGGCCATCCGTGCAGAAGAATGGCAGGGTGGCAATGTCACCCTGCCCCACAAGCAATTGGCCTTCGATCAGTGCGACCAACTCACGCCGACCGCCACAAATATTGGCGCAGTGAACACAATCTGGCGGAAAGGCAATCAGATTTGGGGCGACAATACAGACGGTTATGGATTTGTCGCCAATCTCGACCATCAGATCCTAGGTTGGGATCAAAATAGAGGTGTGGCGATCATTCTGGGCGCCGGCGGGGCCGCCCGCGCCATTCTTTATGCCCTTGTGGAAAAGGGCTATAAAAAGATCTATCTGCTCAACCGGACCTTGGCACGCGCTGAACAATTGGCCGCAGAATTTGACGGGACGATTACGCCGCAAACCCTTGATCAATTTAATCAATTGGCGCCAAATGCAGATTTTGTCGTCAATACCAGCGCCGTTGGCATGCAAGGTAGCCGGTTTGAGAATTTGGATGTGGATAAACTGCCCAAAAGCGCCATTGTCACCGATATTGTATATACGCCCTTGATGACGCCATTGCTGCAAGATGCCGAAGCGCACGGGCTGAAAATCGCCACTGGCATGGGCATGCTGGTGTTTCAGGCCGTGCCGGGTTTTGAACGCTGGTTTGGCCAAAAACCGGAGGTGGATCAACAGCTTATGGACAAGATGCTGGCGGAGATTGAACATGGCTGACAACAAACAAAAACCAGTGGTTCTGGGTCTCACCGGCTCCATCGCCACCGGCAAATCCACGGTCGCCAGGATGTTCGCCAAGCGCGATATCCCGATTTATGACGCCGACAAAGCCGTACACGAGCTTTATGCGGGCGAAGCGGTGGAAGCCATGCGGGAACTGTTTCCCGACGCCATCATTGACGGCAAAATCGACCGCACTGCCCTCTCCAAACAGGTAGTGGGCCAGCCGAAAAATCTGGCCAAACTGGAAGCATTGATCCACCCGATGGTGCAAGATAAGATGCATCAATTCCTGGCTCAAGCCGCTGAAAAAAATGAAAAATTAGCGATTTTAGAAATTCCATTGTTGTTTGAAACCGGCAGATCCTATCCCACAGATTTCATCGCCGTCACCTTCTGCGACCCGGACATTCAAAAGCAACGTGCTTTGGCCCGCGACGGCATGAGCGAAGAAAAATTCAACGCCATTGTCGCCCGGCAAATGCCGCAAATGGAAAAGCGTGCCCGCGCCGACTTTGAAATCGACACCGGCACCAGCCTTGAGGCAACGCAATCGGCTGTGGATGAGATCATCAAGGCTTGTTTGGCGGCCAAAGCCCACTAAAATGCAGGGCAGACTTGCGGTGCGGGAGCCAAATCAGTGAAGCGTGAAATTGTCTTGGATACGGAAACCACCGGCCTGAACCCGGCGACGGGCGACCGGCTGGTGGAAATTGGCTGTGTCGAACTGATCAACCACATTCCCACCGGCCAAAATTTTCACGTTTACTGCAATCCCGAACGCGATATGCCTGAAGAAGCCTTTAAGGTGCACGGGCTGGGCAATGAGTTTTTGGCCGACAAGCCGCTTTTTAAAGATGTGGCCGACGATTTTCTCGAGTTCATCACTGATTCGGTGCTGGTGATCCACAATGCGCCTTTTGATATGGGTTTTTTGCAGGCCGAACTGGAGTGGGCGAAAAAGCCGCGCTTGGAAAATGATGTCATCGACACGGTGATGTTGGCGCGCAAAAAACACCCCGGCGCCCGGGTCAATCTGGATGCGCTGTGCCGCCATTATGGCATCGACAATACCCGCCGCACCCTGCACGGCGCGCTGCTCGACAGTGAAATTCTCGCCGAAGTCTATCTGGAATTGCTGGGGGGACGGCAAGTAGGTCTTTCGCTGGCGGCCCAGACCGAAAGCCAGAATGAAGGCATGGCCATTAAAAAAGAGGCCGCGCGCCAGCGCCCGACCCCTTTACCATCGCGTTTGACCCAAGACCAAATAGAGCGCCACAAACAATATGTGCTTCAAATGAATGAAGAGGCGCTCTGGGCCAAATATTGGTCGTAAAATCTAGTTTGGCTTGGCGTCGCCACCCTGACCATTTTGCTGCTGCTGCTTTGCAGCCGCTTCCAGATTTTGGCGATAGATCGAAGAAAAATCCACCGGCTCCATCAGAAGTGGTGGGAACCCACCCGTCTGGGTCACGGTTGCCAGCAATTGCCGCGCAAATGGGAAGATCAGGCGCGGACATTCGATCATCACCAAAGGATGCAGCTGGTTTTCTGGGAAATTCTTGATAGAGAACAACCCGCCATAAACCAATTCAACGCTGAACAACACTTTGTTGTCGCGTTCAGCCTTGGCATTAATGGTCAGCTCCACCGCATAAAGCTCGTCCTGCTGCTTTTGGGCGCCCACATTGATCGAAATACCGATTTGCGGTGCTTCACCGGCGCTCAGCGACGCTGGCGCATTTGGGTTTTCAAAGCTCAGATCTTTAATATATTGCCCAACAATATTGAGCGACGGTGCGGGTTGATCCCCGGCGGGTGTTTTCTTTTCTTCTTCGGCCATAGTCCTGCCCATTTTGGTTTAATTTAGTTGACCCTGTGGCTATCACTTTTCAACCGGCACGACAAGAAGCCAACGACCAAACAGCTATCGCTTATCATCCCGCCAATGATCATCTTCCAGATCGATCACATCTTCATCATCCTGACGATGAAATCCGCCGGGCCCAGGGCCTTGATGATAAGACTGATAGGATGTGGCAGATACCACCTTCACCCGCTTGCGCAACTCCGTAAATAAGTTTTGGCGCACCAGCGGCACAAACAGCGAAAAGCCTACCGCATCTGTAAAAAAGCCGGGCGTCAGCAACAGCGCCCCGGCGATGGCCAGCATCACGCCGTCCACGATCTCTTGCGCCGGAAACCCACCCGCATTGAGCTTATTCTGAATCGAAAACAAAACCGACATGCCCTGTTGTCGCAACAGGATCGAGCCCAAAATCGCGGTAAACACAATGCCGCCCATGGTCCACCAGAAGCCGATCAGGCCACCAAGCGCCACGAAAATAGCGATTTCAATAATGGGCACCACCACAAACAGGGCAAATAAGATCCGGGACAAGGTCACTCCTTTTCCGCATTCATGTGACAAAATGACAATTCTTTCGCGAATGACTGGTCTCAATGCTGGCCATTAGCGTATCTTGGCATATATATAGGGAGAAATAATGAAATTGCGAGCGCGCATTCGCGCATAATGAGGCAAATATGCAAGACTTTCTAGATCCAACCACCCTTATCTTCTTGATTATTGCTGTGGTTGTGCTTTTTCGGTTGCGCTCCGTTTTGGGCACCCGCACCGGCCATGAGCGCCCGCCTTATCAGCGGGACGACAAAAATGAGCAGGACAATGCCCCCCAATCTGAAAGCGCCCGGGAACAGGATGCTGGCAATGTGATTGACTTGGGCAGGCGCGACCAGAACAGCAGGCCCCAGCTTGACGCGCAAAAACGGCGCTTAAAGATCGAAGCGGAAATTGACCGCATTGCCGGAAGCCGTGAGAATGTGGCCAAAGGCTTGAAGGAACTGGCAGATCTGGACCGTGATTTTTCCCCCAAACAATTTCTGGATGGGGCCATCTCCGCTTATGAAATGATTGTGGTGGCCTTTGCCCAAGGGGACAAAAAGACCCTGAAAATGCTGCTTGACCGGTCCATTTATGATGAGTTTGAAAAAGCCATCAATGAGCGGGAGGCTCAAGGCCAAACCAACCAATTCACCTTTGTCGGCTTTAAAAATGTCGAGATTGTTGATGTGGAATTTGAAAACAAAGATGCGTTGATCACCATCGATTATCGCGCCCAGGTGGTCAGCGCTGTGCGTGACAAGTCTGGCGAAGTGATTGAGGGCGACGTGGATGCCATCGTTGACATTGCCGACGAATGGACCTTTGCCCGTCCGATCAAATCACGGGATCCGAATTGGAAGCTGGTCCGCACCGATCAGCTGGACTAATCTATGGCGCGGCGAGGCAAGAAACAGGCGCGCGACCTGGGCGATTGGCATTTATGGACCGAGGTGACAAGGTCCGTCTCGCCGCTTAAGCCGGAAAAGAGGCACTCAGTCCGCAAAATTACCCCGCCGGAAGCGGGGCATTCTGGACCGAACAACAGCGTGGCCGATAATAAGCAGCGCTTAAAGGCCAGCACAGCTAAACCACCTTCCGGCAAACGCCAATGGGCGCCGTTGGTGCCACACACAGCGCATCAGCAAGCGACCGCGCAGCCACACATCAATTCGGTCATGCGCGCCCGGGTGAGCGATAAACGCATTGACCCCAGAACCAAGCGCAAACTCACCCGTGGTCGCATGCCGATTGATGCCACGCTTGATTTGCATGGCATGCGCCAGCACGAAGCCCATGGGGCATTGAGCCATTTTGTGGCCAGCGCTTTCGCCCGCGGCCACCGCAATTTGCTGGTGATCACCGGCAAGGGCGTGCGCCGCACGGATTTTGCCCAATTTGAGCAAAAGGGCGTGTTGCGCTATCGTGTACCCCAATGGTTGGAGGAACCACATTTACGGGGAATGATTGCCGGCATTGAGGGGGCCGGCCAAACACACGGCGGCGAAGGCGCGCTCTATATTAGGTTGAAACGGAACCCTAAATGACCCCACTCGGTGCAAAAATGCGCCAGATGCGACGTGAACGCAAAATCACACTGAAGCAGATGGCCACAGATCTGAACGTCTCAAGCGCCTATTTGTCGGCGCTCGAACATGGCCATCGTGGCAAACCAACCTGGTATATGCTGCAACGCATTATCGCCTATTTTAATGTGATCTGGGACGAAGCTGAGGAATTGCAACGGCTTGCTGAACTGTCTGATCCAAAAATTACAATTGATACAGCAGGACTTGACCCCAAGGCCACCGAACTGACCAATAAGTTGACACAAAATATCAAATCTTTGGAACCAGATGATTTGCATTTTCTTATTCAAGAGGTGGAACAGCGCGGTGCCCGGGCCAGAGCCAAGAAATAATTTCATCCGTATGGCGAAACGCTGCGTAAACTAAAATAGGTCTCTTTTTTAATTCATGGTCCATTGGACCAAAGGTGAGCATATGACCGACGCGCGACGCGACATCAGCGCCAAAACGCTTGAATATTTGATTGGGCGGACAGCCCTTGGCGATAAAAAAGCATTTGCAGAACTATATTCTTCCATGGCGCCGAAACTTTTTGGCGTTTGCTTTCGTATCTTAAGGGACAAGCAAGAAGCAGAAGATGTGCTGCAGGATGCCTTTGTGAAGATCTGGCAGAAAGCCGATCGTTACGCACAGGGGCGGGCAACGCCGGTGGCGTGGCTTTCAACAATTGTGCGCAACCAGGCGATTGACCGGGTGCGCATGCGCGGCAAACCGACCGAGCAGATTGATGATCACTTTGATTTGCCCGATAAAGATCCAACGCCGGAGCAACATACAATCTCCGGCCAGGTCGCCAAGCAGATCGATCTGTGTCTTGAGGAATTAAAACAGGACCATGCCCAATGCGTGCGACGCACATATTTGGGCGGCTGGTCTTATCAGCAAGCAGCGGATGAGCTAAAAGTGCCGATCAATACGGTGAAAACATGGATTAGGCGCTCGCTGTTGTCGCTAAAAGAATGTCTGGGGAATGAATAGCGTGAACAAGAGTGAACTGAGCGAAAAAGAGCGATGGTTGGCGGCTGAGTTCGCTATGGGCGTGCTTGAAAAAGATCAGCACGATCAAGCCAGCATGCTCTATGATCAGAACGTTGCGTTCCAGCATGAAGTGGACACGTGGACGTCGCGCCTGACCCCCATGTTGGATGATGTGGAGCCGCAAATGCCTTCGCCGGCCGTGTGGAGCCAGATTGAAAATCGCCTCGGGCTGGTCGACAGTCAAACGCCAGCTGAAGGCTTTGCCGCCTGGTGGCAAAGTGTCAATCTGTGGCGTGGCTTAAGCTTCGGCACCAGCGCTGTTGCCGCCATTGCCTTGGCCATGCTGATTTATGGCAATCCGTTGACTGCGCCACAAACCGTGCCCGCGACACAGGATTTGGTGGCAACTTTGACCGCCGAGGGCGCAGGGCCCGCCATGGTGGCGCGGCTTGATCGCGAAAATGGACACATGACGGTGCTCACCAATATGCAGGCCAGCGCCGAGCATGATCATGAATTATGGCTGGTCCCGCAAGATGGCAATCCGATTTCATTGGCGCTGGTGGAGGCGCAGGGCAGTGCCGATCTGCAAATTGATCAAGCCATTCTCGACCAATTGGGCGAGGGCGCAACATTTGCAATCTCAGTAGAGCCGCTAGGCGGCTCGCCCACCGGACTGCCCACCGGCCCCGTGATCGCCACGGGACAGCTGCGCACCATTTAGGTGGCCATATATATTGAAAATATCTGCCGGGAAGGTTTGGCCTTCCCGGCATTTTTTATGTGTGATGACAAATTTAGCAAGAAATATCATGACCTAACCCATTGATTTGAAAAGATAACGCAAATTTTTCCAAAAAATAATGCACATTCTGAAACAATCCTGAAGCGCCTCCCGTATCTGCAGTAACCCTTTCAATGAGGGTGTTCAAAAAAACGGAGAGGTACATCATGCTTAAGAATATTATGAAAACATCAGCCGCTGCATTTGTAGCAGCATCAATTGGTTTTGCTTCTGCTGGCGCAGCTTTCGCCATGGATGACAACCCAATGGTGGGTGGCGCACCAATGTTTGCAGATAAAAACATTGTCGAAAATGCTGTTAACTCAGCCGACCACACCACATTGGTGGCTGCCGTGAAAGCAGCTGGTCTTGTGGAGACATTGGCAAGCGAAGGTCCATTCACAGTGTTTGCCCCAACAAACGCTGCCTTTGAAGCGCTGCCAGCTGGCACAGTGGAAACATTGTTGCAGCCTGAAAATAAAGACATGTTGACTAAAGTGCTGACCGCACACGTGGTCGCAGGCGACATCAAAGCCGCTGATCTGATCAAAATGATCGAGGACAATGGCGGCACTTACAACTTCACAGCCGTGAGCGGCGATGCACTGACCGCTCAGCTGAATGACGGCAATGTCTATATCATTGATGAAAACGGCAATGCCGCGAAAGTGACAATTGCAGACGTGAACCAGTCAAACGGTGTGATCCACGTTGTAAACTCAGTATTGGTGCCTAAATAAGCGCCTTTTGAGCTTGGGGTTGGCCTACGGGCCAACCCACAATTTAACTCCCGAAAGGAGATGGGCAAATGTCTAACCAAACCAAACAAGATCAAAGCCATAATCGTCGAGGGTTTTTGAAAAAAATCGGGCTGAGCGTGGGGGCATTTGCTGTAGCCGGTGTGGGCACCGGTACTTATTTCTGGCGTGTTGGCGATGACCAGGCCAATGCAAACGACCAGGGCGAGTTTGAAATCACCCGCACCCCGGAAGAATGGAAAAGCATTCTGACCGAAAATGAATATAAGGTGTTGCGGGAAGAACAAACGGAACGGGCCTATACCTCAGATTTGCTGAACGAAAAGCGTGAAGGCATCTATCACTGCGCTGGCTGTGATCAGGCGGTTTATCCCTCTGATACCAAATATGACAGCGGCACTGGCTGGCCAAGCTTTTGGGCACCGATTGACGAGGCAGCCATCGGCACCAAGCCGGACAACTCGCTGTTTGCCACCCGTACAGAAGTACATTGCAGTCGCTGTGGCGGTCATTTGGGTCACATTTTTGACGATGGGCCAAAGCCAACCGGCAAACGCCATTGTCTCAATGGTATCGCGCTGAATTTTAAACCCGCTTAGCACCAACGAAATTGGGGTCAAAACATATATCATCCTCCAAAATCAAATCGACTTTCTTGATTTGACCCCCTTTTTGAACCCGTTCATGCCCCCGAACCGGTTCAATCCAAAGCGTCTCTGATGACTTCAGAGGCGCTTTTTTGTTGATGTCGAGTGAATGCAGTTGCACTAAGGCGTTGAAAAATATGGATCACGAAAACGTTATCATCCATCAATGATCGAGTCCTCAATCCACACCGTTATCTCTTCGACCGTTGGCCAACGGATAGTGAAAATTTTGGAGAAAACGATCATGCTAAAATCTATCCTTAAGACGTCATCTGCCCTTTTTGTCGCCGCTTCTCTCGGCTTTGCTGCAGCCCCCGCTTTGGCAGACGGTCACGGCGCAAAAATGAACATTGTTGAAACAGCGATTGCTTCTGAAGCGCACACCACTTTGGTCGCCGCTGTGCAAGCTGCGGGTCTTGTAGAAACCTTGCAAGGCGACGGGCCGTTCACCGTATTTGCCCCAACAAATGATGCTTTCGCTGCCTTGCCTGAAGGCACCGTGGAATCTTTGCTGGAGCCTGAAAACAAAGAAATGCTGATCAAGGTGTTGACCGCCCACGTTGTGGCCGGCGATGTGCGCGCAGCTGATCTGTTGAAAGCCATTGAAGATAATGGCGGCGCTTATGAATTTGAAACAGTAAGCGGCGATATGCTGAAAGCTGAAGTGCGCGATGGCAATGTGTTCATCATTGATGAGAATGGCAATGCAGGCCAAGTCACTGCGGCCGATCTCGCCCAGACCAACGGCGTGATTCACGTGGTGAACGCGGTTTTGGTGCCAAAATAAGTCGAGTTTAGCGATTGTCAGCGTGGGCTTGGCCCTAACCGGTCGAGCTCATATCTCCCCCATCCAATTCCCTCTGGCTGACAATGGCAAGGAAGCGCCCTGATCCCACTCAGGGCGCTTTTGCGTTGCAGTCCCTGCCATTCCGAGCGCTTTGCCTCTCTCATCGATTGCGAAAGAAATTTTTATCGCTATGGTGAGGTCAAATTTCTCCTAACGCGAATTGTTCTATGCGCACCAATCCCATCCTCAATACCGATAGCTATAAAGCGTCCCATTTTTTGCAATATCCCGAGGGCGTGACGAAGGTTTATTCCTATATCGAGGCGCGTGGCCCCAAAAACCATGATGTGTTGTTTTTCGGGCTGCAAATGTTCATCAAATCCTATCTGAACACGCCCATTACGGCGCAGGATATTGATGAAGCCGATCAAATCTTTACTGCCCATGGATTGCCCTTCAATCGAAAAGGCTGGGTCTATATTCTAGAAAAACATAAGGGCTATATGCCCATCGCTATCCATGCGCTGAAGGAAGGCACGGTCACCAAAACCAGTGTGCCGCTGGCCCTGGTTTACAACACTGATCCAAATTGTGCCTGGCTGACCTCCTATCTGGAAACTGCGATTTTGCGCGGCGTTTGGTATCCCACCACGGTGGCCACCAACTCATTCCTGATCAAACAACAGATCAAGGCGGCGCTCGAGAAAACCTCGGACGATGTCAACGGCCAATTGCCCTTCAAGCTTCATGACTTTGGTGCCCGCGGTGCGTCGTCACAAGAAACCGCGCAAATTGGCGGCTTGGCGCATTTGGTGAATTTTCAAGGCACAGATACAGTGTCTGCATTGCCCATGGCCCGCCAATATTACGGCGGGGATGATCCCCATTTTATGGCGGGTTTCTCAATCCCGGCGGCAGAACATTCCACCATGATCAGTTGGGGCCGCGCAGGGGAAAAAGACGCTTACGCCAATATGCTGGCGAAATTCCCGCACGGCCTCGTAGCGGTCGTCTCTGACAGTTACGATCTGTTCAACGCGCTGGAAAATATCTGGGGCGATGAGCTGAAAGAGCAGGTTTTGGCCCGCGATGGCACGTTGGTCGTGCGCCCCGACAGCGGCAACCCCGTTGAGATTGTCTGCCAAACGCTAGAAGTGCTGGGTGAAAAATTCGGCTATAGCACCAACGCCAAGGGTTTTAAGGTGCTGGATCCGCACGTGCGCGTCATTCAAGGTGACGGCATTTATCTCGATAGTCTCAAAGACATTCTCGATGCGATGATCGAAAAGGGCTGGGCCATCGACAATGTGGCTTTTGGCATGGGCGGGGGGCTGTTGCAGGCCGTGTCCCGCGACAGCTACCAATTTGCCATGAAAGCCTGTGCGATCGAGCGTAACGGACAGATTGAACCGATTTATAAAGAGCCCAAAACCGATAAAAACAAGACCTCAAAGCGCGGCGTTCAAGGCGTGTTTGAAGAAAAAGGTCAATTGGTCGCGAAAGCCATTTCGCCGGCGCAAATAGCCGATCCGGCCAATATGCTCAAGCCAGTTTTTGGATTGGCAGATGGTGTGCCTCAAATCGCCCATCTCAGCTTTACTGAAGTGCGGCAACAGGCCGAACAAACATCTTGAAAAAAAAAGCGGGGCTTTCGCCCCGCCCAACTTAGAGGATAAAGCGGCTGAGATCGGTGTCTTCAGCCAATTCGCCCACGGCTTTGCGGACATAAGCGCCATCAATTTCAATGGTTTCGCCGCTTTTGTCCGGGGCGTCGAAGGAGACATCTTCCAGCAATTTTTCCATCACGGTTTGCAACCGCCGTGCCCCGATATTTTCGACTGATGAGTTGATCGCGACGGCCAGTTCAGCGATGGCGTCAATGGCATCCGGCTTGAAATCAAGCGTCACCCCTTCTGTGCCCATCAGCGCGACATATTGCTTGATCAAGCTGGCATCGGTATCATTCAAAATCCGCACAAAATCCTCATGGGTGAGGGCGCGCAGTTCCACCCGAATCGGCAAGCGACCCTGCAATTCCGGCAGCAAGTCAGACGGCTTTGCTACATGGAAAGCGCCGGAAGCGATAAACAGAATATGGTCGGTTTTCACCGGGCCATGTTTGGTGGACACAGTGGTGCCTTCAATCAGTGGCAGCAAATCGCGCTGCACGCCCTCGCGGCTTACCTCGCCGCCAGAGCGCCCATCTTTGACGCAAATTTTGTCGATCTCATCGAGAAAAACGATGCCGTGATTTTCTACAAGTTCAATGGCTTCGGCCACAATCTTATCCTGATCCAACAGCTTGTCGGCTTCTTCATTGATTAGCAACTCGTAGCTGTCGACCACTTTAACGGTGCGCTTCACGCCTTTTTGGTTAAAAGCTTTGCCCAGCATGTCACTCAGATCGATCATGCCCATTTGCGCCCCGGGCATGCCGGGAATATCAAACATGTTGGAGCCTTGAGCCGCCGACACTTCAATTTCGATTTCTTTATCGTCCAACTCGTTGTTGCGCAGCTTTTGGCGATAGCTGTCACGGGTGGAGGGGCTGGCAGACTTGCCCACCAGCGCGTCGAGCACCCGCTCTTCGGCCTGCAAATGCGCTTTCGCCTGCACTTCGCGACGTTTTTTGTCTTTCAAAAGTCCGATCCCGGCTTCCACCAGATCGCGCACAATCTGTTCCACATCGCGGCCCACATAGCCCACTTCGGTGAATTTGGTGGCTTCCACTTTCACAAAAGGCGCTTGCGCCAACCGCGCCAAGCGGCGGGAAATTTCGGTTTTGCCCACGCCGGTTGGCCCGATCATCAAAATGTTTTTCGGGTTCACTTCCTGGCGCATTTCCGCGTCCAGCTGTTGCCGCCGCCAACGATTGCGCAGGGCCACGGCCACGGCGCGTTTAGCATCTTTTTGGCCCACAATATAGCGGTCCAGTTCAGAAACGATCTCGCGCGGAGAAAAACTCAATTCACTCATCATTTTTCCTTCCGGTGCCTTATAAAAAGCGCACCATCAAATCTTCATCATAATAGTGGCCATCATACAAAATGGCCTTGGGCGCGGTGCCAAACCGCTCAAACCCGAGTTTGCGATAGGTCTTTTGCGCCGCCTGATTGTCCACCGTCACGCAAAGGGTCACTTGTTCAATCCCCGCCTGCCGGGCGTCATCGCACATGGCTTCAATCATTTGCGCCATAATGCCTTTGCCCCGCGCTTGCGGGCGGGCATAGACGGCAATCAGATTGGCCGTGTGGCGCACATTGGCACCTTTGCCAAGGGCATAGGCGGCCACCGCCACCAGTGCCCCATCGTCAAACGCGCCATATGCATTCAGATTGTCGAGCCAGCTTTCAAAATAGCTCAAAGGCTGGTCTTCCACATCCTGAAGCCCGGATCCAAAGGCGGCGGGGTGGTTGCGAAAGCCTTCAATGCGGATCTCACGAAAAATCTCTGCATCTTTCGGGGTAAGGCGGCGAATCTCGGCCATTAATCATCCAGATCTATGGTTTCGACCGTCAGGCTCTCATTGGTATAGACACAGATCTCGGCCGCAATTTTCATGGACCGACGGGCAATCTCTTCCGCGTCATAATCCGTGTCCATCAGCGCACTTGCCGCTGCCAATGCGTAGTTGCCGCCCGAGCCAATGCCCATCACCCCGCTATCGGGGGAAAGCACGTCGCCGGTGCCGGTCAACACCAGACTGTCCTTCTTGTCGGCCACAATCATCATGGCTTCCAAGCGGCGCAAATAGCGGTCGGTCCGCCAATCCTTAGCCAGATCCACGCAGGCGCGCATCAATTGATCCGGATATTGCTCCAGCTTGGCTTCCAAGCGCTCAAACAGGGTAAAGGCATCTGCGGTCGCCCCGGCAAATCCTGTGATCACTCTGCCCCCGGCCAGGCGCCGTACCTTACGCGCACCATGCTTGATCACCGTTGGGCCCAGTGAGACTTGACCGTCACCAGCAACAACAACCTTGTTGCCTTTGCGCACGGTCAGAATAGTGGTTCCCCGCCAACCGGCAGAACCTTGTTGATTTTCTGGCATATAATCGTCTCCGTTATTGCGACCTCATATTTAAGAGTTTCGATCACGATTACAATCATTGTGCGGCAACCTTTTGACGCATCACCGGGCCCAATTGGCGCTTTGTCGATCTTTCCCATTTCGATTCAACCTGATAAGAGGAAGGGGAAAATTGGCATCTTTGCCCGGTTTGGCGGGTATCTTGGTGATGTCAAAGCAGATCATCTGAGGGGCATTTTTATGCGCAGTGCAAAAATTTCTCGCAAAACCAACGAAACCGATATTCAGGTTGACGTGAATTTGGACGGTGAGGGCACCGCCAAAATTGAAACCGGCATCGGCTTTTTGGATCATATGCTGGATCAGATTGCCCGCCATGGCCTGATGGATATCACCATCAAAGCCAAAGGCGATCTGCACATTGATATGCACCACACGGCAGAAGATGTGGGCATTGCGCTCGGTCAGGCGGTGAAAGACGCGCTGGGCGACAAAAAGGGCATCCGCCGCTATGCTTCTTGCGATTTGCCGATGGATGAGGCCCTGTCTCGCGTGGCGTTGGATATTTCCGGCCGCCCCTTCTTGGTGTGGCAGGTTGAATTTTCCCGGGACAAAGTGGGCGATATGGACACGGAACTGTTTCAGGAATGGTTCCAGGCCTTCGCGATGAATGCCGGGATCACCCTGCATGTGCGCAATGAATATGGCAGCAACAATCACCATATCGCCGAAAGCTGCTTTAAAGCCCTGGCCCGCGCTTTGCGCGAGGCGGTTGAAATTGATCCCAAGCTTGAAGGGCGTATCCCTTCAACCAAGGGTGCACTCTAGGATTGTCCCATGCGGCTATATTCAATTTACGAAAAAGCGGTTGAAGGCGATGAGGATGAATTGGTGGTGGTGCCGGATAAATTCTCCTGGTTCGCCGCCATCCTAACCCCCATCTGGTGCATTGTTCATTTGATGTGGCTCGAATTGCTCGCCTATGTGGGCGTGGCCTTTATTCTGGGCTTTGTGACCTTCTTTGTGGGCGAGGACGCGTCCTGGTGGATCGGCATTATGGTGGCGATCTTGATCGGCTTGGAAGCCGGGTCCATTCGTGGGCGCTTTCTGGAGCGCAAAGGCTATGTGCTCAAGGCCATGGTGCCCTCCAGTTCCAAAGATGATGCGGCCTATCGCTATTTTGCCACCCGCATTTTTGCGCAAAAGCACAGCGAGCCCACCCCGCCGCATACCGCGGCCCCGGCCTCACCCTTTGCGCCAACGCCAAATGCAGGAACACCCGGCCTATGAGCGAAAAAATTGTGATTGTCGATTATGGCGCGGGCAATTTGAAGTCGGCCCATAAGGCGGTGGAACGCGCCGCCACAACCGCCAAGGGCAGCTATGATGTGCGCGTCTCCGACAAGGTTGAGGACGTGAAAAGCGCGGACCGGGTGATTTTGCCCGGCGTCGGCGCCTTTGCCGATTGCCGTAACGCGCTGTTCGGGTTGGACGGCATGGTCGACGCGCTGGAAGATCACGCCAACAAAAAGATGAAACCCTTTTTGGGCATTTGCGTCGGCATGCAGCTCTTGGCCAGCAAGGGCCTGGAAAAGCAGGTCACAGAGGGGTTGGGCTGGATTCCCGGCACGGTGGAAATTCTCACCCCCAATGACCCGACGCTGAAGGTGCCGCATATGGGCTGGAACAATCTGGATCTGTTGCGGTCCCACCCGGTATTTGACCATATGGCGGGGCATCCGCACGCCTATTTTGTCCATTCCTATCACTATCTGGCCGACAATCCGGACCATGTGATCGCCACCTTTAATTATGATGGCCCGCATGTGGCCGCGATTGGCCGCGATAATATTGTCGCCAGCCAGTTCCACCCGGAAAAATCGCAAGCGGCGGGCCTGACCATGATCGAAAATTTCCTCAATTGGAAAATCTAGAAAGACGAATTGATGATACTTTTTCCCGCCATTGATTTGAAAGACGGCAAATGTGTGCGCCTGCAAAAAGGCGATATGGATAAAGCCACCATCTTTAATGATGACCCGGTGGACCAAGCCCAGCAATTTGCTGCCCAGGGCTTTAAATATCTGCATATGGTCGATCTCAATGGCGCCTTTGCCGGCGAAAGCGTTAATGGCGATCCGGTGGAAAAAATCATCCGCGACGTGGATATGCCGGTACAATTGGGCGGCGGCATCCGCACCTTGGATCACATCAAAGCCTGGCTCGATCGCGGCCTGACCCGCGTCATTCTCGGCACCATCGCTGTGCGTGACCCTGATCTGGTCTATAAGGCCTGCGAGCTTTATCCCGGCCAGATTGCTGTCGGTATTGATGCCCGCGGCGGCAAAGTCGCGGTGGAAGGCTGGGCCGAAACGTCGGAGCTGGACGTGATCGAACTGGCCCAAAAATTTGAAGGCGCGGGCGTTGCCGCCATCATTTTCACCGATATTGACCGCGATGGCATTCTCACCGGCATCAATTGGGACGCCACCTTGGAGCTGGCCAACGCCACAAAAATCCCGGTGATCGCCTCGGGCGGCCTGGCCTCTATGGACGATATTGAAATGATGACCAAGCCCGAAATGCAGGCGCTGGAAGGCGCCATTTCCGGTCGCGCGCTCTATGATGGCCGCATCGATGTGCCTGCGGCGCTCGAAAAGCTCAACAAGGTCTGACAGAAATGCGGCGCTCAACCACCCGTTCCCTGCTGCTCAAATATGCCCTTGTGCTGGGCATCATCATCTTGGTGGGGCTGGGACCGGTCTTGTTGACCTTGAGCGCCGGGATGATCGCCGAGGCCCATGGCTGCACACTACATGAAGGTTACGTCAATCCGTGCATCATTTGGGGCGCCGATCGGGGCGATACCCTTTATGAGATGGGCTTGATGTTTTGGTTCAGCTACTTCACGGTTCCCTTCGCTGTCACCGCGTTTTTCATATGGTTGATTGCCTTCTGCCCGCATGTTCTGGTGCGTATAATAGGAAAGGTCACAAAGCGAAATGCTTAAAACCCGTTTGATTCCCTGTCTGGATGTCAAAGACGGTCGCGTCGTCAAAGGCGTCAATTTTGTTGATCTGGTGGATGCCGGCGACCCGGTGGAAGCCGCCATCGCCTATGACGCCGCTGGCGCTGACGAATTGTGCTTTTTGGACATCACCGCCAGCCATGAGGAGCGCGAAACCATCTTTGATGTGGTGGCGCGCACCGCAGAACATTGCTTTATGCCGGTCACCGTGGGTGGGGGCATCCGCACGGTCGAAGATATTCGCAAGCTGCTTCTCTCCGGTGCTGACAAGGTGTCAATCAATTCCGCCGCGGTGCGCGACCCGGATTTTATCAACCGCGCCGCCGACAAATTTGGCGACCAGTGCATCGTCGTCTCGGTGGACGCGAAAGCCGCGCACAAAGAGGGTGAAACCCCACGCTGGGAGATTTTTACCCATGGCGGTCGCAACGCCACGGGCATTGACGCGGTGGAATTTGCCACCGATATGGTCAAACGCGGGGCAGGGGAGTTGTTGGTCACCTCCATGGACCGCGATGGCACCAAAATCGGCTTTGACCTGGAATTGACCCGCACCATTGCGGACGCGGTGACCGTGCCTGTCGTCGCCTCCGGCGGCGTCGGCAATCTTGATCATTTGGTGGATGGGGTGAAAAAGGGCCATGCCAGCGCCGTGCTGGCGGCCTCAATTTTCCACTTTGGCACCTATTCTATTGGCGAGGCTAAACGTTATATGGCCCAGCAGGGCGTGCCCGTGCGGTTGGATGAGGAGGCGTAAATGAGCTTTGACCTGAAAGCGCTGGAACGCATCATTGCCGAAAAAGCAAACGCCTCAGCGGAAAAATCCTACACCGCCCAGCTTCTGGCCAATGGCGGCGAACGCGCGGCCAAAAAAATGGGAGAAGAAGCGGTGGAAACCGTCATCGCCGCTATTCAAGGTGACCGCGACGAATTAAAGGCCGAGAGTGCTGACCTTTTGTATCATTTACTTGTGGTGCTCAAAGCCCACAATATCAGCCTTGAAGAGGTTGAATCGGTTCTGGCCGAGCGCACCGGCCAATCCGGGTTGGAGGAAAAGGCCAGCCGCGGCCAATAGGGGAAATTATGAATCCGTTGTCTTTGGGGCCTGATCTGTCCCCCTATTACGAGTTTACCACCGAGCAGTGGGCCGCCCTGCGCCATGGCGAACCCATGACGCTGGATATGGATGATTTGCAGCGCCTGCGCGCGCTCAATGACCCCATTTCCCTCGAGGAGGCGCAACAGGTCTATCTGCCCATGAGCCGGTTGCTGGCCTATTATGTCGAGGCGGTGCAGGGCCTGCACAGCGCGGCCGGCAAGTTTTTGCAGCAAAATGGCGACAAGACCCCCTTTATCATCGGCGTGGCAGGCTCTGTGTCGGTGGGCAAATCCACCACCGCCCGCATACTGCATGCCTTGATGCAGCGCTGGCCCTCATCCCCCAAGGTTGATCTGGTCACCACCGACGGTTTTCTGCTGCCCAATGCCGAGCTGGAAAAGCGCGGCCTGATGGAGAAAAAGGGCTTTCCCGAAAGCTATGACCGCCCCGCTTTTTTGAAATTCCTGGCCGCGATCAAAGCGGGCAAACCCAATGTGAAAGCCCCCACCTATTCCCACCTTGTCTATGATGTGGTGAAGGGGGAAGAAATTGTCGTTGATCGCCCCAATATCCTGATTGTCGAGGGCCTCAATATTTTGCAGCCCGGCGAATTGCCCAGCGATGGCCGCCCCATCTTGTTCGCCTCAGATTTTATCGACTTTTCTATCTATATCGACGCCGCCGAGCGCGACCTGCGCCAATGGTATATGGAGCGCTTTCTGCAACTGCGCGAAACCGCCTTTATGGACCCGCAAAGCTTCTTCCACCAATTCTCTAAATTGAGCATTGAAGAAGCCAAAAAACTGGCCGTTTCCATCTGGGAGCAGATCAACTTGCCCAATTTGCAAGAAAACATCCTCCCCACCCGCGGCCGCGCCGATCTCGTCCTCACCAAAGGTGCCGACCACGCCATCAACAAGGTGCAGCTGCGGAAATTGTAGAGACTTTTTTCTTGCCGCCGTCGCTCGCTTCGTTCGCTACCCCGGCACCCCCGCCGATTGGTGCCCCGTTCTGATGCTGTGCAAGGCGCAACGACACCCTCTCACGTCATTACCGGACTTGATCCGGTAATCCATGTAGCGGCTGAGATGTGGCAGAGCAACGCTCATGCCCTGTAACTGCGCTCACGCTGCCTGGCCCCCGGATCAAGTCCGGGGTGACGGCGGTGGGTGGGTGACAGGTCGTGCACAAAACTAAATCTGGTCGCCAATCGGCGGGGGTGCCGGGGACGGGAGCGTAGCGACCGGTGGCGGCAAGAAAAGACTCTCCGGGGGTGCCGGGCCAGCCCGTATGTCGTGAGGACAGAAAATTAGAGCGCGGTGTCCGGTGGCGGCGCGAAAAAAATTGCCCGGGAGTACCCCGATTTAGTTTTGTGCACTGGGACTCACCACCCACCACCGTCATTGCAAGACTTGATCTTGCAATCCATTTGAGGGTAGCGGTCAGGCACCTTATAGTTGTGGAAACAACACCACTTTCACCAAATCTAAACGACCCAGCGCATTCGCTAGTGTGAAATGGACCCCAAGATCAAGTCTTGGGGTGACGGCAGTATGCGAGGATATGCATTGATCTAGAACAGAACCAGTGTGGGGCACCCATCGGCGGGGGTGCCGGGGACGGAAGCGTAGCGACCGGTGGCGGCAAAAAAGACTCGGGATAGTGAGCGCAGCAAATAATGTCGGCGCGAAGAACTACTTCTTCCCCGCCTCCATCACCTTGTCCTTAAACTTGCACTCCTCCACAATAATGCAGTGATAGCACTCCGGCTTACGCGCCTTGCAAATATAGCGGCCATGCAAAATCAGCCAGTGATGGGCGTGCAGCAAATAGTCTTTTGGAATTGTTTTTAGCAACAGTTTTTCAACCGCGAGCGGCGTTTTGCCGGGGGCCAACCCCGTACGGTTGGCGATGCGGAACAAATGCGTATCCACGGCAATGGTCGGATGACCAAATCCGATATTGAGCACCACATTCGCCGTTTTGCGCCCCACACCCGGCAGCGCCTCAAGCGCCTCGCGGTCTTCCGGCACTTCACTATTATGGCGCTCAATCAAGGCCTTACAAAGCGCATAGACATTTTTCGCCTTGTTGCGATAAAGCCCGATGGTTTTAATATAGTCGCGGATTTTATCTTCGCCCAAGGCATACATTTTCTCCGGCGTGTCGGCGACCTTAAACAGGGCCTTGGTCGCCTTGTTCACCCCCGCATCCGTGGCCTGCGCCGAAAGCACCACCGCCACCAGCAGGGTGAAGATATTGACATAATCCAATTCCCCTTCAGGATGCGGATTGTTCGCCTCAAATTTGGCGAACATGTCATTTATCGTTTGCTTTGTCAGTCGTGTCCGTTGAGCCATTTTGTCACCTTATCCGTTAGGACCAATAGGCCATGATCAAAAAGGAATGAAAAGCGCAAATGTCTGTCGATCACCAATTTGATGACCAGCTAGACCCACCCCTGTTCCGCGCCACCCTGCGGCCCCATCGTTCGTTGAGCGAGCGCGGCATTCTGGTGGTGATCATCATTGCAGGCACGCTGGCGCTGATCCCCGGCCTCATCTTTTTTTTGATGGGTGCTTGGCCGATTGTCGGTTTTTTAGGCCTAGATATTTTGCTGCTTTATTGGGCGCTCACCCGCTCCAAACGCGGCGAAAAACAATATGAGGAAGTGGGCCTCTGGCACGACGCCATCCGCATCCGCAAGGTGGATATCAAAGGTCGGATCAAGGAGATCGAGCTCAACCCCTTCTGGACCCGCCTCGTCACAAAACTGAACGCTGAAGATGAAGTCGACAGCCTGCACCTGATCGCCCGGCAGCAACGCATCGCCTTGGGCGAATTCCTCAACCCCGCCGACAAAACCAGCTTCGCCCGCACCTTTGGGCAAGAGCTGTCGCGGGCGAAACGGTAGAGGGTTTTGGGGGCGTGCTGTCTCACGGCCATTCGATGCTGCGCATCGGCCTGCGACGGCGCGGCCAAAAAGTTGGCCGGGGTCCTCGCTACGCTCGTCCACTCTTTTTACCTGAAAGTCTCGTCGTAGGCGGTTCCCCACCCCGTCACCCCGGACTTGATCCGGGGTCCAATCAGCATTGGTGAACGTGCACAACATGAGTGTTTTCGCCCAACCAGCACCGCTACATGGATTACCGGATCAAGTCCGGTAATGACGTGAGAGGGTGTTGTTACGCCTTGCATAGCATCAAGGAGAGGCACCAATCGGCGGGGATGCCGGGGTAGCGAACGCAATGAGCGACGGCGGCGCATGATAATGACGGGGGATGCCGGGGTAGCGAACGTAGTGAGCGACGGCGGCAACAAAGATGTCAAAATCGGGTCGATCCCCTATTCCGCCTTGCACTATCCTGCGGTCCACGTTCAAATGCGGGAGCTTGAAAATGGACCAGACGATGCACCAGCTCGAAATTTGCGCTTCTGATTATGAAATTGTCCGGCAGGTGGTCGAACAGCTGCACGAAACCCCGGCTGATGAGCACCAGATTGACCGCATTGCTGCCGATCTGGGCCTGACCCAACGCCAACTCACCGACATTTTTCGTCGCTGGGCGGGCCTAACACCGAAAGCATTTTCCCATTGCATCACGCTTGACCGTGCCCGCAAAATGCTCAAGGCCGATGTGCCCATCTTTGACGCATCGCTGGAACTGGGCCTGTCATCGCCCGCGCGACTTTATGATCTGTTTGTGACCCATGAAGCGATGCCGCCGGGCTTATACAAAGCAAAGGGCGAAGGGTTGGAGATTCGCTATGGCTTTCATCCGTCGCCCTTTGGCCACGCACTGCTGATGGTCACCGATTATGGCTTGGCGGGCCTCGCCTTTGCCGATGCTGGCCAGGAGCAGTCTGCGCTGGAAGATATGCAATCACGCTGGCCCAAAGCCACCTATATTCAAAACGACACTGAAACCGCACATTGGGCTGATCGTGTGTTTTTGCCCCATCAATGGCAGCAAGATCAGCCGATTCGCGTGGCGATGATCGGCACAGACTTTGAAGTGCGTGTGTGGCAATCCCTTTTGAAAATCAAGCCGGGTGAAGCCAATTCATATGGCGCGATCGCCAAGGAGGTCGGCTCGCCCAAAGCTGCCCGCGCCGTCGGCGCCGCCGTGGGCCGCAACCCCATTTCCTTTGTGGTCCCCTGCCACCGCGTGATCGGCAAAAACGCTGCCCTTACCGGCTATCACTGGGGCCTGACCCGCAAAAAAGCCATGCTGGGCTGGGAAGCCGGGCAGTTGCAGGGGCGCGCTGGTTGATCTCAGGGGGAGTTTATTCCGTGTAAGGTTGAGCCGCAGCGTCTTGCCCTCGCCCCGGGCTTAATCTGGCCCTCTAGCGAAGTGAGAGGTTAGCGAAAGCGTCCCAACAAGCACTCCCGTCATTGCAAGACTTGATCTTGCAATCCATTTGAGGGCAGCGGAGCGGCACATAAGTGTTTGTTGGGCAACTGTTTCACATCAATACCACCCAGCGTGCTGGCCGGTGTGAAATGGACCCCAAGATCAAGTTTTGGGGTGATGCTTGAGGGGATGACAGGACGTGAAAAACACTGGTATGTAGCACCATTCGGCGGGGGTGCCAGGGTAGCGAACGAATTGAGCGACGGCAGCGCAAAAAAGAGCCGAGTGTGTTGTTGCGCCGTGCACAGCATAAGAGCGGGGCACCCATTGGCGGGGGTGCCGGGGTAGCGAACGCAGTGAGCGACGGCGGCGCGTTAAAATGCCGGGGGTGCCGAGGACAAATGTCGAGCCGCCATCGGCCCAGAGCTTTATTTCCCTCCCCTTGATGGGGAGGGAGCAAGGGTGGGGTGTTTCCCCTAAATATTTTCAACCTTCAGCACTTTGCCACTTTCATTCAGATCATAAATGATCGGCTTGCCGGTGGCGATTTCGCGTTTCAAAATTTCTTCCGGAGACAGGCCCTCAAGCGCCATCACCAAAGCCCGCAGCGAGTTGCCGTGCGCGGCCACCAAGATGGTGCCACCATCCAAAACGCGTGGCTCAATCTCGCGTTTATAATAAGGCAACACGCGGTCCGCCGTGTCTTTGAGGCTTTCACCACCCGGAGGCGGTGTGTCATAGGACCGACGCCAAATATGCACCTGCTCGTCGCCCCATTTTTCCCGCGCATCATCTTTGTTCAGCCCGGCCAAATCGCCATAATCACGCTCATTCAAATCCTGATGGCGGATAATGGTCATATTGGTGATGCCCATCTCTTCGAGCATCAAATCAAGCGTATGCTGGGCGCGTTTCAGGGCCGATGTGTAACAAAGTTCGATCTCATAACCGCGCGATTTCAGCAGCTGGCCTGCTTCCTTGGCTTCTTCAATGCCTTTGTCGGTGAGGCCCGGATTCTTCCAGCCGGTGAACAGGTTTTTCAAATTCCATTCGCTTTGGCCGTGACGCACCAAAATCAATCTACGATCCATGATTTATTCCTCTAATCCCAAAACATCTATCATTGAATAAAGCCCGGCAGGCTTGTCCTTCGCCCAAAGGGCAGCGTGAATAGCGCCTTGCGCAAAAACTGAACGGTCTTCGGCAATATGCCCCAATTTGATCCGCTCTTTTTCGCCGGCAAAAATCACATCATGCTCACCGGTCACCGTGCCGCCGCGCAGCGTGGCAAAACCAATGGTGCCTTCTTCGCGTTCCCCGGTGATGCCATCGCGTGAGCGGACGGCCTGTTCGGCCAAATCAACATCGCGGCCCTTGGCCGCCGCCTCGCCCAACAGCAGCGCGGTGCCTGAAGGGGCGTCAACCTTCATCCGGTGATGCATTTCCAAAACTTCAATATCAAAGCTTTTTGGCAAGGCCCGCGCCGCCTTTTCCACCAGTGCCGCCAGCAGATTCACGCCCAAAGACATATTGCCCGATTTCACCAAGGTGAGATGGTCCGCCTGCGCTTCGATTTCAGCATTCTGTTCGGCCGTCCAGCCGGTGGTGCCCACCACATGCACTTTGCCTTTGGCGCGCTTGGCCACATCAATTGATACTTGCGGGGTGGTAAAGTCGATAATCGCATCGCTTTCAGCCAGCGCTTTATCGAGATCGTCGCTGATCAACACGCCCAGCGGCTCCAATCCAGCCAATTGCGCGGCATCCTTGCCCAGATGCGGGCTGCCTGCGCGCTCCACGGCGGCGCTCAACACGGCGCCTTTGGTGGCGTGAATGGCGCGAATATTGGCACCGCCCATGCGGCCACCCGCACCGAGAATCAAAACTTTAAGGTTGCTCATTGAGAAACTCTCCATTGCTGACCCTTTGATAGCCAGAAAATGGGGTGGTGGAAAGGGGAAGTGACCTAAAACCGTTCGCCAAAAATCATCCGCTCGCCAATGGTGTTCAGTTGTTGCTCGTTCGAACTGGTCGCGAGCGCGCGCAATTCTGGCCCCGCTTGGTCCCAAGCCCATTCTTGAAAGCCGTTACGGAGATAATAAGGGCCGTTGAAGGGCACATGTTTCCAGGTCAGGCCCGCCAATCCCTTAAATTCATTTTCCCGCGCATAGTCGCGCATATGGGCCAGCAGGCGGCGACCCAACCCTTTGCCCTGATGGGCGCGGGCCACGCCGATTTCGGCGATATAAAGCAGATCATCCACCGGCTTGGCGCGCACAAAACCCACGGGCTGTTCACGATGCTCAATCAGCCACAGCAACTCATTTTGGCGAAACTTTTCTGCATATTGGGCTGCGGTCAGCCCGGTTAAACGCGCACCGGCGAAGGCCCCGCCCATATTGGCAAAGCGTTTGGAGGCGTCATTGTCGATGTCGGACAGAACAGCCGCATCCTCCGGGTCTGCCGGGCGAATACGGGTCACCGCATCGTTGGCGGCATGGATTTCATCATTCACCGCGCCGGCCGCAGCGTAGGGGTCATCCGCCTTATAAACCGGCCGCCCCACCACAAGATGCGCTGCACCCGCTTCAATGGCCTGATAGGGGGTGAAAATCCGCTTCTGATCGTCCGCCGCGCTGCCTTTGGGGCGAATGCCTGGCGTTACCGCCATCAGCTTGCCACCCGACAGGTCGCGCACCATTTCAATTTCCTGGGCGGAGCAAATCACCCCGTCAATGCCGATCTCTGTCGCTTGTTTCGCCCGCCGCGCCACCAAATCGCTCACACCATAGGCATAGCCAGACGCGTTCAGATCTTCATCATCCAGCGAGGTCATCACCGTCACCCCAAGCAGCTTGGTGTCGGTGCCTTCCACCGCGCGTTTCGCCGCGGCCATGCAATGGGGTTCCGCATGGATGGTCACAAAGTCCGCGCCCAACTCGGCGAGGCCCGCCACGCCCTTTTCCACCGTGTTGGGAATATCGAGCAGCTTGACATCCATAAAGATCTTTTTGCCCGCCCGTTTCAGTTCCCGCGCAAGGCCCAGCCCGTCGCCGCCATAAATCAGCTGATAGCCAATTTTAAAAAACACCCCACGATCATCCATCCGCTCCACCAACGCCTCTGCTTCCTTACGGGTCGGCACATCAAGGGCGGTGATCAATTGGGGGGTCGCATTGCTCATTTGGGGCTCCGGCGGCTGGTGGCGTCGGAGTTACGGCATCGCACAGTTCGGGAAAAACGGCAAGGTTTATTGGCGATTTGATTACTGTCAGTTACTGCGAGGCACAGCACCCTCGGTGGTTTCGTGCCGCTACAGGTCGTTCCTTTGCAGCGCTCAAGCCGCGCAATCTGGCTCACGTCCTCGGCATTATTACGCGCCGCCGTCGCTCACTACGTTCGCTACCCCGGCACCTTTTCTTGCCGCCACCGGTCGCTGCGCTCCCGTCCCCGGCACCCCCGCCATGGTTGCCAAACTTTTCGGCAGTGCAGGGCATTGCTACATCCCCTCACGTCATTACCGGACTTGATCCGGTAATCCATGTAGCGGTTGAGATGTAGCACCAAGCATCTCTGCTGTGCCGCTTCGTTTGTCCCGCTTGGACCCCGGATCAAGTCCGGGGTGACGGCGGTGGTTAGGGAGACGTTACGGAAAAAACGGCAAGGAAAAAGACGGACGAGCATTGCGAGGACCCCGCGCGACCTCGCGGAGGTTAGCTGCCGAAGGCACCGCTCAACCGTGCGCGAAAATGCACCCTATTTCATCTTCGCATAAAGATTTTCCAGCTTTTGCGAATTATCGAGATGGAAACGGTGGTCCGCCGGCGGATGGGCGCGTTGGCCGCACTCAAGGCGCGGGCAAATGCGGCAGCCGACCCCGATCGGCACCACCTGGCTTTGGTCTTTCAGATCAATCCCGTCGGCATAGATCATCTCTTTGGCGTGGGAGATATGGCAGCCTAGGCCGATGGACAAGTGGCGGCGCGGGGCGTTGTGGCGATAGCCGCCCTTGGCGATGCTTTTGGCGATGCAGAAATAGCTCTCGCCGTCCGGCATTTGCGAGATTTGAATATTGACCTTTTCCGGCTGCAAGAAGGCGGAATAGATGTTCCAGCGCGGGCAGGCGCCGGAATGACGCGGAATATGGATGCCGGAAAGCGAGAAGCGCTTGGAGATATTGCCGGCAATATCGGTGCGCACCAAATGCATCGGAATACCCTGCGCGCCCGGGCGCTGCATCGTGGTCATGCGATGGCACACCTGCTCAAAACTGGCCCCGAACCGGCGGGAAATCCGCTCCACATCATAGCGAAATTCTCGGCAAGCGCGCAAAAACGGCTCATAAGGCATCACCAAAGCGGCGCTGAAATAGGAGGCCAACACATTGCGGGCCAAAAGCGGCGCGTCGCCTTCTTCCGGCAGGGTGGATTGGTCAATGATGCGGTTTATTTCATGTTCTGCTGAAAGGAGCGCCAGCCGGTGCGCCACGGCAAATAGCGCGGTCTCCGGTGCCAGAACGTCGGAAATAAACAGCCGTGAGATGTTTTCGTCAAACCGTTGTGCCACGCCATGGGGCAGGGAGGCCAGTTTGCAGTCAATGCCAAAAACATTGGCCAGATAGGCCTTCATACCATATTCGAGATTGTCGGCCGCCTGATCAATATCGTGGCGCACCCGTTCCGCCGCCGCTTCCAGCGCCGGGAAATGGTTGGCATTTTCCTGGATAAAGTCGGAAATCGCCTCGGTGGCCATATGATAGAAGGTGGGGGCGGGCTGATCGCTGGGTTGGGCGGTGCCACCGCGATTTGTTTCCTGATATTTGTCGAACAGACGCAAAATTGCCCGCGCCGCATTGGGGTTGGAAAAGGCCAAATCACGGATTTCATGGTTGGTGAGATCACTATCGGCAAAAAGATCATCGCCAAACAGCTCCATCAAATCGCCTACTAACTGGCCTTCGTCGCTTTCCACCAGTTCGCCCGGCTCGATGCCGAAATGGCCCGCCAGTTTAAACAAAAGCGGCACGGTGATGTTGCGGCGATTGTGTTCCAAAAGGTTTAAATAGCTCGCAGAGATGCCCAGCGCCTCGGCAAGGTCGGCCTGCGACATGTGTTTTTGCCGCCGTAAGCGCCTGATTTTGCCACCTATTTGTGGTCCGGCCTTGTCCATTCCGCCCTCCCGAACTTTACAGAACTTTACAATTATTCTCGCCTAACTTTACAAGGATTTACACCTTAACACCTTGATATCACGAATTATCTTGCATTTCGAAGCGATTTGTCAAATCTTTACATTGTCACTTCGGGATTGGCCCGAACATGGAGAAACAAAATGACACACACAATCGAAATGCCCCACACGCAAACGCAAGATCAGTATATCACAATCATTGCGCGCACTGTGGCTGACGCCATGCGTCAGTTTAAGGCGCGCGGCCTCGATACAGAGGGTTACGCGATTGTGGGTCCTGTCGATAAACATCGGTTTGCCTTGGCGGATGGAGACAATCCAAGCACCGACATGTTTGAAGGCGCGCAAATGATCGCTGCCACCTTCCGCCGTACAACACCACATCAAGGCTAAGCCGAACACTTAACTGAACAATGTTCCCTCCAAATGGTGCCGTCGCTCATGCGGCATCCCCCGCCGGGGTCTCCCCGGCGGCTTGGAGGTGTGTATCTAAAGGGAGAAGAGATATGCTCGACCGCAACCAACAAAACCAGTTCAAAGCCCCCGAATGGGCCCCGGACCGTTGGAAAAACATTAAACGCAACTATACGCCAGCGGATGTGGCCAAACTGGCCGGTTCCTTGCCGATCCAGCATTCATTGGCAGAAAATGGCGCCAAAAAATTGTGGGAGCTGTTGCACACAGAAGATTATGTGCCCACCCTTGGCACCTTCACCGGTAATCAGGCGGTGCAGCAGATCAAAGCCGGGCTGAAAGCCATCTATTTGTCGGGCTGGCAAGTTGCGGCAGATGCCAACAATTCGGGAAATATGTATCCCGACCAGTCGCTTTACCCGGCTGACAGCGTGCCCGCCATCGTTAAGCGCATCAATAAGGCGCTGCAACGGGCCGACCAGATCCAGACCATGGAGAAATTGTCGGGCGAGAGCACCACAGATTATGATTTCTTCGCCCCGATCATCGCCGATGCCGAAGCGGGCTTTGGTGGACAATTGAACGCCTTCGAGCTGATGAAAGCGATGATCGAGGCGGGTGCGGCTGCCGTGCACTTTGAAGATCAGTTGGCGTCCGAAAAGAAATGCGGTCATTTGGGCGGCAAGGTTCTGGTGCCAACAAAAACCTTTATCCGTACTTTGAATGCGGCGCGCCTGGCGTCTGACGTGATGGGCGTACCCACATTGATTATGGCCCGCACCGATGCGGAAGCGGCGCGGCTGATCACCTCTGATGTGGATGAATATGACGCGCCATTCGTCACCGGTGAGCGCACCGAAGAAGGCTTTTATCGTCTGAAAGGCGGATTTGATGCCGCGATTGCCCGTGGCTTGGCCTATGCGCCATATGCGGATTTGATCTGGTGTGAAACCTCAACGCCAAATCTGGATGATGCCCGCCGCTTTGCAGAAGCCATCAAGGCAGAATATCCGGATCAGATGCTGGCTTATAATTGCTCACCTTCCTTCAACTGGGCGAAGCATATGGGCGAAGCTGAAATGGAGAAGTTCCAGGCCGAACTGGGCGCGATGGGCTATAAATATCAGTTCATCACCTTGGCCGGGTTCCACAATCTCAGCTACACCACATTTGATCTCGCCAGCCGCTATAAGGAGCGGGGCATGGCCGCCTATTCAGAATTGCAACAGGCCGAATTTGGGGCCGAAAGCCGCGGCTTCTCTGCCACACGGCACCAGCGCGAAGTGGGCACAAGCTATTTTGATGCAGTGTCCATGGCTGTTAGCGACGGCACAAGCTCCACCACGGCCATGGCGGAATCGACCGAAACCGCCCAGTTCTGATTTGCTACCCTTTGGCAAATGGTCGTCGTCCCCACAGCTGGCGACCAAACGTCAAAACTCAACCGGCGGGTTTGCCCCGCCGGTTTTTTGTTCAGATCAGTCTGCCTTTTGACCGGGGGCAAGGGCTTTGCTGGCGTCCGCCAACCCTTTCACACCATCCATGCCCGCAAGGATTTCGGCTGAAGATCCTTTAAAGGCATCGCCGATCGGTTCGGCACGACCGCCAAGACATTCGGCCAAAAAACCTTCCATGGTGGCAAAGAAGCTGAGGCGGTTTTCGGGGCGCTGGAAACCGTGGCCTTCGTCGGTGTAGTTCAAATAAGTCACCGGCAGATTCTTTTCCTGCATGGCGTCAGCGATCTGGTCCGCCTCGATTTTGGTGACGCGCGGGTCGTTCGCCCCTTGGCCGATCAAAAGCGGCACTTTGATCTTGTCCACATGGGTCAAAGGTGATTGGGCCACAATACGCTTGCGATCTTCTGGCTTGGCCGGATCACCAATATGACGATAGAAGGTGCCTTCCAAAACGGGCCGCCAGTAAGGGGGGAAGCTCTCCATCAGGGTCACAAGGTTGGATGGACCCACAATATCAACCCCACAGGTGAACTTGTCCGGCGTGAAAGTGACGCCCACCAAAGTGGCATAGCCGCCATAGGAGCCGCCACCAATGGCCACTTTGTCCGGATCGGCGATGCCTTTTTCAATTGCCCAGTCCACCGCATCGATCAGATCGTCATGCATTTTGCCCGACCATTCGCCAATGGCTTTATTGACGTGATTTTTGCCGAAGCCTGTGGAGCCGCGATAATTGACGCTGAGCACTGCATAGCCGCGGTTGGCCATCCATTGATGGGTGGCGTTATAGCCGTAACTGTCCCTCGCCCACGGGCCGCCATGTACCCACAATAGAGTGGGTACCGGTCTGTCCGGAATGCCGTCTCCATCTTTATCCGTGCCTGGGGGCAGGGTGTAATAGCTAACAAGTTCCAGCCCATCGCGGGCCTTAATCGCCACCGGGTGCATCGGCTGCAACGGCGCGCCTGCCAACGCGGGTCGGCTGGAGAATAGTTCGGTCAATGATTTGCTGTCCCGATCATAAAGCTGATAGGTGCCCGGCGCCTCCGCCGCATCATCAACGACCACCCATTTGCGATTGTCCCGCGTGGCGCTGGTGATGCTGATCTGGCCTTTGAATTGTGACTTCAGAAAATCGAGATCGGCTTCAATCGACGGGTCCAATGCTGTCCATTCAGACTGAAGATGGTTCACCGCATAAGCCAGCGGCTCCAATGTCTCAGGGTCAGAGGCCACATTGGAAATATCTGCAAGATCGCTGCTGGCAATTTCCGTCACCTTGCCGCTTTCAATATTCACCTTGGTGAAGGCGGCCTTGTCGCGGCCGCGACTGTCAAGCATGTAAACGCTCTGATTGTCTTTGGTGAACCCGATCAGATGGGTATTAAAAAAATCATCATTATCAATGGTTTGAAACAGCTCACCCTTTTCGCCTTTGGCGTTCACATGATAGATGTTGGCCCCACCACCGGGCACGGTTTCCATGCCGAAACGCGGGGTCAGGCTGTTATCAATATCCCAGCCACCATAACCGGGATTTTCCGCCAACAAGCTCAAGTCGCCGGTGCGGTAATCCAGCTCATAAAGGTCGAAAAACTGCGGATCCCGCTCATTGATGCCAATGATGGCACGGCCCGGATAATCCTTGTTCATTTTCAGGACCTGCGCGCGTGCGCCATCCTTGATCGGCGTTAAATCGCGGGTTTCTGCCGTTTCAATATGGGTGGCATAAAGATGGAAGTTCTCATCGCCGCCTTTGTCTTGCTGGGTAAGAATATAGGCACTATCCGGTGTCCAGAAATGCGCATTGATGCCGCGCTGTTTATCCTGGGTAATGACCCGCGCCTCGTCTGGTTTATCCGCCGGTGCCACCCACACATTCATCACCCCATCTTTGGGAGCCAGCCAGCTCAACCATTTGCCGTCCGGACTGATGCGCCCCTGTGATTGGGTGGGGTTGCCCAACAGGGCTTCACGGGGAATGAGCTCGTAATCAAAGGAAGATGCAGTTGCGGGTGCCATTGTGCCTCCGGCCATTATAAGTAAAAGTGAACAGGCGGCCGTCACAGCCAGCCCGGATGATGTAACCGTAGTAAACATATAGGTTCTCCGTGGCAGAATGCCAAAGAGATGTGGGCTGAATTTTGTCAGACAATGCGAAAATGGTCGAATTTTGCGGGTATTTGCTCTTGCTGTTCAAAAACCAAGTGCCAAGGAAGCTTTTGGCCCTAGGCCCGTTTGCGCAGCCGAAAGGCCATGCCTTGACTAAGCGGCGCAGTCATCTCAAAGCCGAACTTTTTATAAAGATGATGGGCGTCGCCATCGGCAAACAGATTGACCCATGTTAAATCCGGCATATGGGCGTGGATATGATCCAGCAGCGCCTGCATAATCTGCTGGCCCAAGCCCCTGCCCTGATGCGCCGGGTCCACGGCGATATCGCATATTTGTACAAAGCAGCCGCCATCGCCAATCAGGCGCCCCATGCCCACCAATTGCCCCGCCTCATCGCGCAAACAGACACCATAGAGTGAGTTGGCCATGCCGATTCGCGCGCCTTCCAGGCTCTTCGGCGACAGGCCGGTTCTCACCCGCATTTCGCAATATTCTTCCGGGGTGGGCACGTGATGATGGAGCGTGATAGGAGACATATATCGCTATTTTCTTGGTTTTTTGATTAAACAAGGTCAGCTTCCGTCCATCCAATGTCGGCCAGCTCTTGGGTGCGATATGGCTGATCTATTGCGAACAAAAACTCATCCAGTTGCGGCGGCTTGATCGGGCTGCCCGTAAGCATGGCATGGGCCTGGCCGCGATGGTGAATTTGATGCTGGAACAAGTGCAGCAACACATTTTCCACCGGCTCGGTGGTGTTGTGTAATTGCACAATTTTATCCATTTGTGCGGCGTCCAATTGCTTGCAGAACGCCAGCAACCGTTCATCCACCTCGCCTTGCGCTGTGCGCAGCGCCAAGGGATCATCAAACGGGGTTTCATCTTTCCAGGCGTCAACGCCCAACGTGCCGCCCTCCAGCGCGTCCACATAATACCAGTCGACCACCAGAATATGGTTCAAGGTTTGCCACAAAGAGGGGAAGAAAGAGGTGCGTTCTTTCGTAAACTCCGCCGCTTCCATCGCTGAAATGGCGGTGAGCAGACGATAATTGGCCAGCCGGTTGTTTTGCGCCAGCTTGACGAAGGGGCGTGCGGCGATGTTCATACGTTTATCCCAGACTGAAATTCAGCCGATATCCAAGCGCTTCGGCCACATGATGTCGCTCCACATTGGCTTGATTCTCCAGATCCGCCAAGGTGCGCGCCACCTTCAAGACCCGATGATAAGCACGCGCGGACAGATTGAATTTTTCGGCCGCATCCACCAGCAGTTTTTTCGAACTGTCTTTCAGCTCCACCACTTTTTCGATCAGATCGGCGCTGGCTTTGGCGTTGGTATAGAGGCCACTCCCTGCGTAACGTGCCTCCTGTGCCTGCCGCGCCTGCGCCACCCGTTCGGCGATGGCCGCGCTCGGTTCGGCCTTGCCATGGTCAATCATATCGAGGGCCGAGACCGCTGGCACATCCACGCGAATATCGATCCGGTCCAGAAACGGACCGGACAGGCGCGCCTGATAATCCGTCGCGCAGCGATCGCCCCGGCGACAAGTGTGCCCCGGCGTGCCCGCCATGCCACATTTGCATGGATTCATCGCCGCGATCAGTTGAAATTGCGAAGGGTAGGTGACCCGATGATTGGCGCGGGCGATCACCGTCTCGCCGCTCTCCAGTGGCTGGCGCAACCCGTCCAGCACTTGCGGCGAAAATTCGGGCAGCTCATCGAGAAACAGCACGCCATTATGGGCCAGTGACACTTCGCCCGGTTTCACCTTTATACCCCCGCCCACCAGCGCCGCCATGGAGGCGGAATGATGCGGTGCCCGGAAGGGCCGTCGATCCGACAATTTGCCACCAGCCAATTGCCCGGCCACCGATTGCACCATCGACACATCCAGCAATTCGCGCGGATTGAGCGGCGGCAAAATAGAGGGCAACCGCGCCGCCAGCATGGATTTGCCCGCACCTGGCGGACCGACCATCAGGAAATTATGGCCTCCGGCAGCGGCCACTTCTAGCGCCCGTTTGGCGCCTTCCTGGCCTTTAATGTCGGCCATATCGGGCAAGTCCGCCCCCATTTCCTGCCGTTTGGGCTGGGGCCGGGCACACATTTGCGTGCCATTTAAATGGTTGGTCAGGGCCAACAGGCTGTCGGGTGCCACAATGTCCAGCTCCGCACTGGCCCAGGCGGCTTCCGGCCCGGCGGCGTGGGGGCAGATCAGCCCGAATTCCATGGCCTTGGCGGCAATGGCAGTGGGCAAGACGCCGGCGACAGGGGAGATGCGGCCATCCAGCGCCAATTCGCCGAGCACCAGATAGCCGTTGGCCATATCGGGCGAAATAGCGCCAATAGCGGCCATCAGCCCCAAAGCGATGGGCAGATCATAATGGCTGCCTTCTTTTGGCAGATCGGCAGGTGCGAGATTAACGACAATGCGTTTTGGGGGGAGAGAAAGGCCTGAAGCATTGAGCGCGGCGCGCACCCGCTCTTTGCTTTCCGCCACGGCCTTATCGGCCAATCCAACGATATTGAATGCGGGCAGGCCATTGGCGACCTGCACTTGAACGTCGATGGGCACAGTATTGATGCCCTGAAACGCCACCGTTTGAATGCGCGTGACCATAATGTTCCAAAAACTAAACTAAGTATGAACACCCAGCCTAGCAGTGGATATGATCACGCGCAAGAACGTTTCAGGAACGCCGGCCCAGAGCTGTTGAGAACATACCACCCATCAAGCTAACATCACGCTGCATACGTGGAGGCAGTGCTTGTTGGTTCTGGTGTGATACAGATGGTTTTTTCTCTACCATCGCGGTGTTGATGGCCTGTTCCGTATCAGCAGTGCTTTTGCGCCAGCGGCCAAGAAAACGACGATTTTTGGTTGCAGTGTCGATCATCTTTAGCTCCTATAGTTCGAGATTGTGGGGAACATGAACCTGATTCCGGTTTTTGACCAACAAAAGCTCAATCATCTGGCATAAGGAAATTTTATCAATGGCGCTGGATCCCCTGCCACCGCTCACAGCCTTAAGAGCATTTGACTCGGCGGCGCGGCACAGTAGTTTCACCAAAGCCGCCGAAGAATTGAACATGACACAGGCCGCGGTGAGCTATCAGATCAAACAATTGGAAGACCGGTTCGGCGAACCGCTCTTTATCCGCAAGGCGCGGCAGGTGACGCTGAGCGAAGCTGGTGCCCGGCTGGCGCCGTCGGTGATGGAAGCGTTTGAAATCATCCGCCGTGGATTTGCCGAAGCCAAAGGCCAACGCGATGATCTATTGACCATCACCATGGTGCAAACCTTCGCTAGTGCATGGCTGGCCAGGCATTTGGGCGGGTTCCACATTTACAATGGCGATGTGGCGGTCAAAGTCGATATTTCCAGCCATCTAATTCATGATTTTCAGGGTTCGGGCATGGATATTGCCATCCGCTCAGGCCATGGGGATTGGCCGGGCATGGTGTGTAAAAAGCTGTTCCACTTTGATTATACGGTGATGGCAGCGCCCAGTTTTTTGGAAGAAAACCCGGTTGAAAAACCGGAAGATATTCTCGGGCTTTCCATGGCCAGTCCGCACGACCCGTGGTGGCGCACGTGGCTGGCGGCGCAGGGGGTGGACGCGCGTGACCTGGCCCGCGCCCGCGGCCCGGTGCTCGATGTGCAATATATCAATGGCATTGCGGCCCATGCAGGGCACACGCTGGCGCTGCTCACCCCCTGCCTTTTCCAGCCCGAGCTGGACAATGGCTCTCTGGTCCAGCCGTTTGACTATGTGCATCGGGAAGAAAAAGCCCTTTGGCTTTGCTATCCCAAGGGCCGGGAAAACTGGCTGAAGGTGCAGCGGTTTGAAGAATGGCTGTTTGCCAAGCTGGATGAAACCATGCCGAACCGGCGGGTCTAGAATTTGTAGCGAAAACCAATCATTGCGGCATTTGCGCCATCAATTGCTGCCAAACCGGTTGTGCCCCACGCACCGGAACGGTGTTGGGCGCGCCAAAACACTTCAAACTCCGGATTGTCGACATGTGAAAAGCTCAGCTCTGGCCCAACATAGAACAACAATTTGGCAGATTTATCCTGAGCATTTTCGCGCTCTTTGGCGACACCGAAAGTGTCCGTCACAGCGCTGAGACCTAAGGTGAGAGATGGTGAAACGCGCACGCTATCACCCAACACCCAGCCATTATAGCGGCCCAAACCGCCAGCCCAGATTTCAGCTGTGGTCGGGCCTTCGCCGAACCGACCGGCAACACCCGCCTCGACACCCCAGTTCCACCCGTTGGGATCAGTCTTGAAAAACCGCTGATAGCCCATAGCAATGCCGTAGAAATTCTCTGGTGTGGGGGAGGGTGTGAAGGAATGACCAAAATAACCTTTGTGATAACGCCCGCCAAAAATGAAAACTGACTCATCGAAGGCCGGAGGATATAATTGGGCGTCTTTTGTTTCCGGATTGGTCATAAAGGTCTGTGCGCTCGCGCCGGAAAGGGCGTGAACGCACAAGATAATCGCCAGCAAAACTGATTTGGAGGTCGTTTTCGACAAGACGGCACCTGTTACTCATTATTACCCGCCTTGCCTTTTTTGCAAAGCGTGCCCGCGTTGGGCATATCGGTAAAACGCGTTTATTGTTAAATGGTTCCCGGCAATTTAGCGTGACAATGCGAAGTTTTCAATAAATTGTTCAACTGAATCCGCACAGCAACCCGCACTATGATCCGTCAAGTCAGGTGCGGCATGACCTTGTCCCTCATGTCTGCATAAAGCGCGGCCAATTTATTGGCACGGCCACCAGCATCGTTGTCAGCAAGTTGCGGCGGCATCTGATCCATAAAGAAAAAATGGTGCGCCCCTGCGATGAATTTCACATCAATTTCGAGAAACGGGCGGGCAGGCCGCCACAAACCCATGGATCGCTTCGGGCGGGACAATGCGATCCCTTGCGCCGCCTATTAAATTGATCGGCGTATCAAACCCGTCCAATGCGCCGGGGCCACGAAAAAAGTCGAGAGCGGGCGCCATCAGGGTGAGTTGTGTAAATGGCTGGTTCAGCGCAAAGGCGATGGCTTCGCGCCGCAGGGTATAGGCCGTGGCCCCGGCCAGCACCAGCAACATGGCCCCCCGATCGAATGGCCCACCCCAAAGAGTTGGCTTTGGTCCGGCACCAACTCCTGGGTGGCAAGGGTCAGCCGATCAAGCCCATACGCAGCTCTGCGCCTGTGGGCACGGGGTCGGGTAGCATCCCGAAATGCCGCGCCCTGACCTGACCATTTGTGCCCTTTTGCGTCTATTTGCTAATTGCCCAGCCGCGCGGCATGCCAGCGCAAATGATCGTCCATAAAGCTGGAGATGAAATAATAGGAATGGTCATAGCCCTCGCGCATATTGAGGGTCAGGCCAATGCCCGCTTTCTCACACGCGTCTTGCAGCAACCAGGGCTTCAGCCCATTCTCCAAAAAACCATCGGCGCTGCCCTGATCCACCAACAAGGCGTCGTAGCGCGCGCCATCTTCGATCAGATGCACCGCATCATAGGCGCGCCAGGAATCTTTATCGTCGCCCAAATAAGCGGAAAGGCCCTTGATCGACCAGTCGCAGCTTGACGGGTTCACAATCGGCGCGAAGGCGGAGCAGCTCTTATATTTTTCCGGATTTTTCAACGCCAAGGTCAGCGCCCCATGGCCACCCATGGAATGGCCCAAAATGCCCACCCGCGCGGGATCAACCGGAAAATTGGCCAGCACCAGATCATAAAGCTCGTCGCGCACATAGGTCTCCATTTGATAATGATCCGCCCAGGGCGTTTGCGTGGCGTCGAGATAAAAGCCTGCCCCCTTGCCCAATTGCCAATCGTCCGGATCATCGGCCACCTCTTCGCCGCGCGGCGAAGTATCGGGGCACACAATGATAAGCCCCAGCTCCGCGGCCATGCGGCGATATTCGCCCTTATCCATCACATTTTGATGGGTGCAGGTGAGGCCGGACAGATAAAACAAGGTCGGACATTTTTGGATTTTCGCCTGTCGCGGCAGAAAAACGGCGAAATTCATCTTGCAATTGGTGGAGATCGCATTGTGGGCGTAGACCCCCTGAATGCCGTCAAAAGCCTTGGCTTCGGAAATGGTTTCTAGTGTCATGCGTGTCCTCTTGTTTCTTGCTTGCGGGTCCGGTCCCCTGGCTCTTTTTTTGCCGCCACCGGACACTGCGTGTCCGTCCCCGGCACCCCCGGAGTCTTTTTTTGCCGCCACGGGTCGCTTCGCTCCCGTCCCCGGCACCCCCCCCGATGGGTGCCTCGCTCTTATGTTGTGCAAGGTATCGCCGCACCCTCTCACGTCATTACCGGACTTGATCCGGTAATCCATGTAGCGGTGGTGTTTGGGCGAAATGTCCAACTTGTGCACTTTCACCGGCGCTGCGTGAATCCCGGATCAGGTCCGGGGCGGCCCGGTGTGTGGGAATTTCCAATGCTTCAACTGCGCGGATGCAAAAATCTAATACACCACCACCGACCGAATACTCTCGCCGCTATGCATCAGATCAAAGCCCTTATTAATTTCATCCAAGCTCAGCGTGTGGGTAATCATCGGGTCAATTTCAATTTTACCCTGCATATACCAATCCACAATTTTCGGCACATCGGTGCGGCCGCGGGCGCCGCCGAAGGCGGTGCCTTTCCAGGTGCGGCCGGTGACCAGTTGGAAGGGGCGGGTCGAAATCTCTGCGCCAGCGGGGGCGACACCGATAATGATGCTTTCGCCCCAGCCTTTATGGGCGCATTCCAGCGCTTGCCGCATCAGCTTCACGTTGCCGATACACTCAAAAGAATAGTCCGCGCCGCCGCCGGTCAGATCCACCAGATAGGGCACAATATCGTCTTCCACCTCATTCGGGTTGACGAAATGGGTCATGCCAAAGCGTTCGCCCCATTCTTTTTTGGCGGGGTTGGTGTCGACGCCGACAATCATATTGGCCCCGACCAGCCGCAGCCCCTGAATGACGTTCAGGCCGATGCCGCCAAGGCCAAACACCACGGCATTGGCCCCCGGCTCCACCTTGGCGGTGTTGATCACTGCGCCAATACCGGTGGTCACGCCACAGCCAATATAACAAACCTTATCAAACGGGGCGTCCGGATTGATCTTGGCCAGCGCGATCTCTGGCACCACTGTATAATTGGCGAAGGTGGAGGTGCCCATATAGTGGAAAATCTTCTCGCCATTGATGGAGAAGCGCGAGCTGCCATCGGGCATCAGGCCCGCTCCTTGGGTGGAGCGGATTTTCTGGCACAGATTGGTTTTGGGATTAAGGCAATATTCGCACTCGCGACATTCCGGCGTATAGAGCGGGATCACATGATCGCCCGGTTTCAATGAGGTGACGCCTTTGCCCACTTCCACCACCACGCCCGCGCCTTCATGGCCCAGAATGGCGGGAAAAATGCCCTCCGGGTCAGCGCCCGACAGGGTAAATTCATCCGTGTGGCAAATGCCCGTGGCTTTGATTTCAACCAGCACTTCCCCGTCGCGCGGGCCCTCCAATTGCACCGTGGTCACTTCCAGTGGCGCGCCCGCCTTGGTGGCGATTGCAGCTCTTACATCCATGTTGGCCTCCCTTGTTTAAAAGAAAGGCTAAACCAGAATCAGTGCGCTGACGAGAGAGAACTTAACGGGGATGCGGCTAAAGGCTCATCCGGCCCAACAGACCGCTGGTCATCAGCCCGTCAAAGATAAACTGAACCGACAGGGCGGCCAGCAACACGCCGACAATGCGGGAAATCACATGCAGCACGGTAAAGCCCAAAATGCGCTGCAATTGGGTCGCGCCGAGCAAAAACAGATAGGTGAGCATCAGGATCAGCAACAACCCGGCCACCACAGCCACTTGCCGCGGCGGGTCGCCGCTGGCATCGGCCATCAGCAAAATGGTGGCGCCAATGGCCCCCGGCCCGGCAATCAAGGGCGTGGCCAGCGGGAAAACCGAAATATCGGATGAGGACGCCGCTTCGGCATTTTCCTCTTCGGTGGTGGAGGTGCCGCCCGAGGAACGGGCAAAGACCATATCGATGGCGATCAGCAGCAGCAAAATGCCCCCGGCGGTGCGCAGGGCCGGGAGGCTGATGCCGAACACGGCCAGCAACGGTTCGCCGAAAAACACAAAGAACAGCAGCACCGCGCCACCAATCACCACGCCTTTTAGCACCATGGCGCGGCGCTCTGCCGCTGTGGCCCCCGCGGTCAGCGCCGCAAACAGCACCACAATATCGGCTGGCCCGATCGTGGCGAAATAGGTGGTGAAGGACACCAGAAAGGTTTCAATTGGCATAAGCACTCAGCCCCGTCATGCTTGTCTGGGGCTGAGTTTTGCACTTCTAGCGCCGCTTTTCAATCGCGTCCCAAATCAGCGCGGCGATATCTGGGCCGCCAAAGCGTTTGATTTCCCGAATGCCCGTGGGGGACGTCACATTAATCTCAGTGAGATAATCGCCAATCACGTCAATACCGACAAAGATAAAATCGCGTTCCCGCAAGGCAGGCGCAATCCGGGCGCAAATCTCGCGTTCACGGTCCGTCAGGTCGCTCAGCTCAGGCCGTCCGCCCACATGCATGTTGGAGCGACTTTCACCTTCCGCCGGAATGCGGTTCAGGCCCGCCACCGGTTCGCCATCAATAATGATGATCCGCTTGTCGCCCTTGCGCACATCGGGCAGATATTGCTGGATCATAAACGGCTCGCGGAAGCTGGCTTCAAAAATTTCCAGCAGTGAAATCAGATTGTGATCATCCTGGCGCAGCATAAAGACGCCGGCGCCGCCATTGCCATAAAGCGGCTTGATGATGATGTCGCCATAGCGCTTGCGGAAATCGACAATCTGCCCCCGATCCCGGGTCACCAGAGTGGGCGGCATCAGGTCCGGAAATTCGGTTACCAAAATCTTTTCCGGGGCATTGCGCACATGGGCCGGGTGATTCACCACGAGGGTTTTGGGGTGCAGCCGCTCCAGCAAATGGGTGGTGGTGATGTAATGCATGTCAAAGGGCGGGTCCTGCCGCAACAAGATCACGTCAAACTGGCTAAGGTCGGTCAGCGCCGCTTCGCCCAGTTCAAACCAGTGATCTTTATCATCAAACAATTTCACTGATGCCACTTCGGCTTGCACCACACCGGCTTCCAGCCCCAAAGTTGCTGGCGTGTAATAAAATACGTCGTGGCCGCGTGCCTGTGCTTCCAGCATCATCGCAAAGCTGGAATCCCCCGCTGGATTGATCTCAGCAATGGGGTCCATTTGCACCGCGATTTTCAATTGTTTATTGGTCATAAGGCGGGATCACCCTTCATAGGAATCATGGGCCATAAAGGCATTTTGGATATGGATGGGCCAACGCCAAGGCGCAAGGCCAATCACATCAAATTGTTGTTGATGGCTAGCATATTGCTCATTTTTGGCCAACCAATATTGCGCCGCCCGTCGATGCCGATAGGGGTGCAATTGTTCCAGCGCCAAATAAAGCGCGCCGCGGCCGCGTCGGGCTTTCACCTCAACAAACACAATCTGGTTTCCGCGTTGGACCACCAGATCCAGCTCGCCCACGGGCGTTTTCAGCCGCTTGGCCAAGATGCGATACCCCTTTAATCGCAAAAATAGTGCCGCCAAACCCTCGCTTTTGCGCCCATAGCGCTCGGCCTGTTGGCGGCGTCCGGTCATTTTTTCAGCTCCAGCGCCGCTTGATAAACCTGCTTGCGTTTGAGGCCAAAGCCTTGGGCCACCTCATCAACAGCGCTGCGCAGGGGTAACTCTTCCAGCCGTTCGGCCAGCACCGCCTGCCACTCCTTTTGATCGGGCATTTTGTCGGCTTGCGCGCCCGCCACCAAAATTACCAATTCGCCTTTTACATTTTGATCGGCAAATTGAACGGACAGTTCGCCTAAACTACCGCGATACAGCGTTTCAAATTTTTTGGTTATTTCTCGCGCCACAACGGCTTGTCGGTTGTCGCCAAAAATTTCAGCCAACGCCGACAGGCAGGCACTCACCCGTTTGGGCGATTCATAAAACACAAGCGTTTCAGGCCGACCTGAGAGCTCCTTGAGCCGCTCTTTGCGGGCCATTTGCTTCGGCGGCAAAAAGCCAAAGAATGAGAATTGATCCGTGGGTAGACCGGCCACGGCCAGCCCGGCCAACAGCGCTGAAGCGCCAGGCAGCGCCACCACCTCAATGTCAGATTTTGCCGCTTCGCGCACCAGCGGGAAGCCGGGATCGGAGAGGAGCGGCGTGCCCGCATCGGAAATTAGCGCGATAGCGGCCCCATCCTGCACCTGGCGCACAAATTGCGCAGCCATTTCGCTTTCATTATGTTCGTGTAGCGCCCTGCGTCGGGTCTTGATGCCAAAGGCTGAGAGCAGCTTGGCGGACGTGCGGGTGTCTTCGCAAAGAATCAGGTCCGCTCCCGCCAGAACTTCAAGCGCACGCAGCGTGATGTCCTTCAAATTGCCGATGGGTGTGGCCACAATATAGAGGGCCGGGGGCACTTTGGGCGCATTGAAGCCATGTTCGCCTATAAAATAGCGACGATCCGGGGATAATTGCGCCATAGAATTTGCTCAATTCCTAAATATATGTTGATTTCATCTGTCAAGCGCACACACTATAGTGTATCGCGCAACGGGGACAAGCATTGTAAATTCGGCCGAATGGGGCAGAACAAAATGCGGCAATGGATTTGTGCAATAGGACGACTGCACAAATCAAATAGGAGTTTGGGCATGGCAATCTTTCGCGCTACAGCCAGTTTTTTCACCAATAAATCCATTCTTTCGCAAGGATTGAAATTTTTGGCAACCTTGGGAACAGGGGCCGCCCTGTTCGCCTGCACACCGGATTTGGGTTTCGGTCCCTCTGCCCGCTTCGACAACAGCACGGATCGACCCGATTTAAGCAGCAATGCCAATTTGCCCCCGGCGAAAGGGGAGATAATCGGCGAAGGGAACGTGCGCGTGGCGCTTTTGTTGCCGCTCAGCGGCAATGAGGGGCTGGCCAATGTCGGCACGTCCATGCGCAATGGCGCCAAGATGGCGATTGACAAGATCAACAGTTCAGCCGGGTTTCCGCGCAATGTCCATTTGGTGGTCAAGGATACGGGTGGCAATGCTGCCACCGCCCGCACTGCCGCATCAGAAGCCATCAATGAGGGCGCAAGCCTGATTTTGGGGCCCCTGCGGTCTGATGGGGTGCGGGCCGCCGGTGCCGTGGCACGGGCAGCTGGCGTGCCTTTGATTGGCTATTCCAATAATTCCGGGGCCGCCGCGTCCGGCATCTATTTGCTCAACGTGTTGCCCGAGACCGAAGTGAAGCGCTCTATTCAATATGCGCAAAAATTTGGCCGCAAGAGCTTTGCCGCCATTGTGCCGAAAACGGCCTTTGGCCAGATTCAGGAAGGCGCCTTCCGCGTGGCCGCCTCGCAGACCGGCGCCAATATTCAGGGCATTTATCAATTCTCGAATGAAACTGAAGCCCGCACCGCGGTGGAGCAGGTGGTGCCATTCCTGATTTCAGGGCAGATTGACACCTTGTTCATTCCTGATCGCGCAACGGCCCCGTCGATCGCTGTATTGCTTGAATCGGCGCAAATCGACAAAAGCAGCATCACCATTCTGGGCTCCGCCGATTGGGATGGAGATGCGAAGATCAGCCAGACACCGTTTTTGGCAGGCGCCTTTTTCCCGGCCGTGGACGGCGCTGGTTATGACAAGTTGAAACCGGAATATGAGGCGATATATGGGGCAACCCCGCACCCCATGGTCACCTTTGCCTATACATCCGTGTTGCTGGCCAATTCGTCCAGTCTGGCCACCTCGACCCCGCCTTATGATCGTCCCCAACTCACCCGCGCCAGCGGCTTTTCGGGGCAAGATGGGGTGTTCCGCTTCATGGACAATGGCACAAACGAGCATGCACTGGTGATCAAACAGGTGGAACTGGGCGGCAGCCGCGTGGTGGACGAGGCCAAAATGCCCAGCGCCTCCACCACCTTGGCGACACGATAGGGCATGACCCGGGTCAGCGTGATCGGGAATGCAGGTGGCGGGATGTCGAGGCTTAGCACCGCCATTTGCGCCAAGCCTCTGCTCAACGGTCATCAAGGACAGAACCCTCTGGATGCTGGAGTCTGTCGCATAAACAATTTTACGGCGACCAATCTGGGCAAAACGGCAAAAGTTATCGAGAGCAATTCTGCCTTATCGTATGTGTCCAATAAGACATATGCCAATTAACTGCCGACATGTTCCCTGCACAATCACCAGAAATAATGTTAAGGCATAACAGATAGTTGTACTTTGAATGTTTTAGGAAATTTTTATGCGTAAATTTTCACTGATCCTTATTTTTGCATTGGGATTGGCGTCCTCGTCCCAAGCGAAACAGATCGTTTTTCACTCATCGAAACTGCCATATGATACGAACACCGTCACATGTGAAATTATTCTTGAGAAAGCAACTGTGAATAAATATGCCATGTTGAATGCCGCCGTTCTCTTGATGAGCGGCAAGCGCATGGGAAAGCGGTGCGTTGAGGTCGACTATATTCGAGCATTTGAGCTTCTCAAGATGGGGGGCTTTCATGATATTGTTGACCGCAAATTGGTCACATTGAAGACCCGTGCGGATAATGGGCACAACACATCTCGTTCTTGGGTGAGAAAACTCAAAAAGGCTGGCTACAATTTTAAGCGCTAAGGTAGACGAGCGAAGAGAACTCTCCCCGTCATTGCCCGACTTGATCTGGCAATCCACATAGCGGTTGCGTTAGGTCCAATCTTCCAGAGCGACCCCGTCACAGACCAAGCGCCGTCCTGCCCAATCAAAGGCAAGAACATTGCCGCCGCCTTCGGCCGTCATGGTTCGTTGGTCTTCGTCTTGCGATAAGGGGCGTTGGGCAAGATGACATTTGAGCGCCGTGCCACTAGTGCCGTGGCCAGCAAATAGGATGGTTTTGTCGGGGTGGGCGCGGTGTTGGCGATCAATCGCTGCAACAATACGTTTTTGGGGATCCTGTCCTCCCCACCAGCGTCACCACAAGACCTGATCTTGGGGTCCATTTCACGCTGGACACAAGGCAGGTTCGTTTCCATGTGATCGGAAGGGGCGGCATTGCACCACCATTTAGGTGCCTCGCGGTGGCCCTCAAATGGATTGCAAGATCAAGTCTTGCAATGACGGGGGAAATTGTTGGGAGCTTTGACTTCTCTCTCGCTCAGCATGGGCCCCGGATCAGGTCCGGGGCGGTTTGGTGGGTGGGCAGCGTCTTAACCAGCATTAGCGAGGGAAAAGAGTGGACGAGCGCAGCTAGGACCCAGAAATCCTCAGGATTCGCGACCTACACTGCCCTGGCATTTCCACGCGCCGCTACTGGACACTACGTGTTCGTCCCCAGCACCCTGTTTTTTGAGCTGCCGTCATCCGCTGCGCTCATTACCCCCGACACACCGGCCATGGGTGGCCCACGCCTAAGCTTTGCCGGGCATCGCAACCTCCTCTCCCGTCATTACCGGACTTGATCCGGTAATCCATTTAGCGGTGGTGTTGGGCACTGCAGCATTTGTGATATGCCGCTTTAACTATTCTGCTTGGACCCCGGAGCAGGTCCGGGGAGACGGGGGTGACGTTACACAAAGAACTGGAAGGAAAAAAACGGACGAGCAAAGCGATGACCCCGCGCGCGCCCGCGAAGGCTATGTGCTGAAAGCGCCGCTCGGCCGTGAGCGAAAACTATCTCTTAATGCTGGTCAACTCATCCACCAGCTTGTCGGCCCGCGCTTTAACCCGCGGATCGGCGATCTCGCCATTTTCGTCGAAGGCGGTGGCGCCCATGCCAATGCCGAGGGGTGTTGGCGCCATCAGGGCGCTGAGCTTGGACAAGATATCGCGCATATGCGAAAGGGCCATCACGCCGGCGAGAGCGCCGGAGGAGACCGACCCAATGCCGAAAATGGCGTGAGAGAACGCACCCTGACCCTGTCGGGTCAGCCAATCAATAGTGTTTTTTAAGATCGGGGTGATCGAGCCATTATATTCCGGCGTGGCCAGAAAAACTGCGTCCGCTGCGGCGAATTGTTTGGCCAGTTCAAGGGCGCAGCCCGGCTTTTGCTCTTGTTCCAAATCTTCATTAAAGATGGGCATGGGATAATCGTGCAAATCGATATATTCCGCATCCCAGCCTTTTTCCTGCGCCCGGCGCACCATATAGCGCGCCAGTTCCGCATTGTATGATCCCTGCCGGATCGAGCCGGATACCGCCAAAAACTTCGCCATAATGATCTCTCTTGCTCGTTGGCGGCAAACAACCCCATCAGAACGTCCGCGTCAAGCCTTTTAATAAGTTTTTTCTTTTTATTTGCTGTCCGCAAAGCCTTCAAACAGGCTTTTGATCTTGGAAAAGAAGCCGTTCGAGGACGGATTGTTTTCCTTGGTCGACAGATCCGCAAATTCCTGCAGCAGCTCTTTTTGCCGTTTGGTGAGGTTTTGCGGCGTTTCCACATCCATCTGGATATACATGTCGCCAATTTGCGCCGAACGCAGCACAGGCATGCCTTTGCCTTTCAGGCGCACACGCTGGCCCGCCTGGGTGCCCTGGGGCACTTTCACGCGGGCGCGGCTGCCATCTAGCCCCGGCACTTCAAATTCGCCGCCCAGAGCCGCTGTAGTCATGGAGATCGGCACACGGCAGAACAGGTCCGCGCCATCGCGCTGGAACAGGTCGTGCGGGCGAATGGAAATGAAAATATAAAGATCGCCGGATGGGCCACCGCGCATCCCGGCTTCACCCTCGCCGGAAAGGCGAATACGGGTGCCATCTTCAATGCCTTTGGGCACATCAACGCTCAGATTGCGGTTTTCCTGCCGCCGTCCCTGACCAGAACAATCGGTGCAGGGCTGGTCCATCGTTTCGCCCCGGCCATGACATTGCGGGCAGGTGCGTTCAATGGTGAAAAAGCCTTGTGCTGCACGCACCTTGCCGTGGCCCGAACAGGTGCCACAGGTGGAAAAGCCGGTGCCTGGCTTGGCGCCAGACCCGTCACACGTGTCACATTCGGCCATGGTGGGCACGTCGATCTCGACCGTGCGCCCCTCATAGGCTTCTTCCAGATCAATTTCGAGATTGTAGCGCAGGTCGGAACCGCGCAATTGTGAATTACGACCGCGCCGGGCACCGCCGCCCATAAAGTCGCCGAAAATATCTTCAAAAATGTCCGACATGGACGAAGAGAAATCGGCGCCAAATCCGTGGGCGCCACCAGCGCCGCCGCCGCCATTTTGGAAGGCCGCATGGCCAAACCGATCATAGGCCGCGCGCTTTTGCGGGTCTTTCAGCGTGTCGTATGCTTCAGAAACTTCTTTAAATTTGGCTTCCGCTTCGTCATCACCGGGATTGCGGTCCGGGTGAAATTTCATGGCCAGTTTGCGGTAAGCCGACTTGAGGGCCTTGTCATCGACAGATTTGTCGACACCCAAAACCTCGTAAAAGTCACGTTTTTCCATGGCGCTTAAGCTCCAAGATTGATGGCGGGCTCAGCTTTCGGCTGAACCCGCCATTAGGCGTGAAAGAGGTTTTTTAAGAAGACTTTTTGTCGTCTTCGTCGTCTTTGACCTCTTCAAAATCAGCGTCAACAACATCATCAGCATTGTCATCGCCCGCATCATCCTGGTCGCCATTTTCCTCTTCTTGAGAGGCTTGATACATGGCTTCACCCAGTTTCATGGAGCTTTGCGCAAGGGCTGAAGTCTTTTCTTTGATCTCTTCAGCGTCGTCGCCCTCAATCGCGGTCTTCAAGTCAGCCAAGGCGCTTTCAATTGCAGATTTGGTCTCGTCATCCAGCTTGTCGCCATGCTCGGACAGTGAGCTTTCTGTGGAGTGCACCAAAGCTTCGGCCTGGTTTTTCGCTTCCACAGATTCGCGCCGCTTTTTATCGGCGTCCGCGTTGGCTTCAGCGTCCTTGACCATTTTTTCGATCTCATCGTCGGTCAAACCACCAGAGGCCTGAATGCGGATCTGCTGCTCCTTGCCTGTGCCCTTGTCTTTCGCCGACACATTCACAATACCGTTGGCGTCAATATCAAAGGTCACCTCAACTTGCGGCACACCGCGCGGTGCAGGCGGAATGCCCACCAGATCGAACTGGCCGAGCAATTTGTTGTCCGCTGCCATTTCGCGCTCACCCTGAGAAACCCGGATGGTCACCGCAGACTGGTTGTCTTCAGCGGTCGAGAACACCTGGCTTTTCTTGGTCGGGATGGTGGTGTTGCGATCGATCAAACGGGTGAACACGCCGCCCAATGTTTCAATGCCCAAGGACAATGGGGTCACATCGAGCAACAGAACGTCTTTCACATCGCCTTGCAACACACCGGCCTGAATAGCAGCACCCATGGCCACAACTTCGTCAGGGTTCACACCCTTGTGTGGGTCTTTGCCGAAGAACTCTTTTACAGTTTCCTGAATTTTCGGCATACGGGTCATCCCGCCTACCAGAACAACTTCGTCGATCTCGGCGGCAGAAATGCCAGCATCTTTCAGTGCAGCTTTACATGGCTCAATGGTGCGCTTCACCAATTCAGCCACCAATTGCTCGAGCTTGGCACGTGTCAGTTTCAACTGCAGGTGTTTCGGCCCGGATTGGTCAGCTGTGATAAAGGGCAGGTTCACTTCGGTTTGTGTTGAAGACGACAATTCGATCTTGGCTTTCTCAGCGGCTTCTTTCAAGCGCTGCAAGGCCAGCTTATCGCCACGCAAATCAATGCCATTTTCGTTTTTGAACTCGTCGGCCAGATAATCAACCAGACGCATGTCAAAGTCTTCACCACCCAGGAATGTGTCACCATTGGTGGATTTTACTTCAAAAACGCCATCGCCGATCTCAAGGATCGAAATATCGAAAGTACCACCACCAAGGTCATAAACCGCAATGGTGCCCGCTTCTTTTTTATCCAAACCATAAGCAAGCGCCGCTGCTGTTGGCTCGTTGATGATCCGCAAAACTTCCAAACCAGCAATCTTACCGGCATCTTTGGTGGCCTGACGCTGGCTGTCGTTGAAGTAGGCCGGCACAGTGATCACCGCCTGGGTCACATCTTCGCCCAGATAGCTTTCAGCCGTTTCCTTCATTTTTTGCAGGATCATGGCAGAAACTTGTGAGGGTGAATGCTTTTCACCATTGGCTTCCACCCATGCATCGCCATTATCGGCCTTTACAATTTTGTAAGGCACCAGCTTTTTGTCTTTTTCCACCATCGGATCTTCGAACCGACGGCCGATCAAACGCTTGATGGCAAAAAGTGTATTTTCAGGGTTGGTCACCGCCTGGCGTTTCGCCGGCTGGCCAACTAGGCGCTCATCATCAGTGAAAGCCACCATGGATGGGGTGGTGCGGGCGCCTTCCGCATTTTCAACTACTTTTGGCTCGGAACCGTCCATCACAGCAATGCATGAGTTGGTGGTCCCAAGGTCAATCCCAATTACTTTACCCATTATTCAACCTCTTTGTTGGCAGACCCTCGTCTGACCCCGTTTCCAGCAGTCTTACACCGGCAAAATGCCGCTCGGGTCCCTTAAGATCTGGAATGCGACGCTGCACATCCCTTGGTATTGCACGACATATAAGTAGGCCCTGTGCCCGCTTCAAGCGTATCGCCCAGAAATTTTAAAAAAATCTGACCGCGCTTTTCTATCGTTGCAATGACAGGTAAACCTGTCCCCGAATTATCGAACGGGGCTATATAACGACAAACGCATCGAAAAGCGATGGTGGGAGCGCAAAAAATGAAATTTTTTCCAGGCCATCTCTCGTCTGAACAGCAAAAAGAACTGTTGGCTCAACTGGTTGAGGCCATTGACCAGGCACCATTTTTTGTGCCGCGCATGCCCCGCACCGGCAAACCCTTTTCGGTGCGCATGACCAATTTGGGCCCTCTAGGCTGGGTCGCCTCCAAGGATGGCGGCTATCGCTATCAGGAAACGCACCCGGACACCGGGCAAAACTGGCCCCACATGCCGCAAAAACTGTTGGCGATTTGGGATGAGCTAACCGGATGTCCCGCCCCGCCCGAAGCCTGTTTGGTCAATTATTACGCCACCAGCGCCAAAATGGGCCTGCATCAGGATCGCGACGAGGAAACATTTGAGGCGCCCGTTTTGTCGGTTTCCTTAGGCGACCGCGCGCGTTTTCGTCTTGGCGGCCAAACCCGAAAAGCCAAATCGTCTAGCGTGGAGCTCTCATCCGGCGATATCGTTATGCTCGCGGGTGAAACCCGCTTGGCCTACCACGGCATTGATCGGGTGATCCCCAACAGTTCAAACCTGTTGAATGCCTATCCAAAACATTTTCCTGAAGGCGGGCGGCTGAACCTGACATTAAGGCGGGTTACCGCCTTTTAGCAGGGGAGGCGCCTAAATCGCCTCGCGCGCATGGCCTCCCGCATCGTCGGCCCAATATTTTTCCAATTCAGATTCCGGCGCCGGACGACCCAGATAAAAGCCCTGCAACTGATCGCATTTCAGCTTGTTCAGCATGGCCACCTGGCTTTCGGTTTCCACCCCTTCAGCTGTCACCCGCATTTCCAGTGAGTGTCCCAGCGCGATGATGGTGGAAATCACCTGCATGGCCTTGGCGTTGCTGTTTTCGTCACCACCCAGGAACGAGCGGTCGATCTTGATCTTGTCAAACGGGAACTGCCACAAATAACCCAAGCTGGAATAGCCGGTGCCAAAATCATCCATGGCGATAGAGACGCCCATTTTCTTCAAAGCAGTCAGTTGCTTCAAATTACGCTGTGTATTCTGCATCAAAAGGCTTTCGGTGATTTCCAGCTCCAGCAATTTCGCAGGCAGACCCGATTCCGCCAAGGCGTCCTTCACATGCTGCACCAATTTGCCGCTTTCAAACTGCGCGGCCGAAAGATTGATGGCCAAGCGCATGGGGGCAGGCCAATTCAGCGCGGCCATCGTGCCCTTTTTCAAAATCTGGAAGCCCAACTCGTCCATAATGCCCATTTCTTCAGCAACCGGAATAAATCTTTCGGGCGGTACAAATTGACCATCTTGGTCGCGCAGGCGCATCAAGGCTTCAAAGCCACACGCCTTTAAATCTTGTTGGCTATATAGCGGCTGAAAATAGAGCTCGAAGTCGCTATTGTGTACGGCTCGGCGCAACAAAGCCTCCAGGTCCCGTCTCTCAGCGATTTCTTTTTCCATATGCTCGGCAAAGACAGCGGCGCAATTGCGACCTTCGGTTTTGGCAGCATATAGTGCAATATCGGACTTTTTCATCAAATCGGTCACGTCATGCGCCAGGGCGGGATAATAGGCCGCCCCTATGCTCGCCGTGGCGATCATATTATGCCCCTTCACTTCATACGGGTGTGAAAGGCTGCGTTGCAGCTCCATCACAAAGTCATCAGCATTTTTCCGCGCGTCAAAGCGGCAGAAGGCGGCAAATTCATCACCACCAATTCGGGCGATGGAATCGAAACTTTCGCATTCATATTTGAGTTGCGCCGCAAACTGCACCAGCAACTCATCGCCCACATCATGCCCATATCCATCATTGATCTCCTTGAAATAATCCACATCGATCGACAAAAGGGCGATGATCTCTTCATTGTTATCCAATTCGGCACAAGCAGTTTCCAACTTGTCGAGAAAGTTGAGGCGGTTGGCCAACCCGGTCATGGGGTCATGCTGGGCCAGATAATGGGCGCGTCGGTCAGCCAAAGCGGCCTGCTTTCGGCTGCGTAGCTGCAAGAAGGCGGGAATGCCCACAACCAACAAAACGGTGATTGCCAACACGCCAGTGATTTGCCACACTGCAGCCTGATAAAGTTCGAAGCGTTCGGTTTGGTCAATGCGGACCCGGATCGAATAGCGCAATTCTCCATCTTCAATAATTGGGTGGGTCACTTCAGCGAAATGAAGTGGATCGCTATATCCATTGCCAAGGATAAGCTTCACTTTGTGAACGGCGTGGTCACCCATGAGGTTGGGCGCGTCAACCCTTGCCTCGTCCCCGTGCGCGTGAGCACTATGGTCATGACTATCGGCATGGCTCTCATTGCTATGCGAATCCACTGGCATCATGCTGGTGGTGGCAACTGGCACCGGTTTGGGATGGCTATGCGCATGGTGTGCGGCGTCTTGCCCGTCGCTGGGCGGATGAAATGAACCGGTTTTAAACATCAACGTGCCATCGGGGGCAATAAACTCAAAGGAGTAGATGTTGCCAACAGCACTTAATCGACCCAAAATACGATCGGTTAGCGAAAGGCTTGGTGAACCGTCCAACAGCGCTTCAAGGTTGCTGGTCTGGTCGGCCACGCTTTGTGCCCAGCCCATGCCGTCCGTGCGCGCATCGTTCACCAGCAAACGATTCATAATGGATTGTGTAATAAAAATGCTTGCCGCCCCAATGGATAGGGTCAGCAAGCCTGCTACAAAAACAAGATGAATGCCGTTCGATTTCAGCTTCATGGATTGCCCCTTAATATAGAGCAAGTAATGTAAAAGACGACGGCCTCAAATCAGGTTAAGAACAAGCCTTAGGTGGGTGGAAATTAATTTTATCGTTAAACAATATTTAATTCCGGAGTGAAGTTTGATGAATAAGGGAAACTGCCTGTGTGGAGCAGTTGAAATTACACTGAATTATCTGCCCGAAAAAATTGGGGCGTGCCACTGCGCCACTTGCCGCAAGATCAATGGGGGCGGTGTTCAGCTTGGCATTCACGGCGATGCAGATCTTAAGGCGAAGGGCACCGAAAATATCCAGCGCTATACATCTTCAGACTGGGCCGAGCGCGGATTTTGCAAGATTTGTGGCACCACCCTTTTTTACCATCTGACGGTGGGGTCAATGGACTATATTTATTCAGCCGGGCTGTTTCCGGAGCAGACTTTTATCATCACCGAGGAAATTTTTGTGGAGTCCAAGCCCGCCCATATCGGTTTTTTGAGCGATACCAGCCGTAAGAAAACCGCCCAGCAGGTTGGGTGACGAAGTTAATTGAAAACGGCGCTTCAGACTTGCCCCCAAAGCGCCGTCAACACATCTAATAACTAAAGATAAGGCTTAGACCGACTTATCTACATTGTCGCCTTGCTCCGCAGCAGCTGGCGCGGCTTTCGGGCCACCTTTGGCCACGCCCACCATCGCTGGGCGCAACACGCGCTCGCCGATCACATAGCCAGCTTGCACCACTTCGGTCACCGTGCCTTCCACAGCATCCGGGTTTGGCACTTCAAACATGGCCTGGTGGAAATGCGGGTCGAACTTTTCGCCCTTGGGTTCAATTTTCTTGATCCCGTTTTTCTCCAGCAAGCGGATCATTTCCCGTTCGGTCATTTCTACCCCTTCAATCAGGGATTTGAACGTGCCTTCCGCCTCATCGCGTGCTTCTTGCGGCATGGTCATCAGGGCGCGGGACAGATTGTCCGTTGCCGTCAGCATGTCGCGGGCGAAATTGGCAATGGCATATTGCCGCGCGTCCTTCACGTCACGTTCAGACCGTTTGCGCAGATTTTCCATCTCCGCTACGGCCCGCAACAAACGATCTTTCAGCTTGGCATTTTCGCTTTCCAATGCTGAAAGCGGATCCGCGGCTTCAGGCGCATCATTTTCCTGTGGCGCTTCTTTTTCCGCGCCTTGGGCCTCTGCCGTATCCTGAACTTCGGTTTCGTCTTGCTTTTTGTCGTCGTCGCTCATCATTTGGCTTCTAACTCTATTCATTGAAATTCGCTGTTGCCCCGCATATCGACCATTGAACGGACAATTTCAAGCTTTCTCTTGGCATCAGCCACGCTTGTGGATCAATTTTGACACCACATGGGCGGTATAATCCACGGCCGGCACAATGCGGGCATAATTCAACCGCGTCGGGCCGATCACCCCCACAACGCCGACCACCTTGTCATTATGGTCAGTAAAAGGCGACAAAATGACCGAGGAGCCGGACAGGGAGAACAATTTATTCTCCGAGCCGATAAAAATCCGCACCCCATCGGCGTCGCGCGTGTCGGACAACAGGTCAATAATCGCCTTTTTGCTTTCCAGCTCGTCAAACAATTGTCGCACCCGGTCCAATTCTTCATTGGCCATGGTGTCATTGATCAGATTGGCCCGCCCGCGCACAATCAGGGTCGGGCTGTCGTCATTATTGTCTTTTGAAAGCGTTGCCAGGCCCGCTTCCACTAGCGCGTTGGTCAAATCGTCCAGCTCATGCTGCTGTCGGGCCTGCGCCTGCTCCATTTTGTGCAGCGCTTCTTTCAGCGTATGGCCCACCACAAAGCTCGACAAATAGTTGGAGGCCTGGCTCAGTTCGCTCATGGTCAACCCCGGTGGTATCGGGAACACGCGGTTTTCCACATGCCCGTCTTCCCCCACCAACACCGCCATGGCGAGATTTTTTTCCAGCTGCACAAATTCAATGTGCTTCAAAACAATGTCGGCTTTCGGGGCCATCACCAGCCCGGCGCCATGGGAAAGGCCAGAAAGCACCTGGCTGGCCTGGGTCAACACATCCTCGACCTTTTCATGTTGCGCCACATCCTGAAAATTGCGGGCAATGGCGCGGCGCTCTTCTTCATTCACCGCCCCCACTTCCAGCATCGCATCCACGAAAAATCTGAGGCCCGATTGGGTGGGCGCGCGCCCGGCCGAGGTATGCGGTGCGGCGATCAGCCCCAAATCTTCCAGATCCGCCATCACATTGCGCACCGTGGCGGGCGACAGCGAAATATCCAGGGCCCGCGACAACTGGCGCGACCCCACCGGCTCGCCGGTTTCCAGATAGCGTTCAACCAGCCGCCGGAAAATATCCTGCGAGCGCGCATTTAGCACCGATAGAAAATCCTGGTTGTTGGTCATGAGTGTTCACATATGTTGTTTGGATATGGTTTACTATTTAAGTGCTGTTGCCGCCAACGCCAAGCCCCAAATCAGCCCGTCAAATTGGCCTTTGCGCCGACGCCTATCCACAGGCCGGTGGAATTGCATAAAATTGAGCTAAAATTATGGATAATTATAGCTGAACTCTTGGAAATTTTCATATTTTTACGATTTAGCCCGGGCGTAGGCAGGCACGGGCTTTAACCATCCCTTTACCTTAAGCCGCGAAGCCGCTAAGAGGCTGGGTCAAACGTGAAAAAAGCAAGGACAGATTATGCGACCCTCCAAACGCGCGCCGGACGAAATGCGCCATGTCAAAATTGAACGCAATGTTTCAAATCATGCCGAAGGGTCGTGCATGATCAGCTTCGGCAACACCAAAGTACTGTGCACCGCCAGCGTCGAAACCAATCTGCCACCCTGGCGTCGCGGTCAGGGTTTGGGGTGGGTCACTGGCGAATATGGCATGCTGCCCCGCTCCACCGGTCAGCGCATGCGCCGCGAAGCCACTGCTGGTAAACAATCCGGCCGCACCCAGGAAATACAGCGTCTGATCGGCCGCTCCCTGCGCGCCGTGGTTGATATGCAGGCCTTGGGCGAGAACCAGATCACCGTCGATTGCGATGTGATCGAAGCCGATGGCGGCACCCGCACCGCGGCCATCACCGGCGCTTTCGTGGCCATGAGCGATGCGGTGGCCTGGATGAAAGAGCGCGAACTGGTGGGTGAAAATGTGATCCGCGACCACCTCGCCGCCATATCTTGTGGGGTCTATCAAGGCACACCAGTGCTTGACCTTGATTATGATGAAGATAGCGCGGCAGAAACCGACGCCAACTTTGTGATGACCGGCGGGGGCAAATTTGTTGAAATTCAGGGCACGGCAGAAGAAGCGCCGTTCAGTGCCGATGAATTACAAAGCCTGATCGTGCTGGCGCAAAAAGGTGTTGGCGAGCTGGTTGACCTGCAAAAACGCGCCTTAAATGGGGAAACCATCTAAATGACACTCACATTGGAACGCGGGCAAAAGCTGGTGGTGGCCAGCCACAATGAAGGCAAGGTGCGCGAATTGCGCACGCTTTTGTCACCCTTCGGGTTGGAGCTGGTCTCTGCCGCTGAGCTGGAGTTGCCCGAGCCGGAAGAAACCGGCAGCACCTATCAGGAAAATGCGGAACTCAAAGCGCTCGCGGCGGCAAAAGCCGCCAATCTCTGGGCCTTGGCCGATGATTCCGGCCTTAGCGTGGACGCGCTGGATGGCGCGCCCGGCATTTATTCCGCCCGCTGGGGCGGCCCTGAACGCGATTTCAACAATGCGATGGTGAAAGTGCACACCGAACTGATGCAGAAGGGCGCCATGGGCCCCGGCCAACGCACCGCTGATTTTGTCGCGGTCCTATGTTTGGCCACGCCTGAAGGCGAAAGCGCGTGCTTTGAAGGCCGGGTCTCCGGCACGTTGGTGTGGCCCCCCCGTGGCGACAAGGGCTTTGGCTATGACCCCATGTTTCTGCCTGAAGGGCACAACCGCACCTTTGGCGAAATGACCGAAGATGAGAAGCACGCCTGGGCGCCAGACAAGATTGGCTTGTCTCACCGGTCGCGGGCCTTCTCCAAATTTGTAAAGGCCTGCTGCATTGGCTGATTTCGCCACCGATCCCGAACTCTTCGGCGTTTACGTCCACTGGCCCTTTTGCGCCGCCAAATGCCCCTATTGCGACTTCAATTCGCATGTGCATCGCGGCCCGTTTGACGAGGCAGCCTATGTGGACCGCTACATTAAGGAGATTGAGCATCAGGCCCAATTGGTGCCGGACCAGGTGGTCAGCTCAATCTTTTTTGGCGGCGGCACGCCATCCTTGATGGACCCCAGAAGTGTTGAACGGATCATTTCAGCGATCAATCAGAATTGGCGGTTGACCAACCATGTGGAGATTACGCTGGAGGCCAACCCCACCAGCGTTGAACAAGACAAGTTCCAGAACTACCGCCTGGCGGGCGTTAACCGGGTGTCTCTTGGCGTGCAGTCTTTGCGCGCAGAACCACTCGCCGCGCTGGGGCGCCTGCACTCCGTCGATGAAGCCAAAAAGGCGCTGGATCTGGCCCGATCCACCTTTGACCGCTTCTCCTATGATCTCATTTATGCTCGCCCGCACCAGACCCTGAAAGACTGGGAAGAAGAGCTGTTGGAAGCGCTGTCCATCGCCGACCGCCACATCTCGCTGTACCAGCTCACCATTGAAGAAGGCACCCGTTATTTTGACCTGTTCAATGCGGGGAAGTTGCAGATGCCAGATAGCGATTTGGGCGCGCATTTTTATGAGCTGACGCAGGAAATTTGCGAAGATCATGGCCTGCCCGCCTATGAGATTTCCAACCATGCCCAGCCTGGCGAAGAAAGCCGCCATAATCTGATCTATTGGCACTATGGCCAATATGCCGGTATCGGACCGGGCGCCCATGGCCGCTTGGTGGTCGCCGACAAACGCGTCGCCACCTCCACCGAGCGCATGCCCTTTAAATGGGCCGAACGGGTGGATGAAAAGGGCGCGGGCTTTGTGGAGTATGAGGCGCTTTCCCGCACCGAACAGGGCGACGAATATTTGCTGATGGGCCTGCGGCTCAAAACCGGCATCGACCCGAACCGTTTTGAGCAACTTGCCGGCCAACCGCTCAAATCAGAGCAGATCGAGCATTTAATGGGCATCGGCTTTATCGAATATCTCGACAATGGCAATCTGCGCGTGACCGACAAGGGCTTCCCGGTGCTTGATGCCGTCGTGGCGGATTTGGCGGCTTAGGGGATTTTTTACGCGCCGCCACCGCTCGCTTCGCTCCCGTCATTTTTACGCGCCGGCGTCGCTCACTGCGCTCGCTACCCCGGCACCCCGGCTCTTCTTACGCGCCGCCACCGGTCGCTGCGCTCCCGTCCCCGGCACCCCCGCCTATCGGTGCCCAGCTTTAATATTATGCAGGGCACCGCAACACCTTCTCACGTCATTACCGGACTTGATCCGGTAATCCATGAAGCGGCGGTGATGGGGCGAACACACGCATGGTGTACACCTTCATCCAGCTGCCAGGACCCCGGATCAAGCCTGGGTGACGGCGGTGGGTGCGGAAGTGCTGCGGTAAGTTACTCTTCAATTCATAAACTTAGACAGGTGACTAACTATCTTGACAGGCGTCTTTAAATCTGAATTGTTAGAACAATGTCTAACTATTCGCTTGACTTGAACATTATTTTCGCAGCTTTAAGTGATGAAACGCGCCGCGCCATGATTGCGCGGTTGTCGCGGGGGGCAGCAAGCGTAAGCGAGCTGGCGGCACCGCATGATATGGCGCTGCCTTCTATTATGAACCATCTGGATAGGTTGGAAAAAGCCGGCTTGATCGAGACCAGCAAGAAGGGGCGGGTGCGATTTTGTCGCCTGTCGCCCAAAGGGATAGCCCCGGCACAACATTGGCTCGCCCAACAACAGCAGCTTTGGGAAAGCCGTTTGGACCAATTTGATGACTATATTGAACAACTCGCAAAGGATAAATCGAGTGAAACTTGACCCTAAAACTGACTTGAGCTTTACGCGAAGCTTGAAAGCACCACGGCCTCTTTTATGGGAATGCTGGACCACGCCTGAGCATGTGATGCAGTTCTTTGTGCCTAAACCGCACAAGGTGACGCGTTGTGAAATTGATCTGCGCGTGGGCGGCAAGTTCAATACGAGCTTTGAGTTCGATGGTCAGGAAATGGACAATCAAGGCGTCTATCTGGAAATCCAAAACCAACAGAAACTGGTGTTCACTGATGCCTATAGCGAGGGTTGGAAACCCGCGCCGGACCCTTTTATGACGGCGATCATTCTGTTTGAAGATGCGCCAGCTGGAGGCACCACCTATACCGCGATCGCCCGGCACCGCAGCACTGAAGCGCGGAAAACTCACGAAGATATGGGATTTTTCGACGGGTGGGGCACAGTGGTTGACCAACTGGAAACCTATGCGCTTTCGCTTTAGCGGCGATCAAACCGAGAATCGAATTCGCCCCGGGAAAGGCCTCGGGGCGTTGGTTTTTCCCTTTTTAAACGTCTGAGCCTGTTGTCAGTTCCCTCGTCGATCCCCGTTGGCTTTACTCTTTTTGGTGAGTGCATCAGACTAATTCACCATTGCGGTGCAAAGTTTTTGCACCTTTATTTCAAACGGCTTATAGTGACAAGAAGGGCTTGAACCGTGCCGCGAACAGTGCGGCACGTGCAGGGGAAATGCGCAATAATGTTTATGTTTGATCTGAAGGGCAGGGAGACGGCGCCACCGCATAGGCCGACGCCAAAATGGTATCATAGCCTTTTTTCTGCGGTGCCAGGCATCAATGCGCGGTCGAATTTGCCCTTAAGTGACCTCGACCAAAAATCCACCTTTGCCATGCCAATGACGTTGGCGCGGATCGGCTCGCTGGAAGTGCGCGTGGCGATGAGTGCCAGTGAAGTGCGCAAGGCGCAAGAGCTGCGCTATAAAGTCTTTTACGAAGAAATGTCGGCCAAGCCGGACGCGCGTACCCGCCGCACCAAACGTGATGCAGACGAATATGATCCTTTGTGCGATCATATCATCGTGCTGGACCATGACAGTGCCGAAGGCATGACAGGACGACCAAAAATTGTCGGCACCTATCGCGCCTTGCGCTCGGATGTGGCACTGGCAGCAAACGGTTTCTACTCTGCGGCTGAATTTGATCTGAAACCCATGCTGGCCACCCATTGGCAGCAGGGCTTTTGTGAAGTGGGCCGTTCCTGCGTGTTGCCCGATTATCGCGACAAACGCACAATGGAGGCACTGTGGGTGGGGCTTTGGGCCTATGCGGTGCTCCACAATATTGATGTTTATTTCGGCGTCGCCAGCTTTGAAGGCACCGAGCCGAAAGAACACCGCGAAGCGCTGAGCTATTTACATCATCATTGTCAGGCCCCTGCCGCGTGGCGCGTGGCACCGCAGCCGGAGATGGCCGGGCATGTGGACCATTTGCCCGCTGACGCCATCAATGAGCGCATGGCGATGAAAAAGCTGCCGCCACTCATAAAAGGCTATTTGCGCATAGGTGCCTATATTGGTGAGGGCATTTTTGTCGACAAGCAATTCGGCACCACCGATGTGATGATCATCACGCTTTTGGATCAAATGCCAGAACGTTATAAGCAACATTTCCGCACCCTGACCGGATTGGACCGGAAAAACTAAGGGATAGCGCGTGTTGGCTGTTGGCAAGTCCAGTTTTATTGGCTTAGTGTTTCCCCTCATTCGCCTTAAAATTATGATTTGAAGTTCATGACAGATAACGGCCATTCAAACGCCAAGCCTGACGATCTGCGCGCCGACGACGAAAAGCCCGCCGCCCTTGCCCATGATATTGAGCAGGAAGAATATGGCGCGGGTGAGCCGCCCAAAAAGCCGAAAAAGTCTAAAAAACCGGCCAGCGGCGGCAGCCAGCCAACGCCAATGATGGCGCAATATCTGGAAATCAAAGCGGTCAATCCCGATTGTTTGCTGTTTTACCGCATGGGCGACTTCTATGAGCTGTTCTTTGACGATGCGGAAATCGCCGCACAGGCCTTGGGGATTGCCCTCACCAAACGTGGGAAACATCTGGATGAGGATATCCCCATGTGCGGCGTGCCGGTGCATGCGGCGCAGGATTATTTGAAAAAGCTGATCGCCCAAGGCTTCCGCGTGGCCGTGTGCGAGCAGATGGAAGACCCGGCGGAAGCGAAAAAGCGGGGCTCCAAAGCGGTCGTGAAACGCGATGTGGTGCGCCTGGTGACGCCAGGCACCATCACTGAAGACGATCTGCTGCCCACGGGCAACAATAATTATGTCGCCACCCTCGCCATGTTGCGGCATGGGGAAAAAGACTTTGCCATCTGCTATGCCGATATTTCCACCGGTGATCTGTTTTACTCCGAAATTGCTGCCGATGTGATCAGCGATGAATTGGCGCGGATCGAGCCGCGCGAACTGGTGCTGACCGCCGCCACGCGCGAGGCGTTGGTGGAGGCGGGCGGGGTGCCCGCCAGTGCTGATATTCAATTGGCGGAAGAACGGACCGAACTGTTTGATTCAGATTTGGCGGGCGACCGGATCGCCAAATATTTTGCAGCCGACCAGCTGGACCCCTCCGCCTATTCGCGGCTAGTGCGCGCCGCCATTGGGGCCCTGATCGGCTATATTGATGAAACCCAGCGCGGCGCGCAGGTGCCGCTGCGGCTGCCGCGGGTGGGCGGCGCCAATGCCATGATGATCGATGCGGCGACTCGCAGTTCGCTGGAATTGCTGCGCACCAATCGCGGCGAAACCAAAGGCGCGCTACGCCATTGCCTCGACAATTGTGTCACCGCCGGCGGTTCGCGATTGCTCTCGGCCCGCATTGCCGCGCCGCTGGCCGATCCACAGGCGATCAATGACCGGTTGGATATGCTGGATGATTTCGCCCGCAACAGCCTGCTGATCACCGACATTCGCGGCCGCTTGAAAGCGGCGCCCGATCTGGTGCGGGCTCTGACCCGGCTATCTTTGGATCGTGGTGGCCCGCGCGATATGGCCGCCATCGGCGCCAGCGCGATTGCGGCCGGGCATTTGCTGGCCCCCTTAAGCCAAATCCAAAACCCCAGCATTGGCGTGCAGAAAATTGTCGCGGCGCTGGAAGCCTCGCCGCAGGATCTGGCGGACCATCTCGCACGGGCGCTGAAGGAAGAATTGCCACTTTTGCCCCGCGATGGCGGCTTTGTGGCCAAGGGCTATAGCCCGGAGCTGGATGAATATCGCACGCTGGCGACCGAAAGCCGGCAAATTATAGCCGCGTTGCAAGCCAATTATGCCGAACTGTCCGGGATCAAATCCATCAAGGTGAAGCACAATAATGTGCTGGGCTATTTTGTGGAAGTGCCCGCCTCCCATGGCGATAAAATGATGGGCGCGCCGCTCAACGAGACCTTTATCCATCGCCAGACCCTGGCCAATGTGGTGCGCTTCACCACCCATGAACTGTCTGAATTGCAAGGCAAAATCACCCGCGCAAGCGAAGCGGCGGTGGCGATTGAACAAGGCATTTTCACCCTATTGCGGCAAGAGATCTTGGCCGAGACCAAAGCGCTGCAGCACGTGGCTGATGCCTTGGCCGAGCTCGACTTTGTGACCGCCATGGCGCTGTTGGGGCTGGAGCGCAATTATAGCCGCCCGAAAATTGACAACAGCACCGCCTTCGAGATCGAAGCAGGCCGCCACCCGGTTGTGGAAATGATGCTGCAAAAAGAAGGCACCACCAATTTTGTCGCCAATGATTGTGATCTGTCCGGCCCCGAAGCGGCGGGCGAGGTGGGGGCACTCTGGTTGATCACCGGGCCGAATATGGGCGGTAAATCCACCTATTTGCGGCAAAATGCGCTGATCGCCATCATGGCGCAAATGGGCATTTATGTGCCCGCCCGTTCCGCCCATATTGGCGTGGTGGACCGCATCTTCTCCCGCGTCGGTGCGGCAGACGACATTGCCCATGGCCGTTCGACCTTTATGGTCGAAATGGTGGAAACTGCCGCCATTCTAAATCGCGCAACAGCCCGTTCACTGGTGGTGTTGGACGAGATTGGCCGCGGTACGGCCACATTTGATGGCCTATCTATTGCCTGGGCTGCTGTGGAAGCGCTGCACGGAAACACCAAATGCCGGGCCCTGTTTGCCACCCACTATCACGAACTGACCGCCCTTTCCGAGCGGTTGGACCGGGTGAGCAACCACACCATGAAGGTGCGGGAATGGGAAGGCGATGTGGTATTTTTGCACGAAGTGGCCAAAGGCACAGCCGATCGATCTTATGGCATTCAGGTGGCCAAATTGGCAGGCCTGCCAGACCATGTCGTCACCCGGGCGCAAGAAGTTTTGGATATTTTGGAAAAACGCGAGGCGGGCAGCATGGAAGAAGGCATGAGCCAATTGCCACTTTTTGCCGCACGGCCGCAGCCAAAGGTCGAAAAACGGCAAGATTTGCTTGCAGAACGCATGAAAAGCATAAATCCTGATGAAATGACGCCACGCCAAGCGATTGATTTGATGTACGAACTCAAAAAACTATCGAGGGACAATGCCTGAACGCACTCGGCCGCCTAAAGCTTTCAAGCTGCAAAAAGCAGACGATTTGATCGGGCATGTTCTCGACCAGCTGGGTGACCTGTCTCCATCAAGCAATCAGGCACGTAACATTGTGTTGGCCACAGCCAAAAAAGCGCTTAGCGAGGCCCGGAGTCGGGCCGAACAGGATTTGCTCGAAGATGGCAAAGGCAAGCGCTGCGCCAAAAATCTGTGCGCCGCCCAGGATGAAATCATCAAAATGGCGTTCAAATTCGCCTCCGGCTATGTGTTTCCGGTGAACAATCGGTCCGATGCGGAAACCCTGACCATTGCCGCTGTAGGCGGCTATGGCCGTGGCACACTGGCCCCCGGGTCCGACATCGATTTGCTGTTTATTCTGCCCTATAAGCAAACGCCCTGGGGCGAGAGCGTGACCGAATATGTGCTCTATTTGCTGTGGGACCTGGGGCAAAAGGTTGGCCATGCCGTGCGCTCCATTGATGAATGTATCCGCATGGCGAAAGCCGACATGACCGTGCGCACCGCCACACTGGAAAGCCGCCAGATTATTGGCGATCTGGCGCTTTATGACGAGCTGCAGCAACGTTTTGCCGACGAGATTGTCGCCAATAGCGGTGCCGAATTTATTGCCGCCAAAATGGCCGAGCGCGATGAGCGACACGAAAAAATCGGCAATACCCGCTTTGTGGTTGAGCCCAACATCAAAGATGGCAAGGGCGGCCTGCGCGATTTGAACACTTTGTTCTGGATCGCGAAATATTTTTATCGCGTGCGCACCAGTGCCGAACTGGTGAAAAAGGGCGTCTTTTCCCGCTCAGAGTTTCGCCGCTTCCAACGGTCCGAGGATTTTTTATGGGCCATTCGCTGCCATTTGCATTTTCTCACCGGCCGGTCTGAGGAAAAGCTTTCTTTTGAGCTACAACAGGATTTGGCCCAGCGCCTGCATGTGAGCGGCCGCGCCGGGCTGCGCCCGGTGGAGCGCTTGATGAAGCGCTATTTCTCCGTGGCGAAAGATGTGGGCGATTTGACCCGGATTTTTTGCACCTCGCTGGAATTTAACCACGCCAAGGATGTGGACGTGCTCGGGCGCATGCGCAAAAGCCTGTCGGGTCGCCGCAAAATCAAGGGCGAAAAAGACTTTGTGGTGGAGCGCGGGCGCATCAATATTGTCAATGATCAGGTGTTTGAAAAAGACCCAGTCAATCTGATCAAAATTTTTTGGGTGGCTGGTCGCGAAGGACTTTTATTTCACCCCGATGCGTTGAAAGCCCTGACCCGCTCGCGCCAATTGATCGATAGACAATTGCGGCAGGATCAACAGGCAAATGCGTATTTTTTGAAGATCCTGACCCACGCACCTTCGGTGGAGCGGATTTTGCGCCGCATGAATGAGGCGGACATTTTGGGTAAATTCATCCCGGAATTCGGCCGCATTGTCGCGTTGATGCAATTCAATATGTATCACCATTATACAGTGGACGAGCATCTGATCCGCGCTGTGGGCGTATTGGCGGAAATTGTCGAGGGGGGGCTGAAAGATGAGCTGCCCCTAACCCATGAATTGCTGCCGCACCTCGCCGATCTGAAATTGCTGTTCGTCGCGCTATTCCTGCACGATATTGCCAAGGGGCGGCCCGAAGACCATTCCACCGCCGGGGCTCGCGTGGCGCGCAAGTTGTGCCCACGCTTTGGCCTGACCCCCGCAGAAACCGACACAGTGGCCTGGCTGATCCAGAATCACCTGGTGATGAGCGAAATTTCGCAATCTCGCGATGTGCAGGACCCTCAAACGGCGGCGAATTTTGCCGATATTGTGCAAAGCCCGGCACGGTTGTCTTTGTTGCTGGTGCTCACCGCCTGCGATATTCGAGCGGTGGGGCCGGGCGTCTGGACCGGCTGGAAAGGCTCGCTTCTGCGCGCGCTTTATTATGCCACCGAACCACTGCTCTCAGGCGGCCATTCCCAGATTAGCCAGGCGGAACGGATCGATGCGGCGAAGGAGCGGTTGAGCCAGGCCTTGCGCGATTGGCCCGCCAACCAGCGCGACGATTATATCGATAGCCATTATTCCACCTATTGGGTGCGGTCCGAGTTCCAGTTGCAAATGGAACATGCCAAAATGATCCGCAAAGCCAATCAGCTGGGGCAAAGCTTTGCCGGGTGCGTGACGGTGAAGGTCTTTGAGGCGATCACCGAACTCTCCCTTTATACGCCAGATCATCCGCGGCTCTTGTCGCTTATTGCAGGGGCGTGCACTTTGGCCAATGCCGATATTATGGGCGCGCAAATTTCCATGATGCGCGACGGCCACGCGTTGGATACGTTGCGGCTTAAACGCAGCTTCACGGCCGATGAAGATGAGCGCATTCGCGCCCTTAAAATCATTGAGACAGTGCAAAAACTGCTCTCGGGTGAAAAATATCTGCCCAAAGATCTGGGGCGCGATTCCAAGCTCAATAAGCGGCTAAAGCCATTCACCGTGCCGACGGACATATACATTTCCAATAGCCTGTCCACGAAATTCACAGTGATTGAAATTTCGGGACTGGACCGCACGGGCCTGTTGCACGATCTGACCCGTGAAATTGCGGATCTGAGCCTGACCATTCAGTCGGCCCATATTGGCACTTACGGCGAAAAGGCGATTGACGTTTTTTACGTCACCGACCTGACCGGCATGAAAATCACCGACAAGACGCGGCAGAAAAAGATCAAGGAAAGTCTTTTGGAAGTGTTTGCCGGGTTTGAACGCGAGAAAAAGAAGCAGCGGGCCAAACGCCACAAAAAACTGCGGGCAGGCGAATCGCTAAAGGGCCTTGCCTGATGAGCCTGGTGCGCAATTTCGCCTCTGTCGGCGGCGCGACCCTTTTGTCGCGGGTGCTCGGCTTTGTGCGCGATATTTTGATGGCAGCTATTTTGGGCGCGGGGCCCGTGGCCGATGCCTTTGTCGCTGCCTTCCGCTTGCCTAATATGTTCCGCCGCATTCTGGCCGAAGGGGCGTTCAATACCGCCTTTATTCCGCTCTTCGCCAAGGCGCTGGAAACCAGAGGTGAAGAGGCGGCCAAAGACTTTGCCAAAAACATTATCTCCTCGCTGATCGCCCTGCTGCTGGTGCTGACCGTGCTGGCGGAAATTTTTATGCCGCAATTGATTATGATTTTGGCCCCCGGCTTTCAGGAGAATCCGGACAAATTCGACTTAACCGTACTTTTTGCCCGCATCTGCTTTCCATATCTCGCCTGCATGTCCTTGATGGCCGCCTATGCCGGTATTTTGAATTCCTTGCGCAAATTTTTAATGGCGGCGCTTGCCCCCGTTTTGCTCAATGTGGTGCTGATCGGCTTTTTGGCCACCCTGGCCTTCACCCGTCCCGAGATTGCACAGTCAGGCTTTTGGCTCTCCATCGGGGTGTTGATCGGCGGGGTGGCGCAGGTGGTGATGGTGGTGTTTGCGCTGGTGCGCACTGGCTTTCTGCCGCCCCTCTCCTTGCCGAAGCTGGATAAGGATTTGCGCCGTTTTTGGACCTTGGCCGTGCCAGCCCTTTTTACCGGTGGCGTCACCCAGATCAACATCGTTGTGGGCACCAATATTGCCTCAAATGAAGCAAGTGCCGTCTCCTATCTTTATTATGCCGACCGGCTCTATCAGTTGCCGCTCGGCATTATCGGCATTGCCATTGGCGTGGTGCTGCTGCCTGAACTGTCGCGGCGGCTCAAATCTGGCGATCTTGATGGTGCCGCGCGGGTGCAGGACCAATCCATGCTGTTCGCCATGATGCTCACGGTGCCAGCCGCAGTGGCGCTGTTTGTAATTGCCGAGCCCGTCATCAAAACCTTGTTCGAATATGGGGCGTTCTCCGCATTTGCCGCCGAACAAAGCGCCATGGCCCTATCGGTCTTTGCCTTGGGTCTCCCCAGCTTTGTATTGGCGAAAATATTGCAGCCCGCTTATTTCGCGCGGGAAAATACAGCCAGCCCCGCCATGTTTGCGGTGGTGACCGTTGCGGTTAATGTCGGATTTTCGCTGGCGCTGTTCCCCATGTTCAAACATGTGGGCATTGCCGCCGCCACCACCATTGCCGGCTGGACCAATGTGGCGCTATTGACCGGTGGTCTGATGCGCAAGAAGCAATTTGAGTTGACCGCCGCAACCCGTAAGGGATTGGTCTTTCTCAGTTTAGGCGCTGCGGTAATGGGGTGGGGCTTGTTTGGTGGCCAATGGCTGCTGGCCCCCTATTTTGAAGCGGATCAGTTTGTGGCGATACGTTTCGTCGCGCTGTTGGGGCTGATAGCGGCTGGCGCCATCGTCTATTTTGGACTGGTGCAGCTGTTTGGCGTTTTTGACTTGCGCCGCTGGCGGCAATTGGCGACCCAGCCAACCAAAGGCTAATCGACGCCACCCGATTTCTCGCCTTTCGCCACTTCACCTTTTGTTTTATTTCGCTATAAGTAAGCCCGTTATTTCAGTGTAAAAAGTCAATAGGTTGATCCATGACCGAGTTTCAAAACCGCCTTTTCTCAGGTGTTCAGCCCTCAGGTGATTTGCATTTGGGCAATTATCTGGGCGCGATCCGTCGCTTTGCCCCCATGCAAGCGCAGTTTGACTGCATCTTTTGCGTGGTCGATATGCATGCGATCACGGTCTGGCAAGAGCCTGAAGTTTTACGCCATAAAACTCGGGAAATCGCGGCAACCTATATCGCCACGGGCGTCGACCCGAAAAAGTCCATCATCTTCAATCAAAGCCAGGTGATGCAGCATGCGGAACTGGCTTGGGTGTTCAATTGTGTGGCCCGCATCGGCTGGATGAACCGCATGACCCAATTTAAGGACAAGGCGGGCAAAAACCGTGAAAATGCGTCCCTGGGCCTTTATGCCTATCCAAGCTTGATGGCGGCGGACATTCTGCTTTATCGCGGCACTCATGTGCCGGTGGGCGATGACCAGAAGCAACATTTGGAGCTGACCCGCGACATCGCGCAAAAATTCAACAATGATTTCAACAAACAGATCATTGAAGAGGGTTTTGAAGATGGACAATTTTTCCCGTTGACCGAGCCGCTGATTTCCGGACCGGCCATGCGGATCATGTCTTTGCGCGACGGCAGCAAGAAAATGTCAAAGTCTGACCCGTCAGAAATGGCGTGCCTGGGGCTGATGGACAGTGCCGACGACATTGCGAAGAAGCTGCGCAAGGCCAAAACTGATCCGGAACCCCTGCCGTCCGATGTGGATGGCCTGGCCGAGCGTCCTGAAGCGCGCAATCTGGTAGAGATCTATGCGGCACTGGCCAATATCACGTCTCAAGAGGTGCTCAAAGAGTTTGGCGGCCAAGGATTTGGCGCCTTTAAACCAGCCTTGGCAGAATTGGCAGTTGACAAATTGGCGCCGATTTCTGAGGAAACCAAACGCATGTTGGCAGATCCGGCGGAAGTGGACAATATTTTGCGTGACGGGGCTGAACGGGCCCGCGATATCGCGGAAGAAACCATGAAGCATGTGCGTCAAATTGTTGGTTTTGTTAGCTAAAACCTGCCACGCCGAAATGCGCTTGGCAAAAGCGCATTTCGGTGGCAGCATGTCGCCATGAGTGTTGAGCACGAAGATCAAACCGCCCAGATGCCAGACTTTGGCGGGCGGAAATTTTTAGCCGTTTTGGATGGCACCGAGGAATGCTGGGTGGCCGTTACCTTTGCCGCCTATCGCATGAAGCGCACCGGCGGCATTGTGAAATTGCTGGTGGTGATCGAGCCTGACGACTTCCAGCACTGGATCGGTGTGGAAGATGTGATGCGGGCCGAAGCCTATGAGCAGGCCAATCAATGGCTGGACGAAGCGGAAGCCCTGATTGCCAAGATCGGCAATATCGAAGTGGAGCGCGAAATTCGCGAGGGCCGGACCGCCGACGAAATTGAAGATTTGATCGGCGAAGATAAAAATATCTCCATTTTGGTGCTGGCCTCTTCGACCTCGACCGATGGACCGGGGCCGCTGGTGAGCACGCTGGCCTCCCGCGGGGCCAATGCCTTGCCTATTCCCGTGGCCATTGTGCCGGGCATTTTGACCGAAAGCCAGATCGCCGAATTGGCATAATATTCCCGTTCTCACGAAAAATTTGGTGATTCAGCGCTTGCCTTTGGCGCACAAAAGACTATTTTATAATCATTCTAAACTGATTTCGGGTGGTCAAATCACCTGAAAAGACAATCGGAGAAATCGGTCATGTTTATTCAAACCGAAGCGACGCCCAATCCGCAAACCCTGAAATTCTTGCCCGGCCGCGATGTATTGCCCGGCGAGCCAAAGGACTTTCGCGATGAAGAGGCGGCCAAAGCATCTCCATTGGCCAGCGCCCTGTTCACGATTGACGGGGTCACCGGCGTGTTTTTCGGGGCCGACTTTGTGGCGGTCACCAAAGATGACAGCGACTGGGCCCATCTGAAGCCCGCTATTCTCGGCGCTATCATGGAACATTTTATGTCCAACCAGCCGCTCTTGAGCGATGGGGAAGACCATGCGGCCAACGGGCAAGCGGAGGAATTCTTCGAAGAAGAAGACAAGGAAATGGTCGAAGTGATCAAGGAATTGCTCGACACCCGCGTGCGGCCAGCCGTGGCCATGGATGGCGGCGACATCATCTTTAAGGGCTTCAAGCAGGGCACTGTTTATCTGCATATGCAGGGCGCGTGTTCAGGTTGCCCCTCCTCAACCGCGACCTTGAAAAATGGTATCGAGAATTTGCTGCGGCACTTTGTGCCGGGCGTTGAAGACGTGCAGCAAATCTAGCAGCATTTGGGTCAATGGGCGCTTAAGCGCATATTTTTGACTTGATTTGTGGGCGGAGAACCGACAAACCATTTGCCTATGGAACATGAGCTTCGCCCCCCACATCCTGTCATCTTGGCGCTGGACACAGCACATCAATTTTGTCAGGGCGCAATTGTGCGGGCAGATGGTGAATTGCATCAAATTGTCGAGCCGCGTAGCCGGGGCCATGCCGAACGGTTGATCAGTATGGTCGACGAGCTTCTGGCGCTGGCGACCCTTTCCATCAAAGAAATTGACCGGTTTGTGGTGACCACAGGACCGGGGTCCTTTACCGGCCTTCGGGTGGGGCTGGCGGCTATGCGCGGCTTTGGTGTCGCGCTCGATAAGCCCGTGCTTGGGCTGTCTACGCTGGAAGCCATGTCGCTTTCCGCACCGCCACAAACCCCACATAAAGTGCTGTTCGATGCAAGGCGCAACCAGCATTATTGCCAGGCGTTCGCTGCTCCCGGGCAGCCCAGTGGGGCACCGCACTTGCTGGAAAACGAGGAAATCGAAGCGCATATCAAGCCCGGCGAGCTGGTGTTAGGCACCGGCGCAGAGTTTGCTGCTGACCGATGCGCCGCCAAGCGCGATCTCGACGCGCCGGACTGGTTGGATATCGCCCGAATGGCCCGCTATGGTGCGTTGCTCAAACCCGAACACTATGCGCCTGAACCGCTTTATGTGCGCGCAGCAGATGCCAAGCCGCAAAGCGGCAAAAGCATTGCGCGGGAAGGGCTCGCCCAATGAAGATCTGGTCGGCACCGTTAGGGCTGCACATTGAAATGGCTGAAAGCCAAGATGCGGAGCAATTGGCCAAATTGCATGCGGAAGGCTTTTTTCGCGGCTGGTCTGTTCCCGACTTTGTCGCCTATATCAGCAACCGCGACACGCCCATCTATGTCGCCTGTGACAAGCATCGCAAAATCGCAGGATTTTCCATTTTGCGGCTGCAAAATGATGAATGCGAATTGCTGACGATTGTGGTGGGCAAGCGCTTTCGTGGCAAAAAGCTGGGCGACGCGCTGATGAAAGCCATGTGGAATGATTTGTTTTATTCTCCCGTCACCAAGATGTTTTTGGAGGTGGACGAGGACAATGAAGCGGCCAAAAAACTCTATGCACAATATGGCTTTAGCCAGGTGGGTACCCGCCAGGGTTACTATCCGCGCCCCGATGGGCACACAGCGACGGCCCTTGTCATGCGCGCCGATCTCGGCTAACCCCAAGGGCAACAGGCGGATAAAGGAACGGGTCTATGAGCGACAGTGCTGATGCCAGCCATTTGGAACATATGTGCGAACGCTCCGGCATGCGCATGACCGAGCAGCGCCGCGTGATCGCGCGGGTGCTGGAAGGCGCCACCGACCATCCCGATGTGGAAGAGCTTTATCGCCGCGCCTCCAAGATTGATGAACGCATTTCGCTCTCCACCGTCTATCGCACGGTGAACCTGTTTGAAGAAGCGGGTTTGGTGGCCAAGCATGATTTTAAAGATGGCCGCGCCCGGTTTGAGCCGATTCCCGACGAGCACCACGATCATTTGATCGATGTGCGCTCCGGCCGCGTGATCGAGTTCCGGAATGAAGAAATTGAAGCCATTCAGGAAGTGATTGCCCGCAAGCTAGGCTATAAGCTGGTGGACCATCGGCTGGAGCTTTATGCGGTGCCGCTCAACGATTCCGGTTCAACTGAACCGGACGATCAAAAGTAGTTTGTCCTATGATCCTGCGTACCCTTATTTTCGCCCTGGTGGTGGTGCCGATCCTGCTGGTGCTCGGCATTGTGCAAAAAATCATTCTTTGGCTGAAACTGCCTTTCTGGCACGCCGTGCCCATGTTGGCGCACAAAGTGCTGTGCACCTATCTGGGCATTAAAATCACCCAGATCGGTGAACCCGCCAAAGGCAAGCCGACCTTGCTGCTCTCCAATCATATTTCTTGGATGGACATTCCCGCCATTGGCAGCATTGTGCCCATCAGTTTTGTGGCGAAGGCGGAAGTGGGCCGTTGGCCCATTGTGCGCACGCTGGCGCGGCTGCAAAAAACCATCTTTGTGGATCGCACCCGCAAAACCGACACTGGTCGGGTGGTGAATGAAATGAGCGCGCGCATGAATGAGGGGCGCGCCGTGGTGCTGTTTGCTGAAGGCACGTCCGACATTGGCAGCCATGTGCTGCCATTCCGGTCAGCGCTGGTTGGTGCCACGCAGACGGCGATGAAAGCAGGCGAGGCGTCCGAAATCTATATTCAGCCCATGTGCATTGCGTATACCAAGCTGAACGGCCTGCCGATCTCACGGGCCGAGCGCACCAAGATCGCCTGGGTCGGCGATATGGGTTTGATGGACAATATGAGCGATATTTTACTCTCGGGCACCAAATCGGTCTCGATCATGTTTGGAGCCCCCATGCTGATTGATGGCACGATGGACCGTAAGGCCATCACCAAAAAAGCCCATGATCAGGTCCGCGATATGCTGGTGGCACTGAACCGCGGTTTGCCCCTGCCGGAGGCACATCAGGCTTAGCCCCTGATCCCTATTTGCAACAGTTGCAGGTTCGGTGGAAATCCGGTGGTTTGCAGCCGCGTCATTTTGGTGTAACAAGTCGCTCCTGAACTTCTCCAAACTGGTGAATTATTGTGTCTGCGATGAAAAAGCTCTTTATCAAAACCTATGGCTGCCAGATGAATGTCTATGACAGTGATCGCATGAGCGATGCGCTGGCGGCGTCGGGCTATGAGGCCACCACTGAGATCAATGATGCGGATCTCGTGGTGCTCAACACCTGCCATATCCGCGAAAAGGCTGCGGAAAAGGTCTATTCAGAGCTGGGCCGCTTGCGCATTTTGCGCCAGTCGCAGGAGGCCAAGGGCAAGAAAATGATGATCGGCATTGCCGGCTGTGTGGCCCAGGCCGAAGGCGAAGAGATTATGCGCCGGGCGCCCGTGGTCGATTTGGTGTTCGGCCCGCAATCCTATCACAAATTGCCAGAACTTGTGGGCCGCGCCGCCAATGAAAAGGTGGTGGAAACCGACTTTCCGGCCGAAGACAAGTTTGAGCATTTGCCCAAAGCCAGAAAGGAAACCACCATTGCGCGTGGCCTGACGTCCTTTTTGACGGTGCAGGAAGGCTGCGACAAATTCTGTTCCTTCTGTGTGGTGCCCTATACCCGCGGTGCGGAAGTGTCGCGCCCGGTGGCGCAAGTGGTGGCTGAAGCGCAAAATCTGGTCGATGGCGGCGTGAAGGAAATCACCCTGTTGGGCCAGAATGTGAATGCCTATCACGGCCTTGACGAGCAGGGGAACAGCACCGGCTTGGCCGAGCTGATCTATCGTTTGGCCGATATTAAAGGGCTGGAGCGCCTGCGCTACACCACGTCGCACCCGCGCGATATGGATGATGCGCTGATCGAAGCCCACCGCGACCTCGACATGCTGATGCCTTATCTGCATTTGCCGGTGCAGGCTGGGTCTGACAAGATTTTGAAAGCCATGAACCGTCAGCACACCGCCAAGGAATATATGGAGCTAATCGAGCGCATCCGCGCCGCGCGGCCTGATCTCGCCCTGTCCGGCGACTTCATTGTTGGCTTCCCTGGTGAGACAGAAGAAGATTTCGAGGCGACGCTGCAATTGGTCAAGGACGTGCATTATGCGGCGGCTTATTCGTTCAAATATTCCACCCGCCCCGGCACCCCGGGCGCTGAGATGGACAATCAGGTCCCCGAAGAGGTGAAATATGAGCGTTTGCAGCGGCTGCAGGAACTGCTGAACGCCCAGCAAAAAGAGTTCAATCAGTCTTGTGTAGGCAAGACCTTCCCGATCCTTTTTGAGAAAAAGGGACGTGATGAGGGGCAGATTGTGGGCCGCTCGCCCTATCTGCAACCGGTGCAAGTTGAAGCAGATTTGTCTCTAATTGGCACAATTCAGCCGGTTTCGATCTATGATACGGGCAAATTTTCACTATTTGGTAAGATTGTCACATAATAATCCAAATAGATGCGTATAATTGGAGTAAGTCATAAACTCGATTCGACAGGAGCGCTGATTGACAAAAACTTGGTCGCCTGAGGGCCAGCAAACCACCACAAATGATGTGGAACTTGCTTTTGAAGATAACCGGCTGGTGTCCCAGCTTTATGGTGAATTCGACCAAAATCTTGCGCTGATCGAACAAAAACTGGGCATTCAAACCATCTCGCGGGGCAATCATGTGATTTTGTCCGGCAGCACGGTGGCCGTGGATCAGGCCCGTCGCACCCTCGAAACCCTTTATGAAATGTTGGAAAATGGCCAGGCCGTCACACCCGGAGAGGTGGACGGGGTCATCAGAATGATTTTGACAGAAGACAGCCAACTGACCCTGCCCACTTTTGAAAAGCGTGGCCGGGTGCGCATGGCCCAGATCGCCACGCGCAAATCCACCATTGTGGCCCGCTCCCCCGCGCAGGACGGCTATATCCGCGCCATGGACCGGCAAGAACTGGTATTTGGCGTCGGTCCTGCAGGCACCGGCAAAACCTATCTGGCCGTGGCCTATGCAGCGACGCTTTTGGAGCGCGGGGAAATCAACCGCATTATCCTGTCGCGTCCGGCGGTTGAAGCGGGCGAGCGCCTGGGCTTTTTGCCTGGTGACATGAAGGATAAGGTCGACCCCTATCTGCGTCCACTCTATGATGCGCTTTACGATATGATGCAGCCAGAAATTGTTGAGCGCTGTTTGGAAAGCCAGACCATTGAGGTGGCGCCGCTGGCCTTTATGCGTGGGCGCACGCTTTCTAATGCGGTGGTCATTTTGGACGAAGCGCAAAACACCACCACCCAGCAAATGAAGATGTTTTTGACCCGGTTGGGCGAAAACTCAAAAATGATTGTCACAGGCGATCCGAGCCAAGTGGATTTGCCGCGCGGTGTACCATCGGGTCTGATCGAGGCGCTGGATTTGCTAGAGGGGGTCAAAGGCATTCAGATCACCCGCTTTACCGATAAAGATGTGGTGCGTCACGCCTTGGTGTCGCGCATCATCCGTGCCTATGATGGCAAGCCGCAGGAAGATGATGGCTAATGGCCGATTACTCCATCGAGATTGATGTGCTGCGCAACGATGAGCGCTGGCCCGAACATGTGTCAGATGCGGTGGATAAGATCATCGCCACCGTAATGCGCACCCTCGAGCTTGAAGTTGAGGGGCCCGCTGAATTGTCCTTGCTGCTCACCAATGATGAAGAGCAGCAAAAGCTGAATGAAAGCTGGCGCGCCAAGGACAAAAGCACGAATGTGCTGTCCTTCCCGCAAATTGAGCCGGATGAGGCGATTGAAGGCATGTTGGGTGATATTTCTTTTGCCTATGAAACCGTTTATGCCGAGGCGGAAGCGGAACAAAAGCCGTTTGACCATCATTTCGCCCATTTGCTCGTGCATGGGTTTCTGCATATTCTGGGGTATGATCATTTAACAGATGACGATGCGGAACATATGGAGGCAGCGGAGCGCAAAATATTGGCGCGACTTGACATTGCTGACCCCTATGCCGACATAGTTGACCATTAACGGCCTTTTTTAAAGCCAAGAACACGGAGATAAAACGGTCTGAATACCGACCGATCGACATGAACGACAAAGATCAATCTATCGCCGCGGCGGATCGGCCGCATCGCCAATCTGGCGACCAACCTTCCCAGACAGAGGAAGCCCCCCGTTCATTCTGGGCGCGTTTGCGCGCCAAGCTCACCGGCAAAGCACCGTCCCTGCGCGAGGATTTGCAAGTCGCGCTGGATGACGACAACCACACCGAAGGCGATGGCGCCTTTTCGGCCGGTGAAAAAGCTCTGATTCAAAATGTGTTGAATTTGGCCCACACCCGCGTGGAAGATGTGATGGTGCCGCGGGCCGATATTGAGGCCTGCGAAGAAAACGCCTCCATGTCCTCGCTGATTGCGCGCTTCCGCGAAGCGGGCCATTCGCGCTTACCCATATATGGCGACAATCTCGACAATATTATTGGCATGATCCACATCAAGGACTTGCTATTGTCGCTGGCTGAGCCGCAAAGCGCCACGGAAAAACCGGATCAACCTGAAAAACTGAAGAGCCCGCTTTTGCGCGCACAAATCGCCAAGCAAAGAAAAATGGTGCGTGACGTCTTGTTTGTGCCCCCATCCATGCCAGTGGCCACCCTGTTGCAGCGCATGCAGACCACGCGCGTGCACATGGCTATTGTGGTGGACGAATATGGCGGCACCGACGGGCTGGTAACCATCGAAGATTTGCTCGAAGCGGTGGTAGGCGATATTGAAGATGAGCATGATGAGGCGGAAGCCAACCAGATCCGCCGGGTCGATGAACACACCATCGTTGCCGATGCCCGGGTTGAACTTGATGATTTGGCCGACGAGCTTGGCCCCAACTTTCAACCCGGTGATGCGGCGCAGGATGTGGATACGCTGGGCGGCCTGATCATCAATCTGGTCGATCGGGTGCCGGTACGGGGCGAAGTGATTTCCAAGGTGCGCGGCTTCGAATTTGAGATCATGCAGGCCGACCCGCGTCGGGTGAAAAAAATCAAGATTAAGCGCCGTCGTCGCGGCCTTCGCGCCCGTGCCCGCGGCACCGGTTTGGGCGAATTTAGCGGCAGCGGCACCCCGCAACCTATCGAATCGGCTCGTCCGCGCCCCGCTGCTGAGACAGAAAGCAAAAGTGACACCGAAAAAGCCTCTGCCGCCGGCTGAGCGTTTTCACCATTGAAAAGCCGACCAAATCAGGATTCACTTGCCCCACGGGCAAGTGAATTGCCTGGTTGATGCCAAAGCGTTGACTGCCTTTGGGCCAAAAGGGAGGAGTTTGCCATGAGATTAAGCGCCATCGCCGATTGGTGTATCTTGTCCCATGGTTTCAAGCGCTATCTGGCCCTTTTTAGTCTCGGCGCCCTCGCGGCCCTGGCCCTGCCGCCCTTTAAACTTCTGCCGCTGTTTTTTATCGGCATTGCTGCCTTGGTGTGGTTTCTGGATGGGGTTGAGACCCAATCCGGATGGCGCAAATTGTTCGGCCCCGCCTTTTGGACCGGCTGGGCCTTCGGCTTTGGCTATTTTACTGTGGGTTTGCACTGGCTGGGCGCCGCCTTCTTTGTGGATGGCGATTTGTTTTTATGGGCCTTACCGATCGGCATATTGGGCCTGCCCGCCTTTCTCGCCATTTTCTGGGCGCTCGGCACCGCCTTCGCCCATATGTTGTGGTCGGACTATGCCCAGCGCATCTTTGCTCTTGCGGCCTTTCTCGCCCTGTTTGAGTTTTTACGCGGCATCGTGCTGACCGGCCTGCCTTTCAATGTGCCCGGTTATGTGCTCACCGCCCATCCCTATCTGATGCAAAGTGCCGCCTTTTTTGGCGTGCATGGGCTGAGTTTTGTTGCGCTTCTGGTCGGCGCCAGCTTTGCGCTTTTGGCGTCTCCTTTGCCGGGAGACCGGGCGAGATTTTTGCCGCTCTTGGCGTTGGCTGCGCTGGCGCTGATGGTCGGCTTAGGCGCGTGGCGCTATCATCAACCGGCCTTTGAGGCGCGGCCAGATCTGCGTTTGCGGCTGGTGCAACCCAACATCCCGCAGCAGCAAAAATGGGACCCTCAATATCGCGACGCTATTTTCAATTCGCTGTTGAGCCTGTCGCAGGCCCAGATAGACGAGAACGATCCGGGCCTGATTGGCAGCACCCATCTGATTTGGCCTGAAAGCGCCTTTCCCTTTTATGTGGCCGAGGAACCTGAAGCGCTGGCCCGCATTGCCCGCATGTTGCCCAAAGACACCTTGTTGATCACCGGTGCCGCCCGGCGATCCTATGATTTGGGCGGCTTTGCCGATCAAGAAGGCGGTGTGTTTAACTCGATCTTGGCGATCAATGATCAGGGTGAAATCATCGCCTCATATGATAAGCGCCGTCTTGTGCCGTTCGGGGAATATTTGCCGCTTAAGCCGCTATTGACGCAGTTGGGCCTGCGTAAATTTGTGGCGGCGGCGGATAGCTTTGTCAAAGGCACCGAATCGGGTCTGAAATTCGCCCCGCAAAATACCCCCGCCCTTTTGCCGCTGATTTGCTATGAGGTGATTTTTTCCGGCGCATTGGGCGACCAGACGCAAGGGGCGCAATGGATCCTGAATTTAACCAATGATGCCTGGTTTCAGGGCACCATTGGCCCGGCGCAACACGCCCATCATGCCCGCGTGCGGGCGGTGGAGCAGGGACTGCCTTTGGTGCGTGTCGCCAACACCGGTCACACAATTGTGACCGATCCCCTGGGTCGTATTATTACGCAGTTGCCCCCGGATCAGCCGGCTTCAGCATCAGCACAAATACCTCACCCCCTTGAGAAAACACTTTTTTCGCAATACACTTATCTCTTATTTTTTATTGTTATTGGCGCAACCATATTTGCCGTTTTATTGCGAAATCGCTGGCGCCGCACATGGGAGAATTAGTTGGGACAATCAACAACACCCCGCCAACCACATGCCATTGATAGTCAGGTCGGTGCATTTTTGCGCCAACGCCGCAAAGAGCTGGGCATGTCGATGAAAAAGCTCGCCGATGCCGCGGGCATAACCTATCAGCAGATTCAAAAATATGAGATGGGCACCAATCGCGTGCCCGCCTCTCGCTTGGCCGTGCTCGCCCGCATATTGGGGGTGGAGCCGGGCCGTTTTTACCAGGACCAGACGGCCGAAGGCTTTGGCGAAGACTGCCAAGAACCATTTACGCATGTCCCGACCGACGAGCGTATCCGCTTGCTCAAGGCTTATGATTTGATCGAAAACCCCCATGCTCGGGACACGTTGGTGCAACTGGCGGAGCAAATGGCGCAAAATCGGGAAGGCAACAATGTTTCGCCAATGGTCAAAAGCCGCCGAACATCCTAGCCGAGTTTCGTGACATAACGATTTCTTTATATCCTTATTGCATAAGATGCAGCCAACCTTTAAGAAGGTTAACCCAAATGTGGTCGAGCGTGATCGCTTAGGGTTTGGCAATGGTTTTGCCTTAAGGGTAAAGCACTGAGTTATTAGACGAAAGGTAGTGCGCGTGGCGTCTTCTTCATATCTGTTTACTTCCGAATCAGTCTCTGAAGGTCATCCAGACAAGATTTGCGACCGCATTTCCGATGCGATCCTGGATGGGTTCTTGAAAGAAGATCCCTATGCCCGCGTCGCGGTGGAGGCCCTGGCGACCACCAATCGTGTGGTGTTGGCCGGCGAAACCCGCGGCCCCAAAACCATGGATGCGGACCGCATGGAGGCCATTGCCCGCGAATGCATCAAAAATATCGGCTATGAGCAGGAAGGCTTCCACTGGCAGAATGCCGAGGTGGATTGCTATGTGCACGAACAATCCCCCGAAATTGCCCAAGGCGTAGATGCCTCAGGCAACAAGGATGAAGGGGCCGGTGACCAAGGCATTATGTTTGGCTTTGCCACCAATGAAACCAAGGAACTGATGCCTGCCCCGATCCAGTTCGCCCACAAAATCTTGCGCTCCCTGGCCGATGCGCGCCACAATGGAGACCTGCCACAATTGCGCCCGGACGCCAAAAGCCAGGTGACCCTGCGCTATGAAAATGGCGCCCCCATGGGCACCACCTCAATTGTGCTGTCCACCCAGCATGAGCGCGGCTTGACCCAGGACGATGTGAAAAAAATTGTCCGCCCTTATGTGATCGATGCGTTACCCGAGGGCTGGATGTGCCCAGAGGACGAGTTTTATGTGAATCCCACAGGTGAATTTGTAATCGGTGGGCCTGATGGCGACGCGGGCCTGACCGGGCGTAAAATCATTGTGGACACCTATGGCGGCGCGGCCCCCCATGGGGGCGGCGCCTTCTCCGGCAAAGACCCTACCAAGGTGGACCGGTCTGCCGCCTATGCTGCCCGCTATCTGGCCAAAAATGTGGTCGCCGCAGGGTTGGCCGACAAATGCGTGATCCAATTGTCCTATGCCATTGGCGTCTCCAAGCCCCTGTCGATCTTTGTCGATCTGTTCGGGACCGGCAAGGTGGACGAGGAAAAGCTGTCCAGCGTCCTGCACAAGGTGATGAACCTGTCGCCGCGCGGTATTCGTGAAACGCTGGAGCTGAACAAGCCAATCTATGAACGCACCGCGTCTTACGGTCATTTTGGCCGTCAGCCAGAAGCCGATGGCGGTTTTTCTTGGGAGCGGACGGATTTGGCCGAAAAAATTCTGGCCGAATTGACCTAAACCGGCTAAATCGCCGGGCATGATAGAGAAGAATAAATCCGACTTTGGCTTGGAGGCCGAGCGCCGCGCTTTTTTCGGTCGCCGCTCGACCCATAAGCTCACACCCACCCAGCAAAAGCTGATGGATGAGCTGATGCCGAACATTGAAATCAGGCTGGAAGAGGCTGCGCTGGACCCTGCAACCCTTTTTCAAAATGCGCAGGCGCCCCTGATGCTGGAAATCGGCTATGGGGGCGGCGAACATTTGGCGCGGCATGCAAAAGCCAATCCCGACAAGAACTTTATTGGTTGCGAACCCTTTATCGACGGCGTGGGCAAGATGCTGGCCAAGATCGATGCAGACGGGCTGAACAATGTCCGGCTTTACCGTGAAGATGCGCTGCACTTGTTGCGCGCGTTGCCCGACCAGTCGATCGCCGGGGCCTATTTGCTTTATCCCGACCCCTGGCCGAAAAAGCGGCATCATAAGCGCCGCTTTATCAATCCGGTGACCCTTGGCGAATTGTCACGTCTGCTGAAACCGGGGGCCGAGTTTCGTGTTGCCACGGATATTGATGATTATGCCACCTGGGTGCTGGCCCACATGGTGCGGCGCGATGATTTTGTCTGGCAGCCCCAAAAGGCCAGCGAATGGCGTGACCCATGGACAGATTGGGAACCCACCCGATATGAAGAGAAGGCACGGCGCGAAGGACGTAGTTCCTATTATTTCAGCTTTTATCGGAAATAGGGCGCGGCGCGGTATGTGTTGCAATATATAACGATTGGCGTTATATAAAGATCAAAATCACAGTAATTCATGTGAGAGTGGGTCCAGCCGGTCCCGCTCTTTTTTAATATAGGGTCCCATGAAACAGCTTTTGGACTTAAATGAAAAAGCCTTCGGGCGCGTTGGGCCGCTGGAAGAGCGGATCTGGGCCATTTTGGAGCCGGTGGCTGAAGATATGGGCTATCGGCTGGTGCGGGTGCGCGTGACCGGCGAAAATGGTTGTACGCTGCAAATCATGGCCGAAAACGCCAATGGCGAGTTCGCCATTGAGGATTGCGAAAAATTCTCTCGTGAGATTTCGCCGATTTTGGATGTGGAAGAACCCATTGAGCGGGCCTATCATTTGGAAGTGTCGTCCCCCGGTGTGGATCGGCCTTTGGTGCGCCTGTCAGACTTTGAATTATGGGCAGGCCACGAAGCCAAAATTGAAATGGCGCAACTGCAAGATGGGCGCAAGAAATTTCGCGGCACCTTGCAAGGGGTAAATGGAGATCAAATATTGATCCACATCCCCGACACGCCAAAAGGCGAAGAACCGGTTTGGGCGCTCAACATTGAAGATTTGGCCGAGGCCAAATTGGTGATGACCGATAAATTGCTTGATGAAGCGCGTGCCCGTCAGGAAGCGGCAAGTCCGCTGGACAACCCTGAGCTGGAAACAGAAATTGACGAAGCTGACCACGATAAGGATGGGACAGATGAAGCTTAACTTGATGCCTCTTAAGGAGACCAACTAATGGCTGTCAGTGCAAACAGGCTTGAACTGCTGCAAATTGCCGACGCGGTCGCGCGGGAAAAATCAATCGATCGGATGATCGTGATTGAGGCGATGCAGGATGCCATTCAAAAAGCCGCGCGCTCGCGCTATGGTGCCGAGACCGAAGTGAAGGCGGAAATCAACCCATCAACTGGCGAACTGAAAATGTGGCGCCTGTTGGAAGTGGTGGAAAATGTTGAAGAATATAGCCGCCAGATCAGTCTTGAAGATGCCCGCAACCGCAACGCAGCGGCGCAGCTGGGCGACTATGTGACCGAATCCCTGCCGCCAATTGAGTTTGGCCGGATTGCGGCGCAATCTGCCAAGCAGGTGATTGTGCAAAAAGTGCGCGATGCGGAACGCGAGCGCATGTATGAGGAATATAAGGACCGCATTGGCGAGATCATTAACGGCACTGTGAAACGTGTTGAATATGGCAATGTGATCGTTGATTTGGGTCGCGGCGAAGCGATTATCCGTCGTGACGAGCTGATCCCACGCGAAACCTTCCGCTATGGCGATCGCGTACGCGCCTATATTCACGATGTGCGCCAAGAGCAGCGCGGCCCGCAAATCTTTTTGTCGCGCACGCATCCGCAGTTCATGGCGAAATTGTTCACGCAAGAAGTGCCAGAAATCTATGATGGCGTGATCAATATCCGCTCCATCGCGCGCGATCCCGGCTCACGTGCCAAAATCGCGGTCACATCAAATGATTCTTCCATCGATCCGGTTGGCGCCTGTGTGGGCATGCGCGGCTCTCGGGTGCAGGCCGTTGTGAACGAGCTGCAGGGCGAGAAAATCGACATCATCCCATGGACCGAAAATATTGCCGATTTGGTGGTCTCTGCATTGCAGCCTGCTGAAGTGGTGAAAGTGGTGCTCGACGAGCAAGTTGAGCGCGTTGAAGTGGTGGTGCCGGATGAGCAATTGTCTTTGGCCATTGGCCGCCGCGGCCAAAATGTGCGCCTTGCCTCTCAACTGACCGGCTGGGATATTGATATCCTGACCGAGCAGGAAGAAAGCGAGCGCCGCCAGAAAGAGTTCACCGAACGGTCCGAATTGTTCATGAATGCCATGAATGTGGATGAAATGGTGGCGCAGTTGCTGGCGTCTGAAGGCTTTGCGTCTTTGGAAGAAGTGGCTTATGTTGAGCCGATCGAGATTTCTTCCATCGAAGGTTTTGATGAAGAAACCGCAGCTGAAATTCAGGCCCGTGCGGCAGAATTTTTGGAACAGGCTGAACGTGACCGCGATGAAAAGCGGGTAGAATTGGGCGTTCAGGACGAGCTTTATGAAATTGACGGGCTCAATGCTGCTATGCTGGTGGCCTTGGGTGAAGATGGGGTCAAAACCATCGAAGATTTCGCAGGCTACACACCTGACGATCTGGTGGGTTGGAAAGAACGCAAAGACGGCGAAGTCAAATTCTTCGACGGTATTTTCAAGGATTTCCCCATCAGCCGTGAAGACGCCGAGCAAATGATTATGTCTGCCCGTGTGAAGGCCGGCTGGATCACCCAGGAAGAGCTGGAAGGTGACCAAGAGCTGATCGACGAGGACGCAGACGCTGAAAGCGCACAAGCGCAAGAGGAGTAAGACACTGGATCAAACCCAAATGCCACAAGGTGAAATGACCACAGGTCTCGAGGCGGACAAGAGGGCCGATAAGAATTTGCGCACCTGTTGTGTGACCCGCGAATCCTTGCCCAAAGCTGATTTGATCCGGTTTGCCTTGGGCCCCAATGGCGAGATTTTACCCGATATTGCTGGAAAAGCAGGCGCACGTGGCGTATGGGTGACGGCAAATGAACAAATATTGGCGCAGGCGGTGGCCAAAAAGGCTTTTGCCCGCGCCCTAAAGACAAATGTAAATGTGCCGGACAATCTGGTGGAAATCACCAGGGCACATTTGCAAAAAAGATTGTTGGGCGCCTTGGGCCTGGCCATGAAGGGCGGCCATTTGGTCACCGGCTATGCCAAGGTACGCTCCGCCATCGAAAAGGGCAAAATTGATGCCCTGATTGCCGCCAGCGATGGCAGCATGGATGGACGCAAAAAGATGACACAGCTGCTACGTGCTGTAGAGCTGGAAGATGAGGTGCCGCTCATCGATTTTTTAACCGCTGAACAATTGAGTTTGGCATTGGGCGGCAAAAATGTGATACATGCAGCGCTGGTAGGCGGCGCGGCGACAAAATCTGCTATGGATCGGGCCCATCAATTGGCGCGATTTTCGGCTGAGAACACAGGGTGAGTGACGGATATATGAGTGATAAGGACAAAAGATCAGATGCAACACCTGGGGGCGGGGGCAAAAAGACCCTGACGCTGAAAGGTGCGCCCGGTGGTGGCGCACGGCCAGGTGGCACACGGTCGTCCCGGACCGTCGTGGTGGAAACGCGCAATCGCCGGATTAACCCGCCTGCCGCGGGCGGCAATCGCGCACGCCCACAGCAAGGGGGACAACCCCAAGGCGAAAAGCGCCCGCAACAGCCCGGGGGCAAAAAGCCGCAACAGTCACAAAATCGTCGGCCGCAGCAAGAGCGCGGTCCACGGCCACAGCAAGGACTGACCAGTTCTGAAGCCGCCGCACGCGAACGCGCCTTGCGCGAAGCCGCAGCGCGGGCGGAAGAAGAAGCACGTCAGGCGCAAGAAGCCGCGCGTCGGCGCGCCGAGGAAGATGCCCGTCGCAAAAAAGAGCGGGAAGAAGCCGAACGTTTGCGCGCTGAAGAAGAAGAGCGCATGGAAGCCGAGCGGATCGCCCGCGAGGAAGCCAAGACGAAAAAAGAAAAGGCTGAGCCAAAAGCCAAAGCCGCACCAAAGGACGATACCCCTGAGGCGCCGCCCGCTGACCCGAACCGTAAAGGTGGCGGTAAAAAGCATGAGGCTGGCCGCAGCAAAAGCTTGGTGAATGAGGAAGAGTTGGAGCGCGCCAAACGGGCGGCCCGGCCACAACCCTCGAAAAAGCCAGCGAGCGATGACCGCCGCAAAACCCGACTGACCGTGACTGCCGCCCTGTCTGGTGACAGCGAACGGGATCGCGGGCCATCTCTGGCGGCGATGAAGCGTCGGCGCGAGAAGCAAAAAGGTCGCGGACCGAAGCAGGCGAAGGAAAAGATCGCCCGCGAGGTGACCATTCCAGAGGCCATTACCGTTCAGGAACTGGCCAACCGGATGGCCGAGCGCGCTGTCGATGTGATCAAGCTATTGATGCAGCAAGGCCAAATGGCCACCATCAATGATGTGCTTGACGCCGACACGGCTGAGCTGATTGCGACGGAATTGGGCCACACTGTGAAACGAGTGGCTGAATCCGACGTGGAAGAAGGTCTGTTTGACGATGATTCCGAGCAAAATCCTGAAGAGCAGGAGCCACGGGCACCGGTTGTGACCATTATGGGTCACGTTGACCATGGTAAAACATCTTTGTTGGATGCGATCCGTGAAGCCAATGTAGTGTCAGGCGAAGCCGGGGGCATCACCCAGCATATTGGCGCCTATCAGGTGGAGCGTGATGGTCATCACATCACCTTCCTGGATACACCAGGTCACGAAGCCTTTACTGCTATGCGGGCACGCGGGGCGCAAGCCACCGATATTGCCGTGCTGGTGGTGGCCGCAGACGATGGCGTGATGCCGCAAACCATCGAATCGATCAAACACGCCAAGGCGGCCGACGTGCCGATTATCGTGGCGATCAACAAGATGGATAAGCCGGAAGCCGACCCGAACCGCGTGCGCAACGAATTGTTGCAACACGAAGTGTTTGTGGAAAGCATGGGCGGTGAAATCCTTGATGTCGAAGTGTCTGCGATGAAAAGGCAGAACCTTGAAGGCATTTTGGACGCGATCATCCTGCAGTCTGAAATTTTGGAATTGAAAGCCAATCCAAAAGGCCGCGCCAAGGGCATTGTGGTGGAAGCTAAGCTCGATAAGGGCCGGGGTTCAGTGGCCACTGTGCTGGTGCAAAGCGGCGAACTTGCCGTGGGCGATATTGTGGTGGCCGGTGCCCAATGGGCGAAAGTGCGGGCGCTGATCAATGATAAGGGCGAGCAGATCAAAAAAGCAGGCCCCTCAACGCCGGTGGAAATTCTTGGCTTTACCGGTGTGCCCGATGCTGGCGATTTGCTGGGTGGCGTGGAACACGAAGCCAAAGCGCGGGAAATCACCGAATATCGTCAGCGCAAGCAGCGTGAGAAATCAGCAGCAGGCGGCGTAAGCTCGCTCGAGCAAATGATGAACCAGCTCAAAACCGAAGATTTGGCCAAGATTCCATTGGTCATCAAAGGCGATGTGCAAGGTTCTGTGGAAGCGATTAATGGCGCGCTCGACAAGCTGGCCACTGATGAAGTGTCTGCTCAAGTGCTGATCGCTGGCGTAGGTGGCATCACCGAATCGGACGTGACCCTGGCGGCGGCGTCCAAAGCCATCGTGATCGGCTTTAACGTGCGGGCCAACAAGCAGGCCCGCGAAGCTGCGGCCCGCGAAGGCGTGGAAATCCGCTATTACAACATCATCTACGATCTGGTGGACGATGTGAAAGCGGCCATGTCCGGCCTGTTGTCACCTGAAGTGCGCGAAACCTTTATCGGCAATGCCGAAATCCTTGAGGTGTTCAACATCACCAAGGTGGGTCGTGTGGCCGGTTGCCGCGTGACCGACGGCATTGTGGAACGGGGTGCCGGTGTGCGCCTGATCCGCGATGATGTGGTGATCCATGAAGGCAAGCTCTCTACCTTGAAGCGCTTCAAAGATGAAGTGAAAGAGGTGAATGCAGGCCAGGAATGCGGCATGGCATTTGAAAAATATGAAGATATGCGCCCCGGTGACGTGATTGAATGTTACCGCGTGGAAGAAGTTGAGCGGACGCTCTAAGCCGCTCAATGGCTTGATGAATGTGGAGAATGGCGCCAATGGGCGCCATCTCTATTTGAGCATGATGCGCAATTTTTAAAAAGGCAAAGATTATGAGCGGTGAAAAACTCCCCTCCCAACGGCAATTGCGCGTGGGCGAATTGGTGCGGCATGCTTTGTCCGGCTTTTTGTCCCGTGATGAAATTATGGATGAGGATCTGGTCGGCGCCTTTATCACGGTGCCTGAAGTGCGCATGACGCCGGATCTGAAGCTCGCCAAGGTCTATATTATGCCGCTGGGCGGCAAGAATGCGGAAACCGTGGTGGCGGCGCTCAACCGCAACAAAAAATTCATCCGCGGCCAGATCGCGCCGTCGCTTGATCTGAAATATGCCCCGGATTTCCGCTTCTTTGTCGATGATACCTTTGATGAGGCGGGGCGCATTGACGAATTGCTGCGCTCGGATCGCGTGGCCCGCGATCTTCACCATGATGATGACGACGATCAGGATCGATAGAGCCACTCAAAAACATGTCGCAACAAAAACGCGTAAAGCGCGCCATTTCCGGCTGGCTGATTCTCAATAAACCCTATGACATGACCTCCACCCAGGCGGTGGGGAAAATCAAATGGCTGTTTGAGGCCAAAAAGGCCGGCCATGCGGGCACCTTGGACCCCTTGGCCACCGGCATTTTGCCGATTGCCTTGGGCGAAGCCACCAAAACCGTGCCCTTTGTGCAGGACGGCACCAAAATCTATGAGTTTGATATGGCTTGGGGCAGCGCCACCACCACCGATGATGTGGAAGGCGAGGTGATCGAAACCTCCGACCATCGGCCAACCGAAGCCGAACTGATCGACATTCTGCCCTGTTTCACGGGAATCATTACCCAAATTCCGCCCGCCTTTTCCGCCATCAAAATCAAGGGTGAACGCGCCTATGATCTGGCCCGGGCCGGGGAAAAGCCCGATATGCCGCCGCGCGAAATTGAAATTGAATCCCTTGAAGTGCTGGCCCATGGGAACGAATTCTCCACTTTGCGCGTGACCTGCCAGAAAGGCACCTATGTGCGGGCATTGGCGCGGGATATCGCCCAAAAGCTGGGCAGTGTCGCCCATGTGTCGCGCCTGCACAGGGCGGCCGTTGGGCCCTTCACAGAAGATGATGCGATCAGCATTGACGTGCTGGAAGCCTGTGAGGATATACAAAGTCGGGATGAGGCCCTGCGGCCCATTGGCGATGCGCTGGGGCATCTTGATGAGGTGAGCTTGGATCAAAAGCAGGCCCAGGCCGTGCGCATGGGCAATCCGGCGCTACTGTTGGGCCGCCACGCCCCCATCAGCCTTGATCTGGCTTATGCCACCCATCGTGGCGATGTGCTGGCGTTGGGACGGGTGGAAAAGGGGCAGTTCAAGCCAAGCCGTGTGATTTTGCCTGATTCGCCGGTGCGCAATTGAACCCTTTTCTTTTGCCCGATTTTCCTTTATAAGCGCGCGCAACCGCCTTTGCGGGAAAATGACCCTGTGCTGGACGACATCTCGGCGCATGGGTGACCTTTTAGCTTTCATTTTAGAAAGGATTGGCCGATGTCGATTACGCCTGAGCGCAAAGAAGAATTGATCAAAGATTTTGCCACCAAAGACGGGGACACTGGTTCTCCTGAGGTGCAAGTTGCAATTCTCACCGAGCGGATCAAAAATTTGACCGAACACTTCAAAGACCACAAGAAAGATAATCACTCTCGTCGTGGTCTGTTGAAAATGGTCAGCCTGCGTCGCCGTTTGCTTGACTATGTTAAGAACAAAGACGTTGCGCGCTACCAATCGCTGATTGAGCGTTTGGGTTTGCGTCGCTAAGGCACTTAAGACTTGATATGGGGGGCTTTTGCCCTCCATATTGTTTGAACGAAAGGAACAATGCCGGAGCAGGATCGTCGGACGCTTTTTCTCAGTGGCTTTTGCCAATTAAAAGCGCCTTGCCATCTTGCTTGCTGGTTTGTTCCTTTGAAAATCATTGGCGTGTCGCCGCGTTCACCGGATGTGAACGGGCGTAAATCGCCTATTTAAAGGACGAAATATGTTTGATCATCATAAAGTTGAACTGAATTGGGGTGGCGAAACGCTGACCCTTGAAACCGGCAAAATGGCCCGTCAGGCCGATGGTGCCGTATTGGCCACTTTGGGCGAAACCGTTGTGTTGGCCACTGTGGTTTCTGCCAAAGAACCAAAAGCAGGCGTTGATTTCTTCCCGCTGACTGTGAATTATCAGGAAAAATTCTATGCAGCCGGTAAAATCCCCGGCGGCTATTTTAAACGTGAAGGTCGCCCCACTGAGGCGGAAACCCTCACCTCTCGCCTGATTGACCGCCCGATCCGTCCATTGTTCCCAGCCGGGTACAAGAACGAAACCCAAGTGGTCATCACCGTGTTGCAATATGATTTGGAAAACCAGCCAGACGTGTTGGCTATGGTGGCCGCCTCTGCTGCGCTCACCATTTCCGGCGTGCCGTTTATGGGCCCGATCGGTGCCGCGCGCGTTGGCTATATTGACGGCGAATATGTGCTGAACTTTGCGCCAGAACAGGCCGCAGACAGCAAGCTGGACCTTGTGATGGCCGGCACCAATGACGCTGTGTTGATGGTGGAATCAGAAGCCAAAGAGCTGAGCGAAGATGTGATGCTTGGCGCCGTGATGTATGGCCATGAGCAAAGCCAGAAAGTGATCGACGCGATCATCAAGCTGGCTGAATTGGCCGCCAAAGAGCCGCGCGAATTCACCCCTGAAGATCTGTCTGAACTTGAAGGCGAAATGCTCAAAGTGGTGGAAGACGATCTGCGCGCTGCTTACCAGATCACCGACAAGCAGGACCGTTATGAAGCGGTGGATGCGGCAAAAGCCAAGGTGAAAGACCATTTCGCCCCGGCCAGCGAAGACGAAGACGCCAAATATACCGATGAGCAAATCGGGGCGGTGTTCAAATCGCTGCAGGCAAAAATTGTGCGCTGGAACATTCTCGACACCGGTCGCCGGATTGATGGCCGTGATCTGGAAACCGTGCGCCCCATCGTTTCAGAAGTTGGCGTTCTGCCCCGGACCCACGGTTCAGCCGTGTTCACCCGCGGTGAAACCCAGGCGCTGGTTGTGGCCACTTTGGGCACCGGCGATGACGAACAGTTCATCGACAGCCTTGATGGCACCCGCAAAGAAAACTTCATGCTGCACTATAACTTCCCCCCCTATTCTGTGGGTGAAGCAGGCCGCATGGGCGGCACAAGCCGTCGCGAAACCGGCCACGGCAAGCTGGCCTGGCGCGCGATCAACCCTGTGCGTCCTAAAACGGAAGAGTTCCCTTACACCTTGCGTGTGGTTTCTGAAATCACAGAATCTAACGGTTCATCTTCTATGGCCACCGTGTGCGGCACCTCTTTGGCGCTGATGGATGCAGGCGTGCCTTTGGCCCGTCCGGTTTCCGGCATTGCCATGGGTCTGATTTTGGAAGGCGATCGCTTTGCGGTGCTGTCTGACATTTTGGGTGACGAGGATCACTTGGGCGATATGGACTTTAAAGTGGCTGGTACGTCTGAAGGCATCACCTCGCTGCAAATGGACATCAAGATCGCTGGCATCACCGAAGAGATCATGAAAACCGCTCTGGCCCAAGCCAATGGCGGCCGCGCACACATTCTGGACGAAATGTCCAAAGCGCTGGACGGTGCCCGCGAAGAATTGGGCGAATTCGCCCCACGCATCGAAACCCTGCAAATCCCAACGGACAAAATCCGTGAAGTGATTGGCGCAGGCGGCAAAGTGATCCGCGAGATCGTGGAAAAAACCGGCGCGAAAGTCGACATTGACGACACCGGTACCATCAAGGTTTCTTCTTCAGACGGCAAAGCCATCGAAGCGGCGGTGAAATGGATCAAGTCGATCACTGACGAGCCGGAAGTGGGCGAAATCTACAAAGGCACCGTGGTGAAAACCGTGGACTTTGGCGCCTTCGTCAATTTCTTCGGCCCACGCGATGGCCTGGTGCACATTTCCCAACTGGCGGACAAGCGCGTTGAGAAAACCACAGACATCATCAAAGAAGGCGACAGCGTTTATGTAAAGCTGATGGGCTTTGACGATCGCGGCAAAGTGCGCTTGAGCATGAAAGTGGTAAACCAGGAAACTGGTGAAGAGATCAAAAAGGAAGAAGAAGCCGACGAATAGTCAGCTCTGCCTTTAACCTGATTAAAGCCCGGCCAGCCTCGTCTGCGCCGGGCTTTTTTGTGTCTGCTGCTCAAATTGTTCGCAAATTGGCCCCGGATCAGCCTGCGCGACGCGAGCGCCGCTTGTTGTCCGGGGCGGCCCTGATTCTCCTCGGCGGTCTCAGGTGCCGTCCCGGCCTTCGAGCCGGGACCAAAGTCATAGACTTCGATAGAGGAAGAGCTGAGTTTTCGACGGCTGAAGGCGAGACATGGACGGCGAAGGGCGACTACCCCTTATGGTCCGGCAACACCCGGTGCGGTGGCTGATGGCCGTCGAGGAAGGTGCGGATATTGACGAGCACCGTTTCACCCATCTCAATCCGGCTTTCCAGCGTGGCTGAGCCCATATGAGCGGTCAGCACCACTTTGTTGGCCCGTGCCAGCGCCAACAATGCGGGATTGATCGGCTTATGATGTTCAAACACATCAAGCGCCGCGCCGCTGAGCCGTCCCTTTTCGATCGCCTCAATCAGCGCGTCTTCATCGATCAAATTGGGGCGGGCGAGATTAACCAGAAAGGCTTCCGGCTTCATCACCGCCAGATTGTCGCGATTGATCAAATGCCGCGTGGCGCTGGTGGCCGGCGTGTGCAGGGTCACAATATCCACCTCAGCCAGCATAGCTTCAAGGCTGTCCCAATAGGTAGCGCTCAGCTCTTCTTCAAGACTTTGCGGGCGCTTGGAGCGGCTGTAATAGTGAATGTCCAGGCCAAAGGCTTTGGCGCGGCGTGCCACCGCAGCGCCGATACGGCCCATGCCGACAATGCCCAGCTTCTTGCCCGAAAGCCGCCGCCCCAACATCCAATTGGGTGACCAGCCGGGCCAGGACCCGTCTTTTAACAGCACTTGGCTGCCTTCAATCAGACGGCGCGGCACGGCCAAAATCAGCGCCATGGTCATGTCCGCCGTATCATCAGTGAGCACGCTGGGTGTGTTGGTCACGGAGATGTTGCGCGCGGCGGCGGCGTTAACATCCACATTGTCGACCCCGTTACCGAACTGGGCGATCAGGCGCACATTCGCCCCCAGCTGGTTAATCACATCCGCATTCAGATTGTCGGTGATGGTGGACACCAGCACATCGCAATGTTGCGAGGCGTCAATCAATTGCTGGGTGGTAAGGGCTTCATCCCGTGTGTTAAAGGTCACCTGAAACAGGGCCGCCATCCGGTCTTCCACCGGGGTGGGCAATTGCCGCGTAACCAGAACACGCGCATTGGTGTGAGGCATAAATTCCCTTTCAACCCATACACTCATGCCCAGCGAAGAGAATTTGCGCCACTGGGCATGGTTTTAGCCATCCATTAAGGTGTCTTTGCCTAAGTGGAGTTAAACTATCGGGCCTTGATCCCAATAACAAGAGATGAATTTGCGATGCGTTTGACCAGTTCCCGTCTGCCCATTTCCCCCAAAAGCGTGATGTTGGCGCTGTGCGCATTGTGGTTGGCCGTGGGCGCGGCCTGGGCACAGAATGTGGGGCCCTCAGGCCTGCCCCTACCGCGATTTGTTTCGCTCGGTTCGTCAAAAATCAATGTGCGGCACGGGCCAGGGCAAAAATATGATGTGGCCTGGATTTTCACCCAGTCCGGGCTGCCGGTCGAGGTGATTCAGGAATTTGACACCTGGCGCAAGGTGCGCGATTCGGAAGGGGATGAAGGCTGGATTCACCAAAGCCTCCTGTCCGGCCGCCGCACCGGCCTGATCGCCCCTTGGCTGAACGAGCAGTCACAAGCCATCCCGCTCTACGCCCGGGCTGACCGTGGCGCGCCCCTGCGGGCACAATTGGCGCCCAAGGTGCTGGTGACGGTGGAAGAATGTATTGTGGCCTGGTGTGAAGTGGCGGGCAGTTTTCAGCCCGAAGGCGAAAATGCGCGATCCCAGAACTTTAAGGGCTGGGTGGAAAAGCAATTTGTCTGGGGGGTCTACGAAAACGAAGAGTTTGACTAGGTCTTAGGCGGATAAACGCGCTCTAATTTTCGCGGCGCACCCGCACCACCACATCCACATGTGAAATCTTCATGCCCTTGGGCGCATCCGGCAACCCTTGAATCACGATTTCATTTGACGGAATGTCGACCACACGGTCCTCATCTTCGATATAAAAATGGTGGTGGTCGGATGTGTCGGTGTCGAAATAGGTTCGTGCCGCATCCACGGTGACTTCCCGCAACAAACCGGCATCTTTGAATTGCCGCAGCGTATTATAAACCGTGGCCAGTGACACAGCGACGCCGCTCTGATCTGCTTCGGCGTGCAACGCTTCCGCGCTCACATGGCGATGGCCGTTGCCATAAATCAAATCTGCCAGGGCCAAACGCTGGCGCGTCGGGCGCAGGCCTGCCATGCGCAGCACTGCTGTCAAGCAGGGACCACGGGAACTTGGCTGACGCAAGCTAGATTTTTGCAACTGGTTCATTCACCCATCCCTATCTCACACAAACACACTATAGGTGCGTATTACACGGGCTTCAATATTTTCCCATGTACAAGATTAACGTGCCCATTGCAACAAATCCGGCACTTTGCGCCCCTTTTCTTTAAAGACACAAATTGCCACGCAAGTAGGTTGTTGCAGATCCAACTATTTGCACACGATCTCCATTTAGGCGACAGGTCAAATTGCCGCCCCTTTCAGAGGCCTGATGGGCCTGAAAATCACTTTTGCCCAGTTTCTCAGCCCAATAGGGCACCAGGCTGGTGTGAATAGAGCCGGTCACCGGATCTTCATCAATACCTGCCCCGGGCACAAAATAGCGCGAGACAAAGTCAAATTCATCCCCTTGGGCGGTGATCACCACGCCTGTTGTGCCCAATTGCGCCAGCGCCGCAAGGTCTGGCGCAAAGCCGCGCACGGCAGCCTCGTCCGCCAGCTCTACAAAATAATTCTCATAGGATTTGAAAATGGCACGCGGCGTGGCGCTAAAGCTGGGGCCAATGGCGTCGGGTAAAGCCTCTATTTCTTCAAAGGGCACCACCGGAAAGTTTAGCTGATAACTGGGCGATTTAGGGTCGTCCTTTTCCAGTGACACAACCAATTCGCCTACCTGTCCAAAAAAGGTGAGTGGCATCGGCACTTGATATTCTGTGTGCAAAATATGCGCGCTGGCCAAAGTGGCATGGCCGCAAAAACTCACCTCATGGGTGGGGGTGAACCAACGAATATCCCACCCAGACTCGTCATCCCGTTTGCGCACAAAGGCGGTTTCGGACAGATTGTTCTCCATGGCAATGTGCTGCATCAGCCCACCATCCAGCCAGTTCTCCACCACCATCACAGCCGCTGGATTGCCCTTAAACAAATTGGCGGTGAAGGCATCCACCTGAAAAATTTCCATTCTATCCTCTTCCACTCTGTACGGGCTCCCTGAGGGTCCAAAATGCAGCGCTAAAGTGCGACTGACAAGCCGTCAAATCGAAAAAAGGCGGGGCAATTGCCGCCTTTGGGCTTGGCGATTCTGGCATGGCGCTATATGGGTTAATCAAACGCAATTGCTTTGCGCAACGGGCCAAAAATGCTATGGACGAGCAAAATGATTTTTGGGCCGATGTTGCATGCGGCACAAAAGCGGCATGTCTACATGCCGCGCACATGAAACGAATGAGGGAAGATGGCCTATGACAATGCGCGCCCATCAGTTTAGCTACGACGATTTGATTTTGCATGGACGCGGCGAATTGCCAGGACAGGGCGACGCCAAATTGCCCGCACCACCCATGTTGATGTTTGACCGCATCACCAATATTGATGATGATGGTGGTGAGTTTGGCAAAGGCAGTGTGACCGCTGAATTAGATTTGAACCCGGATCTGTGGTTCTATCAGTGTCACTTTATCGGTGACCCGGTAATGCCGGGCTGTCTGGGCCTTGATGCCTTGTGGCAGATGATTGGCTTTTACTTGTCATGGTGTGGTTCTCCGGGCCGTGGCCGGGCATTGGGCGGCACCATTAAGTTTGTGGGCCAGGCCACCAATGACAAAAAGCTGCTGCAATATCATGTTGATATTAAAAAGCACATGCGTTCGCCCTTGCCGTTTGGCGTGGCCAATGGCTGGGTGAAGGCTGATGGAGAAATTATTTATAAAGCCGAAAACTTGCGTGTGGGCCTGATCGGTCTTGAAGATCAATAATCCACCGCAGCACGCAAGAGGGTAAGAGGATCAAATGAAAAGAGTTGTCATCACAGGCATGGGGATTGTTTCCTCAATCGGCAATAACCGCCAGGAAGTGTTGCAAAGCCTGCGCGACGCCAAGCCCGGGATCACAAAAGCGGAAAACCATGTGAAATATGGCTTCCGTAGCCAGGTGCATGGGGAGCCAACGCTGGACCCGTTTTCCGTTTTGGACCGCCGGACAACCCGCTTTATGGCGCGCGGCGCCGCATGGAACTATATCGCCATGCAAGAAGCGATTGAGCAGGCCGGGCTGGAAGAAGAAAACATCTCCAACCCGCGCACCGGCATCGTAATGGGGTCAGGTGGCCCCTCAACCGAAACATTGATCAATGCCGCGGACATCACCCGCGAAAAAATGAGCCCCAAGCGCATCGGGCCATTGGCGGTGCCAAAAGCCATGAGCTCCACTGCATCGGCCACATTGGCGACCGCGTTTAAGATCAAGGGCGTGAACTACACCATCACTTCGGCTTGCGCGACGTCAAAGCACTGTATTGGCAATGCCTATGAGCAAATCCAAATGGGCAAGCAGGACATTGTGTTTGCGGGCGGCAGTGAAGACCTTGAATGGTCCATGTCCAACATGTTTGACGCCTTGGGTGCCATGACCTCGAAATATAACGACACCCCCGAAGTGGCCTCCCGCGCCTATGATAAAAACCGTGATGGGTTCATTATTGCCGGCGGTGCAGGTGTGATGGTGCTTGAAGAGTATGAGCACGCCAAAGCGCGCGGTGCCAACATTCTGGCAGAGATTGTCGGCTATGGTGCCACATCTGACGGCTATGACATGGTGGCCCCCTCTGGCGAAGGGGCCGAGCGTTGCATGCGCATGGCGCTGGATACCGTGGATTGCCCGATCGATTATATCAACCCGCATGCCACTTCCACGCCAGTAGGCGACATCAAGGAAATTGATGCGATTCGCAAAGTGTTCGGCAATGAGGACAAATGTCCGCCTTTGTCTGCCACCAAGTCCCTCACTGGCCACTCTCTGGGTGCTGTTGGGGTGCAGGAATCGATCTATTCCGTGATGATGATGAATGAAGGCTTCTTGTGTGAAAGCGCCAATATTTTCGATCTCGACCCAGAGTTTGAAGATATGCCGATTTTGCGCGAACGCCGCGACAATCAGAACATTGGCTGCGTGATGTCCAACTCCTTCGGTTTTGGTGGCACCAACGCCACGCTGGTGTTTAAACATCCGGACGCCTAACCTGAATATCGCGCTGCGCCTGCGCTAGACACCCATCGGCTGGGGCCGTGGTTGGGAGCGTAGCGAACGACGGCGGCGCAAAAAAATAACCGGGGGTGCCGGGGACGAACACGAAGTGTCCGGTGGCGGCGAAAAAAAACAAAGGGGTCAGAAGGCCCCTTTTTCTTGCCAACACGGTAACCGCTCGGTTGCGCCCATCAGTTTGAGGAAAATCATGCCTGACCCCATCTATGCCATTGGCGATATTCACGGCCAAATCGAGATGCTTGAGCACACGCTCGACAAAATTGAGCGCGATGGCGGCAAAGACGCGAAAATCGTTTTTCTCGGCGATTATGTTGATCGCGGCGCCAACAGCAAGGACGTGATAGACCTGCTGGACAAAGGCATGAAATCCGGCAAGAACTGGCATTGCATCTTGGGCAATCACGATCGCATGTTTGCCATGTTTATGGAAGATTATCCGCGCACCGATTATCGGCTGAAGCCGGGATATGATTGGTTTCACGAGCGGATTGGCGGTGCGGAAACCCTCGCTTCTTATGGTGTCGATGCTGACACTGATCGCCGTATCTTCCAATTACATGAAGATGCGCTGAACGCGGTGCCGCAGCATCATCTTGATTTTATCAATAGCTTGCCCCTTACCATCACCGAAGGTGACTTGCTGTTTGTCCATGCAGGAATCCGCCCGGGTGTGGCGTTAGAGCAGCAAAAAGAAGATGATCTGGTGTGGATCAGAGAAGGCTTTTTGGACGATCCGCGCCCGCATGACTGGTTGATTGTGCATGGCCACACCACTGTGCCCGCCGCCGCCCATTACGGCAATCGCGTCAACCTTGATACCGGTGCGGGCTATGGCAAACCGCTGACAGCTGCCGTGTTTGAAGGGGCAGCTGCCTGCTGGGTGTTAACAGATGAGGGGCGTAAGCCACTCAAATAGGTGCGACGGTCGGCCGCGACATGGGCCTAACTGGCGAAAAGACCATCCATATTTTTGAAGCCTTTGACTTCAATTGGATTGCCGCACGGATCGGTGAAAAACATGGTCCACTGCTCGCCTGGTTCGCCCTCAAATCGCACTTGCGGTGGAATGATAAAATCCACATTGGCGCGCTTAAGGCGCTCTGCCAGTTTTTCCCAATCGCTATGCTCGAGAATAACGCCCATATGTGGCATCGGCACCTTATGGTCGCCCACCAGCCCAGTGCGGGCGGTTTTGACCGGCACCCCAACATGCAGTGAAATCTGGTGACCGAAAAAGTCAAAATCGACCCAGCTTTCCGCGCTGCGACCTTCTCGACACCCCAAAATCTCACCATAAAAATACCGGGCCACTTTCAAGTCGGTGACATGGTAGGCCAGATGGAAAAGCGATTTCATAAAATCAAATCATCCTCAATGAGTGTTGCCAGATTGTCGTGATTTTTGGTCCAACCGTCAAGCAAAGCTTGTTGGATTGGTTGAGCCTTTCTTAGCGATCTAAACGCCCAGCATCGCCTCAATTTTCTCCTGCACACTCAGGGCTTCTTGCGGCGTGGCCAGAAGATGATCTTTGCCCTCGATCAGTCGGGCAAAATGGTCCAGTTGCGCATGCAACCCGTCAATCCGGGCATTGGCACCGGGGTCAACGAGCTGGGTGAATTCACCGCCGCGCGTCACCCATAATTCGCTGAATTGCCGCACGGAGAAGCTTTGATTTTCGCCTTTGACAAAAATCTCCTGCCGGTCAGGCTGCGCGCCGCCGACACTGGCGAAAATATTGAGCTTGATGCCGTTCTGATTGGTCAGGCGGGCCGCCAAGTCGGTTTCGCACAACTCGTCATCGGGATAATCCACATGCGCCCACTCCAGTTCCACTGGCCCCATCACCCGTTCCGCGAAAAACAGGAAATGCGAGATCACCTCACGCGTCATGCCGCCTTCGGCACGAAAGCGCAGCCAATCGGCTTTCACCTGCCAAGCACGAGGCCATTGGGCATAGGAGACAAAAATATCAATACCCGTGAGCGCACCCATTTCGCCAGCCGATTGGGCCGATTGAATATGGGCGAGGGGTTCCCCCGTCGCCTGCACAAAATTGACCGCCGTCGGGACCTTTGCTGCATCAAGGTGCCGGACCAATTCCCTGCTGGCCAACACATCAGTGCCCAGTGGCTTCTCCAAAAAGAGTGGTTTGTCCAGATCGGCAGCATATTTGGCATAAAGGTGTCGCGGCGCGGGCGGACAGGCGAGATAAACCAAATCCACCGCATCAATAGCGGCTTCTGCTGTGGCGGGAATAGCAGCATCTGGCGCAATGGCAAGCGCAGCCTTTTGGGCAGCCTCGCTCGGGTCCCACATATGGGTGACCTCAAAAGCTGCATAGCTGTCGAGCGCCTGCAGCATGCGCTGGCCCATTATGCCCAAACCGATCACCGCGATTGTTTTGCTCATCTCGCTCCCCTTTTGGGGGCACGATAATCAAGCTTTGGCGCGGCGTCGATATTTCATTTTGCGGGTGGTGGCATTCAGGCTGTCATAGATCAGCATTTCGCCCACCAGCGGTTGGCCGACACCGGCGATCAGCTTGATCGCCTCAAGCGCCTGCAAGCTGCCAATCACGCCGGTGATCGGCCCCAAAATGCCCACCTCTTCGCAGGAAAACTGCGCTTCATTCTCTGGCGGCGCGGGGTAAAGATCGTCGAATGACGGGTTTTCGCCCTCAAAAGGCATAAACACCGTCAGATTGCCATCAAACAGGGTGACGGCCCCTGCCACCAGCGGTTTTTGATGGGCGGCACATAAATCGGCCACCAGCTTGCGCGTGGCGAAATTGTCGCTGCCATCCAGCACCAGATCATAGGCGCTGATCAAGTCATCGCCATTCTCGGCCAAGAGACGCAAATGATGGGGAATGAGGGTGACATGGGGGTTCAATTCACTGGCAAAGCGCTGTGCCGAGTCTACCTTGGGCACGCCTTCGTCCGAGGTGCGATGCACAATCTGCCGCTGCAAATTGGACAGCGATACATGATCATCATCAATAATGCCGATGGTGCCCACCCCGGCGGCGGCCAAATAGGCAAGAGCGGGACTACCCAGGCCGCCGGCGCCGATAATCAGCACCTTTGCGGCTTTAAGGCGTTGCTGCCCCACCCCGCCAATGCGCTTGAGCACAATATGGCGGGCATAGCGGGCCGTTTCTTCAGCACTTAAGGACATAGATTAAAGCGGCACCACGATAAAGCGACGGTCCGGCCCTTCAAAGCCGTGCGACCAAACCGACACCAGCAGCACCGCATGATCAAGACTATAAGACTGGAACGGCACAAGCACCGCGGTGGGCCGATAGGTCATCGGGCAACCGCGTGATTTGGGAATATGACTGTCCTGATAGACTTGATCCACATTGCCATCCTGATCCCGCAGCTTGACGGCAAAGCCCATGGGTGGCTCACCCATATAATCCACGCATGGTTCCGTGGAGGGAGCTTTGAAAATCTCAAGCGCAATCTCATACATCTCGGCGCGCGGCGCAGGACCCATCAGACCCGGCAGGTTAAAAGCAATACTGGTGCGGTCAATGTCCGGTTCGCCATCCGCCTGGAAGGCAATCATATCTGCCGGGGTGACGATGCCATAGGCTTCCAGATCGGCAAAGGCTTCACTGGCCGCCTCGGCCCTGATCACATGCAATGGGGTCATCTCCTCGTCGGACTGTATCCGATAGGGCGACCCTTCCACCCACTTGTCTTCGGCCAGATCGATCAGGTAAATATTAGAATAGGCAAAGCCTGACCCATCCTGCACGCCAAATTCTTCAAAGGCGAAATAGCGACCATCTTCTGAATAGCCAATCACATTTAGCAAGGCACGATCGCCCGCAAGGGCCGAGGATATGAGCGTGAAAAAAAGCGTTGCGACCAGCGCAAGACGTGAAAGCGAAGAAAAGGCCATGTGCGCACCTCTTTGCAAAGGGCGCCCTAAGATGACACCCCGGTTGAACCAAACCCGCCCGCACCACGATCAGTGTTAGACAGAGATTCTGTCTTTATCATGACCACTTTTTCAACCGGCGCAATCACCATCTGCGCAATTCGATCACCACGATTGATGGTGAATGGGGATTTGCCGTGATTGATCAGGATCACTTTGAGCTCCCCACGATAGTCTGCATCCACTGTGCCGGGACTGTTAAGTACGGTCACGCCAAATTTGGCCGCAAGACCTGAGCGAGGCCGCACCTGCGCCTCATAGCCCTCGGGCAAGGCGATAGAAATGCCAGTGGGCACCATGCTGAATTCACTCGGTTCAATGATTATGGCTTCGCCCTCGAGCACCGCGGCGCGCAGGTCTAGGCCAGCCGCACCAGATGTCGCCTGTTGCGGCGCCTCGAGTCCTTCGCCATGGGGCAATATTTTAAACTGAACCTCAACCATTATGACCCCTTAAATGTGGTGGCAATGGCATCGGCCAGTTTGTCCGCCACGTCTTTTTTGCTCATTGTGTCCCATTCTTCGGGCGCATCAGAGCGGAAGAAAGTGATTTTATTCTGGTCGCCGCCAAAGGTGCCCATTTCCGGGCTGACATCATTGGCCAACAGCCAATCGCAGCCCTTGCGCTGGCGCTTGGCGCGCGCATGGTCCACCAGATTTTCAGTTTCCGCGGCAAAACCCACCACCAATTGGGGTCGGGCCGCGCCCTCCAATTGGGCTACTGATTTCAAAATATCCGGGTTCAGCACCATCTCGATGCTGGGCGCATCCGTCGCGCCAGCTTGTTTTTTGATTTTCTCACGGCCTGCCTGTTTGGGCCGCCAATCAGCAACCGCCGCGCAGAAAATCGCGCCTTCGGCGGGTAAAGCCTGATGCACGGCCTCATACATCTCTTGTGCGCTGCCCACGGCGATCGCGTCTGCTCCCGGTGGCGGTGGCACATCGGAGGCGCCATAAATAAAGCTGACCTTCGCGCCACGGTCCAAGAGGCTCTGGGCAATGGCCGTGCCTTGCTTGCCGGAGGACGCGTTGGAGATAAACCGCACCGGATCAATCGGCTCGCGCGTGCCGCCGGAGGTGACGACAAAATGCTTGCCCTTAAGGCTTTGGCCCTTTTCGAAATAGGCGCAGATGGCATCAAAAATTTCTGGTGGTTCCGCCAGCCGACCCGGGCCAAATTCGCCGCAGGCCATGCTGCCCTCAACCGGCCCCAAAAACTGCATACCATCGTCCAGCAATTGGCGATAATTGCGCTGGGTGGCGGCTGATTCCCACATGCGCACATTCATCGCTGGGACAACGATCACATGCTTGTCCCGCGCCAGAATCGCGGTGGAGGCCAGATCATCGGCGACACCATGCGCCATCTTGGCCATAAAATTGCCAGTGGCCGGGGCCACCACAATCAGGTCCGCATCGCGCACCAGTTCAATATGGTTGATCTCCGCTTCCCGGTTCAAATCAAACAGGTCGGTCAAGGTGTGTTGACCCGAAACGGTGCTGGCGGTCATCGGGGTGACAAAGTTTTGCGCTGCCCGCGTCATTAGGGGTTGCACCTGACCCCCCGCTTTGCGGATCAGGCGCATCACATCAATCGCTTTGAAGGCGGCAATGCCACCTGTGATGATCAACAGAATTTTGCGGCCTTCAAGCATAGTGTTCCCTTCGTTTTTAGAACAATAGGGTTTTCAACGCGGCGGCGGCAACCAAAACCATCAATATGGTGCTCAGGGCTGCAAACCAACGTTTCATGAAAAACGGCGTGCGCTGCTGCTGCTGTTCAGCATCCTCGAGCATCTTTTCATATCGGTTGAGCAAGTCCGGCAGTTTCTTTGCGGCCAGCAAAAACTCATTGCCGGTAGCAATCGCGTCTTTGATGATGCCTTCGGGCCCCACTTTGCGTTTCACCCACTCCGATACGATGGGCTCGGCTGTGGTCCACATGTTCAGTTCCGGATCAAGCGAACGGGCCACGCCCTCCACCAGCACCATGTTCTTTTGTAGCATCACCAACTCAGTGCGGGTCTGCATGTTAAAAAGTTCGGTCACGTCCATCAATTGGGTCAGCACTTTGGCCATGGAAATCTGGTCTGCGGACCGTCCGACCAGCGGTTCGCCAATGGCGCGCAAGGCTTGGGCAAAATCATCCACCGACTGGTCTTTAGGCACATAACCGATGTCAAAATGCAATTGCGCAATGCGCTGATAATTGCGGGTGATAAAGCCATAGAGAATTTCGGCGAGAAACTTCTGCTCTTCCGCGCCGATGCGTCCCATAATGCCAAAATCTACCGCCCGAACCGTGCCATCATGGGGGGCCACAAACAGATTGCCCGGATGCATATCCGCATGGAAAAAACCGTCGCGAATGGCATGGCGCAAAAAGCTTTGCAACAGATCCTTGGCGATCTTTTTCCGGTCCAGCCCCGCCGCGTCAATTTTGGCATGATCACGGATGGGGATGCCCTCCATCCAAGATGTGGTCATCACTTCTTTTGAGGTTTGCGGCCAGATGACAGTTGGAATTTCAAAGCCCGGATCATCGGCGGTATTTTCATTCATTTCCGAAATGGCCGCCGCTTCCAGCCGCAAATCCATTTCCAAAAAGGCAGAGCGCTCCAACGTTTTGATCACATCGAGCGGACGTAGCCGCCGCGATTTCGGCACAAAGCGCTCGGCCAAGCCGGCGGCAGCGCGCATGGACGCAAGGTCTTTATAAAATCGCTCTTCAATATCGGGCCGCAGCAATTTGACCGCCACCTTCTGCCCCTCAATATAGGCTTCATGCACTTGCGCGATTGAGGCGGCAGCAATCGGGTCTGACACGCGGTCAAGCTTGTCCGCTGCACCACCCAATGAAGACTTCAGAATTTGCGGCACCAGCTTTTGGTCAAAGGGCGGCATTTGGTCTTGCAGGCCTTGCAGGTCGCCAGACACATGAGGGCCCACAATATCGGGCCGGGTGGCCAGCATTTGCCCCAGTTTCACATAGGTCGGGCCCAGTTTCTGCAAGGCTTTGGACAAGCGCTCAACCCGTCCGGTCTTGCGCACAGAGCGCCGTTCGATCAGCCGCGCCAATTTGATCAAGCGGGCCGCCGGGCCTTTAATGCCTTGGCCTTCGGTGACGGAAAGCGCGCCTTCCCGGGCTAAAACATAGCCAGCGCGGATAAGGCGAAAATAGGCTGAAATGCTCATAAATGCGGTGCCTATCTAATTTTCCAGGCCGAATGGATGGTGGCAATATTGCCGGTGAGCGGAGTATAGCTCACATTGTCAAACCCGGCCTCACGGATCATTTGCGCAAAATCGTCCGGCTTGGGAAATTTGCGAATGCTCTCCACCAGATATTGGTAAGGGTCGCCATCGCCCGTCACCATTTTGCCCATGGGCGGGATCACATGGTCGGAGAAAAGCTCATAAACCTTATCCAGCCCCGGTACATCCACGGTCGAAAACTCCAACACCATCAGCCGCCCGCCGCGTTTGAGCACCCGATAGGCTTCCCGCAGCGCCTTATCGATCTGCGGCACATTGCGAATGCCAAAGGCAATTGTATAGGCGTCAAACGACCTGTCCCCAAAGGGCAGTTCTTCCGCATTGGCTTCGACAAAATCCACGCCATCCTGATAACGCCAGCTTTTTGCGCGCTCCGCGCCCACGCGCAACATATCGCTATTTATGTCAGACACGGTGACGCTGGCATTGCCATGCGAGGCGCTCATAATCCGCTGGGCAATATCGCCGGTGCCCCCGGCCATATCCAGCACATGATAATGGTCATTGCCTGATTTTGGCGGCGCCAGCTTGGCCACAAACGCATCTTTCCACACCCGATGCAGGCCGCCGCTCATCATGTCATTCATCAGGTCATAGCGATCCGCCACCTTGTGAAACACATCATTCACGAGCCCCTGCTTTTCGCCCAAAGGTACTTCGCGTTCACCAAAATGTGTGGTTTGTTGTGCGTCCGTCATTTATATGGTCCTGTCGAGCAAAGAACGTAGAGATAGCGTCAATTTCGCCGCACCATATCCCAAGCGGTTTTGGATTTCCAATAAAACAGACCAGGTTTAGGGTGCATTGGATTGACGCAGGTAAAAAGAGGTAAACCAGCAGGTTGCTGCAGTGAGTATGGATAAAGCCTATGCCTGAATTGCCCGAGGTTGAAACAGTGAGACGTGGTCTCGACCCGTTCCTGACCGGCGCAACGATAAATGAAGTGAAACTCAATCGGCCAAATCTGCGGTTTCCTTTCCCCATCAATATGGCGAAACGGCTTGAAGGCCAGACCATTCAGCATGTGGGGCGCCGGGCCAAATATCTGGTGGTTGAACTGAGCTCACGCGAAAAACTGTTGGCCCATCTGGGCATGAGCGGCAGTTTCAAAGTTGGCCAATATGTTCCCGATGCCGATGCGCGGGTGCATAAGCAAAAACTGTCCCCCAAACATGATCATGTGGCAATGCGATTGACCCATCCCACCAAAGGGGAAGTGGAATTAATCTATAATGACCCGAGGCGCTTTGGGTATATGGACTTGATTGCCGAGGATGGCCCCAATAAACATTTGGACCATCTTGGTCCGGAGCCGCTGTCCAATCAATTCAGCGCTGATCATCTGGCCACCCGCTTCACCGGAAAAAAAAGCCCGGTGAAAACCGGGCTGCTGGATCAGCGGATTGTGGCAGGTCTTGGCAATATCTATGTGTGTGAAGCCTTGTTTGAAATGTGCATTGACCCCTTTAAACCCATGGCAGATTTGGCAAAGGCCCATCAAAAAGATCCGGTTTTGCTGGATGGGCTCACCCAGGCGATCAAGCGCACGCTCATGATCGCGATCGAGGCGGGCGGGTCCACCCTGAAAGACTTTAAAAATGCCCAAGGTGATCTGGGCTATTTTCAGCATCAATTCAGGGTCTATGGAAGGGAAGGCGAGATTTGTGTTCACGACGGCTGCGGCACCCGGATCGAGCGACGCGTGCTTTCTGGCCGTTCCACCTTTATGTGCCCCACCTGCCAAAGCTAGACCACGCGGTGCTTTTCCCCAATTTGATATTGACGTAGCCCCTTAGGCGCTCTATAACGCGCCAACGAAATTTTGGCGGCAGCTGTGCCGCCGCTTTTATTTCGGTTTGAATTTCATAACAATTTGGGCCGAAAACGCACATACGAGGAAAAGCATGGCAAATACTCCGTCAGCAAAAAAGGCTGTACGCAAGATCGAGCGTAAGACCGAGGTCAACAAAGCACGTCGTTCACGCATGCGCACATTCATCCGCAAAGTTGAAGAGGCGATTGCTTCTGGTGATGGCGCTGCTGCGAAGCAAGCATTGCAAAGTGCACAGCCGGAAATTATGCGCGCCGCAACGAAAGGCGTGGTGCACAAGAACATGGCTGCCCGCAAAATTTCACGCTTGGCTGCACGTGTTAAGGCCGTTTCTGCTTAAGGCATAAACGTCTCTGACATTCCAGATTTGAAAGCCCTTCTTTGAGTGATCAGAGAAGGGCTTTTTGCGTGCAAAATCCGGCAGGTTGATATCAGCTTTGCCGCAACCAGAAGTCAGTTCATCTTGGGTGACATGACGCAATTGGCTCAAACCATTGAATCTATTTGGACTTTTGTCATCAAATTGAAGCATTTCCCGAAAAAGTATTGAATTTCAATATCTTGTCGAATTTGCGTGCGCGCTTCGTCGGAGAGAAAAACCTGCAAATCAGTTAAAAAATCAGAAAAAGTAAATTTTTTATTAACGCGATTTTGGGGCTTGATTTTTGAATCTATAAGAAGAGTCAAAGCCTTAAAAAATAGGGGGCAGACTCACTTGGGCTCAACCGCAATTTTGATCATAGAGTCAATCCCCATTTTGCGAGATTCCACGGTTGAAACCCAAATTTTTCAGGGCTAATATGATCCCCGTTGGAACGAAGACTGATGGGGTGTGAGTAAAAAATTGCCACACTTTCATCAAAACCGGGGGCATTGTGATGCGGCACAAGAAAAACGGGCGTACGGGGCCCGAGTTTCGAAATAGACATAAAGAACTCGCATCATTCTTTTCTTAGCTCACCTCGTCTTGTGAGTTTCAATAAACAACTTTCTGGCGGTTTTCGCTAACTTTTAAAATAAACCGGCAATTTCCTACGCCGAATGCTTTCGGCGCGCGATATTGCTTTGTTTACGGGGGCAAGTCACCCGTCGTGCGGCCAATCTCGCGGGATTGGAGACGGGTGAGATTTGGTCAAACAGAGGCACATAATGAACCACACATCGCTTTTGGCGCGCGACATCACAAATGAACAAGATCAACAAGAGGTTGCGACCAATCAATCTAAACTTACGGGTGGAGAGCAAATGACGGATTTGGGGGCGGATCAGTCAAAGATTTGGGCGCGTGTTAAAAAAAGACTTTGGGCAAGTGTGGGCGAGGATGTGTTTTCATCTTGGTTCGCGTCGATGGAATTGGAAGAAATCTGCGATGGCATCGCACATCTTTCAGTGCCAACCCGCTTTTTAAGCTCATGGATTACATCAAACTATCAGGATCGTATTTTAGAGGCGTTTACATCGGAAACCGATCAGGTGGCCCAGTTGCACCTCACCGTGCGGGTTAATGGCAAGCCGCGCGCCGCCGTTCAGCAAAATAATGCGGCCGAAACTGAAAAGCCGGAAGCCAAAACCACCACCAATCAGGGGTTGCGCTCCGGGGCGCAGCATAATGCACGCATGAAAGCGGGCGATGCCTTGTCCGGTTCGGCGCTCGACCCGAAATTGACCTTTGATAGCTTTGTAACTGGTTCAGCCAACGAAATGGCGCTGGCCGCCGCCAAGCAAGTCGCGCAAGCCGCCGCACAAGGCACCGCCGCCTTCAATCCGGTCTATATCCATTCATCAGTCGGCTTGGGCAAATCCCACCTGTTGAATGCCATCGCCTGGGCAGCGGGCGCCGGCGACAAGAACCGCAACATCGTCTACCTCACCGCCGACCATTTCATGTATCACTTCATCACCGCAGTGCAGCGCCAAAGCGCCATTGCCTTTAAAGAGTGGCTTCGGTCAATCGATGTGCTGCTCATTGATGACATGCAATTCCTTCAAGGCAAATCCGTCACCGAGCTGGGTCAGGCGTTGAGCGCCTTGCTCACCGGGGCAAAGCAAGTGGTGGTGGCTGGCGATGCGCCTCCACGCGATCTCGACATGCTGGATGACCGTTTGCGGTCGCGCCTGTCAGGTGGCCTTGTGGTGCCAATCCAGCCTTTGGATGAAGAATTGCGCCGGGCCATCGTGGAAAAGCGGGCGGAACAGGCCGCCGCCAAATTCCCCGGCCTGCACATTCCGGCACCTGTGCTCGATTATGTTGCGCGCAATGTCTTGTCGCACGGTCGCGATCTGGATGGCGCGGTGAACCGTCTAGTGGCGGCAAACCAATTGACCGAAGAGCCGATCACCATTGAGCTGGCGGAAAAAGCGCTCCATGATCTGCTGCGCACCCGCGACACACGCCGGGTCAAGATTGACGAGATTCAGACCACCGTGGCCAAGCACTTTAAAGTGTCCAAGCCCGATCTTTTGTCGTCCCGGCGGTCCCGCTCCGTTGTGCGCCCGCGTCAGATCGCCATGTATCTGTCCAAGATTTTGACCTCGCGGTCACTGCCCGAAATTGGCCGTCGCTTTGGCAATCGCGATCACACCACCGTGCTGCACGCGGTGCGTAAAGTGGAGCAATTGATGGGGGGCGATACCGGTTTTGCGCAAGAGGTGGAACTGCTCAAGCGCATGATTGAGGAATAGACGAAACTATGGGGGAGGCAAAACGGCGCATCTTGGCAAAAGATGCGCCGTTTTCTGTTGTTATTACGGGATTTCGGCGAGTTTGCACTTGCCTTTTGCGTAAGAAAAAGTCAGTTTCGCAACCCCGAATAGATCAATGATAAGCGCCATCGCAAAAAAGGATGGCCGCATGGGAGACGTCAGATGAAGGTCACTTTGGAGCGCAACCATTTGCTCAAATCTTTGGGCCATGTTCACCGTGTTGTGGAGCGGCGGACCACCTACCCCATCCTGTCCAACGTTTTGATCAATGCTCATGACGGCCAGCTGGAACTGCGCGCCACCGATTTGGACATTGAAATCACCGAAAGCGTGCCCGCCATGGTTGGCGTCGCTGGCACCACCACCGTGCCCGCCCACACGCTTTATGAGATTGTCCGCAAGCTCGCTGATGGCGCTGAGGTCAATCTGGAAACCGATGGCACCAACGAACAGATGACCATCACCTCCGGCCGCTCAAACTTTAATCTGACCTGCCTGGCGCCGGATGGCTTCCCGGATTTGAAATCAGGCGACTTCAGCCACAAATTCACCCTCAAAGCGGGTGTGTTGAAAAATCTGATTGATTGCACCCAATTCGCCATTTCAACGGAAGAAACCCGCTATTATCTCAACGGTATTTTCTTCCACACCATGAGCGAAGATAATGGCGTAATCCTGCGCGCTGTTGCGACCGACGGGCACCGTCTGGCCCGCGCCGAAAGCGAAGCGCCACAAGGCTCAGAAGGCATGCCGTCCATCATCGTACCGCGCAAAACCGTGGCCGAAGTGCAAAAGCTTTTGGGCGATGATGACCAGGATGTGGTGATTGAGTTGTCCGACAGCAAAATCCGCTTTGAGTTGGGTGGCGTGGTGCTCTTGTCAAAATTGATTGAAGGCACCTACCCCAATTATGAAGGGGTGATCCCGAAAGACAATGACAAGCGGTTGGCTGTGGACCGCAATGCGCTGAAACAGGCGGTGGATCGCGTCTCCACCATCGCGTCAGACCGGGGCGGCAAGGCCGTCAAACTGGGCCTCAGCGAAGGCCTGCTGGAACTGAGCGTCACCAACCCGGACCATGGCACGGCGCGGGAAGAGCTGCCCATTGAGTTTGAGCATGAGGGCTTTGAAATCGGCTTTAATGCCCGCTATTTGCTCGACATTATCGAGCAGGTGCATTCTGAGCAGGCGATCTTTATGTTCTCCGACAGCGGGTCGCCAACCATCGTGCAATCAGAAGATGAGGCAGATCGCGCGCTCTATATTTTGATGCCCATGCGCGTTTAGCCGAAAAGGGCAGGCGCTGAATGGCACATAGAGAGCTGCCCACCCATTATATCTCACGATTGCGGCTCACCAATTTTCGCAACTATGCAAGTGCGGCTTTGGACCCGGACGCGCGCCATGTGGTACTGACCGGGCCAAACGGGGCGGGCAAAACCAATCTTTTAGAAGCGATTTCCCTGCTCGGGCCGGGGCGTGGCCTGCGCCGCGCCGCCTTTGAGCAATTGGCGCTGCACAGCAGCGAAACCGGCTGGGCCGTGGCCGCGAGCCTCGAAACGCCCATGGGGCCCGTGGATATGGGCACCGGGCTTGACCAAGGCGTGCAGACCGGGCGGAAGGTGCGGATCAATGGCAGTGCCGCCAAGTCCGTCGAGGAGTTAGGCGAATATGCCCGCATTTTGTGGCTGACCCCGGCGCTGGACGGATTGTTCACCGGTCCCGTGGGGGATCGCCGCCGTTTTTTTGACCGACTGGTGATGACACTGATCCCCAGCCACGGGGCCGAGGCCAATGCTTTTGAAAAAGCCATGCGCCAGCGCAACAAGCTGTTGGAAAGTGATTTCGATCCGGGATGGATGAGCGCCATCGAGGCCCAAATGGCCACCCACGCTGCCGCCATGCATTTTGCGCGGGTGGATATGATCACCCATCTCAACCAGCTGTTGGACGAAACCCGCGGCGATGCGCCTTTCCCGGCGGCCCATGTGGCGCTCGCGGCGCAGGATGAACTGCAACAGGAGTTTGTCTCCTCCAGCGCTTTAGAGAGCTTTCTCACCGATTTATGGCGCGACCGGCGGGGCATAGATCGCGTGGCTGGCCGCACCACCTTGGGGCCGCACCGCACCGATATGCAGGTGACCCATCTCGATAAGCAAATGCCCGCCGGGCTCTGCTCTACGGGCGAGCAAAAGGCGCTGCTGATCGGGTTGATCCTGGCACAGGCCGAACTGGTGCGCCAGATCACCCATATTTCACCGCTTTTGCTGCTGGACGAGATCGCCGCCCATCTCGACCCATCGCGCCGCGCCGCCCTTTTTGAGATCCTGAACGCATTGGGCACCCAATGCTGGATGACCGGCACCGACAAAATGCTGTTTGAAGCCTTGGGCGACGAGGCGCAATTTGTGGCGGTCAATGACGCGCAATTGGCGCTTTAACACCATATTTTTATGACAATTTCGCCCTGATGGGCGAAATGGACCGACAATCCCAAGAAAAAGGGGCAAAAATGCCCTGCGACTCTTTGGTTTAGGGCCAAAAAGGTCTAGAAAAAGAGAAGCTAAACAGATTGTGATTCGGTGCAAATGAGCGAAGAAAATCAGACCCCTGAAAATAGTGAATATGGTGCGGAAAGCATTCGGGTGCTCAAGGGCCTGGACGCGGTGCGCAAACGCCCGGGCATGTATATCGGGGATACCGATGATGGCTCCGGTTTGCACCATATGGTCTATGAGGTGGTGGACAACGCCATTGACGAAGCACTGGCAGGTCATGCGGACTATGTGACCGTCACGTTGAACCCGGACGGTTCTGTTTCGGTCACCGATAATGGTCGGGGTATCCCAACAGATATCCACGAGGAAGAGGGTGTCTCCGCTGCCGAAGTGATCATGACCCAGCTGCACGCTGGCGGTAAATTCGATTCCAATTCCTATAAAGTTTCTGGCGGTCTGCACGGTGTGGGCGTTTCCGTGGTGAATGCGTTGTCGGTGTGGCTGGAGCTGGAGATTCGGCGCAAGGGCCAAGTGCACCGTATGCGCTTTACGCACGGGGTGGCCGATGCGCCGCTGGAAGTGATTGGTGATGCGGGCGACGAGACAGGCACCAAAGTGACCTTTATGCCCTCGCCTGAAACCTTCACCATGGTTGAGTTTAACTATGACACGCTCGAACACCGCTTGCGCGAGCTGGCCTTTTTGAACTCTGGCGCACGCATCATTTTGAGAGATCATCGCCACGGCGAAGACAAAGAAGTTGAGCTTTATTATGAGGGCGGGTTGGAAGCCTTTGTGCGCTATCTGGATAAGTCCAAACAGGCGCTGATTGAAAACCCGATCTATATCACCGTCGAAAAAGACGACATCACTGTCGAGCTGGCCCTGTGGTGGAACGAGAGCTACCACGAAAATGTGCTGTGCTTCACCAACAATATTCCCCAGCGCGATGGCGGCACCCACCTGGCGGGCTTGCGCGGGGCGCTGACCCGGCAGGTCACCGGCTATGCTGACCGCTCGGGCGTGTTGAAGCGCGAAAAAGTCTCCCTCACCGGCGACGATTGCCGTGAAGGGCTGACCTGCGTTTTGTCCGTAAAAGTGCCGGACCCGAAATTCTCATCCCAAACCAAAGATAAGCTGGTGTCGTCTGAAGTGCGCCCAGTGGTGGAATCAGTGGTCAATGATCGCCTGAACCAATGGTTTGAAGAACACCCGCAAGAAGCGAAAAATATTGTCTCGAAAGTGGCTGAGGCTGCCGCCGCGCGGGAAGCGGCGCGTAAGGCGCGTGAGCTGACCCGGCGGAAAACGGCACTTGATGTGTCCTACCTCGCTGGCAAGCTTAAAGATTGTTCGGAAAAAGACCCGGCCAAATCAGAACTCTTCCTGGTGGAGGGTGACAGCGCGGGCGGCTCCGCCACTCAGGGCCGCGATCGGGGCACCCAGGCTGTTTTGCCATTGCGCGGTAAGATTTTGAACGTGGAGCGTGCGCGCTTCGACAAAATGTTGTCGAGCCAGGAAATTGGCAATTTGGTGATGGCGCTTGGCACCTCCATTGGCCGGGAAGAATTTGATATTTCCAAGCTGCGCTACCACAAAATCATCATCATGACCGATGCGGACGTGGATGGGGCGCACATTCGCACGCTGTTGCTTACTTTCTTCTATCGGCAAATGCCTGAACTGATCGAGAATGGTCACGTGTTTATCGCGCAACCACCGCTCTATAAGGTGCGGCGCGGTCAGTCCGAACAATATCTGAAAGACGAAAAAGCGCTGGAAGAATATTTGCTGAACACAGGGCTGGAAGATGCAGCGCTGATCACAGCGGCAGGCGTAACCCATACGGGGCAGGATCTGCTCGATCTGGCTGGCAAAAGCCGCGATATGGTGCACACCATCAACGGGCTGAATGCGCGTTATGACCGCCAGATTGTCGAGCAATGTGCCATCTCCGGCGCGCTCAGCCTTGAAGTGTTTGAAGACCCCGCCAAAGGCGAAAAAATGGCCCAGACGGTTGCTCAGCGGCTTGATCTGGTGTCGGCGGAAACCGAGCAGGGCTGGCAGGGCACTTTTGACCCGACCGAAGGCTATGTTTTCGAGCGCACCGTGCGCGGCGTTCTGGAAAGCCACAAGATTGATGCCAGCTTGCTGCGCTCTACCGATGCACGCAATCTGGAAAAGTTGGCCTCCTATCTGGGCAATCTGTTTGAAGGTCTCGCCAAGCTGGAGCGCAAGGCGCAGAGCCAGCAAATCTTTGGCCCCTTCTCGCTCTACGATGCGATGACCAGCTTTGGCCGCAAGGGCATTTCCATGCAGCGCTATAAGGGGCTGGGTGAAATGAACCCGGATCAATTGTGGGAAACAACCCTTGATCCAAACGCCCGTTCCTTGCTGCGCGTGCACATTAAGGAAAGCGATGTGGCCGACGAAACCTTCTCCAAATTGATGGGGGATCTGGTGGAGCCACGGCGCGAATTCATTCAGGAAAACGCGCTGAGCGTAGCCAACCTCGACGTATAGTCAAAGGCGCCGCAAGGCGCCTTTTCATTTTAGCGTCTTTTGGAGCAAGATGGTGGTAAACCCGCTATCCCATTCTTCATCGGGATATTGCTTTATCTCCTCAAACCCATGCTTTTGATAAAATGCGCGGGACTGGGCATTAAAACTGTCGGTTTCCAGCCGCACCTGTTCATGCGATTTGACAATCTCCTGCTCGGCAAAGGCCAACAAGATGCCGCCAACCCCCTTGCCTTGCACCATAGGCGATACATGCAATGCAGCCACAAAGTCGCCAATCCAGTGGATCATCCCCAATGGCCTGTCATCCATTGTAGCCACATAAATGTCGGCTACATATTGCTCCAGATAATCATGCACACGCGCGGGAAAGTCTTTGCTTTTCTCGATGCCGGGGCCCGTAAGTTGCGGTTGCCACACCTGCTCGAAAGTTGCGATCAGAATGTCTGATAGCGCGGCGATATCCTCTTTGCGCGCTGCACGAATGGAAAGGCAAGAACTCATCACTTACTCACAATTTAGCCAAAAGCCTTCTTTAAAATGACATTGTGTGCATGCAAAGGGCAGGGGAAGAGAATAATGCGGTGTGGCAAAAATGTTTACACCCCATAAACCGGCCACATTTACATTGAATAAGCATTTTCCTCGAGTTTTAATCAAATGTGTGAGGCCAATTGGTGGCGCGTAAACCGTCCAAATCATCAGATCTGAAACTGACCAGCGCTGATCGTGTGGGGGCCAGCAAGGGCAAGAAAACGCGCACCCGCGCCAAAACCAAAGCTTCGCCGAAAACCGCGAATCCCAGAAAAAAAGTGACTCGGCGCAAAGCCAAAAAACAGTCGAAATGGACGTTTTGGCGCGTCATTCGCCGCTTGTTCTATTGGGGCGTGGTGTTGGGTGTTTGGGCGGGTATCGCTGTGATCGGCATTGTCGCCTATTATGGCATGCAATTGCCCTCATCTGACACATGGGCCATTCCGGACCGCCCGGCCAATATCCGCATTGTGGCGGCTGATGGACGGCTCCTGTCTAACCGCGGCAAGATGGGTGGTGAAGCGGTCTCTATCCACGAGCTGCCCCACTTTGTGCCCGCTGCTGTGCTGGCCATTGAGGACCGGCGCTTCTACAATCATTTCGGCATCGACCCGATCGGCATCGCCCGCGCCTTTGTCAACAATACAATTGAAGGTCGCATCACTGGCGGTGGCTCCACCATAACCCAACAGGTGGCAAAGAACCTGTTTTTATCGCCCGACCAGAATTATGGTCGCAAAATTCAAGAAGCACTTTTGTCGATCTGGCTGGAGCAGAACTTCACCAAAGACGAGATATTGCAGCTTTATTTGAATCGGGTCTATTTCGGCGCAGGTTCCTATGGCATTGAAGCGGCGGCCCAGCGCTATTTCGGCAAGTCGGCACGTAACCTCTCGTTGGGCGAGTCGGCGATTTTGGCCGGGGTGCTGAAAGCCCCGTCGCGTTTGGCCCCAAACAAAAACCCTGAGGACGCTGCGGCCCGCGCCCGCCTCGTGCTCAATGCCATGGCGGAAGAAGGATATATATCGGAAGCCGAAGCGGAAGCCGCCGCCATTGACCCGAATAAACGTATTCGCACCCGGGTCACCGGCACCGAATATTATGTCGCTGACTGGGTGGAAACCTTGATGGACAATTATCTGGGCGAAGTCGATCAGGATGTTGTGGTTTACACCACCATTGATTGGGAGCTGCAAAAACAGGCTGAATTCCTGATCAAGGAAATTGTGCGCGAACAGGGTGAAGAACGCGCGTTCAGTCAAGGGGCACTTGTGTCCATGACGCCTGATGGCGCGGTGCAGGCCATTGTCGGCGGCATTGATTACACCAAAAGCCAATATAACCGGGCGGTGACTGCACGGCGGCAATCAGGCTCTGCGTTCAAGCCTTTCGTGTTCCTCACCGCGTTGGAAAATGGCTATCGCCCAGATACGGTGGTGGAAGACGCGCCCTTTACCTATAAGGATTGGTCGCCAGAAAATGCCGGCGGCAAATATCGAGGCCGCATTCGGCTGCGCGATGCGCTGGCGGTTTCATCCAACGTGGTCTCCGCCAAACTGGCCATCGAACTGGGACCGGAGAATGTCGCACGCACGGCCTATAAGCTGGGCATCTCCAGCAATGTTGATCCCGTGCCCTCAAGTGCTTTGGGCACAACTGGCATTTCCCTGTTGGAGCTTACCGCCGCCTATGCGCCATTTGCCAATGGTGGCGAAGGGGTGATTGCGCGCGTCATTTCCCGCATTGAAACCGCTGGCGGCGAAGTGCTTTATCGCCATGAGCCTGCCGGGCCGGGCCAGGTGATCGCGCCCGAATATATCCCCATGATGAATGATATGTTGGCCCACGCCGTGGAAGTTGGCACCGGCCGCAAAGCCCAATTTGGCGATTGGCCGATTGCAGGCAAGACCGGCACCTCCCAGAAAAACCGCGATGCCCTGTTCGTTGGCTATAGTGCGCGTCTGGTCACCGGCGTGTGGGTGGGCAATGATGATGACACCCCCACCAACGCCAGCGGCGGCAATGTGCCGGTGGAAGTGTGGCACGACTTTATGCAAAAAGCCCATGAGGGACTTGCGGTGGCGCAAATCCCCGGCGGCAATGTGCGGTTCGACACGCAAAATCTTGAACCCATGACCGAGCGACCACAAGAAGGCCAACGCCGTAATCTGGGTGATTTGATCAACGAGCTGTTCTCGCGCTAAGCCGCAGCAACGAACCCCACATCGATAGGCCCTGCTGGTATAATCTGGTGGGGATTGAGCGCCTTGACCGAATAATAGCCCGCCTTGATGTGATCGAGCTTGACGGTGTTCGCCACTCCATCCAGCCCATAAATCTTTTGGCAGAAAGCCAGCAGATGGGGATAATCCTGCACCCGCTTCAAATTGGTTTTGAAGAGGCCATAATAAGCCACATCAAACCGCGCCAACGTGACGAACAGGCGAATATCGCTTTCGGTCAATTGATCGCCAAACAGATAAGGGCCTTGCTGGGCCAGACGGTCTTCCAGCTTTTCCAACGTGGCAAACACATCATCAAAGGCCTCAGCATAAGCCTCCTGGCTTTGGGCAAACCCGGCGCGATAAACCCCGTTATTGAGCCCGTGATACAACCAGTCATTCAATACGTCGATCTCACTGGCCAGCGCATCGGGGTAAAGGTCCAGCTGTGTCGGCACAATCTCAGAAAAGCTTTGATTGAGCATGCGCAAAATGTCCGCGCTTTCATTGTTCACGATGGTCTGGCGTTTTTTGTCCCACAACACCGGCACCGTCGCCCGTCCAGTATAATGCGGATCAGCCTTTGTGTAGATTTGATGCATATAGGTGGCGCCATTCAGCACATCCTCATCCGCGCCCTCGAATCCGCCAAAGGCCCAGCCTTCTGCCGAGAGCTGGGGATTGACCACGCTGACGCTGATCACCTCTTCCAGCTTTTGCAGCGCCCGCGCCATCAGGGTGCGTGAGGCCCAGGGGCAGATCAGCGCCACATACAGATGATAGCGGTCGGCTTCGGCTTTAAAGCCACCTTCACCCGTGGGGCCGGGGGCACCATCCGCGGTAATCCAGTGGCGAAAGGACGATTCCTGGCGAACAAAGCCGCCCTTCTTGTCCTTTTGCTGATAGGGATGCCAATCCCCCTGCCATTCTCCTTTGATAAGCATGATTAGCTCCTTAAAAATGGGCGCGACCCCTCGATCGCGCCCTGTTGCACTTAGGCAGACTGGCGAGAAATCCAGGCTGGCGCGATTTGGGTGCCCTGGCCCAACATATAGCCAAACTGCACATTCAGATAGGCGAGCGGCTCCAGATAGCGCGCATTGAGCAGGCCCCCGGTATCCACGGCATCAAACCCGACATCAGCCAGTGCGTTCACGACCTTTTGCTTGGCCGCTTCATCATCCGCCGCCACATAGGCCGGCACTTTACGCCCTTCAAAATTCAGGCCCCGCTCATAGACCTGGGCAAAGATGGTGTTCAGCGCCTTGACCACATGGGCGTTGGGCAACAATTCAGCAATTTTTTCGGCCGCCGATGAATCATAGCCAAAGGTCAGCCCGGAAAAGTCTGCCTTGAATGGATTGGTGACATCGACAACAATCTTGTTGTCAAAATTATAGCGGGTGGCCAATTCACTCACCGCATCAAACGGCACGGCCAGAAATACGATCTCGGCGGTGTCGAGCGCTTCATCTATGGCCACCGCGCTGGCATTTTTCACTGTGCTCGCCAGCTTTTGCGCCTTTTCCGCGTCACGTCCGGCCACCAAAACCCGGTGTTTGGCCGCCAATGTCCGGGTCAATCCGCTGGCGATGTTACCTGTTCCAATAATTGCATATGTCATTTTTCTATCCTTTCTGAAGAGTTTTCTGAGTAGATTCATTCGATCAATCCGAGTTGACGGGCATAAGTCTCATTGTCCCAGAACAGCCATTCATGGATCATCCGACCGTCCTGCCAAAATGCGATGGTGGCCATTTGCAATTCAAAAGATTTGCCGGTGGGTTCGATAAATTCACCATCGCCAATCGGCATCGGCTCGGTAAATGTGCCTTCCATTACCCCAACCACGGCAGTCCAGTCATCAGTGGCCAAACGCACTGGGTGGAAACGGATTTGGGTGTCCGGGGCGTGCACAAACAAGCGTTTCAAATCCTCAATATGGACATCAATGCCGCGAGTGGAGTGGCCATTTGGCCAAGTCACGACAATGTCTTCATCATGGCTTTCGTGAACCCGGTCCCACTCCTGATTGGAGAAAATCTCAAAATCGAGCGCATCGAACTTTTCCAGATGCGCCTCATCCTGGGCAGTGGCTGCGCCGCCGCCGGTGTAATATTTTTCCGGGGTAATGCCGCCGGGGATCGCTTCCGGTGTTTCGGCCAATGCATGTGCTGTTAGGCCGGTGGCCATCAGCGCGGTAATAAGAGTTTGTTTCAACATGTTCATTTCCTTTCCTTTGTTGCGCCACTTGTTTGGAGGTCTGTGTTGTGCGGCGTTGAAAGGAATATGGTTGAAATGTTTATTCCGAAAAATATGGATATTGACGAAACATTGTCGCCGTTATATTCACAATAATATGGATATGATTGATGGCATGCGGACCTTTGTGGCGGTGGTGGAAGCCGGCACCATCACTGCCGCGGCAGACCGCTTGAACATTTCGAAAAAGCTGGCCAGCAAATATCTGGCCGCGCTTGAGGCCCAAATCGGCGTCAAGCTGTTGAACCGCACCACCCGCAGCCAAAGCCTGACCGTGGCCGGGCAGCAATATTATCTCGATTGTCAGGATATTATCGCCCGCATTGATGAAAGCCATTCAGCGTTGAAACGCGCCGAAGGCGAGCTGATCGGGCATTTACGCCTGTCTGCACCGGTGAGTTTTGGCGAGGTGGTGCTGCTGCCGCTCTTGGCCAAATTCAAGCGCAAACATCCAGAGCTCAGTTTTGATGTGCGCCTGTCAGACAGCTATGTGGATTTGATTGAGGGCGGGTTTGACTTTGCCTTGCGCATTGGCGCCCTCAGCGATTCCAGCCTGGTGGCCCGCAAACTCACTGAAACGCATTTATGGCTGGTGGCCAGCTCTGCCTATCTTCGCCGACATACCGCGCCAGAGACGCCGGAAGATTTGCGCCACCATCTTTGCTTGCAGGATTCAAACTATCGCGGCGGGGCGCGCTGGCCGTTTCAGATTGACGGGGTCACCCGCCATATTGCCATTCAGCCGCAATTTGTCACCAATAGCGCCACCGCCATGCGCAATCTGGCGCTTATGGGCGAAGGCATCGCGCTGGTGCCCGACTTTGTCGTGAAATCGGATATCGAGGCAGGTAAGCTGGTGCAATTGCTGCCGGACTTCCCGTCCCTCACCTTGCCGATCCAGGCGGTGTTGCCGCTCAACCGCAATCGCCCGGCGCGGGTGCGGGCCGCTATTGATTTTCTCGCCCGCACGCTCGACTAGCCTCAAAAAATGAAGGGCACCAGCCTTTTGGTCCGCGCCTCATAGGCTTTAAACTGCTCGCCATAACGGTCGCGCAAATAATCATCGAGCATCGGCACATTGTAAAAGGCGAACAGGCCAAACAGCATCACCGGAATCGCCGCGCCCAGCCAGTGGCCGGCCACCAGGGCATAGCCGATGACCCAGACAATATCGCCGAAGAAATTGATGTGCATGGAATAAGCAAATAGCCCGCCAGTATAGAGCTTGCCCTTGTTGGCGGGGTCCTTCTTAAACCAATGTCGCTGCAACTCAGATAAGGTGTTGAGCACACAGCCCAGCGCAAACAGGGCAATGCCAAGATAATCCCAACGGCCGAGCGGTGCATCATTCGGCAGCACCAGAATGGCGAACCCAACATAATAGATCGCGAAGGCCGACGGCACGGTAAAGGCTTCAGACCACGGCAAGGTGCGCTGCATCAGATAAAACATCATAAAGCCCATGCGCAGCAATATGATCAGATTGAACGCGAGAATGACGCTGTAGCGCACGGGGGTTTCGGCGGGCAGTGTCCAGCCGAACAGGCCCGCCAATAAAGGCGCACCCTCGCCAAACATTATCCAGGCAGACAGGCCGATCAGGGCCAATTCGATCAATGTGATGGTGATTTTTTGCGGAATGGATTTGGATTTTGAACCATATAGCTCAAGCATGACGAATCTCTTTATTGCGGGAGGAAGGAAAAATTGGGGGCACGCCGATGGATGGCGGCGAGATAGATTTCACCCTCCATCTGGCGCAGATAGGGGCGGATTTCCGGCGACAGAGCCGCTTCGATTTTCTGATAATAAGTGCAGATCGCCTGGGCGAAATTTTCATTGCGGGCCAGACTGTCAAAAAACAGCGCAAAATAGCGCGCCAAGCCATATTTATTCAGGGCGGATTCCGCGCCAAACTGAGCCTGATAGACTGCAACCAGCATGCTCAATTGATCTTTCGCGTCAGCCGCCGTCAGCGCGTCAAATTCCACTGCGGCAAACCCATCAAGAAAATAGCGCTGCAACACCTGATCAATCAGATCATCTTTGGAACTGAAATGGTGGTAAAGCGCGCCTTTGGAGACGCCCGCCTTTTTGATGACTTCGCTTAACCCAACGCCATCATAGCCTTGCGCCAAAAACATATCGAAGGCGATGGACAAGAGTTGTTCTTTTAAATCTGACATTGTCTTTCCTGCATACAAACCGACCGGTCGGTATGTATGTAAGGAGAAATAGAGGGAACGTCAAGAGGGCGCTGGATTTTAGATAAAATGGGTGGCAGATGGGCGAGGTGATGCGGGTGCCACCAATAAGATCAGCCCTTGATCTGAAAGCGCATCAGCTCGCGCCCATGCACCTTAAGCCAATCATGCCCGCGATCCATGTCGGGCAGGGTCTCTTTCACTGTGCGCCAAAAGCGGGCGGAATGATTCATCTCGCGCAAATGCGCCACCTCATGCGCGGCGACATAATCGAGCACATAGGGAGGGGCGAGCACCAACCGCCAGGAAAAATTCAACTGCCCCGAGGAACTGCACGATCCCCACCGGCTGGTCTGGTCGCGAATGGTGATGCCTTTGGGCGACAACTCCAACCTCGCTGCGTGAAACTGCACCTGTTTTTCGAGATCCTGCCGCGCCTGCGCTTTCAGCCAATCGCCCAGCTTGCGGGCAAAATGATCGGGTGCGCCCGGCACATTAATCTGGGAGTTGGTTTCATCAAGTTCCACCAGTCCGCGCAAGTTGCCGGTGCGCGCCAATTGATGCGGCACCCCGCGCAGCGGCACGCTCATATCGGGTGCCAGAAGCGTTGGCGGTGCAATCTGGTCCATCCGCTCATTCAGCCATGTCTGATGACGGCTCAAAAAATCTTGTGCATCTCGCCAATTGCCACGTTTGGGCACGGTCAGCACCACGCCCTTTTTCGGGTGCAAAGACAGCCGATAATGCTTGGCGCGGGCATGTTGGCGCACCACCACATCCACCGCGCCGGTGGTCAAGTTCATCTGCACTGTTTCGGGAATCGCTTGGCGACGTTTCAGCATCATGGAGTGAATTTCGCTCAATTGGGTCTGATTTGGCAATAAAAAAGGCGCCCTTTTGAGAGCGCCAGACCATAAAGATCCAAGTTTTGGGGGTCAGGGACCCTTGCGCTTTATGTTCGGGGGCATAGGCGCAAGGGCAGGGAGGAACCAATTATAGCTTAATAGTCGTCGCGCTTCTTTTCGTCACGGTCGCGGGGGGAAAACCGATCATCTTCGTCATCATCATGCTTTTTGGCACGGTGCTCAGATTTAAAGCGATCAAACTCTTCCCGGTCGCGGGCCATATGCAGATTGCGCAAGAATTCTTCAAATTCTTCACGTTCCTGCTCCAGGCGGGCGCGTTCTTCTTCAATGCGGCGGATTTCGGCTTCGCGATATTCATCAAAGGCCGCATTCCCGGTGGCGCCACGACGATAGCGCTTGCCGCGACAGCCTTTCATTTTGTGCTTTTGCTTGTGCATCCATCTCTCGGCCTTGTCGCTTGAGCCACCCCAATGTTCGCCCCACAATATGTAGAACAACATGGCAAGGCCAAGCGGCCAGAAAATAATAAAGCCAAGAACCATAAGACCAATGGTCAAGGGGGACCATTCTGGTTTAATCAATTGCGTGCTCATTTTATCACCTCTTCATCAACGATGACTTAGATTTGGGGGCGATTTTGGTGGCTTCAAGCGCCATTTTTTTGCAAAAAGGGTCTTGAAATTGCACAAAACAACGCCCAGAGCGCCGGAAATCGGGGCCTTTGCCCCTATAAATTTCGGCCATCTAGCCAATCTAGGAAGCCTAAAGTGACCGATTCTGACCCATCCAGCCCTGCCTTGAATTATAGCGGCCACCATAGGCTGCGCCTTGAAACGCTGGTGCGGCTGCGTTGGTTGGCCGTGGCCGGGCAAAGCGCCGGCGTGCTGGTCGTGGCCTTTGGCCTCAATTATGATCTGCCGCTGGCGGCCTGTTTCACGCTGATTGCCATGTCGGCCTGGTTAAACGTGTTCCTGCTCGTGCGGTTCCCTGCCACCCTGCGCCTGCGCTCACAATTTTCCGCCGCACAACTGGCCTATGATTCCTTGCAATTGGGCGGGCTGCTTTATTTGACGGGCGGGCTTTACAACCCCTTCGCCCTATTGCTGTTGGCACCGGTCAGCGTATCAGCCACAACGCTGCCCTATCGCTGGACATTGGCCATCAGCGGTCTGGCCATCGCCATCATCACGGTGCTGGGCTTTTTTCATATGCCGTTGCCTTGGGGCAGTAATGAACCTTTCGTCATCAATAATCTATATGTGTTCGGCATCTGGGCGGCATTGGTCTGCGGTGTGGTGTTCACCGCCACCTATACCAACCGGGTTGCGCATGAAGCGCGGCAATTGGCCGATGCGTTGAGCGCCACTGAATTGGTGTTGGCACGTGAGCAGCATTTGTCTGCCATTGATGGATTGGCGACAGCGGCCGCCCATGAGTTGGGCACGCCTTTGGCCACCATCGCCCTGGCGGCAAAAGAAATGCAGACGGATCTGGATGATCCCCAATCGTTGAAAAAAGATCTGGAATTGATCACAGAGCAGGCCACGCGCTGTCGTGAGATTTTGCAAAAACTGCGCAATCTGAACACGCAGGAGGCGCATTTTGCCGAACTAAGTGCCAGCGATCTTGTGGCAGAAGTGTCTGAACCGCAGCGGTTTTTTGGCATTGATATTGATCTCGACGCCAGTGGCGACGGGGTTGAGCCAAAAATGGCGCGGAATTCCGGCTTGATCTATGGGCTGGGCAATCTGATTGAAAATGCCGTGGACTTTGCCCAGAGCCGGGTCGAGGTCAAGGTGCGGTGGACCGCCAAAATGCTTGAAATAACAATCTGTGATGACGGTCCGGGCTTCACCCAGGATATGCTGATGCGCATGGGCGAACCTTATCTCACCACACGCCCTAAGGACAATAAAGACAGTGATCCCACCGAGCCGGGCGGGCTGGGCCTAGGCATCTTTATCGCCAAAACCTTGCTGGAGCGCACCGGAGCGCAACTGGATTTTTATAACCGCGACGAAGGGCAGCATGCCTGCGTCAAAATAGCATGGCCAAGACAGGTGATTGAACTGAGCGAGTGATTTAAACGTAGCCTTGGAGATGGTTTTGACCTTCAAGTCGAAATAGTGCCATAAAGTATCAATTGCGAGGATACGAGAATGACCAGCGTGCCAGAACTATTGGACAAAGATTTGTCCCTTCTGCTTGTCGATGATGACAAACCCTTTTTAACCCGGCTCGAACGCGCCATGCAAAAACGCGGCTTTGACGTGCGCACGGCCGACAGCGTCGCTGCTGGCATGGCCCAGGTTAAATCCAACCCGCCCGCCTATGCGGTGGTGGATATGCGCCTTGAAGATGGCAACGGACTGGAAGTGGTGTCCACGCTAAAGGAAAAGCGGCCCGATGCCCGCACTGTGGTGCTCACCGGCTATGGCAATATCGCCACTGCGGTAACCGCCGTGAAGCTCGGCGCGGTTGACTATTTGGCCAAGCCCGCCGATGCCGATGATGTGTACAAGGCCCTGATGGCGGACGAAGATGAGATCAAAGCCGATCCCCCCGAAAATCCCATGTCTGCTGACCGGGTCCGGTGGGAACATATCCAGCGGGTTTATGAATTGTGTGACCGCAATGTGTCTGAAACCGCCCGCCGCTTAAACATGCACAGACGGACCTTGCAACGTATTTTGGCCAAACGCGCCCCGCGCTAAACAATTTGTCGCTCAGATAAGCTTTTGCTTTGCGTGGTAAATCTCGGCTGCTAAGAATTGCAGGGCGGGACGATTTGGCGGAAGGAAAAGCGATGAGCGTAGTATTGTCATTCCATGGGGCTTCGGGCACCGTAACCGGATCGTGCTATCGGGTCACCCATCCAGGCGGGCAGTTTCTGGTGGATTGCGGCCTGTTTCAGGGCAACAAGGCTGTACGCGCCCTTAATGACAAGCCTTTTCCATTCGATCCGCAAAAGCAGGATTTTGTGCTGCTCACCCACGCGCACATTGACCATGCGGGCCTGCTGCCCAAATTGATCAAGCACAAATTTGAGGGCCCCATTCACGGCACCGAACCCACCACCGGCCTTATGGATTATCTGTTGCCCGATAGCGCCGGCATTCAGGAATATGAAGCCGAGCGGCAAAACCGCAAACGTGCCCGGAAGGGCGAACCGCTGATCGAGCCGCTTTATACCAAAGAGCACGCAGAAAAAGCCATTTCCCGTTCGAAAGGGCATGCTTACGAAGAGTGGTTTGAGCCTGGCCCCGGCGTGAAAGCGCGCTTTTGGAATGCCGGGCATATTCTGGGCAGCGCCTCGATTGAAGTGCATGTTCAAGACGAAGACGGCAAAACCATCAAAATGTTGTTTTCTGGTGATTTGGGGCCAGACGAAAAGGTGTTTTATCTCGAACCCCATGCCCCATCTGGCTTCGATTACATCCTGTGCGAAAGCACCTATGGCGGGCGAGAGCGCGATGACTATTCGCTGGAAGAGCGACGGGCCGCGCTAAAAAAAGAAATCAATGAGGCTTTGGCGCGCGGCGGCAATCTGGTCATTCCTGCTTTTGCCGTGGAGCGCAGCCAAGAGTTGCTGCATGATATCGGTGTTTTGATCAAGCGCGGCGAAATAGATCCGCAACTGGTCTTCCTCGATTCGCCTTTGGCCCGCCGGGTCACCAACGTGTTCAAACGTCATGCGGCTGATTTACAGGATGTGGAACTGGAGCCGGAAGAATTGTTCGACGATGATCGCTTCCGGATTGTGGAATCTGTTGAGGAAAGCAAAGCCATTAACCGCATTCATGGCGGGGCCATCATCATGTCTGCCTCCGGCATGTGTGACGCTGGGCGCATCAAACACCATCTACGCAACAATATTTCCGACCCCAAGTCCACCATTCTGTTCGTCGGCTATCAAGCACCCGGCACATTGGGACATGTGATCAAATCGGGTAAAAGTGAAGTGCGCATCCATGGCAATAACCACTATGTGCGCGCGGCCATCCGCTCGATCGGCAATTATTCGGCCCATGGTGACCATACAGAATTGATGGACTGGATCGCCGAACGGCTGCCCGCCCACGGTGCGATTTTCCTCACCCATGGCGAGGACGAGAGCCGCGACGCGATGAAAAAGGCATTGGCGGAAAAAGGATTGGGGCCTGACAAAGTGATCGCCCCGCAATTGGATGACCAATTTGAATTGCGGGCCAATGGCGTGGGCGATGTGCATCAGCCCGAGACCATGCGCATCGACCCGCAGCAATTCACACAGGATTGGTCCGCCGAATATGCGCGCTTCTCTATTGAACTGGGGAATATTTTGACGAAAGAACAAAGCGACAAAAAGCGTCTTGAGTTGATGAAGCGGCTACGTGCCGAACTGAAAAAAATCTAAGCGCCAAAGGTAAGCATGCGGTGATTATATTTATTGGCCCCAATCGGCAGCGTGGAAACATCAAGAAGTTCAACGATTACGAATTGGCGCCCAAATATAAACAACGCACTTTTAATTGGCTTTTTCGCGCGCGTAGCTTGCCAGGTGCGACCTATATTTTCACCTTTTTGGATCGGCTTGACCCGTCTGAACGACGCTTGGCAGGCAAAATCTATCGCCACATTAATCAGCAAGGGGCCGGCTTTCGGGCGTTAAATGATCCTACCCGGGTGTTAAATAGATATCGGCTTTTACGTGCCCTTTATGCGCAGGGCTTCAATGACTTCAATGTTTATTTGGCTTGTGATGCACCCACGCCCAAACGCTTTCCCGTGTTTATTCGGCGTATCTCACAATCCTTGCGACCATTAACAGGCCTTTTGCAAAATCAGGTCGAGCTAAACCAACATATTGCAACTCTTGAAGAAAATGGCGAGCCGTTAGATGACTTGATGGTGATCGAGTTCTGTGCGGTGGAGATCGAGCCGGGGATTTATCAGAAATATTCCGCCTATCGAGCCGGTGGGCGGGTCAGTTTGAATTACACCATCTGTGAGGCCAATTGGCAGGTCAAGGTGGGTGAGATTGATATTGTGGATCCCAAACTTTACGAAATCGAGGCCAATGACCTGAAGGCAAATGCTTACGTGGACCAAATGCGCACAGTGTTTGAGATGGCCAACATAGAGTATGGACGGGTCGATTTCGGCTTGGTGGATGGGCGGCCACAAGTCTATGAGATCAACTTCAATCCCGAGTTTCGGACCACTGAATCATTGTCGCAGGTTGAGCGACGCAAACAAAATGTGGCGCTGGCCGTGCAACGGCGGTTTGAGGCCGTTGCCGCCCTCGATATAAACACCACGACAAAGAGGTGCCCCAACCTCAAGGATGCAGAGTTGACCGCATTTAGGTGGCGTTTTTGGCGCAATTATGCGCCCCAAAGATATTAGGAAAATAGAGTGATTATATTTGTTGGCCCCAATCGGCAGCGGGGCAATGGGCTTGGGTTCAAAGCATTTGACGACGCGCCAGCCACACGGCACAAGACCTACAATTGGCTTTTTCGGACGCGACGTTTGCCCTCTGCAACCTATATTTTCACTTTTATTGACCGGTTGCATCCACGGGAGCGGCGCTTGGCAGCCAAGATTTATCGGCATATCAATGCGGCGGGCGATGGCTTTAGGGCATTGAACGATCCCGCCCATGCCAAAAACAGATATGGCCTACTTCGTGGACTACACCAAGCGGGCATTAATGATTTTGACGTTCATCTGGCGGGAGACGCGCCAAAACCGTCTCGATTTCCGGTGTTTCTCCGCTATTTGTCGGTCAGCTTGCCACCGGTCGCTGGCCTAATAAACTCACAATCTGAGCTGGATAGTACGATTGAGGCGCTGGCGTTGGCAGGTGAACCGTTGGACGATCTTATTGTCATCGAATATTGCGCGGAACCCTTTGAACAAGACTATTTTGTCAAGCTTTCGGCTTATCGCATCGACGACCAGTATATGCTGGATCTATTCCTTTACGATCAGAAGTGGTACGTAAAATATGGTGATGTTGATACAATGCCACCAAACTTTGCGGAGACCGAGGCGAGGTTGCTTCGGGAAAATAAATGGATCGACCAGGCTCAACAGGTCTTTGACCTGGCCCAAATTGAATATGGGCGCGTAGATTTTTCATTGGTGAACAATCGCCCGCAATTTTATGAAATCAACTTTCATCCGCAGTTCACGATGTCGGAATATGAGTCTAAATGCCCGAAACGACTAGAAAATGCCAAATTTGCGGCCCGCCGGCGTATGGATGCCATGAAAGTGCTAGACGCGGGACCGTCCGAAAGAGCCATCGCGAACATTCATGATTCTGAGGTGACCGCGTTTCGTCTGCGCCCTTGGCGCAACTTCGCGCCACAGCGATATTAGACGTCTAAAGCGCGCTTGGCCCCGGGTCCATCAAACTGTGAATCCGATCTGCACCCAACCGGGCCAGCTTGATCATCAAGGTTTTACGGCGGGCGGGTGCCATTTTATCAAGGGCAGAAGGGCGCATCATATCGGCCCCGTGCCCGTCAGCCACAATCAACCCTTCGCTTTCAGGAAAGATCTCCGCCGCCAGCTCCGGCGGTTTGGCAAAAAAGAACCGGTCGCAAAATTCGTGATATTCGGGCCACTTTTGGTCGACGCGAAAATCCTCGAGGCTGGATTTGATCTCCACGATCCAGATTTCGCCCTTGCGCGTGACCCCCAGCAAATCGGCGCGGCGGCCATTGGCCAGCGGCACTTCGGCAAAGCATGTAATATCATGTTGTGCCCGCAAAAACCGCATGCAACCACGCTGCACTTTCAGGGCGGTTTCCGACTGGCGGCCATCCACGATTGGGGGCAAATTTTGCAACGAATCTGACATGCATAAAGTTTAGCGCAAATCTGGAGGGGCGCAATGCGAATGAAAAGGCGCCCACAACGGGCGCCTCTTTTTTGCAGCAAGGGAGAGGTTAGGCTGCCGCCACTTCCGTCAGGAATTTGTCGACAGTGGTGCGCAAGGTTTTGGCCTGTTCAGCCATATCCTGCGAGGCGACCAACACTTTGTTGGCGCTTTGATTGGTTTCGTCTGCCGCGCTGGTGACCGTGTTGATGGACCCGGCCACTTGCTCTGTGCCCGTCGCCGCCTGCGTCACGCTCTGGCTGATCTCGGCAGTGGCCGCGCCCTGCTCCTCAACAGCAGACGCGATGGAGGTGGTATATTGGGTCACCTCGGTCATGGTGCCCGCAATCTGCTCAATCGCCGCCACAGCGTCTTTGGTGGAGTCCTGAATTTCCGTGATCTGAGCCGAAATTTCTTCGGTGGCGCTGGCCGTCTGGTTGGCCAGTGACTTTACTTCCGTGGCCACTACAGCGAAGCCCTTGCCCATTTCCCCGGCCCGCGCCGCTTCAATCGAGGTGTTCAGGGCCAGCAAATTGGTCTGCTCGGCAATGTCTTGAATAAGGGCCACCACATCGCCAATCTTTTGTGCCGCCGCGGCCAGGCGGGCGACGCGTCCATTGGTCAGCTGGGCCGCCTCCGCTGCGGAATTCACGATGGTGTTGGTTTTGGAAACCTGCCGCGAAATCTCTTCGATAGAGGCCGCCAACTCTTCTGCCGCCGCCGCCACGGCTTTCACATTGGTGGACGCTTCTTTTGACGCATTGGCCGCATCGCCAGCCTGTCCGGACGTGTTGTTGGCGATATCATTGAGCATGTTGGCGGTGTTGGTCATTTGCGCGCTATTCTGCGTCACTAGCTCAAGCGCATCGCCCACACTGGCGCGAAAATGAGAGATCAGCTCTTCTACCCGTTTCTGACGTTCGGCCTGGGCCTTGGCTTCAGCGGCGCTTTGCCCCTCCAGTCGCTGTCGTTCAATCGCATTTTGCTTGAACACATCCACGGCCCGGGCCATGTCACCCAGCTCATCCTTGCCTTCTGTCCCTTGAATATCCACATCCAATTGGCCATTCGCCAGCTCATTCATGGTGGTAGACAGGCGCGCAATCGGCTTGGTGATGGTGCGGGCAAACAAGACACCAGCCACAATGATGACGGCCAGAATACCCCCACCAATCAGCAGCATCATATTGCGCAAATTGACCACCGGCTTATTGGACTCTGCTACCCCTTTCACTGCGGCAACGGCCCAATTGACGCCGCCAAAACTAAAGGGCGTGGTGTGCAAATAAAGCTCTTCACCACGATAATTATCGGTAATCGCAAAGCCATGTTTTCCTGCCAAAGCGTCATCAATGGCGACATAATCAAGGCGGGTGTTCAAGATGTCATTCTCTTCGGTGAATGCCGAATCATTGCGGAACATATGATCAGCACCCACGATAAAGGTTTCGCCAGTGTCGCCCAGCCCGGTTTTATCGTGCATGATCTGGGTGAATTCATCCACCGGCAATTGGAAGGCGAGCACCCCGATTCGCTGTCCCTGATTATCCATCAATGGGGTGGACATAAAGGTCGCTGGCAAATCATCGCTTGGCGCATAGGGGGCGATATCGAAAAAGGCGAATTGTCCGGCCGCGACATTGGCCGCTGCGCGAAAGGCGCGGCCCATATCAGAGCTGGCCCAGGTGCCGCCGCCTTCCGCAAAATTGGTGGCATAGTCATTTTCTTTCGCAACGGTGTAGACCAGATTGCCCGCCTGATCGAACAGGAACACATCATAATAGCCATTGCGGTTCATCAGATTGCGAAAATAGGGGTGAAAGCGGGCGTGTAAACTGTCGTACCAAAGGCCAAGATCGGCTTTGTCCAACTTGGCCTTCTCGCCCAGCGGAAACGGATTTTGCACAATATAGCCCTGCTTTAGCAGCCCAGAAGCGTCGCCTTCAATACGCTGCCAGGCATCAGCAAAACCGGTGGTGGCTTCAATCACCACTGGATTTTGCGCCTGCAACAGCAGATCGTCCTTCACTTGGGTGAAATAGCGCTCCAGCGCAATGGCACGACTTTCCAAAATGCCTTCCAGCTTGTCTTTGGTCATTTCATGCACGGTCTGGGAGCTGATCAAAAAACTGGCCGCGCCAAGGCCAATACCTATGGCCAGCGCCGAAATGGTCAAGGCAAGCGGCAATTTTGCTGCAATTTTAAGGGTCGGAAATTTGAACATGGCAATCGCTCGCAATAGGATTAAAACTATGCGGCCATTGTCCGGCAAACTTGGTTAATTGTGGTTTCTGCACAAGGTACGGACGATTACGTAGGAATCGCCGCCCCCTGAATCAGCCCGCAGCGCTCCAGGAGACATGGCTGTGGCGTTTGCTGAAATGCCCAACCGTTGTATCGCCGATAATTTGCACGCCGTGTGCCGAGTCGCGACGGATGTCAATGCGGCGATAGCCTTGGCTTTGATTGAACACCCGTTGGCCGCTTGGCCGCTTTTTACCAAAGCGGCGCCGGTCGGGCCCGAAATAGGTGCTGGTTTCATAATAGGTGATGGGCGTGTTGAGCTGGCGGCGCAGCCGCGGCATCATCTGCTTCGGGTCCCAGGGCAGGGTCAGGATATCGTCAAACCCGATCTGGATGCATTGGGAGATAAGCATCGGCAATGGCACCTCCACAAAGCAGATTAATGGCGAGAAGCGCACGCGCGGGCGCGTGCTGTTGCGGATATTCTGCACCTGAGATTTGATCTGCCCCAATTCCCCGTCGCTGGCAAACAGAAAGAAATTGTTGGGCACCTTGCGGGTCAACTCTTCTGTCGCCAGCAAGCCGGAATAGGGCGTGATTTGCCGAAACCCCAAATCGCGCGCCAAATCATTGATCAGCGCAATTTGAGCGTTATTGCCGCCCATATTGGTCGCCACATCAAAATAACTCATGAAATCCCCTAAGCACGCGCACATTCCCTCAACTTATGTGCGGTGGCTAAGCCCTTATCAGGGTTGAGTTAATTTTTCGTCGACAGGCTGAAATTTGTGGCGGCCATTGCATAGGTCTGGCCCGGATGCAGCATGCGCACATAGGTGATCATTTTGGCGTCTAGGGCTGTGCGCCGCTCAATCACAAACAGCGCTTCGCCCTCTGGCACGTCAAGGGCCGCCCCCTGGTGCGCGTTGGCATTTACAGCAGAAAACTGATGCTCTGCATCGCTATAAGGCAAGTTCTTGACCAACCACTCATTGGGATTGGTCTGGTCAAATTCTTGCGTGGCGGCATTGGGCACCACATCCAGGTTGATCCAGCGTTCTTCCAACTGATAGGGCTGGTCCCCGGCAAAGTGCAAAACCTCTAGGTAAAGCACGTCCTGGGTGGAGGGCACACGCAGCACCTGTTGTGCCAGGGGATCGCCCTGCACAATTTCACGTTTTAAAATCTTGAAGCGATAGGGAGCGCCGGTGCGTTCAATTTCATCGCGCACCAAGGAAATGTCCACTTTGGTGGTGCGACCGCCCACCGCGGCCACGCGCGTGCCTGCCCGGCGCTTGCGCTCCACAAACCCTTCTTCAGCCAATTCCCGCATCGCCCGATGCACCGTGGCCCGCGCCACCCCATACTGCTTGGCGATGGTTTCCTCATGCGGCACCGCGTCCCCCGGGCGCAGCGCACCGGTGCGGATTTGCCGGAGCAAATCATTCTTAATGGTCAGATAAGGCGAGGCGGTGGCGCGTTCGGTCATGGCTTGCTTATAATTGGCTCCGCAATTTTTTCAAACAGGCAATATAATCGGCGCGAATGGCCTCATGATTTTTGTGCTGACCCCGCGTCACCATGTGCCGCCCGGCCGACCAAACCTGGTCAATCGCCTTGTCGTCATTGGCAAAAATCCAATGCTCCAATTGCCGATCGCCGGTAAGTCCATGCCCTAACATGCGGTCGCGATCCAGCGTAAAAAAGTCTGCCAGCTTGCCCACGGCAATTTCCCCATGGTCGCGCCCCAGTGCCTGGGCGCCGCCTTTGGCCACGCCATTAAACAAGGTGGCGCCATTGGACCCATTGGTAGGGGCCAACATGGCGCGACCCTTATGTCGATAGCGCTGCGAATGCTCCAGCACCCGCAACTCTTCGCTCAGCGTGATACGAATATCAGAATCCGACCCCACCCCGAAGGTGCCGCCCATTTCCAAAAACTCAACGCCGTTGAAAATCCCGTCGCCCAAATTGGCCTCCGTGATCGGACAAAGCCCGGCCACCGCTCCGGATTGGGCCAGCAATTGCGTTTCACCCTCGGTCAGATGGGTGGAGTGAATCAGGCACCAGCGCCGATCCACATCATAATGTGCCATCAGCCACTCCATCGGGCGCTGGCCATAATGCTGTTCAATCTCGTCGATTTCCGCCAATTGCTCGGCAATATGCATATGGATCGGGTCGTTGGGGCGCAGCGCCACCAACTGATTGAGCTGATCCTGGCTCACGGCGCGCAATGAGTGCGGGGCAAGGCCCAATCGATAATCGTCAGGCATTTTGCGCAACAATTGTTCGCAATCACTCAGCAGCTTTTCAAATTGATCCATCCTATGGCCAAACCGCTTTTGCCCGCCCTGCAGCGGCCGCTGGTCCACGCCGCCATAGGCATAGAATACAGGTAAATGGGTCAAGCCAATGCCAACATCCTGCGCCGCATGGATGATGGCGTGGCTGGTCTCGGCGGGATGGTCATAAAGCGCGCCACCCACCTGATGGTGAACATAGTGAAACTCGGCCACGGCGCTATAGCCCGCCTCCAGCATTTCCATAAAAGCAAAGCGGGCAATGGTGTAAAGATCGCCTGGGGTCAATTGATCGAGAAATTGATACATCAGGTGCCGCCAGCTCCAAAAGCTGTCGCGGCTTTCGCCTCGATATTCGGTGAGGCCCGCCATCGCCCGCTGAAAGCTGTGCGAGTGCAAATTGCCCACCGCTGGCAGCAAAATCTGATCCCCTAAATCCAGATCACCCGTTTGTGCGCTGGCGTCAGTCTCAATCTGCGTGATGCGGTCCGCGTCCCACGCAAGGCGCACATTTTGCGCCCAACCCGTGTCCAGCAAGGCCGTTTTCACAAATAGCGATGGCATAATTCACCTAATATGTATGGACATAATAAAAATAAGCATATACATATTTGAATGAAGCGCAATGATAAATCCCGGCAAAAGGATCTCTTCCATGGCGAACTCCACCCCATATGTGCTCACCAATCTGCGCATTGCGCCGATGGTCGCCAATAATGAAAATTACGGTGGGTTGATCGATAATGGCGCCATTGCCATTGAGGACGACAAGATCGCATGGGTTGGGTCTGCCGAAGATATCCCGCTCGATTATCGCGACTGGACCAGCAAAGACTTTGAAGGCGCGCTGGCGACCCCGGCGCTGATTGACGCCCACACCCATATTGTGTTTGGCGGCGATCGCGCCGTTGAATTTGAAATGCGGTTGGAAGGCGCCAGCTATGAAGAAGTGGCGCGCGCCGGCGGCGGCATTATCTCCACCGTCAAAGCCACCCGCGCCGCCAGCGTTGAGCAACTGGTCGAAAGCGCTTTGCCGCGCTTGGATGCGCTGATCGCTGAAGGCGTCACCACCATTGAGGTAAAATCCGGCTATGGCCTTAATCTGGAGAGCGAGCGCAATATGTTGCTGGCCGCCCGCCAGCTGGCCACCCTGCGCGATATTGAGGTGCGCACCACGTTCCTTGGCGCCCACGCCACGCCACCGGAATATAAGGACCAGCCCGACGACTATATCCGGCTGGTGGCCGAAGACATGCTGCCGCGCCTGCATGAAGAAGGTTTGGTGGATTCAGTGGATGGCTTTTGTGAGGGCATTGCCTTCTCGCCTGACCAGATGAAAATCGTGTTTGAGGCGGCAAAAAAGCTGGACCTGCCAATCAAACTGCACGCCGAGCAATTGAGCAATTTGGGTGGTGCAGCGCTTGCCGCTTCTTATGGCGCCCTATCTGCTGACCACCTTGAATATCTGGACGACGCGGGCGTTAAAGCCATGGCCGACGCCGGGTCGGTTGCGGTGCTGCTGCCCGGGGCATTTTACACGCTGCGCGAAACCCAATTGCCGCCACTTGACCTGTTGCGCACCCATCAGGTGCCCATAGCATTGGCCACCGATTGCAACCCCGGCTCGTCGCCGCTCACCTCGCTTTTATTGACCATGAATATGGGCGCGACCCTGTTCCGTATGACCCCGGATGAATGTCTGGCCGCCACCACGCGCCACGCGGCAAAGGCGCTGGGCCTTGATGATCGCGGCACATTGGCCGCAGGCCAGCGGGCCGACATCGCCATTTGGAACATTCAGCACCCGGCCGAACTGAGCTATCGCATCGGCTTCAACCCGCTTAAGGCGCGCATCTTTGGAGGCAAGCCATGAGCATGATTTTGCAGCCGGGGCAGGTGAACCTCGCCCAATTGGAAGAGATTTTTCGCACCCACACGCCGGTTCAGATCGACCGGGCGGTGAGGCCTGAAGTGGAACGTGCCGCCGCGATCATCGCTAAAGCCGCCAAGGGGGAACCGGCTGTTTATGGGGTAAATACCGGCTTTGGCAAATTGGCCAAAACCCGCATCGCGGTGGACGACACCGCCACCTTGCAGCGCAACCTGATTCTGTCGCACGCGAGCGGCGTCGGCGAACCCCTGTCGCCACAAGTCGTGCGGCTGATGATGGCGCTCAAATTGCTGTCCCTCGGCCGTGGGGCGTCGGGCGTGCGATGGGTGCTGATTGAATTGATCGAACAAATGCTCGAAAAAGGCGTGACCCCATTGGTCCCCGGCCAAGGGTCTGTGGGCGCATCGGGCGATCTTGCGCCTCTGGCACATATGACCGCCGTGATGATTGGCGAAGGCGAAGCCTTTTATCAAGGCCAGCGCATGAGCGGGGCCGATGCGCTTGGCCGCGCAGGGCTTGAGCCAGTGGTGCTTGGCCCGAAAGAAGGGCTGGCCATGATCAATGGCACCCAAACCTCCACCGCGCTGGCGCTGGCGGGGCTGTTTGAGGCGTGGCATCTGGCCAAAATCTCACTTCTCACCGGGGCCATGTCCACCGATGCGGCCATGGGGTCAAACGCGCCGTTCCATGAAAAAATCCAAACCCTGCGCGGCCATCAGGGCCAGATTGATGCCGCCGCGCAATTGCGGGCCTTGTTGAAGGGGTCGCAAATTCGCGACAGCCATCTGGAAAATGATGAGCGGGTGCAGGACCCTTATTGCTTGCGCTGCCAGCCACAAGTGATGGGTGCGGTGATCGGCTTGTTGCGGCAAGTCGGCGACACATTGCGGGTGGAAGCCAATGCGGTGACCGACAATCCGCTGGTGGTGAGCGAAGATGAAATCATTTCCGGCGGCAATTTCCACGCCGAACCGGTGGCCTTCGCTGCCGATCAGATTGCCCTGGCCATTTCTGAAATGGGCGCCATTGCCCAGCGGCGCATCGCCTTGCTAGTCGATCCGGCTCTGTCCTTCGGTCTGCCGGCGTTCCTGACCCCCAATCCGGGGCTGAATTCCGGTTTTATGATCGCCGAGGTCACCTCCGCCGCCCTGATGTCTGAAAACAAGCAAAAGGCCGCGCCGTGCTCGGTGGATTCCACCCCCACCAGCGCCAATCAGGAAGACCATGTCTCCATGGCTTGCCATGCGGCGCGCCGCTTGCTGGAGATGAACCAGAACCTTTCCCACATTTTGGGTATTGAACTGCTCTCCGCCGCCCAAGGGGTGCGCTTGCGCGCGCCACTCACCACCTCTGCGCCTTTGCAGGCCGCGATTGAGGCAGTGCGGCAGGAGGTGAGCGCACTGGATGATGACCGTTACATTTCACCTGACTTGGTGAAAGCGGGGTTGCTGGTGCAACAAAAGCAGTTGCTGGATGTCGCCAAAATCGATCTTGCGCTGGAGGCATAGATGGAGCCATTCACCCTGACAAAGGGCGATAGCCCGCTTATTCTGGCCTTTCCCCATGTGGGCACCTTTGTGCCCGCCGATATTGCCGGGCGACTGAATGAACGCGGCATGGCGCTGGTGGATACGGACTGGTTTATCGATGAGGTTTATGCGGATTTGATGCCGGGAGCCACCACCATCCGCGCCACGTTCTCCCGCTATGTGATCGATGCCAATCGCGATCCCGAGGGCGTGTCGCTCTATCCCGGGCAAAACACCACCACGCTGTGCCCCACCATTGATTTTGAGGGTCAGCCCATCTATCACGAGGGGCAGGCCCCAACCCCCGGTGAAATCGAAGCCCGGCGGATCGCGTTTCACGCGCCCTATCATGCCGCCATCCGCGACGAGATTGCGCGGATTAAAGCCAAACATGGCTATGCCGTTCTTTATGATGGCCACTCTATCCGCAGCGAATTGCCGTTCCTGTTTGAGGGGACATTGCCCGCCCTCAATCTGGGCACCAATGGGGGCGCAACCGTGCTGTCGGACATGGAAAAACGCGCCTTTGACATTGCCCGCGACAGTGCTTTTGAAAGCGTCTTGAATGGACGGTTTAAAGGTGGATGGACCACGCGCCATTATGGTCAGCCCGACCAGAATGTTTACGCCTTTCAAATGGAAATTGCCCAAAGCGCCTATCTCAAAACCGAGCAGGCCCCCTGGGCGCTGGATGTTGAGAAATGTGCGCGTTTGCGCCCCACCCTCAAATTGATCTTGGACGCCTTGCTGGACGAGGCCGCCCGCGTCCACGTGGCATAGGAGGATATGATGACAGATAATGCACGAAAAAACGCCCGCACCATCCGATCGCCGATCGGGCCAGACCTGATTTGCGGCGACTGGACCACCGAAGCGCCCATGCGCATGATGATGAACAATCTCGACCCGGACGTGGCGGAAAACCCGCACGAACTGGTGGTTTATGGCGGCATTGGCCGCGCCGCGCGCACCTGGAACGATTTCGACAAAATCGTCGACACCCTTAAAACGCTGAAAACCGATGAGACCTTGCTGGTGCAATCGGGCAAGCCGGTCGGCGTGTTTAAAACCCATGCCGATGCGCCGCGCGTCCTGATCGCCAACTCCAATCTGGTGCCGAAATGGGCCAATTGGGACCATTTCAACGAGCTCGATAAAAAGGGCCTGGCCATGTATGGCCAAATGACCGCGGGCTCATGGATCTATATTGGCTCCCAAGGCATTGTGCAGGGCACCTACGAAACCTTTGTCGAGGCCGGTCGCCAGCATTATGATGGCGACTTGAAAGGCAAATGGATTTTAACCGGCGGTCTTGGCGGCATGGGCGGGGCCCAGCCCCTCGCGGCGGTGATGGCGGGCGCGTCCTGTCTGGCGGTGGAGTGTAATCCCGACAGCATCGATTTCCGTCTGCGTACCCGCTATATCGACGAAAAGACTGACAGCCTGGACGAAGCGCTGGAGATGATCGAGCGCTGGACCAAAGCAGGCGAAGCCAAATCTGTGGGCTTGCTGGCCAATGCGGCAGAAGTTTTCCCTGAGCTGGTCAAGCGTGGCGTGCGTCCGGATATTGTCACCGATCAAACCTCCGCCCACGACCCGATCAATGGCTACCTGCCCATAGGCTGGAGCATGGGTGAATGGCGCGACAAGCGCGAGAGTGACCCGAAACTGGTGGAAAAAGAAGCCCGCGCCAGCATGAAAGTGCAGGTGCAGGCCATGCTGGATTTCCATGCGCAGGGCATCCCCACCGTGGATTACGGCAACAATATTCGGCAGGTCGCCAAGGATGAAGGCTTGGAAAACGCTTTTGATTTCCCTGGCTTTGTGCCCGCCTATATTCGCCCGCTCTTTTGCCGTGGCGTTGGCCCCTTCCGCTGGGCGGCGCTCTCCGGCAATCCGGAAGATATCTATAAGACCGACCAAAAGGTCAAAGAACTGCTGCCCGACCACAAGCATTTGCACAATTGGCTCGATATGGCGAAAGAACGCATCTCGTTCCAAGGCCTGCCTGCCCGCATCTGCTGGGTTGGTTTGGGCGACCGTCATCGCCTGGGTTTAGCGTTTAACGAAATGGTGGCGAACGGCGAGCTTGAAGCCCCTGTCGTGATTGGCCGCGACCATTTGGATAGCGGATCTGTGGCCTCGCCCAACCGCGAAACCGAAGCTATGCTCGATGGTTCTGACGCGGTGTCAGACTGGCCATTGCTCAACGCTCTATTGAATACTGCGTCTGGTGCCACCTGGGTGTCGCTGCACCATGGTGGCGGTGTGGGCATGGGCTATTCGCAACATGCGGGCGTCGTGATTGTGGCCGATGGCACCCCGGAAGCCGCCAAACGGTTGGAGCGAGTGCTCTGGAATGACCCCGCCACGGGCGTGATGCGCCACGCCGATGCGGGTTATGAAATAGCGCAGGATTGTGCCCGGGAAAAAGGACTGAATCTGCCGGGCATTTTGTAAGAATCATCAAAGAGGAGGAGACCATGAAGAGAAGAGACTTTTTGAAAGCTGGCACCGTCGGAACCGTCGGTGTGGCCGCAGGCGCTTTGGCCACCCCGGCCATCGCGCAAGACAAGGTTCACCAGTGGAAAATGGTTACGGCATGGCCGAAAAACCTGCCTGGGCCGGGTGTGGCGGCGCAAATGTTGGCGGATCGGATCGGCGTGCTGTCCGGCGGCCGCATTGAAGTCAAACTTTATGCCGCAGGCGAGCTGGTGCCCGGCCGTGGCGTGTTTGACGCGGTGTCCGAAGGTACGGCAGAGCTTTATCACGCGGTGCCGGCCTATTGGGGCTCAAAATCCAAAGGCATCTTGTTGTTCGGTTCGCAGCCCTTTGGCCTGCGTGCGGACGAACAGTTTGGCTGGCTCTATCACGGCGGCGGCCAAGAACTTTATGACAAAATGTATGGCCGGTTTGGTCTCAAGCCGTTCTTGTGCGGCAACTCTGGTCCGCAATGGCAGGGCTGGTTTAAAAATGAGATCAAATCTGTCGATGATCTGAAAGGTATGAAGTTCCGCACCACCGGCCTTGCTTCTGAAATGTGTGCCAAAATCGGCATGTCCGTCGAGGCGATGAGCGGCCCGGCCATGTTCCAGGCGCTTCAAACCGGCGCACTGGATGCCGGTGAATTTATCGGCCCATGGACCGATAGCGCTCTGGGTTATCAGCAAGTGGCCAAAAACTATTATTGGCCCGGTGTTGGCGAGCCATCTTCTGCGGAAGAATGTGCGGTCAATGCGAAGGTCTATAATGAGCTGCCAGAGGATTTGCAGCAGGCCGTCGCCATGGCCTGTGAGAGCCTTTATAACCCTGTGTGGACGGAATACACCACCAAACATGCCCTTGCACTGCAAAAACTGGTTGCTGAAGACGGGGTGAAAGTGCGTAAACTGCCTGATGATGTGATCGAAGCCTTTGGCAAGGCGGCTGAGGAAGTCATTGCGGAAATGCGTGAGGATGACGATGAGCTGGTGCGCGAAATCACCGAAAGCTTCGTCTCCTATCGCGACTCCGTTGGCGGCTATATGACCTATGCCGACAATGGGCAAATGAATGCCCGCGCCAAGGTGTTGGGTTACTAAAAGCAAATTTGGGTGTCGCCCGCACAAATTTTTGGGCGGCACCCTCACAATTGAGTTTGGGGGAGGGCATTTATGCGCATTGCGGACTGGCTGGATCGATTTGCCATTATAACCGGACACACCGTCAAATGGCTCGCCATTTTGATGCTGCTGGTCCAGTTTGGCATTGTGATTTCGCGTTATGCCTTTGGCGTTAATTCGATCGCTGTGCAGGAGCTGGTGCTTTATCTGCATGCCAGCCACTTCATGATCGCCGCCGCTTACACCCTACAAGTTGACGGGCATGTGCGAGTTGACATTTTTTACGCTCGTTTCACCCCGAAAAACAAAGCGCTGATCGACATTGTTGGACATCTGATCTTCCTGCTGCCGGCCATGTGCACCATTCTCTATTTCACCTGGCCAAGCGTGCGGAACGCCTGGGCGATCAAAGAGGGCGCCATTTCCGTTGGCGGTTTGCCTGCAAGTTTTCTGCTCAAAACCCTGATCCCGGTCTTTTGCGTCTTGCTGATCCTGCAGTCCATTTCCTGTCTCGTGCGCAATTTTCACTCCTATTTTGAAAAGGCCTAAGCGGTGCCCCATCTCGATCTGATCATGTTTGCCGCCCTGATTGCGGCCATTTTGAGCGGCTTTCCAGTGGCTTTTTCCATTGCCGGGGTCGCGGTAATCTTTGCTTTTATTGGGGCGGCCACCGGCGTCATGGATATTGGCCTGCTCGGCGCGTCCGGCCAGCGCATTTTTGGCCTGTTGACCAATAATGTGCTGATCGCCATCCCCCTATTTGTGTTGATGGGCGCGGTGCTTGAAAAAAGCAAAATCGCCGAAGATTTGCTGCAAACCATGGGCAAGGCCTTTGGCAGCTTTCGGGGCGGTTTGGGTATTTCTGTGGTGCTGGTGGGCGCCTTATTGGCCGCCTCCACCGGCATCGTAGGCGCCACTGTTGTGGCCATGGGGATGATCGCGCTGCCCGCCATGTTGCGCGCGAACTACAATAAGGCATTGGCCGCGGGCACGGTGTGTACCGCGGGTACGTTGGGGCAAATCATCCCACCATCCACCCTATTGATCATCCTGTCAGATGTGATGTCGAACGGGTTTCAGCAGGCGCAATATGAACAGGGAAAATTCGTCGTCGAAACCCTGTCGGTCGGGCAGATTTTTGCTGCCGCTTTGGTGCCCGGCCTGTTGCTTGTGGTGCTTTACATTCTTTATCTGGTCATTCGCGGCTTTCTCCGGCCCGAAGAATTGCCCGCTTTGCCGCAACAGGCTGACCAGAATTTATGGCGTGAAGCCCTTTCCGCGATTCTGCCGCCCGTGGCGCTGATCGTCGCGGTGTTGGGCTCCATTCTCACGGGTGTCGCCACCCCCACCGAAGCCGCGTCTGTGGGCGCGGCGGGCGCCCTGTTCATGGCGGCCTTCAAAAACAAGATTGGCGGGCCTTTTCTCAAAATCGGCCTTCTGGCGCTGTTGCTTTTGGTGATCGGCTCGCTCATTCACCCCATCCGGCTGCAACGCAGCGATGTGACCGGGCCGGACTTTGCCATCGGTATGGTCTATGTGGTGTTGGCGCTAATTGGCGGTGCGGCATTGCTCTTTGCCACCTACAAACTGATCAAACTCAAAGTGTTGCAACCCGCACTTTTGTCGACCACCACCATGACCGCGATGATCTTTGCCACCATTTTGGCAGCCGGCATGTTTTCGCTGGTGTTTATCGGTTTGGGGGGTGAAGATCGCGTTTCAGAGATTTTGGCCAATATGCCGGGCGGTGCGTTCGGCGCCTTGGTCTTTTCCATGGTGATCATCTTTATTTTGGGCTTCTTCCTCGATTTTGTCGAAATCTCGGTGATTGTGCTGCCATTGGTGGTGCCAGGCCTGATCTTGTTGGGCCATGATCCGATTTGGCTCACCGTCATCATTGCCATCAACCTACAAACCTCTTTTCTCACGCCCCCGTTCGGCTTCTCGCTGTTTTATCTGCGCGGGGCCGCGCCGAAGGAAATTTCCACTGGCGATATCTATCGCGGTGTGTTGCCCTATATCGGCTTGCAGGTGGTGGGCGTGGCGCTGATCTGGCTGTTTCCCATTCTGGCCACCGCCCTGCCTGAGTTCCTGTTCTAAAGGGCTAAGCTTGCGCCTCACTTACATAATTTAGACAAAATTGGTGATGCATAGTAGGCTTGGGGCAGGTGCGGGGGCACTTGAGGAGATGGATATGCACAAGCTGAAAACATTCGGTGCCAGAATTGGCGTCATCATCTTAACCTTGTTGGTGTTGGTGCAGGGGGCCGCCGCCGCGCGTATCCTGACCATTGAGAAGAGCCCGCAAGATATTCAGCTCAAATCGGCCTTTATCAATGGCCAGCGGGCTGACATTGTCGCCCAAGCGGGTCAGTACGCCTTTATTGAGCTTAGAGACGACAAGCAATGTTATGCGACCCTGTCGTTGATTGCAGAAAATGGCCGTTTCTTGCGCCGACAAATGAATCTGTGCGACGCCGAATGGCAGATTGCCTTAAGTTTTGGCGATACGGGTGCCGGTCCTTCCGTGCGCACCATCACCATCGTGCCCTCACAAGATAATGTGCGCGTGCTCGCCCTCAGTTTTGACGGCAAGCCCCAGCCTTTCACCGCCTTTCCCAATTCAAACCGGGTCGAATTTGACATTCGCCGGGGGCCATCAGGATTCAAATGCGTGGGCAAATTGTCTGCGGCGCTCTCGGGGGCGAAGAATTTTGAACGGACTGTGGATCTGTGTGCCTTCAATAATGAGGTGATTTTGGATGTCGAGCCGACCAATTATTATGAAATTCTCACGGTGCGGTCTGGCGGCAACGATAAAATCATCAAAGTGGAATTAAATGGCGAACGCCTCAACATCATTCGCCACATCGGTAATGATGTGCGCACCCGCATCTTTGCGGACAAATCTGGTATCAATTGCACCGGCAATCTGAAAGTTGAATTTGCCTCGGGTGCCACAGGTGAGGGACAGCTCGATCTATGCGGCTCTAACTTTGATGTCACCGTTACACCCAAGCCAACCTTTGCGTCTGACACAAACCTGCGCTCGGGCTATAGCTGGCGCTTTATCCCGGCCCAGAGTGAAAATGATATTGCGGCGCTGAAGTTTGACGCCCGCAGCTTTGATCGTACCGGCTTTAGCGCTGTGTGTGAGCCGGGGTCGCGGCAGGCGACGATTTATCTTGATGGCTTCCCCGCACGCGCCGATCTGCCGCGGCGCACAAGGATCAACTGGACCACCGGCCGCTATAATGGCGTGGTGAACGGGGATCGCGGCCAATCGCCGGTGGCCACAGGTGCCGCCCCCAGCTTCTCCAAATCTACGGATGACCGGTTGTGGAGCGGTCTGATATCTGGCGCCACCTTTACCGCAATCGCAAATGATAATCATCGCCTCATTCTGTCTCTGAGCGGCAGTGCAGGGCCGGTGCGTCAGTTTGTGGAAGCCTGCAACTCAAGGTTCAACGGCCCAACGGTTTATGGCGATGTCACCGACGATTCCAGCTTGCAATGGAGCACGCCGCCTTCGCGCCGTGATGGTGATTTGCGGCTTGTTTTTGGGGATCTCAGCACGGATCGCGTCGGGCTTGAAGCCCGCTGCACGCCACAGGATGATCTGGTGCGTATCATGTTTGCCTCGGCACCGCGGGGTCTGTCTAACGGACGCAACGTGAATGTGGATTGGCAGGTGGGCAATGAAACTGGTCGCGTACCAGCCACCACCCGCGCCATTGAAGGATTTGAATGGGGCGCTTTGCCGGTTGCCGTTATTGATACTTACGATCCAATGTGGCGGGCGTTGGCACTGGGCAATATTGTCCGGTGGAAGATCAATGGCGAGCAGACCGCCACCTATTCTTTGAAGGGCAGCGGCGCGGCCATCCGCCGTTTCCTCAATGGGTGTCGTCCGGCCTCCCAACCCGCGATTGGCGATGGCGGTGACAGCGGGTTTGGTGTGGATCCAGACCGTCCCACCACTGGCAATGAAGCGGTGGATACAATCATCAACATTTTTGACCTGATCAATCAGCAGTCAAATTCCAATGTGAAGATCAACATCAACACCCGAAGCGCTGCGACACGTCAGGCCCTGAACAATTATCAGGCCAACCCGAACTATATGTGCGCACGGAGTGCCAATAGCCAGCCTTTGGGCAATCGGGCTATCTCTGTTGGTTTTAAAAACGACCGGGGGCAAACCGTTGAGGTATATGAAATTGACGCCAATGGCCAGCGGCAATATGTGCGTGATGTGCCGCCAAGCGCCCGGCTTCAGCTCACCCGGTCAGCGGGTCAAGGCTTTGAGGTGCGTTCTGCCGGAGGTGGATGTCTGACGACGATGGTGGCCCCCAATGCCGATATTGAATATAGCATCAAGCCCACCATGGGCGGGGCCGACCCGGACGTGGTGGCAAAAAGCTACAATTGTGCGGGTCGAGAAGTTGTGGCCCTGATTGAGCCGAACAAGGGCACTGCGCTTGTGGATGGAGATTATGCCCTGCATCGGGCCCGGGTAAATGGCGGATTTGCCAATGTCTGGGGCGATGTTCAGGCGAAGATCACCAATCAGGAACTGGTGTTGGAAGAAGGGGGAACAACCCGTCTTTCATGCCGCGCCCGCTAAACACCATGCCGCATTGATGGTGCGGCATGGCGCGATCATGGGGCTGGCTATTTCACTTTCTTGACCAAAAACAAGGAAAAGGGAACAGCCAGCACATACCCCAATATGGCCGCCAGTGCGATGCCCAATCCCATATTCGGCAGCATTTGTGTAACCAGAACTGCCACCACCAGCGCCCCGGCGACGGCGGAGCCTGAAATAATCCACATGCCAAGCAATTTGCTCATTTTCTTCCCCCAGTTGGATGTGTGCAGATTGATCTATAGCTCGGTTTGAACACAAGCGGTTTGACCTTGGTCAATTGAAAGTGCACTTGCCTGATCCGCCTTTTAGATGATTGACCGCCCCTAAAATAAATATTACCAATATCAAAATTATTTTACTAAACCACTGAGGGGGACCTATGAACGAGATTGTCGCGGAAAAATTCAAACGCTTGCGCGCAGAAATGCAGGCGCAGAATATTGATCTGGTGGCGCTGGGACCCACCGCGCACACCCAATGGCTTCTGGGCTATGCCCCCTATCCGGACGAGCGTATGTGCCTGTTGTTGATCGGCAAAGAGACAGAAGCCTTTGTCATGCCGGCCCTGAACGCCAATGCGGTGCGCGAGCACACAGATATTGAATTTTTTGAGTGGGCTGACGATCAGGGTCCCTTTACTGCTCTTGAAAGGGCACTGGAAAAAGTAGCAGGCGATGTAAAGCAAGTGGTGTTGGATGAAACCATGCGGGCTGATTTCGCTTTGAACCTGATGGACAAGATTGAGGGTGCGACCCATCAGTTCACAAAATCGACCGTTGGCGCCTTGCGCATGCGCAAAACCGAAGACGAATATAAACTGCTCAAACTGAACGCTCAGATCGCTGATGAAGCACAGGAAGTGGCCGCGAAAACCGCGCGCCCCGGTGTCACTGAAAATGATGTGGCCGAGGCCGTGAAAGAGCATTTTATCTCACGCGGGGCCAAGCCGGTGTTTGATATTGTCGGCGCCAACGAAAATGGTGCCTTCCCGCATCACCACACTTCAGACCGGGTGCTACAATCCGGCGATGTGCTGGTCGTTGATATTGGCGGCACCACCAAAGGTTATCCGAGCGACATCACCCGCATGGTGGCCATAGACCATTTGCGCGACGATTATCAAGAGGTGCACGATGTGGTGGAAAAAGCGGTGCAGGCAGCTCTGGCGGCCTGTAAACCCGGTGTCAAAGCATCCGACATTGATAAAGCCGCCCGCGATGTGATCACAGAAGCGGGCTATGGCGACTATTTCAGCCATCGCACCGGTCATGGGCTCGGCATTGAAATCCATGAAGAACCCTATATTTCTGCCTCGTCTGATGTGGTGCTGGACGAAGGCATGGTCTTTTCCATCGAGCCGGGGATTTACCAGCCGGGCAAATTTGGTGTCCGCCTCGAAGAAATCGTTTATCTCCGCGCCGACGGGCCGGAAGTCCTCTCTGAGCGGCCACGTGATGTGGTGATTTCCAAGGGTTAGGTTTGTTGAGGGTTCACCCCACCACTTTATTCTTGTGGGCGCACCCCACCCCTAGCCCCGCCCCATCAAAGGGAGGGGGATTGCAGGGCAGAACTGTTCCAGTTGGTGTGGTCCATATAACCAAACGTGGCCGCCCCGGACCTGATCCGGGGCCAATACTGACGCCAAATGCCGACATTTGACCTCCCTCCCCTTGATGGGGAGCGATTGAGGGTGGGGTGCCTACGCACCAAACAATGTCACCCTTCACCTTGTCGCCGAAGCACTGTGTCGCAGCCAGACCTATCCCTGCAGTTCCGGCAAATCCTTGTACTGCTCCAAACATTCCACATTGGCCAGCGCCGTGGTGTTTTTGATTTTGCGGCCATGGATCACATCGCGCACGGCAATCTCGGAGATCTTGCCGGAGCGGGTGCGGGGAATATCGTCCACCGCAATCACTTTAGCTGGCGTGTGTCGCGGCGTCGCGCCTTTGCGGATACGGGTTTTGATGAGCTTGGTCAGCTCTTCATCCAGCGTCACGCCGTCTTTAAGCCGCACAAACAGGATCACCCGCTGATCGCCTTGCCAGTCCTGCCCCACGGCGATCGCTTCCTCTATCTCATCAATGGTTTCCACCTGGCGATAAATCTCGGCGGTGCCAATGCGCACGCCGCCGGGGTTCAGCGTGGCGTCAGAACGGCCATGAATGATGTAGCCGCCCGTGTCCCTTTTCTCCACAAAGTCCCCATGGGCCCACATATTCTCGAACTTGTCGAAATAGGCGCTGCGATATTTTTCACCGCTTTCATCGCCCCAAAAGCCGGTCGGCATGGTCATATGCGCATTGCGGCACACAAATTCGCCCGGCTGGTTGATCAGCTCATTGCCTTCATCATCCAGAATGGCTAAATCCATGCCCAGCTGTGCGCCCTGCAACTCGCCGCGATGGACCGGCTTGGTGGGCACACCGCCCATAAAGCAGCCGCAAATGTCGGTGCCGCCAGAAATGGAAGCCAATTGCACATCGTCCTTCCAGTCGCGATAAATATAGTCGAAATTCTCCGGCAGAAGCGGCGAGCCGGTAGAGAGGATGGCCTTCAAGCTGTCCAGCGAATGAGTTTTGCGCGGCTTCACATTAAAATTGTTCAGCGCATCGATATATTTGGCTGAGGTGCCGAAAATATTGATCTGCTCCTGATCAATCAGGTCCAACAGGCGCGGCGCTTTGGGATAGAAGGGATTGCCGTCAAAGGTGATCAGTGTGGCTTCTGCCGCCAAACCGCTCACCAACCAATTCCACATCATCCAGCCGCAGGTTGTGAAATAAAAGAAATTGTCATTCGGCTTCACATCGCTGTGCAGCACCAACTCTTTCATATGCTGGATCAATAGCCCCGCACCACGATGCATAATGCATTTGGGCTTGCCCGTGGTGCCGGAGGAAAAAAGGATCACCATCGGCGCGTCAAATTCAAGCCGTTCAAATTCAATGTCCGTCGGCGCGAATGGGGCGACGAACTCATTCAAAGTCTGACAAGAGACGTCGTACTGAGCATCAGGCTTTGGTGTGTCCAGGAGCACCACATGTTCAATCTTGGCTTCTTCGGCCACCGCATTGATGCTGGGCGCCACATTGATGTGTTTGCCAGCATAATTGTAGTGCGGCACCGCAAACAAAATCTTTGGCTCCACCTGTGCCAACCGGTCCGTCGCGCCTTCGGGGCCGAAATCCGGCGAGCAGGAGGCCCAGATCGCGCCCATGGCCGAACTAGCCAAATAAAGCGCAATCGCTTCAATATCATTGGTGACAATCGCGCCAACGCGGTCACCCTTTTTAACGCCTTTGGCTTTCATGGCCTGCACCAATTGGCTCACCAGATCATAAAGCTGTTTGCGGCTGATCTCGCGGCGGGTGCCATCATCGCGATGGCCGATAATGGCGGTGCGGTCATCAGCGTTTTTCAGCGCATTTTCAGCGTAATTCAGCTTGGCGTCAGGAAAGAAGCGTACCTTTCGAATATCCTCATCCTCGATCAGGATGCGGTCGCCTTTGTCGCCGACAATGCCCAGTTGATCCCAAAGGGAGCTGTAAAATGCATGTGGATGATCGATTGAATAGCGCAGCAACCCGTCATAATCATCGGGTGCACATTGATGTTGATCCTTGGTGGCTTTGGCAAAGCGCCGCAAATTGCTGGCGCGCTGTCGCTCTTTGGACGGTGTCCACAAAATCTCGTTGGGCATCTGTCCTCCCTGAACCTTTTGTCCAACTAAATAGATGGAGCAAACCATAATGCTTGTCAAAACGATAGCGTTAGTCGTATTTATACGGTAGATGAGAGACCGATAAAATCAGTTTTGTGGAAGCGATAGCAGGCAAGTAAAATGGTGCTCAACGCCACGGTTCAATCCCAATCCAAATATAATTTTAACCTGCACGAAATGCCGGTGCCCTTGGTCTATGCCGAGCACCGGATTATCTTGGAGTGTAATGCAGAGTTCGCCCGTCTGTTCGGCTATGGCCGCGCCGAATTGCGCAACAAAAGCTTCCACTTGCTCTATCCCAATTTTGAGGATTTTGTCCGCACGGGCCAAATGTGGTCGACCAATATGACCATGGGCATCACCTATTACGACGAGCGGATCATGATTAAAGCGGATCAAACCCGCTTCTGGTGCAAGGTGCGCGGCCGGTCCATGACCTCGGCCAACCCGTTTGCCAAGGCGGTCTATTGTTTTGAGCCGCTGCCCCGCGCCATTGCCACCTCCGGCTATGAGCTGACAGACCGACAACGCCAGATCGTGGCGCTGGTGGCACAAGGCAAAACTAATGCCGTTATCGCCGAAGAGTTGGACCTGTCCAAGCGCACGGTTGAAGCCCATCGCGCGCGGGTTATGAAGGCCATTGGGGTGAAAAATACAGCCGAATTGATCGCATGGTTCTCGGCCCATCACGGCGTGCGTTAAATATTCGATAAACCGATATTAAAATCTTGTTAACCATCGGGTCTCGAGATATTATTTCGGCATTGGGAGGAGACATCATGAAATCAATAATTCAAAAGCTGGCTGTCGCCGGCGCAATTTGTGTTGGGCTATTGGCTAGCCAGGCCATGGCGCAGTCTGGCGCGAGCGGCCTATTCACTTTGCATAATGTGACTGAAGGCAATGTCGTTGTGGGTTTCTACACCAATGATGGCAGCGGTTGGAGCACAAACTGGCTTTCCGAGGCAATGGCGCCGGGTGAGATGGCCCAGGCCGAATTTTTCGCCGAAACGGGGGCCTGTGAGCAAGCCTTCCAAGTGGGCTGGTTGGGCGCCGACGGCTCAGAAGTGATGGATGATCCGATCGCCATCGACATCTGCGAAGCCTCAGAGGTATATCTCGCGGATAACGAAATCTATTTCGAATAGCCTGAACAAAGGGTGGGTGGCCTGTATCTGCGTCACGCGATCGGGCTGTCCACCTCATCCAGATGCATCACCGGGTTTTTAATTTGTTTCCGGATCCATTTGGTAAAAGCAATGACCCCCGGTTTTTCCGCCTTATCGTCTGGAATGGCCAGAAAATAGGCATCTTCTGTTTCAAGCGGAGTTGGGTCGATCACCTTCAAACTGCCCTGCATCACTTGCTGCTCAATCAGATAAAAGGGCAATAGGCCCGCGCCCATGCCCGCAGAGGCAGCTTCAATAATCATCGAGAATTGATCAAAACGATGGCCTTTAAAGGGCTCTCTATTTTCAATGCCCTGTTGCTCAAACCAATCCCGCCAACCGGTTTGGCGGGTTTGCAAATGCAATAGCGGGGCGTTTACCAGCTTCTGCGCGTGGGTTAGCTCATATTGCCGCACCAATCCTGGCGCCGCCACCGGCACCATCATTTCGGCACAAAGCGGATGGCAGGTCGCGCCAGCCCAGATCGGACGGCCAAAATGCACCGCCACGTCCACAAACTGATCCTGCATGGCAAAGGGCGACCAGCGGCTTTCAATATTGATCGCCAGATCGGGATTTTCCGCCAGAAAGTCCGGTAGGCGTGGGGCCAGCCAGTGCGAGCCAAAGGTCGGTAGCGTGGCGATCGATAACATCGCCTCGGCCTTCGCGGCCGCCATTGTGCGGTAAACCAGTCCTTCGGTCTGCTCGATCAGATAGCGTGCATCGGCCAAAAAGCGCGCGCCAGCTTCGGTCAGTACCACCCGTTTGCGCACCCGCTCAAAAAGGGTCACCCCCAATTGCAGCTCCAGATCACGGATTTGCCGCGAGATCGCGCTTTGAGTCAGGTTCATCTCCTCAGCTGCGCGGGTGAAATTCAAATGTCGCGCCGCGCACTCAAAAGCGCTAAGCGTATTGATGGAGGGGAAGTTGCGCCGACTGGTATGCATCATTTTTCCTCATGAAGTAATGAAAAAACATTGCTTCTTTAGGGCGTTTGCCTAAGTTATCATGAGAATAATGAATTTTTTCGACTTGACCAGCCTCATTTTGCGCAATCTGTTCGCGCAGGATTGGGTTGATCCACAATTAAAGGCGACAGGCCAAAGGGGATAGAAATGTCATCAGCTTCACTTCGATCACAAACCGCTGAATTATTGGGCAAATTGGGGGTGAACTCCGCAGCGTTGGAAGGCGGCGACTTGGCCGTGTTTTCGCCCACCAACGGTGAAAAAGTTGCCGATGTGCACACATCTAACGCCGATCAGATCAATGCGCAAATTGATAAAGCCCATGAGGCGTTTAAGCAATGGCGCACCGTGCCGGCCCCCCGTCGCGGCGAACTTGTGCGCCTGTTCGGCGAAGAATTGCGCGCTGCCAAGGCCGATCTGGGGCGGCTGGTGAGCATTGAAGCGGGTAAAATCCCGTCTGAGGGCGAAGGCGAAGTACAGGAAATGATCGATATCTGTGACTTTGCTGTGGGGCTGTCACGCCAGCTTTATGGCCTGACCATCGCCACAGAGCGCCCCGATCACCGGATGATGGAAACCTGGCACCCGCTTGGCGTTGTCGGTATCATTTCCGCCTTTAACTTCCCCGTGGCCGTATGGTCCTGGAACGCCGCCATCGCCTTGGCGTGCGGCAATTCTGTGGTGTGGAAGCCATCTGAAAAATCACCTTTGACCGCTTTGGCCTGCCAGGCAATCATGGATCGGGCATTGGCACGTTTCGGAGATGCACCGGACAATTTGATCACGACATTTATTGCCGAACGTGAAGGCGGCGAAGTGCTGGTGGATAATAAAAAGGTGGCGCTGGTCTCCGCCACAGGGTCGACCCGCATGGGGCGTCAGGTTGGCCCACGTGTGGCCGAACGGTTTGGCCGCACCATCCTTGAACTGGGTGGCAACAACGCAGGCATCGTGTGCCCATCTGCCGACATGGATATGGCGGTGCGCGCCATCGCGTTCGGGGCCATGGGCACCGCTGGCCAACGTTGCACCACCACCCGTCGCCTGTTTGTGCATGAAAGCGTTTATGACGATATGGTCGCGGCGCTGAAAAAAGCCTATCTCGGTGTCACCATTGGCGATCCGCTCAATTCAGATGCGCTGGTCGGGCCCCTGATCGATAAAGACGCGGCCAACAATATGGAAAAGGCGCTTGAAGCGGCCAAAGCCTCCGGCGGCACCATCACCGGTGGCGAGCGCATGGATGTGAACGGTGATGCGTCCTACTATTACCGTCCGGCGCTGGTCGAAATGCCAGAACAGACCGGCCCGATGTTTGAAGAGACATTCGCACCGATCCTTTACGTCACCAAATATAGCGATTTTGATGACGCGCTCGAAATGCAAAATGATGTTGGCGCAGGCCTCTCTGCCTGTATCTTCACGCTCAATGTGCGCGAAGCTGAGAAGTTCCTCTCTGCAGTCGGCTCTGATTGCGGCATCTCCAACGTCAATATCGGCACCTCTGGCGCAGAAATTGGCGGCGCCTTTGGCGGTGAAAAGGAAACAGGGGGTGGACGCGAGTCCGGTTCTGATGCATGGAAAGCCTATATGCGCCGCTCCACCAACACGGTGAACTACGGCACAGCCTTGCCCTTGGCGCAAGGCGTAAGCTTTGACATCGAGTAAGGACACATAAATGGCTGCCGATCTGGTTTCTCATCCCGGCTTTTTCCGGGCCAACCGTATCGCCAAATTATCGGTTTCTGAGATCATCAAAATCAGCACCCGGGCCCGCGAATTGCGGGCCGAGGGGCACCCGGTCATCATTTTGGGCGCAGGTGAGCCTGATTTTGATACGCCGGATCATGTCAAACAGGCGGGTATTGCCGCCATCGAAGCGGGGCAAACCAAATATACCCCGCTTGATGGCACGCCCGAACTGAAACAGGCCATTTGCGACAAGCTGGCGCGGGAAAACGGACTGGACTATCAGCCCGCCAATATTTCCGTCTCTGCCGGGGCCAAACAGGTGCTGTTCAACGCCTTTATGGCCACGATCAATCCGGGGGATGAGGTGATCATCCCCACTCCGTTTTGGACAACCTATGCCGACATTGTGGAAGTGTGCGGCGGGGTGCCGGTGCTGGTGAAATGTCCGGGCGAAAAAGGTTTCCGCCTTCAGCCCGATCAATTGGCCGCCGCGATCACATCGAAAACCAAATGGTTGATGCTCAATTCGCCGTCCAACCCATCTGGCGCGGCCTATTCGGCGGAAGAGATGCAACCGCTGCTCAACGTGCTCAAGCGCCATCCCCATGTCTGGCTGGTGTGCGACGATATTTATGAGCACATCACCTATGACGATTTTGAATTTGTCACTCCGGCAAAACTGGCACCCGAATTGCGGGATCGGATTTTGGTGGTCAATGGCGTATCCAAATCTCACGCCATGACCGGCTGGCGCATCGGCTATGGGGCCGGGCCGGTGGAACTGATCAAGGCCATGGCCGTGATGCAATCCCAATCCACCTCCTGCGCCTCATCCGTGTCGCAAGCAGCAGCTGTGGAAGCCTTAAACGGCGACAATTCATTCCTTGAGGAACGCCGCTTGTCGTTCCAGGAGCGGCGCGATCTGGTGGTTGAAGGCCTCAATGAAATTGATGGCGTCACCTGCCGCGTGCCGGAAGGCGCCTTTTACACCTTTGCCTCGTGCGAAGGCTTGATCGGCAAATCCACCCCAAGCGGCAAGATCATCGAAAGCGATAGCGACTTCTGCCGCTACATTCTGGAAGAAAGCTATGTGGCGATCGTGCCGGGATCGGCCTTTGGACTTTCGCCCTATTTTCGTATATCCTATGCGGCAGCAAAAACAGAATTGGTCGAAGCGATCTCCCGCATTCAAAAAGCGGCGAGCGCGCTGACTTAAACAACTTCCCACAGAAAGATTCTCGTAAGAAGAATCTTTTTCTCCCGCCAGTCTTTGTGCTGGCGGGTTTTTTTGCGCGAAATCAGTCCTTTTATTCCATTTCGGACTTGTCCGCGCATATTGATTTGCTAGCCATAGTTGCAGGAGCCGGAGGAGTGTATGATGGCGGTAGAAATTTTTGATCAGCGACAAAACACTTTGGGGGAAGGTCCGCTTTGGCACCCTCTACGCCAGCAGCTTTTCTGGTTTGATATCCCCAACCGTTTGTTGCGCTCACAAAAGGACGGGCAGGCGCTCGAATGGGCGTTTGATGAAATCGTGACGGCAGCCGGTTGGCTGGATGAAACCAAATTGGTCATTGCCTCCGAGCGCCAAATTTTCATCTTTGATCTCGAAACCAATACACAAACCCATTTGGTGGATTTGGAGAAAGATGTGCCTTCGCGCCGCTCGAATGATGGCCGGGTTGATCCTTGGGGCGGGTTCTGGATTGGCACCATGTCCAAAACCGACCCCAGTGCGGAAAAGGGGGGCATCTATCGGTTCTATCAGGGCGAATTGCGCCTGTTGGTGCCCGAAGTGGCGATACCCAATGCGATCTGTTTTGCCCATGACAGGTCCTGTGCCTATTACACCGACACCCCTACCCAACTGGTGTGGAAGCAAATGCTGGATGCTGAGGGATGGCCGCTTGGGGAGCCTATTGTGCATGTGGATTTGCGGAAGAAAAACCTTAATCCGGATGGCGCTTTGATCGACCAACACGGTCATATGTGGATTGCCTGTTGGGGCGCCGCATGTGTTGCGCGGTTTGATGAACGCGGCCAACTGGTGGATCGTCTCGAGCTGCCGGCAACTCAGCCCACATGTCCGGCTTTTGGCGGGTCAAATTTTACCGAGCTTTATCTCACGTCAGCGCGCGAGAATCTTGCGTCGCCGCACCAAGCGGATGGCCAAACCCTGCGCCTGAATGGCGTAGTGAGCGGCCAAGCGGAATATGCGGTCAGCCTTGACTGACCGCGCACGCCGACTTAGCGCAGAATTTGTGGTTTGATTTTGAGCCGTCTTGTCTGGTTTTCCGGCAAATGCTGGTTTAGCCGCTTGTTGATCGCACCGTAGATGCTGATCACACCCAGGGTGAGCAGGATAAAATAGAACGCCAAAATCGGATAAGGCACAAACGGGTTGAAGGTCTTGTCTGCAAAATAGTTGGCGTAATAAAGCGCGTCGCCCCGCTGCTGCCAGCTCGGAAAGCCGGAGAAAAACACCAGCGTGGTGGCGTGGAACAGGAAGATCGCCTCGTTGGTGTAGGCGGGCCAAGCCAGGCGCAGCATGGTGGGCCAGATGATCTTTCTAAAGCGGGGCCATCCCGAGATGCCATAGGCGTCGGCTGCCTCCACATCGCCTTTGGGGATCGATTTGAGCGCCCCGTAAAAAATTTCAGCCGAATAGGCGCCCGTGTTCAAGAACAACACAATCAGCGCTCCAAGCCAGGCTTTGGTCAACCAGCGTGTTTCCACAGTGATTTCGATAAAGCCCAGATTGATGTCCGCCCCCAATTTGGGCATCAGCACAAACAGCTCATAGGCAAAAAAGAACTGGATGAACAATGGTGATCCACGGAAAATGAAAATGTACCATTCCGCCGGTTTGCGCAAAAACGGATTTTTGCTGGCCTTTGCGGTGGCCACGGCAATGGCCAGAAAAAAGCCGAATGACAGCGCCAAAATGCCGAAATAGACATTCCAAATCAGGCCCGACGCGATCAGCGTGAACTGATCGCACAAGGTGAAATCTGAGCGCGGCAACAGCCGTTCGCCAAAGCCCATAGAGCGGAAGGCATAGTTTTGGATGGTTTCAATGCAGCTCATGCCGAACCTCCCGCAAGTGACTTGCCGCCGGTGGTGGCTTGGCCAAGGTTCAACCGATCCATAAGTTTATCAAACACAATCTCGGAAATTTTGGTCATGGCAAGGTAGAACACCAACAGCCCAAGGAAATAATAGATCCGCCAATCCGGGTGCGGATAGGAGAAAGCCGAGCTTTTCGAGCCACCCAATTCGCGCGCCCAATAAACAATATCTTCCACCCCGAGCAAAAACAGCAGGGGCGTGGCCTTGATCAGAATCATCCACAGGTTCGACAGGCCGGGCAGGGCATAGACCCACATTTGCGGCATCAGAATGCGCCAGAAAACCTGTCGCCGGCTCATGCCGTAGGCTTCGCCGGTTTGCAGCTGCGCATGGGGTACTGCGCGCATGCCGCCATATAAAACATTGGCCGCGAACGCCCCAAAAACGATCGCGAACGTCAAAACAGCGAGAAAGAAACCATAGGTCTCATGCACCCATTGTGGTGAGCTCGACAATGGCAATTTGGCCGCCGCGCACACCACAAAGTCACTTCCCTGGCGCACAGGTTCGGTCCAATCCGGGCAAATGACCTGATGCCGCACATATTCGAACGCCTGATCAAGCGCAATCACAAAAAATAGGAAAAAGGCAATGTCGGGCACGCCCCGCACAATGGCGGTATAGCCTTTGCCGAGCCAGCGCAGCGGCGCAATATGCGACCGCGCAGCTGAAGCGCCGAAAAAGCCAAACAATAGAGCGGTTGGGGCCGTAACCGCCAGCAACATCAAAACAGTGCCGAAAGAGGCATAAAAGCTCATATGCTTGCCTGTTGTCAGATAACAGGTGAGCCAGGTAAGGCCTTCAATTTGGTCGGGATTTGCGCAGAATGAGAACATATAAACAATCTATCAGTTCAGGGCGGGAGCGCACTCCCGCCCTGCGATAAGCTCGCTTAGAAGCGTGGTGAATCTTCACCCAGCCATTTGATGATCAGCTCGTTCAATGTGCCGTCATCTTTCATGGACTGGATTGCCGCATCAAAATCAGCGCGCAATTCTGGATCAGATTCGCGGAAGGCCATGCCAATGCCGCCACCCAACGGGATATCTTCGCCAACAAACACCATGTCACCATTGGAATCTTCAACCAATGGGATCAGGAAGTCTTTGTCAGACAGCACCGCATCTGCTTCGCCATTGCGCACTGCAGCCACGGTTTCGTCAGGGGTTGCAAATTCCAGCAAAGTCGCGCCGGTGGTGGCAATGTGTGCCGCCTGAATTGTGCCGGTTTGCGCCGCCACAACACCACCATCAAGATCCACATCCGCGCTCAGCGCTGCATAGGCTGAAGGTGAAGGGGGTGTGTAATTCTGGGTGAAGTCAACAACTTCTTCCCGCTCTGGCGTGATGGACATGCCCGCAATAATTGCATCATAGTTGCCTGATACCAGGTTTGGAATGATGGAATCCCAATCATTGGTCACCCACTCACAGTCTTTTTCCGCGCGCTTGCACAATTCGTCGCCAAGCTCACGCTCAAAACCGTCAACTTCGCCATTATCATTGATGAAGTTGTATGGAGGGTAAGCCCCCTCGGTACCGAGGCGCACAGTATCCGCCATCGCAAAGCTTGTGCTCATGGCCAGAACGGCAGCAGAAAGCAACAGTTTTTTCATTGTAGTCTCCCTTGGTTTTACCTCTTAAAGAGATCTTGAGTTGGTTTAATCCGAAACGGTCGCACTCAAGAATTGCTGTAGCCGTTCGGTTTTGGTGTTCTTGAACACCTCATCAGGGGTGCCTTGTTCTTCAATGCGACCCTGATGCAAAAAGATAACATGGTCAGACACATCTGCGGCCAACCGCATATCATGGGTCACCAAAATCATGGTGCGGCCCTCTTTGGCCAAATCCTTGATCACTTTCACCACTTCTTGCTCCAGCTCCGGATCAAGCGCGGATGTTGGCTCGTCAAACAGCAGCGCTTGTGGCTCCATGGCCAGCGCGCGGGCGATCGCCGCCCGTTGCTGTTGCCCGCCGGAAAGCTGGGCCGGATAATTGTCGCATTTGTCGCCGATGCCCACCTTGTCGAGCAACATGCGCGCCCGTTCTTCCACGGCGGCTGGGTCTTCCTTCAACACCGTCACTGGCGCTTCCATCACATTTTGCAAAATGGACATATGCGCCCAAAGATTAAACTGCTGAAACACCATGGTGAGGTTGGTGCGGATGCGGATCACTTGCGCCTTGTCAGCAGGGTGGCGGTTGAGCCCTTCACCCTTCCAGTGCACCGGTTCGCCATCAAAAATAATATCACCCTGTTGGCTGTCTTCCAGCAGATTGACGCAACGCAAAAGGGTCGATTTGCCGGAACCGGATGAACCGATCAGGCTCACCACGTCACCCTTATGGGCAACAAGGTCCACACCCTTCAATACTTCAAGATTGCCATAACTCTTATGCAGGTCACGTATTTCAATAATTGGTGTTTGGGTATCCGACATATTCTCTTTCATCGTTTGGTCGCAATTAAACGATCTAGCCCAAATTGATTTATGGCACAATCAGCTTTTAACAGCACAATTGCCCATAAAACGCCGAAATTTATCGAAAGGAAAGAGAAAAGCCTGTGCGGGCGCGGCACAGATTTGGTGGTTGGATGGCACAAACATGCGCTCACACTCGCCGCCGGACCATTGGTCAGGTGCAAATCCATCTGATATGTCCTCCCTCGCATCAGGTCCAATCTCTCGGGCCTGAATTGCGCTGTCCTCACAACGCCTTACCTGCAAATTCAATATTTGCGATATGTTTAATGTCAGTATGACCGATTATTTTTTGACTGAATAGTCATTATTTTGCGCAAATATCAACTAAGATTTCGCATATTGAATAGGTCTTTTTGACGAAATGAAAAGGGCGGCCACTTGGGCCGCCCGATCAACATTGTTAGGCTGCTTTGTCGGTTTTTTGCGCTGTCTCCAGCGGTTTGCCCAGGAACATGCCGCCAAATCGGTTGTCCAAAAACTCATCCAGATCGATTTGCTCTTGGCGCACAAAGCCTTTGCTTGGCAGTTTGCCGGTCCGCATCAAATCCATCGCCGCGGTCACGCCTGCAGCTGTTGTGATTTGAATGGCCGTCCATTCTTTGCCCGCCACGTCCATTGGTGTGGACACATTGAGAAAAGATTTTTCTTCATATTTGCCGTCAATCGTGCCGGTTGCGGTGCAGAACACGGTCACCGTGTCTTGTTTGGTCACCGGCAGGGCTGTGTTGAAAATCTCGCACATCAAATCTTGACGGTCCTGCAATTTCAAATCCTGTAGCAAGATTTTCAAAATATCGCGGTGACCCGGATAGCGGATCGACCGATAGGAGACATTTTTCGCATGGCCAGAGAGCGTGTCGCACAAGGTGCCCAGGCCACCTGACGTGTTGAAGCACTCAAACTCAGTGCCGTTTAAGGTGAAGGTTTGCAAGTTTTCAAGCGGTGGCACTTCCACCAGCTTTCCATCCACCAGCGCTTCACAGGGGTTGCAATATTCATTCACCATGCCTTCGGTAGACCAGGTGATATTATATTTCAGCGCATTTGTCGGGAAGCGCGGCAACGCGCCCACACGCATGGACAAATCTTCAACCTTGTCGAACTGCTTTGCTAGGTGATAACCCGCCACGCCCACAAAGCCGGGGGCCAGGCCACATTGCGGCATAAAGGCGGTGTCGGCGTCTTTCGCCAAATCCATCACAAACTTGGTGCCCCTCACATCTTCGGTGAGGTCGAAATAATGGGTGCCCGCCTTTTTTGCGCCGGTGGCAATGGCGGGGGTCAAGAAATAGGGCGCGGCGCTCAACACCGCTTGCTTATCCTTCAAGGCAGCCACCAGCTCATCTTCTTTGGTCACGTCAACTTTGGCCGTTTTCAGACCCAGTTTGGCCACTTCCGCCAAGGCGGCTTCATTGGTGTCGGCAACGGTTACGCTATATTCAGGCTGGCTTTCCAGAACCACACCCACCATGCGGCCAATTTTACCGGCGCCAACAATCAAAACATCCCAATTCATATCTGTCCCTCTGGTTTGATTTTTTAAACTGTTAAAATTGTGCCAGCGGGGAATGTCATTGCCTAGAATCTGAAACGCCATTTTGATGACATAATGACGATATCAGTGTGAAATATCCGTCATTATGACGAATATTAATCTTTGAGTAAGGTCTTAACACATGGGAATTCTTGCATTGTTTTGGAAACTGCCCCATCGTCATTTTATCAATTGATTGTCTTTTTGTCGGTAGGGAGAAGGGGTATGGAAAAACCCATCCGGGATGAGTTGGATCGGCAACTGATCGCGCAATTGCAGTTTAACGCCCGCGCCAAAACCTCCGACATCGCCAAAAAACTTGGCATCGCCCGCACCACCGTGCATGAGCGCATCGCCCGGCTGGAACGGTTGGGCTATATCAAGGCCTACACAGTGCAACTGGCCGAAGATCCGGGCCGCCAGCATGTGGAAGCCCTGGTGATGATCGAAGTGCACCAGCAACAGGGCAAACAGATCGCCGACAAGCTCAAGGATTTTCCTGAGGTCAAACTCTGCCTCGCCATTAATGGCGAATATGATTTGCACCTGTCCGTGGAAGCGCCGCAGCTCGAAGATATTGACGAAATCATTGATGAAATCGCCCTCATCCCCGGCGTTCGCCGCACCCAGACATCACTGGTGCTGGGGCGCAAATTTGATCGGCGGTAAACTAGATGTGTGCCGCTTAAGGAAACGACCCACCGCACAAAATATCCTCATCCACCACCGTCATTACCGGACTTGATCCGGTAATCCATGTAGCGGTGGCCCCATGGCAAAGCTTTGGTGAAAAAAGCGCTAAGGCTTTATCTCGTCTCAATTTCTGCTTGGCCCCCGGATCAAGTCCGGGGTGACGTTGGAAGAAAGCTGCCAATCCAACCTAATCATCAAATCCGACCAAAAAGCCGGGTTCGTAATAATATTCTTCCAGATTTTCCCCCGGTCCACCCCGGTCAATCACCACAAAATCGCTGGTCTTTTCCAAGGTGGTCAGCACCCCGTGCCAGCACCCCATTTTCAAATTGATGCCCTGGCCCGACTGGGTCAGAAAAGCGAGCGGCGTGCCCGGTGTGCCCGCCTCATCTGGTGCCACAATCACCAAAAAGGGTCGCTTGCTCATGGGGATAAAAGCTTGTGAGCCCAGCGGATGCCGTTCGACCATTTTGAGGTGCAGCGGAATATCATAGGGCTTGCCGCGGAAAATATTTACCAGCGGTCGCGGTTCAACCCCGCTAAGCTCCACCGTGGCCAGATCATTATAGCGGGTGCACATGCCATTATTGATCGGAAAGTGCTCGGCTTTGTCCAGATCGATCACTTCGCCATAAGGCGCAAAACCTTCAATACTCAAGGACTTAATGGGGATAAAGGGGACTTCCATTTACGCCCCCAAAGTCAGCTTCATATGCCGGTTCACGTCTTTATAAAGCAAATAGCGGAACGGCTCCGGCCCGCCCGCATAGCAGGCCTGCGGGCAAAAAGCGCGCAGCCACATAAAGTCCCCCGCTTCCACTTCCACCCAATCCTCATTCAGCCGATAAACCGCCTTGCCCTGCAGCACATAAAGCCCGTGTTCCATCACATGGGTTTCAGCAAAGGGGATGGTGCCCCCCGGCTGAAAGGTGACAATATTCACATGCATATCATGGGCTACATCATTGGGGTCCACAAAGCGCGTGGTGGCCCATGCCCCATCCGTATCTGGCATGGGAATGGGCTTGTGGTCATGCTCATTGGTCACAAAGCTCGTTGGCGCATCGATCCCATCCACCGTCTCATAGGCTTTACGAATCCAATGAAAGTGCAGCGGTACGTTTGTTTCATTCGCCAATTGCCAGTCCGCGCCCACTGCCAAATAGACATATGAGCCTGCGCTCAGCTCGTGCTTTTGCCCCTCAAGCGTCAGCGTGCCGTCGCCCTCGGTCACAAATAAAACGCCTTCAGCACTTGGGTCTGGCTCCGGCCGCGTGCTGCCGCCACCGGGGGCAACCTCCATCACATATTGTGCAAAGGTCTCGGCAAAGCCGCTCAGCGGCCGGGCAATAATCCATGCGCGGGTGTGGGTCCAATGCGGCAGGTTGGACGTGACAATATCGCTAAACACCCCTTTGGGGATCACCGCATAGGCATCCGTGAATTTCGCGCGATCGGTCAGCAATTGCGTTTGCGGCGGCAGGCCACCTTTGGGCGTATAATATTGGCTCATCTAGTTCTCCCCAAACATATCCTTCAACCGCAACAGGGCAATCCGCTCCACTTGCTGACACGCGGTGGTAAATTCTTGATCTCGGTCATGATGCACGCGCTTTTGAAACTGTTCAAGAATCTGATCCTTGTTCAACCCTTTCACCGCAATGATAAAGGGAAAACCGAATTTGGCGGTATAGGTCTCATTTAACGCGGTGAACGTTACACGCTCTTCATCCGTTAAAGCGTCCAAACCAGCGCTTGCCTGTTCTTTGGTCGACTCTGCGGTCAATCGCTTCGCCGCGGCCAGCTTGCCCGCCAAATCCGGATGCGCCCGCAGCACTTTCAGCCGCTCGCTTTCCCGCGCTTTTCTGAACTGCGCCGCCAACGCTGCATGCACGCCAACCGCACAATTATGCGCCGGGCCAAGCTCGGCTTCATAGGCCCGCTCCGCAATCCAGGGCGAATGTTCAAACACACCGCCAAACTGATCCACAAAAGCTTTGCGGCTCATATTGACCACATCAAATGTCGGCGCTGCATAGGGGTGATGTTCCATCCAATAGCGCGCAATATCAATGCGCCGCGCCACCCACACATCAGGCTTGGATCGGATATAATCGAGGAACCGCCTGAGCGCCATAATCCGCCCGGGGCGGCCAATCAGGCGGCAATGTAGCCCGATATTCAACATTTTGGGGGCGCCCGTTTCGCCTTCAGCGTAAAGCGCGTCAAAACTGTCTTTCAAATAGGTGAAAAACTGATCGCCGCTGTTAAAGCCCTGCACAGCCGCAAAGCGCATATCGTTGGCATCCAGCGTATAGGGAATAATCAATTGCGGCTGTTGCGCTTCTCCCTGCGGCGCCCGCCAATATGGCAAGTCATCGGCATAACTGTCCGACACATAACCAAAGCACCCCATTTCCTGGGTCAGCGCCACTGTATGGTCCGAGCAGCGGCCCGTATACCAGCCTTGGGGATAGGCGCCCGTGGCTTCATAATGCAGCTGGATCGCTTCCTTCATATGGGCGCGCTCTTCGCTTTCCGTGAAGTCCTTATATTCGATCCATTTCAGTCCGTGCGAGGCGATTTCCCACCCGGCTTCTTGCATCGCGGCCACTTGCTCGGGCGAGCGTTTCAGCGCGGTCGCTACCCCATAAATGGTCAATGGCATGTCAAATTGGGTGAACAGCTCATGCACGCGCCAAAACCCGGCCCGCGCCCCATATTCATAGATGCTTTCCATGTTCCAATGGCGTTGGCCCTGCCATTGTTGTGCGCCCACAATTTCAGACAGAAAGGCTTCAGACGCTTTGTCCCCATGCAACAGGCAGTTCTCGCCACCTTCTTCATAATTGAGTACAAATTGCACGGCGATCTTGGCGCCGCTCGGCCATTGGACTTTTGGCTTGCTGCGGCCATAGCCGCGCATGTCCCGCTCATAACGCTGTGGTTTATCGCTCATTATTCTACCCTTTGCGATGCCATTTTTTACTTTGGCGAAAGTGCGATTTGCATGCACTATGCATGAAGCCGTGATTTGCGCCTAGGGGGAAATCTCAGGGCTTGTCTAATTTTTGACCATTTGTTAAAATTTATTGACACGGTCCCCGTTGTCGCGGCAAAAATGCACCATTGAAGGGGGAGATCATGGCTTCAGGCAAACTAACAACCCATGTGTTGGATACGGCACGCGGCTGCCCGGCAAGCGGCTTGCAGCTCTGCCTATTTGAGTTGAATGGCGATGTGCCAACGCAAATTTTGGAAACCCGTACCAATCACGATGGACGAGTCGATGGTCCCCTTTTAGAAGGTTTTTTGAAAACGGGCACCTATGAGCTGCGCTTTATGGTGGCAGATTATTTCAAAAGCCACGGCATAGAAGAGCCGAATGGTGCTTTTTTGGATGAAGTGCCAGTGCGCTTCGTTATTGCCCGACCGGATCAGCATTACCATCTGCCATTGTTGCTGTCGCCCTATGGCTATTCCACCTATCGCGGGAGCTGATATTGAATTTTGATTCAAAAATCACTTTTTGGCTGAATGATGAAAAAATTGAGCTGGATAAGCTCAAATCAGACCAGACTTTACTTGATTTTTTACGGCTAGAAAAAACACTTCGCGGCACCAAAGAGGGGTGCGCCGAAGGCGATTGTGGTGCCTGCACCGTGCTGGTGGGACGGCTGAAAAACGGCAAATTTCGCTATCAGGGCGTCAATGCCTGCATCAGCTTTGTGGCCAGCCTGCATGGCACGCATATTGTGACCATCGAGCATTTGAAGGGCGATCAGGGGCTACACCCGATCCAGCAAGCCATGGTGGACTATCACGGTTCTCAATGCGGCTTTTGCACCCCCGGCTTTGTGATGTCACTCTATGCCATGTGGATGGAAAAGGCTGATCCAACCACAACTGAGATCGAGGAAGCGCTGCAAGGCAATCTCTGCCGCTGCACCGGCTATCAACCGATCGTCAAAGCCGCCCGCAATATCGCAAAATTTGGCAGCTTGGAGCAGGATTTCCTGGTCAAAGAGCGCCAGCAAAATATCGATCGTCTGCAGGCGTTGGAAAATGTCACGCCGATCGCCATATCGCAGGGCGACGATCAAATCTTTGTGCCCAAAACCAAGGCGCAATTGGCCGAAATCTATGCCGCCCACCCGGACGCGACTTTGGTGGCCGGGGCCACAGATGTCGGCCTCTGGGTCACCAAATTTATGCGGTCGATCACGCCATCCATATATCTGACCGCGCTCAATGATTTTGACGCGGTCGAGGAAAAAGATGGGCAGCTGATCATTGATGGGGGTGTGACCTACACCAACTTGCTGCCGCTGATTGATGAAAAACTGCCGCAACTCAGCACCTATTGGCGACGCATTGGCGGCGCGCAGGTGCGCAATATGGGTACCATTGGCGGCAATATTGCCAACGGTTCCCCGATTGGCGACACGCCACCGCCGTTAATCGCGCTCGGCGCAACCCTCACCCTTCAAAAGGGCGATGAAACCCGCCAATTGCCGTTGGAGACCTTCTTTATCGACTATGGCAAGCAGGATCGGGCACCCGGCGAGTTTGTTGGGCAGATTGAGGTGCCGCTGCCCAAACCCGAAGCGCATTTCGCCACCTACAAAATTTCCAAGCGCCGCGACGAAGATATTTCGTCGGTCGCTGCTGCCTTCTATCTCGAGATAGACGGCGACAAAATCGGCGCTTTGCGCATTGCTTATGGCGGCATGGCGGGCGTGCCCAAACGTGCCACCCATGTGGAAGCGGCGCTGAAGGGTCAGCCGCTCACCCGCGACACATTTGAAAACGCGCTCAATGCTTTCGACCAGGACTTTACCCCGCTCACCGACATGCGCGCCCGTGCCGCCTATCGCCAGCAAGTGGCGAAAAATCTGCTGCTGCGCTTTTTTGACGAGCATTTTGGTGAGGCGGAGAGTTTAGATACATTGCGCCAAGCCGCATTGGTGGAGGTGAATTGATGAGCCAAAAGCAATCTGCCCTCGGCCCGAAACCGCACGAATCCGCCCACAAACATGTGGCCGGTGCCGCCGATTATCTTGATGACATCAATGAACCGGCGGGCACGCTGCACGCCTATATCGGCCTCAGCACGGTTGCCGCAGGCACCATTGAAAGCATGGACTTCACCGACGTGTTGACGCACCCCGATGTTTTGGGTGTGCTCACCACTGATGACATTCCCGGCGAAAATGATGTCAGCCCCACGGCGCTGCATGATGATCCGATCTTTGCCGACAAAGACGTGCAGTTCCTCGGCCAGCCCATCGTTGCCGTGATCGCCACCCACCGAGATGCGGCGCGTCGTGCGGCGAAAAAAGCCAAGATCACCTATCAAGAAAAACCGGCCCTCATCGATATTCGCGCCGCTGAAAAAGCAGGTGGAGAATTTGTGACCCCGTCACTCACTTTGAAAAATGGTGACGTGAAAGCGGCGATGGAAAAGGCCCCAATGCGCCTTAAAGGCGAAATGGAAATTGGCGGGCAGGATCATTTCTATCTGGAAGGCCAAATTGCTATGGCCATCCCGGGCGAAGATGACACTGTGAAGGTCATCTCCTCCACCCAGCACCCATCTGAAGTGCAGCATATGGTGGCCCACGCTTTGGGCACGCACCAACATGCCGTGAATGTGGAAGTGCGGCGCATGGGTGGCGGCTTTGGCGGCAAAGAAACCCAGGGCGCCTTGTTCGCCTGTGTGGCGGCCATCGCCGCGAAAAAATATAAGCGCGCAGTGAAAATTCGCCCGGATCGCGACGATGATATGGTGATGACCGGCAAGCGCCACGATTTCCTCGCCACCTATGAGGTGGGCTTTGATGAAAGCGGCAAAATCCACGCACTGGATGCTGACTTTGCCGCCCGCTGTGGCTTCTCCGCTGATCTTTCCGGCCCGGTGACCGACCGCGCGCTGTTCCATGCGGACAATTGCTATTTCTTCGAAAATGTCGAACTGCGCTCGCGCCCGCTCAAAACCAACACCGTGTCCAACACCGCTTTCCGCGGCTTTGGTGGTCCGCAGGGCATGATTGGCGGCGAACGGGTGATTGAAGAGATCGCCTATAAGCTGGGCAAAGACCCGCTTGAGATACGCCGCGCCAATTTTTATGGCCCGAATACCGGCAACACCACGCCCTATCACCAGATTGTCGATGACAACATCATCGCCCAAGTGGTGGACGAATTGGAAGAAAGCGCCGACTATCAGGCCCGGCGCCAAAAGGTGCTTGAGTTCAACAAATCCCACAAAAACCTGAAGCGCGGCATTGCGCTCACCCCGGTTAAGTTCGGCATATCCTTCACCGCCACCTGGTACAATCAGGCAGGCGCTTTGGTGCATATCTATAAGGATGGCTCCATCCTGCTCAATCATGGCGGCACGGAAATGGGGCAGGGGCTTTATTCCAAAGTGGCGCAAGTGCTGGCGGACGAGTTGCAGGTCGATCCGGCCCGCGTCAAAGTTAGCGCCACCCGCACCGACAAAGTACCCAACACTTCTGCCACCGCCGCCTCCTCTGGCACCGATTTGAACGGCATGGCCGCCGCCGACGCGGCGCGGCAATTGAAGGCACGGCTGGTGCGGTTCGCCGCCGACAAGTTCCAGATCGAAGAAGCCGACGTGAAGTTCGGCTACGAGCATTTGGATTGCGCCGGCAAGCAAGTGCCGTTCGAAGAACTGATCGCCGCCGCCTATATGGAGCGCGTGCATCTGTCCGCCGCCGGGTTTTACAAAACCCCCGAGATTCACTGGAACCGGGAAACCGGGCGCGGCACGCCGTTCTACTATTATGCCTACGGCGCAGCTGTTTCTGAGGTCGTTATCGATACGCTCACCGGCGAATATTTTGTGGACCGCGTGGACCTCCTCCACGATGTGGGCAACTCGATCAATGAAGGCATCGATTTGGGCCAGGTCGAAGGCGGCTTTATTCAGGGCATGGGCTGGCTCACCACCGAAGAGCTCTGGTTCTCCGATAAAGGCGAACTGAAAACCCACGCGCCCTCCACCTATAAAATCCCACTGGCGTCCGACCGGCCGCGCACTTTCAATACCAAGCTGGTGACCTGGTCGAAAAATGAAAAGCGCACCACCAAACGGTCTAAAGCGGTAGGCGAACCGCCCTTTATGCTTGCCATTTCGGTGCTAGAAGCTCTCTCCATGGCCGTGGCTAGCGTTGCCGATTATAAAATCTGCCCGCGCCTTGATGCCCCGGCAACGCCGGAGCGCATTTTGATGGCGGTGGAAAGGCTGAAAGGGCAGCGCTGATGGGGGCGATTTCCACTTGGCAACAATTCTGGGCGCAAGCAAAGGGCGAGGCCGTTTTGGTGGAAATTCTAGCCGTCAAAGGCTCCACCCCGCGCGATATGGACGCAAAAATGGTGGTCAGCGCGTCAGAAATGTTCGGCACCATTGGCGGTGGCCAGGCCGAATATATGATGATAGACGAAGCCCGCAAAATGCTGCGCCAAGGTCAGGATCATCGAGAGATAGACTTGCCACTCGGCCCGCAAATCGGCCAATGCTGCGGCGGACATTTCACCTTCTCCCTGCGTCGCTTGGATGCTCACGCGGCACAGATTTTCGAACAGAATTTACGCGACGAAGCGGATGCCCATACCCCAATCTATATTTTTGGGGCAGGCCATGTGGGCCGCGCTTTGGCACAGGCGCTAAAGCCATTGCCGTTCAAGCCGATCCTGATTGATCAACGCGCCGAAGAATTGGCCAAACTTGACGGCATCGAGAAGCGTCTGAGCCCACTGCCGGAGGCAGAATTGCGCACCGCACCAGATGGGGCAGGCGTGGTGGTGCTCACTCATGATCACGCGCTGGACTTTATGATCACGGGTGAAGCCTTGGCCATGAACCGCTTTTTCTATGTCGGCATGATTGGCTCAAAATCAAAGCGCAACACCTTCCGCTCCTGGTTGGCCGACGCCTATCCAGATGCATCATTCGATCAATTGGTGCTGCCTATTGGCGGCGCCAAGGTCAAAGATAAACGGCCCGAAATGATCGCGGCGTTGGTGGCGGCAGAGTTGATCGAGCAACAGGCGGCACAGGCGCAAACAGCCAAGGTGAAATTAGGGGGCGTATATGCCAGATAGTGCAATTTTTTACGAATGGATCGCCTTTGGCGTGCGCTGGTTGCATGTGATCACCGCTATCGCCTGGATCGGCTCCAGCTTCTATTTCATCGCCTTGGATCTGGGCCTCAAGCCCAACCCGAAACTGCACAAGGGCGTGCGCGGCGAAGAGTGGCAGGTCCATGGCGGCGGTTTCTACCATATTCAAAAATATATGGTCGCGCCCGAACATATGCCCGAGCATCTGATCTGGTTTAAATGGGAGGCCTATACCACCTGGCTCTCCGGTTTCGCCCTGCTCGCCATTGTCTATTATGTCGGCGCGGACCTTTATCTGATCGACCGCAATGTCATGGATATGGGCGTGCCGCTCGCCATCTTCCTGTCGGTCGCTTCCATTGCCGGGGGCTGGATCATTTATGATCTTTTGTGCAAATCCCCGATCGGCAAAAGCGAGACAGGCCTGATGGTGCTGCTGTTTGGCGTGCTGGTCTTTATGGCTTGGGGTTACACCCAAATCTTCACCGGTCGCGCCGCGCTGCTGCATTTGGGGGCCTTCACCGCCACCATCATGTCGGCCAATGTGTTCTTCATCATCATCCCCAACCAAAAAGTAATTGTGGCGGATTTGAAAGCTGGCAAAGAGCCGGACCCGGCTTTGGGCAAACAATCCAAACAGCGCTCGGTGCACAATAATTATCTCACCCTACCGGTGATCTTTTTGATGTTGTCGAACCATTACCCGCTGGCTTTCGCCACCCAATATAATTGGGTGATCGCGTCGATGATCTTTTTGATCGGCGTGCTGATCCGTCATTTCTTCAACACCAAGCATGAAACCGGCAAGTCATTGAGCTGGACATGGTTTGTCTCGGCGGTGCTGTTTATCCTGATCATGTGGCTCTCCACCAATCCGAAAATCTCTGGCCTCACCGAAGATAAAATGGCCACCCTCAACGCCGCGCCCTATATGGAATCCGCACAATTTGAAGAGGCGCGCGACACGGTGATGGGCCGTTGCGCCATGTGTCACGCCGAAGAGCCGGTGTGGGACGGGGTGCATCAAGCGCCGAAAAATGTCATTTTGGATAATGACCAAGCCATTGCCGCCTATGCCAAAGAGATTTATATCCAGGCCGGGCGTAGCCACGCCATGCCGCCGGGCAATGTGACCTACATGTCAAATGAAGAGCGCGAGCTGCTTGTGGCATGGTATGAAAGCGTAAATCAGTAGGACCGATCAATATGAGTGAAAAACTAGTCCGTGGGCGCTTGCTGAGCTTCCACGCGAAACCGCAAGCGCGTGATGATGACAGCGCCTATCGCTATATTGAAGATGGTGCTTTGCTGGTGCGCAATGGCACCATCGCGGCCATGGGCAGCTTTGATGAGGTGAAAGCCAAAGCCGCCAAAGATGCGCCGATTGACGATCATCGCGGCAAGCTGATCCTGCCCGGCTTTATTGATCCGCACATTCATTTCCCGCAGATGCAGGTGCTGGCCTCCTATGCCGGGTCACTTCTGGAATGGCTGAACACCTACACCTTTGTGGAAGAGCAGCGTTTCGGTGACGCCGCTCACGCCGCGCGGATCGCAGACCACTTAATGGATGAACTCATCCGCAACGGCACCACCACCGCCAGCGCCTTCTGCTCGGTACATCCCGGCTCGGTCGATGCCTATTTCAGCGCCGCGTCCCACCGCAATATGCTGATGCTGGGCGGCAAAGTGATGATGGACCGCGAAGCGCCAGACGCGCTCACCGACACACCGCAATCCTCCTATGATGACACCAAAGCTGGGATTGAAAAATGGCACGGGCTCGGGCGCAATTATTATGTGATCACCCCCCGCTTTGCCATCACCTCCACCCCGGAGCAGTTGGAAGTCGCAGGGGCGTTGGCGAAAGAATTTCCAGACCTGCACATTCAAACCCATTTGAATGAAAACAAAAACGAAATCGCTTTCACCAACGAGCTCTATCCTGACGCGGGCGACTATTTTGGCATCTATGAAAAATATGGTTTGGTGGGCGAGAAATCCCTGTTCGGCCATTGCATCCATATGAGCGATCGCGAGCGCGACGCGATGTTTGATTCCAGATCGGTTGCCGTCTTCTGTCCCACCTCGAATATGTTTATCGGCTCCGGCCACTTTGATTGGCAAAATATGGAAGGCGTTCAAAATCAGGGGCGCATTGGCTTGGCAACCGATATTGGCGGCGGCACCTCCATCTCCATGTTGCGCACCATGGATGAGGGCTACAAAGTGCTGCAATTGCAAGGCCAGCGCCTGCCACCTTTGGTTAGCTTTTATCAAGCGACTTTAGGCAACGCAGAAGCCCTCTCATTGCAAGATCGCATAGGCACTTTGGACGAAGGCAGCGATGCCGACTTTATCGTCCTCGACGCCGCAGCAACCCCGGTGATGAAACTCCGCATGGAGACGGTCTTTGATCTGGAGCAGGAACTCTTCATGCTCCAAACCATGGGGGACGACCGCGCCATCGTGGAAACCTATGTCGCAGGCGAAGCGCTCAAATCAAAGCTGAGTGGGTAATACCCGCAGTGGCCGTCCCAGCCTCGAGCGGGGACCAATGATCAACTCAGCGCTAGGCGTGTTGGCCCCGGATCAGGTCCGGGGCGGCCCTGTGGGTGGTGTGGTGTGATCATGGCAGTCTGTAATAACTGCGAAGCGCTGAAGTCGAAGCTGGTAGGCAACCCAAATCCCAACATCTCCGCCGTCATTCCCGCGGAGGCGGGAATCCAGATCGGAATACCGCCACGGCAATGCGCATATGTTGCTCACTTTGGCTCGCGCTTACTGGATCCCCGGGTCAAGCCCGAGGATGACGCTGCGGTGCGTTTTGAAGTCCAACCACACACTGCCGTCATTACCGGACTTGATCCGGTAATCCATGCAGCACCAACGGTTACACAGGAGCGTCAGTCTCTTTGCGCTCGGCCCGCGTCACTTTACAAAATCAAACGCATCCACATCAAACAGCCCATAATCGGTCATCTTCAAATGGGGAATCACCGGCAGTGCCAAAAAGGCCACCTGCAAAAACGGCTCGGGCAGGGTGCACCCCAGCCCATGCGCCGCATCGCGCAGCTTTTCTAAAGCATGGGCCACCTCTTCAAAGGGCAGTTCACTCATCAGCCCGGCAATAGGCAGCGCCAGCTCCGCCAAAATCTTGCCCTCATGCGCCACGCAAAAACCGCCGCGCATGTCAATGATGCGGTTGGCGGCGGCGCTTAGATCGTCCGGATTGGTGCCCACCAAAGTGATGTTGTGGCTGTCATGGCCCACCGAAGAGGCAATCGCCCCCTGTTTCAAACCAAATCCTTTCACAAAGCCATGGCCAATATTGCCATTTCTGCCATGCCGCTCCACCACGCTGACTTGAATAGCGTCCTGCGCCGTGTCTGGACTTAATATGCCGTCCTCGCGTGGCAATACGCCCTCTTCACGATAGGTGAGGATCAAACCTGGTTTGACCCCCATCATCGGGGTCAGGTTTTTCCCTTCACTGGCCGGCACTTTAAACTGATCCGGCGTGGTCTTTTGTGCCTTCATCGACTGAAGTCCAATCGGCTCTAGCGACGGCCGTGCCGCAAAAGCAGCTTCGTCCACCAACTGGCCGGATTTGATCACATCGCTCACAGCGCACTGCTCCAGATCATCTAGCAACACAATGTCCGCAAGCCAGCCCGGCGCGACAATACCCCGATCATCAAGACCGAAAATGCGCGCTGCCGAATGGCTCGCCGCGCGATATACATGATGCGTTGGGCAGCCTTTGGCGATCAGGCGGCGGATTAAACTGTCCAGATGGCCTTCCTCATGAATATCCAGCGGATTGCGGTCGTCGGTGCATAGCCCCATAAAGCTGGAGCTTTCCGCGGTCAGCACCTCGGCCAGCGCATTCAAATCCTTTGATACAGAGCCTTCGCGGATCAAAATCGCCATGCCTTTGCGCATCTTCTCCCGCGCTTCATCGGCGGTGGTGCACTCATGGTCCGTGCGAATTTTCGCCGCCAGATAGCCGTTCAAATCATCGCCGCGCAGCAATGGCGCGTGGCCATCAATATGCCCATCCTGAAACGCCAGCAGCTTGTCGAGCACTTCATCATTGGTGTTGATCACGCCGGGAAAATTCATAAATTCCGCCAACCCGATCACGCTCGGATGATCCCGATAGGGCAGCAAATCTTTGATCAGTAATTCCGCACCAGACGTTTCGAACGCGGTGGCGGGCACGCAGGAGGACAGATTGACCTTGATGTCCATCAAGCTGCGATCCGACGCGTCGAGGAAATATTTGATCCCGTCCGCGCCCAGCACATTGGCAATTTCGTGGGGGTCGCAAATGGCGGTGGTCAGCCCGTACGGCAACACACAACGGTCAAACTCCATCGGCGACACCAGCGAGCTTTCAATGTGCAAATGCGTGTCGATAAAACCTGGCACGGCAAAGCGGCCTGCCCCGTCAATCTCGCGATCACTCTCATATGTGGAATGGGTGCCCACAATACGGTTGCCGACGATAGCGATATCGCTGGTGGCAATGTCGCCGGTGATGATATCGAGCAAGCGCACATTTTTGATCACCAGATCCGCATTGCGCTGGCCCGCGCCCGCCTGAATCATTTTGGCCAGTTCTGCCTTATCCATCACCAATTCCCCAAGCATATTATTTTTATCGTTTGGTCAAATATTATAACGTTTTCAATACAAATAGAAAAGGGCGGGTCAAAAGACCCGCCCTTAAAATCTACCAAGCTATTCAGCCCTTATTGCGGCAGCTTGTCGTCTACGCCTTCAACATAGAAGCCCAGGCCAAGCAATTCGCCATCTTCGGCCACTTCGCCTTCTTCAAGCCACACGGTGCCGTCCTGCTTTTTCACAGGGCCGGTGAAGGGCTTCAACTCGCCTGAAATGATGGCGGCCTCGGTGGCTTCCGCCATGGCTTTCACATCTTCAGGCATGTTGGTGTAAGGGGCCATTTCAAGAATGCCTTCGGCCAAACCATCCCAGGTTGACTGGCTTTCCCATGTGCCGTCCATCACGTCCTGCACGCGCTTGATGTAGTAAGCGCCCCAAGTGTCCACAATCGCAGTCAACTGTGTCTCTGGACCCGCCGCAATCATGTCAGAAGCCTGACCAAACGCCTTGATGCCACGCTCTGCTGCCACCTGCATCGGCGCAGTGGAGTCAGTGTGCTGGGTCAGTATATCAACGCCCTGGTCGATCAGCGCTTTGGCCGCATCGGCTTCTTTACCGGCGTCAAACCATGTGTTCACCCAAACCACTTTCAGCTTGAAATCCGGGTCCACACTTTGGGCACCCAAAACAAAGGCGTTAATGCCTTGCACAACTTCCGGAATCGGGAAGGAGGCAATATAGCCAGCCACGCCTTTTTCACTTACGCTCGCCGCAATCTGGCCCAGAATATAACGACCCTGATAAAAGCGTGAGTTGTAGCTCGTCACGTTTTCGGCTGTTTTATAACCAGTGGCGTGCTCAAACTTCACGTCCGGGAAGCGCTCGGCCACGGCCATGGTCTGGTCCATAAAGCCAAAGCTTGTGGTGAAAATCAGCTCACAGCCAGAGCGGGCAAAACGTTCGATAACGCCTTCAGCCTGCGGGCCTTCCGCCACATTTTCAATGTAAGGGGTTTCAATTTTGTCGCCAAAATGCGCTTGCAATTCCTGGCGGCCAATATCGTGTGCTTGGGTCCAGCCCCCGTCGGTTTTTGAACCAACATAAACAAAGCACACTTTCATGGGATCTTCCGCCATCGCGGAAGCGGCCATGCCCAGTGACATGGCGGCCACGCCGGCCAATCCGATCAGCAGTTTCTTCATCTCTTCACCTCCAAAGTTTGATTTGGCAACATGCCAAATCATGTTTTAACGGTCAGGCACAAAGGGCCGACCAAGCATTGCGGGCGTGTTGATCAATGTCGCCCGAACATTTTGTGAGATCAGCACCAACACCACTATCGTTGCCAAAAATGGCAATGCTGTGAGCAATTGTGAGGGCACTGCAATTCCTAGCGCTTGCGCGTGTAATTGTCCGATAGATACCGCACCAAACAAATATGCGCCAGCCAAAACACGTGCGGGTCGCCAAGAGGCAAACACCACCAGCGCCAGCGCAATCCAGCCGCGTCCTGCGGTCATATTTTCCACCCATTGCGGCGTATAAACAAGCGATAAGTGGCCGCCTGCCAACCCGGCACAGGCACCGCCAAACATCACCGCCAGATAGCGATAGCGCAACACCGGAATGCCCAGCGCGTGGGCCGAATGATGATTGTTGCCGATGGAGCGCAGGGTGAGCCCGGCGCGGGTGCGGAACAAAAACCAGCTCACGCCGATCACCAGCGCAATTGAGATGTAAAAGATGGGGTCCTGACCAAAGATTAGCGGCCCGATCAGCGGTATATCGCTCAAAACTGGCAGGTCCAAATTGCCCAGCTTTTTACCCGCTTGCCCCACAAATTTTTCGCCCATCAAGCTGGATGCGCCGAGGCCTAGAATGGTCAGTGACAGACCTGTGGCAACTTGGTTGGCAGCCAGCGAAATGGTGAGAAAAGCAAACAGCAGCGAGGTGAGCACGCCAAGCGCGATGGCCGCCAAAACCCCGATCCAGGGATTGCCGGTTAAGCTGGCCACCACAAAGCCGCCCACAGCGCCCATCACCATCATGCCTTCAACGCCAAGGTTCAACACCCCGGAGCGTTCCACCACCAGTTCGCCAATCGCGGCGATCAAAAGCGGCGTCGCAGCGGTGGCAATGGTCAACAAAATGGCTTCTGTCATGCCCATTATGCGGCTCCCTTATGCGCAGCGCCAAATGTCAGGCGGATTTTATAAAGAATGAGCGTATCGCACGCGAGCACGAAGAACAGGATCAGGCCTTGAAACACCCGTGCAATCTTGTCGGAAAGCCCCAAACTGATCTGTGCCGCCTCGCCACCCAGATAGGTGAGGGCCAACACAAGCCCGGCAACGATCGCCCCAATCGGGTTCAACCGCCCCAGATAGGCGACAATAATAGCCGTAAAGCCATAGCCGGGCGACACGGTGGGGCGCAGTTGCCCGGTGGCCCCGGCCACTTCAATAATGCCCGCCAGCCCGGCACAGCCGCCCGCCAGCAAAAAGGCAAAAAAGATCATCTTTTGCCGATCAAATCCGGCAAATTGCGCGGCCTTGGGGCTGGTGCCGATCACCTTGACTTCGAAACCTTTCAGGCTTTTGGCCAGCATAATCCCCAGCGCCACCGCCACAATAATGGCGATCACAAAGCCCCAATTGGCGCGCCCGTCGGCGGGGATCATTTCAGGGATGCGCGCCCATTCGTGAAAGCGCCGAGATTCAGGAAAGTTCATTCCTTCCGGGTTGCGCCAGGGCCCGCGCACAATCCAGTCGAGCAGCATTTGCGCCACATAAACCAGCATCAGGCTGGTCAAAATCTCATTTGTTTTGAATTTGGCTTTCAACAAAGCCGGAATAAAGCCATAAAGCATGCCGCCCAAAATGCCGAAAATCAGCATCAGCGGCAGGATCAAAAAATTCTGTACGTCCGGCAGCAGGATGGGCAAGGCCGCGCCAAAAATGGCACCGACAATCATTTGCCCTTCGGCGCCAATATTCCAATTGTTCGATTGAAAGCAAATGCAAAGCCCAGCGCCCATCAGGATCAGCGGCGCGGCTTTGATCAGCAGTTCATGCACGCTCCACATTTCGGAGACAGGTTCGATGAAAAACGCATATAAAGCCCGATCCGGCGCTTTGCCGAGAGCCGAAAACATGATCGCCCCGGCAATCAATGCCAGAAACAGCCCCAAAAGCGGCGATAATATCCGCATGGAAGGGGCCGGCGCGCTACGTTTGATCAGCTCCAGCCTCATGCGTTCGCTCCCGCCGCATGTTCAAACACGCCCGTCATCTTCAGCCCCACTTCATTGCGGTTGGTTTCGCCCGTTGGCACAAAGGTCGATAATTCGCCCTCGGCCATGGTGGCCAGCCGGTCAGAGATTTCAAAAAGTTCGTCCAGATCTTGCGAAATCACCAAAATGGCCGCCCCTTCTGCCGCAAGATCGATCAGATTTTGCCGCAATTGGGCGGCCGACCCCGCGTCAACGCCCCAGGTGGGCTGGTTGACGATCACCAGCTTGGCCCCCGCCATCACTTCGCGGCCCAGCACAAACTTCTGCAAATTCCCGCCGGATAGTGACATGGCTGGAGGGTCTTCATTGCCCTTGCGGACATCGAACATTTCCGTGATTTTGTCTTTGATTTTGCGGGCCGTGCTGTGGCGGATAAAAGGTCCGGTCTCCAAATCTTTCTCCAGCCCGTGCCGCGTCAGCACCACATTGTCCGAAAGGCTCATTTCTGGCACCGCCGCATGGCCCAGCCGTTCTTCAGAAACAAACATGGCCCCCAGTTTGCGCCGCTGCAAAATCGACAAATGGCCTACGGGCACCCCATCAATCTTGATCATATCTGGCGCGGTGGCACGCTCGCCTGAGAGCGCAGCGAACAATTCGCTTTGTCCATTGCCGGCAATGCCGGCAATGCCAGCAATTTCGCCTTTGCGCACACTAAAATTGACATTTTTCAGGCTGGTTTCAAAACCCGTCAGTCCGGTCGCTGAAAGCCCCTTGACCTCGAGTACCACCTCAGCACTCTCACTGCCTGTGTTGCGCGGCGCGATTTCGTGAATGTCGTCCCCAACCATCATTTTCGCCAAACTCAATGTGGTTTCGTTGGCGGGCACGCAATCCGCCACCACTTCCCCATGGCGCAAAATGGTGGCTTTCTGGCAAAGCGCTTGCACCTCGGCCAGCTTATGCGAAATATAAAGAATGGCCGTGCCTTCGCTCGAGAGGCGACGCAGCACCTTGAACAGATCTTCAGATTCCTGCGGCGTTAAAACAGAGGTGGGTTCATCCAAAATCAGCAATTGCGGCTCTTGCAACAGGCAGCGCACAATCTCCACCCGTTGGCGCTCCCCAACCGATAAATCGTGAATGCGCGCGCCGGCTTTCAAGGGCAACCCATATTCCTTTGAAATGGCCTCCAGCCTTCGGGCAATATCTGACAATTTTTGATCTTTGGGCATGGCTAGAGCGATATTTTCCGCCACGGTCAAGGCGTCAAAAAGCGAGAAATGCTGAAACACCATGCCAATGCCCAACGCACGGGCTTCGGCCGGATTGCCAATAACCACCGGTGCACCCTGCCACAAAATGCGCCCCTCATCCGGCTGTAAGCTGCCGTAAAGCATTTTGACCAGTGTGGATTTGCCCGCGCCATTTTCGCCCAACAGCGCATGAATTTGGCCCGGCTCAATCGTCAAATCAATGCGATCATTGGCCTTGAAACTTCCATAATATTTGGAAATGCCCTCAAGCTGAAGCAAATGCTTCGCGCCAGTTTGCGTCATGAAATCCTGCCCATATGCCCTCGTTGTGAGGGATTATGACGTTTTCATGATTTTTGCGCAAGCGGCTTGAAAACAATTGTGGATAATTTGACCATTTGGCAAAAAGTGTTGTCGCTTAAACCTTGTAGCCAATCCGCAATCCGCCCCAGTGCTGACCCTCAATATAGAGCGGCACCGAGGCATCCTTCATCAGCACAAATTCGCCATTGCCCATATCCCGGCGATAGGTTTGCAGCAAAAAGGGCTTTGTGTTTTGTCCAGCTGAAAGACCTGTCCGGTCATCAAAGATGCGACGGTTGCGGCAATTGGCGGCGTTCCAAACCGGATCATCAGAGGGGGGCTTGGAATAGATTTTATTGTGGGTGGGCAAATAGCCGTTTACGTCCACGGCGGCGCTGAAGGCAATCCGCGGATCTGCCTGCTGAACCTTTTCAAAAATGGGCTGCCAATGGGCATCGGTCCAGTCCACATATTCGGTGAAATATTGGATAGGGTCGGTATTGGGGATTTGCTTATATTGGCGATCAAAAGCCGCACGTCGGCTCAATGCCCCCTGTTGGATCGCCTGTTGCATCAACGCTTCAATTTGCCGGGCGGCCTTTTCGCAGATGCGGATGATTTTGGTGTCGCCGGTTTCCACCCCCGATTGGGCGATAAACACCATCAAATCTTCGGAAATATCTAAGATGGAATCTGCGCGGCGTTGCAAGGTGCCCAACTGCTTTTCAAAATGTTTGACGCTCTGGTCCAGATCGCTCAATTCCTCATTGATCGAGGTTGATGCTCTTATATTTTCATGCACCGGCGCGCGCAGCGCCTCAATGTCTTTGACCAGCTTGGAAACACTTTGAGATAAATTGGTGAGCTGGGTGCTGGCCTCGGTGGCGGCGGCAGTGTCTTCAATAGCCTGTGTGGCCGTTTGGGCGCTGGCCTGGCTTCGATCCTGCAACCCGCTTAAAACCTCCACCAACTCTTCAAGGCTCTGGGCATTCTGATCAGCAAACCCTTGAATCTGATCCGCCAGTGTTTTCACAGAGGCGGCGATCACGGCAAAACCGCGGCCCGCATCTCCCGCACGGGCTGCTTCCACACTTGCATTAAGCGACAATAATTGGGTCTCTCGTGCAATCTGGCCAATGGCACGGCTGGCCACGCGCACTTCTTGCACATTATTGTCAACGCTGGTGAGGCTTTCCTTCAAGTTGAGGCTGTTGTTGCTCAACTCCTGCATGCGGTCGGTGTTTTTATGGATGGTGTCGTGTATCTGCTGTGTGCTGGCGGTCAGAATACGCTCCGCCTCCTCGGCAGATTGTACTGCTTCTGCCATAGAGTTCGACAATTTGGTGGTGGTGTCGAGCACTTGACCTGACGTGCGCGTGACTGAACTGACATTTTGCGCTTGTTGCACACCAAGCGCGGCCAATTCGCTGGCCACACCATTGACGTCAGCGATTTCAATGCCCAGCCGTTCAACGCGATGACCGATATCGGCCATGGTGTTGTTGTCTGCCGGGGTTAATTCATGCTTCGCCGCTGCGTTCACAATACTGACCCATCTCTTTGCAATTGCAACCGCAGTTTAGTGAAAGAAAGGTAACGAAAGGTTTACGTTAATAAACATTGAACAAAAAGACCGCCGAACGGCGGTCTTGATTGATTTGCAAGCTAAAAGCCGGATCTATGAGAAGATCATCAAGGGTTTTTCCAGCAGCGATTTGACCCGCTGAATAAACACAGCGGCATCATAGCCATCCACCACGCGATGGTCGAAGCTCGAAGAGAGGTTCATGATTTTTCGCGGCACGAATTTCTCCCCATCCCACTTTGGCATGGTCATCATTTTATTGACGCCCACAATCGCCAGTTCCGGGTGGTTGATCACCGGCGTGTTCACCACCCCGCCCAGGGCCCCGAGCGAAGTGATGGTGATGGTCGAGCCGGTCAATTCTTCGCGCTTTGCGCTGCCATCCTTGGCCGCTTGGGCCAACCGGGCGATCTCTTTGGCGCTTGACCACAAACCGTGATTTTGTGCATTTTTCACAACCGGCACCATCAAGCCATTATCAGTTTGTGCGGCAATGCCCATATGCACATGTTCAAACTGATGCACAATGCCCTTATCATCATCAAAATGGGCATTGATGCCGGGTTGTTCCGCCAGCGCGGTGACCATTGATTTCATCAAAAACGGCAGAAGCGTCAGCTTGGTCTGATGCTCTTCCTTTTGCGCATTCAGGCTCTGCCGCAGCCCTTCCAGCTCGGTCACATCAATTTCTTCCACATAAGTAATGTGTGGAATGCGGGCATTGGCGACGCTCATCTTTTCGGCAATCATCCGGCGCAGCCCGACAATTTTCACATCCTTTGTGGGTTCATTGCCGGTGCCTGCATAAGGCGCGGCAGGCGTTGATGCGGCAGCGCTGCCGCCTTTGGCCTGCTGGCTCAGCAAATAGCGGTCCAGATCTTCATGGCTGATGCTGCCTTCCGGTCCGGTGCCGTTAAATTGGCTCAAATCCAGATTGAGGAATTTTGCGCGGTTGCGCACCGCCGGGGCCGCCAACACTTTTTCGCCAGATGCGCGCGGCGGCAAAACTTCAGCTTTGCTGTCGGCGATTGGTGTCGCAGCGGGCTTCGCCTCGTGTGTCTCGTCTTTTTCAATCACCTGAATGTCGGCATCATGCGACCCGCTTTCCCCATCCAGGGTCGCCAGCTTCACAATCTCTGATCCCACCGAAACCGTATCGCCAACCTCTGCGCCCAGCCAGGTAATTTCGCCTTGCACCGGCGACGGAATTTCCACGGTGGCCTTGTCGGTCATCACCGCGCCCAGCACTTCATCCTCAGCGACCATGTCGCCGATTTTGACATTCCATTCCACCAGTTCAGCTTCGGCTACCCCTTCGCCCACATCCGGCAATTTGATCACATAGCTGCCTTTGGTGCTGCCTTTTCCAGAATCGGCTGACGGTGCGGCCTCAGTTTCTGCAGGCTTTTCCGCGGCCTCGACTGAATCGATCTGGGCGTCGCTGGTGTCATCTTCGTCGCCAAGGGTGGCCAGTTTCACAATCTCCGACCCAACGGAAACCGTATCGCCCACCTCGGCACCCAGCCAAGTGATCTCGCCTTGCACCGGAGAGGGGATTTCGACGGTGGCTTTGTCGGTCATCACCGCGCCGATCACCTCGTCTTCTTTCACCACATCACCGACTTTAACGTGCCATTCCACCAACTCGGCTTCGGCCACGCCTTCGCCCACATCAGGCAGTTTGATAATATGCGTACCCATTATTGTGCCTCCACAACGCGTTTCAGCGCCTTGCCAACTCGTTTCGGACCGGGGAAATAGTGCCATTCCTGCGCGTGGGGATAGGGGGTGTCCCACCCGGCCACCCGCAGCACGGGCGCTTCCAAATGGTTAAAGCAATGCTGCTGCACCAATGAGGTCAACTCGGCACCAAAGCCTGAGGTCAATGTGGCCTCATGCAACACCACGCAGCGACCGGTTTTTTTCACGGAATTGACAATCGTATCCAGATCCAGCGGCAGCAATGAGCGCAAATCAATGATCTCCGCGTCAATATTGTTTTCCTTGGCCGCGGCCTGGGCCACATAAACCATCGTGCCATAGGCCAGGATGGTCACATCCATGCCCTTTTCCACTACCTCTGCTTTGCCGATCGGCACTGTGTAATGACCTTCCGGCACTTCGCCCTTTTCGTGCTTGGCCCAGGAGGTCACGGCATTTTCATGGTGACCATCAAACGGGCCATTATAAAGCCGCTTCGGCTCCAAAAAGATCACCGGATCATCATCTTCAATCGCCGCGATCAACATGCCTTTGGCATCATAAGGGTTCGAGGGGATCAGGGTTTTCAACCCGCTCACATGGGTAAAAATCGCCTCTGGGCTTTGCGAGTGGGTTTGCCCGCCAAAAATGCCGCCGCCGGTGGGCATGCGGATCACAATCGGGGCGGTGAACTGTCCGTTGGAGCGGTGCCGAATGCGTGCCGCTTCCGAAACAATCTGGTCATAGGCCGGCAGTACATAGTCGGCGAACTGTATTTCAATGCAGGGCCGCTTGCCATAGGTCGCCATGCCAATGCCGGCGCCTACAATGGCGCTTTCATTGATTGGCGCATCGAAACAGCGATGCTTGCCATATTTCTTTTGCAACCCTTGGGTGCAGCGGAACACGCCGCCGAAATAGCCCACATCTTCCCCGAACACGACCACATCCTCGTCCATGCCCATCTTCACATCCATCGCATCGCGGATGGCTTCAATCATCGTCATTCGTGCCATGATCTATGCCTCAAATTCCAAACGTTGACGGACCAGATGATCGGGCATTTCTTTATAAACGCCTTCAAACATCTTCTCGGGATCAGGGCCTTTGCCGCGATTAAGCGTGCCATATTTTTCGGCCTCTTTTTGCACCGCGATCACTTCGCTTTCAATTTCAGCCATTGCTTGGGTGTGTCGCTCTTCAGACCAAGCGCCTTTCTTGATCAGGTGCAGTTTCAAGCGCTCAACCGGATCCCCCAACGGCCAGGCATCGCTCTCTTCTTTCGGGCGATAGGCGGAGGGGTCATCCGAGGTGGAGTGGGCCGCCACGCGATAGGTCACCCATTCAATCAGGGTCGGGCCGAGATTGCGTCGTGCCCGCTCAGTCGCCCATTTTGAGGCGGCTAGCACGGCCAGATAATCATTGCCATCCACCCGAAGGGACGGGAAGCCATAGCCATGGGCACGGGCGGCAAATGGGGCATTGCGCCCACCAGCCAAGCCGTTAAAGGAGGAGATGGCCCATTGGTTGTTCACAATATTCAATACAACAGGTGGCTGATAGACCGACGCAAACAACATGCCGGAATGAAAGTCGGTTTCCGCGGTCGACCCATCACCGATCCAGGCCGAGGCAATCTTGTCATCACCTGAAATGGCAGAGGCCATGGCCCAGCCAACAGCTTGCACATATTGGGTGCCCAAATTACCGGAGATCGAGAAAAACCCATGATCTTTGAAGGAATAAAGACACGGCAATTGGTGCCCATCGAGATTGTCTTTTTCGTTCGAATAGATCTGGCAGATCATGTCAAACATAGAACATCCATCGGCAATCAACAGGCCCTGTTGCCGATAGGTGGGGAAATTCATATCGCCCTTGCGCATCATGCGCTGAAAGCCGGTGGCAATCGCTTCTTCACCCAGACATTGGGTGTAGAAACTGGTTTTGCCCTGCCGCTGCGCCGTCAGCATCCGCGCATCAAAAATGCGGGTTTTCATCATGTCTTTCAGGCCGCGCAGCAGGCTTTCATCGTTCAGATCATCGCCCAAAAACTCGGCCCAGGGACCAACCGCATTGCCTTTGCGGCTCAATACCCGCACGATTGAATAGGCCAGATGGCGCATATCTTCCGGCTTGGTGTCAATGGCGGGGCATTCAACTTCCCCGGCTTTGGGCACTTCAATATAGCTGAAGTCCGGCGCGTCACCCGGACGGCCCGGCGGTTCGGGAATGGAAATGGATAGCGGACCGGTGGCTTTCGGCATTTTCTCGTCAGACATGATCATCTCCTCCGGCACTTAAAGTGCACGACATCGCGCAATCGAACCGAACGCGGTACTGTATGGTTTGGGGAGATTGGTCAGTTATACTGACTTTATTTTAAACCCTAGCTCCCCCCAATTATGCATATATTGGCACAAGCTTTGCGCAGTTTCTCACTAAAATACAGCTTGAACTATACGCCCGTTAGCGATTAATCTCAATATCCATGTCGATTTTGGAGAAAAAATGAAGCTCGACGCCATTGATCGTAAGATTGTCGCCATTTTGCAGGAAGAAGGGCGCATGCGCACCAACGAGCTGGCGGAAAAGGTCGGCCTCTCGCCAACCCCCTGCGCCCGCCGGGTGGTGGCGCTGGAAGATCGGGGCGTCATCACAGGGTACACGGCGTCAGTCAATCAGGAAATGCTGGGCCTGCCCATCTCCATTTTCGTTTCCGTCGAATTGGACAATCAGCGCGCCGAAGCGTTGCAGCTTTTTGAAAAAGAAGTGCAGACTTTTGATGAGATTATGGAATGTTTCATCATGACCGGCAGCCAGGATTTTTTAATGCGCGTGGTCGCGGCAGATCTTGGCTCCTATGAACGTTTTTTGCAGGAAAAGCTCACCCGCGTCCCCGGCATCCGCTCCATCCGCTCCCGTTTCGCCCTCCGCCGCATTATCAAGCGTGACCGCTTGCCCAATTTAAGCCATTAAGAAACGGCTTCCACCTGCGGGGTAAACATATAACCAGCACCATAAACGGTACGGATCAGCTTGGGATTTTTGGCGGTGTCTTTCAGCTTTTTCCTGAGCCGCGAGACCTGCGCGTCGATGGAGCGGTCAAAACTGCCGTCCCCATCCTGATCGTAAAGATCCATCAATTGTTCGCGCGACAACACTTTGCCGGGCATGCCCAAAAAGGCTTTCAGCAAACGCGCATCTGCGGCGCTCAAAATTTCGGATGTGCCGTCCTTGTAGCTGAGCTCAAAGGTGGAAAAATCCACCTGCCAATCGCCAAATTTCAGCTTGTCGCCAAGGCTGGCAGTGGCGCGGGGGTGCGCCTTTTCCACCCGCCGCAACAAGCTGCGGGCGCGGGCGGCCAGCTCAATCGTGTTCACCGGTTTCACCAGATAGTCATCGGCGCCAAAATCAAGGCCAAGCACCCGGTCGCCCAATGCCCCGCGTCCGCTCACCACAATGGTGGGGATGTTTAATTGGCCCACCGTATCACGCAGCAACATCAGCGCGTCGCCATCGGGCAGCGACAGGTCCAAAATGCACAGGTCCGGGGTTTGCTCCAGCAGCGCAGCATCAAAGCTTTTGATGGTTTCAAACGCCTGCACGTCAAACTTTTGCGCCGTCAGCTCGCGGGCATAAAGCGCGCGCACATCCGCGTCATCCTCCAAAATATAAATCAGTTTCTGATTCATATGGCGCTTTGTTCCTCCCGTGCTGGCGATGCCTGGGCCTCAGCGGCAAGGATCGCCCGGGCGAGACTATTGTGCTCAAACGGTTTGCGCAATATGGGGCAATTTAGACCTTGGTCAAAGTCGCTCTTGGCCAGATTGGCGTGGCCGGTCATCAGGATCAGCCCGATATGCCCGAAATTGGCCCGCACATGGTGCCCCAGCTCCATGCCGCTCATCCCGCCGGGCATGGCAATGTCAGAAAGCACCAGTTCAATGCCGCTCACCTCATCCATCAGTTCCATGGCCTCGGCAGCATTTTCTGCTTCCAGCACCGCATAGCCAAGCCCCACCAGCTCGCGCCGCAGCACCGCGCGCACTTCATCCTGATCATCAACCAGCAGCGCCAACGCGCCTTGCTTATGGGGCAGTTGTGGCACCTCCTGTTCGGCCTCGGCCTGTGTGGGGGCGGCTACCGCAGGAATACTGATTTCAAATTCGGTACCCAAATCCATAGCGCTCGACACCGCAATGTCCCCGTCCGACATTTGTGCAAAACTTTGCGCCATTGAGAGACCAAGCCCGGTGCCGCCAGAATGGAGTTTGGTGGAAAAGAAGGGGTCAAATATCTGTTTTTGCACCTCTTGGCTCATGCCTGTGCCATTGTCGCGACAGTGAATTTTAATGTGTTGGTCGGGTCCGGCCGCTAACCGCAATTCAATCAAGCCATGGTCTTTTCGTGCGCTTTCTTCAATCGCCGCCTGCGCATTCAATGCCAGATTCAACAACGCATTTTCCAAAGCGCCAGGGTCCACCTTGGCCCATAATTCTTGATCGGGCAGGTCAAGCCGCAATTGCGTTGTGGCGGGCAGGGAGGGTTTCAACAAGTTCGCCACTTCCTCAACCGCTTCATTCAAATTGACCACTTTCGGGTCCAGCGGTTGCCGCCGCGCCACGGCCAGCAATTGCCGGGTCAGCTCCGCGCCGCGCTTGGCTGCGCGCAAAGAGGGGGCCACCATTTCGTCGCGCAAATGGGTGTCTTCCATTTGCTCCGCGAGTGGCCGCAAATTGCCCAAAATGATGGTCAGCAAATTGTTGAAATCATGAGAAATCCCGGCAGAAAGGCGCCCAATCGCCTCCATCTTTTGCGCTTGCGACAAAGCGGCAGCAGCCTGCTTGTGACGGGTGAAATTGATCGAGAGCACATAAAAGCCGCGCACCGATTTGTCGGCGCGAACATCGGGCCGCAAAAAGACGCGAATTTCCAGCTTGCGCCCGTCCTCATGGTCGAACTCAAGATCAAACTCCACCGCTTCCCCGGCTTTGGCGCGGGCGAAATAGGGGGCGGAATCCTCATGCATATGCGGCGACAAAATCTCCTGACTTTTGTGCCCCACAATATCATCCACCGATTGACCATAGCTTTGGGCGAACCTGCGATTAACAAATTGAAACACTTCATCCTGATCGAGATAGGCAATGCCCGCGGGCACCTCATTGGCGATCAGCCGTAACCGTTCTTCCGAGCGGCGCAAATCGCGCGTTTGCGCATTGATGCGCTTTTCCAGCTCAATTTCATAGCGGCGTTGCTGGGTGATATCGGTGTAAATCGTGGCAAAGCCGCCCATGGCCAGCGGCGCGCCCGAAACGCGGATCACACGGCCATTGGGGCGCACTCGCTCCACGGTGTGGGCCCGAAATTCTCGCGCCACCCGCACCCGTTCGGCCACCTGCTCTTCCACGTCGCCAGGGCCATATTCCCCATGTTCGGAATTATAGCGAATAAGGGTTTCAAACTTGGTGCCACGGGATAAAAGCCGATCAGGGACATCGAGCAATTCACCCAGTCTTTTATTGGCGAAAACCAGCTCTAAATTCTGGTCAAACACAGTGATGCCCTGATCAATATTATCAAGGCCCGCTTCAATTTGCATCAATAGTTCAACGGCTTGACTGTCGCTGATCTCCTGGTCGCCCATGCCGATCTGTCCTCCCCCGCCCACCTGTCACAATTGCGTACAATTCGGGCATAATCTGGCAATCCCCTTTGGTTAAAACGTGGATAAAGGCATTGCACTTGATTGAGCTTATAGACGAAACTCAAAATCAAAAATGGTCAAGCGCCTTTGGGGAGGAAAATTGTGACAGAACCAACAAAGATGTTGGACGTATCCAACATTTCTTTGCGTTTTGGGGGCGTGAAAGCGCTCACCGATATTTCATTTCACGTTAATGAGGGCGAGATTTTCTCGCTGATCGGCCCCAATGGTGCGGGCAAAACATCCATGCTCAATTGCATTTCCGGGCGCTATAAGCCGCAGGAAGGCGCGATCCTGTTCGATGGCAAGGATTTGCTGGCACGCTCTATCAATGACCGCGCTAAGATTGGCATTGGCCGGACCTTTCAAAATTTGGCGCTCTTCTCCCATATGTCGGTGATCGACAATATTCTGGTGGGGCGCCACCATATGATGAAAAACAATTTCCTCACAGGGATGTTTTATTGGGTCGGTGGCGCGCAAAAAGAAGAGGCCGAGGCCCGCGCGGAAATTGAAGACATTATCGATTTTCTTGAAATTCAACATGTGCGCAATGAGCCGGCGGGGTCTCTCTCTTATGGGTTGCGCAAGCGGGTGGAATTGGCACGCGCCATCGCCATCAAACCCAAACTTATTCTCCTCGACGAACCAATGGCGGGCATGAACCTCGAAGAAAAAGAGGACATGGCCCGCTACGTCATCGAGCTCAATGAGCAATATGGCATCACCGTGGTGATGATTGAGCACGATATGGGCGTGGTCGTTGATATTTCCCACCGCGTGGCGGTGCTCGATTTTGGCCAGAAAATTGCTGAAGGCCTGCCCCATGATGTGGTGGAAGATGAACAGGTCAAAACAGCTTATCTCGGCGTTGATGATTTCTCCTTGGATGATGAAAAGGAGGCGATGTAACCATGTCTACGCTTACTGAAAAATCCGGCAATGACATCAAATGGGCTGATGGCAGCCACCATTTAAACGCGGTGAAAAACGCCGACACTTTGCCCAAATTGCTCGCCGCCAACGCCAAAGCCCATCCCAAAGATGTGGCCCAGCGCGAAAAAGACTTTGGCATCTGGAATGAGATCACTTGGAGCCAATTCAACGATCATGTGGCCAAAATGGCCCTGGCCTTTAAAGAATTTGGCCTGGCCCCCGGCGACGTGGTGGCGCTGATTGGCGACAACCGCCCGGAATGGGTGTGGGGCGAGGTGGCTGCCCACGCCAACCAGGCCATGAGCATGGGGATCTATCGTGACGCGCTGGAAGATGAGATCGAATATCTGATCAATTATGCCCAGCCGAAAATTGTGGTGGCGGAAGATGAGGAGCAGGTGGACAAGTTTCTCATGCTCGAGGATCGCATTCCGTCGATCCAGAAAATCATCTATCATGATAAGCGCGGCATGCAGAAATATGACGATCCGCGACTGATCTTTCTGGCCGACGTTGAACAGATTGGCGCGGATATTCTGGCCAAAAATCCCAACGCTTACGATGAGATGGTGGCGCAAACCAATAGCGACGACGTAGCAGTGCTCTGCACCACATCGGGCACCACCTCCAACCCCAAACTCTCCATGTGGAAACACTCCGCCTTTTTGGGTCACGCGGTGAATTATCTCAAAGCTGATCCCATGAGCGCCGGCGATGAATATCTGGCTGTGCTGCCGCTCTCCTGGGTGATGGAGCAAATGTATTCCGTGGCGTGGAATCTGGTGGCGCGGATGATTGTTAATTTCCCTGAAAGTCAGGATACGGCCATGGCCGATCTGCGCGAAATCGGGCCGCACTTTGTGCTGCTCAGCCCGCGCGTTTGGGAAGTGGTGGCCGCTGATATTCGTTCGCGGATGATGGAGAGCTCCCCTTGGAAACAAAAGATTTTTGACTGGGGCGTTAAACGCGGTCTAGACGCGCTGGAAAAAGGCGAGCGCGACCAACTCGCCGAGCTGACATTGTTCCGTGCCTTGCGCGACCGGTTGGGCTTTTCCCGTCTAAAATCCGCTGCCACCGGTGGCGCGGCCATGGGGCCGGACACGTTCAAATTCTTCCAGGCGATGGGCGTGCCCCTTAAGCAGCTTTATGGCCAAACCGAAGGCCTAGGCGCCTACACCATCCATAAATGGGATGAGGTGGACCACAATTCCGTGGGTTATCCGATGCATGACTGCACCATTTCCATCATCAATCCCGATCATGAGGGCTTGGGCGAGATTGTGGTCAGCCACCCCAATTTGATGAGCGGTTACTATAAAAACCAGGAAGCCACCGACGAGACCTTCGATGAAAAGGGACGGTTCCTCACCGGTGATGCAGGCTATCTGGACGATAAGGGCCATCTGGTGGTGATCGACCGGATCAAGGATCTCTCCGAAACCAGCACTGGCACCCGCTTCTCACCGCAATTCATCGAGAACAAGCTGAAGTTCTCCACTTTTGTGGCCGAAGCGGTGATTTTGGGCAAAGACCGGCCGTACCTGACGGCCATGATCTGCATTCGCTATCCGATTGTCTCGAAATGGGCCGAGCAGCGGCGCATTGCCTTCACCACCTACACCGACCTGTCAGCACGGCCCGAAATCTATGAACTGATGCGCGAAGAAGTGGAGCGGGTGAACGAAACACTGCCCGAAGCCCAGCGCATTCAAAAATTCGTGCTGCTGTATAAAGAACTCGACGCTGATGATGGCGAATTGACCCGCACCAAAAAAGTGCGCCGCGGCGTCATCGCCGAGAAATATGCTGACATTATCGGCAAGCTCTATTCCGATGATGAGCGGGTGGATATCGACACGGTGATTTCCTTCCAGGACGGCACCAAACAGCGCATCAAAACCTCGCTGAAAGTGGAAAATTTGAGCGAAGCGCCAAAAGCATCTGAACAAAGGAGCCTTGCCTCATGAAATGGGATCTTTTCTTCCAGCTCTTAGTCAACGGCCTGATTGTGGGCATGCTCTATGGCGTTGTGGCCATGTGCTTTGTGCTGATCTACAAATCCACCCAAGTGGTGAACTTTGCGCAAGGTGAATTTCTGGTGCTTGGCGCATGGGTGTGCCTGGCGCTGGTCACCAACATGCAATTGCCGTTCTTCCTCGCCTTTATCTTTACCCTGATCTTTATGGTCGCCTTCGGTATCATTGTGCAAACGGTGATCTTAAGGCCCTTAATTGGCGAACCGATTATCTCGGTGATCATGGTCACCATTGGCCTGTCGATCTTTATGCAGGCACTAATGAATTGGATTTTCGGTAATGACGCCAAACGGTTCCCGGATGTGTTCGGGACAACAGACGTGGTGAATATTGCCGGGCTGAATGTGGAAGTGGCCTATTTGCTCTCCCTTGTCCTGTCCATCGTGATTATGGGCGTATTTTTCTGGTTCTTCCGCTTCACCCGGCATGGTCTGGCCATGCGCGCCACCGCCTTTGATCAGCAAATTGCCCAAAGCCTTGGCATTTCGGTGAAACAAACTTTTGCCATGGCCTGGGCCATCTCGGCCATGGTCTCTGGCGTGGCGGGCATTGTGATCGGCATTGTGAACTCCGTTTCGAACTCCCTAGCCTTTGTTGGCATCAAAGTGTTCCCGGCCGTAATCCTCGGCGGGCTCGACTCCATTGTCGGTGCCGTTGTCGGCGGCATTATTGTCGGGGTTTTGGAAAACCTCGCCGAGTTTGTTGACGGGCAATATCTACAGTTCGGCAATCTCTACACCATCGCGCCATTCTATGTGCTGATCATTATTTTGATGATCAAACCCTATGGCTTGTTTGGCACCAAAGACATCGAACGCATCTAACGCAAAGGGCAAAGAACTATGTCATATGTACCTAATCCGCGCCCGGCAGGCGATTTCCGCACCAGCTATACGGACGATAATCGCCTGTTCAAAACCCACTTTGAAACCCGCGCCGCCTTGGTGTTACTGGCTTTAATCATCGTGGCGGCACCCTTCATCGGGAATTATTGGCTTTCCCAGCTCATCATGATCGGCATTTATGCGATTGCCGCGATCGGGCTGAATATTCTGGTCGGCACCACCGGGCAGATCTCTTTGGGGCATGCGGCATTTTTCGGCTTTGGTGCGTTCGCCAGTGCCTGGTTGGCCAACTCATTTGGTGTGCCGATTTTGCTGGCCATGCCCGCCGCCGCACTGTTAACGACAGCGGTCGGTATGATTTTCGGGGTGCCGGCGGCACGTATTAAGGGCCTCTATCTGGCGATCGCCACACTGGCCTCCCAGTTCATTCTGACCGACTTCTTTTCCCGGGCAGAATGGTTCTCCGGCGGCGTTTATGGCGCGCTGGCCGAGCGGCCCAACCTGTTCGGCTTCGCCTTTAATGATGATTTGCGCTATTTCTATCTGGTGCTGTTCTGGCTGGTTGTAACCGCCGTCGCGGTGACCAATCTGCTGCGCTCTCGCGATGGCCGGGCCTTTGTGGCTGTGCGCGATCACTATCTGAGCGCCGAAGTGATGGGGGTAAACCTCACCAAATATCGGATTCTGTCCTTTGGCATCTCATCCTTTTTCGCCGGATTGGCGGGGGCCTTGTTCGGGCACTATCTCGAATATGTTTCGGTAGAAGGGTTCACCATTCTGCTGTCCATTCAGTTCCTCGCCATGATCATTATTGGCGGGTTGGGCTCGGTCTATGGGGCCATTTTGGGCGCAGCCTTCATCCTGTTGCTGCCGCAAGTGATGGAAAGTGTCACCACCATGGCGGCCTATATCTTTCCGGCTATGGAGAGCGGCAAATCCTATGTGAAGCAAATGTCCATTGGCGCCGCCATCATCCTGTTTTTGATCTTTGAGCCAGAAGGGCTCATCCACCGCTGGCAGCAAATCCGCGCCAGTTGGAAACTCTTCCCCTTCTCGCGCTAGCGGGACGGGGCGCATATCGCGAACTCAAAAGGCGTTCATCCCCGGCTATGAAACGCCAATAAAAACAATATGCCGAGGGTAAAGAGGAGACAAAAGTGAAACACATGAAAACAACTTTATTGGCGCTTTCCGCATCATTGTTGATGGGCACGGCCGCAAGCGCTCAAGATAGCGTCTTTGTTGGCCATTTGGTGGACTATACCGGCCCCACTGCCTTTGTGGGCAAGGCCTATGGCCCAGGTGTTTATGACGCCATTCAATATGTCAATGCCAATGGCGGGATTGACGGCACCCAGATTGAACTCACCCAAGTGGATTACGCCTATAAGGTGCCAGAAGCCATCGCTGCTTATAAAGCTTGGTCTGGCCGCGGCATGGTGGCCATGCAGGGCTGGGGCACCGCCGATACGGAAGCGCTGATTTCTTTCGTGGCCAAGGATAAGATTCCGGTTTATTCCGCCTCTTATTCAGCCCACTTGACTGACCCTGAAGGCACCAACCCGGCCACAAAAAAACCGGCGCCTTATAACTTCTTTTATGGCCCATCCTATTCCGATACATGCCGGGCTCTGGCCCAGTGGGCGGCTAGCGACGCAGAAGAAAAGGGCATTGAAAATCCAACCTTCCTGCATGCGGGCGATAATCACCCCTATCCAAATGCGCCAAAAGAAGCCTGCAAGGCCTATGCCGAAGAATTGGGCATGACCGTGGCTGACCCCGTTGTGGTGCCGATGGCGCCGGGTGACTTTAAAGCCCAGTGCCTGACCATCAAGGAAAGTGGCGCGCAATATGTCTATCTCGGCAATTTGGGCGGCTCGGTTGTGGCGCTGCTCAAATCTTGCGGCACCGTCGGTGTTGAAGCCAACTATATGGGCAATGTGTGGGCCGGTGACTATGTCACCATTGAAGCCTCGCAGGCCGAAAAAATGATCTTCCCATCGTCCACGCCTTTCTATGGCCAGGATGTGCCGGGCATGGATCTGGTGACCAAAATTGCCCAATCCGGCGAATTTGCCGATGGCGGCAAACCAACCCACCACTATATCCGCGGCATTTGCTCCGCCTACTACATGATGGAAGCCATGGCTTGGGCCAAGGAAAATGGTGGCATCACCGGCGAGAACATCAAAAAAGGCATGTACGCCAAGGAAAACTGGGTGCCTGAAGGACTTGAAGGCGTCTGCCTGCCCTCAACCTGGACCCCGACAGATCACCGCGGCCTGATGACTGTGGCGATCAATCAGGGCTCTTATGAGGATGGCGAAGTGAAAATCGAGCGTATCGATGAAACCACACTGCCTCGTCGTGACGACTGGTTGGGCCTGTAAGATCAAACAAGATAGCGCGGGGGTGAAAAATATCCCCGCGTTCAAACAAGCTGACGGGAAGGAGGCATAAAAATGAAACCACAAATGGCCGCAACTGGTGAAGCGATGGGCGCGGAGACCATCCTTTCCGTCAACAATATCGAGGTGGTGTTTAACGAGGTGATCCTCGTGCTGCGTGGCCTCAATCTGAATGTGCAACGCGGCAAAATCACCGCTTTGCTGGGCACCAATGGCGCGGGCAAATCCACAACGCTAAAGGCCATCACTAATCTGCTGGCCAGCGAAGATGGTGAAGTCACCCGCGGCTCTATTGAGTATGAAGGGCAGGACATTACCGACATTGGCCCCGAAGCGCTGGTGCGCAAGGGCGTATTTCTGGTGATGGAAGGGCGCGGCATTTTGCAGGATATGACCGTGATCGAGAATTTGCGTCTTGGCGCCTATTCCCGTCCCAATGCGAATTTGAAAGAAGAAATTGAAGAAGTGTTCCGCTTCTTCCCGCGCTTGAAAGAGCGCACGGGCCTCGCGGGCTACCTGTCCGGCGGCGAGCAGCAAATGCTGGCCATTGGCCGCGCCCTGATGGCGAAACCGAAACTGATCTTAATGGATGAACCCTCCATGGGCCTGTCGCCGCTCCTCGTGAAAGAAGTATTCGGCATCATCAAGCGGCTAAACCGCGAGTTGGGCATCTCCATTTTGCTGGTGGAGCAAAACGCCAATATGGCGCTGCATGTGGCCGATGAGGGCTACATTATGGAGAACGGCAAAATCGTGCTCGATGGCACCGCCGAAGAACTGATGGACAATGAGGACGTGAAGGAATTCTATCTCGGCGGCGGCGGCGAACGCCGCTCGTTCAAGGACATTAAAAGCTATAAACGCCGCAAGCGTTGGCTTTAAGTGGGTGGTGCGCTGTGAACGAACTTTATTTCGACAAAGCTGAAGCCCAGGATCCCCTGTTCCGCCAATCCGGCCTGATGGCCAAGCTGCGTAAGCAACTGGCCCACGCCAAAGCCAATTCAACCTATTGGCAGGAGGCGCTGGCCGAGATCGATCCGGAAAATATTCAATCGCGGGATGATTTGGCCAAGCTGCCCATTTTGCGCAAAAGCGATCTGGTGGCGCTGCAAGCAGAGCGCGACCTGTTTGGCGGCATCGCCACCGACAAATCGGCCATCAAACGGGTGTTCTTTTCCCCCGGGCCAATCGTCGAGCCGCAAGCCAATATTGCAGACCCCTGGCGCATGGCCACCGCGCTTTATGCCGCCGGGATGCGTCCGGGCGATGTAATCGCCAATTGCTTTTCCTATCATCTCACCCCAGCCGGCTTTATGTTTGATGAAGCAGCGGCCAAGCTCGGCGCAACCATTTTTCCGGCTGGCGTGGGCAACACCGAAACCTTGGTCGAGGCGTTCAACCATTTCCAGATTTCGGGTTATGTGGGGACGCCTGATTTCTTGCAAATCATTTTGGAAAAAGCCAAGGGTCTGGGCAAGGACATTAGCTGTGTCAAACATGCCCTTGTGTCTGGCGGCCCGCTATTCCCGGCCATGCGCGAATTCTATCAAGGCGAGAATATTGATGTGCGCCAATGCTATGGCACCGCCGAGCTGGGCCTGATTGCCTATGAAACCCAAGGGGAGGGCATGGTGATTGCCGAAGATTGTCTGGTCGAAATTGTCCGGCCCGGCACCGGTGACCCGGTGAATGAGGGCGAAGTGGGCGAAGTGGTGGTCTCCATTTTTGACCCCACCTATCCGTTGATCCGCTTTGCTACGGGCGATCTCTCCGCCACCATGTCCGGCCAATCAGATTGTGGCCGCACCAACGGACGGCTGAAGGGCTGGCTGGGCCGGGCCGACCAAACCACCAAAGTGCGGGGTATGTTTGTGCATCCACAACAGATTGCGCGGGTGGTCAAAGCCTATCCGCAAGTGGCGCGCGCCCGCTTGGAAGTGACCGAGCAGGAGGGCAAAGACCAAATGACCCTGCTATGTGAAATCGAAAATGTCGCGCCAGGCTTGTTGGACGATATTGCCCAAACTATGCGCGCCGAAACGCGCCTCCGGGCCGATATTCAGGTCGTGTCGCCCAATGCCTTGCCCAATGATGGCAAAGTGATCGAGGACAAGCGGGTGCTTGGCGTGTAGCAATGGAGTATAAACACGCATCATGCTGTAAATATTTACCGGAAATCCGCTTGTCATGCGTATAAATACTTTGGATAGAAATTGATCTTTTGTGGTTATTCGCCATGCTCTGTGCTTCGTGCAAAGGAGTTGGCGGATGAAAACACCATTTAGGGCGGCTCGCCGCGCAAAATTCACTTACGCCTGTGAATTGCAGGCAGAAGCGTGCGCCGCACTGGGGTCGCCCTTCACTGCCCAATTGTGCCAATTGATGGCAACTCATCAGTTTTCCTCTGCAATGCTGGAGGACAAGCTGGCCACCTGGCCCGGTGATTTAACCTATCGGGTGCATGCCGTGCCTTTGCGCCTGTGCGGCGCGCTCAATGCATTGGCCCGCAGTGGCCAGATGCCGGCCTTGACCGCGCTTTACCCGCCCCATCACACAAACCAACTGGATCAGGCCTTCTGGCAGGTGTTGGACAGGGCAGCCAGCGATTTTGAAGATCAAATATTGGCGCAGCTGGCCTTTGCACCCCAAACAAATGAGGTGCGTCGCGCCAGTGCTTTGATGCCGGCCTTGCTGCGTCTGGCAGCGCGTTTCAACATGCCCATCAAGCTTTATGAATTGGGGGCCAGCGCCGGGCTCAATCTTGCGCTGGATCATTTTGCTTACCAGTTGGGCGCGCAGCATTACGGACCGGCCGCCGCCCCCTTCACCCTTAAGCCTGATTGGCAAGGGCCGACTCCCCCGGCAGCTCAACTTGATATTGTCCACCGTGTCGGCTGCGATCTCAACCCGCTGGATTCGCACAGCCCAGCAGATGTGGCGCGGTTGATCTCCTATATTTGGCCGGACCAAACCGAACGGGTGGACCGCACAGAACAGGCCATTGAAGTGGCGAAAGAATTGGATATTCGTTTAGACGCGGCGGACGCTGCCGCCTGGCTAGAGCACCAAATCGATCAACTGCAACCCGGCCATATGCATGTGGTTTATAACACGGTGGCGTTCCAGTATTTTCCCCCTCCTGTCCAACAGCGGATAAGTGCTCTTCTTGCGGCAAAAGGAGCGAGTGCCACCAAAGATATGCCCTTGGTTTGGCTGCAGCTGGAAAAGGATGGTCACCAGCCCGGTTTCACCATCACACAACAGCTGTGGCCCGCCGGCGAGACGCACATTTTGGGGCGCGCAGATGCCCACGGGCGCTGGATCACTTGGCATCAGCCCCCAAAAGTGCTTAAGCTACAAACGGTTGATGTTTAAGAATAAGAAACCATATGCAGGCGGATGTGTATGAACGCGCTTCAATCCGCTTGCTAAAGTGGTGTCATAATAGTTTGCTATACGCAAATTCAAGAAATATTAGATCTGCTTCAAGGGAGACCTCAACATGCCACACTTTCTAAAAAGCGGGCAGAAACCGCTGAAATCTATGCTCGTCGCCTCCGTCGCGGCCATCGCAATCGGGGCGGCCACCCCAGCGGTGGCGCAGGATGCCGCGACGGAAACCACCATGGAAAAATCGATGACGAGCATCACCCACAGGGTCGAAGTGGGCGCCATTGATCTGACCAATGCCAATATGGATGAAGTCACCCTGCGTGAAATTCTTACCGGAAAACTGGCGGAAAATGCGGAGCAATTGGCCGGTTTGAATGCGGATCGCGTTCGCATACCGGAGCTGCGTTTTTCCTATGAAGTGACCGTTGATGAACAGTCCACCACCAATGAGATGGTGTTCAAGGAAATTGTACTTGAAAATGTGCGCGATGGCGTAGCGGAAAAAGCTTCGGTTGGCGAAACCCTTGGCCTGTTTGGCACAGACGGTATGGGCGAGAATCCCATTGATGAAGTGGAATTCGGTTATGGCCTAAGCGAGATCACCGCGCTCAACATCCATTCGCTCTTGGGGGCGTACGGCCTGATTGATGTGGAGAAATCCGACGAATTTGAAACCATTTATCAAAGCTACTCGCTGGCCGGGGGCACATTGAGCGCCGACATGTTTGCTTGTGAGTTCGGTGCCGCAAGATCGGGCACTTTCCGTGCGAAACCGGACGCCATGGATATGAGCAAGCTCACAGCCATGATCGAAGAAATTGACGCGGCAGAGAAGTCTGACCGGGAGCCAACGCAAGAGCAAATCGGCAACATTATCGATTTCTACGCCCAGCTCGTTTATGGCTTTGAGTCAGAAGAAACCATCATGGATGGCATTGCCTGTGCGGGTGAAGAAGACGATCAGGAATTTGCCTTCTCCACCGGTGAAATTGCTGTCGGTTCGTTCGGAAACGGCATCTATCCACGTTTCAGCGTCAGCGATATTGTGATCGCGGTGGAAGGCGAAGATGCTGGCACCATTTCGATCGACAATTTCACCTTTAAAGAAATTGACTTTGGCCCCACCTTTGCAAAATTGGGCGAAGCTGCTGAATATTCCGAAGATTGGTTCGAGAAAAATATGCGCGGCCTGATCCCGTCGATCACCGGTTTCTCCATCAGTGGCGTGCAGTTTGATGTGCCCAACGAAGATGATCCGGAAGAGCGTATCACGGGTTCTGTTGATATGTTTGACCTCACTTTGAAACAATATCAAAACGGGATTCCAGCAGATATCCGCCTCGAGGCTAAAGCGTTGCAAGCTGATCTACCTGCCTCCAGCGAAGATGAAGGGGTGCAACAATTGATCGATGCTGGCCTCGAGCAAATCAATATGGGCTTTGTGGCCGATTTGGATTGGGACGCGGAAGCACAGGTCATCAATGTAAATACGTTGACAGCTGCCATCAAAGAGATGGGCACCGTAGAGATCAGTGGCACCATAGGCGGGGCGACAGAAACGCTGTTCGCCAGCGATCCGCAAATGGCCATGATGTCGGCCATGTCCTTGGCGGTGACCGATCTCAATATCATGATGGATGATGAGGGGCTGGTTCAGTTGGCCCTGGCCCAAGCCGCCGCTGAGCAGGGCGCGCCGGTCGAAGCGTTCACCAATCAGGTCACAGCCATGTCACAGGGCATGATTGTAGGCATGTTGGGCGGCACTGATTCAGCCGTTGCATTGGGCGAGCATGTTGCAGGCTTTTTGGGCGGCAACAAAAAGATCAATGTTAATCTGACAGCCAAGTCACAAACGGGCGTCGGCATGCCACAAATTATGATGCTGCAATCTGACCCCACCAAACTTCTTGAGTTTGTTGATCTCAATTCTACGCTTGAATAGATCGGGCCCATGGCTAAGAAAAAGGCCGCTCAATAGAGCGGCCTTTTTGGTTGAAACCGGCTGAGAAATTAGGCATATAACTTAACATATTTTTTAATTGATATTTTCGAAGGCCGTTATGTCTCGATTTTTTGCCGCTTTGTTCTTGTTTGTCGCTGTGCATTTGTTGCTGCTTTTCCCCGCCATATCCAAGGCGCAGGCATTGATCCTGCTATAGCAGGCTGGTGATCTACACATCAGCAACAATTTTTTGAATACGCCGCGCATGCCGACCGCCATCAAATGGTGTCTCCAGCCAAGTGGTCACAATCGCTTCAAGCTGATCTTCATAGATCATGCGCTCTCCCAGCGAGAGCACATTGGCATCATTATGCCGCCGCGCCATTTCGGCGGAAAGCGTGTTCCAGCAAACAGCGCAGCGAATGCCCTTGATCTTGTTGGCCGCAATCGCCTCGCCATTGCCCGACCCGCCCAACACGATCCCGCGCTCAAATTCCCCCGACGCCACCGCCTTGGCCACTGGGAAAATAAAGTCCGGATAGTCACAAGACTCATCGCTAAAGGTGCCAAAATCCTGCACTTCATGCCCGGCCGCGGTCAGAAAGGATTTGATCTTTTCTTTGTAGCGATATCCCGCGTGATCGGTGCCAATAGCGATTTTCATAAGGTGATTCCATTTGGTGGGGGGAGTTACATTAATAGGCAAGTTCCCTTGCCGTGCAACTCCAAGAAGGTGAGTAGGCTTTAGAATAAACGGCATGAATGCGCAGCCGAGGTGAGGTGGCACGGTATCAGCCAGTCCGCTGGCGTCATTGCAAGACTTGATCTTGCAATCCATTTGAGCTGTCAAAATAGCAGATAAGTCTGAAAAATTCGCCTCACCTTCGGCAAGCCGACAAGTGAATTGGACCCCAAGTTCAAACGTTGGGGTGACAGTGGTGGATAGAATGAGCCGTGCATAAAGCTTATGTGAAGCACCAATTGGCGGGGGTGCCGGGGTAGCGAACGTAGTGAGCGACGGCGGCGCAAAAAAGAGCCGAGATGCAGCGCCATCCCCACCTACCGGGCCGCCCTGGACTTGATCCGGGGTCAAAACAACATCAGCAGGAGGCCAATAGGGACTCCGAGGCGCGTCGCTCCCTTTGATGGCAGGGTGTCCGCATATGAAATTGACCAGCCAAATCTAAACAAGCCGCCGGATTAAACAGCCACGTCCTAGCCGACCATTCGCTCTACATAGACCCCGGATCAAGTCCGGAGTGGCCGCGGAGGAGATAGTGCCATGAATCGCCATTGGTCACGCCAAGGAACGACAAAGAAAACTTACACTACGCAACGCAAGCCTCCACTTTTCCAAACGCACCTCCCTCCCCTCTATGGGGAGGGATCGAGAGTGGGGTGAAGCGACACCGGGCGCCAAGGTCACTAGCGCCGCGCAGCGGACTGCGCCGTGGATGACCGGATCAAGTCCGACAATGCCAACGAGAGCGCAGTAGCGCATAGCCGACCCAGACCCACGCTTCAACTCGGCCCTTCCGCATACACATCACCCCCCTTGCCACCCACTCCAACCCATGTTAAATAAACAAACGTTCATTTAATTATTAGAGGTGAAAGTGGCGCGCACGCACGGCTCTAAGGGTGAGGAAACCGCAAAGCGCATTGATGAAGTGGCGCTGAAGCTCTTTGCGAAAAAGGGCTATGCCGCCGTGTCCATGCGCGAGATTGCCTTGGAAGTCGGGGTGCAGGCAGGGGCGCTCTATAATCATTGCCCCAACAAGCAGGCGCTGCTCACAAATTTGCTGGCCGATCATATGCAGGCGCTGCTGGATGCGTGGGGCGAAATGGAGCTGCCGAAAGACCCGGCGCAACAGCTCGAAACTTTTGTCCGCTTCCATATCCAATATCACCTGAAACGGCCAGATCAGGTGTTCATTTCCTATATGGAATTGCGCAATCTGGAGCCGGACAATTTCAAAAAAATTGAAGCCCTGCGTCGCCAATATGAGGCGATCCCGAAAAACATCCTCGCCGCCGGCCAAATGGCGGGCCAGTTCAATCTGGCCGACACCCATGTCGCCGCCATGGCCATTCTCGCCCAGCTCACCGGGGTCACCACCTGGTATCGCGAGCAGGGGCGGCTGAGCCAACAAAAAATCGAAGATATTTATGTTCAATTGGTGTGCCAATCTGTGGGCATCACCTTAAGTGGAGGACACTGAAATGTTCACAACCGGAATGAATTTCGCCCTTGGGGAGGATATTGAAGCCTTGCGCGAAATGGTGCACCGCTTTGCGCAGGATCGCATCGCGCCCATGGCGGCCAAGATTGACGAAACCAACGAATTCCCCAACGAGCTTTGGAAAGAGTTTGGTGAGTTGGGCTTGTTGGGCGTCACCGTATCAGAAGAGTTTGGCGGCGCGGAAATGGGCTATTTGGCCCACTGCGTGATCGTGGAAGAAATCAGCCGCGCCTCGGCCTCTGTCGGCTTGTCTTATGGCGCACACTCCAATCTGTGCGTCAACCAGATTTACCGCAATGGCACCCAGGTGCAAAAAGAGAAATATCTGCCCAAGCTGATCTCCGGCGATCATGTGGGCGCCTTGGCCATGTCCGAACCCGGCGCCGGGTCAGACGTGGTGTCCATGCAATTGCGCGCCAAAAAGGTCGATGGCGGCTATAGCCTCACCGGCAACAAAATGTGGATCACCAACGGCCCTGACGCAGATACGCTGGTGGTCTATGCCAAAACCGACCCTGAAGCCAATTCCAAAGGCATCACTGCCTTTATAATCGAAAAAGGCATGGACGGATTTTCCACCGCGCAAAAGCTCGACAAGCTGGGCATGCGCGGCTCCAACACCTGTGAGCTGGTGTTTAAAGATTGCTTTGTGCCGGAAGAAAATATTCTGGGCGAATTGAACAAAGGCGTGCGCGTTTTGATGTCCGGGTTGGACTATGAGCGCGTCGTGCTGGCCGCTGGCCCAGTGGGCATCATGCATGCCGTGCTTGATGTGGCCGTGCCTTATGTGCATGAGCGCAAGCAATTCAACCAGGCCATTGGCGAGTTCCAATTGGTGCAGGGCAAATTGGCCGACATCTATTCCACCATGAATGCCTGTCGCGCCTATGTTTATGCCGTGGCGCAAGCCTGCGACCGGGGCGAAACCACCCGTAAAGATGCCGCGGGCTGCATTCTTTATTCTGCTGAAAAAGCAACCCAATGCGCTCTCGATGGCATCCAGCTTCTGGGCGGCAATGGCTATATTAACGAATATCCAACAGGCCGTTTGCTACGCGATGCGAAGCTTTATGAAATCGGCGCGGGCACCAGCGAAATTCGCCGCATGTTGATCGGTCGCGAGATGTTTACGGAAACAAAATAGCGCTCTACCGTTCCTCTTTGAAGGGAGAAACGACATGACAGATCAAGATGCGCCAGAGTTGAAGTCAACCTTTGATGATTTAAAGGCGGTGTTCATCAACACCTCGCTGAAAAAATCTCAAAGCGATAGTCACACCGCTTTGTTGATGCAAGCCTCGGCCGATATTATGCGCCAGCACCATGTTGGCGTCGACTTTATCCACGCCGCCGATCACCACATCGCCTTTGGCGTCTATCCCGATATGACTGAGCATGGCGCCGACCGTGATGACTGGCCGCAATTATGGCCCAAGGTGCTTGATGCCGACATTCTGGTGATCGGCACGCCGATCTGGTTGGGCGAAGAAAGCTCGATCTGCCGCGTGATTATTGAGCGGCTCTATGCCATGTCCGGCGAGCTCAATGCGAAAAACCAATCCATCTATTACAATAAGGTGGGTGGCGCGGTCATCACCGGCAATGAAGATGGCGTGAAGCATTCGTCCATGACCATTCTATATGCGTTGCAACATTTGGGGCTGACCATTCCGCCTCAGGCCGATTGCGGCTGGATTGGCGAGATCGGCCCCGGCCCCTCCTATGGCGACGACAAAGAAGATGGCGGCAAGGTCGGGTTCGACAATGATTTCACCCAACGCAACACCACCATCATGACTTGGAATCTGATGCATATGGCCCGCATGCTCAAAGATGCGGGCGGCATCCCAAATTACGGCAATGATCGCAAAGCGCTGCAAGCGGGCACGCGCTTTGATCATCAAAATCCTGGATATCGCGCATGATCATTAAATCCCAAATCTCCACCGCGTCAGAGAGCTTTAAAACCAATCAAAAAGCGCTGCTGGACCAGATGGCGCAGATTGAAGAGGCGGTTGAAATCGTCCGGCAGGGCGGCGGCGAGAAATCGCGCGAGCGTCACACGTCGCGCGGCAAATTGCTGCCGCGTGATCGGGTGGCCAAATTGCTCGATCCCGGCTCACCTTTTCTGGAAGTCGGCGCCACGGCGGCCCACGGCCTTTACAATGGCGACGCCCCCGGCGCGGGCCTGATCACCGGCATTGGCCGCGTGGCCGGGCAGGAGGTGATGGTGGTGTGCAATGATGCCACCGTAAAGGGCGGCACCTATTATCCCATGACCGTCAAAAAACATTTGCGGGCGCAAGAAATCGCCCTCGAAAACCATCTGCCCTGCGTTTATCTGGTGGATAGTGGCGGCGCCAACCTGCCCAATCAGGACGAAGTCTTTGCCGACCGCGATCACTTTGGCCGAATTTTTTACAATCAGGCCAATATGTCCGCCAAGGGTATTGCGCAGATTGCGGTGGTGATGGGGTCGTGTACCGCAGGCGGCGCTTATGTGCCCGCCATGTCGGATGAAACCATCATTGTGAAAAACCAAGGCACCATCTTTTTGGCCGGTCCCCCATTGGTGAAAGCCGCCACCGGTGAAGTGGTTACGGCGGAAGATTTGGGCGGCGGCGATGTGCATACGCGCCTCTCCGGCGTGGCCGATCATTTGGCCGAAAATGACGAACATGCCCTGCAACTGGCTCGCGAAGCGGTGGCCAATCTCAATCGGCAAAAACCGTCAAGCCTGCTCACCCAAGCGCCCGAAGACCCGCTTTATGACCCCAATGAGATCATCGGCGTTGTCCCCGGCGATTTGAAAACGCCCTACGATATTCGCGAGGTGATTGCTCGCGTGGTCGATGCCTCGCGCTTTGAAGAGTTTAAAGCCCGCTATGGCACCACGCTGGTCTGCGGTTTTGCCCATATTCACGGTATGCCCGTGGGCATCATCGCCAATAATGGGGTGCTGTTTTCCGAAAGCGCTGTTAAAGGCGCACACTTTGTGGAGCTGTGCTCCCAGCGCAAAATCCCGTTGGTCTTTTTGCAAAACATCACCGGCTTTATGGTCGGCCGCAAATATGAAAATGAAGGCATTGCCAAAAATGGTGCCAAGCTGGTGACCGCCGTGGCCACCACCTCGGTGCCGAAAATCACCGTGCTGGTTGGCGGTTCCTTCGGCGCGGGCAATTATGGCATGTGCGGCCGCGCCTATCAGCCACGCTTTTTGTGGACCTGGCCCAACTCCCGCATCTCGGTGATGGGCGGTGAACAAGCCGCAGGCGTTCTCGCCACCGTCCGCCGCGACGGGCTGGAGCGAAAAGGCGTTGAATGGTCTGCGGAAGAAGAGCAACAATTCAAACAACCGATCATCGATCAGTTCGAAGAGCAGTCCCACCCGCTCTACGCCTCCGCTCGCCTCTGGGACGATGGCATCATCCACCCCGGCCGCACCCGCGATCATCTGGCACTCTCGCTCAGTGCTGCCCTCAACGCCCCAATTGCGGACACGCAATTCGGCCTCTTCAGAATGTAGGAGTTGTGCATGTTTAAGAAAATTCTGATTGCCAACCGGGGTGAAATTGCATGTCGCGTTATGCGCACGGCGCAGCAAATGGGCATCCAATGTGTCGCCATCTATTCCGATGCGGACGCCAACGCCCAGCATGTGCAGATGGCGGACGAGGCCTATCATATTGGCCCCAGCCCCGTGGCGGAAAGCTATTTGAAGGCCGACAAGATCATTGAGATCGTCAAGCGCACCAGCGCGGAAGCGGTGCATCCGGGCTATGGGTTCCTTTCCGAAAATCCAGACTTCGTTGAGGCGCTGGAAGCCAACAATATCCGCTTTATCGGCCCCTCTGCTGATGCGATCCGCAAAATGGGCCTGAAAGACGCGGCCAAGGCTTTAATGGTCGAAGCGAATGTCCCCGTGGTGCCCGGCTATCACGGCGACAATCAGGACGCTGATTTCCTCGCGGCAGAAGCCGAAAAGATCGGTTATCCGGTGTTGATCAAGGCCCGCGCAGGCGGCGGCGGCAAAGGCATGCGCCGTGTGGACGACCCGAAAGAGTTTAAGTCAGCGCTGGAAGGGGCCATGCGCGAAGGCCAGTCCAGTTTTGGCGACCCGCGGGTGCTGATCGAAAAATACATCACCACCCCGCGCCATATCGAAATTCAGGTCTTTGGCGATGATCATGGCAACGCTGTGCATCTGTTCGAGCGCGATTGCTCGCTGCAACGCCGCCACCAAAAGGTGATCGAAGAAGCCCCCGCGCCGGGCATGACCGAAGAGATGCGCAACGCCATGGGCGAGGCGGCGGTCAAGGCAGCGAAAGCGATCAACTATTCCGGTGCAGGCACGGTGGAATTTATCGTGGATGCCGCCGACGGGCTCAACCCGAACGGCTTCTTTTTTATGGAAATGAACACCCGCTTGCAGGTGGAACATCCGGTGACCGAATTGATCACCGGGCAGGATCTGGTGGCCTGGCAATTGCGCGTCGCCAGCGGCGAACATCTGCCCATGGCACAAGACGACTTGTCGATCAATGGGTGGGCGTTCGAAGCGCGGCTCTATGCGGAAGATGTGCCCAAGGGCTTTCTGCCCGCCACCGGCACCTTGCAGCATCTGGCGCTCGATGATCAAACCGCCCGTATCGATTCCGGCGTGGCCACAGGCGATGAAATCTCGCCCTTCTACGATCCGATGATCGCCAAAATCACCGTGCACGCCAATGACCGCGCCGAATCCCTACAAAAGCTCAACAAAGCCTTGGGCAATAGCGAGATTGTTGGGCTGGTCACCAATAAGGACTTTTTGAAAGCCCTCACCGAGCATCAGGATTTTGCCCAAGGCAAAGTGGATACGGGCCTGATTGACCGCGATCTCGATGCGTTGATCGAACCGGCCACGCTGCCCGCCGAAACCATCGCCGCCGCGTTCATCGTGGCCAGCAATCTGGCGCAAAAACCAAGCACGGATATCTGGCAGAGCCTGCCCGCCTATCGTGCATGGCCCGGCGAAAGCCTGCCCCTGCATCTGCACCATGCCGACCGCGAAATCATCGGCCGCATCCAGCTTCTGGAGGGCGCCTACCAAGTCGCGTTTGACGATCAAACCGTTGAGGTGAAATCAGCCAAACTGGAGGGCGATAAATTAGTGCTGAACTTCGGTGACCACCAGCAAAAGATGCGGACCCATCAGGCCCACAATCAGCTCACCCTGTTTGCCGATGGTCAACGCCACCAGTTCGACATTGTCGAAGTTGAACTGGCCGAAGACGCCACCAACGGCGACAATGTGATTTCGCCCATGCCGGGGGCCATTGTCGACCTCAAGGCCAAGGCCGGGCAGGCGGTGAAAAAGGGCGACAAGCTGATCACCATCGAGGCGATGAAAATGGAACACGCGCTCGCCGCCCCGCGCGATGGGATGGTGGCCGAGGTGCTGGTGTCCCTCGGCGATCAGGTGCAAGATGGTGCCATGCTGATCACGCTGGAGCCTGAAGATGGATAAGGTCACCTTGTTTGAGATGGGGCCGCGCGACGGGCTGCAAAACGAGAAAAAGCTGATCGACACCGCCGACAAAATCAATCTGGTCGATCTTTTGTCCGATTGCGGCTTCAGCAAAATTGAAGTCACCAGCTTTGTCTCGCCCAAATGGGTGCCGCAAATGGCCGACGCGGCCGAGGTGCTGGCGGGCATTAATCGCAATCCGGCCATTGCCTATGCGGCGCTCACGCCCAATCTGCGCGGCTATGAAGGCGCGAAAGCCGCCCGCGCCGACGAAGTCGCCATCTTCGCCTCCGCGTCTGAAGGGTTCAGCCAGAAAAACATCAATTGCTCCATCGATGAAAGCCTGGAGCGGTTCGCCCCCGTGCTCGCCGCCGCCAAGGCCGATAATATCCCCGTGCGCGGCTATGTCTCCTGCGTCACCGATTGCCCCTATGATGGACCCACGCCACCGGAAAGCACCGCCCGCGTTGCCAAAGCGCTTTACGATATGGGCTGTTATGAAATCAGCCTCGGCGACACCATCGGTGCCGCCACGCCCGAAACCACTTCTTTGATGCTGCAAGCGGTGCAACAGCACGTGCCCATCGCCAAACTGGCCGGCCACTTCCACGATACCCACGCTCGCGCTTTGGACAATATCGAAGTGTGCCTCGGCTATGGCCTGCGGACTTTCGACGCCGCCGTCGGCGGCCTCGGCGGTTGCCCTTACGCCCCCGGCGCCAAAGGCAATGTCGCCACTGAAAAAGTCGCCAACCTGCTTCACAGCAAAGGCTTCGCCACCGGCCTCGACCTTGAAAGACTCGCCAAAGCCAGCCAATTTGCCCAAAGCTTAAAGGGATAGCATCATGCCCGATTACACCACCATTTCCCTAGAAACCGATGCCCAAGGCGTCGCCACGCTCACGCTGAATCGTGCCGAAAAACACAATGCCATGAGCGCAGATATGATTGCTGAACTCACTGCCGCGACGGCTGAGATCAATCGGGATGAGACAATCCGTGTGGTGGTGCTCACGGGCGCAGGTAAAAGCTTCTGCGCTGGCGGCGATCTCAACTGGATGCGCGAGCAGTTTGCTGCGGATCGCGCCACCCGCATGGCGGAAGCGAAAAAGCTGGCCATGATGCTGTTTGCGCTGAACACGCTGGAAAAACCGCTGATCGGCAAGGTCAATGGCAACGCCTTTGGCGGCGGCGTCGGCATGATGGCGGTGTGCGATATGGTCGTGGCGGCTGACCATGCCAAATTCGGCCTCACGGAAACCAAGCTCGGGCTAATCCCGGCCACCATCAGCCCCTATGTGGTGGCGCGGATGGGCGAGGGCAATGCCCGTCAGGTCTTTTTCTCTGCCGCCCTGTTCGGACCAGATCGGGCGCAACAATTGGGCCTTGTGGCCAAATCAGTGCCGTTTGAAATGTTGGATGAAGCGGTAGAAGCCGAAATCAAACCCTATTTTGCCACCTCACCGCAAGCGGTCAACGCCGCGAAAAAGCTCGCCCGCCAACTCGGCCCCCGCCTCGATGAAACGCTGATCGATGACACCATCCGCCAACTGGCCGACACCTGGGAAACGCCAGACGCGCAAGAGGGCATCGGCGCGTTCTTCGAGAAGCGCAAGGCGAACTGGGTGCAGTAGAGTTAAGCTCAATATTGCCCCCAAAACTCTTCCCTCCCCCTGGTGGGGAGGGATTGAGGGTGGGGGGCGTCGGACACCCGCCAGCTATTTGCGCCACCGCGTCCAAACGGGCCGTGAAGGGGCTCGTCTTGTAGGACTGAGGAACGGAATTTCTTCAGCTATCACCCGTCCCCAACCCTCCCCATCAAGGGGAGGGCAGGCCTTGCCAGCGGCTAATGTTCAGGTTTCAATAGCTTTGCAGCGCGCAAAAAGTATTCTTCGTTCACGGTTTAGCCGTGGCTATTGGTCCCGGCTCAAGGCCGGGACGGCCACATAGAGCCGGACAATAGATTGTTCCTCTCCCACTGTTCATTCCTAATATGCAGCCTCCCTCCTCTTGTGGCAGGGCGTAAGGGTGGGGTGCGGCCAAAAAAAGAGGATGAGTTCTTCTAATTGACGGTTCACATCTCCGTGCCGGTGGCGCGAGACTGGCTCTTTTTGCCGTCCTGTTCCCGCCGCGCCTTGTTGGCTTCAATTTTGCCTTCAAGATCGGCTTCATCGGGCCGCCCGCTAAAGTGCTCTTGAGTGGGCAAATAGTCGGCCACAATCAAATAGGTCTCCTGCGCCACATCATAGAGGCGGCGCAATTCGGCCAGTGGGTCTTCATGATCGTCAGCGCGGATATCCAGCCACGGATAGGGTTCGCCGCGATGGATCACCAATCCGGCCGATTGCTTGCCGCGTTTGTCGCCGCCCGCCGCTTCACCGGCTTCCATAGCGGTCATCAAGCGTTCTGCAAAAGGCTGATGCATATGGTTGCGATAGGCGCGGGCGGTTTCTTGCACCACTGCCTCTCCGGCTAACATATTGCCCGCCACCGAAAAGCCATCGCCAATCTCATGTCCGGCAAAATCAATGCAGTCATCGCCGGTAAAAGCAGCTGATTGTCCGCTTTGATCGAGCATATGGCATTGGCGGGTGGCGCGGCCTTCATCCTTGGCCACCATGCAATTGAGCACATGTTGCGCGCTTTCGCCCTGCGCCAGCATCTGCCGCCCTTCTGTGCCCCAAAGCGGGTTCACCCTGCTCTGCGACGCAATCGCGAAGTCCGCACCCATATAGGGCACCATCGCCCCGGCCGCGAAGAAGCGGCTGGCGACGATGACCCCGACCATGCCAGTTTCTTTGTCTTTTGCGACGATTGAGTAGGTCATTTGGTAGGTCCCCCAGCTTTGTTTTGTTAAAACTAGCACCCCTTGTTTGATGGCCCAACGCTGATGCAAAAATTATTTTAAAGGGGCCGGAACTTTCCGACCTTATGCATCGTTGATATCGCGCATCTACAACACTGGATGAAAAGGAAAATATAAATGTCCAAAGTTGATGTGACCAAACAAGCCAATGAACGCCGCTTGAAAGACGATAAAAAGTCCAACGAACAACGCGAAGTGAACCGGAACAATCCCAACACTTCCTCAAAAGGCCCAGAGCGCAAAAAAAGCGCATAAGCGCCTAATTCGTTCGGTCTAACCGAAAGGTCCTGCCACGTCCGCAAGATGCGGCAGGATTTAGCTTTTCTTGTTCACAAACGCCGCCACCGCCTCTTTATGGGCGTTAGAATGGTGGCAGGTGCCTTGCACCAGGGCGGTATGGTCCAAAAAGTCCGACAGGTTCATCTGCTGCGCCTTGCGCATCAGCAATTTGGATTGCCGCACTTGATAATGCGGCTTTGCGGCGATTTCTTGCGCCAGGGTGGTGGCCCGGTCCATCAATTCCTCCGCTGGCACCGCATCCAGCAAAAAGCCGATTTCCTTGGCTTCTTTGGCATCAAATAGCCGCCCGGTAAAAGTCAGCTCTGCGGCGCGTTGATAGCCGACGACGCGCTGTAAGAAGTAAGCGCCGCCGTCGCCGGGGATCAGCCCCATATTGACAAAATTTTCGCCAAAGCGGGCATGGTCGGCGGCGATGCGGATATCGCACATGGCGGTGAGGTCAAAGCCAGCGCCCACAGCCACGCCATTGATCGCGGCGATCACCGGCACGCTCAGTTCGGCAAATTTCATCGGAATACGCTGGATGGTGGCTTTGTAGGCCGCCGCGATATCATCCACCCCGCCGGAAAACATGCCGGTGCGCTCGTGCATGTCTTTCACATTGCCACCAGAGGAAAAGCCCTTGCCTGTGCCGGTGAGGATCACACAGCCGACATCCGGGCTGGCCTCGGCCCAATCCAATGTGTGAATGATGTCGTCGATAAGGTTGGTGCCGGTGAGGGCGTTTAACACGTCCTCACGGCAAAAGGTCAGCGTGGCCACGCCAGCATCCAATTCCAGCTTGGCATCGGTCAGCGTGGGCAGGCTCATCTTAGTCAAGCGCCGAGGTCAGTTCAGGCACCAGCTCGAACAGATCGCCCACCAGGCCATAATCGGCCACGGAGAAGATCGGCGCATCTTCGTCGCTATTGATCGCGACGATGGTGGTGCTGTCTTTCATGCCCGCCAAGTGCTGGATCGCGCCGGAAATGCCGATGGCGATGTAAAGTTTGGGCGCGACAACCTTGCCGGTCTGGCCCACTTGCCAATCGTTGGGGGCATAGCCCGCATCCACCGCCGCGCGAGACGCGCCAAGTGCGGCGCCCAGCTTGTCGGCCAAAGGCTCAAGCAGTTCGTTGAACTTCTCCTTGGAACCGAATGCACGACCGCCGGAGACCACAACTTTGGCGCTGGCCAGGTCCACCCGATCACCACCAGCCAATTGCTCGCTCTTAAAGCTGGAGATGGCATTGTTCGGTGTATTGTCCACCGCTTCAACGCTGGCACTGCCATCAGTGGCTGCCGCTTCGAAGGCCGTGGTGCGCACAGTGATCACCTTTTTGGCGTCGCTGGTCTGTACTTTTTGGAACGCATTGCCCGCATAGATCGGGCGGACAAATGTGTCACCGCTCACCACTTCCGTAATGTCAGAAATCTGCATCACATCGAGCAAAGCCGCCACGCGGGGCAGGGTATTTTTCCAGTTGGAGGTCGCCGGGGCCACAATCGCATCGTAACCATCAGCCAAGGAGACGATCAGGTCTGCAACAGGCTCCGCCAATTGGTGGGCAAAGGCCGCATTGTCCGCGTTCAAAACTTTGCCCGCACCGGCAATTTTCGCGGCTTCTTCGGCAACGGCACCCGCGCCTTCACCGGCCACCAGAACATCAAAACCATCGCCCAGCTTTGCCGCGGCGCTGGCCGCGCGCAACGTGGCTTCGTTCAAGGCTTTATTGTCATGTTCAGCAATCAAAAGTGTCGTCATTAGATTGCCCCCGCTTCGTTCTTCAACTTATCAACCAGCTCTGCAACTGAACCCACTTTAATGCCTGCCTTGCGCTTTGGCGGCTCAGTGGTTTCAAGAACGGTCAACCGGTTTTTGATCTCAACGCCATAATCGCCCGGCTCTTTAACGTCCAAAGGCTTTTTCTTGGCCTTCATAATGTTCGGCAAAGAGGCATAGCGCGGCTCATTGAGGCGCAAATCTGTGGTGATGATCGCGGGCAGGGAAAGCGATACGGTTTGCAAACCGCCATCCACTTCGCGGGTCACATCCACGCCATCACCGCTCAGCTCGACATCATAGGCGAAAGTGCCCTGGCCCCAGCCGAGCAATGCGCCCAGCATCTGGCCGGTCTGGTTGGCATCATCATCAATGGCCTGCTTGCCCAAAATCACCAATTGTGGCTGTTCTTCATCCACGACGGCTTTCAGCAACTTGGCCACATCAAGAGGCTCAACCGTCTCGTCGGTCTTGATCAGAATGCCGCGATCCGCGCCCATGGCCAGGCCAGTGCGCAAGGTTTCCTGCGCCTTTTCCGGGCCAATTGACACAACGATCACTTCTTCTGCCTTGCCGGCTTCTTTCAGCTTCAACGCCTCTTCAACGGCAATTTCGTCAAAGGGGTTCATGCTCATTTTCACATTGGCGAGATCAACGCCCGTTCCATCCGCCTTCACGCGGATCTTGACGTTGTAATCAACGACCCGTTTCACGGGTACAAGAATTTTCATCTTTGGCTCTCCGTAAGTTAGTCGGCAATCTCAATTGCCATGGCCGTTGCTTCACCCCCACCGATACAAAGCGAGGCAACACCGCGTTTCTTAGAGGTGTGTTCAAGCGCGTGCAAGAGCGTCACCAAAATTCGTGCGCCAGAAGCGCCAATTGGGTGGCCAAGGGCACAGGCACCGCCGTGAATATTCACCTTGTCCGCATCAATCTTGAGGTCATGTATCGCCGCCAGAGTCACAACGGCAAAGGCCTCATTGATTTCCCAAAGATCAACATCATTAACAGCCCAGCCAATCTTGTCGATCAGTTTTTGCATGGCAGGTACAGGCGCTGTGGTGAACCAGCCTGGCTCATGCGCATGGCTTTGATGGCCGATGATCCGCGCACGGATCTTCAGCCCCTTGGCCTTGGCATCACTTTCGCGCATCAGCACAAGCGCCGCCGCGCCATCAGAGATGGAGGACGCATTGGCCGCAGTCACCGTGCCATCCTTGGCAAAGGCCGGGCGCAATTGTGGAATTTTGTCCGGGCGGGCATTGCCGGGCTGCTCGTCTTTATCCACGGTCACATCGCCCTTGCGGCCCTTGATCGTTACCGCGGTAATTTCTTTGTCGAATGCACCTGACTCTTGCGCCGCAAGTGCCTTGTTCAGCGACCCGAGGGCAAATTCATCTTGTTGTTCGCGGCTAAAGCTATATTTACTCGCGCAATTTTCAGCAAATTCGCCCATCAATTCATGCTTGTCATAGGCGTTTTGCAGCCCATCAAAAAACATATGGTCGATCACTTCCGAATGGCCCATGCGCGCGCCGCTGCGCATTTTCGGCAACAGATAAGGCGCGTTGGTCATGCTTTCCATGCCGCCCGCCACGACAATGTCACCATTGTCCGCTTTCAGCTGATCGTGTGCCAGCATCACCGCTTTCATGCCCGAGCCGCACACTTTGGAAATGGTGGTGCAGGCGGTGCCCAGCTTCAGCCCGGCACCCAGCGCTGCCTGACGGGCAGGGGCCTGGCCGATTCCGGCATTGAGCACATTGCCCATCAGCACTTCAGAAATATCTTCTGGCGAAAGGCCCGCGCGCTCCACGGCGGCCTTGATCGCGGTGGCACCCAGGTCCGGTGCACTCGCCGCGCCCAGATCACCTTGCAGCCCGCCCATCGGGGTCCGGGCTGCGTCAACAATCACAATATGGTCTGTCATGAAATGCTCCTATCGCGGTTGCAACCGCACCGCGCCATCAAGCCGAATGGTCTCGCCATTCAACATGCTGTTGATGATGATATGTTCCACCAATTTGGCAAAATCTTCCGGGTGTCCCAACCGTTTGGGGAAGGGGGTGTTTTCCGCCAGTGAATCCTGAACCTCTTGCGAGAAACCTTTCATCATAGGTGTCAAAAAGATACCCGGTGCAATCGACAAAACCCGCACCCCGTCGCGCGACAAATCCCGCGCCATCGGCAGGGTCATGCCCACAATGCCGCCCTTTGAGGCGGAATAAGCGATCTGGCCAATCTGGCCTTCATAAGCGGCCACAGAGGCGGTGTTGATGATCACACCGCGTTCGCCATCACCTGAAAGCGCATCCATTTTCACCATGCCTGCGGCAGATTGCGAGGCGCAGTTAAAGCTGCCAATCAGATTGACACCCAATGTTTTGGCAAACAGGCCCGCATCATGCGGATTGCCGTCGCGGTCCACGGTTTTGGCGCCCGGCGCAATGCCGGCGCAGTTCACCATCACCCGCTCTTGCCCCAGTTGGCCGCGCACATGTTCAAAACCGCGATCAACACTGTCGGCATCCGACACATCCACCTTGGCAAAGGCGCCGCCAATCTCGTCGGCCACCCGTTGGCCATCTTCTTCATTCAGATCGAAAATACCGACCCGCGCGCCCAAAATCGCCAGGTGCCGCGCTACGCCTTCACCCAGACCAGACGCGCCGCCGGATACGACAACGGTCAGTTCATCATTAATATGCATATTTATTCACCCTTGAAGTTGGCGTCGCGTTTTTCGCTGAAGGCCGCCATGCCTTCTTTTTGGTCGTGGCTGGAAAACAGGCCATGAAAGCTCCGGCGCTCAAACAAAACGCCCTCGGTCAAGCCGCCCTCAAGCGCGCGGTTCACCGCTTCTTTGCCGGCCATCACGGAGAGTTTGCCGAAGCCAGCAATCTCTTTGGCAATGTTCATCACTTCATCCACCAGCTTATCGGCATCAAAAACCCGCGCCGCCAAATTGCAGCGCTCCGCTTCGGTGGCGTCCATCATCCGACCGGTCAAAATCATGTCCATGGCTTTATATTTGCCCACGGCCTTGGTCAGTCGTTGCGACCCGCCCATGCCTGGGATCACCCCAAGCTTGATTTCCGGTTGGCCGAACTTGGCGCGGTCGCCTGCATAAATCACATCGCACATCATGGCCAGTTCACAGCCACCACCAAGGGCATAGCCGTTCACCGCCGCCAAAATCGGCGTGCGAATGCGCGATAGGCGGTCCCATCCGGCAAACCAGTCCGCGTTCAGCATGTCGGTTGCACTCTTGTCCTGCATTTCCTTGATGTCCGCCCCGGCGGCAAATGCTTTTTCGGATCCGGTGATCACAAAGCAGCCCACATTGGGGTCGCGGTCATATTGTTCCAGTGCGGAGGCCACCGCTTCCATCACATCAAGATTCAGCGCATTCAGCGCGTCCGGGCGATTGAGGGTGATTTTGACCACCCGTTCGACCTGTTCCACCAAAATAACATCGGTCATCACGCTATCCTTTAGCTCGATCAAAATTGGAAATTGGTGCGCCTAACTTTTGTCAAGCGCATCCAAATCGTTGATGATGCCAGAAAAATCGTGCCCCACGCCGTGTTTTTCGACATACTTTTCATACAATGATGTGGCGTGCGCGCCAAGGGGGGTGGCACTATCCGTTTGGCTAGCCGCGTCCTGGCTCAATTTCAGATCTTTCAGCATCAGGCTGGCATCAAAACCCGGCTTATAGTCCCGGTCAGCGGGGCTTTCCGGCCCAACGCCGGGCACCGGACAATAAGTGTTCACGCTCCAGCAAGAGCCGGATGATGTGGAAATGACATCAAATAATGCAGATTTATCGAGGTTGAGCTTGTCCGCCAGATTAAACGCTTCCGCCGTGCCGATCATGGAAATCGCCAACAGCATATTGTTGCAGATTTTAGCGGCTTGTCCGGCGCCGCCCGCGCCGCAATGCACCGCCTTTTGCCCCATAATGTCAAACAAGGGCTTCGCCTTGCCATAGGCATCGTCACTGCCGCCCACCATAAAGGTCAGCGTGCCCGCTTCCGCGCCGCCCACGCCGCCGGAAACCGGCGCATCAAGGCTCAACATGCCCGCCTCTTTCGCCATGGCATGGGCTTCCTCGGCGCTTTTCACATCAATGGTGGAGCAATCCAGAAACACAGTACCTTTGTTCGCCAGCCCCAAAAGCTGCTTATAAACGCTCAGCACAATATTGCCGTTGGGCAGCATTGAGATCACCACATCGGCGCCTTCCACCGCGCCTTCGGCGCTATGGGCAAGCTGCACGCCCTTGGCCGCCGCTTTTTGCGCAATCTCCTGGTTCAAATCAAAGCCCAACACCTCGTGCCCGGCGGTGGATAGGTTTGCGGCCATGGGGCCGCCCATATTGCCCAGTCCGATAAATGCGATCTTCATGCTGTCCTCCCAAAGACAAGCCGTCCCAACGGCTATTTTAAACTCAGCTCTTTTTCCCCAAGCGGCTTGAACATGGCTGACACCATTTGGTCGCTCACCTGGTCGAGCGTTGCGGGCACCCATTGCGGGTTGCGATCTTTTTCAATGATCGCGGCGCGAATGCCCTCGTAAAAATTCACGTCATAAAGCGATGCATCGGCGTAGCGGAATTCCTGACCTAAACAGGGCTCAATGCTGTCCATCTGCTTCGCTTCGTTGATGGCGTGAAAGGCCGATTTCACCGATAGTGGACATTGCCGCTTCAAGACCTTCAAGGCCTTTTGCGCAAACTCGCTTTCATCCGCTTCAATCGCTGCGATCGCGTCGTCAAAGCTCTTGTCGGCAAACCAGTCGGCAATTTGCGTGTGGTGCCAGCGCGCATCGCCTTCTGGCGGTGTGCCCGCATGGGCCTTGATCAATTCGTCCACATCGCCGCCTGCCAAAATGGCCTCTTTCAGCGCGTCAAACTTGTCCTCCGGTACGTAATAATCCGCAAATCCACCATAGATGGCATCATCGGCAGTCATACGTCCGCCGGTCAACCCGTAGAAATACCCTAAGCCGCCCGGTGCGCGCGATAGCAAATAAGTGCCGCCCACATCGGGCAAAAATCCAATGCCCGTTTCCGGCATGGAGATAATGGAATTATCGGTCACAATCCGGTGGCTGCCATGGGCAGAAACGCCCACACCACCGCCCATGATAAAGCCATGCATCATGGCCACATAGGGCTTGGTATAATTCTCAATCAGCGCGTTCAATTCATATTCGTCGCGCCAGAACTGCATCACCCCATCATGGTCGGTGCGGCCATTTTCATAAACCGCTTGAATGTCACCACCCGCGCAAAAGGCACGGTCACCCGCGCCCTCAATCAGCACCGCATGAATGTCTGGATCGCCCTGCCATACCTTCATGGCCTCAAGCATATCCAGCACCATCTGGTGGCTCAAAGCGTTCAGGGCTTTGGGGCGGTTGAGCACCATGTGTCCAACCCCATTCTGGCTCGAAATCAGAACTTCTTTCTCGCTCATTTTGCACTCAATAGTTGCCGCGCCACGATCAGGCGCATGATCTCGTTGGTGCCTTCCAAAATCTGGTGCACCCGCAAATCCCGCACAATTTTCTCAATGCCATAATCAGCCAGATAGCCATAACCACCATGCAGTTGTAGCGCCTGGTTGGCCACATCGAACGCCGTGTCGGTCACAAACCGCTTGGCCATGGCGCAATATTTGGTCGCCTCGGGTAATTGCTGATCGTAAGTCCAAGCTGCCTTGTAAAGAAAGGTGCGGGCCGCTTGCAGCTCGATTTCCATATCCGCCAAGCGGAATTGCAACGCTTGAAACTGGTTGATGCTTTTGCCAAAGGCTTTGCGCTCTTCCATATAGCTCAGCGTCTTGTCGAGCGCCGCTTGCGCTGCGCCCAAGGCGCTGGCGGCAATGTTCAACCGCCCGCCATCAAGCCCCTTCATGGCATATTTGAACCCGTCGCCTTCCGTGCCCAACAGATTGGACACTGGCACGCGCACATTGTTCATCACCACTTCAGAGGTGGGCTGCACGTTCCAGCCCATCTTCTTTTCATTGGCGCCATAGCTCAGGCCTTCTGTGCCCTTTTCCACCAAGATGGCTGAAATGCCTTTCGGGCCTTCTTCGCCGGTGCGCGCCATCACGATATAAAGATCAGACACGCCGCCGCCGGAAATAAAGCTCTTGGTGCCGTTCAGCACGTACTCGTCGCCGTCACGCTTGGCCGTGGTTTTCAGCGCCGCCGCATCCGAGCCACAACCCGGCTCGGTCAGGCAATAGCTGGCCACCTTGTCCATAGTGCAAAGCTGTGGGCCCCATTCTTGGCGCATCTCTTCGCTGCCAAAGCGGTCGATCATCCAGGCACACATATTGTGGATGGAGAGGAACGAGGCCGTGGCCGGGCAACCATGGGACAGGGCTTCAAAAATCAGCGCCGCATCCAACCGCGTCAGGTCAGAGCCGCCAATATCGTCGCGCACATAAATGCCCGCCATGCCCAATTCGGCTGTTTGTTTGATCACATCCAGCGGAAAATGCTTGGCCTGATCCCATTCCACCGCGAAGGGTGCAATGTTCTCGGCGGCAAATTCCCGCGCCATATCAAAAATGGCGCTTTGTTCTTCGCTTAATGCAAAATCCATCTCGGATTACTCCATCACAGGAATGGTGAAGCTCGCGCCTTCTTTCACGCCAGAAGGCCAACGCGAGGTCACCGTTTTGGTGCGCGTATAGAAGCGGAACGCATCCGGGCCATGCTGGTTCAAATCGCCAAAGCCGGAGCGTTTCCAACCGCCAAAGGTGTAATAGGCCAGCGGCACAGGAATCGGCACGTTTACGCCAACCATGCCCACATTGATCCGGTGGGTGAAGTCACGCGCGGTGTCGCCATCGCGGGTGAAAATCGCGACGCCATTGCCATATTCATGGCGCATGGCATAGCCCACCGCATCCTCATAAGTTTCCGCCCGCATCACAGAAAGCACAGGGCCGAAAATCTCTTCTTTATAGATGTCCATGCCTTCGGTCACATTGTCGAACAGGCAAGGGCCGATAAAGTATCCGTTGGGGTTGGTGCTGTGCTTAAAGCCACGACCATCCACCACAAGGTCAGCGCCTTCTTCAACGCCTTTATCCACCAGTCCGGTCACGCGCTTCAGCGCCTCGCCGGTCACCAGCGGGCCAAAGTCCACCTTGTCGCCCTCGGTGTAAGGACCAACCCGCAGCGCTTCCACGCGGGGTTTCAAAGCGGCTACCAATTTGTCGGCGGTTTCCTTGCCCACAGGCACGGCAACTGAAATGGCCATGCAGCGTTCGCCCGCCGCGCCATACCCAGCGCCCACCAGCGCATCCACGGCTTGTTCAATGTCCGCATCCGGCATGATGATCATATGGTTTTTCGCGCCGCCAAAACATTGCACGCGCTTACCGTTCGCAGAACCGCGCGAATAAATATATTCCGCAATCGGGGTCGAGCCCACAAAGCCGATGGCTTGAATATCTTCATGGTCCAAAATGCCGTCCACGGCTTCTTTGTCCCCATGCACCACATTCAATACGCCCTTGGGCAGGCCCGCTTCAATCATCAATTCTGCCAGCATGTTCGGCACAGATGGATCGCGCTCGGACGGCTTCAAGATAAACGCATTGCCCGCCGCAATCGCCGGACAGAATTTCCACATCGGGATCATGGCCGGGAAGTTGAACGGGGTAATGCCTGCCACAACGCCCAAAGGCTGGCGCATGGAATAAATGTCAATGCCGGTTGAGGCGGCGGCGCTATATTCGCCCTTCATAAAGTGCGGCGCACCGATGGAAAATTCGGCCACTTCCAACCCGCGCACCACGTCGCCTTTAGCATCGGGCAAGGTTTTGCCATGCTCGCGCGACAGGGCTTCCGCCAGCTTGTCCATATCGCGATGCAACAGCTCAACAAATTTCATCATCACGCGGCCACGGCGTTGTGCATTGGTGTTGCCCCAAGCGATTTGCGCTTCCTTGGCAATCTCGATGGCCTTGGCCAATTCGTCCTTGCTGGCCAGCGGCACTTTGGCCTGCACTTCGCCAGTTGCCGGGTTCAACACATCAGCAAAACGGCCAGATGTGCCCTTAACATGTTCGCCATTGATAAAGTGGGTGATCTCGTTCATTGCTCGGGCCTCCTCCAGATCCCTTGCGCGCAAAATCAGCTATCGCTGTGCGCTGCGCAAACTGCGCCTTAAAAAACATATCGCCCGCATCATATTGTGCGTGAATGGGCGTTCAACAACAAATCAAGCAAAACCATTGTGCAAAAATACAGTAGCTATAGTGTAACACATCAGCTAATCTCACGCCATTATGCGCACCAATTGGGACGATTTTCGGTTTTTCCTCGCTGTGGCCCGCCATGGCACGCTCACTTTGGCCGCCGCCCAACTGGGCGTCGATCACGCCACCGTGTCGCGCCGCATTGCCGCGCTGGAAGACAATATCAAAACCAAGCTGTTCCACCGCTCGCCCCAGGGCTATGCTCTTTCCGATGCCGGGCTGAAAATGCTGCCCATCGCTGAGCAGGTGGAAAGCGATGCCATGCGCGCCATTGATGAATTGAGCGACAAGCGCTCGGACCTGTCCGGCCCCGTGCGCATCGGCGCCCATGAAGGCGTCGCCAGCTTTCTTTTGGCGGAAGGCGCGGCAGAACTCTGCCGCCTGCACCCGCAATTGGAAGTGCAATTGATCACCGTGCCGCGCAACTTCTCGCTCTCCAAGCGCGAGGCCGATTTTGTGATTACCGGCTCACGGCCGCAAACAGGCCGCGTCAAAATCCGCAAAATCGCGTCCTATGCCCTGCATATTTATGGCGCGCAAACCTATCTCGACAATCATGCGGAAATCGTCACCCGCCGCGATCTAAAGCGCGTGCGCGGCATCGGCTATATCCCGGATATGATTTTCGATAAGGAGCTGGATTATATCCCCAGTGTCGACCCGTCGCTCAAAGCCCACCTCACCGCCACCAGCCTGCATGTGCAATTGCAATTGGCGGTCGACGGGGCCGGGGTCTGCATCCTGCCTGATTACATTGCCAAAGATCACGCCAACCTGATCCCCATCCTGCCTGATGAAGTGGAGATCAAGCGCGATCTGTGGCTCACCATCCACGAAGACTTGGCCCATTTAACCCGTGTGCGCACGGTGGCCGATTTTATCACCAAAGATGTGCAACAGCGCCTGAAAGCAAGAGCATGACAAAGACCCGCTATTTTGAAGATTTGACCCTCGGCGAAAAATTCGAAACCGAAACCTACACGCTGACGGCAGAAAAGGTGCACGAATTCGCTTCAGAATATGACCCGCAATTCATCCATGTGAATGAAGAAGAGGCGAAAGACGGCCCCTTCGGCACCATCATCGCCTCCGGCTGGCAAACCCTGTCCGCCACCATGCGCCTGATGGCGCTGATCAAGCCCTTCGGCCAAAACCCACTGATCGGCATGCGCATCGACGACCTAAAATTCGCCGCCCCGGTCTATCCGGGCGAAAGCGTCACCGTTAAAGGCGAAATCGTCGAGCTCACCAAATCCCGCACCGCCCCGCGCGGCTATGTCGGCATTTTGCTCAACACCATCAATCTCGACACCGGCAAGCTGGTCGCCACCCAAAAATGGACCTGTTTGGTGCCCTGCCGCGAGGGATAATATTTCCTCCAAAGCGCCCACAAGCCCGCCCAACTCGCCTGCATAAACGACCATGGCACGTCATCAACCCCCCCCGTCATCCTCGGGCTTGACCCGGGGATCCATGCAGCATTGGCGGACGTGGAGTGGCCTGTTTGTTGCCCCAAACACGGCAGGAAATAGGCGCAACAGCGGACGCAAGCGTGCGGCCGATCAGCATGGCGGCGTCAACATAAATCGGCCCAATGCGCCAAATCAGCAACAGATTGTTTACAAGAATTCGGGCGAAATGGGCGCGAATGCCATGATCCAGAACCCGCGTCACGGCGTTTATCGGTCGTCAAACATCAATCATGGCGCTTCGCCAATTAAAGGTAAGTACAATGAAATTCTTCCGCAAGATTGCCGCCACCATGGCCACAGCTTTGGCGCTCACCACAGCCGCCCAGGCGCAAACCATTGTCGAAATCGCCTCCGGCGATGACCGCTTCTCAACCCTCGTCGCCGCCGTCTCTGCCGCGGGCTTGGTCGACACGTTGAATTCAGACGGCCCCTTCACCGTCTATGCTCCGCTCAACTCCGCATTTGATGCCCTGCCCGAAGGCACAGTTGAGACATTGCTCAAGCCGGAAAACAAAGACCAGCTCACCAATGTGCTGCTCTACCACGTGGATGACCGACTGCTCCGCGCTGCCGATTTCCCCCACGGCGCCAACTATTTTAAGCCGGTTTTGACCAGCGAGCGCTTGTGCATCACCTCTGATGGCGGCAGCGTCACCATTGCCGACGGCACCGGCGATGTGGCCAATGTCGTCGTCGCCAATATCCATGCGGATAATGGCGTGATCCATGTGATCGACAAAGTCCTCCTCCCTGGCACGCGTCCCGCCTGCCACTAAGCGATAGGTTCCTCCCTCGACCTAAGCGGAAAACCGGCCACACTTCGGTGTGGCCGGTTTTTTATCGCCAAAAGAGCGTAAGTCCCTCCCCCTCGCGGGGAGGGATTTAGGGTGGCGGGATTAGCCTGGCCCCACGCCAGCCAAGCTACACACCCGTCACCCTCGGGCTTGACCCGAGGGCCCATACAGCACCACCGCCCTGCGCAGGCATATCATCTAACCAAAAAGCTTTTTGGATGACCGGCTCAAGGCCGGTATTGACGTGAGGGGAACGAACGCCAGCATCTTCAATCTGCCCTCTAGAGCCTCAACCACCCCGAACCTGATCCGGGGTCGCCCCACCATCGCCAAAAGAGAGTAGGTCCCTCCCCCTCGTGGGGAGGGATTGAGGGTGGGGGGAATAGCCTGGCCCCACGCCAGCCAAGCTGCACACCTGTCACCCGCGGGCTTGACCCGGGGGCATGTTGAAGTTTTACCGGTGCAGCGCCGGGCTGGGGCAGTGTGCTTTGTCTGCAAAAGATCAAGCCCCAACCAAGGGACTAAACGGCTAAAGATCAATCGCCGCGTCGGACTGCCCGGCCTGCAACGCATTCATATAAGCAAGGCACAATTCGAGGGAGCGATAACGGTTATAAAGCGCGCGCTCCTGCTTTTCCACAATCGGGAAGGTGGAATAAATATAGCGCACATCCTCCCGCTCGGTGACGCCATAAAGAATGAAGAACACAGCATCCAGCTTGGCCCGCAATTTCAGCCGCCGCTCTTCATCCCAGATAAAGGGCGGCTTCACCGCGCCCGTTTCATCCACATAGCCCATATCCTTGGCAAAATCCGCCATATCATGGGCGGTATAGGTCAACTCCAGCACCGCCTCTTTCACGATCTCGCCGGCGCTCTTGTCCCCAAATATCTCGGTGTCAAACCGCTCGGGCGGGATAACAGGGAGTTGTTCGAGGATGTAATAAGAGAAATGTGTGGTTTGTACTTTTTGCCGCGAGACGTAGTCAAAGGGGATCGTATTTAGGTTGGCGACAACATATGCGGCGATTGTTGTATCAATACCAGCTTCATTTTTGTCCATATATAGTACCGGCAATGTATGACCAGCACCTGCTTTCGGTATGATGCTGGCAATCATTGTCCGAATATTTGTTGAAGCAGTGATGTCCTTAAAGGCGATTGTCCATTGGATAGATCCGTTTCCCCACCAATCCTCAATTTCATTGATGTAATACCTAGCTGTCGGATATCTAGTAGGATTTTGTTTTTCTATTGGTTCGATCGCTACTTGTTGGCCGGGCCTGAACACATTGGTTTCGTTTAGGATGATATCTGAAGCGCGATGGTCAAACGCTTTTACCATCTTACCTTCGTAAACCGGAAGCCATTGGCCTTCTGCGCTTTCAAAACGATTGTTCCCAATCGGCCATGCACCTTCTTCGTCATTGAGCTGGTCTTTCGTTCTAAACAGAGCTGAATCTGTAGACATATTCAGCATTTGAGAGAACCTAACTGGCCACTTAGATTCACCAACTTGTGCGTTTGAGAGTACCGGAGCAGTTTCATATATATTTGTTGTTATTTCAGCATCGCGTCGGTCGCGGAAGATCGGGGCCGTGCCTGTATTCGGGTTGAGGCGGGCAAAGTCTTCTGCGGACAGCGTGAAGCAACGATCTGGGTCCTGCAGTTCCGCTATGTTACGCACAAAGAAGGCGCATTTGGCGTCGCTAGCGGTGGCTTGTTTGCCCGCCACAAACACGCAAAACTTGAAAGAAGCATGCACATCTTTGAAGAACACCTTTTTGTTCTCAAAATCATAGAGCGCTTTTAGGCGCCCCTCGGTGGCGACTTCCTTAAAGAAGCTAGCTGCAGCTTTGTCTGAGGCGATGCCTGAGGGGACCAATAATCCTACCAAGCCGTTCGGCTTTATGAGTTGCATTGCCCGCTCGACGAAAAGTCGGTACAAATTTAGCTTAGACTTATGGAAGTGCTTATAATCACTTCCCTTTCGTAGGACTTTAGTGCCAGCTGCGATTCGGTCGCGTGCGTTCCTGAATTCGTTCCAGAGCTTGTTGTCTTCTGCCTCCAGCTTCTTGATAAGCTTCTTGCGGACAGAATCGGTCGAAGCAAGCGCGATTTCGGAACTTCGCGCCTTAAACCAGCGTAACTCTTCAAACTCATAACTATCCCAGGGCGGATTGCCGATCACCGCATCAAACCCGCCTTGCAGCTCTTCTTCTTCCCAATTGTCCCACACGCCGGGAAAGGCCACTTGCCAGTTAAAGAAATTTTCTTCCGCCACCAGGTCGCGGGCCTCGGTCAAGATTTCATGAAAGCGCGCGGCGCGTTCGCCCACCGTGCGAGGTGTTTCTTCGCCCGCCGCAATCTGAAACGGGTTGCCATAGGCATTGTCAAAAAAACCGTTCAGGGCCGCTTTATCCTCTTTGCTTTTGAGTTGCATCCAGTCAAAAGCATGTTGCAGCTTCATAAATTCATCGAGCGGCGCCACCATATGCTGGACGCCACGGAAAATCTTGTGTGACTCATGCGCTTCAGCAATCTCCGCATCGGCAGAGCTTTCAATCGCCTGCATTTTGGTGGCGGACCCCAGCGCCTGCTCCAGCGGTTTTTGCAAAAACATTTTTGCGCCGGCTTCTTCCATTTTTGTCACTGTGCGGTGTACCCAGCCGCCAAACAGGCTGTCGCCGCAGCGCAAATGGTGGTCCAAAAAGGAAAGCGGCGCGCCCACGGTGAAGGAGTGTAGCCAGAGCGACACTTTCGCCAGCTCCACCGCCATCTCGTTTTTGTCCATGCCATAAACACAGCGCTTGAGCACCATGCGGCGCACAATATGGCGATCGTCAAGCTGGTCGGCACTCACCGTCCAGCCTTTTTCTTCCGCATTGTCGATAATGGTGTTGCGAATGCGCTCGATCCGCTCAATCAGAGGCGAGATATAGGGGTGGTCATCATCGGTCCAGCTCACCATTTGCTCGGTGGCGCCCAACGCTTCGATCACCTTGTCGGTCAAAAAATCAACAAGACTCACCAGAAAGTGGCCGGACCCCATGGCAGGGTCGCATATTTTCAAATCAAGAATTTTTTCGGCCGGGTCCACCCGCTTCAGCTTGCGCAATTTAGTGGCCAGTTCGCCATCTGATCCCTGCAGCCGATCAACTTCCTCCTCAAACAGATCAAGACGTTGCTGCACCAGCGGGGTCAGCGTTTCATCAAGGATCAGGCCAACAAGGTCGTCCGGCGTATAATATGACCCGGAGGCTTTGCGGGCGAAAATATTGGGGCGGATATCCACCATATCGCCCTCGCGCACCACTTCATGCTCCAGCAAGCGCTCATAAATGGAGCCCAATTGCTGCACGGTCAGATCGCGATAGTTAATATATTTTTTGCTGTCGCCCGCACGGTCGAAGGACAACGAGTCAATCACATCCGCCATCACCTGGTCAGACAAGCGCACCTGTTGCAGCAATGGCGTGCGGCTTTCGTCAAACAAGCCACCATTATAGGGGGGCAAGCCAATGGAATTGTCGCCCTGATCAATCGCCCGGCTCAAATCCTGCAACACGTTCCAATAGCGCGCAGCGCTGGTGGAAAAGGTGTCGTGATTGTCCTTGCGGTTGCCCACATCCATGCGCACCTTGTCGCGCAGGCCATAATCATCATAGCGTTCATCATTTACCGGCAGCAAATTGCGGTCTTCCGCATAAAGGATAAACAGGAGCCGATAGAGCAAAATCAGCGCCGCGGCGCGCACCTCTTGAAGGTCCGCCTCGGGGGCCGCTTCGGCTAAAGAGCGTGCCAGAAGGGGAAAGACCTGGTTGAACACCAATTCTGACAAATTGGCGGCCACGCGCTCTTCGTAAAATTTGCCTTCCGCTAAAGCGCGTTGATGAAAAGTTTGCCGGTCAACGCCGCTCAGCACAAAGCTGGGTTGACCAAATATCAGCAAAAACACTTTTAGAGCATGGCGCTTTTCTGCATCGTCCAATGCAAATAGATCAGCGCCACCCACATCAAACAGCTGCGACAAATCCATCTCGAAAAACTGCTCAGAGCGCGAGCGGGCACCGGCATAATAAAGCCGCCATTTGGCACCGTTGGTCAAAAAGCCCCAACGCAATCCCCCATCGGTCAAATCATCCACGCGGCGCAAATAACGCAGCATTTGCGTCGAGGGCGCAATCTCTTCCCCCCGCTTGCCTGATTGTCGGTCCAATGGGCGGCCCCAACGCTTGGACTCCACAACAACGGCACCAAACTGGTATTTCTTGTGATCGTCAGGGAAATCATCGGCCTTGGCTTTTGCCTGATCGTCAATAAACAGCAACCCATCGGGCACATCCGCACGGCCGGACACGGAGAGATTTTGCTGCCGCATATGCTCTTTCCACCCTAAACAGGTGAGTATCGGCCAGATCAGATCGTCTTCAGTGCGTGACTCATTGGGCGATTGAGTGGTGGGGAACCGCGCATAAACGTCGTGCAACTGGTTAAGGAGCGTGTCGACCCTGTCGTCTTCAAGTGCTTGCCAAGCCGCACTTTGAGCGACGGACTGAGACAAAAAATCGGACGAGAATAAGTTGCCCCCAAAATATTCCTCTAAACCCAATGTCTTGTCTCCAACCCGAAATAATCATTTCGGGCAGCTTGCACAAACACAATTGGCAATTCAAACGAAATTCGGGGCCAAATCGAATTTCCCCAACTTGTTCGTCCGGATGGGCGATCATATCTGATCGGTCCAACAGGACCGTGTCGATCGGGAGCGTCAAAAGCTGTCGCGCTGCCCACGTAAAAATCGCCCAAATCTCTCACCCAGACGGGTCGCTGGAGTTTTCTTAAAATTTCTTAGAGTTTCGCTAAAATTATAGCGCCGATTCCAGTTATTATGGAACCGATTTTGCCGCTTCTAATCGCTCGATTTGGCCACCTTGATCATGCTGCCGATGATCAAAAAGGCACCTGCAATCAGCAGGAAAATAAAACTGAGCGGCAGGAAAAAAGTGTCCTGCACAATGCGGTCCGGCGTGATGCCACCATCAAAAACAAACGTTTCCACCATCAAAGAAGCGCCGGCAAAAACCAAGGCGATTAGGCCTAATATAATGAATTTACTTGCCATTTTTCTGCTCCTTTGTCGTTCAGGCCCAACGCGACAAAGCAGCAATTGTTCCGATTCCGCCGCCGCGCGCGCCTGGCCCCGTGGGGAACCAAACGATGCGCCCGCGCGTTTAACTGCTATCACATTTGCCATCTTTGATGGCGAAAGGAGGGTGATATGCAAATCGTACTCGACGAAACACACGACCTGATCGCTGCCGAAAAGGTAGACGGCACAAAGGTTTATGACGCGTCAGGCGAAAAGATGGGCACCGTAAAATCGGTGATGATCAACAAGCGCACCGGCCAGGTTGCGCATGCGATCCTGTCCATCGGCGGCTTTTTGGGCATGGGTGAGGATTACCACACCGTGCCGTGGGAAAAGCTGGATTATGACACTGAATTGGGCGGCTACAAGCTTGATGTATCAGAAGAAAAGCTGAAATCGGCCCCGACATTCTCGGCCGATGAAGTCACCGCACTTAATGACCGTGAGTTCGAAAATCGGGTCTATATGCACTATGGCGCGCCGCCTTATTTTATATAGGGTCTGGCTTTGCAAATATCTTGAAGGTCCGACCCGGATAACAATGCCGCTGTGCCCCGATCAGGCGCGGCGGTGACCAAGCAATGGGAGCATGAAATGCCCGCTAAATCCAAAGCACAGCAAAAGGCCGCTGGCATGGCGCTGGCGGCCAAACGCGGCGAGATGAAGGTGAGCGAACTTCAAGGCGCGGCCAAAGAAATGTATGAGACAATGGACGAAGAGGAGCTGCGCGATTTTGCCGAAACTAAACACGATAACAAACCAGAGCATGTAGAAAATTAGTCTGCATGCTCAATATGTTAGCTTATAGGCTGGTCCGTTATTGAGAGTCAATATCGGGCCTGCTGCCTGTCCATTTGGTCAAATAAGAATTCCCTTTTGAAATTGTCAGCGGCGGTTAAATGCGATAACACCCCTGCCATTGAATTTGGATTGAGGGAACATTCCTATGACCACCCGTGACATTGTTCTGATCGCACTTTTTGCCGCCATTATGGCCGTTCTCGGGGTGTTTCCCCCCATCACATTACCGGTTATCGCGGTGCCCATCACCGCACAATCTTTGGGCGTAATGCTCGCTGGTGGCGTGTTGGGCGCAAAGCGCGGTGCGCTGTCGATGGTGCTGTTCCTGGCGCTGGTTGCGGTGGGGCTGCCGCTACTTTCTGGCGGTCGCGGCGGCGTTGGCGTGTTCTTTGGTGCCAGCGGCGGGTTCCTGATCGGCTGGATCGTGGCGGCCTTAGTGGTCGGCCTGCTGGTCGAGCGCTTCTGGGATAATCTCAACTATATCAATGCCTTTATTGCCAGCGTCGTGGGCGGCATTGTGGTGCTCTATGCCTTGGGTATTCCCTGGATTTCGGTGGTCGCCGGCATTTCATTGGGGCAAGTCTTCACCGGCTCCATGGGCTTTATCCCCGGCGATCTGGTGAAAGCCGTGATCGCGGCGTTGGTGATCGTAACCGTTTCAAAATCCTATCCCATCATCAAAAAATAGAGGCTTTTGCCGCCCATGATTGAAATCGATTCGGCCAGCTTGGTGAAAAACGGACGGACCATTCTGTCCGATATTTCGGCCAAGCTGATCGAAGATCGCATTGGCATTATCGGGCACAATGGGTCCGGCAAGACGAGTCTTGCAAAGATGCTCAATGGGCTGGAGCCGTGCACCAGCGGGCACGTGCGCGTGGGCGGCGCTGACGTAAGCGAACATCGTGCCCGCGTCGGCTTTGTGTTCCAAAACCCGGAAAATCAATTAGTGATGCCGCTGGTGGAGGAGGACATTGCCTTTGGCTTGAAAAAGTCGGGCTTGAGCAAAGCGGAGATCAAAACCCGTAGCGATGTTTTGCTTGAAAAATTCAATCTCAGTCATTTGCAAGAACGCCTGACCCACGAGCTGAGCGGCGGCGAGAAACAGCTGATCGCCCTGATCGGGGTGCTGATCATGCAACCCGCTCATATCATTCTCGATGAACCCACCACCTTGCTCGATTTGCGCAATCGCGCCATGCTGCTTTCCATGCTTGAGATGCTGGAGCAGCAATTGATCATCGTCAGCCACGATTTGGACCTGATGGCGCAAATGGACCGGCTATTGCTGATCCATGAGGGGAAATTGCATGCAGATGGCGCGCCAGACCAAATCATTCAAACCTATCGCGACTTGTCATGTTGATCAGCCTCTATAAGCCCGGCAACAGCCTTGTGCACCGCACCCCGGCGGGGTGGAAGATTGCGCTGCTGTTTGTGTTCTGCACCGTGCTTTTTCTGATTCAGAACTGGTGGTTTTTGGGCGGAGCAATCGCGCTGGTTTTGGCGAGCTATTGGCTGGCGAAACTGCCGCTAACTCTGGTGTGGCAGGCGGTGCGCCCGGCGCTGTGGGTGCTGGTGCTGATCTTTCTGGTACAGTTTTGGCTCAATGATTGGCAATTTGGCCTTTATGTGGTGCTGCGTTTCGCGATTATGATCGTGGCCGCAACCCTGCTGACCTTGACCAGCAAAACCAGCGAAATGATTGAAGGCATTGAGCGCAGTGTCAGCAAATTGTTTGGCGCCGATGTCGCAGAGAAAGTCGGCCTCGCCTTTTCACTGTCTTTACGCTTTATTCCCATGGTGCGCGAAACCTATCAGGAAGTGCGCGAGGCGCAAAAGGCGCGCGGCCTGGGGCGGAATTGGCGGGCGCTGATCACGCCCACCATGATCCGGACGCTGAAGTCGGCAGATGATATCGCCCAGGCCATTGATGCCCGGTCCGCCGGTGCGCCTTTGGGCGAGAAAGCGCCGCGTCATGATTAAAATTCGCGGCCATCATCTGCTGTGTGCGCTGACCTTTGCCGGGCGCGGCTATAGCCGCCAATTTGAGCGTGACTTCAACGCGATTACAAAGCGTATGCGCGCCAATGAAATGATGCAAATTATTGATCGGCCCGACGAGATTTGCCAAAGCGTGAAAGACTGCGATGGCAGCCATTGCTATGAGCCGCGCATTGATCAACGCGATCAATTGGCGTTGGCGGACATATCGGCTCTCATTGGGCGCAAGCTGAATGTAGGCGATGAGATCGCCCCTGCAGAACTGTTCACGGATAAGGTGCGCGCCGCCTTCCGCGATAATCAAATTCGCCGCGGCTGCTTTGATTGCCAATGGCGCGACTTCTGCGATCAGATTGCGGCAGATGGATTTCAAAACACACTTTTGCTGGCAGACAAATGAGCTCGGAAATTGTTGCGCGGATAAAATATCATCTGAGTAGCGATCCGGAACGGCCGACCCTTTTTGCCGGACAAGAGGTGCTGACTGCGGGCACGTTGTTGGCACAGATCGAAGCAACGGAAGCGCAACTGCGCGATGCAGGATCGTCTGCGCAAATTGCGCTTGCATTGCCCACGTCAGTGGAAGCGCTGGTGTTGTTTATTGCGGCGCTGAATGTGGCGCGGAACACGATCTATTTTGATCCCAATTGGCCCGTTGAAACGCGGCAACGCATCTTGGATTTTGTGCAACCTGATCTGCTGATCGATCAATCTGCATGGACCTGTCTGCAGGGCGGCAATGCGCCGGGGGGCGATGCCCATTATACCTGCTTCACGTCCGGCTCCACCGGATTGCCCAAAGGTTGTTTACGGCACGAAAGCTCTTGGTTGGCCAGCTTTGAAGCGGACCAATCCTTCTCTGACATTACCGCGCAGTCGGCCATTCTGGTGGCGGGCAGTTTTGCTCACTCGCTGTTCACTTATGCGGCCATACGTGGTCTGGTGGCGGGCGCGAAAATTGTGTTGTTGCCCAATTTCCATCCCGGTGCTTTGTTGCGGCAAATTGAACGGCATCAACAGACGGTGCTGTTTGCGGTGCCGACGCAATTGGACGCGCTGGTGAACGTCGCCAAAGGCACCTATCCCAAATTGAGCAAAGTGCTTTGCACTGGTTCGAAATTAGCCCCCCACCTTGCGGCAAAAGTGAAAGACCATTTCTCAAAGGCTGCCTTGATCGAGTTTTACGGTACGTCGGAACTGAGCTATGTCGCAGCGCGACCGGTACAGCAAGACGATGCGCCAAGCCTTGTGGGTAAACCGCTTTCCCCCGTGCATATCGAAATATTGAACGATGAGGGACAGCCCGTGCCGCCCGGCGAAACCGGGCAGGTTTTTGTGCAAAGCCCCATGGCCTTTAAAACCTATCTTACCGAATCGGGACAGCGCGATATGCCGAACCGGATCAGCGTCGGCGATACGGGCTTTCTGGATGGGCAGGGGAATTTGCATCTGGTGGGGCGGGCCGACCGCATGTTCACCGTCAGTGGTCGCAATGTGGCGCCGGAGGAAATTGAAGCGGCATTGCAAAAATTGCCGTACGTTACCCATGCCGCCGTGTGGGGCAAGGAAGATGCCAAACGCGGCCACCAGATCGTCGCGGCGTTACAATTGAAATCCGCGCCATCGCGCGTCCAGATTTTGAGTGACTTGCGCCCGCATCTCACCCCCTATTTAATGCCGCAATATCTGTTTGCCGCAGACGATTGGCCGCACACCAGTTCGGGCAAAACCGATCTGCAAAAGCTGAACGCCCAATGGCAGGCAAACCAATTGCGGGAGCTGACATGAGCAATGGGGTCTATATGGTGGCGGCAAAGCGCAGCGCGGTGGTGCCGCGCGGCGGTGCGTTCGCCAATTTGCGCCCCCATGAGCTCGCCGCGCCAGTCGTAAACGCGCTTCTGCAAGACGCCGCGATCAAAGCCGCGCAGATCGAGCATATCGTACTCGGCAACGGCCTCTCCGGCGGGGGAAATGTCGCCCGCATGGTTGGTCTGGCGGCAGGCCTGCCCGAAAGCGTGCCCGCGCTCACGCTGGACAGCCAGTGTTGTGGCGGCATGGATGCGGTGCAAATGGGTATGCATATGATTGGGGCCGGGGCGGCTCAATTGGTGCTGGCCGGCGGCGTTGAAAGCTATAGCACTGCACCCCGGCGCATCGCCCGCGGACTGCACGGCGCGCCTGATCATGAATATCAACGTCCACCCTTTGCCCCGGACCCGGCGCGCGATCCGGATATGCTGGACGCAGCGGCGCAATTGGCGGCTATGCGCAAAATCAGCCGTTCCGCACAGGAAGAATTTGCCATTTTGAGTCATCAGAAGGCGATGGATGCCTTGGCAAGGCTGCACGATGAAATTGTGCCCATCGCAGACATTGACCAAGACCAATTCACCCGCCAACTCAGCGCCAGACTTTGCGCGAAACTGCCTGTGCTGACGGGCGATGCCGAAACGGGCCTCACCACGGCCACCACCGCCGTGGAAGCGGACGGGGCGGGGCTCTGCCTGTTGGTGTCTGAAGCCATGCTGAACGCGCAGCCGCACTGGCAAAAGCGCGCTGTAAAACTATGTGGCGGCATCAGCCGGGGCAGCGATCCGGCCATGCCGGCATTGGCGCCAATTCCTGCTATTCAACATCTCTTGCAGCAGCTTGAGCTCAGCGCTTCCGATATGTCGGTGATTGAAATGATGGAGGCGTTTGCGGTGCAGGCCATGGCCTGTCTTGAGGAAACAGAACTGCCGCTCGACCGCACCAATCTCGGCGGCGGGGCCTTGGCGCGCGGGCATCCGATTGGGGCATCTGGCGCGATCAATCTGGTGCGCCTGTTTTATGAAATGCGGCGGCTTGAGGCTGGGGCCTTTGGCTTAGCGGCCATCGCCGGGGCGGGCGGTCTGGGATCTGCCATGGTGATGCAGAAATGATCGAGATAAATCAGATTGCCGATTGGACGAAATATCTGGGCGCGACATTTGAGGACGCCTCACCGAGAGCGGTGACGCCGACTCAACTGGACGCCTTTTTGCAGGCCTCAGGCGATGCAAATGCGATTCACCGGGGAGATGAGGCGATCATTCCGGGTAATCTTCTGCTGAGCCTTGTGCCGCACTTTGTGCAGCGGCACTTGAGTTTGGCCAATACCATCATAGGTATGAGCGTTGGCTACGACAAAGTGCGGTTTAAAAATGCCGTCAAGCTTGCTGAGCCGCTATTTTATAAGGCAGAGGTTGTTCAAGTGCGAATGCACCACGCTGCCGCATTTGTGACCTATCAGGTGGTGTGCGAAAGCGCGGGGCAAGTTGTGATGTCAATTGAGATGCGTGATCACTATGCACAAGCGAAAACAGAGATTTAGTCGGGCGTTTGCGTACTGACACTCTGTTGCCTATTCGTCGACGAACTCTTCCAGCAAATCTAACAATTGCTCAATCCGCTCGACGCCATATTTTTCTTCCAAAGCCTTATAGATGCGGCGTTGCTCAGGGGAAATGTCGGCAATGAAGCTTTTGCCCTCTTCTGTAATCGACAGCACGGCGCGGCGGCCATCTTCATCGGCCCGACGACGCATGATAAAGCCGCGATCTTCCAAGGTCTTGATGATGCGGGTAAGGCTGGGGGCCAAAACCGAGGTGCGTTTGGCCACTTCGGTCGCGTCCAATGGCCCGCCTTCATTCACGACGCGCAGCACCCGCCATTGCTGCTCCGTTACATTGTGGGCGGCCAACATTGGTCGAAAATGCGACATAACGGATTCTCGAGCGCGCAATAGGGCCATGGGCAATGAGCGGCGAGTGCTTTGTGGAAACATTGTTCTTTCCATATGGCTTTGTAAAACTTGGCGCCCTTTATTGCGGGATTGTCCAGTTGGGGCAAGTCCTTTCGACTTCATTTGACAAGGAGCATAAATATATTTAACATGTTAATAAAAAGAAGGGGGGCGAAGCTGTTGCCGCATTTGAGCATCGAATATTCTGCCAGTCTGGCAGACAAAGCTGACATCGGGGCGCTGTGCCACGCGCTGCACAACGTGTTGATAAATGTTGGACCCTTTGAACAAGGCGGTGTGCGCGTGCGGGCTTTTCGTGCTGATCACCATGCCGTCGCCGATTTGCATTCGGAAAATGCATTTGTCGATCTCAGTTTACGCATCGGCCAAGGGCGCAGCCCTGAGGAGAAAAAGCTGGTGGGCGATGCCTTGATGGTGCGCGCCCAGACCGAATTGGCGCCGTTATTTGAAACCGAACATTTTGCCCTCTCCCTCGAAATTCGCGAAATTGACGCGGATTTGAGCTGGAAGCGCAACACCATCCATGAACGCATTCGCGCAACAGGATCAAATGCATGACCGATCTGATAACCAATTTGGATAAGGCCCAAACCTATTTGCAACGCTTTCGCAAAGAGGGTGTGTTGAACCATATTGATGGCCAGGCGATGGCCGCTGATAATGGTGAGCAATTTGAAGTGATCTCGCCGATCGATTTGGAGCCGATTGCCAAAGTGGCGCGCGGCGGTGCATCCGACATTGATAAGGCAGCCAAGGCCGCCAAAGCCAGCTTTGCCGAATGGGCCGCGATGCCCGGCAAAGAGCGTAAAAAACTGTTGCATCGCATTGCAGACGCCATCGAAGCGCGGGCCGAAGAAATTGCATTTGTTGAAAGCGTGGATACCGGCCAGGCGATCCGTTTTATGTCAAAAGCCGCTTTGCGCGGGGCGGAGAATTTTCGCTTCTTTGCCGATCGGGCGCCGATGGCGCGTGACGGGGAATCTTTGCGCGCCAACAACCAATTGAACATCACCGCACGTTCGCCGATTGGCCCGGTTGGGATCATTACCCCATGGAACACGCCGTTTATGCTGTCCACCTGGAAAATCGCCCCGGCGCTGGCGGCGGGCTGTACCATTGTGCACAAACCGGCGGAATTTTCGCCACTCACGGCGCGTCTGTTGGTTGAGATTGCCGAAGAAGCTGGCTTGCCCAGAGGGGTGTGGAACCTGGTGAACGGCTTTGGCGAAGATGCAGGCAAGGCGCTGACCGAACATCTTGACATCAAGGCCATTGGCTTTGTAGGTGAAAGCCGCACCGGCGCTATGATCATGAAGCAAGGCGCAGATACATTAAAACGCTTCCACTTCGAACTGGGCGGCAAAAATCCGGTGGTGGTGTTTGATGATGCAGATTTTGACCGCGCTGCAGATGCAGCCGTGTTCATGATCTACTCGCTGAATGGCGAGCGCTGCACATCTTCATCTCGCCTCCTGGTACAATCTTCGATCTATGATGAGTTCACTGCCAAGGTGGCGGAGAAAGCCAAAAATATCAAAGTGGGGCATCCGCTTGATCCTGAAACGGTGATTGGCCCATTGATCCACCCCGTACATGAGAAAAAAGTGCTCAGCTATTTTGACATTGCGCCGAAAGAAGGCGCGACAGTCGCTACTGGTGGCAAAAAGGCAGAAGGCTTCACAGGCTGCTATGTGGAACCAACCCTGTTCACCAATGTCACCAACGACATGCGGATCGCGCGGGAAGAAATCTTCGGCCCCGTGCTGAGCGCTTTGAAATTTGACAGCGAAGAAGAAGCGCTGAACATTGCTAACGACACCGAATATGGCTTGACCGGCTATGTCTGGACATCGGACCTGACCCGCGCCCTGCGCTTTACCGACCAGCTGGAAGCGGGCATGATTTGGGTGAATTCAGAAAATGTGCGCCATTTACCCTCTCCCTTTGGCGGCATGAAAAGCTCCGGCATAGGTCGCGATGGCGGCGATTGGTCCTTTGATTTCTATATGGAAACAAAGAATATTGCTTTTGCAACAACGGCCCACGCCATCCCGAAATTGGGCGGCTGATCCGCACCCTGCCGACCTGATTAACATTGCGGCAACACGCCGTGTTGAGGAGATCCTTTAAATGCCTGTACCCAAGTCTAATCTTTATCCAGACTTCAATATTGTCCGCCTGTCCCATGTGGAATTTATGGTGACCGACCTGGCGGCCAGCAAGGCATTCTATGCTGATACGCTTGGGTTGCAGATCACATTTGAAGATAGCGAAACAGTGTTTTTCCGGGCGCTGGAAGAGCGCAATCATCACTGCATTATTTTGCGCAAAGGCACAAAGCCAGAGGCCAATGTGCTTGGCTTTAAAGTGTTTGCGGAAGAGGATTTGGATAAAGCAGAAATCTATTTCAAAGAAAAAGGCCTGCCCACCGAGTGGATTGAACGCCCACATCAGGGCCGCACTTTGCGCACCCGTGATCTGCATGGCGTACCGCTGGAATTTTATGCGCGCATGGAGCAGCTCGATCCGATCCATCAGCAATATAAGCTTTATAAAGGCGTGCGCCCCTTGCGCATTGACCACTTCAACTGCTTCTCCACCAATGTGGATGAAAGTGTGGCCTTTTATAATGATCTCGGCTTCCGCGTCACCGAATATACCGAAGATGAAGAGAGCAAAAAGCTTTGGGCCGCTTGGATGCACCGCAAAGGTGGCGTGCACGACATGGCCTTCACCAATGGCCGTGGCCCCCGCTTGCACCATACTGCCTTTTGGGTGCCAAACCCGTTGGCCATCATCGATTTGCTCGATTTGATGTCCACCACGGGCTATCTTGAAAACATTGAACGCGGTCCGGGCCGTCACGGCATTTCAAACGCGTTTTTCCTCTATATTCGCGACCCGGATGGCCACCGGATTGAGATATATTGTTCGGACTATATGACCGTTGATCCGGATCTGGAGCCGATCAAATGGGATTTGAAAGATCCCCAGCGGCAAACCCTTTGGGGGGCGCCAGCACCGCGCAGCTGGTTTGAGGAAGGCACGACTTTCGCCAACACTGAAATCAGCGATAGCCAATTGGCGGCGCAGCCGATTGTGGCGCCATAGGATTGGGAAAGATGAATCATCGTACCCGCATCGCCACCTTTAAGCGCAACAATAAGCTGGGCTATGGGGCCATCACCGATACGGGTGTGGTGGACCTATCTGCCCGCTTTGGCGATCAATATGCCGGGTTGCGTGAAGTGATCGAAGCGGGCGCGCTGGCCGAATTGGTTGAGGCTGTAAATGGCCAGCCCGATGATTTTGGGTTGGATGAGATTTCATATGAAATTCCTATTCAAAATCCTGAGAAATTGATTTGCGTGGGCGTTAACTTCCCGAACCGAAATGAAGAATATAAGGACGGGCAAGAGGCGCCGCCAAACCCGTCACTTTTCATCCGGTTCCCACGCTCCTTCACGGGCCACGACCAAGCTTTGGTGCGCCCCCACGCCTCGCCACAATTGGATTATGAAGGCGAGATCGTGTTGGTGATCGGCAAAGGGGGGCGGCACATTGCCGAGGAAGACGCGATGGATCATGTGGCAGCTTTATCCTTGTGCAATGAAGGCACCATTCGCGATTGGGTGCGCCATGCCAAATTCAACGTGACCCAAGGCAAAAACTTTGATCAGACCGGCTCAATTGGCCCTTGGTTGGTGCCGTTTGAAAGCGAAGCGCAATTGGCCGATGTGCGCCTCACCACCAAGGTGAATGGCGAAGTCCGGCAGGATGATCGCACCTCGCGCATGATTTTCAGCTTTAGAAAATTGATCAATTATATTTCGACCTTCACAACATTGGTGCCCGGCGATGTGATCGTGACCGGCACACCAACAGGCGCGGGCGCGCGGCTTGATCCGCCACAATGGCTGAAGCCTGGTGATGTGATCGAAGTGGAAGCCGAAGGCATTGGCCTGTTGCGCAACACCGTGCGGGATGAGGATTAAAATGATCAGTGATGATGATGCCAAAAAGCTGGCGGCAGACCTGCACAATGCCGAGGAAACGCGGCAGCAAATTCCGCTGATCTCAAAGCGGTTTCCGGATGCCGTTTTGGCCGATGCCTATAAGGTGCAAGATGCCTGGGTGGCGCATAAATATGGGCTGGGGCGTCAACGTATCGGCTGGAAAATCGGCCTCACATCAAAAGCCATGCAAGCGGCCTTGAACATCACCACGCCCGATTCAGGCGTGTTGTTTGACGATATGGCGTTTGAAGATGGTGCGACAGTGCCAAAAGATCGCTTTATCCAACCGCGCATTGAAGCGGAAATTGCATTCGTACTGAAAGCACCGCTGAAAGGCGACAAGGTCACCATGTTCGATGTGCTGAACGCCACAGACTATCTGATCCCGTCGCTGGAGATTTTGGACACGCGGGTCGTGCGCAAAGATGCAGACACAGGCCAAATGCGCACCATTGTCGACACGGTGTCAGATAATGCGGCCAATGCCGGGCTGGTGCTGGGTGGCCGTGCCATGCGGGTTGATGAGGTAGATTTGCGCTGGATCGGCGCCATCGTGCAACGCAATGGCGTGGTGGAAGAAACTGGCCTTGGCGCAGGCGTACTCAACCACCCGGCCATGGGCATTGTGTGGCTGGTGAAGCGGCTGGCACAATTTGACATTGGCTTAGAGCCTGGTGAAGTTATCCTCTCCGGCTCCTTCATCCGCCCCGTGGAAACCAGCCATGGCGACACCATCATGGCAGACTTCGGCCCCTTGGGCACTGTCAGCACCTACTTCGAATAAGGAACATCAACATGCCAGCTCCAACCAACAAATTTAAAGCCGCCATCCTGAACGGCGAAAAGCAGATTGGGCTGTGGATGGGCCTCGCCAATGCCTATACGGCCGAAATTTGCGCCGGGGCCGGCTTTGATTGGCTGGTGATCGATGGTGAACATGCACCCAATGATCTGCAATCTATTCTGGGCCAATTGCAAGCTTTGTCCAACTATCCGGTGAACCCGGTGGTGCGGGTGCCGATTGGTGAAACCTGGTTGATCAAGCAAGTGTTGGACCTCGGGGCACAAACGATTTTGGTGCCCATGGTTGAAAGCGCTGAGCAGGCGAAAGAACTGGTGCGGGCGATTAAATATCCACCCGCTGGTGTGCGCGGCGTTGGCGCGGCGCTGGCCCGAGCATCGCAGTTCAACCGCATTGGCGATTATGTGCAAACCGCCAATGATCAAACCTGCCTGATTGTGCAGGTGGAAAGCCAAGTGGGCCTTGAGGCGATCGAAGAGATCGGCCAAATCGATGGTGTGGACGGCATCTTTATCGGCCCCGCAGATTTGGCCGCAGATATGGGCTATCTGGGCCGCCCCGGCGAGCAAGTGGTGAAAGACGCGGTGCTGAAGGGCATTGAAAAAATTGTCGCCACAGGCAAAGCCGCAGGCATTCTGAGCGCAGACAAAGCCTTTGCGCGCGCTTGCCTGGATCAAAGGGCAAGCTTTGTGGCCGTGGGCACAGATGTGACCTTGTTCTCTAGCGCCACCAGCAAACTGGCGGGAGAGTTTGTAGGAGATGATGGGTAGACAACCCTCAGCGTAAAAAGATTAGCGGTCGATCTGCCCTGCTTTTCGGTGTCATTTAAGACCAGCTCTGTGCTCTTTGTCGCACCCATTTATCTTGACAATTAGAACAAAAAGTGAACATTTAAGGAGTCTGGCGAGAAACAGCCACTTTACGAGTCTGGCAATGAGGTGGATGATGCGCATGGACAAACGGCAACAATTTGTGGATTTGCAGCAAAAGCTGCGCCGGCTGGAACAGGCAGAGACGCAGGGCCACGGGCTGCATGCCTATCGCCATGCGACCCTGCCCGATACCCTGACCCCGGCCAATGATGTTGGCGGGGGCGCCAGCTCATTAAGCCTGCCGCCCTTTGTCACCCAAAGGCGCGACCCCCTGTTGCACTGGTGGCGGCAAGCATATTCATCCGATATTTTAACCCGTCCGGCAGTGCATGAAATTTACCCCCAAATCTATGGGGACCTGGCCAGCCTGAGCTTTATGCTGCTCAGCCTTAAAATGCTGCTGCGTGACCAAAGGGAAAAAGCCCCGATTCTGTGGTGTGTCCCGCAATATGAAGTGCGAGAGATGGGACATTTATACGGGGCGGGTTTGACCACATTCGATCTGGATCCCGGCCAATTTATCTTTGTGACCCCAAAGAGCGCACAAGACACATTATGGACGCTGGAGGAGGCGGCGAACAGCAAAAGCTTTGCAGCGATTGTGGGCCATGTTGAGGACCCGAGTTTCACCCAAACCCGCCGCTTGTCGCTGGCCTGCCAGAAGGGGCTGACCCCTTTATTTCTGCATCGGCCGCATGATTGCCAGGGCACCAGCGCCGCGTTTTCCCGCTGGCGGATCGAAAGCCAGCCCAGTGCCAGAAATCCGCTGGATCAACGGGCCCCGGGCACCCGCAAAATCAAAGCCCATTTAGTGCGCGCCCGCACAGGTCAAACCGGTTCATGGAGCCTTGAATATGAAACCACGGCGTATCCTTTGTATATGGTTTCCCAACCTGCCAATCGAACATTTGCGGATCGCGTGGCGGCAAGATCGCGCGCATCCCTCACTGGAGAGCGCGCAGGCGGCGAATAAGACGGAAAAACCATCTACGGGTAAAAAGCCCTTTGCCTTGATCGAACAACAGGCCACTGGCCTTTATATTGCGGCCGCCAATGAGGTGGCGCGACAAATGGGGGTGCATCCCGCCATGCGGCTGACCGACGCCAAGGCCCTGTGTCATGAACTGGAGGCGCTGTTTCACAATCCGGCAGCGGATCGGGCGCTGCTGCATCAGCGGGCGGCCTGGTTGAAAAGCTTTTCCCCCATTGTGGTGCCACACGCGGCCAATACGATTTTTCTGGATATTACCGGCTGCGATCATCTGTTTGGCGGGGAGCTTAAAATGCTAGCGCAGATCGACGCGTCTCTCAAAGCCATGGGCCATAAGGTGCGCCTCGGGCTGGGCGATACGATTGGGGCGGCGTGGGCCGTGGCGCATTTTGCCCCAAAGGCGCTGACCATTTTACCACCGCAACAGCCGCAAGAGGGGTTGGCCCCGCTGCCGGTTGAAGCCTTGCGGTTGCATCAAAATCACGTGCAGGCGCTGTTTCATCTGGGGTTGAAAACCATCGGACAACTGTTTGATGTGCCCCGGGCGGCGCTCTATCAGCGCTTTTCCGATCAACAACATGGCGAGGCGGTACTCAAACGTTTGGAGCAAGCACTAGGCCTGCAGGAAGAACCGCTGACCCATAAGGGCGCCCAGCCAGACTTTCGCTTTACCGTGGCCCCACTCGACCCTTTGATCGATCTGCCCGGCATCGCCCAACAATTTGACCATTTGCTCGACCAGCTGTTTCACATTTTGCAAAAGCGGCAGCAGGGGGTGGTGCGTCTGTCCCTGACGCTGTTTTACAGCGAGGGCAAGGTGAAGGAACTGACCATCGGCCTGGCCCAGCCCACCCGTTCCAAACCGCATATTCAGCGCTTGTTCGATGAAAAACTCACCGATATTGACCCTGGGTTTGGCATCGATATTCTGGTGCTGTCGGCCCACAAAGTCGTCGACCTTGCTCCCAGCCAATTGCAACTGGACGGCCATAAAGACACGCAACGCCAAGACGCGCAGTTGGCCCCATTGCTGGATCGACTGGCCAATCGGCTAGGGCCGGGCACCGTCTATCGTCTGGCGCCGCTTGAGCGCCATTTGCCAGAAAAAGCGCAAAAACGCATTCATCCGCTCAAGGATAAAGAATGGCAAAGTCGGGCCTTGCATGGGCGGCGGCCCACCACCTTATTCTCCCGCCCTGAGCGGATCGATGTCATGACCAATCAGGAAGACCTGCCGATCCAATTCATCTGGCGCAAATTGTGGCACCAGATTGTTTATGCGCAGGGGCCTGAACGTATTTTACCTGAATGGTGGGAGAATTTGGCGGGTCGTCATCGCCCCCGGGATTATTATGAAGTGGAAGACCAAATCGGTCTGCGCTTTTGGGTCTATCGCGAGTTCAAACAACGCGGGGCAGCGCCGGAGGAAACGCTGGCCTGGTGGCTGCACGGGATTTACGCATGAGCGCCTATGCCGAACTGCAAGTCACCTCGAATTTTTCCTTTTTGCGCGGCGGCTCGCACCCCAATGAGCTGGTGGCCTCCAGCTATATGCGCGGTCATTCGGCCATCGCCATCACAGACCGCAACAGCTTTGCCGGCATTGTACGCGCTTTTCGCGAAGCCAAGCATATTCGCAAAGCGGATGAAAACACGCCCTTTCGCCTGATTGTCGGCGTGCGTCTTGATCTGGAAGATGGCTATAGCCTTTTGGCCTATCCCACGGACCGGGAGGCTTTTGGCCGTTTATGCACGCTCTTATCTTTGGGCAAGATGCGCGCGGAAAAGGGCGAGTGCCATCTGGATTTTGACGATGTGAAAGACCATTGCCGCGGTTCCATTTTTGCCCTGATCCCGCCCGCCAAGTTTGAAAAAGCTGAGATCACGCATCTAGCCCAAATGGCCAAAGCCTTGCCCAAGCCGGTCTATCTGGTGGCCAGTGCTGCCTATCGTGGTGACGATCGCGCCCATATTGCGCGGCTGAACAATCTGGCTACCCAGTTGGGGGCACAACTGCTGGCCAGCAATAATGTGCTTTACCATGAGCCGGAGCGACGCGATTTGCAGGATGTGCTCACCTGCATTCGGGAAAAAACCACCATTGAAAGGGCTGGATTTCTGCTGAGCGCCAATGCTGAGCGCCACCTGAAACGCCCCGAGGAAATGGCGCAGCTGTTTAAAGGCTATGAGCATGCCTTAACCGCCACTCTAGATATCGCTGCCCGCTGCCAGTTTGAGCTGAGCGATCTGAAATATGAATATCCTGACGAGACCGTGCCTGCGGGCAAAACACCTCAGGATTATCTGGCAGAAGAAACCTGGGCCGGGGCAAAATGGCGTTATCCCAATGGGGTGCCGGACAAGATCAAAATCAATATTGAAAATGAGCTGAAGCTGATCGCGCAAAAACAATATGCGCCTTACTTCCTCACGGTCTATGATATTGTGAAATATGCCCGCACCCCACAACCGGACAAGGGCCGGTTTGATGAAATATTGTGCCAGGGGCGCGGGTCAGCGGCCAATTCCACCGTGTGTTATTGCCTGGGCATCACCTCGGTGGACCCCAATGAAATAGATTTATTGTTTGAGCGCTTTATCACCGAAAACCGCAATGAGCCGCCTGATATTGACGTGGATTTTGAGCATGAACGGCGCGAAGAGGTGATCCAATATATTTATGAGCGTTTTGGCCGCCACCGGGCCGGGCTGACCGCTACGGTGATCACTTATCGCTCGCGCTCTGCCATTCGTGAAGTGGGCAAGGCCATGGGGCTGACCGAAGATGTGACCGGCGTAATGGCGTCCACCATCTGGGGCTCCTGGGGATCGGCGGGCGACAAAAATTTAAGCGAATCCGGGCTGGATTTTTCTGACCCCTATCTCACCAAAGTGGTGGAGCTGACCCGGGAACTGATCGGTTTTCCACGCCATTTGTCGCAACATGTGGGCGGCTTTGTGCTCACCCAGCGCCCCTTGATTGAAACCGTACCCATCGGCAATGCCGCCATGGATGACCGCACCTTTATCGAATGGGACAAGGACGATATCGAAGTGCTGGGTATTTTGAAGGTGGATGTGCTGGCGCTGGGCATGCTCACCTGCATCCGCAAAGCCTTTGATCTGTTGCGGGCCCATTATGATATCGACCATAATCTCGCCAGCATTCCACAGGACGACCAGCTGGTTTACGACATGATCTGCCGCGCCGATACGCTGGGCACTTTTCAGGTGGAAAGCCGGGCGCAAATGAGCATGCTGCCGCGCCTGAAGCCGCGTATATTTTATGATCTGGTGATTGAGGTCGCGATTGTGCGGCCCGGGCCCATTCAGGGCGATATGGTGCATCCCTATTTGCGCCGCCGCAAAGGGCTGGAGCCGGTGGAAATGCCATCCCCCGCGCCCGAACATGGTCCGCCCGATGAGCTAAAACGGATTTTGCAAAAAACCATGGGCGTGCCTCTGTTTCAGGAACAGGCCATGCGCATTGCCATGGAGGCTGCCAAATTCCGCCCCAGCGAGTTGGATGAACTGCGCCATGCCATGGCCACCTTTCGCCGGTCTGGCACCATCCATACGCTTGAAGAGCGCATGGTGGAGCGTATGGTGAAGCGGGGGTATAGCCGCGACTTTGCCCAGCGTTGCTTCAACCAGATCAAGGGCTTTTCCGAATATGGTTTTCCAGAAAGTCACTCGGCCAGCTTTTCTTTGCTGGTCTATGTGTCGTGTTGGCTCAAACATCATCACCCGGAAATTTTCGCTACCGCACTGCTCAACGCTCAGCCCATGGGCTTTTATGCCCCAGCCCAGATTGTGCGCGACGCGAAAGAGCATAATGTTGAAATTCTGCCTGCCGATATTAATCATTCGGCATGGGACTATACGCTGGAGCCTGTTGAGGAGGTGGGCGACCCGCCGCCAGCACCGGCGCCCGTTGCCCCCGAACATTGGGGCAAGTCCATCAATCAACACTCAAAATTGTGGGCGCAACTCTATCCCAAGCGCAAATGGGCCATCCGGGTGGGGCTACGTCAGATCGATGGTTTTCATCAAAGCTATGCCGAGCAGATCGTGGCGGCACGGCAGCAACAGCCCTTCACCTCTATGGAGGATTTATATCACCGGGCCGGGCTACGCCGGTTTGATGTGGAGCGCCTGGCCGATGCAGACGCCATGCGCTCCATTGGCCTGGATCGTCGCCAGGCCAAATGGGCCGCGCGCGCCTTGACACCTGCCAAGCCCTTGCCCCTATTTGACCATGCCAATGCGTCAGAGCAGGGTGAAAAGCAAGCCACACAATTGCCGGCCTTGCGCCCCTCAGAACATGTATTTGCCGATTATCAATTCACCCGCTTCTCTTTAAAAGCGCACCCCATTTCCTTCCTGCGCGAAGAGCTGCAGCAACGCCGTTTGCACACGGCCCAGGATATTAGAAAATTGGCCCATAATAGATGGGCCAGCATGGCCGGGGTGGTGCTGGTGCGTCAGCGGCCCGGCACTGCAAAGGGGGTGGTGTTCATGACGCTGGAAGATGAAACCGGTGTCACCAATGTGGTTGTGTGGAAAAAGCTTTTGGAAAAATACCGCAAGGTGGTGATGGGCGCCAAGCTGATCGAAGTGCATGGGCAGATACAAACCGAAGATAATGTGATGCACCTGATTGCCCGCAAACTGGTCGACCGCACCAACTGGTTGGAAAAGCTCTCCGATGGCTTTGTGCGCCCGGCTTATGCCCCGGCGGATGAGGTGGTGTCCAATGTCGAATATGACAGCCGTGTCAAACCCGATACTGCCCGCCACCCCCGCAATGTCCGCGTCATCCCGCGTTCACGCGATTTTCACTAGGCCGCGCACCACACACCGCCACCAACTCCTAACGCAGGCTGGCTTCAATATTGCCGCCATCAACTGTCATAATATGCGCGGTGGTCCGTGCCGCTAAAGCCAGCGCCACAAAGGCGTCCGCCACATGGCTTGCCTCAACCTCACACTTAAGCAAATTGCCGGCCATATAGCTTTCGGCGCTTATGTTGCGGGACTTTGAGCGGCTTTCGATGAACTCATCGGTGAGCAGGCCAGAGCGGATACGATCGGCATTAACGCCATTGACGCGAATGCCCAATTCGCCGAGCTCAAGAGCAAATTGCTTCACCAGGAAGAAGGTGGCCGCTTTCGGCAAACCATAAGCCCCGAAATCTTTGCCCGGGTTAACCGCCTGCTTGGACACGTTGAACAAGATCTGCCCGCCGGTGCCTTGTACCTGCATAACTTTTGCGGCGGATTGGGCGATTTTCTGGTGAGAGAAAAAGTTCAATTCAAAGCTGTTGCGCAAGGTGTCCTCATCCATGTCCAGCATGGATTTTGACCAGGCGGCACCCGCATTGCTGACCAGAATATCAATGCCACCAAACCGTCTCACCATGGCATCAATGGCATGTTGCGGGCCTTCGGCACTGCACAAATCAATCACCGCGCCATCATGATCCATGCCCAGCTCATCGAGCGCAGTCATCAGATTGTCTTGGTCACGGTCCACCAAAAAGATGTTCGCCCCTTGGTCTTTAAAGGCTTTGGCGGTTGCCAATCCGATGGCGCCCGCGCCCCCGGTCACCAACACAGCCTTGCCCTGCAATGGCTTTGGTTTGGCTTTGCCCAATTTGGCCTGCTCCAAAGACCAATATTCCATATCGAACAAGTCATTTTCTTCGATCGGATAAAAGCCACCATTGGCCTCGGCCCAACCCATAACCTGAATAGTTTGCGTGCCCAAATCAGCCGCGATGCGTGCGGCGGATGCATTGGCACCTGCACCAATCAAACCAAGGCCGGGCACCCAGAAAAGGTTTGGTGTTGGCACCAGCATGGTTTTCTTGTCGCTCACCCGGGCATCCTGCCGCGCGAAATAGGCTTTATAGCTGTCCACAAACGCATCAATGGCAGCGTCAACGCTGGATTGATCGTCACTGGCGATGATGGTGGGGAAGCCTTTGGTGCGGATCACATGGTCCGGTGTGGCCACGCCACGCTTGGCCAGATCGCTCAAATCATCGCGGGTCAAAAAGCTCAAAATTTGATCATTGGCGCGCAAATCCAAAAACGGTGCTGCCTGATCCTGATTGCCCGTATGTTCCTTCATGGCGCGGGCCAGGCTGGCGCGAATTTTTGGTAAAATGCTCTTCGCACTCACCGTTGGACTTGGTGCGAGTGCTGGCTGAGCGGCGCGTGCATTGAACCACGCTTCAACCGCACTCACATGCTCAACCATCAACTCATAAGAGCTTTTCGCGTCTGGCCCAAAAGTAAAGTGGCCATGATTGATCAGATGTAACCCTTCAACATTTGGGTTTTGATCAAAAATATCGGCCGCGACTTTTGCCAGCTCAAAACCGGGCATAATGTATGGCACCAGCGCGACCTTATCGCCAAAAATCTCGTTCACCACCTCTGCCACATTCGGCATATTGGCCAATGCCAACATGGCAGTGGCGTGGGTGTGATCAACAAATTTATGCGGTATATAGGCGTGCAGCAACGTCTCTACTGACGGATTTGGTGAGGTGCTGTCCAGCAAATTGGAGCGCTGCAGGTTCACCATATCTTCATCAGACAAAGCAGGTAGTTCACGCAGCTTATTGAGCGGTTCAGTTTGCACGCCGGGCAGACCCGCCGCTTCAATGGTTTCCAGATCCCAACCGCTGCCTTTAACATGCAGCACATCAATCTCATCGCCAAAAATATTGGGCCGTTTGACCTTCACAGACGTGTTGCCGCCGCCATGCATCACCATGTCAGGGTCTTGACCAATCAATCGGGATGTATAAACCCTCAAAGCCAGTTGACGATCTGCTTCCTCTGGGCCAGCATTATCGAGAAAAGATTGCGCGTCTTGTTCGTTCCAGAGATTTTTTACCACGAGGCCGTCCGTCCAATTTTTAGGGATGATTTTTTGTAATTTGACAAATGTTAGTAACATCTGTCAAATAGAAAAAAGAGGGGAATTATGGCATACGGCAAAAGGCGGGCCTCTGGCCAGGTGAGTGGTGATGAAATTGTGGTCGAAGCCGCATGGCTTTATTATCACGATGGGCTGAACCAAAATGAAATTGCCGACCGGCTGGATGTCTCACGCGCCACCGTGGTCAATTATTTGCAGGAAGCGCGGGAGAAGAATTATATCCGCGTCACCATGGCCCCAGACGTGTTTATGGGCCATAAGCTCTCCCACCAACTGCGCGAAAAGTTTAAGCTGAAAGCCGCCTTCATTGTGCCCAATGGCCAGGGTGACATCCAATCTCGCCTCAACCGTGCTGCGCGTGGTGCGGCGGAATGGCTGCCGGACTTGGTGGCGCCCGGCGACAAGCTGGGCGTGGCGTGGGGGCAAACCATTTTTGAAATGGCTGAACTATTGGTTTCCTCCGCCAATGTGACCATCCCCGATGTGGAAGTCGCCCAATTGGTGGGTTCGATGGCGACCCCCTACGGGTTTACCGCAGAAATCTGTTCGGCGCATCTGGCTCAAGGTCTTGGGGCGGCATGTATCAACTTGCATGCCCCTGCCATTGTGACAAATGTGGAATTGGCGCGGCAGTTGCGGGCCGAGCCGATCATCAAGAAACAGTTGGCCGCCTTAGAACAGTGCAACAAGGCTGTGTTTGCCGCAGGTTCGGTGAGTGCTGACTCTCACGTTGTGATGAGTGGTATTGCCACCGAAGCCGATTTAAAAACCTATGTCGATCAGGGCGCGTGCGGCGTTTTGTGTGGTCGTTTTGTGGATCGGGCGGGCAAGCCGGTGCATGGACCACTGGACGAGCGAATGATCGGCATTGAGTTGGAAAAACTCACCGACTTGGAAATGGGGCTACTGGTCTCTGTAGGCGAAGACAAGGCGCACGCTATGGCGGCGGTGATGAATGGCGGCTATGCCACCCATTTGGTGACAGACGCCGAAACGGCCCAGCTCATTCTGGCTCTAGATTAGACCGATCTACGCCCCTCAAAACGTCACAAAGAAAAAGGGCGCAAACTGAGTTGCGCCCCTTTCCCACTTTATTCCTGCTCAGGGAATAGGTTTTTCAAACCTTCATTAGATGCAGCGCACACGCCCCGCTCTGTGATCAAGCCGGTGATCAACCGCGCCGGTGTCACATCAAAGGCGGGGTTGCCGCCCGGCGTTGCATCTGGCGAAATCTGCACCCAATCACGTGCGCCATTTTCCAGCTTGCCATAAACATGGGTCACTTCGCGGCCATCGCGTTCTTCAATCGGAATTTCCTTCACGCCGTCATTTACGGTCCAATCGATGGTGGGTGAAGGCAGGGCCACATAGAACGGCACATTATTGTCTTTAGCAGCCAGCGCTTTAAGATAGGTGCCGATCTTGTTGCACACATCGCCTTGGGCGGTGGTGCGGTCAGTCCCCACAATCACCATGTCCACTTGCCCATGCTGCATCAAATGGCCGCCCGCATTATCGACGATCAACGTATGTGGCACGCCATGGCTTGCCATTTCCCAGCTGGTCAATTGTGCGCCCTGGTTGCGGGGGCGGGTTTCATCCACCCACACATGCACTTTAAGGCCCTTTTCAACCGCGTGATAGATGGGCGAGGTGGCGGTGCCCCAGTCCACAGTGGCGAGCCACCCCGCATTGCAATGAGTTAAAATATTGATCGTTTCACCAGGAGCCTTCTTCGCCGCAATCTCTTCAATGAGTTTGAGGCCATTTTGGCCAATGGCGCGATTGATCTCTACATCTTCATCGCAAATTTCTGCCGCCAATTTATAAGCAGCTGCCGCCCGTTCTGTCGGCGCGATGGCGCTCAGTTGGGCTTTAGCCCGGTTCAAGGCCCAGCGCAAATTGATCGCTGTGGGGCGGGTCTCGTGCAAGATTTCCCAAGACGCTTCAAGATTTTCATCTGATGGATCATCGGCCATGGCCAGTGCCATGCCATAGGCGGCTGTGGCGCCGATCAACGGCGCGCCGCGCACCCACATATCTTTAATGGCGACCGCCGCATCTTCACGTGATTTAAGGTCCACCACTTTCAACTCATGTGGCAACAAACGCTGCTCGATGATTTTGACGGTCTTTTGATCTTCCCCCAACCAAATGGAGCGATAATGAGTGCCATCTATTTTCATAGGAAATTGTCCTTTCTGACCGCGCGCGCAAGCTCGGCGATTTGATGTGGGGATTTATAAGCGTCGCGTGAGATCACGATCTGACGGCCAAACTGCAAAGCCCGGGCCTCGCACGCTGCGCGCAAATCTGCGTCTTCAATGCTGTCGAGCTCCATAATGTGGGCAAGGCCCAAAATGCGGCGATGCATCTCAATACCGCCAAAGCCAAGCGCATCTGACCAGATTTGATTCAGGCGATCCGTCAGTGCTTGCTCAGATGCAAGGTTTTGGCCTTGATCTTCATAAAGCCGCTTGTCGTAAAGAATGCCGGTGCGCTCCGTACGCCACAAATGGCTGAATTCTTCTTCAAAATGGTGCCAGATGTCGCACGTGACATCCAAAATCCATTGCGCATAATCATCACGCACGCCTTTAGACGCTTCATGACCATCCTGTGCGAAGAACGCCATATAGAAATTGCCCAGCAACATGCCAATGTCGAAGCCGAAGGGGCCATATGTAGCAAACTCAGGGTCAATCACCACCGTGTCACTTTCGGTGACCATAATAGAGCCCGTGTGCAAATCACCATGCAACAGCGTTTCAGCATTGTTGCAGAACTTGGCTTTGAAATGCTGTGCCGCAACCTTCATATCGATGTCTGCGCGCAGGCTCGCCACAATCCCATCCAATTGCGGGCTGGTATGGCGGTTCATCTCGGCATCGAAATATGGATCGGTGAACACAAGATTTTCGGTGATGTCACACAATTCGATATTGTCGGCGAAAAGTGCCAGATCTTTTTTGCGCTCTTTGGTGTCCATGGACAGGTCAGACCCGCGGAACAGGGTCCGGGCGCAAAATTTCCCCATCACTTCGGCCAGATTGTCGTGCTTGATCCCATCGCGCAAGCTGTTGCGCAAGATCACATGCGGGGTCATGAATTGCATCACGATCAGCGCCTGTGATTCGTCAAAATGATAAACCTCGGGCACATCTTCGGGGGCATTTTTTGCTTGGCGAATAAGCGCGTGATATTCGAAAAACGCCCGCTTCAACGGCAATGGCCAGCTGTCGCCCACCAACCGCACATAAGGCAGTGCCTGCTTCACAATCGCCTGGCCATTTGGGCCCGTGACAATAAAGACAAGGTTGAGGTTGCCATCGCCAACTTCTTGCGCCGACCAGTGCGTGGCATCAGGCCCAACTTTTTCTTTCAAGATCTCCAAATGGCCAAGTTTTTCGCCAATTGTGTCTACATTTAATGGTTCATATGGATTGCTCACAATATCCTCCCAATGCGCTGGTCACGCTAACAAATTCAAGGGTTAGGGTGACATGGCAAGCGCAAAACGCCAAACACATATTGCCCCATGATTTGCAATTTAAATGTCAAATGTCAATAACGTTTGACATTTGATGCGAAATGCATTTATCGTGCCGCTATCGGAGGAGTTTATGGCTGGAATACCCATCAAAATTCGCGGGCTTGAAAAGCGTTTTGCGGCCAATCGTGTGCTGCGCGGCGTGGATTTAGATATTCCTGCGGGCAAAGTCACGGTGCTGATGGGCGCCAATGGGGCAGGCAAATCCACCTTGGTCAAAATCATTTGTGGGCTTTATGCCGCCGATGCAGGCCAAGTTGAATTGAATGGAAAGCCCTTCGCACCAACCACACCTTCCGAGGCGCTGCAAGCGGGTATTGTGACCGTCCACCAAAATATCAATGATGGGGTGGTGCCGGATTTGGATGTGGCATCAAATCTGATGTTGGATTGGCTGGCCAACCCGAAAAGTGCGCCCGTGCTCAACCCCCGCAAAATCCGCCGCTCTGCGGAAGAAATCGCTGCAAAACTGGGCCTCAATTTTGATATGAATATGATGGTGAGTGATCTCACCCTGGCGGATCGGCAATTGGTGGCCATTGCCCGCGCCATGGCCCATGAGCCAAAATTGATGATTTTGGATGAGCCGACCAGCTCGCTCTCCGCATCAGAGGCCGAGCGGCTTTTTGCGCTTGTCGACAAGTTGCGCGAAGGCGGCGTGGCCATTCTTTATATTTCTCACCGCATGTCAGACATTCGCCGCGTGGCGGACCGCATTGTCTCCATGCGCGATGGCACGATCGTGGGCCAATATGAAACCGAGCCCCTCGATTATGAGGGCGCGGTGAACGATATGCTCGGCCATACCATGACTGATGTGGACATCACAGTGCAGAAGCCGGGCGAAAAAGTGTTGGAGCTGGAAAATGTGCAGCTCAAACCTGAAAGCAAACCGATAAACCTGAACGTGCACCGCAATGAGGTGATCGCCATTACAGGTTTGGTGGGCGTGGGCAAAACCCAGCTGACCGAAGTGTTGTTCGGTCAAACGGCTGCGGCCGGCGGCACAGTGCGCCTAAAAGGCGAAAGCTACACGCCGAAATCCGCGCGCGATGCGATCAATCAAGGCGTGTTTTTGTGTGCGAAAGACCGCGGCACAAATGGTGTGGTGCAGGATTTTGATATCAACCGCAACATCACATTGCCTTTCCTTTCAAGCCTATCAACGCTTGGCTTTGTGCGCCGCCGTGCCGAATATCGCATCACCAATGAGGCCATCAGCAAGCTGGGCATTGTGTGTCAAAGCGCCAATGATGACATCGGGACGCTCTCCGGCGGCAATCAGCAAAAGGTGATGGTGGGCCGCTGGCTATCGCACCCGAGCGATGTGTTGATTCTGGACGAGCCGTTCCAAGGCGTGGATATCGCCGCCCGGCGCGACATTGGCACCAAACTGCGCGAAACCGCGAAGGATCGGGCAACCATTGTTTTGGTGGCCGAGTTAGACGAAGCCCTGGAGATTGCCGACCGCATTCTGGTGATGGCTGAATTCACCATTGTGGGCGAGCACAAAAATGAAAATGTCGATGTCGACCTGATCTTGGAACAAGTATCAGGCGCGGCGGCACCTCAAGATCTACAAGAACAAAAAGAAGGGGCTGCTCGATGAGCGAAACCCGTGTGAACAAAAAATCCATGTCACTGACAGATTATGCCATCCGCTATGGCTTTGTGGCCTTGCTGGTTGGCCTCGTGGTCTATTTCAGCGTCGCGGCAGATGGTTTTGCCAGTCCCTATAGCGCGGTGTTTATCTTCCAATCAGTGGCCATCACCGGCATTTTGGCTTTGGGTGTGACCGCCACTTTGGTTGTGGACGGTTTTGACCTTTCTATCGGCGCAGTCGCCACCTCGGCCTTGATGCTTTCTGCCTATGTGATGGTGGTGATGGAACAAAGTGCATTGGTGGCGGTGGTTGCCTGCTTGCTGATGGGCGCCCTGGTGGGCTTGATCAACGGGTTTTTGATTGTGCAAATGCGGGTGCCAGACCTGTTGGCCACCTTGGGCATGATGTTCTTGCTGATCGGTTTGCAGCGCATTCCAACCGAAGGCCGGTCAATTGCGACAGGCATGAGTTTGCCGGACGGATCAACCGCTGCGGGCAGTTTTTCCCCTGAGTTTTTAGCGCTTGGCCGTCACCGCTTTGACTTTTTTATCGACAATTTGATCCCGGTTTCTGTGGTCTTTTTGATCGTTATTGCCATCGGCATCTGGCTGTTTCTTGAATATACCCGCTATGGCCGCGTGATGTATGCGATCGGGTCAAACCAACGCGCGGCAAGCTTGGCGGGCGTGCCAGTGAAAAAATACAAAATCATCGCCTATATGATTTCCGGCGTGCTGGCCTCTGTCGGCGGCATCTTGCTGGCAGCACGTTTGGGCCGTGGTGACATTGCTTCAGGCAACAACTTGCTGCTCGATTCCGTGGCGGCCGCGCTGATCGGCTTTGCCGTTTTGGGTGCCGCAAAGCCAAACGCATTCGGCACCGCCGTGGGCGCGCTTTTTGTTGGCATTTTGCTGCAAGGCCTCACCATGATGAATGCCCCTTACTACACCCAGGATTTTGTGAAAGGCGGCGTGCTGGTTGTCGCGCTTATGTTCACATTTGCCCTTTCAAATAGACGCTAGGCCCGACCACCCTAGAGCGTTCAACAAAGCGGTCGATTAAATCGGAGGAAACAAATGAAACTAACAAGACGCGTTTTTGCTAAAATGCTTGCAGGGGTTTCCCTTGCCGCATCTAGCTTCGTAGGGCTGGCCCATGCAGCCGATATGCCTGCCCCGTTCGACAATCCAGGTGACGTGAAGATCGCCTTGGTGCGCTATTTGTCAACCGGCGACTTTTTCCAAGCCTATTTGTCTGGCGTTGAGCGCCAAGCAGAGGCTTTGGGCGTTGATCTGCGCGTGCTCGACAGCCGCCAGGATGCAGCCTTGCAGGCAGACATGGTCGACCAGGCGATTGCCCTGGGCGTGGACGGCATTATTGTTCAACATGGCTTGACTGAATCCATGCAGGCAGCCGTGCAACGTGCTGTGGATGCCGGCATCAAAGTTGTGGCTTTTGACGTGAATGTTGAAAACCCGGCCGTACCGCAGATCGAACAGTCTGACCGCGACTTGGCCCGTTTGGCTTTGGAACAAGCGATCGCTGACAATGGCGAGAGCTGGAAAGCCGGCTATGTCTATGTGCCAGGCATCGCGCCATTGGATCGTCGTAACGAAACTTGGGTAGAGTTCAAAGAGCGCTATCCGGGCATTGAGGAAAAAGCGCAGTTCGGCACATTGGACAACCCAATCGCCAACTCAAACGCCAACCAGGCCCGTTCAGTATTGTCTGCAAACCCAGACATCACTGTGATGTTTGCGCCCTATGACGAATTCGCCAAAGGTGTAAAAATTGCTGTTGATGAAGCAGGCATGACCGATCAGGTCAGCATCTATTCTGCTGACGTTTCAACATCTGACATCGCTGCAATGCGCGAGCCAAATAGCGCATGGAAAGCCACCGCAGCAACCAACCCAGCGGTTGTGGGCGAAGTTTCCGTACGGGCGTTGGCCATGTTGTTGGCGGGTGAAGATCCAGGCGCCAGCGTTGTGGTGCCCCCAACCTTGATCACCCAAAAAGATCTGTTGGAAAAGGACATCAAAAACATGGAAGAGCTGAGCGAAAAACTGCCACAGTTCGCCCATGCGCCAGTGGCGGTGCCAGACTGGATGCCACTGCCATAATTTAAGGACATTACCTTAAAAAGACGCAACCCTTTGACTGGGGCGATCTGTCGGGCAGCACCCGTCGGTCGCCCCATTTTTCTTTGGAGGCCAAAATGCTCAAAGGCATAGATTCTAAACTGTCCGCCCACCTTGTTTACCTGATGATGCAAATGGGCCATGGCGATGAGATTGCTATTGTTGATGCTAACTTTCCGGCGCAGTCAACCGCCCTTGAAACCGTCTCTGGCGAGTTGGTTGACCTGCCTGCCATGGATGCACCAGCTCTCATCGAGGCAATGATTTTGCATTTTCCGTTAGATGAATTTTATGACTTTGCCGCGTGGCGCATGGAAATTGATGGCGCGCCGGACGAGTTGGGCGAGGTGCATAGCCAAGTGTTTACGCTGTTGGAAAAGGCCAAGCCAGAGGGCGCCAAATTGGGCTCGCTCGAACGTCAAACCTTTTACCAGCAGGCCAAAAATTGCTTCGCTGTTGCGCGCGTGGGCGAGATGCGTCCCTTCGGGTGCTTCATCCTGCGCAAGGGCGTGATTTTTTAGCCATTTTGCGGTGCTTCGATCTTTATTTATCAAATGTTATGTGATACTGACATTAGTAATAATTGATGTATTCACGCCAACTTTGATTGGGGAATCTGGTGAAGAATAAAAAAACCACTGAAGAAGTCGCGTTGGGCATTCGCCGTCGCGTTTTTGAACATTCCATGCGCAACAATGGCGGCTATTTGAGCCAAGCTTGTTCCGCTGCCGAGCAACTGGCGTGGCTATATAATGAAGCCTTGAATTTGGGTGAACCCACCATGCCCATGATTCCGCCGCCATTCGGCGGTGTGCCCGCCCCCGGCAATGATGATTATGTGACCGGCGCGGGCTATAACGGCCCGTTTGAACCGCAATATGATCGCCTGTTCATCGCGCCAGCGCACTATGCTTTGGTGGCCTATGCCACATTGATCGAAGTGGGGCGCATGGCCGAAGAAGGGCTGGAAATGTTCAACAAAGACGGCTCGTCAGTTGAAATGATCGGGGCGGAACACTCCCCCGGCATGGAGGTGCACAACGGCACATTGGGCATTGGCCTTTCCACCGGCGCGGGCCTTGCCTATGGCCGGCGCATGCGCGGCGACAGCGGTGAAGTTTGCGTGTTCATGTCTGACGGTGAAGTGCAAGAAGGCCAGACATGGGAAGCCATTCAAGCCTGTGCGCACCACGGCATTGACAATGTGTGGGCCATAATGGACGTGAACGATCAGCAATGTGATGGTGCCATGTCTTCTGTGATGGAAGTGCGCGACATCGCCACAAAAATGCGGGCCTTCGGCGCCACCGTGGTGGAAATTGACGCTCATGATCTGGACGCCATGCGTCAGGCCAAAGCTGAGCCTCATGACGGCCAGCCATTGATCATTCTTGCCCATTCTTCGCCAACCAAAGGCATGGAATTTTTGCAACGGCGCTTCCCGCGTTTGCACTATGTGCGCTTTAAGTCTGAAGAAGAACGCGATGAGATGAACCAATCTATCGCCAAAGAACTGGGCATTGATCCCGTTCAATTTGACACGCATTAAGGGAGTAAACTGAGATGGTTGAAATGGTAACGCGCCCTTATGCGAGCGCTTTTGAAAAATACGCACTGGCCAATAAAGATGTGATCTGCATGTCAGCGGATTTGACATCGTCTTGCGAAATTGACGGTTTCCGCGATCGGCACCCTGAGCAATTTATGTCCATGGGCATGGCCGAGCAGAACATGATGAGTTTCGCTGGTGGCTTAGGCCTTGCAGGCTATCGCCCCTTCATTCACACCTTTGGGGTGTTCACCTATCGTCGACCCTATGACCAATTGATGGCCTCCATCGCTTATCCGCGCCGCAAAGTCCGGATTATGGGCTTTTTGCCAGGTGTCACCACACCCGGTGGCATGACCCACCAAGCGATTGAAGATATTGCCATTATGCGCGCCATGCCCAACATGTCGATTTTGGAAACAGGCGACGCGACAGAGGTTGAAAGCCTTTGCGAAGCGGCAGACTCAATTGATGGTCCGGTTTATTGCCGCGTATTGCGTGGTTCGGTGCCCCGCTTGTTCGACACGCCAATCAAGGTTGGCGAAATGCGCGAGCTTTCTGCTGGGGATGATGTGTTGGTGGTGACCGCAGGCATCACCACAGAAGAAGCCCTGCGCGCCAAAGCCGCGTTGGCCGGGGCGGGCGTTTCCATTCGTCACCTGCACCTTCACACGCTGAAGCCGTTCGACTCCAAGCGGTTGCTTGACCATTTGCAGTCGGTCAAACATGGCGTGATCACCTTGGAAAACCATGTGATCAACGGTGGCATCGGGTCGCTGGTGGCCGAAACCATTGCTGAAGCAGGCATTGAGAAAAAGCTGGTGCGCCTTGGCTTGCAAGACACTTATGCCCATGGCGGTTCTCGCCCTTATTTGATGCGTTACTATGGCTTGGATGCTTTGGCCTTGGTGCGTGGCATTGAGGGCCTGATGAACATCGAAACCAATATTGATGCGGACGATTTGGATGCGGTGCGAGTTGATGCCGTGCACTCAAGCGCAAAAGCGGAGGCGCTTTAAACCATGGATCGGATGCGCGTTACCTATCAGATTGATGCCCAAAGCAATGATGAAGCTTTGGAGCGGGCGCACAATATCGCGTTGGAACAAACCGTTGAGATTCCGCGCGATGTGGTGCCGCAAGGTTTTATCGAAGATGAGATTTTGGGCAAGGTGGAAAGCTGTGGCCAAACCAGCGAGGGGCAGTTTGAAGCTGTGCTGTCGTACAGCCCAGAGAGTGTTGGCACTGAGCTAACCCAACTGTTCAATGTGGTGTTTGGTAACTCCTCCATCCAAAAGGGATTGCAGGTCACCAATATTGATCTGGGGCCGAGCCTTTCTAAGCAATTCCCCGGTGCCCGGTTCGGCATCAAAGGTGTGCGTAAACGTTCTACCACGCCAAAGGGTGGCTTGATCTCGCCGGTGTTGAAGCCGCAAGGCTCGAGCGCAGATGAACTGGCGGAAATCGCCTATCTCTGCGCAGTGGCTGGGGCCAATATCGTCAAAGAAGATCATGGCCTCGTAAACCAACCAGCCGCACCGTTCAAAGAACGAGTGGAAAAGATCTCCAAAGCGGTGGACCGCGCGAATAAAGAAACCGGGCAAAGCTGTCTCTATTTGCCAAATATTGGCGGCCATTTTGCGCACCTGATCCAAGATGCACAATTCGCCAAGCAGGCCGGAGCAGGTGGCATTTTGCTGATGCCGGGGCTGTTGGGCTTTGATATCGTCAATCACTTCGCCCGCGATGCGGCGTTTGATTTGCCAATCATGACCCATCCGAGTTTCTTGGGGCCATATGTGCTGTCTAAAGACACGGGGTTCACCCACGCCATTATGTTTGGCTTGTTGCAGCGCTTGGCCGGGTCAGACATTTCGGTGTTTCCAAATGTCGGTGGCCGCTTCGGCTTCTCAGTAGAGGAATGCACGTCTATCGCTGACGCCTGCCGTGCTGCCAATGGAATCGGTAAACCGATTTTCCCGAGCCCAGGCGGTGGCATGTCGAAAGACCGGGCAGGCGATATGCTCAATATGTATGGCGACGATGTGGTTTATCTGCTGGGCGGTAGCTTGCTGCGCTATGGCGATAAAATCGGCGAAGGCATCAAAGATATGCGCGCGGCGCTTCAAGCGGCGAAACGTTAGCACGCCTCATTTGTCGGTCGCTAAAACGACAGACTGAGCATCTGATGGCCAAGGCGCGCCAGCAATCTGCGTGCCTTGGCCATCTTGCGCTGGCCGAAAATTTAGCTGCTGGACAATCCACCAAGCTCGGACAAGATCTCCACCACCTCTGATATACCAAGCCCAGACTTCAGATCAGCGAACACATAGGGTTTGCCATTTCTGACGTCCTTTGTATCGCGTTCCATGATGTCGATCGACACGTCGACATGGGGGGCAAGTGAGGTTTTGTTGATAATCAGAATATCTGAACGGGTGAGGCCCAGCCCCCGTTTGCGCGGTATTTCCTCGCCCATTGCTACATCGATCATATAAATGGTGAGATCAGCGAGTTCGGGGCTGAATGTTGCAGCAAGATTGTCGCCGCCACTTTCAATCAGCACAAGTTCCAGATCCGGGTGAGCGGCAACAAGATCATCGATGGCCGCAAGATTTATTGATGCATCCTCGCGAATAGCTGTATGTGGGCAGCCGCCGGTTTCGACGCCCCGAATGCGGTCCAGCGGCAACACTTGTTTGCGCATCAAATGTTCCGCATCTTCTGTGGTGTATATATCGTTTGTGACAACCGCCATGGACACTTTGTCTGCCAGTGCCTGACAAAGTTTTTCAGTCAAAGTGGTTTTTCCCGCACCCACGGGGCCGCCAATGCCGACGCGTAGAGGTCCGCTCATGTTCTGAATATCCTTGGTTGTTGTAATTCATGCGCCATGGATGAGATGTCAGCGAGAAAGCATGCGCTGCCAAGGTCGTCCAAAGTTGCGTGCAGGGCATTCTCCGACACAACATCAATTTTCTCGAACAAGGCATGCAGAATATGTTGACCCTGCGTCTGCCCCACCGGCATCAACCTAATTGCTGTCGAGATAAGGTTAGACACAAAGCTGTGCAGATAGAGCGCGATCACATCACGCAGATCGATTTCATGTTTGGCTGCAACCTGTCCAACAACAATGGGCAGGGGACCCGGCGTAAAACGGAAGTTCGATATTTCGCCAGCCGTTTTCGCGAAAGCATACCCCTGTTGCACGCTCTCAAACTGCCGCTCATGACCCGCACAAATGGCCAAGCTAAGGTCCGATAGTTCCTGCAGCGCTTCGCCCTGCGCGCGGTAGCTATGCGCCACTAAGATCGCATCGTTTCGGCCACTGCCATCGACCAGAATCGTTAGCAGCCAAGCTTCAAGTTCGTCACCATTGGTCACGTCGCCAGTCTCGATGGCGTGTTCCAAACCATGGCTGTAACTGAACGCGCCGATCGGAAAGGACGGGGAAAACCAGGCAAACAGGCGGTGAAGGTCAATGCTCATGAGAATGCGTCCTGCCTTGGCCATAAGCGCCGCCTTCGGGCGTGAAGGGCCCTTCAAACTTTTCCAAAGAGGCATTGAGATGGGCCAGCATGTGCTCGATCACATGATCAGCCCTAATCACAAGATGATCCTCATGGACCTCGCAAGGCAAATGCCTGTTCCCTATATGCCAGGTTAAGCGCAATAGGTGATGTGTGTTTGAGCCTTGAACGCGGACCAGAGACTCATGAGCTGCACGCACACGGATATGCGAATTATCCTCCAAAACCAGATCATCACCTTCATGAAGCTCGGTGGTTTTGTCGAGATCCAACAGGAAGGCGGTGCCAGCGTCACCGCTCAATTTGATCCGGCGGCGAAAGCGGTCGTCGAATGAAAGGGTTACCGTGTCGATTGGGTCCGCCTGACGGCGTTCGATTTTTAAAGCGCGTAACATTAGAACAGAAAATACCTTTGTGCCATCGGCAGCTCTTCAGCTGGCTCACAAGTGAGAAGTTCGCCATCAGCGCGCACTTCATAGGTCTCTGGATTCACTTCAATCTCTGGGCAGTAATTGTTCATCACCAGATCAGACTTGCCAATTTGACGCGTGTTTTCGACCGCTATCGTTTGCTTTTGCAAACCCAGAGTTTTGGCAATATCCGCATCGTAGGCTGCGGCGGAAACGAAGGACACGGACGTGTGCTGAACCGCGCCGTTCAGTGCGCCGAACATTGGCCGCGAATAGACGGGCTGCGGCGTGGGAATCGACGCATTTGGGTCGCCCATCTGCGCCACAACAATGCTGCCGCCCATCACAATCATCTCGGGCTTTACCCCAAAAAAGGCCGGGTCCCACAAAACCAAGTCGGCCCGTTTGCCTTCTTCAATAGAGCCGATTTCTTTTGAAATCCCATGCGCAATGGCAGGGTTGATTGTGTATTTGGCAATATAACGCTTTACGCGAACATTATCATTGTCCCCCGTCTCCTCTTTCAACGGACCACGCTGCACCTTCATTTTGTGGGCCGTTTGCCAGGTGCGAATTAAAACTTCACCCACCCGGCCCATGGCCTGGCTGTCTGATGCGATGATGGAGAAGGCACCCATATCGTGCAAAATATCTTCTGCGGCGATGGTCTCTTTGCGAATGCGACTTTCAGCAAAAGCGACATCCTCTGGAATGCTCTTATCCAAATGATGGCAAACCATCAGCATATCGAGATGTTCTTCAAGTGTATTGACGGTGTAGGGACGGGTCGGGTTGGTGGAGCTTGGCAATACATTTTGCTCGCCGCAAATTTTGATGATGTCCGGCGCATGTCCACCGCCCGCGCCTTCTGTGTGAAAGGCATGAATGGTCCGGCCTTTGAGCGCACCAACCGTATGCTCGACGAAACCGCTTTCGTTCAGCGTATCGGTATGGATCATGACCTGCACATCAAACGCATCCGCAACCGACAAACAGCAATCGATGGCCGCAGGTGTCGTTCCCCAATCTTCATGCAATTTAAGGGCACAGGCACCACCCAGCACCTGTTCTTCCAATGCGTGTGGCAGCGCCGCATTCCCCTTCCCTGCAAAGGCAAGGTTCATCGGTAAACTGTCTGCTGATTGCAACATGCGGCCAATATGCCAGGGGCCCGGCGTACAGGTGGTGGCCAACGTACCGTGGGCAGGGCCGGTGCCACCGCCAAGCATCGTGGTCACCCCTGAATGAAGCGCATCGTCAATTTGCTGCGGGCAGATATAGTGAATGTGGCTGTCAAAACCGCCTGCCGTCAGAATTTTGCCCTCGGCGGCAATAATCTCGGTGCCCGGACCGATGATGATATCAACATTGGGCTGCGTGTCCGGGTTGCCCGCCTTGCCGATCTTGACAATACGCTCCGCTTTAAGACCCACATCGGCCTTGTAGATACCAGTGACATCCACAATCAATGCATTGGTGACCACCGTATCCATCGCCCCCTGAGCATTGGTCACTTGGGATTGCCCCATGCCGTCGCGGATCACTTTGCCGCCGCCGAACTTCACCTCCTCCCCATAGGTTGTGAGGTCTCTTTCGACTTCGATAAACAGCTCTGTGTCGGCCAAACGAACCTTGTCGCCCGTTGTCGGACCAAACATGTCGGCATAGGTGTTTCGTGCAATATCGCGCGCCATTAGAGGTCTCCCATGACTTTTTGATTGAAGCCAAATGCTCTGCGGTTGCCTGAAATCGGGATCAATTGCACATCGCGTTCTTGGCCCGGCTCGAACCGAACGGCCGTCCCTGGCGCAATATCCAGGCGCATGCCATAGGCGGTGTCGCGATCAAAAATAAGGAATGGGTTTGCCTCCGCAAAATGATAATGGGATCCGACTTGGATCGGGCGATCTCCAGAATTGGCCACTCGGAGTGTTGTGGACTCGACCCCCGCGTTAAGCGTGATCGGGCTGGGACCTGTTAATACTTCACCTGGTTTCATGTTTGTCTCCGCAGCGCTATCGAATGGGGTGGTGGACAGTCACAAGTTTGGTGCCGTCCGGAAAAGTCGCCTCCACCTGAACTTCGTGGATCATATCGGCGATGCCGTCCATGCATTGATCAGATGAGATAACCTGTCCGCCTTCTTCCATGAGCTGGGCCACTGATTTGCCATCGCGCGCGCCCTCCACGACAAAATCGGTGATCAACGCAATGGCTTCCGGATGGTTAAGCTTCACGCCACGTTCAAGCCGGTTTCGCGCGACCATGGCGGCCAAGCTGACCAACAGCTTATCTTTTTCTCGGGGTGTAAGTTTCATGGTTAAACCTCAAAGTTGCCATACGCGGGGAAGGGGTTGGTTGTTGAATTGCTCCAAAACGGCAGTGAGTGCTCGCCGCAACGTGAACGCATCGGGGGCAACAAAACGCGCGATCAGCACATCATCCCACGCGCTTGCGGCGGCGCGGATATCTAGTCCCGCTAAGAGTGAATTAAGCCCGTTCAGTTTGTGTTGCGCGTCTTTCTCAACCAATGCAAATGTCGCAAAGGCCAGATGGTGCATGAGCGCGGCACCCTTGCAAAGTCGGTCGACGTCCCGGATTTTCATGGCCTCAGCGAAAACAAGCTTGTCTCCCAAATATACGCGCCATTGATCAGACAAATCGCACTGCCGAACGGTTTCGCCCATCGCTTTGCGACCCAACATAAAGCTTTCGAGCAAAAGGGCGCTGCCAGAGGGCGCAACCTCAACATTCATGCGGCGGCTTAAGCGGGCGCCATCAAATACAATTGTTTCCTGCGGCAACCAGCAAAACCGGGCATTATGATCTATCTTCAAGTGGACATTGAGATGTGCCTTGTCGCCAATAGATCGATAAAGACGTTCGGCTGTTTGAGTTGTGGCGAGCGCCTCAGCTCGCGGACCGATCGAGCACGAAATGTCGAGCTGATCGCCACCTGTAATACCGCCAGCTGTGTTCACCAGAACAATTTCCGGTGAGCTGTTGTATACTTTTGGCAAAAGTGCTTTCAGGCAGCCAGACTGATGCAAGTTCTCCAGCCGCGTGGTGCTTGATTTGTGCGTAAATCCTACCCGCACGCGCCCTTTGGCGCGCTGTATGGGAATGGTTCGATGCGCTCGATCCAGCATCACTTCACACTTTCAGCGTTTCTAAAACGGCAGCTTTCTTCAGCTCAGATTTTTTGCCGTCCAAAATGATTTCGCCTCGGCGCATGGAATAGATGTGATCAGCAAGCTGGTAGGCAAATTCGAAATATTGTTCCACAAGCAAAATCGCCATTTGCCCTTGATCGTTGAGAAACGAGATCACACGGCCAATCTGCTGGATAATGTTGGGCTGGATGCCCTCCGTGGGCTCATCGAGCAATAAAAGTTTTGGCTTGGTAATCAGCGCCCGCGCGATGGCCAATTGCTGCTGCTGTCCGCCAGACAAGTCGCCCCCGCGCCGGTTCTGCATCTCTTTAAGCACGGGAAACAGCTCAAACATTTCCTCGGGCAAGGTGCGTTCACTTTTATCGAGACAGGCAAACCCGATCTCCATATTTTCACGCACCGTCATCAGCGGAAAAATGTCGCGGCCCTGTGGGACATAGCCGACGCCAGCCTTCGCCAAATGGTGGGCCGAGGCCGCCTTTTTCTCCGCACCATCCAGCAGATATTGACCGCCTGAATGGTTATGAACACCAGCTATCGCTTTCAAAAGGCTCGTTTTACCAACGCCATTGACGCCCAACAAACAAGTGATTTTTCCCTTTTCGGCGACCATATTGACGCCGTGCAAAATCTGGCTTTGGCCATAGTGCAAAGTGATGTTTTTTAGCTCCAGCATTTTTAGCGCCCCAGATATACGCCAATGACGTCTTGATTTTCGGTCACATGGTCCAGTGAGCCTTCGGCCAGAACAGACCCTTCGTGCAAAACCGTTACGCGACAGTCGAGATTGCGGACAAAATCCATATCGTGCTCCACAACAACCACCGCGCGGGTTTGCGCCGCCCGGCGGAGCAGATCCACCGTCTTTTGCCGCTCCTCCAGGGTCATGCCCGCAGCGGGTTCATCCACCAGCAACAGCCGTGGTTCTTGCGCCAGCAGCATGCCGATCTCCAGCCACTGTTTTTGCCCGTGGCTTAAATCGCCTGAGCGTTTCTCCAAATGATCCTGGAGCCCGATCTCTTCAGCCAATGCTGCAATCCGCTGATTGTCATTTTCATTATGGCGATAGAACAAAACTGCGAACGGGCTGCGGTCATTGTCGAGCGCCATCAGCAGATTCTCATAGACCGTCTGCTCTTCAAAAACAGTCGGCTTTTGGAATTTGCGGCCCACACCCAGACGTGCAATCTGGCTTTCCTGACGTTTGAGCAGCGAAACATTTTTCTCGCCCCAAATCACCTCACCGGCATCAGGTTTGGTTTTGCCGGTCACAATATCCATAAAGGTGGTTTTGCCGGCGCCATTTGGGCCAATGATGGCCCGCAACTCGCCTTCAGCAATGCTGAAGGAAAGCGCATTGATCGCTTTGAATCCATCGAAGGACACGGAGATGTCGCGGACTTCCAAAAGAGCTTCATTCATTTGTTCCGCTCCAACTTGATTATGTCGAACAGGCCGCCAATGCCCTTGGGCGCATAAAGTGTGACGGCAACAAAACTCACCCCCAGCAGCACAAGCCACCAGTCCACCCAGACAATATTGATCGGTCCCCATTCGATATTCGGAATTTGCCCGCCGGTGAACAGGCTTGACAGCATGGAGACAAGCGCCGCACCAATCACCGCCCCGTAGATGCGGCCACGCCCGCCAATCGCCACCCAAACCGCGAGATAGATCGAGGCAATCGGCGCGATTTCCGCCGGGTTGATGATGCCCGCCTGCGGATAGTAAATCGCCCCGGCGATGGCGGCCATAATGGCCGTGAGCGTAAAGATGAACAGCTTGTAGGTTTCCACGTGATATCCGAGAAACCGCACCCGCGCCTCATTGTCCCGAATGCCCATGATGACATTGCCCATCTTGTTCTCGACGATCAGTTTGGCAATGACAAAGCCAAGGCCCAATGCAAATGCGGAGGCCAACAGGAAATAGAGGGAGATGTGCGATTGGGGCACATGATCCAACCCTGGAATATTCTGCAAACCGGAAAGACCATTATTGCCGCGCAGGCCGCTATCATTTTGGAACAGATAAAGCGCCAGGGCCAATGTCATGGCTTGGGTCAGGATCGACAAATAAACGCCGGTCACGCGACTGCGGAACGCCAGCCAACCAAAGATCAAGGCCAGCAAACCGGGCACCAGCACGACGAATGCAAGCTGGATCGGCAAGGAATGGGCGAAGGACCAAATTACCGGAATCTCGGCGCCGCCCACCACGCCAAAAATCTGCGTGCCGATGGCCTCTTGAATCTCTTCGGGTGTGGGCGGCAAGGCGGCATTAGCCATGGAATTTTCCACGATAAGGCGCGTGCGCTCATACATCAGCCACATGCCGATCATATAGCCGCCAAGCCCGAAGAACGCGAAATGCCCCAAGCTCAAAATGCCGCAATAGCCCCACACAAGGTCCATGGCGATGGCGATCAGGCAAAAGCACAAGGTCTTGCCCAGTGTTTTGATCATCGATGTTGAAATGAAGCCGATGCCGAACGCCTCGCTGCCAATGGCGGCGAACATGGTGAAGGCGGAGAGCAAGCCGAGGAAAATCAAGACGCTCGGGTTTTTCATCAGGAATTGGGTTAAAGGACCTTGCATGATCAATCTCCCGCTGCGCGACCTTTAAGGGCGATAATGCCGCGAGGTCGGAATTGAATGAAAATGATGATGAAGATGATCATGTAGGTTTGGGCAGCCAGCGTGTTTGCCGGATTGAACCATTCGATGCCTTTTTGCAAAAAGCCGATCATCACGGCGCCCGCCAGCGTGCCAAATATATTGCCCACACCACCCACAACGACGGTCATGAAGCTTTGCACGATATAATCGCTGCCCATTTCAGACGTCACCTTGGCATAAAGGCCAATGGCCACCCCGGCGATGCCCGCAATGCCCGAGCCGAGGCCAAAGGTCAGCATATTGATGAAATTGGGATTGATGCCCATGCTCGCCGCCATTTGACGGTTTTGGGTCACCGCGCGTGTTTCCAGACCAAATCTGGTTTTGTTGAGCACGAACAAAAGCACCACAAAGAACAAAATACTCAATCCAAAGATCGCAATCCTGATCCAGGAAATGGAGATCACATCATTGATAACCAAAGCGCCATCCAGCCATTCGGGTGCTGTGAGCGGCCGAGCCTGCGTACCAAAAATATTCTTCGCCAGCTGTTGCAGCGCAATGGAAATACCAAATGTCGCCAGCAATGTTTCCAAGGGGCGGTGATAAAGATGTCTTATGACCAACCGCTCCAGGGCCACACCGGCAAGGAAAGTGACGGCAAAGGCCAAGGGAATGGCGATGATGATCGATAGGGTGTAATTTGTGATGAATTGCTGCACCACAAAACCGGTATATGCGCCCATCATAATGAACTCGCCGTGGGCCATATTGATGACACGCATCACCCCAAATGTGATGGCCAAACCAATGGCGGCCAAAAAGTAAATGGAAGCCAGTGAAATCGCATCCAGCAAAACATCCATGAATTCGGACATCGCGACACGGGTTTCGATTTCTTTAAGCGCGGCTTCCGCAGCTGCGGTCACCTGAGCATTCGCTTCATCATAGACCTCGACGAACTCGAATTGTTCAACCAATATATCGGCGCTCAGGCCTGGCGACCAAAAGGGGGCTTTTCCTTCCGCGACCAGCGCCAGATAAGCCGCATCGCGGTTTTTTTGGGTGTCGAGATTGTGTATTGTGAACTGGCCAACTTTCCCCTCCCCGATATTATCGATGAGGATCTGCGTCCGTTCGCTGGCGGTGGGAATAGGTTCGGCAAGATCATTATTGATCAAAAGCTGATAAGCATCTTCAATGCTGAAATCTTCTTCTCCCGGCATGACTTGCCGGGCAATATTGGCGTCATCACCGACACTCTCTCTCAATGCAATATTAGAGCTGATAATACGATTGAGGTTGGCGCGGGTTTCAATGGATAGGTCTTCTGACGCTTTTTGAATCGCTTCTACACGTTCCTCGGAACTGGTGCCAAACTGAATCGTCATAAACCGTTCCAGCCGTTCCATCTCCGCCTTTAAATCTTGGTTTGGTTCAACCTCAATGGCAGCGCGCAAAGGTGCCAAATGCTGTTCATTGGCCAAGCGGGAAAGACTGGAAACGGCTTCCTGTCGAACAGCAATGTCGTCATTTTTCAGCCTGGAGATCACCAAGGCTTCATCGATAAGCGCGCGCAATCCCGAATTTGGTTTGATTTGTTTGATCTGCTTTTTGGGCAGCGTCTCGACAGGGGCCAAGGTGGCGATATCAAACAGTTCGTAGGTGCGATCTTCGCGTTCTTCCGCGATAAAAATCTGATCGTCTGCTTTGCGATACCAAAGGGATTTTTCCTGCCAAAGTGAAAGGAAGCGAAGGGCTTCGGGTTCATCAAGATCCACCAGCGCTTCAATAATCGGGGGCGCGGTGCGCACAGAGCCTTTGATAATGTCGGGAGCGTTTTGAGCGATAATGGATTTCAGGGACGGCGCGGCACCCTCCTGTGCTTGGGTGGGCAGTGCGATCACAAGGCATGCCAGCAAAAAGAAAAGTCGAGAAATCACATTGGTCTCCAAGCAAATGAAAGGGCAGAGAACCCGCCCTTTCATCAGTTAAAATGTGGGATTAGTAGTTGGATTTGATCTGAACACAGCTTTCGGTTTCGGTGTTGTACATGCCGCAGCCAAGCTCTTTCCAATCTGATTTCAAAACGGCAGATTCTGGCAGATAATCCGTCCAGGCATCACCCGGCACTTCTTCAGTTTGACTAATGATATCGAACTGGCCATCTTCTTGGATTTCACCAATCAACACAGGTTTGGTCAGGTGGTGGTTCACCAGCATTTCTGCTGTGCCGCCCGTCAGGTTTTCGAACTGTTGCCCATACATGGCCTCACGCACAGCATCGACATCGGTTGTGCCCGCTTCTTCGACGGCGTTCACCCACATGTTAAACCCGATATAGTGCGCTTCCATGGGATCGTTCGTCACCCGCTCTTCGCCCATGCGCGCTTTCCAGGTTTCGATAAAGCTGGCATTGGCCTCGCTATCGGCAGACTGGAAATAGTTCCAGGCGGCAAGGTGGCCAACTAGGTTGGTGGTGTCCAAACCGGTAAGCTCTTCCTCGCCGACTGAGAAGGCCACAACAGGAATGTCATCAGCCGAAACGCCAGCGGCGGCAAGTTCTTTATAAAAACCGATATTTGCATCGCCATTGATGGTTGAGATCACACCAACCTTTTTGCCGTCAGCGCCAAGTGCGACCACGTCAGCAACAATTTTCGACCAGTCGGAATGACCGAACGGTGTGTAGTTTACAAAAATGTCGCTTTCCGGGATGCCTTTGTCTGCAAGATATTGGGCAAGAATTTTGTTAGTTGTACGCGGATAAACATAGTCGGTCCCCAACAGCGCGAATTTCTCGACACCCAATTCCTCAAGGAAATAGTCGGTCGCGGGAATGGCTTGTTGGTTTGGCGCAGCACCGGTGTAAAATACGTTCTTTGACGATTCTTCCCCTTCATATTGAACCGGGTAGAACAGCAAGCCGTTCAACTCTTCAATAACCGGCAGCACAGATTTGCGCGACACAGACGTCCAGTTCCCAAAAATCACATCAACGTCATGAACGGTGAGCAGTTCGCGTGCCTTTTCGGCGAAAAGGGGCCAGTCCGATGCTGGATCGACCACCACGGGCACGATTTCTTGACCCAATAGGCCACCCTTTTCATTCTGTTGCTCAATGAGCATCAGCATGGTGTCTTTCAATGTCGTTTCAGAAATGGCCATTGTCCCTGACAATGAGTGCAAAATCCCCACCTTGATTTCCGCGAATGCTGATGTTGTGGCGGCGGCGCACATTGCGGTTGCTAGAAGCAGCTTTTTCATCGTTTCTCTCTCAATGTTTTCGCGAAAGCCCTGCGCTTTTCGCGTTCATTCGAGTCCATCACTGATCAGCATTTTGGACATGTCGAAATGGTTACAAACATTGAGTGGTGCTGTCTGCCGCAAAGAAGTGTGCTTATTGTTGCGTTTTTTGCACCAGTGTGCTGAAACAGTGCGATGCGGCACTTGCAAACGTTTAAATATGTAAAAGCAATCGTTGAGGCGGGCTCCATTCGGGGCGCCGCGGAAACGCTCGCCATTTCGCCTTCCGCACTCAATCGCAACATTCAAGCGCTTGAACTAGATCTTGGCATATCGGTGTTCGACCGTTTGTCCCGCGGTGTGGCGCTCTCTGTTGAGGGGGAGTTGTTCTATCGTTTTGCCTTGGAGCAATTGATCAGCTACGACCGGATGAACTCTCAGATCGAAGCGGTGAAGGGGCTGCACACCGGCAAGGTGGCCGTCGGCATCAGCGCAGACATTCACACAGGTTTTTTGGCGCCGCTTGTTACCGCTTTTAAACAGGAGTTTCCGCAAGTCGAGCTCACAATCCAGCTTGTGTCGCAATCGGATCTTGAGGAGCAGCTTGTAAGCGGCAACATTGACTTCGCCCTCTTTTATCAGCCGCAACTAAGCCGCCATATCAAGATCAATTTCTCGAAGCAAGTCGATCTGTGTCTTATGGTCCCGAATGGCGTCAAACTCGGGCAAGATCGTACGGTGCGACTGCACCATTTAGAGGGGTTGAACCTGATTACGCCGCCCTTGCAAACCGAGCTGATGGCAAAGTTTGAAGGAGCGTGCGAACGTCGCGAAATCGAACTTCCGCCCTATTTGTCTTGCTCCGATCAAACCCAATATCTTCAACAAACACCGATCGCGTTGATCGGGTTAGCCATTTTACCAAAACCTAATCAACCAGGCGCTGTCCCAGCGGGATATAAGGTGCTGAAACTACATGAAAACGATGTCGGCTCCGGCTATATAAATGTCGTCATTGAGCGCAAACGCCATCTCTCCTTCGCTGCCAGCAAGTTTCATGAGCGGCTCACCTACAATTTAGACCTCTAATTTAATAAAGCGTTGGCGGTTGACCTGCCGATCTATCGCTTAGTGTCCTTCCGGGCGCCGTTCGTATCGTGAATATTGGCAAATTGATCATTGGCCCTACTGCTGTATCAGCGCTAGCGGCGCTACATAGAGCGCATAACAATAATGATCGTTGAACAAAGTGTGCTTCAGTTCAACCGGTTCGGTATGAGGAGGGCCCAATGCATTGGCGGTGGAGAAGGCCAGAAATATATCACCGGAATTATTGTTGCCCACTGTGCTATTGCGGCCAATGCCAATCGCGCCGCGACGGGCCAGTCCTTGCGGCTGATTTTGCGGGAGTCCGTGCCGGTGCCGCCATCGCCTTTAGTTCTGCCAATGAGTTCGAAGGCGGAACCAAGGAAAACGATCTGATCAATAGAAACATCAAGCTCGGCCGGGTTGGTGTCACCATCGGCCAGTGAGCATTGTTCGGCTCGCAACGTGGCAGTGATCGTGCCACCATTAAAATGATCGCCCGTGTGCGCACAGCCTTGTCAGCATGCGCGACATCGAGTGCATATCGCCCACATTGTCGCCCACATTCATATGCGGGAACAGCGCATAATTTTGGAACACCGTCTTCCCCGGACAGTGATGGCACAATATTTTGCCGACCAGATTTCCCATGTCCGGCGGGGCGTGAGATCTGATGAAGAGTTGAACGGCATTTACGGCGAATTTCTGGACCGGCAAGGCGTCAATCGCTGCCTTGTGCTTATGGATGTGCGCCGCTTTGTCTCCAAAGCGCGGCCTTTGGCCCAAGAGGCCGCCCGCAACGGGGTCAAGGTTATTCTGGTGACGGATGACGCCTGCATCCGGGCGCGCGACATTATCGCAATCCCCTTAATCATGCTCGGGCCAAGGGACCGGCTGACAGAGCTACAAGACCTGTTTGGTGATTTCGAAAAAGACTGAGCTACGCTCCCGCACCTGGCTAAAAGGAGGGTGGTGTGCAGGCGCTGATCACTTCACACGGCTCATGGCCAATGGCGCGGAAGCGATGAGGGCGTCTGCTGGAGAAACGATAGGCATCGCCCGGGCCAAGCACCCGCCGTTCATCATCGACAGTGACTTCCAACCGCCCCGAAATAACGACGCCGCCTTCTTCACCATCATGCACAAGCGGCACGCGCCCCGTATCGGCACCTGGGGCATAACGCTCCTTTAAAATCTGCAGGGCCGCGCCCGCCATATCCTGCCCCACCTGGCGAAAAGAAATTTTGCCCTTGCCGATTTCCACCAAATCTTCCGCAGCGTAAAAGGGGCTGGGCTCGGGGATCATATCCAGAGCAAAAAAATCGCTTAGGCCAATGGGGATGCCATCCAGAATGCGCTTGAGTGCCCCCACGGAAGGGTTGGTTTGACCCGCTTCAATCAATGAGATTGTGGAATTGGTCACGCCGGTCTTTGCCGCGAGCTGGCGTTGCGACAGCTTGGCCTGTGTTCGCACCAAGCGCAATCTTTGCCCGATATCGATATCCATAATCTGACCTGCTGTTTATGATGTTGAATATTCCGAAAATAATGGATCATGTATTTAGTAAAATCAATAGCTTATGACGCAATAGAAAAGGCCTTGTCAATTCATCCCGAAACAGCTCCATTGGATGAAAATGGGAGAGAGTTCATGGCCGATGCAAAACGTTCCAACCAGCCTTCAATGGATAATTACTGGATGCCCTTTACGGCAAACCGGCAGTTTAATGCCGCGCCGCGCATGTTCGCGGAAGCCAAGGGGATGTATTACACCACCACCGATGGACGTCGGGTGCTCGATGGCACAGCGGGGCTGTGGTGTGTGAATGCAGGGCATGGGCGGCAAGCCATTGCCAGTGCTGTAGAGCGGCAGTTGACCACGATGGACTATGCGCCATCGTTCCAGATGGGACACCCGGTTGCATTTGAGTTTGCGGAACGGTTGGCCGCGATCGCACCGGCGGGGCTTGATCGCATCTTCTTTACCAACTCCGGATCTGAATCGGTTGATACGGCGCTGAAGATGGCATTGGCCTATCATCGCGCGCGGGGTGAGGGAACCCGGACACGGTTGATTGGTCGTGAGCGCGGCTATCATGGCGTGGGCTTTGGCGGCATTTCGGTGGGCGGTATTGTCAATAATCGGCGTACATTCCCCACCCATCTGCCTGGCGTGGACCATATTCGCGACACGCATGATTTAGAGCGCAATGCTTTTTCACCCTGTGAGCCAGCTCATGGGGTGGAACGGGCGGATGACCTGGAACGCGTGGTGGCGTTACATGGGGCAGAATCGATTGCTGCGGTTATTGTGGAGCCCGTCGCCGGGTCGACTGGGGTGCTGATCCCGCCCAAAGGCTACTTGCAGCGCTTGCGCGAGATTTGTGACAAGCACGGTATTTTGCTGATTTTTGATGAGGTGATCACAGGCTTTGGCCGGTTGGGCACCCCGTTTGCGGCCGATTATTTTGGCGTGACTCCGGACATCATCACCACGGCCAAGGGATTGACCAATGGCGTTATTCCCATGGGGGCGGTTTTCGCCAGCCGTCAGGTGCATGATGCGCTGATGGATGGCCCTGAAAACATGATTGAGCTGTTTCATGGCTATACCTATTCCGGTCATCCTGCAGCGGCTGCGGCGGGAATTGCCACCTTGGATATTTATCATGATGAAGGCCTTTTGACCCGTGGCGCCGAAATGGCTGCGGCCTGGCGAGACGCCATTCATGGGCTGAAAGATTTGCCGCATATTGTGGATATTCGCACCATCGGACTGGTGGCTGGGATCGAATTGGCATCGCGGGAAGACGGCCCGGGCAAACGCGCCTATGAGGTGTTTGTAGATTGCTTTGAGCGAGGCCTGCTTATCCGGGTGACCGGCGACATTATCGCTCTATCGCCACCCTTGATCCTGGAGCAAAGCCATTTGGACGAGTTGGTTTCGGTTCTCTCGAGCGCGCTTCAGCGTGTGGCTTAGTGCAAACTGACACGCCCCTGATTTCACCAGATCGTTGTGTGTTTTGATAACCTTGGCACCCCCAAAGTAAGGTTGGGAGAAGGGGGCGCCAAGGCGGTATTGAAGCTATCCCAAGGTTGGCATGGAGAATTGTGCATCCTGCCGCACGCCGGTGGGCCAACGGCTCGTGGTGGTTTTCATGCGGGTATAGAAGCGTACGCCTTCCATGCCATGCATGTGATGGTCGCCGAACAGCGAGGCTTTCCAGCCGCCAAAGCTATAAAAGGCCATCGGCACGGGGATTGGCACATTGATGCCCACCATGCCCACTTCAATATCTTCGTTAAAGGTGCGGGCCACATCGCCATCGCGAGTGAAGATGGAGACGCCATTGGCATATTGGTGGCCATGGATCAGCTCTACAGCCTCTTGATAGGAGTTGCGGCGGATCATGGTGAGGACCGGGCCAAAAATTTCCTCTTTTGCGATGGTCATGTCTGGCTCGGCATGGTCGAACAATGAGCCGCCGATAAAGAAGCCATCTTCATGCCCTTGTGGCTTTTTGACATTGCGGCCATCTACCACCAGTTTGGCGCCTTCTTCTACGCCCTGATCTATATAGGAGGTGACTTTGGCCAAATGCTCACCGGTGACCAGAGGCCCCATTTCCATGCCCTGCTCGAGCGAAGGGCCGATTTTCAGGGCTTCAATCTTGGGCACCAGTTTTTCCACCAAAGCATCGGCCACCGCGTCAGTGACCGGCACCGCAACAGAAATCGCCATGCAACGTTCACCTGCCGAGCCATAAGCCGCACCCATCAGCGCGTTGGCGGCCATGTCCAGGTCAGCATCGGGCATGATCACCATATGGTTTTTCGCGCCACCCAGCGCCTGCACGCGTTTGCCATTGGCGGTGCCTTTTTGATGGATATATTGCGCGATCGGCGTGGAACCGACAAAGCTGATGGCTTTCACATCCTCATGCTCCAACAAAGCGTCCACGGCCACCTTGTCGCCATTTACAACGTTAAACACGCCATCGGGCAAGCCGGCTTCTTTCAGCCATTCGGCGATCAACATCGGGGCGGAGGGGTCGCGTTCGCTGGGCTTAAGGATAAAGCAATTGCCAGTGGCTAGCGCCACAGGGAACATCCACATGGGCACCATGGCCGGGAAGTTAAAGGGGGTAATGCCCGCCACAACGCCCAATGACTGGCGCACCATATGACTATCCACGCCCGTGCCCACATTTTCAGAGAATTCGCCCTTAAGCAGATGCGGCATGCCGGTGGCGAATTCGACCACTTCCAGCCCGCGGGTCACTTCTCCCTGCGCGTCATCAAAGGTTTTACCATGTTCTTGTGACACGGCGCGGGCCAATTCATCCAACCGGTCCCAAAGGATGGTTTTGAACTTGTCCAAAATCCGCACCCGGCGGAGCGCCGGGGTTTTGGACCAGGCGGGCCACGCCTGATTTGCCGCGGCAACGGCTTGGTCAACTTCCTTTGTGCTGGCCAAGGCCACCTTGGCGCTCACCTCACCAGTGGAGGGGTTGAACACGTCTTTGGTCTGGCCCGATGTGCCAGCCACTTGTTGATTGGAAATGAAATGTCCGATTTCGGTCATCCTGCAAACTCCTTTTTGAATTTGCATTGACTTTAAGACTTCAAAAAATGAAACTAAATGCGCATCAATGAAGAACTGAATTGCAAAAAGTGAAATAAGATATGAATTGGGATGACGCGCGTTTGTTTCTTGCTGTGGGGCGGCACGGTCAGTTTTTGGCGGCTTCGCGCACCGTTGGCGTCAATCAAGCCACCTTGAGCCGCCGCGTCTCTGCGCTTGAGGCCGATGTGGGCAGCAAATTGCTGGTGCGCCGCACCAATGGCTGTGAGCTGACGGCGGCCGGCCGCAAGCTGATTACGGCGCTTGAGCAGGCCGAAAGCAACATTATGGACGGGCTTGAAGGGGTCTCGCACCAGGATTCGGATGTGAGCGGCACGGTGCGCATCGGCGCGCCCGACGGATTCGGTATCGGCTTTTTGGCGGCACGACTTGGCAAGCTGGACGCACAATATCCCAATTTGAAAATTGAGTTGGTGCCGGTGCCGCGCAGCTTCTCCCTGTCGCAACGCGAAGCGGATATTGCGGTGATGGTGGGGCGGCCGGAAAAAGGACGGTTGGTGGCGCGCAAGCTGGTGGACTACAGCTTGGGGCTTTATGCAGCAACATCTTATCTCGACCAAGCCGGTCGTCCACAATCGCGGCAGGATTTGGCGGATCATCGGCTGATCGGCTTTGTTGAAGATCTGATCTATGCGCCGTCGCTCGACTATACCCACGAATTTTTCCGCGCCTGGCGGTCCAATGTGGCAGTGTCGAGCGCCACCGGGCAGGTCGAGGCGGCTAAGGGCGGCGCCGGTATCGCCATTCTGCACGACTATTTGGTGCAACCTGACAGCGGCCTGGATCCAGTTCTACCTGAACTTAAAATCAATCGCTCCTATTGGTTGGCTATTCATGAAAGCCAGCGCAATCTCGCGCGCATCACCGCAGTGAATGACTTCTTGGTCGATACGGTGAAGCAGGAGCGTCACCTTTTCGCATGGGATGGGGCATAGAGCTAGATTTGACGACTCGTCCATCAGATCCCATCGGCAAGACCGCTCCACTTTAAGGCAGCCCATCCAATATGGCTTCACCTTCGCGATTAAATGGTGTGGTTTTGGAAAAATCCAAAAATCAGCAATGACAATGAAATAATTGGTGCACCCGACACGATTCGAACGTGTGACCTCTGCCTTCGGAGGGCAGCGCTCTATCCAGCTGAGCTACGGGTGCTTGAGTGCACATGGTGCAATCACTCGGGGTAAGCCCAAGCGATGTGGCGGGAACTTAAACCAAGCGCGCATGCTTCACAATGGGGAAGTTGCAAAAATATTTGATTTTTTCGCGCCATGATTTTGAACCGCCGCAAGGGGCTCCGTGGCCGATTGCCAAAGGTGTGACGAGGTGAGGGTCTTTCGAGAGATTGCGAAAAACTCCGCAGTGTTGGGGCGACAGTTCCAAACGAGTTCATTGCGCCTCAGGGCCAATTCGGGTCGTCGCGCGATGAAATTGTTGCCAATATCAAAGGCGCATAGACCCGCCCGCCCAATCGGACTAGATTAGGCGTTCAGTCAAATGATTCATATGCCGCCGAACGACCAATCAAGGAAATAATCATGCATTTGCTGCTTGTTGATGGCTCCACCTATATTTTTCGCGCCTATCACGCGCTGCCGCCGCTGGCGCGCAAGTCTGATGGCTTGCCCGTGGGCGCTGTCTCCGGCTTTTGCAATATGCTTTATAAGCTCACCCTGGATTTTGAAGGTGAAGAAAACCCCACCCATATGGCGGTGATTTTCGACCATTCCGGCAAGAGTTTCCGCAATGATTTTTACCCCGACTATAAGGCGCACCGACCGCCGGCACCTGAAGATCTGGTGCCGCAATTTCCGTTGACGCGCGAGGCCACTCGCGCCTTCGGCATTGCCTCGGTGGAGCAGGAGGGTTTTGAAGCCGATGATCTGATTGCCACCTATGCCCGCCAGGCGGAAGCCAAGGGTATGCGCGTCACCATTGTCTCCAGCGATAAAGATTTGATGCAGCTGGTGTCGGACAATATTTCCATGCTCGACACCATGAAAAACAAATGGATCAGCTATGACGAGGTGCAAGAAAAATTTGGCTGTGGGCCGGACAAGGTGGTGGATATCCAATCGCTCGCGGGCGACAGTGTAGACAATGTGCCCGGCGTGCCCGGCATTGGCGTGAAGACTGCCGCGCAACTGATTGCCGAATATGGCGATCTCGATACGCTTTTGGAACGCGCCTCAGAGATCAAACAGAACAAACGCCGCGAAAAATTGATCGAATTTGCCGATCAGGCGCGCATTTCGCGTGATCTGGTGCGGCTGAAAGAAGATGTGCCGGTGGAGGTGCCGCTGGATGATTTGTCGCGTCAACCCATCGTGGCGGGCGATGTGATCCCGTTTCTCAAGGCGATGGAGTTCACCACCATCACCAAGCGCGTCGCCGCTGCCCTTGAGGCGGATGCGGAAGAGATTGACGCCGACGAACGTTTGGCCGCCGATGTCAGCGAGGAGGTGGCAGCCGCGCCACAGGCGACTGGCGGTCATACACCGCAAAGCCGGTTTGACCAAGTGCTTGCCGAAGTGCAGGCCATTCCGGTGGACCATAGCAAATATGAAATTGTGCGCACCCCGGACGCGTTGCAAAAATGGGTGGATGCCATTTGGGACAAGGGCCATGTGGCGATCGACACCGAGACCACCGGCCTCGACAATCAGCAGGCGGAACTGGTGGGCATTTGTCTCGCCACCGAAATGGGCGAAGCCTGCTATATCCCCTTGCAGCACACCACTGGCGAAGATGATTTGCTGGGTGGCGGCATGGCGCCGGATCAATTGCCGCTCAAGGATGTGCTGGAGGCGCTGAAGCCGGTTCTGGAAGCGCGCTCGATCCTGAAAATCGGGCAGAACATGAAATATGATATGGGCATGTTGATGCGCTATGGCATTGAAATGGCGCCCATTGATGACACCATGTTAATGTCTTACGTCACCGATGGCGCGCGCAATAATGGCATGGACGCGCTGGCGGAAAAATGGCTTAACCACACCCCGATCAAATTCACCGATTTGGCGGGCACCGGCAAAAAGCAAAAGACGTTTGATCAGTTGGAAATTGAATCCGCCGCGCAATATGCCGCTGAAGATGCAGACGTCACCTTGCGCCTGTGGCATGTGCTGAAACAGCGGGTGGTGGCCGAAAAAGGCACCACGCTCTACGAAACCATCGAGCGTCCCCTCGTGCCGGTTTTGGCGCGTATGGAAGCGCGCGGCATTCATGTGGATCGGCAGGTGCTAAGCAAATTGTCCGGCGAGTTTGCCCAACGCGCAGCGGCGCTGGAAGCCGAAGCGCATGAGCTGGCAGACGAGAAATTCAATGTCGGCTCGCCTAAGCAATTGGGCGACATCTTATTTGGCAAAATGGAACTGCCGGGTGGCAAAAAAACCAAAACCGGCGCCTGGCAAACCGGGGCCAGCGTGTTGGAAGATTTGGCGGCGGAAGGCAATGCGTTGGCGCAAAAAGTGTTGGAGTGGCGCGGCCTCTCCAAACTGAAATCCACCTATACTGACGCGCTGCCTGAATATATCAATCAACGCACGGGCCGGGTGCACACCTCTTATGCCCAGGCCGCTGTCGCCACCGGTCGCCTTTCGTCTTCTGAACCGAACCTGCAAAATATTCCGGTGCGCTCAGAGGACGGCCGAAAAATCCGTTGTGCCTTTGTGGCCGAAAAAGGCAAAAAACTGATCTCCGCTGATTATAGCCAGATTGAGTTGCGGGTGCTGGCGCACATTGCCGATATTGATGCGTTGAAAAATGCCTTTGCCGAAGGGCTCGACATTCACGCCATGACCGCTTCTGAAATGTTCAATGTGCCGATTGAGGGCATGGATCCGATGGTGCGCCGTCAGGCCAAAGCGATCAATTTCGGCATCATTTATGGCATTTCGGCCTTTGGCCTGGCCAATCAGTTGGGCATCTCCCGCTCGGAAGCGTCGGACTATATCAAGAAATATTTTGAGCGCTTTCCCGGCATTCAGGACTATATGAACGAGATGAAAAAGTTTGCGCACGACAAGGGATATGTAGAGACCCTTTTTGGCCGCAAAGCCTTTTTCCCCGAGATCAACACCAAAAACCAGGGCCACCGCGCCTTCTATGAGCGCGCCGCGATCAACGCGCCGATCCAGGGCACTGCTGCTGACATTATCCGCCGTGCCATGATCAAAATGGAATCTGTGTTGCAGGAAAGCTCTGTGCCCGCCGACATGCTGTTGCAGGTGCACGATGAATTGATCTTTGAAGTGCCTGAAGACAGGGCAGATGATGCCATCCCGCTGATCCAACGCGTGATGAGCGAGGCTGCGTTGCCCGCCGTGCACTTGAGCGTGCCGCTGGATGTGGATGCCCGCGCCGCGGACAATTGGAATGATGCGCATTGATGAAAATTACATTGACCTATCGCGGCGTTGTGCCCTCGGCCCATTCTGGGGGAGGCAAGAACAAGAGCGCACATATTTCAAATATGCGTCTGGCGTTTCATGAGCAGCTCAAAAGGCTTTGGGGGCAGCCGCCATTTGAGGTGCTCAAGGAATGGGAGCAATCCGACTTCAAGGCGGGGGCACCCGAATTTATCAGGGCTGTGGGAGAGACTAACTATATACCCTATTTTGATGTACAAAAGGTCGGCATCGCGGTGGGTTTAAATATAACTTTGCTTTCTGGTGAGCCACACAATGCCCCACAGCTGATATCGAAGGGCGATCTCGATAATCGAGTTAAATCGATTATTGACGCCTTGCACCCGCCGCAAAAGGACAACTTGAGCGAGAACGAGAAAGAACTGAATCGTATTCATTGTTTGATGGGCGACGACGAAGCGGTGAAAGAATTGACGGCGTCAACTCGCCCATTTCTTGCGTCTGAGAGCCACGAAGATGCCTTCGTGTTGGTAGAGGTGCGTCCTATTCCGATGAGGGTTTCTGCTGACAACATAGAAATGGCACTTTGGCGTTAGTCATTGGCGCAAATCGTGAGAAGCTAATTACCGCCCTGACAGTTGATCCTCATAATAAATCATTTGAACACCCTTTAAACCAAGCGACTCGTAAAATCGGTTGCCCTCATCATTGTCGAGCTCAGTCGCGACCCAATAGGACCCAATGCCGTGCGAGCGCCCCCAGTCAAGCGCTGCCGCAAAAAGCGCGGTGGCGATGCCTTTGCGCTTTTGGGTGGGAGCCACGCCCAAATTGTCGATATAAAGAATCGGTGGCTCATCCGGATTGTAATGCAGCATTGCTCTGATCTGCCCCACCACCAGATGATCGCGTTCAGCGACAGCCATGAAATGCCCGGACTGATCGCAAAACTCGGCCAACAGGGCCGGCTGAATCGGGTGATCAAAAACATCAGGCGCCACGACGTCCAATAGGTTCATATTGGCTCTGGTGATGATGTGAATATCTGCGCTCATGCTCCGCTCCCTGTTGCCCTAAATCGTGGCGTATCCTTGAAACCGGATCAATGCCTCCCATATCTGGCCCACTTCACACACCGCTCGATGGGAAAAAACAATGCGCCAGATGAATTCAAAGCTCAACCCCGCAATGCTGGTGGGCCTTTGCGCCGCCACATTCGCCTTGCCAAACGCCGCCACCGCCAAAACCGATCAGGTCGGGACAATTTATCATTATGAGCGCAGCAATCAGGATGGCAGCATGCCGGAGCAGGTGTCGGTTTTCTATGCCGCGCCAGACCGGGTGGAGGTCTATAAGGCACAGGAAAAATGCAACAATGCGGCCTTTGTGCATGCGGATATTGACCCGAGCACGGGCGTTGCCAACACGATCACAGGTGCACGACTTTTGCCGGATGCGCAGCATCTCGATTTCGCTTTTCTCACCTATGACAAAGCAAACGCTATACTGTCCATGCGCGTTGAGTTGCCCAACATGCCTGTGATTGAAAAATCAACGCAGGTCGCGCACGACCCCTGGCACTTATTCGATTTTGATTTTGCAACGCTAACCATCGCGCACTAGCTTGCCGAAAATCCGAAAGCCGATTTCACCTTTGGCTTGCCGCTCCTGTTGGCGGACCCGACCTTGGAAGAACCGCTGACCTATCTCGGCACGGTGAAGGCCACCTATGATGACCAATATACAGCACCAACGCACCGGTTTGGCCTGCGCTTTATTGAGCAGGATGAGAAGATTGGGCACCTTGTTTTCAACCCGCTGACGGGTCATTTGGAACAAGCAGAACTGAGCATCCCCAATCATTTGGGATATGCCGATTTCCAGCTGGACCTGCTTTCGACCCAAAAGGCTGGTGAGAAAGGCTGGACCGCCTTCCTCACCAACCATTTTGAAGGGTGCTAGTTCGCCATCATTTCATGTCGCCGCGCTTTTAGTTTTGGCTGCAAGGCCAAATAAAGCGCGGAGATGGCGAAACAATAGATCGCGTTGCCCCAGCTTTGCTGTGCCAGATTGATGTCGGCATCAATCAACATGCCGGAAATGCCGGGGCCTGCGGCTGACGCAAACACCATCCCCGCAATCGCCAATGCACGGATGCCGCCAATATGGGCGGTGCCGTAAATCTCGGCCCACAGCGCCCCCGCGACTGATGGGGCCATGCCACCGGAAAAGGCAACAAAGATGAAAAACAGCGGGATCGCCCATTGGGCGTCAAAGCTGGCCATCACCAGGCTGGCTATGCCCATGGGCACCAGAAAAAAGGGCAATATGCGAAAGGCACCAAAACGGTCCACCAGAAAGCCTGTCACCAGCGCCATGCCCACATTGGTGACCGACATGAGCGGCAGCCAGGCCGTGTAGGTGAGCACCGACCATCCTTTGATGTCCACCAGATGCGCTTGATGGAAAAAATAGATGGTGGCCAATGCCGGCAAAGTCATCGCCCCAAAAACAAGCACATAAAACAGCGGGTCCTTAAGCACATTGGCGCGCGTCCAATGTTCGCCGGTTAATTTGCCGTCATCCGCCCCGTCCGGGTTCACCTCCCCCCGTGCCTTTGCACGTTTGCCATCAGGCGGGTCGCGCAGCAAAAAGCTGATGATGGGAATAAACAACACAATCAACACCCCGGCAGCAACAATCCAAACATTGCGCCAGCCAATGGCCAAAATGCCGACAGTGACCGAAAAGGGCAGGGTGGCTTCCCCCAGCGTATAGCCCATTTGCGAGAAGGCGAGGGCGCGGCCGCGAAAGCGGTTAAACCATCGGGCCATCGCTGTTTGTGCCACATGGGGCAACATGCCCTGGCCAAAGAAGCGCAATCCGAAAAGCGCCAACACCAAAAAAACGATATTGCCCACCTGCGACATGACCAATGTCATCACTGCAAGGCCCACCATGCAGATAATGCCCAAAAGGCGCGGGCCAATCCGGTCAGCCAGATTACCCAAGATGGAGATCAAAACCGCACTGGCGAGGGTCGCCAGCATATAGAGCTGACCAAACTGACCATCGGTCAAATTGAAAAAGCTGCGGATTTCAGTGTTGAACTGAGCGATGAAGATCGTCTGTCCGCCCATGGAGGCGAAGGTCATGATGAAGCCGGCACCGATCCATTGCACTTGTCGTCGATTAAGCTCCGAGAGCGGCGGGCTAGGCGAAATAAGGGACATTTGAATTACTTTCTGACTTTTTCTGCAAACAAATCTGAACCCGCAACAGATCAGGTCGCCATGTCTGAAGAAAAATAATGTGGTTGGACCAAAACAGTTGATCTGATTTATGAATAAATTGCAAATTTTTACGGTTAACCATTACTTAACAAAACCCTCGATTTCCGCTACAAGAATGAATAACGTTCAACAACGCTTTCGGGCGCACGGGGAAACGGGGTTGCTAAGGGTGGCAAAATTTATTTTGCAATATGGGTTGGCTGTGGCGTTTTTGCTCCTTGCCGCATGGCCTGCTGCCTCACAGCAGGCGGCCAACTCACTCACCCCCGAATTGCTGGCGCAATATGCCAAGACCGAGTTTAAACCAACCGACGAAAAGCGCGCCCTGGTGGCGAAAGAAAAGACCTGCCTCACACAGGCGATTTACCATGAAGCGCGCGGTGAACCCGAAGATGGCCAATGGGCCGTGGCGCAGGTGATTCTCAACCGGGTGCAGCATCCTAAATATCCAGATACAGTGTGCGGCGTCGTTTTCCAAAACGCCCATCGCTTGCATTCCTGCCAGTTCTCTTTCGCTTGTGACGGCAAGTCGGATAATGGCGGCAAGGGCAATCGCATTGTGCGCGAAAGCTGGGTAAAAGCAGGATTGATTGCCAGCACCGCCTTTAAGCGTTTCCAGCAGCGTGACCATCTGGACGCCTTGCCCGCAACGGCCCTGTTCTACCACGCCGCGCGCGTATCGCCGAGCTGGGCCACCGCCTATCAACCGGTGAAAAAGATCGGCGCCCATATTTTTTATACGCCCCTATAGGGCTTCCTATGCACCAAGATTTGGCGCTTTGTTGGCGGGTTGAAGAGGCTTGCAAGCTCGCTTGGCCGCCTTTGCATGCACAGCTTATTGACGGCTACGTGCTGCATATGAGCGAGGCAAACCAGTCCCGCCGTGCCAACTCGATCAATCCGCTCAACGGTCCCCGGGGCTGCAGCGATCATTTCATTGATATGGTTGAAGCCATGTTTGACCATTTTGGCAAGCGCTATTGCGCGCGCTTGCCGGAGATAGCAAACGAGCTTGATATCAAGCTGGCCAGCCGTGGCTATCAGCGCGAGGCTGAAACCCTCACCCTTTTTGCAGACCAGCTTCCACCCGCGGCTGCCGGTTGTGATATCTATGTTGCGCCGGGCCATGCGCCAAAGAGTTGGTTGGATTTCTATTTCAGCATGTCCAAAGACGATCAAGGGCAACAGGAGGCCTTTTGCCGCATCTTAAACCAGATCGCCCTGCCCAAAGCCTTTGGGGAAACACGCATTGAAGGTCGCGTGGCGGCCATTGCCTATGCCGTCGCGGTGGATGATCTGGTGGTCCTTGAGGCGGTTGTGACTGATCCGCGCCTGCGGCGTCGCGGGCTAGCGCAAAAAACCATTGGCGGGCTGATGGCCTGGGCCGCGGATGAGGGGTGCACCCAGGCGGCCCTGCAAGTGGTGGCAGAGAATGAAGCGGCCACCAATCTTTATGCCAAGCTCGGCTTTTCGACCGAACTTTATCGCTATCATTACCGTGTGAAAGATCAGAACGCCAAAGCGTCCTGATCTTAATCTCAAACCTAAAGCCGTTCTATGGCGAAGGTTCTCATGGCATTGACCAAAAAATCGGTAAAGCCCTCGGCCAAACGTTCATAGCGCGCCTGAAAATCCGGCGTGTGCTGATACATATCCGCAAGCCCGGCATAAGCTTGCGCGTCCGGCATCCGGTCCCACCATTGGCCAACCCATTGATGGTGGTGGGCCATAAGGTCAAGCACCTCACCATCCGCAGGGTCTTTGCCCGCCTGCATCATCAGAATCAGATCGCCTTCAATCTTTTCCAGCTGTGCCATGCGCTCTTTCACAAGACCATCCTCGCCGCCCGCATGCGCTTGCGTCTCTGCACTAAATTTGCGGTTTGCCGCCACAATTTTGTCCCGCATCTCAACGCCATGCTTAGCGACCAACTCATCCTGATAGGCCCTTTGCTTTTCCGGTGAAAAACCTTTGTATAAATCTTGATTGTTCATCTTGATGTCTCCGTTCAATTCAGCGATTGAGCGGTCAATCACTGCCAGTAGTTCTTGTTGCCGACTGACATTTTGCGCCAATTTCTCCCGGTGCCGCTTCATGTGCTGCAGCCGGTCAAAATCGGTGCCCGCCATCACAATCTGAATATCCTTGAGCGGCATATCCATTTCGCGAAAAAACATGATCTGCTGCAAACGCAGCAACTCATCACGCGTGTAATAGCGATAGCCATTGTCGCCAACATAGGCAGGGGAGAGCAGTCCGATCTGATCATAATGGTGCAAGGCCCGCACAGTGATGCCCGCCATCTCGGCCACTTGTTTGATCAAATAGGTTTTCATTCTCGTCCTGCCTTTCCGCTGACACCTCAACTAGGGGGTGACGCTGCGTGAGGGTCAAGCGTAACCCATAAAAAAAGTGGCCCCCGAAGGAGCCACATAAAAGGAGGATGAAATGAAGTGAGGTTTAGGCAGCAGCGAGCTTGGGCCCGGCTTCCGCCAATTCAAGGGCGCTGGCGCCGAACTTCTTGAAGTTTTCTTCAAACAGCTTCACCAACTTGGCTGCCTGTGCGTCATAGGCTTGGGCGTCGGCCCAGGTGGCGCGTGGGGTCAGCAAATTCGCATCCACACCATCCACCGCGACGGGCACTTCAAAACCAAAGATCGGATCAATCCGCATCTCCGCATTCACCAACTCGCCGGAAAGCGCAGCAGAAAGCAGGGTGCGGGTGTCCTTGATGGAAATCCGGCTGCCAGTGCCATAGGCGCCACCGGTCCAACCGGTGTTGAGCAACCAGCATTCAGCCAGGCTGTCACGAATCTGCTTTTTCAGCATCTTGCCGTAAACGCTGGGGTGCAGCGACATAAACGGGGCACCAAAGCAAGCCGAGAAGGTGGCCTGTGGTTCGGTGACACCACGCTCGGTGCCTGCCACTTTAGCGGTGTAGCCGGACAGGAAGTGATAAATCGCTTGCTCCGGTGTCAACCGCGCGATGGGCGGCAACACGCCGAACGCATCGGCGGTGAGCAACATCACAGTCTTCGGCACAGGACCAATACCGGTACGCGAGACATTGTCGAGCGCGGTCAGCGGATAGGCCGCGCGGGTGTTTTCGGTCAAAGAGCCATCATTGAAATCAGGCTTCAATGTTTCTTCGTCCAAAATCACATTTTCCAGCACTGTGCCAAAACGCTCGGTCGCTGCGAAAATTTCAGGCTCAGCCTGGCGCGACAGATTGATGGTTTTGGCATAGCAGCCGCCTTCCAAATTGAACACGCCATCCGCGGTCCAGCCATGTTCATCATCGCCGATCAATACCCGGTTTGGGTCGGTCGACAGCGTGGTTTTACCGGTGCCAGACAGGCCGAAGAACAAAGCCGTATCACCCGCCTCGCCAATATTGGCAGAGCAGTGCATGGGCAAAACACCATTTTGTGGCGCATGGAAGTTGAACAGAGAGAACACGGATTTCTTGATCTCACCAGCATAGAAAGTGCCGCCAATCACCACCATATTGCGGCTGAAATCGAGCGCAATCACGGTTTCTGAGCGCGTGCCATGGCGCGCTGGATCAGCCTTGAAAGAAGGCATATGCACAATAGTGACGTTGGCTTCAAAATCGGTCAAGGCGTTCAGCGCCGGACGGATCAACAAGTTGCGGATGAACAAGGCGTGCCACGCATTTTCTGTGAACACCTCTACATTCATCTGATGGTTCACATCGGCGCCGGCATAAAGCTGCTGCACGAACAAATCTTTGCCTTCAGCACTCTCGAGCATATCGGAGAGCAGCAGATCAAATTTTTCCGGCGTCATGGCTTTGGCATTGTCCCACCACACCGTGTCATGGGTCAACGCGTCATCAACAATGAATTTGTCGTTGGCAGAGCGGCCAGTGTGCTGTCCGGTCGTGGCGACCACAGCACCATCTGCGCTTAACTCGACTTCGTCGCGTAAAAGGGCTTTTTCCACCAATTTGGGCGCCTTGTCGTTAAACGAGAGATTGGCCGCCAGAGAGGTGATTTTTGAGTTGACGTCGGCCCGCGTGATCGTGCTCATCGCTCTATTCCATGTGATTGTTGAAAATTCGCTGGACTAAAAATCCCTGTTCCGTGTCCAGTTCCTGTCGGCCAAACTACAGTTTGCAACGCCGCCTTGCATTTAGCGATAGGTCTTACTACCTTCGTATTAGACGGAGATTTTCGAAGAAAAATTATATTTTACAATGACTTGTGTTTGGATTTGCCAGTTAACCACAATGTGCATTGCTGCTATGCGGCGCAAATTGTCGTCCTAAAGATTGCATTGGACACAATTTGTGCGCATTTTGTGGGCTAAGAGGCGAATAGAATTATACAATTCCGCTTGGCCGGTTGATTATGCGACCCTGGGGCCAGCACCGGCTGTCAAGCCGAACGAAAGGGATGATGAATGCCAAAGATCGCACTGGTTGATGACGACCAAAATATTCTGGCGTCGGTATCCATGACATTGGAAGCTGAAGGCTATCGCGTCAATACCTACACCGATGGTGCATCCGGTCTTGAAGGCCTGACCACAGACGTGCCTGACCTTGCGATTTTGGATATCAAAATGCCGCGCATGGATGGCATGGAATTGCTGCGTCGCTTGCGGCAAAAATCAGATTTGCCGGTGATTTTTCTCACCTCAAAGGACGATGAGATTGATGAATTGTTTGGCTTGAAGATGGGCGCGGATGATTTTATCACCAAGCCCTTTTCCCAGCGTTTGCTGGTGGAGCGGGTTAAAGCCATTTTACGCCGGGCACAGGCCCGCAATGAAGCCCAATCCGGCAGCGGAAACAGCGAGCAATCTCAAGCTCGCTCGGTGATCGAACGGGGTCGGTTGGCGATGGATCAGGAACGGCACACCTGCACTTGGGACGGTAAAAATGTCACCCTGACAGTGACCGAATTTTTGATCCTGTTTGCTCTGGCGCAGCGGCCTGGTGTCGTGAAAAGCCGTGACAGCCTGATGGATGCCGCCTATGATGATCAGGTCTATGTTGATGATCGCACGATTGATAGCCATATCAAGCGACTGCGCAAGAAATTCCGGGTCGTCGACAAGGAATTTGACATGATCGAAACCCTATATGGGGTGGGGTATCGCTTTAAGGAGCAATAGGCTTTTTGACGCTGGAAAAATCCGCAGAGCAAGAGCGTGAGCGCGACGAGGTTGTGGAGACACAGCAAAGTGCGTCGCAGGTTGAGGCAAAACAAAATGCTGATCCGTCACCCGAGGTGGCGGCCAATAAACCTAACCCGGTTCTCTTGACCTATCGTGCGGCCCGTCGCTGGTTGTCTTTTACCATTTTTTCATCGCTCACCCGCCGCATCGTGATTCTCAATGTGGTGGCGCTGGCCGCCTTGGTGGGCGCGATCATCAACCAGACACAATGGCGCTCGGGCCTGATCAATGCGCAAGTCGACAGCTTGCGGGTGCAGGGAGAAATCATTGCTGGTGCCATTGCGGCCTCGGCCACTGTCGATAGTGATGTGATTACCCTTGATCCAGACAAGTTTTTGCAATTGCAAGGCGATGCGCCCCTGTCCTCGCTGAGCTTTTTCGACCCCAGCTTGGAATTTCCGATTAACCCCGAGCGGGTGGCGCCATTGTTGCGCAATCTGATCACCCCCACCGGCACCCGCGCCCGTATTTATGACCGCAATGGACTTGAGATTCTTGACAGTGAGGATCTCTATATTCAAGGCGAGGTGCTGGGCACCACACCGCCGGCGGCACAAAGCAAAAGCTTTTTCTTGGTCGAGTGGGTCAATAGATTTTTCCGCATGCTCGCCGCACGAGAATTTCCGCGCTATCAGGAATATGGCACCACCGAGGGCACCAAATATCCGGAGGTCGCCTCGGCTATGTCGGGCGCCGCCGCCTCAATTGTGCGGGTTGACCAAAATGACCGGTTGGTGGTTTCCGTGGCCGTGCCGGTGAAACGTTTGCGCGCCAATGTAGGTGTGCTGCTTTTATCAACGCAGCCGGGCACCATCGACACCATTGTTGAAAAAGAACGCTGGAACGTGGTGCGTATCTTTATGATCGCGGCGACTATCACCACGCTGGTATCGCTCTTGCTGGCCAGCACTATCGCCGGTCCCATGCGGCGCCTTTCCGCCGCCGCCCAACGGGTGCGCCGGTCGATTAAGGATCGGGAGGAAATTCCCGATTTCACCCAGCGGCCCGACGAGATTGGGCTGTTGTCCGGCTCTTTGCGCGATATGACCAACGCGCTTTACAATCGGATCGAGGCGATCGAAAGCTTTGCTGCTGACGTGGCGCACGAATTGAAAAATCCGCTCACCTCTCTGCGCAGTGCCGTGGAAACATTGCCTTTGGCCAAAAAGGATGAAGACCGCACGCGGCTCGCCAACATCATTCAGCATGATGTGCGCCGTCTCGATCGGTTGATCTCGGATATCTCCAACGCTTCGCGGCTGGACGCCGAACTGGCACGCGAAACAGCAGACCGGGTGAACTTGCTCAGCCTCACACAAACCATTCTTTCCATTCAGGAAGACAATGCGGCCAAGCGAGATGTAGCGATCAAGCTGGAGAACAATCTGGCCGGCGAGACCTGTGAAGTGGTCGGCCATGACTCGCGTCTGGCGCAAGTGGTGACCAATCTGGTGGATAATGCAGTGTCATTTTCACCAAAGGGTGCGACAGTCACGGTACAGCTCAATATGGATGATCATTGGGTCATTTTGAAAGTGCGCGATGAAGGGCGTGGCATTGAAGGCAACACCGAAAAAGTGTTCCAGCGGTTTTATACGGATCGCCCGGAAGGCGAATCTTTCGGGGATCATTCTGGATTGGGGTTGTCGATCTCGAAGCAGATTGTCGAGGCTCATTTAGGGGAAATTAACGCCCGCAACCGCAACGATAGGTCAGGCGCAGAATTTATCGTGAAATTACCGCGCGCCGAATAGGAGGGGATTATGGCGAACCAAACTGAGAATATATTTGCGACCGGCATCGTTTATGATGGCATCGGCATCTTAATCCGGGGGGAAAGTGGAGCGGGCAAATCCCTGCTGTCATTTGATTTGATGGATCGCGCGGAATCGCGTGGCAAAGAGAGCGGGTTGATTTCAGACGACCGTGTTTTAATTGAAGCCGAAGATGGCACGTTGATCGCCAGCCCCCCCGAGCAGATCAAGGGGCAGATTGAACTGCGTGGCTTTGGCATTGTCGAACGGCCGGTCGTTGAGCGTCACTCAATAAAATTAGTGGTAGACATTTCCAATGAAATGGATCGTATGCCGGAGAATGAAGAATTTGAGACTGAGCTTTTGGGCGTGAAACTTGATCGGGTGCCGGTGCCGTCTCGAAGCCTTATCGATTCGGTCCACCAGCGGCTTTTGGTTCTTGAGGCATTGCGCAAGATCAAATCTGCAGTGAGTTAATGGCCAAAAACCGGTTGGTGTGGCAACGAATTATCGATAGACTTTCCAACAAAGCAAATTGTACGTTTCGGCGTGAGCAGGGGGCAAAAATATGATCGGAATGGTGCTTGTGACCCATGGGGCATTGGCAGAGGAGTTTAAATCCGCATTGGAACATGTGGTAGGGCCGCAAGAGCAATGCGCCGCCGTTTGTATTGGCCCAGATGATGATATGGAAGTACGGCGTCAGGACATTCTCACCGCAGTGCACGATGTGGATAGCGGTCAGGGCGTGGTGATCCTCACCGATATGTTCGGTGGTACCCCCTCTAATTTGGCCATCTCAGTAATGGAAAACCGGGAAGTTGAAGTTATTGCAGGCGTAAACCTGCCCATGTTGGTGAAGCTGGCGCGGGTGCGGCCCGAGCTGGATATGAAAACTGCCGTCCATGAGGCGCAGGAAGCGGGGCGCAAATATATCAATGTGGCCAATGATGTGCTGGGTGGTGTTTAATAGAGAGCGCTATGCCCAATTCGTCCCATCCGGAAAAATCATTCGGTCAGCTCTTGCGCATCTGCAATCGGCGCGGGCTACATGCGCGGGCATCAGCACGGTTTGCCCGCACCTCGGAATGTTTTGATGCGGACATCACGGTCACGCGGGATGGTCAGACCGTGGGCGGCACCTCGATTATGGGGTTGATGTTGTTAGCGGCCGGGCCGGGATCCACCATTTTGGTGAAAACCAAAGGAAGGCAGGCGCGCGAGGCGCTGGACGCATTGATCCAGCTTGTGGAAAATGGCTTTGATGAAGACACCGAAGCCAATGATGTGGACGCATCCTGACCCACATCGGATTTGAATTCTTTGGTTGTCATGCCAATATAGAGGACAACCAAGGGGTATATGACACATGCGCGGCCTGATCTTTATTATGTTTTTCGCTTTGGGCGGATTTGTCGGGGCCCAATTCCCTGGATTCACCAGCCAGTATGAACAGCGATTGGATGGCGCGATTGAAGAATTGCGCACCATCATTGAACGATTTGACCGCGATGCCGCCGAGCAGGACCTCACCCGGGCCGAAGCGCTGGACAAATATGCCGGAACAAATGACGAGTTTTTGATCCGTCAGGGCACCTCCATGCAGCAGATTTTCGCGCGGTATGAAAAGCTGACAAACCACCAGGCGGCGTTGCAGAACGCCAATATCGCGGAGCAGGCGATCGGGTTCGTCCAATATTTTGACCCCGAACTGGCGCAGGCCACTTGGGCCCAATATGATCCCAATGTGCCCCTCAATGCGGAAGGTGGATTGTTTGCGGCACTGGGCGGGGTCATTGCCTGGCTGACCGCTGCAGGCAGTTGGGCGATTGCGCGGCTACCTCTGCGCTATCGCCGTCGCATCCGGATCAGCGGGGAGTAGATCATATAAATAAATCTTTATATCCTTATTGAATGGTCAACCTTTGACCGCTATAAACGGGCAAATTGATTTTAAGGAGACCCGTGAATGAGCGCGTTGACCCAAGAATATGCTGTGAAAGATCTCAGCCTGGCCGATTATGGCCGCAAAGAAATTGAAATGGCCGAGGTAGAAATGCCCGGCCTGATGGCCATTCGTGAGGAATTTGCCGCCTCGCAACCCTTGAAAGGCGCGCGGATCGCCGGGTCATTGCACATGACCATCCAGACCGCGGTGCTGATCGAAACGTTGGTTGCCCTGGGCGCTGAAGTGCGCTGGGCCTCGTGCAATATTTACTCCACTCAGGACCATGCCGCCGCCGCCATCGCTGCTGCCGGTATCCCCGTTTTCGCGCATAAGGGCGAAACCTTGGAGGAATATTGGGATTTTGCCGATCGCTTGTTCGAATTTGATAACGGCGAAATGGCCAACATGATCTTGGACGATGGCGGCGACGCCACCATGCTTGTGCTCAATGGTGCAAAGGCCGAAACAGATCCAAGCGTACTGGACAATCCTTCTAATGAAGAAGAAGAAGTCTTTGTCGCGACCATCAAAAAGCGTTTGGCCAAAGACCCGACCTTCTATTCCCGCGTGCGCGACAGCATCAAAGGCGTGTCGGAAGAAACCACTACCGGTGTGATCCGCTTGTACCAGCTGCAGGAAAAAGGCGAATTGCCTTTCCCTGCGATCAATGTGAATGACAGCGTCACCAAATCCAAGTTCGACAATAAATATGGCTGCCGTGAGAGCCTGGTGGACGCCATCCGCCGCGGCACCGACGTCATGATGGCGGGCAAAGTCGCGATTGTTTGCGGTTATGGTGACGTGGGCAAAGGTTCTGCTGCCTCCCTGCGGGGTGCTGGCGCCCGCGTGATGGTGACCGAAGTCGATCCAATCTGTGCGCTGCAAGCTGCCATGGATGGCTACGAAGTGGTGACGTTGGAAGACGATATCGAGCGTGCCGACATTGTGGTGACGGCCACAGGCAACAAGGATATCCTCACCCTTGATCATATGCGTCGCCTGAAAGACATGGCGATTGTGGCCAATATCGGTCACTTCGACAATGAGATCCAGGTGTCAGCCCTGCGCAACCAGAAGTGGACCAATGTAAAGCCACAAGTGGATATGATTGAATTTCCACAGGGCAACCGCATGATTTTGTTGTCCCAAGGGCGCCTTGTTAATCTGGGCAATGCCACCGGTCACCCCAGCTTCGTGATGAGTGCCTCTTTCGCCAACCAGACATTGGCGCAGATCGAATTGTTCGCCCATGGCGAAAAATACGAAAACAAAGTCTATGTGTTGCCCAAACATCTGGATGAGAAAGTGGCTGCCCTGCATTTGGACAAACTGGGCGCCAAGCTCACCAAATTGTCCAAAGAACAGGCTGATTATATCGGCGTGGATCAAAATGGCCCGTTCAAATCAGAGCAATATCGCTATTGAGATTCATTCGCACGGATTTATCCAAAGGGGCGTGTAAAACGCCCCTTTTTTTTGGCTAAAACGCATTTTGACTCTTGTTGGCAGATTCGCCGAGACGGTATGGTGAAGTGATTCGTTGAGCGGGCGACGATTTGATTAATATTTAAGGGGCAAAAGATGAGGCCGGTCAAATTCCGGATTGATAGAGGAGTCGCTAAACTCAGTTGTGCAACTCTGGCTATGTTGGTCGCAAACCCGGCTTTGGCTCAAACAGATATCTCCACCGAAGATCTTGTCGCCACCACGCCCTTAGCAATAGCGCTTGGGGCGCTTTTATGTGGTGGGGTCGCCACCTATATTGCCCTGCGTCAATATCGCAAAGCCCAACTGATCCAGCAGGAGTCTCGGCGGCAACTGGCTGAAATGAGCGCCGCGCTGGACGAAAAAGGCGCCATTTTGCATGGCATGCGGGAAGTCACGCTGATTTGGCGCGGCGACAAGCGGAAGGCCGATTCCATCGGCCCCATCCAAGCCACAATCCCGACCTGCCAATCCATCGATGATATCCTAGACTTTAAGGCGTGGCTGGACGCCAAGGCAGCGATTGAGGTTTCGTTCAAGCTCGACGAGTTACAGGCACAGGGACGCGAATTTGAATACCGCGCGCCGGGGCTGGGCGACCGTGATTATCGCATCTCTGGCCGCGTTGTGGCCGGCAAGCCTTTGATCCGCATTTCCCCGCGCGAAGCGGAGGTGGACGAGCCCTATGTGCTGGCAGAAACCCGAAACAATGTGCCCACCATCGAAACCTATGCCGCGCTGATTGACAAATTCAACCATCCTGCATGGGTGCGCAATTTTCAAGGGCAACTGGTTAAGGTCAACGAAGCCTACATGAAGATGGCCCTGGGTGGCGCTGGACTGGAGCCGGGCCAGCCGATACCCGAATTGTTTGACGAAGAGACTTTGGCGCGCCATCGCCGGTTGGATCCGCTGGAAGGGGCGCCGCTCTCTGTGACGGAAGAGCATAAAGAATTTGGCGTTCTTGACGTGACCATGTTCAAGCTGGCGGACGGCACTGCTGGCTATGCGGTGCAGGGGTTGGCCTCTAACGAAGAGAAAAACGACCCCAAAGCCAGTTTCCTCACCGCGGCGATTAATGAATTGCGCACCCCTGTTGCCGTTTTTGACGGTGCCGGCCAACTCACCCATTTCAACAAGGCTTTTGCTGAATTTTGGGAAATGGATGTGGCGTGGCTGGAAACCCAACCGAGTGAAAAAGCCATTCTCGATCGATTGCGCACCCAAGGGAAACTGCCCATGGAGCCAGACTATAAAAAGTGGCGCGCACAACATCTGGAAGCCTATGGGTTGAAAAAGACCCGCGAAACCATGTGGCACTTGCCGAGTGGGCAGGTTTTGAATGTTATCGCCTCTCCGGCCCCCCATGAGCGGGGTGTGATTTATATTTATCACAATGTGACCGAGCAACTGGCGCTCGAGAGCCGTTATAATGCTTTGATCCATGTGCAGGATGAAACACTGAACGCCCTGTCTGAAGCGGTCGCCGTGTTTGGCACCGATGGACGATTGAAACTGCACAATGCCCAGCTTTCGCGGATCTGGAAACTGCCAATGAATAAGCTGGACAAGCAGACCCATCTGGCGGACATTGCCGCGATTAGCGCCGAGACGTTGCCCGAAGATGGCGAGCGGATCTGGGGTGATTTGCGCGAAGATATTCTGGATCTGGATGCGGAACGGCACGACAAGAAGGGGCGCATCGTGCGTTCTGATGGTCGTTTGATTGACTATGCCATTGTACGGCTGCCGGACAGCCAGACCCTGGTGACCTTCGTGGATGTCACCGAGGGCGCATCATTTGAGAAGGTGCTGAAAGAACGCAATGAAGCGCTGGAAACGGCCGACAAACTCAAAGATGCATTCGTGCAAAACATCTCTTACGAATTCCGGTCGCCGCTGACCAATATTATCGGTTTCGCCGACCTTTTGGCCAGCGAGGCCGCAGGCCCACTGACCGACAAGCAGAAAGACTACACCAACTTTATTCGCGCCTCCTCAAGCTCGTTGGGACTGCTGATCGACAATATTCTTGATCTCACAACCATCGATGCAGGCATTGCCGAGTTGCAAACTGAAGTGCTGGACGTGCCATCACTGGTGGAGAAGGCGCGTAAGGGCGTGTTGGCGGCGCTGCAAACCGGCAGCGATGAAGTGCCCATCAATCTCGAGATTTTAATTGACGACAATCTGCCCACCTTTGTGGCGGATGGCACCCGCATTGTGCAGGTGCTTTACAATCTTTTGTCCAACGCGGTACGCTATTCAGATCCGGGCGCGCAGGTGCGCTTGGATGTATTTGAACGTGGCGGACGCATTTTGTTTGTTGTCGAAGACGAGGGTGCAGGCATCCCAGATGATATTATTGCCTCTGTTTTTGATCGTTTTGAAGGCAAAGCCGTTGAAGGACGTCAGCGGGGTGCAGGCCTTGGGTTGAGCATTGTCAAAACCTTTGTCCACATGCATGGTGGCACTGTCTCCATTGAGCGGTTGCAACCGCGCGGCACCCGCGTAACTGTTAATCTGCCCGCCGAACAATTGGCCAAAGGCGCAGCTGAATAATGCTTGAAAAAGAACAGATCTCGGTCATTCTGGTGAGCGAACGCGCCACCATGGAGTTTGCACAAATCCTTTTTGACGTGCTTGAGCCGGGCAATGTGGTGGCCCTAACCGGCGATCTTGGTGCGGGCAAGAGCTTTTTGGCGCGGGCCTTGTTGCGGGTGGCTGCGGATAACCCGGATCTCGAGGTGCCCAGCCCCACCTTTTCGCTGGTGCAGAACTATGATTTGCACGGACAAACTTATCTGCATGCCGACCTCTACCGACTGAGCGATGCCAGCGAGGCGGATGAACTGGGCCTGTTTGACGATCCGGATGCAATTTTGCTGGTCGAGTGGCCCGAACGCCTGCCGGAATTGGCGGCGCGTACCACCTACACAATTTCCTTACATTTGATTTCTGAAATGTTGGAAGGGCGGACCCTGCATGTGGGCGGTGCGCCTCATCGTTTGGAAAAGCTTGCCCCCATGCTCGAATCCGGCTCAGATAGCGGCATCAAACTGATTTAAAGGCAAAGATGCGGCGCTCGCTTTATTCCATCGCGCCAGACGCCCCATTTTTGAAGGTGCTGGCCTCACGCATTTTGGACGGAACACTCGCGCCAGACTGGCCGCGCGAAGGGCCGTTCTGGTTGTCCGACATCACGATCTATCTGCCCACCAAGCGGGCACGGTTGGCGCTAATCGATATCTTTTTAGAGCGTCTGGGTGGTGCCGCATTGCTGCCGAATATTTACACGCTGGGCGAAAGTGACGAGGTGGAAAATGCTTTCTTCGCCGAGCCAGATCTGACCGCCACCAACCCGGTTTCGAAAACAGAACGCACCCTGTTTCTGGCCCGCCTGATTGAGGGTTGGGCGCACACGGCGGAAAAGGCACAGCAAGTGGGCTTTGCCTCGCCGCCCAGCGCTGCCGAAATTCTGGCCATGGCGCAATCGCTGGGGCAATTGCTGGATGATTTTCTCACCGAGGAAATTGATTATCATCAGCTCAGCCAATTGGTGCCCGAAGAACTGGCTGAAAATTGGCAGCAAAGCCTGAACTTCATCAAAATCGTCACCGACAATTGGCCGCCTTATCTGGAAGAGCGCGGCTTACAGGAAGTCGCGACAGTGCGGCGGGAAAAATTTGCGCTGGCGCAGCAAACTTTGAAAATGCGCTATGGCGATAAGCCGGTGATTGCTGCGGGTTCCACCGGGTCCGTGCCTGCCAATGCGCGCTTTCTGAAAGAAATCAGCGCTTTGCCCAATGGCGCATTGGTTTTGCCCGGTTTTGACACCAGCATGAGCGTTGAAGATTACAGCTTTCTGCTGGAGCCAAACAATAAGGCCCATGCCCATCCGCAATATGGCATGGCGCTGTTGCTGCGCCGCCTGAATGCCGGCCCGGCCGATGTGCAGGAACTCGCACCAGTACAACAAGGTCGCGCCGAGATTTTGCATCAAGCCCTGGCCACCGCCGAAAACACCGCGCAATGGCATGCGCAGCGTGAAAAACTGAGTGACCAATTGGAAACCGCCACGGATCAATTATCACTCTTGGCCATGCCCAATGAAGCCATGGAGAGCCGCGCCATTGCCTTGGCAACGCGCGAAGCATTGGCCAACAATAAGTCCGTGGGCATCATTGCGCCAGATCGGGATCAGGCGCGGCAAATCATTGCCGAACTGCACCGGTTTGATATCTCCGTGGATGACAGCGCGGGCGTGCCGCTCAATCAAAGCCCGGCGGGGCGCTTGGTGCGGCAGTTGCTGCAATTGGTGCAAAGCGAATTTAGCGCCATCGATCTGGTGGGTTTATTGCTGCATTCTTCCGTGTGTTTTGGCCGGGCCCGCAGCGAGATTTCAGCATTGCGTGAAGTGCTCGATCTGTCGATCCTGCGCGGTATGCGCGGCAAGCCAGGTGTGGCGGGATTGCGCAAAGCGGTGCAAGCGGCTTTTGAAAACCCAGAACCCCGGCAGCGTCCCCTGAGTGAAGACGAAGCGGCAGCCTTGATCGCCTTGTTTGACGATATGGAGCATATGCTCGCGCCCTTGATTGAGGCCTTTGCCAGCGGCAAGCCGAGCCTCTTAGACATCGCCCGCGCCATGCCCACCCTCGCGGACAAGGTGATCCATGACGATCAGGGCAAACCGCATCACCCGCATGGGTTTGACCAACTGAGCGACTGGCTGACGGAGTTGGCCGCTGGCAGTATTGAGCTGAGCCAGATCGACAGCGCCCAATTTGTTTCCGCCATGGCCTTGCTGATGAGCCCTGTCTCTGTGCGCCCCCTCGAACAGGCGCGGCACGATGTGCAAATATGGGGCCGGGTGGAAGCCCGCTTGCAAAGCGTCGATCTGATCATTCTGGCCGGGCTGAATGAAGGCGTGTGGCCCGAAGATGCTGACCCCGGCCCCTGGATGTCGCGCGGCATGAAATTGGCTGTGGGCCTGGAACCGCCAGAACGCAAAGTCGGCTTGGCGGCCCATGACTTTCTGCTGGCGCTGAACGCGCCGCAAGTGGTGCTCAGCTATGCCCAACGGCGCGGCACTTCCCCTGCTGATCCTTCCCGCTTTCTAAAGCGGCTTTTGGCCTTTGTTGGCAAGGCATGTGAAGAAACGCTCATCGCCCGCACGGCGCACATCAAGGCCTGGACCACACAAATTGATGCAGTGAAGCAGGTGTCGCCAGCAGAACGGCCGACGCCAAGGCCACCGGCTGACCTGCGCCCCCGCCGCTTGTCGATCACAGAGATTGAAACGCTGTTGCGCGATCCTTATGCGATCTATGCCAAACATGTGCTGCGGCTCAAGCCGCTCGACCCGTTGGGCGCGCCACCAGATTTTGCTGAGCGAGGCAATCTGATCCACGATGTGCTGGGCGATTTTATTGCTGATGGCCATGATTGTGCCGCGCCGGATGCCCATGATCAATTGATGGCGTTGGCCCAAAAAGCTTATGAACGCCTCGCCGATGTGGCAGACCGAAGAGACATTTGGCTCAAACGGTTTGAGGCCATTGCGACTGCCTTTCTGGCCCACGAAACCACGCAAAATCTGCATATTGCCGTGCGAAATGCAGAGATACGCGGCCAAGCCAGCTTGGAGATTGCGGGCGTGCCCTTCACCCTGCATGGCCGCGCCGACCGGGTCGACCAAACCGACGCGGGCAAAGTGGAAATTGTTGATTTCAAAACTGGGGGCGTGCCGGCCAAAAAGGACATGGAAAACTTTATGGCGCCGCAATTGCCCATGGCGGGCCTAATTGCGCGGCAGGGCGGTTTCGAAGAGCTGGAGCGCGCCGATAGCGCGGCATTCCGCTATATCAAACTGGCCCACGGTCCGGATACTTTATCGCTCACCAATTTCCCGTCCAAGCTGGAGGCGGATGATTGGGTGGATCAATATTGGGAGCGGTTCTCGCGTTTCGCCGAATTGATGTTGCTGCGCGATGATGTGGCCATGGTGGCGCAATTGAACCCGAAGCCAGAACAGCGCTTTGAAGGCGCCTATGACCATCTGGCACGGGCCAAGGAATGGGCGCCGGAAGGGGAGGATGAATAATGCGGCAGGATTTGCACATCGCCCCCGAAACCATCGACGCCCAAAAGCGCGCTGCCAGCCCCACCGCCCATGCCTGGGTGGCGGCGAATGCCGGGTCGGGCAAAACCTTTGTGCTGTCGCGCCGGGTGCTGCGCCTGTTGCTGGATGGTGTCGCGCCAGATGAAATATTGTGCCTAACCTACACCAAAGCCGCCGCCTCCGAAATGCGCGCCCGCGTCACCGACAAATTGGGCGAGTGGGCCCTTATGGATGATGATGCATTGGTGAGCGAATTGCTCGACCTCACCGGCCAGCGCCCCACAGACGACAAATTGAGCCGTGCCAGCCAGCTTTTTGCATTCGCCCTGGAAACCCCGGGCGGGTTGAAAATCAACACCATCCACGCCTTCGCCGAATCCGTGTTGCACCGTTTCCCGTTGGAAGCGGGCGTGCCGTTTGATTTTGAAGTGATTGAAGACGCAGACCGGGCGCAAATGATGCAGGACGCGCGGGAGCGCGTGTTGGCGGGCCGAGGCAACGCCAACCAGATGATGCCGCTGCTTGATGCATTATTTGCCCGCGCTAGCGATGCGCAAGTCGAAGCGGCGTTGGACCGTTTATTGGCAGAAGGCGCAAAGCTGAAAACGCTTTTGGCCAATAAAGACCGCGCGATTGAAAATCTGGCTGAATTTCTCAAGGTGCCCTCAGATCTGAGCGAAGCTCAAATCACGGACAGGGTGCTGAGCCAAGCGATCTTGCCGCAATCTGAATATCATGGCGTTGGCCTGCATCTGCGCAATGAAGGTTTGGCTAAAACTATTGCAGACGGCTTGATGAGCGCCGACCCATCACAGCCGAGCATGGAACAGGCCTTCAGCGCCCTATTGACGCAAAAAGGCACGCCCAAAAAGGGCGTGGCGGGCATTGCCAAAAAAGATGCAGCTTTGGCCGGGCAGATCGAGGATGAATCCAACCGGCTGGCCGAACTGTTCGAACAGCTCAAACTGGCGCGCCTGCTCGACAACTCCAAGCTGTTGCTGGCGCTGGCCGAAGCTGTGATGGCGGCCTATGAGGCGGGCAAAAAGGCCAAGGCGCAATTGGATTTTGACGATCTGATTTTGGCGTTGAAACGTCTGTTCGCCAACGAAGCCTATGGCCCGTGGGTGGCCTATAAGCTCGATGCTGGCATCACCCATATTCTGGTGGATGAAAGCCAGGACACCAACCCTGAGCAGTGGGACATTATCGAGGCCATTGCCAAAGAGTTTTTTGCCGGTGAAGGCGCGGTGCAAAAGCACCGGACCCTGTTTGCCGTGGGCGATGAGAAGCAATCGATCTATAGCTTTCAGGGGGCGGAACCGCGCCTGTTTGGTGAAATGGGCCGCCGCTTTGCCCGCCGTGCGCGGGAAGCGGAGCAGGTTTGGCATGATGTGCCGCTGCAAACCTCTTTCCGGACCCAAAGCCCGATTTTGAATGCGGTCGATCTGGTATTTGAACCGCAAGAAAACCATAAAGGCCTCTCCGGCGTGGCCGCCGCACCGGCGCACCGCGCCGCCCGCACTACAAACCAGGGCTTTGTGACCCTATGGCCAAAGGAGCCGCTGGCGGATAAGCCAGAGCCGAGCGATGAGTACCCGATTGAAGCGGCGCGGCATGAGCAACGGCCGGAAGCCAAGCTGGCGCAGCAGGTGGCGAAAACCATCGATCAATGGCTGACCAAAGGACGCTTGCTCTCAGGCCACGAACGCGCAGTCAAGCCAGACGACATTATGATTTTGGTGCAAACGCGGGGGCGGTTGTTCAAAGAAATGATCAAAGCCCTGAAGCAGCGCAACTTGCCCAATCTGGGCGAAGACAAGCTGGTGGTGAACGACCATATCGCGGTGAAGGACTTGCTGGTGCTCGGCGATGTGATGGTCAACCCGGCCGATGATTTGGGCTTGGCCACCTTATTGCGCTCACCGCTTTTCGACATCAGTGAAGAGCAGCTTTTTGAGCTCTGCCATGACCGCCCGAAAGGGCCACTCTGGGCGCATTTGCGAAACTTCGCCAAAACCCACAAATGGGCGGAAAAGCCTTATGCGCTGCTGCGCGAATGGCGCACCCACCTGGATGTGGACCGCCCCTATGAGTTTTTCGCCTTCATTCTTTACACCCATAAGGGACTGCAAAGGTTCCACGCCCGGCTGGGGCCGGAAATTGACGATGTGATCGGCGAGTTCATGACCATGGCGCTGGCGCATGAGCGGCAGGATCAGTCGAGCCTGATTGGCTTTCTCACCAAAATGCGCGCGTCCCCCGCTGAGGTGAAACGCGAACTGAGCGAAGTGAAAGACAATGTTCGGGTGATGACGGTGCATGGCGCGAAGGGGCTCGAAGCGCCCATTGTTATCTGCCTCGATGCAACCGAAACGCCGAAATCCGTTAGCTCGGACGTGTTTCTGCATGTGGAGCCGGACCTGCCGCACAAAAGCTTTTTGGCGTGGAATATTGGCGGGTCAACCAACCTGCCTGAAGCGGCCGCAGCGCTGAAAACTGCACGTATGGACAAGGAAGTCGAAGAATATCGCCGTAAGCTCTATGTGGCGCTGACCCGCGCTGAGGATGAGCTGTACCTCACCGGGGTGGAGAAGAAATCTGCGAGCGGCCCGGTAAGCTGGTACGACATGGCCTATGGCACGCTTGAACCGCACAGCGATCTGCGCGAGGAGGGGTTGATCTATCCCAAGGGGGCGGTGATCAACCAACCCACTGCGCCGATCAAGCCGGACCGCAACGAGCCTGAGATGCCGTCAGCGATGACCGCGCCAGTGTTGCCGCCCGAGGTGCGCGAAATTCTAGAGCCTTCAAAGGGCGCCGAAGACGCCGCGCAGGTGCTGGTGGAGGGGCAAGGGCTCGGCCTGCCGCCCAAACTGGCCATGGCTAGGGGCAATGCCATTCATGCCTTGCTGCAATATTTGCCGCAATATCCTGAAGCGGATCGGCGGGGGCAGGCGGAGATCGCCCTGCCATTGATCCTGCCCGAGGCTGCCCATTTGCACGGGGAAATCACCGACAAAGCCCTCACCATTTTGCAGGCAGAGGACCTGGCCTTTTTGTTCGCCGAAAACAGCCGCGCAGAAGTGGCGATTGCGGCCAATATTGAGATTGAGGAGACGCCTGCGCGGATCACTGGGCGCATTGACCGATTGATCATCAGCGAGGAGGAAGTGCTGATTGTCGACTTTAAGTCCGATCAAGCGGTCCCTGCATCGGCAGAACAGATTAGTCAGAAATATCGCGACCAATTGGCGCAATATGCCCGGGCCATCGCCAAAATCTATCCGAACCACACCCTTAAAACCGCCATTTTGTGGACGGAAAATGCGCAATTGATGCCAGTGTGAGAAAAGATTTTCAGCCCGTAGCCATATTCCATCAACGGGTTGTGATCTGCTTGAAGTTTCTTCCGACTCTTCTTACATTCAGGTCAACGCAAATGAAAGGGGAACTGGTTATGACCACCCAAGTAAACGAAGCTCAATTTTCGGATGAAGTGCTGAACGCTCAAGTGCCTGTATTGGTTGACTTTTGGGCGGAATGGTGCGGCCCCTGTAAGGCGATTGCACCGGTTCTGGAAGAAATTTCTTCAGAAATGGATGGCAAAGTGAAAATTGTGAAGGTGAATGTGGATGAAAATCCAAACATCGCCGCACAATATGGCATCCGCTCCATCCCAACTATGATCCTGTTTAAAGATGGCGCAGCCGCTGATATGAAAATCGGCGCTGGTGAGCCAAAAGCAGGTCTGGTGAAATGGCTTGAGGGCCACGCTGCATAGGCTTCTCAGTCAATGTGATAGATTGAAACGCCGCGCCAATTTATTGGGGCGGCGTTTTGTTTTGCAGCAGCACATCGCCTGCCAAATAGAGCGATCCGCAAATCACCACCCGCTGCGGGCCATCCCGACTGACCATCTTCAAAGCCTCAACAATATTGTGTGCAGGCGTCGCATCAAAGCCTAACTCGCCTGCGGTTTGGGCCAATCCTTCGGGCGTAGACCCGGCATTGGTGGCCAAATCATCCCCCGGCACCGGCACGGTGATAATGCGGTGCGCCAGCCCGTCAAAGGCGGCGAGATAGCCACGTATATCTTTGTTGGCCAACATGCCCAGCACAAGCGTGAGCGGGCGAGAGCTTTTCTCATTCAGGTCGCCCAACCCTTGCGCCAACACTTTCGCACCATCCACATTATGGCCGCCATCCAGCCACAATTCGCTTTCGGGGGGCAAATATTGGTTCAGCTCACCTTTGAGCGGCGAGAACCGGGCTGGCCAGACCACGTTCCGCATACCGTCAGCCAGTGCATCAGAACCGGGGTTTAGCCCGAAATGTCTAAGCGCGGCGATGGCAGTTGCGGCATTGCCCAATTGATGGTGGCCGCGCAGCGCGGGCAGCGGCAAATCCTCCAGCCCATCAATATCCTGATAAACAAACCGGCCGCGTTCTTCGAACCCGTCGAAATCCTGACCACCGATGAAGGGTGTTATACCCAGCTCCAGGGCGCGCTGTTCCAAAACGCCCATCGCATCATGCATTTGCCGGGCGAACACCGCCTTCGAACCTGCTTTGAGAATGCCGGCTTTTTCAAACGCAATCTTCTCAATCGTATCGCCCAAAAACTGCACATGATCGAAGGAAATGGGCGTAATCACCGTGCCAAAGGGCTGCTTAACCACATTGGTGCTGTCCAACCGCCCGCCAAGCCCGGTTTCCAACAACACTACATCTGCTTCCACCTGGGTGAACAAGTCGAAGGCGACGACAGTGGTCAATTCAAAGAAGGTGATCTGCTTCCCTGCATTGATCCGCTCGATCCGCTCCATTGTTGCATTCAACCGCTCAGAGCTGACCAGCTCACCAGCTAGGCGAAAACGTTCATGAAACCGGGAAAGGTGCGGGGATATATAGACGTGGACCCGTTTGCCCATGGCCTCCAATATGGCGCGCATAAAGGCAATCACGGAGCCTTTGCCATTGGTGCCCGCCACATGGATCACCGGCGGCAACCGATCATGGGGATTGCCAGCATCGTCCAGCAAACGCTCTATGCGTCCCAGCGACAAATCTATCTTTTTGGGATGGAGCGCCATCAGGCGCTCGATAATTTTTTCGGTTTCAGTCACAAAGTTGACTATTCAGCGTGGGCAACCGGCGGCTGCTCAAGATGCAAATCGCCTTCTGCGGGGCCTTCATTCTTCTTTTTGGCTTGCTCGCCTTCGCTTTCGGCCACTGCATCGCGCACGCTTTTGCGCTTGGCGCTGGTGGTCTCGATCTCGTTCAACTCAGACTTGGTGAGAATGCCAATCAGGCGCCCAATAGTGGAGCGCAGATCATGGCGGTGCACCACCATATCGATCATACCGTGATCATAAAGATATTCTGACCGCTGGAAGCCTTTCGGCAATTTTTCACGAATGGTTTGCTCAATCACGCGCTGTCCCGCAAAGCCGATCAGGGCATCAGGTTCTGCAATCTGCACATCACCCAGCATGGCGTAAGACGCGGTCACGCCACCGGTGGTGGGGTTGGTCAACACCACAATATAGGGCAGTCCGGCCTCTTTTAGTCTTTGAAGGGCAACCGTGGTGCGCGGCATTTGCATCAAAGAGAGCATGCCTTCCTGCATCCGTGCGCCGCCCGAAGCCGTAAACAGCACGAAGGCTGTTTTGTTTTTAACTGCGGTTTCGGCACCTTTCACGATCGCGGCACCCGCCGCCATGCCAAGCGAGCCGCCCATGAAATCGAAATCCTGCACGCCGACGGTGACATCGCGGCCGAGCAGTTTGCCGGTGGCCACCACCACCGCATCTTTCATGTCGGTCTTGGCGCGGCTTTCGCGCAACCGGTCTGTATATTTTTTGCTGTCGCGGAATTTGAGCGGATCGACCGGGACGTCCGGTGTCTCGATCTCTTGGAACTTCCCTTCGTCCAAAAAGGCTTTCAGCCGGTCGCGCGCCTTGATTTTCATGTGGAAGCCCGAATTTGGCACCACCCACTGGTTGGCTTCAAGGTCACGATAAAAAACCATTTCGCCACTTTGCGGGCACTTCACCCACAAATTGTCGGGGGTTTCACGTTTGTTCAAAAATGAACGAATTTTCGGACGAACAACGGAATTAATCCAGTTCATGAGACCTCTTAGCCTTCCTGCACAAAATTTCGTCGCCTTATAAGCGATCATTTCCGGCTTGGCGAGTCTTGCTTTTGGCGCGCCAAGTCAAACTATATTATATCCCGTTTTGGGCAAAATTGCGAGTGGTCAACTCACCGTGCCGCACGGCATCCTCTGGCCAGGTCGCGCACAATGGTGTGCACCCGGTCAGCGGCTTGGGTGGCGCTCTCGCCAGCGGCCACACTATCGGCCACCGCGTTCACCAGCACGGTACCCACCACAACGCCATCAGCCTGGGCGCCAATATTTTTCGCGTCCGCTTCGGTCTTGATGCCAAAGCCGACGCAAATCGGCAGGTCTGTATGTTGGTTGAGCCGTTTGACCGCGGCGCTGATATTGGTGGGGTTGGAAAGTGCTGAACCGGTGATGCCGGTCATCGAGACGTAATATACAAAGCCCGATGTATTGGCCAAAACTTGCGGCAACCGCTTATCGTCCGTGGTGGGCGTTGCGAGACGGATAAAATTAAGTCCCTTGTTTAAGGCCGGAATACACAATTCATCATCTTCTTCCGGCGGCAGGTCCACCACAATCAAACCATCAACACCCGCATCCAATGCATCGGCCAAAAACTGATCCACACCATAAATATAGATCGGGTTATAATAGCCCATCAAAACAATCGGGGTGGTGCTGTTGGTCGCGCGAAACTGGCGCACCAGCTCCAGCGTCTTCTTCATGTCCTGACCGCCCTTTAGTGCGCGTTGCCCAGCGGCTTGAATAGAGGGGCCATCCGCCATCGGGTCAGAAAACGGCATGCCCAGTTCAATCACATCAGCCCCAGCATCCGGCAGGCCTAAAACAATCTCTTTGGCGGTGTCGAAATTCGGGTCTCCAGCCATCACAAAAGTCACCAGAGCCGGGCGGTTTTCCGCACGCGTCGCCGCAAAGGCGTCATCCATACGCTGTGTCATACATATCTTCCTTTGCGATTATTCGCCCAGATCCACGCCGAGATGTTTCGCGGCGGTGAACACATCCTTGTCGCCCCGACCACACAAATTCATCACGATGATCTGGTCTTTGTCCATTTTCGGCGCACGTTTTACCAGTTCAGCCAACGCATGGCTTGGCTCAAGCGCCGGAATGATGCCTTCAAGGCGAGTGAGAAGCTGGAACGCTTCAAGCGCTTCATCATCCATAATCGGCACATACTCAACCCGGCCACTGTCCCGCAGGAAAGCATGTTCGGGGCCGATGCCCGGATAGTCGAGGCCAGCGGAAATCGACGCACCTTCGTCGATCTGGCCATCATAGTTTTGCAGCAAATAAGTGCGGTTGCCATGCAACACGCCGGGCTTGCCCGCAGTCAGCGAGGCACAGTGCTCGTCACCATCAAGACCCTTGCCCCCGGCTTCCACACCAACAATTTGGACATCCTTGTCGTCAAGGAAGGGGTGGAACAGTCCAATCGCGTTGGAACCCCCACCAACAGCGGCAATCAACATATCTGGCAAACGACCTTCAGCTTCCATCATCTGTTCCTTGGTCTCACGGCCAATCACAGATTGGAAGTCGCGCACCATTTGCGGGAACGGGTGAGGGCCAGCCGCGGTGCCGATCAGATAATAAGTGTCATCAACATTGGTCACCCAGTCGCGCAGGGCTTCATTCATAGAATCCTTCAGCGTGCCCTGACCAGCGGTCACCGGAATAATCTCCGCGCCCAGCAATTTCATGCGGAATACGTTGGGGGCCTGACGCTCCACATCCTTGGCGCCCATATAAACAACACATGGGTAGCCAAAACGAGCACATACGGTAGCCGTGGCCACACCATGCTGCCCCGCGCCGGTTTCGGCGATAATGCGTGGCTTGCCCATCCGCTTGGCCAACAGGATCTGCCCGATGCAATTGTTGATCTTGTGCGAACCGGTATGGTTCAGCTCATCACGCTTGAAATAGATTTTGGCGCCGCCAAGATGCTCGGTCAGCCGCTCGGCAAAATAGAGTGGCGAGGGACGGCCAATATAATGCTTGTTGAGATAATCCAGTTCATCCTGAAAGCTGGGGTCGGCCTTGGCCGCTTTATACGCTTCATCCAATTCAAGGATGAGCGGCATCAGCGTTTCGGCCACAAAGCGCCCGCCAAAAAGGCCAAACCGGCCCATATCGTCCGGACCTTGGCGCAAACTATTCGCGGTTGTTGTCATTATCTCGTTCTCCCTTGTCGTCGGACGCGCTTTTTAAGCGCGCGCCCGGCGCATAAACTCTTTGATCAAGCCAGCATCTTTTTCACCCTTACGCACTTCAACCCCAGAAGAAAGGTCAAGGCCGAAAGGCTGCACATCGCGGATGGCCTGTTCTACGTTATCTATCGTCAACCCACCGGAAAGCATGAACTTAATATCAGGGTCAAGCGCTTTCAAAAGCGTCCAGTCAAATACCTCGCCATTCCCGCCAGGATGGGCGGCATTTTCTGGCGCCTTGGCGTCCAAAATCAGCAAATCGGCTTTGTCTGCATAGCGCGGTACTTTGGCGAGATCTTCCTGATCGCCAATGGCGAGCGCCTTGATCACTTTAACACCGCGCTCTTTGATGTGGGCGACCCGCTCTACCGTTTCTTGTCCGTGCAGCTGAATATAATCAGGGTCCAGAGCCAGCAAATGGTCGAGCAAATCTTCGTCTGGGTTGACCGTCAGGATGACCGTTTCGGCACGCCCGTCCACATAGCGGATCAACCGGCCAATGTCAGACAGGTCCAAATGCCGCGGGCTGCGGGCAAAATGTACAAAGCCTATCAGATCCACACCCGCCTCAAGGGCAGCGTCAATCATATCAGGCGTTTTTAAACCGCAAATTTTGATCAGCAAGGACATCGAACAAAACTCTTGTGAAAATGGGCGTTGCGCACCTTATACCCGATCATCGAGCAAGGCCAAGCCATCTTCATGGCTTTGTTTCGGCTCTTGAGTATCCATTTGCTGTTTGAGTTTTTGATTTTCCTTACGCAGGGCCCGCAATTCGGCGCGTTTTTTATGTTGGCCCAGATAGGCACCGACGCCGCCCAGCACAATCCCAAGCAACAAGGCGCCATAAATCACAACAAACAGGGGGACAGGATAGGGTCCGACAAGTGGCGAATCCGGTGAAATTGGATCAATGCCCAACATTATTTCCTGCCGATTTGCCAACGCAAAAAAAGCAAACAGCAAAGCGAGCGGGATTAGAAAAAACCACGTCACTACACGCTTCAACATAATGGTGCGGTGCCCCTTATTCAGTTAAACGCACCTTTCAAAGCACGTTTGGTCGTTATTTGTTCAATCGTTCGCGGATCTCTTTGCCCGCTTTGAATTGAGGCACATATTTCTCCTCAACTTCAACCTTTTCGCCGGTGCGAGGGTTGCGACCAACCCGCGCAGGACGATTTTTTACTGAAAATGCCCCAAAGCCACGCAATTCAGCCCGGCCACCATCGGCCAATGCATCGCCAATCTCATCAATGATCGTATTGACAATATTTTCAATGTCACGCTGGAAAAGATGCGGATTTTCATCTGCAAGTTTTTGAATGAGTTCTGATTTAATCAATTTCGGCCTCCCCGAGTGGGCTAATGCCCTGAATTAAAATCAAAATTCTGGCGATTTCAGGGCCAAAAGCTACTCTACAGGGTGCCAAACCGAAACCAAACCGTCAAGCGTTTGCGTATTATTCAAACGGTTAACGAAAGCTGAACCCAGCTTTACGCCGATCCAGTTGCTGATTTCGTCCCATGGCTCTTCAGGTAACGGATAATAGGTTAAAACCTTCTGATCATCTGTTTCCTGATCCGCCAACATCCAGTTCTTCGCGGTGATTTCATCGCCGATTTCGTCGATCAGCCGACTTTCCAGCGCCATACGGCCGGTCATGATCCGTCCATCAGCCAAACGCAACACCTCATCTCGTTCCAGGTCCCGACGTTCGGCAACAATGTCGACAAACCAGTCATAGGAATCGTCCACAAGCTGTTGATAAGATTGGCGCACCAGCGGCGACATGGGTTCATCGATATCGGGTTCGGCTTTCAGCGGGCCTGTGGCGACCTTCTCATAATTGATACCGATTGTGTCCATCAGCTTGGACGCATCCATATGCTGGATCAGCACGCCGATGGATCCTACAATGGAAAGGCGGCGGGCATAGATCTTGTCGGCGCCGATCGCGGTCATATAGGCAGCAGACGCCCCCAGCTCATTGATCACGGCAGCCACAGGCTTGTTGGCGGCAATCTCGCGCAGTCCGTCATAAAGCTCTTCGCCGCCCGCGGTGGTGCCGCCCGGGCTGTTGATTTGCACCACAACCCCTGTCACCTGCTCGTTGGTGGCCAGATCATTCAAAACCTCGCGCCGCTGCGGATCCGAGGCAATCACCCCGTCAATCACGACACGCGCAATGTGCGGGCCTTCCTGTGTACCGGGCGTGGCAAAGCCGCCCAAGGTGCGACCCAAAATGGCAATCACCGCAATCGCCAGAGCCACAAATGCAAAAATACGCCATTTGCGCCGCGATTGCTTGAGAGCGCGTTTGCTCATCATTTGATCGATCTGTTCAAATTCGGAAGGTGTGGTCACCGCGCGCATCCTTTAATTTGTCTTTTCTCTGTCCTAAGGCAATTGGGGCTGGATTGGCAAGTCGCAATCAGATCACACATTGCCGCAATGAATATGAAAAAGCCCGCCCGGCAGGTGCCGGACGGGCCAAATGCTCAACAAAGCGCTATGGCTTAGTCGTCTTTGTTCTGCTTCAAGGCTGCGCCAAGAATGTCGCCCAAAGAGGCGCCTGAATCTGTTGAACCATATTGGGCCACAGCTTCTTTTTCCTCGGCAATTTCCAACGCCTTGATGGACAGGGTCAAACGACGTGTCTTGCGGTCGAACTGAACCACACGTGCATCCACCTTGTCGCCAACAGCAAAACGCTCTGGACGCTGCTCTGAACGATCACGGCTCAAGTCAGAACGCTTGATGAAGGCGGTCATGTCGCCATCTGCAAGCTGAACTTCAATGCCGCCATCATTCACCTGGGTCACGGTGCAGGTCACAATTGAACCTTTGCGCATGCCATCAGTTGCTTCGGTGAATGGATCGTTTGAAAGCTGCTTGATGCCCAAAGAAACGCGCTCTTTGTCCACATCAACATCCAATACAACCGCTTTAACAACGTCGCCGCGATTATAGTCTTCCAAAGCTTCTTCGCCCTGACGGTTCCAGTCGAGGTCTGACAAGTGAACCATGCCGTCCACATCGTCCTCGAGGCCGATGAACAAACCAAATTCGGTTTTGTTCTTAACTTCGCCTTCAACTTCGGTGCCCTGTGGGTATTTCGCCGCAAAGGCTTCCCAAGGATTGTCGAGGCACTGCTTGAGGCCAAGTGAAATACGACGCTTTTCTGGATCCACTTCCAGGATTTTCACTTCTACTTCCTGAGAGGTAGAAACAATTTTGCCTGGGTGCACATTCTTCTTGGTCCAGCTCATTTCTGAAACGTGGATCAAGCCTTCAATGCCTGGCTCCAGCTCAACAAACGCACCATAATCGGTGATGTTGGTGATGCGGCCGGTAAAGCGGCTGTTCAATGGATATTTCTGATCGATTGTTTCCCAAGGATCAGCTTCCAGCTGCTTCATGCCCAATGAAATGCGGTGTGACTCCATGTTCACGCGAATGATTTGAACCTTGATGGTCTCACCAATCGACAGCACTTCTGATGGGTGGTTTACACGACGCCATGCAATGTCAGTCACGTGCAACAGGCCGTCAATGCCGCCCAAGTCAACGAAGGCACCATAGTCAGTGATGTTTTTAACAACACCTTCAACAACCTGGCCTTCTTCCAACTTGCCAACAATTTCAGAGCGCTGCTCTGCACGGCTCTCTTCAAGCACAGCCCGACGAGAGACAACGATGTTGCCGCGGCGCTTGTCCATTTTCAAGATTTGGAAAGGCTGAGGCACATTCATCAATGGAGCAATGTCGCGGATTGGGCGGATATCAACCTGGCTGCGTGGCAAAAAGGCCGTCGCGCCATCCAGATCAACGGTGAAGCCACCCTTAACCTGGTTAAAGATGATGCCTTCAACACGCTCATTTTTGTTGAACAGCTCTTCAAGGCGAACCCAGCTTTCTTCGCGACGTGCTTTTTCACGGCTCAGAACAGCTTCGCCCATCGCGTTTTCAACGCGATCAACATAAACTTCAACTTCAGAGCCAACCTGCAAAGACCCATCACGGCCAGCAGCGCCAAACTCTTTCAAAGGCACACGGCCTTCAGTCTTCAGACCAACGTCAATAACAGCGAGGTCTTTTTCAATAGCAACAATCTTGCCTTTAACAACGTTACCTTCAGCAGGTTCGTTGACTTCAAAGCTTTCAAACAAAAGCTTTTCAAAATCTTCCTGAGCGACAGCGGTATCTGTCATGAATACTCCGATCAATGTGCCGTTTGTGTGAAAACGCGCATCAAAACCAAAAATAAGACCCGGAGCTTGCGCTCCCGGCACAAGGGTCTTGTTCTTGTTTTTCATGCGATCATTCAAAGCGGTGCAATTTGGCCAATGTCAAAAAGCAAGCTGCGCAAAAAATGCCTGGATCAAAAGTTGGATTTAAAGCACCAGATTCAAGAGCTGCTTTTCTTTTGCGCCAAAACACCATCCACAAGCTGTAAAGCCGCTTGGAATGCGGCTTCTATAGACAATTTTGTCGTATCTAGCAAGTGGGCATCTGCAGCCACAAAAAATGCGCCCGCCGGATTATCCTTATCATCGGCGTCGCGTTTTTCAATTTGCGCCAAGATTTCATCAAAATGGACATTCACGCCGCGCTCATTGAGCTGTTTGGTGCGACGTTCCGCGCGCGTGGGGGCATCGGCGGTGATATAGAGTTTGACCTCTGCATCAGGGCATATTCGTGTGCCAATATCGCGCCCATCCAAAATGGCACCGCCTGGTTGTTGTGCAAATTTAATTTGCACCTGCTTCAGTGCCGCACGCACCTCCGGCACGCGCGCCACTTTTGAGGCCGCGATGCCGGCTTCCGCGGTGGTGAGGTCGTTTTCGTCGTATTGCGCAAGGTCCAGCGTTTGCGCCTTTTCAATGGCCACTTGTTCCCAGTTGGGCAGATCAAGATCATCGCGCATGGCGTAGCCCACTGCTCGATATAAAAGTCCCGTATCCATATGCGGCAACTGAAAATGCGCTGCCAGTTTCTTGGATATGGTGCCTTTGCCCGAAGCCGCGGGGCCATCAATCGCGATGATCATGTTCGTTCCTATTGGTTGGGCCGATCAAATTGGGCGCCAAGCCGCGTCATGTCCGGCACAAAGCTTGGAAAGCTTGTGGCAATCATGGCGCTGTCGTCAATCCTGACGGGATTTTGTGCCGCCAAACCCATGACCAGAAAGCACATGGCGATGCGATGGTCCAGATGCGTTTCCACCACGCCGCCACCTGGCACTTTGTCGCCCATACCTTCAACAGTCAAAAAGTCCTCGCCCTCAATGCACACAACGCCATTGGCCTTCAAGCCATTGGCAACCGCAGACAGGCGATCACTTTCTTTTACCCGCAATTCATCAATGCCGGGCATGTGGGTGGCACCCTCGGCAAAAGAGGCCGCTACCGCCAAGACCGGATATTCATCAATCATCGACGCTGCGCGCGCTGCAGGCACGGTCACGCCCTTCAATTGAGAATATTTGACCCGAATATCGGCAATATCCTCGCCGCCGGACTTCCGTTCATTGGTCAAGGTGATGTCCGCGCCCATATCCAGCAAGGTCGTGAGCAGGCCGGTACGGGTTGGGTTCATCAGCACATTTTCAATTGTGATATCGGAGCCGGGCACCAGCAAAGCCGCGACCATGGGGAACGCTGCCGAACTCGGATCGCCCGGCACCAGCACCTCCTGGCCGCGCAAATCCGGCTGGCCTTCAACAGTGATGGTGCGCACGCCATTCGCATCGGTAGAAACATCCACCTTGGCGCCAAAACCTTGCAGCATCTTCTCCGTATGGTCACGCGTGTGGACCTCTTCAATCACCGTGGTCGTGCCCGGAATAATTAGACCCGCCAACATGATCGCTGACTTGACTTGTGCGGACGCCATGGGCGTCTTGTAATGAATCGGCGCTGGGTTGTCCGGTCCTTTTAGCGCGATCGGCAACTTGCCGCCGGGCTGTTCTTCCACCACTTCAACGCCAATTTCGCGTAAGGGGTTGAGCACGCGGTTCATGGGGCGGGCGGACAGCGAGGCGTCGCCCTCATAGCGCGACACAAAAGGGTAGGTGCCCACAAGGCCCATGGCCAAACGCACCCCGGTGCCCGCATTGCCAAAGTCGAGCGGCTCGGCGGGTGGGGTAAAATTGCCCACGCCCACGCCTTCAACGTGCCAGTATGGCCCGCGTTTTTCAATTTTTGCGCCCAATTGTGCCATGGCGCGGCCCGTCGCCAACACATCCTCGCCTTCCAAAAGGCCGGAAATGATGGTTTCGCCTGTGGCCATCGCCCCAAACATGAGTGCGCGGTGAGAAATGGACTTATCGCCGGGCATGGCGATAGCGCCCGTAAGCCCTTCAGATCGCATTGAAGCCAATGGGATCGGGGCAGATCGAGTATGTGACATGTATGTTTTCTATCTGGAGTTAACGGAACGCGACTGCAGTCCTAGCACGACAATTATGAAATTGACAATGTGATGCGATCAATTGAGATCAAAAAACTAGCATTTTCATTTGACAGATTGTGTTCTAGCTTCTAACCCAACCTGCCAATACTGAGATGAACTTGATGAGGTGATAGAAGTGGCCAAGACCGACCGCGGAACAAAGCGCCAGTGCTTAAGCTGCGCCACCAAATTTTACGATCTTAATCGTGATCCGATTATCTGCCCAAAATGCGGCGCCGAATTTGTAACCCAAATGGCGGCGGCCAAAGCGGTAGAAAAAGAAATTGAAGAAGAAGCTGTTGTAGATGAAGTTGAAACAGACAGTGCCGCAACAGCTGCCGGTGCGGAAATTGTTTCACTTGACGAAGCCGATGCCGAAGAAGGTGATGATGACATCAAAAATCTGCCAGATGTGGATCTGGAAGATGATGATGAAGACATCAACACCGACGACAACGACGTTTTCCTTGAGGAAGACGATGATGACGACAATATCGGCATCGATGTGCCGATCAAAAAAGACGAAGATTAAATTTTTTTGCGTTGGCGCAATTTTCGGTCTTGCAACTCGCGCGCGAGTTGACTAATTTGCGCCAACAAATCGAACCGCAAATCATTTTGCGGCTCTGGATTGGGGCCTTAGCTCAGCTGGGAGAGCGCTTCGCTGGCAGCGAAGAGGTCAGCGGTTCGATCCCGCTAGGCTCCACCAAATTCCCTCTTAAATTTTTATCCGAAAATGTGAAGAGATGTGGCAGAACGCTCAAGCAAATAGTGCGTTCCGCCGCCTTTGTACGCCTGACGCGCACGCTGTGCAGCGTCCATAAGGCGATCTGACCACACATCCGTGCCAACGCACAAAGTTGGGCAAAAACGAGTGCAGGTGCTCGCTTGCTATGGGATAGGCATCAAACTGATCGGTGAGGTAGATCTGCAAAGCAGGGTCGTACCTAAAAATCAAACAGGTCGATCACCTGATGCAAGGCGCTCTTTTTCTTCCGCTTGCGCTTATATTTATATTCGTCGCGTTCTTCATAGCGCGGCTTGCGGTAGTCATCTTCATAATGACGCGGCTCCTCATAATGCTCATCCCGTAGCGAGCGCAGCGCATTCATGTTCGCCTCTTCTTCTGCAGCCTGTTTCATAAGTGCCATAAGTTTTTCCAACTCCCCCTTATCCAGCCAAACGCCACCGCTGGTCGGACAGACGTCCAGCTCAATACCAAACCGTTGGATTTGACGCATCGGTGACCCATCAATCGGGGATGTTAAAAGCGGCATAAATCATTCTCCTGTTTATCAAAACACGGGCAGCTCATGAGGAATTGGCCCTAATTGATGGAGGTAATCACAAATTTTGAAATATCAAGATGAGTCAAACTGGCCTAGATCACATGCTAAACCGCGTTGCAACAACCAGCCGGTTCAAGACGATAAATCGGCTATTGGCGAAGCGGTAACAACGCGCTAAATATTGGCGAAACCTTCCGCTCCCTAGCTTTGATGATCATAATGCCGACCCAAAAAATACTTGAAATTCGTTCCGCTGATTTTAACGATCCGCAGATTCGCCACTTGGTCGAAGCGCATCACGCCTATGGCGCAGCCCATTATCCGGCGGAAAGCAATCATGAAATGGGGATCGAAGAGCTTGCGGCGGACAATATGCAGCTTTTCACGGCATGGCTGGACGATAAATGCGTCGGCATGGCCGGGTACAAAGATTTGGGTCAAGGGCGCGCCGAACTTAAATCCATGCATGTGCTGGAAAGCGGTCGCGGCCATGGCGTCGCCAGCAAGTTGATGACGCATATATTGGAGCTGGCGCGGCAACAAAAAATGTCGGAAATTCTGCTGGAAACAGGCAGCCGCGACGCCTCGGCCGCCGCCCGGGCCATGTATGAAAAAGTGGGCTTTGTTTATTGCCCACCCTTCGGCACCTATCAGGAAGACCCGGAAAGCGTTTTTATGCGTTTGGCGCTTTAACGACCGGCACAGATTTTAGACGAACAGCTTGCTGCCCATCCAAATGGCCATACCCACCATCATCAGATTCTCTGTGAGCGAAATCGCGCCCAGCGGCACATTGCTGTCGCCGCCGACACAGGCACATTTAAGTTCCCGCTTGTCGATGTAAACCGCTTTGAAAACCGAAATGGCGCCAATCGTACCAATGAGCAGGGCGACAGGCGCGGCCAGCCAGATCAGGGCACTAGCGATCATCAGGATACCTGCACCTGCCTCGGCAAAGGGATAGAAATAGCCATAGGGCACATAGCGCCCGGCCAAAAGGTCGTAGGTGATAAATTGGTTGGTAAAACTAAACAGATCGCGCAGTTTTAAAATCGCCAGCACACACATGGAAATGGCAATAAACAGCTCGACAATTCGGATGGGCGATAGGCTGTCCGCCGTAAACCCCACGGCCAGCGCCATCAAGAAGCTGGTGGCAAAAACGGCAATCACCGGCTGATAAGTGGTGCCTTCCTGTTTCATGCTGGGTTCTTCGAGATAGGCATGCAGTTCATCTAAACCGCCCACACGCTCGCCATCAATAAAGGTTTGCGGTGTGGTATCCACATTGTGTTTTTCTTGAAAAGCGTCGGTTTCTTCGCGGGTGGTCAGATGATGATCTTCCACCTCATATCCATGCTTTTCCAGCAAATGCTTCGACTTAATGCCGAACGGGCAAATGTGTTCGTCCATCACCATGCGATAGAGTTTAGCGCTTTTGTGGGTTTGCTTATCCATCAACTCGCTCCTGTTTAACCTCAACAGACTAACGGGAGAGCAACGAATCTGTTCCGAAAGGGCCGGGAGCAGGGGGAATGCCCCCGGCTAAGCTTAGGTCATTTGCGGCCTATTTATCCGCTTTTTTGAGCTTTGGCTTCGCGTCGGATTTTGACGCGGCTGGGCGCTCGGCCAGCTCAGCTCCATTTGGTTTTTGTGGCCCATCCTTCTTGATGGCACCATCTGCGATTGCCGCCCGTTCTAGCTCGTCGGGCGTGATTTGCTCATCCCTTGCCGAGGACCCAGCATTGTTCTTGTTGATCAATTCGTCGACGGCGTTGGTCAGGCCGTTAATGTCGTGTCCATCCAGGCCCACCTCTTTCAACAAGCTGTCTAACAATGGGGCCTGCGCGCGATAGCGCAGGGCGCTGTTAACAACTTGATCTGACAAATTGCCGCCACCAGAGCCGTTGGCGTGCCCATTTGCGCCTGCCGCAGGTGCGCCGGTTAGCCCGTCCACCTGAATGATCTTGATGCCCTCAATATTCTCCATCGGTTTGGCGCTTTCGCGAATAATGTTCTCGAGATTTTCAATCAGGTTCAGTTTGATTTTCATCGCCACCTGATCGTTGGACAGCAGGTTGGCCGCTTCGTTCAGCGCCTTGTTGCCTGATGCTTCTACCGCATAGCGAATTTCTGCCGCGGCCGCGCGCGTCTTTTCCGCTTCCGCATCGGCATTAGCGCTGATGGTGACCCTGTCCGCGTCGCCGCGTGCTTCCTCGCGCACAGCTTCCGCATTGTCGGCGGCGGCAATTTTTTGTGCTTCAGCGACCACTTTTAAGCTGATCGCGTCGCGCTCCGCCTCCTTGGCGGCTTCGATCAATTCAATCTGCTTTCTGCGCTCAGCAATCTCGCGCTCTCGGGCAGAGACCACCTTTTCTTCAGCCTCAACCGCCTTGGCGCGGGCTTCGTCTGCCGATGCACGCGAAAGGCTCTCCTCTTTTGATTTTTCCGCAATGGCAATTTCGCGGTCTTGAGACGCGATACGAACGGTTTTCTGCTTCTCAATATCCTGGGTTTCAATCACGCGCTCTTTGACAATCCGCTCTTCCTCAATTGCCCGCTCGGAGCTGATCTCAGACTGGCGAATCTGTTGCTCTGCCGTGATACGGGCCCGCTCCGCATCCTTACGTTTTTCTGACTGCTCTACAGCGATTTCTGCCGCCTGTTGGGCGCGGCGCACTTCAACTTCGCGTTCTTGGTGCAGGCGGGCATATTCTTCTTCCTTGCTCAAATCAAATTTGAGTTTGGACGCTTCCAGATTCTTATTTTGAATCTGCACCGCTGTGTCTTGCTCAATGTCATTGCGAATTTTTTTCCGAGACTCAATTTCTTGCGTCAGCCGGGTCAAACCTTCAGCGTCAAATGCATTGTTCGGGTTAAAATATTCCATGCTGGTCTGGTCAAGCCCGGTCAACGACACGCTTTCCAGTTCCAGGCCGTTTTTGAGCAAATCTTCGGAGACGACTTGTTGCACCTTCTGCACAAAGCTCACCCGCTGTTCATGCAGTTCTTCCATGCTCATTTCGGAGGCGACAGAGCGCAGGGCGTCCACAAATTTGCCTTCCACCAAATCTTTCAACTCGTCTGGCCGCATGGTGCGAGAGCCCAGCGTTTGAGCAGCATTGGCAATGGATTCGGCACTGGGTTGCACCCGCACATAAAACTCTGCCACCACGTCAACGCGCATCCGATCTTTGGTGATCAGCGCCTGATCATCTGCCCGGCGCACCAAAAGGCGTAATGTGTTCATGTTAACGGCAATGATTTCATGCAGCACTGGCAACACCATCGCGCCACCGTTCATAATCACCCGCTGGCCGCCAAATCCGGTCCGCACAAAGGACATTTCTTTAGACGCGCGCTGATAAAGCCGCGAAACGATGATGCCCATCGCCAACAAGGCAATTAAAATGATGCCGGCAAACACCAGCATCTGCAAAAGTGAACTACTCACGGTTCCTCCCCAAAACTTTAAGTCTAACTTTCAGTATGATTTTTCATGGCGACAAACTGGTTTTCCTTTTGTCGCAGCAATGTGATGTGGTCGCCTTGCTTCAGATCGGCTTCGTCCGAGTGCGGCTCCACCATCACATAGTGGCTGTTACCCAATTGGTCGGTTATACGCGCTTGTGCTGGAGATCCGGGGGTCGCGCGCCCCAAAACAATCTGCCCCTGCTGGCCAACAAGATCAGCACGAGAAATGGCATCTGTTTCGTCGCGGGGCATGATCCGACGCAAAAGGCCAGCGCTGCCCCGAATAAGCGGCAGGCTCAGCACGCCGGCGATCGGCGCGGCCACCCAAGCAGGTAGAGGCGCAGAAAAAATATCTGCCACGAAAGATTGCAACGCGAACCCGGTGAGGCCAAACAGCGTGAGCATCACAATCAAAAAAATGATGAAGGGCACTTGCCCAACGCGCAGCCATCCAAGAAACTGAACAAAAATGCCCGGATTTGTTGAATCGGGCATGTCCACATCCAAGTCAATGTCCATGTCGGGCAGTAGCCCATCAACAAACTGGCTCAGACCTGCACCAAATAGGGCGCCAACACCCTCCAGCAATGCAATAAAAAAAACGATGCACAAAGCAACGCCAAACGGCACATTTGCCGCAGAGAATATAAATTCAAACATAATGCCCAAAGTAAAAAATAACTTAGGTCTTATTGAGCAGAAATCTTTGAAACTGTCTATTGCGCAAACAAGAAATTTTAACGATTTGGGAACCATTTGGGGAAAACCCCGTTAGATGTTGAACACGCGAAACCAATACCGTCATTTTCGGGGACCTATGCTGGAGTACATTTCGTTTCAAACACTGACTTGGCCGGACGCGCTAACGCGGGTGGCGCTGGCTCTAGTGTTTGGCTTTCTTCTGGGCCTTGATCGCAATCTGAAAAACAAGCCCGTAGACTTCCGCGTCTATATGATCGTGGCGGGCACCACTTGTTTGTTGGCGATCATGGGGCAGGAGCTGGTTGCGCTTTATGCTGTTAGCAATCCCAATCTTAAGTTGGGATTGTTGCGCATCGTTGAGGGTGTGCTGACCGGGATCGGGTTTTTGGGTGCCGGTGCCATCATTAAATCTGGCGGTGATGAACCAAGAATAATCGGCACTGCAACGGGTGCCAGCATCTGGAGCTCCGGTGCTGTCGGGCTCATGCTGGGCTTCGGTTTTTACAGCTTGGCGCTGCTTGGCTTTGCCATGTTGTTGATTGTTCTGGTGTTGTTTGGCGTGTTGCGAAAGCCGATCTTTAATCAGAGTGACAGATATTGAGGTGAAAATATGAAGCCCTTTATTGTTCGGCCCACGAATGCCGTTTTGGCGCATATCTTGAAGCGCATTAATGTAAAAAGCGGGCGGCCAAAAGGGTAACAAGAAAGGTCTTTTGGGCGATAGACCAAGGCGACACGCGCCAATTTGAGCGCTTGACCTTTTGCGCCGGGGCCGCAAAAACTGCTCCATGCAGTTTTTTCAGCGCGCGATAAAATCTTTGTCCCACTCTTTTCGTGCCCAGGTGGTTGCTCTGGCCGCTGGGGTTGCCATTTTTATCGCCGGTATGCTCGCCATCGGCATTCCTTTAATTGAAGCGCGGGCGCTCAAAGAAGTAGAACGCGAAATCAATCAGGTTTTTGCCTTACAGCAAGAAGCGATCAACGGCCTTTTTGATAAATATCGGTTGCTCACCGGTATCGTCGCCCGTGAACCGGATGTGGCTTTTTTGTTTACAGCCCGTGAAGCCGGTGTCGGTCAGATTCGCACTCAGCAATTGCTCAACAAGTTGTCAGGGCTTTCTGGCGCGGCCAATATTCAATTGGCAGACCGTCAAGGCAAGGTGTTTGCCCAATTCCAGTCTGAGCAATTTGCGCCAAAAACCATCGCGCCGGATTTACAGCAGGCAGCGATGGAGGGCCGCTTGGGGCGCAAAACCATCCGTTTCAGTGACGACCAAATTGCCTATGTTTTTTCCTCCCGCGTCCAACGCCTCGGAGAAACCTTGGGCACGGTCACCGTCTATGTTGATTTGCAAACATTGGGCACCGCGTGGGCCCTGATCAATGAACCGGTTTTCGTCACGAAGCCCAACGGCACATTGGTGGTGGGTAACCAGCTCACCAATATTTTGCAGCCAGCGATGATCAAAACCTACCCTGCCGAGTTGACCCACTTTGTGCTGCATCGCGGCAACGCCAGTTCCACACCCTATCTGGCACGATCGGTCTATCTGCCGCTTTATGATTGGCACCTCAATGTGCTGGAACGCTACGACCCGGTAGCCAATGCCCGCAATCAGTTTTTGCTGATTGTGGTGTTGGGCGGCGCGGTGCTGGGCGGCATGCTGTTTTTGCTGATTCAGCGATGGCACATTATTCGCCAGCGTTATGAGCAGGAGCGGGATACGGCGCGCGAGCTGGAACGACGGGTGATGGCCCGCACCGAGGAGCTTAAGCGCGAATATGATGAGCGCATTCAGGCCGAGGCCGCATTGCGGCAGGCCCAGCTTGATCTCACCCAATCAGCCAAGCTTGCCTCGATCGGCCAAATGTCGGCCGCTCTTTCGCATGAATATAACCAGCCCATCGCCGCCATCCGCGCCTATGCCGATAATGCCCGCGCCTTTCTGGACCGGGGGCGTGGCGAAAAGGCGGATGAAAATCTCGAGCGCATCACCCATATGACCGATCGAATGGCCAAGCTCTCCAAAACCTTGAAAAGCTTTGCTCGCAAACCCGGCACCCAATTGCGCACCGTAGAAGTCGGTCCGCTGATGCAGGAAGCCATCATTCTGGTGGACCCACATGCCAAAGCCAAACGGGTTGAGCTTGATTTCACCCTGCCGTTGGAAAATATCACTGTGAATGGCGGCAGCCTGCGTCTGTCGCAGGTGTTGGTCAATCTCCTGTCCAACGCCATTGATGCAGCGGCAGGGACCGAGAGAAACCTGGTGTTTTTGGGCGTCGATTATGACGAGAAGGAAGTGATCTTGCGGGTGGAAGACAGCGGCCCCGGCGTTAATGAAGAAGATCGGCGCAGCATTTTCGACCCCTTTGTGTCACAAAAAGATGTCAGCGAAGGGCTGGGGTTGGGCCTCTCGATCGCCTACAATATTGTGCATGATTTTGGTGGCGAAATTGATGTGGGCGCCAGCAAGCTGGGCGGCGCAGCCTTTTATGTCAAACTGCCCCGGCATCAGGAAAAACCCAACGAGGTGCAGCAATGAGTATATCCCCGACACCGCAGATTTTCCTGATTGATGATGATCACGATCTGCGCCATGCGCTGGAACAATCGCTGGAGTTGGATGGATTCGAAGTGTCTAGCTACAGCCGCGCTGCTGAGGCGTTGCCGCAAATCCATTTTCAGCTGTTCGGGATAGTCGTGTGCGATGTGCGGATGCCGGAAATGTCCGGCCCGGATTTTTTGAAAAAAGTCATCGATATTGATCCCGCCTTGCCGGTCATTTTCATCACCGGCCATGGCGATGTCGCCATGGCCGTCTCGGCCATGCGCGACGGTGCCTATGATTTTATCGAAAAGCCATTCCCCACCAGTCAATTATCACTGGTGATCAACCGCGCAGTGGAAAAACGACGCCTCGTCCTGGAAAACCGTGTGCTGCGCGAAGAGATCGAAAGCGAAGATTTGCAGGATGAGACCCTGATTGGGCGCTCGCCTCATATGGTGCAAATCCGCCAGCAGGTGAAAATGCTGGGCGATGCCGACATCGACGTGATGGTCAATGGCGAAACCGGCGCGGGCAAGGATATGGTCGCCCGGGCGTTGCATGAGCATTCTGCGCGCAAACATAAACCCTTTGTCGCCGTCAATTGCGGCGCACTGCCAGGGGAAATCATCGAAAGCGAATTGTTTGGTCATGAAGCGGGGGCCTTTACCGGGGCCAGCCAGAAACGCATTGGCAAAATCGAATATGCCAATGGCGGCACCTTGTTTCTTGACGAAATTGAAAGCATGCCGCTCGATTTGCAAGTGAAGCTGTTGCGGGTGGTGGAAACCCGCAGCGTCGAACGGCTGGGTTCGAACAAGTCCATTCCGCTCGATATTCGCATTGTTGCGGCATCCAAGGTTGATCTGGCCGAGGCCAGCGCGGCGGGTGAATTTCGTCAGGACCTCTATTTCCGCCTTAATGTGGCCAGCATCAATTTGCTGCCGCTACGTGAGCGAACAGAAGATACTCTAATGCTCTTTTACCGGCTGGCGCGGCAGGCGCGGGCACGGTTCCGCAAAGAAATCCCTGAATTGACGCCTGACCTTGTCGCGGCACTTCACGCCCATGATTGGCCGGGCAATGTGCGTGAATTGCGCAATTGTGCCGATCGCTTCGTGTTGGGCATGGGGTTGGGGCTTGGCGAAGAGGCCGCACCTGTGGAAACCAACGCTAGTTTTCAACTCAGCGATCAGATGGCGCGGTTTGAAAAATCGGTCATCGCTCAGGAAATCGCCCGGCATAATGGGGCGTTGAAGCCCACTTATGAGGCGTTGGGCATCTCCCGCAAGACTCTCTATGATAAAATGAAGAAATATGGCCTTGATGCGGAAAATGCCGCTACGGATGTGTAGGTTTCTACACATTGCCTGATTTTGATGGGTAGAACCTGATACAATTTGCGGGCCGTAGGTCGTGTGCGGAAATGATAAGCTGCTGAAAACTATATATTCTCCGCCAAAAGCCGCGGTTTGGCACGCCACTTGCTATGAAAAGGGCGAGCGGTCGGAGGGCCGTTTGGTACCAATCCTTGGGAGGAATATATGTTTAAGAAATTCGCCGCTGGCGCCATCGTCAGCGCTGCTTTGCTCGCCACACCCGCATTTGCGGCGTGTGATTCTGGTGAAATGGTCATCAAATTCAGTCACGTGACTGCTGAAACCGGCCACCCGAAAGGGGAAGCTGCCGCTGCTATTGCCAAGCGCATCAATGAAGAAATGGACGGCACCGCCTGCATGGAAGTGTTTGCCAACTCAACATTGTTCGACGATAACAAAGTGATGGAAGCCCTGTTGCTCGGCGATGTGCAAGTGGCCGCACCTTCGCTTTCAAAATTTGAAAGCTTCACCAAAAAATATCGCGTCTTTGATCTGCCGTTCCTGTTCCCCAACATGGATGCGGTGAACAATTTCACGCAAGGCCCAGTGGGCAAAGACTTGCTGAACGCCATCAACGATAAGGGCTATGTCGGCCTGGGCTATATCTATAACGGCTTGAAGCACTTCTCTGCTGATCGCCCATTGATCAAGCCATCTGATGCCGAAGGCCTCAAATTCCGGGTACAAACATCTGATGTGGCTGTGGCGATGATTGAAGCCATGGGCGCCTCTGCGCAAAAGTTGGCCTTCTCTGAAGTGTATGGCGCGTTGCAGACCGGCGTTGTGGATGGTCAGGAAAACACCTGGTCCAATATCTATTCAAAGAAATTCTTTGAAGTACAAGATGGTGTGACCGTGACCAACCACCAATTGCTGACCTATCTGGCGATCACTTCAAAAGAGTGGCTCGACAGCCTGGATCCTGAAGTGCGCGACCAATTCCTCACTATCTTCAATGAAGAAGTGGTGGCCGCCAACGCCAAAGCCACAGCGCTTAACGAACAAGCCCGCGAAAACATCGTCGCCGCTGGTGGCGTGGTGCGTGAACTGACCCCTGAACAGCGTCAGGTATGGGTCGATACCATGCGCCCGGTTTGGGACCAGTTTAAAGATGATATCGGTCAGGATGTGATCGACGCTGCGGTTGCCGCTGGCGAATAAACAACACTTATGAGAGAGGGCGGTTGCGCCCTTTCTCTTTTTGGGGCGGATCGATTTCGATCATCTTGTGGGGAGGTAAGATATGGCCGCAACTGGTCTCTATATCTTTATGGCTGTGCTGATCGCACTGCTGTTTCTGGCAGAACGGCGTTGGCCCGAGGCGGTAACGCGGCTGGAAGAAAATGTGCTGGCCACGCTGCTGGCGTTGATCACCATCATTTCATTTGTGCAGGTCATCATGCGCTATGGCTTTAACGCCAGCTTTGGCGGCGCCCTGGAGCTAACCCGCATTCTATTTGCCTGGCTTATTCTTTTTGGCATGTCCTATGGGGTCAAAATGGGCACCCATCTGGGCGTTGATGCCTTTATCCGCATGCTGCCCGCAAAAGCCATGCGTGCCGTTGCGGTGTTGGGCGCCGGGGCCACGCTTTTATACGCGGTCATGTTGATCTCCGTCGATTGGATGCAGATCTTCGGCGCCAGCTCAAATGGCGGCGCGGTGGTTTACTGGTCCAAAATGTACCAACTGCAATTGGGGTTGGAAGATTTGAAATATCCAGCCTGGTTTTCGGAACCCTTGGGGCTCGAAGAACGCGTCAAGCGCTGGATGGCCTACCTGATTCTGCCTGTGGGGCTGGCCTTGCTCGCCTTCCGCGCCCTGCAAGCGATGGTTGAGATTGCCCGCGGTGACCGCGAACTGATCATCGCCGGTCACGAGGCTGAAGATCTGGTGGCTGAAAATAAAAATGTATTGAAAGGGGAGGACGCATAATGGCGGCTGCAATTCTTTTCGCCCTGGTCCTTGGCCTCTTATTTCTGGGTGTGCCCGTGGCCATTTCGCTGGGGCTCTCCTCCATCATCGTGATCGCCTTTCTGTCACACGATTCCATGTCTTCTGTGGCGCTGCAATTGTTCAACGCGTCACAACACTACACCTTGCTGGCCATTCCCTTCTTCATTCTCGCGGCCAGCTTTATGTCCACAGGCGGCGTGGCCAAGCGCATTATCCGCTTTGCCATTGCCACCGTGGGTCACTTTCGCGGCGGCCTGGCCATGGCGTCGGTTTTGGCCTGTATGATGTTTGCCGCTCTCTCCGGCTCTTCCCCGGCCACTGTGGTGGCCATCGGCACCATTGCCATCGCGGGCATGATGCAGGTGGGTTATTCGAAAGAATTCGCCGCCGGCATCATCGCCAATGCGGGCACGCTGGGCATTTTGATCCCGCCTTCCATCGTGATGGTGGTTTATGCCGCCGCAACCGATGTGTCGGTGGGCCGCATGTTCCTTGCCGGGGTGATCCCCGGTCTGGTGGCGGGCGGCATGCTGATGATCACCATTTACATTGTGGCACGCATTAAAAACCTGCCCGCCGAGCCTTGGCGCGGCTTTGGCGAAATTTTGCAAGGCGGCAAGCAGGCCGGTTGGGGACTGTTTCTGATTGTCATCATTATTGGCGGTATTTATGGTGGCGTCTTCACACCAACCGAAGCCGCGGCGGTGGCGGCCGTATATGCCTTCTTGATCGCCATTTTCGTCTATCGCGATATGGGGCCGCTACAAGGCATTCCCTGGGTGCCAGAAGATGCACCCACCAAGACCCGAATCGGCTTTTCCGCCACCGTCTATGGCCTCTCCCTGTTCGGGCTGTGGATGACCCTCTCCTTCTTCGCCTTTGGCGAGAGCGAAACGGTTAGCCTGGCGGCACGGTTCTGGAGCGGCTTGATCGCCGGAATTGCGGCCATGGTTGCCTACACCGTCTGGCGCGATCCGGAATCCAGCCTGGCGCGGGTGCCTGGCCATTTGGTGGCGGGCTTGCCCATCTGGGGTCGCAATTTGGGGCTGATCACCAAACGGTTCCCCGGCGCGATGTTCCATGAGGACACCCGCAAAGTGATGGTGGATGCGTCCAAAACCACCTTGATGCTGATGTTTATCATTGTAAACGCCCTGCTGTTTGCCCATGTGCTCACCTCCGAACGTATTCCGCAGGCCATCACAAGCCTGATGTTGGATGCGGGCTTTAACTGGTTCACCTTCCTGATTGCGGTCAATATTCTGCTGCTCATTGGCGGTCAGTTTATGGAGCCGTCCGGCCTGTTGTTGATCGTGGCGCCGGTGGTGTTCCCCATCGCCATCGAGCTGGGGGTCGATCCGATCCATCTCGGCATCATCATGGTGGTGAATATGGAAATCGGCATGATCACCCCGCCCATTGGCCTCAACCTGTTTGTGACCTCAGGGATAACGGGGATGAGCCTTTTGAAGGTGGTGAAGGCCGCCGCGCCCTTTGTGGTCGTGTTGTTGGTCTTTCTGGTGCTGGTCACCTATGTGCCGCAACTTTCCATCTCGCTGCCTTACGCGTTGATGGGACCAGAAGTGGTCACGCGATAAACCGATCCCGCCGGTCCGTGGGGACCGGCGGATATTCTAAATGAGTTTAATGGCTTCGCCCAACAAGAGGCCGGCACAGATCACTGTGCCAGAAAGCCCCCACCATCGCCATTTACGCAACAGGGTAGGCGTTTCAGTTCGTCCGCCAAGGCGCCAGAGTGAAAAGTTCACCAGACTGAACACGAACAGGATGATTGCGCTGGTAGCCTGCGCCAGATGCACCAGCGGAAAGCTGAGCGCCAGCAAAATGGTCAGCCCGGCCACAAACCAGGTAGCATAAAGCGGGGTTTGCCGCTTGGGGTCGAGCACACCAAAAAATCCTGGCACCAGCTTTTCTTGCGCCATGCCATAAAGCATGCGCGAGGCCATCACCACTTGCACCAGAATGCCATTGACCATCGCAATGGCGGCAATCAGGGCGATCAATGCGCCATCCCGGCCCGAGACGGCAGTGTATAAGTCTGCCAAGGGGGCGCGACTGGCCGCCAGTGTGTGCTGCTCAATACTGGTCACAGCGACCAGCGCCACCAGCATATAAACAATGATCGTCAGCACCAACGTGACCAATATAGCGCGCGGCACATTCTTTTCAGGATCTTTGGTTTCTTCTGCCATGTTCACAATGTCTTCAAAGCCGATAAAGGCGAAAAAGGCGATCATGGCGGCAGAGGTGATGGCGATCAAATCGGCATTCTCCGCCAGCGGGTTGAGACTTTGCACTACCGCATTCATGTCCATCAGGTTGGCGGCGCCCAAACTCCCGATTACAATCAATGCGCCAATCTCCAAAAGCGTGATCGCGGCGGCAAACAACACGCTTTCCCGCACCCCGAACCAAGCAATCCCCGCCAGTGTCAGGATCACGATACTGGTGATCAGGGGCGTTGGCAGGTGGAGCAATTGTTGAAAATAGCCCGCAAAGGCCAGTGCCACCACGGCGCTGGAAATAATGGCGGTTGCTGTGACCCCTAGGCCAACCACACGGCCCCAGAACGGCCCCATACCGATATTGACGTAAACAGCTTCGCCCCCGGCGCGCGGATAGATCGACGACAATTTGGCATAGCTTACGCCGGTCACCCCGGCAATAATTCCAGCCAGCAGAAAGGCCAGGGGCGCTTGATGGCCCGCCAGGCCCACCAATTCGCCAATCAGGGCAAAGATGCCTGCCCCGATCGTAACGCCCACGCCGTAAAAAATCAGCATGGGTAAAGAGATGGTGCGGTTCAGTTTAACTTGTGCATGGTCCGGTGTGCGCATCAATCTGCCTCCATTGATGCGCTGAAGATAGCCGAGATATGGCAACAGCAAATTGATCTAGATTAGGTCCACGCATTTTCGGTGCGACTATGTCTCCCTCTCCTTGATGGGGAGGGGCTAAGGGTGGGGTGTGCCAAATGCATCCAAACTCAATCAAGTCCCACAAAATGTGCGCAGCACCCGCTCTTCAGTGGTCGGTGGTGCGGTAAACGATTCGTATTCCGGCTGGTCATCAAACGGGCGTTTATAGATATCATTGAGCTGGTGAAACAGGCTTAAATCCCCATTGGTCGCCTCTTCAATCATGCGTTCCATCAAATGATTGCGGGGGATAAAGCGCGGATTGGCAGTGCGCATCATCTCGTGTCGATCAGCTAAAGAGGCGTCCTCATTGTCATGGGCGGCCGCCCATTTGCCCAGCCAATCGCGCCAACCGGCCCCTTCGAATTGCTGTGCATTGACTTCGATCTCCGCCGAATCAAGCGCCACAAGCGCCCGGAAGAGATTGGTGAAATCGAGATTGTGCTCTTTGAGCAAGTCCAAAAATTCAAAGGCAACTGCAACATTGTCTTTGGTGAAGGTGAGGCCGATTTTGGCGCACAATCCCTGCTGAAAGGCTGTATCATAGAGCGGCGCAAACTCATTGATCGCGTCCTGCGCCAATTGCACCGCCGCATCTTCATTCTCGTGCAAAATAGGCAGGAAGCACTGCGCCAGTACGCCGAGATTCCAGCGGGCGATCCGCGGCTGATTCTGATAGGCATAGCGGCCAAACTCATCAATGGAGCTGAACACGGTTTCCGGGTGATAATGGTCCATAAAAGCGCACGGACCATAGTCGATGGTCTCGCCCGACACGGCCATATTGTCTGTGTTCATTACCCCGTGAATAAAGCCGATCAATTGCCATTTGGCGATCAGCTTGGCCTGGCGTTCAATAATCGCTTCCAGCAGCTTGGTATATTTGTGGTCCACCTCGGCCAATTCAGGATAATGCCGTTCGATCACGAAATCGGCCAATTGCCGGATTTCGTCATAAAGGCCGCGGGCCATAAAATATTGAAAGGTGCCCACACGGACAAAGCTCGACCCCACGCGGGTCAACACAGCGCCCGGCAAGCCTGTTTCGCGCTGCACCCGTTCGCCAGTGGAAATCGCGGCCAGGGCGCGCGTGGTCGGCACCCCCAATTGGTGCATGGCTTCGCTCACCACATATTCGCGCAGCACCGGGCCAAGCGCCGCGCGGCCATCGCCATTGCGGGAAAAGGGCGTGGGGCCGGAGCCTTTGAGCTGAAGATCATAAACCTGTCCGTTTTTGGCAGTCACATCACCCAGAATATGGGCACGGCCATCCCCCAATTGGGGCACCCAATTGCCAAACTGATGCCCGGCATAGGCCATGGCCACTGGCTGTGTGCCAGACGCTACCTTGTTGCCCGCCAAAATGGCCAATCCCTCGTCGGTGCGCCAGAAGTCGTTGTCCAACCCAAGTATTTTTGCAAGTTCGGAGTTGAAGCCAATCCAGGCTGGCGCGTCGACGGGCGTGGGGGCTACCGGCGCATAAAACCGGTCGGGCAGGGCAGCGAAGCTTTGGCCCAAAGGGGCAGTGGGGATATCCATAAAAACCGTTCAACAAAGATTTGAAATTTCATGCAATATCGCGCACTTTTGTGGCGATTATTTGCGTTTCGTTCGAGGCGCAATCCTAACAGCTTAATCAAAGGATGGCCAATTGTGGCACAAGAGCAATTTGCGCAAGACGGACCCAGAGTGGCAATTATCGGCGCCGGCATTGTTGGGGTGACCACCGCCCTGCGGCTGAAAGAATTAGGGGCCTATCCCATTATCCTTGATGCTGCGGAGGATGCTGCCACGGCCACCAGCGCCCAGAACGCGGCGCAATTGAGTTACACCTCCGTGGATTCGGTTGCCTCACCGGATTTGTTGTCGCTAATACCATCCATTCTGATGGGCCAGTCCCCCAGCGCCAAGCTCAGTCCGCTTTGGGTGAAGGATTATTTCAGCTGGGCGCTCAAATTTCTAACCCAGGCTAAGGCCAGCCAGTTTGAGAAAAACAGTCTTGCCAATCTGGAATTGAGCATGGCCTCCAAGGCCGTTTTTGCCGAGTGGCTGGAGAAATATGAGTTTGAGTTCGACTATCGCGCTTCGGGCAAACTGACCGTGCTGGGCCCCAAAGCCAATCTGACCGCAGCCCAGCTCTGGGCCGACAAGAAAAAGAAGCTCGGGGCCGAGATTGAGGTGTTGGACCATGAAGGGGCGGTGCGCAAAGAGCCGACCTTTATCCAGTTTCAGGGGCGCTGCAAGGGCGGGATCTATAGCCCGGGTGACTCGGTAGGCGACGCGCGCAAATTTGCCCGTGAAGCCCTGCGCCATCTGGTGGAAACCGGCACCGGCAAATTCCTGCCCAACCATCGCGTGCTCGATGTGGTGATGGACCAGCAGGAGATGCGCCACCTGATCACCGATCAGGGACGGGTGGAAGCAGATGCTTTTGTGATTTGCGCCGGGCTGCAATCGGTTGATCTGTGTGCACGTCTCGGCAAAAAACTACCGCTGGCCCCGATGGCAGGCTACAGCCTGTCGCTGCCCATGGGCAAGGCGGTGCCCGATGTGGCGATCACCGATAGCGAGAACAAAGCAGTGGTGACCCGTCTGGGCGACCGCATCCGCTACGCGGGCTATGCCGATTTTGTGCCGGCCCAGCGCGGCATTTCCGCCAAACGACTCAACACGTTCAAAGCGCGCCTGTTTGAACGCTTCCCGCTGGTGGCACTAGATGAGGGTGATTTGTCCCCCTGGATGGGCTTTCGTCCACTAACACCGGACAGCCAGCCGGTGATCGGCCGCCTGACTCAAAAAAATGGCTATATCAATACTGGCCACGGCATGTTTGGTTGGATTTTGAGCGCGGGCAGCGCAGATCGGGTTGCCCGACAAATCATTAGGGAAGTCAAATAAAAAGGCGCTGCAAAAGCAGCACCTTTTTCAAGTTCATGCAAGGGTAAACGCTTAAGCCGCGTCCACGCCCAAACGCTTTTTGATGGCGTCAATGCTCGCCCGCGGCGTCGCCGCCAACAAGGTTTTGGTATAGTTGTGTTGCGGGTTGTTGAAGATTTCATCCCGCGTATTCTGCTCAACAATTTCACCAAAATACATCACCATCACCCGATCAGCGATATATTTCACCACCGACAAATCGTGGGAAATAAAGATGTAGGAGAGATTGAACTCGTCCTGCAAATCCTTCAACAGATTGAGGATTTGCGCCTGCACCGACAGATCGAGCGCCGAGACCGGCTCGTCCAGCACCAGAATGTCCGGCCGCATCATCAAGGCGCGTGCAATCGCAATCCGCTGGCGTTGGCCGCCAGAGAACATGTGCGGATAACGGCCGTAATGCACCGCGTCCAAGCCCACCTTGAGCAACATTGCCATCGCCAGTTCGCGCCGCTCCTTGGCGGGCATATTGGTGTTGATGATCAAGGGTTCCTCAAGAATCTCGCCAATCTTTTGTCGAGGATTGAGCGAACCATAAGGATTTTGGAACACAATCTGCACATGCTGCCGCATGGCGCTGGTGGGTGGGTTTTCCCGGATGTCGATTTTCTGGCCATCGATCTCCAACTCACCCGCAGTTTGGGCATCAATCAGCGTCAAAATCCGCGCCAGGGTAGACTTGCCGCACCCCGACTCCCCCACAAGGGCCAGGGTTTCCCCCTTTTTCAGCTCAAAGCTGACGCCCTTGAGCGCATGCACCACATCGCTTTTCTTGAACATGGTCGCTTTGGTGACATAGTCGCGATAAATGTCCGTGGCTTTAATCACCGTTTCACTCATTGACTTGCCCCCTCTTTAGAAAAGCTGTCCGCAAAGTCGGACACCGTTGGCAGGCGATCACCTACTGCGCGCTCCGGCAGGGCAGACAAAAGTGCTTTGGTATAGGCATTTTGCGGGTTTTCAAACAGATCAAGCACATTGGCCTCTTCCATCTGCTGACCCTTATATTGCACCACAACCCGGTGCGCCGTTTCCGCCACAACACCCATATCATGGGTGATCATGATCAGCGCCATATTGGTTTTGGCTTGAATATCCAGCAACAGATCCAAGATCTGTTTTTGGATGGTCACGTCAAGCGCGGTAGTGGGCTCATCGGCAATCAACAATTTGGGGTTACATGAAATCGCCATGGCAATCATCACCCGCTGACATTGGCCGCCCGACAATTGGTGCGGGAAGCTTTTCAGCTTTTTGTGTGGTTCAGGTATGCCCACCAACTCAAACAATTCAAGCGCGCGTGCCGCGCGCTCTTTCTTGTTGAGCTTGGTATGCGCCCGCAGCATTTCATGAATTTGGAACCCTACGGTAAAACAAGGGTTCAGGCTGGCAATCGGCTCCTGAAAGATCATGGAAATGTCTTTGCCAATAATATGGCGACGATCCCGATCGCTCAGATTGCGAATGTCCCGGCCCTCAAATTCAATCTTGTCCGCCGTGATGGTGGCCGTGTTGGGCAACAAGCCCATCACCGCCAACATCGACACGGATTTGCCAGACCCACTCTCGCCCACAATGGCCAGAATGTCATTTTGGTCGACTTTGAAGTTCACCCCGTCGACGGCCTTGAAGGGGCCATCAGCGGTATCAAACGTCACTGTCAGATTTTCAATATCGAGTACATTGGTCATGATGATCAGCTCCGCTTGAGTTTCGGGTCAAGCGCATCGCGCAATCCATCGCCCACCAGATTGATGGCCAGAACGGTCACCAAAATGGCAATGCCGGGGAAGGTCACGACCCACCAGGCGCGCAACACAAATTCGCGTGCTTCGGCCAGCATGGTGCCCCATTCCGGGGTTGGCGGTTGGGCGCCCATGCCCAAAAAGCCCAGTGCCGCCGCATCCAGAATAGCGGTGGAGAACGACAAGGTCGCCTGCACGATCAGAGGGGCCACACAGTTGGGCAGAATGGTTTTGAACATCAGCCGCATATGACCGGCACCGGCAACTTTGGCGCTGGTCACATATTCGCGGTTGGATTCAGACATCACCGCCGCCCGTGTCAGCCGCGCAAAGTGAGGCTGCAACACCACCGCAATCGCGATCATGGCGTTCACAAGACCCGGCCCCAAAATCGCCACCAGCACCAAGGCCAGCAGCAGGGACGGGAAGGCCAGAATAATGTCCATCACCCGCATGATCAGCGTGTCGACCCAGCCGCGGAAATAGCCAGCGATCAAGCCAATCAGAATACCGCCGATCAGAGAGATGGTCACCACCACCACACCGATAAACAGCGAGAAGCGGGCGCCATGCATCAGGCGAGACAGAATATCGCGCCCAACAGCATCTGTGCCCAACATGTAGGCCCAACTGCCGCCATCCTGCCACACCGGCGGCACCAAAAAGGCATCCCGGTTTTGCAAGTTCGGGTCATGCGGCGCAATCAGCGGTGCCAAAACAGCCATCAGAATCATAAAGCCGAAGATGCACAGTCCTAGAACAGCACCCTTGTTGGCACTAAAATAGTGCCAGAATTCATTGAGAACCGACCAGCGGGCCTTACGGGCTTCTTCTCTAACGACATCTTGGTCGATATTTTTAAGTGTAGGATCAGTCATTGTCATATCCTCACTGGTGCCTGATGCGTGGATTGATCAGGCCATAAAGCACATCAACCGTGAGGTTGACCACCATGACGATCAAAGCGATCAACACCAACCCACCCTGTACAGAAGGGTAATCGCGTCGCGAAATACTATCCAGCATCCATTTGCCAATACCTGGCCAGGAAAAAATCGTTTCGGTCAAAATGGCACCGCCCAAAAGCACGCCCACTTGCAGGCCAATCGTGGTGATCACGGGGATCATCGCATTGCGCAAAGCGTGAACGCCCACCACTTGCACTTGTTCAAGGCCCTTGGCCCGCGCGGTGCGCACATAGTCTTCGCCCAAAACCTCCAGCATGGCAGAACGGGTTTGCCGTGCGATCACCGCCAGCGGAATGGTTCCCAATACGATGGTGGGCAAAATCAGATGCATCACCGCCGATCTAAAGGCGCCGGCCTGGCCGGACAGCAGACTGTCGATCAGCATAAAACCGGTCACCTGCGGGAAGAAGTAAAGTAGCGAGATCCGCCCGGAAACAGGTGTCCAGCCCAAAACGCCAGAAAAAAGAATGATCAGCAACAGGCCCCACCAGAAAATCGGCATGGAATATCCCGCCAGAGCTGTGCCCATGGTTAGCTGATCAAACCAGGAGCCACGCTTTACGGCAGAAATGATGCCGGCTGGAATACCAACCAGAGTGGCGAAGATAATGGCGCAGGTTGCCAATTCCACAGTGGCCGGAAACAGCGTCATAAACTCGTTCAAAACCGGACGTTTGGTGGCAATTGAGGTGCCAAAATCACCCTGGAATAGCCCGATCACATAAGTGAAATATTGTTCCCAAATCGGTCGGTCAAAGCCAAATTGCACCAGCAATTGTTGGTAGCGTTCAGGCTCCACGCCCCGCTCCCCGGCCAACGCCAGAATAGGATCCCCTGGCAGCACGCGTACAAAGCCAAAGGCGACGATCGTGATGCCGATAAATGTCGGTACAATAAGTACCAATTTGTTGAGCAGAAATTTCAGCATGTTAGTTCAAAAAGAAAGCAGGCGCCACAAAGGGGCGCCTGCAATCAACCTTTTCCTTTAAGCCTTACTCGGCAAGATCAACACCGTCGAACCAGTGACCGCCCAATGGGTCCATCACATAGCCTTCAACCTTTTTGGACATCGGCATAAACACAACTGAGTGTGCAATGGTTGCCCAAGGTGCTTCACGCTTAAACACAACTTGTGCTTCTTCATAAAGCTTGGTGCGCTCTTCCTGATCCGTGATTGTTTTTGCTTTTTGGATCAAAGCTTCGAACTCTTCGTTACACCATTGTGCACGGTTAGAGCCGCCGACGCCGTCACAGCCCAACAGAACTGCAAGGAAGTTGTCTGGATCACCATTGTCACCAGTCCAACCCAGCAACACAGCGCCTTCACGATCTACTTCTTTCGAGCGTGCAAGATATTCACCCCACTCGTAAGAAACGATCTGCACGTCAACACCGATTTTCGCAAAGTCAGCCTGAATAACTTCAGCCATACGACGTGCGTTCGGGTTGTAAGGACGCTGAACAGGCATTGCCCAGATTTCCATAGACAGATCGGTTACGCCTTCTGCTTCAAGCATTTCTTTGGCTTTTTCCGGATCGTATGGATCGTCCTGGATGGCGTCATTGTAAGACCACATGGTCGGCGGAATTGGGTTTTTCGCAGCTTGACCAGCACCCTGGAATACGGCGTCCAAAATGGCTTGCTTGTTGATCGCCATGTTCAGAGCTTTACGCACATTGGTGTTGTCAAACGGTGCAACCTGAGTGTTGTACGCCAAATAACCAACGTTCAAACCTTGCTGTTCCATCATCTTCAGATTTGGATCAGAAGCCAATGATTCAACATCAGCTGGGTTTGGATATGGCGCCACGTGACATTCGCCAGCTTTCAGCTTCTGTGCGCGCACAGCAGCATCAGTTGTAATCGCGAACACAAGGTCATCGATCGGCTGTTTGCCCTGCCAGTAGTCTGGGTGAGCAGCATAGCGGATCACAGCGTCTTTTTGGTAAGCAACAAACTGGAATGGACCAGTGCCGATAGGCTCTTGGTTCAACAATTCCGGTGTGCCTGCTTCTTCAAGTTGCTGCGCATATTCGGCAGAAACGATTGAAGCAAAGTCCATAGCAAGGTTAGCGATCATTGGCGCTTCAGGACGTGTCAACACGAACTTAACGGTATAATCGTCAACTTTAACAATGTCTTTGATCAGGTCAGGCATGGACATACCGTTAAAGTATTCCCATGAGATGCCTGGCACATATTCATACCATGCGTGGTCAGTCAAACGCTGACGGTTGAATGAGAACAACACGTCATCGGCGTTGAAATCACGTGTCGGTGTAAAGAAGGCCGTATTGTGGAACTTTACGCCTTTACGCAGGTTGAACGTGTACTCAAGGCCATCTTCTGAAACTTCCCAGCTTTCGGCCAAGCCTGGCTGAACCTGTGAAGTCCCGCGCTTAAATTCAACCAAACGGTTGTAAAGCGGCTTGGAAGACGCGTCAAAAGTTGTACCAGCTGTATATGGTGCAACGTCAAAACCTTCTGGTGAACCCTCAGAGCAGTAAACTAGTGTTTTTGCGTAAGCGCTACCAGCCATCAGCCCCATCAGGGCTGTTGCTGCCAGCAACTTTCCGAATTTTTTCATGATAATGTTCCCTCCAATATCATTGCACGCAATTAGTGCATGCGGGTGAGAGCAAAGACGGTTTTGCGGAAGGTTGCAACAGCTAATCAAAAAAATTTTGCCAAAATTGTCCGACGAGCATTACTTTTTGTACATTCTTGTCTGAATCTTGATCATGCATTCAAAAATTTAGATTTGATTCGAGCAAATCTTCAAACAATAAGTCTGGATTGGCGTCATATTGTTTAGAAAATTGCAATTCTGTTGCGAGAGATGCCTTTAAAAAGGCCAAGATGCCATCGCGCGCTGTCGCACCGTCTTTAAAGTCATAGTATTTTGATTCGATACGATCGATTAGAGTGCGCTTCATTAGGGTGAATTTTGATGCAGCCTGTGGGCCATTCGAGATGGAAACGGTCTGTTTGCGATAAATATGTAGCGGTTGATCAAGGTGGAAGCACTGTTTTGTGTGGCAAAAGGCTTTTAAAATAAGATCCAGGTCGACCAGACAAGGTTGGTCCACATCATAGGCAATGGGCAGCCGCTTACGGTCATAAATAATCATGCTGTCCATCGAGATATTGGTGCGTTTATAGCGCGCAGCATCGAGCAGGCGAGGGCCGCCTTCCGTACCCACCTGTCGAAGCGGCGTCAGATCAGCATTCACAATTTGCAGGCCCGTGGAGATCAACGGGTAGTCCGCCACCAAAGGGGCAACGATCTTGAGCTTATCGGGTACGAAAAGATCGTCTGCGTCCAAGACCGCTACATGGTCGGAACGCGCCGCGATAACCCCGACATTGCGCGCATTAGACGAACCAGTGGCCACCGCCCCGGTGCTGACAAATCGAATACGCTGGTCCTTTATGCCCGCGCTGGCCAGCAGAGCAGCATAGTCTTCGCCATCATCAATGCTGATCACCAACTCCCAATTGTCATAGGTTTGGTGCACTACACTTTCCACCGCTTCGGCCAATGTTGCACTGCATTTAAAGGCTGGCATTACGATTGAGATAAGCGGTGTGGACATGGCGCGGCCTTTCTGATGCCAATATGCGATTGATTCTGAAAGCATACGCGCCGCAAGGTCAAGCGGATGGCTAATTTCCTAGGGCTCTTGAATTCGTTTCCCGCCACGCCCATATTTATTCCAAGCGTTCATCAGGTGCCTTTTCGGGCTTGATGGGCTTGTTGCTTTAAAAGAACAGATGCGGGCGCGATGATCGGCCTGCAAGCGAAAGGATAATTATGTCCAGAATGTCATTTTTCTCGTCGCCCTTTCTGCTGGGTTTTGATGAAATCGAGCAGCGGCTGGACCGGTTGGCAAAAGCGGCAGACGGATACCCCCCCTATAATATAGAGCGTATTTCCGATGAGGACGGGGCCGAACAGTTCCATATTTCTGTGGCTGTTGCGGGCTTTACCGAAGATGAGTTGGAAATCACGCTGGAAGACAATCAACTCCTCATACGCGGACGTCAGCAGGATGACCCCAACCGCGAGTTCCTGCATCGCGGTATTGCCGCACGACAGTTTCAACGCAGCTTTTTGCTGGCCGACGGCATGAAGGTGAAAGGCGCCGCCCTTAAAGATGGGCTGCTCAACATCACTCTCGTGCGGCCCATTATCGAAAAAGTTGCGCGGCGGATCGAAATTAAAACCGCTGATTAATCTGTTGCGTATATATTAGTGTAAAGCGTTTTGAGGAGGTGTCCTATGACACATTTCGACCATCACAAATGCGATGCGCCATTGAGCGCTGAAGAGTTCCTGGCCTTGGGCGGCGAAGAAATCGTTTATCGCCGGCGTCTGACAGGGAAACAGCTAAAAGCCTTTTTGCCAGAAGCAAAGAACGCGCCTGAAGCTCAAATCTTTGAAGCCCTGTTCAGTGCCGATGGCACCCCGCTCTTGGTGACCGACGATAAAAGGTCACTAACGGACTGGCTGGATGAAGCCGGCATGGATATGGCCTTAAGGCACTAGCCGAACCGAACAAGTAAGGGCAGTTGCCCAAAATAAAAGCACATTCACTGCCCTCCCGGTGAATGTGCTTTTTTTGTTTTAGGGGGCAATCTCTATGCCGCGTTGGTTTCTTCTGCCTCGCGGGTCAAAAACTCATAGATTTCGTCCGCATTTTGCATTTGCCGCAGCCGGTCCATCAGACCGGGTGTGCGGGTCAGTCGTGCAATACGCGACAGCGCTTTCAAATGATCTGCGCCCGACCCTTGCGGGGCCAATAGCACAAAAGCCAGGTCTACTGGCTTATCATCCACAGCATCAAACTCGATACCATGCTCGAGGCGAACCAAAATGCAGTGCACCTTGTCCAGGCCCTTAAGCTTGCCATGTGGAATGGCAATCCCGTCGCCCAGACCGGTGGAGCCCAATTGCTCGCGCTCTTTTAGCGTTTGAAATATCTGGTGGGCATCAATGCCCACCACATCACTGGCCTGCTCTGCAGCAAGCTGCAATAGCTGGCGTTTGCACGTGACTTTCGCGCAAGGCAAAATAGCCTTGCTCGCCAGAATCTGTGCGATTTCCATTTATGCGCCTTTCATTGTGATCAACGAAGGGGACAAGCGCTTACTTGTTCTCCAGGGCCGGATCTACCCAGCCAACATTCCCGTCAGCGCGACGGTAAACCACATTAACGCCGCCATGTCCAGCATGTCGGAACACAATTACGTCACTTTGGGCCAAATCCAACTCCATAACGGCCTCGCCAACGCTCATTGTGTGAAGATTATCAGTGGTTTCCGCGATAATGGCGGGGTTGAAATCCTCTGCGACCTCTTCCTCTTTTTCGGGGGACGCCAAAATGTATGATTGCGCTTTAAACTTGTCGGTTTGCGCATTGCGGCGGTGATTCTTTAGCTTGCGTTTATAACGGCGCAGCCGTTTTTCAATATGTCCGGCGGCATCTTCAAACGCTGAAATAGCGTCGCCAGCGTCAGCCCCGGCCTGCAAAACAACGCCCGTATCCAGGTGCACGACAACGTCCGCGTTGAAGCGGTTGCCTTCATGTTCAAGGGTGAGATGACCATCATAACCGCCATCAAAATATTTGGTGATCGCGGACTCCAAATGGTCATGCGCTTTGGTGCGAAGTGCATCGCCAACATCCATATTCTTTCCAGAAACACGTAGGCTCATATATATACCCCTTTCTCTATTGCTTATATAAGGGCGTTTTCGCCGAGGTGAATTGACCTCTGTCAATTGAGACCTGTTGTTATTTTAACGCCGCTTCGCACTGGGATGCAATCACCCCAGACACAGATTATCGCCCCCTGAGCCCTTCCAAATGATGAAGAAACGCACTAATATTCGCGCCAACCTTGGAAGAATCGCGCCTGCGATCTGGTCTGTCTTGTGGCCACCATGCCGGGGCTTTTCTGCTTTAAAGGCATGCAAATCCAAAAGGCTCTCACCTCCACTTATAGATGTGGCGCAGGCCGATATTGTTCAAGAGGGCGCGTGTCATCGAAGCGGTTAACAAGCTGGACACGGCGCGCATAATCAGCATTTTTTGCGTAATACACCCCAATTACGCCATCGCTGGGTTGTGGTGACTTCGAAATTTTGTTGAAGATAAGGCCCTTAAACGCTTGCCAAAGACAGAGGCCTATGCCCACGGACATGGATAAACTGCAAACAGTGTTGGACGGTGCTATTGATTTGGCCCGTGCAAGCGAAGAGCGCGGCCAGGTGGCCCACTATATTCCGGAATTGGCCGAAGCCGACCCGAAAAAGGCGGGCATCGCCATCACGCTGGAAAATGGTGAGACCATTGGCGCGGGGGATTGGCAGCAACCCAACACCATTCAATCTATTTCCAAAACCTTTACGCTTGCGCTTTGCCTTGGCACGATGGGGGATAATTTATGGACGCGCGTGGGGCGCGAGCCATCCGGCTCGTCCTTTGATTCTATTTTGCAGCTCGAGCATGAAAATGGCATTCCCCGCAATCCGTTCGTCAATGCCGGTGCAATCGTTGTGACCGATGCCATTTTGGCCACCTATCAGCCCAAAGAGGCGCTGGGCGAGATTGTGCGCTTTGTGCAGGGGCTGGCTGGAGACGACCAAATCTATATAGATGGCAAAGTCGCGCAATCTGAAAAGGCAACTGGCCACCGAAACCGGGCCCTGGCCCATTATCTGGCCTCGTGCGGCAACCTGCAAAATCCGGTTGAGCACACGTTGGGGGTCTATTACAACCAATGCGCGCTCACCATGGATTGCGCACAGCTTTCGCGGGCCGGGCGTTTTCTTGCTTTTGCGGGCACTTTGGGGCCAAACCGTCAGCAAATGGTCTCCAAAAAGCGCGCGCGGCGTATCGCCGCCATTATGCTGACCTGCGGCCATTACGATGGCTCGGGCGATTTTGCCTATCGGGTGGGCTTGCCCGCTAAATCTGGCGTCAGCGGCATGATCATGGCCGCCGTGCCGGGAATTGCCTCAATTGCCGTCTGGTCGCCAGGGCTGGATCGCGCAGGCAACTCCTATATCGGCACCAAAATGCTGGAATATGTCACCAATAAAATGGACTGGACGGTTTTTTCCTAGCGCACCAATTCGCGCTTTTGCCGCCGCCGCATAACTGATGAAGCGATGCCCATCGCCTCCCGATATTTCGCCACGGTGCGCCGCGCCACATTCATGCTCTGCTCTTTATTCAAAATCGCCGCGATCTTGTCATCCGACAGAATTTTTTTGGGGTCTTCCGCGTCAATCAATTGCTTGATGCGATATTTTACCGATTCTGCCGAGTGGTCCGCGTCGCCGCTGGCCGAATGAATGGCGGAGGTAAAGAAATATTTCAGCTCAAACAGCCCGCGCGGGGTGCTGACATATTTATTGCTGGTCACCCGCGAAATGGTGCTTTCGTGCATCTCGACTTCTTCGGCCACCATTTTCAACGTCATCGGCCGCAAATGTGACACGCCATGATGCAAAAAGCCATCCTGCTGCCGGGCAATTTCCTTGGTCACTTTCAAAATGGTCTGTGCCCGCTGGTCGAGGCTTTTGGTCAGCCAGTTGGCGGTTTGCAGACATTCGCTCAAATAGGTTTTGTCTTCGCCCTTTTTGGCATTGGCGCTGACGCTGGCCAGATAGGTGCGATTGATCAGCACTTTGGGCAACACATCCTGATTGAGCTCGATCAGCCATTCTTTATTGTTGCCCTGGCGAATATAGACATCGGGCACAATCGCTTGCACATTGCCCCCCTCAAAGGCACGGCCCGGGCGTGGGTCAAGGCGGCGAATATCGTCAATCATATCACCCAGATCTTCAGCATCTGCCCCGATCAGCTTTTGCAATTCGGTGATTTTGTGCGCGGCAAGCAAGTCGAGATTATCCAGCAGCGCCTGCATCATCGGGTCCAACCGATCCTGCTCGCGCAATTGAATGGCCAGACATTCCGAAAGGTCGCGGGCAAATATGCCGAGTGGATCGCACCCCTGAATCGCTTCCAGCACCGCCTCTACATGGCCAAGTTCGGTGCCCAACTGGTCAGCAATCTGGTCCAGTGGCGCATCCACATAGCCCATTTCGTTGAGATTTTCGATCAAAGCGCTGGCAATCAGCATGTCGCCGGGATGTTTGAGAATGAGCGAGATTTGTTCGATCAGATGATCGTTCAACGTCTTGCTGCCGGCGGCGAACTGCTCAAAATCCGCGCCCTCCTGGCTGCCGCTCGTATGTTTGCCTTCCGGCCAAGCCAGAGATTGCGACAGACTGTCCTGTCCCACCTGTTCGGGGTAAAGATTGGCCGCGTCCGTATCCATTTCCGCTGCCACCGATACGGCACTGTCCAGATGTTCGCCGCGGCTCGACACATCAACAGCCCGGTCATCCGCACGCGGCGCCGTCTCTTCATCGCCGCCGCTGGCATCGTCACGCCCATCCTCCCGCTCCAACAGCGGATTTCGCAGCATTTCCTCTTCCACAAATTGTGATAATTCGGTGTGCGAGAGCTGCAACAGCTTGATCGATTGCATCAGCTGCGGGGTGAGCGCAAGCGTCTGCGATTGTCTAATGTCCAATCTTGGGCCAATGGCCATATCGATCAATGCTCCTTAAGGTAAATCAACCAGCAACTGCCTGCCAAATTGCCATAGGTGTCGACATATATTCAAGCCGATCTATACAAAAATCGTGCCAATATCCACGCGTGCTTAAGTTCTTGGCGCGAATTGGCGGAATCGAGCTCGGATTTCCACGAACCGGACCCGATCAGTGATGTCAAATATGATTTTCAACAGCCTTGCTCAGCAATTGCCGAAGTCGCTGGCCGCGGTGGGGATTTACAGATTCAACCCAATCGATTTTCCCCATCAAAGATTTTCTGAAAGACGGGTCGAGCAAGCGTCTATCGCCAGGTTTGCCACAGGCATGAATTATTGCCTTCAATTTGTCGAATGATCTTCGATCAATATTCAAGTGTTCATTCACCAATACCCCAGTCACAGTTTGTCGCGAAGCTCTCGGCATCACGCGAGTTTTGGCACGATTCAGCGAAAAGCCTTCATCTTGTGCAATCACAGGCAAAAAATATTGGAGGGGCCGGGCAATATGTTTGTCGCCCGAAAAGGTCAGATCGTCGGCATATCTGCTATATTGAGCCCCCAAACACTTCGCCAAGGCGTTCAATCTCTTGTCCAGCCCAAAGCAGATTTGATTTGCGAGTGCAGGTGATGTTGGGGCGCCTTGTGGCAAATGGCGTTTATTGTAGATCGAGCGCTCCTCAAGCGGAAAGCGCTCTAGAATTCGCCTAGGCGTTAAAGATGTGCATAAAGATGTGAGAACCCGCGCCACCGCGTCGGGATATCCAAGGCACCTGAAAAGTCCAAAAACCCGCCCCGCGCCAATTGAAGGAAAAAAATTTTTCAAATCGAAGCAGAGCACAACTTTCTCACCAACATGTCTGTTCGCTGCTTTAAGGCAATTTCTTCCCTTCACAAATCCAAAGGCTGCGTCATGAGGTGGTACAATGCCGATAATATTCTTCAAAATTGCTCTTTGAATGGATTTCAGATTCTCTTTTGGGGCCTCAATCACCCTAATGCCGCCCCCATTCTTATTTTTGAAAATATAATGATAATGATTGATCGACGCTTCGCCATGTTCTTCATGGCGATTTTGCTCATCTGCTAAATAATCAAGTCGTCTTTCTGAAATGGAGAGCCAATCGGCGACACTGGCAGTTGTGGGAAGCTGTGGAATGTCCAAGCCTTCAAAGGCGGGCGTCGGACACATAGTGGGTGATGACAGGTTCAAGGCCGGCCACTTGCCTTGCTTGCGACAGAATTGATAGGTCGATTCCAGCCTTATTGCCCGGCGCAGAACAATTTCAATAGCGCTCACGGAAGGTGTGAATATTGTGGGCAATCCGATATGAAGCTCGTTGGCGATCTCCGTCGTATATTTATGTGCACCCTTGGGCAGATTGCGCCGGAGGCAAGCTGAGATTTGGTCGAGGGACCAAGGACATAAGCTCAAGTGGACTGCAAGATTATGCGAGAACAGTCTTTTATCCATGTGGGATACCTTGTCGCAACAGGCGGCCTCTGCTTTTCTTTGTCCTGCGCTACCAAATCTGGGTGAAGCCCAGTGCCGGTAGCGCCGTGTTTGTCTCAGTAACACTTATAAACGGGGATGCCCCGCTCCATGCCTTACACTGTCGTATAGGCATAACCAGAGGCCGCCGTTGCTGCGGCAACTATGCTAAAGGAAGTCAGATTTGCCAAGTTCTAATTGACCCAGATAAAGGTTATGAAATTGATTTGGTCAGTACGAAAATCAAGTATGTGATAGTTTGGCGCAATCGGGTCAAAGCGTGAAGTCCTCACCGAGATAAACCCGGCGCGCTTCTTCATCATTGGTGATGGTCTCGGGCCGCCCCTGAATCATCACCTGGCCGCCATGAATAATATAGGCGCGGTCCACCAGGCCCAGCGTTTCGCGCACATTATGGTCGGTGATCAACACACCAATGCCGCGGCTTGTCAGTTGTCGCACAAGTTGCCGAATTTCTCCAACAGCAATCGGGTCCACCCCGGCAAAGGGCTCATCAAGCAGCATAAATTGCGGGTCCGCCGCCAAGGCGCGGGCGATTTCCACCCGTCGGCGCTCACCGCCCGAAAGGGCAAGGGCATCCGCATCGCGAATATGGGTGATGGAAAACTCATCCAGCAACTCGTCCAACCGCGCCTGTTGCGCCTTGCGGCCGCGCACATGCCCCTCCAAGATCGCCAGAATGTTATTTTTCACGCTCATGCCGCGAAAAATTGAGGGCTCTTGCGGCAGATAGCCCATGCCCAACCGGCCGCGCTGAAACAGCGGAAATTTGGTGATCGGCTTGCCATGCAGCAACACTTCTCCACTATCAGGTGGGGTGATGCCCATAATCATGGAGAAAACGGTAGTTTTGCCCGCGCCGTTGGGTCCCAGCAGCCCCACCGCTTCGCCGCGATTTACAGCAACGGATACATTTCGGATGACCACTTTTTTGCCATAGCTTTTGGCCAGCGAATGGGCCACTAGCCAACCGGTCGGGTCAAGCGATTGGTTCTGAGCTGTAGAATTAGCTGCCACTTGAAAAGGTCCCCGTCACGCGCTGGTCAGAGCCAGGATCAGACACAAACCGGGAGCTGTTGTCGGTGACGTCCACAAACAATTCACCGCCCGTGACCCGCGTACCATCTTCGGTGACCTCCACGTTGCCCGTCAGGTGCAAAATCTCGGTTTTCGGGTCATAGGTGCCGAAATCGGCCTTGGCCGTTTTCGGTCCAAAAAGCAGAGTCAGCCGACCATTTGCCGTCATTTTTTTCAAATCTGATGCGCCGCCTTCACCATAATAGGCGATCACTTTAGGCGAATACAGCGTGAAGTCCGCTTGTTTCACCACCACATCGCCAGTGAAGATGGCTTGGCGCCGATCCTCGAAAACCTCAAACACGTCACCGGTGATGTTTACGGGGCCTTTGGATTGCGCCAAAGCCTGTCCGGTGATCGCGGCGCAAGCCAACATTGCCACCAGGGAAACGAGGCGCGCAAAAATTTTAAATCTAGTTTTCATCAGATAGCTCGCTTTGTGGCGGTATGGTTAAGTTGGCCCGTTCAAATTTCCAATATTGTTTGGCCCCGTCATAATGCATATTGATGGCACGCAAGATGGTGCCATTGGCAAAATCGAAGGCAACCCCGTCGTCTCCGTCGAAAATTTGGTCATTCAATTGCGCCACGCCGCTACCGATCGTGCCTAGATCGCCCTTGCTGGATTGCAAATCAATCTGAGTGGGCAAGGTTAAAATATCGGTTATCAGCGAGTAGGCGCCATTGGCGGACTGCCCAACGAGATTTTCCCCATCGGTAAATTCTATCCGGGCCGTCAAATCTATCAGGTCGATGATGTCCTGATTGACAATTTTGGTTGAGGCACTTTTGGCGGTAATTTCGTAGGTGCTGCCGTCGCTGAGTGTGCCGGTTGCACGAGGAGCGTCTACGACCAGATTGTCCTCCTCCAGCCGAATGCCTTCAAATTGGGCAGTGGGCAGAAAATTGCCAATAACAAGTGGCACCATTAAGGCGAGAAAGATCATTCCGCCAAATCCTGGGATCGCCAAGCGCAATAGCTTGACCACACGTCGCCGCCGTTGAACACGCGCAAATTGCTGTTCAAATGAAGGGGCGGCGGCAAGGTTGGTCATCGGCAGCCTCTAGCTATGGGCAAAAATGTCAGTTTCGGCCCAGCCTTTCAGGTCAAGTTCTGCCCGATGCGGTAAAAAGTCCAAGCAGGCCTGGGCCATCTCCATTCGACCTTCACGCTTGAGCATGCGGTCCAGATGGCGTTTCAAATCGTGTAGGTAAAGCACATCACTGGCCGCATATTCCAACTGCGCACTGCTCAAATCATCTGCTCCCCAGTCCGAGCTTTGCTGCTGCTTGGACAGGTCCACACCCAGCAATTCGCGGCACAGATCTTTCAAGCCGTGGCGGTCTGTGTATGTGCGCACCAGCTTGGAGGCGATTTTGCTGCAGTAAACCGGCTTGGTCACGGTGCCGAAAGCGTTTTGCAGGGCGGCAATGTCAAAGCGGGCAAAATGAAACAGCTTGGTCACGTTTTCGTCGCCCAAAAGCTTCTGCAGATTGGGCGCCTCGGTCTGTCCCTGCTCAATTTGCACCACGTCAGCGGTGCCATCACCAGGGGAAAGCTGCACCACACACAACCGGTCTCGCATGGGGTTCAGCCCCATGGTTTCGGTATCGATCGCAACAGATTTTCCATAATCTTTCAGGTGGGGCAGATCGCCCTTATGCAAACGGATGGTCATGCAAATAGCCTATTCTTTCGAGTATTTTATCCCTTTTGCCACAGCAGCGGCGCAAGGCAAAGGCTGTTTGAGCAATTCTTTGCGACTTTTCCGTGATCCCGGGCACGAGAGTCCGACGATTAATTCACTTGCCTTTGGTTAATCTTCTCTTAAACTAAACCATATGCCGGGTGGGTGGATCAATGAGAACCTCCAAGACCGGATATTCAAGAAAGTAAGGGGGAGAATATGCTCAAGGAATTTAAGGCCTTTGCGATCAAAGGCAATATGGTTGAATTGGCCATCGGTGTGATCATTGGCGCGGCATTTGGCGCCATCGTCTCATCTTTGGTGGATGATGTTTTTATGCCGGTCATCGGCCTGCTTCTTGGCGGGCTCGACTTTTCGAACTGGTTTATCGTGTTGTCAGACACAGGCGGGGAGACTGTTGCTTCAGTTGCTCAGGCGAAAGAGCTTGGCATTGCAACATTGAATATCGGTCTGTTTGTGAATGCGGTGGTCAAGTTCTTCATTATTGCTGTGGTGCTTTTCTTCGTGGTCAAGGGCATCAATTCCTTGCGCCGCAAAGAGGAAGCAAAGCCCACTGCACCACCATCACCGACAAAAGAAGAAACCCTGTTGACCGAAATTCGCGATTTGTTGGCCAAAAAGTAATTCTAGGCGAAAGGGAGCCGATTGGCTCCCTTTTCATTCAGTCAGTTGGCGAGAACCTCTTCAACAAATTGATCCGCCACCTTGTGCGGCGAGGCATTGAGTGCCTTCGCTTTGGTCAATATTTTGTCGGTTGTTTCGGCCAATTGTTCAATCTTACGATCCACCCACTTCTCGTCGGTAATTTTCAAAATTTCGGTGGAGACGCTTATGATGCCGCCGCCATTCACAACATAGTCGGGGGCGTAAACAATTCCGCGCTCCATCAAGGCGTCGCCAGCGGCATCATCAGCCAATTGGTTGTTGGCGGCGCCACACACCAGCTTGACCTTCAGCCGCTTGATCGTATCAGCATTCAGAATGGCCCCCATGGCGCAGGGGGCAAAAATGTCGGCCTCCACGTCATAAATATCGTCAGGTGCAACCGATCGGGCGCTAAATCGCTGCCGTGCCTCGGCAACGGCGTGGGCGTCGATATCACTCACCAACAACTGCGCACCGGCTGCGTGCAAATGTTCGGCAAAATACATGCCCACATGGCCCAGACCCTGCAGGGCCACCGTCTTGCCCTCAATCTGATCGCGACCGAAAGCATGCTTGAGCGCAGCCAAGCAGGAGAGAAATACACCGCGGGCGGTGACCGGGGAAGGATCGCCAGATGCAAACGCCCCTTTGTTCAATCCCGCTGCATGGCTTGTAAACTTGGCGGCTTCTTCAATATCCTCAACGCTGATGCCCACATCCTCTGCCGTCGTATACATCCCCCCAAAACTTTCGACAAAGCGCCCAAAGGCCTGCATCAGTTCGGGGGATTTGTCGGTATTTGGATCAGCCATAATCACCGATTTGCCGCCCCCCAAAGGCAGTGATGCGGCCGCATTTTTATAGGTCATGCCTTTTGAAAGCCGAAGCGCGTCAATCTTGGCAGTCTCAAGGTCCGGATAATTAAACATGCGACAGCCGCCAGCCGCCGGACCCAATTTTGTGCTGTGAACAGCAATAATGGATTTCAGGCCGCTCTCCGCGTCCTCCGCATAAACCACCTTTTCATAACCCGGTGCGTCCAAGGGTGTGAGTTTCATTGATCTATCCCAGAGATGATTATTGTTGTCGTTTTATTGTTTTTAGCTGTTTTGGCCCCTCTTTTGGCTAAAGGTCAATGCTTGTCCGACAATTAATCGAACTCATTTGGGAAATATCGTCCAGTCGCGAGGGCGGCGCCGGTCTAAAATTGCACAGGCGGCCACAGCGTTGGTGAAAGTTCACACCATGCATGCTGAGCTCAAACATAACCGCTACATGGATTACCGGATCAAGTCCGGTAATGACGTTGTGGGTTGTGAAAAGCCCTGTACAGCTTTAAAGCGGAACACCCATCGGCGGGGGTGCCGGGGTAGCGAATGTAGTGAGCGACGGCGGCGAGAAAAAGAGCCGGGGGTGCCGGGGTAGCGAACGTAGTGAGCGACGGCGGCGCAAAAAAGAGCCGGGGGTGCCGGGGTAGCGAACGTAGTGAGCGACGGCGGCGCAAAAAAGAGCCGGGTCCGGTGGCGGCAAATTAAGAGCGCTCACCCCTCCTGCGAAATAGGCTTTTGCCTTATGCGGGTCATGCTCGAGGACGTGTGTGCCCGCCAGATATGGGCCAGCGCGTCCAGGTCGCCCAGACACACCGCATCGCGATAGTCGCGTACCTCGTCGCGCAGGCTTTTGCATTCGCGTTTCACATCCTGATCGGTCAGTGATTTCAGCCAGATACGGGCGGTTTGGTAGAAAAGCCGCTCCATCGTCTCGCGCAGCGGAATATTGGTGGTGAAATCCACCAGGGCGTGAAAGGTGGCGATATTCACTTCCGAATAGCCGCGCGCACTCGGATTTTCAGTCAGCTCCTGGCTTTTCTTGTGCAGCCATTTGAAGCGTTTGATATCATGTTGATTGACCGCGCGAGGGGAAAGCCGAGCCAACAGCGGCGATAGCTCCATGCGCAATTGATAAACCTGATAAAGCGCGCCAATATCGATATCGGTCACCAGCGTGCCAACACCCTGAACGGATTTCAAAAGTCCCTCGGCTTGCAATTGAAACAACACCCGGCGCAAGGGCGTGCGGCTCACGCCAAACTCTTCTGCCAACTCGCCCTCACTCAGGCGCATACCCGGCGGGTAATCGAGCAAGGAGATGCGTGTACGGATTTCGTCATGCAATTCGCGAAACCGACGGCCAGCCGCGCTTTCATTGTCTTCCGGTTCTGATGTGGGCAGCAGGGGGAGATCCTGATCCATCTTTGTCTCTCTAGGCCCGCATGGAATGGGCCAGCTTGTCCAACATGGTCAAACATTGCTGCATCTGGCCAATGTCCAAAAATTCGTCCGGCTTGTGGGCCTGCTCAATCGAGCCGGGGCCACACACAATCGTAGCAACACCCAAATCCTGAAACAGCCCGGCCTCAGTGCCAAACGCTACATAATGACGGTCATTTTGCCCCGTCAGCGCCGCGACAATCTCTCGCGCCTCATTGGACTGCACTGGGGTGAGCCCGATCACTTCGCCAATGGTGCGGGTGGTGATATTGGAGTCGGGCCAGACCTTGCGCATATCGGGCAGCAATTCATCGCTACAAAATGTGTGCAAAATATCCTTCACCCAATCCGCGTCTGCGGGGTCGATCGGGCGCATTTCCCAATCCACCTCCGTGTGATTGCAAATCACATTGTGCGCAGAGCCCCCTTCAATGCGGCCCACATTGATGGTGGTCCAGGGTGGATCGAACGGGCTGTTTTTCGGGGCCCGCTGCTTCAGCGCTTCGCGCAGCTCGAGTAATTTGCTCACATAGCGTGTGGCATATTCCGCTGCGTTCACGCCTGCTTCTGGGCGAGAGCCATGCCCAGCGCGGCCAGTGAAAAAAACACTATATTCGCAGCAGCCCTTATGGCCCTCGACAATTTTCATCATGGTGGGTTCCCCCACAATTGCGGCAGCCGGCAGATGGGGGCGATGTCTTAAAATCTCCACCAGATCGCGTGCCCCCAAACAGCCCACTTCCTCATCATAGGTGAAGATAAAATGAACCGGGCGCTTCAACTCGTGGGCGGCAAATTTGGGCGCCAGCGCAAGGGCTGCAGCGATAAAGCCCTTCATGTCACAGGTGCCCCGCCCAAAATAGCGTCCATCTTTTTCAACCAATTCAAATGGATCTGTCTGCCAGGTCTGGTCCGCCACTGGCACCACATCGCTATGGCCGGACAAAACAATGCCGCCACCAATATCCGGGCCAATGGTGGCCACCAGATTGGCCTTTTTGTGCGTGGCGTCATGGTGCAGCTCAATTTTTGCGCCCACATCTTCAAGCAAATTGGCCACATAATGGATCATGTCCAAATTACTGTCCGCCGACACGGTGGGAAAGGCGATCAGTTGGCGTAAAATTTCTTCGGTACGATCCAGCATTAGTCCTTCACATAGAGTTTGCGGGGCCGGTTGCACAATGTTTCGGCCGGTCCCTTGTCTTTAATCAGAATACTTTCGGTGATCTCGAGGCCCCAATCGTCCTCCCAGATGCCGGGCATAAAGTGGAACGTCATACCTGGTTGCAAAATGGTGCGGTCTTCCAGTCGAATAGACACAGTGCGCTCGCCCCAGTCTGGCGGATAGGAAATACCGATCGGATAACCCGCGCGGGAGGCCCGGTAAATCCCAGCCCGCTCCAGCGGAATCGCCAAAGCCCGAGCGATGTCCTTGGCGCGGGCACCCGGCACCGCCGCTTCAAGGCCCGCTTCCAAGCCTTCCACCAGCGCCTTTTCCGCATCCAGCAGATATTGTGGCGGTTTGCCCAAATGTACCGTGCGGCACAAAGGCGCGTGGTAACGGCGAAAACAGCCGGAAATTTCAAAGAATGTGGGGGTGTCCGCATCGAAAATGCGTCCATCCCACGTTAGGTGCGGGGCCGCCGCATCAGACCCGCTGGGCAACATTGGCACAATCGCAGGGTAATCGCCCCAATCATCATCAATGCCGGAAATGGCATCAGCATAAATCTGGCCAACAATATCACTTTTGCGCACTCCGGGTTCAACTCGCTCAACAATACCGTCGATTATCTTTTCCGAAATCCGTGCCGCCTTGCGCATGTAAGCGATCTCGTCCTCGCTCTTCACCAGGCGCTGCCAGTTCACCAAGCCAGTGGCATCTACAAAAACGGCGTCGGGTAACTCGTGGGTCATGGTCAAATAGGCTTTGGCCGAGAAATAATAGTTCTCCAACTCAACCCCGATGCGCTTGTTGCCCAAACCGCGATCACGGATCATCGCCGAAAGCATTTCCATCGGGTGACAAAGGGTGGATTGCACATAATGGTCCGGATAATAGGTAATTCGACTTTCATCCATCCAAACGGTGCGCAGCGCACCATTTGTATCCTGATAACGCCCCCACCAAATTGGATCTTCGTCCATAAACACCAGAACCCCCTGATGCACGTAGAAGGACCAGCCGTCATAGCCGGTCAGCCAGCCCATATTGGACGGGTCTTCAATAAACAGCACATCAATCTCAAAGTTTTCCATAGACCGACGGACTTTTTCCAAGCGACGGTCATATTCCTGCTGAGAAAAGGGTAGATTATTGTTCGTCATGCACAGTGCCCCTCAAATCACGAAGATGTATACATCAAGCTAATTTGAGCTTTTCGTCAATGAAAAATTGTAAGATTTATCAAGCTGGTTGCGTTGACAAGCCTCAAATGTTTCGCATGATGTACACAACAATCTACTCTAGCGGTGAATGGGGCCGAGCATGCTCAACTTGTCGGATATCTTTGCAGCGCAAAAAATCATTAAGGGGCAGGCAGACCAAACACCGTTGGTGCCGTCACCCTTTCTCAGTGATAAGTTTGGCACCGATATATGGCTTAAACTGGAAAATATGCAGCCCGTAGGCGCCTTTAAGTTGCGCGGCGCCATTAATGCTGTGATGAATTTGCCCGAAGGCATCCAGGGCGTCACCTGTTGTTCCACCGGCAATCATGGGCGCGGTGTGGCCTATGCCGCCCGATTGCGTGGTTTGCGTGCGGTGATCTGCATGTCCGAACTGGTGCCCAAAGCCAAAGTGGAGGGCATTCAGCAAGTGGGTGGCGAAGTTTGGGTCAAAGGCCGCAGTCAGGATGACGCCATGGCGGAAAGTCAGCGGCTTTGTCAGGACGAAGGGTTGGTCGAAATCTCACCCTTTGATGATCCAAATGTGATTGCCGGGCAGGGCACAATCGGGCTGGAAATATTGGCCGCGCGACCCGACATTGAAACCTTGCTTGTGCCGCTTTCCGGCGGCGGCTTGGCCGCAGGCATTGCCGTGGCCGCAAAAGCGATTAAACCGAACATCAAATTGGTGGGCATCTCCATGGACAGGGGTGCCGCCATGGCCGAATCCATCAAGGCGGGGAAACCAATGGATGTGGTGGAAGTGCCCAGCTTGGCCGACAGTCTGGGCGGTGGCATTGGCATGGCCAATAAATATTCATTCCCCATCTGCCGCGATTTGCTGGATGAAGTCCTGTTGGTCAGTGAAGAGGAAATTTATCGCGCCATGCAATGTCTTTATTATGAAGACCGCATCGTGGCCGAAGGCGCCTGCGTGGTGGGCATTGCCGCCATGTTGGCCGGCAAATTTGTGCCCAAGGGTTCCGTGGCCACCGTGATCACCGGCCGCAATCTCGACATGGAAATGTTCACCCAAATCATCAGTGGCCATGATGTGCAATTGGGCGATTATCGTATTCAGGGAGAGCCCTATGTCAGACCATAAGGGCGTTGTGATCCTGCGCGGCAGCCCGCGCGCCGGCGGCAATAGCGATCAAATGGCCGACCGGTTTGCCAATATCGTCAAGGGCGCAGGACGCCCTTTGCATGACGATGCGCTGCGGGATTTGAATTTTGTGCCCTTCGGCGAGTTGCCGACCGATCATCGGGACGACTTGAGTTCTGCGTTGGCGGCGATCTATGATGCCAATGTCGTGGTGCTGAGCACCCCGATTTACTTTTGCAATATTTCCGGGCTGCTCAAGGGGGCCTTTGATCGTTTTTTTGGCTATTTGAAAAGTGATTATCTGACCAACCCGCAGCCCACAAAACTACCTGCTGGCAAGCACTTGGTGCTGTTGCAAGTTCAAGGCGAACCGGCCGAACGCTATGGTGACCTGCTGGCTCAATATGGTCCGGCGCTGGATAAATTGGGCTTTAAGGGCCGCCATCTCGTGCGTGCCTGCGGGGTGCGTGACAGTGAAGATATTCAATCCCACCCCGACGTCTTGCAGGCGGTGGAGAAATTGGCCACGCGGCTGATCACATCATAAGGAGGCTTTTATGTCCCATGAGATTTTGATCGTTACAGAAAGTGAACTCAAACGTGTGTTGAATCTGGGGCGATCCATGAACGATTTGATGGAGAAAGCCTTCGCTTCTTTGGCCGCGGGCGAGGTGATCATGCCGCCGATCCTTTCCATGGATTTACCAAAAGTGAATGCGGAGGTGGACGTTAAAACCGCCTATATCCCGGGCTTCGACCATTTTGCCATCAAGGTTTCGCCCGGCTTTTTCGACAATCCAAAGTTGGGCCTGCCCAGCCTCAATGGCCTGATGATGCTGCTCAGCGCCAAAACCGGGTTGGCCAGCGCGGTCTTTTTGGACAATGGCTATCTCACCGACCTGCGCACCGCCGCCGCGGGCGGTGTGGTTGCCCGCCACATGGCTCCAAAAAAGGTGGGCACTGCCGGCGTGATCGGCACCGGGGTGCAGGCGCGTTTGCAAATCATCGCTGCCCATATTGAGCGCCCGTTTAAAAAGGTTTTGGTCTGGGGACGTAATCGCGACCATGCTGAAGCTTGCGCCCGCGATATTGCCTACGAAATTGGCGTGGAGGCCAAAGTGGCCGATAGCGCCGAACAGTTGGTAAAGGAAAGCCAATTGGTGGTGACCACCACCCCATCGCGCGAGCCCTTGATCGATGCAGACTGGATGCATCCGGACCTGCACATCACCGCCATGGGGGCGGACCAGGAAGGCAAGAATGAGCTTGACCCGGAAATGGTAGCGCAGGCCGATATTTTCGTCTGTGACCGGGTCAGCCAGTGCGAGAAATTGGGCGAATTGCGGGCGGCAATGGAAAGTGGCAATTGGCCATCAGACCAAACCCCGGCCGAGTTGGGCGAGATCATTGCCGGCACAAAACCAAATCGCACCCATGATGCCTCCATCACAATTTGCGATTTGACCGGCACTGGGGCGCAGGATACGGCTATTGCCAATCATGCATTTGAGCTGGCGCACAGCCTTGACTTTGGCACGATAATAAAAACAGATTAACCGCTGATCTATAGGACATATTATGATCAAACTTGACGCGCGCGATATTGAGATTTTGCGATTATTGTCGCAAGAGGGGCGCATCTCCAAATCCGACCTGGCCGCGCGCATCAATTTGTCGCCGACACCTTGTTGGGAACGGCTCAAACGGTTGGAAAAGTCAGGCGTGATCGAGTCCTATCGGGCTGAGATTGCGCTGCACAAGATCGCTCCCTGCGTCACCATTTTTGTGGCCGTCGAGCTGGAAAACCACCGGGCCTCAAGCTTTCAGCTGTTTGAGCAATCCATGAAAAATTATGACGAGGTCATCGCCTGCTGGGCCATCGGTGGCGGGCTGGATTATTTTATGCAGGTGGTCACCAAGGATATTGACGCCTATCAGCGCCTGATCGATGAGATGCTGGAAGCCAAAATCGGGCTGGCGCGCTATTTCACCTATTTTGTCACCAAACCGGTGAAACAGGGTGGCGTGCCCCCAATCGCGGAGCTGTTGGACTAGCGCAGAAAATTTCACTTCTATCAGCTATAATTTCAACAAACTTCTCTTTCAATTTCGCTTTTTTCAGTCACAAATTCTGGTCGATTGCCCCCATTCTGTTAGCCAACGGAAAAGGAGGGTTGATCCATGCCGACAAATCTTTTGAAAACACACGACGATCTTAAGGGCATCACGCCCCATCTGAAAGATAGCCGTCTGCTGCGCCAATTTTCCTATATTGGTGGCAAATGGGTCGGTGCCGAAAATGGCGACACCATTGCCGTGACCAACCCGGCCAATGGCGAATGGCTGGGCGAAGTGGCTGCGCTGACCGCCTCGCAAAGCGCAGAGGCTGTGAATGTGGCGCAGACCGCGTTTGAAAGTTGGTCCATGAGTCTGCCCCAACACCGCGCCGCTTGCCTGCGCCGCTGGTTCGATCTGATTATTGAACATAAAGAAGACCTGGCCCGCATCATGGTGCTGGAGCAGGGCAAGCCCCTGTCCGAAGCCATGGGCGAAATCGATTATGCCGCGTCATTCGTGGAATTCTATGCTGAAGAAACCAAGCGTCCCAATATTGAAGGCGTGACCTCGCACCTGCACGATGCGGAAGTGGAATTGTGGCGCGAGCCGATTGGCGTTGCCGCCATGATCACCCCGTGGAACTTCCCCGCCGCCATGTTGACCCGCAAGGCTGCTGCGGCGATTGCGGCCGGGTGCACCGTGGTGGCGCACCCGTCCCACGAAACGCCCTATTCCGCTCTGGCATTGGCCGAACTGGCTGAGCGCGCCGGGCTGGAGCCAGGTGTGTTCAACATCATCACCGGCCGCGCTTCTGTGGTGGTGGAGCCATGGACCAAAGATAGCCGCGTGCGGGCGCTCTCGTTCACCGGTTCAACTGAAATCGGTCGCTTGCTCTATCGCCAAAGCGCCGACACGGTGAAAAAGCTGGTGCTGGAACTGGGCGGCCATGCCCCCTTCATCGCCTTTGACGATTGCGATGTCGACTATGTCGTCGACGAGGCGATTAAGGCAAAATTCGCAACGTCCGGTCAGGATTGTCTGGGCGCTAACCGGTTCTATGTGCACGAAAAAATCTACGATGAATTCTGCAAGAAATTTGCCGCCGCCACTGCCAAGTTGAGCGTGGGCCATGGCCTTGATGACCCGATGATCGGGCCATTGATGAACCAGAAAGCCATCGACAAGCAGGTCGAACACGTCAGCGACGCCGTGGAAAAAGGCGCGAAGGTGCTGACCGGTGGTGAAGGCCATGAGATGGGCGAACTGTTCTATCAGCCAACCGTTTTGGCCGACGTGCCGGACAGTGCCAAAATCATGCAGGAAGAGACATTTGGCCCAGTGGCGGCGATCCAGAAATTCAGCGATGAAGAGGCGGTCACCCGAAAAGCCAATGACACGGAATATGGTCTGATTGCCTATTTGCATACTGCAGATCCGAAACGCATCTACCGTATGAGCCGGGCCTTGCAATTTGGCATGGTGGCGGTCAACCGTACCAAGGTGACCGGCGCGCCGATTCCTTTTGGCGGTTACAAACAGTCAGGTTTGGCCCGTGAGGGTGCGCGCCAGGGCTTAGAAGCCTTTACGGAAATCAAATATGTATGCCGCGATTGGGCATAAATTGGAGTTTTTATGAATATCCTGTTTGTTCTGGCGCATCCGGAACCAACATCGTTCAATGGTCAACTGGTCGCCGCAGGCAAAGAATATTTTGAAGCGGCGGGCCACAATGTGGAGGTGAGCGACCTATATAGTCTGGGTTTTGACCCGGTGGAAAAGGCAGAAAACTATGCCAACCGGGTCAATGAAAGCGAGTTTGCACCGCTGGCCGAGCAGCGCCATGCCTATAAATCAGGACAATTGGCACCGGAGATCAAACAGCAGATCGAGATGCTCGAGCGGGCGGATCTGGTGGTCTTCCAGTTCCCGATCTGGTGGCATTCGGTGCCAGCGATCCTGAAAGGCTGGTGCGACCGCGTTTTTGTCAGCGGCGGGCTCTATACCAGCAAGATGCGCTATGATGCGGGTTATTTCCGCGGTAAACGCGCCATCTGCTCGGTGACCTCCGGCGCGCCCGCGGAAGCCTTCGTGGCTGGCGGTCGTGGTGGAGAACTGGATCAGATCCTGTGGTCGATGCAGTTCTCGCTTTACTATATGGGCTTTGATGTGCTGCCGCCCCACGCCTCCTATGGGGTCTCGGGCCATGGATATTCCTATGTCTCTGACGATGCGTTTGAAAAACAATTCGCGACACTGAAACAAAACTGGATTGAGCGTTTGAGCACAATCCAATCTGACACGCCGATGGCCTATCCCGGTTGGGACGACTGGGACGACCTCGGACAACCAAAAACGGCAAAAGCCTAAAAAGGGAGCTATAAAATGCTTAAGAATGATCAGCTCGACCAATGGGACCGGGAAAATCTTTTCCACCCCTCAACTCACTTGGCGCAACATCGGCGCGGCGAAAGTGCCAACCGGATCGTCACTGGTGGTTCAGGCGCCCATATTGAAGACCGCGACGGCAACAAATTGCTCGACGCTTTTGCCGGGCTTTATTGCGTGAATGTGGGCTATGGCCGCCCTGAAATTGCTGATGCGATTGCAGCGCAGGCCAAGGAACTGGCCTATTACCACGCCTATGTCGGCCACGGGACCGAAGCGTCTATCACGCTGGCCAAAATGATTTTGGACCGGGCGCCGAAAAACATGTCCAAGGTCTATTTTGGTTTGGGCGGTTCTGACGCCAACGAAACCAATGTGAAGCTGATCTGGTACTACAACAATATTCTGGGCCGTCCGGAAAAGAAAAAGATCATCTCGCGCTGGCGCGGCTATCACGGCTCCGGCCTCATGACTGGCTCCTTGACCGGTCTTGAGCTGTTCCACAAAAAGTTCGACCTGCCGCTGACCCAGGTGCTGCACACAGAAGCGCCCTATTACTATCGTCGGGAAAATCTGGACCAGACCGAAGAGCAGTTTGTTGAGCATTGTGTCGCCAAGCTGGAAGAGCTGATCGAGCGCGAAGGCGCAGACACCATCGCCGCCTTTATCGGTGAGCCGATCCTGGGCACGGGCGGCATTGTGCCCCCACCAAAAGGCTATTGGGAAGCGATCCAAAAGGTGCTGAAAAAGCACGACATCCTGTTGGTGGCGGACGAAGTGGTGACCGGTTTTGGCCGTATGGGCACCATGATGGGGTCTGACCATTATGGCATCGAGCCAGACCTGATCACCATCGCCAAGGGCCTCACCTCAGCCTATGCTCCATTGTCCGGCTCCATTGTGGGCGACAAAATGTGGGACGTGTTTGAAAAAGGCACGGATGAGTTCGGCCCGATCGGCCATGGCTGGACCTATTCGGCTCACCCGATCGGCGCGGCGGCTGGCATCGCCAACCTTAAGCTGATTGATGAGCTGAACCTGGTGCAAAATGCAGGCGAAGTCGGCACCTATCTGAACGAGCAAATGCACGCGGCGCTCGATGACCATCCGCATGTGGGCAATATCCGCGGTGAAGGCATGATGTGCGCGGTGGAATTTGTGAAAGACAAGGACAGCCGCACCTTCTTCGACCCGAGCCAAAAAATCGGACCGCAGATTGCTGGGGCGTTGATGGAGAAAAAGGTGATTGGTCGCGCCATGCCACAAGGCGACATTCTGGGCTTTGCCCCGCCATTCTGCCTCACCAAGGCGGAAGCGGACGAAGTGGTGTCCAAAACCGCCGATGTGGTGAAGGCCATGGACTTCTCATAAGTCGTCTAAATGAACACACAATGCTCATCGCTTACCCACCGATGAGCGAAAAAAAGGGCGCCATAATGGCGCCCTTTCCAGTCTAGGAGGAGTTAGGGAGTTTCTTGCCTTATCCGCCTTCACCTGCGCGGTCGGCATTCTTACGCCACTTTTGATAAAGCGGCATCAACATCGGCACCACAAGCGTGAGCACCGCGATGGTGAGAATCGTCAGTGTCAGTCCGCGCTCCCACAGGAACGACCAGCTGTCATTATTGATCAGCAAGGCTCGCCGCAGATTTTCTTCCATCATGCCGCCCAGAATGAAGCCCAAAATCATCGGGGCGAGGGGGAAATCCAACAATCTCAATGTCACCGCCGCCACAGCAAAGATGATCATCAATTGAATGTCGAACGTGTTGAAGCTGACGAAATAAACCCCGATCAGCGAGAAAAACAGGATCAACGGCAAAAGGAAACGGGCCGGGATCGCGAGAATTTTCGCAATATAGGGAATAAGCGGCAGGTTCAAAATCAGCAAAATGATGTTGCCGATCCACATAGAGACGATCACAGACCAGAACACATCGGGCTGATCGATATAGAGCCGCGGACCAGGCTGGATACCGTAGCCGATCAGGGCCCCCAGCATAATCGCGGTGGTGCCGGAACCGGGAATGCCGAGTGTCAATAGGGGCACAAAGGAGCCGGTGGCCGCCGCATTGTTGGCCGTTTCGGGTGCAGAGAGCCCACGAATAGACCCTTTGCCGAACAACTTGCCCTTTGTGGGCCCGGCCAAACGCTGTTCAGTGCCATAGGCCAAAAAGCTGCCAATGGTCGCCCCGGCGCCCGGCAAAACGCCGACCAGAAAACCGAGGATCGACGAGCGTCCCACCACGGGCACAAGCTCTTTCACTTCCTCTTTGCTCACCTTCATGGAGCCAAGGTTGGAATGTGCTTCCTGTTCTTTACGCCGCTCCTCGTCGGTCATGGCTTTGGGGCGCAAAATGGCCATCAAAGCTTCTGAAAGCGCAAAGGTGGCCATCACAAGCAGCAGGAAGGAAATGCCATCCAGCAAATCGATCATGCCCAGCGTGAAGCGCTGGATGCCCTGAGTTTGGTCGGTCCCAACAGTAGACAGCATCAGGCCCAGAACCGTCATCATCATGGCTTTGAGCACATTGCCCTGCCCGGAAAAGGCCGCGACCGCTGTCAAGCCCAACACCATCAAGGCGAAATAATCTGTAGAGTGGAAGGACAAAGAGACTCTGGCCAATGAAGGCGCAGCGATCAGCAGCAGGATAGCCCCAATCACACCGCCTGAAAAAGAAGAATAGGCTGCAATGGCTAGTGCCTTGCCAGCCTTGCCCTGTTTGGCCATAGGATAGCCATCAAACGAGGTGGCCACCGTGCTGGCCACGCCGGGCGCGTTGATCAGAATGGACGAGGTGGAGCCCCCAAAGATGGCACCATAGTAAACCGCCGCCATCAAAATAATGCCCGCAGACGGGTCAAGGCTGGCGGCAATCGGGATCATCAGCGCGATGGCGGACATGGGCCCAAGGCCGGGCAACATGCCGATAAAGGTGCCCACCAGACAGCCGCAGACCACAAAAACCAGATTCATTGGATTTAGGGCTGTTGTCAGCCCGATCATAATACCCTCAAGCATACAACTACCCTCTCAAAAACCAGGGCATGGGTTCGATAAACACCCCAAGCCCGATGGACATTAGCGCCCAGAATGCAACGGCGACCGGTATGGATGTAACCGCAAGCAACCAGATTTTGCGCTCACCCAGCAGCCAATAGCCCACGCCCAACAGCATGGTGGATGCCAGAACAAAGCCAAAGGGGCGGATGGTCAGCCCATAGATTGACATCAGCACCAGAAAGGCCAGGGCGGTGAACCAGCTTTTACCTTTGAGTTCGACATACTCGGCCGGTGACGGCAGAACGATCATTGCAAGGCAAAGCCCGATACCAAGGATCGACAAGATCTCAGGCATAGTGCGGGCGTGAAAGGCAGAATCTGCCTGAAAGGGAAGTAGCGGAATGCGCTGGGCCAACATCGCGTAAGCGATACAGAAAGCCAACAGCAACATGGCGCCAATTCTGCGTTTGGTGAAAAACATAATACCCCTCCCACCTCTCAATTGAGAGACTTCGTGAAATACGCCCGCCAGTGTAGCGGGCGCATTTGCAATAATAGATGGGAAAAAGAGCGCAGGCAAAACGGCGCTCTCCCTTACATCAGCTTAAAGGAAACCAAGCTCGCGCATCAGGCCAGCGATCTCTTCTTCCTGCTTTTCAAGGAAGGCCACGAAATCATCGCCAGGGTTGTAAATGTCGACCCAGCCATTGCGATCCCGCACGGTTGCCCACTCTTCGGTGTCGTACATGGCTTCAAGCGCGCCGATATATTTGGCCTTGGTTTCAGCATCGAGGCCTGGTGCCGCAAAGAAACCGCGCCAGTTGACGAACTCTGTGCCAGGCGAACCGGCTTCACTACAAGTTGGGGTATCTGGTGCTGTGTCCAAACGCGCGGGCGCTGTCACACAAAGAATATTCACCTCACCCTGACGGGCCAGTTCAATCGCTTCGCCAAAACCAGTGGTCAGAGCTGCGATCTCGCCGGAAAGCAAGCCAGCCATGGCCTTACCGCCCGCATCATATGGAATATATTTCACATCCATTGGGTTGGCACCGGCATTTTTCATCACCAAGGCGGCGATCAAATGGTCCATTGAACCAGCAACTGAGCCACCGCCGATGGCCATAGCAGAAGGATCATCCGCATAGGCAGCCAACAAGGCTTCCATGCTTTCATATTTTGAATCCTTATGCACCACCATCGCGCCATAGTCACCAATCGTGCCGGCAATTGGGGTCAGATCGCGGAACGACTGTGGGAACACCCCTTGCAAAGACCGGATCACGATTGGTGTGGAGTTGACCATCAATGTGCCCGGATCACCTGTTTCGATCAGGTGCGCAATAGCTTTACCGCCACCGCCGCCGGACATGTTTTCATAGGTTGCTTGACCCAGAATACCTGATTTGGTCAGGGCCTCACCGGTGCCACGTGCGGTGCCATCCCAGCCGCCACCAGCGCCACCGGGAATCAAGAAGTGGATATCCTCAACCATTTGGTGGCCGTCCGCTGCGGCCATGCCCGCGGCACCAAAGGTCAATGCTGTTGCTGCAAGTGCAGCCTTGAATTGTTTGAACATTAATTTCCTCCCGAAAAGTTCAAAATGAGAACCAATACATAAGAAGAATTAGCAAAGCGCGCTGACACGAACCTGACCTGCAGCCAATTTGGTGCAGGGATATCGATTATTCTCAAATTATTTGCCGCGCGTGCGTTGCGAACGGCGGATTGGCTGGCAATTTGAGGGACAAAACAGTTTCAAAAGTTACAATATATGAATTTGTTTATGCTTAATTTACTGAACAGAGTCATGACTGGATGGAAACAGTCAGTCTTCGGACACCCTAACGAGACTATTTGCTGCCTTGGAGACAAATATGAACAAACTAAAGATTTCGGCTCGCATTTATGTGTTGGTCGCGCTCTCCCTGCTCACAGCAGGGGTGCTGGCGTTTGTCGGCATTTCATCAATTATTGAAACCCGGACCACACTGCGTTCACAAGAGCTAAAATCGATCACCGCGTCAGCAGTGGGCATTTTGCAAGGTGCCTATGATCGCGTACAGGCGGGCGAAATCAGCCAGCAAGACGCCCAGGCACAAGCCCTGCGCGCCATTGAAGACATCCGGTACCGCGGCAATGAATATATGTTTGTCATCGACAATCAGGGCGTGATGGTGATGCACCCCTTTGCCAAGGCCCTAGTGGGCAATAATCAGCTGCAAATGGCCGATGCGAATGGCAAATTGATCTTCAAGGAAATTGTGCAAATTGCGACCCAGCAGGGCGAAGGCTATCTCCGCTATGTCTGGCCGCGCGGAGAGGATAAAGTGCCGGTCGATAAAAACAGCTTTGTGTCTTACTTCGAGCCCTGGGGGCTGATTGTGGGCACCGGCGTTTATATTGACGACCTGCGCGCCGCGAACCAGCAGACGATGTTCACACAATTGGGCATCACCGCCCTGATTGCCGGCATTCTGTTCCTGGTGGCGTTCTTTATTGCGCGCTCTATCACCAAACCACTGTCCCGCTTGACGGGCATTATGGGCACCATTGCGTCAGGACAGCACGATGTGGATGTTGATGGAACCGAACGTGGCGACGAAATTGGTGAAATGGCCAGAGCCGTTGAGGTTTTCCGTGAGAACGGCGCCCGCGTTGCCAATCTCAGCCATGAAGAGTTGGAGCGTCAGGAAAGAGCCCAGCAAGAGCGTGCGCGTATGATGCAGGAGCTTCAGTTAGCTTTTGGCGAAGTGGTGGACGCGGCCAGCAAAGGTGACTTCTCAAACCGGGTGGATTTGCAGTTCCCGGACAAAGAGCTGAATATGCTTGGCGAGAGCGTGAACGGCCTTGTGGAAACGGTCGAACGCGGACTGGAAGAGACGGGTTCCGTGCTTGCTTCCCTGGCGCGCACTGATCTGACGCATAGGGTAACCGGTCACTATGAAGGGGCGTTCGAAAAGCTCAAGAACGACACGAACCAAGTTGCGGACCGTCTTACAGATATCGTTTCACAATTGCGTAAAACCTCTGGGGGGCTGAAATCGGCAACTGGCGAAATTCTGGAAGGTGCCAACGATTTGAGTGAGCGCACAACCAGACAAGCCGCAACCATTGAAGAAACCTCAGCGGCAATGGAACAGCTTTCCGGTACCGTTTCTGACAATGCGAAAAAGGCACAGTCCGCGACCGAGCGGACCAACCACGCCTCCAAATTGGCAACCGAAGGTGGCGCGGCCATGACCCAGGCGAACGAGGCGATGGAACGGATTACATCTTCATCCGCGAAAATTTCCAACATTATTGGCATGATCGACGATATCGCTTTCCAAACCAATTTGCTTGCACTGAATGCCTCTGTGGAAGCGGCCCGCGCCGGCGAAGCAGGCAAAGGCTTCGCCGTGGTGGCGGTGGAAGTGCGTCGACTGGCCCAAAATGCTGCAGACGCCTCCGGCGAAGTGAAACAATTGATCGATCAGAGCGCACACGAAGTCTCTGACGGCAGTAAATTGGTTTCTGACGCCTCGGCCAAGCTTGAAGAAATGCTGGTTGCTGTACGAGACAATGCTACCTTGATGGCAGAAATTGCCGAGGCCTCAAACGAGCAGGCTGCCGCCATTGTTGAGGTAAGCACTGCGGTCCACCAGATGGATGAAATGACCCAGCATAATGCCGCGCTTGTTGAAGAAACAAACGCCGCAATTGAGCAGACCGAGACCCAAGCCTCAGAACTTGATCGCATCGTAGAGGTGTTCAAATTGGACGGCCAACCAGGCGTCGGACAAAGTCGTCCCGCCCCTCGGGCCGTGCCCAAACGGGCCGTGCAAGGCAACGCCGCCATTCAAGAAGAATGGGCTGAGTTCTAGATCATTTAAAACCGAAGGGGACTGGGGCGCACATAAAGCTCTGGTCCCCTTTCTGATAAGATGCGGGCTTCTTCTTCGCCTTTGCTCCATCATTCTACAAAGTAGCACTTTTGAGAATCTTTCGAGAAAAAGACTATCGGCTGTCGCCGCGTTTTTTATCATCAATTTGGACTGCAACAGGCGAAATCCACACGATGATCCTCCCCCATCAAAGCTGCGCTCAATAAGCTACTTGCCAATGAATGGGCTGACGCCAGCATAGGCCGACCTCAAAGTTTTGCCGTAGCCACACCGATGTTCGCGCCTCCGAGGCGAAGTTTCTATCTCCCCAGCATTGGCCGTTTTGCAATTCGCGTTTACTTTGCGTCCCCTAGGGGTTTCCATCTCATGCCTTGGTGCAGCAAGAAAGGCCCAACAAAGATTGATGGAACTTAGCCAGCCTTTTTCTCGCTTGTACCGAGGCGGGGCATTTCGCCCCATCCCTCGACCTTGCGCAGGAACTGCCACCAGCCCACAATCCGCCACCAGCTATTGAGTTGTCGATAGCCGAAGTTCTCAATCAGGGCGACCAAGCCAAGTTTTAAAAGATCGCGGGCACGTGGGGATCGCGCCAGTTCTAATTCTTCAAGGATGAGAGTACTGACGCTTATGAAGGTGCCAAATATGAAAAAGATAGCCAAAAAGGCAAGGAGAAAGGCCTGATCCAACACCCCGAGAAAAAAGAGGAAGGGGAAGGCCAGATAGCCGATGAATTCTGCAATGGGCCCAATCACATCTACCAAGAGATTGTTGGGCATGGCCACCATGCCGAACCGACCATATCTCGGGTTGAAAAACATGTCTTTGTTTTTCGCGGCGACTTCCAGTGCGCCCCGCTGCCATCTGGTGCGTTGTGTGCGCAGGACTTTTAGGGATTCAGGAGCCTCTGTCCAACAAACCGGCTCCGGCACATATCGCATTTTGTAGTCGATATTCTGCTCTGAGAGATAGCGGTGAAGCTTGACGATAAAATCGTAATCTTCGCCAATCGTGTCGCTCGACCAGCCGCCCACCTTCATACTGAGATCGCGGCGAAAAATACCAAAAGCGCCCGAAACGATCGAGAGCATGCCCCAGTGGCTCCAGGCCAACCGCGCCATTAAAAAGGCACGTATATATTCCATGGTTTGCACCAGCGGCAAAAACTTCTTCGGCAGATCAATCTTGGTGATGCGACCGTTTTTCACCGTGCAGCCATTCAAAACCCTGATGGTCCCCCCAACAGCGACCATTTGCTCAGGCTCCTCCATAAAGGGGCGTACACAGCGCAATAAGGATTCTGGCTCTAACAACGAGTCGGCGTCCACAACGCAATAGAGGGGATGGCGCGAGAAATTGAGCGCCGCATTCACGGCATCGGCCTTGCAGCCCCCATTTTCCTTGTCGATGACCAAAAGCTGTGGATAGGCAGGGGAACCATAAACGCCGCGAACTGGGGCATGGGGTACCGTCAACTCATGCGCTCGAGCCACCGGCCTGAGGTCGAAGGCCTCAATCAACACGTTGAGCGTATCGTCAGTTGATCCATCATTGGCCACCAGAATTTCGATATTGGGAAACTGCAAGAACAACATCGAGCGCAGGTTTGCGACAATGGTCTCAGCTTCATTATAAGCGGGGACCAGAATCGAAATGGGCATCACTTCTTCCGAAATCAGCAATTGCCAGGTCGTCTCACTGTCCTCGGCTTGCGTGTGCCGACGCATTTCCGAATAGGCTGCGGGCAATTGCAGGGCGCTGATCAGGTTTTGCAATATACCAATGGCAAAAATGATGCCGAGAAAGACGTAGACCCAAATGATATGGGCGAGAAAAAAGTCACCAAGCGGTGATGTGAACTGTTCAAGCACTTTGCAGCTCTCCTTGTTCCTGCATCACCAGTTGGGCCATGTGTGCGTTGGGGCCATTGGTGTTGATATAGGCTTGCAAAAGCGCTCGCCCGCGCGCGCCGGTTTTAACAAGGGTCTGTGCGGCATGAAACCGTACCCACCATTCCGGGTCGTCCAGCGTTTCAAGCAAGGTGGCATAGGCGCGGTCAACCTGCACCAAACCAAGCGAGGTGATGGCAGGCAGGCGTACGCTGGTAAACGCATCCTGCGCAAGCATCAAAAGGCTGTCGATGGCTTGCCCATCCTGCAGTTCGCCCAGCGCAATCGCCACCGCACGACGCACCTGGGGTGATGAGTGGTTCGCATAGCCGGCGATCATCCGCCCCAATTGCAAATCGCCGACATTGCCCAAAGCCATCAGTACGGCAGCCAGCCAGTTCTCATCGCCCTGCTTGGGCAAAAGCTCCAGCAGATAGGGCACGCTGCGCGTGCCGAACTGGGTCAAAACATCCGCCATAAACGCCGCATTTGTGCGGGCGATGGCATGGAGGTGGTTAAACACTCTTTCGAGCTCTTCGCCATGGACCCGCCGCGCCAGACCGCGGAGGGCGGCGAGCTGTACATATGGATCGGCGTGGGTCAAATGTTCAAACAAACAATCTTTGCTTTGGGCATCATCCAAATGGGCCATCAAGGTTAGAATTTGGATTTTGCGCCCCCGCCCCCCGTTCTGCAACATGGCGAGTAAGTCGGCGCGCCCAATCCAACGTTCGGCAATCTTGGCCATTTTTTCGGTTTCCGCTCCAGATACCGAGCGCACCATATCGAGCGCCGCTGCCAGCACCATGCCATGGTCACGATGGCTTATGTCTGGTTTGAGTGCATCGCTCAAATCTATTGGGCTGTTCACTGCCAAAACCAAAAGCTGTTCGAGTTGCCTGCGCTGCTCCCCAAACCGTTGATCTACTTTGGGCATAAGGCCGCGTCGCACAACTAGAAAGATCAAGATCAACATCGCGCCAATTGCCAACAGGGCAGAGAGTGACCAGATGGCGGTAAGAATGCTTTCGCGCAAAAGTACTCTCCTCTATTGCGGCGCGGATCAGGCCTGTCGGGCCGTGTCTTGCTGACGGTTGAGCAGGGTGGAACGTTCCAAAAGCCGTTGGCAGCGAAGCACCAGTTCATCCAGATTGAAGGGTTTGACCACATAGTCGGCCGCCCCAAATTGAAGTCCCATCATGATGTCTTTATTGTCGCGTTTGGCGCTGAGCATCACCACGGGCGTGTCTTTGAAATTTTCTTTTTCCAGCGTTTTATGCAGAACGGCCATGCCTTCAAGTCCCGGCAGAATACGATCAAGAATGATAAGGTCGGGGTTGACTTTATCCATCTCGTCGAGGGCCACCAAACCATCGTCGAATGTAACGCACTTTACCCCGAGCGTGCGAAACTTCGCTGTCAGCAAATTCTGCACAGCCGGGTCGTCATCCACTAGCATAATAGTCTGTTGCAGGTGATTTAGCCGTGTTTTCAGTTTTCTGGCGACCACCTCTGCATCAAAAGGCTTAATCACATAGTCAGCCGCCCCGGCAGTGAGAGATTCCAGCACGGCGTGCGGCTCTCCGCTGGCTGTGATCATCACCACATCCATATGCCTTAAGTCCGGCGACGCCTTTATCTGTTTCAACAGATCAAGTCCGCTCTTTTCACCTGGCATCTTATTGTCCAACAGCACCAGATCAAAGGCTTGTTCAGCCATATAGTGCTCCGCGTGCGCTGAATCTTCAGCCAACGTGCAACGGGCATATTCAGAGATGAATTGTTTGAGCAGGTCGCGTGTTTGCGGGTCATCATCAATAATCAACACTGACGGTAAGGTCGGCGCGTCGACAGCCTCAATGGCGTCGAACTGATCGTGTTCAGCGTCAGCATCGATTTCGACATCTTCCTGCTCAAATTGTTCACGGGCCTGAGCGCAGCATTCGAGCAAGTGCAACAGCGCCGGGTGGAGCAGGGCCTTGTCAAATGACTGCCCATCGCGCACCAAGTCCTCAACAACACGCGCGGCCTCGCTGATTTGTGGAAATTGATAGGTGCGTCCGGTGCCGACCAGCTTATGCGCAGCAACCTCCAATGCGCTAAGATGACTGCCGACAAGTTGATCCGCATCCAGTTTTGCCAACGCGTCCAGAACCACATCCTCGCGCTGCCAGAGGTCTTTGATGTAAGTCCGGCGCAAAACATGCAAAGCTGCTGCGAATTTATCCATCTCATTTTGCATGTTGGTGCACCTGATCTTTATTCCGCATGCGGTTGTTGTTGATCTAAAATTGTTTGTACTTGCTCGGACAGCATCATTGGATCGAACGGCTTGGATATGACCTGTGACGCCCCTAGCGCCAGATAGGCTTCAACTTCTTGCGGTTGCACGCGTGCGGTCATGAAAACCACGGGCAGGTCTTTGCAATTCGGCAATTTCTGAATTTGTTTCAGCGTGGAAGGTCCACCCATATTCGGCATCATCACATCCAGCAGCACCAAATCGGGACGCCCTTTTTGCAGCCATTCAAGGGCTTCAACCCCGCTGTTGCAACAGCTTACTTGAAACCCTCCAATTGCCTCGAGCGAAGTTTTGGCAATGCTTAAGATATCCTGCTCGTCATCGACACACAGAATATGGCCTGTTGCTATCTCAGTTTGTTGTGCTGCACCCATCTTTTTTCCTATCCAGCTTTTTGCAGTGCTTTTGCGCTGTCTGTGTCATGACGTTGAAGTTTGAATTCGACCCAGAAAACGGTTTCTACACCGGGCTCTGAGGCATAACCGATTTCACCACCCATTTGCTCAACCAATTGTTTGGAAATCATCAGTCCAAGGCCGGTGCCGCTCTTTTCCCGGGTCGTGGAGGAGTCAGCTTGAGCGAATTTGGTGAAAATTCGGTTCCGAAACTCATTGGAAATGCCAATGCCGTTATCGATGACGCTGATCCGAGCGGTGTCGCTATACTGTTTGGCACAGACACGCACCGTGCCACCGGCTTTGGAGAATTTTACCGCATTGGAAATGAAATTGGACAGGACCTGATTGAGCCGCCATTCATCGACGTTAATTGTCAAGTCGTCTGAAACGGGTTCAAGTACCAGATCTGCCTCAAAAGTGGACGCATAGGATTTATTGTCTTCCACAATGTGCTGCAGGCTGTTGGCCAAGTTGACGTCGACCATCTTGTAATGCATGCCGCCATTGCCAAGTTTTTCCATATCCAGAATGTCGTTGACCAGCCCGATCAAGCGCGAACTGTTGCGTTGGGCGATGGTTAAAAGGCCATGCACGCGCGGCGAAATCTCATCTTTAAACGCGCCGATGATGAGCGAGAGGGAGCCGGAAATAGAGGTGATCGGTGTACGCAATTCGTGACTAACTGTAGCAATGAACTCGTTCTTGATACGCTCCATTTCCTTGCGCTCAGTCATATTGATGATCTGCGCAATAAAATAGTCAGGTTCATCGCTGGCCTTCGTTACAACCGACATATTCACTTCGGTAAATACCACCCGGCCCGACTTGGCGATCAGGCGTGTTTCAATTGAAGCTGTTTCGTCCTTATGGGCCAACAGCTCAGACATTTGCGACTTGTTCTGAGCTTGGTCGTCGGGATGTGCCAGGTCGAATAAATTGAGCTCGAGCAGTTCCTGTTCATTATATCCCAAGAGTTCCTGCACTGCCTGATTGACGCGCAGAAGTTGCCCTTCGGGTGAAAATGTAAATGCGCCGATAGGTGCTTGTTCCATGGTCTGACGGAATGTCTTCTCGCTCAGCTCCAATGCTCTTTGCGCTACGACCTGATCAGTAATATCGCGCACGCTGGCAACATAGCGGCGGGAATCCCCGATTTTAACGGTACTGGCGGCCAGTTCCATTGGAAAAATAGTGCCATCGCTCCGACGACCAGAAATGGTAATGCCGCCGGCCATCACCTTTTCGTCAAACTGGAAATCGGAAGCGGCAATATAGGCTTCATATTTTGCACGGTCATGTTTGGCCAACAGCGTTGCGAAGGGCTTGCCCAGCACATCCTCGCTCTTGTGGCCGAATATCCGTTCAGCAGAAGGGTTGAAGGCCAAAATGCGTCCACCGGATGACAGTTCAACAATACCGTCGACCACCGTATCCAACACCGCCTGTAGTCCACCGCGCGCCTTGTTGATTTCCTCGGTCTTGCGATCAACCTCTGTCTGAATGCTGGCAGCGCGATGAGCAATGGATACCAGCATCAGGCCGAGCAAGCCGCCAATCACAATGCCGGTAATCAGAATAAGTTCGGCTTGGAAGTCGATCGTAGTGGTCTCAAAGCTTTTTGTGCTGACCCATTCAATCGTCCAATCCTGTTGCATAATATTGAACGTCGCGGATTTTTTATAGATCGGCTGATTGTCCGGCGTTGCATCCAAACGGCCATCTTCTGTAAAGATCAGCTTGGTCACGTCTGCCGTGGCTCCATCATAGATGTTGATGCCAATGCGCTCGCCTTGGCTGGCGGTGAGATCTCCGAGGAGATTCTTGCCGATAAAGGGAGCGTAGACCCAACCGAGTAGATCGGTTTCAGGGTCCGTGTCTTGGTCAAACACGCCGGTGGAATAGATGGGAAATAGCAGCAGAAAGCCTGGCGTCTGTTCCGCATCTTGCACGAGCAAAATGCGTTGGGTAATGGCAGATTTACCGGTTCTTGCCGCCAGTTCGGCAGCTGTTTTTCGGTTGGTTTCAAACGCAATATTCAAACCAAGCGCGGGACCGTTGATGGCCAACGGTTCAATATAATTGATGATATAATAAGTATCGTGCGTAACTTCTGGATGTGACTTGAAGTCAGGGACCCCACTTTTGCGCTGTGCCGCAATAAAGGCGTCAACTTCGCGTGCAGGTACCCGATCAATATAGCCGATACCGTTGATGCCCGGATAACGATTGACCACATCAAGTGCGTTCACATATTCCCGCCATTCCTGGCGCGACACCTCGGTTGAGGCATAAAAAAGGCCTGCCCCGCCCAAAATAGCGTCTTCGTAGGACAAAAGGCGATTTTTGAGGGCCTTTTCGCTTTCTTCAGCCAACGCATCAAAGCGCTCATTGTTTTTATCCATCAGGCTGGTGCTGGTCGTGTACCAAGCGAAAATAGTGGTGCCAAAAATTGCTAGGATCAGCACCAATATAGCCAAATATTCGCGTCGGTTTCGCGTCTTGTTGGTGTCCTGAAAATACTTCAGCTGCACTTTGCCCACAATCAGCGGGATGAAGGCGATGATGCCTAAACAATTTGCTCCAAAAAGTCTGACAGCTGTTAGGGCCAAGCTTTCATCACCTTTGGCCCCAAACTGCTGAATTGCCCATGCGGGCAGCACTGCGAGGGCGGCGCAAACAAGCGTTGTGAGAAATATCTGTTGTGATTTGCTTTGCCCAAGTCGTTTGCTCATCTTCGCCATCAGGGTTTTTCGGATCAGACGAGACGCCAATCCCGCCGTGATGAGTGCGTAAATTGAAATTGCCAGGATGGTGATATTTGCAAAAATTGCCCCGCCAAGTGCGCCCGCCATGCCGATGTAAAGCAAAAATCCTGCCGCAGTGCCAATACCGAAGGGAATGGCGCATTTTTTGGAACAGGAAAGAAACATCCATGTCGCGATGCCAGTGGGCAGCCAGAGCAGCGGTAGGGTCGAATAGGGCGTGTTTAACGCCAAGCTGACAATGGTGCCGAACCCGACTAGCCCAGAATAAAGAACAAACTTGCGAAGATCAAAACGGGCGCTCATTTGCGCAATCCTTAACAATATTAAGTTGCGGCAACATGCGAGACGCCACCTGATTAATTATTTCGAGTTAAAACGTTTTCTTTAGAGTTAATCTCGCGTTCTCTGGATTTTATTATAGTTAATAATTTGTAAATATTTAAAAATGTCATTTTTGCTTAGAAATAAAAGTAAAAGGTCGCAACCAATATAAGCGTTTTCACCTCTATTCATGAAGGTGTGCAACAGTAGGTATGTGATGGCTACAATTCTAATTATTGATGATGATCCGCAAATAATCGAATTCTTGAGTAAATTGTTGACCGGCGAGGGGTATCGTGTTTTGGCGAAGCAAAGCGGCCAAGGCGGGTTGGATATTCTAAAGACCATCATCCCCGACGCAATCATCGTGGATGTGATGATGCCGATGATCGACGGCTACCAATTCCTATGGCATTTGCGGTCATCAGAGGCCACGGCAAGCATTCCAACGATGATGCTTACCTCACGCGCGAGCAAAAACGATATTCAATATGGAAAGTCGTTGGGTGCAGACATGTATTTGGCCAAACCGCCGCAACCCGAAGAATTGATTGGAGCGGTTAAATCCATGACCATGATGCTGGCAGAAACCCGCCGCCAGGCGGGCTAGCGTTTCAGTTGCATGGGCTCCGCGCGTTTGATCAAACTCGATCCGCAATGCCCTTTGACGAGCGCAGCATGACGCCGGTTGCCATAGGTTAACTGCAGAATGGCATATAGCGACCGGTTATCTGCGCGTGGCCGTTAGCAACCGTCAGGTGTGAACTTTGGCTGTAGGGCCAATGGGGCAGGTAATGGAAAAAAGCGTCTCGACTATTTCTTAATGAAAGAAGGCCATGCCGCCAGAAATGCAGTAGGCGCTTCCCTTGGTTGGTTCATAGACGAGGTGGTGGTGAAAAGATGTGCCGTTGTGATCTGGCAGCGACAATACGCGATGTCTTTTTGCCAGTTTCTTCGGTCACGTTGATATTTTTGTGATAGTACCTTCGTCATTTCGGGCCAGCTTTGCTGATTAAATGTCCTGAAATCCTAACGGTCAAAAATCAAAATATAATCGTTTATATTTTTGTTGAGGTGTGCCATATAGAGGATCAGATTTTGATTCCTATAGCGCTCAATTTTGCGTTTAGAGGCTGTGAGGTGAGTATATGCTTGAGTTGGGTGTGTGTTATTATCCGGAACAATGGCCGGAAAAAATGTGGCAACGCGATGCTCAGCGGATGGTTGATCTTGGCCTCACTTGGGTGCGGATTGGTGAGTTTGCTTGGTCGCTGATCGAGGAAGAAGAAGGCGTTTTTAACTGGGATTGGCTGGATCGCGCCGTCGATATTTTGGGGAAAGCTGGATTGAAAGTGGTCATGTGCACCCCGTCAGCTGCGCCGCCAAAATGGTTGGTCGATAAACATCCAGAAATTCTGCCGGTTGATGCGCAGGGTCGTGTGCGCAAATTTGGCGCCCGTCGGCACTATTGTTTTTCAAGCAACATTTATCGCGAGCATGCTGTGCGCATTGCTGCGGCCTACGCCAAACGCTATGGCGCTAACCCCATTGTTAAAGCGTGGCAAATTGACAATGAATATGGTGATCACGACACCATTCATAGCTATTCAGAAAATGCAAAAAAAGCCTTCCAAAGCTGGCTTGCCAACCGCTACCAGAATATTGATGCGCTGAATCAGGCGTGGGGTACGGTATTTTGGAGCATGAAATATAATCGTTTTGATCAGATTGAATTGCCCAATAGTTTGGTGGAAGAACCCAGCCCGACCCACCTGCTAGACTATCAGCGTTTTGCCTCAGACGAGGTGATCAAATTCAACCGAGCGCAAGTCGATATCGTGCGCAAATATGCGCCGGGTCGTCCGGTGACCCACAATTTCATGGGGCACAACTCAGATTTTGATCATTATAAAGTGGGGCAAGACTTGGACTTTGCGTCCTGGGACAGTTACCCGATGGGCGCACTCATTCACGGGAAAATGGATGAGGCTGAAAAAGCGCAAATGCTCCGCACCGGCATCATCGACCAGCCAGCGTTTAACAACGATCTATACCGACAGGCCGGGCAGGGGCGTGCTTGGATTATGGAGCAGCAACCAGGCCCCGTAAACTGGGCGGCACACAACCAGTCGCCCCACGATGGGATGGTGCGACTTTGGACGTGGTTGGCCTTTGCGCATGGCATTGACGTGGTCGTCTACTTTCGTTGGCGGCAATCGAAGTTCGCGCAGGAACAATTCCATGCTGGCCTGCTCTTGCCCAATGATGAGCCGGATCAAGCCTTTTTTGAAGTCGCGCAGGTGGCCAAAGAAGTGGCGCGCTTGCCCAACAATATCGCGGACCGCACAACCGCGAAGGTCGCGCTGATGCTCGATTATGCGTCCCGTTGGGCATCTCTAAGTCTGCCGCAAGGTGCGGATTATTCTAGCGCCCGCAATATGATGAATTGGTATCAGGCCTTGTCCGCCAGAGGCGTGGATGTCGACATTGTGGGCCCGCACAACGATTTAACGGCCTATGCGCTCGTGATCCTGCCGGACATGATTTTGGAAGACACGGACGTTGCGCAAAAGCTGGCAGCGAGCAAGGCAAAGGTCTATCTCGGCGCGCGCTCGGGCAGCAAAACTCAAAATATGCATATACCTGACAATTTGCCGCCCGGGGCATTTGCGCAATTGATTGATGTGAAAGTGAAGCGGGTTGAGTCTTTGCCGGCATATAATCTGGATCGTGTCGAAATAGATGGTGAAGATTTCTCTCTCGGAAATTGGCGTGAATGTGTTGAAAGCGATGAACCGGTGTTGGCGCGCTTTAAGTCAAATCATAGAGATCAGTCTCCAGCCCTGCTCGGAAATGAAAAGTGCTGGTATGGCGCCGCAAACTTTTCTGGAGGCGCGCTGGACCGGGTGGTCGAGAAGCTGCTGGCGTGGGCGGATGTGCCTAGCTCGGTTTTGAATGCGAATGTGCGGATCACACAAAGAGGTCCGCTAAGCTTCGCCTTCAATTTCGGCGAGGACGCTGTCGATATCAAAGTGCCAGCAGATGCTAAGATATTGCTGGGCGAGGCAAAAGTCGGGCCGCGCGACCTGGTCATTTGGCGCGAATAGCGACCAGAGCAATTGGCGCTCCTACATAACCTATTGTAATAAAATCATAAAAATTTGTGGTTCACATCAATTCTAAATTAATTGAATTAATACTTTACAACTTAAGTTAAACGTTTATATTTTTGACAAATGCCGGGAGAAGGATGGGACATGGCAGGCGTACAGATCGACGGATTGGAAAAGAAATTCGGCAATCTTCGAGTCCTGAAGGGGATTGATTTAGATATCCGTGATGGTGAGTTTGTGAGTTTTCTCGGCCCATCGGGCTGCGGAAAGACCACATTGCTGCGCTCGATCGCAGGTCTGGAGGACATAAATGGTGGACAGGTGGTGTTGGGCGGTCAGCCCATCAGCAAATTGCCACCCGCTAAACGCGATATCGCGATGGTGTTTCAAAACTATGCGCTCTATCCGCATATGAATGTTTATAAAAATCTCTCATTCGGCCTGTCGCTCAATGGGGTGCCAAAGGCGGAAATTGAGGAGCGCGTGCTAAACGCAGCCCGCATTTTGCAGATTACCGAACTATTGAAACGGCGGCCAAAGCAATTGTCCGGCGGGCAGCGTCAACGTGTGGCCATTGGCCGGGCGATTGTGCGCGACCCGAAACTGTTTTTGCTTGATGAACCTTTGTCCAATTTGGATGCGGGCCTGCGCGTGACCATGCGGGTGGAGCTGGCCAACTTGCATAAACGGCTAGGCGTGACCATGATTTATGTGACCCATGACCAGGTTGAAGCCATGACCTTGTCCGACCGTGTGGTGGTGCTCGATCAAGGCAAAGTGGCGCAATTCGGTACGCCATTAGAGCTGTTCTACGCACCGCAAAATCTGTTTGTTGCCAGCTTTATCGGCTCGCCCAAAATGAACTTCCTTGATGTCGCAGCCCAAGCCGCGGGCGATAAACAACTCAAGGTGAGTGCCGACGATTTATTCCGTGACATCACAATTGCGCTCGAGACATCTCCCGCAAATGTCGCTGGCCCACACAAGCTGGGCATTCGACCCGATAACATTGAATTGGTGACGCAGGACGAAGCCCATATGAGCGGCCAAGTGATGCTTGTTGAGCGCTTGGGCACCGAAAGCCAGGTTCATATTCGTCTCGACAATGGCGAGGACTTTGTCGCGATTGCCCGCGGCACACATCCGGCAGCGACGGGCGACCACGTTTTTCTGAAATTTCCTGCTCAGCATTGCCACATTTTCAATGGGGAGGGGCAGGCATATCCGCGTGAACTGGACGCGGAAACACGATCACTGATTGATCGGCAAAAGTCGTTGCATGGTGCAGCGCAAAAAGGAGAGGAAAAATGAAGCATTTGAAAAAACTGGCCCTAGCGACGGCATTGTCCGTTGCTGCGTTGTCAGGTACGGCCCTTGGGGAGGAAACCATTCGCTTTGCCACGTGGGATAGCGACGAGAGCCTTGAAATTCAGAAAGAAATTGCACGTCGATTTGAGGCGGCCAATCCCGGTGTAAAAGTACAGGTCGAGCCTTATGCGGATGGGTATGACCAAAAACTGATCGCCTCTTTCGGCGCAGGCAACCCGCCAGACGTCATGTATATGTGGAACTACCCAAAATATTATACATCGCTGATGCCGCTTGACGAGTTTATGGCGCGCGACGCAGAGGCCATGAATTTGGACGACATTCCGCCCGGCCTGATCAACACAACGCGGATCGACGGCAAAGCCTATGGCATGCCAGCGGGGTTCACCACCCATGTGGTGTTCTACAATAAGGATATGTTCGAAGCAGCTGGGGTTGAGATGCCCAGCGAAGATTGGACATGGGCAGAGTTGCGCGAGAAAGCGGCTCAATTCCGGGACAAAGAGAACAAAGTGTATGGCTTTGCTGTTGAAGCGAAGCCCGATCCTTTCGACTATGAGCAGTTTTTCTGGTCCAACGGCACACGCTTCATCGCAAAGGACGGTTCCGCTGTTGATGGCTATATGAACAGCCCAGAAGCGGTGGAAGTGTTGACCATGTTTGCCGATATGGCGGCGAATGAAGAAGCAGTGGTGCTCGGCATTGGCGACAATAGCTCAGGTTCCGCGCTGTTTAAGGGCGAAAAACTGGCCATGTATCAGTCCGCCATGTGGTCCAAGGGAGGCTTTGACGAAGCGGGCATCAATTATGGTGTGGCGAAGCTGCCATCCTTTGGCGACAAGCCTGTGCATTCGTCCATTGGCGCGTCAGCCATGTCTATGGCCAAGGACACCAAAAACCCAGATCTGGCTTGGGAATTCATCAAATTCTTCTCCTCTGCTGAAGCGGTGAAATTGCGCACAAATGATTTGCCGATCCGTACCAGCGTTGCTGAAGAAATGGAGATGACAAGTGACCCGATCTTCAAACCATTCTTTGACATGCTGGCGGTTTCCGACAGCGAGTCAAACGCATTCCTGAAGCATGAAAATTGGGGCAAAATCCAAGCGAACCTTGAGCGCGCGATTGAAGCCACAATGATCGAAAAAGGCAATGCGAAAAAGCATTTGGATGACGCTGTAGCCCGTTCTAAGCGTCACCTAAACTAACCCACGATAGGGGAGATGGATATTATGTCTGGAGTTTATGATCGGCAGTATCAACGACAAAAATTCGTTGAGAAACTCACGCCATATTTGTTCATCTCCCCTTGGATATTGGGCTTCTTCTTCTTCACCCTCGGTCCGTTGGTGTTCTCCTTTGTGATGAGCTTTTACGATTGGCCCGTGGTTGGCGACCGTGAATTTATCGGCACCCAGAATTATGAAGTGATGCTGACCCAAGACCCGCTTTTCTGGGACAGCTTGTGGGTTACCATCAAATTTGGCTTGTTCTTTGTGCCGTTCAACATTGTGCTCGGCTTGCTGCTGGCCGTTTTGCTCAATCAAAAGGTGATCGGTAGCGGAATTTTCCGCACCATCTTTTACTTGCCGAGTGTGATCTCGGGTGTGGCCTTGGTGACGATCTGGGCGTGGATCTACAGTCACGAATATGGCATTTTGAATTTCCTGTTGGGGTTGGCCGGTATTCAAGGACCAAACTGGTTGGGCGATCCGAACTGGGCACTTCTGGCCATTGTTGTGGCGTCCTTGTGGGGGCTGGGTGGCACGATGCTGATTTTGTTGACCGGCCTGCAATCTATTCCAAAAGAATTATATGAAGCCGCAAAGATGTCCGGCGTGCCGGGCTGGGCGCGTCTGATCTTTATTACCATTCCAATGCTTTCGCCCATGCTGCTTTTTACATTCATCACTTCAATCATTGCAGCGTTTCAACAATTGACCATCGCCTTGTTGCTCACGGGCGGCGGGCCTCTCGAAAGCACCTATTTCTTCGCCATGTATATTTATGACAATGCCTTTAAGCATTTCGAAATGGGCTATGCCGCCGCCAACAGCTGGGTGATGTTTTTGATCATTCTGGCGCTCTCCATGATGGTGATGAAATCCTCATCCGCCTGGGTTTATTATGAAGGCGAAATGAAAAAGGGAGGCAATAAAGATGCTTAGAGCCTTTACATATGGCGCGTTGATCTTTTTATCCGCCATGTTCATCCTGCCCTTTTACTGGACCTTTATCACCGCCGTGAAAAGCGTTTCGGAGCTTTATCAATACCCGCCAGTATTCTGGCCATCTGATGTGCAGTGGGAAAATTTCATCACGGCTTGGTTCAAACAGCCTTTCGATGTCTATTTTAAAAACTCCGCCATCGTGGTGGTCATGTCGACCATCGGCCAGCTTTTTTCATCTTCACTCGTGGCGTACGGTTTTGCCCGCTTCCACTTTAAAGGCCGGGATGTGATCTTCATCATTTTGCTCGCCACCATGATGATCCCGTGGGATGTGAAAATGATCCCGCTTTATATGGAATTTAACATGCTTGGGTGGATCAATACGCTCAAGCCATTGATCGTGCCGGCCTATTTTGCCGAAGCGTTCTTCGTCTTCTTGTTGCGGCAATATATTATGACCGTGCCCATTGAAATCGACGAAGCAGCGCGCATGGACGGCGCAAACAGCTGGCAAATTTATTGGCGCATCCATTTGCCGTTGATGATGCCGGCCTTGGTGTTGGTGGGGACGTTCCACTTTATGAATGCGTGGAACGATTATCTCGGGCCGCTGATTTTCCTCAACGACCAGTCGAAATATACACTTACCCTCGGGCTTTCCATGTTTAAAGGCCTGCACGAAACAGACATCACCTCTATCGCGGCGATCACGGTCCTGTTGTGCATCCCGCCCCTGATCCTATTCTTCTTTGCCCAACGCTACATCATGGATGGCGCAATCGGGTCGTCGGTGAAGGGCTAGGCAATGCTGTTTGATTTCGACAAGGTGCCGTTCTCTCGGCATCAAAGATTTACAACATTGTCGATGATGGGTGAGGGCGCAGATCGCGCCCTTTATCTGCGTTATGTTGCGGGTGGCGACGAGCGCCGGAGCCTTGGAAGATTGTGCCGCATTCGCTTTGAGGATGAGGCGGGTCTTGAATTGTCACCAAAATACGATCTTACACCTGCCGCGCTGGAGATCAGCTTGTTCGACGGAGCAGAGCAGGTAGGCACCGCCGCTTTTGCCGTCGGTGAAGGCGAGACTTTGCATTTCGAAGCGGAAAAAGTCGCGGTGGTCTTCGCCCTTGAAGGATCACGCTACGATTATGCGTATCGAACAGCGCATGGCGCGGATTGTGTGGTGGCTGCAGGTGAAAATTTACGCCTGACACCTTTTGCGCATCAGGGCCAAATCAAGGTGTCCGGCCAATGGCGGCGCGATCACGCGGACAATGTTGAGATACGCTTTGCTGGAGCGGCCATTGATGCCGGCCTGCTGTTGCACGAACGTTTGGCGCCCGATCTGCCTTCAACTGATTTTGATCAGGTGCGAACGGAAAGCGCCGCGGCGTTCAACAAGTGGCGGCTGGCACTTAAAGGCGAGGCGCCGCGCCTGGCCAGTTACCTCCTGTGGGCCAATTGTGTGCCCAAAACTGGCCAATTGACCGCGCCGGCAATCTATATGTCCAAAAACCACATGATCAACATTTGGAGCTGGGACAATGCTTTTTCCGCCATCGGTGTGGCGGATAATGATCCTCAACTGGCCTTTGATCAATTCGCCGCCATTTTTGATCATCAGGATCAAAGCGGCATGTTGCCGGATTTTGTACACGATCAAGGCGCGTCGTTCAGCTTTACCAAACCACCGGTACATGGTTGGGCGATCGGCTTGATGCGGCAGCGCAACCCGGAGATTTTCACCCCAGCGCAACTGGATTATTTGCGGCAAAAACTTGTGCGCCAATATAGATATTGGATGATCCATACCCGCGCGGATGAAAACGCGCTGCCCAGCTATGCCCACGGCAATGATAGTGGCTGGGACAATGCCAGCTTTTTTGCTGAAGGTGGCCCGGTGATTGGCCCGGATTTGCCAACATTTCTGGCGCTCACGGCCCGAACCATAGCGCAATTGGCCGAACGCGCTGGTGATGGGGCGCAAGCACAGGAATATAAACAGCAAGAAGCACAGCTGATTTCGCTATTGATGGATCAATTGTGGGACGGCACGACCTTCCAGGTGCGCTTGGTGCATGACACCGAAAAACAATTGCCCGATCAGAGCCTCATTCAGTTTATGCCCCTCTTGCTGGGCGATAAGTTGCCCCATCAAGTCACCGCTAAATTGCTCCAGAGACTTGATAAATTGGGTATGGTCACCGCCTGGGGGCTGGCAACAGAATCGCCAAGGAGTTCGTTTTACGAAGCTGATGGCTATTGGCGCGGCCCGATTTGGGCACCTACCACACTGCTGATTGTGGAGGGGTTACTGGCGCAAAATGAACGCGAACGCGCCCGTGAGATCATGCAAAAATACCAGCATTTGTGCGCAACATCCGGCATGGCTGAAAATTTTGATGCGCTGAGTGGTGCAGGCCTTCGGGACAAAGCTTTTGCTTGGACATCAGCGGTTTATTTGCGTTTTGCCCAACTTTTGGCTAACGATTTTGGGGAAGAGAATTGAGTAGGTATATGTCACCGCGCCCCACGATCAAAACAATCGCTAAAGAAACGGGCCTGTCCACGGCAACCGTTTCCAAGGCGCTCAACGGCTCGCCGCAAGTGCGCCCGAACACCCGCGACAAGATTTTGGATGTTGCCAAAAAGCTTGGCTATGAGATGAATTTGAGCGGCGTGCAGTTGCGCACTGGCAAAACGCATCAGATTGCGATGATCACAGTGATCTCATCACCTCATGATGATGAATGGGGCGGGGTAGGCTATGCCCAATTGGTCTATGGCGTGTCAGATGTGCTCGCTGATACGCCCTACCGCGTGGTTCAATATCAGGCCAGTTCATATGATGAAAGCCTCGAGATCATTCAACGCATTGTCGCCAATCGCAAAGCCGATGGCATCATTCTGCCAGGCACCCGCGCCCGGGATGCGCGCGTTGAGTATATGCAGCAGCAAGACTTTCCATTTGTCACCTATGGCATGACCGAGCTTGAGCGCCCGCACGCTTATGTGGATACGCATAACCAGCGGATTGTCTCGATATGCGTTGAGCGTTTGATCGCGAAGGGACACCGTCGGATTGCGATGCTGAACGCCGATTCGGTTCTGATGTATTCGCACGACCGGGAGCGCGCCTATCGCCACTCGCTCGATGCAGCTGGCCTGCCGTTTGACCCTAGTTTGATCGCAAATGGTGAGCTCACGCCTGGTTTTGGCCGTGAGCAATTTTTCGAAATGTCGATGTTCGACGACCCGCCAACCGCCTATTTTTGTGCCAATGAAGCAACCGCGATGGGCGTTTTGTCCGGCTTCCATGTTCGGGGCTACGAACATGGCCGCGATGCGGTGGTGATTGCGACCGACGATTTGAACGTTTCGCAATATTTCTCACCACCCATCACCACTTGCTATTTGCCGATTTCCAAGCCCAGCCAGGCGCTCGGTGAGTTCATGTTGAACTTGCTTAACGGTGAAGCACCGGAAAAACTGCAAAAGCTCTTCGTACCTGACCTGATTGAACGCTCATCGGATGAGTTACACAGTTAGCAGTGGTCAATCAGCCAGGGCGCAAAACGAGAATCGTTGGCCATGCGTTGGGCAATCTGAGTGACTTTGTCACTCAACGCGCATAATGGAGCCCGTGTGGGGCCCGCGTTCAGACCACGTGCTTGCAAAATGGCCTTAATGCCGGGCAGCACGCCCATTTCTAATAGCTCACCAACAAATTGCTGAGAAACATCTTGAAGTTGCTGGGCTCCAGCAAGATCACCGGCCGAAATTGCCCTGTTCAGCTCGGCATATAATTTGCCCATAACATTATAAGTTGAGCCGATGCCACCATGTGCGCCCAGAGCGCCTGCACTCAGATAAATTTCGTCAAATCCGAAGTAGAAAATCTTGTCGGGGTGTGCGGCCTTAAGTTGACTGAACTTAAAAAGATCTTGAGATGTAAATTTAATGCCCGCCACATTGGGTAACTGAAGGATGCTGCTCAGGACCTCAAAAGGTAAAGGCCGGTTGGTGCGCACTGGCACTTCATATACAATCATTGGGAGCGCGGTGGCGGCGCTCAACGCGCGATAATAGTTGATAATTTCGCCGTCTGTGAAGGGATAGGCGTGCGGGGGCAAAGCGGAAAGTCCATGAAATCCAAGTCGCTCGGCGTTTTGAGCCAGCGCAATCGAATCGCGGAGATTTGGTGCCCCCACATGCGCGATTAGCGTGCCTTGCCCTTGTGGCACAACTTCAGCCACCACCTGCTGCTGGTCTAACAATTCAGTCGTGCTCAACAGACCAGATTCACCGCTGCTGCCACCGACATATAAACCATCAAGACCTTGTCCGAGCACCGCTTCGGTCACTTTGGCCTGTCGTTCGGGGCTAAAGGACTGATCGTCCTCCATTGCGGTGATGAGGGCGGCAAACATGCCGCGCAATTGGGTCTTCATCCTATCCTCCAGTTTTTCCAGCCAATTTCACAGTTTCGCGATGGCTTAGCTCTGTTTAGCAACTCCAAACATCATTAAAACACAAATTTTTGTTTGACAATTATTTTGTTTGGTAATACCAAAAATAAAAAATGGTAAGGCAAATGCTTGCGGCCAGATAGGCAAACGGCGTATCTAAGAGAGCATCATTGCCAAATTAGGAGGATTAAATGGCCTTAAGGGACATTGACCATCAGCAAAAGGAACAGCGTCGAGCCGCCGACGTGATTGCTGATGCCTTGATCGATGAAATTCGAGACGGGACAATTGCGTTAGATACGGCGTTGCCCACCGAACGTGAGCTGTGCGAGCGCTTTTCAGCGTCGCGCCCCACCGTGCGTGAAGCGCTGGCGCAAATGCAAATGCGCGGCTATGTGGAAACCGGTTCGGGGCGCCGCCCGCGTGCTGCGCGCCCCTCTATTCAAACCGTGCTGCAAACCACGGGAATGCACCTGCGCGAGATTTTAGGGGATGCCGAAAGCGGCGCGCACCTCGAACAGATGCGGCAATTTATTGAGGCAGGGGCTGCCCGTGAAGCAGCCTTAAAAGCCGATAATGTTCAAATCACCAAGCTACAGTCCGCGTTGGAAGCGAACTACAAGGCGATTGGCTCGACACAGTTTGCTGAAACTGACATCGCGTTTCACCGGGCGATCGTCTCGGTGCTGGGCAATCCGATCATTCTCAAATTGCACGACATGTTTGTGAGCGCTTTGCTTGCCGGACGTGCCCCCACGGATGATCCGGAGCGGTACGACACCATGGCCTATGAAGAGCATCGGGCCATCTACCAAGCGATATTGGATGGCGATGTTGTTACCGCCACCAACATTACAGACCGGCATTTGGCGCGGTCTTATCGGGCACGTTTGAGTGTGCCCAAATCCACCCTAAGTGAAAATCAAACAGAATTGGCAGCCAAAGGGCTGACCTAAAATTGGCAAGCACCGTCTTTGCCAATCATCATAAATGGAGGAAATTGATGAACATCACGACCAAAACATTGAGCGGCCTGACCGCAATTTTGTTGGCAACGACGAGTGTGCAGGCAGCAGAGCTGACTTTTGGCATGCAGGACAACGAAGTCTCCAACGTCTATCAAGGCGCGGTTGCCTTCAAAGACAAGTTGGAAGAGGTTTCTGGCGGTGAAATGAGCGTAAAGCTCTTCCCCTCTGCGACATTGGGTGACTTTAAGGCCATGGTGGCCCAGGTGCAGGCCGGTGAGCTGGATATGGTGATGACCGGCTATCCGGACATGAGCTACATCATTCCAGAGCTGAAATTGATCGGCGCGCCTTATGTGGTGAAAGATTACGATCACCTGAAGGAAATCATTGCCGGGCCGTGGGGCCAGGAAATGGACGCCAAATTCCAGGATGAAGGCGTGAAGCTTTTGGATGTTTGGTATTACGGCACCCGCCAAACCACATCGAACAAGCAGATCAATTCCATTGAAGACATGGCCGGGTTGCGCATGCGCACACCGAATGTGCCTTTCCTGATCGCCTATGCCGAAAATGTGGGCGCAACTCCGGCGCCGGTGGCATTCCAGGAGGTGTATTTGGCGCTGCAGACCAATCAGGTTGATGCGCAAGAAAACCCATTGCCCACCATCGATGCGATGAAATTCTATGAAGTGCAGGACTATATCGCCATGACCAACCACTTTGTGGCGTCTGCCGCGATCCAGATATCTGCGGACAAATGGAACGGCATGAGCGACCAGGAAAAAGCGTGGGTTGAAGAAGCCGTGATGGCGGGTGGCAAAGTCTCCAACGATTTGACCTTTGAAGCCGAAGCCAATTTGATCGACAGCTTCAAGGAAAAAGGCCTGACCATTACCGAGCCGGATCTGGAGCCATTCCGCGCAGCAATGAAGCCTTATTATGATGAGCTGGAAGCTGAGTTTGGTGAAGGCGCCATTGCAAAAGTGATCGGGAATTAGTCAGTCCATCACAACTCCTTAAATGCCTTAACCGGGGGTGGAGGCAACTTCACCCCCAAACCCTAAAGCGAGATCACATGAACCTAGAGCGCAAATATAGTTTGGAAGGCACCATAGCGACCCTTTTGTTTGTCGCGTTGATATTGGTGATATTATTGCAAATTCTGGGGCGCACCAATTTGGTGACGGGGCCGGTATGGACCGAGGAGGTCGCCCGTTGGCTTTGGGTGTGGATGGCGTTCTTCGCGATCCCCGAAGTTGAGCGGCAAAATGCCCAGCTGAAAATGGGTTTTTTGGCTGAAATGCTCGCGGCTAAAGTGCAAGCGGCGCTCTATTTGCTGATCGATCTGATCTATTTCGGCATTATGGTTCATCTCAGCTTTATTGGCTACAAAACCATTTTGCGCACCTGGCGCAATGAAAGCGTGACCCTGCCGACAAGCGATGCCTTGCTTTACGCGTCCGCCTTTGTGGCGTCCTTCTTTGTGCTGTTCCGCATTGCCCAACGCATTTGGCAGCAGGTTCAAACCTTCAAGGCCAAGGGGGAAAACCAATGATTTTGAGTATTATTGGCCTTGCTTGGCTTTTGATGGTGCTGGTGGGTGTGCCCATTGGCATCGCGATGATTTTCGTCTCCATGGGCTATTTCTATTATACCGGCATGGGCCTCACTTTTGCCGTGCAGCGCATGGTGGACGGGTTGAACAGCTTTCCCATGCTCGCCGTGCCGCTGTTTATTCTGGCCGCCGCCATTCTCAACTCGTCGCGCATCACGCACCATTTGTTCGGTTTTGCCCGCGCCTTAGTTGGTCACATCACGGGCGGGCTGGGGCATGTGAATGTGCTGGCCTCACTGTTTTTCTCCGGCATGTCTGGTTCAGCCCTGGCGGATGCGGGCGGCCTGGGTAAAATGGAAATCGAAGCCATGCGCGACGCTGGCTATGATGAAGAGTTTGCCGGCTCAGTCACCGCCGCGTCTTCCATGATCGGTCCTCTGGTGCCGCCCTCCATCACCATGGTGCTTTATGGGGTCGTTTCCAACACCTCGATCGGCCAATTGTTTTTGGGCGGCATTGTGCCCGGTGTCATGTGCGCAATTGCGTTGATGGTTATGGTTTATTTTATGGCCAAACGCCGGGGCTATCCGACAGATGCGCGCAAAAGTTATGGCGAAATCGGCACCTTGTTCATCAAGTCGCTACCCGCCTTGCTCACCCCGGTGGTGATCGTGGGGGGCATCTTTTCCGGCTATTTCAGCCCCACCGAAGCCGCAGCCATCACCGTGGTCTATGCCATTTTGATCGACCTGTTGTTCTATCGTGAACTCACCCTGAAGCGACTTTGGACTGCGCTTTACGAAACCACCAGCACCTCTGCCGGCATCGCCACGATTATTGCCGGCGTCAGCCTGCTTGGCTATGTGCTGGCGCGGGAACAGGCACCGCAGCAAATCGCACAGCTCTTTCTGTCCATCGCCAACGATCCGATCAGCTTTCTGATTGCCGTCAATTTGATGATTTTTGTGCTGGGCTGTCTGGTGGAAAGCTTGGCCATCCTGCTGATTGTTGTGCCGATATTGGTGCCCATCGCCATCAGCTTTGGTATTGATCCTGTGCATTTCGGTATCATCATTGTGCTTAATCTGATGATCTCGATTTTGACCCCACCCATGGGCATGGCCCTGTTTGTGGTGGCGCAGGTCGGCAATATTCCTTATCTCAAATTGGCAAAATCAATCCTGCCCTGGCTCCTCCCGCCCATTATTGTGTTGATTTTGGTGTGCATCTTCCCAGTATTGGCCACGGGCTTGCCAAACTTGATGGGGTAAATATGTCAATTTTAGACCAAATGCGTGCTGGCGTGGTCGTATCCTGCCAGCCCGTTGATCATGGCCCCATGGACCAGCCGCACATTGTGGCCGCGATGGCACAAGCGGTTGTGGCCGGCGGCGCCAAAGCGGTGCGGATCGAAGGCGCGGAAAATGTACGCGCCACCCGCCCACATCTCACCGTGCCGATCATTGGCATCGTGAAGCGCGACCTGTCCGATAGCGATGTGCGCATCACGCCTTTTGTGGACGATGTTAGAGACTTGGCCAGCGCAGGGGCCGATATCATCGCCTATGATGCAACCGATCGCCCCAGGCCGGTGGCTACCCAAACGTTGGTTGCCGAAATCTTGGCACAAGGCAAAATGGCGATGGCGGATTGCAGTACGTTCGAAGATGGGCAGCGGGCGGCAAAAGAGGGCGCTCTAATTCTCGGCTCTACCTTATCTGGTTATGTCGGCGCGAATCCCGTTTCAGATCAGGACCAGCCGGATTACAAACTTTTGAAGCGGCTTAAAAAGCTGAATTTGTTCATCATGGCCGAGGGGCGCTACGCCAACCCCGAACGGGTGCGCGAGGGCTTTGCGCATGGTGCGGATGCAGTAACCGTGGGCACAGCGCTCACCCGATTGGAAATCATGACAAGCTGGTTTTGCGCAGAGGCTCCGAATGGTTGAAATGTTGAACGGATTTGCCCTCGATCTGGGCGGCACAAAGCTCGCCGCGGCGCGCTTTGCGAACGGCAAGCTGGCGCAAAAAGCGCAAATGCCGACGCAGGCGAACGCGGATTTTGAGCAGTTGACGGACAATATGGAAGAATTGTTGGCGGGACTTGGGTTTCAAAAAGGCGATCGCCTTGGTGTTGCACTCACCGGTCGCTTGGACCAACAAGGCTATTGGTCTGCCGTTAATGGCGGTACGCTGCCAAAGATCAATAATATTGACGTCCGCACAGCGCTTATTGATCGATTTGGCACGTACCTCACGATCCTCAACGATGCCGCCGCTGCCGCCTGCGGCGAGGCCCATTTCGGGGTCGGGCGCGGCGTTGACATCTTTGGCTACATCACCATTTCCACGGGTGTGGGCGGCGGTATTGTGCTGAAGGGCCAACCCCTTACCAGCCCGAACGGCTTAGCCGGACATATCGGGTTTATGCGCTCGCCAATCGGAGAGCAGCTTTGTGGATCTGGCCGTTTTGGTACGGTGGAAAGCGTTGCCGGTGGCCGTGCAATAGCCCTGCAAGCCCAAAGGGCGGGCCACGCTGATTGTGAAGCGCGGGATGTCTTTTTAGCCCATCAGCAAGGGCAGGCATGGGCCTCCATCATTGTCAGCCGTGCGGCGCAGGCCATTGCCATTCAAATTGCTGACCTCACGTCAATTTTCGGTCTTGGGCGGGTCGCTGTTGGGGGATCTATTGGCCTGGCACAGGGGTTTATTCCCCTGATCAAACAGTATTTGGTAGACGAACCTGAGCTCTTCAGGCCCGAGATTGCGCCTGCCGCCCTTGGGGGCGATAGTCCACTTTACGGCGTCTTAACGGGGTGACTTGATCGTCCGCCAAAGCCCAAATATCAGGCTGCATATGCCCACCAATGCACTCAGGGCGAAACCCAGAAATTTGAGCCCCGTGACCACACCTGCTGCAGCCAGCAACAATGTTGCAGGGGCAGGCGCCGTGGCAACGCAAAGCGTGAAGATCAAATTTTCCGCAAAATCTGCCAGCAGCAAAAACACCGGCGGCAGCAGCAAAAGAGTTGCGTGCGGGGGCAGACCCGGGCCGGCGGCGTTCAGGCCGAATCCGATCAAAGCGGCAAACGCCATGGCCAGAAGCGCAGCAGCAACCATATCCACGACGTAAAACAGATAGGCCAGAGGGCGCTGGCCGCTCTGGGCGATTTCGTCAAAATGAAGCTGCGCTGTATCCGGCGTGAAAAAGGGGTTTTCCTCAAGCGCCACGCCGCCTTGGGCATCTATATAATCGGGGTAAAGTCCGGTACTGAGCAGGGCCAGCTGGAACCAAACGATTGGCGCGATAATGATCAGCCAACGCCGCCAACCTCGAATTCTATAGATGAACAAACGCGCTAATACCGCCATGATATTCCTCCTTCACGGGCAAGGGCCGGCATGATGTTTTGTTGGATCAGTTCATAGAGACGTGCGGCACGGCGTGGGTGTGTGTCCCACCAGCCCGCGGCCCATTCCAGCGGCTCGGTCCCCACGACAATTACCGCATCCTCATTTGGCAGGATCACCAAAAGATGGCCGCCAAAGCCTTCGGCGATATAGGCGGGTTGTCCGCTTAAGTCTTTAAGCCACCATAAAAAGCCATAGCCCTTTTTGGCGGTGGAGCTGTTTGCTGGCCACGGCCCCTGATTCATTTGCCAGCTTTGACGGATCCAACTGCGGGGAATGAGCTGATGTTGATCCCAGCGACCCTCATCCAAATAGAGCTGTCCGAACTTGGCCAGCAGTTCGGGAGTGAGATAAAAGTCGGTGCCGCCAAACACAGTGCCTTCGGGCGAGCGGGTCACCGCATGTAGGGTGCCGCCCAGCGGGGTGAAAAGCTTGCGCTGCGCATATATGGCCAAATCTTCGCCGGTAGCGCGCGTCAGAATATCGGCCAGCACATAGGTGGATGCGGTGGCGTAATTGAACTTTTCGCCCGGTTGATGCGGTTGTGGCAAATCCAAAATGTTGCGGGTCCAGTTTTGCCCCTGATAAACGCGATTGCTGGCCGCGCTGTTTTCAGCAAACTCAAAACCCGCTGTCATGGTCAGCAAATGGCGAATGGTGATGTTGCGTTTGGCGGCGGGAAGGTCAGGATAGAAATGTGAAAGCGAGACATCGATTGAAGCAAGGTGTCCTTCGGTCACCGCAATGCCCACGAGCGCCGACAAGATCGACTTGGCCACCGATTTAACATTTGATGGCCGTTTCGCGGCACCGGGGACTTTCTCCGATTTCCCGATGAGATGTCCGTTCTTCAAGATCAGGACGCTGGTGATGAAATCATGCTGGTGCGCCAGATCAGAAAAGGCGGCAATCAAGCGCCCGCTGGGCAGCGTAGTTTGCACATGCTGGCGGGGCAGATGTTGCAGCTCTCCGCTATAGAGCAATGCATGTTCCACCCTCGAACACCCTGCCATTACTGCAACCATAAAAAAAAGACTGATCAACCGTTTCATATGATGGCGCCCCGACTATTTGACCAGCGCCTGTTCGACGCGCGCATAAATACGTTTGGCAATCAACTTTGGAATTCTGTTTTCGCGCGCGAATGCGGTGATAAAGGCCTCGCGCTTTTCGGGCGACGACATGCGGTCGCGCACCGTTTCCAAGGAGGAGGCCTCTTGCAAAAACTTAAAGAATTTCCGCACCCGCCACATCGCAATGAGCGGCAACACCACGGCATGATATCCGGTAATCCAAACGATGATAAAGGTGATTAGAAGCGGATATTGCGATCTCTCGGCAGCAAAAAGCAAATACCACAAAATGTAAGGGACTAGGGTCAGCAACTCCAAAAGCCAAAGGAAAAAAGCCAGTCTCATCTTCAGCCTTTCCAAAATCAACAGGTTGAATAAATAGCTTTGTAATGCAAAGTTATTAGCTTTGCAATGCAAAGTTTGGGGCTGCAGAGGTAGGAGCGGGCGTAGCGTCTATTGCGTAGACTAGTTCGTGGGTTTGGGGGCCAGGGGGCGCGATAGATGCTGTTCAGATGCCAAATCGGCTGTGGGCATGAGCACTTGCAGCTGTTTCACATAGTCGACAAGCGCTGCATGACCCTTTTTGCTCAACCGATATATCGATTGTGGGCGACCGTCTCCGCCCAATTGATGGGACTGAAGATAGGCGGCGTTTTCCAGCTTTTGCAAATGGGATTTCAGGTTGCCGTCTGACAGCTGCAAAACCCGCTTGAGTTCCGAGAAACTGGCCTCCTGCCGGGCAGCAAGATAAGCGACAATGCGCGTGCGGGTGGGCTGGTGCAACAGCTGGTCCAACTCGGGCGGAGTGAAGTCTGGCGTCATGCGTGGTCAGCCCTTGTGATGTGGCCAAGGCAAAATTCAATGGCTGGCAGGCCAATTCCCAAAAAAGCAGCAGCGGTGAAGCGCGCCGGGTCACTCGGCACGTTAAAGCAAATAAGCGAAAGGCCCGCACACACATAAACGCTACCCAGAGCTTCAAGACTCTTGTGGCCGAATAGTCCATGCGAAAACAAAACAACACCCGCTGTGATCAGCCAGACACCATAAATCAAATGCCCGGCGCCCAATTGATTGACGCCAATGGCAGCGCCCAGTCCTAAAATCAGGCTCAACTGCCAGATTTTGCGCAGCTGAATTTGCGCAAAGGAAAGGGGTTCACCGCAGTCTGCCCGCAGCTTGTTCAACCAACAGCGATCCAGCCAGAAGGCGGCGCCAAGCACACTGCCCAGCCAAATCAGCTGCAAAAAGGTGCGTAGGCCAGGGTCCGGAAAGCGGGTTAACGTGATGAGATTGTCCGTGACGAGCAACAACAAACCGCTAACACCGCCCCAAAGATAGAAGCTGTGTCTGGGCAAGCTGACATTGCGATGGCCCATGACCAGCATGGTTTGAATGTCGTCGATCGGATTGCGGTTCCACATGTGCAAGGTGCGCCTGATAGCCCAGAATGGTTGTCGCGCAATTGTACGCTTTGGAATACAAAGCGACAAGTCTCCAGGCTGAAATATTGCGAGCCAACTCATGGGCGAGTTGGGGCCTAATGGCTGGTCATGGGATGAGAACTCACCCACAACTCAACGCTCTCCTCGTCACTCACCACTTTGGAAAAATGTTTTTCGCTGGTGTCGTGGTGGATCGTGTCCCCAGGCTTCATCTCATAGACCTTGTCGCCCAAATGATATTCCAGTTCACCGGAGATCAGATAGCAAAACACTTCCCCCTTATGCTGCATCATTTCGGCCACATGTCCCGGCGGCCGGTGGATGATGCAGGGGTAAAAAAGCGCCCCGGAAAAGCCCGGCCCCAGTTTTTCATACCAACGGCCATTTTCGCCCAAACTGTAGCTTTGGCGATGTTCGGCCTTGGTCAGCGGCTCAAACGGCTCACTCACATTCAGCAATTGCTCGATTGAGGTGTTCAACACCTTGGCGATTCGCATGAAGGAGGAGAGGGAGGGCGCGCTGATTCCGCGCTCCACCTGCGAGATGAACCCCACCGTCAATTCAGTGGCCTCCGCCACATCCACCAGCGTTTTACCGAGCGCTTTGCGCCGCCTTCGGATGGCAAAGCCGATTTCTTCATTGCTGGGTTCAGGACGGGAGCTTTGCACGGGAAGGGCCTTTCGAACAACGACAATATTCAAACTGAAAACCCAATGTGCATGGCCGACGACGCAAACACAAGCCCTGAAGCCTTACTAAAATAAATTATAGCTTGACTAAATATAGATAGCTGTGCAGTTTGAATTGGATACAATCTGCAATAGTGCACAATTCATCTCTGAGGGAGGAAACCAGAATGAAAAAACTATTGATGGCGACTGTCGCGGCCGCCGCAATGTTTTCAGCAGTACCAAGCATGGCGATCGAACGCGGCGGGTCGTTGACCTTTGCCCGCTACGACGATTCTACGCTGATCGATCCAATTTATGCCGACCGCAATCCAGATATCTGGATGGTCACCAATCTTTATGACACATTGTTGCGCACCGAGGCCGATGGGAAAACCATTACATCTGGCCTTGCACAAAGCTATGATGTTGCCGAAGACGGGCAGAGCCTAACCCTGACCTTGCGCGATGACATCATGTTTTCGGATGGCACGCCGATTGAAGGCAAGGATGTTGTGTTCTCGTTGACCCGCGCGTCTGACCCGGATTTGAGCCCTTGGGCCGGATTGCTCAGTTCAATTGAAGAGGTGAGTGCAACGGGCAACCAAGTCACCATCAAGCTGAACCGTCCCGATCCGACCATCGTGTTGATGTTGGCGACCTTCAACACCGCCATTGTGTCGGCCGATGCCTTTGAAGCAGCCAGCGGTGAAACCGATCAGGAAAAAGCACAAAGCTTGTCGATTGACGGGTTTGTGGGCTCTGGTCCATTTATGATGAAATCCCACCAGCGCGGCACCTTGATGCAGTTTGGGGCCAACCCGCATTATTGGCGCGAAGGGGAAGATGGCGAGCCATTGCCTTATATGGACGGCATCAACTTCCTCGTGATCCCGGATGACGCGACCCGCATTCTGAAATTGCAGGCTGGCGAAGTCGATGGGGCCGAATTTATCCCGTTCGCCCGCGTGGCTGAGTTGGAAGCGGATGAGAACATCAATATGGAATTGTTCCCCTCCACCCGCATTATCTATTCACCTATGAATACGCGGGACACACGGGCCGATGGGTCAGACAATCCTTTGGCGGACATGAAGCTGCGTCAAGCACTCAACTACGCCACCGACAAGAATGCGCTGGTGCAGTTGGTGCTGCAGGGGGCTGGCAAGCCGGTGACGTCTGGTTTGATGGCATCTACCACCCAATTGGCCACCGATAATGGTCCGATCTATCAATATGACTTGGATAAAGCCAAAACGCTGATAGCAGAGGCTGGTGTGGCCGACGGCACTGAGTTGACGCTGACCATTTTGGCCGGCTCGGCTGACGACGCGATCATTTTGAGCGCGTTGCAGCAAATGTGGTCTCAGATCGGGATTGATTTGAAGGTCGAGCAGGTGGACGGGCCAACACGTGGCGCGAAAAACCGCTCCGGCGAGTTCGACATTCACACCTATGGCTGGGTGAATGATGTGAACGATCCGGCCCAAGTGGCTGGCTGGTTGGGCTATTACCCAACGGCCAAGGCTGTGGGCACCGGCTGGAACAATGAAGAGTTCAACAGCCTTTATGAAGCCTCAAATGTGGAAATGGACCCGGCAAAACGCGCAGAGCAATATGCGCGCATGCAGGAGATCTATAATGAAGAAGCACCCTTGCTCTTCATGTATGAGACGCCATTTGCCGTTGCCTTGTCAGATGATGTGAAGGGCTATGTGCAGACCCCATTGGGCAATAACGAGTTCGCATCGACCTGGATCGATCGCTAAGTCCTCCTCCTATGGGTCTTCATCTCACTGACCCTAACCTCGGCATGTGGGCGCTTTGGCGCTCACATGTCCTTTGAGAACAGCTATGTCGACCATATCCTATTTCTTTTCGCGGTTGCTGCAGATCATCCCGACCTTTTTGATCGTGATGGTGATCATCTTTTTGCTGGTGCGTGCGCTCCCGGGCGATCCGGCCATTGCCATGGCCGATGCAAAGGCCACAACTGAACAGTTGGAGCAAATCCGACAGCGTTTGGGACTTGATCAACCGCTCTGGATTCAGTTTGGCATTTTCGTCAAAAATGTCTTCACCGGCAATCTCGGCGACTCCATTCTGATGAAAGCGCCAGTCACTCAAGTGATTTTGGAGCGCTTGCCCGCATCCGGATTTCTCACCCTTTATGCGGTGTTGTTTTCTTTGCTGATTGCCGGCCCGTTGGCCTTTGTCGCTGCGCTCAATCGCAACACATGGCTCGACACCACCATTCGTTCCGCCTTTCAAGTGGGTCTTTCCACCCCGGTCTTTTACATCGGCTTGCTGTTGCTCACCTTTCTGGCTGCACGCATGCGCTGGTTTCCAGTGGGCGGATATGGCACGACATTCCTTGAACATATGTATCATTTGCTTTTGCCCGCGCTCACCGTGGCGCTTTACACCTCGGCGATCATCATGCGCAATTTGCGCTCATCGGTGATCGAAGTGGTGGATGCAGAATATGTGCAGTTCGCCCGCGCCAAAGGCTTGCCCGAACGCATCATTTTGGGTCGCCATGTGCTGCGCAACGCGTTGATCTCAACCGTCACCCTGTTGGGCCTGTCCATCGGCAATCTGATGAGCGGCACCTTGGTCACCGAAACTGTGTTTGCGGTGCCCGGCGTTGGTCGTTTGATGCTCGATGCGATCTTTGCCCGCGACTATCCGCTCATTCAGGGGCTCACGCTCACCTTCGCCGTGCTGGTGTCCATCATCTTTTTGCTCACCGATCTGATCCAGGCTTGGCTCGATCCCAGATTGCGGGTGGCGTAAATGGTCAAAAAACTCTTTTTCCGCTTGCCGCGTAAATCGCGCATGGTGGCGCTCAAGCGCCCCAGCTTTTTGCTCGGCCTTTTTATCTTGATCAGTTCCATCTCGCTGGCCCTGTTTCCAGATCTGTTCGCGCCTTATGATCCGAACGTGTTTGATTACACGGCGATCAAACAACCGCCTTCGGCGCTGCATTGGTTCGGCACCGACAATTTGGGGCGTGACACTTTTTCACGGGTGATCTGGGCCTATTCGGTCAATATGCAAATGGCGCTGTTCGCCACCATTTTTTGCTTGGCCATCGGCATCTTTGTCGGGGCGTTGGTGGGCTATTATGGCGGCGTTGCTGACATGATCTTTGGCCGCTGTGTTGATGCGATCATCACCTTCCCCTTTTTGGTGCTCGTGATCGCCGTGGTTGCCGTGTTGGGGCCGGGCCTCACCAACATGTATATCGCCATCACCCTTGTGGGCTGGGTTTATTATGCGCGACTGATGCGCGCCGAAATTATGGGCCAGATGGCCAATGATTATGCGGCGGCAGGCAAGGTGATGGGCTATTCTGATCGCCGCATCATTTTTCGCCATTTGCTGCCCAACGCCATCACCCCGGTGATTGTTTATTGGATGACCGATATGGCGTTGGCCATTTTGCTCGGCTCTTCCCTTGGCTATCTCGGCTTGGGCGCGCAACCGCCGCAAGCGGAATGGGGTGTGCTGATTGCTGAAGGGCGCAATTTCATCACCACCGCATGGTGGCTGAGCCTGATGCCGGGCATTGCCATCGTGTTGACGGGCTTGGGCTTTTCGCTGGTGGGCGATGGCATCACCGATTTAATGCGGCCACGGGGATAGGGGACAGATATGACACAATCAAATTCACCCCTTCTATCGGTCAAAAATCTCAGCACCTCCTTTCATGTAGGCGGACAAAAGCTCCGTGCGGTCGATGAGGTCAGCTTTGACCTTGCTGAGGGGGAAGTGCTCGGCATTGTGGGCGAAAGTGGCTCGGGCAAATCCATCACCCTGCGGTCCATTATGGGACTGGCGCGACGCTATGGCGAAGTGACCGGCGAAGTGATGTGGCAAGGCGAAAATCTGGTCACCAAGCCCGAAGCGCAAATGCGTAAAATTCGCGGCAAAGACATTGCGATGATTTTCCAAGAACCCATGTCTTCGCTTAACCCATTGCTGACCGTGGGCGTACAGATCAAAGAAAATCTGGTGACCCACACAGATTTGGACAAAAAAGCCCGTGTACAGCGCGCCATCGAATTGCTGGAGTTGGTGGGCATTCCCGATGCCTCGCGACGCTTGAATGATTATCCGCATCAATTTTCCGGCGGGATGCGCCAGCGGGTGATGATCGCCATTGCCTTGGCCTCGTCGCCAAAATTGCTGTTGGCGGATGAACCGACCACCGCGCTTGACGTAACCATTCAAAATCAAATTCTGAAATTGATTTTGGACTTGTCGCAAGAACTGGGCATGTCAGTCATTTTGGTGACCCACGATTTGGGCGTTGCGGCACAAACCTGTGATCGGTTGGCGGTGATGTATGGCGGCAAGCTGGTGGAAAAGGGCAGCACCCGCGATGTGTTGCGCAACCCGCTGCATCGTTACACCATGGGCTTGCTGCAATCGGTGCCCGAAAATGTCGAGCCGCGCACCCCGCTCTTTTCACTGCCGGGCACGCCACCTAGCCTGATGAGTTTGCCAAAAGGTTGCGCCTTTGCCCCGCGATGCGCCCATGCTGTGGACGCTTGCACGGCAACCAAGCCGCCACTTGAAGGCACACAGCACCAAGTCGCCTGTTTCAATCCCACCCAACCGCCCGTTGGGGCAGGGGGGCAATCATGACCGAAGTTCTCAAAACCGAAAATATTGTGCTGCACTTTGCCAAAAATCGCTCTCTCGCGGATTGGGTGATGCGGCGGCCGCAGCAAAAGGTGAAGGCGCTCAATGGCGTGTCGCTACGGCTGGAAAAAGGCGAGACCCTTGGCATTGTGGGCGAAAGCGGATGCGGTAAATCCACATTGGCGCGGGTGCTGGCCGGGCTTTATCAACCGCAGCAGGGCGAGATTGAGTTTTATGGCGAGACCATCCTCAACGCCAAAGGCAAAGCTCAGCGCGACTATAACCGCCGGGTGCAAATGATCTTTCAAGATCCCTATTCGTCTTTGAACCCCCGGGTGCGGGTGGGGGACATGTTGCGCGAGGCGTTGAGTGTGCACAAGATGCGCGCCGAACGTGACATCCCCGCCCGCATTGCCGAACTGCTGGAGCTGGTGCGCCTGCCGCAAGATGCGGCGGACAAATTCCCGCACGAATTTTCCGGTGGCCAGCGCCAGCGTATCGCCATCGCCCGTGCGCTGAGCGTCGAACCGGAAGTGCTGATCGCCGACGAACTGGTTTCCGCTCTCGATGTGTCGGTGCAGGCGCAAGTAGTGAACTTGCTGCTCGGGTTGCAGGAAGAATTGGGCCTGACCGTTTTGTTTGTGGCGCATGATTTGCGCCTGGTGCGGCATGTGTCCCATCGGGTGGCGGTGATTTATCTCGGGTCCGTTGTGGAAATCGGCCCGGCGAAAGAACTGTTTGCCGCGCCGCGCCATCCTTATTCCGAAGCTTTGTTGAGTGCGGCCCCATCGCTCGACCCAGACGATAAGGGCAACGCCATTCCCCTCAAAGGCGAATTGCCCAGCCCACTCAACATTCCCACCGGGTGCGCCTATCATGGGCGCTGCCCCCTCGCAACAGATGTGTGCAAAACCACGTTGCCGCTATTGAAGGGCAACCCGGCAAAAGGTCAAGTGGCGTGTCACCATCGTGATCCGATTGAATGAAAGTCTTCCCATGTTGAATAGCTCCCCACAAGCGAAGCGCCTGAGCGATATTCGCGTCGCGCTGAAACGTCAAGATTTGGATGCGCTGATTGTGCCGCGCTTTGATGCCCATATGGCTGAGTATGTTGCCGATTGCGACAAACGTTTGCTGTGGGCGACCGGCTTTTCCGGGTCCGCCGGGCTGGCGCTGATCACGCAGGATCAGGCGATCCTGTTTGTCGATGGGCGCTACACCGTGCAGGTGCGCGAGCAATGTCCGGAAGATTTGTTTTCTTATCGTCATTTGCATGACCAACCGTTGGCCGATTGGCTCAAAACCACAGAGCAGCGCGGTCTGCGCATCGGCTTTGATCCCATGCATATCCCTGCCAGCTGGCATAAGGACCTGAGTGACGCGGCAAGCCAATCGCACAATCATCTGATCGCCACAGAAGACAATATCATCGATCAACTCTGGACTGACCAGCCACCCCCCGTTGCCGACAAGGCCCGCCCGTTTGACGCACAAAAGAGCGGTGAACATTCTGCCATCAAGCGCAAACGCATTGCGGCGCATTTGGTGGCGCAGAACATTGATGTGCTGGTGGAGAACCAGCCGGACAATATTGCGTGGCTCTTGAACATTCGCGGCAATGACATCGCCTATAACCCCTTTATCAACTCATTCCTCACCCTTGATCGGAACGGGGCGGTGCAATGGTTTGTCGATCCGCAAAAGGTGCCGCAAGACCTGACCGATTTTGAGTTAGATGGCGTTGAAATCTGCGCGCCAGAACGGTTTCTGCCCGCCATTGCCGACCATGCGGCCAGCGATAAAGTTTTGGGATATGACCCCTTGTTCACCCCCGTTGCCGTTCAATTCGCGGCAGGGGAGGCCGGTCAAATCAAGCATGGCCGCAGTGCCATAACGTTGACCAAAGCGATCAAAAACGCCACCGAGTTGGGTGGCATGCGCGATTGTCACAGGCGTGATGGCATTGCCTGGACCGAGCTCGGCGCGTGGCTGCACGCCGAAGTTGGTCCGCGCTTTGAAGCGGGCAACCCGATCACCGAATTGGAGGTGGCGCAAAAGATCGAACAGCTGCGCGCGCAACTGCCAGGTTTCGAACAACTCAGCTTTGATGTGATTTCCGGCGCCGGGCCAAATGGCGCCATGTGCCACTATAAAGTCACCGAACACTCTAATCGGTCACTCGATCCCCAAGATATCTATTTGCACGATTCCGGCGGCCAGTTTACTGACGGCACCACCGACAGCACCCGCACCTATAGTTTTAGTAAAACTTCGCCTGAATTTCGCGAAAATTATACCGCCGTTTTGCGTGGATTTTTGGCGCTGGCGACGCTCAAATTTCCGCCAAAAACATTCGGCCATCATATCGATGCCATTGCCCGCGCCCCGCTCTGGTCGATCAAAAAAGATTATGACCATGGCACTGGCCATGGGGTTGGTCACAATCTTTCTGTCCACGAACAACCCCAGCGCATTGGCCGAGCGTTCAATGATGTAGAGTTGGTGCCCGGCATGGTGCTCAGCATTGAACCGGGCTATTACATCGCTGGAAAATATGGCATTCGTATCGAAAATCTTTTTGAAATCATTGACTTGGGCGACGGCTTCTACGGCTTTGAAACCTTGAGCTATATGCCCATCGAAACCAAAGCCGTTTTGCCAGAACGACTCACGCAAACAGAGCGCGAATGGCTAAATGCCTATCATCAAAAATGCTTTGAGCTTTTGAACGATCGTGTGAGTGCCAGAGCGCTTGACTATCTCAAGCGCACAACACGGCCAGTTTAAGAAGGTGTTATGGGGCGGCACCTGCCGTCCCAGCCGCGCAAAGGCCTCGTCCTCAAACCAATCCAAACACCAAGTCCAACTCGGCTTTCAGATGTCATGGGCCAGTGGAGCGCTCTGGACGTATTCTGATACTTGTTCTGATGCTTGGACAGGTTTACTGTTTTGAATTCAAAGGAACAATAAGGGAATTGGTGCCCTGGAGAAGACTCGAACTTCCACTTCCATACGGAAACTAGCACCTGAAGCTAGCGCGTCTACCAATTCCGCCACCAGGGCACGACAGCGATGAGAACTAAAAGGCAGATGCGCGTTTGTCAATTGCCTTGTTGCGCTTATCTGATTTTTCCTTTGAAAGCGGGCGTCATTCGGTCTCGACAATCGGCGATGTGCAGGTTAATGAAGGGGCCAAGATCGTTATTGCGCCCCGCAAAAAGGGCGCCAGCACCGAGGTTTTGAAAAGATGGGCACAAACGCACCAAAATTGGTCACCATTTTCGGCGGGTCAGGATTTGTTGGGCGGCAACTGGTTCAGCATCTGGCCAAAAAAGGCTATCGGATTCGCGTGGCGGTGCGGCGACCGGATTTGGCAGGCGATGTACGGCCTTTGGGTGCGGTCGGTCAAATCCATCCGATCCAGGCCAATGTGCGCGACAAGCCATCAGTGGAGCGGGCTGTGGCCGGGGCCGATATTGTGATCAACCTCACCGGCATTCTGTTTGAAAGCGGCAAGCAGCGTTTTCATGCGGTTCAAGCTGAGGGGGCAAAACATGTGGCGGAAGCCGCCGCAGCGGCTGGTGCCGAGCAGCTCGTGCATATGTCAGCACTAGGCGCAGATACCGAAAGCGAGAGCGCCTATGCCCGCTCAAAGGCGATGGGCGAGCAGGAAGTGTTCAAAGCCTTCCCAGAAGCCGTGATTATTCGCCCCTCAATCATCTTTGGCGCTGAGGACGGATTCTTTAACATGTTTGGCGCATTGGCGCGCTTGTCACCGGTGCTGCCGCTTGTGGGCGGTGATACGAAAATGCAGCCGATCTATGTTGGCGATGTGGCAGACGCGTTTGATGTGGCGGCAGAAGGCGGCGTAAAGGGCGGCAAGATTTATGAGATTGGTGGCCCGAAAGTGGAAACCATGAAGGAATTGTTGCAACGCCTGTTGCGCGAAATCGAGCGCAAAAATGTGCTGCTGCCAATTCCAACCCCGATCGCCAAAGCCATTGGCTGGGTGATGCAAATTTTACCGAACCCGATGCTGACTGTGGATCAGGTGAAATTGCTGCAGCACGACAATGTGGTGAGCGAAGAGGCGAAAAAGCAAAAGCGCACCATTAAGGCATTTGGCATTGAGCCCAAAACCATGGACGCGATTATGCCCACCTATGTATGGCGCTTTATGAAGCATGGTCAGTTCGACCGTCGCACTGAACCTTTGAAGCGCGACTAGGGTTACCTCAATTTATTGAGCAATCGGGCAAGGGTGGCGCGTTCATCCTTGCCCAATTTTTTTTGCACCAAATCATCAAGACATTGCGCATAGATGGTCCACATCCGCGCCCGCATCTCTTTACCCTTTTGGGTGATCACCGCACGACATCCTCGTCGGTCTTCATCGCACACCACCCGATCAATCAGCCTGGCATTCACCAAACGGTCCAACAGCCGCGACGTCTGATATTGCGGCAGCAGCAATTGCGGGATCAGGGCGTTAGGGCGAATGCCGCCATCGCCTGCCTTTTCAATTTCCCATAAGGCGTCATACCAGCTTAAGCTTGGCAGATCAGCCTTTTTGAAGGCGGCCTCCACCTGCTCAATCAAGGTGCGACTTGTAATATGTAGGCTTTGCCACGCTTTTGTGGTTTCAAGATCAATGCTCATGCGAGTTTCTACCAGATATATGCAATTGCATCAATATTGACTTCCGTCGAAAAACCAATTTACATGCATTTGCATATAAATTGAAAGGAACAGCCATGTCTTTGAAACTGGTCAGTCACTATTTGTGTCCCTACGTGCAGCGGGCCATGATCACATTGAGCGAAAAACAAGTGTCATTTGAAAAGGAATATATCGACCTCGGCAATAAGCCCGATTGGTTCTTGCAAAAGTCGCCACTGGGCAAAACACCTCTCCTGCTGGCCGACGATGCGGCAATTTTTGAATCGGCGGTGATCGTTGAATATCTAGAGGATACACAACAAAACCCGCTTCATCCGGCTGACCCTTTAGAGCGGGCGCAGCATCGGGCTTGGGTAGAATTTGGCTCCTCAATCCTCAATGATATTGCCGGGCTTTATAGCGCCAAGGACAAAGCGGGCTTTAATCAGCAGATCGATAAAATCAAGGATAAGTTTGCTTGGCTGGAAAAAGTGGTCGGCGAGGGCCCGTTTTTTGCGGGTGAAAAGTTCAGCGTCGTCGATGCCACCTTCGGCCCGATTTTTCGCTATTTCGATGTGTTTGAAGAGGTCGAAGATTTTGGCTTTTTTGTCGATGTCCCCAAAGTGGCGGCATGGCGCAGGGCGCTGGCTGCGCGGCCTTCGGTGATCAATGCCGTGGCGCCGGAATATGATCAGCAATTGCTGGCCTTTTTAAAAAAGCGCGACAGCTTTCTCGCCAGCAAAATTCACTGATATTGTACGCAAAATAAGAGGCGGCAGCGCCGCCTCTTATTAGAATTGCACCACAAAAATGAGGCCGAGAATGCCGGCAATAATCCGCCACCAGCCAAAAATGGAAAAGCCGAATCGCGAGACAAAGTCCAGCAGATAGCGCACAACCAATGCGCCCACCACGAAGGCGGCAGCAAAACCAACGGCAATTGCAATCCCCGCATCAAAGGTGATCACGTCAATATTTTTATAAAGATCATAGCCAAACGCCCCGGTCATAATCGGCAGGGCGATGAAAAAGGTGAACTCGGCGGCGGAGCGCTTATCTGTGCCCATCAGCATGGAGCCCACAATGGTGGCGCCTGAACGCGACACGCCGGGCACCAATGCCAGCATCTGGAAGATGCCAATGCCAAAGCACAGCTTAAGCGGATAGTGATAAATATCATCATATTTCGGCTCCAGCTTCAGCCGGTCGACAATGATCAGAATGATGCCCCCCGTGATCAGCATGATGCAGATAATCAGTGGCGCGTTGTAGAGCACCGATTTGATATAGCCGTGCAGCAGCACCCCGGCCAAAGCAGCAGGCACCGACGCCAGCAAGACCCCGGCCGCGAATCGCAGCGCATATTTTTCGCCCTTGAAGAAATCACGCACCAATTGCAGCAGCCGCGTGAAATAAATCGTGACAATCGCCAGAATGGCCCCCAACTGAATCAGCACCTCAAACGTGCGGCCCGGATTGGTGAAACCCAGCCATTCGCCCAGCAACAGGATGTGCGCGGTGGAGGAAACGGGCAAAAATTCGGTCAAACCTTCAACAATGCCCAAAATAAGGGGCACAAAAATGCCTTGATCCGGGTTCATGAAAACTCCTAAATGCGATGCTTTGGGGGACAAATTAAGCGTGTTGTCCTTATCTTGCCTTAACGCATTTCAATTCATTGGCCAATCGCATAAAATTGGCGCATTCTTGGCCGCGTGCGAAACTAAAGAGGTTTGTTTGTGTCTGCACCAACATTGCTGCATTATGTTCTGGATCCTTATTCAAGGCTCATTCGCTTAATGTGCGCGGAATATGGCTTTGATGTGGAGTTGAAAGACGTCAAACCCTGGCGGCGCGAAGAAGAGTTCCTGGCCATCAACCCGGCAGCGGAAACCCCGGTGCTGCAGGCCGAGGGCAAACTGGCCATTGTCGGCATCTCCGCGGTGATGATGTTTATTGAAGAAAACACCGAAACCGCTTTGCCATTGCTGCCACATAATATTGTCGACCGTGCCGAAACCCGCCGTCTGCTGGATTGGGCCCTGTTCAAATTTTCCGATGATGTCTCCCGTTATATTTTGGAAGAAAAATTCATCAAGAATGATATGAAGGGCCAAACGCCGGACACCAATGTGTTGCGCGTGGCGCGCCTCAACCGCACCGAGCATCTGGCCTATTTTGATTATCTCCTGTCTGCCCGCAAATGGCTGGCGGGGGAAGAGCTGACCATGGCGGATTTTGCCTTGGCTGCGCAAATCTCCAGCCTTGATTATCTCTCCGAAATGCCGTGGGACGATGTGCCTGAAGTCAAAGAATGGTACCAACGCCTGAAATCGCGCCCGGCCTTCCGCACGCTGCTGAATGATCGCGTGTTGGGCATGCCCGCTTCCAAAACCTATGCGGATCTAGATTTTTAGCCGTGACCCTGTCGCCGGAAAAACTGCGCCAGAAAATTGAAAGCCGCGCCCGCGATCTCGGCTTTGTGGCCTTCGGCATTGGCGATGCGTCTGGCCATCCGGAAGCGCCTGAGCGTTTGCAAGAAGCGCTGGCACAAGATTTTCATGGCGATATGCACTGGCTGAAGGACACCATCGACCGCCGCGCGACACCGCAACATATGTGGCCTGAGGCCAAATCGGCGATTGTGCTGGGCTATAATTATGGCCCGGACCAAAACCCGCTCGAACAATTGGACGACACGGAAAACGGGCTGATCTCCGTTTATGCCCGCCATCGCGATTATCACGACATCATCAAAGGCAAGCTGAAAGAAATTGCAGGCCTGTTGGCGCGCCAGGGCAATTGCGAGGTCAAAGTGTTTGTCGATACCGCGCCGCTGATGGAAAAGCCTTTGGGAGAGCAGGCGGGCATTGGCTGGCAGGGCAAGCACACCGTGCTGGTGAGCCGCGATCATGGCTGCTGGCTGTTTTTGGGCACGATTCTGACAGATTATGCCTTTGTGCCGGATGCTCCCGGCAAAGACCGGTGCGGCAATTGCCGCCGTTGCCTCGATATCTGCCCCACCAATGCGTTCCCCGCGCCCTATCAATTGGATGCGCGGCGCTGCATTGCCTATCTCACCAATGAATATAAGGGCGTGATTCCGGTGGAATTCCGCAAACCCATCGGCAACCGCATTTATGGCTGCGATGATTGCCTCGCCGTCTGCCCCTGGAACAAATTCGCCTCCGTCGCGCGGGATGAAAAATTGCGCAGTCGGGAGGAATTGCGCTCACCTGACCTGGTGGACCTTGCCACGTTCGACGACGCGGCGTTCCGCGCCTTTTTTAAAGGCTCGCCGATCAAGCGGTTGGGGCGCAATGCCTTTATCCGCAACGTGCTGATTGCTTTGGGCAATGCCCCAAACAAGCCTGAAATTAGGGCGGCAATCGAACCGCATTTGACCGATGACAGTGCGCTGGTACGGTCGGCGGCCGTGTGGGCCATGGATCAACATTGTGATCAGGCGGCATTTGACCAACTGCGCCAAGCGCATTATGCCGCAGAGCAAGACGAACGTGTACGCGCAGAATGGGACCGGACCGCAAAATGAAGATGTTAATTTTTGGCTTAGGCTATTCCGGGCAATATATCGCCAAGAGCTTTGCGGGCGATGTGGTCGGCACCACGCGATCGGCGGACAAACGCAACGCGTTGAAATCCAAAGGCTTCAAAGTGGAACTGTTTGACGGCACCATGACTGACGCGGTGGCGCTCCAACTCAAGGACACCACCCATCTGGTGATATCCGCCAGTCCGTCCGAAGCTGGCGATCCAGTGTTGCCCGCGCTGGGTGAGTTGAAGAAGACCTGCCCCAATTTGCAGTGGGTAGGCTATCTCTCCACCGTTGGCGTTTATGGCAATTTTGATGGTGCGTGGATATCGGAAAAGACGCCGCCTGACCCGGTTTCAAAACGTGGTCAATGGCGGGTTGCTGCGGAAAACGCCTGGGCGGCGGCGTGCCGCAATGCCAAAGTGGATTTTGCCATTTTCCGACTGGCAGGCATCTACGGACCGGGTCGCTCCACTTTTGATAAATTGCGTAAGGGCAAATCCCGCCGGATCATCAAGCCCGGCCAGGTGTTTAACCGCATCCACGTGGTGGACATTGCCCAGATCGTCAACGCCGCGGCGCGTCAGCAAGCCACTGGCGTGTTTAACGGCGCGGATCATGAGCCGGCACCGCCGCAAACCGTGATTGAATATGCCGCAAAGCTGGCCAATATGCCGCTGCCGCCAGAAGAGCCGTTTGAAACCGCTGAAATGACGCCCATGGCGCGCTCTTTTTATGGCGACAATAAACGCTGCGGCAATGCGCGCCTGTCAAAGGATTTGGGCATCACGCTGAAATTCCCGACCTATCGCGAGGGGCTGGAAGCTATTCTGACGCAAATGAGCGGATAATCTTTTGCATCAAGGCAAGGTCCTGCGGGCGGCTTAAGCGATGGTCGCCATCGGGCACCAGCGTGAACCGTGCCTCATCATGCAAAAAATGCCGATAGGTCTCCTGTGCGTGGGCGAGGGGCACATCCGGGTCCTGCCCGCCATGGATGATGTGCACCGGCGCGCCGGTTTTTAGCGGTGTATCCAGCAGCGCATGGGCGTTGCCATCTTCCACCAGATCTTTGGTGTAGATATAGGGCCCGTCGCCATAGCGGCTTTCGCGCAAAAGTTCGCCTTCACTCGCTAACTTCGCCAGTTCGTCCGGCGCAAAGCGCTGTGGCAGCAAACGCTTGGTAAAATCCACCCCCGGCGCAATCAGCACCAGCGCTTTGGCAGGCGGGTGCCCCTGTTCAAGCAGATATCTATTGAGCAACAGCGCAAGCCACGCGCCCATGGAGGAGCCGATGAGAATCTGCGGCCCATGCGCAAAGCGTTCATAAACGGCGATGGCATCAGAAAGCCAACCGGAAATGGTTTGGTCGCGAAAGTCCCCACTCGACTGGCCATGTGCAGCATAATCAAATCGGGTGGTGGCAAGACCCATTTCCTGCCCCAACGCCTCCACCGCTTCAGCCTTGCCACCGCACATGTTGGACATAAACCCGCCCAACCAGAACAGGCCCGGCCCACCCCTTGGCTTGTGGATAGCGGCGAGTTGGTGTTTGGAGCGGTGATTTTGATGGTCAATCCAGTGGGTTGGCTGCTGCATTTGCTTTTCTTTTGGAACCGGGCGCACTATTTTGTCGTTTCGTAGCGAATCTTTTGGTCAAGGTGTTGACTTTGAGCGCATTTGACCAGATTTTATGCCACGCAACCTAATATCTTTTGTCAAAAGAAGGAATTGACACCATTCGTCGTCCACAAAGACCTGTACAACCCCAAAAAGGCGGCCCCCGCGCAAATAATGACATCAATGTGCCAGAAGTTCAGCTGATCGATGCTGAAGGGGATAACCGCGGCGTGGTAAACACACGCGAAGCGCTCACAATGGCACAGGATGCCGGTTTGGACCTTGTTGAGGTTTCACCAAACGCCAAACCACCCGTATGCAAAATTCTGGACTTGGGCAAATATAAATACCAAGCGCAGAAAAAAGCGGCCGAAGCGCGCAAAAAGCAAAAGGTTATCGACGTCAAAGAAATCAAGATGCGTCCCAATACGGATACGCATGACTTTGAGGTCAAGATGCGCAACATCGTCAAGTTCCTGGAAGGCGGTGATAAGGTTAAGGTCACCATGCGCTTCCGTGGACGGGAGATGGCGCACCAAGAATTGGGCCTGCAGCTTTTGAACCAAGTGCGCGAGCGCGTCGAGGAGATCTCAAAGGTTGAAGCCAAGCCAAAAACCGAAGGCCGTCAGATGATCATGATCCTGGCGCCGACAGCGTCGAAATAAAGACCTGTATAAAGAATGCAAAAGGCTCCTTCGGGAGCCTTTATTTTTCCGGCAAAAACCAGGCAGTGGGACACCAGTCGCGCCGGTAGGGCGAAGGCTCGTGGGGGTTCCCATTAAATTGCAAATAGACATAGAAGAGGTTTGACCCTATCCCACTCGCTTGACCATTTGAATTCTCGGCTGTAACGCCTGAAAGCTCTGTCTTTTTTTTATCCCAGTAATATTGGTATTGTTCGGGCTGCTCCGATTCAATAAATAGCCCGACATTTTTGGTATAAATAAAAGCATTGCCTGACGGCCCATAATTGCCGGGATAGCTGCCGCCGATAGACTCTGAATCGAAAAAATGGACGTTGCTATCGCCGCGTCGTAAAATGCGCCCATCCGGAAATTTGAGTGCGATATCTGCGTCGGAGCCACCTCCGGCATGCATCTTTGAAAAAACCGTTGCCCGCCCGATCAGCAATCCATTGGGCATTTCAATGCAATCAAAGCGGGCCGCAAAATGCGCCAAAAGATAGAGCACGACAAACACACCGATAAACAGCACGGATAAAACCAGGCAACCAATAGCATCATAGGAACCTGGTGGATCGCTATGGGCAAGGGGCATGATAAACTCTTTGTTCACTCAAGGCAAAGTCCATGCGGTTGGACACCATTTGCGATGGGTATTGCGGTTTTTTTGTAGCGTTAGATAAATGTGAAACAAGTTGGAGTTCACGCTACTCGCTCGACCATTAGAATTGGTGGGGGACATGCCCGCCAATTCTGCCATTTTTTTATCCCGATAAAATTGGAATTGTTCAGGCTGTTCAGATTCAATAAACACCCCAACGTCTTTGATATACACAAAATTATCGCTCCGCCGCTGCTTATCGTTCGGATAAATGCCCCCAATCGATTCAGAATCATAAAATCTGATATTGCCATCCCCGCGCCGTAAAATGCGCCCATCGGGAAACTTCAGGGCAATATCTGGTTCGGCGCCGCCCCTGCCGTGCATTTTAGAAAAAACGGTTGCTTGCCCGATCAGCAACCCATTGGGCATCTCAACGCAAGAAAAGCGCCCGGCAATATTCGCATATAACAGCAACAGACCGAGCAAACCGGCAAATAGCCCGCTCAAAACGAGGCAGCCAATCTTATCGTATGAGTCTGTGGCGGTATTATGCGTTGCTGTCATAGCCGCTTATTCCCTTGTCGGCATAGACAGTGGCTTTAACAGTGGCGCCCCAGCTATCCGCAATTGTATAGTATTTGCTGTGAGGGATTTCCCGCAAATCTTTCCGTCTGAGACGATGCCACAAAACATCGCCATCTATCTTGGGCAAATGAAGGCGCAAACGGTGCCGCAGCTTCTCCAATGCATCATGCATAATGATTTCATCAGAATGTGGATCAATATTGTTGTCTCTGAGGTAGGCACCGATATTGAGCGGGTCGCGAAATTCATCCCACAACTCAAAGTCGATGGTGCCACCAATATATAGTTGGGAACCGAACTTCTTAAAGTTACCACGGAACATCCCTTTTATTGTGGTCCAGCCCAGGGAAAATACAACATCTGTCATGTCGTAAGAAGCGGAAAATTCCTCGGTGAATACACCGCCGTTGGGCTCTGACATCATGACTTCACGCGCCTTTTTGGCAATTTGACAAGGCAGTCTTGCGGGGTCATCAATGGCTTCTCTGCGATATTCCCGCACCACTTTGACGAGATTGCCCGTATTGCGCAGTCTAATCGCTCGGCCTTTGCCATAGAAATAATGCAGTAGATAATCAATGTCGCTCCAGGCGCGTCCATTGTCAGAAACATCATGCAACTTAATCTCAAACTGTTCGGCACTGCTGGGCACATAGGGCACCGCGCGGCAGCGGCAACCAAAATCCTCGCCGGGATGGCCTGTGGGTGGCGGGTTATCCCATGCAAAAATTTTGCCGTGATTGGCTGCATGTGAGGCGCGGACTTTTTGATCCTGCCGCGTCGTCCAGATATAAAAGCCGGTCTGGCGCTGTGCTTTCGGCTTAAGGCTACGCTCAATCGGCGTGCCATAGCGCAAATAATCATTGAACGCGTTTTTATAGCCAGGAGTATGGCGGTCTAGAAATGGAGAGGGCATCAATAAAATTCTCAAAAACTTGCTATAAATATAACCCTAGGTTAACAAAAGCTTTGCAGATTGCAAAGGAATTTATTCCTATCGCAGATCGGGTGTATAATTGATGAGGCAAAGCCAAAAAGCTTCGGCAGCAAATGAGGTTGGCGTGATGAGTGGCGTAATAATCAGATATGGCAGTTTGCTGGCGCTGTTTCTGATCTTGCTGGAGTTTTTGCGGCGCACATCTTACGCCTATTTTTGGCCCAGTGCGCTTTACCCGACTTTGATTGCCTTGGTCTTTCTGGTGCTTGGTGGCGTTGGCGTGTGGCTTTGGGCGCGGCCCAAATTCGGCACGACGCATCCTGAGGTCCCAGTGCGCGACGCGCAGCGCATCGCCGAAATTGGTCTCACAGAGCGCGAGACCGATGTGTTGATTTTTCTGATGCATGGCTACACCAACAAGCAGATCGCAGCGCAATTAAAGGTGGCGCCATCCACCATCAAAACCCATGTGAAGAACATTTTTGCAAAGCTCGATGTGGCCAACCGCACAGAGGCGGCCAGCGAAGCGCGCGTCCTTGGTTTGATTGAATAAACACCCGCATCCTCCTTTTGGGGGAGGACAAGTGCGCTTTGATCGGTCAAGATAAAGCGATCAAATGCAGGTGGGGGACATTATGCAATCTATCATCAAATGGGGCGTCATTGTCGGCGCGGTGATGACGCTTTTTATGCTCGGGTCATATATAGTGGTGGCGGGCAATCAGGCGGAAAATATGGGCATGGCCGAGATGGCGGGCTATGTGGGTATGATTGCCGCCCTCGCCATCATTCTTTTTGCAATGCATCAACAATTTAACGCGCGGGCCGACAAGCAAAGCCTTTGGCAGCGCATTATATTTGGCATGGGCATCGCCTTTGTTGCAGGCGTCATCTTTGCCATTTGCGATGTGATCTACACCTTCATGATCAATCCCGACTTTATGGATGCCTATTTCCAATATTATCTCAGCACCCTGCCGGTGCAGGAAGGGCCGGAATATGAGCGCATGGTAGAAGACGCCATGGCGCAGCGCGAAATGTTTGCCCAACCGGTCATGGTGTTTCTGGTGATGGCCGCCACCGTCTGGGTCATTGGCCTGGTGGTCTCCGTGCTCGGGGGGCTGGGGCACTATTTCTGGACAAAAACAAGACAAAATAAGCAAGCCGTGTGAGGACAATATGGAATTAGGACGATTTTCGATCAGCCTGAATGTGAAGGACATTGAGGTGTCAAAACAGTTTTATCAAAATTTGGGCTTTGACATTGTCGCTGGCGATCAAGCGCAGAATTGGCTGATCATGCAAAATGGGGAAGCCAAGATCGGGCTGTTTCAGGGCATGTTTGAGCAAAACATCATCACCTTCAATCCCAAAGACATTGCGCCGGTCCACCAAAAGCTGGATGAAATGGGCGTCGATTATTCCCGTCAAATGGGTGGCCAGGATTTTCCGAAAATGGCCATGTTCAAAGACCCGGATGGTAATAACATTCTTGTGGACCAGCATGACAACTAAAAACCATTGAAAGATAAGCCAGCAGGGGCTTGCATTTTCTTGTCCTTGCTCTTATAACCCACGAGTTCAAGCGGATCGTCCGGCCTGAAAAGGGTATGCCGTGTCGATCCAAAATGCTTAAAACCCGCCGCTTTCTACCGGGGAAGGGGCAACAAGAAGGAAAAGCAAAATGCCCAAGCTTAAGACAAAGTCTGGCGCTAAAAAGCGCTTTAAAGTGACTGGCACCGGCAAAGTCATGGCCGCAGCAGCAGGCAAACGCCACCGTTTGATCAGCCACAACGGTAAATATATCCGTCAAAACCGTGGCACCAGCGCAATGTGCGATCAAGATGCGCGTACGATCAAAAAATTCCTGCCATACGCCTAATTCTGACTTAAAGGACACCACACCATGTCACGTGTAAAAAGAGGCGTAACGAGCCACGCCCGTCATAAAAAAGTGCTCAAATCAGCCAAAGGTTATTATGGCCGTCGCAAAAATACCATCCGCGTTGCTAAGCAGGCGGTTGAAAAAGCGGGTCAGTATGCATATCGCGACCGGAAGGCGAAAAAACGTAATTTCCGTGCGTTGTGGATCCAGCGGATTAACGCTGCGGTGCGCGAACACGGCTTGACTTATGGTCGATTTATCGACGGCCTCAGCAAAGCTGAGGTTGCGGTTGACCGTAAAGTGTTGGCTGACCTGGCTGTACGTGAGCCAGAAAGCTTCAAAGCGCTGGTTGAAACAGCCAAAAACGCGCTCGGTTACCTTAAGGATGTTGACGCAACAACCCACGCTCGGGTTGCCAGCTAAACACTCCTCGCCTTATCTTTTCTGAGGCCGAATTTAAAGCCTTGCGCCACCCTCCATTTTGGGGCTGGTGCAAGGCTTTCTGCGTTTGTATGGTGCGCAAAACTTTTGCTGGGTAAAAAGAATAAACGGGACAAGGGGTCCGAAAAAATGGTTGATACCAAGGCGCTGGATGCGCTCAAATCTGAAATCCTCTCCGCGGTGGAAAAGGCGGCTGACCTGAAAGAGCTGGACGCGGTGCGCGTGGGCGCTTTGGGTAAAAAGGGTTCCATTTCTGAACAGCTAAAAGGCTTGGGCAAAATGACCCCTGAGGAGCGCAAAGTGGCTGGCCCCGCGCTCAATGGGTTGAAAACCGAAGTCGCGGCACAAATCGACGCCAAGTCTGAAGAGCTGGAAAATGCAGCGCTGAACGCCAAATTGGCCTCAGAGAAAGTCGACATTACCTTGCCGCTGCAAAAAGGACCGATGCAGCGCGGTTCCATCCACCCGATCAGCCAGACCATTGATGAAATCACCGCGATCTTTTCCGACATGGGCTTTGCTATTGCAGAAGGGCCGGACATTGAAAGCGATTATTACAATTTTACAGCACTGAACTTCCCCGAGGGGCACCCCGCCCGGGAAATGCACGACACCTTCTTCATGAAGCAAAAAGAAGGCGAGGGCAGCAATCAGGGCAAGATGGTGCTGCGTACGCACACATCACCTGTGCAAATCCGCACCATGGAAACCCAGGAGCCGCCGATCCGCATCGTGATTCCCGGCCGCACCTATCGTTGCGATAGCGACCAGACCCACACGCCCATGTTCCATCAGCTGGAAGGTTTGGTGATCGATAAATCATCTCATATCGGCCAGTTGCGCTGGGTGCTGGAAGAGTTTTTGACCGCCTTTTTCGAAGTGGATCACGTCAAAACCCGTTTCCGCCCCTCCTTCTTCCCATTCACGGAACCGTCCATGGAAGTGGATGTGCAGTGCGACCGCACTGGCAATGAAGTGAAGATTGGCGAAGGCAGCGACTGGATGGAAATTCTGGGCTGCGGCATGGTGCACCCCAATGTGATCCGCAATTGTGGCCTCGACCCCGATGTTTATCAGGGCTTCGCCTGGGGCATGGGCATCGACCGGATCGCCATGCTGAAATATGGCATGCCTGACCTGCGCGACTTCTTTGGCGCTGACCAGCGCTGGCTCGACCATTATGGCTTCCGCCCACTGGATCTGCCGACCCTGTTTGGAGGATTGTCTTCGTGACCATGCCCGTCAGCGATATGGATGAAATCTATATCGTGACCGACATTGAAAGCGATGGCCCGAGCCCGTTGCGCAATTCCATGCTGAGCTTTGCCAGCGTGGCAATGACGCGCCGTGGCCGGTTTCTGGGTGAGTTTGAAGCGGTACTTGAGCGACGCAAAGATCGGGTACCTGATCCAAAAACCATGGAATGGTGGAAGACCGAGCCCGAAGCTTATAAGGCCGCGACGGAAAATGCCCAATCACCGGAAAAGGTGATGAAGGACTATGCCACTTGGGTGAAGAGCTTTGAGGGACGAAAGGTGTTTGCCGCGGCCCCGCTGATCTTTGACGGGATTTTTATCGATCATTATCTCGATCTTTATACAAGGTCGCGAGTTTTCTCCGGCCCGACACATAGCCAAGTGATCTTCAGCGGCGGAGCTGCGGATATTTACACGATGGCAGGCATCCTGTCAGGCCATGGACATGCAGACTGGACGACACGGCAGGTGCCCGATAGCTGGATCGGTTTTCAGCCGCACAGCCATTACGCGATTGATGATGCACGCGGCTATGCGCACATGCTGAAGCGCTTTTTCATAATTGCCAGCCTGCCGCAGCATTTGCGTCGGCTCGAAATCTCCGAATTTGGCGATAGCGAGGCGCTCTGCAACGAGTTGGTGGGCCTGATTGTTGCGGGTAAAAAGACCGCAACATGTGGTGCGCTGGCCGATTATGAATCCGGCGCTGAACCTTTGCCGCAAGTGGGGCAACGCTATATCGTGCCCAATTGGGACGGGGTGCCCCAGTGCATCATTGAAACCACATCTGTTGAAGTGAAACGCTTTGACGAAGTGGACGAAGTGTTTGCCCGCGCTGAAGGCGAGGGCGATTTGAGCTATCAAAATTGGCACGATGGCCACAAAGATTATTTCACCCGCAATGGCGGGTTTGCGCCTGAAATGAAACTTGTTTGCGAACGCTTCAAGCTGATTGATGTGTTGGCGGATCAAACGACGACAAAAGAGTAAAACCGATGAAATTCACAATTGACTGGCTAAAAGATCATTTGGAGACCAAGGCGTCGAATGATGAGATCATTGAAACCCTCACCCAGATCGGCCTTGAGGTGGAAGAGGTTGAAGATCAGGCAAAAACCCTTGCGGATTTTACGGTTTGCGAAGTGATCTCAGCGGAAAAACACCCCAACGCCGATAAGCTTAAGGTGTGCATGGTCAATACCGGTAAAGGCGAACCGGTGAAGGTGGTGTGCGGCGCGCCCAATGCCCGCACCGGCATGAAGGGCGTGTTTGCGGCCTCCGGCACCTACATTCCGGGGACAGATTTTGTGCTTTCCAAAGGCGTGATCCGCGGTGAGGAAAGCAATGGCATGTTGTGCTCTGAACGTGAATTGCTGATCTCTGACGATCATGACGGCATTATCGACTTGCCCGCAGATGCACCTGTTGGCGAACGTTATGTGGATTATGCCAAGCTCGATGATGTGGTCATCGACATCGCCATCACTCCCAACCGCGGCGATTGCACGGGCATTTACGGCGTGGCGCGCGATTTGGCCGCTGCTGGTATCGGCGAATTGAAGGACGGCACCGTGAAGCCTGTGCCCGCCACACTGGACGGCAAAGGTGACATATCGGTTGAGTTCCGCTTTGGCGAAGGTGAGCCGCAAGCCTGTCAGCAATTTGCCGGGCGTTTGTTCAAAAATGTGAAAAACGGCCCATCGCCGGAATGGCTGCAACAGCGCTTGATCGCCATCGGCCTACGCCCGATTAACGCCTTGGCCGACATCACCAACTATGTGTCTTACGATCGTGGTCGCCCGCTGCATGCTTATGACGCGGACAAGATCAATGGCCAGTTCCACGCCCGAAACGCCAAGAAGGGCGAAGAAATTCTGGCCCTTGATGGCAAGACCTATGCGCTGGACGAAACCATGTGCATTTTGGCCGACGATAATGGCCCCCTTTGTATTGGCGGCATTATGGGCGGCGAGGAAAGCGGCTGTACCGAAGAAACCACCAGCCTGTTCCTCGAAAGCGCGTGGTGGGAGCCAATCGAAATTGCCCAAACCGGCCGCAAGACCGGCATCAATTCTGATGCGCGCTACCGTCTCGAGCGGCACGTTGATCCTGAATTGACCCTGCCGGGGCTTGAGCTGGCCACAAAACTGATTTTGGAGATTTGCGGCGGCGACGTGCACGAAGTCACGGTCACTGGCGATGTTCAGCCGGAAGAAAAAGTGATTGACTTCCCGTTAGCCGAAATCACCCGTTTGACCGGCCTCAAAGTGCCTTTCGCTGAAGTGAAAGCTGTGTTGACACGTCTGGGCTTTTGGATGGCCGGCACCGGCGATGTGGTGAAAGTCGCAGTGCCCTCCTACCGTCCAGACATTGAAGGCAAAGCGGATCTGGTGGAAGAAGTCATGCGCATTGTGGGCGTAGACAATGTGCCAGTGGACCCATTGCCGCGCTTGACCAGTGTTGCGCCCAAAATGCTCACCAGCATCCAAAACCGTCGCCGCATCGCGCGGCGTGCCTTGGCCGCCCGTGGCTATAATGAAGCGGTGACGTGGTCCTTTATTTCGGAGAAAGAAGCTGTCGCTTTCGGCGGTGGCCAAGATGAGCTGAAGCTGGAAAATCCGATCAGCGCAGATTTGAGTGACATGCGTCCCTCCTTGCTGCCGGGCTTGTTGGCCGCCGTGAACCGCAACACCAACCGTGGCATTGCTGATCTTTCCTTGTTTGAGGTCGGCCAGGTGTTTAAAACCGCCGATCCGGACGGGCAAAATAATTATGCTGCTGGCGTGCGGGCCGGACTGGACACGCACGCGCAAGTGGGACGCCATTGGCAAGGCAAGGTCGAGAAGCCTGATGTATTTGAAGCCAAGGCCGATCTGTTTGAAACATTGGCGCAACTGGGCGTCGATCCAAACAATCTGCAAATTGTTGCTGAGCCCGCCGAATGGGCGCATCCGGGTCGTGGCGGCCGTGTGCAATTGGGGCCGAAAAACATCATTGGCTGGTTCGGTGAGCTGCACCCTAAATTAATCAAGGAACTGGATTTGCCAAAATCCATCGCTGCCTTTGAACTGAATCTGGATGCCATCCCCGAGCCGCGCAAAAAAGCAACCCGCGCCAAACCCGCATTGACCCTGTCTGACCTGCAAACGGTGAAACGCGATTTCGCCTTTGTCGCCGACAGCAATGTGGAGGCAGGCAAATTGCTCAAGGCGGCCGGTTCTGCTGACAAGAAACTGATCACCAATGTGAATCTGTTTGACGTGTTTGAAGGCGGCAATCTGGGCGAAGGTAAAAAATCTCTGGCGATTGAGGTGACCATTCAACCCAAGGACAAAACGCTCACTGATGAAGAAATCGACACCATCAGCCAAAAAGTGGTGGCCGCAGTGCAAAAGGCTACCAAAGCCGAATTGCGGGGATGAAGGTGATAAAGTCGTCGGCGTTCTTCAGCGCAATCATTTTGGCGTCGGGCATGTTGATTTTGCCCGTCCTGTTTGGTTCCGCTGCCGGCGCCGCTGCGCTTATTATGGCGCTGATCTGGCTGTTGGCCCTAGGTTGGCAACGCGAGACTTGGCGCGCATTGCCCCGCTTTCAACAGGTGTGGTTGGCCTCCGGTCTTGGTTTCTTCGCGCTGTTTGCAATAACCGCCCGCACCCCACACGATCTGATCTATGGCTTTAACACCTTTGCGTTTGTGCTGGCGATTGGCGTATTCGCGTTCGCCCGACGCTGGCTTACCCCACGCCATCTGATTTTTCTGTCTAGCGCAACCTTTTTAGGGCTACTCATAGGAGCGGGCTGGGCATTTTATCAGCATCATCAGTTGGGGGTGCCGCGCACCACAGCCTATGTCGGCGGTGGGTCAAACTTGGTGGCTCGCGTCGCGTTGATGCTTTATTTCTTTTCACTGTTGCCACTGTTCATGGCCAAGCCCTTGCGCTGGTGGTGGGGCGTTGCGGCCCTTTCATTCCCGGCAGCAATGCTGATAGTGATCTATTCTGGGTCTCGCGGCACGCTGTTGGTCACGCCCCTAATGGTGATGGTCCCATTAATTTTTACGCTGCCCGCTTCAGCGTTCAAGTCGGCCCGAGCCTATCTTGTCCTGAGCATCGTCTTGGCCCTCGCCTGTAGCGCTGCTTATTATCTTGACCCCAATAACTTGGTGTCACAGGCGCTAAGCCGCATTCAAACCGTTTTGGATGGGGAGGGGATGGACAGCTCGACGCGTTTACGATTCGAAATGTGGCAGGTCGCATTCGCCCATCTCACAGAACACCCCATTGTCGGCACCGGTTGGCATAGTTTTGTCACTGCGACAGAGGGTCATGAACTTTATACCTACGCGGAGCGTGCGGGCTTTTTTAATTTCCACTCGGACCTCGGCAATTTCGCCGTAGCCGGCGGAATGATTGGTTTATTGCTATATCTGTTTCTGCTGCTTGCGCCCTTGCTGTTCTGGCAAACGCCACATGCACACCCATATTTTCGTGTCCGACTTGCCTGGGCGTTGTCGATGCCGGTTTTGTTCCTTGGTCTTGGCCTCACCGATATGGTGATCGGTTTTGATTACCCAACCATGTTTTATGCCTTCAGCTTTGCGTTGGTGTGGGGCTGCACCAACCGAGCAAAAGCAGTATCCCTGACCAAGGCTGAAATGCAAATCGATCAGGGTGTGACGGGAAAAAAATAGTATGGCCGAAGCCAAAAACACAGTTTTTTTGCCTGAGAATTGCAAGTTGCGGCGTGTGCCGATGTTCCCCGATGTCCAGCGATCCGAACAATTTATGTCTCAATTTGATCAGCGTGGCATTTTTTACAGCGTGTTTAGATCCGCTGATGGCAAAGGTATTTGGTTTATTGGTCCAGAACTGATGAGCCTCGCATCTCATATACAAGAGATGCACGTTGTTGGCAGACGTTCTCGAATCCAAAAAAAGATGTGTTTTGTAAAGAGTCGCGCTGCACTAATCGGATATGTCTCGATGCCCGCTGACGAAACTGAAGTCGATATTTCTCTTGGTGGAATAGTGATAACTGCCGCTGTCGGTGATAACTACAGCGAGAAGATGGATGCTTCTCGTATCGTATATGCAATCAATAAGGACAATGATCTGGACTGGATTGCTGACTGGGCCAAATTTTATTCACGTGAGCACGGGGCTGACAGCATTGTTATCTTTGATAACGGTTCAAAAACCTACGAAACTGCTGACCTTCGCAGACTTCTGGCAAGCATAGACGGTCTGACCAATGCTCATGTCGTCAACTGGGAATTCGTTTTTGGTGCCCTAGATCCTGTTGCCCAATCCAGAAAGACACATTTTTCCATTATGTTTGCCCAGCCTGTGATGCACTTGGAATTGTACTTGCGGTATGGCTTTCATGCGCGTTCAATCCTAAATGTAGACATCGACGAGCTGGTTGTGTCCAAGCGTTCCCGTTCTATCTTTGAAGTGACCGAAAAAAGATTGTTTGGATGCGTAAAGTTTGAACGCTTTTTGGTTGAAAATGTGATTGATGGTGACGTCGCGTTTCCAAGTTTCTTGGACTTTGTCTTTCGAAATAAAGAAAATCTGGGTCGTCAAGACCGCTACAAAAAATGGGCATTTTCACCAAAGCGCGTGAAGAGAACCTCGAAGGTTGCACTGCCCAATACCCATTGGGTGGACGGAGTAGTGAACCCCTATCCAACGTCGCAGGAGTTTGTTTGCTACCATTTTGCTGGTATCACGTCGGGTTGGCGTGTGAGGGATGATGTTGATGTCAGCCGAGAATGGCAGCATAAGCGCCACATCGCGGAGCCTTATGATCCGAACAAGCACGTGAAAGACGAGTTTTTGGCCAGTAAGTTGCAAGAGATATTTGGACGGGATGATGAATAAATCTTCCAAAGGTTATCTATGGAACTTGAGAAGCGGATTGAAGGAAGAGTTGGCACTTTCCACTCTACGCCTTGATCAGGACAGTCCAGTGAAGCGTTTGCCGAAACATCCCAACCGCGCACGGCCACAGCAGTTTCTCGACAGCTTCGATTTCACAACGCTTTATTACGATTGTTTTTGGGATCAGGAGCAGCGCGATATTTTGTGCGTTGGTCCCACGCCAACCAATCTGAGGGCGCACTATAAGAAGGCGATTTATAGGGCCTTGCCATCTGGTAAAATACTGAAAGTGAAGCACTTCTTCTCGCTTTCGGTAATGACCTCTCAATTGAAAGATGTGCCATCCGACACGGTTCAAGTTGAAATGGAATTTGCTGGCCAAGTATTTGTGATGGACGTGCAACCCAATGGATGTGAGCATTTTAAGCGTGAAAATCTGATGTTCACCCTGTCCAAAAACAATGATTTGAAGTGGATCAGGTTCTGGGCGGACTACCATGTGCGCCACCAAAACGTCACCAGCATCGTGTTTTTTGACAATGGTTCGGATCAATATGAGTTGAACGACCTAATTGACACCTTGCGCAGCGTGAAAGGATTAAAGAAGGTCCTTGTGGCCACCATGCCCTATCCATATTGCGCCAAAGATGAGATCCTAAAAGTAAATCCTTATTGGGCACACTTCTTACAGATTGCGTTGATGACCATTGTGTTACGTCGTTTTGGCATGAGGGCCAATGCAATCCTCAATCTTGACGTCGACGAACTTGCCAACAGCAATGGCGCTGGTGATGTGTTTGCACTTGCCGAAAGGTCCAGTCTTGGCATTTTGGCCATGAAAGGTATCTGGGTGGAGCCGATTGCGGAGAGTAATTCCGGTGATCATCGCGATTTCTGTACCGTCGCAAAGGATGAAAAGATAAGCCATTGCTATGCAGGAAAATGGGCAATCGACCCGAAACGGAAATGGTTCAAAAAGCTAAAAGTATTTCCCTATATGCACTGGATTGAAAATCGGGCGCAATTGGGCCGTCGTTATGTCGAGGGCGTGCATTTTTGGCACTTTAAGGGCATCAACACCAATTGGAAGCTCAAACGGGCGAAACCAATGGAATACGATCCTGAAATCCATGAGAAGCGAGATATTACCTTTTAGTATCGAGAAAGCCTTTTAACCCTTGGTCTAGTTGCAATATTGACCAACTCATGGGAAAAGCTTTTCAGTCATCCAACCTTTGTCGCGAGGGACATATGCCTGCCATTAAAAAAGAAGACTTCATCCAGTCGATTGCTGACGCGTTTCAGTTTATCTCTTATTACCACCCGCTCGATTATGTCGAGGCGGTGGCCAAGGCATATGAGAAGGAAGAAAACCCGGCGGCAAAAGATGCCATTGCGCAGATTTTGACCAATTCGCGCATGTGCGCGGAAGGACATCGTCCGATCTGCCAGGACACCGGCATCGCCGTTGTGTTCCTTAAAATCGGCATGGATGTGCGCTGGGATAGCGACATGTCGGTTGAAGATATGGTCAATCAGGGCGTGCGTCAGGCCTATGCCGAAACCGACAGCAATTTGCTGCGCGCCTCGCTTTTGATGGACCCGGCAGGCACCCGGAAAAACTCAGGCGACAACACGCCGGCTGTCATCCATTATGAAATGGTGGCAGGCGACAAGGTGGATGTGACAGTTGCGGCGAAGGGCGGCGGTTCTGAAAATAAAGCCAAGCTCGCCATGTTGAACCCCAGCGACGATATTGTGGAATGGGTACTTAAAACCGTGCCGACCCTTGGCGCGGGCTGGTGCCCGCCGGGCGTTTTAGGCCTGGGCATTGGTGGCACGCCAGAAAAGGCGATGTATCTGGCCAAAAAGTCGTTGATGGCCCCAGTGGACATTCAAGAGCTGATCGAGCGCGGCCCAAACTCCACGGCAGAAGAATTGCGGCTGGAGCTTTATGAAAAGGTCAATGCCCTTGGCATCGGCGCGCAGGGCCTTGGTGGCCTGACCACAGTGGTGGATGTGAAAGTGCTGGATATGCCCACCCATGCGGCGTCCAAGCCTGTGGGCCTGGCACCAAACTGCGCCGCCAACCGCCACGTACATTTTGAACTGGATGGTACCGGCCCTGCAAACCTAACACCGCCGCCGCTCAGCGCCTGGCCAGATATTGGCTGGAAACCATCGACAGGCGCAAAGCGCGTTGATTTGGACAAGCTGACACCGGAAGAAGTAGCCACCTGGAAGCAGGGCGATCGCCTGTTGCTGAATGGCAAAATTCTGACTGGTCGCGATGCCGCGCACAAAAAGATTCAATGGCTTTTTGAAAGTGGTGAGGGTCTGCCTGAGGGCGTCGATTTCACCAATCGCGTCATCTATTATGTGGGCCCTGTCGACCCCGTTGAAGGCGAAGCGGTTGGTCCCGCTGGCCCGACCACGGCCACCCGCATGGATAAGTTCACCGAAATGATGCTGGACAAAACCGGGCTTGTGGCGATGATCGGCAAGGCCGAGCGCGGTCCGGCTGGCTTGGAGGCCATTGCCAAGCACAAGGCGGCCTATTTGATGGCCACCGGCGGTGCCGCCTATCTGATCTCCAAAGCCATTCGCTCTTCCCGCGTTGTCGCGTTTGAAGAGTTGGGCATGGAAGCCATTTACGAGTTTGAGGTGGAGAATATGCCGGTGACGGTCGCGGTGGATTCCACGGGGGAGAGCGTGCACAAAATAGCCCCGGCCATCTGGCGCAAAAAGATCGGCAAACTGCCCGAGCCAGCATAATGGATCTGCCCAAAGGCTATCGGCTGCGCGCGGTGCGCGAGAGCGATCTTGATATCGTTTGCGCGCATCGCGAATTGATGTTCTCAGACGAGGGCAAGCGCACCCGCGATAGCCTTGAAAAAATGACCGCCTATTTCCGCCCCTGGCTGCAAGAGCGGTTGGGCGATGGCCGCTATTTCGGCTTTATCATTGAACGCGAAGGCGAGGCCGTGGCAGGCATCGGCCAATGGATTATCGACTGGGCGCCGCACTTCCACCATGAAGAAGAAGCGCATCGCGGCTATATTGCCAATGTTTATGTCGACCCTAACCATCGCGGGAAGGGCCTTGCCAAATTTCTGGTGAGCTGCGCTGAGCAGGAGTTTAAAGCGCGCGGCGTTTCCACCATGGTGCTCCACGCGTCCCGCGCTGGCGAACGGCTCTATGAAGCGCTTGGGTGGGACCAGACCAGCGAGATGATGAAAATCATCGACTAGAAATATGGGCGGCCAGAAGCCGCCCAATCATACCTTAACGCAACCAACCTTCCGGTTGCGGATGCAGGTTCATCAACCCGCCTTCAGAAGCCTTGTCGATTGCGGCGATTTCATCGTCGCTTAGCTCGAGATTGTCGAGCGCGCCCAGATTGTCTTTGAGCTGTTCCAGCGTGCGCACGCCGATCAGCGCCGAGGTCATTTCTTTGCGCCGCAAGGCCCAGGCCAAGGCCAATTGCACCAAAGTTTGGCCGCGGGATTTCGCGATCTCGTTCAACCGATCCGCGGCGTCAATCACGCCCATTTCCAGATGCGAAGCGGCGACGGAAGATGATTTCTCCGCGGCGCGGGTGTTTTCGCCTTTGCCTTTGGAATATTTGCCGCTCAACACGCCTTGGGCCAGCGGGGAGAAGGCAATGCAGCCCACGCCCAGTTCGCCCAGCGCATCCAATGTGCCATCGTCCTCAATCCAGCGATTGAGAATGGAATAGGACGGTTGGTGAATAGTGAGTGGCACACCCATCTCTTTCAGAATGCGGTGGGCTTCAATGGTCTGTTCGCGCGGATAAGAAGAAACGCCGACATAGAGCGCCTTGCCCTGGTGATAAAGCGAAGCGAGCGCGCCCATGGTTTCTTCCAAAGGGGTCTCCGGGTCAAACCGGTGCGAATAGAAAATATCGAAATAATCGACATTGCAGCGCTTCAGGCTCTGGTCGCAGCTGGCGATCAGATATTTGCGCGACCCGAATTCACCATAGGGGCCAGGCCACATGAGATAGCCGGCTTTGGATGAAATGATCATCTCATCGCGGTAGGGTTTGAAGTCATGTTGCATTATTTGGCCAAAAAGTTCTTCGGAAGAACCGGGAGGCGGACCATAATTGTTGGCCAAATCGAAATGAGTTACGCCTTGGTCAAAAGCATAGGCCAAAATCTCAAGTGCGCTTGGATAGTCGCGCGTGCCGCCGAAATTTTGCCAAAGCCCAAGGCTGATGGCGGGAAGCTTTAGTCCGGAACGACCGGAGCGGCGATATTCCATTTTGTCATAGCGAGAAGCTGATGCGCTATAGGGCATAGGGACCTCGTGATGTTGATATTGCTGTAATTTAGTGTCGGCAGGACGGATAGGATGACATAGATCAAGGGCAATATGCAATCGTTTGCGCTACAAAGATCAAAGCTTGGCGGCGCGGCGCTTTTTTGCTAAACCGCCCCATTGAAATTTGCAGCCTCAATTGATGAGGCGATGGATCATCCAAGGAAGCTGAAAATGAGCGAATATAAGGTCGTTGCGCTTTATAAATTTGTGTCTCTGCCAGACTATAAAGAGCTGCAAGAACCCATTCTCCATTTTTGCAAAGAACGCGGCATCAAAGGCTCGTTGCTTTTGGCCGAAGAAGGCATCAACGGCACAGTGGCTGGCACGCCAACCGCTATTGACGAGCTGGTGGATTATCTCGAGCGCGGCAACCAGTTTAAGGGCCGGTTCAAAAACAGCGAGATCAAATTTTCTGACGCGAGCGACATGCCGTTTTTGCGCATGAAGGTGAAGCTGAAAAAAGAGATCGTGACCCTGCGCGCGCCCGAGGCTGACCCCAGCAAGCAAGTGGGTACCTATGTTTCGCCTGAGGATTGGAACGACATTATTTCTGATGAAGAGATGGTCGTTCTCGACACCCGCAATGATTATGAAGTGGCCATCGGCACCTTTAAAAATGCGATTGATCCGAAAACCGATAGCTTCACCGAGTTCAAGGATTATGTGGCGAAAAACCTTGACCCGGAAAAGAACAAGAAGGTCGCTATGTTCTGTACCGGTGGCATCCGCTGTGAGAAAGCGTCATCCTATATGCACTCTCAAGGATTCGAAGAGGTCTATCACCTCAAGGGCGGTATTTTGAAATATCTGGAAGAAATGCCGGAAGAAAAAAGCCTTTGGGACGGTGAGTGCTTTGTGTTCGACGAACGCGTCTCGGTCGGTCATGGCCTCAAAGAAGGCAATTTGACCCTTTGCCGCGCCTGCCGCTATCCGCTCACCGAGGAAGATCAGCAGCATCCGAAATTCATCGAGGGCCAGCAATGTCACCATTGTGCCGACAAGATTTCAGAGCGCAGTCGTGCCCGGGCCGCCGAGCGGGAAAAGCAAATCCGTTTGGCTGCTGAACGGGGCCAGGCCCACATTGGCGATGAGGCCGAAGAGTTTGCCCGCAAAAACAAAGAGCGCATGAAGCAATTGCGCAAAGAGCAGCGCGAGTTGAACCGCAAAATGGAAGAGAAGCAAAAACAGGCCTAAGCTGAATCAGGCCGGTGCGATCGGCAACAGGCCGGCGGCGCGTGCCGCCTCCGTTTGCCCGCGGCTGATCGGCAGTTCCGCACCGTCCTTCATCACGGCGACCATGCCGCTGCCTTTCCTGCGGGTTTCGGCAACCGCATCAAGCGCAACCCAATGGGAGCGGTGGATTTTCACCCCCCGCACCCCGTCCGTCTCTTTGATCGCATCCGCCAGCCGCAGCAAGATCAGCTCCGCCCCATTGCTGGTGACAATGTTCACATAGTGGTCCTGCATCGACAAATAATAGAGCTGTCCCCTATTTTTCACGTTCAGCCGCGCCATTAAAGGCACTTGTTTTGGCGGGTTGATCACCTCGCTCTTGGGGCGATCAAACAAATAGTGCAGGGTGGAGATGCAAATGGAAATGGCGACGCAATAGACCCAGACCATAAAGGATTGGAAGCCGGGAATCTCCCAATCGCCCAGCGCGATACCATTGATCAGGACAATCAAGATCGCCACTGCAGTGCCCGCCCCAAGGCCCGCCACCATCACATGCAACACCGCATTCGTGGTTTTGAAATAATATTCGAAAGCGTTGATCACCAAACTGCCCGCGAAGACTCCGCCGGTATAGGTGATCGCCACCGTTGTCAGCCAATAGCCAAGGCGGGGCCCCGTGGAAAAATGTGAGAAGGTCTGAAATGGCCCGATCAGTCCCACAATGACAGCCACTGTGACGATGCCAGCCCAGACGCGGCCGGAGCCAAACATCTCGCGCATTTCGCGAAGCGTCAATTGCAAAGGACCTTCGTTCACGAAGCACTCTCCCATTTTTGCGAAATCCGCATTGTGACTGAACTTAGTGTTCTCCTTTATCGCACACAAGACAGCGGCGCAATCGGCCGCACCATTGCAATTGGATACTGAGGCATTCGATGAACACTGAAATTTTGGCAACGGCACCCTTGCCGGTAATCATCCATATCATTGCCGCGCTTTATTGCATCGGGTTGGGTGGCTATATGCTCTATGCAAAAAAAGGCTCACGTGCCCACAAGATTATGGGCTGGAGCTGGGTCAGCAGTATGTCGATTGTGATCTTCAGTGCCTTCTTCATCCACGGGTTTGAGTGGATTGGCCCGTTTAGCCCGATCCATTTGATTATATCCTTCGCGATTATGGGCCTTTGGACCGGCATCCGCGATATCCGCGCGAAAAAGGTGCAGGCCCATCGCGAGGCAATGTTGTCCATGTATTGGGGCGCGCTTGGCGTACCGTTCATGCTTGCGTTGCTGCCCGGCCGCCGTTTGAACATGCTGTTGTTTGAAGACGGAACGTTATTCCCCTCTGTTTTGTTGGCCCTTCTGCTTGTCATTGTTGGGGCCTATTTGCGGTGGGAAAAACAGTTAAAGCACTTTTTGTCCCCCCATAGATAAGCATCTTGACCAGCGGCCAATGGCCAACATCACCTTTAACAAAAACATTCATATTAAATCGCCAGTTATGCGGGCAGATACCCGTCTAAGATTGGCGCTTGTCCTGCCCACCTATTGCTGTGACAATCGGTGCGCAACTTACCAAGAAAGGCCATTATAGATGACCCGACCTGACCGTGCCTTAATGCCAGACTATCTGCGGCTTTTCGCCTTGTTCGGAATTGTGATTGTCAATGTCCAGTTCATTGCATTTTCGGTGTTGGACGGTTTTGCCCTGCCCGAGGATATTGCGACAACCGATGCCGTAACACTTTGGCTGGTCAATGGGCTGGCGCTATTGAAATCCTATAGTCTTTTTTCCTTTATGTTCGGGGTGGGGCTAGGATTTTTATTGCAGTCAGCGGCTCGTCGCCATCTGTCATTTGGCCATATTTATCGAAACCGCATGCTCGGATTGCTCTTGCTCGGCGTGCTGCATGGTTGCCTGTTATTCCCCGGAGATATTCTAGTGGTGTATGCCATCACTGGCTCTATTCTTTATCTTTTTAAAGACTGGTCGGTGCGTCGCTTGGTGAAGACCGGCGTGATCCTTTTGGTGCTTCAACTGTTCTTGGCAGTTCCCGCATTTTTGGCCACCCCTGAAACGCCTGCCGATATTGTGCTGTTGGAACGCCAAATCATGACCGAAGGTGGTTTTATCGACGCTGTTATCTTTCGTGTCATTGGTTTTGCCATCACTCTGCCTATTGTGCTCGTGGCACAAGGCACGTCGGCCCTGGGCTGGTTCTGCCTTGGTTTGGCGGCAGTTAAGTCTGGCATGATCGACAAGGCTGACCATCCGCTATGGCAACGCGCCCGCCGTTTTTGCCTGATCCCTGGTGTGGGGCTTAGTCTTCTTGGGGCTGGCCTATGGCAATGGGGCCCGGAAGATATTGGTATGATCCTCACTATTTTCGCGGCACCAATCTCCACCATTGGTTATCTCGGACTGATTGCAGCGCTATCCACACGACCGGGCCCGATCATGACGCGGTTATTGACTGCCGGTAGCTCCAGCCTGAGTGTCTATCTGGGGCAGTCCATAGTCTTGTCGACGATCTTTTCGAGTTATGGTTTGGGCCTCTGGTCACAAGTCGATCCACTCACCGCCACACTCATCGCGATTGCGGTCACGCTTGTATTGATCATTGCGCTTACCCTTTGGCGGGCTAGATTTAAACTGGGGCCGTTCGAGTGGGTTCTACGAGGCATCACCTATGCCGGGACACAGAAAAACATCGCCGAAGAACAAAAGTCCTAGCGGCGTTCCTGTGCCAAAAGCGCTATTTCGCAGCCATATTCATGGTCGCAGTGAGATGGTCGAGCACGGCTTGCCGTGCGGAATCAGCTGTGTCCGGGGCATAGCTGGCCCTGGCAAAAAAACCGAGCAGCAGCAAATAAAGCTGCTCGGCACCCCGGTGCGCCTCAGCCGCATTCAGTCCAGCCGCTTGCAACAGCGTGGAGACATATTGAATGCGCGTTTGCTCGGTCTGGCTGACAATTTCACGGATATGCGGATCAATCATGGCCCACCCGCGGATGGCCATTTCCCCTTGCGCCGAGCTTAAGGTGCCCACCGGCTCATCAAGCGCAACTTGAAGCAGGCTGTGCAACTTGGCTTGCGGGCTGTTGCCTGCAGCTTCATTGGCGGCCATCACAGCGTTGGTGCCCTGTTCAACCCAATAGCGGATCAATTGATCCAGCAAATCCTTGCGGTCTTTAAAATGCCAATAGAATGACCCTTTGCTGGTGCCCAATTGTTTGGCCAGCCGTTCTACCTTGACATTGTCCACCCCGCCCTGCGCCATGGCCACGATAGCGGCCAACAGCCAATCCTGAGCGGAGAGTTGCTTGCGTTTTGGTTTTTCCTGGTTTGCCATATCTAATCCTTACACGGTCAGCTTGTCGCAAATCTGCGACAAATGCGCCCGAACATACGCATCCGTATGGCGTTTGATGAATAAATGCAATACATACGGCGCCGTATGGAAAGGGATAATTATGAAAAATGAACTCAATATCTGGTGGACCGCGGCGGGCCTTATGTCGCTTGCGGTGGCCGCAATCCACATCTTTGCAGGTACGCCGGAGATCATGTTGCCTTTGTCAAAAATCGAAATGCCTGATGTGCTTTTTGCAATTTTGGATGTGATCTGGAACCAGGTGAGCCTGTTGTTGATCGTGGTCGGTCTGGCGTTGCTTCTGGCAGCGAAGCGGGGCGAGCGCGCCAGGGATATGGTGCTGTTTATCAATGTCGTTTATGCCGGCATCGCTTTGATCTTTATCGTCGCGGGCATCTATTACCTGCAATCCTTGCGGCCCATGCCCCAATGGGTTCTGTTCATCGCCATGGCGGTGGTAGCGCAAATTGGCTGGCACAAACAAAAAGGTCGGGTGCACTAGCACCCGACCCCGCATGACGGTCAAGGGAGGAACCACACATGCAAAACGACGGCGACACTTCCTGTATGCTTGACGCATAAAGGCCTATCGACGTGCGCAAGCGGCGCTTTTCCCGGCCACCACTTATGGGGCTAAAAGCGCATATTTGTGACAGTTGGACGAAACAATTATGACCGTGCTGCCAATGGTGTTCGATCGTGTTCCACACGTTGCCAGAAATTGAGCAAATGCTGCCGCACCTCATCCGTGGCATCCAGATTGGCACAATGGCCGCCATTCGGTACGTCAATGAGTGTAAAATTTTCGCGCGGTTGCATTTGGGCTAGGGTGGCAGACAGGGCTGCATTCACTGATTTATCCTGGCCACATTTTAGCATCAGAATGGGACCGTCATACTTCACAGCGCGATCAATCAGGTCGTAGTCCCCCACATGACCGACAATTTTGGTGACGACGTCAACATCGATCGACCGCAGCATCGCTTCAACCAACGGCCGGGCTTGTTTGTTTTTGGTGGTGCCAATGGCACCAATTTTGCCAATCAAATTGGGCCCCATGACTTTATAAATCCACTTCAATACCCCAACACCGGCTTTGGGTGTGGTCAGCGAATAAGTGGTGCCAAAGCTGGCAAAGCTGCGGAAGCGTGGGCCATGATCAGCCAGCGCCCAAAGCGCAATGATGCCGCCGAGGGAGTTGCCCACATAATGGAAGTGTTGGGCGCCGACATGATCAGCAACGGCCAGAATGTCATTTGACAGCTCCGCAATGGAAAAAGCGTCAAGATCCGTCTGCGCCGGTTTGCCGGAACGACCGTGCCCGCGCAAATCGGGCACAATCACGCGATAGCCGAGATCGGCAAAATAGTGGGCATCAGCGGTAAACTGCATGCCCGAAGCCGCAAGCCCGTGCACCAGAAAGACCCCCGGTCCGTCCTTTGGTCCCACATCACCATAAGCGAGGCGCACATGGTCCCGCTCAACGAATGTTGCGGGTAAAAATTCGGGTCTATAGATCATATCGACCTTTTTCGTGCCTGCCATTTACGCGTTGCCAATCAAGATGCCAGCTGCAAAGACCAATGAGCCACCAAACACCACCTGCATCACGGCGCGCCAGAATGGCGTATCCATATAACGGTTTTGAATGTAGGCGATGGCCCACAATTCCACAAACACCACGCAAATGGCGGTAACGGTGGCTGTCCAGAAATCCGGGATCAGATAGGGCAGGGCGTGTCCCAGCCCGCCTAGGGTGGTCATGATGCCGGAGGCAAAACCGCGCTTGATGGGCGAACCTCGCCCGGTCAGCTTACCATCGTCAGAAGCGGCCTCGGTGAACCCCATGGAGATGCCCGCACCGATAGAGGCGGCAAGGCCCACCAGAAAGGTCTCCCAGGTCGAATGGGTGGCAAAGGCCGCCGCAAAGATCGGCGCCAGCGTGGAAACCGAGCCATCCATCAGCCCCGCCAGACCGGGCTGTACATAGGTCAGCACAAATTTGCGGTGCTTTTGCTTGTCCTCTTCTTCAAGCGCCGCTTCGCCTAAATGTTCATCGCTCAGATCATTGGCGGCATTCTTATGGTGCTGCTCGGCCAGCGCCAGATCGCCCAGCAATTTGCGGATATTAGCGTCTTTGGTGCGCTTTAGGGCTTCGAGATAAAAGTTCTGCGCCGCCTCTTCCATTTCCCAAGCTTGTTGGCGGATGGTTTCCAGCGGCAAATTCTTCATCAGCCAAAGAGGCTTGCGCTCCAAAAACCCTTTCACATGCTCTCGACGCACCAGCGGGATGTTGTCGCCAAATTTTTTCTTGAACATGTCGATCAGCATGCCGCGATGCTCATTTTCTTCGTCAACCATGCCGTCAAACACTTTGGCCGATGCGGGAAACTCATTCCGCAGCATCTCGGCATAGGCGGCATAGATGCGCGCATCATCTTCTTCCGCGGAGATCGCCAGCGCCAGAATTTCAGCTTCAGAAAGGTCGTCAAAACGGCGACGATTGCCGCCCAGAACGCGATTTAACATGACTTAAATCCCAAATTAAAACAGCCAGATGATATCAATCTAGACCTGATATTTGGCAAGAACAACACACGGCTGAAATAAATCCGGCGTGGCGACAATCAATCGCAAATTTTGTATCGGCAGCGGGCACCGTGGCAGCCCAGATCCAGATGTAAATGATCCTTATGCGCTGCATTGGCTTCGGGGCCGAGCACGGTCGTAAAAATGTCGCAACCAAGCTTATGGCTTTGTCGGATAAGCTTTTGGTCTTCATCCTCAGCCGTCCATGCATCAGGCAATTTCACCGTCGCGCCATTTGTTAGAACAAATCCGGTCAAGTCGATCGCATTGGCAAATCCATGTTCTGAAATTTTGCCTGTGTCGGCATTGTTGCGACGACGGCAAACATAGCTGGTGCCCGTATTCAGCTGTTTTAGTCCAGCACCATGGATGGTGCGGCTGAGATGATCAACGCGCTTAACCCAGCCAATGAACGCGGTGCCCATGGCGCAATTGATAGTCACAGGCGTCGCCAAGCGAATATTGCGTCCGTCAATCTCGATGGCGTTGAGTTGATAGGGAGATTGGGTGCCGCATCCCGCATCCTCAATGGGCGGCAGGATTTCAGCGTCAATCCGATCACTCAATAGTGCCGGACAAGCAACTTGATAAAGAGGGCTGCCGGGCTGCAGCCCTTGACTTTGCGCAGTCACGAGCTCTTGCGGTCGCTTGGGCGGTTCAGGTTGAGCAAGTGCTGCGGTCGCAATGGCAAACAACAGAAGCGTAAAGAGGAGGGATTTTTTGAAAATTATCTTCCCTCCTATTCAATGCCTCAAGGTTATTCTGATTTTTTGTTTCGGCGAAAATCGTCATGGCACGAGCCGCAACCCGCCGCCACCGTGCGCAGCACTTGAGCGGGGTCCTCATCCAGTTGGGCGCGCGCTTCTTCCAGTTTCTGACTAAAGAAACGGATTTCATCTTCAAATTGTTCCGGCTGGTCCCAGATTTTAGCCCGCGCTTCGCTTACATCTGGCAAGTGTCGCTCGTCGAAAAGGGCTGGCAACTCTTCAGCAAAGGCGTTGAGTTCGTCCAACGCTTTTTGCGCCGCCGCCGCATCAACCTCGTTGCCGGTTGTGGCCGCGCGTAGCGATTTGAGGTGTGCTTTGGTTTCGCCCATTGCATCCATGCGCTCCTTTGTCGGGCCCATAGCCCCGCTATGGGCAAACACCAAAGGCACTGAGGCGACAAGGGCAAGCATTAGGAAAAACGCGCGGGGAAAGGGTGATTTAGCATTCATACAGGGAGGCTCCGTAGGCTAAAAGATATTATTCGCTTTTTGCAACGCGCGAACATAGGTCACAATATTGGCGACTTCTTGTTCGGACAGGCCGTCAATGGACGGCATGTTGCCATAAGTCCAATGATGAGCCTGCACACCATTGCGCACCGCCATCAAGAAAGCAATGTCACCATGATGATTTGGTTCATAAATTCTGTGCACCAGGGGTGGACCATTCTCGGTGCCTAGCCCATAAGCGCCGTGACACGCAATGCAATTCTCGTCAAAAGACCGTTCACCTAGTTCTGCCGTTACACTAAGCGTGGGCAACACAAAGCCTTCGGGTGGTGCTGGCTTTTCTGCAGGTGTCGATGGAAGCGGGGCAGGTTGCATATTTAGGTATATCTGCCAGCCACCGGCTGCTGCTAAAGCGACCAAAATAAACCCCAAAACCACCTTGCGCATGCGACACCTTTAGATTGTACTCCGTGAGGGTTATCTACCCCTTCCAGCAGGGGGAAGGTCAAGTATTCAGACGCGGACCGGATGGGCGGACCAATTCGCCGCCTGCCGGGCGTTTTGGCTTTTTTTAGATGTGCGCCAATTTCTCTTTTCTTGTGAAAAGAAAGCTGGTAATCACCTGCACCATGACAGAGCTTAAAAACATTCGCAATTTCTCCATCGTTGCCCATATCGACCACGGTAAATCCACCTTGGCGGACCGCCTGATTCAACTCACAGGCGGCTTGACCGAGCGTGAAATGCAGCAGCAAGTGCTGGACAGCATGGATATTGAGCGTGAGCGCGGGATCACCATTAAAGCTCAGACCGTGCGGTTGAAATATGAAGGTAAGGATGGCGAGACCTACATTTTGAACCTGATTGACACGCCAGGCCACGTTGACTTTGCCTATGAGGTGAACCGCTCGCTGGCCGCGTGTGAAGGCTCCTTGCTGGTTGTAGACGCATCGCAGGGCGTTGAGGCGCAAACCCTGGCCAATGTCTATCAGGCCATCGAGGTGGACCACGAAATTGTACCGGTGCTCAACAAGGTTGATTTGCCAGCGGCCGATGTGGAGCGGGTCAAACAACAGATCGAAGATGTCATTGGTCTGGACGCTTCTGATGCGCTGGAAATTTCTGCCAAAACCGGCCTCGGGGTGGAAACGGTACTGGATGCGATTGTGGATCGCCTGCCGCCACCGGTAGGCAATGTGGATGCCCCACTCAAGGCCATGTTGGTGGATAGCTGGTATGACTCCTATTTGGGCGTTGTCGTGCTGATCCGCGTGATCGATGGAAAAATCAAAAAGGGCCAAAAGGTCAAGATGATGAATACCGGCGCGATCTACGATCTTGACCGGGTGGGCGTGTTCACGCCCAAGCTGATCGAAACGGGCGAGCTGGGTCCGGGTGAAATCGGCTTCATCACCGCCTCGATCAAAGAAGTGGCCGACACCAATGTGGGTGACACCATCACAGACGCGAAAAAGCCATGTGAAAAAGCTCTGAGCGGGTTCCGCCCGGCGCAGCCTGTGGTGTTCTGTGGTCTGTTCCCTGTCGACGCCAACGACTTTGAAGATCTGCGCGCTGCCATGGGCAAGCTGCGCTTGAACGATGCCAGCTTCTCTTATGAAATGGAAACCTCTGCCGCGCTCGGCTTTGGTTTCCGCTGCGGTTTTTTGGGGCTGTTGCACCTGGAAATCATTCAGGAGCGGTTGAGCCGCGAATTTGACCTTGATCTGATCGCCACCGCGCCGAGCGTGGTCTATGAGCTGGAAATGTCCAATGGCGAGATGGAGCAATTGCACAACCCGGCGGATATGCCCGATGTGATGAAAATCAAGGAAGTGCGCGAACCGTGGATCCGCGCCAATATTCTGACGCCGGATGAATATCTGGGGGGCATTTTGAAGCTCTGTCAGGATCGCCGTGGCATTCAGGTTGATCTCTCCTATGTGGGCAGCCGCGCCATGGTGCAATATGATCTGCCGCTCAACGAGGTGGTGTTTGACTTTTATGATCGCCTCAAATCCATTTCCAAAGGCTATGCCAGCTTTGACTATCAGTTGTCCGACTATCGCGCCGGCGATCTGGTCAAAATGTCCATCATGGTCAATGGGGAGCCGGTGGATGCGCTTTCTATGTTGGTGCACCGTTCTGCCGCTGAAGCTCGTGGACGTGTCATGTGCGAAAAGCTCAAGGAGCTGATCCCGCAGCATTTGTTTAAAATCCCGATTCAGGCCGCAATTGGCGGTAAGGTGATCGCCCGCGAAACCATTTCGGCGCTACGCAAGGACGTGACGGCAAAATGTTATGGTGGCGATGCTAGCCGGAAGCGGAAGCTGTTGGACAAGCAAAAGGCCGGTAAGAAGAAAATGCGCCAGTTTGGCAAAGTCGAGATTCCGCAAGAGGCCTTCATCAAGGCCCTCAAAATGGGAGACGGCTAGTGAATTTGAATGATCCCGGCATGGGCAAAATTGTCGGCGCGGTCCTCGTCGCGCTGATTGCGCTGACCTTTGTGATTGGCCCCGACGCAGCCGAACAGGGCAGCGTGACCTACTATTCGGTCTTGCTCGGGTTCGCTGTGGCGCTGTATTATTTTGTCACCGGCCTGCGCGAATATCTGGCGTTTCGGCGCAAAGACTGACATTGCCCTTTTGCCAATAATCGGCAGCCTCGTGCGAAATATCGGCGAGAACGGCATCAAGCTGTTGGTCGTCCAAATAGCGGCGCAGGACACGCGTGACGCCGATGATCGCATGCTCATCAGCAAAATTATGGGCCCGGCGCAAATCCTTGACCTCCTCGATCAAGTCGTCGCCGGTGCTGAATAAAGGTACATATTCTGCCTCATGCCAGCCGGCCACAAAAATGGCCCGAACCATCGGCGGTAAGACTGCTGCAAACAGCAACACCTGCGGTGCGGTGAGACGACGGCGAAACACCAGCAGCACCGATTGAAGCAACGTATAGGCCTGATTACGGGTTGCCAGATGCAACTCCTCGCAAAGCTCGGTCAGAAGCTGATCGTAAATGATGGTGGCCCGTTGATATTCTTGCGGCATCGGCATCGGGATAAACTCCGCTTCAAACTAAACACTAGAGTGCAAATATTTGCCCGCTATTGCAATTACGCACTTTGTCCACATCGGCGCCATTCCAGTGCAGGTCGAAATGATCGGCCTGATGCGGAATAGGCAACAGGTCCGGCCAGAAAACCCCGACACAACGACCCACCGGCGACCTCACGCTGGGATAGGTCACTCCATTGCTGCCCGCCGCACGCAATTTCGCACCAATTTTCTGGCTATGCGTCCAATCATGCGGCCGCAGCGCTTCTTCAACTTCGCTAAGATCGTGCAGCAGTTGATCAAGGCCGCCCACCAGCATCCTGAATTGTGAGGTCCAACCGGGCGCTTCATCGGTGGCGGCCATAAAGCGCCCATGGTGATAAGCCACTTCATAGAGGGCAACCTCTTCTCTATCGCCAGCGCTATAAACACCATAGCTGCCATCGGTAAACCGCCCCGGACGGTCTTTCGAAACATGGGTGAAGGGGGCCATCAGATAGCTGGCGCCAACACCATTGACGCGGCGCTCGGGCGGCACCAGCGCAAGATTGCCGATTTGGTCTACCACGCGCGGATTACTTTTGGCTTCCGCCGAGGCCAGCGCCTCCCAATCGGCCGGATCGGCAATATCTTCAAACAAATCAATCGGCGGATAGATGGAACGGATTAGACGAAAGGTGCGGGCCCAAGTGATCTGCCGGGTTGGAATGTCATCAATCTTCACGCGCCACCGCGCTCCGCGTCCAGATAATCGCGCACGCGGGCCAGATCAAAAATAGAGCCGCCGAGCATCACATCCAGCGCCGATTGTCCGGCAAAGGCGGTGTTGGGCTTTTTGACCCATTGATAGCCACGATGCGGATCAGAGAACATATAGCGCAGCCCTTTATGCACCCCCATCAAAATGGACATGCGCATGGCCAAATCCCGATCAATGCGCCCCATATCACCCTTTTTCCAGCGCGCCCAGGTCCGCGGTGCCATGCCGCCCAAAAGCTGGCGCGCTTGCGTATCGCTTAACCCCCAACGCCGAAACAAATTCACCGTAGCCCGCGCCATCGCCGCGGCCTCATCTTGGCTGATCTCTTTATGGTCCGGTCGCGCCGGTGTGCGCGGCACTTCATTGAGCATACTATATCTCCTTATGGCAAATATAGTGCAAAATTTGCCAATTGGCAATATGGCGGGGATGCCGGGGTAGTGAGCACCGCGAACGACGGCGGCGAGAAAAGCGGTGGGGATGCCGGGGTAGTGAGCACCGCGAACGACGGCGGCGAGAAAAGCGGCGGGGGTGCCGGGGTAGTGAGCCCAGCGAACGACGGCGGCGGGAAAAGCGGCGGGGATGCTGGGGTAGTGAGCGCAGCGAGCGACGGCGGCGCGTAAGATGCTGGGGGTGCCGGTCCAGCCCCGTGGCGCGAGCACAAAGGGGTGAGCGCAGCAAACGATGGCGGCGCTTAAAGAAATGGGACCGAGACGACGACACCGCCGCATGACCAGCCTGAAGGCTATTCTCAGCTCAACCCAGCCCCACCGTCATTGCAAGACTTGATCTTGCAATCCATTTGCGGGCCGCGGCGCAGCACCTATATTTTTATCACCCTACAGCTTTGCCAACGTGAAATGGACCCCAAGATCAAGTCTTGGGGTGACGACGGTGGGGGATAACAGGGCACGTCAAACACTGGCGTCTGGTACCAATTGGCGGGGGTGCCGGGGTAGTGAGCGCAGTGAGCGACGGCGGCGAGAAAGATGGCGGAGTGCCGGGGTAGCGAACGCAGTGAGCGACGGCCGCGAGAAAGATGGCGGGGGTGCCGGGCCAACCGCGCGGCGTGAGCGCAAGGAGCGACACCGCAGCAGACGACGGGGTGCCGAGATGACAAGGGGCGGTGAGGACGCAGGTTTAGCTCCACCACCTACCGTCATTACCGGGCTTGACCCGGTAATCCATGTAGCGGCTATGTGAGGCACAAAGCAGCGGCATTTTCCGTAACGTCACCAACGCTGCATGGACCCCGGATCAAGTCCGGGGTGTACCGGGTGTGTGGGGGGCAATAGCTCTAAGTGACCACCACAGCCCTGCGATGGATCAGCCCCTAAACCAATGCCATCAATCGATAGGCAATCTGCGCCGCAGTGAAGTCCCAGGCCTGACTGCGGTCATCGGGGGCCAGCTCCACAATATCCATGCCGACAATTTTGCGCCCTCGCAAAAGGGACGCGATGATGGAGAGTGATTGATAATAGCCCAACCCGCCGGGCACCGGGGTGCCGGTGGCGGGCATGATGGAGGGGTCCAACCCATCCACATCAAAGCTGATATAAAGCTCCTCTGGGAAATCATTTGGAAGCACGGCGCTGGTGATATTCTCCATCACCAATTCTTCGGCATCAATGAACGTCACGCCATATTTTTCGCGCGACTCAATTTCTTGCTGGCACAGTGCCCGCACGCCATACTGCGCGAGCTGATGGCCATCTTCGCATAAAAGATGCATTACAGAGGCGTGCGAGTGTTTCTCGCTCTGATAGGCGATGCGTAAATCGGCATGGGCATCAATTTGTACAATCCCAACCTTGCGCCCAAGCGCGCGTGACACGCCGGTCACCGCGCCATAAGTGAGTGAGTGTTCGCCACCCAAGGTCACCGGGATTTTGCCTTCTTCCACCGCCAAGGCCGTGCGCGCTGCCAACCGTTCCATGACCTCTGGCAATGGCCCATCGCAAGCAACGGCAGGTTCAGTGCATATGCCATCTAGCGCCGGTTCACGGTCAATGCAAATGCGCTCCAACTCGTTGGACGCTTCAATGATCGCGCCCGGGCCAGCCTCTGTGCCCGCGCCATAAGAAACGGTGCGTTCAAGCGGCATGGGGATCACCACAAATTTGGCCGCTTCCCGCTGGCGCTCCTGCGCGCTCAATTCACTGTCCAGAAAAATGCTCATACCGCCTCAGCTCAACCGGTTTTTAAAATCATCATAGGAAAATTCGCGCACCATCTTCAGCTCATTGGTTTCGCTGTCCCAAAGCGCAATCGAAGGCAGGGGCACGCCGTTAAACGTGTTGGTTTTGACCATAGAATAATGCGCCTGATCCAAAAAGGCGAAGCGATCGCCCACCTGCAAAGGTGCGCTCCAAGTGTAATCGCCAATCACATCGCCGGCGAGGCAGGAGGGGCCGCCAAGTCTATAAGTGTGGCCACTTTCCGCTTCGCCCATCAGGGCAGGGCGATAGGGTGCCTCGATCACATCCGGCATGTGGCAGGTGGCGGAAATGTCGGTGATCGCCAAATCCATCACATTTTGCGGCAGATCCAGAATCTCGCCCACCAAAATGCCCGCATCCAGTGCCACAGCCTCGCCGGGCTCCAAATAAACATCCACTTGATATTTCTCGCGGATGTTTTTGATAAACGCGATAAGACCTTCGCGGTCATAATCGGCACGGGTAATGTGATGCCCGCCGCCGAAATTCAGCCATTTCAAATTGGGCAGATAGGGGGCAAGCTTTTGCTCAATCGCCGCCCAGGTGCGGGCCAATGGCTCAAAGCCTTGCTCACATAGCGTATGCATATGCAATCCATCAACGCCATCCAGCACGTCATCGTCCAACTGATTGATGGGGGTGCCCAGCCGAGAGCAGGGAGCACACGGATCATATTTGGGAATTTCGCCTTCAGAATGAAGGGGGTTGATGCGTAGCCCCACGCTCACCTTGGCGGCCTGGCATTTGGCCAGAAAACGCGCCTTCTGGCTAGGGCTATTGAAAATCATATGATCTGAAAGGGCGATGATCTCGTCAATCTCATGGTCCTTATAGCCTGCGCAGAACGTGGCGACATCGCCCTGATATTCTTCCCGCCCGAGCTTCGCCTCGTACAAGCCGGAGGCGCACACGCCATCGAGATAGCGCGATATCAAAGGCGCCACTTCAAACATGGAAAAGGCCTTGAGCGCAGAAAGCACATGCGCGCCAGATCGCGCCTTCACATCTGCAAGCACTTTGAGATTGCGTTCAATGGCTTGCGCATCGACCACAAAACAGGGCGTCGGCACGCGGTTTAGATCAAAGGACTTAAAGGCCCCGGCATCCCCGGCTTGGGTTTGCATCATTTCAGCCATTGATCAAAGCTCCGCAATAGACAAGTCAGTATTTAGATATAGGGGGCGCGTCGCCATAAATGATATGGCGGCGACCCGATTACTGTTAGATGTTTTCGACGGCTTTCGCCAGCATGTCCCTGACTTGCCCGGCAACATCCTTCAATTCGCTATTGTCGATGGCCTGCATGGAGGCCACTGGATCGATGGCACTCACTTCAATGCCGCCTTCAACTTCGCGCAAGATCACATTGCAGGGCAACATCGCCCCCACACGGGGTTCGAGCCCGATCGCTTCATATGCCATTTGGGGATTGCACGCCCCCAGGATGCGATAGGATGGCATGTCCTTATCGAGCTTTTTCTTCATGGTCGCCTTGACGTCAATCTCGGTCAATACGCCAAAGCCCAGATCTGCGAGGGCGTCTCTGGCGCGCGCATCAACATCATCAATATTCGTGTCGGCGATAAGGCGGTTGATTGTATAAGTCATCTTTAGAGCCTTTCTGTTAATTCCGCAGATATTTGATAAGTGCCGCGATGGCGAGCACCACAAGAACAAGGATCAGTAGGCCGAACAGCCAGCCAAATCCCATACCGAAACCCATGCCTGAGCCCATGTCATTCCAATTCATCATGCCGATCTCCTGACATTATCAACCTAATGCGCCAACTCCTGACGCTGGAGAATAACCACATCAACAATGCGGTATATTACGTATGTCTTATATAGGTATCAACGCCGGCAAATTAAAGGGGCGGTCACCCGCCCCTCAAAAAACTAGAAATTGGCAGGTGCGTCCAGCTCATGCACTTCCCAGGGCAGGCCGTTCAGATTGAGCATGTCCATGAAATCATCTGGATCAAGCTGCTCCATATTCCAAACACCAGGCTCGGCCCAATTGCCTTTGAGCACTTGCGCTGCACCAATCATCGCGGGCACACCTGTTGTATAGGCCACCGCCTGCGACCCGACTTCGTCATAACATTCTTCATGGTCGCAAATATTATAGATGTAATAGGTCTTTTGGCCCGCGCTATCCTTAGATTCCCCGGTAGCAATGTCACCAATGCAGGTTTTGCCCTTGGTCAATTCGCCTAGATCGCTCGGGTCAGGCAAGACGGATTTCAGGAACTGCAGCGGAATGATCTCTTTGCCCTCATGCATCACTGGCTCAATGCTGGTCATGCCCACATTTTGCAGCACGGTGACGTGGTTGATATAGGCATCGCCAAAGGTCATCCAGAAGCGGGCACGCTTAATTTCAGGGAAGTGCGTCTTCAGGCTTTCCAGCTCCTCATGATACATCAAATACATGTTCTTTTCGCCTACGGCAGGGAAGTCGAACTTATATTTGGTGGTCATGGCCGGGCTTTCCACCCAGTCGCCATTTTCCCAGTGCCGCGCCGGTGCGGTCACTTCACGAATATTGATTTCCGGGTTGAAGTTGGTGGCAAACGGCTTGCCATTGTCGCCGCCATTACAATCCAGAATGTCGATATAGTCGATCGTGTTAAGCTTATGCTTCTTGAGCCATGTGGCATAAGCAGAGGTGACGCCGGGGTCAAAACCAGAGCCCAAAATCGCAGTCAGGCCAGCTTCTTTGAACTTGTCCTGATAGGCCCACTGCCACTTATATTCAAATTTGGCCTCATCTTCGGGCTCATAGTTGGCGGTGTCGAGATAGTTGACGCCGGCCTTCAAACACGCATCCATAATGGCCAAATCCTGATACGGCAGGGCCAGATTGACCACCAGCTCTGCGCCGGTCTCTTTGATCAGCGCAGCCGTGGCGTCCACATCCATGGCGTCTAGCTCGGCGGTGGCAATTTCCACCCCGGTACGCTCTTTCACGGACTTGGCGATCTCATCGCACTTAAATTTACGACGGCTGGCCAGCGTGATTTTGCTGAAAATGTCGGCGTTCATCGCCATTTTGTGCACACCGACGGATCCGACGCCCCCGGCGCCAATGACAAGTACATTCCCCATCAATTTAATCCTTTGTTTTAACGCCTAAGATTCAAAATAGGTATAGCCCGCAAGGCTATCCTTGTAAGCGGCAATCAGTTCGCGCCGCTCTGAAATTGTCATTTCTTTCTGGCTCACCGCCTCATCTGCCCGCTGCCGGAACGCGGCCAAACAGGCCGACGCTTCATATTCCACGGCATTCAGCACTTCGGCAATGGTGTCCCCTTCCACCTCATGCAGCAAGTCAAAATCGCCATTCTCTTTCAGCGAAATCGTGACCACATTGGTATCGCCAAACAGATTGTGCAAATCGCCTAGCGTTTCCTGATAGGCCCCCACAAAGAAAACCCCGATATAGTAATCTTCCTCATCGGTGATCTCATGCACGGGCAATGTGTTGGACACCCCGTCGGCCAGCACAAATTTGTCCACCTTGCCGTCAGAATCGCACGTAATATCGGACAATACGGCCCGCCTTTCGGGCACTTCATTCAGGCGTTGCACGGGCATCACGGGATGCAATTGGTCGATGGCCCACACATCTGGCAAGCTTTGAAACAGCGAGAAATTGCCGTGATAAATATCAGCAAATCCGTCCAACTGCTCTTCCAATTGCGGCGGAATCTCGATTTCGGCCGCATATTGCTTAAATTTGGAGACCAAATAACGAAACACGCTTTCCGCCCGCGCCATCGCGCGAATATTGAGATTGCCCCGGCGAAAATAAGCGCGGATTTCATCGCGATAATAGATCGCGTCATTCACCGATTCCTGAAGCCGCTTGGAGGACAGATAAGAGGTGATGCCCAACAAATCTCTGATCAGATGGTGATCGTCCTCGCGCACTTCCGGCTCAACCTTACTGTCATATAAGGTGACATCCAAAATATCGAAAAGCAACATGGACGATAGCGCAACAACGCCGCGGCCACTTTCGGTCACAATGTTTGGATGAGCAACGCCAGCATCATCCATGGCATATTTTACCGTTTCGACGATCGCTTCGCAATATTCCGCGAGGCCATAGTTTATCGAGTTTTCGTTTGCTTGCTTTTCGCCCGTATAATCAATACCCAGGCCGCCACCCAGATCAAGATATTGCAGCGGCAGGCCGAGCGATTTCAACTCGGTGTAAAAGCGGCAGGCCTCGTTCACGGTGCGGCGAACATCGTTGATGTCGGGGATTTGCGAGCCCAGGTGGGAATGTTGCAACACCAAGCAATCTTCCATCCCCTCGGCTTTCAGCCGATCTACCACGTCAACCACATTATCAACAGTAATGCCAAAGCTAGAGCGGTCCCCCGAAGAGGTCGCCCAATAGCCCTTGATCTGGTGGGTCAGTTTGATCCGCACGCCCAATGCCGGCTTTTCATTCAAATCCTTTGCGACCTTGAACACATGGTCCAGCTCTTTCGGGCTTTCCAGCACGATGATGGTGTTGAAGCCCATTTTGCGCGACATGATGGCAAGCCGGATAAACTCTTCATCTTTTACGCCATTGCAAATCAGCAGCGCTTCGCGCGACAGATTTTGCGCCAAGGCAATCAACAATTCCGGCTTGGACCCCACCTCTAGGCCATAGTGATATTGCCCACCGGTTTCCACAATCCGGCGCACCACTTCGGCCTGCTGATTGACCTTAACCGGAAACACCCCGCGATAATCGCCTTGATAGTCATAGTCGCGGATGGCGGCCTTAAACCCTTCATTCAGTTCAACAAGACTGGACTGCAGAAAAGAATTGACCCGCAACAACACCGGTGTGGTGATCCCGCGTACCCGCAAATCCTGCAAAATTGAGGGAATGCTTACCGGTGTGGCGTCGCGGTTTAAAACATCAATCAGGCCAGCGTCGCCGTTGGGCAAAACGCTCAAAATTTCATGTCCCCAGCGATCGATGCCGTAGATCTCGGCGCCCAGATTCTTTTCCAATTTCGGTGTCTCCAGATTGGTTGGCGTAAGCGGAGAATACAGTTTTCGTCTCAATTAAAGGCGAAATGCCAATGAGCTTGACCGGGCCACTTTGTCAATTCATTTTTGCCCCGGCGGTCGATTTTCGCGCATATCCCCTTGTCGTAGCGACAGAATATGACACACGCACCATCCCAACATAGTTTGGCTTTTTAACGCAAGCCCCTCTTTTCAACCCTCAACAACCCGCATAAGCTGCCCTTGATGATAACCAGCACGATATTGGGGGAGGCCCAACACTATGTCGATCAAATCAACCTTTTTCGGACTAATTGCAGCCGGTTTGGCATCTGTTGCCCCGGTGCTGGCTGACGATTTGCCTGATTTGCAGGGGCGCACCATCGTAGCGGTGACGGAAAATGCCTACACACCGCTCAATTTTGTGGACCCCAAAACAGGGCAGGGCATCGGCTGGGAATATGATGCGTTTAACGAAATCGCGTCGCGGTTGAATGCTGAGGTGGACTGGCAGCTCTCAAGCTGGGACACGATGATCCAGGCCGTGCGGGATGGTCAGTTTGATGTGGGCATGGATGGCATCACCATCACCGAAGAGCGCGCCACCCAGGTCGACTTTTCAGATCCTTATATGACGTCTGAGCAGTTTATGTTGGTGCGGGCAGACGAAGACCGCTTCTCCAGCGCTGCCGAATTTGCTGCCAACCCAAATCTGTTGTTTGGCGCTCAGGCTGGCACAACAAACTTCTATGTCGCGGTTTATGATGTGTTGGACGGGGATGAAGCAAATCCGCGCATTAAGCTGTTCGAGACTTTCGGGGCAAGCGTTCAGGCGCTGAAGAGCGGCGATGTCGATTCCGTGCTGATGGATAACACCTCCGCGCAAGGATATATCGGGGCCAATCCTGGGGCCTTTAAGGTGGTCGGCGATGCGCTGGGCACCGAACAGTTTGGCTTTATCTTCACGCCGGGCTCTGACCTCGTTGAACCAATCAATGCTGCGCTCAAATCCATGCGCGAAGACGGCACGCTTGAAGCGTTGAACCAAAAATGGTTCTACGAATACAAAGCCAACCAATAATCTGACGGGCGGGGTCATCCCCGCCTGCAAATCCCCTCGGAATTTTATATGCACGCCCCTCATCGCCGCGCTCAAGGCGGCTTTCAAATGCCCTATTGGCTGTTGGCCGCCATTTTGATCTCCGTTTTGATCATGTGGAACATTATCGCGGACCAAGGCTATCAGACCATTTTTTGGGCGCTGATGCGCGGGGTGACCACCACCATTTATGTGACCACAGTGGCGTTCACGCTCGCGGTCATTTTGGGGTTGGTGATGGCCGTGTTGCGGCTATCCCCTTTGCGCTGGGTGCGGGAGTGCGCCACCTTTTATATCGAGATCGTTCGCGGCATCCCGATGCTGGTGTTGCTGTTCTATATCGCGTTTGTTGGTGCACCCTGGTTTGTGGACGCGTTCAACTGGGCCACCGGCCCGTTGCAGGCAAACGGGCTGATGGGTGAGTTGACCGTGCGCATGTTTGACTTTACCTGGCGCGCGATTATTGCCTTGACCATCTCTTATTCGGCCTTTTTGGCCGAAATATTTCGGGCGGGGATCGAAGCAGTTGATCGCGGGCAAATCGAGGCTGCCCGGGCATTGGGGCTGAAGCGCAAACACATTTTTCGCTTTATCGTCGCCCCCCAGGCCCTGCGCATGATTCTGCCGCCTTTGGGCAATGAACTGGTCGCCATGATCAAGGACAGCGCGCTTGTTTCCGCACTCGGAGTGCAGGACATCACACAATTGGGCAAAGTCTATTCTGCATCAACGTTCAAATTCTTTGAAACATACAATGTTGTGGCCTTCCTTTATCTGGTGATGACCATTTCTCTGACACTGGTGGTGCGCTGGCTTGAGCGCATTTTAGGGCAGGCGGATCGACAATCCTCAACGAATTGAGCCAGCAAAACTCACCAATTGGGCGCGGCCACCCACAAGATCACGACAGGTTTGACCGATATATTGGCTCGAATGCGTTTCAAATACCAACAGTGATCTTGATTGGAAATTCACAAAAGACGCGAACAGTGAAATAAGTTAATTCACGTTGGAGTGAAATAATGCTGGCGCGTGTGATGAACTTTGTCGAAATGAACAGCGTAACCGTTCTGGTGCTTTCCGCTGTCGTGCTGGTGCTTTACGTGGTTGCGCGCACGCTTTCGGCCCGATGGCCGGTGGCGCTCACCTTCTCCACACTTCCCATAATTGTATTTATATTTTACACCCAAAATGGCGGGCCTTTTGGCGCCGGAATGTTTTAGCCAACATTAGGCCGCTTTGCGCAATCCGATTTTCACCCCTCGCCAAAAATCGCAAAAACATTCGGTGTTTGCCTATTTCAAACCGGGTGCTAAAAGCCCATATTGTACTTAAAGATTTTGGCAAACCGAAAGGAATATGACATGGGATTGCTGATCGGCGATGAAGCCCCGAATTTTGAAGCGGACACAACTGAAGGCCGCATTAACTTCCATGACTATATTAATGGGTCTTGGGCGGTCTTGTTCTCGCACCCAAAGAACTTTACGCCAGTTTGCACAACAGAATTGGGCTTTACTTCGAAATTGAAGCCGGAATTTGAAAAGCGCGGCGTGAAGGTGTTGGGCCTTTCCGTGGACCCGATTGAAGATCATAAAGCCTGGGCTGGCGATATTGAGGAAACTCAGGGAACAGCGCTGAACTTCCCGCTGATTGCAGACCCGGATGGTGAAGTCGCCAAAAAATATGCGATGATCCACCCCAATGCGGACAACACTTTGACGGTGCGTTCCGTCTTCGTGATCGGGCCGGACAAAAAAATCAAACTGAAGATTGAATATCCTGCCTCGACAGGCCGAAACTTCAACGAAGTGCTGCGCGTGATCGATTCACTGCAACTCACAGCCAACCACCAGGTGGCAACGCCGGTGAACTGGCAAGATGGTGAGGATGTGATCATCGTGCCTGCGCTCTCGAATGAAGAGGCGAAGAAAAAGTTTCCTGATGGCTGGAACGAGGTTAAGCCCTATCTGCGCATTGTGAAGCAGCCTGGCGCGTAACGGGCAACAGCATCGAAATGATAAAGGGCGACCCACCGGGTCGCCCTTTTTTAGTGGGTTAGAGACGCGCCAGCCGCGCTTCTTCTTGCGCTTGTATATCGCGCAACTCACGCTCCTCGCGGCTGCGTATCTTGAACGCATCGTTCAAATCCGAGTTTAGCCAGGTCAGGCGGCGGGCCAGCTGATCCCGCTCTGGCTGCGGTGTTGCGGAATCGGCGATCTGTTTGGTGATTTGCTCAATTTCTTGCTGGATTCGCTTAATTTCCGTGTCAGCGGCGTAAACATCCTTGGCCGCCACATAAACTCTCAAAAACGAAACCCCTTTTTCCCCCTGGCAAACATTGCGGTAAGTGCGGCCGGCCACACCAACCTCAGCCGCTTTCGAGGGGGTGCAATATCGTTGCAGCCCTTGCTGATATCCTTGCATATATTGCGCGCGGTCAACACTGATGCCATGTTCTGAGCAGGCTTTCTGATGTTCGGCAAATTGAGATGAAGTTTGCCCCAGCGCCCCATCCATAAAGCCTACCTGCACCCAGTCACCGGTTTCACATTGCGCTTTGCTCAGGCTGGCACACCCTGCCAAAAGTGCGATGGCGAAGAACAAGCCGACGGATAAAAGAATACGCATGAAAATCCCCATTTTTGCCTATCAAGGCAGATAAAGCCTGCTTGATCAATATGAGATTCCACAAAGGCGGCAAACTAAAGGCTGTCGCGCACCTTTTTGGGCAGTTTGGCAAAAACGATTTTATAGGCGTTCTCAATATAGGCGTGAAAAGTCTCTGTGTCCCAGCCCGCATCTTCATTCACCTGCACCCATTTGGCGCGCGCCAAATATTTTGCGGGCTCAATGCCCTCTTGCTCGGGCAGAATGCGGTAACTGTCATCGCTGGCTTTAAAGCTGACAACATCCTTGTCCAGATTGTCCCATCGGCTGTAAATGGCAAAGATTTTCCCCCCAACCTTAAACACCGAGGCGTCCCCCCATTGCACCACATGGGTGGTGTGCGGCAGGGCAAAGCAAAAATCCTCAAATTGATCGCGCGTCAGCACATTACGCCCCCGCGCAAGTGACGCCGGTGCCCTTCAGGCCGCAATAGCCGCCAGGGTTTTTCGCCAGATATTGCTGGTGATAATCCTCGGCAAAATAAAAAGGGGCCGCTGGTGCAATCTCGGTCGTGATCCGCCCCATATTCGCTTTGTCGAGTTGGGCTTGGAACTGATCGCGGGACCGTTCAACCGCGGCCAGCTGTTCCGGGCTGGTGGTGTAAATGGCGGAGCGATATTGTGTGCCCCGATCATTTCCCTGGCGCATACCCTGCGTCGGATCATGTTCTTCCCAGAACTTGCGCAGGATCTCTTCAAGCGTAATCACCTTGGGGTCAAAATTGATCAACACGGCTTCTGTGTGACCCGTCTTGCCGGTGCAGGTCTCATGATAGGTGGGGTTTGGCGTATGTCCGCCCTGATAGCCAACTGCCGTCACCCAAACGCCGTCCAGCTGCCAGAACAGCCGTTCCGCCCCCCAAAAACAGCCCATCCCCACATAGAGCATCTCATTGCCCGCCGGGTAGGGGCCTTTCAGCGGATTGCCATTAACAAAATGATGGCTGGCGGTGGGCAATTCGTCCTCGCGCCCGGGCAGCGCTTCACTCTGGCTCACCACATGGCTTGGTTTGGTCATAAACATGTCTACAATCCTTCCACATTCATAAAGCGCTTGTGAGACCGGGTGCGGCCCAAATAGAGCAATAAAGCGCCGATTATGCCGAACACCAGCCAGCCCGGGGCACCTAAAATGGTCACGAAAATCGGATCCCAGATCACGGGATGAACATAGCGCTGGATCACCGCCTGCAAAGTATTCAGCGTGAGTGTGCCCAAAGCTTGGTCGATCTTGAACCATGTCTCCCCCAGCGGGGTAAACACAAAACTGGAACTGGCAAACATGCGCGCGCCATCCATCACCACCAGCAACAGCGTGATGGCGAGAAAAAACGTACCGATAAATCTAATGGTCAATCGCATTTTGGCCGCCTTGCACCTGGGCCAACTGGCCGCAATTTGTCTTTGTCCCCAAGATAAACATAAATTAATTCAATTCAACGGCAGAAACATGTTCGTGAACACTTGCGATCTTGATTGTGATCAGTATATTGCAGCCCAATCTGTTCGGCATAATCGCCACGGCGACGAAAGCCCGTTCAGCACATTCCGGCAGTGAGAACTGTCGCGTCGGAGAGGTGGCCGAGTGGTCGAAGGCGCCAAGAACCAGCTTGCCTGGTTCGCTCCAAAAAAGCAGCGTGCGTCGCTTGCTTTGGACCAAATGTTCTGGCAGTGAAAACTGCCGCGTCGGAGAGGTGGCCGAGTGGTCGAAGGCGCACGCCTGGAACGCGTGTAGGCGGGTAACCGTCTCGAGGGTTCGAATCCCTCTCTCTCCGCCATTTCCTTTTTTAACCGTCGAAATGCTCCGACACCTTGAATGGTGAGGGGCGAAGTCTTTTCGTCCGCGAATTAGTCGTTCTCTCCGCAATATCAGCCGTTTGCGATCCATCGTGTCCGCGTGAGGCTCACGAAACAGTCTGGGATGCAGTGCCTGCCATGTGGTCGGGTCAAGTCAGGGGACGCTGCGTCTTCGCATCGGTCGAGGAAAGGACAAATGTCGCTTCAACTGCTCAGTCAGTGCGGCGTTGAGCGATCGTGCCACGGCGCCTTCTTTCCATAGATCGGGGCTGATTTGTAAGATAGCGCACGTCGAAAAGCTTCTATATGCAGCAGCCTTTATGTTGGTTTCGTTAAATTATACAGGGCTTTATTTGCAAAGAAACGCAAACGCTGTACTCTATCTATATGAGCCCACAAAAAAAGCACTTCAGTGAAATGATGTCCGATGATGGCATCAGATCCACATACCGCTCCTATCATGAGTGGTTTTCTGAGCAGGACAATCGTCGTCTCGCAAAAAAATCAGCACAGGCAGAGGCGCTGTTTAAGCGCACCGGCATAACCTTCAATGTATATGGTCAAGCCGATGCTGAAGAACGTCTGATCCCATTTGATTTGGTGCCCAGGATCGTCTCCAATTCAGAATGGACGAAGCTCGCAAAGGGCATCGATCAGCGGGTGCGCGCCATCAATGCGTTTTTGCACGATATCTATAATCGGCAGGAAATATTGCGGGCCGGGGTTCTACCGAAAAAGCTGATTGCGGAAAATGATGCATTTTTGCCGCAAATGATTGATTTTAGCCCACCTGGGGATGTTTACACCCACATTGTGGGCACAGACATTGTGCGAACCGGCGAAGACGATTTTTATGTGCTGGAGGATAACGCCCGCACCCCGTCAGGCGTCAGCTACATGCTGGAAAACCGCGAAACCATGTTGCAAATGTTTCCTGAATTGTTCAGCAAAATCAGGGTTCAGAATGTGAGCAACTACCCTAAAAATTTGCGGCGCTCCCTGGAGGCCTGTGCGCCTGCATCTTGCGATGGCCGCCCCACCGTAGCGATCCTGACGCCAGGTATTTATAATTCGGCCTATTACGAACACAGCTTTTTGGCTGACCAGATGGGCGTTGAACTGGTTGAAGGCCATGATTTGCGGATTGTCGATGGGCATGTCGCGATGCGCACCACTCAAGGATACAGGACCATTGATGTGCTCTATAGGCGGGTGGATGACGCCTATCTTGACCCGCTCACATTCAACCCAAACTCCGCTTTGGGCGTGCCCGGCATTATGGATGTCTATCGCGCCGGCAACATCACCATTGCAAATGCCCCGGGCACCGGCGTTGCAGATGATAAGGCGGTTTATAGCTACATTCCCGACATTATCGAATTCTATACCGGCGAAAAGGCCATCTTGAAAAATGTGGAGACCTATCGCTGTTCTGAACCGGACGCATTGAAATACACGTTGAGCAACCTTTCCGAATTGGTCGTAAAAGAAGTGCACGGTTCTGGCGGATATGGCATGTTGGTCGGCCCGGCGGCCAGCAAGCGCGAGCTTTCTGAATTTGCTGAAAAACTCAAAGCGCATCCAGATAATTATATCGCGCAGCCGACGCTGTCGCTCTCGACGGTGCCCATCTTCACAAAAAAGGGCTTGGCACCGCGCCACGTGGACCTGCGCCCCTTCGCGCTGGTGTCGCCGGACGGCGTGGACATTACGCCAGGTGGCTTGACCCGAGTTGCGCTCAAAGCCGGAAGCCTTGTTGTCAATTCCAGTCAGGGCGGCGGCACAAAAGACACATGGGTATTGGAAGACTGATATGCTGGGAAAAACTGCAGGTGGTCTCTATTGGATGTTTAGGTTTCTCGAGCGGGCAGAAAACACCGCCCGCTTGCTCGAAGCCGGGTTTCGAATTGCGCTGACCAGATCAACAGACGCCGAAAGCGAATGGAGATCGGTGATCATCACATTGGCGGCGCAACAAGGGTTCGAAGCGAAATACGACACCTATGACAGCACCCATGTCATCAATTATTTGCTGCGCGACGCGGACAATCCCAGCTCAATTCTTTCAGTGGTCAACGCCGCGCGAGACAATGCGCGTCTAGTGCGCACCGCGCTCACATCGGAAGTTTGGATGTCGGTCAACGAAACATGGATGCAGCTTACCCAAATCCTCAAGCACCAGGTGCGCGAGGTGGATCTGCCCGACGTGCTGGCCACCATTCGTCAGCAAGCGGCCCTCGTGCGCGGGGCGCTGAATGGCACCATGCTTCGAACCGATGTCTATCGTTTCTGTCAAGTTGGCATTCACATCGAGCGCATCGACAATACAGCGCGGATCATTGATGTAAAATATTACTCCTTGCTGCCGGCCACCTCAATTGTGGGTGGAAGGCTGGATAATGTGCAGTGGGAAACATTGCTTCGTTCTGTTTCGGCCCACCGTTCCTTTCGCTGGGCTGTCGAAGATGGATATACCGGGCCTGCGATCGCCAATTTTCTCATATTGGACAGCCGTCTGCCGCGTTCGCTCATCTTTTGCAGCAAGGAAATCGTCTCGAACCTTGCGTTTATCGAGCAAGCTTATGGGGAAAGAGCTACATGCCATGACATGGCGGACAAACTACTGCAGCGGTTCAGCAATCGCGAAATTTCTACAATTTTTGAAGAAGGTCTTCACGAGTTTATCAGCTCAGTGCTGGGCGATACGGCAAATCTTGGATACCAGATCGAAAAAGATTACAGGTTCAATATTTAGATGCAGCTTCAGATATCACACACCACCCATTACCAGTACGACAAGCCGGTGGACTATGCTTTGCAAAGGGTCCATCTGCGTCCCATGAATATGGATATTCAAGAGGTCAACTCTTGGGCGCTGGAGATTGATGGAGGACGGATTGAAGCCAGTTATAAAGATCACTACGGCAACCACAGCGATCTGATCAGCACCGACCCCGGTGTGCGAACGCTCGCCATTACGGCGACCGGGATTGTGACAACCCGTGATACGAGTGGCATCGTGGGCAAGATATATGGCCGCGCCCCATTATGGCATTTTCTACAAACTACGTCTTTCACGGTTGCTGGACCAAAAATCCGTGCGCTATCAAAAATCGTCAAGCAAAGTGACGATCATTTAAGCGGGCTTCATGCCCTTTCATCAGCGATATTGGAATCTGTTCCCTATAAGCTCGGCGAAACGGACACCAAATCAAAGGCAGAGGAGGTTATGGGCATTGGCAGCGGCGTTTGTCAGGACCATGCGCATATCTTTATCGCCGCGGCGCGAGCTGCAGGCCTGCCTGCGCGATATGTAAGTGGCTACTTGATGATGAATGACCGGATCGATCAGGACGCCAGCCATGCCTGGGCGGAAGTTCATCTGGAAGAGTTGGGCTGGGTCGGTTTCGATGTATCCAACGCTATTTCCCCGGACGAAAAATATGTTCGCATTGCTGTGGGCCGAGACACGCGCGATGCAGCGCCAATAAAAGGCATGCGGCTTGGAGATTCTGATGAAACTATGATTGTATCTTTGCAGGTTCAGCAGTAAATAGAGGTACAGTAACCTCATTGGAAATTTAAGATGACATATTGCGTTGGCATGCGATTGAATCGCGGACTGGTGTTGATGTCTGACACCCGCACAAGCGCTGGCGTTGACAATTTTTCGGTCAGCAAAAAAATGTTCACTTGGGCCAGCCCAAACGAATATGCAATCACCATCATGACAGCTGGCAATCTGGCCACCACTCAAGCAATGATCAGCTTGCTGGAAGAGCGCTCGAAAACCGCAGAAGAGCGTGACCCGAGCATTCTGCGGCAGCCAACCATGTTTCAGGTTGCCCGCCTCGTCGGCGCGACCCTCAAAGAAGTGATCGCAGGGAGCAGCCCCAACGGGCAAACTTCAGATGATCAGTTCCGGGCCTCCGTGATCCTGGCGGGGCAGATCGCTGGCGGTCGCCCGACCGTGTTTTTGATCTATCCCGAAGGCAATTTTATTGAAATAACTGATGACACGCCGTTCTTTCAGATCGGTGAAACTAAATATGGCAAACCCATTCTCGTTCGGGCATATGATGCGGATATGACTTTTGATGATGCTGTGAAGCTGTTGCTCGTTTCGTTTGATTCAACCATCAAATCCAACCTTTCTGTCGGCATGCCCATCGATGTGCTCGTTTATGAGAATGACGCATTCGATGTTGGGCGCCAAAAGCGTGTCGAGGCAACCGATGAGGTCTTTCAAAAGATTTCAACGGGCTGGAGCAAAGCACTTAAAGACGCATTTCAAGAACTCCCGCGATACACGGTTTAGCGTTATTCAATATTCGGCGGTTGGTCCAAGCTCATATTCTGTTCAAATTTCTGCTCAACGTAATAGTCTTTCTTCTCCAGTCTTTTCCAATTTGACTTTGGCGTTTAAGCTGCGGCACAAAGATTGAAGTGAAATCAATCAGGTGTGCCAAGGGCATGACTCTCAAGCAACCCACATTGAAGATGATTGCCGAGCGAACGGGTTATGCGGTGACCACCGTGTCTAAAGCCCTTCACGATGCGCCGAACATTGGGGCGAAGACGAAGAAGTATATTCAGGATGTGGCGAAAGAGGTGGGGTATCAGCCGGACCGGGCAGGACTGTCTTTGCGCACGGGCAACACCCACAAGATTATTTTGCTGATGCAGCTTTCTGACGATATTTCTGACTTTTCGCGTCGGTTGATTTTGGGCATGGCCCGTACCTTGGAAACGACACCCTATGAATTAGTGTTTCACCCGGTTTTGCCAGGACGTGATGAGTTGAGCCAGATGCAATCAATTGTGCGCAATCGGGCGGCTGATGGGTTGGTGCTTGCGCAAACTGCGCCGGACGATGCGCGCGTGGCCTTTGCGCAATCTTATGATTTCCCCGTGGTGACCCATGGGCGCACTCAACTGAGCTTGCCCCACGCCTTTTACGATTTTGACAATGAGGCATTTGCGTTTGAAGCAGGCAGCCGGCTAGCTGCGCTCGGATGTGAGACCGTTGGTTTGTTGACGCCGGAATGTGAATTTACCTTTTTCACGCACCTTCAAAAGGGGCTGCGTCATGCGGCTGAATTGAACAAATTGGCCATTCAAGAGAAATGGAATGTTTCGATCCCCGGCGACAATTATCTGCAGTGGCTGCGTGATGAGAGTTTCAGGGCTGTTCAATCTGGTACCATGCCCGACGGGGTGATCTGTTCGAACGAACTGGCTGTCTTGGCGGTAATGGATGGGGTGAATGCGGCAGGCGGCAAGCTGGGCAAAGATGTGAAAATCATCTCCCGGAAAACCTCGCGCCTGCTGGACTATTTGCATCCCGACATTGAATGGGTGGAAGAAGATCTGATACTGGCGGGCGAACATTTGGCGCAATTGCTGCTCAAACGCATTCAGGGGACTGACCCCAAGCAATTGCAAATTGTCGGTTCGCCCGCCATTAGCTGGTGAAATTTAGACTAAAGCTGCAGCTAAGGTCAGAATTTCAAACGGTTTCAATTCCAGTTCAATTTCACAAGTTTGGCTGCGCACGCAGGGCGCTGATTTTTGCTCCAGTAGATTGGTGACGTGCACCTCGCCCAAACGGTCGTCCAGCTTTGCGATGAGGCGCGTGCGTTTGCCGCTTTCTTCACAAAGGCGGAAGACGACATGCTGCCCATCTTCGCTGATTTTTGCGGCATGAACCACCACATTCTCTTGCTCGAATTGGATGGGCGCTGATGGGCTAGTTTGCGGCGTTGTTGCAAAGCTCCCGCCAGATAGTTGCAGGGGGACGGCAAAATCCAAGGCGCGTTGATTGATGGTTTCAAGCCTGTCCAACCCTTCGCTCACGGTGAGGGCATAGCGGCAAATATGTTGCTCCTGATCTGCCCTCGGGTGCGGATAAATGCCGGATTTGATCAGTGTGAGACCGAACTGCGTGTCTTTGGCGCTATAGCCATATTTGCAATCGTTCAGAACGCCAATGGCGAAATCCGCTTCTTCAAAAGCGACCCAGCGGTGCATGCTGGCTTCAAACCGCGCCTGATCCCAACTCGTGTTGCGATGGGTGGGGCGGGTGACGTGGCCGAACTGAATTTGCGATTTGATCTGATCGCTTAGGACATCAAAATCAAATTCCGCTTTCAGCAGGGATTGGCTTTCTTGCCAATCGGCAAAGAAATCAAATTCAAGCTGACGCGCATCTGCTTGCAAGGAAATGATCTGCACAAGGCGCGATTGCCTATAGGTCCGCTCCAGGCGGATGGCGGCACGGTGCGGGCCGGTTTCAATCACTTCAATTTTGGTCGGCGAATCCACCAGCCAGCACTTTTCTTCATGGAACCAGTCAATATCCCACGCATCCCAATTGAGCGGCTTATCCTCATAGACACGCAGCTGGTTGCCCAGCGTGCCGTCGCGCAGCAATTGGCGCTGGCTTTGCTTATCGAATATGCTGGTGATGTCACCTTGCGGATTTAGATCGATACGGACGAACGCGTTTTCCAAATGAGTTTCGCTGACGGAAAGCTCTGTGATGTCGTCGGTGGCTTGCTGTGCTTTGACAGGCTGTAGTGATTGAAAGGGCGCTAGTTTTTCCACAGGCGCCGCGGCGTAAGTGGTGCCGTCAGCACGATGAATTTTTTGGAATGCACATGGACCTGCGCCAAAATCGATCGCCGGAACATCTCCCTCAAGCTGTGCCAAGCGATTGCGGCGTGTGACGCCCACACTGTTGAGCAGATGCGCCTCATCGCCAAACACCAGTGTGCTCAGGTGCGCGCGCAATTTTTCGCCACGCGCAAACAGTTCGGCATAATCGCGATCACTTTCTTCATAGACTTCTGGAATGGACGTGCCGGGCAGAATGTCATGGAACTGATTAAGCATCAAAATCTTCCACAGCGCATCAATTTCGGCCGAGGCGTCGTCAATCGTCTCGCCATTCAGCTTTGCCAAAACACTCAGCAATTCCAGCTCGCGCAGCAAATGCTCGCCATTGGCGTTGTTGCGTTTGTTTTTGGCCAAGGAGGTGAGGGTGCCGCGGTGATATTCGAGATAAAGCTCGCCCACCCAACGGGGGAAATCTGTGTCGCTTTCCGCCATGGTTTGCCGCAGCCGATCAAAATAGGGGCGAATGCCTTCGAGCTTGAGCTTCGGCAAACCGGGTACGCCCTTTTCCAAACGTTTGGCGTTTTCCAGCATCACTTTGCAGGGACCACCGCCGCCATCACCATGGCCAAAAGGCACCAGCACATTCTGGTTCAGCGCTTTTGGCTCATAGCGGTTCCACGCACCTACGGTTGAGCTAACGTCGAGATGCGGGCCATAATCAGTACGATGGTCGCCGCGATGACCTTTGTCGTCGGTTTGCGCTGTGATCAAATAGGCTGTGACATTGGTGCCGTCGATGCCCTGCCACTCAAACGTGTCATAGGGCATGCGGTTGGTGTCGTTCCATGAACATTTTGAGGTGACAAAAATGTCGAGACCAGTTTGCGCCATTAATTGGGGAATGGTGGCGGTGTAACCAAAAGTGTCTGGCAGCCAGAGTACGCGCGGCGTGATGCCAAATTCTTGCTGCTGGAACTTAACGCCACGCAAAATCTGCCGCACCAAAGATTCGCCTGAGATGATGTTCACATCCGGCTCAAGCCACATGGCGCCTTCAATTTCAAATTGGCCGGATTTGACGTGTTTTTTGATCCGCTCAAACAGCGCTGGCGCATCCTCTTTCAGCCATTCAAAAAGAATGCACTGATTATACATGAACACAAAGTCCGGATATTCATCCATCAGCTTGCACGCAGTTGACATGGACCGAACCATCTTTTCCCGCGTTTGGGAGATCGGCCAAAGCCAAGCCACATCAATGTGGGTGTGGCCCACGGCCGATATGATGGGCGCATGTGGATCGGCGCCAAACAGGTCCTTGGCAATGGCGCGTGCACTGCGAACCGAGTCGGAAAACGACGCATCACGCTCGCGTAAATCAAGGCATGCAAAAGCGCGATCAATAATGTTGAACAGGTGGTGGCGACGCGCGTCATTCTCGTCTAACCGGCGGGCGGCTTCAAAGGAAATAGCGAGATCATAATAAAGGTCGGCCGCATCATCATATTGTTCACACCACACAAGCCCAACGCCAAGTTGCCGTTCAATTTCGGCTGTATAGGCATTGATGTGGATGGTGGCGGTGCCTGCGGATTGTTGAGCTTTTGGCAGATAGAGTTCGCGGTGGAAGCCATCAAAAGCCTGACAGATTTCACCATCTAAATAGACTTGGCATTGCGGGTCAGTGCGGCCCAGCAAAATCTCATTTTTGGCGATCAGTTTAAGATAGGGCGTAATACCAGCATCTGTTTGCGGCACGATCAGTTGTCCGGCAAACCAATGATGGCCTGCGGGTGTGCCCCAAGCAAAATCGCCTTCCACTTGTGGCCAGCTTTGCCAATCCATGCCAAGCACATCGCTTGTACCCGCTTCGCCTTGCCATTCATGCAGCGGCACATGGGCCACCGCTTCACGCCACGCCATTTGCTTGAGCAAGTTGAGATAATGATTGAGTTTTTGTTCTTGTTTTTGATTATGCATAGATTTTGGCTTGCTCAGTATGGGATGAATTAGAGGTGAGATAGGCGGCGCCGCGCGCGGCTTGCAGGGCGCTGTCGCCAGCAATCTCGAATTTGGTTTTAATCTGCTTAGAAAAGCAGAGTGGTTCAACTTGCACAAATATCTCTTGCCAGAGCGTGGTTTGCGCCGCCATGCCGCCGCCAATCACAAGGCGATGAGGGTCAAGCAGCTGGATGATGGTGGCGAGATAATGGGCGAAGCTGCACTTGAATTGCTCAAGGCTGGCTTGTGCTGCAGGCTCTCCTCGGGCGGCATCGCCCAATATGTCGATGGCAGATTGCTCCTGCGCATGCTGCCGCGCATGATATTGGGAAAGGCCAGTGCCGGATAAGAGTTGCTCGGTGCAGCCGCGCTGGCCGCAATAACAAAGGGGCCAATCGGCCGTGGCCTCTGGCAACAGGCTCAAAGGCACATGACCCGCTTCGGCGGCTAGGCCGCCAGCGCCTTTGATCAATTGACCATTATACACAAGGCCGCCACCCAGACCCGTGCCGACGGTGAGGGCATAAACCATCTCCGGTGCTGCGCCGTTTTCATCGTACGCACAGGACAGGGCAAAGCAGTTGGCATCATTTTCGATGACCACTTGCTGCGCCAGCGCTTGGGCAAAGTGGGCCGCAAGGTCATGACCGTTTAGCGTTAAAATATTGGCGTTGCGCCACAAGCCTGTGTCCGGATGGGCGCTGCCCGGGGCACACATGCCAATAAAGCCAATCTGACCAAAATAGGCACGGAAATGGGCGGCGCCGTCCACCAGAACTTGTGTGATGTCGGTCAATGACTTTGGCGTGTTGACCCGACGCTCGGCCACCAGCTCGCCATCGCGCAGCAGCACAAATTGGATTTTTGTGCCGCCAAGATCGATGCCGAGCCGGGGAGGAGAGGCTGCGCTATCGGCCATAAATATCCTCATAGCGCACAATATCGTCTTCGCCTAAATAGCTGCCATACTGCACTTCAATGATGTCCACCGGCGCATCGGAAAAGTTCTCGATGCGGTGAATGGCACCTTTAGGGATGTCGATGGACTGACCCGCCTGAAGGTCAAACTTCTCTTCACCCAATGTCACTGTGGCAGTGCCGCGGGCAACCACCCAATGTTCAGCGCGGTGCTTATGGCTTTGAAGCGATAATTGGCCTTCGGGTTTTACCTGAATAATCTTGCTTTTGAAGCCCTCGCCCTCGGCCAAAACCGTAAAGCTACCCCAAGGACGTTCTTCAAATTGCGGGTGGGTTGAATTATCCATTTTTATGCTCCGAAATGGCTTGGCCGTCTTGATCAAAAAGGTGCAGATCTTCTGGCTGGAACTGGCAGCCAATCTTTTCGCCGATCGCGGTGCGATCAATGCCGGGCACGCGCACCACAAAGGGTTTGTCCGCCCCGTGATTGATGTAGAAAATCGTGTCAGACCCGAGGCGTTCGACCACATCGATCGTGCCCACCAGATGGGCATTCTTATCGGGCGCAGTCACTTTGATATGCTCGGGGCGAATGCCATAGGTTTGTGCCGATGGGTTGGTGAGCGCACTGGGCAGGTTGAGCGCGGGATCGTCATAGGCCACAAAGTTCATTTTGGGCGACCCCAAAAAGCCAGCAACAAACAGATTTGCCGGGTTGCTGTAGAGATCAAGCGGCGTGCCGACTTGCTCAACTTGGCCGGCATTCATCACCACAATACGGTCGGCCAGGGTCATAGCTTCCACTTGATCGTGGGTCACATAGACCATGGTAGTGCCTAGGCGGCGGTGCAGCTTGGCAATCTCAATCCGCATTTCAATGCGCAAGGCGGCATCAAGGTTGGACAAAGGTTCGTCAAACAGAAAGATTTGCGGGTCGCGTACTATCGCTCGCCCCATGGCCACGCGCTGACGTTGGCCACCCGAGAGCGCTCTTGGAAAACGATCCAGCAATTTATCCAACCCCAAAATGCCTGCGGCGTGGGATGTGCGTTCCTTCTTTTCCGCTGCGGCGCGTTTGCGCAATTCAAGGCTGAAGCCCAGATTGCGCTCTACATCCATATGCGGATAAAGCGCGTAGGATTGGAACACCATGGCGATATCGCGGTCGCGCGGCTCCAAATCATTGACGCGGGTGTCGCCAAAAATCATGTCGCCAGCGCTCACGGGTTCAAGTCCGGCAATCATGCGCAGTAAAGTGGATTTGCCGCAGCCGGAGGGACCAACCAGAACGACGAACTCGCCTTTGTTGAACTCAAGTGAAATATCTTTGAGCACATGCACCGGCCCAAAGCGTTTATTGATGCTGTTTAGCGTAATCGCAGTCATAATCAGCCTTTCACAGCGCCTGCGGTCAAACCTTTGACCAGGAACCGCTGGATAAGAATAAAGAACAAGCAGCTTGGGATTAGGGCGAGGGTGCCGGCGGCCATCATCTGCCCCCAATCCACTGCAAATTTCGATACGAAGGTTTTAAGGCCCACGGGGAACGTCATCTTGTCATCGGAGTTGATGAGCATCAGGGCAAAGAGCAGTTCACTCCATGCGGCCGTGAAGATGAAGCCCAAGGTGGCGGCTAGCCCCGGCAAAGTGAGCGGGAAGATCACCTTGCGCAGCGCGGTGAAACGGGTGCAGCCGTCAATCATCGCCGCTTCTTCCAGATCTTTGGGAATCCCGTCGAAAAAGCCCTGCATCAAGAAGGTGGCAAACGGCACGTTGAACGCGGTATAGACAATGATCAGTCCGGTAAGACTGTCCAGCAGGCGCAGCCCGGCCATGATCTTGTAGATCGGCGCAATGATCATCAGCAGAGGGAACATCTGAGTGATCAGCATCAGCGCAATGATGATTGCCTTGCCGCGAAAGTGAAAGCGGGAGAAGGCATAACCCGCTGCCGTTGCCACCAATGTGGTAAAAAAGGCAGTGCCTAAACTCACAATCATGGAGTTTTTGAAATAAACCAGAAAGTCCGTCAAAAACAGCACGGAGACAAAATTGTCCAGCGTGAAGGTGGAGGGCCAGATTTGAGTGCCTTCGGTATAAATCAGCCGATCAGGCGTCACCGCGATTTTGATCAACCAATAGATCGGGAACAGGGCGAACAGCACATAGAGCGCGATGGCCAAGTAGCGCAATGTGGCGCCAAGGGGGAACGCAGTTTTTTGCATGATTATATCCCCTTCACCAAATGTTTGCGCATTTTCAAAATCAGCATGGCGTAGGCCAGCAACAGCACCAGCAAGGCAATCGCAAGGGTGGAGGCATAGCCGAAATCAAGCCGACGGAATGCGGTGGTGAAAATATAAGATGAGATGATGTGCGTTGAGTTGGCAGGCCCGCCGCCGGTCATGATGTAAATCAGGTCCGCGAAGTTGGCGATCCAGATGGTGCGCAACATCACGGTGATGGCGATGGTTGGTGCCAGAAACGGCACAGTAATCTTGATAAAGCTCTGCCATAGGCTTGCGCCATCAATCGCGGCGGCTTCATAAAGATCGCGTGGGATGGATTGCAAGGCGGCCAGCAATGTGATGGCGAAAAACGGGATGCCAAACCAGATGTTGGCCACAATTGGTCCCCAGAGTGCCAGGTCAGGGTTGGCCAGAATGTTTTGCGGCTTCTCCATGATGCCCATTGCGGCCAGCCAGTGGGGAATGGGGCCGATGATCGGGTTGAACAGCCACGCCCAGTTCAAGCCAGATAGAAAGGCCGGCACCGCCCACGGCAGAAACACCAGACCTTGCACCAAACCGCGCCCGGCAAAGGGCTTGTTCAGCAAAAGGGCGAGACCCAAGCCTAAGAAAAACTGGAAGAATAGAGAACCCAAAGTCCACCAGAAGGTGTTGGTCAAGGCTTTCCAGAACAGGCGGTCCGCCCACAATTTCTCGAAGTTCGCCAAGCCAACCCAGCCGGTTGTAAACGGATCCAATAGGTCAATGGCCTGAAAGGCATAGGAGACGCCGACGACGAGCGGTACCAGCATCACCAGCGCGATCAGGATGATGGCGGGTGACAGATAGAGATAGGGCTCGATCAGCCATTGAAATCTTTTGAGGGGTCTCCCCCGGCCATTGCCGGAGGAGGATGTTTGCGCCATGGTCATTGTGCGGCTTTCCACGCTTGATATTCATTGGTGAGGAATTCAGCCCACTCATTGGCCAAATCTTCAGCTGAACGTTGACCGAGCAAAGCTTCTTGGCTTGAAGCTGTTGCCAACTCTTTGAACACGCCGAATTTCTTCAAATAAACAGGCATGATGGTCGGGATATATTCTTCCCCATTCAGCGTATCGAACCAGCCCTTATATTGTGGCGTGGAGAAGTGAGAGTCTTCTTCCGCACCCTCGTGGATCGGGATAACCCCGACCTGTTTGGTCCAGGTTAAATTCGCTTCAGGTGAAGAAAGGTGCTGCACAAGTGCAACCGCTTCGTTCTGATGCTCTGTGGTGTTAAACACAGACCAGCCCGCAAAGCCGATGGTGGGGAAGGCTTTGCCAGAAGGGCCAACAGGCATTGGCGTCACAGCAAAATCTTCAGGGTCCATGCGCTCAGCAACGGAGATCAACGCATCTGGATCTTGGTCCAAGAAGGCGCAGGTGCCGGAATAAAAGCCTGCAACGATTTCGTTGAAGCCCCAGTTCACGCTGGCATAAGGCGCATACTCGTTCTGATACATATCAATGAGGAACTGCAACCCTTCAATTGAACCGGGCTCATTGATGCGGCTCTGGCCATCTTCGGTGAAGAACTCGTTGGAGCCATTCATGGTGGCCGCATACATGATCCAGGCGTTCAAACCGCCGCCGCCACCGCGCAAGCAATAGCCATATTTACCGTCAAGCGCGGAGACCTTGCGTGAGGCTTCCATGAACTCTTCCATGGTGTGGGGTGGCTCATCTACGCCTGCTTCAGCCAACAATTTCTTGTTGTAGAACATGGCGCGGAGATAGAAGCCGTATGGAATGGTGTAGGCTTCGTTTTCAGCCAAACGAGCCATATCCAGCGTTTTTTGAGCAAGTGTGTCGCCATGTTCCCAATTGGCAATGGTGTCTTCCAGGCTGAGCAACATATCGTTGCCAGCATAGAGCGCCAGCCACGCATCCGGCATTTCCACCACGTCTGGAATTTCGCCGCCTGCAACCATGGTGGAGAGTTTTTCAAATGCTTCGCCCCAAGGCAAAGAGATGATTTCCACATCTACATCGGGGTTGTTGGCTTCATATTCAGAAACCAAATTGTTGAGTGTCTCTGTCCGCGCTGGGCTGGTGATCACCTCTACAAGTTTCAGTTTTGTTTCGGCCCATGCGGTTCCGGCAGACAAGGTGGCTGCAAGAATGGCGCTTGTGGCCACTGTACGGAATAAGTGTTTCACTATTTTCCTCCCTTTAAATTGCGCCGCGCATTTGCGGCGCTTCCCATCCGGTCGAAACCGGAAACTTGTTCAAAGATAAAACGTTATACTTTCGTGATACATCGTTGTACTTAGTGCTTTTTTAAAAAAAACAGCTGGGGCTGCTTCTTGTAAAAGCTAACTCAAAAGCTCCTTTGTTTGCTGTTCGGTGCTGTCGAGAATTTCTTCCATGGCCGCCACGGCCGCAGCGGCATCGCCCGCGATTACGGCCTCTGCCAAGGGCTTGTGCAGCGGGATAGATGGCAAACCGTAACTATCGTCCATAAAGGGTTCGATATAATGTTGGTGAAAGGCGCCATGGACCTGTTCGATCAATTGGGCAAACAGCGGATTGCCTGAAGCGGCATAGATGGCACGATGAAAATTGGCGTCCGCCTGCCGCCAGGGCAGGCCCTTATCCACCACGTCGAACAGGGTGTCGAGCGCGGATTGAATGGCCTCATGATCCTTCTTGCTGGCATGAAGCGCGGCGAGGTGCACCACTTCTTTTTCCAATGCGCGGCGCACTTGCTGGGTCCGCAACAGGCCCTCCGCCTCAAATTGAAGCACCACGGGCACATGCACTGAGTTTGGCACAATATCCATGGCCAAAATGGTGCCCGCGCTGGTCCGCCGTTCCACAATGCCAAGATTTTCCCAAACCTTGAGCGCTTCGCGCACGGTGGATCGACCAACCTGCAATCGTGACGCCAGTTCAGTTTCGGTTGGCAGCTTATCGCCTTCTTTCAGGCCGGCGTGCTCAATCATTACGGCCAGAGCTTCCAGCACTTCCACATCGCGTGTGCGCCGCTTGATCGGACGCAAATATTGCGAGGCGGTGCCCGATGCGGCGCTTGCACTTGTGGATTTAGACTGCGAAGCCATGATTAGCCTTTGATTGTTTATGTGTTTGTCCGACAAACAAGCATAGTCCAAGAAAGCTGTCAAGCGGTCAAACGCGAATATTGCGGAAGCGAAAACCGACAACAATTGTTGGTGCGGCTTGGCTCGAACTCATCCGGGCGCTAGGAGTGCCACAAACAAGCTATGCAAATCATGTTGATGTTTCAGACTAGGCGGTTTCCTCAAGGGGAAGCGTGACGTAAAAGGTTGTGCCTTCATTGTCGTTCGAATGAAAGCCAATCTCTCCTTTCATCGCGTCTACAAGTTCCTTGGAGATATAAAGCCCCAACCCGGCGCCGCTCTGGGCGCGGGTCGTCGAGCTATCAGCTTGCGAAAAGCGTGAAAAGATCTTGGATCGGAACGCTTCTGGAATACCATTGCCATTGTCCTGAATGGAGATTTTGGCGACACCTTCGAGTTTTTCGACCCTTATCCGGACTTCCCCGGGATCAGCCGAAAATTTTGAAGCGTTCGAAATCAGGTTGGTAATCACCTGCATCAAGCGCCCTTCATCCACATTCAAGCTAAGGCGCGGTTCGCAATATTCGATGGCAAGTGTTGTTCGATGCTGATCGGCGTAGGCCGCGTTTAGAGCAACAGACTGCTGGATGAGCGTTTCCAAGTCGACCTTCTTTGGGTGGAGCACCAAATTGCCGGACATGATGCCATTAATATCGAGCAAATCGTCCACCAGGTGGATCAGGCGATTACAGTTGGCGTTGGCGATGGATGCCAGCTCTTGCGCTTGTCGCGGCAGGTCAGCAATGACGCCACCATGCAGAATACCTATAGCCCCTTTGATGGAGGTCAGAGGTGTCCGCAACTCGTGGCTCACCGTTGCAACAAATTCGGTTTTGAGCCGATCGAGCTGGCGCATTTCTGTGATATCTTGCAAAGTACCGATAACGGTTGCGGGGCGGCCCTGCTCTGACAACACTTCAACATGCTGCAAAATGTCCTTTTCTCTGCCCTCACGACAATTGACGGTGTGACTAAAGCTGATGGGCCCTTCCTTTAATTTTTCAAGGCGCAGATTTTGTTGAACCATCTTGCGTTCATTTTCAGGCACGAGATCAACAGTAAAGTCGAGGCCGTGACCTGTTGGGATGTCCTCAAGATCTAGAATGTCCAGCACTTCGGATGAACACCAGATTTTTTCGCCTGACAAATCATATTCCCAACTACCGATCCGGGCGATTTTTTGTGCCTGCTGCAACCGGCGTCGACTTTGTTCCAACTCGCTTGTACGGGCGTCTACAAGTTGATTGAGGCGCTCGTGCCTGCCGCTTAAAACAAGCACAAATATGCCAACAATTGTGGTGAAAAGCAGCCCGGCAAACATGATGATAAATGAGTTTTGATATTGCCACGCGCGGGCCAGAAACTCTCGGCTAGGAACGATTTCTGCAACCCATCTCCGCGTTCCGAACTCAATAGGGTAGCTCTGCGTCATATCGATTTTTTGACCAAAGGGGCCATTGTCGTCAAGCCAACGCACGCCCTCAGCTTCTGATCGATTGGCATAAAGGAATTGTTCCGCTTCCGGCGCAGAGAGATCCTTCATGCTGAGTATAAAAGGCGATCCGTTGAACTCTGAAATGGCTGTTTGGGCAATGTCGCCAACTCGAAAAACGGCAACCATAAAGCCCTTGATCTTTTCACGACGCCCTTCAACAGTCTCAGGGACCTCTCCGCCATGATAGATTGGCATGGTGGCCAGAGCACCATATTGGTTTTCATTTTCCAAAATGAGGATAATGCGCTGGGTGGCAACCATCTCCCCGGTATCAATGGCCCGTTCAAATGCGGCGCGACGGACTGGGTTGAACCCTGCATCAAAACCTAAACCAATTTTGTTTGGTTCGAAGGGCTCTACATATTGAACCACCGCGTGGTCCGCACGATTTGCGGCCGGGATCATTTTTCCATCGGGTCCTGGCTCCACGATCATGAAGTTGTCAAATCCCTCGGCGCGCATCTTGGCTTCGAAAGCCGCGCGCTCATCCGCGCGCAAATATCGCATCCAGGTCAAGGCGGTCAGGCCTTGAGAATTGTCCAGAAAACGTTGGCTGAAATTTGAAAATGCTTCACTTGTAATATCGGTTTTGGTTGCCGCAAATCCTTCAAAATAATCCAGTATTCTTGTGTGATTGGTGAAGGCCTCAGAAATGGCTGTGCCGGCCAGATCTGCCACCGATTGGAATTCAAGTTGCATGCGATGGCGCTGCCAGTTTACGCTCATCGCCACGACAAGAATGGTCAACGCAAATGCAGTCAGGATTGACCCGGAAACCGTTAACGCACGGCGGCGCCAATTGCCGTTCTTCCTTTGGCTCCAAACCGCCAAGATAGGGGCGGCCACCGCCACACCCGCCGCATCTCCTGCCCACCAAATTATGACATTCATGAGATACTCATCTGGCAGGAGTTTGTTCGATTGCAACAAAACGGCTGAAGCCCAGATCGGATTAAGGAGGCATGATATCGCCCCGCCCCAAAGCAAAAACAGCAAAATGTTGCGTTCGTCGTTCAAAGGATTGGGGAAACCAACGAACCGACGGACAGCCCATCCACCCACAAGTGCCTGCAAGGCGGCACCACAGCCGATCAAAATATAGCCGGTCAAAGATTCAAAATTGGCTGCTATTTGCCCGGCAGTAGGCTCGAAATTAACTAGAACGGAACCCAAAACAATGGCCGGCGCCATCCGGTTGCCCCAGTGCAATACGGCCATCAATGCAAGACCGGAGGGGAGCCAGATCAGGGTGGCATGGCTTTCAGGCAAAGCCAACATTGTCCCGAACTTGCCAAGCAAACCATAAACGCTCGCTACCGCAAGCGTTTTAAACAAGAACTCCAACCAGCCTGGCTTTTTCATCGCTTTGTACCTAGATTATTCTCATTCTCGCATCTTATCCGACGAACAATTAATGAAATGCGTAATCAAACAGCAGCATTTGCAGAATAGATGGGATTGTTCGCCGTTCCGTGCGGCTAGGTTAACGATTGCGTTTCAAGCGCTCATTTAGCGGCACGCGAAATGAGTTGCGGCAATTGGCACTTTCGGTACAGAAGATATATGGACTGGCTTTATTGGGGCGCGCCGATTAAATTATGTCGATGAGTAAAACTCTCTTTGCCTTTTTCATGGTTCTGCTGGCTGGTCAGGGCATCTTTAATGCCAGCAGTGCCAATGCCACAAGCCCGACGCAATTGCGGGTGCTGACGTCGATGTCAGGGCGTGTGTTCGAGCCGTATGTTGAGAGTTTTGAGCGCGAAAACCCGGATATTGATGTGTTGGTGCTCAACAAGAACACAAACCATGCCCTTGGCGAAGTCGCATTGGGCAATGGGCGTGCTTTTGATATTTTCTGGGCGTCGTCACCAGAAGCGTTTGTTATGTTGGATGCGTTTGACCATCTGGCCCCCTATAAAGGTAAAAGATATCATGACTTTGCCCTTTCTGCAGTTGGGTGGAGCTGGAAGACTGATCGATTGACCAATGTGCCCAGCAGTTGGAACATGCTGCTCGAACCTCGCTTTGATGGACGGATCGGCATTGCTCGACCCTCCCGCTCCGGCACCACCCATCTGATTGTCGAGCAATTTCTGCAAGATCGCGGATGGGAGGATGGCTGGCAGTTTGTGCTTCAACTCAGTGCTAATTTTGCCACCATCACGTCGCGCAGCTTCGGGGTAATTGATGGCTTGAAGTCCGAACGATTTGATATTGGTCTCAATATTGATTTCCTCGCGATATCTGAAGAAGAATTGAGCTTTCAATATGGTCGCCCTGTTATGTTGGTGCCCGGCCGTATTGCCAAGCTCCGCGGCGGCGGAGCGCCCGACTTGGCGGAGCGATTTATTGATTTTGTACTCTCGCCCCGAGGACAGCAGATATTACTGAACCCAAATATCAATCGGGTGCCGATTGATCCGGAATTGCGCCAAACCTTATCTTACGAAAAATACCCCGCGCTCACAGCCGCCTTGCGCCTGAGCTGGGCCGCTTACGATCCGGAACTGGCCGCACGGCGATACTGGATGGTGAACGAAATATTTGATCAATTCATCACCAACCAGTTTGGGCGCCGCCGTGCCATTTGGCGCGATATTCGCGATATCGAAGCGAACACCGATCTGGCCCAGCGATACCGGTCCAAGATCGACCTGGCCAAAACCTATTTATTGACCATGCCGATCGAAGAGCATGAAGTGGACGTGATGCAGCCTAGCCCTATGCCCGGTCCCGGAACGCGCTATGCACCCATTACCGCGGAGCAAAAGAAGTTTCAGGTGCGTTGGCAGTCCCAAGCCGAGATGCTGCTGACTTTAGCAGAAAACGAACTGCGCGAGATCACACAATGAACGAAGCAGGTTCATTCAAAGACGGTTTTTTAAACTATTTGCCCGGAGCTTACAGTGTTTGGGGCCGCTTATTTGCGTCTTTTCTGCTGATTTCTGCCATTTTGGCGATCATTGCATTTGCCGCTGTATTGCGGTTCACCACCATAAGCCAAGATATGTCTGAGCTGGTGGAGCAGCAGATGCCAGAGATTGTGCAGGTCAATGAAGTCGCCACAGCTGTCACCGAGTTGGCCGCCCAAGCCACCATCCTGAGTGAGCCGCGCCTGCGAAAAGATCGCGCGGCCTATCAAGAAGCGCTCAACGCCCAATTGACCAATCTGTCTGACCGTATCAGCCGGGTGCGTGATCCTGAATTGATCACCGCACGCGATGAAATTGAAGAGCATATCCGCTTGCTGCTGCAATTTTCTGACAGGCAATTCAGCCTTGAGGAAAACTTAATCGCTAAGGGAGCGAGTTTGCGCTGGTTGCAGGCTGATTTCCAATCTGAGATTTCGCCGCTCTTGCTGGATATATCGTTCAATATCGACAATGCCGTTTCGCGCATCGAAGCGTCTCAGGGCCAGGAGGATTTTAGGCAGGCATTCAATTTGCTGAGCACCGAGAGCGCCAAACGCGATTTGGTGCAAGAAATTGGTCGGGAAGGCAGCTTTGCCATCAATGCCATGTTGCAAAGTACCAACGCGCAAAGCGCTGAAAGCCTGGCGCAGTTTGCCGATATTTCGTTGGAAAGCCTTGATCATGCCCGTCGCCTTTTAGATGAGCTAGGTGAAGCTGATACGCTGATTACCCTTGAGCAATCGCTTAACTCACTGCGCGATTTGGCCACATCGCAGTCGGGCATTTTTGCGGTGGCTCGGCAGTTGATCGAAGCGCGCAAGAATGTACTACTTGAGTTGGCCGCTGCGCAGCAAAGCCTATCTCAATTCCAAAAAGAACTGTCAGAAACAGGCGAAACACGGCGTGCAACCGCGATTGGTTTGGCCGATGAAGCCATCCGAGATATGCAGGATGCGAGTTTGCAAATTGTTGCGTTGACCATAACAGGGCTTATGGCCACATCCTTTATCCTGATTTTTTATGTCCGCCGCCGTGTGGTGGCGCGGTTGCAGGCTCTATCTCACGCTTTACGAGCTATCGCTCGTGGGGAGCTCAACCAATCTACCGCAGAGATGGCAGGCACTGACGAGTTGGGCCGCATGGGCAATGCCGTCGAGGTCTTCCGCCAATCGGTCATTGAACGCGAAGAAACTCTAAACCGGTTACAAAGCGAAATTAGAGAGCGCGAACGCACCAATAAAAAGCTGCAGCAAACACAAGTGGAGTTGGTGCAAGCCGGAAAGCTGGCTGCCTTGGGGCGTTTATCCGCCGGGATTTCCCACGAGCTTAATCAACCCATCGCCGCCACCCGCTATGCGGCGCACAATGGGTTGACCCGATTGGAGCAGGGGGCAGATGCAAAAACGCTTGAGAAACCGTTGCAAAAGATTGTGCGCCTGGCAGACAGGATGACGGCACTGGTGAAACAGTTTTCCCACTTTGCGCGCCGTTCAGATTATGACATCAAACCCATCGCTCTTTGGCCCGTGGTCGAACGGTCTATCGAGATTTTCCAGGCCAGACTGGTGGACATGCCTCACATTGAGATAAAAGCAGCCCAATCCAGCTTGGAACAGGATGTTCTGGGCGATCAGTTGCTGGTGGAGCAGGTTTTGGTCAATCTCATATCAAATGCGATAGACGCGATTGAGGACGCCAGGCCCATTACCGGACAGATTTGTATTTCTGGCCGCAATGATGGGTCCTATTTTATGATCGATGTGACCGACAATGGCGCTGGTTTGCCTGACCTTGACCACGACATTTTTGAACCTTTTGTCACGTCCAAAGAAGTGGGCAAAGGCACAGGATTGGGGTTGAGTATTTCTTATACAATCGCGCAGGATTTGGGCGGGGTGCTCTATTTGAAAAACAATGAGCAACAGGGTGCAACCGCAAGTTTGGGGCTGAAGACAGCGAGATGAGTAAAGCTACAAAGCAACATATCATGCTAATTGATGATGATCAGGATTTGCTTGAGGAAATCGCAGACACGCTCGAACTGGCCGGCCATAATGTGTTCAGCTTTGCCCGTGCCGACCTCGCACTGCCCCACATCACAAGCCAGTTTAATGGGGTGATTGTGTGCGATATTCGCATGCCGAAAATGAGCGGCCTCGAACTGCTTGAACATGCGATGCAGGTTGATCCGGAATTGCCGATCATTATGATTACCGGCCACGGGCAAGTCGCTGAGGCGACGATGGCAATGAAGGCCGGCGCTTATGATTTCTTGGAAAAACCGGTAGCACCAGAACAGCTATTGGCCACGTTAAGCCGCGCGCTGGAAAAACGCCAATTGGCACAGGAAGTGCGTGCCTTGAAGGGCATGGTTGGCGACAATGATCTCGCGACCCGTCTCATCGGCAACTCAAAAAAAGTCACTGCACTGCGTGAGCAGGTTACGACCCTGACGCCGCTCAATGTTGATCTGATTGTTCAGGGGGAAACTGGGAGCGGCAAAGATGTGGTGACACGCGCTTTGCACGACCTTGGCCCAAGGGCTGCTGGTCCATTTGTTGCCGTCAACTGTGCGGCGCTGCCTGAGACGCTGGTCGACAGTGCTTTTTTTGGACATGAAAAAGGGGCGTTCACCGGTGCAGACCAAAGCCATGTGGGCTATTTTGAGGCAGCGCATGGTGGCACCCTGTTTTTGGACGAGTTGGAATCCATGCCGCTAAATTTCCAGGTGCGCTTGCTGCGCGTTCTGGAAAATCGCGAGACGACCAGGCTGGGCGGAAACAAAAATATCAAACTTGATATGCGCGTGATCGCAGCGGTAAAAGGCGAGCTGGGTCAGTTGGTCAAAGCTGAGAAATTGCGTGCGGATCTCGTTTTTCGGTTGAACATAGCAGCAATTGATCTCCCGCCACTGCGGGCCCGCAAGAATGATGTGGAATTGCTCTTTATGCATTTTTGTGAGCGGGCTGCGGCGCTGCATCAATGCGAAGTGCCCCGGCTAGACGACAAGCTGCGCCAAAATCTAACCCGCTATAATTGGCCGGGTAATGTGCGCGAATTGAAAAATGCCGCGGAGCGTTTTGTGATTGGTTTGCCTTTGCAATGGTCTGCGGACGAACCGCCAAGCGACATCGCACTATTGAGCGGTTTGCCGCTTGATGATGCGGTCAATGCCTTTGAAAAATCCTATATTGAGGAGGCATTGGCGCGGCATCATGGCAATGTGACTCAAACGGCAGAGGCCCTCTCGATCCCGCGCAAAAAACTTTATCTCCGCATGAAAAAATATGGGTTAAGCAAATCCATTTTTGACACAAATGAGTGAGTCAAAAGTGACGCATTGAGTCATTTTTGACTCATATTTCGATCAAGATATATTTAGATTTATTTATATTTATCAGTAGCTTATATTGCATATCCCTTCTTGGCATACCTCTTGCAGATGTTAGGGCGCGGACTATTCCGTATACCTAGATTTGGGAGGAAAATCGGTATGAATCTATTGCGTAATGCACTGCTTGCCAGTGTTGCCTTCGCGGCGACCGCAGGCACAACGACAGCGATTGCTGCTGAAAAATTGGTAGTTGTCACGTCGTTCCCAAAAACATTGACCACGCCATTTGAGCAAAAGTTCGAGGAGATGTATCCAGACATTGATGTGGAGATCGTCAACAAGTCGACATCGTCGTCGGTGAAATATATTCAGGAAACAGCGTCTTCCAACACATCAGATATTTTCTGGGCGTCTGCGCCAGATGCGTTTGAAGTGTTGAAATCAGACGGTTTGTTGATGAAAAGCGGCGTCACCAACGACAATATTCCGCCAGATGTGGCTGGTTATCCAATGAACGACCCTGAAGGGTTCTATAATGGTTTTGCTGCCGCTGGCTATGGCATTATGTACAATGAGCGCTACTTGAATGCCAAGGGGCTGGAGCCGGCACAACAGTGGATTGAATTGGCCGAGCCGGAATATTTCGGCCATGTGGGGATGTCTGCCCCGTCACGCTCCGGCACGACCCATTTGACCGTTGAGGCAGTGCTTCAAGGTGAAGGTTGGGAAGAGGGCTGGGCCCAGTGGAAATTCATCGCAGGCAATTTTGCCACCGTTACCGAGCGCAGCTTTGGGGTGCCGGACGGGGTGAATTCCGGTCAGTTCGGCCTAGGTATTGTGATCGACTTTTTCGGCCTTGCTTCAAAAGCATCCGGCTTCCCTGTTGATTTTGTTTATCCCAAAACCACCGCGATTGTGCCGGCCAATGTGGGCATCATCAACAATGCGCCAAATGAGCAGGCTGCAAAGGATTTTATCGAGTTCTTGTTGTCTGTTCCAGGGCAGGAATTGCTCTACCATCCTGAAATTCGTCGTTTGCCGGTGAACATTGAAGCTTATGCCAACGCACCGGAAAATTTCCCAAATCCGTTCAATGGCACCATCGAAGCCTCGGTGAATTTTGATGTCGAGAAGTCAGGCAACCGCTACAATGTTGTCAATTCCTTGTTCGACGTGATGATCACTTACCGTTTGGATGATTTGCGCGAAGCCGTGCGTGCCGTTCAGATGGCGGAAGAGAAATTGGGTGACGCGGATAATGCACAAGCCAAGGCGTTGATTGATGAGGCCCGGGCCTTGATCGCAGAAGTGCCAATTGACGAAGCAACAGCTCAAGACCCTGACTTTGCGGCCATCTTCAAGACCAAGCGGAAGAAGGCTGAAGATGTGGTTGAAGGGCGTCAGGCCGAAGTTGAGCAGGAATGGGATGCTCAAGTGGTTGCCAACTACGCCAAGGCGAAGGAACTCGCCGATCAAGCGGCCTCAATGCTGTAAGTGACCAAACACCGGTGTTGGCCCCACGGGCCAGCACCATTTTCGGGACAAAGGTATTCCATCATGACTCATCAAACCGCTGGCGCGGCACCTGCACGCCGCCGCTTGACAGATGTGCTGTTTCCAAAATTCTCAGGCACCGTCTTGGCAGCCATCTTTATCGCAACGCTCTTGTTTGGCTTTTTGATCCTGCCGGTAGCCAAGGTGATATATGTCGCCTTTCTGGACCCACAAACCGGCGGCCTGACTTTGCAGAATTTTGGGGACTTCTTCAGCTCCTCATTATTCAGAGAAAGCTTTTATAACTCATTTTATGTGTCGGCCATGTCTGTTGTTGTGGCCAGCGTGTTTGCTTTGCCGCTGGCGTACATCACTTCCCGGTTTGAGTTTAGCGGCTCGATGCTCATACAAAGCCTGGGCTTTATTCCCCTGATCATGCCGCCCTTTGTGGGGGCCATCGCCATGCAGCTTTTGTTTGGCCGCAACGGCACGTTTAATTTGCTGCTGGCCAATTGGGGGATCAATATCCCATTTATGGAAGGGCTCAATGGGGTGATTTTGGTGCAGAGTGTGCACTATTTCCCCTTTATCCTGATCAATCTTTCTGCCAGCTTGCGCAATATTGACCGGTCTATGGAAGAGAGCGCTCAAAATCTCGGTGCCCACGGCTTGCGCTTGTTCCGTCGCGTGGTGTTCCCGTTGGCCGCGCCAGGTTATTTGGCTGGCGCTTCCTTGGTCTTTATCAAGGTTTTTGACGATCTGGGCACGCCATTGCTGTTGAACGTCAATAATATGCTCGCCCCGCAAGCCTATCTGCGCATCTCATCAATCGGCATTTCCGACCCGATGGGGTACGTGATTTCCTTTATTCTTGTCGCATTCTCAGTGTTTTCTCTTTGGGCAAGCTTCTTGCTGATGCGGGGGAAAGACTATGCCACCACGCAAAAGGGCGGCGGCGGTCTGAGCCGTCGCAAGCTTTCGACACGAGAAAATATCTTCGCGTACGCCATTGTGATCCTCATCCTGTTGATGGTGTTGTCACCGCACATCGCACTGGCGTTGTTGGCCTTTGGCACAATTTGGTCCTATAGCCCGCTGCCCGATGGCTACACGCTGGACAATTTTCAAACCATGTTTGCGCAATCGGGTGTCTACATCAAAAACACCCTGGTTTATGCCGGTTTGGCTGCGTTTATCGATGTGGTGCTGGCCACTGCGATTGCCTACATTGTGCTGCGCACCAAAATCATCGGCCGCCAATGGCTCGATTATATGGCAACTGCCGCGTTGGCCGTGCCGGGCGTTGTTCTGGGTATCGGCTATCTGCGGACCTTCAATGATTTTGAGGTGCCGCTGGTTGGCAAACCGCTTGCTTCATGGTGGGTCATCATCCTGGTTGCGCTCACCATCCGTCGCCTGCCCTATGCTTTGCGGGCGTGTACGGCGGCTCTGCAACAAGTCAGCATTTCGCTTGAGGAGGCGGCTGAGAGCCTGGGGGCTGATCGTTCCAGCACCATCCGCCGCATTGTTGTGCCTTTGATGTCGGGCGGCATTCTGGCCGGCTTTGTTACCAGCTTCGCAACCGCTGCGGTGGAATTGTCGGCCACCATCATGCTGGTCTCTACCGACCAGGATGCGCCGCTGGCTTATGGCATCTACTTGTTCATGCAAAGCCCATCCGGACGGGGGGCAGGGGCTGCTCTTGGCATCTTCGCTGTCATCATCGTCGCGGCGGGTACGTTGCTGGCCCAATATATTATTGACCGTGATCGGAAACACCGGACTGGCGAGCGCTAAGCGCTCGTCCACTGTGGAGGAACTCAAATGACTTTAATTCAAAAAAGCGCAGGGATTTCTATCCAAAATCTGCATCTGTCCTTTGGCAACACCAAAGTGTTGACCGGGGTAAATCTTGAAATCAAGGCGGGTGAATTCTTCGCCTTTCTCGGACCATCTGGTTCGGGTAAATCAACCCTCCTGCGGGCAATAGCGGGCTTCGGCCCGCGCCCAAAGGGTAAAATTCTGGTGGGTGATCGCGACTTGGCGGGCCTGCCTCCCTGGGAGCGTAATGTGGGTATGGTGTTTCAAAGCTATGCGCTTTGGCCCCACATGTCTGTGCGCAAAAACGTGGCCTTTGGCCTGGTGGAGAAAAAAGTTCCCAGCAACCAGATAAACGAAAAGGTTGAGGCGGCCCTATCCCTCGTCGGCTTGCTTGACTATGCCGAGCGCATGCCGTCTCAACTTTCTGGTGGTCAGCAACAACGCGTTGCGCTAGCCCGCACCATTGTGGTGGAGCCCGATGTGCTGCTCCTGGACGAACCCCTGTCCAACCTGGATGCGAGCCTGCGGGTGCAGATGCGGCGCGAGCTATTAGCCTTGCAACGCAAATTGGGGCTGACCACCATTTTTGTGACTCACGATCAGGAAGAGGCCAACACCACCGCCGACCGGATGGCGGTGTTGGATCAGGGTGTGGTGCAGCAAATTGGCAGCCCGCAAATGCTTTACGACCACCCGGAGAATCTGTTTGTGGCCCGCTTTTTGGGTACCGCCAACATTTTGGAAGGGGAGATTACAAGAGCTGACGGTGGCGCACAGATTGAATTGATTACAGGGGAGAAAATAGCCATTGAATCTTCTGTACTTGGCGAAGGCAATTTGGTGTTGCGACCACAAAATATTGTGGTGCGGCCAGACCCGAGCGCCAGTGCGTTAACTGGCAAAATCAGTCACCGCGAGTTTTTGGGCGCACAGGTGCGTTACCTAGTTGATGTCGCCAACACGCAGATGGTTGTTGATCAAAGCCATGCACTTGATCAACCTGTGCTGGACGTCGGGGCGGAAGTCGGCCTCGACATCAACAAAAAAAGCGGTGTATTTCTGCCGAAAAAAGAAGTGAAACATGCCGCTTAAATATCGCGCGATCATTTTTGATCTGGATGGCACGCTGGTGGATAGTCTGGGCGACTTCCACCATGCAGCCAGCATCATGCTTAAAACGATCGGTCACGAGCCAATCCCTGCTGCTGAAGTGAAAAGCTTTATCGGCAACGGGCAAGGAATGTTCATTGCCCGATGTTTGGTACGGGTTGGTGCCAACCTGACTGCGCAACAATTAATTGAAGCAACGCGCGTTTTTGAACAAGCCTATGACGCCGCCGATGGCAGCCAGAGCACTCTTTTTGAGGGTGTGGATGCCTTGTTGGCACAAATCAGAAAAGCAGGAGCCAAAATTGGCCTTTGCACCAATCGCCCGGTTGCCCGCGCCCGCAAAATTCTCGCCGGGTTTGGCATCGATCATTATTTCGATGAGATTGTGGGATTTGAAACGGTGGACAAACCGAAACCTGCGCCGGACCCGATTCTGTATTGTCTTGCGCAGTTTAAGTGTGCGTCGTCCCAAGCTCTGTTTATCGGCGATAGCGACGTGGACGCAGAAGCCGCCCACCGCGCCAAAGTGGAATTTGCATTCCACACCCAAGGATTTGGCAGCCTGAAGTCTCAGCCCTGCCAAATACTGATCGATCATTATAATTTGATTGATCTGTTACCCACACCGGCAAAGGCGTAGCTTCGGCTACGCTTTTGCTATTTCAAACATTTAGATGAGCATATGGCTTGCTCGCGGCATTTTGTCTGAGACGTGCTGATTGGGGTTCGCCGAAAGGCAGGGGGAAGGCATTTCTCTTTTTCACTAGAAATGCCTGCGCGGTAGGGTTAGATTGAAGGTATGTTCAGAATTTTTACCCTTTTGGCCGCTGCATTATTGCTTTTGGGTCAGCTCAACATTGCGAGTAGCGCGGCGCAGGGCGACGGCTTTGCGCTGACCAGCACGCTGGAGCAAGGCGGGGAAAGGGTTCATAAATGCTGCGATGGTGCCATTCCCTCGATGGATGCTGAGGATTGTGCCAGCGAGTGTGTCCATGCCATTTTAGGTGACATCGCTTTGCTACTTCCCAGGAGTTTGGCTGAAACCAAAACGCCCTCTGTGCGGGCAATGCGACCCTTTCAGGAATGGCCAAACGGGCCGCCGCCCATATTAAGCCGCATCTAAATTCACCTTTTGATGTTGGAGGGCCAGCGCCTTGCACGCCTTTGAGGAGGTGTTGTGCGGCTGGCCGAGTAATATATGTGGTTTAAAAATGAGTTCATCTCACTTCTCGCCGGAACGGCGATATCTATTGAAAGCGGCAGGCGCTTTCACAATTACTGGTGTGCTTGCCGGATGCACAACGACGGCTCAGGAAGCTCCAGATTTAAGTGCGGCACAAGCCCTATATGGCCCGATGCCGAAGGAGCGGTTTCCCATTTCAGCATTGCCTGTTGAAAAGATTGATCCGCAGTTCTATCGCCAAACTGTGCGCTACCGTACAAAAGAACCGGTTGGCACCATCATTGTCGATACATCTGATTTTTTCCTCTATCTTGTGCAGCCAACCAACAAGGCGATCCGCTATGGAGTCGGATTGGGGCGTGCCGGATTTGCCTGGTCAGGCCGCGCGGTTGTGCAGTGGAAACGGAAATGGCCCACATGGACTCCACCTGCGGAAATGATCAAACGAGAACCCCATTTGGCAAAATACAGCCATGAAAACGGGGGGATGGCACCTGGCTTAAAAAACCCTTTAGGGGCGCGCGCGCTGTATATTTTTCAAAACGGTAGAGATACCCTATATCGTTTGCATGGTACGCCAGAATATTGGAGCATCGGCAAAGCTGTTTCCAGCGGCTGCGTTCGTCTGTTCAATCACGACATAATCGATCTTTATCAACGGGTCCCCAACAAGACCCCAATTGTGGTGGTGTAATATGAAGCTGATGAACAAAGGTCTCCTCGCGGGAGCAGTATTGTTGGTTCTGGCCGGCGGCTATTGGGGATACACACAATTCAACACTGTCGCAACGGATGAACCGACAGGTTTATTGCCCTATAAAAATGCTAAAGTGATTGATCTTGGGCAGCAAATATATGCGGCCAATTGTGCTGCTTGCCACGGCGACAATCTGGAGGGGGAGGCCGACTGGCAACAACCCAAACCCTCAGGACGTATGCCGGCACCGCCTCATGACGAGACTGGTCACACTTGGCATCACAGTGACGAATTGCTGTTCAAATTGACCAAATATGGCATCGCCCGGCTGAGCAACAATCCAGCCTATCAGACAGATATGCCCGTTTATGAAGAGGTATTGACAGACGACGAAATTATCGCCGTGCTGGCCTATATCAAATCCACTTGGCCTGCCAAGGTGCAGGGACGTCACGACCAAATTAATACTGGCCGCTAGAGCTTAGGCCCAGATAACGGCCCAGACGGCAATCCGTTGTCTGGGTCAAAAAAGTGCGCCAAATTCGGTTTCAAAATAGCGCTTGACCTTCCAATCACTGGAAGGATTAGGGTGAGGTCAGTGTTCAAAAACGAAACCGAAAGTAAGACCATGACTGCCCAGGCAAAAAGCAATGATCAAGTGATCAATCTCGCCATCTCAGGCATGACCTGCGCATCCTGCGTCAAACGCGCAGAAACCGCGATTTCAGGCGTGCAGGGTGTTTCGGACGTATCTGTCAATCTGGCGACAGAAACCGCGCGCATTCAAATGTCGGATCCAAATGGTTTATCCGAAGTTATTCAATCCATCGAAGCCGCTGGCTATGGGGTGCCCACAAAAACCATCATGCTCGACATTGAGGGCATGACATGTGCCTCCTGCGTGAAGCGGGTGGAAGATGCGCTCAAATCCGTTGAAGGTGTGGTCAACGCCAATGTCAATTTGGCCAGCGAAAGTGCGCAGGTCGAAGCCGCTTCCAATGTATCGACACACGAGCTTTTGGCCGCGGCGAAAAAAATTGGTTATCCTGCGACCTTGCGGGACAAATCGACAAATGCGCTGGAAGACCGCGCGGCCAGCAAAGAAGCCGAATATAATGGCCTGAAACGCAATTTTATTATTGCGGCCATATTTACAGTGCCCTTGTTTGTGCTCGAGATGGGTTCCCACTTTATTCCAGGCATGCATGAACTGCTGATGCAGAATTTCGGGCGGCAAAATCTTTATTATTTCTACTTTGTGCTGGCCACCATCGTACAGTTCGGGCCGGGCTTGGTGTTTTACAAAAAGGGCATTCCAGCCCTGATGCGCCTGGCGCCTGAAATGAACGCGCTGGTGGTGCTCGGCTCTTCCGCCGCGTGGGGCTTTTCCGTTGTGGCGACTTTTGCAGCGTTTCTGCTGCCTGAAGGCACGGCCAATGTCTATTATGAAGCCAGCGCGGTGATCATCACGCTGATCCTTTTGGGGCGTGTGCTGGAAGCGCGCGCCAAAGGCCGCACCAGCGAAGCCATCACCAAACTCATGCAATTGCAGGCCAAATCGGCCCATGTGTCGCGCGATGGCAACTTCGTTGAAGTGCCTTTGGATGACGTGGTGGAAGGCGACATTGTGCGCGTTCGTCCCGGTGAAAAAGTGCCTGTGGATGGCGAAGTGATCAAAGGCAGCAGCTTTGTTGATGAGGCCATGATCTCTGGTGAGCCCGTGCCGGTGGAAAAAGAGATCGGCAGCGAAGTTATTGGCGGCACCATCAACAAAACCGGCAGCTTTGAATTCCGCGCCACAAAAGTGGGTTCAGATAGTGCCTTGGCGCAGATCATCAAGATGGTCGAAAACGCCCAAGGGGCAAAACTGCCGATCCAGGCACTGGTCGATAAAGTCACCGCCGTGTTCGTGCCCATCGTGATGCTGGTGGCTGCATTGACGGTTGGCGTGTGGCTGATCTTTGGCCCAGACCCTGCCTTGTCGTTCGCCTTGGTCAATGGCGTGGCAGTTTTGATCATTGCCTGTCCGTGTGCCATGGGCTTGGCCACGCCAACCTCCATCATGGTTGGTACGGGCCGGGCGGCAGAAATGGGTGTATTGTTCCGCAATGGTGAAGCCCTGCAGGATCTGAAAAACACGGACATTGTCGCCGTAGATAAAACCGGCACGCTGACGTTGGGTCGTCCGGCGCTCACCGACTTTACCGTGTTGAACGGTTTTGATGAAGGTGAGGCCTTGGCGCTTGTTGCTGCGGCGGAGAGCAATTCAGAACATCCGATCGCTGAAGCCATTGTGATTGCCGCGAAGGAGCAGGGCTTGGATGTGCCGGACACCACAAGTTTTAACTCCGTTACCGGCTATGGCATTGAAGCAGAAGCCAACGGTCGCAAAATCGAGGTGGGGGCAGACCGCTATATGCGCAAGCTGGGCCATGATTTGACGGCACATGCGGATATCTCCAAAGCGTTGGGCGATGAAGCCAAAACCCCACTCTACGCGGCAATTGATGGCAAGCTGGCAGCAATTGTTGCGGTGGCAGACCCGGTGAAGGAAACCACACCACAAGCCATTGAGGCGTTGCATCGCCTGGGGCTGAAAGTGGCCATGATCACCGGCGACAACCAAGCCACCGCAGATGCCATTGCCAAGAAGCTGAACATCGACACGGTAATCGCGGAGGTGCTGCCCGCAGGCAAGGTGGATGCGATTAAGCAATTGCAGCAAAACGACACCCATGTGAGCTTTGTGGGCGACGGCATCAATGATGCGCCAGCATTGGCCCAAGCCGATGTCGGCATCGCGATTGGCACCGGCACAGATATTGCCATTGAAAGTGCCGATGTGGTGCTGATGTCTGGTGACATGCGCGGGGTGGCGAACGCGATTGGCCTCTCCAAAGCGTCCATCAAAAACATCCACCAAAACCTGTTCTGGGCCTTTGCTTACAATGCGAGCCTTATTCCGGTAGCCGCTGGTTTGCTTTACCCCTTCACGGGCACATTGTTGTCGCCCATGTTGGCCGCAGGGGCGATGGCGCTCTCAAGTGTGTTTGTGTTGGGCAATGCATTGCGCCTGCGGCGCTTTAGCCCGCCCGCCCAGCAGACGCAGGCCGCAGGATAGATCGCAGGATGGCCCGATATTGGATCATTGGCGGGTATGGTGAAGTAGGTGCCGCGGCAACGCGGCGCCTGCATGCCACAGCCCAACATGAAGATGAAATTCTGGTGGCCGGTCGTGGCGGCGAAAAAGCGGCTGAACTGGCACAAAAACTGGGCAAGCCGGTGCGGGCCTTTGAACTGGATGTAACGGGGCCCGTTCGCCCAAAAATTTTCGAACCGGGCGATATCATCATCAATACAGTTGAAGCCATATCCAAGGACTGGCTGATCTCAATGGCTGAGATGGGCGTCATTTTTATCGATGTGTCGGCCACCGACGGCTACCTTAATCGCGTGCGGACCATTTTCTCTGGCCATCCGGACAAAAGCCTGTGTCTGACCGATGTGGGTACATCGCCGGGTTTGACCAATCTGATGGCCGCCCACATGGCCGCTAAATTCCCCAAGCTCGTCTCGATCGAGACCTATATTGAGATGGGCATGGGCAAACATCATGGCCAAGCTGCAACCAAGTGGGTTTTTGAAGCACTCTCGACTACCTATCCCATCGAAAAGAATGGGGCACGGCACATGGTGCATCCGCGCGATCAGATCACAAAAGCAAGTTTTGATCTGCCCACTGAAAGGCAGGTCACAGCGGTCGGCGTGGGTTTTTCGGATCAGGTCACCATAGCACAGCGCCACAATCTGCAAACGGCGCAAACATTTGTCAGCGTTGCCCCAAATTGGATAAATCAGGTTATCGGCGCGCTGCTGCGGCTGCCGCTCAGTCGCCTCATCCATCGACATGCAGGCACATTAGCATCGCTTATGGGCAAGCTTCCGCCCCTTGGCCCGATCCGCACTTCCCTTAAGACGGTGGCATCCGATCAGGCAGGTCAAATAATGGGCAGCATAGAAATGTTGGGGCCCGATCAATCAGAACTGACCGGCGACATCGCTGCCATGGCCGCGCTCCGTTTGCGCCGGAGTGGGCAAAAGGGCGTGCGTTCCTTGCCGGATGTAATGAAACTGAGTCAAATCCGACAACAACTCTCCCACCTGAAGTGGCATGAAAGCCTATAACTAGGTCCGGCGATTTTTGCCAGGCGCGATATGATGATCGCGTTTAGGGGAAACTCGACTGCCCATGAGCGCGGCCGGCTTGATATAGTCGGTCTTAGACCTGCATGCAGGAACAATACGGCTTGTTTCGCATTCAATCTAAACAGGTTCATCCGTTTGTTTTATCCGGGCCTCATCAAGTGGTGTAGCTCGGCGAATGTTTTGCCAGAAGAGGAACCGTGTCACAAAAACCGATTGCCATTCGTTCATATGTGCCTGAAGCCCCGGCCGGTAAGGAGCGCATAAAGTGGTGGGGGCCCGGCATATTGTGGGCGATTTCTTCGGTTGGGTCCGGTTCAATCTTGTTCACGCCGCGTGTCGGGTCTGAATATGGCTATGAGTTTGTTTGGCTTTTGTGGCTGGTGTGCCTGTTGATGTGGGTGATGATCCGCGAGGCCGGTCGATTTTCCGTCGTGACCGGTCGCACCGTGCTGGACGGATTTCGAACCTTGCCCGGGCCAAAAAATTGGCCGTTATGGCTGATCTTTATTCCGCAGCTCTTTGCCGCTTCCGTCGGTGTGGCCGGTCTGTCTGGTCTTGCGGGAAGCGCCATCAAAACCATTCTGCCCGGTGGGCTATTGCTCTGGTCTAACGTCCTGCTTTGGGCGTCTGTCCTCCTTGTTGGGTTTGGGGGCTACAAATGGGTGTCCCGTGTGGCTCAGATTTTTGCGCTCTTCATGGTTGTGGTTACGTTTCTTGCCGCCCTCCAGTCCAAGCCTGATATGGCCATGTTTGTTGAGGGGGTAGTGCCCGGGCGTCCACAAAACCTCAATATTCCTTTCATTCTGCCGTGGGTTGGCACCATCTTGGCGGGGTCAATGGGCATTTTATGGTATTCCTATTGGGTCAGCACCAAAGGATATGGCGGCGCCGTGGGCGAACTCCACAAGGGCGAAGATGTCGACGAGGTCGAGGAGCAGGATCGGGCGCCACAAGATCGTCAAACGGCCGTCAACCGGCTGCAAAGTTGGATGGGCACCATGTCGAACACCGCTTTGGTCGGGGTGCTTATCGGCACACTCACCATCACCAGTTTTCTGGTTCTCGGTGTTGAATTGCTGAAACCTGCCGGCATCGTACCTTCCGGGGTGGATGTGGCGTTGCAACTCACCAAATTATTGTCCGAGATTTGGGGTAGCTTGGGCTATTGGATCATGATGATGGCCATCATTGTGATTTTGGGCGGCAGCGTGATTGCCAATCAGGATGGCTGGTCGCGCTCGTTCGCTGACATTACCTTGTTGATCCCGCTAAAGCCTTACGAGCAAGGTGGGGACGCACAGGCCAAATATAAGGAAACGCCCCGCTGGATGAAGCCAATGGTGTTTTGGCGGCCGCCATCCATGACCTGTCGTCAGGCCCTTAAAATATTCTATCTGGTGGGGGTCACCGGCATAACATCCACAATGCTGATTCTGATGATTGGCGATCCGGTAAAAATCATGTCTTTCTCCGGGATCATCGCCGCGGTGCACACGCCCTTTATTGTCTTCACCACTTTTGCGCTTAATCTGAAATTGCCGGAAGAGGTTCGCCCGAATGGGGTGTTCAACTTTTTGATGCTGGCTGCCGGCTTGTTCTATGGCGTGTTTATGGTGCTCTATGTGCTAAATTTTCTGAGCGGCAGCATGTAAATCAATGCGGAACTGACGCATGGCCGGTATAGACTCTCGGTAAGAGGCATAAACCCGATTGGTTAAGGCGATAACGATCAAATCTGATTTCGGGTCAAGCCATAATGATGTGCCCGTGAAGCCCGTGTGGCCGATGGCACCGGGGCCAAAATGATCACCACAGCTGGCACCCGCATATTTTAAATCATGATATTCAAAGCCGATGGTGCGGGGGGTGAGACCTGCACGATTACCATTTTCAAAGAACAGCGGATCATGTTGCGCCAGCAAGTGGCACGCCATTTTATGCACCTCTTCGGCAGTGGAGAACAGTCCCGCATTTCCCACTTTGCCCCCAAGGCAGCGCGCCGTGCTGTCATTCACCATGCCGCGAATATAGCCGCTGCGGCGAATGGTGGGCACCGTCGGCACAATTGGGGGCCGTCTTCCACTTACTTCCAAAGGGGTGAACATTGTTTGCCTGAGCCCCAGTGGCTCGGCGATCAAAAGTGCGAAGGCTTGATCAAGGGGCAGACCGGTCACGCGTTCAATGATTTTCCCCAGCAGTAAGTAGCCGAGACAGGAATAAACCATTTGTGTGCCTGGGGGATAGGCAAGCCCAATGTCAAACAATGCATGCCAGGCCGCATCAATATTTTCCGCGTTTTTGGCAAAAGGGTCGTCCGCAGCAAAACCTGCCTGATGTAACGCCAATTGCCGGACGGTGAAGTCATGATGCTGCGCGGCCCTTAAGTCGGGCAAATATTGGCGTACAGGTGCATCAAGCGCAATCTTTCCTTTGTGGGCTAAGGTCACCAATAATTGTGCGGTGGCCAACGGTTTGGTCAAAGAGGCGAGGTCGAACAACGCGCCTTTATGAAGTGGTGCTATGTCACTGCCCTCCATAAAGCCATAAGCTTTGTGCAGTCGCACCCTTTCGCCATGGGCCACCAGCACCTCCGCGCACGGGAAAGTGCCGCTGGCCATATGGGTATGCACCAATCGGTCAATGCGATCCATTGGATTACTTGATGGCGCCGGCCGTCATGCCGGCAATAAACCGGCGAGACTGCACAATGAACACCAGCATGATGGGCAATGCGGCAAGCGTTAGCCCGGCATAGAGCACACCATAATTGATCGAGTATTCGCCAAAGAATGCCGTGAGACCTTGCGCCAATGTTTTCCATTCCGGCGATTGGATGAAGATCAACGGGAAGAAGAAATCGTTCCAGATCGGCACGGCATTATAAATACCGGCAATCACCATGGCCGGGGTGATCAGGGGCACCATGATTTCCACCATAATGCGGAATTCACTGGCCCCGTCCATGCGGGCGCTGTCTTCCAATTCCGATGGCAAAGAGCGCAAAAATCCGGTCATGATGAAAACAGTGGCGGGCAGGGACATGGCGGTATAAATGCAAATCAAACCCAATAGATTGTCCACCAAACCAAGGGCTTTGAGCTGAATGAAAAGCGGAATAATCGCCAAACGCAAAGGCAGCATAAGGCCGCTCAAAAAGAACAGCGAAATCATAATATTGCCTTTGAACTTATAACGCGACAATGCATAGGCCGCCATGGTGCCCACCACCAACAACACCAAAACCGACAGACCGGTCACAATGGTGGAGTTGATGAAATAGCGTGGCACATTGGTTTGCGACCAGATGATCGCAAAATTATCAAAGCTGAAGCTTTTCGGCAGGCTGAAAGGCGAGGAGAAAATCTCCTGATTGGTCTTAAAGCTCGAAAGCGCCATCATAATGATGGGGTAAAGCATAATCACGGCATTTACGCCGAGAAAAATATGCATCAGCCAAGTGCCCAGATCTCCTGATTTCTTGTTCAATGTGCTCATGATTTAGCTCAGCTCCACTTCGCGGCTGGTGAGATAGCGCGTGGCAATGGTTGAAAAAGTGAAAATGAAGATAAAGATCAGCACCGCAAGGGCGGAACCCGTGCCGAAATCTGAATTGCCTGCGCTTACAGAACCGAAGGCCGTGCGGTAGAACAACAGGCCAAGCATATCAGTTGAGTAGGCTGGGGACCCTTCAAGACCGCCCATAATATAGGGGATTTCGAACCAGTTGAACGACCCGATAAACGTCAACACAACGATGATCGTAACCGCGGGGGCCATGAGCGGCCAGATAATATCACGGGCGATCATCCACTCGCTGGCGCCATCAAGGCGTGCGGCTTCAATCAAATCTTTGGGAATGCGGTGAATGGCAGCGAGGAACACCAGGGTGGGAAACCCAACCCAGTGCCAGGCATTGACCAAAATCATCGCGCCCAGCGCCGTTTCAGGCAAGCCAAGCCATGGCATGGCCCAGTCACCCAAGCCCACGCTACGCAGCAATGTGTTGACCAAACCAAAAATCGGGTTGAGGAACAATTTCCACTGAAAGCCGATAATCACGGTCGACAGGATGACCGGCAAAAAGAACGCGATTTGATAAAAGCGATAGCCTTTGGGTTCTCGCGCCAGAAACAGGGCCAAGATCAGTGCTAGCCCGTTTTGAACAAGCATCAGGGCGATAAACACCTTCACATTGTTAAAAAAGGCGTTGATCAGAAACTGATTGTTGCGCGGGTCGAGCAAGACCTTTTGGAAATTCCCTAGGCCAATAAACTCGCCGCGGACAAGCCCATCCCATTCATAAACCGAATAGAGAATGGCCGAGGCCATCGGCAAGAACACGAAGGTGAGGAGAATGGCGATTGCTGGAAACAGCAAAAATACAAGCCAAAGTTTGCGCAACTGTCTTCGTCGCGCCAGCGCATTTTCAAATGGGGTTTTGATCGTTGCGGTGCGTTGTGCCATCAGTTTACCCCTCAAACTCGATGCGTTGTTCATCCGGGCCGAACAAGTGGCAACTGTCGAGGTTAAAGCTCACCTCGATTTCCTCACCCGACTGAATGTCTAGGTCGCCGGCATAGTGGATGATCATGTTCTCATTGATGGGGGAACTCAGATAGGCATAGGTTTGCGCACCCAACCGTTCCACCGCGGTGGCTTTGCCCATCAGGGTGCCCGCCCCGGTATTGCCGGGTTGTAAATCCTCAGGTCGCACGCCGAGGTCAATGCTGTCTTGCACCGTCAAACGCCCCGCTTGGGCCTTGAACTTGAACTGCGTGCCATTATCGAGTTGCGCTTCATAAGTGCCTTCATCTGCGCTGATGATCTGGCCTTTGAAGAAATTCATTGCTGGTGAGCCAATAAATCCCGCAACAAATTTATTGACCGGTTTGTTGAACAGATCCAGCGGTGCGCCAACCTGCTCAATATGGCCGCTGCGCATCACCACAATTTTGTCGGCCATGGTCATCGCTTCCACTTGATCGTGGGTGACGTAGATCATGGTGGATTGCAATTGCTTGTGCAAATTGGTCAACTCAATGCGCATCTGCACCCGCAGTTTAGCGTCAAGGTTAGACAATGGTTCATCGAACAGGAAAACGCTGGGGTCTCGCACAATGGCCCGCCCGATCGCCACCCGTTGACGTTGCCCACCTGAAAGGGCCTTCGGTTTGCGATCCAGCAATTCGGTGAGCTGCAAAATCTCCGCCGCTGCGCGCACCTTTTCTTCAATTTCCTGTTTGCTTTTGCGCGCTACCTTAAGCGCGTAAGACATGTTTTGATAAACCGTCATGTGCGGATAAAGCGCATAGGACTGGAACACCATGGCCAGGCCACGGCGGGCGGGTGGCAAGTGGTCAATGCGCTCACCGTCGATATAGATTTCGCCTGCGCTCAGTTCTTCTAGCCCGGAAAGAAGGCGCAGCAAAGTTGATTTGCCGCAGCCGGAGGGGCCGACAAAAACCACAAACTCATTGTCTTCGATAGACAAGTTCGCGCCATGAATAACTTGTACACCGCCAAAGTCCTTGGTCACGTCGCGCAATTCGATTGTTGCCATTTTAGTCGCCCTGAAATTCTGAATTGGATTGGGGTGGCTGCCGCAATTGAGGGATCAGCCAACGGGGCCAAAGGGGGAGGTCCCCCTCTGGCAAACTTAGATTGAACTATTCGGCGCTTTTGATGCCAGCGCTGATATCAGCCGCAACTTCTGCCGCGGTCTTTTTGTCGGTAAACAATTCCTGCAGACCATTTTGCAGCAATGTCGATCCCGTCGGCTTGTTAAAGCGGAAGGCCACCAACATGATGTATGGTGTCGCTTCAGCGTGGAACTCAGACACCTTTGCCAACATTGGGTCAGAAATCTTAGCGCCGTCCACTGCAGGCACGTTCGCCAATTTGTCAGTCAACATTTGAGCAAAGGGCTGTGTTGCCGTGAACTGAATGAACTTAAGCGCAGCTTCTTTATTCTCAGAAGCCGCATTCACACCATAGCCACCATCAAGCCATGTGGCCACCATGCGCGGGCCACCTTCTTCAGCAGCAGGGCCTTGCATAATGTCAAAGTTCACACCGGCGGAAACAAATGTGGGAATGTCGAATGACCCGCCCACGAACATGGCGGCCTGACCCGCGCTGAACAATTGTTTCATCGTGGCATAGTCAACGCCTTCATAGCCCTGAGGCATATAGTCTTTGAGGGCTTCGAATTTTTCGAGGGCGTTTACAAAGCGCTCATCTTCAAAATCCGTTGCGCCGGATGTGACGTCACCAAAGAAGTCTTTGCCATAAAAGTTTGGCAAGAACGCCCCTGACATGATTTCCATGGTCCATGCATCAGCCAGACCGTTCGCCAATGGGATCACGCCTGCATCTTTAAACTTTTGCGAAGCAGCCAAAAATTCGTCCCAGGTTTCTGGCAGGGCAACATCGTGCTGTTCAAACAAATCTTTGTTGTAGAAAATCACAATGGTTTGTGACGCAAAGGGCACAGCATAAACATGCCCGTCAGACCGCAAAGTGGTGCCCAAAAGTTCGTCGTCGCTCAAAGCTGACAAATCAATTTTGCCATCTAGGGGTTCCAAATAACCTGGAGCCGCAATTGCTTCCAAAGAACCGTAGGAGCGGGTGTGCATGATGTCAGGACCTGCGCCGCCTGCCAGGGCAGTTGTCAGGATGGTGTTATAGCTTGTTGCTTCGTGGGCCGTGAAAGTCACCTTAATGTCAGGATTTTGCTCTTCAAAAGCAGCAATGATCTCATTATAGGCTTTCACATCTTCTTGACGCCAAGACCAGAAGTCCAGCTCGGTTTGGGCCAAGGCTGTACCAGCATAGGCAAAAGTTGCGGTGCTGAGCACGGCCATGCTGGCAAATTTACGAATTGCATTCATTTCGGGGTCCCTCCCTCATTTTGATGTTTGACAGATCGCGCCAATTTCGGGGTGAAGAGAAAGGCCAGTTCTGGCGGCTTGCGGTATATGTGGAATAATTATTCCACATTGTTGGGCTTGCCGACGTCTGGAGCTCCCAATTCCTCCTGATAGGAATATTAAATTCTTATTTTGTTATGTCAATAATAAAAAATCACTGACACGTTGGATGTGGAATTTTCATTTGATCCGATTGACCAATGCTTGGCTGTCTTGGATCTTGCTCGGCATGTCTTCAGCGCGTTGTGCTTGAAGAATGAACAAAAGGTCCGTGATCGCCAATTGCGCGGTGCGGGTGGCGATGGAAGACGAGCGCACCAAATTCTCGCTGGCGATGCAGCGCAATTCCAGCTCGTGCGGCTCCGGTGCGACGTTGGCGCTGGGGCCAACAAGATAGATGGTGGGAATGGCATGTTGCCGGGCAAATTCCGCCGCCGCCAGCACCTCTTTGGATTTACCGGAATATGAAATCAGCACCAGCAGGTCTTTTTCCGTGAAGCGGGCCAGATTGGCCAAATGCACATGTGCGTCCATGCCCTGCAACACCGCTTTGCCTAGCTTTGTAAGCTTTGACGCAAAATCCATGGCCACCAAGGCGGAGCCGCCAACCCCCAAAATGATGATTCGCTGTGCGGCAACAAGTCGATCCACAGCCTGGCTCAATTGTGCGCTGGAATTGCCTTTTAAGGTTTCTGAAAGGGCGGCCACCTTGCTGTTATACATTTTCTGGGCCACTTCGCTTAGCGGATCATCGCTGAAAATATCGCCATGAATTTGCTCCGCATCCTGCGCGCGTGCCACATCGGCACTCAACGCGATTTTCAAGGCAGGAAAGCCGGAAAGCCCGATTTTTTTGCAAAATTTGATGATGCTGGATTGGCTGACACCACACTCCTGGGCCAAATCCTGAGAGGTCATGGTGGTCACTTGAGACGGATCGTTCAAAATCCAATGTGCGATGCGCTGTTCATTCTGCGACAAATCCTCAACAATGGCGTTGAGGTGGGAAATCAGATTTTGCGCATTTTGCATGAAACCCGTGCTTTCATTTCTTTTGTGTTGACCCAAATGAGCAAAAGAGGCATTTAAGAATAAATAATTCTTGACCTATTTTATACAGGAATACATAATTCCATCATGACTGCTGACCATAACAAAAACACTAAAGATAATCTATTGCTTCTGTCGTCGACCCTGGAAGGGCTGACCTCGGAGGGCATTAATGCCCGCTCTGCGCGGCTGGATCAAATGTCGGCGCTGGAAATCGCACAAGTGATGAACAGCGAGGACCAATCGGTGGCCAGCGCGGTGGAAAAAGTGCTTCCGCAGGTGGCCGAAGCCATTGATCGGGCCCACGCTGCCTTGCGGGCAGGCGGGCGCATTATTTATGTCGGCGCCGGCACCAGCGGTCGACTTGGCGTCCTTGATGCGTCTGAAATTCCGCCAACATTTTCGGCGCCGCCGAGCCTTTTTCACGCGATTATTGCAGGGGGGCAACAAGCAATTTTTCAAGCGCAGGAAGGCATTGAAGATGATCGGGCGCAGGGCGCGCTAGATCTGGCTGAGGCGCAGGTGAGTGAACATGATCTGGTCATCGGTTTGGCCGTTTCAGGCCGCACACCCTATGTGCTTGCCGCTTTGGAAGAGGCGCACGAGCGCGGGGCAGACACTGTGGGGGTGTCGTGCAATCCCGGCAGTGCCTTAGAGGAACTGGCCACAATCGGCATCACCCCGGAGGTTGGCCCTGAAATTCTTGCGGGCTCGACCCGGCTGAAATCGGGCACTGCACAAAAAATGGTGCTGAACATGATCTCCACTGGCGCGATGGTGCGCTTGGGCAAGTGCTATCAAAACCGCATGGTGGATCTCAACATCACCAATGAAAAATTGCGGGCCCGTGCGCTCAATTTGGTGCGCGAACTCACAGATGCGGATAAGGAATCGGCCTTGCATGCCTTGGTGGAGGCGAATTGGGACGTTAAGGTAGCCATTGTAATTTGCAAAACCGGCATAGACGCTGCGGCGGCCCGCGTTCGGATTGAGGATGCTGGCGGCCATTTGCGCCAAGCTTTGGACGAGGCCAACTAGACCTTTATGACGCGCTCAAATTCATGCGTGCTGTTGATCGATGGCGGGGGCAGCGGTGCCCGCGCCCGCTTGTGCTCGCTTTCGGGTGATGTGCTGGCCACTGGGACAGCAGGCCCTGCCAATATCAGCACAGATTTTGAAGCGGCAGCGACCAATCTTTTGGGGTTGGCCCATACAGTTTACACGAAAGCCGGTCGCGACATCGCGTCCTTCGCCCAAGATTATGCCTTTGTCGCCTTGGCTGGTGCAGGGGCAAGCGCCCAGCGGCAAGAACTGATTGATCGTTTCGGCTTCAACAAGATGGTGTTGGCCACCGACATTGATGTCACTTTGGCGGCTGCATTGGGCACAGTGCAGGATGGTTTGGTGGCCATGTTGGGCACCGGGTCTTTCTTTGTTTGGCGTGAGCAGGGCAAGGTCCGTCGCGTTGGCGGCTGGGGCTTTATTCTGGGTGATGAAGCGGGCGGGGCATGGCTGGGGCGTGAATTGCTGCGCGATACAATCAAAGCCTATGATGGCGTCGCGCCTTCAAGCGCGCTGACCCAAAAAACATTGGATCATTTTGGCGGCACGCCGAAGAAAATGGTGCCGTTTGCGCGTGACAGCAAGGCCGCGGATTTTGCGCAGTTTGCCCCCTGGGTCACCAACGCGATATCAACTGATGACCCGGTCGCCCAAAGGATCGTAAAACGGGCCGTGGACCATTTATGCGCCACCCTAGGTCCGGCAGATCAAGTGCCCGCACAACACCTTTGTTTTCTGGGTGGCCTTGGCCGTTTCTATCAAAGCCAGATGCCAGCTGACTACCAGGCCATCTGCCAGCCAGCAAAAGGTGAAGCCTTGGATGGTGCTTTTTGGCTGGCGCAACAGGCATTCGATTTATAGCTGATCTCACTGCGGTTTGACGGCGCGCGCAACGCTGCGCCGTTGAGAATTTCTCCATCATGTCTGCAGACTTGCCGAACATGCCCCGCCAGCATGCCGTCACCAGATGGTACAAATCGCTCTTGCCAGCCTCTCAATATTTAAATACAATAGCATATATTGCAATATAATATTTTCTATTAAGTGCTGATATAAAGCGCGTATATAATTGGAGGGATAAATGATTTTTTCAAAACTGTTGAAGACAGTGTCGCTGGGGGCATTGTTGGCCGCTGGCCTGACGATGGCGGGCCATGCGGCTGGCACTCTTCCTGAAACGGGGGAACAACTTGCTGAGGAACAAGTGTTCACTTACCGTCTGCTGGATGGCATTCCAACGCTCGATCCACAAATGATGGAAGAGGTAATGGGCTTCGCCATCGCCCGTGACCTATTTGAAGGGCTGCTCAATCAGGATGAGAACGGCAATCTGGTGCCTGGTGTTGCGAAAAGCTGGGAGGTGAACGACACGAACGACGTGTACACATTCCATCTGCGCGAAGATGCCAAATGGTCCAATGGGGACCCGGTCACCGCACATGATTTTGTCTATGCGTGGCAACGTTCAATCGATCCCGAATTGGCCTCACCCTATGCTTGGTATGTGGAATTGATGTCGCTGGAAAACGCCAGCGAAATTTTGGCCGGTGAAAAGGACAAGTCGGAACTGGGCGTTCGTGCAGTAGACGATTATACGTTCGAAGTGCGCCTCACCACGCCGCTACCCTACTTCGCGTCAATGACCGTGCTGGCCACCGTCTTCCCCGTGCACAGGGCAACAGTTGAAGCCCATGGCGCCGACTGGACGAGGCCGGGAAATATGGTCTCGAACGGGGCCTACAAGCTGACCGAATGGGTGTTGAACGAACGCACTGTGCGTGAGCGCAATCCCTATTACTGGAACAATGACAAAACCATCATCGACAAGGTGGTCACCTATGTGATCAGCGAAGAAAATGTGGCATTCACCCGCTACAATGCCGGCGAGTTGGATATGACAGCGGTGCCGTCCGGTCAGTTTACCCGGTTGAAAGAAGAGCGGCCGGATGAAACCTTGTCCCTGCCTTATCTTGGCTCCTATTATTACAGCTTCAATCTGGCAGACAGCGGCCCCGAAGCGTTCAAGGAGGTGAAGGTGCGCAAGGCCTTGTCTTATGCCGTGGACCGCAGCGTGATTGTGGACAATATTTTGCAAGGCGGCCAGCGCGAAGCCTACAACGTGGTGCCTTTGGCCACGGCGGACTTCACCGATCCGGACACAGATTATGGCAACTGGACCCAGGAAGAACGGGATCAAAAAGCACGTGAACTGATGGCCGAAGCCGGGTACGGGCCTGACAATCCACTTGCGTTCAAACTGCTCTACAACACCTCCGAAACCCACAAGAAAATCGCCACTGCGATTTCACAAATGTGGAAGCAAAAACTGGGTGTGGATGCAGAGCTGAACAATATGGAATGGCGGACCATGCTGACCGAGGCGCGCAACGATAAGTTCGATATGGTACGTTATGCGTGGATCGGCGATTATAACGAAGCCTCCACATTCCTTGACCTTTACACATCCGACAGCCCGCAAAACTGGGCGAACTATGACAATCCGGAAGTGGATCAAATGATGGCTGAGGCGAAAACCTCGTCAGATCCGGGCCCGATTTACACGGAAGTGGAAAAAATTCTAGCGCGGGATATGCCTGTCATCCCAATCTATCACTACACGTCAGTTTTGATGCTCAATCCGCAGGTTAAAGGTTGGCCAATGAATAATATCCAGCAGAACTGGTACAGTCGCAACCTTTACAAAGTGGCCGAGTAGCCACGCTATCTCCCAAGGGGGCGACCCTTAAACGAACCCCCAAAGGGGCCGGTCTTCGGACTGGCCCTTTTTTTGCTCAGCCAAAATTGGGGTTGTTCGACACGGCTTCTGAAATCTGTCGCGCTGTGTGCAACAGCAAATCGCCATAGGTTTTGTCGACCTTGGCCATGGTCCAGTCATTGCCGTAGACACAGATGTTCATGGACGCGATCACCCGGCCGAACCGATCATATATCGGCGCACCAATGGTGCGTTCGCCCACAATGCATTCCTGGTCTGCGCTGGCAAAGCCGCGTTGGCGCGCCTGTTCCAGCGAGGCATGAATATCGTCAAGCTCAGTCAGCGTATAAGGCGTGAAGGGTTGCAATGGCGATTCTGCCAAAATGGCATCACACTCTTCCTTCGGCAAAGCCGACAGATAGGCGCGCCCGCTTGCAGTGCAGAACATGGGGACCCGTCCGCCCACAGGCGGGTTGCCATAAGGGCTGTCCTCATAAGTCTGCCGCATCACATAAACCACATCGGTGCCACGTGGCTGCGCCAGATTGACGGCCTTGTTGGACTTTTCCCGCGCCCGCAACAAAAACGGGGCGGCGGCGGAAATAATTGGCTCGGAAATAGAATAGCTGAAGCCCAGTTCCAAAAGTTTCAGCGCCGGCTTAAGTTGGCGGCTGCGCGGATCACGCTTCAAATAGCCCAACTCCACCAGCGTGTGGCAGAACCGTTGCGCTGCACTTTTGCCCAAGCCCGTGGTGATGGCCACTTCCGACAGGCTCAGCGAACTATGCCCCCGAAAGGCCTCAAGCACCATAAAGGCTTTTTCCACCGATCCCACAAAAAGCGCGTCCCGCGCTTTGCCGGATTGGTTCGGTTGTTGTGATGCTGTAAGCCTGTGAGACAGACCGTCAGAGTTGGTCATATGTACTTCCTGATCTTCAATTATGTGACCTTACCACATATAAAAAATATGCCGCAAACCCTAAGAGGCAAGTCGATGGCGCGGGGCAAATTCATCGGGAATGGGCCGCGCCTCCACATCAGCGCAAATCTCGCCCAAGACGCTTTGTGCCATCAAATGTGCTATGCCAAAACTGATCTTAAACCCGCCCGTGGCCACATACAGCCAGTCGCTGTGCGGCAGCGCGCCCAAAAGCGGATCGCGCCCCTGGGCTTGTGGCCGCACCCCGGCCCAGCGCTCAATCACCGGGGCATCTTTGATCAGCGGGCTCAGCGCGCGTGCTTTCTCCACCACTTCATCCAGCAAATGGTCGGTTTTCCGCCCATCGGTAAACTCTTTTTCGCTGGTTGAGCCAATCGCTGTCGTGCCATCATCATGCACAATCAGATAGACACCGTCGGAATAGATAATCGGCAAATTGGGGTCGAGATTGGTGTCCAGCACCGCCGCTTGCCCCTTCACCCCGCGCCCGGAAATCTCCGGCGCATAAGGCCGTAGCATATCAAAACTGGCCAGACCGGCGCTCACCAGAATCTTGTCACCATGCAGCACGCTGCCATCACCAAGTGTCACTTGCCGTTCGCCCAAAAAGGCGGCGCGGGTGCCAAAGCGCAGATCAATGCGGCCATGCAGGGCGCCGGCCAGGGCCATGATCAATTTGCGCGGGGATAGACGTGCACTCAGATTATCTACCGCCACCCCATAAGGCATGGCCTCAACTGCAGGCCAATCTTTTGCCGGACCGGCGTCCATATGCTGCATCGCAAAGCCGCCATCGTCCACTTGCCAAAAATCCTGCGCTCCTGTGGCACGCGCGGCCACATCCTTGACATGATGGTCTTTGAGCAGCGGCGCCACACGTCCCACCCGGCGATAGCCAACGTCTTGCCCGGTGCGGCTTTCCAGCTCGTCCACAAGACCCGGCAGTTGAGTCAGGGCCTCAAACTGAAACTGCTTTTTCGCATTCCAGCGATCCGGGCTGTGGGGCATCAATGCGCCCAAAAGCCCGCCGCTGGCCCCGGCCGCAATGCCATGCTCTTCCACCAACACGGTGTTTAAGCCGCGTTGGGCGGCAAAATAGGCGCTCCAAAGCCCCACAATGCCACCGCCGATAATGATCAGGTCAAATCTTTCCATAGCCTCAGGCAATGACCAGAATTTTGCGCAAATGACAAGGCTTCATTGGGCCAAGCTGCGCATTTGTGGGCAGGGCAGAGGTCATTGGTGCCTTATAGGTCAATTTCCAACACGCCATCCGGGTCGGCCGCACGTGATTGGCAAAGGATAATACTGTCCTCCTTTTGTTTTTTCGACAGCACAAAATCCCGATGCTCCACCTCGCCCGAAACAATGCCGCATTTGCACACGCCGCAAATCCCGTCCGCACATTTCACATCAATCTGAATGCCATTTTCCTGCAACACATCAGTGGCCGACTTGTCCGCCGGCACCTCAAATTCGCGGCCCGACTTGGCCAGTTTCAAGGTGAAGGGATGGTTTTCATAGTCTGGCAGCTCGGGCACATTGAAATATTCAAGATGCCGCTCTTCCTCTGCAAAACCTTGCCGCTCGGCGGCTTCCATCACCCCAGCCATAAAGCGGTCGGGTCCGCAGCAATAAACATGCTGCCCCGGCTGATAGTTGCGCAAAATCGCATCAAGGTCGGCGCGCGCGCCCTCATCACTAAAGTGATAATGCACCCGATCCGCCCATTCAAACTGCGCCAGATCGTCCATAAATCCTGCATTTTTACGTGACGAGCAGCAATAATGCAGCTCAAAATCAGCGCCGATCGCATGCAGCCGATGGGCCATGGCAATCATCGGCGTCACCCCTATGCCGCCGCCCATCAAAAAGCTTTTGCTGGCCCGCTCCTCTAAGGGGAAATGATTGATCGGCTTGGAAATAAAAATCTTCCGCCCTTCTGTGAAAATACGATGCAGCAATTGCGAGCCACCGCGACCTTCATCTTCGCGCAACACGCCAATTTGATATTTCGAAGTGTCTGCCGGATCACCAGACATGGAATATTGCCGCAAAAATTCCGGCGCGACCACAATGTCCAGATGCGCGCCCGTAGTCCAGTCGGGCAGGGGGCTGCCATCCAGCGTTTGAAACTCATATTTGGTGACGCTTTCGGTCATGGCTTCGGCCTTGGTGATCTGCACGCGGATAACAGGCGCGTCGCCCTCAATGCGATATTCGTGCGCCAGCCCTTCCGTCTCGCCCCGCGCCAGCTTTGCCTTATATTGCGCTGCCGTGATCATCGCCTGATAGGCCTCAATGCCTTTTTCCCGATCCATGGGAAACGGGAAGGGCCAAGGGTGCGGCGCCAGATTGGCCGGATAGACCGCCAAAGTCTGGTCCTCATATTTCAGGTCTAGATCCTTTTGTAGGTCGCGCTCGTTCACCTTGTGCGGCGTCGGGCGATAGCCGCCATCTTCGTGCAGCTCAAGGTCCCACCACCATTTCTTGATCAAATTGCGTTCGCCATTGCCCAATGCGTCATCCAGTTTGGCCAGGGCCGGTGCGGCCTTAGGGATATTCATTGCCGCCCAGCGGAACGGCGCTTCGGCAAATATGCCTTCCAAATTCCAGGGGCAGGTTTTCATGCAACGGCCACACATGGCGCCGCCCTCATTGGTGATGCGATAGGTGGTACATTTCTGGCTATCTGATTTCCAGATCTCATAGCCATTGAACATCAGCTTCGGCCCGGCGGTAATTGCCCCAGAGGGACATTCGCGGGCGCATTTGTTGCAGCTTTCACAAAATTGCTGCAGCCCAAAGGAGATGGGTTTGTCGTGGGTCATGGGCATGGTGGTGGTTACCACGCCGGATTTGAGCCGTGGCCCCAAAAACGGGTTGAGGATCACTTCGCCAATGCGGCTCACCTCGCCCAGGCCAGAGAGCAGCAGGAGCGGTGGCTGCAACACTTCGCCATCCATCACCGTGTGCGCTTTGGCGCCATAGCCGAGCGACCTTATTTGCTTGGCAACAATGCTGCCCAAGATCGAAAACCGCAAATAAGCCCGCATGGACTGCGACACAGCGATCCAATCATCCCCGGATGCGCCTTCCATCGTGTCATAGCCCTGGTCGATCACCATGGAAATGGCCTGATCATGCGGTGGATCAATTGGTTCGCCAAACGCATCATGCGAATACCAGGTCCAGTCCGGGCAGCGCGATAGGCCCACCGCATCCACGCCCAAAAAATAGGACATGGCTTTGATATTGTCCGCGTTCTTCTGCGCGTCGAGCGTGCTGGTGCTGGGGGCCGCTGCAGGCTCGCCATCTTGCAACAACACAAAGGCACCCAGCGCACGCCGCTGCGCCATCGAGGGCGCGGACTTGCGCACATATTTGCCGCCAACAGATGCCTCCTGGTTGCGCTTGCCCATATCGCCAAACAGCGAGCGGGCAAACATATCGGTGCGCTTGGGCACCCGCGGCACCCGGTCTTCGTCAATAAAAGTGGTCGGCTCATCCACCCGCTTCAGCGTTTCAAACGGATGCGCCCCATCCATAAAGCGACGCTGGGCATAGGGATCGGCATTTTTGGCGCTTTTGCCGGTGCCATAGCCCAGCTTCCACGCCCAGCCTTTCAATTGCGCCCTTGGCTGTGCAGCAAGCGGCGCCAACGGCTGATCATGAGCAAACTCAAAATCGGTCGTCACCGCCGCGATGGAAAAATGCGGCCCCAAAAACGGATTGTGCAAGCAGCCATTTTCAATCGTCGCCAGTCCGGCGTCCACCGCCAGCCAGTGCAAATCCACATCGCTGGTCGAATGGGAATGGGCGCGGGCATCATGACCCAGCAACCGCATATATTGCGCCAACACCACCGCCGCCTCATTTGCCCTGAGGGCAGAGCGGTGTGCCTGCGCCCCGTCCAGCCAGTCAGCCCCTGGCTCATCTGCCCAGATTTTACGGGGATGTTCCACAATGAACACCAGTGCGTTGGTGTGATGGGTCATCTCCCGCGGTGGCGCATTCATCGCATCGCGCAAATCCGCCATGATCATATCCACGCCCGAGGCCAGCGATTTGGTCTGGTCCGTGCGCAGCTTTTGCGCCAGCCGATCAATATCCGGATTGCGGAACGGCGTCTCCAGCATCATTTCCGGCGTGAACGCACAGGTGCCCGCCATCGCCACATCACTAAAATAGCCAAACGCCTTCAGATGGTTCTGCCGTTCAACCAGATCGTCAGGCACCTCGGCCTTGGCTTTGTTGACCAACCCGTCGCGAATGGCATCCAGCATCGCCTGGCCCTCGGCCATGGCATTGATGATATTTTCAGGTACCGCCTCATAGCGGAAACGCATTTGCTCAAACGTTGGCAGGCACTCAAGATTGGCCGCCTTATCCACGCGTTTCAGCCGCTCCAGCGGAAAAGTGCCCAGGTGAAATGGTCGGTTCTTATTGGAAAAGTACTTCAACTCAATCGTCCTTTACGCCGCGCAAGGGCGCGGCTGATGGGGCTTTACAACGGTCTAAATTGTCCACCCGGAAGTCCCCCGTATAGCCGGCCGCCATGCGGGTGCGTTATTAAAACAGTTCTTATCTGGCACGTTCGATCATCCCCCCCTTCAAACATCGCCTTAAAGTCGCATCAATTTCACATCTTCACCTTCGGTCATCTGGTCGACCGCCTTCATCACAATGGCATAGGTCTCATCATCCAACTTGCTGGCGAAATGCTCGTTCAACTCGCGCACCAAAACATGGCACGCTTTCATCTTCTCTTCCCCGAGCGGGGTCAGCACCACATCGCGATAGCGCTTGTCGTCGTCAATGCCATTGCGTTCGATCAGCCCGCGCTTTTCCATGTCGCGCAGCAACCGCGAAACCGCGGGGCGGGCAATGCAGATATAGTCCGCCAGGCCCGAGGGCGAGTTCACATCTTCCATGCCCACACCCCGCAACACACACCACATCAGGCGAGTCACACCATGCTCGGAAAGCTGCTTTTCCAGCCTTGCCTCCATAATCCGCGCCAACCGGGTCACCTTGAACCCGATGCGGTTATGCAATGTAAATTCTTCAGCCAATGATTGCCCTCCAAAACAAACCAGTTGACTCACCTTATATCATATTCTTTTATTTAGTTAACATGGATAACTATCTATGTTAAGTACTAAAGCGGAGACAATCAAAATTCAATTGAGGGGGAGAAAAATGAGAGTTGAGTTTGAACGTTTTAAAGGCCTTGTGGCCGGGGGGATTGCGGCGGCTGGCCTGATATTTGGCGCCGCCGTAGCACAAGCCGAAGAATTGAAGATGGCGCATTTTATGCCGTCGATGCACCCGATGGATCAAGGCGTGATGACACCATTGGCCAAACAGGTTGAAGCCGCCACGAATGGCGCGCTGACGATTCGCATTTATCCATCAGGCGAACTGGGCAAGGGGCCGGTGCAACAATATAAGCGCGTGGTCACTGGTGTGGCCGATATTGTGTTTGGCATTCCTGAATATACGCCGAAGCGTTTCAGCAAAACCGCCATGGTGCATATGCCGGGCCTGTTCCCGGATGGCACCGCCGCCACCCATGCGCTTTGGGACAATATGGATCTCGTTGAGGATGAATATAGCGAGGTCAAACTGCTCGGCCTTTGGGCCAACAACCCATCGGTGCTCGTGACGCGGGATAAGGCCGTACGTACCGTTGCTGACATGAAAGGCATGAAAATTCGCACCCCTAACCCGGTGATGACCGAATTGGTGAAAGCCTGGGGCGGCATTCCGGTCTCCATGCCCACAACCGACACTTATAACGCCATGAACACCGGCGTAATTGATGCGGTGATGATTGGGCCATCTGGCATCCGGTCCTATAAGCTCAATGAAACCGCCAAATATGTCACCACCAATATCCCGTCTGCGCTCGACAGCTTCTACCTCTTGATGAACAAATCGAGCTACGACAATCTGAGTGCGGAGCATCAGAAAGTGATTGACGAGGCCACAGGCCGCTATCTCAGCCTGCGTGGTGCAAAGGCCTTCTATGATGCCGGGCAAACTGGCCTTGAACTGGCGCGCGAAAGTGGCGTCGAATTGATCCAGATCGATGCGGATGCCGATGCAGAGTTCCGTGCAACAATGAAGGAGACGCTGGATCAGTTCATCGATAAGGTTGGTGAAGAAAAGGGTGTCGACGCGCATGCGATCGTTGACGCATTGGCTAGCAACTAAGCTATGAAAGAGCCAAAGATGGAGGCGCCAGCGCGGCAAGATGCTGCCTGGCGCCGCTGGGTTGAGCGGCCATTGGTAATCTGTGGCGCGGCCCTGGTATTCGTGCTGATGGGGCTTTCTTTCTCAGATGCCCTGTTGCGGTCCCTGTTCAATATGCCCATTTTCGGCGCCAATGATTATGCGCAAATTCTTCTTTCTTTTGCCGTTGCGATCAGCATGCCGCTTTGTGTCATTTCCGGTCGCTTGATCGCCATTGATACCATCACGGATATGTTGCCCGAACGGGCGCAAATCTTCCTCGATTGGCTGACCACTTTGATGGGAGTCGTGATTTTGGCTTATCTCGCCTGGCGGGCTTATTCCAATGCGCTGGAGGCGGCGAGTTTTGGCGAAAGCACTTTGCTGCTGCAATTGCCCTTTGGGCCCTCATATTATGCGGTGGCGGCGGGTAGCGCTTTGAGTGCGATTTTGCTGCTGGTGGAAAGGCTGGTGCGATGAGCCCTGAGATTTTTGGACTGCTGGGCTTTGTTGCCCTATTTGCGTTTCTGGCCATGGGCACACCGGTGGCGATCGCCTTGCTGGTGGTTGGCTTTGTCGGTACGACTCTTTTGTCCGGCTTTCAGGCCGCCGCCTTCACCTTGAGTGGGCAGGTATTTGCAACGGTCACCGTCTATGAACTCACCATCATTCCGCTTTTTATCCTGATGGGTAATCTGGCCTCAGCCGCCGGATTAAGCCGGGATTTGTTTGAAGCGGCCCATAAAATGATTGGCCGGTTCAAAGGCGGCTGGGCGGGTGCCACCATTGTCGGCTGCGCCGGTTTTGCAGCGCTCTCGGGGTCGTCCATCGCCTCGGCGATCACCATGGGCAAAGTCGCCTACCCCGAAATGCGGCGTTATGATTATGGCGCCAAATTGGCCACCGGCTCCATTGCGGCGGGCGGTACTTTGGGCATATTGATTCCGCCCTCTACCGGCTTTGTGATCTATGCGGTGCTGACCGAAGAATCCATAGGCCGTCTGTTTATGGCGGGCGTCCTGCCGGGCATTTTGCTCACCACCATGTTTTTGGTGGCCATTGCAGTTGTCACCTTTTTCTGGCCAGAGGAGGGGCCGCGTGGGCCTAAATTCACAGCAAAGGAAAAACTCTCCAGCCTGATGCGAGCTACCGGCATCGCTGGCATTGTGCTCATCACCATTGGCGGCATTTACACCGGCCTGTTCACCCCGGTGGAGGCTGCGGGCGTGGGCGCATTTTTCGCCCTGTTTATGCTGATCATTCGCCGCAAATGTACGGTGGCAACCCTTTATGATGTCAGCGCCGAAACCTTGAAAACCACCGGCATGGCCTTTTTCATCTTGATCGGCGCCAATGTCTTTGCCCCGTTCGTGGCCCTGTCGCATTTGCCCGCTACCATTGCCGAAGGCATGGGGGCACTGGCGCTGGGCACCTATGGCACCCTGGCCCTGATCCTTTTGGGTTATGTGATTCTGGGCATGTTCATCGAAGGGCTTTCCCTGCTGGTGATCACCTTGCCCATTGTGTTTCCACTTGTCGTCGGCTTGGGCTTCGATCCGATCTGGCTTGGGGTCGTAATGGTGATTGTTCTGGAAATGGGCCTGATTTCGCCACCTGTGGGGGTGAACGTGTTCATTGTGAAAAGCGTGGTGCATGATGTGAAAATCGAAACCATCTTTGCGGGCATTATGCCCTTCTGGCTCGCCATGATCGCCACTTTGGCACTGATCGTGATCTTCCCGGAAATCGCGCTTCTCCTGCCCAACGCCATGTTCAACTAACCTGAGCGGAAGGCCCTCCCCTAGTTGGGGAGGGCAATCGCAACGTGTGGGGTACAGAGTGTACGGCAAATGCGTCTTGGAGTTCTCTGCGGCGAGCAATCCACTTTTACGTCATTACCGGGCTTGACCCGGTAATCCATGTCGCTTTTCAATCCGCCACTACGCTGGTGTCAATCGCCAACACTGCTTGGACCCCGGATCAAGCCCGGGGTGACGCTGTGGGGTTGAGCGGCGCTAAGCCCATCATCAATGCCGCAAAATCCCTCCCCACCCCCTTGTGCCAGGGCAATCGCATGTGGAAATGCGGTAGTCAGCGTTGCGCAGCCTAAGCACATTTTTAGCGCCTCGGCGTAAGCGGTGACGCCGCGGGACCACCTCCTCGGGGGCCTCCCCGGACTTGATCCGGGGTATATGCAGCGCTTTTGGTCACCTTTTACGTCTGTTTTGTCTGATAGTTTGATTGAACAAGAACCGATTACAGCCCTATGCGATTGCTCTGTACTTAAGGGGAGGGATTAGGGGTGGGGTGCAATTGACATGTCTACTGGCGAAGAAGCCGCGCCTTGCTCACAAGCGCTTCCACATGCAGAAGGCTCAAATGGATTGCAAGATAAAGTCTTGCAAAGACGGAGAGGGTGGAGAAGCGTTGAGCAAGGAATGCTGGTGCTGCATTGACCCCAGGATCACACTCGGGACAGCCCGGAACAAAACTTTAGGTCGACCACGACGCGTGCAAAATTTTATGCTAAGCGTCCGCCCAACTTAAGGTGCAGGATTGCAAGCATGACCAAACCACCCCATCTCGAATGGCATGAAAATGACATGCCCTTTTCGCCCGAATTTGGCGACCATTTCTATTCCCATGCCGATGGGCGGCTGGAATGTGATTATGTCTTTATCCAATCCAACAATATCCCAGATCGTTGTACGCAGAACGATCAATTCTCAATCGGCGAACTCGGTTTCGGCACCGGGTTGAATTTTCTCGAAACGTGGCGGCAATGGCGCAAGGTGCGCGGCGAAAGTCAGATGCTCCGTTTCACCTCGTTCGAGCTTTACCCAATGGCAGTTGCACAAATTGAGCGCGCGCTCGAACCCTGGCCGATGCTGGCGGAACTGCGCGATCTCATGCTGAACCATTGGGATCAAATCGCTATTGGCGACGCGGTGGAGATTGAACCAGGGATTGTGCTTCAGTTGCAAATTGGCGATGTCACCCAAACCCTGCCCCAATGGCAGGGCATGGCGGACGCATGGTATTTGGACGGTTTTGCTCCGGCCAAAAATCCGGCCATGTGGGGGGAAGACTTGATGCAAGCACTCGCAGCGCACACTCACCCCAAAGGCACCTTCGCCACTTACACAGCAGCAGGCTGGGTGCGACGCAATTTGCAGGCGGCAGGTTTTGACGTGACCCGCAAAAAGGGTCATGCGGGAAAGCGGCAAATGATGTGCGGTCAATTAAAAGCCACTGACCAATTGAATGATTGACGCTTATTCGCGCACATGCCATTCATAAGGCTCATGCGACGGTCTTATGGGTGCAAAAGCACCTCATAAGTGAAAAGGGAACGTGGTGAGTTCGACCCAATTCGGGGAACGAATCCAGGGCTGCCCCCGCAACTGTAAGCGATGAGATTGCAACCAATGTGCCACTGAATTTTCGGGAAGGCTGGTTGAGATCGCTCGAATCGCGAGCCAGGAGACCTGCCGACGCCAACATAACTCGAATGCCGTCGGGTGGACGGTGAGGCAAATGCCTCAAGGAGCAGAGATGAAAAAGATTCCAGCAACGGTGATCACCGGTTTTCTTGGCGCGGGCAAAACAACCCTTGTGCGCCATGTGTTGAACAATGCCAAAGGCAAGCGCATCGCGCTGATCATCAATGAATTTGGCGATGTCGGTGTGGACCGCGACGTGCTGCAAGGCTGCGGCGATGAAGCCTGCAGCGAAACTGATATGGTCGAGCTGGCCAATGGCTGCATCTGCTGCACCGTGGCCGAAGATTTTATTCCCACCATCACCGCGCTACTGCAAAGCGACAATCGCCCGGATCACATCGTGATTGAAACCTCCGGCTTGGCGCTGCCGCAACCGCTTGTACGCGCCTTTAACTGGCCCGAAATCAAAGCCGACGTCACCGTCGATGGCGTAGTCACCGTGGCTGACGCGTCAGCCCTTGCAGCGGGCCGTTTCGCCTCAAACGAGGCGGCGGTAGATGCCCAGCGCCTGCAAGACGAAATGCTCGACCATGAAACCCCATTGGGCGAATTGTTCGAAGATCAATTGATCTGTGCCGATCTGGTGTTACTCAATAAATCCGACCTTGTGTCGCCCGACGATTTGGAAAAAGTCGAAGCCGCTATCCGCAAGGAATTGCGCGACGGCGTAAAGCTGGTGCGCACCCATAAGGGCGAAATTGATATGGCCGCCTTGCTCGGCATTGAAGCGGGCAGCGAACTGGATATGGATGGACGCAAATCTCACCATGAACATCACCATGAAGATGGCCACCACCATCACGAACATGATGATTTTGACAGTTTCTCCATCCGTTTGCCTGCCGCAACAGACAAGGTGCAATTGGGCAATGCGATCAGCAATGTGATCAAGGATTTCGACATTCTGCGCCTCAAAGGCTTCGCCGCGATTAAAGACGCGCCAGCTCGGCTTTCCGTGCAGGCGGTTGGCCCGCGGGTCGACACTTATTTTGATCGGCCTTGGACCAGCGATGAGGAAAAACAAACCTCGCTGGTGGTGATCGGCCAGTCTCCGCTGGACCGCGCAGCAATTTCAGAACGGCTCGAAAAAGCCTTTTCCTGATGCATTTATTATCAGCCCAAGCTGGGGCCATCCAGCAAGAGGGGGAGGCGATTGACTTAGGCCAATCGCCTGCGCCGCTGCTCATCCTGTCGGCAGCCGATAGCGAACTGGCCGCCTTCGCAGGCGCCATCGATGCACAAGGCGCCGATGATGTGCGCCTCGCCAACACCATGCGCTTGAGCCACAATTATTCCATCGATCTTTGGCTCGATGACACGGCGCAGCATGCCAAATTGATCGTGGTGCGGGTGCTTGGTGGCCGGGCCTATTGGACCTATGGCGTTGATCAGCTCACCGCCCTGTGCGCCGATCGCGGCATCGAACTGGCACTTCTGCCCGGCGATGCCAATCCGGACCCGGATTTGAAGAGCCGCTCGACCATTAATGGCGAGATTTACGACCAATTGCATCAAGCCTTTATCGCGGGCGGGGCGCAAAATCTAAGCAGCTTGCTCACCTTTCTGCGTCACCGCGCCAAAGGCGAAACAGCAGAATTACCGGCACCGCAACCGGCTCCCAATGCCGCCATCTGGCACGAGCGGCAATTGGTCAGCAATCTCCATGAAATCACCTTCGACCCCGCGGCAAAATATGCCCCCATCATCGCCTATCGCGCCCTGATGGATGGCGGCAATCTGCGCCCCATCGAGCGCATGGCAAGGGCCGCGCACAAGGAAGGGCTGACCCCGCTGATCTTGCTGGTGACCAGCTTGAAACAGTCGGAACCCGTGCAGTTTGCGCAAAAGCTGTTCGCACGGTTTGACCCGCAAGTGATCCTCAATGCCACCGGCTTCGCCTTGGGCATCAATGATCTCAGCGATGAAGATAATCCCTTCGCCTATACCGATGCGCCGATCCTGCAATTGGTGCAGGCGGGCCGGGCTGAGGAGGTGTGGCAGGAGGATATTCAGGGCCTCAACGCCAAGGATTTGGCAATGCAAATCGTATTGCCGGAACTGGATGGTCGCGCGGGTAATATCCTGATTGCCCACAAGGCACAAAACATCTGGCACGATGCCAGCGAGTGCCCGCTATCGGTCAACGAACCCCATGTGCCGGGCATAGATGCCGCCGCCAAGCTGGCGAAAAACTGGGTCACCCTGCGGCAAAAGCAAGTCGCCGAGCGCAAGGTTGGTATTGTGTTGGCCAACTATCCAATTCGCGATGGCCGCTTGGCCAATGGTGTCGGCTATGACGCCCCGGCCTCAACGCTCAATATTTTGCAGTTTTTGCAAGAGGAGGGGTACGCGCTTGATCATTTGCCCGAAAGCGGCAATGCGCTGGTCGAAATGCTGCAAAATGGCCCCACCAATGCCGCCCCAAAACGCGGCACCAGTCAGGCGACTATAACTTTAGAAAATTATAGAAAACTCTATGAAATTCTGCCTGAAACTCTAAAAAATTCTATTGAAGAAAGATGGGGAACTCCAGAAAGTGATCCCTTCTTCCGCGAGGATCATTTTGAGCTGCCCGCGATCCAATTCGGCCATGCCGCGATTCTGATCCAACCCGCCCGTGGCTATGATTTGGATGAAGAAGCGATCTATCACGACCCCGATCTGGTGCCACCTCATGGCTATCTCGCCGGCTATTTCTGGCTGACGCACCAGTTCGCCGCCGACGCGCTGATCCATAATGGCAAGCATGGCAATCTGGAGTGGTTGCCGGGCAAAGCCGTCGCGCTTTCTGACGAGTGTTACCCGCACATGCTGTGGGCGCAACTGCCGCATTTTTACCCCTTCATCGTCAATGATCCGGGGGAGGGCACCCAAGCCAAACGCCGCACAGGGGCGGTGATTATCGACCATTTAACGCCGCCGCTCACCCGCGCCGAAACCCATGGCCCGCTCAAAGATTTGGAAGCGCTGGCGGACGAGTTCTACAACGCTTCCGGCATGGACCAACGCCGCATCAAGGATTTGAAGCAGCGCATTTTCGACCTGTGCGCCGATACCGGCTTGGCCGCCGATATGGGGCTGGGCGACGCGCAAGATGATGATGCTTTGCAGACCATCGACACCTTTTTGTGCGAGCTGAAAGAAGCGCAAATTCGTGATGGATTGCATATACTTGGCCAAGCACCAGAGGGGCGGCTGAAGCACGACCTGCTGGTGGCGCTCACCCGCGTGCCGCGCGGCAGCGAGCGTGATCAGGACCACTCCATCATCCGCGCCATGGCTGATGATTTGGGCCTTGGGTTTGATCCTTTGTCGGCCGAGCTGGGCAAAGAATGGACCGGCCCGCGCCCTGCGATTTTGCAATCCCAACTGGACGAGAGTTGGCGGCATACGGGCCACACGGTGGAACGGCTGGAACAGCTCGCCTTTGCGCTGGTCGCTGGCGAAATTGATGCCAAGGCGGACTGGACCGCCACCCGCGCCATTCTCGACACGATCCAAAGCGACATTGCGCCGAAGCTCGACCAGTCGGGCGCATTGGAAAAAGCCAATTTGCTGCGCGGGTTAGACGGTAAATTTGTGCCCCCGGGCCCGTCCGGTGCACCAACGCGCGGCCGGTTAGATGTGCTGCCCACAGGCCGCAATTTCTATTCGCTCGACAACCGCGCGGTGCCGACGCAAACCGCATGGGAGCTGGGCGTAAAGTCGGCCGAGAATCTGGTCACCCGCCATTTTCAGGATCATGGGCTTTATCTCAAATCCATCGTCCTATCGGTGTGGGGCACCGCCAATATGCGCACCGGTGGCGATGATATTGCGCAAGCGCTGGCGTTGATCGGCGCCAAGCCGAAGTGGGATTTCGGCTCCACCCGCGTCAGCGGTTATGAGATTATTCCACTGGCGAAAATGAACCGCCCGCGCGTCGATGTGACCTTGCGCATCTCCGGTTTTTTCCGCGATGCCTTCCCGGCGCAGATTGAATTGTTTGACCGTGCTATCCGCGCCATTGGGGCGCTGGATGAGCCGGAAGATTTGAACCCGATTGCTGCCCGTATGCGCAGCGATGCGCTGGAGCTGATGCAGAGGGGGCGCGATGAGGACGCCGCCGCTATGGAGGCAGGCTATCGCATCTTTGGCTCTAAACCCGGCAGCTATGGCGCCGGGCTGCAAGGCATCATGGATTCAGGCCGCTGGAACGAGCTGGGCGACATTGCTGAAACCTTCATCAATTGGGGGCAATATGCCTATGGCACCAAAGCCAATGGCACCGTGGCCCGCGGCGCACTGATCAACCGCCTGAAAAATATTGATGCGGTGGTGCACAATCAGGACAATCGCGAGCATGATCTGCTGGACAGTGATGATTATTACCAGTTTGAAGGCGGCCTAAGCGCCACCGCCAAACATTTGCAGGGCGTGGCCCCGGCCAATTATCACAATGATCATTCACGCCCCGAACGTCCGGTGGCCAAGACGCTGGAGGAAGAAATCGCCAAGGTGATGCGTTCCCGCGTGGTGAATCCGAAATGGATCAATGGCGTGATGCGCCATGGCTATAAGGGCGCGTTCGAAATCATCGCCACCACCGATTATATGTTCGCCTTTGCCGCCACCACAGGCGCGGTCAAGTCGCACCATTTTGATCTGGCTTTTGAAGCCTTTGTGCTCAATGATGAGGTGCGCGATTTTATTCAGGCCAACAATAAATATGGCTATGATGAGTTGATTGATAAATTTAACGAGGCGGTTCGGCGCGGTTTTTGGTCGCCAAAACGCAATTCGACCTACGCATTTCTCGATGGAGGGAACGAATGAGCAAAAAAACTGACAATATGACAGAAGAAGAATTGAACGCCCGCCACGCGGAAAAAATGAAAAAGAAAAAAGCGGCGCGCGACAAAATCATCGCCACCAAAACCATCGAAAAAGGCCTCACCATCGTCCATACCGGCAAGGGCAAAGGCAAATCCACCGCCGCCTTCGGCATGGTGTTCCGCGCGCTGGGCAACGGCATGAAAGTGGCCGTGGTGCAATTTGTAAAAGGCAAATGGGGAACGGGCGAACGCAATGTGCTCGATAAATTCCCCGATCAAGTGTCCCTCGCCACCATGGGCGAAGGCTTCACCTGGGAAACCCAAGACCGCCAACGTGATATCGACGCCGCCCGCGCTGCCTGGGAACAGGCGAAAAACTTCATCCTAGATGATGAGCACGATATGGTGCTGTGCGACGAGCTGAACATTGTGCTGCGCTATGACTATCTTCCCATCGAAGAAGTGCTTGAGGTGCTGGAGCAAAAGCCCGAAATGAAGCATGTGATCATCACCGGCCGCAACGCCAAAGATGAACTGGTCGAAGCCGCTGATCTGGTCACCGATATGACGCAGGTAAAACACCCGTTCCGCTCTGGCGTTAAGGCGCAAGTCGGGATTGAGTTTTAGACGGCTTGGCAGCGAAGAGTCACTTCGTTTTGGTGAAGGCTCCCCCAATGGCACCACCCCGCACTTGATGCGGGGTCAGGTCCCGGATCAAGTCCGGGACGGCCAAAGGTGGGTTCCGTCCCCAGCGCAAAGGCTGTCCCCCCCCACCCTTGATCCCTCCCCACGGCGGGGGAGGGAAAGGGGTCGTGCATGATTTGATGGGCGAACACCTTAGCCAAGCGCCCTCTTCTCCCTCCCCTTGATGGGGAGGGCCGGGGTGGGGTGCTCCAAAGTGATGGCGGGTCTTGCGCGAGCCCGGACAATGTCCCAAAGTTCAAAAATCATTAATAGGAAATAAATATGCGCATCCACATCATTGCCTTGGGTGACAGCCTGGAAGCCACCACGATGCGGACGGTGCTGGAGGTGCAGACACACCAAGTTGTGCTGAGCTTTGTGGCAACACCGGAACAGTTTTTCGCCGCCTGCACGCAGAGCGCGGGAAGTGCTGATGCGCTCATCATCTCCGCTCATGGCGATGAAGCGGGCTTTGTCTTTCCCCTATTGGCTGAAGGGGTAAGCGATGTTGCGCTGGATGATGATATTTTGACACCCGAAAAGATGGCGGCGCAAATGACACAAGCGCCGCCGCTGGTGTTTTCCACCGCCTGTTTCACCGGGTAGCGCAAGATGGCAAACGCCTATTTGTCCGTTGGTGCGCGTGAGTTTCTTGGCCCTACTCATGAACCGGAGGGCGCGGACATTGCTCTGATTGTAGGGCTTGTATTTCGCCCGCAAAGTGCAGGCCTGCCGATCAAGGATCAGCTCGAAAAAATTGCAGCTCTCCTGCCGGAGGCGGCAATGTTTAGGTGTTATTCACAAACCGAAGCCCAACAAATGTGATGCAACATCTGGCGGGCCTATGCATTATGATACTGAGAATAGTGATCATTCACGGAGTATATTATGGCCGATTTGGAACATGACGTGCAATTTGAACAGTCCGGCAATCGCGGCCGCTTCTTTATCAATCTTGGCGGCGGGCAGGAGGCGGAAATGACCTTTTTGGACCGCGATGGTACCTTTGTGGTTGACCATACCGGCGTGCCCAAACCCTTTGAAGGCAAAGGGATTGCCCTTGAACTGGTGAAAGCGGGCGTTCAATATGCCCGTGAACATGACAAAAAAATTGAGCCGGTGTGCCCCTATGTGGTGATGCAGTTTAAGCGCCATAAAGAGTGGGATGACATCGCCGCATAGAGGGGATGTGATGAAAACCGTCAAAGAACTGGTCGACGCCGCGACGGCAGAAATTGAAACCATGTCCGTCGACGCGGCCGAAGACGCCGTTGCAGCGGGCGCAGCTCAGTTTGTCGATATTCGCGATATACGCGAACTCAACCGGGAAGGGCGCATCGCCGGGGCGGTGCATGTGCCCCGCGGCATGCTCGAATTCTGGATTGACCCCACATCGCCCTATCACAAGCCCGAACTGGCGACCGACAAAAAGCTCATCTTCTTTTGCGCTGCCGGTTGGCGCTCGGCCTTGGCCACCAAAACGGCCAAGGATATGGGCTTTGAAAATGTCGCCCATCTGGAGGGCGGATTTGGGGCGTGGCGCGAGGCGGAAGGTGAGATTATTGCGCCGAAGAATAAGGCTTAGCTGGATTGTAGCAAAGAAGTTTTCTGCGGCGACACGTTAATCTCGACTTGAGTCGGTGAAAGGACGTACCCGCACCCCTCGTCATTGCAAGACTCGATCTTGCAATCCATTTGATCCGTCAACTTTTGGGAAGGCGGGCGAGAAACCACTATTGCTTCGACAAGTGGAAAGTTGAATTGGACCCCAAGATCAAGTCTTGGGGTGACATCCGAAGGGTGGGCAAATTTCGTGGGAAACACTAAATTCAGGCACCAATGGCGGGGGTGCCGGGGTAGTGAGCGCAGCGAACGACGGCGGCGCGAAAACTGGCGGGGGTGCCGGGGACGGGAGCGAAGCGACCGGTGGCGGCGCGGAAAAAAGCCTCACCCCTTCTTCACAACCGCCGGAATGGCCTTTTGAAACTTGATCTTATCCATCACCACCTGGCTGTAGGTTTTGGAAATGAAGGGCTGGCGCATCAGGCTGTTGCGGACGAAGCGGTGGAAGGCGCGCATGTCGGTGGCCAGCACTTTCAGCACATAATCATATTCGCCCGTGGTGGCGTAACATTCCAAAATTTCCGGGATGGATTCCACGAGATGGATAAACTGCTCAATATAATCATCGCTATGCCGCTGCAGGCTGATTTGCAGTAAAATGGTTTCCTGATAGCCCATTTTCTCTGGCGAAACGGTCAGGCCGTAACCTTGAATAACGCCCGCTTCTTCGAGCGCATTGATGCGACGCCAAACGGAGGAAACGGAGCTGCCCACCTGGTTGGCGATCTCTTGGTTGGAGATGCGACTATTCTTTTGCAACAGCTCGAGTATCTTTCCATCAATTTGATCGATTTTGAGTAAGTTATTCAAATTCCGGCTCCAAAGTGAAAAAATTGTGCAATTACCATGTCAATCACCTGCAAATCTGATCAGCTTTGTCAAGCAAAATAAGCGATAATACCTCTAGATTAGAGGGGGACATGATGGATTTAACAACGCTTGATCGCGATATTTTTGCTTATCCTGATTATGAATTGCGCCACGGCATGGTGCGCGAGCGGGTCTTTTTGTCTGGCACCGACATTCTGGTGCGTATTCCCATTGAGCAGGCGAAAATTGACCAGGCAAATGGCCTGAATACCGCAGGCTTTATCTCCGGCTATCGCGGCTCCCCCCTCGGTGCCTATGATCAGGCGTTGGGCAAAGCCCAAAAAGTGCTGGATGAGCATAAAATCGACTTCCTCCCCGCCATCAATGAAGATCTGGCCGCAACGGCACTGATCGGCACACAAGAGGTGGCCAGCGATCCGGAGAAAACCGTCGACGGCGTGTTTGGCATCTGGTACGGCAAGGGCCCGGGCGTTGACCGATCTGGCGATGCCTTGAAGCATGGCAACGCCCTCGGCGCATCCAAACAAGGTGGTGTGATTGCGTTTTTCGGCGACGATCATGGCTGCGTTTCCTCCTCCATGCCGCATCAATCGGATCAGGCGGGCGAGCACTACATGATGCCCGTGCTGCACCCGGCAGGCGTGGCTGACTATATTCCGTTTGGCCTTTATGGCTTCGCCGCGTCGCGCTACACGGGCGCATGGATCGGCTTTAAAACCATCTCCGAAGTGCTGGAAAGTAGCGCCGCCATTGAAGTGCCGGAACCACGTCGCTTTAAAGACCCAGAAGACTACACCCCGCCGCCCTTTGGCCTCAACCATGACCCGGCCACAAGCTTTGGCCCGGTGCTGGAGCAAAAGCTGCTCGCCCGGCTGGACGCGATGCGCGCTTTCGCCAAAGCTAACCCGATTGACGAAGTGGCGTTTGGTGCCAAACAGCCAAAAATCGCCATTGTCGCGGTAGGCAAGGCCTTTGCCGATTTGATGCAGACCTTGCGCGATTTGGACATCAGCGAAACCAAAGCCAAGCGCATGGGGCTTGGGGTTTATAAGGTGGGGTTGGTGTGGCCGATTGAGCCAACGGGCTATCAACGCTTTTTGGCGAAAGCCGAAAAACTGCTGGTGGTGGAAGAAAAACGCGCGGTGGTGGAAACCCAGCTGAAAGAGCTGTTTTTCAACCAACGCAACTTCACCATTATCGGCAAAAAAGACCTTGAGGGCGCCCCGCTTATCCCTGAAGCGGGTGAGTTGCGCCCCTCCATTTTGGCGCAGGTTGTTCATGAATATTTGGACCTTGAAGGCCTTCCTCCTTCCGCCTCACCTGCGCCAACTCTTGACGAGATCGATGTGGCGCGCCGGGTGCCTTATTTTTGCTCCGGCTGCCCGCACAATCGATCCACCAAATTGCCCGAGGGCAGCACCGCGCTGCCCGGCATTGGCTGCCATTATATGGCCTCCTGGATGGGCCGCGACACAGGCGGCATCGTGCAAATGGGCGGCGAGGGCGTCAATTGGATTGGCATGGAAAGCTATACGGGCAAAAAGCATATCTTCCAGAATTTGGGTGATGGCACCTATTTCCATTCCGGCATGATGGCCATTCGCCAGGCGATTGCCGCCAAAGCCAATGTGACCTACAAAATCCTTTATAACCACGCGGTGGCCATGACTGGCGGTCAGGATGTGGATGGCGAGCTGAGCGTTGAAGCCATCGTGGCGCAACTTAAGGCGGAAGGCGTGGAGCGAATTGCGTTGGTAAGCGACAAGCCTGAACGGTTTGCCGCCGGCTTGATGCGCGGCAAAGGCTTGAGCCTCGACCACCGCAAAAACTTGGATGCGATCCAAGCCGAACTGCGCGATATTGAGGGCGTTACTGCTTTGATCTATGATCAGGGCTGCGCTACGGAAAAACGCCGCAAGCGCAAACGCGGGCTGATTGAAGACCCGAAAAAACGTGTCTTTATCAACCCCGATGTGTGCGAAGGCTGTGGCGATTGCTCGGTGCAATCAAACTGCATTTCCGTCAGCCCGGTGAAAACCAAATGGGGCGTGAAGCGCACGATCGACCAATCCTCCTGCAATAAAGATTTTTCCTGCATTGAAGGCTTTTGCCCCAGCTTTGTCACCATCGAAGGCGATGAGGAAAAAGAAACCGGCGACCAACATCGTCGCGACCATTTGCTCACCCATATTGCCAGCCTGCCAGAGCCCAAATTCGCCACAACCGGCGAGGTGTTGATCACCGGCGTTGGCGGCACCGGGGTGGTGACCGTGGGGGCCGTTTTGGCCATGGCCGCACATCTGCAAGGCAAAGGGGCTTCGGTGCTCGATTTTATGGGCTTTGCGCAAAAAGGCGGTGCGGTGATCTCTCACCTCAAAATTTTGGAAAAGCCGGGGCTGGATACACCGGTGCGGATCGACAAGGGCGATGCCAATGCGGTGATCGCGTGCGATTTGGTGGTGGCGAATATGCCCGAGCCGATGGCCTGCCTGGACCCGAACAAAACCCACGTAATCGCCAACACCAAAATCCTGCCCACTGCAGATTTTGTGCTGCGTGGCCTAGCCGATTTCCAGGAAGAAATGCGCCTCAAAAAACTGAAAGAGGGCGCGCGGCAGGTTGTTTATTTCGACGTGACTGATCTGTCCGTGGCCCTGTTTGGCGACAGTGTCTTCTCCAACATGATGCTGACCGGCATGGCGTGGCAAAAAGGGCAAATCCCACTGGATGGCGATGCCATCCGCCGCGCGATCGAGCTGAACGGCAAAGCCATTGAGGCCAATTTAGATGCGTTTGAATTGGGGCGCTTGATCGCTGATCAACCAGAACTGTTTGCTGAAGACCAGGACGCTGAATTTGAGCAAACATTGGAGCAATTGATCGCGGATCGTGCCGACTTCCTGACCCGCTATCAAAACGCTCAATATGCTGATCGGTATAAAGACGTGGTGGGCGAAGTGCAGGCCGCGGAAAATGCGTGGGGCAAAACTGGTTTAAGTGAAATAGTCGCGCATCAATTGGCCCGGGTTATGGCCTATAAGGATGAATATGAAGTTGCCCGCTTGCACCTTGAAACAGCCCATCTCAATGAGATGAAAGGGCGGTTTAAAGACGGCGCGAAAATGACCTTCCATATGGCACCGCCGATGCTCAACTGGATCAAGGAACCAAATGGTCGCCCGAAGAAGTTCGCCATTCCGGGGGCTGTCGCTCTGCCGAGCTTGAAACTGCTGAACGCCATGCGCCCCTTGCGCGGCACCGCCTTCGACGTATTCGGCCTCAGCAAAGACCGCCGCGATGAGCGCAAACTGCGCGATGATTATATCGCCATAGTGGAAGATCTAGCGGCTAATCTGACCGCGGATAACCATGCCGATGCGATGAAAAAGGCCAAGCTGGTCGATATAGTCAAAGGTTATGGCGTGGTGAAAGAGCAGGCGCTGGAGAAGTATCACAAGGCGTTGTCAGAACTGGCCTAGGGGATAGGCGTGAATTTGGGGGCGATAGCACCCCACCCTTAATCCCTCCCCATCAGGGGGAGGGAGACGAGCGTGCAGGGCACTTCCATTTGCACAGCGTTTGCATTTGAGAGAGAGCAAGCATTTCGCCATACACAACGTCATCCTCGGGCTTGACCCGAGGATCCAAGCAGCGCCAACCAAGACGCACAACACCCAAAATGTACGGCCTAGAAAGTCCCAACTGGATTCCCGTCTGCGCGGGAATGACGATGGTGAGTTGGGTGCCTGAAAGAGCCCGGCCCCGGATTAAGTCCGGGGTGGTTTGGGGAAAGGCGCGATCTCCAACTGACCATCCCGGCCTTGAGCCGGGATCAAACCTAACTTGCACAACGCTAAAGATGCTGTGCCGCCGCATTGCGTCAGAACTACATCCACCACCTGCTCAAGGCAGTAGGGTTGCATAAAAAGCTAGCCGGTCACTGGTGTGAGGAATTGGCAAAGATCGGACGAGAAAGGCTTTCTCATTCACTTGTAAGAAGCAAAACGACGCCAGCTGGATCGGAAGTCCAATGGGCATTTAAATTGCCTAATGGCTCCAGTTCGTCACGTTTCGGACTTTCAAGTACTCGAAGGGCGTCGTCGGGATCATCGGTGGACAATTCTAACCAAACATCAGTCTGGCTCTGTTTCTCGACCTGATCGATCCATAAGGTCATCTCACCAAACTCAAATGCGACACTGTTGGCCTGTTCTTGAACGGGCTTTAGGCCGACGCGATCTCGATAAAAGGTGACGGTTTCTTCCCATTTATGCAATGGCACTTTGATGGCGATGTTCTTGCCCGGCTGGATCATCGGTTGCTCCTCACCTAATGAAAACCCTACCTTTAATTTTAGACATTGTCGGATGAATAGTCATTTGGTTTTCTGGAGGGCGTGGGCACAACGAGACGGCGCGCCAAGCAGTTGAGTTTGAAATCAATTATTCTCAGACCATGCCGGACAAGCAAGTGGCGTTCACGCCACGCGGGCTGAACCGGGATCAATCATATAGGTGACCCCGGATCAAGTCCGGGGCGGCCATGCAGATTGGCTTTTCAGATCAGCGATCTAGCTCTCATCGAAATCCAGCGTCAGTTCGTCGCTGGTGGGGCGGGTTTGGCAGGCGAGGGTAAAGCCGGCTTCAATTTCCCAGGGTTCGAGTGAATAGTTCACATCCATTTCGGCGCTGCCTTTGGCCACTTTGCAGCGGCAGGTGCAGCACATGCCGCCTTTGCAGGAGAAGGGCAGTTCCAGCCCGTGCTTACGAGCGGCTTCCAGTACTGTGTCTTCCGGATCGGAGAGGGTGAAGCTGCGGGTGGTGCCATCCAGCACCACTTCAACTTTCACGCCCTGTTCTGCCGCTTCGCGTTGTGCTTTGGTGGGCGCTTTGCGTGGGGTCTGGCCATCGGCGGGGGTGAACAATTCATAGTGGATTTTGTCGTGCGCCACGCCCATGCCTTCAAGGCTTTGACGGGCCACTTCAATCATTTCGCCCGGGCCGCACAAAAACACGCCATCAGCGGCTTTGGGATCGATCGCACCGGTGTTCACCAGCGCCTTGATTTTGTCCGCATCAATGCGGCCATTCAAAATCGGCACGTCCTGATCTTCACGGCTAAGAATATGGATCAGCGTAAAGCGGTCCATAAACCGGTCTTTCAAAAACTCAAGCTGCTCGCGGAACATGATGGTGCCGGTTTCCCGGTTGCCATAAACCAAGGTCACTTCGGCCTCGTCATCGCCTTCCAACAAGGATTGCGCAATGGACATCATTGGCGTGATGCCTGAACCGGCGGCAATCAACAGTGCGTTTTTCATGCCGCCAATATCGGCGACAAAACGTCCGTCCGGGGTCATCACCTCAAGCTGGTCGCCCACTTTCAGATCGTTGGCCGCGAAGCTGGAAAAAACACCGTCTTCCACCCGGCGAATGCCCACCGTCAGGTCGGTGCAACCAAGCGGTGAGGAAACGGAATAAGATCGCCGCACATCCTTGCCATCAATGGTGCTGCGCAGGGTCAAATATTGCCCCGGCTTGAACGCATAAGCCTCGCGTAAATCGTCATTAAGGGCAAAGCTGATGGCGCGTGCGTCTGGCGTCAGTTCTTCAATTTTCGAAATCGTCAGTGTGTGAAATTTAGGGGTCATCTTTTTAAGGCCCTCAAATGCATTTGAAATAATCGAAAGGTTCACTACAGCTCGTGCAGCGATAATGTGCTTTGCACGCGGTGGACCCAAATTCAGATAGCTTTTCCGTGTCGGTGCTGCCGCATTTGGGGCAGGCGACAATGGTTTCGCCAAATAGGGCCAGCTTGGAGTTGGAGCCATCAACCGGCGGCGCGATGCCATAGGCGCGCAATTTTTCGCGGCCTTCATCGCTGATCCAGTCTGTGGTCCAGGGCGGGGAGACAACGCGCTCAATTTTCGGGTCAAACCCGGCTTCACGCAGGGCCACCTCAATGGCCAATTCAATGGCCAACACGGCGGGACATCCGGTGTAAGTCGGCGTCACATAAGCCACCGCTTTGCCGTCTATCATTTGCACATCACGCAATATGCCAAGCTCGGCCACATTCACGCACGGCACCTCAGGGTCGGGCACCAGAGCGGCGGCCGCCCATGCCTTTTGCGCGTCGGCTGAGCGGGTTGGCTTAAGCTGATGTACGTCCGCCATTGCCCTTACCAGCTCATATTCGGATAGGCGCGCTGCATATATTGCAAGTCGCTGAGCAGATGGCCCATCTCTTCACCATGATGCCCGGTGCGGCCCCCCAATTGCGGGTACTCCACCTCTGGCATGGTCAATTTGGCCTGGTCAAACACATTGGAAACGGTGTTGGTCCATTGGGTGCGCATGGCTTCACGATCTGGCAACGCATCAGTGTCAGCCGCCGCTTGCGCATCGGAGGACATATGGAACTGCTCTTCCACATAGGGGTGCAAAGCTTCAACTGCCGCTTGCATGCGTTGTGCACTTTCCTCAGTGCCATCGCCAAGCCGCACCACCCATTCGCCCGCATGGCGAATATGGTAGGCCACTTCCTTGACCGATTTGCCGGCTATGCCGCGCACCGTCTCATCGCTGGAGTGCAGCGCCGCTTCCCAATAGGGGTGCATAAAGGCCGCAAAATAAAGCTGCTTGAGCATGGTGTGGGCAAAATCTTCATTTGGCCGTTCCACCAGCAGGCAGTTCTTATAGTCGCGGTCATAGCGCAAATAGGCGAGTTGATCCTCGTCGCGCCCTTCGCCTTCAAGTTCACCAGCATAGGTGTAAAGGCTGCGGGCGGCGCCGATCATATCAAGCGCCATATTTGGCATCGCCAAATCTTCTTCCAGCAAGGGGGCGTGGCCGCACCATTCTGAAACCCGATGGCCAAGGATCAAATGATCATCCGCCAGCTCGAGCAAAGCGTTGAACAAAGGCGCGCTCATTACATATGCCCCACTTCTTCTGGAATGTCATAAAAGGTGGGGTGGCGATAAACCTTGTCAACGCCGGGTTCAAAATTTTCAGCCGCCTGATCGGGATCAGACGCAAAAATGGCCTTTGAGGGCACAACCCAAATGGAAACGCCTTCGCCGCGGCGTGTGTAGGTGTCCCGTGCAGCTTGCAGCGCAAGCACTTCGTCAGCGGCGTGCAAAGAGCCGCAATGCTTGTGGGACAAACCGTTGCGTGGACGGATAAAAACTTCCCAAAGTGGTGTTTCGTTAGACATGAACATTTCTCCCTATTCGGCGGCCTGTTGGGTTCGGCGGGTGGCGCGTTTTTCAGCGTGCGCCAAGGCGGCTTCCCGCACCCATGCGCCATCGTCCCATGCTTTTTTCCGGGCTTTAATGCGGTCGACATTCATGCGGCCACCGCCCTTAACCACACGCCAGAATTCGTCCCAATCCAACGGGCCATGGTCATATCCGCCTTTGCCGCCATTCTTCTCCGGGTTCCACTTCAGTTCGGGATCCGGCACGGTCAGGCCCAGATATTCGGCTTGTGGCACGGTGGCATCGATAAATTTCTGCCGCAGTTCATCATTGGAAAAGCGTTTGATTTTCCATTTCATGCTCTGCTCAGAATGGCTGGACTCCGCATCATGTGGGCCAAACATCATCAAGGATGGCCACCACCAGCGATTGAGCGAATCTTGCGCCATTTGCTTTTGTTCTTCGGTGCCATTGCACAGTGAAATCAGAATTTCATAGCCTTGGCGCTGGTGGAAGCTCTCTTCCTTACACACGCGGATCATCGCGCGGGCGTAGGGGCCGTAAGAACAGCGGCACAGCGGAATCTGGTTCATAATCGCCGCGCCATCAACCAGCCAGCCAATGGTGCCAATGTCGGCCCAGGTTGGCGTGGGATAGTTGAAGATCGACGAATATTTTGCCTTGCCGGAAAGCAGTTCTTCGGTCATCTGTTCGCGGGTCACACCGAGCGTTTCGGCAGCGGAATAAAGATAAAGTCCGTGACCACCTTCATCCTGCACTTTCGCCAGCAACGCAGCCTTGCGGCGCAGGCTTGGCGCACGAGTGATCCAATTGCCCTCAGGCAACATGCCCACAATTTCTGAATGGGCGTGCTGGCCGATCTGGCGCACCAATGTTTTGCGATAGCCTTCCGGCATCGCATCATTGGGTTCGATCTTTTCTTCCCGATCAATGCGGGCCTGAAACTTGGCCAGAAACTCTTCAGTTTCTTCCGTCTTGCCGTCAGCGCCGATTAAACCTTGTGAATACATTTGAGCATCCTCCTACAGCATGCCTCTTGGCATCCCTCTCTCTCAGTGGTAATAATACGTCACGAAATTTCACATATCAAGTAATTTTCGTAACATATCGGAGAGATGGGGATGGAAAATCGTTTGGATGCAGCAGCGCTGGAAGCGCTGATTGTCGAAATTTGCGCGCCTTGGGTGCAAGAGCTTGGCATTGAGGTGCTGGACCTTGGGGAAAATGGCGCCCGATTCGTGATGCCAGCGACCGAAAAAATCTTGCGGCATAGGGGACCAAATGGTGGTTTGGTGAGTGGGCAGGCGCTGATGGCCGGGTCTGATACGGTCAGCTTTTTGGCGCTCAGTTACCTCAATGGCCGCTTCCGCAATTGCGTCACTGTGGATATGGCCACCAACTTTATGCGACCGCTGCCGGAAGGTAATGTGATTTTTGACGTCAAAGTCCTCTCCAACGGCAAACGCCTCGCCACCACCCGCATCGACATTATGGCCGAAGGCAGCGAAAAAGTGGCGACCACCTCGACAGGCGTGTTTGCTTATATTGAGGAGTGATGCATTAGGGGGCTGGAGAAGCCCACCACCCCGAACTTGATGCGGGGTCGGGTTGACGCATGATGAAGCCGGCTCGGGGCCGGGATGGTTTTGGCTGGTTGTGTAGGCGCTTAAGGACCCGGCTTCACCCCACCCCTAAATCCCTCCCCATCAAGGGGAGGGACTTTGTGGTTTGTAACGTTTCCAATGTACCGTCACAAACTCTCACGTCATTACCGGACCTGATCCGGTAATCCATTTCACGCCAGCCAAACGGCACGTGATTTAAGCTTTACGCTCTTCAGCAAGTGGACAGGTGGATTGGACCCCAAGATCAAGTCTTGGGGTGACGCAGTGCGTTGGTCGACTTTATGGCACACCATTGGCGTCAAAATGTCCCTCCACTTGATGGGGAGGGATTTAGGGTGGGGTGTGGCCTGCCTCTCCCCAGCCATAGTGCGTCCCCCGGACTCGATCCGGGGTCCAAGCAGGGGTGGAGGTTAGACACCTGCGCTATGACAGACGGAACGGCTGCATGGATTACCGGGGCAAGCCCGGTAATGACGTAAGAGTGGATTGTTGGAGGTGGAGAAAACCGAGGCGCATTTGCCGGTCTCTCTACACCACCCCGCATTTGATGCGGGGTCTTGCAACTTTTGGTCCCGGCTCAGGGCCGGGATGGTCTGCGTGAAACTAAAACCGCTCAGCTAACACCTTCCGCGCCGCAACGCCATTGCCGTTGGGCCACCAATTCTCAGAGGGTTCAATCAATTGCCGATAAAGCCCGCTCACCAGATGGTGGGCGGCAGCGCCGGGCCAGTTTTCAGGCAGTAAATGCGCGGGCAGGGGCGGTTGCTTCAAAATCAGCCGCCGCCACTCATGGATCAACAAAATGCGGGCGCATAGGGCATCGATCGGAGACAAGTCGGCCAGTTGTTCGGCCTGCTCACCCAGCGGCGTGAACCGATTGAGCAGGGCCTTATAATCGGCCTCGATTTCGGTCAGTTCCAATTTCTCCGCCACCCAATGCGGCAATTCGTTGAGGTCGGCATCGATCAGCAAAAGGTCGGCTTGCTGCAATTGATGCAGCAAATGCTCGCTTGGGTCAGCAAACAGCGCCACGCCGTTGCGCAGCGCCATGCCGCCAAATCCGGCAAGCAGCGCGTTCAGCTGTTCGCGGGCGGTGCCGATCACATCGGGGCCGACGGCAAAAACTAGCTTTTGCGGTGTCGGCGCATATTGGGCGCGGTAGATTTTTTCGGTGGCAGGGATAAAGCTTTTCAGCCCCGCTGGCGACAAGCGATAAAAGCTGTTGCGGCCCTGGCGCTCGCGCGTCACCCAGCCTTCTTTCGCCAGGCGCGACATGGCGGTGCGCAGGGCGCCATTTTCCACGCCCATATGACCCAATATATTTTGCAAATCAGCCATGGCCACCGTGCCCCCATGGGGCTGAACGGCATCACCAAAAATGGTGATGACCACGGACCAAACGCGCAATCGACCATCTGAATGCAGATGGTCGATCAAAGGTGAAATCAGTTTATGCGGTGCACTCATGCACCTTATGTACGCTCAAACGCCACCATGGTCAAAAGCTCATATTCGGCAACTTGTTCATCATCCTGATTGAACATATTCACGTGCCAGCGCACCTCGCCATATTCGTCGGTCCGCTTGGTTTTGCGCTTCACAGTCAGGGTTACGCGCACTTCATCGCCCGGGCTAACCGGCTTTTGGAAGCTGAGGCTGTTAAGGCCAGTATTGGCCAGAACAGGCCCGGGGTCAGGCTGCACAAACAGACCTGCCGCAAAGCTCAAGAGCAAATAGCCATGGGCGACGCGACCGGGGAAGAACGGATTGGCTTCCGCCGCTTCCTCATCCATATGGGCATAGAACGTGTCGCCGGTGAAATGGGCGAAATGCTCAATATCCTCAAGCGTCACGGTGCGTGATTTGGTTTGGATCGTTTCGCCAATTTCCAACTCGTGGAACGTGCGGGTGAACGGATGGGCCGGGCCTTCTTTAAAGCGCGCGCCTTTCACATAAGTGCCGCCAATGCCGGTCAACAGATCAGGGCTGCCTTGCACCGCGGTGCGCTGCATATAATGGGTGACGCCACGCACGCCGCCCAGCTCTTCGCCGCCGCCTGCGCGGCCCGGACCACCATGTACCATATGGGGCAGGGGAGAACCATGCCCGGTGGATTCTTTCATGCTGTCGCGGTTGTTGAAATACAACCGCCCATGCCACGCCGCCGCGCCCATGGTCATCTCGCGCGCCACATCGGCGTCGTGGGTGATGACCGACGCCACAAGCGAGCCGCCGCCCTTGTTCATCAATTCAATTGCATGGCCAAGATCACGATAGCCCATCACCGTAGCAACAGGGCCAAATGCTTCAGTGCTATGCACGATGGTGGCCTTGTCCGGGTCTTTACAATGGAACAACATCGGCGCAACAAAGGCACCATTTTCCAAACCTTCGCCGTTCAGTTGCAAATTGTCCTGATCGCCGAAAACAAGGTCGCACTCGGTGCCGATTTCGGCCGCTTTTTCCAACACATCTTTCTTCTGGTCCAACGACGCCAAAGCCCCCATACGCGTACCTTCAGCGGTGGGGTCACCAATCACATTTTTGGCCAGCTTGGCGCTCAAGGCATCAATCACATTCTGCACTTGCGCGTCCGGCACAATCATCCGGCGGATGGCGGTACATTTCTGGCCCGCCTTCGCGGTCATTTCGCGCAACACCTCTTTGACGAACAAGTCAAATTCTGGTGTCTCCGGCGTTACATCCGGCCCGAGCACAGACGCGTTCAAGCTGTCCTGCTCGGCGATAAAGCGCACGCCATTTTTCTGTATATTTTTATTAGATTTGAGGTAGGATGCTGTGGCGGCGGAGCCGGTAAAGCTCACCACATCCTGGCAATCCAAACGATCAAGCAAATCGCCCGTGCCGCCCATCACCAACTGGATCGCCCCTTCCGGCAAAATGCCACTTTCCACAATCATTTTCACGCACGCCTCGGTGACATATGAAGTGGAGGTGGCCGGTTTCACAATCGCTGGCACGCCCGCCAACAGGGTGGGGGCAAGCTTTTCCAACATGCCCCAGACCGGGAAGTTGAACGCATTGATATGCACCGCAACGCCCAGCAAAGGCGTGCAATAATGCTGGCCCAAAAACGTCCCATTGCGCGACAAGATTTCGAGATCGCCATCAGGATAAATATGCGCATCTGGCATTTCCCGGCGGCCTTTGGAGGCATAAACAAATACGGTGCCGATGCCGCCATCAATATCGATCTTATGGTCGGCCAGCGTTCCCCCTGTTTTATAGGACAATTCATAAAGCGGATCGCGGCGCTCATTCAGATAGGTTGCCAAAGCTTTGAGCATGCGCGCGCGATCATGAAAGGTCATTTTGCGCAGTGCCGGACCGCCCTTTTGTTTGGCAAAATCGATCATTTGCTGGAAGTCGAGTTTGTCAGAACCCGCTTCGGCGATCTCTTCGCCGGTCACAGCCGAATAAATCTTGCGCACCTTGCCGGAAGGTGCCACCCACTGGCCAGCCGCAAAGCTTTCTAATTGCATCAAAGTCATTTTAAACCCTTTTATTTTAATGTCGCAGGCAGTTTCGCATAGCCGCGGAAGCGGATGCGCCCGCCCAGCTCTGCTTCGCCCGTCAATTTGTAATCTAGATAGGCCTTGAGGAACCGATTGATCGCAATGCGGCCCTCCATCCGCGCCAATTGAAAGCCGACACAAAGGTGCGGCCCGCCCGCAAAGGCCAAGTGCCGATTTGGCTTGCGCGACAGGATCAATTGGTCTGGCTGATCAAACTGCGCCGGATCGCGATTGGCCGCGCCAATGCACAAATGCAGATTGGTGCCCTTGGGGAACTTGAACCCGTCGAGCTCAATATCTTCAGTGGTTTCCCGGTTGCCAAACTGGTTGGGCGACAGAAAACGCAAAAACTCATTAACCCCGGTTTTGATCAAATCCGGGTCCTGTTTCAGTGCCTGCATCTGCTCTGGAAAGTCATGCAGCACCGCCAAGGCATTGCCGATCAAATTGGTCGTGGTTTCGTGCCCGGCATTGAGAATGAAAATGCAGTTTTGCAGCAATTCTGTTTCAGACAATTGCCCTTCTTCGCTCTCAATCAAGCGGGTCAACACATCGGTTTCCGGATCGCCCGGATATTTGCGTCGATGGTCGGCAAGGTCTTTCAGATAAAGCTTAAAATCTTTGACCGATTGATTGCCCCACGCTTCTTGTTCTGGCGTGAGTGTCGGCTCCAACGCGCCCAGAATGGCCAAAGACCAGTCCCGCAGCGGCTCCCGATCTTCCATCGGCATATCGAACATATTGCCGATGATCTGGATGGGGATTTTGCTGGCAAAATCCTCGATCAAATCCACCTCATTGCGATCAGCCATCTCGGCCAACAACATATCGATGGTGTCGATCAGCCCTGGCTCCATATTGGCGATGGCGCGGGCATTAAGCGCGCCCACCATGATTTTTCGCACACGGGTGTGCAAAGGCGGGTCGTTAAACACCAGCGAGGTGGTGTGATGCTCATAAAGCGGTGCGTCGCCGCCGAATTTCGGCAGGAATGCCTGCTTCTTGTCCGACGAATAAAGCGTTGTGTCGCGATAGATGCGATCCAAATCGGCAAAGCGCGACAGGATAAAAGAGCCATCCGGCTGCGGCAAAACCGGTTGATGCGCCAGCATCGCGCGATAATAGGGAAACGGGTCTTGAATAAACCCGGCAGGGGGGTGGTTCAGATCAAACCCATCGATCAAATCACGTCCAATTTCACTCATGATAGCCTCCCTGCCACGCGCCAGCTATTGGGGCTTTGCGCCACCACATCGGCCATGGCCTGTTTCACCTTGTCCATGCCGATCTGTTCGCCATAATGCATGGGCCCGCCGCGCCAGCGCGGAAAGCCATAGCCATGGATTTTCACCAGATCGACATCTAGATCGCGCTCGGCAACCCCTTCTTCAACAATCAATGCGCCTTCATTGATCATCACCGCCATCAGTCGATCCACAATCTCCTGATCGGTAAAGTCGCGCCGCGTGACGCCTGCCTGCGCAGCTTCTTCCGTGATCAGGTCTGTCACAAACGGATCGTCCTGCGGTGTGCGGTCGCCATCTTCATATTGGTACCAGCCTTTTCGGCTGCGTTGGCCAAACCGCTCCGCCTCGCACAGCAAATCGCCAATGCGCACATAGCGCTCTTCAGCAGGGCGTGTCGCCGCTTGCCGCTTGCGGTTGGCCCAGGCAATTTGCAGCCCGGTCAAATCTTGAAGCTCATAAGGCCCCATAGGCATGCCAAAATCGCGCATGGCGCGGTCAATTTGGCGCGGGGTACAGCCATCCATCAGCAGATAATCGGCCTGCCGCCGATAAGCGGAAAGGATGCGGTTGCCGATAAAGCCGTCGCAAATGCCCGACAGCACGCCGACCTTACGCAGACGCTTGCCCAGATCAAAGCCCGTGGCCAGCACATCTTTTGATGTGGTGGGCAGTTGGACGATTTCCAGCAGCTTCATAATGTGCGCAGGCGAGAAGAAATGCAGGCCGATAAAACGGGCCGGATTTTCAATGCCCTCAAAGATTTGGGTCGGGTCCAGATAGGACGTGTTGGTGGCCAAAATCGCATCATCGCGCATATGCGCCGCCAGCGATTGGAATACGGCCTGCTTCACTGCCAAGTCTTCAAATACAGCTTCAATCGCCAAATCTGCCGGTGCCGACGCGGCATAATCTGATGATGCGGAGAGCGCTGTACGCAACTTCACCGCTTTTTCTTCTGAGATTTTGCCGCGCTTGATGCCGCCCTCGATCAGGCCCGCAATCCGGTCTTGCCCAGCTTTTGCAGCATCCTCATCCCGCTCAATCAAAACCACCTGATAGCCCGCTTGCAAACAGGCAAAGGCTATGCCTGCGCCCATCAGGCCGCCGCCGACCACACAGATTTTGTTGATCTCAGTCGGCGTGCCACCCTCGATGGCTTTTGGTTTGGTCACCGCGCGTTCCGCAAAAAACACATGCCGCAAGGCCTTGCTTTGGGCACTATCGCGCAAATCCAAATGCAATTGCCGCTCTTTGGGTTGACCCTCAGTAAAGGGCAGCGTGACCGCCCATTCAATGGCCGTCAGATTGTCGAGCGGCGACGATTGACCCTTGGCGCGTTTTTTGATCTCAGCCTGTTTTTGCGCGAAATAATCGCTGTCCACCGGCGCAACATTGCGAGCCCTGACCTTGGTTGGTCGCGCAGGCAAATCGGCGGCAAAAGCAAGGCCCGCTTCCAGCGGATCGCCTTCAAAAATGCCGTCTAAGCCACCCAGTTCTTGCAACTCGGCGGCATCAATCATTTTGCCTGTGGTCGCCAGGTCAATGGCGGCATCCACGCCAATCAAACGTGGCAAACGTTGTGAGCCGCCAGCGCCGGGCACAAGGCCCAAATTCACTTCCGGCAAGCCAAAGCGTGTGCCTTTTTGCGCCAACCGGAACGCGCAGGCCATGGCCAATTCAAAGCCGCCGCCTAAAGTGGTGCCGTGCACGGCCGCGATCCACGGCACACTGCTGTCTTCAATCGCTTGATACACATCTGGAAGGTGCGGCAATTGCGGGGGCTTGCCAAATTCTGAAATGTCGCCGCCCGCCACAAAAGTGCGGCCCGCGCCATAAACAATGGCCGCGTTCGCGCCAGCCTTCTCGATCTGCGCCACCGCATCCAGTAGCCCTTGGCGCACGGCTTGCCCCGTCGCGTTCACCGGCGGATTATTGATCTCCACCCGCGCCACTTGATCCTGAATATCGACCCGTACCACGTCTGACACTTGTCGCTCCCCCATCCTCGATCTTCGTTGAAACATATATTGACCAACCAGTCGGTTTATGTAAAGCTAATTTTCAAATGGAGATTGTTCTCGCTTGTTCGAGTTGGGAAAAAGCGAGTTCTTAGGGGAGGTTAGCGTGAGCGATACAATCATCGTCACCAAAAATGAGGATTGGGTTGAGATCGCACTCAACCGTCCAGATCGTCTAAATTCGTTCAATGACGAGATGCATGAGGCGCTGCGAAAGGCGCTGAATGAGGCAAAAAATGATGATGCGGTGCGGGCGATTCTGCTCACCGGGTCTGGTCGTGGTTTTTGCGCCGGGCAGGACTTGGATGCCCGCGATCCACGAAAAATGGAATTGCCGCCAGATCTACACGCCACCATTTCCAATTTCTATAACCCGCTGGTGCGTTTGATCCGGTCGATCAATAAACCGATCATCTGCGCCGTAAATGGCGTTGCCGCCGGGGCCGGGGTTAACATCGCGTTGGGCTGCGACATTGTGCTGGCGGCGGAGAGCGCCAAATTCATCCAAAGCTTTGCCAAGGTCGGGCTAGTACCGGACGCGGGCGGCAGCTGGATTTTGCCGCGCTTGATCGGCGAAGCGCGGGCCAAATATATCTGCATGACTGCCACGCCTGTAGTGGCCAAGCAGGCCGTAGAATGGGGCATGATTTGGCAAGCGGTAGCCGACGATCAATTGATGGATGAAGCCCGCAAGCTGACGGCGCAAATGGCCGATGGCCCAACCTTTGGGTTAGGGCAAATGAAGCAAGCGCTGCAAACGTCCCACGACCATACGCTCGACGAGCATTTGGATGTGGAAGCTGAAATGCAGGGCCGTTGCGGCCGCTCAAAAGACTATGCCGAAGGGGTGAGCGCCTTCTTGGATAAGCGGCCAACCCAATTTGGGGGCATCGAATAATGAGCCCGCAAGAGCGCGCAGAACGCGCCGCCAAAGCCATGTGGGACAATGATTCTGCTTCCCAACGGGTTGGGATGACATTGGACCATGTGGGGCCGGGCACAGCCACCTTGTCGCTGCCTTTGCGGCCTGAACATTTGAACGGCCATAAAATCTGCCATGGCGGCTATATGTTCATGTTGGCCGATAGCGCCTTTGCCTTTGCGTGCAACAGCTACAACCAATTGGCTGTGGCCTACCAAAATTCAATTACCTATGTGCAGCCCGGCATGGAAGGTGACGTGTTGACCGCGAAAGCGGTGGAAGTCAGCAAGGCCGGGCGCGCAGGCATTTATGATGTGACCATCACCAACCAGAACGGCGAAGCATTGGCGCATTTTCGCGGCCATTCGCGCACCGTGAAGGGAACCCATTTTGAGGAGAATGAGGCGTGACAGAAGCCTATTTGTGCGAAGGATTTAGAACGCCGATTGGCCGTTTTGGCGGCACGCTAGCGGCAGTGCGGCCAGACGACATGCTGGCGCATGTGATCAAAAAAACCATCGAGGCTGCGCCCGGGTTGGACCAGAGCGCCATCGACGATTGCTATATGGGCTGCGCCAACCAGGCGGGCGAAGACAACCGCAATGTGGCGCGCATGGCGACCCTTTTGGCCGGGCTTTCAACCTCAGTGCCCGGCACCACCATCAACCGCTTGTGCGGCTCCGGCATGGATGCAGTGGGCATGGCAGCCCGCGCCATCAAGGCGGGCGAAGCCGAGGTAATTTTGGCAGGTGGCGTGGAAAGCATGAGCCGCGCGCCCTTCGTGATGCCCAAGGCAGACACAGCCTTTTCACGTAAGGCAGAAATTTACGACACCACCATCGGCTGGCGCTTCGTCAACAAGCTGATGAAGGCGCAATATGGCATAGATTCCATGCCGGAAACTGGCGAAAATGTTGCTGAGGATTTCAACATTTCCCGCGAAGATCAGGACGCTTTCGCCCTGCGCTCACAGGAAAAAGCGGCCAAAGCCATCGCCTCTGGCCGCTTGGCACAAGAAATTGTGGCGGTGGAAATTCCACAGCGCAAAAAAGACCCGATTGTTTTTGATACGGATGAGCATCCGCGCCAAAGCACGCTCGAGAAACTGGCCAGCCTGCCCACGCCGTTCCGCGAGGGCGGTTCAGTTACCGCTGGCAACGCGTCTGGCGTTAATGACGGCGCGGCGGCCATGATCATCGCCTCAAAAGCGGCGGTTGAGAAATATGGATTGACCCCGAAGGCGCGGATCACAGGTCTCGCGACAGCAGGCGTTGAGCCGCGCATTATGGGCATCGGCCCCGCGCCAGCATCCGAAAAGCTGCTGGATCGGCTGGGGCTGAACATCACCGATGTGGATTTGATCGAGTTGAACGAAGCCTTCGCGTCGCAGGGCATTGCCGTGTTGCGCCAATTGGGCGTGGCGGAAGATGCGGATTTCGTCAATCCGAATGGCGGCGCGATTGCCCTTGGTCACCCGCTGGGGATGAGCGGCGTACGCCTTGCGCTGACCGCAGGTGTTGAGATGATGAACACAGGTGTTAATCGCGCTTTGTGCACCATGTGCATCGGTGTTGGCCAAGGCATTGCCTTGATGTTGGAGCGCCCTTAGGCGTTGATGGGGGGAGAGAGATGAAAGATTTATCGCCAAAGAAAGACGATCTGGACCCGATTGAAATTGCCTCGCGCGATGAAATCAGCGCACTGCAGTTGCAGCGGATGAAAAAAACACTCGCCCATGCTTATGACAATGTGCCGTTCTATAAGGCCAAATTCGACGAAGCGGGCGTGCACCCCAGCGATCTGAAAAGTCTTAGCGACCTGTCGAAATTCCCATTTACGGTGAAAACAGACCTGCGCGATAATTACCCGTTTGGCATGTTTGCCGTGCCGCGCGAAGAGGTGGTGCGCATTCACGCCTCTTCCGGCACCACGGGTAAGCCAACTGTGGTGGGCTACACCAAAAACGATATTGATGTGTGGTCTGATGTTGTGGCGCGGTCTTTGCGGGCAGCGGGCGTGCGCAAGGGCGATATTTTGCACAATGCCTATGGCTATGGCCTGTTCACTGGTGGTTTGGGCGCCCATTATGGCGCCGAGCGCTTGGGCTGCTCGGTAGTGCCTGTATCCGGCGGCATGACCGCACGGCAGGTGCAACTGATCGAAGATTTTAAGCCAAGCGCCATCACGGTGACGCCGTCTTACATGCTGGCAATTTTGGACGAGTTTAAAAAGCAGGGCATCGACCCGCGCGCCAGCTCACTTCAAGTGGGTATTTTCGGGGCTGAGCCATGGACCAACGCCACCCGCAAGGAAGTGGAAGACGCGTTCGACATGCATGCGGTGGACATTTACGGCCTGTCCGAAGTGATGGGCCCGGGCGTGGCCAATGAATGTGTGGAAACCAAAGACGGGCTGCATATCTGGGAAGATCATTTCTACCCTGAAATCATCAATCCGGAGACGGGCGAGCTGGTGGAAGATGGCGAAGAGGGCGAATTGGTATTCACCTCGTTGACCAAAGAGGCCCTGCCGATCATTCGCTATCGCACGCGGGATTTGACGCGGCTGTTGCCGGGCACCGCCCGCTCCATGCGGCGGATGGAAAAGATCACTGGCCGCTCCGACGACATGATCATCTTGCGTGGCGTAAATGTGTTCCCAACGCAAGTTGAAGTACAAGTGTTGGCCGTTGCGGGCCTTGCCCCACACTTCCAGATCGAGTTGACCCATCAGGGCCGTATGGATGAAATGACCATCCATGTCGAAGCAACGCCTGACGCGGCGACAGAAGAAAATCGGGCGCTATTGAGCAAAGCGTTGAGCAAAAAAATCAAAGACAATATTGGCGTTTCCGCACGGGTCGTCGCCAATGAGCCAGGTGGTGTACCGCGGTCTCAGGGTAAGGCCGTGCGGGTGATTGATAATCGGGATAAGGGATAGTCCAGTGGTTAGAACCATTGCCAAAGATCATGGCGAAAAACGCGACGCGATTTTGAAAACCGCTGCGAAATTCTTTGCAGAAAACGGATTCGATCGCGCGTCGATGAGCCAGTTGGCAAGCGAATGTGGGATATCTAAGGCGTTGATCTATCACTATTATGCCAGCAAGGAAGTGTTGCTGTACGATATTATCCACACCCACTTGAAAGACCTTGTGGAAGCAGTGGAAGCGGTGGAGCCAGTGGATGACCCCAAAACCCATTTGCGCAACTTGGTCCATGCCATTTTGACCCAATATCGCGATGCGGACGCTGAGCATAAATTGCAGCTGGAAGCGACAAAAGTTTTGCCACAATCGGACCAAGATACGTTGGCGGATTTACAAAGGCAGTTGGTAGTTACATTTTCAACTGTCATAAAATCAGTGTCACCTGACTATTTTGAGAATCGTCAGGAAACGCTGCGACCGGTGACCATGTCTTTGTTTGGCATGCTGAACTGGTTTTACATGTGGTATCGGCGCGGTAAGGGGATGACGCGTCCGCAATATGCCGATTTAGCCACCGACCTGTTATTGGGCGGCATCAAGGGGTTAGAGCAAGACTAGCCATTGATGTCCATAATTGATTCTCGGCCAGTCGGCCGGGTGTAAGTAGGGTTCATTTAGGGAGGAAGAAATGAACAAATTTATCAAACTCGCAGCGGCAACAGCGATTGCCGTCACCACCAGCACCAGCGCGTGGGCCGCGGATTACAACCTGACCATCTCAAGCTGGACAGGCCCCAACCACGGCATCAATGCCCTGATGTGGCCCGGCCTGATCGAGATGATTGAGGAAGCTACTGACGGCAAAGTGACCGCTGAGGTGAAGTTGGGCTTGGCCCCACCACCCGCGCAAATGGATTTGGTGATGGACGGCGCAGCCGACATGACCATTATCTTCCACGGCTATCAGCCTGGTCGCTTTGTGGGCACCAAGCTGATCGAACTGCCGGGTTATGAAGGCAATGCGGAAGCAGCATCTGTTGCATATTGGCGCGTCCATGAAGCGCATTTGGCCGCGCTTGATGAACATCGCGGCGTTAAGCTGATGGGGTTGACCACCCACGGTCCGGGTCAGGTGCACTCCAATAAGGAAGTCACGAGCCTTGAAGACCTTGACGGTTTGAAAACACGTCTGCCTGGCGGCGTGGCCAGCGATATTGGCCGTGAACTGGGCATGATCGGCATTCAGGTGCCTGCACCCAAAGTTTATGAAACTTTGGCCTCTGACGCCGCTGACGCGGTGACCATGCCTTATGAAGGTCGCGTGGGCTTCAAACTGACCGAAGTGGCCAAGAATGTTTATGAAATGCCAGGCGGTTTCTACCGCGGGTCTTTTGCCTTCTTGATGAGCCAGGAAACCTTCGACAGCTTGCCAGAAGATTTGCAAAAAGCTCTCGATGAAAAAGTGTTTGGCGAGCCAGCCAGCCGCATGTTGGGCCAGGCTTGGGACGAAATCGACCGTATCGGGCGCGAAGCCACCGAAGCGGCCGAGGACAACACCATCACCATTGCATCAGAAAATGATCAGAAGCTGTATGGCCAATATGCAAATCTCATCACCAAACAGGTGTTGGCCGAGCTGAACGCCGCCGGTATTGACGCTGAAGCGGCCTATGAGATGGTCAAGTCTGAAATGGCTGCCCAATAATCAGCTTCGGCTGACAACCTGAGACGATCTGGCGCGAGGCACAATTGTCTCGCGCCACTCCAAAGGTGCTTAGGAAATCACATGCATTCTGCCCTGAAACTCATTCGGCAGCTTTCGAAACTGCCCATCGCCCTGGCGTCCATTGTGTTGTTCGCCCTGATGGTGATGACCTTTACAGATGTGCTGTTGCGTTCGGCGCTAAACGCCCCCATCGAAGCTGCAACTGAACTCACCCGCTGGTTTATGGCCATCATCGTTTTCTTGATGTTGCCCATCATCTCCGGCCAGGAAGACCATATTGTGGTGGACCTGACGGACAGTTTTTTCACCAACAAATGGGCCGTGCGTTTGCGTGACGGCATCATCAACCTTGCCTGTGGGGCCATGCTGGTCTGGCCAGCACGCCAAGTTGTGGTGCTGGCCGAACGGGCGCGTTCATACGGCGATGTCACTGAATTTCTCGCTTTGCCGCAATTTTACATCGAGTGGTTTATCGCGATCATGACCTTTCTCACCGCCGCGGTTCTGGTGGTGCGTGGCTTGATCATCCTGATTGCCCCGCAACTTTTGGAGCCATCAAATGATTGAAGCCGCCATTGGATTTGCCATTGTTTTGGTGCTGGTGCTGCTGCGCATGCCCATCGCCTTTGCCATGGGGTTGGTCGGCATGGCCGGCTATATGTATGAAACCAGCTTTCGGGGCGCCCTCTCCATGGTGTCGCGCCTGATTATTGACACCTCTCAGGATTATGGGCTTTCAGTGATCCCGCTCTTTATCCTGATGGGTCTGTTCGTCAATAAGGGCGGTATTTCGCGGGAGCTCTATCAGGTCTCTTATGCCTTTTTGGGGCATTTGCGTGGCGGGTTGGCCATGGCGACCATCGTTGCCTGTGGCGGTTTTGCGGCCATTTGTGGCTCCTCGCTGGCGACAGCGGCCACCATGTCTAAAGTGGCGATGCCGCAAATGCGTAAATATGGCTATGCCGATAGCCTATCCACCGCTTCCATCGCGGCGGGCGGCACATTGGGCATTTTGATCCCGCCTTCGGTGATTTTGGTGATCTATGGCCTGTTGACCGAAACCTCGATCGGAAAATTGTTTATCGCCGGGATCATTCCAGGTTTGATGGGCATTATTTTCTACATCCTTGCCGTGCGCTATACGGTGGGGCGCAATCCCAAGGCCGGCCCTGCCGGTGAACGCACCGACTGGAAAGGTCGGTTTGCGGCACTGCGCGGCGTGTGGGCCGTATTGCTGCTGTTCTTCCTGGTGATTGGCGGCCTTTATGGCGTGTTGAATGTCTGGCCGATCTATTTGACCTTCTCGCCCACTGAAGCGGCGGGCATGGGCGCGGCCGGGGCCTTTTTGATTGCCCTGTTCCGCGGCAATCTGAACTTTGGCGAAGTGCGTGAGGTGCTCAAGGAAACCGCGGTCACCACCGCGTCCTTGTTCAGCGTGTTGATCGGGGCGTGGATTTTCTCCAACTTCGTCAATATTGCCGGGCTGACCGAAGGGCTGCGCGACCTGATCGCCACGCTCAATATGGCGCCGTGGATGGTGATGGCCGTGATCCTGTTGATCTATATCTTTTTGGGTATGATCTTTGAGAGCCTCTCCATGCTGCTCCTGACCGTGCCGATCTTCTTTCCGCTGGTTATCGGCCTCGGGTTCGATCCAGTGTGGTTCGGCGTGGTCGTTGTGGTGGTCACCGAGATCAGTCTGATCACACCACCCGTCGGGCTCAACGTCTTTATCCTCAAAAATGTGGTGGGCGACGTGACCACGGGCACGATCTTTAAAGGGGTTACCCCGTTCTGGCTTGCTGACATTTTGCGGTTGGCGCTGCTGGTGGGCATTCCGGCGCTATCGCTGTTCCTGCCCAGCCAGATGTAACAAACTTGAAGGGGCCGCTTTTGCGGCCCTTTTACTTTTGTGCCATCGGCACAAAGAAATGATCCAACTCTGTTTTGAAATGCAACAGCGACGGCATAATCGCAGCACAACGCTGAGCAATCTCGTCAATGGGTAGCAAAATATCTGGGACCATGATGGTCGCCATCCCTGCGCTGTGCGCCGCGCGCACGCCATTGTGCGAATCTTCGAACGCAATGCATTGCTCCGGTGCCAGCCCCAACCGCTTGGCCGCGGTCAGAAATGGTTCCGGATTGGGCTTGCCGTGCGTGACATCATGGCGAGTGACAATTTGATCGAAATGCTGTTTCAAACCAGCGCGTTCCAGAAAGCCGTGCGCCATATCACGGCCCGTCGAGGTGGCCACAGCAATGGGCACTTGCCGTTCACTTAGCTGTTCCACCAATAGTTTTGCGCCAACCTTAAGGGGCACAACCACTTCGCACAGGGCTGAAATCCGCTCAAAGCAAAGCGTGTTGAACCGAGCCACATCAAAATCTCGGCCATAATGTCGGTAATAGATGTCAGCGCTTTTATCGCCCGGAATGCCCACCAGCGAGATGAATATCTCTTCGCTCATATGCAATCCCCATTCGGCGCAAATCTCGAGCATCACCTGTTTGTAAAGTCGCTCGGTGTCCAGCAGCAGCCCATCCATGTCGAACACCACGCCCTTAATCGGATGGGGCCAGTCCGTCAGCAACGGGGTGACGATGGGACTGTCGATTTCTAGCGAGGCATGTGACATATTCGGCTTTCAATTGTTGAGGTGGGTCAGATGATTTATATTGCGCTATTTCGTGGCCTAAATGTGGGCGGTCACCACAAAATAAAGATGGCCGATTTATGTGCCTTTCTCAACCGCCATGGTGGGGAAAACACCAAACACTATATTCAGTCTGGCAATCTGGTGTTTCACCATGATGACAGTCTGGCTGCGCTGGCTCAAAAATTGGAACCTGCCTTTGCAGATACATTTGGTTTTCAAAGTCAGATTGTGTTGCGCACCTTGCCTCAACTTCAAGCGGCACAAAAGGCGTATCCCTTCGACCGGGAAGATCGTGAGCAGAAATTTATGATGACGGGGTTCGCCCGCGCCACGCCAAATGATGATGCCCTTGAACTGCTCACATCATTGGCGACAGAAAAGGAACTGGTCGCGCAGCAGGGCGAAGCATTTTTCTTCTATTTTGGCGACGGCTCAGGCCGATCAAAAATTGCCAATCTGAATTTTGAGAAAAAGATCGGCACCGCCCTCACAATTCGCAACCGCCGCACCATCAGCAAGCTAATCGAAATGGCAGAAAAAATCTGATCCACTTGATTTCAACCCTGCTAAATGCTCTAGTCTCTGGAGGTTTTATGATCGCTGGCGAGAGGCGTCGCGAATCTGTTTTGAGATAGAAGGACACAATGAAAGAATATTCCATCGGGCAATTGTCGCAACAGTGCGATGTGAAGGTGCCCACTATTCGCTATTACGAGGAAATCGGTTTGTTGGAACCGCCCGCGCGCACGGCTGGCGGGCAGCGACGTTATCCGCAAGCGGCACGCGATCGATTGTCGATGATCGCTCATGCCCGCGATCTCGGCTTTTCTATTGACTCGATTCGTGAGTTTATCCGCATGTCTAACCATCCCGCCGCGCCGTGCGACGACCTCGACCTTATCACCGAAAAACACCTAATGGATGTGCAAAACCGGATTAAAAAGCTCAAGGCGCTGGAAACGGAATTGACCGCTATGTTGAAATCTTGTGATCATGGCCGAGTGGCAGACTGTCGAATTTTGCAGGTGCTGTCAGATCATGATCAGTGCCAGACCCAGCACTAGAGCCTATAGAGAAGGGGCCATATGACTGCACTTGTTTCAATCTCGGATATTCATAATGGCCCGGATATGGATCACTGCCTCGCTGGTTTTCTGGCGGCCAAATATAATTTGTCGCATAAACGCTTCTCACTGGCCGAGCTTGCGGATAAGCCCGATCTCGATCCTGAATCTCTGCACCAGATGCTGTTTTTGGAAGGCGGTGCGATCGATGCGGCAGAGCGCCTGATCGCGCAAGTGGACGTACCCTCTTTATTGATCGGCTATAGTGCTGGCGGCACAGTGGGCGCCATGGCCAACAGTGTTGTGCAGATATTTGAAGCGCAGCTATTTGTGTCGTCCACCCGTTTGCGGCACCTTACGGCAAGCCATTTTAAGGTGCCATCATTATGTTTGTTCGGCCAGCATGATAACCACCAGCCCAAGCCCGACTGGCACAAAGAGGCGCAGGTGGAGCGCTATGAGGTGGCGGACTATGGACATGATTTTTATAAAGAACTACCGGTGGAAAGCTGGGCACCGCTGGCTGAGCAGTTTTTCGAATTGTCGCGCTAGGCGCTACGCGGCAATGCAGTTTCGACCGTTGCTTTTGGCCAAATAAAGGTTCCTGTCGGCAATTTTCATGAAGACTGACGGCTTTTCTCCGGCCGCATGTGTTGCGATGCCGATGGATACAGTCAGCGTATACCTTTGCTTCTTATTATCGAATTTGAGATGCATCACATCTTGGCGGATATTTTCGGAAACGGTTTTGGCCAATTCCTCATTGCCGCCGTTCAAGTAAACTCCGAACTCTTCGCCGCCTAAGCGTCCTGCCAAATCAGTTTCGCGGATATTCTGGCTAATTACCTTTCCGATATAAGCGATCGCCTCATCGCCGGCCGCGTGACCAAAATCGTCGTTGAGCGCTTTGAAATGGTCCGCGTCGATGTAAAGAAACGCACCTCGGCCGTCCGCCGTGACCGGGTGCGCGATGCGGTGGCGTATGGCCTCAATGAGACTGGTACGGTTCAATAGGCCCGACATTTGATCCACGCTTGCCATACGCGCCAATTGAACACTCAAGCTGTTCAATTTCAGTCGCTGGACAGACAGATATACGGCAATGGGGAATGCAACAACGACGGTGATGATTCCTGTCAGCAAAAGATTGAGCAGGACATAATCCCAAGTGGAACGCACAATATATTGGTAATAGACAAACGTCAGTACCTCTGCGCCAAAAAGTGCCAGAAATGTGATGTTTATGGCTTTGCGAAAGGCTGGCTGGACGAAATTGCGATCACCTAGATTTAGACCTGTCAGTGATTTTATTTGCCGCAACATCATACTTCCCCTTGCACATTTCTGGTGAAACCCCGGATCAAATATGCAGTAACTCGTTTAAATATTATGAGCGGAACTTGATAAAATTTTATCTATCGCAGGTGGCTGTGTTGACGGGACAAAATGCAATCCCTAAGACTAGCAGCTGCGCAGCGTTCCAATGAAGGAACTGAAAGCGATTCTGGTGAGGCTGACCCAAACAGGGAGCCAAGCCCGGAGCTGCTCGACGTTGATTTTTTGCGAACTCTGCCTCTCCCGATTTTAAAAACCGAAGAGGTAGAATAATGAAATATTTCCTAGCATCCGTTTTTGCCCTGTTGCCCAGCTTTGCGTTGGCCCATCCCGGCCATACTGAAGAAGTGGCAGGACACAGCCATACATTGATGGATCTTGTCGCCTATGGCGCCATTCCCGCTCTCGCGTTGATCGCCTTTGGGATTGGTTTTGCAGTGCTACGGCGCGGCAACAAATAATGAATTTCACATTGGATAAAGACACAGCGGTGATGCTGTGTGGCCATGGCAGCCGTAACAAGCTGGCCGTGGATGAATTCGCACACCTGAAAGATCGTTTGAAACAACGCTTGGGCGATGTGCCGGTTGAATATGGCTATTTGGAATTTGCCGATCCGGTGATCCATCATGGCCTCAACCAGCTCAAAGAGCAGGGCGTAAAAAAAGTGATCGCTGTGCCGGGCATGTTGTTTGCCGCAGGCCATGCGAAAAACGATATTCCATCGGTGCTCAACACATATCAGGCGCAAAATCCTGATATGGAGGTCATCTATGGCCGCGAGCTTGGCGTGGATTTGAAAATGATCCGTGCCGCAGGTGCCCGCATTGAAGAGGCCTTGGAACAAGCCGGGGGCGATGTGCCGCGCGAGGAAACCTTGCTCGTGGTTGTGGGCCGTGGCGCGTCAGATCCGGATGCCAACTCCAACGTGGCCAAAGTGATGCGCATGTTGTGGGAAGGGATGGGCTTTGGCTGGGCCGAAGTGGCCTATTCTGGCGTGACCTTCCCGCTCACCGCACCTGCGCTGCAACATGCGGCAAAGCTGGGCTACAAGCGGATCGTTGTGTTTCCCTATTTCCTCTTCACCGGCGTGCTGGTGAAGCGGATTTATAAATATACCGATGAAGTGGCCGCCGAACATCCCGATATTGAGTTTATCAAAGCGGGCTATTTGAACGACCATGACATGGTGGTGGAAACCTTCATCGAGCGCATTCGCGAAGTGGTGGATGGCGAAAACAATATGAACTGCCAGATGTGTAAATATCGCGAGCAGGTTCTGGGGTTTGAAGCCGAAGTGGGGCTGGCGCAAGAAAGCCATCACCACCATGTGGAAGGTATTGGCGGCGGCATGGAAGATTGCCCCTGCAATGGCGATTGCGATGCATCCTGCCGCGATGAAGAGTTCTGCAAAAAGCATGGACTGCCCTTCACTCCGGTGCATAAGCATGACCACGATCATCATCATGATCACGGCCACTCACATGACCATGGTGATGGGCACCACCATCATCATGATCACCATCACCACCCTTATCCGTTTAAGGACCATCCATTGGGTCCGAAAACCATGGAGAAAAAGGGGCCCTGATGGACCATTTGCGTGACCCTAAAGCCATTTACGAAATGAGCTTTAAGATCATCGAAAAGGAGACGGCGCTGGATCAGTACCCGCCTTCTTTGCGGCCTGTCGTGGTGCGCATGATCCATGCGTGCGGCATGGTGGATTTAACGAACGATATTGCCTTTCGCGGCGACGTGATGAAGGCCGGGCAGGCGGCGCTTGCCGCAGGCAAACCCATCCTATGCGACTGCGAAATGGTCCGCTCCGGCATCACAAAGCGGTTTTTGCCCGATGTGGAGCTGGCGCAGTGCTACCTCAACGATGAGCGCACGCCAGCGTTGGCTAAAGAGCTGGGCACTACCCGCTCGGCAGCCCAGGTTGAGCTGTGGGGCGACGCGGCAGAGGGCGCAATCATCGTGATCGGCAACGCGCCAACCACCTTGTTCAAAGTGATCGAGATGGTTGAGGCCGGGCACATGCAGCCTGCCGCCATCATTGCCACACCGGTTGGCTTTGTCGGTGCGGCAGAATCGAAAGATGCACTCACCCAAAGCCGTGTTAGTGTGCCCTATATCACCGTAACGGGCAGACGTGGCGGCTCGGCCATGGCCAGCGCCGCGATGAACGCGATTGCACTGGGAGGGCAGCAACTATGAGCAAATGGTTAGATGTGGTGGGCGTCACTGCTAAAGGATTGGCGTCACTCAATGGCGAACAGCAACAAATGGTCGACGACGCCGAAATCGTGGTCGGCCCACCACGCAGCTTGCCGAAATTGCGCGGCGATGACCCGCGTTATGTGGAATGGCAGGCCCCGCTCGACAATATGATCGAGCAAATCCTGTCGTTCAGCGGCAAAAAGACCGTGATTTTGGCCACTGGCGACCCCACCTGGTACGGCATTGGCGCCACGCTAACCCGCTATATCCCCTTGGACGAATTTGAAATTCACCCGGCACCTTCGGCATTTTCCCTGGCCGCTGCCCGGATGAAATGGCCGCTGCAAAACACCGCCTGCGTCTCGGTACATGGCCGCCCCGTTGACTTGCTCAATGCGCATATTGTGCCGGGCAACCGGATTTTGGCCCTCACCAGCGATGCAACCACTATTGAGGCCATTGCCAAATTGTTGGTGCAACGCAAGTTTGGCCAGAGCCAAATGACGGTGTTAAACGCCATGGGCGGCGACACCGAAAGCAAGGTGGAATTTACCGCCAACGCTTATGAAAGCCGCGGCATTGGCAACCTCAACACCGTCGCCATTGATTGTGTGGCCGATGAGGACGCCGCCCTGTTACCTCCTTTGCCGGGCTTGCCGGACAGCGCTTTTGTGTCCGACGGTCAATTGACCAAGCGCGAAGTCCGCGCGGCGACGTTGGCCAAGCTGGTGCCGCTGATGGGCCAGCATTTGTGGGACATCGGCGCAGGTTCCGGCTCTGTCGGCATTGAGTGGATGCGCGCCGCCCCCCGCGCCACGGCCACAGCATTTGAGAAAAGCACCGCCCGTATCGAAATGATCAAAAAGAACAGGGACGTGCTGGGCACACCCGGCCTCAAAATCGTAGAAGGCGAGGCGCTGGCGCATTTGAACGAAGCGCCGCCAATGCCGGACGCGATTTTTATGGGTGGTGATGTGGGCAACACAGAATTGTTCGACGCGCTTTGGGCCGCCCTGAAACCCGGTGGCCGCTTTGTCGCCAATGCGGTAACGTTGGACGGCGAAGCCGCACTGATGCAGCGTTTGGAGCAAAAAGGCGGCGATTTGGCGCGTATCGATGTCTCCCACCTTGATCATGTGGGCGCCCATAAAGTGCTGCGCCCGAAAATGACCGTGACCCAATGGTCCATCGTGAAAAAGGCAGATGAATGAGCGGCACGCTTTATTTGATCGGCACCGGGCCGGGCGATCCTGAATTATTGACCCTGAAAGCCGCGCGTGTGCTGAGTGCGCTGGATGGCGTGGCCTATCCGCAAAAGCCGGGCGCCACCTCGCAAAGCCTTACCATTGCTGAAACGCATTTGAGCGAAAGCGTCGAGCATTTCGCCTTTGACGTGCCGATGGCGGTGGACCGTGGTCCGGCGCAAGCGGCCTATGATCAAATGGCGGAACACCTTGCACCCAAACTGGCTGCCGGACAGGATATTGGCTATCTGTGCGAAGGCGATCCGCTCTTTTATGGCTCGGCCATGTATTTGCTGCACCGCTTGCCAGATGCCCAAATAGAAATCATCCCAGGCATCACCTCATTGACCGCCGCCGCCGCTGAAATCAAACGGCCACTGGCCGCGCGCAATGAGCGGCTGAAAGTTCTACCCGCACCCATGGAAAGCACGGCGCTGGAAGCCGAGCTAGTGGCCAGCGAAGCCGTGGCGCTGATCAAGATCGGCCGCCATTTTGACCGGGTGCGCCACGCGCTCAACAAAACCGGGCACGGCGAAAGCGCGATGGTGGTGGAACATGCCACCCGCGACACGCAAAAAATCACCAAACTGGCCGACTACCCGCAGGGAGAACGGCCCTACTTTTCGATCATCCTCAGCTATAAAGGCGACGAAGCATGGGGCAGCTAAACCAAAATCCGCCATTGGTGATTTCATTTTCTGAAAGCGGCAATGAGGTCGCCGAGAAAATCGCGACCGCGCTTTCAGTCGAAGCACAGCCCTATAAAAAAGGTGAAATGGACCCCGCCCGCGCCGCTGTCGAGCGGGGCTTTCAGCAGGGACGTCCCATCATCGGCATTTGCGCTGCGGCAATCCTGATCCGCTTTCTCGCGCCGTTTTTGGCCGACAAAAAGACCGATCCACCGGTGTTGGCCGTGTCCAGCGATGGCAAAAGCATTGTGCCGCTTTTGGGCGGGCACCATGGCGCCAATCAACTCGCCAATGATCTCGCACATGATTTGAACGCCCATGCGGCGATCACCACGGCGAGCGAAAACATCTTTGGCGCCGGGCTGGATGAGGTGCCTTTCGGCTGGACCCTGGTCAATCCCAAATCCGCCAAACGGGCCATGGCGTCTTTGCTCGCAGGGGCAAAATTCCACATTAAGGGTGAGGCTGACTGGCTGGCCCAACACCCGGCCCACGATCCTGACGGCGAGGTGCAATTGCTCGCCCATATTCACCATCGTGAAGAGCAGGACGCGCCGCATTATGTGCCGCAGAAGCTGGTGGTCGGCGTGGGATGCGAGCGCCATTGTCCGGCAGACAAAATCATCGACCTGATCAAATCGACGATCAAAGCCAATAAGCTGCACCCTAAAGCCATCGCGGCACTTGCCAGCATTGACTTGAAAGCGGATGAGGTGGGCTTGCAGCAAGCCGCCGCCCATTTCGGCGTGCCTTTGCGTGTGTTCACAGCTGAAGAATTGGCGGCAGAGCGCGAGCGCGTGCCGAACCCTTCCGCCATTGTGGAGCAGGAAGTGGGCACCCCCTCCGTGGCCGAAGCCGCTGCGTTGAAAGCCGGGACTTTGCTGGTCGAGAAGCAAAAGAACAAACAAGCCACCTGTGCCATTGGCATCGCCGAAGAGGTGATCGATCCCCAGCTTTTGGGTCGCGCTTTGGGCACAGTTTATCTTGTTGGATTGGGGCCGGGCACCGCCACTTTGCGCACACCAGAGGCAGACCGCGCCTTGCGGGTTGCAAGCGATTGGGTCGGCTATGGCCTCTATCTGGATTTGGCCGCGGACGCCAAAACCCACCAAACTGAACATCGGTTCGATTTGGGCGAGGAAGAATTGCGCGTGCGTCACGCGTTGGAGCTGGCAGGCACCGGCCGCGACGTGGCGCTGATCTGCTCTGGCGATGCGAACATCTTTGCCATGGGCGCGCTGATCTATGAATTGCTGGTGGCCGAAGGCGACCGCGCCATTTCCGATGCGGCAAAGCGCGTGGCGATTGAAACCTGCCCCGGCATTTCCGCCTTCCAAGCGGCAGCGGCCAAGTCTGGCGCGTTGATCGGCCATGATTTTTGCTGCATTTCGCTGTCGGATTTGCTGACCCCGCGCGACGATATTTTGAAGCGGCTGGACGCGGCGGCGACCGGCGATTTTGTGACCGCCTTTTACAATCCGCGCTCCATGCGCCGCACCGATCTGATTGAAATCGCGAAGGACAAATTCCTCGCTGAGCGGCCAGACGACACCCCGGTGATCATCGCCTCCAACCTTGGTCGCCCGGCGGAAAGAGTGCGGGTGGTCACATTGGCCGAGTTCAACCCGGAAGAAATCGATATGCTCACCATCGTGCTGTTCGGATCTTCCCAATCCAAAAGCTTTGTGCGCGGTTCCGGCGAACGGGTCGCCTATACCCCGCGCGGATACGCCAAAAAAGCAGCAAAAGAGGCCGCACAATGACCGTCTATTTTATCGGCGCTGGCCCCGGCGCCCCTGATTTGATCACCGTACGCGGCCTGAAATTGATCGAAAACTGCAAAGTGTGCCTGTTTGCAGGGTCACTGGTGCCCACTGAGATTGTCGAAGCCGCACCCAGCGATGCCTTGGTGATGGACACAGCGCCCATGCATCTGGATCAGATTATTGAAGAAATCCAAAAGGCGGATGCCCATGGATTGGATGTGGCGCGGGTGCATTCGGGTGACCCTTCGCTTTATGGTGCCATTGCTGAGCAGATGCGGCGGCTGGATGAAATGGGCATCGACTATGAAGTCGTGCCCGGCGTGCCTGCCTTCGCGGGGGCTGCGGCGCGGTTGAAAACCGAGCTGACCTTGCCCGAAATCGCACAAACGGTGATTGTCACCCGCACCAGCGGCAAAGCTTCGTCCATGCCCGAGCATGAAACGTTGGAGATTTTGGGTCAATCGCGCGCGACCTTGGCGATCCACCTCTCCATTCGCAATCTCAAATATATCGAAGAAACACTCTCACCCTATTATGGCGAAGATTGCCCCGTGGTGGTGATTTACCGCGCCACCTGGCCGGACGAACAAATCATCCAAACCACACTAAAAGACATGCGTGCTGATGTGCGGGCGGCGAAAATCACCCGGACCGCGTTGATTTTTGTGGGCCGCGTGTTTGATGCCAAAGGCTTTAAAGATAGTGAGCTTTATTCAGCCGACTTTGCCCATGTGCTGCGCAACAAGGGCAAAAAGAAGGATCGCGCCAAGACCAAAAGTCAGGCGGCAGAGGCGGAATGATCGGCCACAAACTTCACCGCGCCGTCAACCGAAAACACTTCCGGTGCCCTGGGCAGGGCGGGGCGCTCGATCATGATCACTTCAATGCCCAATTGCCGCGCGGCTTCAAGTTTGGCCACCGTCTGATCGCCGCCCGCATTTTTGGTCACCAAATGGGTGATCTTATGCTGACGCATCAACGCCATCTCACCTTCAAGGCTGAAAGGCGGGCGCTCCAACATAACTGTCACCCGAGCTGGCAGCACCATTTCGGGATGCTCTATGGCGCGCAGCACAATGTGACAATCATCGCGCAACACAAAAGGCTCGATATGCTGGCGACCGATGGTGACCAGCGCATGGGCTCCTTCGGGCAGACGTTGCGCTGCTTGCGTCAAATCTTCCACCTGCTGCCACTTGTCGTCCGGGCCCGCTCGCCATGGTTGCCGCGTCAGGCGCAAATGGCTTTTATTGAGCTGTTCGCACGCTTCAACAATATGATGAGACATGGTGGCGGCAAAAGCGTGGGTCGCATCGATAATCAATTGAAAATCATTGCGGCCAATATAATCCTTCAGCCCGTCCACGCCGCCAAAGCCGCCGCGATGCACATGCCCATTGGGCAGGCGCGGCTTGCGGGTAACCCCGGCAAGAGAGGTGGTGACTTCATGGTCCCGGCGCACCAGCGCATTAGCCAAATCGATCGCTTCGCCTGTGCCGCCAAAAATCAAAATGCGCATAAACCTGCCTCCCATTTATTGTTAGCTTTCAGCGATTATAACGCCTTTTCGGTCTGTCACCAAAACGTTCACATGGATATCCTCGTTCCGCAAAACATTTTGCGCAACCTCAGCAGCCAAAAATGCAATGCGCCGTGCGATATCAATATCTGCATCGGTGCAAAGTTCGAGTACGTGCTTGGCCGTATTCGCCGCGCGAATTTCATCGCACAACGCCGCGTCCGCACCAAGGCTTTGCGCCTGTTCGGCCAACCAATCAAAGCCAACTTGGGAGCGGCCTGAATGCAAATCCAGATGGCCCTCCGCGAGCTTGGTGATTTTGGCAAACCCGCCGCAAATGGTGAGGTTGGGCACGGGGTTGGCTTTAAGATATTTCAGCAGACCGCCGGCGAAATCACCCATATCCAAATAGGCTTGCAACGGCAGGCCAAGGCGTTTCTGCGCCGCTTTTTCCGAGGTATCGCCGGTGGAGCCGACCACATGGGTCAAGCCTTCGGCGCGCGCCACATCAATGCCGCGATGGATCGAGTGAATCCATGCTGCGCAGGAAAAGGGCACAACAATGCCCGTGGTGCCCAAGATGGAGAGGCCGCCGACAATGCCCAAACGCGGATTCCAGGTTTGCTGCGCCAGCGCTTCGCCATTGTCCACGCTGATGGTGATTTCAATGTCGGCCCGTGTGCCAAGCTCGGCGCAGATTTTTTCGCAATGCTCAATCATCATCTTGCGGGGCACCGGGTTGATCGCAGGCTCGCCGGGCGGGATGGGCAGACCCGGTTTGGTCACCATGCCAACGCCTTTACCGGCCTTAAACTGAACGCCGCTGCCTTCGGGCAGTTGCCGAACCGTCGCACGCACCATCGCGCCATGGGTCACATCGGGGTCATCGCCCGCATCTTTCACAATGCCGCACATGGCAAAATCATCGCCGCGTTCTTCGGTGGCGAGGGCGAAGTCAGGCGTTTGACCGCCGGGCAGGGTGATTTGAATGGGGTCTTTAAACGCGTCGGAAAACAAGCCATAAAGCGCCGCGCTGGTGGCCGCCGTGGCACACGCGCCGGTTGTCCAGCCGCGTTTCAGGGCCGTACCTTTTTCATTGACGCTATCTTGTGTGGACGCAACCATATATTCTCTATAGGTCACACACCTTTAAAGGCAAAGGGCTAATTAAATGCGGAATTGGTTTAAGCACCTCTTTGGCAAAAAACAGGATCATTTTGCGCGGCTCGATTCCCGCGCTTTTCCGCATTTTGCACCAGGCAGTGTGTGGTTGGTGGGCGCGGGGCCAGGTGATCCGGGCTTAATGTCGCTGCACGCTTTTTATGCCCTCGGCCAAGCCGACGTGATCGTTTATGACGCACTGGTGGGCGAAGAAATTCTTACCTACGCCAACCCACGGGCTGAATTGCACTATGCGGGCAAGCGCGGCGGCAAACCTTCGCCCAAGCAAAATGACATTTCGCTCAAGCTGATCGAGTGGGCCAAGCAGAATAAGCGCGTGCTGCGCCTTAAGGGCGGCGACCCGTTTATGTTTGGGCGGGGCGGCGAAGAAAGCGAAACGCTGCACAATGCGGGCGTGAAATTCCGCATCGTGCCGGGCATCACCGCAGGCATTGGCGGGCTGGCTTATGCGGGCATTCCCGCCACCCACCGCGACACCAATCAGGCGGTGATTTTCCTCACCGGCCATGACGAAACCGGAAATGTGCCGCAAGCGGTGGATTGGCATGCGGTGGCCACAGCGGCCCCGGTGATCGTGATGTATATGGCGGTGAAACATTTGCCCTCGATCGCTCAAAAGCTGGTGGAGGGTGGGCGTAATCCGCAGGATAAGGTGGGCATAGTTTCCAACGCCACCTTGCCGCACCAGAGCCTGATGGTCACCCAACTTGGCGAGGCAGGCGAATTTGTGCAGCAAAATGAAGTACCCACCCCCGCTATTGTGGTGGTGGGCCCAGTGGTGGACTACGCAAAAATTCTGAATTGGCAGGACAAGGACTAATGGCCATAGGATTGATCATCGCCGCCACCCAATCGGGTTCCGGCAAAACCTTGCTCACCACCGCGCTTTTGGGCGCGCTGAAAGAGCGGGGCATGAAAGTCGCCTCAGCCAAAACCGGACCGGATTATATTGACGGGCAGGTGCATGGCCTCGCCACCGGCCAAAGCGCCATCAATCTCGACCCGTGGGCCATGAGCCAATCGCGCCAGCGCAGCCTGTTTAGCCAGCAAGCCGGCGGCCAAGATCTGGTGCTGGTGGAAGGCGTGATGGGCCTTTTCGACGGCGCCGCCAGCGGCAAGGGCTCCACCGCCGATCTGGCGAAAAATCTGAATTTGCCCGTGGTGCTGGTGGTGGATTGTGGCTCGATGGCCCAATCTATCGCGGCCCTTGTATATGGATTTCAAAATCTGCGCGCCGATATTGATGTGGTCGGTGTCATCCTCAACCGTGTCGCCAGCGACAAGCATGAGAAAATGCTGAAATCAGCGCTCGCCAAGCTGGACATTGAAGTGCTGGGGGCCTTGCGCCGTAATCCGGAATTGGACATTCCTTCACGCCATTTGGGGCTGACCTTGCCAGAGGATTTTGCCAAAAGCCGCACCGTGGCAGCACTGGCGATCAGCGAGGTAAAAAAGCGGTTAGATATGGAGGGGTTGTTGCAGTTGGCCAAACCTATCCTGCCGACAAAAGCACCGCCCAAATTAGCACCCCTGGGCCAAATTATCGCTATTGCTAAAGACGCGGCCTTTGCCTTTCTCTATCCGCACTTGCTGGCCGATTGGCAGGCGCAAGGCGCCCAATTAAAGTTCTTTTCGCCGTTGGCCGATGAAGCGCCTGCCGAAGACGCAGATGCGGTGTTTCTGCCCGGCGGCTATCCCGAATTGCATGGCGCGCTATTGGCCGATGCGCAGAATTTCAAACGGGGCATGCACAAGGCGGCAGAGCGGGATGCGCTGATCTATGGCGAGTGCGGTGGCTATATGGTGCTGGGGGAAAGCCTAACCGATAAATCCGGCAACAGTTTTGAAATGACCGGCCTGCTGCCGCTGCAAACCGCAATCAACCGACCGCGCCGCCAATTGGGCTATCGCCGACTGAGCCATAAGAGCATTTTGCCTTGGCCCAGCGATTTGCTCGGCCATGAGTTTCACTATTCGACCGAGCTGAAACGCGATGGCGATCCGCTGTTCCGCGCCAGCGATGCGGAAGCCAATGCGGTGGGGCAAATGGGCTTACATCGCAACCGTATTTTGGGCTCCTATGCCCACATCATTGATGTGCGGGAGTAGCGGCGCGTGACGGCCAAAAGCATGATGTTTATGGGCACCGGCTCGGATGTGGGCAAAAGCCTCGTGGTCGCCGGGCTGTGTCGCTTGTTGCACAATCGCGGCTTCGCTGTGGCACCATTCAAGCCGCAAAATATGTCCAACAATGCCGCCGTCACCGCCGATGGTGGTGAGATTGGTCGCGCCCAGGCCCTGCAAGCGCGCGCCGCAAAAATTGCCCCCACCACCGCAATGAATCCGGTCTTGCTTAAACCGGAGCATGAAACGGGTGCGCAAGTGGTCGTGCGCGGCCAGCGCGTTGCGTCCATGAGTGCGCGAGAATATTTCAAGCGCCGCATTGAATATCTGCCCGAAGCCATCAAAGCCTTTCAGGAACTGAGCGCAGCTCATGATTTTGTGCTGGTGGAAGGCGCAGGCAGCGCCTCCGAAGTGAATTTACGCGACAGCGACATCGCCAATTTCGGCTTTGCCCAAGCGCTCAATCTGCCCGTGACTTTGATCGGCGATATTCACCGCGGTGGCGTGATCGCCTCGATCGTTGGCACCTTCGCGGTGGCCCAGCCTGAAGATGCCGCGCTGATCAAGGCAAGTCTGATCAACAAATTCCACGGCGACCCATCGCTCTTTGATGAGGGCAAAACCTTTATCGAAACCCACACCCAACGCCCCTGCTTTGGCCCGCTGCCATTCTATGCGGATGCAAAATTGCTGCCGCCTGAAGACGCGTTGGCGTTAGATGACACCGAACTGGTCAAACGCGATGGGTTGAAGATTGTGGTGCCGCGCCTGCCGCGTATTTCCAATTTTGACGATCTCGACCCGCTGCGGCAGGAAACCAATGTGAGCGTCGAGATCGTGCAGCCCGGCAATCCGCTGCCCCGCGACTCCGACTTGATTTTGCTGCCCGGCTCCAAAGCCACCATCGCCGACTTTGAAGCGCTTAAAGCCCAGGGGTGGGACATTGATATTCTCGCCCATGCCCGTGCAGGTGGTGCCGTTTTGGGCCTGTGCGGTGGCTATCAAATGCTGGGCAGAAAAATCCACGACCCAGAGGGTGTCGAAGGCACGCCGCGCTCAATCGATGGGCTGGGCCTGCTGGACATTGAAACCACCATGGCCAGCCAGAAGCAGCTGCGCGAGGAAGAGGCAATCCACCTGGCGACCCAGCAATCTATGCGTGGCTACCATATGCATATGGGCGAAACGCAGGGACCTGATCGGGCGCGGCCCTTTAGCCAGATCGATGATGAAACGGACGGGGCGATGTCGCGCAGCGGTCGGATCATGGGCACCTATCTGCATGGCTTATTCGCCAGCGACCAGTTCCGCCGCGCCTTTTTGCAAAATCTCGGGGCCATGATGAGCACCGACCTTGAATATGAGGCGCGCATTGACCAAATTCTAAATGGCTTTGCGGACCATATTGAACGCCATATTGATGGCGACAAGCTGATCAGCCTGTTCGCCACCCCGCGCAACATGACATTATAGGAAATTGATCATGAGCTTTGCCATCGCTTTTCTCGCCATACTGTTAGAACGAATGGTGGGCTATCCCCGGCAGTTGCTGGACGCCATCGGGCATCCGGTGATGTGGATGGGTAAGCTCATCACCATTCTGGAAGAGCGCGGCAATCACCCGGATTTGCCAGATCAAAGACGACGGCAGAACGGGTTTGCCATGATCGGGTTGGCATTGGCCGTGACTTTGCTGATCAGCCTGATCATCATCGCGATCACCCGCAGCGCGCCCTTTGGATTGATTTTCGAAATCTTCTTCGCCAGCACACTGATTGCACAAAAGGAACTGGGTCGCGCGGTGAAAGCCGTGGCTGAGGGCCTGCGCAGCTCGCTGGAGGAAGGACGTGAGGCTGTATCTCATATTGTCGGGCGTGACCCGCACAATCTGGATGAGGATGGTGTTGCCCGCGGCGCGGTGGAATCGCTGGCCGAAAATGCGTCAGACGGTGTGGTTGCCCCGATTTTTTATCTCATGCTGTTCGGTCTGCCGGGCATCGCGCTCTATAAGATGATCAACACAGCCGACTCGATGGTTGGCCACAAAAATGCGCGCTTCAAAGATTTTGGCTATGCCAGCGCCAAGCTTGATGATCTCGCCAATTTTATTCCGGCGCGGATCACCGCGTTTTTTTTTACCGTCGCGGCAAAGTTCAAAGAGGGGTTCGACGCAAAAGCCGCCTGGCGATCTGCCCGACGGGATGCCATGTGGCACAAATCACCAAACGCAGGCTGGCCCGAAGCGGCAATGGGTGGTGCCATCGGCGTCAAACTGGGCGGCCCGCGCGATTATGATGGGGAAACAGTGGAACTGGCCCATATGGGCGAGGGCAAAGAGCGGGTGGACGCCGACGATATTGATCGTGCGGTCGCGCTCTATTGGTTTGCCCTAACCTTGATTTTGGGCACCTTGTTGGTGCTGGCGGCGTTCTTTAACTAGCCAGGGGCGCGTGGCTATGCCAGATCGCCCTTCAGATTCTGCGCGATACCTGCGGTGACAAACACCACATTCTGGCAAAGGCGAGCCAGTTCCTGATGGGCGATGCCAGCATGGTCAACAAACTCACGCGCCATCTTGTTATCTGGGATAACACCTTGGCCGACTTCGTTGGAAACCATGATCACCATCAAATCATCATTGGTGCTTAACCAATGGGCGAGGGCCTCAACGCTTTCATCCACATCATAATCGGCCATCATCAAATTGGTGATCCAAAGGGTCAGACAATCCACAAGCACGCGATCATATTTGCCCCGCGCGCGCTCAAGGGCTGAAATCATGTTGATCGGTTGTTCCACTGTATCGAAATGGTCGGCGCGGGCTTGCTGGTGTGCCGAAATGCGCAGCTTCATTTCCTCATCAAAAGCGCGGCCCGTGGCCACATAGAGCGGCTTTTTATTACCTTTAAGCGCAAGACCTTCGGCAAAGCCGGTTTTGCCTGACTTGGCGCCGCCAAGAATAAGGGAGTGTCTAATCATCTTCTTTTTCTTTCTTTATTGTGGGCAGGCGCGCAATAAAATGACCCAACATGGCCTGTGGCCATTCGGCAAATGGCACATCGCCATCTGTTGTGCGCTGATGCGCGAACACCCAATCTATTATGGCTGCAGCGGTCGGCTGGTCTGGGGTAAAACCGCCCGCGTGATAGCCCGTTCTTTCATCATCCTGCAATTGTATCGCGCAGGACTGTTTGCAACTCCAAAGGCACGGATGGCGCACAATGTCTAAAGACATGCCTTGCCTGTCGCATTCCGCTTCCACCAGATCGGCCAGCAATTCGCCACCGGTCTCGCCTTTTTCATTAAATGCACTGGTGGGGCTGAACTTGCATGTGGAACAGATAATCAAACGCGGCGCCAAATCATCACCTTTTTCAATCGAACGCCCTCAATAAATCATGCGGACCCTATTGCCAATGGCATGCAAATGCATTTTTGCGCAAAAACGGGCGAATTTGCGCGGATTAATACTTTCGTATAAGACGAATTGTGGTTATGGTCCGCGCAAATTTCAACAGTTTGAGTAAGGATGGTCGGGGTGCAAAACTTGTTTCTCGGAATTGATGGCGGCGGCACCAATTGCAGAGCGCGGCTCGCAGACGAGAATCTCAATATTCTGGCGCAGGTGCGCGGCGGCCCCGCCAACACCACCATTGGCGATGGCTCCCAAGCCTATAATTCAATTATTGACGTGAGCCATAAGGTCTTTGAAGAGGCAGGGCTAGGGCAGGCAGATATGGCGCGCACCATCGCATGCCTTGGATTGGCTGGCGCGCATTTGGAAAGCTCTCGCCGGGATTTTGCCGCCCGTGACTATCCGTTTGCCAAAACTCTGGTGCACAATGATGTCGAGACTGCCCGTGAAGGTGCCCATTTGGGCGAAGATGGTGCCGTGCTGATTGTGGGCACCGGTTCGGCGGGGCTGGCCAAGGTGAAGGGGGAATATTTCCCCGTTGGCGGTTGGGGTTTTCATATTTCAGACACAGCCTCTGGCGCGATTTTGGGGCGTGCGCTGGCGCGGCGCTCGATCGAAGTTTTGGACGGGTTGAGCGAAGGATCACCGCTCACGCAAGTCGCAATTGACCATTTGGGTGGCGATCAGAATAGCCTGATGGCCTGGTCCTTCAAGGCGTGGCCAAAGGATTTTGCCAGTCTCGCGCCGTTCGTGGTGGAATATTATGAAAAGAATGACCCGATCGCCGAGGAACTGATGCAGTTTGAATTTGATCAGATCAAACAGTTCATCAATTGGTTCAAAGCCCGTGGCGCCCAAAAACTGGCCATTGTGGGCGGTTTGGGCGAACGTCTGATCCCGATCTTGCAGCACCGTTTCGGCGATTACATACAAGCAGCAAAATCAGATGCGCAGAATGGGGCGCTTTTGATGGCCCAAAAAGCAGCTTAGCAACGCTGCGACCCGCGCCTTTGGCGCGAACAGAAAGGAAATTTTATGTCCGCCCGTATTATTCCGGTCGATCCTTTTGATTATGTGGTGTTTGGCGCCACAGGTGATCTCTCGCAACGCAAGCTGATCCCCGCGCTCTATTATCGCTTTTATGATGGGCAATTCGACACCAATTCCCGCATCATTGGTGTCTCGCGGTCAGAAATGAGTGATGAAGAATTTCAAAAATTTGCACGTGACGCGGTGAATGAATTTGTCGATTCCGATCACATTGAGCCGCAAATGCTGGACGATTTTATCGGCTGTTTCACCTACATCGCCAATGATGTGACAGACCGGGACGGCTGGGCTGAACTGAACGCGTGCCTGCGCGATGATCCAAACGTGGTGCGAGCTTTTTATCTGGCCGTTGCGCCGTTCCTGTTTGCCCCAATTTGTGACTATCTCTCCAGCCAAAACTATTGGACACCCGATGCGCGCGTCGTGCTGGAAAAGCCGCTGGGGCACGATCTGCAATCATCAGTCGAAATCAATGACACGGTGGCGGAAGTGTTCCGCGAAGACCAAGTCTATCGGATCGACCATTATTTGGGCAAAGAGACGGTGCAAAACCTGTTGGCCCTGCGTTTTGCCAATGCCCTGTTTGAGCCGATCTGGAATTCGGCCCATATTGACCATATCCAGATCACGGCCGCGGAATCTGTGGGTGCTGGTGGCCGCTCCTATTATGAAAAGTCCGGAGCGCTGCGCGATATGGTGCAAAATCATTTGCTGCAGCTCTTGTGCCTTGTGGCGATGGAGCCACCTGCTTCGGACGAGGCCAATGCGTTGCGAGATGAAAAGCTGAAAGTGTTACGGGCGCTTAAGCCGATCGTTGGCGAAACGGTGCACAAGCAAACCGTGCGGGGTCAATATCGCGGTGTGAGTTCAGAAGACACAAAGGTGCCCGGCTATCTGGAAGAATTGGGTGAGGGCGCCACGTCCAACACGGAAACATTTGTTGCCATTAAAGCAGAAGTGGAGAACTGGCGCTGGAATGGTGTGCCCTTTTATATGCGCACCGGCAAGCGCATGGCCCGCCGTGCATCCGAGATTGTGATCCAGTTCCGCGAAATTCCCCATTCAATCTTTTCGCGCACGGAAGGGGTGCCCGCACCCAACCGGCTGGTGATCCGCCTGCAACCCGATGAGGGCGTGAAACTGTTCCTGATGATCAAAGATCCTGGTCCAGGCGGCATGCGCTTGCGTCAAGTGCCGTTGAACCTTAGCTTTGCTGATACGTTTACCCAACGGACCCCGGAAGCTTATGAGCGGTTGCTCATGGATGTGGTGCGCGGCAACCAGACCCTGTTTATGCGCCGCGACGAATTGGAAGCGGCATGGGCATGGATCGACCCGATCCGCGAAGCGTGGGACAATGACGCCACGCCATTACATGGCTACACCGCAGGCACATGGGGCCCAACAAGCTCCGTTGCGCTGATCGAGCGCGACGGCCGCACATGGCACGAAGAGCTGGATGACCCCAAAGCGATATAGGTGAAAAAATGGCAGATGTGATCGACCAGAAATTCAACGGCAAAGACCAGTTGGCCCGCGCCTTGGCTTATCGCGTGGCCACCGAACTAAAGCGGGACATTGAAGCGGCTGGCAAAGCCAGCATGCTGGTCTCAGGCGGTTCAACGCCAAAAGCTTTTTTCGAAGCGCTAAGCGAAGAAGAGCTGGATTGGACCCGCGTCACCATTTCATTGGTGGACGAACGCTGGGTGCCCCCAAGTTCTGACCGGTCCAACGCCAAACTCGTCGGCGAACATCTGTTGCAAAACAAGGCCAATGGCGCTGCCTTTATGCCGCTCTATATAGATGGCGTGTCGGCACAAGAAGGCGCGAAGGCGCTAGGCGAACAATTTGCAGGCGTGCATAAACCCTTCACCGTAGTTATTCTGGGCATGGGCACTGATGGGCACACGGCATCCTTTTTCCCTGAGGGCGACCAGTTGGCGGAAGCCATCGACATGAAGAACCCCAACACATTCGCCGCCATTGAAGCCCCTGGCGCTGGTGAACCGCGCATCACCTTCACCTTGCCGCAATTGCTGCAATCCAGTTTCTTGGCATTGCATATTGAAGGCGATGAAAAGCGCGATGTGTTGAAAAAAGCATTGGGCGAGGGCGAGACCGAAGAAATGCCCATCCGCGCGGTGCTGCGCCAGACCATGAAAGAAGTGAACATCTTCTGGTGTCCCTAAACTGCCGTGCCTGATTAAAGGTCGCATCGATAAATCCGAAGGAGAACGAGCATGAGCGTCAATCAAACGATCCGTGAGGTCACCGATCGCATCACCAAGCGCAGCGAGAAAACCCGCCGGATTTATCTGGACCGCATGGACGCCGCCGCCAAGCAGGGTGTGCACCGCACCGCCCTTTCTTGCGGCAATCTGGCCCACGGCTTTGCGGCCTGCGGCGCTGGTGACAAAGCCAAGTTAAGCGACGAGGTGACGCCCAATATCGGCATCATCACCGCCTATAATGACATGCTCTCCGCCCACGCGCCCTATAAAGACTATCCTGATCAGATCAAAGCCGCGGCCGAAGAAGCGGGCGCGGTGGCGCAAGTGGCCAGCGGCGTGCCTGCCATGTGTGACGGGGTGACCCAAGGCCAGCCCGGCATGGATTTGTCGCTGTTCTCGCGCGATGTGATCGCCTTGGCCGCCGGCGTTGGCCTCAGCCACAATATGTTTGATGCGGCCATGTTCCTCGGTATTTGTGACAAGATCGTCCCCGGCCTGGTGATCGCGGCATTGAGTTTTGGCCATATCCCGGCGGTGTTTGTGCCTGCCGGTCCTATGCCGTCCGGCATGCCGAATGATGAAAAGGCCCGCATCCGCCAGCTTTATGCCGAAGGCAAAGTGGGGCGTGATGAGTTGCTGAAAGCCGAAAGCGAAAGCTATCACTCGCCCGGCACCTGCACCTTTTATGGCACCGCCAACACCAACCAGATGCTGATGGAAATTATGGGCTTGCAATTGCCCGGCTCAAGCTTCGTCAATCCCGGTACCCCCATGCGCAACGCCTTAACCAAGGAAGCCACGCGCCGCGCGCTGGCGATCACAGCCTTGGGCAATGAATTCACACCGGCCAGCCGTGTGGTGGACGAAAAGGCCGTGGTCAATGGCATGATCGGCCTGCACGCCACCGGCGGCTCCACCAACCACACCATCCATTTGATCGCCATGGCCGCGGCGGCCGGCATTCAAATCACCTGGCAGGATATGTCCGACCTTTCGGACGTGGTACCGCTACTCACCCGCGTTTACCCCAACGGCATGGCTGATGTGAACCATTTCCACGCCGCGGGCGGCATGGGCTTTTTGATCGATCAGTTGCTGAATAATGGCTTGGCCCACGACGATGTGAAAACCGTTTGGGGCGCTGGCTTGCACGTTTATGCGCAAGAGCCGAAACTGATTGATGACCGCATTATGATGGAACCGGCGCCTAAAGAGTCCGGCAATGAAAATGTGCTCACCCCCTGCAACAAGCCCTTTGCCAAAAATGGCGGCCTGAAACTGCTGAAAGGCAATTTGGGGCAGTCAGTGATTAAAATCTCGGCTGTGAAACCGGAGCATCGATTGATCGAAGCCCCTGCGCGGGTTTTCCATTCGCAAAATGAGCTGAATGATGCTTTCAAGGCAGGTGAACTGAATGAAGATGTGGTGGCCGTCGTGCGCTTTTCTGGACCAAAGGCCATCGGCATGCCCGAATTGCACAAGCTGACGCCGCCGCTGTCCGTGCTGCAAAATCGCGGCGTCAAGGTGGCACTGATCACGGATGGCCGCATGTCTGGTGCCTCGGGCAAAGTGCCTGCTGCAATTCATATGACGCCGGAAGCGGTGGATGGCGGCCCCATTGCCAAAATCAAAGATGGCGATATCATCCGCTTGGATGCTGAAAATGGCGTGCTGGAAGCCTTGGTTGATCAGGCTGAGTTTGATGCACGCCCCGTCGCCACGCAAGATTTGAGCGAGTCGCATTACGGGCTGGGTCGTGAACTATTCACCGGCATGCGCCAATTGGTCGGCGCCGCCGACAATGGTGCCAGTGCCTTAGGCGAATTGATCAAGTAAGACTTGAATTTTTTAAAATAAAAGCTAAATATCCTCTCAATAGGTTTTGAGAGGATATTGTAATGTTTAAATTTTTGAGGACCAGCGGTTTGCTGCTCCTGCCCTTTATGCTCACCGGCTGTGTATCGCTCAGCACGATTGGCACCATGCAGACCATGTCCAAGCTGGATGTGGTCAATGACCCCATTGAAAAGATGGTTTTTGCCGTGGAGGCTGATCAGAATCTGAAGCCGGTTCCGGAAAAAACCAGGTTCGTCTTCTCTTTGACTCCGGAAGGCGGCCAAACACAAAAGACTTATGTCGGGCTGCGCCTGGCTGAACCAGGAGAAGTGCCGGGGGCCAGCAAGCTGCCAGCCGCAGGGCAAAATTTGCATGTATTTGTGTTTCCCGACGCAGAGCAAGAAAAATTACGGGCGATTCAAGGCCAAGTCCGCACATATAAGGCGCAAAACATCAAGGGCAGTCTCGCTATGGGCGTTGAGCCGGAATTTTGCAAAACCACAAAGCAAATTGCGCCCAACTCAAAATTCAGCGTCTATGTGGCGCGCACGCGACATGAAAATCTGATGCCGCTGCTGGCGGGCATGAAGGTGCGTGAGCTGGAAGAAAAGGGCGGACCGGACTTTCTGCTGCCTTGCAAATAACGAGATTAGAGCCGGGTGGCGCTATAGGCTTCAGTGACATAAGGGAAAGAGATGTGCTCTTTCCCTTTCAGCGCCTTGTGGCTGGCCACCAACTCGCGCAATTGGCGTTCAATATCGGCCTGCACCGCCTCAGATTGCGCCGCGATAAAGCTCGCCGACATAAAGCGATTGATGATGACGTCATCTGCCAAGCCGTCATGGGTTTGGTCAAAGCGCTGCAGCTCCAGCGGCGTGAAATGCGGGGAGGGGAAGGGCTTTTTCCAATCGCCCTTATAATAGCGTGGCGCATCGCCCTCATAGGGGGTGATTAATCGGGTGATCGCTGCCACCCAATCTGTGCGCTCGTCCCGCACATTCCAGATCAGCCCCAATTTGCCGCCGGGGCGCAACACCCGCGCCATCTCATTCACTGCCTCATCGCTGGCAAACCAGTGAAACGCCTGGGCGCAGATCACGGCATCCACACTTTCATCGGGCAGGGGAATATGGGTTGCATCGCCATCCAGCGCTTCGACCTGCGGCAAGGTTTGTTGCAACGTGTGCCGCATGGCCGTCACAGGCTCCACCGCAATCACATGGTCACAAATCGCGCAAATTCGCTCGGTGAATTTGCCCGTGCCCGCGCCCAAATCCAGCACCATACTCTGCTTGCCAATGGCCAGTTTATCCCGCACCCAATCCAGGCTGGCGGAGGCATAGCCGGGGCGACCAGACTGATATTTATCGGCACTTTTTTGATAGCCGGTGCTGGCACTTTTATGGATAGGGGGCACCCACTAAAACTTTCCGCCGGTTTTAAAGCCGCCATGATCGCGTTTGCCTTTGGACCCGCGCGGCGTACTGCGGGGACGAGAGAAGTCGGAAGAGCTGGAGCCAAACACACCATGATCTTTCGATTTGCGCCGCTTTCTACCGCTATAGGAACTTGCGCCCCAAGGATTGCTATATTGATCTTTGGATCGACGCCGTTTTGGCCCCTTATATTTTTGCGCCTGTTGCCATTTGCCCCAATAGCTGGCGGCGCTAACAGCGCCCTTCAAGAAATCTTCCAGCAGGTCTTCCACCAGATCGTCATCAAAATCAAAGGAGGGGCGATCATAACGCTTCTGCTTGAACTCCCATTCAATATCTTCCAACTCCCGACGGCGTTCAGCTAACAGTTTTAGCCGATCCTTTGTGGCATTGATCTCTGTCTCGAGGGTGACAATTTCAGACCGCACCGCATCAATTTTGCGCACGATCTGATCATCTTCGCGCGTGGCGGTTTGCCGGGCGGCGGCGTAGAGGTCTTCCAGCCCCTCGCGCTGAAGGCCGGAGGCCAACATATCTACCGCTTCCCGAAAGGCCGGGTTCTGGCCCTCGGAAAACTTGCGTTGCCGATGCACCAGTTCATCGCGCTGATCTTCAAGCTCCACCAGGCGGGCATCAATGGCGGAGATGATCTCCTCTGACCGGTCGGCCAGTTCCCGCGCTTCCTTGCCGCCATGGGCGTCAAAGGCGGCATCTTCAAGCGCATCAAGTTTTTGCCGTTCGGTCTCAATGTCATCTTGTAGATGCTCTGCGTGCTCGCGCAAACGCATCGGGATTTCGTTCAGAATGACGAAGTTCGGCTTGGCATCATGATAACGCACCATGCGGGCCACCCACCCATCCAACAAACGGGTGATGTTGCTGGCTTTATACGCATTGGTGCCATAGCCGCGCTCAAACAAATACATGAACAAGGGATCATTGCGATAGGGCGCGCCTTTTTCTTCGCGGTCCTTTTCTGCCACGCCTGCCTTTTCGTCAGCGTGATTAAAGGTGGCGACAGCGTCGTCAACAGCTTGTTTTTGCGCCTGATAGTTTGCGTCTTTATCCAGATCCGCAAAAACGTCAGCGCTTAACTGGTCAAGTTTTTTCTGGGCCGCCTCGTAATCCGCCATGGCCGCGTCGCGTTTGTCGCGGGTGGCTTCAATGTCTTTGTCCACGTCTGCCAGCAAACCGGAGAGCTCATCCAACTTGCTCCCATGACGTTGCAACATCTCGTTGGCGTCCTTTTCCGCCCGCGAAATATAGTCTGTAACTTCCGCTCGCCGTTTTGGATCCAGACGCAATTTTGCAAGGGCTAAAAATTGCTCGCTTTCCACTTCGCGCAAGCGCGCAATTTTGGCGGAGGCATCTGCCGAGGATCGGGTGAGCGAGATTTCCTCATCCCGAATGTCGCGCATCGAGCGATCGAGCCGACGCAGTGCTTCTGGACCTGATACCATGCTAATGCCCTACCACTTTGTTATTGCGCCGCCCAAAACCGGCTGCGTGTAATCCACATTGAGATAGCCGAATTCTTTCAGGCCCATTATGTTGTTTTGAATGATCCCATCATCCAGCTTGTCGTCGCGGATCGCTTCAAATTGCACCTCGCTAACCCGCACACCCCATTGCTCCACGGTTTCAGCAATGCCGGTTTCCTCGTTGGTGATGGTCTGAGGTAAAATATTGCCATCTGGTCCAATGGCTTCGACAATGATGTAATAATTGCGCGCGTCCTGATTGACATCGGGATAAGTCCACACGCCAGTGTCTGCGCCTTCCCGGTTCACCACTTGAACCCGATATTCGCTTTGCAGCGTGGAGAGAAGATTGTTGAGGTCAGCCAAGAACTTTTCGGCCGCAACCTGATCGCCAGCAGTCGCCGCCAATTTGCCGCGGTCAGCCAGTTCAGATGCCTGCGCATTGGCCGCCTCCACCTTCGCAGTGGCCTGTACTTGCGTCACCAGCTGATCAAATTGTTCGGGCAGTTCCTGGGTGAGATAGGCCTGCGTCGCCGCCTGTTGGCTGGCCTGCATTGGCTGATACACCAAAAAATAGCCGGAAAGACCGAGGCCAAGGGCCAAGCCAATGCCCAGGGCCCATTTGCCCCAACGGCCGCGCGAGACATAGGCACGCGCCAGCATATAGCCAAACCCGCCCGTTGGCGGATTGTAGGTAAAACGGGATTCCTTGAGCGCGTTGACCCCTTCTTGCAAAATGTGATCCGGCACATCAATGCCTTGCTGGTGATAGATCTCACGCAAGCGATCTACCAATGTAGAGGCCCGGTTTTCTTCATTCAGTTCCCGCGCCACCAGATCATTGCGATGGCGCAGTGTGTCCACCACGTCCATCGCCATCATCACATCGTCAAGCGGTAAAGACTTGTCTTTGTTCAAAACGCTTTTCCCGTTTCGTCTCTATGCCGTTTGTTTAGCTTTGCTTTTGTTCCACCAAAAGCGTGTTGCCCTCAGCGGCCAGTTTGGCCAAACGCTGTTTGCCGTCTTCAACAGCATCGCGGATTTCAGCTGAATTCTTCGTGGATTGCTCACGCATTTCATTGATGATTGTGCGGGATCTTTCCTGGAAATTCACAACGCTGTCCACCAGCTTTTTGACGGCATCGGCGCGAATGGTCGGGCCGTACCCGGCTTTAAGCGCTTCTTCTTGAACGGTGTCGCCCACCTCAGCCAATGTTTCAAGGCTTTTGGACATGCCTTCCTTCATCGCGTTCAATGTTTCGGTGCTTTCATGCAGGCCAAACAGCCCGGTGAAAGACGCACTCAACGCGGTCAGGACAGTTTCGTTGGTGGAGAAGAACGAGATCGACTGCTGATAAACCCGCTCTTTGGCATTGGTGGTTTGCATCAACCGCGCCATGATCACTTCAGAGGTGTTGTAAGAAATGGTCAAATTATCCGAGAGATCTTTGGCAATCTGGTAGCGCCGCTCCTCCAACTGCATTTCACGCAAACGTTCGTCGCGGGCCATCTCCAGCCGCGCCCGATCCGCCGGGGTGCCATCGGCAAAGTTTTCCAGCTCCTTAGTGGCATTGCTCAAATGCTGTTTGCGCTCCTCCAATTTTTGCTCGGCTTTTTCCAAAACCTCAAGCGCCATCACTTCGGCTTGCTTCAGTGCACCTCTAAAATCGCGATAGGCCTCCAAAATGGTGTGTTCGCGGTCCACCTGATCCTTGGTGTCTTTGGTCACCTCCAAATAGGTGGAGCGAATCTTTTCGAACCGGGTGGGAATGTCGCCGCGGGTGACCTTCATCCAAACGTTCGAGGCCCGCTCCAAAATGTCCAGCTTGCCGTCTTCCAGTTGGTCGACCATGGCCTTGGCATCATCGCGGATGCTATCAAATCCGTTGGTGATGTCCTCATAGCGCTCGCCAATATTCATGGCCGCAATTTGCTCGCGGACCACATCATTAAACACGCTGGCCTGGTTTAAGGTGCGCCCGATCAAAATGACACGCGTCTCATCCAGATCAGTAATTTCCTGCAGTAGCCCGGTGATCGGTGCTTCTTCCACAGTTTCCGGCCAAAGGCCCATTTCGCGGATTGCCCCCATTGCCTTGTCTAAATATTGCAATGGTTTTTCAGCGACGTCATTTGTCATAATTGTCTCCCCGTTGAGCCCTTGGACCAAATCTAATAGCTTTTATACGCCCGTTAATTCTTTTATCGTCATCAATTGACACTGCGCAAGCATGTTACCATGTGTTGAAGATATTGGAATTGTTTCGCTCAAGGTAAAGGCCTTTTATGAAATTTGTTGGACATTACCGCATCACGGCCCCGCGTTTGGCGGTCTGGGAGGCGCTGAATGACACCGAAGTGCTGAAGGCCTGCATTCCCGGTTGTGACCGGATTGAATGGGTGGACAGTGAAAATCTGGAAGCGTCGATCACGGTGAATCTGGGCTTGATGAAACCCACATTTGTCGGCGACCTTAACCTGTCAAACGTTGAACCAGCGCGCGCTTATACCCTTTCTGGTGGTGGCCGCGGCGGGATTTTGGGGCTCGCGCGCGGTGCAGCCGATATTGAACTTCAGGATTGGGGCTTGGGCAACGAGGCCTGTATCCTAAAATTTGAAGCCCATGGCGAAGTATCCGGCTCAATCGAAAAACTGGGGTCTAAGATCGTTGGCAAAAGCGCCCAAGGCGTCATTGATCGATTTTTCAGTCGTTTCGCGGCGCAAATCGATGCAGAGGCCATACCGGTTGAAACGGTAGAAACCACAGGCACGGAATAAAACGAATATGATCGCCCCTTTCACACTTATGTGAGCAAGAGTTGTAACGGCTAGGGGCTGTACTTCTTGCGCCAATCGCGTATCAAATATCTTCAAAGCTCTATCATTATGCATCTGCGTGCGAAGGATATTTTATGCGTAAAAGCCGGCTATTCAGAACACTATCCGCAAAGCAATTGGCGTTGGCCTCTGTGTTGACATTGGGCGCTTCAGGTCCGGCTTTGGCTGAGGATCACGCACCAGACCCCACCAATTGGCAAGCGGTGCTCAATCAAGCAGAGGGCCAAACGGTCTATTTCAACGCCTGGGGCGGCGCGCCCAACATCAATAATTACATTGCCTGGGTGGGCGACAAGGTGAAGGTCGAATATGGCGTGACTCTGGAGCATGTGAAACTTGAAGATACGGCAAGCGCCGTGAGTCGGGTGATTACAGAAAAAGCCGCTGGGCGTGATGAGGGCGGTTCGGTTGACCTCATCTGGATTAACGGCGAGAACTTTGCTGCCATGAAAGAGCAGGGCTTGTTGATTGATAACAATTGGGCTGAAAAATTGCCCAACTATCAATATGCTGACATTGAGGGCAAACCGACCCTGACCTATGATTTCACCGTGCCGGTAGACGGCCAGGAAAGCCCTTGGGGCATGGCGCAGCTGACCTTTTATTATGACAGCGAGATTGTGGCCGAACCGCCGACCACGCTGGACGAACTGTCCAATTGGGTGGAAGAGAATCCCGGTCGCTTCACCTATGCCGCGCCGCCAAACTTTATCGGCACCACTTTCTTGAAACAGGTGCTTTATGGCGTGGTGGAGGACCCCGCCATATTGCGCGAACCTGCCACCAAAGAAATATTTGACAAGGTGACTGCCCCGCTGTGGACCTATCTGGAAGAGATCAAACCGCATTTATGGCGCGATGGGGTGGTCTATGCCAAAGACACGACCCAACTGAAAAATCTGCTCGCCGATGGCGAGATCGATATCGCCATGACCTTCAATCCCGGTGAAGCCTCGTCTGCGATCAACGCAGGCGAACTGCCACCCAGCGTGCGGTCGTTCGTCATGGATTATGGGTCCATGGGCAATTCCCACTTTGTCACCATTCCTTATAATGCGAACGCCAAGGCTGGGGCCATGGTCGTGGCCAATTTCCTCCTCTCACCAGAAGCGCAAGCGCGCAAGGCGGATGAAAATATTTGGGGCGACCCGTCTGTTTTGGCCATCAATGACCTGCCTGCAGAAGAAAAGAAATATTTTGACGCGCTGGAGCTTGGGCCAGCCACCTTGCAGGGCGAAGAATTTGGCAAAACCTTGCTGGAACCGCATGCCAGCTGGGCCACCATGCTTGAAGAAGAATGGGCCAAGCGCTTTATGCGTGACATGTAATGACCATGATCAACCGGGCGCTGAACTTCCTGTTCTGGGCAGCGCCCGCACTTGTTATCTTGCTGTTGATGGGCCCGCTATTGGCGGGCCTACTTGGTGTGGGCGCTCCCGCCTTGGGCTATTTCCCCGCCCTCGGCGGCGTGGAGTTGACCGTTGACTATCTGCACAAGGCCCTGCATGTGCCCGGTTTCTGGCATTCGGTGCATTTGTCAATCTGGATCGGGCTGGCCACCACGCTGATCTCCTTCGTCATCGTCATCGGTTTTTTCGCTGCCTTTTGGGATGCGCCGCTATTTGGCAAAATCACCCGTTTTGTGTCGCCGCTTATGTCGGTGCCCCACGCGGCCGCCGCCTTCGGCTTCGCCTTTCTGTTCGCGCCTTCCGGGTGGTTGATCCGCTTGCTGTCTCCCTGGGCCACGGGGTTTGATCGTCCGCCAGACTGGTTGATCATCAACGACCCGTTGGGCTATGCCTTGCTGGCCGGGCTGGTGCTGAAAGAGATACCTTTTTTGTTTCTGATGAGCCTTTCTGCGGCCTCTCAGATCAATGTGGATCAACGTTTGAAGCTCGCTCGTTCCCTCGGCTATGGTCGCATTTGGGCATGGATCACCGTGGTGATGCCCGCACTCTACCGCCAGATTCGATTGCCGATTTTTGCAGTGATCGCCTTCTCCAGTTCGGTGGTGGATGTGGCGCTGATCCTCGGGCCTAACCTGCCGCCCAGCCTCCCGGTGCAAATTCTGCGCTGGATGAATGATCCCGACATCGAAATGCGCTTTGTCGCGGCGGCGGGGGCTGTGTTTCAGCTCGGCGCTACCCTTTTTGCCCTATTGGTCTGGCGTTTTTTAGAGATTGTTTGCAGCTATTTGATGCGCCAGATGCAGGCCAAAGGCATGCGCCATCAAAATGATGGTGCCGTAAGAGCGCTATTCAGCCTTGCCATGCTGACCATCGTGCTGATCTCGCTCGCCAGCCTTATTATTCTTGGTATCTGGTCTTTAGCGGGCTATTGGCGTTTCCCCGAAGCGTTGCCGCGCACCTTGGGCCTCAACCGTTGGATGGATAATGCATCCTATCTTTGGGGGCCCACGCTGAACGCGGTGAACATTGGCGTCGCTGCCACTTTGATTTCGGTGGGGCTTACCTTGATCTGCCTTGAAAATGAATGCCGCCACAATATCCGACTGACACAAAAGGCATTGCGCCTGATCTATCTGCCCCTGATCGTGCCCCAAATCGCTTTCATTTCCGGAATTTCTATCTTGCTGGTGCGCTATGGGCTAGATGGCAGCTTCTGGCCGGTGACGCTGATGCATGTGGTGTTTGTTTTTCCCTATACCTATCTGGCGCTTGAGGCGAGTTTTCACGATCTCGACCCGCGCTACATGCAAACCGCAACCGCTTTGGGGAAGTCGCAAAACCGGATTTTCTTTCACATCAAACTGCCCATGCTGCTGCGCCCGATCCTCACCGCATTGGCGTTGGGCTTTACCATTTCGGTGGCGCAATATATCCCCACATTGCTGATCGGGGCAGGGCGCGTGCCCACCATCACCACCGAGGCTGTTGCATTGGCTTCCGGCGGCGACCGTCGACTGATCGGCATATATGCATTGGTGCAGACTTTGCTGCCCGCCATCGGTTTTGTCTTGGCCTTGGCCTTGCCCAAATTGCTTTATCCCAACAAAATATATTTCGCCAAACAGCAGGAGCGCTAAGTGGCCGACCACAGCTTGAACCTAAAAGACCTGACAATCTCTCTGGGCGATCAAGTGTTGTTTCACTTGAATGCCGAGATTAAGGCGGGGGAAGTGCTGACGGTGATGGGGCCATCTGGTTCGGGCAAATCCACCTTGCTCAACGCGATTTCCGGCTTTCTGTCCCCGCGCTTCACCTGTCAGGGCCAGATTATGCTGGATGGGGAAGACATCACCCATAAAGACCCCAGCGCCCGCCATGTGGGGCTGATGTTTCAAGAACCGCTCCTGTTTCCCCATATGAGCGTGGAGGAAAATTTGCTGTTCGCGTTGCCCCGTGGCGGCAGCAAGCAGGAGCGCTGCGAAAAGGTGCGGGAAAAGTTGCGGGCGGTGCGTTTGGAAGAGCTTGGCGCGCGAGACCCACTCACCCTTTCAGGTGGCCAGCAATCGCGTATTGCGTTGATGCGCGTTTTGCTGTCGAATCCCAAAGCCTTGTTGCTCGATGAGCCGTTTTCCTCGCTCGATGTTGACCTGCGGTCGCGGGTTCGCCAGTTTGTTTTTACACAGGCCCGGGAAAACCAGCTGCCTGTCTTGATGGTCACCCATGATCAGGCCGACGCAGAGGCTGCAAATGGTCCCATTATTAACCTATTGAATCACAAGTAAAAAATTCGTCCGTCTGGTCAAAAACGCTTTTATTTTTACCATCTGGTTAAAAAAATCTTGAATTTTTTGTGGGGGATAGGTATCGATTGCATGGGGATTTAGGCGTTTTTACTTGCGGAGGGACCAAGAAAACGCTTGAATTAAAAACACCACATTTGGGCCTTAGGGTTGGCCCGTTCGTGTGGATAAGTTGACAAGGGAGATATTCATGTCAGTCCAGAATAAAAAGTTCACCGGCGCAAAAGCCGTGCTTGGTACAGCCGTATTTGCTGCCTTGATGACAGGCACCGCATTGGCAGAACCTGCATTGATCTATGATGCTGCCGGCAAAAACGATAAGTCATTTAACGAAATGGCTTGGAATGGCGCCGAAGCATATAAAGAAGAAACCGGTAATTCTTATCGCGATTTTGAAATTCAAACCGACGCGCAGCGTGAGCAAGCTCTGCGTCGTTTCGCCCAACAGGGGCAAAGCCCAATCGTTGTGCCCGGCTTTACATGGGCAGAGCCACTGAATGTTGTGGCCCAGGAATTCCCGGACACGCATTTCGCCATCATCGACTCTGTCGTTGATCTGCCAAATGTGCGTTCAGTGTTGTTTAAGGAAGAAGAAGGTTCATACCTTGTGGGCGCCTTGGCGGCGATGAAGTCTGAATCGGGCACTATCGGCTACATCACTGCTTTTGACTTCCCATTGCTTCAAGCCTTCGGCTGCGGCTATGTGCAAGGTGCAAAAGCTGTTGATCCGGATATTGAAGTGCTGCAAAACTTCATCGGTACAGACTTTGCGGCCTTTAACGACATCAATACTGCAGGCGAAGTTGGCCGCTCACAGCTTGAGCGTGGCGCGGACGTGATTTACGCCGCAGCAGGTGCTGCAGGTGAAGGTGCGTTGCAAGCTGCAGCGGATGCCGGCAAATACGGCATTGGTGTGGACAGCAACCAGAACTATCTGTTCCCCGGCAATATGCTGACTTCAATGGTGAAGCGTGTTGACGTGGCGGTTCAGGATGCCTTTATGGACGAGCTGAATGGTGAGTGGACTTCTGGCATTGTGTCCCTCGGTTTGGCAGAAGGCGGTGTTGGTGCTGCGATCGATGAGCACAACCAAGATCTGATTACAGACGAGATGCAAGCCAAGCTCGACGAGTTGACCGCTAAAATCAATTCAGGCGAGATTGAAGTGCATGATTACCGGTCAGACAATTCCTGCCCAGTATCATAAGCTAACCTGAAGATTGGATTGGTAACTCGACATGGTTGAGCACCAGACAACTAACGCCCAGCAGCCTTCACAAGCTGCTGGGTCTGAATTTGCCATTGATTTGAAAAGAGTGTCCAAAGCTTTTGGGCCCGTGCAAGCCAATAAGGACATTGATCTGGCGGTGAAGCGCAATTCCATCCACGGCATTGTGGGGGAAAATGGCGCAGGCAAGTCCACCCTGATGTCCATTCTTTACGGCTTCTACACGGCGGATAGCGGTGAAATCTGGGTCAATGGGCAATTGGTGAAAATCAAAGATTCCAGCCATGCGCTGGAGTTGGGCATTGGCATGGTGCACCAGCACTTTATGCTGGTGGAAAATTTCACTGTTTTGGAAAACATTATTCTGGGTGCTGAAGGCGAATATCTTCTGGCCTCCAGCATGGCAAAGGCGCGCGAAGAACTGACGCGACTGGCCACCGATTACGGGTTGAATGTGGACCCGGATGCGCTGATTGAAGACCTCTCTGTGGGGCAAGAGCAGCGCGTTGAGATTTTGAAAGCCCTTTATCGTGGTGCTGATGTGCTGATTTTGGACGAGCCGACCGGGGTGTTGACCCCGACAGAGGCTGACCAATTGTTCCGCATTCTCGAGCAATTGCGCGATGAGGGCAAAACCATCATTTTGATCACCCATAAATTGCGCGAAATCATGGCCGTGACCGACACGGTTTCGGTGATGCGCCAGGGTGAAATGGTGGGCACCTTGGCGACGAAGGATACATCGCCGGAACAGTTGGCGGAACTGATGGTTGGCCGCCGTGTACTGTTGCGCGTGGATAAAACCCCGGCAGAGCCAAAGGATGTGGTTTTGGACGTAAAAGGCTTGTCGGTAACCGATGACATTGGTGTGCCGCGGGTGAAAGATGTCAGCTTCAATGTGCGCGCTGGCGAGATTGTCGGCATCGCAGGCGTTGCGGGCAATGGGCAATCGGATCTTTTGCGGGCCATATCCGGTATGGAAGCTCCCCTTTTAGGCGAAATTCGTGTGAATGGCGAATTGGTCCGTTTTCACGGGGATGACAGCGCGTCAGATGCCCGCAAAATGGGCGTGGCCCATGTGCCGGAAGACCGGTTGAAAATGGGCCTGGTGACGGCGTTTGAAGAATGGGAGAACTCCATTCTTGGCTATCACGAGTCCGAAAAATATGGCACAGGCATGTTTCTATCGCCCAAGATGGCGATTGCGGAAGCTGAAAAGCGGATCGAAATGTTCGATATACGCCCACGCAATCCGCGCCTGAAAACAGCGAACTTCTCTGGCGGCAACCAGCAAAAAATCGTGCTGGCCCGAGAGATGGATCGCGATCTTGATGTGCTGATCGTGGGCCAACCCACACGCGGTGTAGACATTGGTGCGATTGAGTTTATCCATAAACACATCATTGAGCTGCGAGACAAGGGGATCGCGGTTCTGCTGGTGTCCGTGGAGCTTGATGAAATTCGCGCGCTGTCTGATCGGGTGCTGGTGATGTTCGATGGTGAAATCGTGACCGAACTAAGTCCGGATGCCAGCGAACGCGAATTTGGCCTGTCCATGGCCGGGGTTGATCCCAAAGAGGGGGCATAGCAAATGTACGGGGTGTGTAAAAAATGAGTGCGCGTCAGCCTTTGCCCAATTGGGTAACAATTGTTTTGATGCCGGCGCTCAATGTGTTGCTGGCATTTATTATCGGCGGTTTGGCCGTGGCCATCATTGGTGAAAACCCGCTGACCGCCATGTGGGCCCTGTTCTATGGCGCCTTCGGCACCGGTATGGGCTGGGGCTTCACCCTGCATTATGCCACAAACTTCATCTTCACCGGTTTGGCCGTGGCCATCGTCTTTAAGGCGGGCATGTTTAATATTGGTGGTGAGGGGCAAGCCTATGTGGCGGGCCTTGGCGCCATTATGGTGGCGCTCTGGCTTGACCAGACCCACTGGGTTTTCGTGCTGTTCGGCTCTACAATTGCTGCGATGATGATGGGCTCTTTGTGGGCGATTATTCCAGCGTGGCTACAAGCCAAACGCGGCAGCCACATCGTGATCACCACCATCATGTTCAACTTTATCGCCTCGGCCTTTATGAGCTATATGCTGGCACAGGTGATCACTGCGCCCGGGGCCAACGCCGAGACACGCACCATTGCCGAGCAGGGCCGTTTGCCCCTGCTGTCCGACTGGTTTGATGCGTTCCAATATTCTCCGTTGAACATAACCTTCTTCTTCGGCATTGCCGCGCTGATCTTCACCTATGTACTGATCTGGCGCACCAAGCTCGGCTATAAAATCCGCACGCTGGGGGCCAACCCCGAAGCGGCGCGCTACGCTGGCATTTCCGCTGTCTATGTGATCATCATCTCCATGGCGATTGCCGGGGCGATGGCTGGTTTGATGGCGGTCAACGAAGCCGTGGGCGTGCAAAAACGCTTGGTGGTCGGCTATGTGCATGGCTTCGGCTTTGTGGGCATCGCCGTGGCCTTTATGGGTCGCTCCCACCCGGTGGGCATTGCCTTGGCGGCCCTGCTGTTTGGCGCACTTTATCAGGGCGGGCAGGAACTGGCCTTTGAATTGCCGGCTGTGCCGTCTGACCTTGTGGTGGTGATCCAAGCGCTCGTCATTCTGTTTACAGGCGCCATGGGTGAAATGTTCCGGCCGCTGCTGGAACGCATTTTTGCCCGTAGGGTCAATCCCGCACCAGAAGCACCCACCACAGCGGAGACGGAGGCATAATCATGAGCCCAACTGATATCATCCTCTTGCTCGATTCCAGTGTCCGCTTTGCGGTGCCGCTGATGTTGGCCGCGTTGGCGGGGCTTTATTCTGAGCGTTCCGGCATCGTAGATATTGGCCTTGAAGGCAAAATGCTGGGCGGGGCGTTTGCCGCCGCCGCCACGGCAGCTGTCACAGGGTCCGTCTGGCTGGGGCTGGCTGCCGCGATGGGCGTGTCCGTCGTCATGTCTATGATCCACGCGCTAGCCTCCATCAACTTCCGCGGCAACCAGATTATTTCTGGTGTGGCGCTCAACTTCCTCGCTGCCGGGTTCACGGTATTTCTGGGGCATGCCTGGTTCCGCCGCGGCGGCACCACTCCAAACTTGCGACCAGATGAGCGCTTTTCAAATATCGAATTGCCGTTTGCGGCGGAGATCGGCCAGGTGCCGATCGTTGGCGAGATCTATCAGCAATTGCTTTCGGGCCATTCGATCATCGTTTATTTTGCCTTCTTGATGGTACCGGTCACTGCCTTTGTGCTCTACCGCACCCGATTTGGCTTGCGCCTCCGGGCCGTGGGGGAAAACCCCAAAGCGCTGGATACAGCAGGCATTTCCGTTGCCTTGTTGCGCTATCGGGCGTTGGTGGTCACCGGGTTGTTGTGCGGCGTTGCCGGGGCCTTTTTGTCTACGGCGCAGGGGGCAAACTTTTCGGAAAACATGACGTCAGGTCGGGGCTTTATCGCGTTGGCCGCATTGATTTTCGCCAAATGGCGCCCTTGGCAAGCCATGTGGACCTGTTTGCTGTTCGGCGTGCTCAGTGCCTCGCAAATCCGGTTGCAGGGGGTCGAGTTCCCCATGATCGGCGAAGTGCCAGTGCAGGCCATTCAGGCACTGCCATATATTCTCACCGTGGTGCTGTTGGCTGGCTTTATTGGCCGCGCCAATCCGCCAAAGGCCATCGGCCAGCCTTACATTAAGGAGCGCTAAGATGGATGCGGTGACACAGGCGCTTTATGATGCAGCTCAGGCCGTGCGTAAACATGCGCACGTGCCTTATTCAAACTTCCCCGTTGGCGCGGCCATACTGGCCGACGATGGAGAGATCTACGCCGGCTGCAACATAGAAAATGCAGCTTATCCGCAAGGCAATTGTGCCGAAACCGCCGCTATTTCGGCCATGATTGGCGGCGGGGCGAAAAAGATTCATCGCATCTTTGTGATTGGAAAGGGCGTTGATCCGGTTACGCCTTGCGGCGGTTGCCGCCAGCGCATTCGCGAATTTGCCACGCCAGACACGCAGATTATTTGCACCGGCGAAGATGGCGACGCCAAAAGCTATACCATGGAAGAAATTCTGCCAGATTCCTTTGGTCCTGAATTTCTGGAGTAAAGCGACATGACCGCAAAATTCAATATGCGCGTGATTCAGGAACGCGCAGGCAACGAGCCGATTGCTGCCGCACTGGTGCTGGGGTCGGGCTTTGCCGCGCTGGGCGATATGTTAAACGATCCGATCACCATCAATTATGATGATCTGCAGGGCTTTCCCGGCGGCGGCGTGACCGGCCATGGTAAAAACCTGCTGATCGGCGAGCTGGAAGGCAAGCGCGTGGCGTTGCTGACCGGTCGGGCCCACTATTATGAACACGGCCATGCCGGCGCGATGAAAATGGCGATTCAAAGCCTTGCCGGGCTGGGCATTGATACACTGATGCTCACCAATGCTGCGGGTTCGATCACAAATGATATTCAACCCGGCGATCTGATGTTGATTGAAGATCACATCAATTTCTCCGGACTTAACCCGTTGATCGGGTTGGAAGGCGATAAGCGGTTTGTCGATATGGTGAACGCTTATGATCCGGTCCTGCGCCAAAAGGCCCTTGATATCGCGGCCCGCGATTCTTTGGACCTTAAACAAGGCATCTATACATGGTATTCTGGTCCCTCATTTGAAACGCCTGCTGAGATCAGAATGATCCAAGGCTTCGGGGCTCGGGCGGTGGGCATGTCCACCGTGCCGGAATGTATTTTGGGCCGATATTACGACATGCGTGTCTGGGGATGTTCATTCATCACCAATATGGGCGCGGGCATGTCGGACGAACATCTCTCTCACGACCATACGCAAACCATGGTCGCATCTGGCGGAGAGCGCATGCAAAGTTTGCTGACAAAAATGATTGCAGAACTATGAGTTTAAAAGCAGTTGAAATGCCGCACGCGGCAGAAGAGCATAAACGCAATCCCGGTTTCGATTTGGATTTGGGCTGGTTGCGCCATGTGCGGATGAACCGCTCAGCGTTGGAACGTCGGGCCGCCACCATCGGCACCCGCCGCTCTGTGAAAAAGCAATGGCAAGCCGCTTGGCTGCTCCACGCCATCACCAATATCGATTTGACCACGTTGAATGGCGACGACAGCAAGGGCCGCGTTGAGCGCCTGTGTGCCAAAGCCCGCCAACCCGTGCGCACCGATATTTTAACGGCGCTGGGCGTTGAAGATTTGGGCATCACCCCAGGCGCAGTGTGTGTCTATCACAATTTTGTTGCCGACGCGGTGGCCGCGCTTGAAGGCACCAACATTCCTGTGGCCGCCGTTTCAACCGGGTTCCCTGCAGGCCTCACGCCTTTGGCAACCCGCATTGCTGAAATCGAGGCCTCTGTAAAAGCGGGTGCCAAGGAAATCGATATCGTGATCGAACGGCATCAAGTGCTGACGCAAGATTGGCAGGGCCTTTATGACCAGGTCAAAGCCTTCCGCGCGGCATGTGGTGAAGCACATTTGAAAACCATTTTGGGCACGGGCGAATTGGCCACCCAAACCAATGTCGCCAAGGCCTCTTTGGTCTGCATGATGGCCGGGGCCGACTTCATCAAAACCTCAACCGGCAAGGAAAAGGTCAACGCCGATTTGGTGACCTCCCTGTCCATGATCCGCATGATCCGCTGGTTCCATGAGGAAACGGGCATTGAGATTGGCTATAAGCCCGCGGGCGGCATTTCCAAAGCCAAAGATGCAATCACATATCTAGCGATGATGAAGGATGAACTGGGTAATCAATGGCTTTCCCCGCATCTGTTCCGCTTCGGCGCATCGAGCCTTTTGAACGACATCGAGCGACAGCTTGAACATAATGTCACCGGGCGCTATGCGGCCGATTATCGTCAGCCTCTGGTTTAGGTGGGCAACATGAACGTTAAAGAGATTTTTGAAACCATGGAATATGGTCCTGCGCCGGAAGGCAGCGCCGAAGCACATGAATGGCTTGATGGCTATGGCCGCAAATTTGGTCACTTCATCAATGGTGAGTTCACCAAGCCGGGCAAAACATTTGCCTCCACGAATCCTGCCAACGGCGAAGAATTGGCGCAAATCAGCCAAGCCAAAAAGGGTGATATTGATCTAGCCGTTTCTGCGGCACGCAAAGCCCAATCAGATTGGGAAGCTTTGTCTGGCTATGAGCGGGCCAAATACCTTTATGCCATCGCGCGGCAAGTGCAAAAGCACTCTCGTTTGTTTGCGGTGCTCGAAACCCTCGACAATGGCAAGCCAATCCGCGAAAGCCGTGATTTGGATATCCCTTTGGTTGCGCGTCATTTCTATCACCATGCCGGGTGGGCGCAGCAGCGTGATCGCTTGTTCCCTGATCAATCAGCCTATGGCGTTTGCGGGCAAATTATCCCGTGGAACTTCCCACTTTTGATGTTGTCTTGGAAAATCGCACCAGCGCTCGCAGCGGGCAATACGGTCGTGCTGAAGCCAGCAGAATTTACGTCACTGACCGCGCTATTGTTTGCAGAAATCTGTCAGGAGATCGGCTTGCCAAAAGGCGTGGTGAATATTGTAACCGGTGATGGCGACGCAGGCGAAGCGATCGTCAACCATCCCGGTATAGACAAGATTGCATTTACCGGGTCGACAGGTGTGGGCAAAGCCATCCGCAAAGCCACTGCGGGAAAGGGCAAAGGCCTGTCTCTGGAACTGGGCGGCAAATCACCCTTCATCGTGTTTGAAGATGCGGATTTGGACAGCGCTGTTGAAGGCGTCGTCGATGCCATTTGGTTCAATCAGGGGCAAGTGTGTTGTGCCGGGTCGCGCTTGTTGGTTCAAGAAGCGGTGGAAGAGCGGTTCATTAAGAAGCTGAAAGCCCGCATGGAGACATTGCGCGTGGGCGACCCGCTCGACAAAGCCATCGATATTGGTGCCTTGGTGGCGCCCGTGCAGGTGAAACGGGTGCAGGATTTGATGAAAAAGGGCGAAGAGCAGGGGGCCGTGCGCCACCAACCCGATGGGGCGGTTCCCTCCAATGGTTGCTTCGTCAAGCCAACGCTTTACACCAATGTGCAGCCTGCCAACATCATCGCGGAAGAAGAAATCTTTGGGCCCGTTTTGGTCGCCATGAGCTTCCGCACGCCTGATGAAGCGGTGACCTTGGCCAACAATTCGAAATATGGCCTTTCTGCCAGCATCTGGACCGAGAACATCAACCTCGCTTTGGACATTGCACCACGGGTGAAGTCCGGTGTTGTCTGGATCAATTCCACCAATAATTTCGACGCTGCCGTCGGTTTCGGTGGGTATAAAGAAAGCGGTTTTGGCCGTGAGGGTGGCAAAGAAGGCATGCGCGCCTATCTGCGCCCCAACTGGGAACTGAAGCTGAAATCGTTGGGTAAATCCACAGTGCCAGCGAAACCCAAATTGTTCGCAACAGATGGCATTGACCGCACCGCCAAACTTTATGTGGGCGGCAAGCAGGCTCGGCCAGATGGTGGTTACGCTCGTTCAGTGGTGAACGCTGATGGCAAACTGGTTGGCGAAGTCGGTGAAGGCAATCGCAAAGACATTCGCAACGCAGTGGAAGCCGCGCGCGGAGCCTTGAGCTGGGGCAGCAAGCCCGCCCATACACGGTCACAAATTCTCTATTATATGGGCGAAAATCTCGACTATCGCCGCAGTGAATTTGCGGATCGGTTACGCGAGATGACCGGCGTTTCGGCTGGAGCTGCGAAAAAAGAAGTTGAGCTTTCTATCGAGCGCCTGTTCGCCTTCGCGGGCTGGGCCGACAAATATGACGGCGCCGTGCATAACCCGCCTGTGCGCCAAATGGCAGTCGCCATGGTGGAACCGATCGGCGTGATCGGCATTGCTGCGCCAGATGAAAGCCCACTATTGGGTGCTGTCTCCTTGCTCGCCCCATCCATGGCCATGGGCAACACCAGCGTGTTGATCCCGTCTGAAAGCGCACCATTGGCCATGACTGATTTCTATCAGATCTTGGAAACCAGCGATGTGCCCGGCGGCGTCGTCAACATCGTCACTGGGGCTAAAGATGAGCTGACCAAAACATTGGCCGAGCATGATGGCGTTGACGCCATGTTCTATTGCGGCGATGCTGAGGGTGGCAAAAAAGTTGAGCAATATTCGGTACACAATCTCAAACAGACTTGGACCAATAAGGGCAAAGCCATGGATTGGACCGATCGCGAGATTTGTGAAGGCGAATATTTCTTGGAGCGGAGCACTCAGGTCAAAAATGTTTGGGTGCCCTACGGCGCATAGGAACCTGAACCATGAGTGACAAGGTTGAAGTTGAAAACGTAAACACACCGGGCAAAATCACCCGCGTTGACGCGGCGAAATATAACGCCATGTACAAAGCGATGATGCAGGTTTTGCCCCATGAGGCACCGGGCATGGTCGTCAAAGATGTGATTGCCGAAGCCAAAAAACATCTGCCGGAGGGGCTGTTCCCCGGGGGCAGCACCGCAGGCTGGTGGGTGAAATGCGTGCAACTTGATCTTGAAGCGAAAAAGAAAATCGCGCGGGCGGAAAAGCCGCCTGTGCGACTTTATCGACTAGACTAAAGCCATCGAGGAAAGTCGAACATGTTTTTGCCGGCCGAAATCATCGCCAAAAAACGCGATGGTGAAACCCTTACCCCTGCTGAAATTAGCGCCTTTATCGAGGGCGTGGTCAGCGGTGCGGTCAAGCCGGAGCAGGCCGCCGCTTTTGTTATGGCGGTCTATTTCCAGAATATGGATATGGATGAGCGCGTGGCGCTCACCTTGGCCATGCGCGACAGTGGCGAGGTACTCAACTGGGACGAGTTAGACGGTCCCATTATCGACAAGCATTCCACTGGTGGCGTGGGCGATAATGTCTCCTTGATGCTGGCGCCCATCTGGGCAGCATGTGGTGCCTATGTGCCCATGATTTCTGGCCGTGGCCTCGGCCATACGGGCGGCACGCTTGATAAGTTTGATGCCATCCCGGGCTATCAAACCAGCGTAGACAGTGCTTTGTTCCGCAGGGTCGTGGCTGAAGCAGGATGCGCCATTGTGGGGCAAACCAACAATCTCGCGCCCGCTGATAAAATCCTTTATGCCATCCGCGATGTCACCGCGACGGTAGATAATATTTCGCTGATCACCGGCTCCATACTGTCCAAAAAACTGGCTGCCGGGTTGGATGCATTGGTGCTCGATGTGAAGGTCGGCTCAGGTGCTTTTATGAAATCAGCGGACGAGGCAAATGCCTTAGCACAAAGCCTCGTGCAGGTGGCCAATGGCGCAGGCGTGCGCACCAGCGCCTTGATCAGCGACATGAACCAGCCCCTCGCCAGCGCTGCGGGCAATGCGCTTGAATTGCAGAACGCCGTGCAGTTTCTCACAGGCGAACACCGCGATGCCAACCTCGAGCAAGTAGTGCTGGAGCTCGCGGCCCATGGCTTGATGCATGGCGACTTGGCGAGCGACCTGGATGCGGCGCGGCAAAAGGCACAAGACGTGTTGGAAAATGGCAGGGCGGCAGAACAGTTTGGCAAAATGATCAGCGGCCTCGGCGGTCCCACCGACTTTATGGCGCAGGTAGAGCATTATTTGCCCAAAGCCAAAATTATTCGTGACGTCACACTCGGCCAGTCGGGCTATATCACCGAAATCAATGCCAAGCAGGTGGGCATGGGCGTGGTCATTTTGGGCGGTGGCCGCAAAGCACCGGCCGATCCGCTGGATTATGCGGTTGGCTTCGATCAGCTGGCCCTGCTTGGTCAAAAGATTGAACAGGATACCCCAATAGCGCGTTTGCATGCCAATGATGAGGCCCTGGCCGATGAAGCAGAAGAGCGGCTGAAAGCGGCCTATAAAATTGGCGATGCGCCGCAAACCCCGCCATTATTCTATGGCGTGATTGAGCAAAATTAGGAGGCCCTATGCCCCGAGCAATATTATGTGTTTTGGACAGTTTTGGCATTGGCGGCGCGCCTGATGCCGCAGACTTTGGCGACGAGGGCGCCAACACCCTCGGCCATATCGCCGAAAAATGCGCTGCAGGTGAAGCCGACAAGGAAGGCTTGCGCCAAGGTCCGCTCTTCTTGCCTAATATGGATATGCTGGGGCTTGGCCTTGCTGCAAAAGCGGCGGCGGGCAGCGTGCCGCCTGACCTGAGCGAAGAGCATAAAGCAGGCGTCTGGGCGCACGCGAAAGAGGTTTCAAAGGGCAAAGATACCCCGTCTGGCCATTGGGAAATCGCTGGCGTGCCCGTTTCCTTCGATTGGGGCTATTTCCCCGAGACAGAACCTTGCTTTCCGCCAGACCTGATCGAAAAATTTATCGTAGAGGCCAAGCTGCCTGGCATATTGGGCAACAAACATGCCTCAGGCACCACCATCATCGCCGACTTGGGCGAGGAGCATATCAAAACCGGCAAGCCGATCTGCTACACAAGCGCCGATAGCGTGTTCCAAATCGCGGCCCATGAGCAGCATTTTGGTTTGGACCGACTTTACGAGATTTGCGAGATCGCCCGCAAATTGCTTGATCCCCTCAATATTGGCCGCGTGATCGCACGGCCGTTTATTGGCGAAACGCCAGGGGATTTTCAGCGCACCGGCAACCGTCGAGACTTTTCCGTATTGCCGCCAGAACCAACCCTTTTGGATCGCGCCAAGGAAGCGGGCCGCAAGGTGCTGGCCGTGGGCAAGATTTCAGATATTTACGCTGCCCAGGGTGTAACCCACAAAATCAAAGCCAGCGGCAATATGGCGCTTTTTGATGCGACTTTGGACGCGATGGATATGGCCGAAGATGGCGATTTGATCTTCACCAATTTTGTCGATTTTGACATGGAATATGGTCATCGCCGCGACGTGCCGGGCTATGCTGCAGCGCTGGAAAAATTTGATCGCCGTTTGCCAGAACTGGTCGCCAAAATGCGTCAGGACGATGTGCTGATCCTGACTGCCGATCATGGCTGCGACCCCACCTGGAAAGGGTCAGACCACACGCGTGAGCAAGTGCCGGTCTTGTGTTTTTCCCCAATTGTGCAAAAAGCCAGTGCGGGCGGGCGAGAAACATTTGCGGATATTGGTGAAAGCGTGGCAAGTTGGCTAAAGTTGCCAGCCGGGCCACATGGTAAGAGCTTTTTGTAAGAGGTAGAATATGGAAAACGTCACCGTTGTCGACCACCCGTTGGTGCAGCACAAATTGACCATCATGCGGACGAAAGAGACGTCAACGGCGAGTTTCCGTCGGCTGTTGCAGGAGATCGCCCATCTGCTTTGTTATGAGGTGACCCGCGATCTGGAAACCGAGCTGATCGATATCGAAACCCCAATCCAGAAAATGCAAAGCCCGGCGCTCAAGGGTAAAAAGCTGGTATTTGCGTCGATTTTGCGGGCAGGCAACGGCCTGCTAGAGGGCATGCTGGATCTCGTGCCCAGCGCGCGCGTGTCGCATATCGGGCTTTATCGCGATCCTGAAACGCTTGAAGCGATTGAATATTACTTCAAGGCCCCATCCGACATCGCAGACCGTCTGGTCGTTGTTGTTGACCCTATGTTGGCTACGGCCAATTCAGCTGTCACCGCGGTAGATCGCATTAAGCGCCGTGGCGCCAACAATCTCCGATTTCTGTGCCTGTTGGCCGCGCCTGAGGGCATCAAGCGCTTTCAAGAAGCGCATCCGGATGTGCCGATCTACACCGCGGCGATTGACGAAAAGCTCAATGAAAAAGGCTATATTGTGCCGGGCTTGGGCGATGCGGGCGACCGCATGTATGGCACCCGCTAAACGCAGAGCAAAATGAAGGGGCGTTACGGCGCCCCTCTATTCGCTTTTAAGCGGCAAGCCCAGTCCGATCAAATCTTCACGCAATTGTGCTGGATTCTCAAAATGAATGGCCTTCATGCCGATATGCTCAGCGGCCACCACATTGGGATAACTGTCATCAATGAACACACAGCTTGAGGCATCGAGGCTATAACGATCCAAAAAGCGGTGATAGATCCGGTAATCCGGCTTCACCAACTTCTCCTGACCGGAGACCAAAATCCCGTCAAACCGTTTCAAAAAGTCATATTTCTCCAGCGTCAGCTGAAATTTCTCTTTTGAGTAATTGGTGATGGCAAAGGTGGGGAGATCCGCAGCGATAAGCTCTTCATGAATCGCCACGGTACCCTCGAAAAGGCCAGCGATGGTTTCCAGCCAACGTTTATCATATGCCACAATTTGATCGGTATAAGCCGGGAAGCGGGCGCAGAGCTCCGCGATGCCGTCGGCATAAAGCTTGCCCGCATCAAACTCCAGATTCCAAAGTCCGGAATAGATATTTTCAACAAACCACACGGCTTCTTCTTCAGTGTCAAAGACATTGCGATAGAGGTTGAGCGGGTTCCAATCAATAAAAACGCCACCCAGATCAAATACGGGGATCAGGTAATCAGACATAATTTTCCTAAGAGTTCAGAGCGGGAGCAGCGATGTTAGTTCAGCTCGATGATTCCATCAAACCGCGATCTAAAGAAATAGCGTTTTTCAAAGTTGAGGGTAGAGTTAAACACATAGCCAATAACCGGGTTGGCAGAGTTCCAAGCTTCGCCCATGATCAGAAAATCGTTTCTGTTTGCTTTTGCCACTTCTGGCGGGATATCGACATATTCACTGTCTTCCACCAGGGCGCTTCCCCCGTTGTAGGTAAGTGACCATACAACCCAGGCGCGAGCATCGTCATCAATGCGCAGGCTGGTCACCCGTTGGCGCAAATTGGCGTCCTCATAGGGTTGAAGGGTAAACTCGGCGGCCTCAAAATAGTCGTCAATCGTTGAGGTTTTAATTTCATCCTCCGCACGCGCGACCAAGTCGGCAACCGACCCCGCCACCACCGCCACCTTGCGATCAATAATAATGAAAGTGCTGACATCAATGGTACCCAAATAAAGGGTCAGCATAACGGGAAGGATCAAAGCAAATTCTACGGCCGAAATGCCTTGGTCATTTCGCCAAGCGGATCGTAAAAATTTGCGTATTGGCCTGAACATGATCAGCTTCCTAAAACGGTTCGTTCATGAACACGCGTGAAGAACTCATGAGCATGGCGCTGTTGCCATTGAGCGACCCCAGCCGAAAGCCCATAATATTCAGAATGGTGGGCCACTTGTAATGAGTTTCCACCAGTACAACTTCGTTTCGGTCTCCGGGTTCAAATCGGCTTGCCCACACCCAATCGCCATCTTCATCGACCGGACTATTTGTCTGCGCGCTTGAAAAGCTTTCGATCACCTGCACCCGTATGCGGAGTTGATTGCAATCGAACAGGCCGAAAGTCTTGTCGCAAATCTTTGCGCGGAATTCCGGTATTTCATACCCCTTCGACTGTGCTTCTCCAGTTCGCACGACACGGGTGGCATCGTGCACAGCGCTATCCAAAACCTGTGAAGCCAACAACACGACGCCCGTTTCCAGGATTGCTCCGATAACTGCAAAAAAAGGAAGGGCAAGTAGGGCAAATTCGACAACGGTCACCCCGCTCTCATTCTCATGAAAGCGCCTGTGCCGTAATTGCTTATATGCGCGACGACATTTACGTGCGAACGACATCACTTGACCCTTGCTTTTAATATCAAAGCATAGCCTTTTGAGCTTACCGAATTCTTTCAATCAACTTCATTATTGCATGCAAATGCAATTATTCTGCTGCATTCTCTACGATGGATTTCGAGCCAGCGACTTGCCCGAGATAGTCCACATCGTCTCCCATCATCAAGGCGGGACCACACTCAGGTGTGCAAGACACGCTGTTCCGTTGCAAGCCATTGTAGATCAGCACCAAATTGTCCTGCTGCGCCACAACCTCAACTTTTAGGTCCGCAATAGGATTGCCAACCGCATCCAGTGCGATCAGATTGGTGTGGCCAAAGGTTTTACCTGTCAAAACAATGGTTTCAGGATCCTGAATGGTCGCGTCAGCAATGGCAGGGTTGCCGATCACCACAGTAGACGCAGCGGATGGTAGACGCAGAATGCGGGCCATGTTGACTTGTACATCCACTTCGCCTTTTGGGTCTGCCGCCAGACTTGCACTTACATTGGAAAAAGCCAACAGGCCAGCGGCCATTGCACCGGCAACCAGCCAGGAACTAAGCGCTTTCATCTTATATCGGCCAAGCATGACATTAACCCTTTGTTTAGCAAAACTCTTTCTGCATCATCGGATAGAATGGTGAACAAAGTGCAAATACAAATGACGGTTTTGCTTTGAGCCGCTTTGGCCGAGCTTAATTATATAGCTCAATGAAACAATCGGGCTGACTTATCGCTGCATTGTCATTTCTGGTTAGGTCAATGAAATCAAGGGTTGTTTTCACCAACACATAGAAATTCATAAATATATTTCCTTTTAACCACTTGATAATCATAAATATATCAAGTCGGGTTATTGCTGATTGCAAGGTTTCAATTAACACAATTTCAAGACTCGAAGCCTAACGTTGGCCTGGAGTTCGATGGTGAGGATCGGACAATTTCTAGTCACGTTGTGTCGTGACGACGAGCAAGGAGCAAACAAATGAATCTGGTAAAACGTTTTTTGAACGATGAGTCCGGCGCGACAGCAATTGAATATGGCCTGATCGCCGCACTTATCGCCGTGGTTATCATTGGCGCCGCAACAACTCTCGGTGACAATCTCAGCGCAACATTCGCCGAAATTTCAGGCCAATTGGTTGCTGCTGGTGGCGATAGCTAAGTTTTCGTCGCAAAGCAATTTAGAAAAGGGAGGCCCGCCGGCCTCCCTTTTTTGTGTCTATTTACATTTGGCTAATCTTAAAGCCGCACATTAGCCGGAATTGAAATTTGATGAACTGGCAATGATGAACACACTTATACTTGCGATTTTCCCGCTCATGATGGCCTTTTGCGCAGCGTACGACCTTTTGACCATGCGCATCCCGAATTGGATTTCTCTCGTCCTGATTGTCGCTTTCGTGGTGGCCGCGCTTGCAGGTGGCCTAGCCTGGGCAGCCATTGGTACCCATTTTATCGCTTTTGGCATTGCGCTCGTTGTTGGCATCTTACTATTTGTTCCCGGGTGGATTGGCGGAGGCGACGCGAAATTTGCCGCGAGCACGGCGCTGTGGATGGGCACGAGCAGCGCTGTGCCATTTTTACTTTACGCAGCAATTGCAGGTGGGGTCCTTACGATCCTTATACTCGCATTTCGTCATGTGATTAATCCTGCTCAATTGCCCAAATGGCCGTGGTTGCTCAAATTGCATGATAAAAAGGTTGGCATTCCCTATGGCGTTGCCTTGGCAATCGCCGGCTTGATCGTCTTTCCCCACACGGTGATTTTTACCGTACTGGCAACGATCTAAATCCTTAAAATCATGAAACTTTTCGTTAACTCTAATTGACAAGGCTCCATTAACCAAACCTTGACCCTTTAGTTCGATACTACCCGAGAATATTTGCGCCCATTGCGCGCAAAACAGTGAGTTTAACCGGGGAAATCGAAATGAAGCCGGCGCGTTTGATTCTAGTATTGGTCGCACTTGTAGCGGGGGGCTTAGCCGCATTTTTTGCTTTGAACACAGGCAATAGACCAGAGCCTGCTCCGCAGATTGCGGAAGAGGAGCCTGTCCAACAAGTCAGAGTTTTGATTGCCAGCCGCTCAATCGGTGTCGGCGAGTATCTGACCCCCTCCGCAGTGTCTTGGCAAGTCTGGCCCGAGGACGCCATTCAACCCGAATTCATTACTGATGATCGTCTACCTGATGCACCACAGCAAATGGAAGGCACAATATCTCGATTTGAGATTTTCGCGGGCGACCCGATCCGTGAGGCAAAGCTTGTGCGCTCGGCGCAAGGCTATCTGTCTGCTGTCATCGGCAAAGGGATGCGCGGCGTGTCGATCGAGGTCTCTGCCGAAAGCGGCGCTGGCGGCTTCATCGTGCCTAACGACCGTGTTGACGTGGTGCTCACCCAAATAAGCAATTTAGGCGATACATCACAAACCATTTTGGAAAACGCGCGTGTTTTGGCAATCGGCAAAAAGCTGGGGGAAATTGGCGAAAATTCAGGTGCAGGTAACGGTGAGCAGGCCCGTCCTGAAGCATTTGAAGATAAGACGATTGCCACTCTGGAACTTACGCCCCGTCAGGCAGAAGCTTTGATAAATGCCTCTAAATTCGGCGAACTTTCGCTGGTGCTGCGGTCAATCGTGGACTTTGTCGATGGGCCGGCAATCGGCGGCAAGACGGACCAAGCGAGTGTACGCCTTATTCGGGCAGGCAAGCAAAGTAACGCTGTTGCCAATTTGGAGAACAACGAAGCTGATGCAGCAGCAGAGGCTTCGACGCAACCAAGCGCTGACATGCCAGTGTTCTCGACTACATCAGAGTATTCGAATGTGCCGGGGGCACCATCATCGGGACCGGACGATAGCGGCCCCGTGCTGGTGAAGGAGTAGTAGAGATGTCGAGTATTGCGCAAGCCGTACTAAAACCCGTTCAAGCAGCGACGCTGGGGAAAGTGATGAAGAAAAACATAGTTTTGCTGGCTTTATTGGCAATCGTCAGTCTGTGCAGCGCGCAAGCTGCCTTGGCAAATGCAACGATGCGCATCTCCGCAAACCAAATTGGTCAGACTTATGCGGTCGAGATTGGCCAGAACAAATCCTTGATTGTTGATCTCCCCGTCTCCGCTAAAGAGGTAATTGTTTCTGAACCCACCATCGCCAATGCCATTATACGCACCAAGCGGCGTGCCATCATCCAGGGCCGGAACAGCGGTGATACAAACGTCATTTTCCTCGATGTAAAAGGCAACCCCATTGCGATACTTGACGTAACTGTCGGCCAGTCTGGCGGCGGTTTGGAGCAAACACTCGCACGTTTGCTGCCAGGGTCTTCCATTCAGGCCACGATGGCCGAAGATCGTGTTGTCTTGTCGGGGTCAGCGCAAAGCGATGATGATGTTCAAAAAGCCATCGCCATTGCCCAACAAGTCAGCAACAATGAGGTCGTTTCGATCATCAATATTGCGGGCTCTCAGCAAGTTATGCTGAAGGTCATCGTCGCAGAAGTTCAGCGTGAAACTGTAAAACAGTTGGGCATCGATCTGAATGCCAGCCTGAATGTCGGGGGCGTAGCGACGTCTCTCCTCACCAGCCCGGGACTTGGCGGTGTGTCCAACGTTGTGGCTTCGAATTCTGGAAATTTGGGCTTCTCGTTCGGCAATTTATCCGTTGACGCCACCATCAGGGCTTTGGAGCGTCGCGGCGCATTGCGCACGTTGGCCGAGCCTACGCTCACTGCGATTTCAGGCAAAAGCGCTGAGTTTCTCGCGGGTGGCGAATTCCCCGTGCCTGTTGGCTATGATGACGGTGAGATTACCTATGAGTTCAAAGAATTTGGGGTAGAGCTCAACTTTACACCTACCGTGCATTCCAACAATGCCATTTCTCTGGATGTGGAGACCAAAGTCTCTGAGCTGAACGCGGAGGGCGGTTATACCGCTGGCCCGGTTAGCATTCCCGCAACCAAGGAACGCCGCGCCAAGACTTCAGTCAAACTGCCGTCTGGCGCCACATTGGCGCTCGCGGGTCTGATTGAAGAAAAATCGCGGCAGCGCTTCAACGAAGTCCCTGGCCTCGGGAAAATACCGGTTCTGGGCGCATTGTTCCGGTCCAGAGACTTTGTGCGGGCAGAAACAGAATTGCTGATTCTGGTCACCCCTTATCTTACGGCTCCCGGACACCTGAACGATTACACCTTGCCGACCGACAAAATGGAATTTGCGGGTGATGCGGAAGCCGTGTTCTTGGGGCAAATGGAAAAGCTATATGGCGTTGGCGATGGTCCGAAAGGGTTGGACCTCAAAGGCGGCGTTGGCTTTGTTTTGGATTGATCGTGGCACGAAACGAGTTGGAAATTTAGATTATGTCAGATGATATTCGTCAAAATATTAAGGGCACGTCGGATATTCCCTCGGGTGCGCGTTTGGTGCCACATATCACCATTCAAGCGTTTTGTGAAAATGCGATGACCGCCCAGTCTGTCGAGTGTGCGGTCAATGATAGACGTATGCACAAAGTGGCGCTGACCACCCACAATGGGGGGATAGAGGCAGCGGTGGAGACCTACAAAGTCAATCCTACGCCAAACCTGATCATCATAGAGTCAAACCTTTCTGGTAACGATTTGGTGGCAGCGCTGGATCGGTTGGCAGAGGTTTGTGACGCCTCCACCCGTGTGATTGTAGTGGGCAACGTCAATGATGTGGAACTGTATCGGCGACTGATCCGGTATGGCGTGTCAGAATATATGGTCACGCCTGTAGAGACACCCGCCCTCGTGGAAACCATTGCGGACCTGTTCGCCTCGGACGGGGCAGAGCCGATCGGGCGAACCATTGCCTTTGTGTCGGCCAAAGGGGGTGCCGGATCATCCACGATTGCGCACAACACGGCTTGGGCATTGAGCCAGCAGGTGCGGCGTGATGTTTTGATCATGGATATGGATTTGCCTTTCGGCACAGCTGGGTTGAATTTCAATCAGGAACCGCCGCACGGCATTGCCGATGCTGTTTTCTCCAATGACGATGTGGATGATGTTGTTATCGAACGGCTTATGTCCAAATGTGCCAACCATATCAATCTTCTCACGGCGCCGGCCAACCTGAACCGCGATTATGACTTCCACGAGGAAGCATTCGAATCCATCATTGAGATTTGCCAGAAAAATATGCCGTTGGTGGTGCTGGATTTGCCCCATACCTGGAACGGATGGGTGCGCCACACCCTTTCCACCGTCGATGAAGTTGTGCTTGTGGCCGAACCCGATTTGGCCAATCTACGCAATGTGAAATTTATGATGGACACGCTCAAATCCTTGCGCATGTCTGAAGCTGAACCCGTTTTGATGATGAATAAAGTTGGCGTGCCTAAGCGGCCCGAATTGAGCACATCTGAGTTTGCCAACACCATTGAAGTGGATATTTTTGCAGAAATTGCTTTTGAGGCAGCCCTTTTTGGCACGGCAGCCAACAATGGGCAAATGATCGCAGAAGTGAACAGCTCACACAAAATCAATGATGCTTTTAACGCTTTGGCCCGGCGGGTAAGTGGTCGTGATGGTGTCGCCACCCAGGATGCTGCAGGGCTGTTGCCGGGCATCTTGAAGAAATTAAAGCTGGGATAATCCACGATTAGCGTGAAGTAAGGTCAGTTATGTTTGGGAAACGCACAAGTTTTGGCGGAAATACAAATCAGCAGCAGGCAAAGCCCAAGCCGCAGCCTAATCCTGCGCCGAAACCGGCGCAAAAGCCTTCATCTGAAAAGACTGCCCAACGTCCGCAGGCCGGTCAAACCCCGAACCTGAAAATCAATAAGCCAAAGATCGGTCAGGAAGAAGTCGTCGACGTCGATAAAACGGCCAAAGACAGAGGGGTAGATTCCGAATATTACAAAACCAAATCCTCGGTCTTCAATGCCCTGATAGACTCGATTGATCTGAGCCAATTGGCGACTATGGAGCAGGATTCTGCCCGCGAAGAAATTCGCGACATTGTGTCTGAAATCATCACCCTGAAATCCATCGTGATGTCCATTTCAGAACAGGAGGATCTGCTCGAGGATATTTGTAACGATGTATTGGGTTATGGCCCCCTCGAGCCGCTGCTGGCCCGTGATGACATTGCCGATATTATGGTCAATGGCGCCGGCCGGACCTACATTGAGGTGGACGGCAAGGTGCGCCTGACCAATGTGCGCTTCCGCGACAACTCGCATTTGATGAATGTGTGTCAGCGGATTGTGAGCCAGGTCGGCCGTCGTGTGGATGAATCGAGTCCCATTTGTGACGCCCGTTTGCCCGACGGTTCGCGTGTGAACGTCATCGCCCCGCCACTGGCCATTGATGGCGCCTCGCTCACCATTCGTAAGTTTAAAAAAGACAAGCTTACCCTGGATCAGTTGGTGAAGTTCGGTTCGATCTCGCCTGAAGGTGCAAAAGTTTTGCAGGTGCTGGGCCGGGTCCGTGCCAACATTTTGATTTCAGGCGGTACCGGGTCAGGTAAAACCACTTTGCTGAACTGTATGACCGGCTTTATCGAGTCTGACGAGCGGATCATCACCTGCGAAGACAGTGCAGAATTGCAGCTACAGCAGCCCCACGTTGTGCGGTTGGAAACACGCCCGCCCAACCTTGAGGGGGAAGGTGAAATCACCATGCGTGACTTGGTGAAGAACTGCTTGCGGATGCGTCCGGAGCGGATCATCGTGGGTGAGGTGCGTGGCCCCGAAGCATTTGACTTGCTGCAGGCCATGAACACAGGTCACGATGGGTCCATGGGCACTCTGCACGCCAACTCACCCCGTGAAGCCTTGAGCCGTTTGGAATCCATGATCACAATGGGCGGCTATTCACTGCCCTCCCGCACCATTCGCGAGATGATCGTTTCATCTGTTGATGTGGTCGTACAGGCCGCGCGCTTGCGCGATGGCTCACGGCGGATCACGCATATATCTGAAGTGCTAGGCATGGAAGGCGATGTCATCGTCACTCAGGATGTGTTCCTTTACGACATCATAGGCGAAGACGCGAACAGCAATCTGATCGGGCGCCACCGCTCCACCGGCATCACCAAACCGAAATTTGCCGAGCGCGCGCGTTATTACAATGAAGAACTGAATCTTGTTGAGGCCCTGGAAGCAGCGGCTGTCAGCGATGAAGAAGCAAGAGGTTAGTGATGTCACCTTTAATCCTCTTCTTTCTAACAGCCATTGCAATCGGTGCGATAGGCTTGGCATTGGTTCCCGGTGTGGCAGGCAGTGGCCGCGCCGGCAAACGCATGAAAGCGCTGCGACAATCTGATGGGCGTAGCGTGCGCGGTCGGCAGCGGGGTCGGGCCGAGGCCGATGGGCAAAAGAGTCGCAACAAGCGGCGTAAGTCGTTGCAAGAGGTTCTTGACGAGCAAAATGAAACCAACAAGAAGCGCAAGAAAAAAACACTCAAAAAGCGTCTGATTCAAGCAGGCATGAAAGGAAATGTAGCCGCGTTCTACCGCTACTCGGCTATTTTGGGTGTGATCGTGTTTCTGTTCACTTGGTTGACCGGCGTGCCACTTCATTTTGCAGTGGTATTCGGGGCTTTCGGGTTTTACGCTCTACCGAGGTGGTATTTGGCGAACAGAACCAAGAGCTTCCGCGCAAAATTTTTAGATGAGTTTCCCAACGCCATCGAAGCCATTGTGCGTGGCGTGAAAGCGGGTATGCCGGTCAACGAGTCCATGAAGGTGGTGGCGTCAGAAGCCAAGGAACCGGTCAAGACAGAGTTTATTCGCGTTGTCGAGCAACAATCAGTCGGCAAAAATATGGGGGAGGCCATTACCATTATGTTTGATCGTCTTCCCATCCCCGAAGTGAACTTCTTTGTGGTTGTGATCACGGTGCAGCAACAATCGGGCGGTAACCTATCGGAGGCACTTGGAAACCTCGCGACAGTTTTGCGAAACCGGAAAAAGATGAAGGCTAAGGTGAAAGCCATGAGCTCTGAAGCCAAGGCTTCCGCAGGCATTATCGGGGCACTGCCGTTTGTGGTCGCAACCTTGGTTTCCTTTGTGAGCCCAAGTTATCTGTTGCCTTTATTTCAAACCCAAATTGGCAATGTTTGGCTCGGGGCAGCAGGTTTGTTGATGGCGATGGGGGTGTTTGTGATGTACCGCATGGTCCAGTTTGAATATTAGCAGCAGCTGAAAGTAACCATATGGAAACGCTCATTGATACACTCACAGATCGGCAATTTTTGGTCGCGCTCTTAGCAGCTGTTTCTGCAGCGGCGATTGTGTTCACCTTTGGGGCTCAGTTTGCTGACAGCAAAGATATGAAAAGCCGTATTCGCAGTGTTGCGAGCGAGCGGGAGCGGCTCAGAACCGATGAACTGGCACGGCTGCGCGGCGAGGACAAGAAAAGTCAGGCCAGCGCACGCCGGAAAGATCTGATCCAAAATATTGTGGAGCGGTTCTCGCTGAAAAAGGCGTTTGCGGACGAACAGACCACGCTTAAACTGGCCCAAGCCGGGTATCGCGGACCCAACGCGGTCATGACCTATGTGTTTTTGCGCTTCACCATTCCGCTTGCTGTATTTGCGATCGCATTTTTCTATTTGAAGTTCATCATTCTTCCCGATGCACTTTTGTTTTTACAGATCACCTATGCCCTGGGCGCGGCCATTTTATCCTCCTACCTGCCTGTAATTTTGTTGACCAACAAGATCACCAAACGCCAGCAATCAATCCGGCGTGCCTGGTCAGATTGTTTGGACTTGATGTTGTTGTGCGTTGAAAGCGGCATGTCCATTGAGGCCGCGTTTCAAAAGGTTTCGCACGAAATCGTCAGCCAAAGCCCCGAATTGGGGGAAGAGATGTCCCTGACCACCGCTGAATTGAATTTTCTAGAAAGCCGCGCCAAGGCCTATGAGAACATGGCCAAACGCATCAATCTGGATGAGATCAAGGCGGTCATGACCGCGTTGATTCAATCAGAGCGCTACGGCACTTCAGTCGGCAGTTCACTGCGGGTGATGGCGGAAGAAGGTCGCGACATGCGCATGATGGAAGCTGAAAAGAAAGCTGCAGCCTTGCCACCGAAACTGACCGTGCCGTTGATTTTGTTCTTCTTGCCGGTATTGTTTATTGTAATTATGTCACCAGCCATGATTTCAGTGATGGGCTAGGTCACTGTTGCTCTGACGACGTGGCTGATCTCAGACTATGAAATAAAATAGGGGCCTTTCAAAGGCCCCTTTTTATCGCATAGTGAAGAGAACTGAGCTGTTTTACGAACTGCCCTTGATCCGATCCCACTTGTTCTGTTGGGTCAATAGCGCGCGGATATAGGCCATATTGGCCTCGACATCTTCCGCAGGCAGCTCTCTGGCATAAAGGCTGCGGGCCTCGTCAAACCGCCCCTGCAACCCCACCACCAGGGCAAGGTTCAGCCGGACTTTGCGTGTTGATTGCGGCATGGAAACGGCGCGCCGCAGCGCTGCCTCTGCCTGATCCAACTGATTTGACATGGCATAGGACAAGCCCAAATTTGCATAGAGCGAAGGCTGGTTTGGCGCGATCACAAGTGCCTGATTATAAAGTTCACGCGCCCGTGCATTCTGTCCCATCTGGTCGTAAATTGCGCCTTTTACGCTCAGGGCATTCCAGTTGGGTCGCTCGGGACGGATGGTAGCCTCTAATATATTCAAGGCGCGGTTAAATTTGCCATCAGCAGCCAATGCCTTGGCATAAGCCAACGCGATTTCTTCGTCATTCTTGTGCTGCAACCGGGCCTGTTCCAGTACGGAAACGGCCTGACCGGTTTGGCCGATGGCCCGCAAAGCGGCCGCAAAGTAAATGGCCGTCTGTTTGTTGGGCTTTTGTTGATATTTGGCGCCAAGATCCTGCACTGCCGCATGTTTGGCCTCGTTGGACATGCTGGAGAAATCCGGTGTGGCTGTGCCGCCGCCAGCACCGCGTGGGGAGGCGCAGGCATTCAATGCAACCGCTGCCACACCAGCCAAGGCCAGCAGCTTTAACCTCTGCAACATGCTTTTTTGCTGAATAACCATGCAAACCTCTGCACAAATAGGGTGGTGCGCGATCAACGCCATCCTCTATGCAATAAATCATTAACCCTAATAGTCGGTTAACTCGCCATGCAGAATGCAGCGCCGTGAGGGTTTGCAAAGCCATTCGCTTCGCGTTAAATCTTGCGCGAACCAATTCAAATGAAAGCGGTCATATGTCTGATTCCCATCCCATTTCGGTTTATTGTCTGTGGCAGAATGAAACTCTGCCCAACATGTTGAATGCGCAGCAAAAAGCCTGGGCAAAGGCCCACAAATTTGAGGGTAAAAAGGGCGAGTTGGTCGCCCTGCCCGATGAGCAGGGTGAACGGGTGGCCTATCTATTCGGCATGGGGGAGAAAAAGGGGGCAGACCCTTTTGTAACCGGGCTCGCCGCTACAGCTTTGCCTGAGGGGCAGTATGAACTGCACGGCAATTTTGAGAACGCCACACTGGCGGCTGTCGGGTTTAGATTGGGGGCATATGATTTTGATCAATTCCGCAAATCACCAAAAAAAGTTGAGCTGAGCGGGTTGGCTGGCGCCGATGCAGACGAGGCCGATTTGCTGGTGGAGGCGGCAACACTCGCCCGCGACTTGACCAACCGGCCTGCCAACGACCTGACACCCGAAACCTATGAGAAGGAAATTCGTGACTTTGCAAAAAGCCATGGTGCCAAAGTATCTTCGATCGTCGGCGATGATTTGCTCAAACAGAACTTCCCCATGATTCATGCTGTCGGGCGCGCCGCCGCCGAGGCACCGCGCCTACTGGATTTCACATGGGGCGATGAAAGTGATCCCAAAATCACCTTGGTCGGCAAGGGCGTGGTGTTCGACACGGGCGGGCTGGATATCAAACCCGCCCCGGCGATGCTGCTGATGCGCAAGGATATGGGCGGCTCTGCAAACATTTTGGGCCTCGCCCACGCTGTGATGAAAGCCAATCTGAAAGTTCGCCTGCGCGTGTTGATCCCCGTGGTTGAAAACTCGATTTCTGGCAATGCCTTCCGCCCCGGCGATGTGCTTAACTCGCGCAATGGCATGACGGTTGAAATCGGCAATACCGATGCCGAAGGCCGTCTCGTGCTCGCTGATGCCTTAAGCCTGGCTGATGAAGAGAACCCGGAAATGATTATCGATATGGCCACACTGACCGGCGCGGCCCGCGTCGCGGTCGGGCCAGATATTGGCGCCCTTTATTCAACAGACGATGGGTTGGCGCAAGAGTTGGTGGCCAAAGGCAAAGCCAACTCCGACGCGCTGTGGCAACTGCCTTTATGGGACGAGTATGATGCGCTGCTGAAATCCAATATCGCTGATGTGAACCACATTTCGAACGGGCCGTTTGCCGGCTCGATCACGGCGGCATTGTTTCTGCGCCGCTTCGTGAAAAACGCCAAAAGTTGGACACATATGGATATTATGGCTTGGTCGCCGGTGGCTCGTCCCGGGCGCCCGATGGGGGCCACCGAGCAGGGCCAGCGCGCCGCCTATTTTATGCTGAAAGAACGCTTCGGCAAAAAATAGCCGCGCCCGCCTAATAGCCTTGAGCGGGGTCGACGATATATTTCAACGCGTCGCCTCGCTCAAACAGCTCCAATTGCTCTGCCACCAGATTGACCCCGCCTTCAAATGAGGAAATAGCGGCAATATGGGGCGTGATATAGCAATTGTCCAAGTCCCAAAGCGGACTATCCTTAGGCAGTGGCTCTGTTTTAAACACATCAAGACTTGCAGCGCCTAAAGTGCCATCCCGCAAACATTCCACCACATCATTTTCGTCCTGATGTCCGCCGCGGGCAGCGTTGATCATCACTGGGCCATGCGGCAGCACATCGCGGCGCAGTTTTTCAAAGGTCTGACGGCAAAGAATATCTCGCGTGTCGTCAGTCAATGGCAGCAAGTTGACTAAGATGTCCGTGTCCGCCAAAAAGCGGTCAAACTGTTCCAGGCCCGCATAAGATTGTACACCGTCTATCTGTTTCTCACTGCGGCTCCAGCCATTCACTTGATAGCCGAGCATAACCAGCTTTTCCGCGGCGTCAGCACCCAATTGGCCAAGTCCCATAATGCCCACGGCAATATCTGTCGCCGGGGCAGGGTAATATTGTGTCCAATAGTGAGCGCGTTGTTCCTGCCGATAGTGCGTCAACTCGCGGTGATGCATGGTGACATTGGCGATCACATAGTCGCTCATACATTGGGTCAGCGTATCATCTACAAAACGGGTTATCGGCACATTTTTCGGCAAGTGCGGATGCTTTAAAATGGGATCAACACCGGCGCCCAACGAAAGAATGACCTTTAGATTCTCCAACCCGTCAAACACATCATCGCGCGGCTTCCATACATAAAGATAGGTAATCTCTTTCGGGTCGAACTCATCTGATGAGGTGACAATCTTACGGTTTGGCATTTTGGCGCGAAACGCATCGGCCCATTCCTGTTCATCAATGCCGCCCAAATGCACCAAAAGCGTCATGCCAAATCTCCAATCTTGGGGTGAAACAAAAAAGACCGTGCCTTTATGACACGGTCTTTTCAATGCTTTCAAGCGTTTGGATCCAAGCTTAGTTGCTTGCATCGCCTTCGCTGGATTCTTCTTCCGCCGCTGCTGCTGGCGCTGAGTCTTCTTCGTCAGCGCTCATTTCTTGTGCAGCATCTTCCGCATTATCTTCCATCACTTCTTCAGTGGATGTTGCGTCAGCGTTCACATCTTCTTCTTCAATCACCGCTGCATCTTCAACAGCAGGGAAGGGCACAGGATTTGAATCCAGCGTTTGCATATAGGCCAACAGATCGGCGCGATCTTCTTCTTTTCTCAGGCCGTTATAGCTCATTTTGGTGCCTGGTGCGTATCCTTTTGGATCCTCAAGGAAGGCATTCAGTGCTTCATATGTCCACACTTTGCCCTCGGCGCCCATTTGGTTCAAAACATCGGAATAGGAAAAGTCGCTCACGCCACCAATTGTGCGCCCCACAATGCCATAAAGCGCTGGGCCAACTTTGTTGGCGCCACCTTCTTCAAAGCTGTGACAAGAGGTACATTTCTTCGTGACGTCAAGGCCGTCTTCTGCGGATGCTGCAACCAGCAATTCCGCCAATGGCACGGTTTCTTCTTCAACCTCGGCCACTTCAGCGCCGCCAGCTTCTGGCTCAGGCAAGGTATATCCACCTCCTGGGCCAGCTTCTGTGTGGTAGATCGCCTCTGACAAGAAGCCAATGCTAAATACAAACACAAGGGTGCCCAATGCAGCCCCGATAAATTTTTCCAGATCAATCCGATTCATTGTTCAGCTTTCTCCGCGTCGCTTCCCCGCCAGCGACAAATTCCGCCTGAGTCCGTCTTTGCGGTGACAAAGAGGACCAATTGATTCTTTCACACATCATAAGAGGTGCTTTTGCGCGCGGACCTTATCCATAAGCCGCTTTTTGCGCAACTCCCTTATCGCCATCTGCGACATTTCGCATGAAATTTTCCCAATTTTCCAGCAATAAACCCGCTTCAATTGACTTCATGAAGAAAAAAAATGAATAGTGCGCGGCGAAAAATCAAAAATTGAGGAAAATTCGATGCTTAAAGTGGCGTTTCAGGGTGAATTGGGGGCTTTCGGACATGCGGCGGTGCGCGCTACATTTCCAAATGAACAGGAATTGCCTTGCACCACTTTTGAGCAAACCGTGGCCGCGGTGCAAAATGGCGAAGCCGATTTTGCCATGGTGCCGGTGGAAAACTCGCTTTATGGCCGTATCACCGATATCCACCATTTGCTGCCCGAAAGCGGACTGAAAATCATTGGCGAATATTTTCACCGTGTGAATATGAATCTGCTGGGGGTGAAAGGCGCTAAGCTTGAAGATATCAAGGAAGTGCAAAGCCTTTCGGTGGCACTTGGCCAATGCCGCAATTTTATCAAAAAACACAATTTGGTCGCCATCAATGCCGTGGATACGGCCGGATCAGCCCGCGAAGTGGCCGAGCGCGGCGATAAATCCCGCGCTGCCATCGCCTCGCGCTTGGCCGGTGAAATTTATGGCCTGGACGTTTTGGCGAGCGATATCGAAGATGAAGACCACAACACCACGCGTTTTTTGATCATGTCCCGCAAGATGATTGAGGTCGATCCGGCAAAGCACAAGGTGAAAACCACCTTTGTCTTCCGGGTACGCAACGTGGCTGCTGCGCTTTATAAAGCGATGGGCGGTTTTGCCACCAACGGCATCAACATGACCAAGCTGGAAAGCTATATGGTGGATGGCAGCTTCACGGCCACCCAGTTTTATGCCGATATTGAAGGCCATCCGGACGATCCCGGCGTGCAGGACGCGTTCGAGGAATTGGCCTTTTTTACCCACCATATCGATATTCTGGGCGTTTATCCGGCAGCGGAAAAGCAGGAATAGGGCTCGTATAGTGCCAGGGTGCGGAAATCTTTTGTTCCGCCCCCCTTGCACTTTTAAGCAAAGTGCATGATATAGGGCGTCGGGAGATTGGCGCGGACGAACCGCTCGCCAATCGGGTCAGGTCCGGAAGGAAGCAGCCCTAACGAGTTAGGAACGGGTCGTTGCCAGTCTCCTTTTTATCTTTGCCCAAATATTTTGCGCCCCACCTCAGAATCGGTGTCAAATAGGCGTTAAATATCAAACGCACATCCTTTTAGGCAGGCAGAGTTGGCAGATCAAAAATCCTCATATGTTGTGCTCGCGCGCAAATATCGCCCGGAGAGCTTTGACACCTTTATTGGCCAAGAGGCCATGGTGCAAACGCTCAAAAATGCGTTTGAGGCCAACCGCATCGCCCATGCCTTTATGCTCACGGGTGTGCGCGGGGTGGGTAAAACGACCACCGCCCGTATTCTCGCACGCGCGCTCAATTTCGAAGATGATAATGGCCAGCGTCCCAATCTCGATCTAACCGAGGAGGGCAAGCACTGCCGCGCCATCATTGAAAGCCGCCATGTGGATGTGGTGGAAATGGACGCGGCGTCTCACACCGGCATTGATGATATTCGCGAAATTATCGATAGTGTGCGCTATGGCCCGGTGTCTGCGCCTTATAAAGTCTTCATCATCGACGAAGTGCACATGCTCTCCAAAGCCGCGTTCAACGGCCTGCTGAAAACGCTGGAAGAGCCGCCCCCTTACGTAAAGTTTATCTTCGCCACCACCGAAATCCGCAAGGTGCCGGTCACCATCCTTTCGCGCTGTCAGCGCTTTGATTTGCGGCGGGTGGATAGTGGCACGCTCTATGATTATCTCTCCGATATTCTGGAGAAAGAGCAGATCAGTTTCCAGCCCGATGCGCTCCAAATGATCATTCGCGCCGGCGAAGGGTCTGTGCGCGACAGCCTCTCATTGCTCGATCAAGCAATTGCCCATGCGGGTGGAGAGATCGGCACGGAAACCGTCAAACAGATGCTGGGCCTGGCCGACCGCGCCTTGATCCTCGATCTATTTGAAACGTTGATGCGCGGTGATATGGGCGCGGCGCTCGAACAAATGCGCCACCAATATGATGCCGGTGCTGATCCACAAACCATCATTTCTGATCTGGCGACCGTGACCCATTTGGTCACCCGCCTGAAAGTGGTGCCCAGCGCCACCGACGATCCGGCGCTGACCCCGGATGAAAAACAGCGCGGGCGCGACTTGGCGCAGAAGCTGGGCGTCAAAACCCTGTCTCGCGCCTGGCAAATTCTCAATAAGGGCATTGGCGAAATCAACAATAGCCATGACGCGCTGCAAGCGGCGGAAATGGTGTTGATCCGGTTGGGCTATGCGTCAGACCTCCCCTCGCCAGATGAACTGATCAAAAAGATACAATCCAACCCGCAAGCCGCATCTGCTCCGCAGCATGGTGGCGGCGGTGGCGGCGACGCACCGCGGGCAATGGCCAATGGCGGTGGCGTCAATGCGCTGGGGCAACGGGCGCCCACCGCCTCGCGCGAACAAAGCCCGTTGCGGGCCATGGCCACCAACCCGGATCCGACACCCGCTGCCGTGCAGGAGCCCACGCGCCACATCAAAACCTATGAGGAGTTGATCGAACTGGCGGCTGAAAACCGAGAGCTTGTGTTGAAACATGCGCTTGAGGCCCATGCCAGCCCGGTTTCCTTTGCCGATGGCCGCATCGAACTGGCGCTGACCGAAGAGGCGGACCACACATTCGTGCCGCTATTATCTGCTAAATTGCGGGAATGGACCAACCAGACTTGGATGATTTCGGTTGCCCGCGAAAAGCCGACCGACACGATTGCGGCACAAAGGCAGCGTGCGCGCGACGAACGGCAGAAAAAAGCTGAACAGATTCCTGAAGTGAAAGCAGTTTTGGATGCGTTTCCCGGTGCCAAGCTGGTGAATATCCGTTCTTTAACCGATGATGACGGGCCGGAAGACTGGCTTGAACAAGATCTTGAAAATGATGAAGGTGACCTATGAAAGACATGATGGGCATGATGAAAAAGGCGCAGGAAATGCAGGCGCGCATGGGCGAAATGCAAGCTGAGCTGGAAGCGCTGGAAGTTGTGGGCACCGCTGGCGGCGATGCCGTGCAAGTGACATTGACCGGTAAGGGCGAAATGCGCGGGGTGAAAATTGACCCCGACTTGCTTAAGCCTGATGAAGCGGAGATCGTGGAAGATCTCATCATCGCCGCCCACGCCGATGCCAAACAGAAATCAGAAGAAATGGCCCAGGAGAAAATGAAGGAAATCACCGCTGGTTTACCGATCCCTCCTGGTATGAAAATGCCATTTTAAGCGAAGGACCATCCCGATGTCCTCACGCTCTGGCGGGCCAGAGATTGATCAGCTTATCCAATTATTGGCGCGGTTGCCGGGGCTTGGGCCCCGGTCTGCCCGTCGTGCGGTGTTGCACCTGATTAAGAAAAAGGAAACGCTGATGGTGCCGCTATCGGCGGCGCTAGACCGGGCTGTAGACAGCGTGATGACCTGCGCCAATTGCGGCAATGTGGACACTATGTCCCCCTGCCATATCTGCACAGACCCGAAGCGCACCGCCTCCGGCCTGTTGATCATTGTTGAAGATGTTGCCGACCTCTGGGCGCTGGAACGGGCCGGCATCGGCGCCGCGCTTTATCATGTGCTGGGCGGCACCTTGTCGCCTCTCGACGGCATCGGGCCGGACGATCTCAACATCCAAAGCCTGGTGCAACGCGTGGAAGCTGGCAATATTACTGAAATCGTGCTGGCGGTGAACGCCACCGTCGATGGCCAAACCACCGCCCACTATATCACCGACCAACTGCAACCCTTCGGTGTTAAAATTTCCCGCCTGGCCCATGGCGTGCCCGTGGGCGGCGAGCTGGATTATTTGGACGAGGGCACCCTGGCCCAGGCGCTCAAGGCGCGGACCCTCTTTTAGTCACGGTTACAAACCCGGCGTCGGGCTGGAACCCCCTCGACATAATCTAGGCATCAACGCGTCCCACCGCGCAGCCGCAGCGGATTCGCACCGTTGCGACGGTCACCTATCAATCTGTAAAATTTGCCTTTGCAAAATGCGCAATAATACCCCCAAGATTGATAGATTATTGCCGTTTTTACTGACGCATTCCTTCTGTACAATCTAATCTTCTTAATTCCGCTATGATTTATGAGGGATATTCAATGGCCAAGTTTCACCGCGATACGCTTAATCTGGTGCCATTTGTCAGCGTCGATAATATGATGAAATTGATCTTGCATATCGGCGTGGAGGAAACCATGGCCGGCATTGCTAAGGCCATCGAGGAAGATTTTGTGCGCTGGGAACTTTTCGACAAAACCCCACGCGTCGCTTCCCATTCCAATGAAGGTGTGATTGAGCTGATGCCCACCAGCGATGGTGAGGTTTATGGCTTTAAATATGTAAATGGCCACCCCAAAAACACAAAAGAGGGCATGCAGACCGTTACGGCGTTCGGCCTGCTGGCCGATGTGGCCAACGGCTATCCGGTGCTCCTGTCTGAAATGACGATCCTCACCGCCTTGCGCACCGCTGCCATGTCCGCCGTGGCCGCCAAATATCTGGCGCCCAAAAATGCAAAAACCATGGCCATCATCGGCAATGGCGCCCAGTGCGAATTCCAGGCTTTGGCTTTCCGCAAAATTTGCGGCATCGAAAATATCCGCCTTTATGATACAGACCCGAAAGCCACCGAAAAGGCCATGTTCAACCTGCAAAACAGTGGGCTTAACCTCACTTCTTGCAGCACCGGCGAAGATTGTGTGGCGGGGGCCGAAATCATCACCACCTGCACGGCGGATAAGCAATATGCCACCATACTTACCGATAATATGGTGGGGTCAGGCATTCACATCAACGCCATTGGCGGCGATTGCCCGGGCAAGACCGAGCTGCATAAAGGTATTTTGCACCGCTCGGAAATTTTCACCGAGTTTACCCCGCAAACCCGTATTGAGGGCGAAATTCAGCAATTGCCGGACGACTATGAAGTCACCGAGCTGTGGGAAGTGATGTCAGGTCAAAAAGAAGGCCGCAAAGCCGAAGGGCAAATCACCCTGTTTGACAGTGTCGGCTTCGCCGTCGAAGATTTCTCTGCCCTGCGCTTTATCTATCAGGCCATCCAGGGCACTCAATTCTATGAAGATTTGGACATGTTGGCCGACCCAGACGATCCGCGCGATCTCTATGGCATGGTGCAACGCGCCGCCAAGCAAAATATGACTGCCGCAGAATAGCAAAAAGCCCCGGTTCGCCGGGGCTTTTCTTTTAAGGTGTCAGCGCAATTAGTCGCTCTTGGTCCGCCAAGGGTCCAGCGCCGCCATGTAGCGCCCAATTGCATAGCGCCACGGGATGATAAACACAAATGGCACCACAAAGGCGCAGGCAAACAGGACCTCTATGGTCGCTTCGTCCATGGTGCCCGTTTGCCAGCGGGGCAGGGCCACAAACAGCACCCAGATCAGTTTCCAACTGAGTTCAAACCACAGCAGCGGCAGCATAAAGATCGGCGCGAACAGCCCGAGAATGGAAAGCACAGCCAAAGCGCTCAGCATGGCGGTAACAACGCCATCCATCATCGGCATGGTCACCACAGGGCCAAACAGGTCAGGCACGATCTGTATCGACAGGCCAACCAGCAACAACAAATAACATCCGCGCAATAAATAAAGGCGCAACAGCGAAACGGGCTTCAATTTTTTGTCCTTCTTGCAATTTGCAGTCAGAATAGTGATCTAGTGAACATAGATTTGTAGCCGGATATAAGATTAAGTCCATGATCTTAGGTTGCTTGAAACTTGATCCTTTGTAACAGGAGAAAAATATTGGCCCTCTCCACCGTGTCCGCCGGTTTAGCCGCAGGCTTGTTGGCCTATGCATTGTCGCGCGGGGCAGATGCGGAGGATTTGCAGGCCAAGTCCAGCCTCGGCGATCATGATCTGACTGACCCGGACGCGCGGGTGCCACTGCACACATATCTTGCCCTTTTGCATCAGGCGCAAGAGGGAACGAACGATCCGGCCCTCGCGCTGCATTGGGGCGAAGATGTGGACATGGCGGAGCTTTCAATCGTCGGCCTGATCATGAATGCCGCCTCCACGAAGGGCGTTGCGTTTCAGCAATTGCAGCGCTATGGGCGGCTGGCCATGGAGATCAATGATCCAGCGGGCAGCCCACATTTTGAACTGACCCAGCAGGACGGGCGCCTCTACATGGTTTATCGGGCGGCTCCCGCACAAAATGTACCGGAACTGGTGGAAAATGCCTTTGCGCGGCTGACGTGCGGGCCACGCCAATTTCTTGATTCACCCCATATCCTGTCGGTGGACTTCACACATCCGGCCCCGTCTTACAGGGATGAATATGCCCGCATATTCCAGTGCCCCGTACATTTTGAAGCTAAGTGGAACGCAATGGAGCTGCACCCGGAGGTCGCCGCTTGGCCCGTTGCGCAAAGCCCAGCCTATATGTCCAAATTGCTGGCCGAACGGGCCGACCAGCTTTTGGCAAAGTTAACGACACAAAAAAGCGTGCGCGGCCAAGTGGAGCAGGCGCTTCTGCCGCTTTTACATTTGGGCAATCCGGGGGCAGACCAAATCGCCGCCCAGTTGGGCATGAGTCGTCAAACGCTCTTTCGTCGCTTGAAAGAGGAGAACGCATCCTATCGCGACGTGCTGGAAGAGCTGCGCCACACCATGGCCATGTCGCATTTGAAAAGCCAAAAGCTCAGCGTGGGTGATATCGCCTATCTGCTTGGGTTCTCAGATGTAGCGGCCTTCTCCCGTGCCTTCAAGCGCTGGACGGGCCAAAGCCCCCGGGCGTTCCGTCAAAGCTCTGAGATGGTGTAGTCGCGTGCACAAAAAATGTGCCGCCAGATGCAAAAGCACCGGCGGCACAGTTGAATGCTTTTTCGTTAGACTTATGCGGCCTTTTTAAAGTCCAACGTGGCGCGTTGGCCCACATCCGGCTCATGATGGGTCAAATTGGCCTTGATGGTTTCGAACAGGAAGACAGCACCGCTATCCGTGCTCAACCAGATCTCACCATCCTGCGGCTCAAACTTGACCAACACCAGATCAGGATCATATTTGCCGTCCTCAAACCATGCAGACGCCACAACGCTCCAGATTTCTTCCAGCTTTTCCTGGTTGGGCGATGTGGAAACTTTCCCGTTCACATAGCCGTGCAGACCAGCACTATTGTCGGAAAGCGCAAAGCGAATGGTTTTCCCCGCTTCCGCCGCATCGGCCGCATCTGTGCCTTTCGAGGTAATAAACCAGATCGCCCCGTCATCATCCGGCGTCAGGTTGGGCGTCATCGGAAACAAACGTCCGTCCACGTCCAACAGACCAGATTTGACATTAGAGAGACGTTTCCAAAATTCCTTTTTAAAATCAGTCATATCTAGCACTCCTTTCAGTGGGAGGGAAACGTGCGGGAATGGGCGATGGTTCCCTAAGCAAATGTCGAAGAAACGCCGTGTTACGTGTTCGTTGCTCTATCTAATGGCAGATGACATAAGGCACGACCAAACTCCCTCCCCTTGACGGGGAGGGCTGGGGTGGGGTGATGCACTGAGGCAAAACGCAAGCGATCGAGACATAAGATGACACGACACTGCCCGAGCGCGCCAATATGGTTTCTCATGCCGATCAACACACACCGCCGTCACCCCAAGACTTGATCTTGGGGTCCATTTGCGAACGCGAAGAGCAGAAGAATTGGTGTCTCACCCCCCGGAAACTTCAACAAGCGCGACGGTGAAATGAATTATGGGGCAATAAATTTGCCATCCTCGTCAAATAAAAATGAAACATGACCTGTTTCGATTAGTTCCAGCGCGTCGCCGCCTGTTTGACCGTCAATGCTTATGGAACTTGCATGATTTCCAATAGAGCCCGCCAAGAAGTGACCGAAAATGGTGGGACTATAGGGGTACGTCGTCAGTTCTTCAGGGATATTGGCAGAGATAATTGGTTCGGCATTCGTTGGGTCGATTCTAGTAAGGAACTCGGGACGTTCCTTGATATGAGCATTTGCCGCCAAGTGTCTAGCATATAACTCCCTAAGTTGAAGTTTAGATAAAGGTGAGTTTAACGCAGCCAACTGGTGTTCCAACATTGAGCTTACAGCGCCACAATCATCAAATGTATGTATAATTGCGAGATCATTGACTCTAAGCAGAATGCCGCGACCCAAGAGGTTGTCGCAATAGTCAAATGTAGGTTCACCAGAATAATCAATCCGCACAATCGTTATCGAGCCGAAGATCTTAGTATCAATGCTAATTCCGAAAAGGCCCGCTCTTGCCAACGCGTGAATATGATGGAGTTCCCCTAGTGAATGTTTATCTCCAATTACCTCGTGATCTTCCCTCAAATCGGGAGAAATTCGATTCTTGAAGTCCCTCAAATGCACTTTTGTGAAAACAAGCGAAAGCCAACAACACAGCTTTTCTTTGCCTTCCGACATTAGATAATCTCTTGTTTTTTCGAAACCTCCAGATAAAATATTGCTGATTGGATTCTCGTAATAGTTTCCGAGGCGTGAGTTGCACGACCCGCAGCACGATATTTTGTAGGTGCCGTATTTTATGTGGCTCCCTGTTGGAAGAGTTAGGGTCTCTTTTTGCAAACCACAAAGCCGCTGCAGCCATCGAGGAATTACATGTTCATTGTTGAAGTTTGAATTTGGTGCTTGTCCGCAAACAAAACAATGCCCCTTTTTGCATATCTTGGTCTCAAACTGATCTAGTGAAAACAAGATCGAGTTCCCTGAATGATCAGAGATGCTCCCATCAGTACCAAAAAGATATGCTGAAGGATTGGTTTTCAATACGCTCTACCCATCCCCCTCAATCATTCCCTTCGGTTCCTCAAACTCAAGCTGTTCAATCCGCTCGCCGCGTTTGGTGACTTTGCCGGTGGAAATCAAAATCTGTTCCACATCGCGGTTGGCCTGTTGGAAGTGATTTTGCAGCTTGTGCACCCGGTCAGACAATCGGCCCACATCGGCCAGTAGATTGGTGACTTCCTGTTGGATAATATGCGCCTGTTCGCGCATTTTCACGTCGCGCAGCAGCGCCTGGATCACCTGGATGGACAGCATCAAAAGCGAGGGCGACACAATCACCACCCGCATCCGCAAAGCTTTTTGCACCAGATCATCGAATTTCTCGTGAATATCCGCAAAAATGGCCTCTGAGGGCACAAACATAAAGGCGGTGTCCTGTGTTTCCCCGGCAATCAGATATTTTTCCGAAATATCCTTTATATGTTTGGTCATGTCGGTGCGGAACTGGGTCATTGCGCCTTTCAGTTCCACCGCATCTTGCGCGTCATTAATCCGCTGCCAGCTTTCCAGCGGAAACTTTGCGTCCACCACCAAATCGGGCGCCTTGTTGGGCATCAGCACCAAACAATCGGGCCGCGAATTGTTGGAAAGGGTGGCTTGAAACTGGAAGGAGCTGGAGGGCAAGCCATCGGAAATAATCGCTTCCATCCGCCCTTGGCCAAACGCCCCGCGCGATTGCTTGTTGGCCAGAATATCGCGCAAGGACACCATCTCGTTCGACAGCTCGGAAATATTGGCTTGCGCCCGATCAATCACTGCCAGCCGTTCATTCAATTTGGAGAGGCTTTCCTCGGTCTTGGTGCGGGATTCATTCACCGTTTGGCCCATGCGATGGCTGGCGCTGTCAATCCGATCGGTCAAAGCCTTGGCCAAATCCGAAGTGCGGCTACCAAAAATTTCTGACATGGTGTGCATGCGCCCGGTCATCTCGCTTTGCACCCGCATCAGATCGGCCAGATGCCGTTCCATTTCCTGATTGCGCTCGGCAATGCGCGCCGCCTCAACCGCGCGTTTCTGGCTGGCGCGCCAGCTGCCCACCAGCGCCGCAACCGCCAACACCAACAATAAGCCAACCCCCGCAAGGATCAGCTCCAACGCTGTGAAATCATGCCCAAAGGCATTAAAAAGAACATCATTCATAAAAAGAACATATCGTGATTCGTGTGCCCTTGCCGCGATAAAGCGCGGATGGCTTTAAGGCGGGGCTTTGCCTGCTTATATGTGAAAAGAGCAGGGCCGCAATGTGCCGAATTTCTTGACCCGAACAGCTAATCGGCCTATCCAAGCAGCCAAACCTGAACCAAGAGAATTAGACCATGACCATCCGCCCCATTTTACATATCCCGAACGATGTTTTGCGCAAGGTCGCCGCGCCGGTCGACACGGTGAATGACGAGATCAAAACGCTGATCAAAGATATGTTCGACACCATGTATGACGCGCCGGGCGTGGGCTTGGCCGCGCCACAAATTGGCGAGCTGCATCGGGTGATCGTGATGGACCCCTCTAAAGAAGAGGAAGAGCCAAATCCCATCGCCATGATCAATCCGGAAATTACCTGGTCTTCCGAAGACACATGGACCTATCAGGAAGGGTGCCTGTCCATTCCCGAATATTATGAGGATGTGGAACGCCCGGTGAAAGTGCGTGTGAAATATCTGGATGAAGAGGGCAACCCGCAAGAGTTGGAAGCCGAAGAGCTATTGTCTACCATCGTGCAGCACGAAATCGATCATCTGGATGGCAAATTGTTTATCGATTATCTGTCGCGGCTGAAGCGCGAGCGGGTGACCAAGAAATTCCAGAAAATCGCGAAACGCAAGGCAGGCTAATATGCGGGTCATTTTTATGGGCACGCCGGAGATTGCCGTGCCGACCTTGAGCGAAATTATCGGGCGCGGCCATGATGTGGTGGCGGTTTATACCCAGCCGCCCCGCCCGGCAGGCCGCGGCAAAAAAGATCGGAAATCGCCGGTGCATGAACTGGCCGAAGGCTTCGGGATTGAAGTGCGCACGCCGCTTAATTTTAAAGACCCTGCCGATGTGGAAGCCTTTGAAGCGCTGGACGCGGATGTGGCCGTCGTGGTGGCCTATGGCTTGCTGCTGCCCAAAGCGATTTTGGATGCGCCTGCTAAGGGTTGCCTCAATCTCCACGCCTCATTGCTGCCCCGCTGGCGTGGCGCTGCGCCCATCCAGCGAGCGATCATGGCGGGCGACAAGCAAACCGGCATGATGGTGATGCAAATGGATGAGGGCTTGGACACAGGCGATGTCGGCCTGATCGACGAAATCCCGATCTCCTCCAACATGACCGCAGGCGAACTTCACGATGAAATGATGGTGCGTGGGGCCGATATGATGGGCCGCGCGCTCTCGGCGTTGGAGCGCGATAGCCTTGATTTCACCCCGCAAGCCAGCGAGGGCGTGACCTACGCCAAAAAGATAGACAAAAAGGAAGCACGGATCGATTGGACCCAGCCTGCCGAAATGGTCCACAACCAAATTCGCGGCCTGTCGCCCTTTCCCGGTGCGTGGTTTGAAATCGAGATCAATGACAAGCCCGTGCGCATCAAAATCATCAAATCCAGTCTGACCGAAGGCCAGGGCACACCCGGCACGGTGCTGGATGATGATATGCGCATCGCGTGCGGCGAGGGCGCTATTTTGCCACTCACCGTGCAACGTGAAGGCAAGGGCGCGATGGATGTGAAAACCTTCCTGCGCGGCCCCGGCTCACTTAAAGGCAAGGTGGCGCGCTAGTGCCCCGCTATAAGCTCACGGTTGAATATTTCGGCACGCCCTATCATGGCTGGCAATCCCAGCGCGATGGCAGGGGCGTGCAGGACGCGGTGGAAAATGCGATCGAAAAATTCTCCGGTGAGCGGGTGAAAGTACAGGCCGCCGGCCGCACAGATTCTGGCGTCCACGCCACGGGGCAGGTGATCCATCTCGATCTCTCCAAAGAGTGGGACCCCTATCGCATTTCCGAGGCGATGAACCATCATCTCAAGCCGCATCCCATTGTCATCACCGCGTATGAAGCGGTGCCAGAGACATTTGAAGCGCGGTTTTCGGCGCTGGCGCGGCATTATGAATTTATCATTCTCAACCGCAAAGCCCGACCGGCCATTATGCGCAACCGCGTCTGGCATGTGCCACACCCGCTGGATGCGGAAAAAATGCACGAAGCGGCGCAGCTTATTTTGGGGCAACACGATTTCACCACCTTCCGCGCCTCAATCTGCCAGGCCAACTCACCCATCCGCACGCTGGACAGGCTGGATGTGGAGCAGCGCGGTGACATGATCCATATTTTCGCCTCGGCCCGCAGCTTTTTGCACAATCAAGTGCGCTCCATGGTGGGCTCTTTGGTCGAAGTTGGACGTCACCGTTGGACGCCCGCAGAATTCCGCGCAGCGCTCGATGCGGCAGATCGCTCGGCCTGTGGCCCTGTGTCGCCGCCCGACGGGCTCTATCTGATCGGGGTGGACTATCCGCCGCTAGACGCCTGAGCCTTGCTGCTGGGCATCGATGAAAGCTGCCGGATCAATACCTGCCGCCGAGAACATAATGTTCACCGTGATCATCGCTGCCATCAGGACCGCCATAATCGTTGCGACAAAAAAGATGATGGTTTGCGGCACGCTAAAGCCCAAAATCACCCGTGCCGTGCGCCAGAATATGATGAGGGTCAGGATAACAATTAAGAAGTAGCCGACAGTGGCCAACAATTGGAACACAAAGATGGCAACAATAATCAGGGTGAAGAAAAAGCTCGCCCAATTGTTGACTACCATATAGCCCAATATGCGTTCGCGCTCACCGATAATGCCCAAAAACGCATAGGCCACCAAATAGGGGGTGGCATAAAGGATCGTATAGCTTAGCAGATTGGCCCAAGCGGGCACCTGCAAGCCTTCAGGGCCGGGGCCAGCGAATAATTCCTGCAAAATCAAGCCGATAAAGACCGCAATAAAGCTACCCACCAGTCCAGCCTGGCTGAAATTGAAATAGCCCAGTTTGCCCGTTTCACCGCGAATTAGCGAAAAGATACCCCGAGCGGCATCGACCATTTCTTCCAGATAGGGACGGTTGTTCATATCAGCTCTTTTGCTCTAAAAATGCGCGTACATAATCAGTGTACACGCCTTGAAGGCGCTCTACCATGGCCATCGGCACACGTTCGTCGACCTGGTGCATGCCTTTGCCCACCAGGCCAAATTCGGCCACGGGGCAATAATCGGCAATAAACCGGGCGTCAGATGTGCCGCCGCCAGTTGAGCGGATAGGCGTTATATTGGCGTGCTTGGTGACTGTTTCAATAAGCAAATCAACATCTGCCGAGTCATTCGACACAAAAGACCGTGACACGGGGTGGTGTATTTTCAACTCCACATCGCATCCATTGGCAGGCACTTTCAAAATTTGCTGCCCCAGCCAATATTCCAGCTTAAAGGCGTCCCACAAATCATTGAACCGTATATTGCCCTGCAAAGAGCCTCGGGCCGGGATCACATTGCCCGCCTTGTTGCCCACATCAATCGTGGTCAGTTCCAGATTGCTGGCCTGAAAATTCTCATTGCCCTCATCCAACGGTTCGTCCGACACTTGAGCGGCGATTTTCGCCAGCACGGGCAGCGGGTTATTCGCCTTATGCGGATAGGCCACATGACCCTGCGCGCCGGTCACGGTGATGGTGAAGCTTAGCGACCCACGCCGGCCAATCTTCACCACATCGCCAAATTCCTCGGCGCTGGAGGGTTCGCCCACCAGCCCAAAGTCAAACTGATGGCCTTGCTCTTTTGCCCATTGCAGCGCCTTGACGGTGCCGTTCACCGCGTCGCTTTCCTCATCGCCGGTGATCAGCAGCGAAATCGTGCCTTTATCCACTTCGCCGCTTTCGACAAGTTCGGGCAGGGCGGCGCAAAAGGCGGCCACGCCGCTTTTCATATCTACCGCGCCCCGGCCCCACATTTCGCCATCCACCTCTTCGGCGCTAAAGGGATCGTGGGTCCACGCGGCTTCGTCGCCAACTGGCACCACATCAGTATGCCCGGCAAACAGCAAATGCCGTCCGCCTCGGTTGCGGGTGGCAAACAGATTTTTCACCGGATAAGAGCCATCGCCCTCAAATGTGAGAATTTGGCACTCAAAACCCAATGGCGTCAGAAACTCTTTTACACGTTCCAACGCACCATCATTGGCCGGGGTCACCGATTTGCAGCGGATCAAATCCCGTAAAAGGTCGAGTGCCTGGCTCACTTACGCCTCCCGCAACAAATCGTTGACAGAAGTTTTGGAGCGGGTTTTCTCGTCCACCTGCTTCACAATCACAGCGCAATAAAGGCTTGGGCCTGGCGTGCCGTCGGGGAAAGGTTTGCCTGGCATAGAGCCGGACACCACCACAGAATAGGGCGGCACTTCGCCCATATGAATTTCGCCGGTTTCACGGTTCACAATTTTGGTGGATTGGCCAATATAGACGCCCATGGAGATTACGGAGCCTTTGCCCACGCGCACGCCTTCCACAATCTCAGACCGAGCGCCGATAAAGCATTCATCTTCAATAATCACCGGGCCGGCCTGCAACGGCTCCAACACGCCGCCAATGCCCACGCCGCCTGAAAGGTGCACACCCTTGCCGATTTGGGCGCAAGAGCCAACAGTGGCCCATGTGTCCACCATGCAGCCATCATCAACATAAGCGCCCAGATTGACGAAAGAGGGCATCAAAACCACATTTTTGCCGATATGGGCAGACTTGCGCACAATCGCGCCCGGTACCGCGCGGAAGCCCGCATCGCGAAACCTGTTGTCGCCCCATCCTGCAAATTTGGAGGGCACTTTGTCCCACCATGTGGCACCACCTGGGCCGCCCTCAATCACTTCCATGTCGTTCAAGCGGAACGATAGGAGTACAGCTTTTTTAAGCCACTGATTGACCACCCATTCGCCCTGATCATTCTGCTCGGCCACGCGGGCTTCGCCTTGGTCCATCAGCTCAAGCGCTTCATTCACAGCGTCACGCACAACACCTTGTGTTGCAAAAGTGATCTCGTCGCGTTTATCAAATGCGGTATCAATGGTTTGAGCCAGTTCGGTGCGATCCATGTGCGGGTCTCCTTGACGGTGGGCAATATCTTTGGCGCGACATTAGCGTGCAAGGGACACCTGTCAACCTCGCTTTTTCGCGCTATGGTCGCAAAATCGTAATCAAGCCAAAACATCTTTAACGCTTCAGGCGCAAAGATAAAACAGACCGATGCACCTTAAAGGGGAAATTTATGGCTAGACGTCGCAGACAGCACCACACGTCGCTTCGCACATCTGAGGAAGATATCAACGTCGCACGCCGGGTGCCGCGCACGCTGCAAACCGAATCTGCTGCCTATAAGCTGGCCTTCTCAGACGAAGAATTTATGACCGCCGAAGAAACGCGGCCCATACGTTTGCAGCTCGAAATTCTGAAACCGGAATTATGGCTCACCGAGCGGGGGATCAACTCCACGGTTGTGTTGTTTGGTGGCGCGCGCTTGCCCGCGCCAGGGGCGGAAGCCTGGGCCGCAAAGAATGACATCCAGAAGAAGAATTTGGAGAAGAACTCAAAATATTATGAGGAAGCCCGCAAATTTGCGCGGCTGGCTTCGCTCACATCCGAAACGTTGGATTATAAAGAATATGTCGTCGTCACCGGCGGCGGCCCCGGCGTAATGGAAGCGGGCAGCAAAGGCGCCGTGGAAGTGGGCGCGCCCAATATCGGGCTCAACATCGTCTTGCCCCATGAACAGGCGCCCAACACTTATGTCACGCCAGATCTGTGCTTCAACTTTCACTATTTCGCCACACGCAAAATCCACTTTCTGCTGCGCGCGCGGGTGATCGCTGTGTTCCCCGGTGGCTTTGGCACGATGGATGAATTTTTTGAAGCGCTCACCTTGATTCAAACTGGCCGCATGGAGCGTGTGCCGGTGCTGCTGTTTGGCAAGGAGTTCTGGTCCCGCGTCATCAATCTGGAAGCCTTGGCAGAAGAGGGGACCATCTCGCCCGGCGATCTCGATCTGTTTGATACCGTCGACACGGCAGAGGAAGCGTGGTGCATTGTGCGCGAGTTCTACAATTTGCCGCAGATCACGGATGAAGGCTGCGATCGGGTTGAATAAAGAAAAAAAGCCCGGCCTTAGCCGGGCTTTCCCGTTATTCAGCAATCTTGTCGATGTTGAAGTGCTTCATGCTTTCAACACTGTCAATTTCTGCCATCATGCCTTGGAAGGCGGGTAACGTCATGACTTTTTCTGCTGCAGCTTGTGCATCTTCCAGGCTGGCCCATTCCACCAAATCGGCAAAATGTTTATTGTCTTCCGTGTTCACCAACGCGTGGTAGCGCACAAAGCCCTTTAGCTTCTTGGCGTGTTCCATTGCCTCGCGCCGCTTAGCGAGCGCATTATCTCCGTTCTTTACAGTGAAGCTGACCAGTTCAAAAACGTGTGACATTTGTTTTTCCTTTCCAGTTGATGGAAAGCGATTTAGCATCCCCTTGTTGCCACCCTTATGGCCACAATGTTGAGGTGAAACCAAATTTTATGCGCCGCGCCGAACGTCTCTTTCGCATCATCCAGATCATGCGCACTGCCAATGGCGCGCTCACCGCACAGCAGGTTGCGGATAAACTTGAGATTTCTAAACGTTCCGTCTATCGCGATATGGCGCATTTGATTGGCTCGGGCGCGCCCATCGAGTCAGAGCCTGGCGTTGGCTTTATGCTGAGCGATGAATTTGACCTGCCGCCCCTCAGCTTCACCTTCGAGCAGTTGGAAGCACTGGCCTTGGGCGCGAAAACCTTAGCCCTGATTGCCGACAAAGACATGTCCGCCGCCGCTAAGGAAGCGCTCGCCAAAATCCGCGATGCGGTGCCGCAAAGCCATCAAGACAAATTGGATAGCCCACATCTGATGGTCGTGCCGCCGCAAGGCATGAACATGCCGCAAAGGGAACTGCGGTTGGCCCGCAGGGCAATTGATGAAAAACGTATTCTACAGGTCACGTACAAGGCGCTGGACGACAAGGTGACCGAACGCCAACTCTATCCGCTGGCGCTTGCCAATTTTGGCCCGATCTGGCTGATGACCGCCTGGTGCACCGCGCGGGAGGACTTCCGCGACTTTCGTATGGACCGATTTGAGCAGATGCATCTGGAACGCGAGAAATTCAACCTCGCGCCCCATCAAACACTGCAAACCTATCTCAAAAGATTTAACTGCTAAGCGGTGCGGGCGAAAGGGCTCAAAAAAGCGCCCAGGTTGTCAGTGACATGATGAATATGCTCTTCATCGTCTTTACGTTCCAATTCGAAGGGCTCCAGTTCGCTGCCATCAAAATCGGCCCCAGGCACCACATGAACGGTGCGCATGCCCAAGCTGTGCGGCACCTTCAGATTGACTTCCATATCCTCAAAGAAGGCCGCATTTTGTGGGGCCACCGCATGGGCGTCCATAAACCGCGCATAAGAAGGATTATGCGGCTTGGGCTCAAATTCGGCCTGGATAATATCGAAAATATCTTCAAACACATCTTCACCGCCCAAACGCTTCAGCACATTTTGAGCGTGGCCACGATCGGCATTGGTGAAGATAATCTTACGGCCGGGCAGGGCGCGAATGGCATCCATCAAACCGGGGTTAGGGGCCACCGGCGTATAATCAATATCATGCACCCTTTCCAAATAATGGTGCGGGTCCACATTGCGGGTGGCCATTAGCCCATTCAAGGTGGTGCCATATTCAGCGAAAAACTCTTTTTGCAGCTTGCGCGCGTCGGCCCATTCATAACCCGTCACGTCCACCACATAGGCGGTAATCAGCTTGTCGACCTGATCAAACAGGCGGCATGTGCGCGGGTAAAGTGTGTTGTCGAGATCAAAAATCCAGCAGTCGACATGCGAAAGGGGCATTAAAGAGCGGCCTCATCTTTGTTCTTGTGAATCAGGCTACCGGCACCATGCTCGGTAAACAACTCCAATAGCACCGCATGTTCGGTTTTGCCATTCACAATCACCACCGCTTCCACACCATTCTCCGCAGCAGAAATGGCCGTTTCCAATTTCGGGATCATCCCGCCCTTGGCCACACCATCCTCGATCAGTTTGCGGGCATCATCCACATCCATATCGGTGATCAGTTCGCCATCAGCGCCCAAAACCCCCTCAACATCGGTCAGCAGCAAGAAGCGCTTTGCGTCCATAGCCGAGGCGATAGCGCCGGCAAATGTATCCGCATTGATGTTGAAGGTGTCGCCCTTTTCACCTGCGGCAATTGGGGCGATCACGGGGATGATCTCTTCGGAGATCAAGCGGTGCAAAATTTCCGGCTTCACCTCGCTGGGCTCACCTACAAAACCCAGATCAACAATGCGCTCAATATTGCTGTCCGGATCCATTTTGGTCCGGCGCAGTTTTTTGGCGGTGACCATGTTGGCATCCTTGCCACAAAGACCGATGGCGCGTCCGCCTTCTTGTGTGATGGCCGTCACGATCTGCTTGTTGATGGCACCAGCCAGCACCATTTCCACCACATCCACAGTTGCTTGGTCGGTCACCCGCAAGCCATCTTTGAATTCAGATTGAATGTTCAGCCGCTCCAGCATCTTGCCGATCTGCGGCCCGCCCCCATGCACCACAATCGGGTGTACACCGGACTGACGCAGCAACACAATATCGCGCGCAAAGGCCCGGGCCAGTTGATCATCACCCATGGCATGGCCGCCATATTTTACCACCACCACGCGATCATCATAGCGCAGCATATAGGGCAGAGCCTGGGCGAGAATGGCAGCTTCTTCTGTTTTGTCAGGTCTAGTTTCGCGCGTCATGAATTTTGGCGTTTCCTTGATGATGGGATTGTCACTATCGTGCAGGTTCGCCCCGCTTTGTCCAGACCTTAAAACCCCTCTTGCCATGCAAAAGTCAATAGTCTTAGATGCGGAGATCACGTCAAGGTAGCTATTATGAAAATCACCATTTTGCAAACCGGCCTTGTGCCCGAGCCGTTGCGCGAGGCGTTTCCGACCTACGGTGAAATGATGCAGATCATGCTGAAGCAAGCCGGTGGCGAATTTGATTTCCGGGTGATCAGCGTGGTGGAAAATGAACCACTGCCGCCGCTCGATGATGTGGAGGCGCTGTTGATCACTGGCAGTTCCCACGGTGTCTATGATCCGTTGCCATGGATCGATCCGCTTAAAACCTTCATCCGCGCCGCGTATGAACAGCATATCCCCATGGTTGGCATTTGCTTTGGCCATCAAATAATGGCGGAAGCGTTGGGTGGCCATGCGGGTAAATCTGAAAAAGGCTGGGGTTTGGGGCGCCATGCTTATCGGCTCGAAAACTTGCCTGAGATTTTTGGCGTTGAGGCGCAAGACGTGCATATCACGGCTTCCCACCAAGATCAGGTTTTAAGTCCACCTGCCCAAGCCGAAATTATCGCCAGAAGCGATTTTACGCCCAATGCAGGCCTTTTCTATCCTGATGGTCCAGCCATCAGCGTGCAGCCGCATCCCGAATTTAGTGATTCTTTCTCGCGCACGCTTTTCACCAAGCGCAAAGGGGTTGTGTTTGACCCAGATGATGCGGATCAAGCGCTGGCCTCATTGGCCGATCCATCATCCTCAGCTTTGCTGGGGGAGTTGTTTGTCAGGTTTTTCCGGGAAAATTCGAGCAAATCGATTCAAAAATAATCAAAATTTAAGCATCCCGTACCTATTCTGATCAGACTTTGATCAAAGGGCAGATTTATTAGTGTTTAAACGGGGGCAAAATAGCGCCTTCTGGCGGCAATCCTTCTGGCATATGACTAATTTGCCAGCCCTGATTTGTGTGGTTTTTTTTATATTTTTCTGGGTTTTTGTAGAAGATCAACGCAATCGCCTATACGTCCAGGAACAGCGCAATGAAGTTTTGGCAAGCGCTAGCATATTGCGCGCTGAGCTTGAGCAGACCATTAATGCCAACCTACAACTGGTAAAAGGGCTGGTGGGTGTCATCGCGTCGGAACCAGATATGGGGCAGGTGCGGTTCTCCTTTCTGGCGCGCGCGCTGTTTGACGATTCCGAACAATTACATGTGCTTGCCGGGGCACCCGACCTCGTAGTCCAGATGATATATCCTTTTGTCGGCAACGAGGCCGTGATTGGACTGAACTATCGTGAACACGAGGCCCAGCGCGATGCTGCCTTACGCGCGCGTGATACTAGTGAACTTGTGCTGGCCGGGCCGGTGGACTTGGTGCAAGGGGGGCGCGGCTTTATTGGACGCTACCCGGTTTTTTTAAACGATTTCACCGGGGGCAAAAAGTTTTGGGGCATTGTATCCGCAGTTATTGATGAAGAGCGGCTCTATGAGGCAAGCGGATTGCTTGATGAGGATCTCAAACTGGATGTGGCGTTGCGTGGCCACGATGGGCTGGGCGATGTTGGGAGTATTTTTTTCGGCGACCAAGACATGCCACAAAAAAATCCAGTGTCCGTTCAGGTTACTTTGCCTAATGGCAGTTGGTCCCTACTGGCGATCCCTAAAAATGGGTGGGCGGCAACTGCGCCTAATGTATGGCAATTGCGGGCGTTTCTGAGCGTTGCCTTCCTGATTGTCTTGCTTCCCTTGCTATACAGCGCGCATTTGATGCGGTTGCGCGGCAAGCAGAATAAGGCCTTGGCTGCTCGGGAAAAGCAGTTGGAATTAGTGCATGAGCGGTTGCGCGTTGCGCTTTCAGCTTCGGCGATTGGTGTATGGGAAACGAATTTGCGCACTGGTGTAAATCTATGGGATGACCGGACGAATGAGCTGTTTGGGTGTGAAGAAGTGATCTATGCCAGAAGTGCCGCGGATTGGGAGGGGGCATTGCACCCCGAAGATCGCGAATTGGCGAAAAGACAATTTCAAACGGCTATTGCCACCAAAGGTAACGTAAATTCTCAATTTCGTATCATCACACCAAAAGGCGAGGTGCGCTATTTGCAGTCGCGATGCTCTTACTATCACGCTGAAGGGGAAGACCCCAAAATGGTCGGCGTGAATTGGGATGTTACTGAAGAAGTGGAAATGAAAAATGCGCTTCTTGAAGCCAAGAAGTTGGCAGAAGGACAAAATAAAGAGCTAAAGTCTGCCCATCAGCAAATCGAACATTTGGCCATGCATGATGAGCTAACTGGGCTTCCCAACCGACGCTTGCTCGACCAGCATCTGCGCATGATGCAAGAAAACGCTGAAGAGGGCATAGGGCTGGCCATCTTGTCCATCGATCTCGATCGCTTCAAGCAAATCAATGATACACTGGGGCATAGAGCAGGTGATGCTACCCTTTGTCATTTTGCCAACGCTTTGCGTGCGAATGCACCGAGAGATGGTTTCATTGGTCGTGTGGGTGGTGATGAGTTTGTGCTTGTCATGCCATGCGATGGCCGACTTGACGTGCTGGAAAAACTGGCCCAACGGATTATCGACGCCGCGAACCAGCCGCTAAATTTTGAAGGTCAAGTTTGCCGTTTTGGCGCCAGTGTGGGGGTCGCCTGCACGCCGGACAACGCGATTGAGTATTCTCACTTGCTTGTGCGCTCTGACATTGCGCTCTATCGCGCGAAACAGGATGGACGTAACTGTTGTTCCTTTTTCACCGACGAATTGCATACAAGTATTTTGCGCACGCGAGAGCTGTCGGAGGAGATTCTACAAGGAATCGAACAATCGCAGTTTGTACCTCACTATCAACCGCAATTTGATGCGCATTCATTGAGCATTATTGGCGTAGAGGCGCTTGCACGCTGGCAACATCCTGAGCGAGGGGTGCTTTCGCCCGTCGAGTTTATGGATGCTGCTGACGACCTTAATGTGATGGACAAGCTCGACGAAATCATATTGCAGCGTGTGTTGGACGACATGGCCGCCTGGGAGGCCGCCGGTATCCATGTGCCCAATGCGTCGGTCAATGTGTCGTCAAGTCGGTTGGAACACGAAGACTTGATCATGTCTTTGTCCCAGTTTGACATCAAGCCCGGTCAGCTGACGTTTGAGTTGGTTGAGACGATCTTCCTCGACGAATCCAAAAAGATTGTCGATGAGAATTTGGCACGCATTCAGGATATGGGTATTGATATCGATATCGACGATTTTGGTACCGGTCATGCGTCAATCGTTGGCTTGTTGCGGCTTCATCCCAAGCGGATCAAAATTGATCGGCAGTTTGTGGCCCCACTCACCGAATCAGCGGAACAACGCCGCTTGATCAAATCCATCATTGATATGGGTAAATCGCTCAATATCGAAGTATTGGCTGAAGGGATCGAGCAGGAAGACCAAGTGCGCATCCTGCGTCTTCTGGGCTGTGATGCTTTCCAAGGCTTTTTGTTCGGGCACCCTATGGCAGCTGACGACATGGCTCGATTTGTGAAAGACCATCAAGTCCAAGCGCGGCCATCCAAAATGACGGTTCTTTAGTTGGCGCGAAATTGGACGAGGTGTTTTTAAGTCGCCAGCAATTGCGCGATCACGGCGCGCAAACCGTCAATGCCGTCCTTCTTTTCTGAGGACGTGATCAGCATTTCTGGGTGAGCGGCGCCGTGCTTGGCAATGATCTGATCGGTCTTGGCCACAATCTTTTCAAGCTCGCCAGCCTTTGGTTTGTCGGCTTTGGTCAGCACGATTTGATAAGAAACGGCCGCGCTGTCCAATTCATTCATCACCGTTTCATCCGCAGGCTTTGGCCCGTGCCGCCCATCAATCAACACAAAAACACGCCGCAAGTTCGGACGGCCCTGCAAATAGGCGTGTATAAGTCTGGTCCAAGTCTCCACCGTCTTTTTCGGCGCTTTGGCAAATCCATAGCCAGGCATATCTACAATGCGCAGCGGCGCATCATTGGCTTCAAAAATATTCAGCTCTTGCGTGCGTCCAGGGGTGTTGGAGGTGCGGGCCAGATTGACCCGTCCCGTCAACGCATTGATCAAAGAGGATTTGCCGACATTCGATCGGCCAGCAAAGGCGATCTCTGTGCGGTCGGTTGGGGGCAAATCATCGATGCGCACACAGCCTTTCACAAAGTCCCAAGGCCGTGCAAATAGCAGGCGACCTGCTTCCAATTCTGCTGGAGAGAACTCAGTCATATTGCCCCGCAAATAGTTTGATGTTGCACCCTTGATAAATCAGCAAGGTACAAAAAAGAAGAGGCGGCGTTAATGCGCCGCCTCTATTCATGAAGCTTATTTGGCTTCTTCTTCAACTTCGGCCGGTTTTTTGCGTTTGAAGGTGGCGGCAATATTGCCAAACAAATCCACCTCAACACCATGCCGCCGCATAATCACATATTGCTGCAGGATCGACAGGAAGTTGTTCCATGCCCAGTAGATCACCAAACCAGCGGGGAAACCTGCCAGCATGAACGTAAAGATCACAGGCATCCAAGCAAAGATCGCCGCTTGGGTCGGGTCTGCTGGTGGCGGGTTCAGGCGCATTTGCACAAACATGGTGATACCCATGATCAACGGCCAGGCGCCCAACGCCAGAAAGCCACCAATAACCGGCAGAACTGTTGGGTCATAAGGCAACAGACCAAACAGGTTGAACACGGTGGTGGGGTCTGGTGCCGCCAAATCCTGAATCCAGCCAAAGAAGGGCGCGTGCCGCATTTCAATGGTCACAAACAGCACTTTATAGAGCGAGAAGAACACAGGGATCTGAATCAATACCGGCCAACAGCCCGACATCGGGTTGATCTTTTCGCGCTTATAGAGTTCCATCATCGCTTGCTGTTGCTGCATGCGATCTTCTTTATGCCGTTCCTGGATTTCCTTCATCTCTGGCTGCACTTTTTTCATGGCTGCCATCGAGGCATATGATTTGTTGGCAAACCAGAAGAAGGCGATTTTGATCAACACGGTTACGGCCAGAATAGCCAAACCGAAATTGCCCAACACTTCGTTCAGGAAGCGGATCAGATAGAACAATGGCTTGGTGATAAAGTGGAACCAGCCCCAGTCGATCAACAGTTCAAACCGATCAATCCCGAGATTTTTCTCGTAATTGTCGATGTGGTTCTCAACCTTCGCACCGGCAAACACATAGCTTTCAAAGCTGCCGCTTTGATTGGCGCCGATCACAACAGGGTCCTGAGCCACGAAGCTGGATTTATAGGTTGGCCGCGCATTGCCGTTGCCATAAGAGAAACGGGCGTTCACAGAAGTATTTGGGGTCGGCACAACCGCGGTGGCCCAATATTTATCGGTAAAGCCAAGCCAGCCGCCATTGGAGGAGTAATCTTTACGGGACTCTTCTGCCAGATCGCCATAAGAGAGCTCGACAAGGTTATTGTCGCCAAGCACCCCGATCGGTCCTTCATGCAAGATAAAGAAGCCAGAGGTTGCAGGCGTTTCCTGCCGTGTAACACGCGAATAGGGGAACAGCGCAATATCGCCGCTACCATTGTTCTGCACTGTTTGGGTGACGGTGAAGAGATAGTTTTCATCCACACTGTAGGTGCGTTTGAACACCTGCCCATTGCCATTATCATATTGCAGGGTCACAGGCGCACTAACCGAAAGCGTGTCGTTGCCGACAACCTGCCATTGGGTGTTTGCCTTGGGCAAATTGGCTGTTGAACCCGTGGCGCTCACCCAGCCCTGTTCCACAAAATAAGGCTTTGGTGTGCCCTCTGGGGACAATAGCGTGATGATCGGGCTGCTTTCGTCCACGGTCTCGTGATAGCGCTTCAACCGCAAATCGTCGATCCGGCCGCCGGTCAGATTAATTGAGCCTGTCAGCGCGTCGGTAGAAATCTTAACGCGTTGGCCCTGGGCGATCACGTCTTCTCGGCTGCCAACAATGCCGGTCGTCGAGACAACAGCCTCATTTGGTGAGCCATCGGCAGAAGGGGTCGGCAGGTCTGCGATGTCGGATGTGGCTTGCTCTTGTTGTGCAGCCAGTTCAGCTTGACGTTGGGCTTTTTCCAATTGCGGCCCGGCGACAAAATATTGCCAACCCACCAACACCAAAATCGACAATCCGATTGCCAGGACGTAATTGCGGCCTTCATTCATGATTTTGACTTCCGATCTTTTGCATGCGAAGCAGCGCTTCTATCCACATGTATCTTTTCAAGCGCCCGTATCAGGCTTTTTTTAAGTTCACTAAAGGGTTCATGTAACGCTTCTTGCCGTCCAATCAACACATAGTTGAAATTTGGGTCGAATTTTTCAGCAAATTCCCGGGCCAGTGCGCGAAGCCGACGTTTAACCCGGTTGCGTTGCGGCGCGTTGCCTACCCGTTTGGTCACCGTGTAGCCGATGGCAGGACCCAGCTCGCAATCCTCATTGTGCGCAACCGCTTGCAGCACAAAGCCGCGCCGGACAATTTTGCGTCCCCGCGCGGCTTTCAAAAATTGCGCCCTTTTTTTCAACTGGCGCATCGTCGTCATCTCGCTATTCGGACCCGTAACGTGTCCAAACCGTCACTTAAGCTGACAAACGCTTGCGGCCACGTGCGCGACGTGCATTCAAGATTTTGCGGCCGTTTTTAGTGGCCATACGTGCGCGGAAACCGTGACGGCGTGTGCGAACAAGATTGCTTGGCTGAAATGTACGCTTCATTGCTCTTCAAGACCGCATCTTAAAGGACACGGTTCCTCTATACTGTTTAATTCTTGATTGACCAGCGGGCGCGTCTCGCTTCTGTTTTTGCCAAAACAAAGCCAACCGCACCATCAAAAATGGTCGAGTTGGGCTGGCTTATAGGCAATCGTGCCTTTGAAGTCAATCAAAACCGTCCCGCGCATACGCAATTTTTGCAGCTCGTGTTTCACACGTGGTGCTCACCTCTGAGTGATCATGCTGTCATTATATTTTACTTGGGTCCATGCGCCACAAGTGGTTAGTTTGATCGCATCGGAAACAGATAGGATCATTTATGGCTTTGCTCAACCAGACCAATCGATCACTGCTCAAGCGCTGGCTGCCGCCTGCGTTGTTGGTGATGATTGTTGTCGTTTTATATGTCACCGGCAGCTATAAATGGATTTCAGTTGAAGCGTTGGTGCAAAATTATACACGCCTGACCGCATTCGTCGGTGACTATCTGTTGGCCGCCGTGCTGATCTATATGGCCTTTTATGCCCTTGCCGTGGCGCTGTCGTTCCCCGCTGCCTGGGTGCTCACTGTCTCTGGTGGCCTGTTGCTGGGCTGGTGGGTGGCAGGGCTTGCTACCATCTTTGCGGCGACTGTTGGGGCTTCTGTGCTGTTCTTCATCGCCAAGACATCATTGGGCGAGCATATGCGGGAAAACGCGCGCGGCTATATCCAAAAAATGCGTGCTGGATTTCAGCAGGATGCCGTGAACTATATGTTGTTCTTGCGCTTAACACCCGTTTTTCCATTCACTTTGGTCAATATTGTGCCCGGTATTTTGGGTGTGCCTTTCCGCATTTTCTTCTGGACCACTTTCGTCGGCATCGCGCCGGGGAGCTTTGCTTATTCCTACGCCGGCGAGGGGCTTGATTCGATTGTGCGAGCGCAAGCGGACGCTTATGAGGCGTGTGTTGCAGCCGGGAACACGCCGTGTGGCATTTCTCTAAAGTTGGGCAATATTGTCACCACAGACCTTTTGATTGCGCTGGGTGCCTTGGGCGTGGCAGCGCTGATCCCCACCATCATCAAACGCTTGCGTAAACCGGCAGCATAATAAATGATGACCCAAACGCACCCTGTGCGAGGACAGATTATTCATGGCTAAAATACTTCAACCAGATCTATGTGTAATGGGCGGCGGCTCCGGCGGACTTACCGTCGCCGCCGCAGCGCTCTCGCTTGGGGCCAGTGTGGTGCTGGTGGAGCGGGATAAAATGGGTGGCGATTGCCTCAATTACGGTTGCGTGCCGTCCAAGTCGCTTATCGCCTCGGCCAAACGCGCACAGCATATGCGCACAGCCACAAAATTCGGCATTGCTGCCGAAGACCCCAAAATCAATTTTGGCCGTGTGCATGAACATGTGCATGGGGTGATCGCAGACATAGCACCTCATGATTCGGTGGAGCGGTTTGAAGGCTTGGGCGCAACAGTGCTGCAGGGTGAGGCGAAGTTTACGGATGCAAAGACCGTAATTGTGGGTGAACAGGCCATCAAGGCACGGCGTTTTGTGATCGCCACCGGGTCGCGACCCATGTCCCCCCCCATTCCGGGGTTGAGTGATGTGGAATATTACACCAATGAAACCATATTTAACCTCACCCGCAAGCCGCAGCATCTGATCGTTGTGGGCGGCGGCCCCATCGGTATGGAGTTGGCCCAGGCCCATCGCCGGTTGGGCGCCGAAGTCACCGTTCTGGAGATGCAAAAACCGTTGGCCAAGGACGATCCGGAATTGACCCAGATTGCACTTAAACAGGTGCGTCGTGAGGGGGTCGAAATATGTCAGGGCGTGAAAGTGACCCAGGTCGCACCTAAGGGCAAAAACATCGTCGTCACGATTGAAAAAGAAAGTGGAGAAACTGAGGAAATCTCTGGCTCGCACCTCTTGCTGGCCGCCGGGCGCAAACCCAATATTGAGGCGTTGGCGCTGGAGAAGGCAAAAATTGAACATGACGCGAAGGGCATCAAGGTCAACTCATCGTTGAAAACCTCAAACAAGCGGGTCTATGCCATCGGCGATGTTGCCGGTGGTCTGCAATTCACCCATGTGGCGGGTTATCATGGCGGCTTGGTGGTGCGCAACGCGCTCTTCCGTCTGCCGATCAAAAACGATACCACCATCATTCCCTGGGCGACTTATACCGACCCTGAGATTGCCAATGTAGGGCTCACCGAAGCCGACGCGCGAGAGAAGTATGGTGACAAATTCAGGGTTTTGCGATGGAGTTTTGCTGAAAATGATCGCGCCCGCGCCGAACATGTGGAAGAGGGGCTGCTGAAAGTGATCACCACCCCATCCGGTAAGATCTTGGGCGCCGGGGCCGTGGGAAAGAATGCCGGGGAACTGATCAATATCTATGCGCTGGCCGTGGCCAACAAAATGAAGATCGGTGCCTTCACCAAAATGGTGTCGCCCTATCCCACGCAATTCGAGATTGCAAAGCGCATCGCGGTGGAGTTCTATAAAGACAAGGTTGATCATCCGGTCTTGCGGTTCTTGCTGCAATTCAATCGGATGCTGGGCTGATCGGAACGGGCTGCAAAGGCATATATGGCGAACGACATACCAGACGCACCAAAACGGGTTATTTTTGGCCTGTCGATGAAGCTGATTACCATGATCATCGCCATGATTATGGTGGTGGAGGTGCTGATCTACTTGCCGTCAGTGGCCAATTTCCGCATCAATTGGATGGATGATCGCGTGCATATTGCGGGCGTGGCCGCTCAGGTGATTGAAACCGTGCCCGACACGATGGATTTGACCCCGACAATGATCGGCAAGCTGTTAAGTTCGGCAGAAGCTGAGGCATTGGTGGTGCGCACTGAAGGACAATCGCAGCTTATAGAACGCCCGGATGTGCCCATGCCTGTTGCCGCCTATGCCGCGGATACCCGCGAACGGGCGCCGCTTGATCTGATTGCTGGCGCGCTGGAAATCCTGTTTTTTGGCTCCAACCGCACCATGCGCGTTATTGGGGTGCCCATGGACAGTCAGGATGTCGTGGTTGAGGTGTTGATCAATGAGGCTCTGCTGCGTCAGGAGTTGCTGATATATTCCCGCAATATTTTCTGGCTCTCGCTGTTGGTGGCCAGCTTTACGTCTTTTGCCATTTTCTTGTTCCTGAACGGTCTTCTGGTACGGCCAATTTCGCGCCTCACCTCCAATATGGTGGCCTTCCGCCAAAATCCCGATGATGCCAACAAAATCATTGTGCCCTCAGATCGCCGAGACGAGGTGGGTGTAGCTGAGCGCGAGCTGGCCGCCATGGAAACCAATATCTTCACCTTGCTCAAGCAAAAGCAGCATTTGGCGGATTTGGGCTTGGCCGTGGCCAAGATTAATCATGATCTGCGCAACACACTGGGCGCAGCCCAGTTGCTTTCAGATCAAGTGGCCAATTTGGATGACCCACATGTGCAACGGCTAGCGCCAAGATTGGTCAACACCCTCGACCGGGCGATCAATTTTTGCCAGTCGGTTTTGGATTATGGGCGCCACAAGGCAGTGCCCCCGAAATTTGAACGTGTAGATCTGCGGGCTTTGCTGGACGAATCTGCGACAGAGGCTGCAGTGCGCATGCACCCCGAAATTGATTGGCGCAACCAGGTGCCGGACAATGTCATAATTCGGGTGGATCCGGATCAGATTGCACGGGTGTTCACCAACCTGTTCAAAAATGCGCGCGAGGCACTGGAAGTGCAGCACCGTCAGGATGGCGAAAGGCCGTGGGTTGCCGTCGAATTGGAAACCACGCCCGATCAGCTTCGTCTGACAGTGGAGGATAATGGGCCAGGGCTGTCACCTCGTGCCAAGGACAATCTGTTCCGCGCTTTTGAAGGATCGGGCCGTGCCGGTGGCACCGGGCTGGGCTTGGCGATTGCCAAAGAACTTGCCGAGGCGCATGGGGGCACACTTGCTTATGTGGATGTCCAAAAAGGCACGAAATTTGAAATTTCTTTGCCCCGGTAATCCGGGCTATTTGCCCACAAAATGACAATCTTGCAAAAAAGTTGTTGCGGGAGGTCTTGCATTCATTTCAAAGCCAGTATATGGCTTTGCGCTGTTGATTGATGGAACGATTTGGTCCGTTGATTTAAGCACCGGTAGCTCAGCTGGATAGAGCACTAGACTACGAATCTAGGGGTCGGGAGTTCGAATCTTCCCCGGTGCGCCACTTCCCCTTTCTTGAATGTCATTTGATTTGGACCAATGGTCACATTTGGACCAAAATAGGGTACCGAGTTGCGCGCTTTACAGTCAGCGCAGTGGACAACAAACCATACATTTGAGATTTGCGCCTTACAGCGAGGGTTGCAAGCGGTCGTTCGCTTAAATGCGCTCAGCCGTCTGCGCTGCGGACGAAGAAAACGAAAAGGACACTGTTCGGACACGTTCCTTGCAAAGTGACTGACTTTGGCGAGATAGGAATGCTCAGCTTTGACTATTCAGCGTTGAGAAGATCACATGTCTCACTGGGCAGGACCACTTCCAACGCATTCTCAACAAAAATGATGCCTTAAAAACGGGCCGCATAAGGCCAAATACAAACCGACCAATCCTCCAAATGTATGGCGGAGAGTTGGGGCTCAGGTCACGGGTATTTCTCCAACTTATCTTTAATTTTGTAGTACAACATCCCGATTGCAATTAACAGGCTGCCTAACTTGCGATTTAGTGGCAAGTGCCAATGGTTCACATTCTCAAAAATCTCAAATTCTGAGCCATCACCTGCCATACATTGTGCGGTGATCTCACCAAGAATATGACTGAGTGCTATGCCGTGCCCGCTGTAGCCTTGAACATAAAACACATTGTCGTTTATGCGGCCAACTTGCGGAATGCGATTAAGGGTAATGCCGTCCAGTCCGGACCAGCAAAATTCGGCCTTAATTCCTTTAAGGCGCGGAAAGGTGCGTTCAAGGGCCGGTATCAATTGTCGAGCAACGTCGGGGGTATCGACACCAGAATAATTCGTGCCGCCGCCAAACATCAGGCGGTAGTCAGCAGTTAAGCGATAATAATCGAGCACAAATCGGCTATCATATACGGCAAGCCGGTGTGGATTGATGGCATCTGCATCTGATTGCGACAGGGGCTCGGTCGCCATATTGGCCAAGGAAGCCGGGAACAGTTTGCCGTTCAGTTTTTTGCGCTCAAGCAGGTGATAGGCATTTCCGGCCAGGAGAATTTTTTGCGCACGCACCGAACCGGTTTTTGTGCGTACAAGCGGGCGCTCTCCATGTTCTATATGTGTAACTTCGCTGTTTTCAAAAATCCGCCCCCCCAATTTGCGCACCACTTGCGCTTGCCCAAAACATAGATCCAGCGCATGCACATGCATATTGCGACGGTTTAAGAGCCCACCCTGATAAATATCAGTTTCCAGATAATCACCGATTTTTTCTTTTGGCACCAATTCCAGATCATCGGCCATGCCTTTGGTGCAGCCTTGCGCATATGTGGCATTGAGTTCGGCCAATTGGGCTTGCGTCAACGCGGTTTGGAGATGGCCAAACACCAGGTCGCAATCGATATTATATTTTTTGACCCGTTCGCGAATGATGTCATGGCCGCGCCAGCGAATGTTCCAAACATAATCAGCAGCTTTGTCGCCGATCGTGCGGCGAAATTCGCGCGCCATGGCCTTTTCGCCCGAAAGGCTGCCGGTAATCTGTCCACCATTTCGACCCGTTGCGCCCCATCCAATTTTATTTGCTTCGCACAAAACGACATCAAGCCCGCGTTCGGCCAATTCAACTGCAGTCGCGACACCGGTAAACCCGCCTCCGATAATGACCACATCGGCCTCGATATCCGTTTCAAGACTTGGGTAATCTACGCGGTTTTTTGCGGTCGCCGCATAGTATGTTGGCGCATGGTCCATCTAATTTGGTCCTTTGCAAAGAGTTGGCGGGCTATGTTGCGCCATCTAACGCGGTTTTTTAAAGAATGCTTCGACCACGTCTGCGAACGTGTCCCGGGTGAGCCGCGCGTCTGTGGCGGCGAGCGCTTGGTTGTAAACATCTCGGGGTAAGATATCACCTCGTGCTTCAAGCAGGTCTTTGAAGAACTCAGGCGAGAATTCGGGGTGAGCCTGAACGGTGAGGGCCTTATCCCCGTATGCCAGCAGGGCATTCTCGCAACAAGAAGAAGATGCGATTCTCTTGGCCATTTCGGGGCGTTCAACAACTTGGTCCTGGTGCCACGCGATTAAACTATGTTTGCCCAACTCCGAACTTTCATAGACCGTTGTCCCTACTGACCAGCCGCCGGTGAATTTTTCGACCCTACCGCCAAGCGCTTGAGCTAAAATTTGATGTCCGAAACAAACGCCGAATATGGGCACACCCGCTTTAAAAGTGTCTTGTAGAAAGGTTTCGAGCGGCTTGATCCAGGCGTGACCCTCATAGACGCCAAATCTTGACCCCGTAATCAACCAGCCCTGTGCATCCTGAGGGCTTTGAGGCAGTTCGCCCTCAAGCACCTCATAATTTTCAAATGAAAACCTACGGCCACTCAAATAGCGTTCGAAAAATTCATTATAGTCGCCATGCTTGTCGCGAATTGATTCCGGCGAACGCCCTGTCTGCAATATGCCAATTTTCATCGTTTAACCTATATTCGCCCAACTGGGCTTTCTTGTGCACCGGCTTGTGCAGCGAGCAGACATAGCCAGTCATGGGCGATATGTGCCGCGGCAAGTGCGGTGATTTCGGCGTGGTCGAATGGCGGTGAGACCTCCACAACATCCATCCCGATCAAGTTGAGAGTCTTAAGCCCACGTATAAACTCCAGCCCTTGCCATGAATTTAATCCGCCTGGCACCGGCGTGCCAGTGCCGGGGGCGAATGCAGGGTCTAATCCATCGATATCAAAACTGATGTAAACCGGCGCATCTTTGGCGCGCTGCTTGACAATATCAAGTGCTGCATCGATGCCGTTTCGGTGTATCCAAGGGCTTGTTAAAATTTCGAAGCCACAATCAGTATCATTGTAGGTACGCAATCCGACTTGAGTTGATTTCCCAACATCGACTATCCCCTGTTTCGCGGCGCGGGCGAACATAGTGCCATGATCTGACCTGACGCCGTCATCCGCCCACGTGTCGCAATGTGCGTCAATTTGGATAAGAGCCACTGGACCGTATTTTTCAGCATGTGCTTGCAAAATTGGGTAGGAAATTGAATGATCGCCGCCGATGGACAGGAGTTTCGTGTCTGTACTTAGAATGTCCGCAACTTGGGTTTTGATGGCATCGCCGATCGTTTCGGGGTGGTGGGGGTCAAGCATCACGTCGCCAAAATCCACCACGTCCAGATGTTCGAATGGATCGAATCCCCAAGGAAAAGCCGAAAGCTCTGCCAGTTGAACGGATGCCTGGCGCACCGCACGTGGCCCAAGGCGGCAGCCTGGGCGGAAGCTTACCGCATTGTCAAAGGGTACACCCATCACCGCCACGTCCACGCCGTCCAGCACTTGACTATATCTGCGGCGCAAAAAGCTAAGCGCGCCACCATAGGTCATTTCTGGCCAGCGGCCTCTATTATCTGCCTTGCGGAAAGCCTGATCGCCGGAATTGGACATAACAACGCTTACAACCCCAGCTTATCTTTAATGCTGTAATACCATGAGCCGACCACAGAATAGGGCACGCGAAACATCTGTCCGCCGGGGAATGGGATATAGGGCACTTTTTCAAACACATCAAAGCGTTCATTGTCGCCCGAAATCGCTTCGGCCAAAATCCGTCCGAATGTATGCGATCCGGTGACGCCGTGGCCTGAATAGCCGTGGGCAAAATAGGTGTTATTGTTCAATCGACCCAATTGCGGCACCCGGCTGAAGGAAAGGGCAAAATTGCCGCTCCAGGCATATTCGATTTTAGTTGTTTTTAGTTCGGGGAAAACCCGATCCATGTTTTTGCGCAGCTTGGCTTCAATATCTTTCGGGTCACTGCCACCATAAACGGTGCCGCCACCAAACAGCAGACGATTGTCTGCAGACAGGCGATAATAATCAAGAATATACCTTATATCTTCCACGCAGGTTGATGTAGGCAGTAGTCGATGCGCAAATTCATCCGACAACCGTTCCGTGGCCATAATTTGTGTTGAAACAGGCATGACGCGGGTTGCCAATTCAGGCACGACTTTCCCCAAATAGGCGTTGCCGCAAAATACAACGGTTTTACATGAAATTTCACCGTGTTCTGTCTTTACGACCGGTCTTTTCGCTTCATAATCAACATCGATAACTGCGGACATTTCGTAGATGGTGCCGCCATTTTTCTCAACCGCATCGGCTTCTCCTAACGCGAGGTTGAGCGGGTGCATATGCCCGCCTGCATGATCGATCATGCCGCCGGCATAAACATCGGACCCTACATAATGGCCAATATTTTCCTTTGACACCATTTCTTGGGAGCAAAGGCCATAGCTTTGCCAAAGCGCCAACCGCTCCTCAAGCTCACGCATATGCGCGGCGGTGTAAGCGGTAAATAGGTTTGTCGGTTTGTAGTCGCATTTGATGTTATAGGTTTTAATGAAGTTGCGAATGATGTCGCCACCTTCCATCACAAGACCGGCTACAAAATTAGCTGTGTCCTGCCCATAGCGTCGCTTGATCGTTTGTAAAGAGGCGTTGAGACCATTTACAATTTGTCCGCCGTTGCGCCCTGATGCTCCCCAGCCGATACGGGCACCTTCCAAAATTACAACATTATAGCCTTTTTCCGCCAAGTGCAGTGCTGTCGACAAGCCTGAATATCCGGCCCCAACAATGCAAATATCGTAACGTTGCGAACCCGTCAGTGAAGGACGAAGCTTTGTCGTGTTGGCAGACGCCGCATAATAGCTTGTGGTATGTTCACCGGAGCCCGCATAGGGGTGACTAAAAGAGGCATTCATCAAACTGTCTCCAGATAAGCGGCATATTCGCCTTCAGTTACCCAATCCAAGAAACGGTTTCGTTCCTGCTGTTTGGTTTGGGCAAACAGGCGAACCAATTGAGGGTCAAATATTTTTACGATTTCCTGTCCGTTGGCAAATGCATCAATTGCACTGCCAAATTCGGTAGGCAAAACTTGGGTATCGGCCGCATAAGCATTGCCGGTGAGCGGCGGATCAGGAAGTGTTTTTGCTTCAATGCCGTTTAAAGCGGCACCAAGGATGGCTGCAATCACCAAATAGGGATTGGCGTCTGCGCCGGCGACACGCTGCTCAATCCGCCGCGCTTCGCCGGGACCGCCGGGAATGCGGATCGCGCATGTCCGGTTTTCATAGCCCCATGCGACGCCAATCGGCGCGTGTTGACCGGGGCGAATACGTCGATAGCTGTTAAGATGCGGCGCATAAATCAGCGTGCTTTCTTGCATGGCGCCCAGAAGGCCCGAGACAGCAAACCGCAAAATGTCGCCGCCCTCATTTGTGCCATCATCAAACACATTGTTACCGTTTTCATCCAGCAAGGAAAAATGCACATGCATTCCATTTCCCGCTTGGTCACCAAATGGCTTGGCCATAAATGTAGCGCTAAATCCGTGTTGACGTGCAACACCTTTAACCAGCTCTTTGAACAACAGTGCATCATCTGCAGCTCTAAGCGGTTCAGCACTATGTAATAGGTTTATTTCAAACTGTCCTGATCCACTCTCAGAAATGGCGGCATCGGCCGGTATGTCCAATTTCGCACAGGCTCCATAAACATCATCCAGAAAAGCGCCGAGCGCGTCCAGCTCTGACACCGCCAGCACATTATGTTTGTCTATGGGGCGATGGCTTTGTGGCAATGTAAGGGTTTGCGGTGTGCCATCGACTATTTGTGTAAGGTAAAACTCCATTTCGGTGGCGACAACTGGCGTTAGCCCTTTCGCCTTAAAGCGCTTCACGATATTGGCCAATGCCATGCGGCAATCGGTGCCAAATGGCGAGCCATCGTCCGCCAACACGCTAATTTGCAACATTGGCGTTGCGTTGTTCAGCCACGGGCGGGGGATTAAACCGCGTTCGGTGGCCAAACAGACCCCATCTGCGTCGCCGCTTGTGAACACAAGTTCGCTTTCCTCAACATCCCGTCCCCAAATATCAACAGCGCAAGCGGAGAGTGGCATTCGCATGCCACCGTCAAGAATTTTGCTAATTTGTGCGCGCGGCACGCGTTTGCCGCGCAATACGCCATTTAAGTCACATAAAGCGACCATGACGGCGTCAATATCCGGGTTTTCAGCCAACCAATCTTGCGCGTGCAATTGAGACAATTTGATTATTCCTTGAATAATGTGATATCATTTTTAAAAATGTGACATCATTATTGACTGCTGTCAATCCAAAGCATAGTCTTAGAAAAAATCGCAACCGAATGGGAAGCCAATGGACTTTTGTATCCCAGAGCTAGAGGGTGATGATCAGCCAACCAGCCAAGATCAGGTTTATGCGCGTTTAAGAAACGCCATTATGGTGGGGGCAATTCCCACAGGCACCTCGCTCACCATGCGGGGGCTTGCCGAGCATCTCAATCTCAGTCCAACGCCCATTAGAGAAGCATTGCGCCGATTAACATCAGAATCCGCAATCGTTTCGAAAGACAATCGCCGGATGCTGGTGCCCGAAATGACGTCGGGTCGGTTTGAAGATCTTGTTTCAACCCGCAAAGTGCTGGAATGCCATGCGGCGGTGCGGGCATTGCCTTATATTTCAGACATTCTGATAGATGAGCTTGAAGCGATTGATGTGGAAATGGACGGCGCGATACCCAAATCAGATTATGATCTTTTGACGCGGCTCAATCAGGCTTTTCACCGGAAGCTATACAGCGCCAATATTCATCAATGTGCGTTGCCATTAATCGAGAGCATCTGGCTGCAATTGGGGCCCTTTCAACGCGAGGTGATCAGTGATTTGCGTGAATTTTACATTGTCGATCACCATAAATCACTGCTTCAGGCCCTAAGGAACCGCGACGCCGACGCATTGGTCGATTCCATCAAAAAAGACATTGAAGATGGCGTCGTTGCCGCTGGACGAGAAGCGATAGCGGCCAGATCAGCAGATCAAAATAAACAAAGAGCGGCGGGTGAAGAATGAAAAACATCGATGACATTGATTGGCATGAAGCAGCGGCGGCGCTGAAATTTTCTAACAAGGCGATTATAGATGGCCGGGCTGTTGCGGCCCAATCGGGTGAAACATTTGAAACGTTCAGTCCGATTAACGGCAAATTGTTGGCACAACTGCCCAAAATGGGGGAGGCCGATATTGATGCTGCGGTTGCCGCCGCTCGAAGCTCATTTGAGGATGGTCGTTGGGCGGACCAGTCGCCGGCAGCGCGAAAAAAAATACTTATTCGGCTCGCTGAATTGATCAATGCACATCGTGATGAATTGGCCCTTTTGGAGACCCTAGATATGGGCAAACCGATCGCCAAAAGTATCGGCATTGATGTGCGGGCAGTGGCCAATTGCTTTGCCTATTATGGCGAGGCGATCGACAAAGTCTATGATGAGGTGGCACCAACCTCCAACAATTATCTAAGTCTGGTGACGAAAGAGCCATTGGGCGTGGTGGCAGCAGTTGTTCCGTGGAACTTCCCGATGCTGATGGCCGCATGGAAGGTCGCGCCAGCATTGGCCACGGGCAATTCGGTTATCCTTAAACCCGCTGAACAATCCTCATTGTCGGCGATCCGGTTAGCTGAACTGGCACTTGAGGCAGGCGTTCCCGAGGGTGTCTTTAATGTGGTCACCGGCTTGGGCCCAGATGTTGGGCGGGCGCTTGGCCTGCACATGGATGTAGATGGCTTGTTCTTCACCGGCTCCACGATGGTGGGCAAGTTCTTTATGGAATATGCAGCAAAATCAAACCTCAAAAAAATCGGCCTTGAACTGGGTGGCAAAAGCCCAAACATTATCCTCTCAAGTTATAAAGACACGGCGCACGCGGCGCGGGTTTCGGCGGATGCTGCCTGGTTCAACCAGGGTGAAATGTGCACATGCCCAAGCCGTTTGATTGTTGAGCGGTCCATCCATGATGAGGTGGTTGAGGTCCTGAAAAATCAGGCGAAAAACTTTGTTCCCGGCGATCCGCTGAACACAAAAACTGAGATGGGAGCGGTGGTCGATGCCCGTCATGCTGACCGAGTGATGGAATTTGTGGATGTCGCCCGTTCTGAAGGTGCCGACGTGACGATTGGCGGCAACCGTGCCCGGATTGAAACGGGTGGCTCCTACATTGAACCCACAATTTTTGACAATGTGCAAAATGATATGCGCGTGGCGCAGGAAGAAATTTTCGGCCCAATGATTTCCGTTATCGCCGTGGATACGCCCGAGGAAGCCATTAAAATAGCGAACGACAGCCCTTACGGTTTGGCCTCAGCCTTGTGGACCGATGACCTGTCACAAGCCCATCAATTATCTCGAAAAATCCGGGCCGGCATGGTCTATGTAAATGATTATGATTGCGACGATCTCACCACGCCGTTTGGCGGCTACAAACAGTCCGGCATTGGTCGTGACAAATCGCTGCATGCGTTAGATAAATATGTGGAACTAAAATCAACTTGGATAAAAATCGCCTAGGATCAATCTAGACTGTAGAGCCCTTGATCCCAGGGGCAAAGCGACTGCAGGAAGTGACCCACCTATATTGGGTGGGTCATTTTATTCAATTGATGCGTAGTTTTTTGTCACATGATCATTGGATTTTCAGGTGCGCACCAAACCGGCCGGGGTGACAAAGAAGTCGCCTTTGTTGGATGCCGTATCCTTACAATTTATCGCGCAGCGAATACCAAAGCATCGCAAGCACCAGCAACGGATGACGCATCATTTTGCCGCCAGGGAATTTTGGTGTTGGAATTTGCGCCATAATGTCAAACCGTTCGGCTTGGCCACTGATCAATTCTGCCGCGATTTGCCCCGACAATGTGCCCATGGCAACGCCGGACCCAGAAAAGCCGGACATGCTGACGATATTGCCTTGGCCATATCGTTCGAAATGTGGCATCCGGTTCATGGTGATGCCCAGCGTACCGCCCCATGAATAGTCAATTTTCACCTGTGCGAGTTGAGGGAAAATTTCAGTCATGGGCTTGCGAACCTTGGACGCAATATCTTTGGGAAACTTGTAGCGATAGCTTTCCGTGCCGCCAAACAGCATACGATTATCATCGCTAAAGCGGAAATAATTGACAACAAACTTGCTGTCCGCAACGGCAAAATTTTTGGCGAGAATGTTGGCCCGGGCTTCAACGGATAAAGGCTCCGTCGCCACGATGTAATTGTTGATCGGCATCACATGTCTTGTCACATCGCGATGCAGATCACCTATATAGCCATTGCAGGCCAACACAAGATAATCGGCAGAAATGCGCGCCTTATCAGTTTTAACAACAACCTGTTTGCCCTCTTCAATGTCAGTCACCAAACTGTTTTCATGAATAATGGCCCCATTCGCCTGGGCCATGCGCGCCAAGCCCAATGAAAACTGCAATGGATCAATATGGCCGGCGCCCATATCCAAAGTGCCACCAAAATATGCGTTGGAATTGACCAACTCCCCCAAGCTTTTCTTGTCGAGGAACGAGATTTGATCATAACCATATTTTGCGCGCATCTTGTCCACATAAGCGCGCGAATGGGACACATAGCGCTGTCGGTGATCCGCATGAATCACCCCTGGATGGAAATCAGCGTGCACCAAATTCGAGGCGGCCAGCTCCCGGACAAGTGCCGGCGCGGCGCGGCCGATTTGCCAAAGCTCCATGGCGCGGCTATCGCCGAACATTTGTTCCAGCTCATCTTGGTCCAATCGCTGGCCTTGTCCGACTTGTCCGCCATTGCGCCCTGATGCACCGAAACCGACGCGCTGGGCTTCAAGCAGCCGCACGGTGTAGCCCCGTTGGGCCAAATGCAACGCTGTCGAAAGCCCGGTAAATCCGCCGCCGATCACGCAGATATCGCAGTGCAAGTCTCCTGCGGCAGGCGGGCAATCTTCAAGCGGTTGAATATTGCTGGCATAATATGACGGGGGGTAGCGTTGCGGTTGGTCGTTGATTGAAAGCAGGTTCACTAGACGTTCAACAGCAAATGCTGCCGCTCCCACGGAGAGATTTCGCGCTGATATTCCTCATTTTCGGCGCGTTTGAGATCAAGGAACACCTGGCAGAACTCTTCACCTAGTACAGCCCATAGTTCATCCGCTTCACTGAATAAATCGAGCGCCTCGCTTAAGCTGGTGGGTAACCCGTCGTCGGTTTCAAAAACTTCATTCATGGCTGGTGGACGCGGTTCGATCTTGTTTTTTATGCCCAGATAGCCGCATGCAAGCGAGGCCGCAATTGCCAGGTAAGGATTGCAATCCATGCCGATTACACGATTTTCCAACCGTCGTGCGTCTGGACCGGATTGGGGCACCCGCAATCCGGTGGTCCGGTTATCTTGCGCCCATTCCAAGTTTGAAGGCGCGGATTGGCCTTCAGGTGTAAGGCGTCGATATGAATTGACGTAAGGGGCCAGCAAGGGCACGGCCTGCATCAGATATTTTTGCGAGCCACCGATAAAATGGTAGAAGCGTTCGGTTTCGTTGCCTTGCTCATCAGAAAAGATGTTTTTGCCTGTTTTTGTATCGAGGATCGATTGGTGAATATGCATGGCGCTACCCGGTTCATCGCGCATAGGCTTGGCCATAAAAGTTGCGAATATGCCATTTTTCAATGCTGCTTCCCGAATGGTGCGCTTGAAGAAAAACACCTGATCGGCCAATTCCAGCGGGTCGCCATGTAGCAGGTTAATTTCAATTTGGCCTGCACCACCTTCTTGAATAACCGTGTCGATTTTTAAACCTTGCGCCTCGGCAAAATCGTAAATGGTATCGATGACCGGGCCATATTCGTCAACGGCTGCCATCGAATAGACTTGGCTGCTCGCGCTTTTTCGTCCTGTTCGGCCAATGGGGGCTTCAATCGCCTCATTGGGATCAATATTGGGCTTAGTGAGATAGAACTCCAACTCAGGAGACAAAACCGGCGAAAGCCCTTCTGCCTTGTAAATGTCGAGGATTCGTCTCAACACATTGCGTGGAGCGATTGGCAATGGTTCGTCGGGGCGCGTGAACATATCGCAAATGATTTGCACTGTCGGATCTTCAGCCCATGGCACGGCGGTTGCTGTGGACATATCCGGCATCAGCGATACGTCCCGTTCCAGCCACTGATTTTTGATCTCCATATCCACATATTCACCAGAGATGGTTTGGTAGAATAAGGAAATGGGTAGAAAGATTGAATCGTTGGGTTGGAATTTATAGGCGGGCATTGCCTTGCCGCGCGCCGTCCCGGCGATATCAGGTATGATGCATTCAACTTCCTCAAGCCGTCTACCGGCCAGATATTGAAGACAAGCGTCAGGCAGCACATCCGCCCATGGTTTGTTTTTTTCGTCTTTTTCGTTTCGGCTCATCCGCCCACACCTAACTTTTGATCAAATTTTTGGAAAAAAGATTGATTGATTAACTCAATGCCCTGCGTGAGGTCGTCACGCATGGCGCTTGCCGCGTTTTCAGGTTCGCCTTCAAGCAAAGCGCTTAGTATATCTGGATGCTTATCGGGCAGATTTGTCGTGCCAAATCGACCACAAATGACGCGCAGGCTTGGTCCAACCTGCAACCATAACATGTGTGCCACCCTCAATAAGACAGGAGAGTCAGCCAATTCGTAAATGCCGAAATGAAAGGCATAATTGCGCTCGAGATAGGCGCCAACATCTCCAATCTCAATGGCCATATTTACAGCTTCATCGATGACCGAAAGTCGATCAACTATTTGTTGGGAAACGTTTTTTACCGCTCTAGATGTCAGCTCTGGCTCGATCTCGAGCCGAAGCATATAAATGTCTTCAAGTGCGGATTGATCAAGTACCGGCAAAGCAACTCGGCGATTGCCCAATGTTTCTAGCGCATTTTCTGAAACAAGACGGCGGATCGCTTCCCGCGCCGGGGTCATGCCAACATTTAAGGCATCAGCCAAACCCTGGATGGTCAGCGGCTCACCGGGGGCAAAGCGACCGAGAAGAATCATATTTCTCAGGGTCTCATATGCGGCCTGATGCTCTGGTGTTTTTTTGTTATTTGGCATTTTTTTACTGTCTATCCGATGCATTTCGATTTCACATTAACATCCAAATCACAAAAAAAACTTGCGTTTGTCAAACTTTTGATCAAAAGTTTTTGAAAAACAGGAGGAACATAATGAAATTAGCAACCACGCTCTCGACTGTAGCACTTCTTTTTGCGACGCAAGTTGCTGTCGCTGAGGAAGTTCGAGTTTATAATTGGTCGGATTACATTGATGAATCGTTGCTCGAGAAATTTGAGCAAGAAACTGGCATTGATCTCATCTACGATGTTTTTGACAGTAATGAACTTTTAGAAACCAAAATGCTGGCGGGTAATTCCGGGTATGACGTCGTTGTACCTTCCGGCAGTTTCTTGAGCCGTCAAATTCAGGCTGGTGCCTTCCAAAAACTGGATTTCTCCAAATTGCCCAATAAGGACAATGCATGGGATGTAATCCAGCAACGTACAGCACAATATGATCCCGATAACGCATATTCGGTCAATTACATGTGGGGAACCACAGGTATTGGCGTGAATGTGGGTAAAGTCACAGAAGTATTGGGCGAAGATGCACCAATCGATTCACTCGAGCTGATCTTTAATCCAGAAAATATGGAAAAACTGGCATCATGTGGCGTTCATATGCTCGATTCGCCGATCGAGGTCGTGCCAGCGGCGCTTACGTATCTTGGAAAAAATCCCGCCTCCCAGGATGAAGAAACCCTCGAACTGGCGGAGCAATTGCTTCTGCGGGTCTCTCCCTATGTGGAAAAATTCCATAGTTCCGAATATATCAATGCGCTTGCCAATGGTGAGATTTGTGTAGCCTTGGGATGGTCTGGTGATGTCTTGCAGGCGCGGGATCGCGCAGCAGAGGCCGATAACGGGGTTGAGATTGCCTATAATGCGCCCAAAGAGGGGGCATTAATGTGGTTTGACCAAATGGCCATTCCGGTTGATGCACCGAACCCAGATGCTGCGCATAAATTCATAAATTTCATGCTAGATGCTGAAAATATGGCGACCGCGTCAAACTATGTTTATTACGCCAACGGGAATTTGGCTTCCCAACAATATTTGGTTGAAGATGTGATCGGCGACACAGCGATTTACCCCGACAAGGAAACGCTGAATCGTCTTTATACAACGCCGCCATACCCGCCAAAAGTGCAACGCACGGTTACGCGGATGTGGACCAAAATTAAATCTGGCACCTAAGGCGCTGCATAATAATAAAACACGCACGGGGGTAATTCTCGTGCGTGTTTCCGAGTGGGAAAGCCAAATATGAGTAATAATACACCGTTTGCGCCGTGGAATGATGAGGCGGCAGTGCCGCTAATCCAGTTTGACGGTGTCTCCAAAAAGTATGGAGACTTTCTGGCAATCGATAATATCGATCTCAAGATTTACCCAAGAGAGTTTTTCGCATTGTTGGGGCCATCAGGCTGCGGCAAAACAACTTTGATGCGCATGCTCGCCGGTTTTGAGGAGGCAAGCGCAGGCAAAATCACGATCGACAATAAGGATATGGCAGGCATACCGCCGAATAAACGAGCGGTGAACATGATGTTTCAGTCTTACGCGCTGTTTCCGCACTTGAATGTGGTGGACAATCTTGCGTTTGGCTTGAAGAGATCCCGTATGGCAAAATCAGAAATTGATGGCCGGGTTGAAGAGATGCTGCGTTTGGTGCAGTTGCAAAAATTTGCAAAACGTAAGCCCCATCAATTGTCCGGGGGGCAACGTCAAAGGGTCGCGCTGGCTCGGGCTTTGGCAAAGGCGCCAAAGTTGCTGTTGCTTGACGAACCCTTGGGTGCGCTCGACAAAAAACTGCGTGAAGAGACGCAGTTTGAGTTGATGGATATTCAGGAAAAGACAGGCACAACCTTCGTGATCGTGACGCACGACCAGGAGGAGGCAATGACCGTGGCCAGCCGGATCGCGGTTATGGATCATGGCAAACTTGTGCAAATTGATACGCCTGATCGTGTGTATGAAAATCCAAACTCTATTTATGTGGCTGGTTTCATTGGCGATGTGAACATAATTGAAGGCCGGGTCTCTCACCTGGCAGGGGAAGAAGCTCAGCTTTGTTGGGCTGAGGGCACGTCTGATATTCGAGGCATGGCGGGCCCTAAAATCCAAAAGGGAGAGGAGGCGGCTTTCGCAGTTCGGCCAGAAAAGGTCGCGCTTTCCGTGCAAGAGCCGATCGAGCGCAATAATCGCGTCGCGGGCAGGGTTGAAGACATTGCATATCTGGGCAATATGTCGACCTACTATGTGCGACTTGAAAACGGCAACCTGATTAAATCACAAGTTGCCAATGACCGTAGAATTTCTCGTCGGTCGGTAACCTGGAACGATCAAGTCTGGCTATCGTGGAGCGATACCGCGGGTATCGTCTTGCCATCAGGTGGTAACCCATCATGACGCTGTCTAAACGTTTACTGATCTTTGTGCCTTATGCGTGGCTGCTGGCGCTATTCCTTGTCCCGTTTTTCATTGTCGTCAAAATCGCGTTGTCTGATTATGCGATTTCCATCCCGCCTTATACCCCCACCTTTGACTTGAGTGCAGGCTGGGCAGGCTTTGTCGATTTCTTGTCGAAACTGGACCTTGAAAATTTCGTCTTCTTGGCTGAGGATGATCTATATTGGAAGACTTTCTTGTCCAGCCTGCAAATTGCGGTGATTGCTACGCTTTTAACATTGCTGGTGGGATTCCCCTTTGCCTACGCGATCGCACAAGCGCCATCAGAATGGCGGCCAAGCTTAGTACTTCTGGTCATTTTGCCATTTTGGACCAGCTTCTTGATCCGCGTTTATGCGTTGATCGGAATTTTGTCCAATGAAGGTTTTCTTAACCAGTTCTTGATGTGGACCGGCTTAATCTCAGAGCCTTTGGCTATTCTGAACACCGACATTGCCGTTTATATCGGTATTGTATACGCCTATTTGCCCTTTATGGTGCTGCCCATTTACGCCACCCTCGATAAACTGGACGGATCATTGCTCGAGGCAGCGCAGGATTTGGGCTGCACGCGTTTCCAGGCCTTTTGGTCGGTGACCATTCATTTGGCCAAACCGGGCGTAATCGCTGGTTGCTTTTTGGTTTTTATTCCAACATTGGGCGAATTTGTTATCCCGTCACTGCTTGGTGGCGCGCGCACATTGATGATTGGCAAAGTGCTGTGGGAAGAGTTTTTCTCCAACCGGGATTGGCCGGTCGCCTCTGCGGTTGCGGTTATTCTGCTGCTCATTCTAATTGTCCCGATTGTCTTGTTTCAGCGCAGTGAACAAAGGTTGAGGGAGCAAAATCAATGAGAAAGACCAGCTGGTTTAATGTTGTATCCCTCACAACAGGTTTTGCCTTTTTATATATCCCGATCATAATCCTGGTGATCTTCAGCTTTAACAAATCCAAGCTGGTCACCGTGTGGGCAGGCTTCTCGACCAAATGGTACGGGGAGTTGCTTTCAAATGAGGCTTTTTTGGACGCCGCCTGGGTAACCCTGAGAGTTGGGTTATGGTCTTCAACCATCGCGACAGTTTTGGGCACAATGGCCGCTTTGGTTATGGTGCGGGGCGGGCGTTTTTTCGGTCGCACCTTGTTTACGGGCATGATCTACGCGCCCCTCGTGATGCCAGAAGTGATCACCGGCCTTTCTTTGTTGCTGCTCTTTATTGCCATTGGGCTTGATCGGGGGGCCACGACCATTGTGTTGGCGCATGCCACATTTTCAATGTGTTATGTGTCCGTTGTGGTGTCGTCGCGGCTGTCAACCTTTGATCAAAGCTTGGAAGAAGCCGCGCTTGATCTGGGGTGCACCGCTTTTGATGCATTTAAGTCTGTGACGTTGCCGATCATCGCTCCTGCCGTTGCTTCGGGCTGGTTGCTCGCCTTCACCCTTTCATTGGACGACCTTGTGATCGCGTCATTTACCGCGGGGCCATCGTCCACCACGCTGCCGATCAAAATATACTCTTCGGTCCGGTTGGGGGTCAGTCCGGAAATCAACGCGTTATCGTCGATTATCATCGGTTTGGTCACCATCGGGGTTCTAACGGCTTCAATAGCCTCCAAACGCGCCATCAGGCGTCAACAAATTGAAGAGCGACGAGCGATTGGTTAGGAAAATTAGCTTTTCGAATATCTATAAGGATCGCCTGTGTCATTTGTGAAACTTGGCCTTAAAGACCCGTAATTGCTGGAACACCGAGGATATGTGAATGGCGAATGGGTCGACAGTGAACACAAGTTTGATGTGTTGAACCCTGCGACCGGCGAACGTGTTGCGAGAGTTAGCAACCTTAGCGTCCAAGATTGTTCGGCTGCGATCGACGCAGCCTATCTTGCACAAAAGCAATATGCCAAATGGACAGGCAAAGAGCGCAGCCAATTATTGCGCAAATTCTACGACCTGATCGTTGAACATGCCGATGATCTGGCGACTATTCTGACTGCTGAAATGGGCAAGCCATGGGCAGAAGCGCGCGGCGAAATTTTGTATGGGGCATCCTTTATCGAATGGTTTGGCGAAGAAGCCAAGCGTGTTTATGGAGAAATTATCCCAGGGCATCAACGTGACAAACGGATTGTTGTGTTAAAGCAACCTGTTGGGGTTGTGGGGGCCATAACACCATGGAACTTCCCCAACGCGATGATTGCGCGAAAACTTGCACCAGCGCTTGCCGTGGGATGCTCGTTTGTCGGGCGTCCCGCAGAGTTAACCCCTTTGTCCGCACTCGCCTTGGCAGTGTTGGCTGATCGAGCGGGCACCCCCAAAGGTCTCGTCAACATTGTTCCGTCGCTCGACAGCGCTGGCATAGGTAAAGAATTATGCTCAAATGAAAAAGTGGCTAAAATCACTTTCACCGGTTCTACCCGGGTGGGTAAAATTTTGATGGCACAGTGCGCCGGGACAATCAAAAAGATGTCACTGGAGCTGGGCGGCAATGCGCCGTTTATGGTGTTTGATGATGCCGACATAGACAAAGCGGTGGATGGCGCCATGATTGCGAAGTTCCGCAATAATGGTCAAACATGCGTGTGTGCAAATCGCATTTATGTCCAAGCCGGCATCTACGATGAGTTTGCTGGAAAGCTGGTTGCACGGATGAAAGATCTCAAACTCGGCGATGGGTTAGCGGACGATGTTGACATGGGGCCACTTATCAATGAGGCGGCGGTTGAAAAGGTTGAAAACCATATTGAGGATGCCACGGGGAAGGGCGCTAAAGTTTTGCTCGGAGGAGGACGATCTGATCGTGGCGGAACATTTTTTGAGCCGACAATATTGGCAAATGTGACCTCGGATATGATTGTGAACCGCGAAGAAACGTTTGGTCCGCTTGCTCCATTGGTGCGGTTTAAAACCGAGGACGAAGTGTTGGACCTCGCCAATAGTTCAGAATTTGGATTAGCGGCATATTTCTATACCAAGGACATTGCGCGGGTTTGGCGCGTCGCTGAAGCGCTTGAAGTCGGCATGGTTGGGATCAATACAGGTCATATTTCAACTGAAGTTGCGCCTTTTGGTGGCGTAAAACTGTCCGGGCTTGGCCGGGAAGGTTCCCACTATGGCATCGATGATTTCATTGAAATCAAATATTTATGCATGGGCGATATCGAATAATTCTCACGCAAGGGTAGTTCCAAATTTCAAACCTGACAAAACATGGACACTGACCGACTGCGACTGAAATGCGGTATGCTCAAGTTGGAAGAAGACCTAGGGATCAACTCAAGCACGGAAAAGTCTGCTCCATTGTGATGTACATTGATGGTTTTGCAAGTTGGGTCAGAACAGGTGATTTTCGGGTTGGTGTTGACCAACGGAAACTGCGTTTTTTGAGCCGTAAGCTCCACTTCATCCACGGGCCGTCTTGGAACTTGCCTTGATAAGCGGCGTTCATCTTTTTGAATTCAATTCAAAGAGGTGAGTTTATGGCTGACGAAAAAGAAAAGAACCCGCCAAAGGTAGATGAAGCTTTGGACGAAACCTTTCCGGCCAGCGATGCGCCAGCATGGACGCCGGGCAAGGTCGGTGTACAAGGTGAGACACGTCCGCCCCAACACCAAGAACATCAACCTGGCGTCGAAAGTGAGATGCAGCCGCGGCCACAATCCTTGATGGAAAACTATCAGGGTTCCGGTAAGCTTGAAGGTAAGGTCGCACTGATCAGCGGCGGCGATAGTGGTATCGGCCGCGCAGTGGCGATCGGCTATGCCAAAGAAGGGGCCCATGTGGCCTTTATCTACCTTGATGAAGATGATGACGCCGCCGAAACGGTGCGTCATATTGAAAAAACCGGCCAGAAAGCGCTGGCGATCAAAGGGGATATTGGCGAAAAGGCTTTTTGTGAAGCGGCCGTGGATAAAGTGCTGAAGGAGTTCGGCTATCTCAATATTTTGGTCAATAACGCGGCAGAACAGCATGTGCAGGAAGATCTAGCGGATATATCTGAAGCGCAGGTCCGGCGTACATTCGATACCAATTTCTTCGGGACTTTCTTTCTCTCCCAAGCCGCCCTTGACTATCTGGGCAAGGATGATTGCATCATCAACACCACCTCGGTGGTTGCCTATCGCGGGAACGAAGTGTTGATGGACTATGCCGCGACCAAAGGCGCCCTTCTAGGGCTCACACGGTCCTTGGCGGCCAATTTGGCGGAAAAGCATATCCGCGTAAATGCCGTCGCGCCCGGGCCGATCTGGACCCCATTGATTCCTGCTTCCTTTGATGCGGAACATGTAGAACATTTCGGTGACAATGCGCCTATGGGACGGGTCGGGCAACCCGATGAAGTGGCACCCAGCTATATCTTTTTGGCCTCTCGAGACGCCAGCTACATGACCGGTCAGGTGCTGCACCCGAATGGCGGCAATATCGTTGGGGCATAGCGTAGGCGCAAAAGACAGAGGAGGGTTCTGTGAGTTATTTCCGATTTTTTGCCATGATCATCACCGCATCAATTGTTATGTATGCGGTGATGTATCTCAACAGCTACGCGCTGGACCATGTGTTTTTCAGCCAGACGCGTATGTGGATGACCTTGCTTATGGCCAGCACCATGGCCGTCATCATGCTGGGCTTCATGCTCAAAATGTACACCAACAGTAAGGCCAATATTGCCATCTTTTTGGGGGCGGTGATCGTTTTTGCCGGGTCACTGGCACTGGTGCGCAGCCAAAGCACGGTCGATGATGTGGCCTATATGCGTGCCATGATCCCGCATCATTCCATCGCCATCCTCACCAGTGAGCGGGCCCAGATTTCAGACCCCAGCGTGCGTGATCTGGCAGATGAGATTATCAGGGCACAGAAAAGAGAAATTGCTGAAATGAAAGCATTGATTGCCGATCTGGAGGCAGATGCGGCCAAAGATGATGGGAGGTCCAGTTCCGATTCAGGCTCATAAGTCACAGAAAACAGGGCAAAAATCCCGTTGAGTAAAAAAATTTTTATCCACAAGCAAAGCTATAAAAGCATCCCTCGATATGCTAGCGTTGATGCTGTTGACGGTGTGTGCGGAGGTTTTGAGTAATAAAGTCTCGAATAGGGCTAGTTATATCGAGAGGCTTTAAGTGTTTTCCGGCTGGACGTGTAAAGTTGCTGTAAAACACGACATAAAGATTATGCCTTCAGCTGTTTCGGCGCAATTATTGCGCCACAAATTGTAGGGATCATCTTTGCCTTTGTTTGCCTCTTAGCCTTTGCGCGACGCTCGTCGAAGTCAATAGGAGGCTAAATTGACGGATAATAAAGAACCTGAATTGGACGCGATTCCCGCGCCAGAAGGTCCGACCGAGATCATTGAGAGTGATTATGAAATCGGTCAGGACAATATTGAAACGAACATTGGCCCCTTCGGACTTGATATTCACAACCCGGTATTTGTGATTTCAGGGCTAACCGTTGTGGCCTTTGTGTTGCTTACCTTGGCTTTCCAAACCGAAGTTGAACCCTTGTTCAACAATTTGCGCAACTGGCTGACCCAGACATTTGACTGGTTCTTCCTGTTGTCGGGCAACATTTTTGTCATTTTATGCCTGGTGTTGATCGTTACACCCATGGGTAAGGTGCGGCTTGGCGGCAAGGATGCCACACCAGACTTTTCTTATGTCGGCTGGTTTTCGATGCTGTTCGCCGCCGGCATGGGCATTGGCCTGATGTTTTATGGGGTGAGTGAACCCATCTCTCACTTTACCAGCTCACTGGGCGGTACCACAGTAGAAAATGGCGTACGGACCGACTGGGCGCCACTCGGCGGTGCTGAAGGCAATGCTGCCGAAGCCGCGCGTCTGGGCATGGCGGCCACCATCTTCCACTGGGGTTTGCACCCTTGGGCCATCTACGCCGTTGTGGCGCTATCTCTGGCGATCTTCTCCTTCAACAAGGGCTTGCCTTTGACCATTCGTTCGGTGTTCTACCCGATCTTTGGTGAACGGGTTTGGGGCTGGACCGGCCATATCATTGATATTCTGGCGGTGTTTGCCACGCTGTTTGGTCTGGCCACATCATTGGGCATTGGGGCGCAGCAGGCCAATGCGGGCCTTGGCTTGCTCTTTGGTTTCCCAGAAAGCAACACCACCATGGTCTTCCTGATCATCGCCATCACCGGTTTGGCGCTGATTTCGGTTGTGGCCGGTTTGGATGCAGGCGTGAAGCGCTTGTCAGAAATCAATATGGTGCTGGCGATCCTGTTGTTGCTCTTTGTGATCCTTGTTGGGCCAACAATTGCCATTTTGACCGGGTTCTTCCAAAACCTTTGGGCGTATGTTGAATATCTGCCGGCATTGTCCATGCCGTTCGGCCGAGAAGATGCAAACTTCTCCCAAGGCTGGACATCCTTCTATTGGGCTTGGTGGATTTCCTGGTCACCATTTGTGGGCATGTTTATCGCCCGCGTCAGCCGCGGCCGTACAGTGCGGGAATTCATCACCTGCGTGTTGATCATCCCCTCGCTCGTATCAGTTCTTTGGATGACTTCGTTTGGGGGCACCGCCATTGATCAGATTGTCAATCAGGGTTACACCGCTGTCTCTGACGCAGCACTTGAACTGAAACTGTTCGAAATGCTGGCGCCGTTGCCCTTGGCATCGCTCACCTCCTTTGTGGGCATCTGCCTGGTGATCGTGTTCTTCGTGACATCATCTGACTCTGGCTCCTTGGTGATCGATACCATGACCGCCGGCGGCAAGGTAAATGCGCCGACACCGCAGCGTGTGTTCTGGGCCAGCTTTGAAGGTATCGTGGCAATCGCGTTGTTGCTTGGGGGTGGCCTCGGGGCACTTCAAGCGATGGCCGTGTCCACGGGCTTCCCCTTCACCATCATCATCCTGTTGGCCTGTGTGGCGCTGGTAAAAGGCTTGATGAGTGAAGTGAAGCACGCTTAGTTAAAGCATGATCTAAACCTGAAAGCCCGCCTGATTGGCGGGCTTTTTTTGTGGGATTATATAAAGAGCAACGGCCTTTAGCTCAGCGCCTTTTCCACAGCTGCTTTGACATGTAAAGCAGTGCTGTCATAGGTGGGGATCGGGCTGTCATCATCGCTGATCAACAGTGTGATTTCGGTACATCCCAGAATGACCGCCTCGGCGCCACGGGCCATCATCCCATCGATCGCGCGCTGATAGGTCTGCCGAGATTGGTCCGAAACCACCCCCCGACACAGCTCATCAAAAATAATAGCATTTAAATTGGTGCGGTCCACGTCCGGCACCACAATGTCCAGCCCATGGCTTTGCAGCCGGTCGATCAAAAACGGTTTTTCCATGGTGAAGGCGGTGCCCAGCAGCCCAACACGCTCAAACCCGTCGGTCTTCAATGCTGTGGCCGTGGCGTCGCCAATATGCAGCAGCGGCACATTTGTGGCGGCTTCAATCTGGGCAGCGACCAGATGCATCGTGTTGGTGGCCAACACCAGAAAATCCGCACCCGCCTTTTCCAGACCATTGGCATGGCTCGCCAATAGTTGACCAGCTTCGTCCCAAGCACCATCCTTTTGCATTTGGGCGATTGGCGCAAAATCAACCGAATGCATCAATAAGTCTGCACTGTGCAGTCCGCCTTTTTTGGCGCGCACCATCTCATTGATCTGCTTGTAATAAAGGGCAGTGGATTCCCAGCTCATGCCGCCCAGTAGACCAATTGTCTTCATACCTGATGCTCCGCTTCAATCTGCGGTCGCACCAGTGTCACCAGCTGCTCATACAATTCTTTCTTGAAGGGCACGATCAGGTCCGGCATATCCCCAATATCTCGCCACGCCCACTCCGAAAATTCTGCTCGGTGCGTGCCATTGGCAGGGGCGGTCACATTGATCTCGCTGTCATCACCGGTAAAGCGAAACACAAACCATCTTTGTTGTTGTCCGCGATATTTGCCTTTAAGCGCCTTGCCCAACAAGGGTTCAGGCAGGTCATAGCTCAACCATTTCGGCACTTCGTATAACAGTTCGATGGAAGTGACATTGGTTTCCTCATAAAGCTCGCGCTTTGCAGCTTCTAATGGGGCCTCCCCATCATCTATGCCGCCTTGAGGAAACTGCCATTCAAATTCTTGAGACACGCCAGGTTTGGATTTCCGGCGCCCGGCAAAGACCTGTCCCTTGTCATTTACCAGGCACACGCCCGCGCAAAAGCGATAGGGCATTTGCTCGCGATCAATCGGCTGTTTCATAAAACCAAGTCCTAATTCTTCTGCATCAACGCGCTTGCGGGCACCAGCACCAAGTTCTTGTCATCCAGTTCATCTGCCCATTCCGCAATGGTACGCACGGTAACCGGCAAAGACGTGGCGGTGGCAATGGCAGATCCATTCTCCAGAGCCAAGGCTTCAAGTTTGGCCAATTGCCGTAAAATGTGGCTGCGAGAAGGGTTTTCATCCAGGTTTAGGTCGGCCCGCGCAAAGTCAACGCCCGCTTGCTTGGCCAATTGTGGCGCAAGCGACCGGTTAGACGCGCCATCATCCAGATAGGTCAGTCCACGCAATGCCACTTCTTCCAAGATAGGTTGCATATCATTGGCGGAGGAGGTGAACCGCGCACCCAAATAATTGATGATACCGGTATAGCCGCCCATGCGAGACATGAGCCAATAAAGCCGGTCCAGATTGGCGCGCGGAGCTTGGCCCACCAAAAGGGTCTGCGGACCGGGATCATTTTGCGGATAGTCAAAGGGCTCCAACGGCACTTGTAACATAATTTCATGTCCGCCCATGCGGGCCTCAAGCGCCAGATTGCCCACCTCCTTGCCATAGGGGGCGAAGGCCAAAGTCACCTCGTCGGGCAGACGATCAATCGCCGAACGCGTGTTTTCCGTTGAAAGGCCAAGCCCCTCGACGACAATGGCAACCAGTCCGCGATTATTGGCGCTCGCGGGGGTGATGGAGGCGCGCGCATACACATCCGCCGGGCGGGAGCCATCTGCAGCAACCTGCGGAATATAGCCATGCTGAGTCTGTTCCAACAACTCAGGCCGCGGCGCCGCAGCGCGGGCTGCCTCGGCGCCATCCGGGAATTCATCAATATTTACAAATGACGGGCTATTAATCGGCTCTTCAGGTTCGTCCGGGGCCTCGTCTTCATTGGTGACCTCCCTGGAAAGATTGCTGGCAAATTCGTTATTGCCTATAGACGAAACGCCGACCTCGACTTGCGGACGCCCTTCCAGCGGGCTATCCACATAGGCCACCCACGCGACAGGCACAGCAATAACAATAATGAGCACGGCCACCGAGATGGGCAAAAGCGGAAAGCCACCCACCTTCATTCGTGGCGAGTCATCTTGTTTCCCTTTGCCTTTGCGTCCCAAAGGCTTATTCAAATTGTTTGCCATATGCCGCCGCAACTAATGGTTTTTGGCCCCAACAATCTTGTCGGGGCCAATTTGCTTATCCGTTTGGATCTGGTGGAAACGCCTCATGGGTTTTCTCACCAGTGATCAAATCAATCGCATATTGCAGTTGATTGTCTTTTTCGCGATCAGAGGGCACATAGACCGAAGATCCAGTGGTGGCCTCATCTTCGGTGCCGCCGCCAATCTGGCCATCCAGTGCCGCCTCACCAATAATCTCGTCGCGCCCTTGCAATTCCTCGGGAACGTCTTGGAAAATTTCAATGTCGGGCATAATGCCTGCCGCCTGAATAGACCGGCCACTCGGCGTATAATAGCGTGAAGTGGTCAGCCGCATGGCACCATTTTGCCCCAGCGAGATGATGGATTGCACAGAGCCTTTGCCGAAGGTACGGGTGCCCACCAACGTCGCGCGTTTCTGGTCTTGCAAGGCGCCAGCCACAATTTCAGAAGCAGAGGCAGAGCCACCATTGACGAGAACGATCAAATTCAGCCCTGCGACCTTTCTGTCCAAATCATCCGGGTTGGCGTCATAGCGCGCATTCTCTTCTTCCGACCGCCCTCGGGTTGAAAGCACGTTGCCGCGAGACAGGAATGCATCAGCAATAAAGACAGATTGGTCCACAAGTCCGCCGGGATTGTTGCGCAGGTCCAAAATCAAGCCCTTGAGATCGCTGCCCAATTCGGCCTGAATGTCGTCAATGGCATCTTCCACACCCGCATAGGCTTGGCCGGTAAACCGCGCCAAGCGGATAACGCCCACATTGTCCTGCGTGAAGGAACGCACAACCTGGAAAGTGATAACATCCCGCGTGATGGTCATTTTAATAGGCTCATCGGCGCCCTCGCGGATAATGGTCAAGTCGATGTCGGTGCCCACTTCGCCGCGCATCATTTCAACCGCTTCATCAAGCGATTTGCCGCGTACCGGTTCCCCATCCAGCTCAACGATATAGTCATTGGCCAAAATGCCCGCCTTTGCCGCTGGCGTGTCATCGATGGGCGAGACCACCTTGATCACTTCATCTTCCATGATCACTTCGATGCCCAATCCACCAAAGGTGCCCTGCGTGTCTTCGCGCACGTCCTGATAGTCGTCAGGATCGAGATAGCCCGAATGCGGGTCAAGGCTGGTCAACATGCCTTGAATCGCCGCGCGAATAAGCTCTTTTTCGTTCGGCGCGTCCACATATTCCGAGCGGATACGATCAAAGATCTCGCCAAAAAGGTTCAATTCTTCATAGACCTGTTGTGGATCAAGTGGCCCGCTTTCCTTCTGCTCAACCTCTTGCGCAAATGCGGGCAGGCTGCTGCCGGCAAAAAGGCCGATAGAGAGGGCAAGAAGAGCCGATTTAATGGTCGAATTCATAAGTGCCTATCCATTCTGTGCTGTTCTGGACCCCTTGTCCCACCAACCGGTCGGATCAATTGGCATGTCATCATTTCGGATTTCAATATATAGCGTTGGCCGCGAGTTTCCAGCACTGGTCGCGATTGTTTGAGAATTTGTGCGCGCGCCCATTTTGCCAAGCGGTTCGCCCATCAACACAAATTGACCCAACGCCACGTCAGCGCTGTCCATGCCTGCCAACAGCAAGTGATATCCTTGGCCCATATTCAAGATGATAATTTGGCCATAATTAAGATAGGGGCCTTTATAGACAACCCATCCATCGGCCGGGGCCACAATCTGCGCTTCGGGCCGGGTTACAATATAGGAGCCTTGAGAGGTGCCGCCAAACTTATCGTCGGCGCCGTAAGCAACAACTTCAACGCCGACCGCGGGAGGCGTTAAATGGCCTTTGCCCAGCGCAAACGGGAAGGCCGGTTCCGTGCGTGAAGTGTCGGCAAGGGCCAGATCAATCACGCTTTGCTCCAGCGCTTCGCCCACCTCGCCTTGCGCGGCGTCTGCGGCCTCTGCGTCGGCATTCGCATCGCTTACCGATTGTACTTTTTCCTCAAGGGTTTCAATCAATTGTGTCAATGAAGTCGCGCGGCTTGCCAGCAACTCGGCCTCGCGTTGCTCAGCCTCCAGCTCTTCATTCACGCGTTCCAGCCCACGCTTGCGCGCTTCGATTAAGGTGGCGATGCGCAATCGCTCCTCACGTAAAACGGTGAGATTGGCCACCAATAGTTTCTGCTCGGCTTCCACTTCCTCGGAAATGGCCAGCAAGCTGTCTAATTCCATACGCACCGCGTCTGCCCGGCTCGCCAGTTGCGGCAGGACTGACGCCAAAAGGCTGCCCGCACGCGCAGAGTCGACCGCATTGCCCGGCTCAATAATCAGGGCAGGGGGCGGGTTGCGGCCCAATTGTTGCAGGGCGGTCAACAGGGTGCCGATTTCTTGATTCTCGTCTTCCAGTGTCGCGCGGATGGTTCGTTCTTCCGCCTTCAGACTGGCCAGGCGTTCAGCGATGGCGTTGGCCTCAATCTCGGCCAGCTTCACCCGCTGCGCGGCCTCGATCAGCGCAGCTGTCTGTTCGGTTCGATCGCCAGAAAGTTCTTCCACCTGCGCTTTGAGTTCTTCAACGCGTTCTTCGGTCAGCTCAATGGTCAGCTTGACCTGATCAAGTTCAATCTGCGCGTCTTTGGTGGTGGCGGGGTCGTTAAACTGGGCGAAGCCCGGCCCCATCCATATGGTGCTGGCCAACACAATACCGGCGCTCAACCGGCTGGCTTTTCCAATTTGGCGCAAAAAAGAACTCACGTTTAGGTTTTGGCTCCACGCAAAGAGGCGAATCACCATTCTAATGTATCAAAGGCAGGGTTTTTGTCGCGTTTAACTTTGGCCTTTTTGGGGCCAATTTCCGCGCCGATCCACATCTATCAGCTGCGGTGATAGGGATGACCGCTTAAAATGGTGGTGGCACGATAGATCTGCTCGGCCAGCATAACACGCACAATCTGGTGCGGCCAGGTCAGTGTTGAAAAGTTCAAGGTAAGGTCGGCTTGCTGCAGCAGAACCTTGTCCAGACCGTCGGCACCGCCAATCACGAAATAACAATCTCGTGTGCCCTGATCGCGCCAACTGCCTATTCTTTGAGCGAATTTTTCACTATCAAGGCTTTTGCCACGTTCGTCCAATAGCACCAATATGGCCCCGTCCGCCATTGCTTGACGAATGGCGTCGGCTTCTCCTTTTTTGCGTTGGTCAGATTGTTTGGCGCGGCTTTCAGGCAACTCGCGTACCGTGACGTCCCCAAATCCCAACTGGCGGCCACTGGCTTTTGCGCGATCGACATAGCGGTCAACAAGGTGGCGCTCGGGGCCGTCTTTCAACCGCCCCACCGCCAGAATATGCAATTTCATATGCGCTTGGGTCTAATGCGTCGCGTCGCTCGGGGCGTTCGCCGACCACATTTTCTCAATATTATAGAACTCGCGCACTTCAGGGCGGAAGATATGCACGATCACGTCACCGGCATCCACCAGCACCCAATCGCATTGCGGCACACCTTCCACCTTTGGTTTGCCAAAGCCCTTTTCGCGCAATTCGCGCGACAATTGGTCGGCAATGGCGCCCACATGGCGGTTTGAGCGACCCGATGTCACGATCATATTGTCCGCCAAGCTGGATTTGCCACGGATATCAATGGATACGGTTTCCTCGGCCTTTGCGTCTTCCAAAAGCCCAAGCACAATATCCAGAATATTTTCCGATGATGCAGCAGAGTCAGGCGCTGCGCCCTTATTGTTGGTGTGGGGCGTCATGCACCAGCACCCAATTCAAGTGAGATAGAAACCATTGTGGTTCAATCATCTTTCACGCTTGTTTTCACTAAGATTAATATGCGCGTTTTGCGCGTGTTTTTCAAGCCTCGGCAGGCGCGGCTAATCGCGGCCCTTTGCCGCCTGACGTAGTTTTGTTGAGGAAAGGTCTGACATAATCCCATGCAGATAGATCCATGCCGGTGCTTCCCGGTCCGCGAAATCCATCGCATCGCTTTCATCCACCCGCCACCGAGCCATCGCCTGCGCCGCTGGGGCGAAGGGTGCGTTGTATGTTGCCCCTGGGCGCACATAAACCGCAATTGGCATCAATCGGGCGAAATCCTGCCAGCGGTCCCATTTGTGAAAACTCAGCAGATTGTCTGCCCCCATGATCCACACAAATTTGCGCCCGGGCAGGGTCTGTTTCAAATAGGCGAGTGTGTCATAACTATATTTGAAGCCATGCTTGGCTTCAAAGCCGGTAATCCGCACCCGCGGATGATCCATCAATGCGCGTGCATCAGCAATGCGCTCGGACAATGGTTTTAGTTCGCTATGATCCTTAAGCGGATTACCCGGAGTCACCAGCCACCAAATGGCGTCCAACCCCAATCGCTTCAAGGCTTGGCGTGACACCAATTTGTGCCCCTCATGCGCCGGATTGAAGCTGCCACCAAACAGGCCGATACGCATGCCAGGCGCAGATGAAGGCAGACTTAAATCTGCATGACTGTTCTTGATAATTTGGGTCACGGACGGGTGTGTCCTTTGCCATGCACGCGATAATTGAAGCTGGTCAATTGTTCCACGCCAACTGGTCCTCGCGCATGCATTTTACCCGTGGCAATGCCGATCTCGGCGCCCATGCCAAACTCGCCGCCATCGGCAAACTGTGTAGAGGCATTATGCATCAAAATGGCTGAATCCACCTCAGTGAAGAACCGTTGAACAACGGCATCATCTTCGGCGATCACAGCCTCTGTGTGGTGTGATGAATATTGTCCGATATGGTCAAGTGCCTGGTCAAAATCGTCCACCACCCGCACAGACACAATCGCGTCCAGATATTCAGTGGACCAATCGTCTTCGGTGGCGGGTTTTACCCGATCGTCCAGACTTGTGGTGCGGTCGCACCCGCGTACTTCGCAGCCCATCTCCACCAATGCGTCCACCAATTCTGGCACCAAAAGCGAGGAGACATGCTGATCAATCAGCACAGTTTCCACCGCCCCGCAAATGCCGGTGCGGCGCATTTTGGCGTTCAAAATAACGTCCTTGGCCATCGTCAAGTCGGCGCTTTTGTCCACCACGATGTGGCAAATACCTTCGAGATGAGCAAAAACCGGCACCCGCGCTTCCTGCTGCACACGACCCACCAGCCCCTTGCCGCCGCGCGGCACGATCACGTCCACATTGCCATGCAAGCCTTGCAGCATTTTGCCTACGGCTTCGCGATCGGTGGTCGGCACAAGCTGGATTGCATCTTTGGAAAGGCCCGCCGCCTCCAGCCCGTCCGCCAAGCACTGATGAATAGCGCGTGAGCTGTGCACGCTGTCCGAGCCGCCGCGCAAAATTGCAGCGTTGCCGGATTTCAGGCACAGCGCACCCGCATCTGCGGTCACATTGGGGCGGCTTTCAAAGATCACGCCGATCACGCCGAGGGGCGTGCGCACCCGATCAATCACCAGCCCGTTGGGACGGCGGATTTCGGCCAGCTTGGTGCCTACGGGATCGTCAAGCAGCGCAATCTGCTCCAATCCGTCGGCAATGGCATCAATGCGGCCCTCATCAAGCGTGAGCCGATCGATAAAGGCCGCGCTAATGTTGTTTTCTTTGGCAGTTGCCACATCCTTTTGGTTGGCCGCCATAATATCCTGTTTGCGCACGCGCATCAGCGCAGCGCTTTCGCGCAAAGCTTGGTCTTTTTGATCTGTCGGGGCGATGGCCAATCCACGCGCTGCCAGACGAGCTCGCTCGCCCAATCCCATCATCAGCGTATGAATATCGGCTTGATTTGTCATTTAGCTTGCCTCCAACAACACCATATTGTCCCGATGCACCAATTCGGTGCGCGAGACAGGGCCTAAAATATCTGCAATCTGGTCCGAACGCTTGCCCAACACCATGCGCGCGTCACCCGCGTCAAAATTCGATAGACCGCGGGCAATTTCTACCCCAGACGGACCAAAAATGGAAATGGCATCGCCGCGGCCAAATGCGCCCTCAATTGTGGTTACGCCAATGGGCAGCAAGCTGGTCCCTTTGGCCAGCGCGGTACACGCCCCTTCATCAATCGTCACCCGCCCGGCGGGCAGGGCCGACATGATCCAGTTTTTCCGCGCCGCGCGCTTGGTGGCCATGGGCACGAAGAAACTGTGCTGTCCGCCTTCGGCGAGGGCGCGCAACGGATGGTCAATCGCGCCCTTGGCGATAATCATCGCGGTGCCCGCATTCACCGCCATCTTGGCGGCTTCAATTTTGGTGCGCATGCCCCCGCGCGACAAATGGCTGGCCGCGCCCCCGGCCATGGCCTCAATCTCGGGGGTGATGCGCTCAATGCGCGGCAAAAACTCGGCGTCAGGGTCAAGATGCGGCGGTGCAGTATAAAGCCCGTCCACATCCGAAAAGATAATCAGCCCGTCACTTTCCACCATGGTGGCCACCCGCGCGCTCAGCCGGTCATTGTCGCCATAGCGAATTTCCGAGGTCGCCACACTGTCATTCTCATTGATGATCGGCACCGCGCCCAGATCCAACAATGTGTTCATGGTGGTCTTGGCGTTCAAAAAATGTCGCCGCTGTTCGGTGATGTTGGGGGTGACCAGAATCTGCCCGGCGACAATATTGTGGGTGTGCAAAATATCGCTAAAGGCTTGGGAGAGGGCGATCTGCCCGACGGACGCAGCTGCCTGGCTTTGGTCGAGGGGCAGGGTTGTCGCATCCAACCCCAAAAGCCGTCGGCCCAGGGAGATCGCGCCGGAAGAGACAATCACAATGTCGACGCCATGAGATTTTAGTTCGGCAATATCTGCGGCCAAACTCTTCAGCCACGTTTTGCGCAGCGCACCAGTCTCCGCATCCACCAGCAAGGCAGAGCCGATTTTGATTGTCAGGCGTTTAAACCCGAAAAAATCGCTGAACGCATCTGCCATAGAGTCACATTCCCAACCTTGCCGCAGCCCTTAAGGCGTCCAGGGCGCCTCATCTTCTTCTTCCGCCGCGGCTTCAGCCTCACGGGCATCATCCAACTGCCCCAACACGTCAAACAGCACTTTATCCACATCCTGACCCGCGACGGCAGAAATCACATGCACTTTGCGGCTGCTGGCTTCTTCAAGCGCTTGCTTTTTCTCGGCCAGTTCGTCTTCAGGGATGGCATCGGCCTTGTTCAGCGCCAATATCTCATGTTTTTCGGCCAGCCCATGGCCATAAGCCTCCAGCTCGCCACGAATGGTTTTATAGGCCCCCACAACATCTTCTTGTGTGCCATCAATCAAGTGCACAATGGTGCGGGTGCGTTCCACATGGCCTAAAAATCTGTCACCAATGCCCGCGCCCTCATGCGCGCCTTCAATCAAGCCGGGAATGTCGGCCATCACAAATTCACGATTGCCGATTTTCACCACGCCCAAATTAGGGTGCAATGTGGTGAAGGGATAGTCGGCAATTTTCGGTTTGGCCGCCGTCACCGAGGCCAAAAAAGTCGATTTGCCCGCATTGGGCAGGCCCACAAGCCCGGCATCCGCAATCAACTTCAACCGCAGCCAAATCCACATTTCCTCACCCGCCAAGCCGGGATTGGCATGGCGCGGCGCCTGGTTGGTGGAGTTTTTAAAATGCATATTGCCGAAACCGCCATTGCCGCCCTTGAGCAGCACCATCTCCTGGCCCACTTCAGTAAAGTCGGCCAAAATGGTCTCATTGTCTTCGGCAAATATCTGCGTGCCCACCGGCACTTTCAGCACAACATCATTGCCATCGGCTCCGGTGCGTTGCCGCCCCATGCCGTGGGTGCCGGTGCCCGCTTTGAAATGCTGCTTGTAACGATAATCGATCAGCGTATTCAACCCGTCAACGCACTGCACGATAACATCGCCACCGCGCCCGCCGCTGCCGCCATCCGGGCCGCCAAATTCAACATATTTTTCCCGCCGAAAGGACACGGCACCAGCCCCGCCATTGCCGGATTTCACAAAGATTTTGGCCTGGTCTAGAAATTTCATGTGTCTTTTCGCAGTTCGGACAGTGTGGGCGCGGCGTTTTCAAACGCGCTCTGTGTAAGTTCGGTATCGATATGCGCGAAATCTTTGCTTTGCGCAAGGGAATGCATAACGGACTGGCTCACCGTTTGAAAGCCTAGTTTCTTTTGAACCCGCATCGAAGCTTGATTATAATCAAAAACACCGGAGATAATCTTGGGTGCACCGGGCCCGTCAAACAGCCATTTGATCAACGCCCAATTCGCCTCAGTCATATAGCCTTTTCCCCAGGCATCCGGATGCAAATAATAGCCCAGCGACGGCAGGTCGTTTTTATTGGTAAAGCCGGTCATGCCGCAAAACTGATCTTCGTGGGTAAAAATTGCAAATTTCTGATCAAAGGGATGCGCCAGCGCAGGCTGCCGCTCCAACCACGCCACCGCATCTGAGATGTCATAAGGGTGGGGCACGAAAGCCAAATTTTTCGACACCTCAAAATTGGACAAAGCCGCAGCAATCGCCGCGGCATCATCCATTAAAGGCGGGCGCATATAGAGGCGATCAGTGGCAAGCTTAAGCATAAGGGCCACCGACATTCTTATTGAAATTGTCGCGCGTCAGTTTCGTGCCGATATAGGGAAACTCACATTCCTGTGCCGCGCAATATGCCGTACTGTGGTCAACTTCAACAAAGCCCACTCGCTTTTGAACCGACAGGGACGCCTGATTGAATGCCAACACGCCAGAATGGACCTCTGCAATATCCGAATGGGCGAAGAGCCATGCCAGACCGCGAGCAACGGCGTCTGACATCAAGCCTTTGCCCCAATAAGGCGTGTCGAGATAATAGCCTAAGATAGACTTCCCCTGATCGCTCCAATCAAACCCGACATTGCCACACATATCACCTTGAGGATTGACGATGCCAAAGGCCGTGTTTTCGGCCCGATGGTCGTCAAGTTTCTCGGCCAGCCAGTTGTGCGCCGCACCCTTAGGAAAAGGGTGCGGTATGGGTGTGAGCGACTTTGCCACATCATATTGCTCAAGGATCGACTGGAGAGCATCTGCATCCTTCAGCTCAAGGGGACGCAGCGACCAGCCCTCAGCTTGCAAGTTCAGCATGATGCTCTCTCCGTAGGTCCCAATAGGCTTTGCGGGTCAACACCGTGTCCACGGCGGTGACCGTTTCGCCTCGGGTCTGGCAGTCAAACTGGCAGGTGCCGACTTCTTCAAAGCCAAGCTTGGCTTGCAGTTTACGGGAGGCAAAATTGTCCTCAAAAATGTCAGAGACGATAAAGTCCCGATCATCTTCCAGAAAATACCAGTCGAGCGCAGCACGCAGCGCTTCGCTCATATAGCCATAGCCCCAATATTGTTTTTTCAGCCAATAGCCTATATTCACGCCGCGCTCGCTGGGGCCAAAATCAATCAGCCCGCCCAGCTTCATGGGCTCCACTTCGATAACGAAAGCAATATTGTCCCGTGTGCGATCATGCACAGTGCGTCCCAACCACGCCAGCACATCCTTGGGCCGGCAGGGGGTGGGCACATTTTTCAAGTTCCGGGCGATTTCGAAATCGTTCAGTGCTTCGGCCAGGTTTGCAGCATCCCCAATCTCAACCGGACGCAGCAATAGGTTCTTCGTTTCAATGTAAGTCATGATCTATCCGCTTGTCTTTGTGGTTGAACAGGAAATGGTGCATTTCCTTGTCGGCATGTCGGCCGCAATCTTCGGTGAGAGTCTTTTGATGCACAAAACCACACTTGGTGAGCAGTGCCTCAGAAGCCTTGTTTGAAACGAGGCAACGGGCGAAAAGTTCCGCGCCATTCTCCGTTTCCTTCACCGCATTCAACAAAGCAGAAATCGCTTCAGAACCAAAGCCTTGGCCCCAATATGGCTCGCCCAGCCAGTAGCCAAGCTCCGGTGCGGGTGTTTCATCGCTAAAGGTGAGACCGCACACCCCGACAAGTGCGCCATCATGGGTGATGGCCCACACTTTTTCTTCTCCGCCCGAATTGGCCAAATTGATAAAATATTTGGCATCATCGTCGGTATAGGGGTGCGGCAGTCGCGCCAGCACATCGGCAATCTTTTTATTGTTTGCGAGCACCACCAGTTGCGCCACATCCTGTTCGCCAAGCGGGCGCATCACCAAACGTTTCGAACGGATGGTTGAAGGAAGAGTGGTTTTCAAAACTGATTTAGTCATTTTATTGCTCCAAACAAAAAGGGGACCGGTTTTCACCAATCCCCTTTAAAACTTTGAAGCTTTTAGCGTGTCATCTGATCCGCCGGGGTTTGGTTAAACCGGCGGATGATATGTGAACCGCCGTTATTCTGCTGCCTCTTGTGGCATCACAGATACAAATGTCTTGTTGTTGCGACGTGTGGAGAAGGTCACTTTACCTTCCACAAGCGCATAAATTGTGTGGTCTTTGCCAAGACCCACATTTTCACCTGGATTCCACTTTGTGCCGCGCTGACGCACAAGAATGTTGCCAGGCACCACGTGCTCGCCACCAAATTTCTTCACGCCGAGACGACGACCAGCTGAATCACGACCGTTACGGGATGAACCGCCTGCTTTTTTATGTGCCATTGTGTCAGTCTCCTATAACTTACTTGCCAGCCAGCATGTCTTTAGCTTGGCCAATCCAATCTTCGCGTTCAATGCGGCCTTTAAAGTTTAGCTCGGCATCAATGCGTTCAATGTCTTCTTTGGTGAATTCAGCCACTTGCTTCAAAGAAGTCACGCCAGCTGCGTGCAACTTCTTTTCCAATGCTGGGCCAACACCAGAGATCAATTTCAAATCGTCCTGTGCATCTGCTTTAGCGGCAGGTGCTTCGGCTTTCGCTGCTTCCTTTTTAGGTGCAGCTTTCTTTGTTGCTTTTGGCTTTGCGCCACCGGTCAGAATGTCGGTGATGCGCACAACGCTCAAATGCTGACGGTGACCATTTTTGCGACGATAGTTTTGACGGCGCTTCTTTTTGAAGACCACAATTTTCTTGTCGCGCTTTTGTTCAACCAACTCTGCCACAACAGAAGCACCATCAACCAATGGTGACCCGATTGTCACATCGCCTTCCGCGCCAACCATCAATACTTCATCAAAAGTAATGGTGTCGCCGGCTTCGGCATTGAGTTTTTCAACAGACAAGACGTCATCAGCAGCAACCTTATACTGCTTGCCGCCTGTTTTGATCACAGCAAACATATTCTTTCCTTTCAAAAGGCGTTCAACGGCCTTTTTGTTGTCACGCGCTGTGCGGCGCCGGATTTCCGGACTTTCTTCAGGCAAGCCTGAAAGCCTTAAGCTGCAGTTTTTCCAATGAAAATTGGCGCAACTGTCCCCAGCTACGCTTCAATTCGATGGCGGTTATGATGCAGAATCCCCCCAAAGTCAAGGGGAAAGGGCGCTTTTTGGGCGCATTATCAAAGAAAACGGCGCCGCGATGGGCGCCGTTTTGAAGCTTGAACCGGCGGTGCTTACCGCCCCCGAATACGCGGGTCGAGGGCGTCGCGAATGCCATCGCCAATATAATTGACACTCAACACGGTTAGCGAGATCGCCAATCCTGGCCAGATCACCCGTGCGGGGTTGAGGGTCATGAAGTTGGCGCCGTCATATAGAAGCCGCCCCCAGGTGGGGAAGTCAGACGGGAAGCCCAGCCCCAAAAAGCTCAATGCGCTTTCGGTGATGATCGCGGTGGCAATGCCCAAAGTGGCCGACACCATCACCGGGCTCAGCACATTGGGGAAAATGTGGCGAATAATCGTGGTGAACGACCCCGTGCCAATAGACTTGGCCGCCAGCACAAATTCGCGTTCCTTCACCGCCAGCACTTCGCCACGCACAATCCGCGCCGTGTTCATCCAACTGGTGATGCCGATCACAAAAACGATCAGCAAAAAGATGCCCATTTCCGGCCCAAACGCGGCGCGCAAACTGTCGCGGAACAACAAAATGATCACCAACAGGAGCGGCAAAATAGGCAGCGCCAGAAACAAATCTGTCGTGCGCATCAACGGCCCATCCAGCTTGCGGAAGAACCCGGCCAGAATGCCGATCATGGTGCCCAACAGCAGCGACAGGGCCATGGCGGCAATGCCCACGGCCAACGAGACACGCCCGCCGCTCAGTACCTGCGCCAGCCCGTCACGGCCCAGATTGTCGGTGCCCATCGGATGTTCCCAGGTGGGGCCGAGATTTTTGTTTCGAATGTCCAAATATTGCGGATCAATGGTGTGGATATAGGGGCCAAACAACACCGCAAAAACGATGAACAGGAAGATCACAAGACCGGCTACACCACCCTTGTGCTTCATGAATTGGCGCAGCACGTCACCCCATAAAGAGCGCTGTGGCTTGCCGAGAGCTGTGGTTGCAACTTGATCAGTCATAGCGGATCCTTGGGTCGAGAATGCCATAGATCACATCGGCGATCAGATTGAACAGCACGATGAGAATAGCAAAGATAAAGGTCAATGTTTGCACGAGCGGGAAGTCGCTGCCCTGAATGCCGATAATCAGCAATTGGCCCAGCCCGTTCACCCGGAAAATCTGTTCGGTAATAATCGCTCCGGAAAAGATGGTGGGCACGCCCAAAGCAATCACCGTCACCACCGGAATAAGCGAGTTGCGCAAAACGTGCGTCAGCACCACAACTTTTTCGCTCATGCCTTTCGCCCGCGCCGTGCGCACGTAATCCTGGGTGAGATTGTCCAGCATGGAGGCGCGCATAAAGCGTGAAATCTGCGACGCATTATAAAGCGCCAACACCGCCACCGGCATCACCATTTGCTTTACTTGTTTGATAAAGCTCTCCCAGCTGTTCACTTCCAATGTCGTGTCATACACAGACGGGAACCAACCCAGTTGCACCGAAAAGATCACGATCATCAAAAGGCCAGTGAAAAAGGTCGGCACAGAAAAGCCCACCATGGAGATAAATGTCCCCAACTGGTCGAACCATGAATATTGCTTATAGGCTGAAATCACCCCGATTGGCAGCGCGATCAGAATGCCAAAGACATAGGACAGGCCCACCACCCACAAGGTTTGCGGAATACGTTCCAGGATCAGGTCAAAAACCGGGCCGCGCGTAGCGTAGGAAATAATCCGTGCCCTGTCGGCCGGGTCGCCAATGGTCAGCCCCATTTGGTCGAGCCAGTAGAGCGGTTCATAAACAAAAAAGCCGCGCAGCCATTTGAAATAGGCGATGTGGATAGGTTCACCAACGCCAAGGCTTTCGCGGATTTGCGCGCGCACTTCGGCGGGAATGGTGAGCGGCAACTGGCCCGTCGGATCCCCTGGCGCAAGATCCAAAATCACAAAGATGATGAAGCTGATCACCAACAGGGTAGGGATCGCGAACAGCAAACGCCTAAGGGTGTAATTCAGCATGAAGAGTTCCCCAACACTATTTTATTGCCCAAAAAAGGGAAAGACGGAGCGCGCCAGGCGCGCCCCATCAGTTTGCTTATTCAACGCGTGTCCACTCTTCAGCGAATGCAAGCTCTGAATCCCATGGGTTCAGGGTTACATTGCCAAGTGCGTTAGACTTGGCTGATACACGACCACGGTGGATCAACGGAATCATTACATATTCCTGCATCAGCATGTCGTTCATTTTCTTCGCCAGCTCGGCACGCTTCTCGATAGAAGCGGTCTTGCCCATTTCTTTGCTCAAAGCGTCATATTCTTCTGAGCAGAAGCGCGGCATGTTGTTGCCGATCCACTGGTTGGCAGGTGACGGAATTTCTGAGCATACCCAGTTGCCCATATAGGCTTCAGGGTCAGTACCATCGAAGTTGTTGGTGTACATTTCGATGTCAGCAAAGAACTTCTGGAATGTGTCTGGTGAAGACTGGTCACCACCAAAGAACACGCCAGCATCAATGTTGCGCAGCTCAGTTTCTACACCAATTTCCTGCCACATCTGCTTAACCAGAGCCTGTGTGCCCTGACGTACAGAGTTTGTGGATGTCTGGTAAAGGATGGAGAGACGCACGCCATCTTTTTCGCGAATGCCGTCTGGACCTGGCATCCAGCCAGCTTCATCAAGCAGTTTATTCGCGCCCTCAATGTCTTGTGTCTTACAAGCATCATTGGCGGTAGAGGCATAAATCTCTGGCGCTGGCAACACGTTACATGTCACCTGACCGTTCGGGCCATAGCCCACTTCAACAAGAATGTCGCGGTCGATGGCCATAGACAATGCTTGACGCACAGCCTTATCGCTCAAGAAGGGGTGTGGACCACCTTCTACAGTTGAGCGTTTGTCGCCCAAGGCTGGATCAGGGTTGGTCAGGTTCACCATCAAACGCTCTACAGATGTACCAAACGCTGCGATGATTTCACCATTGCCGGCGGCTTGCATTTGCGCCAGAACTTCAGGCTCAACCTGCACGTTCCAAGCATAGTCAAACTCGCCTGTTTCCAAAACGGAACGGGTTGTCGAAGCACTGTCGCCGCCACCTTTCAGCACAACAGTTGCAAAAGCAGGCTGTGCAGGGTCGCGATAGTTTTCGTTGGCTTTATAAGTCACCACGTCATTTGCGCGGAACTCATCCACAACAAATGGGCCGGTGCCGATCGGGCCAAAGTTTGCGTCAGTACATTCAGGTGCTTTTGCACCCATGCAATCCTTGAATTGAGCTTCTTGGATAACAGGTGCTGTCGCGCCCACAAATGGGCCATATGGGAATGGCTTGGCCACAGAGAAGTTGATCTTTACAGTATGATCGTCAACGGCTTCCACGCTTTCAACATCCGCAAAGTTGGATGCCGCGTTACAGCCCCCTTCAGGGTGCAAGCAATAGTTGGCCGAAAATACAACGTCAGCTGCTGTAAATGGAGTGCCGTCGGACCAGACAACGTCGTCCCGCAGCTTCCAAGTGATCGACTTCAGATCTTCAGAAACGCCGCCATTTTCAATGGTTGGGATTTCTGTTGCCAGTGCAGGCTCCATAGAACCATCTGGACGATAATTGGCCAAAGGATCGAGGATCAAAGACGATGCTTCGATATCCTTGGTGCCGCCAGACAGATAGGGGTTCAAAATAGAAACCGCTTGCCAATAAGCGATATTGAGGTTTCCATCGGAACCGCGCTCTGCCAAAGCAGCTGTTGCGAACGTAGACGCCGCAGCAGTAGCCATAATCAGAGTTTTAAGTTTACGCATTATTTCCTCCTGGTTAAGAAGCCCGTGCCCTCTTTTTTGTTCTTTTGAAGGCCACGAGCGCCCAGCCCGAAAGCTGGGGATTTCCCCGACCGGCCAAGCCGGCCAGAAATGAACGCTGGCAGATTACTCCGCCAGATGACAGGCCACAAACTGGCCCTTTTTTAGCTCGCGCAGTTCCGGTTCCTCAGTGCGACATCTTTCAATCGCGATTGGACAGCGCGTGCAAAAATTACAGCCTTTTGGCGGGTTGGCCGGGCTGGGCACATCGCCCTTCAGCACAATATGTTCCCGCTTGGCTTCGATTTCGGGGTCAGGCACCGGCACAGCCGACAAAAGCGCCTGCGTATAGGGGTGCTTGGGCGTTTTATAAAGATCGCGCTTTTCTGCCAGCTCGACAATCTTGCCCAGATACATCACCGCCACCCGGTCAGCGATATGGCGCACCATGCTCAAATCATGGGAAATGAACAAATAGGTCAGCCCCATCCGCTCCTGAATGTCCTGCAGCAAGTTTACCACCTGCGCCTGAATGGAAACGTCAAGGGCGGCAATGGGTTCGTCACAGACAATAAAGTCAGGATCAAGCGCCAAGGCGCGGGCAATCCCGATGCGCTGGCGCTGGCCGCCGGAAAATTCGTGCGGATAGCGGTTCACATAGTCCCGGTTCATCCCCACCGCATCCAGCAACCCCTTCACTTTCTCGCGCTTTTCCGCAGTGGAAAGATTGGTGTGTTCATCCAGCGGTTCGGCGATGATTGAGCCTACGGTCATACGCGGGTTCAAACAGGCCTGCGGGTCTTGGAAAATCATCTGCATCCGGGGCCGCACGCTGCGCAGCTCCTTGGGGTTCAGCTTGGCAATGTCAACGCCTTCAAAATCAAGCTGCCCTTCAGTCAGCTCGTAAAGCCGTAACATGGCGCGACCGGCGGTGGACTTGCCACAGCCACTTTCGCCCACAAGCCCAAGGGTTTCCCCTTTCCGAATTTCAAAGCTCAACCCGTCGACAGCCTTAACAGACCCCACCTGACGCCTGAATATGCCTTTATGGATGGGGAAGTGCACTTTAACATTTTGGGCCTTCACCAAAACCTGATCATGCTTGGTCATCGGGGGGCTCCTTTTTCAACATCCCACCAACAGGCCACTTGGTGTCCATCGCCCATTTCCATCAGGGGTGGATTCTCCTTCTGGCACCGGTCAAAAGCAAATTCACAGCGGGGCGCAAAGGGGCAGGAATTGGGATATTCATGCAAAGCAGGGGGCAGGCCGGAAATCGATTTCAAACGGTCTTCACCTTCTTCAGCATCGGTCGGCAACGTCGCCAAAAGGGCTCGTGTGTATGGGTGCAGCGGGCGCTTATAAAGGTCTTTCACCTTGGCATGTTCCACCACAAAACCAGCATACATCACCATAATGCGGTCAGAAATGCCGGCAGCAACGCCCAGATCGTGGGTGATCCACACAATGGCCATGCCCAGCTTCTGCCGCAGCTTTTTCACCAACTCGATAATTTGCGCCTGAATGGTTACATCCAGGGCCGTGGTCGGCTCATCAGCGATCAAAATTTTGGGGTCGCACGCCAGCGCAATGGCGATCATCACCCGCTGCCGCATACCGCCGGAAAACTGGTGCGGATAGTCGTTTAGCCGATCCGCGGCGCCAGGAATACCCACAAGCTCAAGCAATTCCACTGCACGTTTACGTGCTTGTTTTTCGGAAAGGCCCAAATGCTCCTTGAGCGGCTCCATAATCTGGAAGCCGACCTTGAACACCGGGTTCAAGGAGGTCATCGGATCTTGAAAGATAAAACCAATATCACCGCCACGTACTTGCCGCAGCTCTTCAGGCTCCAATTCCAGAAGGTCGCGCCCGTCAAAATCCACCATCCCCGACACAATCTCGGCGGGCGGCATGGGCAACAATTTCAGCAGCGACATCATGGTCACACTCTTACCAGAGCCGCTCTCCCCAACTACGCTTAATAACTCACCTTCCTCAAGATAAAAGCTAATGCCATTTACGGCATGTACAGTACCATCTTGAGTATGGAACACGGTTCTTAAGTCAGTAACATCCAATACCGGCTTAATCGCTCTTCCCCCCAGCTCTTTTTTTATTTTGGATTGAGCCTAGCGAACTTTCGGGGTTTTTCAAGAATAAATTTATGATGATGAATAAGTTTGAACGGCTCTACAGCCTTGTTTTCAAGAAGAGAAAAATTGGTCCAGCCAATTAACTGCCGGATTCCAAGACGTTTGAGATGAAAACTTGTAAAAAACGCAACTATGTCTAAATCGAAAAAAATATTCTTGTAACGAAATGATTCAGTGCAAAACTGATCCAACCAATTCTTTCAGGCCAGGCAAATGGCCGTCGGATAATCCATGTTGAGCACAAATTATGGTCGTGCGGCGCGTAGTAATTTCTACCACAGACTTTTCTGGGCGCGGCCCGGCCATTCTTTGTCATAGGTGTCGCCATCAAATCCACCGGCCGTGATCTCCTTCATCATCTGGCCCGGCGTGGGCAGTTCTGGCACCCGATGAGTCCCCCATAAATCCGCTCGCATGATGGCGCGGGCACATTGAAAATAGGCTTTTTGGACATGCAGCCGGATCACACTGCGTGGTGCTTTGCCTTCAACCTCAAAGCTCTTACACAGCGCATCATCTACATCAATTTCGGCGTGTCCGTTCACCCGCAGCACATTGGCGTTGCCCGGCACCATAAACATCATGCTACAGCGCGGGTCACGCACGATATTGCGCAAACTGTCGATGCGATTATTGCCCCGCCGATCTGGCAACAAAAGGGTGCGTGGTGTTTCGATGCGCACAAAGCCCGCTTTGTCGCCGCGCGGGCTTGCATCGGTGCCTTCGGGGCCCACGGTCGATAAGATGACAAAAGGAGAATGTGTCACAAACGCCTGATAGCCAGGCGACAGAAAGTCGATCTCCTTGATCAGCGATGCTTCCGAGCAATTGCCATAAATTGCTTGCAGATCGGCTTGGGTGCGCACAATCGTCATATCTTTACTTTCTGTCATGAATCCAGTTGTTTGATAGATAAACTCGAGCTGGAAAGAATAACAAGGGCGGAACTCTATGACAGATCAAAAGGTACAGTTTGGTTCAGGCGGAAAACTCTATGAGATCACCCTTAATCGGCCAAAGGCATTGAACTCGCTCGATCTGGACATGATTGACGCCATTTCCGCCGCGCTTGATCGGTGGGAAAGTAAACCGACAGGTGATCTGATCCTATTGTCTGGAAATGGTGAAAAAGGGTTCTGTGCCGGGGGCGATGTGAAAGCTGTACGTGCGGCGCTTATGGAAAAAGGCGTCGAGGGCGCAACCGCATTCTTTGATCGTGAATATGCTTTATATCAGCGCATTGCCAACTCAAAAATTCCGGTCGTCTCGCTGCAACATGGTATTGTGATGGGCGGGGGCATTGGCTTGTCCGGTCACGCTCAATTGAGGTTGGTCCGTGAAGGTGCACGGTTTGCCATGCCGGAAAAATCAATTGGCTTTTTCACGGATGTGGCGGTCAATCATTTGGTCAAGTCCGCCCCGCTCCATCAACGGGTCGCCTTTTTATTGACTGGCGACATGATCACACCGGCTGATGCAATCGCCTTAAATCTATCCGATAGTTTGATTTCTGATGACCAGTGGGAAGATTTGCGGACACACATTGTGCAATACGCCAATGAGCCCAATGCCCTCGACGCGATTAAGCAAAAGGCTGCTGAAATTGCCCAGCCGGTGCCGTCGGCGCCCTTCATTGAATGGGCCGACAAGCATCAGCGCCTATTTGAAGAAAAAGATCTTAGTGCATTGTTGGCCCGCCTGGGTGAGGCGACGGACGAGCGAGCACAAAAACTACATGCTGCATTGATGGCGGGCAGTCCGACCTCGATTGTCGCTTCTTTCCTGCTGGTCCATCGCGCCCAAAAGATCGACAACCTCGCCGAGCAATTTGCACTCGAAAGTGAACTGGCGCGTATCATTGTAGAGGCGCCGGACTTTGCCGAAGGCGTGCGAGCGGTGCTGGTTGATAAAGACAACGCCCCGAAATGGCAACCAGACAGCATTGAAGCAGTTGATCAAGATCAGTTTCGGATTTTACTGCCGAATTAGCCAGCATCAGCCACGCTTACTCACTCGATTCGCAAAATTATTTCGCCTAATCGCCATATGGTTAGGAAATCTTAAATAGTTAGCAGCGAAACTGAGCTGAATTGAATCGTGTGTGTGGGGGACAGGCTAGAATGGCCGATGCTCAACTGAAAACCATAGAAATGCCCGCCGTTGCTGACACCGGTGTTGTCGATAATATGCGCGATGAGATGCTGGATGCGCTTAACGCCGGTAGTCTTGAGATTGAACTTTCAAATGTAGAGCGTGTGTCAACAAGCGCACTTTTTATGTTGTTAAGCGCTGGCGAGGCCGCCAGGCAGCATAATTATGAATTGCGGCTTTCCGCGCCTAGTGAACATTTCTCAAGTGCAGTCTCAACGTTGGGACTAGAAGATGCATTTGATCCATTTATGAAAGGATAGTCGGTTTATGCGTGTACTCACGGTAGATGATTCCCGCACGATCCTCGCCATGCTGCAGCATACACTTGCTGGAGCCGGGTACGAGGTTTTGCAAGCCGAAAATGGCCAGGAAGGCCTGGATGTTTTGCAAAATGAGCCCGTGGATGTGGTGATCACTGATATCAACATGCCTGTTATGGACGGCATCGAATTTATCAAAAATGTCCGGGCATCTGGCAAGCATCAGAGCCTGCCGATCCTCATTTTGACGACGGAAACCAGTCAGGACAAACGAGATCAAGGCCGCGCCGCCGGAGGCACCGGTTGGATTGTTAAGCCTTTCGATCCGGACAAGCTGCTGAGCGTAATCAAAAAGGTCAGCCACTAATTTAACGCGTTTAACGGGGCTGGAAGCAAGTTATGAGTGAACTAGACGAGTTTAAAGCGACATATTTTGATGAGTGTTCTGAGCTTTTGATTGAGCTGGAAGAACAGTTTATCGCAATTGAGGAGGGCGATCAGGACACTGAACGCCTCAACGCTGTTTTTCGTGCGATTCACTCCATCAAGGGCGGCGCAGGTGCCTTTGGTTTTCAAGGTCTAGTTGGATTTGCTCATAGTTTTGAAACATTGCTCGACTATGTGCGTGATGGCCGGGTTGAACTCACCGAAGATGTAATCACGTTGTGCATTCGCTCCGTAGATTTGGTCGCCGACTTTGTTACGGCGGCCCAGGAAAATCGCGAGTTGGGTGCCGACTATGGCGCTGATGAAAAGCGTCAATTCGATTTGTTGTGTAACCCGGATGCTGCCGAAGGCGAAGAAGAAGCCGACGGGGAAGACTTTGACATCGATTTTACGCCGGTCGCGGTGAATGTTGGAAATGATGAGGGCGCAGACGCGGCCGAAGCTTCAGAAAGCGACCAATTTGAAGAATCTCCGCTGGAAGATGACCTCAACGCTGCGTTGATGGACAACATTGAAGACAGCGATGAAGAAGCATTGGCGGAAGAAATTGCCAATGCGGATGTGGTTTTCGATGTGGACGGTGCGATCGAGCAGGACATGTACGCACAAGAGGTCGACACTGAAGATAGTGACGTGATCGAAATGCCATTGTCCGATTGTTGGGTGGTGGTGTTCCGTCCGCTGCCAGCGTTATATGAACGCGCGAATGATCCGTTGCTGCTTTTCCGCGAAATGTCCATCATCGGGGAAACAGTTGTGCGCGCGGATATTCGTGATATTCCGCCGTTGCAAGATTTTGAACCCTTCCAGCCTTATTGCTCATGGACCCTTTTTGTCCAGGGCGACGACGTCACCGAGGAACGCATCCGCGAGGTCTTTGAATTTGTCGAAGGCGATTGCGAAATTGAAATCACTCCGCCAGGTGGTATCTCCGAGCAGCAAGCCGCTCAACTGGTCGGTGATATCAGTGCCAGCGCAAAAGTGGTTGTTACGCCGGACGAAATGACGCCTGTAACCGAAGAGCCAGATGTGCAGGCCGACGGAGAAGAGGTGAGCTTTGCTGCTTTGGCGGGCGAGCTGGGCGTCACCGGATTGGGCGAAGATAACGCGGCGGATAGCGCCGAGCCTGTCGTCGAGACCGTTGCCGACGAGCCAATAGCCAAAGAGCCAAGCGCCGATCAATCTGTGTCAGACAGCGCGCAGGCCCCATCAGAACCAGAAGAAGACAAGATGCCAGAACTGGAAGTGCAGTCTTTGTCTGATATGGTCGAAGTTGAGAAGGCGTCTGCCCCCGCAGCATCCGCGCCGACGGCGCCAATGCCGGTAGAGTCTGATACACCATCCGAGCCGGTGGCCGGATCAATTCCTGCAGCGGTGACACCCAAAGCGGCACCATCTAAATCACCTGAGCGCGCGCCTGTTCAGTCGATCCGCGTGGATCTGGATAAGGTTGATCGCGTGGTAAATATGGTGGGCGAACTGGTGATCACACAGTCCATGCTGACCCAGCAAATGGACGAAACCTTGCGCGAGAAATATCAGGAGTTGGTGCGCGGCATTGAAGTGCTGGCCCAAACCACCCGTGGCCTGCAGGATAGTGTGATGGCCATCCGGGCCCAGCCGGTAAAATCTGTCTTTTCTCGGATGCCGCGCCTCGTGCGTGAGTTGGCGTCGAAAACCGGCAAAAAAATTAAGCTGGAAATGGTGGGGGAGCAGACAGAAATCGATAAAACAGTGATCGAGCAATTGTCTGACCCGCTGACTCATATGATCCGCAACTCTGCTGATCATGGAGTGGAATCGATTGAAAAACGCCAGGCCGCCGGCAAGCCGGAACAGGGCACAATTCGCCTTTCAGCCGAACAGGCGGGGGGCAATATTTTGATCATCGTCGAGGATGATGGGGCCGGGATCAACCGCGAGCGCGTGCTGGCAATTGCTAAAGAACGCGGCGTTGTGGCGCCAGATCAAACTCCAAGTGATGAGCAAATCGATAATCTGATCTTTGCGCCCGGTTTCTCCACAGCAACCGAAGTGTCCGACATTTCCGGCCGTGGTGTGGGGATGGATGTGGTTCTGTCCAACATCAAGAAGATCGGTGGGTCGGTTCATGTCCGGTCTCAGCCCGGTCGTGGGACGCGCATGACGTTGCGCTTGCCACTGACCTTGGCGGTGCTTGATGTCATGCTGGTGAGTGTGGCGGGCTGCCCCTATGTGGTGCCGCTCTCTTCAATCGTTGAAACCATTCAGGCAGGCAAAGCCGAGTTCGGCAGAACCCCAAGTGGTGCGCGCTTGCTTTCTGTCCGCGGTGAATATGTGCAAGTGGCTGATTTGGCAACACGATTTGCGATGCACACAACGGCAGAAGAAGATGACCGCTTTGTGGTGCTTTGCGAGGCCGATGGCTCAAGTAAGATTGCGTTAGTTGTAGATGAAATTATTGGCCAGCAGCAAGTAGTTATTAAGAGTTTAGAGGAAAACTATGAACGTATCGATGGCATTGCTGGTGGCACCATCCTTGGTGATGGCCAGGTTGCGTTGATTGTGGATGTACAAGGGCTCAAATCCGGCCCAAACCATCGTAACGCTGCCTAACGGCATAAATGGAGACTGAAAATGGAAGCAATTGAAGTCAGCGAAAATGGCCATGAGCCTGGCGGTGCAAATTCAATTCAATTGATCGCCTTCTCAATTGGCGAACAGGTTTATGGTGTTGAAATCACCACAGTGCGCGAAATCCGCGCCTGGAATGGGGCGACACCCTTGCCCAACACGCGCGAATATGTTCGCGGTGTAATCAATCTGCGCGGCACCATTGTCCCAATCTTTGATTTGCGGGCACGGTTTGGCGACGGCAAAACAGAGGCAACTAAAAACCACGTCGTGGTGGTGTTGTCGGTTGGCGATAAATGGATCGGCATTTTGGTGGACGCCGTGTCGGACATTTTGACCATCCAGCGTGACGATATTCACAATGTGCCTGAGGGCGACAATATGGATGCGGAGTTGCTTAACGGCATCATTACCCACGACAACCGTATGGTTGGGCTCATCGATCTGGATACCGTTGTCGGCAAAGAGAACGTTGAATCCTAAGCGTCAATCGAACGCGCCAGTTTGAATAAAAAAACCCGGCCAATTTTGCCGGGTTTTTTGCTGCCTGAATTTTGCTTATCGAACAAATCTAGAAAAGCTCAACATCATCATTATTGCGTTGGGCAACGCCGGACAAGTTTGGTTTCCGCAGTTCATCCAAGGTCAAACCAGCCCAAACGTCCTCGGCTTCAACACGGTCTGCAATTTCAACCATTTCGGCCATGCGACGGGCCGCGCCCGCCATATTGTCGCAACGCTGTTGAACCCGGTCCTGCATTTGCAGGCCCACAATGATTTTTCGGATCGCCGCATTTCGCGCATCCTTGCACCCAATGCTATCGTCCATTAAAACGGCGAGACCGTCATTAACACGTTCGACCATTTCCGCGGTCTGGCGGGCTGTTTCTTCTAACTCGATGGCCAGTTTTGCCAAGGACATACGTCATCCCCCGATTAAATTCCCCACCAGCCTAGCCGTCATTTCCTAACACCTGCTTGCCCAATTCCACAAAAAATATACGAGTTTTGGTTTTGGTTAGCAGTTCACTAACAATTTGGCGTGTACATTTAGGAAAACGAATATTTCAGGTGAGTGTAGTGAACACGAGCGCAAGATCGCCAAGGGATATACCAGCAGGATCAACACAACAGGTGCATCAGGGCGATTGCCATGTCACCGGAGACCCGAATGTGGCGTTCTCAACCGTGTTGGGATCATGCGTATCGGCATGTGTGCGTGATAAAGTCACCGGTGTCGGCGGCATGAACCACTTTTTGCTTGGTATTCAATCAGACAGTTCTCGAGACCGATATGGGGAAAGTGCGCGGTATGGTGCTTATGCCATGGAGGAATTGATCAACAAAGTACTCACCCAAGGGTCCGGCCAACGCGACCAACTGGAAATAAAGGTGTTTGGCGGCGGTAACATCAACCAGAAGATGGATGATGTAGGCGCGAAAAACGCGGCCTTTGTCCGGGGATTTTTGTCGGCCGAAGGCTATAAGGCTGCGGCGGAAGATTTGGGCGGAACTTTCGCGCGCCGTGTTGTTTTCCAACCTGTGGCGGGCAAGGTTTTTGTCAAACATTTGGACAGCTCGATCAACGATACATTGATCAAAGAGGAAATTTCCAAGGCAAACAAGCCGGCCGTCGAGCACGACGATATCGAATTGTTCTGATCACACTGATCAAAAATCAGCGTATATACACCCAGGGGCACGTTCAGGCGTGCCCTTTATTTTTGCCGAAATGCCCAAATCAAAACCAACTATTAACCAATATTTTTTACCTTTAAGCAAGAAATTGAACAGGCGAAAAAAGGTATACAGTCGCTATTTATTGCCCCGATATTTTCGTGTTGATCATGTGTGGAAACATTTACCAAATTTAAGGGTGTGATCCGCCATAATCCTTGCGAAGGCGCACGTCAAAATTGGCGCGCCCCACCAATAAACGGGCTGTTTTGCGTCAGGTAGACGTAAAGTCAGGGGAAATGAGGCTGGGACCGGTATGGATAATGGTGAGATCTCCTTGTCAGATCGCGAATTTGAAGCGGTAAGAAATAAAGTGTACAAGCTCGCGGGCATCTCCATGAGCGATGCAAAGCGCACGCTTGTGGTGTCTCGTCTGTCAAAAATTGTGCGGCGGCTTAATTTACAGACCTTTTCGGACTACATTGATTTTCTTGATCGCAACGCCAGCGCCGACGATATTCAAGAATTCATCAATGCCCTGACCACCAACCTGACACGCTTCTATCGCGAAGATCACCATTTTGACCATTTGGTCGATCATGTGGGTAATTTGATGAAAGATCCAAAGATCGCAGCATCCAAACGCTTGCGGATTTGGTCTGCAGGCTGCTCGACAGGGCAGGAGCCTTACACAATTGCAATGGCGTTGTTGAGCGCTTTTCCGCAATTGAAAAGCTGGGATATGCGCATTCTCGCCACGGACATCGATACCGATGTGGTAAGGCGGGCGCAAACAGGTGTGTATAAAGAGAATGATTTGGCCGGCCTGAGTGCAGAGCGGTCTAAATTCTTTGAGCCACTGGGCAATGGCGATGTCCAAATTCCTGAGTTTATCCGCAAAACAATTGCGTTTAAGCCGCTTAATTTGATGCATGAATGGCCCATGAAAGGCCCATTCGATGCAATTTTTTGTCGCAATGTAGCCATCTATTTCAACAAGCCGACGCAGGAGCGCATGTTTACCCGCATGGGCGAATTGTTGGCGCCACATGGCTTTTTATATATCGGCCACTCGGAAAACCTGAATTCCGTTTCTGAGAAATTCAAGCTTGTCGGCAAGACGATCTATAAACCTAAATCTGAACCGGCATCTCGGAGCGCAGCATGATCAAAGTTCTAATCGTTGACGATTCCGCTCTTATCCGCAGTGTTTTGGAAACATTGCTGAGTGCAGACCCTAATATTCATGTTGTGGGTACGGCGTGCGATCCGATGGATGCACGGGGTAAAATCAAAACGCTCAATCCAGACGTTGTGACGCTGGATATCGAAATGCCCAATATGAACGGGCTGGCCTTTTTGGAAAAAATCATGCGGTTGCGTCCGACGCCTGTGGTGATGATTTCCACCCTGACGCAGAAGGGCGCGCGCGAAACCTTATTGGCGCTCGAACTGGGTGCGGTAGATTTTGTCGCCAAACCGGGCCACGATCTTGAAGGTGGTTTGGAAGGGTTTGGCCGTGAGGTGCGCGAGAAAGTCATTGCAGCCTCTCAGTCTGACGTGAAGGGCCGCGCGATGGCGCGTCAGCCAGCAAGTGGCGCAGGTGCGAAACGTGCTGCAGTACCGTCCAAGGTGAATTCTTCCCGCAAGGCCTTGATTGCGCTCGGCGCATCAACCGGTGGGGTCGAAGCCATCAAGACAGTACTGTCTGGTTTGCCCAAAGATTGTCCGCCGGTGGTTATTGCCCAACATATGCCCGCCGGTTTTACCGAGCGATTTGCTTCTCGACTGAATGAGGTGAGTGGCTTGACCGTTGTTGAGGCGAAAGACCGTGAGCCGGTCAAGCCAGGTCATGCCTATATCGCACCCGGTGGTGCCCATTTGCGTGTCGAATATAGCTCGGGCCAATTGAAGTGCCGTATCGGCGAGGATGAAGTTGTTTCTGGTCATCGGCCCTCCGTCGATGTGCTGTTTAGCTCAGTGGCCAAACAAGTGGGCGATTTTGCTGTCGGAGCCATTCTCACCGGGATGGGTAAGGATGGGGCGCAGGGTTTGTTGGAAATGCGGCAAGCCGGCGCCTACACAATTGGCCAGTCCCAGTCGTCAGCCCTGATTTACGGCATGCCCGGTGCGGCGAAAGCATTAGGCGCTGTGCAGGAAGAAACAAAAATTGAATCCATCGCCTCCAAGCTGATCAGCGCTTTGGAAGCAAAACGTGATGCTGCTTAAGCATAAGTTGATATATTAGTAACGGTTTGACGTTTATGATGCGATTTGAATTAACATTAACCATGAACACATCAGAGGCCCAAGCGTATGCCTAAAGCCAGTTCTATGACCGTTTTGATTGTTGATGATCAGCAATCCATGCGCGGGATCTGTAAGTTTATCCTGAACCAACTTGGCTTCAAGACAGTTATTGAAGCCAAATCCGGTCGCGATGCGCTCACCAAATTGGAATCGTCCAATGTCGATCTGATCATCTCGGATTGGAACATGGATGACGTTGACGGGCTCACCTTGCTTAAAGTGATCCGCAAGCACCCAAAGACCAACAAGTTGCCGTTTATTATGGCAACGGGTCGAGGCGACAAAGAGCAAGTAAAAGAAGCGATTGCCTGCGGTGTGAACAACTACGTTATCAAGCCATTTGATGCCGGCACAATGAAGAAAAAGATTGAAGCAGTAATCGGTGCCCTGACCTAGCGCGCATCAAGTTTTTGCGCGCTATTTCTTAAGTTAAAATCTATTCGAATTGTTGCGTTTTTTAAGACATGTTTAGCTTTTCCACTTTAATTTAGTATCCGAATGATTGCGAATTTTGCTCAAATTATCGCAAATTTGGGGGAGATTCTACAAAAGTGTAGAAAAGGTCGAGCATGTTCAAGAAACTCAAAATGCCATCCATCACAATCGCGAAGAAACTGCCGGTTGTAGTCGTATCGGCGGCGCTTCTGGTGGGCGCCGGTGTTGGTTTTGTGAGCTATCAGGTCTCGCAAAACACGGTCAATAATCTCACGCAACAGCGATTATCCACCATTGCGTCAATTCGGGCTGAGACACTTTCGGATCTATTGGCTAAAATGTCCAATGATCTGGTTAAGGCTTCAAGCGATCCTAACGTTGTGAGTAACGCGACGGAATTGCGTAAGACTTGGGGACAAGCGGATGCGGACGATCCCACCAGCTATCTGCAGGAAGGGTTTATTGACAACAACCCGCACGCTGAAAATGAACGGCATTTGGCCAACACCGCAAAACAGTTCACCAACTATGATTTCGCGCACTCGCGCATTCACCCTGAATTAGCGACCCAAGCAATTAATGCCGGCTACAAAGACATCTTGTTGCTTTCGCCCGACGGGGTTGTGGTCTACTCAGTATTCAAGCAGCGCGACTTTGCGACCAGAATTGAAGCCGGTTCCCCATTGGCGAATATTTTGCAGCAAGCCGAAGCTGCTGAGGCTGGCGAAGCGGTGTTCACCGATTTCGCGCCATACCCGCATTATGAAGATGTGCCTGCCAGCTTTATGGGCAGTAAGATTGTCAATGATAAGGGTAATTTTGTCGGTGTACTCGTGTTTGGTGTGCCCTATGACACGGTGGCGAACTTTATCGGGTTGAAGAAGGGGTTGGGTGAAACCGGCGAAACCTTGCTTGTTGGGTCAGATAATGTCCTGCGTGTCGATTCGGCCCATACAGAAGAAAATGACGCTTTTGTCGCAACTTTGGAAACCGAAGCGGTAACCAAGGCTATTTCTGGCGAGGCCGCGCGTTCAATTGCAACCGACAGCCATGGGGACAAGATCCATGTGGAGGCGGTACCTGTTGAGTTTGCAGGCGTAAAATGGGCCATGGTCGCCACACAGGAAATCTCTGAATTGTTCCAACCTGTCGCGGAAATGCGCAACATGATGTTGATCGTTGGCGGTATTATGCTGGCGATCGCCGTTGGCGCTGGTCTGTTCTTTACCCGCACCATCACCGTGCCAATCTCCCGGCTGACCAAAACCATGGGTGCTTTGGCGAAGGGCGACCTAAATGTAGAGGTGCATGGCACTCAGGGCAAAGACGAGTTGGGCGAAATGGCTCGGGCTGTTGAAGTCTTCCGTGAAAACGGCATCAAAGTTGAGCAAATGACCGAAGCTGAGAAGGAGGCATCCGCCACCCGCGCTGCCGAGCGTCAGCAAATGATGCGTGAGCTGCAATCTGCCTTTGGTGATGTGGTTGACGCTGCTGTGGACGGTGATTTCTCACGTCGCGTGGAAGCCGAATTCCCAGATCAGGAATTGAACACTTTGGCTGAAGGTGTAAACCGGTTGGTGGAAACCGTAGATCGCGGCATCAGCGAAACGGGCAAGGTGCTTTCTGCGTTGGCCGATGCGAACCTGACAGTGCGCATGGAAGGTGAATACAAGGGCGCTTTCGATCAGTTGAAAACTGACACCAACCGCGTGAACTCTAAATTGAGTGAAGTGATTGGCCAGTTGCGTTCAACATCACGCGCCCTGAAAGTCGCAACCAGCGAAATTCTGGCCGGGGCAAATGATTTGTCCAGCCGGACAAACGAGCAGGCGGCGACTATCAACCAGACGTCCATGACAATGAATGAATTGTCCAAGACAGTGCTTGAAAATGCCAAGGAAGCATCAGACGCCAGCGCCAACGCTGAGCAGGTGCGCCAAACTGCAGAGCAGGGCGGTGAAGTGATGCGCCAGGCCAATGAAGCCATGGAACGGATCACATCATCATCCAACCAAATCTCGAACATTATTGGCATGATTGATGATATTGCCTTCCAGACCAATTTGTTGGCCTTGAACGCTTCAGTTGAGGCCGCACGTGCTGGCGAAGCCGGCAAGGGTTTTGCGGTTGTGGCCGTGGAAGTGCGCCGTCTGGCCCAGTCAGCGGCCAACGCGTCTTCAGATGTGAAAAAGCTGATTGAGCAATCAGTTTCTGAGGTCAGTGATGGTTCGAAGCTGGTGGCCGAGGCCGCAACCAACCTTGAAACCATGTTGGAAGCAGCGCGCGCGAACAATGCGATCATGGTGTCCATTGCGGATAAGAGTAAAGCGCAGGCGACTTCTATCGAACAAATCACCACGTCTGTGGCGCAGATGGATGATATGACACAGCGTAACGCGGCGCTTGTGGAAGAAACCAATGCGGCCATTGAGCAAACCGAAGCGCAGGCCTCCGAGCTTGATGCCATCGTAGATGTGTTTGTTACCGATGAGCGCGGTGGTGAGAAGCCTGCACCTGCGCCAGCCCCGTCTAGCGCAACACAAGCGACGGGCATTAAGGGTTTGCAGCAAAAGGTTGTGACCGCTGCAAAATCTTATCTAAGTCGGGGTAACGCCGCCGTGAAGCAAGAAGAGACGGTGGTGGAAGAGGAAGATGATTGGAAAGAGTTCTAGGCACTTCTTCCATACCTGTTAAAAAATCGGCCCGGTTCAATCGAACCGGGCCTTTTTTTGTCCACGGGCATTAGGGGGATGTGGACAAATGATGTCTCAGGCAGGTGACATCTAAACATGAGTATAAAAATCATATTTATTATTCTTTGTCAACTCGACATGATGCGCCAAAAAAGGTGATTCTGTGTCAGATAGTCGTTTTTGGCGGATGGTTTGGTCAATCGTGGCGTGGACCAGTTTGGGGCTCGGCTTGATCGGGGTTTTCCTGCCTGTCATGCCCACCACCCCGTTTTTGATCGTGGCAGCCTTTGGCTTTGCCCGATCCAATGAGCGCATTCATAAATGGTTGATTGAACACCCCCAACTGGGGCCCCCCATCGCCGATTGGGAAAAATATGGTGCTATATCAACACGGGCCAAGATAACAGCCGTGCTTACGATGGCGGGCGCTTTCTCGTTGAGCGTGTTGATCGGCCTGCGCTGGGAGCTTTTGGCCATCCAAGGGGCGTGTTTAGCCGGCGCGGCCCTGTTTGTGGTCACGCGCAGAGCACCCCCGAAACACTAGTGATGATTTGCTGAATTCCACAATGCGGAATTGATTTCCATTTCTGTTGACAGTTGGAGGGGGAAGTCGCTATCCTCAGCAAAATTCAATTGGTGAGGATTAATCATGCGCGCATCAGACTATGTGGAAATCGGCAATCTGAAGGTGGCTAAACCCTTGGCAGCCCTCGTGGAGGATGAAATTTTGCCGGGTCTGAATTTCGACCCCGATCAGGTGTGGGGTGCGTTTGAAAAGATCTTGGCCGATCTGGCACCGCGCAATAAGGATCTGCTGGCGAAGCGGGAAAAAATTCAACAGCAGATTGACGATTATCACCGGGCCCATCAAGGTGCACCCTGGGACGCGAAAAACTATAAAAAGTTCCTCAAAATGATTGGCTATCTTGTTGCTGAAGGGGCTGATTTCGAAATCGGTACCCAGAACGTAGACGATGAGATCGCTAAGGTCGCTGGGCCGCAATTGGTGGTGCCAGTGATGAACGCCCGTTTCGCCCTCAATGCCGCCAACGCTCGTTGGGGGTCGCTCTATGATGGATTATACGGCACGGATGCAATTTCCACCGAGGGTGAACTCGCACCTGGGAAAAATTATAATGAAAAGCGCGGCGCCGAAGTGATTGCCAGAGCAGCCGCCTTTTTGGACCAGGCCATCCCGCTCGCCAAAGGCACGCATGGCGCTGCCACCAGCTATCAGCACAAAGACGAACAGTTCTGCGCCATCATTGATGGTGAAGAGGTCGCGCTGAAAAATCCTGACCAATTTGTCGGCACGCGGGAAACTCGAGACGGGCAAGGCTATCTATTCGTCAATAATGGCCTGCATGTGGAGGTCGTGATCAATAAGGATGATCCGATTGGCCAGCAGAGCGGGGCAGGGGTGAAAGATGTGATCGTTGAAGCCGCCCTGACCACCATTCAAGATTGCGAAGATTCTGTCGCGGCTGTTGATGCGGAAGACAAAACCATCGTTTATCGCAACTGGCTCGGGCTGATGAAGGGCGACCTGCAATCGAGCTTCACCAAAAACGGCAAGGAGATGGTCCGTTCCCTTAATGGTGACCTCACCTTTACCGGCACCGACGGAAAAGACTTTTCTCTGCCAGGTCGCTCCCTGATGCTGGTGCGCAATGTGGGGCATTTGATGACCAACAATGCCGTACTTTACGCCAATGATGAGGAAGTGCCTGAAGGCATGCTTGACGCGATGATCACCGTTCTGTGCGCGCTGCATGATCTGAACAAGTCAGACGGCCCGCGCAATTCGCGTGCCGGTTCAATCTATATTGTTAAACCTAAAATGCACGGGCCCGAAGAAGCTGCGCTGACTGACGAACTGTTTGATCGCGTGGAAGACGCTTATAATCTGCCCCGGCACACCATCAAGGTCGGCGTGATGGATGAAGAGCGCCGCACCACGGTCAATCTCAAAGAGTGTATCCGCGCGGTGAAGGACCGCGTGGTCTTCATCAATACTGGCTTTTTGGACCGTACTGGCGACGAAATCCACACCTCCATGTTGGCCGGACCGGTGCTGCCCAAAGGCGACATTAAAGGCGCCAAATGGCTGACCGCCTATGAAAACTGGAATGTGGATACCGGACTTGAAACCGGATTTTCTAAAAAAGCCCAGATCGGCAAGGGCATGTGGGCCATGCCCGACGAAATGGCCAAAATGCTGGACACCAAAACCGATCATTTGAAAGCCGGAGCCAATTGCGCCTGGGTGCCATCACCAACAGCCGCCGTGCTGCATGCCACGCATTATCACCAGATCGATGTGTTCGACGTGCAAGCGCAGCTTAAACAGCGGGAAAAAGCGGCGCTGGACGATATTTTAACCCCACCTTTGCTCGAGGGGCGCAACCTGTCAGAAGACGAAGTGCAAAACGAGCTGGAAAACAATGCCCAAGGTATTTTGGGCTATGTGGTGCGCTGGATCGATCAGGGCGTGGGCTGCTCTAAGGTGCCGGACATTCATGATGTGGGCCTGATGGAAGATCGCGCGACCCTGCGCATTTCCGCCCAACACATTGCCAACTGGTTGTTGCACGGTCTGGTTACCGAAGACCAGGTGCGCGAGGCCATGAAAAAAATGGCGAAGAAAGTGGACGCGCAAAACGCTGACGATCCGGCTTATAAGCCCATGGCGGACAATTTTGATCGATCTGTCGCCTTCGCTGCCGCGTGCGAACTGGTGTTTGAAGGCAAAAATCAACCGTCTGGTTATACGGAGCCAATTTTACACCGCAGACGCTTGGAAGCAAAGGCAAAGGCCTAAATGGTGGCGGAGAAGCAGTCCAAAAGCGCGGTGCAATCGCTGGACCGTGCTTTTGCCTTGCTCAATATCATTGCGGCAGCGCCGGATGGTATAGCATTGGGCGTATTGGCCCAAAAAGCTGGCCTGGCGCCCTCCACCACGCACCGTTTGCTCGGGGCGCTTGAAGGCCAGGGGGTTGTTGAATTCGATGGGCAGGGCGGCGTGTGGCAGATCGGGCTGGCTGCCTTCCAAATCGGGGCTGGTTTTATCCAGCGGCGCGACTTTATTGCCGCCGCCCGAGCGCCAATGCGTCAGTTGATGCAGGACGCGGGGGAAACCGTTAACCTTGCCATTCTTCATCAACACAGGGTGGTCTTTGTCGCCCAAATTGAGTGCGAGGAAGTGATGCGCATGGCCGTGAAGATCGGCAGCATCGGCCCCTTGCATGCCAGTGCTGTGGGCAAGGCCATGCTGGCCTTTTTGTCGCCAGAGCTGGCAGCTCAGTTGATCAAAAGGTTGAACTTTCCCAAATTGACCGCAAAAACCTTGCCAGACAACGTAAGCTTTGAAAATGAATTGCAGAAGGTCCGCGATCAGGGGTTCGCCCTTGATGATGAGGAGCAATCACGCGGCCTGCGTTGCATTGCTGCCCCTGTCTTTAACGAATATGCTGAGCCCGTCTGCGCCATTTCCATATCCGGTCCAACGGTTAGAGTGACGGCTGATCGTACTGGGCAATTGTCCGCTCTTGTGCAAGCCGCGGCAGATCGGGTCACGCAACAATTGGGGGGAAAAAAGCCGAATTGAGGGGAACTTCACAAAAAAGTGCGCGTTTATTCATATGAAATTATCCAGAGTGTGGCAAAGATGCTCTATAATTAAATGCAAATCTATTATAGTTTGCAGGAAATTCTTCACCGCCACCCCGTGGCGGCTTTTTTGTGGTTAAGAGAGATCAAAGTGAAACTATCACGTCGTCAATTTTCTATGCTTTTGTCCGGGGCAGCCATGTCTGCTGTCTTGACAGGGTGCGGTGCGAGAAGTGCCAAAGTGGCTGAAGGCCCTAAAGTCAACACGCCAGATCCGGCTGAGTTGCGCTATGCATCCTTCACAGACAGCGGCTATACTGTGCCGTCTATTCCTGCCAACCGGCTTGATCGGAAATATTGGCGTCAAGTGGTTGATGATCCATTTGGCGAGGTGCCCGGTACAATTGTCGTCGATACACCAAACCGCTTCCTTTATCTCACCTTGGATAATGGGCAGGCCATGCGGTATGGCATTGGTGTCGGCAAAGCTGGGTTCACCTGGTCAGGTCGGGCAAAGATTCAGTTCAAGCGCCCTTGGCCGACTTGGACCCCGCCAAAAGAAATGATTGAACGTGAACCGGAATTGGCGAAATGGGCTGATGGCCAGCCGCCGGGACTGGACAATCCATTGGGTGCCCGGGCGCTCTATATTTTCCAAAACGGACGCGACACGCTTTATCGCATTCACGGCTCACCTGAATGGTGGACCATCGGTACGGCCGCATCTTCTGGCTGCATTCGACTGACCAACCACGATATTGTTGATCTTTATGATCGCGTGCCGAAAGGCGCACCTATTGTGGTCATTCCGGATAATCGCATCCAGATTGATACAGTGGCCTAAGCGAAAAATAAGCAGTTAAAAAGGCGCGGGAGACCGCGCCTTATTCATCTTTAGGGCAGTGATCTAGAAACGTCTTGGCAGATTGCACAATATGCTTGTCGATCTCACCAATCGCTTTCAGGTTGCGACCCGCATAATCGATTTTCGATACCACGCTTTGAATTGCCCCAATCCGCGCTCGTCGCTTGTCGTTGGCGCGCACCACGGTCCAGGGGGCAAAGTCAAAATCGCTGCGCGTGAGCATCTCATCACGCGCCGCAGAATATTCCTTCCATTTACCTAGGGCTCGCAGGTCAACAGGGCTGAGTTTCCAATGCTTGAGCGGGCTGTGGCGCCGATCATGGAAACGCTTCATTTGCATTTCTTGCCCAATATTCAACCAGAATTTAAAGAAGTGAATATTCTCCTTCACAATCATATGTTCCACATCCGGCAGCCTTTCATAAAAGCCTTCGGTTTGTTTAGGCGTGCAAAACCCCATCACTGGTTCCACCACAGCCCGGTTATACCAGGACCGGTCAAATAAAACCTGTTCCCCCGCCGTGGGAAAATGGGCGACATAGCGCTGAAAATACCATTGACCTTGTTCGGTTTCGGTCGGCTTTGAAAGCGCAACAACCCGATTGTGCCTTGGATTGAGGTAATGGGTATAGCGCCGAATTGTGCCGCCTTTACCCGCTGCATCTCTGCCTTCAAACAAAAGGATCACGCGTTCGCCTGTTTCCCGCAAATGGCTTTGCAGCTTGGTCAGCTCGATTTGCAAGGCCTCTAATTGGGCCTCATATGTTTTGCGTTTCAGCTTGTCTTTGTAAGGATAGTTGCCAGATTGGAAGGCGCGATCCGCAATCTGCGGTGGCAAACTTGGGTCATCTAGATCGAAATCGGTCAATTTGCGCTTTTTCCCTTTTCCGTTTATGGGAAGGCTGAAGAGTGAAGTGCCAAAACTTTAAGATGCATGCACGCTGTCGTAAAGCATTGATGCGACAGAAAAAGTCAGCGAGCGACATTTGCTGCGGATAAAAGCCGCGCGATCTTGTCGTTGAACAGTCATATTACCAAATTAATCAGGTCGGATTATCACACCATATTTCAAGGAAACCGCATGAGCGTGCCAGACCCGCAGAACCCGAACCGCACTCTAACCATTCGCTGGCGCGATCGGTTTTATGCCGCGCGCTGGGTGTTGTTGGCGTGCTCATTGGTGTTTCTGGTGTTATATGCAGGCGGCTTGCTCAGCTTTGTGCAAGCGCTCTTCTCCTTTGGCATCATCTTTTTGTCGGCCATCGCGGTGCCGCGCCGGGCACGTCTGGTGCCGGCAGTGTCGCAAATGGACCAGCAACCTTCTCTCTGGCCTGACACGTCCACCAAGCGGTTCGCCGAGGCATTGCCCGATCCGTGCCTGATCGTCGACCGCCGCGTCATTCTGCGTTATCGCAACCATGCCGCTGCCGACGAATTTCCCTCCACAGCCATTGGCGATCCGCTGTCTTTTTCACTGCGCAATCCATTGTTGCTCAACACCATAGAAAACGCCATTGCCACAAATGATCGGGCCACAGGCGAGTTTCGTGAAACGGTGCCGGCGGCGAGCTGGTATCAGGTCAGTGCGGTGCCGTTGGAAGTTCAAAAACCCGGCGTGGCGCCGACCGAGCGGACAAATCTATTTGTCGTCACCATTGTAAATCAGACCGAACAGCGTTCGCTCGATCAAATGCGGGCAGACTTTGTTGCGAATGCCAGCCACGAATTGCGTACACCGCTCACATCACTGATGGGGTTTTTGGACACGCTGATGGGCCCGGCCGCCAATGACGAAAAAGCGCGCGACCATTTTTTGGGTATCATGCGTGGCCAAGCCGAGCGCATGTCGCGCTTGATTGATGATTTGTTGTCGCTGTCGCGCATCGAGCTGCGGCAACATAAACGCCCCACCACGAAAGTGGACTTGGGCAATGTGGTCAAAGAATCGGTGGAGATGCTGCAGCCGCAATTGACTGAAAGCAAAGCCCGTCTCGATTTTCACAACGAACTGGACGGCATCTCTGTCACGGGTGACCGTAACGAGCTGAGCCAGGTGATCACCAACCTTATTGAGAACGCCATTAAATATGGCGACGAAGGGGGAAAAATCGATGTGCGACTGGAAAAGGCCCTCAACCGGGTGGATTACGACATCAAATTGACCGTCAAAGATAACGGCCCCGGCATCCCGGCAGAGCATGTGCCGCGACTCACAGAGCGATTCTATCGCGTGGATGTGGAATCATCCCGGCGCAAAAAGGGCACCGGGCTGGGCCTTGCCATTGTAAAACACATTGTGGGCCGGCATCGCGGCGATCTCCAGATTGCCTCAGTGGTGGGCGAAGGGACCGAAATAAGCGTCTATTTGCCGTTATAAACGATGTCATTCTGAGTCATATCGAGTCGTGGTGTGTCCAAATAAGATATATATATCAGCGAGTTAAACTGTCATCTAATTGTCATTGAAAAGACATAAAACCATCAGCACAGATCAATAGGGTGCCCGCAGATCGGGAGGAAACGGCCAGCAACAAAATCTGGTTGCCCGACGTGAAAAATGGATTTGAGTGCAAGCTCTAAAGAGGATGACATTATGAAATTCGCCCAATATGCAAGCGTTGCTGCTTTGGTGGTTGCAGGTACAGTTGCCGCAACCGGTGCACAAGCACGTGACCAGATCTCTATCGTTGGTTCATCAACAGTATTTCCATTCGCAACAGCGGTTGCTGAGCGTTTCGGTCAAACAACTGACTTCCCGACACCGATTGTTGAATCAACTGGTTCTGGCGGTGGCTTGAAGCTGTTCTGCGAAGGTGTTGGCGAAGGCACACCAGACATCACCAACGCATCCCGTCGCATTAAAAACTCAGAAATCGACAACTGCTTGGCCAACGGTGCCACACCAGTTGAGGTTAAAGTTGGTTTCGACGGTATCGTGTTGGCTGGCGCAAAGTCTGGTGCTGACCTTTCCGTAACCCGCGATCAAATCTTTGCAGCTTTGGCGAAAAATGTAGTGATCGATGGCCAGATCGTGCCAAATCCTTACAAAAACTGGTCAGACATTGATCCGTCATTGCCAGCTTCAAAAATCGAAGTTCTCGGCCCACCTCCAACCTCAGGCACACGTGATGCCTTTGTTGAATTGGTGATGGAAGAATCATGTCAGGAAGGCATCGAAGAAGATGCATGTGGCGAAATCCGTGAAGACGGCGCATTCATCGACGCTGGCGAAAACGACAATCTGATCGTGCAAAAGCTTGAAGCCAACCCAGCCGCTGTTGGCATTTTCGGCTTCTCGTTCCTCGACCAGAACGCTGACAAAATCAAAGGCGCAACTGTTGATGGCGTTGAGCCAACATTTGATGCCATTGCAGATGGCGACTATCCTGTGTCTCGCTCACTCTTTTTCTATGTGAAAAAAGAACATGTTGGCGTGATCCCAGGTATTCAGGAATATGTAGCTGAATTTACATCAGAAGCAGCTTGGGGTGATGAAGGCTATCTGACCGAAAAAGGTCTGATCCCATTGCCTGCTGAAGCGCGCGAAAAGTTCAAATCAGACGCCGAAAACTTGGTGGCTGTTGAAAAGAAGTAACTCTTTTCACTGAATTGCGCCGTCCCGGGGTTTAACCGGGGCGGCCTTTATGCTCTTAAAGGGCATCAATGTTTAAGAACGGGGTGGCAAGGTGCAAGGCTGGTTCTTCGTAATCATATTGGTTTTAACCGCATGCGCGCTTTTCTATATCGGCCGCTCTCGCGCTGTCGCCACGGTTGGTGGTGACCCAACAGTTCTTCACTCCAAGCCGGGCTTTCATGGCGCCTTTGTCATGATTTGTGGCATGGTGCCCGCCGTTCTGTTGTTTTTCACCTGGCTCTTGTTCTCGCGCTATCTCACCAGTGCTTATGTGACCGCCCAACTCGGGGCGGACTTTGCCAATCTGGCCACCATCGAGCAAAATGCGCTTATCCGCAATATGCGTTCCTTTGCTGACCGCACCGATCTCAGCGCGTTAAGCCAGCTGGAAGCGGAGGCTGTCGAGCATTATCGCGCCTTTGTTGGCCGCGCTGCGCTCATTTTACAAATCGTGATTGGCGTGCTTGTTGTGGCCGGTGGCTGGTTTGCCATGCGCGCGATTCATCAGGAACTGCGCGCGCGCCAATTCGTCGAAAAGACAGTGATGTCGGTTCTGATCGCGGCCTCCGGCGTGGCGATTCTCACCACTTTGGGGATCGTGCTATCGCTGATTTTCGAAAGCGTCAATTTCTTCCAAAAAGTGAACTTTCTGGATTTCTTGTTTGGCACCCACTGGAGCCCGCAAAGCGCTTTTGAAGGTGTGGGCGAAGAGGCGACAGACCGCAACTCAGAGGTTTTTGGCGCCATTCCCGTTTTTGCCGGCACCCTGTTGATCACCGCGATTGCTATTCTTGTTGCAGCACCAATCGGTCTGATGTCAGCGATTTACCTGTCTGACTATGCTTCACCGAAAGTGCGCGCCACGGCCAAGCCAATTATGGAAATCCTGGCCGGTATCCCAACGGTGGTTTATGGCTTTTTTGCCGCGCTCACCGTTGCGCCCTTCTTCCGCAACACGGGGGAGGCGATTGGCATCTCCGTTTCATCGGAAAGTGCATTGGCCGCCGGGCTGGTGATGGGCATCATGATCATCCCGTTTGTCTCTTCCTTGTCAGACGACGTGATCAACTCGGTGCCCCAAAGCCTGCGCGATGGCTCCGCCGGTTTGGGCGCCACCAAGTCCGAAACAATCCGCCGCGTTATTCTGCCAGCGGCCTTGCCGGGCATTGTGTCGGCGTTAATGCTCGCCATTTCCCGTGCCATTGGCGAAACCATGATTGTGGTGATGGCCGCCGGGCTTTCTGCAAATATGACAGTGAACCCGCTTGAGGCGGTCACCACCGTAACTGTACAAATTGTAACCCTGCTGGTGGGTGACCAGGAGTTTGATAGTGCAAAAACACTCGCGGCCTTTGCCTTGGGCCTGGTGCTGTTTTGCGTTACCTTGCTGCTGAACGTCATTGCGCTTCGGGTGATCAAAAAATATCGAGAGCAATATGACTGATTTAACAGGTGGCAATGTGGAACAGGCCTCGATCCATACCAGCGAAGGCGCACGCCAGCGATTGGCCAAGCGTTACCGCGGCGAGTCCGTTTTTAAATGGCTCGGGCGTTCGGCAATCGGCGTGTCCGTCGCCTTCCTGCTCTTGTTGCTCTCCACCGTGGTGTTTCAAGGCATTCCGGCCTTTACCTTTAATTTCGTCAGCTTGCCGTTTGAGCTGACCGAAGAAAAACTGGGTCTGGACAATTCTGAGACGAGCTTGCGCCGCGCCAATTTTGACGCTGTGGTGCGTGATGGCATTCGTGACCAGTTTCCCACCGTAACTGGGCGGAGCGAAAAACGCGCCTTGAGCGGCATTCTCTCTTCAGGTGCTTCGGTCTATTTGCGCCAACAGGTGCTGGATAATCCGGCGTTAGTCGGCAGCGACGACACCCGCTTGGAAGTGCCAATTTCTGACTTTGCAGATCTTTATCTCAAAGGGCAGATCACCAGTGATTATCGCATCCAAGGTCAAGGCGCTTTAAGAGTGGATCGCACTGACAATGGCCTGCGCTTGATTGCAGATGAGCCGGTTTTTGCCGATGCATTGGCGCGCGCTAAAGAAGCCCTGCGCGATCAGGCCGCAAGCCTGCGCGCCCAGCAATCCGGTCTGCAGCTTTCACTCAACAAAACACGTGGTGACATTAAAGCGCTGCAAGAGCGAATTCCGGCAGAAACAAATGCCAACGTGAAAAACCGCTTGGAAGCCGAGTTGGAGCGCTATCAATCTGACATCACGGTGTTGGAAGCCCGTATCAAGCAGATCGAAGAGCAGACCAAAAAAATCGACAGCCGGGTAGCCAATCCCGGTTTGGGCGAAGATCTGACGGGCGAAATGATGTCTGTGCTCGTCTATATCGATGACGCCGTGCTGAAGGCCCAAAAGGTGACCAACACCACCGCCAATGTCGAAGAATTTATGCCGATCGATGCCGATGTCACCAATGTGGCGGCAGACCAATGGTATATTCGCGTGTTGGAAGTGCCCGAATCCAACCGCAAATTCACAGACCAGGAAATTGTGTGGACCGATGAGTTGGTGGAACGTGGCTATGTTCGCTCTGGTCTCAACACCATCTTCTTTACCCGCGGGGCCAGCCGTGAGCCGGAAATGGCCGGCGTACTTGGCGCCGCTGTGGGCTCTGCGCTTACCTTGATCGTCACCCTGCTGCTGTCCTTCCCCTTGGGCGTGGCTGCGGCGATCTATCTGGAAGAGTTCGCCCCGAAAAACCGTTGGACCACGTTGATCGAAGTGAACATCAACAATCTGGCTGCCGTGCCTTCAATTGTGTTTGGTTTGCTCGGCTTGGCCGTGTTCCTCAACTATTTCGAACTTGACCGTTCTGCCCCTTATGTCGGCGGTATGGTGCTGGCTTTGATGACACTGCCCACCATCATCATTGCTTCACGCGCCGCTCTGCGGGCAGTGCCGCCTTCCATTCGCGAAGCCGCCTTGGGCATTGGCGCTTCCCGTTTGCAAACCGTGGTCCACCATGTGTTGCCTTTGGCCATGCCGGGCATATTGACCGGCACCATCATTGGCATGGCGCAGGCTTTGGGCGAAACCGCACCGCTCTTGATGATCGGCATGGTGGCCTTTGTGGTGGATATCCCCATGGGCTTTTCCGATCCGGCCACCGTTTTGCCGGTGCAAATCTTCATGTGGGCAGATTTCCCAGAACCGGCATTCCAACAGCGCACATCTGCGGCCATTATGGTTTTGCTTGGGTTTTTGATTACAATGAACGCGCTGGCCGTTGTCCTGCGCAAACGTTTCGAACGCCGTTGGTAAGCCGATCTTTAGGTTGCCATACATATTGAGGTAGAGAATGAGTGTAGAAGCAAATTTGGCCGCCACTGCAGCAAAAGCGCCCGCTGCGAACGCCAGTAAGGTGAAAATGAGCGGCAACGGCGTCAACGTGTTTTATGGTGAAAAACAGGCGCTGTTTGATGTGGATTTGAACATCTACGAAAACCAAGTGATCTCTTTGATTGGCCCTTCAGGCTGCGGCAAGTCCACCTTTTTGCGGTGCTTGAACCGCATGAATGACACGATCGACGTGTGCAAGGTCACCGGCAAGATCGTTTTGGATGAAGATGATATTTACGACAAAAATATCGATGTGGTGGAACTGCGCGCGCGGGTGGGCATGGTGTTTCAAAAGCCAAACCCGTTCCCGAAAAGCATCTATGAAAATGTGGCCTATGGTCCGCGCATTCATGGCATGACCCGCACAAAAGATGAGTTGGACGATCTGGTCACCTCCTCCTTGCGCCGCGCTGGCCTTTGGGAAGAAGTGAAAGATCGACTGGACCAGCCCGGTACCGGGCTTTCTGGCGGTCAGCAGCAGCGTTTGTGCATTGCGCGTGCCATCGCCACCCAGCCTGAAGTGTTGTTGATGGATGAGCCCTGTTCGGCGCTTGACCCCATTGCCACCGCGATCATTGAAGAATTGATTGACGAACTGCGCGCCAACTTCACTATTGTGATCGTGACCCACTCGATGCAGCAGGCAGCGCGGGTGAGCCAGAAGACAGCGTTCTTCCACTTGGGAAAACTGATTGAAGAAGGACCTACTGACCAGATTTTTACCAACCCGATCAACAAAAAGACCCAGGATTACATTACCGGACGTATCGGGTAATATTTAAAGCGCAGGGGCGTTGCGATAACGGTCCCCAAAGCGGCACTCAGCACTAGCGGTGAAAGATAAAACAATGGCAACACCAGATAACGAACATATCGTCACTTCCTATGAGGATGAACTGACTTCTTTGACCCGTGCCATTTCTGAAATGGGTGGCATGGTTGAGGTGGCCATCACCAATGCCACGCAAGCGCTGGTGCGCGTAGATCATGAATTGGCCAAGCAAACCGCCCAGGCCGACAAGCGTGTGGATGATATGCAGCGCCTGATCGACGAGCAGGCCGTGTCGATGATTGCACGCCGCCAACCCATGGCGGGAGATTTGCGTCACATCGTTTCCGCCATCCATGTGGCCAACGATTTGGAGCGCATTGGCGACATAGCTAAAAACTTGGCGCGCCGCACCTTGCATATCGATAGCCAGCGCGTCTCCAAGCAGCTTTATAATGGTGTGCGCCACATGTCCGATCTGTCGTTGCAACAGGTCAAACGGGCGCTGGATGCATTCACCGCACGGGATGCAAAAATTGCCATTGACGTGTGCCGTCGCGACGATGAGGTGGATTCTCTCTACGTATCGCTGTTCCGCGAGTTTCTTACCTATATGATGGAAGATCCGCGCAACATCACCGATTGCACCCATTTGCTGTTCTGCGCCAAAAATTTGGAGCGGGCAGGCGACCACGCCACCAATATTGCCGAGGCCGCCTATTATCTGGAAACTGGCGGCAATCTCTACAATGATGTGGAGAGCGGCAAGGTCTCTTTGGGATAGTCCATAACATTGCGAGGATAGGGTGATGTCACCACATGTACTGATCGTCGAGGATGAAGCCGATCTGGCGGTTATGCTGCGCTATAATCTGGAGGCAGAGGGCTATAAAGTCTCTGCAGCTGAAAGTGGCGACGAGGCCGATTTGATCATGCGTGAGGAGGTGCCCGACCTGATCCTTCTGGATTGGATGCTGCCCGGCCTTTCCGGCATCGAACTGTGTCGCCGCTGGCGCACGCGTGAAGAAACCCAGCGCACACCGATCATTATGATGACCGCCCGCGGTGAAGAGGAAGAGCGCGTGCGCGGTCTGGCCACCGGCGCCGACGATTATGTGGTCAAACCCTTCTCCGTGCCCGAACTGCTGGCGCGGGTGAAAGCCTTGCTGCGCAGGTCCAACCCGCATCTGACGGCCCAAAGCCTCACCGCGGGCGATATTGAACTCGACCGCGAAACCCACCGCGTACGCCGCTCAGGCCGCGAAGTGCATCTCGGTCCCACCGAATATCGCTTGCTGGAATATCTCATGCAAAATCCCGGCCGCGTCTATTCGCGCGAGCAATTGCTGGATGGCGTTTGGGGCCATGATGTCTATGTGGATGAACGCACCGTCGACGTCCATGTTGGCCGCCTGCGCAAAGCCATCAATCGCGGCCGCTCAAAAGACCCCATCCGCACCGTCCGCGGCGCTGGCTATTCCTTCGACGAGAAATTCGCCACAGCTTAAGTCGAGCTGTGGCATGCACATGCCGCGAAGCTCACCCGCCATGAGCTAAAGCGCGCGAATGCGATTGTTGCGGGCGTTGTGTTCCAATTCGGCTAGTCCCAACAATTCTAACGTTGGTCCCACATAATTGGCGAACCGTCCGCGATATCCTTTGCGCAATCCATAATAGCCGCCAACGGGATTATCTGCCGAGCGGGCCCAGTCCTCCAGCGTGCCGGGTTTGGTTGGCTTGCCTTCATCCGCATTGCCCAATGGCATCCAATCCCCGTGCTGCTTGAGCATCGCATAGGCATCCTCCAAGGCCCGAAGCTGATAGGATAATCGGGTTTTGCCCACCTGCACCACCAATGCGGGCGGATCGTTCAACTCGTCTTTCCAAACCTGAAATTCAGAAGTGAGCGGTGGCGTTTTAAGCACCCAGGGGTCTTCCTGTGTGCCAGATCCAAAAACAACATCATTCATAATTTTCGGCCTTTTGTTTTAACGCCAATGCGAATTTCTCAAAACTTGGGTTCAAATCTGGCATGGATTTCACAATTAAACCAGCAAGTGCACCCTTAAAAATTTCTTCCATTTCGAAGATTGTCGTTTCGCCAGAGCGACGTAGGATGAAGGTTCGAGTGCCGGTGAATAGGCCAAAGGGCATGCCGCCTCGCCAGACCATTTTGTGTGGTGGCTGAAACGATATGATCTGCAACGCAAATGCGCGGTTGGGGTCGACTTCAGACCAAAGCTTCAGGCGCGAGCCGGCCGCGAGCTCGCCCTCAAGTTTGATAATGCCAAAAGGCTGCGGATCAGTTTGCAAGCCGTCCAGCAAGGCGCGCCAGACATTTTCGACGGATGCGGCAATTTCAATTTTTGATTGGTAGGTTTTCATATCTCTCTTCTGTCATTCAACTTATTGACAGCATCAAACCTAAATGACCTAATATGACATCTTATGTCATATTAGAAAGTTCAATTATGCGCGCTGCCCGCTTGCTGCAAATATTGCTCATTCTTCAAAATAGGGGTCGCCAGACATCCGGGCAGTTGGCCAAAGAGTTGGAAGTCGCGCCCCGCACGATCCTGCGTGATGTTGATGCGATGACCGAGGCTGGTTTGCCCATTATCGTGCATCAGGGGCAGGGTGGCGGCATTGAACTGGGGTTTAACTACCGCACGCGCCTAACCGGGCTTTCGCGGGATGAAGCGGCGGCACTTGGTCTTGTGCTTTGTGCACAAACACCCATGGTGGCGGCGTTGGGGCTCGAAGACGCCGCACAGCGCGCCCGCGCAAAACTAATTGAAAGCCTGCCTGACAAGCCCCGGCTTGAGGCGACAAAATTGGCAGCAAGGTTTGAACTGAACAAAAATACAAATGTTGAGGATCCACGTGTCCGCGCAATGGCCCACGCCGTGCGCGCTGCAACAATTGTGCGGCTCCGGTTTGCCAGCAAGACTGAACAGCAAATCCACCCGATCAAACTGACATTGGATGACACCGGTTGGTGTGTCCGCGATGGCCTCACCGCCAAAAATATACCTATAGCAGACTGGGGGCGGCTGAACATTTCGGCCATGCGCTTTTCAAGCGATACAAATGATTGAATGTCATTTCCGGCAAGGCGACCAGCATGATGGTGCAGGTTTCCCCTGCGTTGGGATTCGATCTGGTCGGCTGAACCCCAGGGCCTCGCCATCAAATTTTGATCCCGTAACTGATTACAAACGATTTTTGATGTAGCTTTGCTACATCCGCATTTTCGACCGTCGTTCGATGGCAAAAAGCCGCTTTAGAGATAAAATATGACATACGCCCGCACGATGGGGCAAAAATTTTGCCGGTCGCGCATCGCGTTTGCTGGCGTTAAAGCATTTTAGGAGCAAGGCATGATCAACAAATATAGATGGTACGAGATTGTGGGCATCTATATTGGCATCGCCATATTCCTCACCTTTATCCTCGCGCCCTTTATTGAAGCCTTTTTGGTGTCGCTGCGTCCTTGGCGGGAGATCGTGTCCATACCCTATGAGGTCTTCACCGATGGCATGAGCTTTGATGCCTATTTCACCGTGTGGAACCATGTGCCCTTGCTTGGGCACTATATTTGGAACAGCTTTTTCATTGCCAGCAGCGTGACCATCCTGACCTTGATTGCGGTGATCCCCGCCGCTTGGGCCTTTGGGCGATTTGAGTTCAAGGGTCGTGAGGTGTTGCTCACCGCATTTCTGACCATCACCATGATTGGGCCGACCGTTTTTATTCTGCCGCTGTTTAAAATTTTTCTTAAATTCGGACTTCTGGATACTTATTGGGCGGTGATTTTGCCCGGCGCGACCTTTTTGATCCCCGTGGGCATCTGGCTGCTACGTTCTTACATGTTGACCATCCCCCGAGAACTTGAAGAAGCGGCATGGGTTGATGGAGCCTCAAGGCTCTATATTTTGCGCCGGGTCATTATTCCCATCGCCATGCCGGGTATCGCCGTGGTTGCGATCGCCACCTTTATCGGCGCCTATTCGCAACAATTTGTAATCGCCTTTGCGTTTTTGTGGACACCGGAAATGCAGCCGCTGCCGCTTGGGCTATATCCCTATGCTGAAGGATCCGTTGCGCGTTGGAACGACGTGATGGCCGCCAGCCTGATTGGCATCTTGCCCGTCATGCTTATTTTCCCCTTTGTGCAGCGGCGCATGGTCGCCGGCCTCACCGCCGGTGCGGTGAAGCAATAGCGGCCCCGCCGCACCAAGAGGCCGGATTTCTCAACATATCCGGCTTGCATTCGGGATGGTCTATGGTTTAGAACACCCCTTTTCCGGTCGCAGCCTACCCGGATATCAAAACAAGGGCCCTAAAAATGAAAACACTCGTTATCTGCTCGGGCGGGCTGGATTCCGTTTCGCTCGCGCATATTATAGCCGATCAGCATGAGCTGACCCGGCTTGTCTCCTTCGATTATGGCCAACGCCATCGCAAGGAGCTTGATTTTGCAGCCGCCGCTGCCAAGCGCTTAAACGTGCCGCATCATCTCATGGATATGCGCGGCATCGGTGCCGCCTTATCTGGTTCTGCGCTCACCGACAATGTTGATGTGCCGGATGGACACTATGCCGAAGACACAATGCGCGTGACCGTGGTGCCAAACCGCAATGCCATCATGCTCACCATTGGCTTTGGCATCGCCGCGGCCAATGGCGATGAGGCTGTGGCCACCGCGGTGCATGGCGGTGACCATTTTATCTATCCCGATTGCCGCCCCGAATTCACCCGCGCATTCGATAAGATGCAAAAGGCAGCGCTGGATGGTTATGCAAATGTCCAGCTCTATACCCCGTTTGTGGAACGCAGCAAGGCGGACATTGTGAAAGAAGGTGCGGCACACAGCACTCCTTTTGCTGAAACCTGGTCTTGCTACAAAGGGGGCGAGGCGCATTGCGGCCGGTGCGGCACATGTGTCGAACGCCGCGAAGCCTTCCACCTTGCGGGCGTGGAAGACCCTACAGATTATGCTGATCCAGACTATTGGCTTGAAGCCGTGGCAGAAGGGGGGAAGCGATAATGTTTCGTATTCGCAAAGAATTTCATTTCTCCGCCTCGCATCAATTGGACCATTTGCCCGCAGACCATCAATGCGCGCGGTTGCACGGCCACAATTATATTGTTGTGGTGGAACTGGCCGCCGAAACCTTAAATCAAGACGGGTTTGTGCGCGATTATCACGATCTTAAACCGCTCAAAACCTACATTGATGATCACTTCGACCACCGGCATTTGAATGATGTGATGGATGGCCCTTCCACAGCGGAAAATATGGCGCTGCATTTTTATAAATGGTGCCACGCGCGGTGGCCGGAAACCAGTGCGGTTTTGGTCAGCGAAACGCCCAAAACATGGGCCGAATATCGCCCATGACTTTGCGCATCGCAGAAATTTTTGGCCCCACAGTGCAGGGCGAGGGCGCGCTGATCGGTGAACCTACCGTCTTTATCCGCGCAGGCGGTTGCGATTATCGTTGCAGCTGGTGCGATAGCCTTCATGCCGTGGAAAGTCAGTATCGCCACGATTGGGCCGCGATGAGTGATGAGGCCGTGTGGGACGAGGTGCTGCGGCTCTCGGACGGGCAACCGCTTACGGTGTCACTGAGCGGCGGCAACCCCGCCATTCAAGATTTTGGCCCGGTGATTGCGCGGGGCCGTGCGGCGGGGTATCGTTTCGCCTGCGAAACCCAAGGTTCCGTTGCACGGCCGTGGTTTGCCGAGCTGGACACATTGGTGCTGTCGCCCAAGCCGCCGTCCAGTGGCGAAGTGGTGAACTGGTCCAACTTCTATGAATGCCTAAAAGCGGGAGCTGCGGCGCGGCAAATGGTGATGAAGATCGTCATTTTCGACCAGGCCGATTATGATTGGGCAAAGCAAGTCCATGGTCGCTATCCTGATCTGCCGCTTTATCTTCAGCCCGGCAATCCGGAGGTGGACCCTCAAACCCCAATTGACCCGCAATCGCTTATCGATCGATTGGCGTGGCTGACAGACACAGCGATGGCTGATCGCTGGTTCGCCCCCCGTATCTTGCCGCAACTGCATGTATTGTTGTGGGGCAATAAACGCGGCGTATAGGAGAAACTCATGACTGAAAATATCTATGCGAACTTAAAGCAACTGGGCGGCGAAACCCGCATTCCAGCATCGCCGGAAGATGCAGAGCTGGAGCGTGTGCCCAACCCGCAAGCAGACGTGACCTACAATGTGCGCTTCACCGCACCAGAGTTCACCTCACTTTGCCCGATGACCGGCCAGCCGGATTTCGCGCATTTGGTGATTGATTATGCCCCCGGCGCGTGGTTGGTGGAGTCAAAATCGCTCAAGCTTTTTCTAACCTCTTTCCGCAACCACGGCGCTTTCCATGAAGATTGCACCATCTCCATCGCGCGCCGTTTGGTCGATTTTCTGGAGCCGCAATGGCTCCGGATCGGCGGCTATTGGTATCCACGCGGCGGCATCCCCATCGATGTGTTCTGGCAATCTGGCCCCGTGCCTGAGCAACTTTGGCTTCCCGACCAGGGCGTCCCCCCATATCGAGGACGCGGCTAATCCTTTGAACGTTCCGCAGCGGCCAAAGGGGACAAGACGGTCAAGCTCTGTGAGGGGCGCCGCGCGACTTTTCGCGCGCCTGCGCAAGTGCCCGCTCGGCTGCGAGCGAGATAAACTCCTTTTAAACCGAGCCGATCTTTCAGGGCCGCTCGAGCCTATCTCGTTGGTTGTTTGAAAACATAAAGGGGGGCGAGGGTGTCGTGCGCTTGATCGCCAAGGGTAGCGAAATGGTCCAAGTCGTACCCTCAGAATAGGTGACGGTAAGTTGGCCGTTTAATTGTTGGGCCAAGGCCAGAACGATTTGGCTACCTTTGCCCTTTCGCTGAGGCACTTCGTCCACCCAAACGCCATTGTCGGCAACCACAAGGACGAAGCCCTCCTTTTCATGTTTGAACACGACCCGGATTTCCCCGGAGTTGCGCCCTCTAAAGGCATGTTTGATGGCGTTGGTCACCAACTCGTTCACCAAAAGGCAGATTGGCAATGCGGTTTCAGCAAGAATCTCAATGTCAAGAACGTCGCACGCAAGCGTAATATGCGCTGGGCAAATCGCGTCTTGCAGGTGATCCAACAATGCCATGAGGACGGCTTTGGTGGTCACCGTTTCGGTTTCATTTCGTGCATCCAAAATGTCGTGGATTATGGCGATCGAATGTACCCGGGTTGCGGCCAACAAAAGCGCTTCAGTTGCTGCGGGGTGTTCGGCGGTTCGCGACTTGGTGCGCAAGAGTGCCGCGACAATGGCCAAATTGTTTTTCACCCGGTGGACCACCTCCCGTCTCAAATCTTCTGCCACTTGAATGGCCGCGCGTAGGCGTTCCTCGGTCTTTTGTTGAACAATCAGCTGGGCATTGAGCCGACGGACTTGCTCCGAATGTTCTGCAAAGCGAAGGGGGGCGGAAGGAGATTCCATCAATAGGATGTGCGGTTCGGCCCGCCCATCCACCATGAGCGCGCGGCCTTTTAACTCAATACGCTTCTCCCCACGATTAAGTGCAATGGGAACCCAGCTTGACGAGCCGGCAACCGAGCGCAACAGTTCCGTCAATTTGCCGCTGCGCGGTTGCCAGGCGTTAAGCTCGGATAACGCCAAGCGATCTTCCGGGGAAGAATAGAGCCTGCTGGCCCGCGGGTTACAGGCAATTATTTTGCCGTTCTTATCAACGATTGAGACCGCCAAAGGCAATTCCAACAAAACATGTTGGGCCAAATCTTGGTTGATATTTGGCGGCCCGGTTGTCACAGTTCATCCGCTAAGTCTGGGTCGAAAGCGCGATAATATTCGCGCTCATGCACTTCGCCCTTATTATCTTTATTGAGGCGAACCACAACTCTGCACCCCGGGTCTCCTTGAGCGATTGTTTCCTCCAGATCGACCCGTGCGTAGCCTAGATTATCGGCGGTGATGCGGCCGAAAACGTTTGAGGTCATCATGCAAAGCGACGGGCGGTCTTTCACAGCCGCGCCAAACGGACAACGCCGGTTTCCAAATACCAGCTCTTCTTCGGAGGCAGAGATAAGGTAAAAATCCCCACCAATGCGCCTTTTCAGATCAACACAAACTTTGGCGATCTCGGTCGGGCTCAAGCGAGGCTAGCCAAGCGCTTCCCTATAGCTCTCATCGATCCAGCCCCCGATTTTGCTGCCGACTGTGCTGATATACCCCTCAGCGGCTTCTATCCCAACAATATCTTCCAACGTGCCCGAAAGCTCGCGCAACAATTTTCGCAAAAAAATATCTCGATCGAGTGGGAGTTCGGCTTCCTCAACGCGCTGTGTCATGGGGTCTCCACCTGGGCACTGGTTCATTTTAAGTATAACACAAATATAAAATAATGATATTGTGATGTAATTCGCCCACTCTGGCAATAGCGAGGAGGCGACACAGGCGCAGACATTGCAAAAGATGCCGTAAAAGTCGCCGTCCAACCCTAAGCAAAAAGAAAATTGACCTGCAAAGGGAAAAGAAGGACGAGCGCAGCGAGGACCCCGGCGCACTTGTTCGCGCGCCCACGTAGTCTAGGTGACCAACCTCCCGCCGCGAGGGCAAAAATGGTGCCGCTCAGCCGTGAGCGAAAAAAAGAACACCTCAAGCACCCGTACCAACCCTTTTGGCACCTAAATAAGGCTTGGGCGGCTCAGCCCGAAACTTTTAAGTTTCGCGCCCGCGCAGGCTAGGTGGCCAGCCTCCCGGCGCGAGGGCAAAAATGGTGCCGCTCAGCCGTGAGCGAAATGAAATAGGCTCCCCAAAAAAATAGGGCCGCCCAAGGCGACCCATATTCAGTTACGCTGTTTAGCTTTTCTTGCGCCGGTCAAGGGAGTGATAAGCCCGCTTAGAGTGAAATTCGCAATAGGGCTTGCCTTCATCGCTGTGGCGTCCACAGAAGTGGAAGTCGTCAGCAACGGGGTCCCCGATTGGCCATTTGCACGTATGTTCGTTCAGTTCCATCAGGCCGATACGTTCGGCTTCGGGAATGAAAATCTCAGATTCAGCGTTCAACTCAAAGCTTTGCTCGGCTTCGGTGTCTGCGCTCATTTTCAGCGCAGTGTTGCCGGCCACTGCTGGTCCGCTTGAACGGCGCGGCGCTGAAGATGCAGCTGCCGGCCGGCTGCTGGCCGCCGGGCGTGCGCTCGTGTTTGAAGCGGCCCCACTTGGTCGTCTCGGTGTGCTGGACGCAGTTGCCCGTGGCTTGCGCGCCCGAGGTGCTGAAGACGCGGGCTTGGCCCGGCCTGATAGCTTAAGCCGGTGTACCTTGCCGATCACCGCATTGCGGGTTACCCCTTCGCCAAGCTCAGCCGCGATTTGGCTTGCGCTCAAGCCTTCCATCCAGAGTTTTTTCAAAATCGCAACGCGCTCGTCTGTCCACGCCATGGAGGTCCTCCATTCCAATCAAAAGATAGACTCCGATACCTCACCGAAAAATGTGTTCAATCCGGTTCAAATACCATCCATCGTATGTACTTATAGGTCCGCCACACGAGATATCGTGTTCCTATAGCCCCACTTTACAAGACCGGATGAATCCGTGACAAGGCTCGTCTCGCTTTATTTCCGGTTATCCAAGACATTTTTCACTGGCGTTGCATTTACGCCATTTCGCAACCAATTGACTTTTTCCGGTTAAACTGGTCATAAATGCTCTGGTTATCGCGTTGCGCCTTGGCGGGCAACGCGTTTTTTGCTTTATGCACGCACCTTGAACCTAAGGACAGAAAGGAAAATCAGGAAATGTCCGCACTCTACCAAAATTACAAACGCGCCGATCTCTCGTTTGAGCGGGGCGAAGGGGTGCGACTATTCTCGTCTGATGGCGGAGAATATCTTGATTTTGCCGCAGGCATCGCCGTGAATGCGCTTGGCCATTCTGATGCTCACGTGGTGAACGCGCTTAAAGAACAGTCAGAAAAGCTCTGGCATGTCTCAAATGTGTTTTCCATTCCAGAGGCTGAAAAGCTGGCGCAACGGCTGGTGGACATTTCTTTTGCCGATATGGTGTTCTTCACCAATTCCGGCGCGGAAGCGATTGAATGTGCCATCAAAACCGCGCGGCGCTATTTCTATGACAAGGGTCAACCAGAGCGCTACGAGATCATCACGCTCGAAGGCGCCTTTCATGGCCGGACATTGGGCACCATCGCCGCGGGCGGCAATGAAGGCTATTTGACCGGCTTTGGCCCCAAGGCTGAAGGCTTTCCGCATGTGGCGGGCGATCTGGAGGCGATCAAAGCCGCGATCAGCGATAAAACCGCTGGCATTTTGCTCGAGCCGATCCAGGGCGAAAGCGGCATCAATGTCTTTAGCAATGAGTTTTTGCGTGACCTCCGGGCCCTGTGTGATGCGCACGGCATTTTGCTGATTGTGGACGAGATCCAATGTGGCTATGGCCGGACCGGCAAAATGTTTGCTTATGAATGGGCAGGCATTGCTCCCGATATTATGGCGCTGGCTAAAGGCATCGGCGGCGGCTTTCCGCTCGGCGCCTGTCTGGCGAAAGAAGAAATTGGCGCCTCCATGGTGCCCGGCACCCATGGCAGCACTTATGGCGGCAACCCCATGGCCTGTGCTGTGGGCAACGCGGTGCTTGACCGGATTTCGGAAGTTGGGTTTTTGGCCCATGTGGACGAAATGGGGCAGTATTTGAGCTGGTCCTTGCAGCAATTGGCGCAAAAATTCCCTGACGAAGTGTTGGAAGTGCGCGGCAAAGGGCTGATGGCGGGCATCAAGGTCAAACAGCCGGTCTCCGATTTGCTGGCCAAATTGCGCGACCATCATCTGCTGGCCGTTGGCGCAGGCGACAATGTCGTGCGCTTTTTGCCACCGCTCATTGTTGAAAAACAGGATATTGATGAGGCGATGAACCGCATGGAAAAGGCCCTCTCGGCCTGATTTTCTGGCGCTCGGTCTTCGCTTCTCCCAAGCAACTTAACGCAAAGGACAGTCACCATGGCTGCAACGCAACATTTTTTGGACCTTGGTCAATTCACCAAGGACGAGCTGAGAAAAATTCTTGATCTGGCCCATGCGCTCAAGGCCAAGCTGAAAGAAGGCGAAAAACCGCCTTTGCTGGAAGGCAAAATGCTGGCGATGATATTTGATCGCGAAAGCACACGCACCCGCGTCTCCTTTGATGTGGGCATGCGCCAGCTGGGTGGCCAGACATTGATGTTGACTGGCGATGAAATGCAATTGTCGCGCGATGAGACCATCGCCGACACGGCGCGTGTGATGTCGCGCTATGTCGACGCCATCATGATCCGGTTGTTGAGCCATGATGACCTTGAGGAAATGGCGGCTGCAGCCACCATCCCGGTGATCAATGGGCTGACCCGCTTTTCGCACCCCTGTCAGATTATGGCCGATATTTTGACCTATGAGGAGCATCGCGGTTCCATTGAAGGCATTAAAATCGCCTGGCAGGGCGATTGTAACAATGTGTTGATGTCATGGATTCAGGCAGCCAATCATTTTAATTGTGAGTTGAAAATTGCGTGCCCCGAACAATATAAACCCAATCAGGCCATGCAGGCAGAAATTGACGCTACAAACGGGCGGGTGCAGGTCACTCAGGATCCCTTGGCCGCCATGCAGGATGCAGATTTGGTGATCACTGACACTTGGGTGTCGATGGGTGATTTGGACGCCACCATTCGCCGGGAAATTTTGTCGCCCCATCGGGTGACTGCCGAGTTGATGGCCGAGGCCAAGCCCGACGCCCTGTTTATGCATTGCTTGCCAGCCCACCGCGGGGACGAAGTGACCTCCGACGTGCTGGATGGCCCGCAATCTGTAGTATTTGACGAAGCTGAAAATCGGCTGCACGCCCAAAAAGCAATATTGTGTTGGGTGTTCGGCATTGAGGAGCTTAAATGACAGATGATTTTTTGAAAGCCGTTGGCCTTGATCGCGAAGAAAGCTTCAGCGACAAGGTTGTGCCGTTCGCCGTGGAAGATTTGGATGTGCGCGGGCGCTCGGTTAAGTTGGATGATGCGCTCAACACCATTTTGACGCGACATGATTATCCAACGCCCGTGGCGCGCCTGCTGGGCGAAGCCATTGTGCTGGCCGCTGTGGTCGGCTCTTCCCTCAAATTTGAGGGGCGCTTTATTCTGCAAACCCAAACCGATGGCCCGGTCAATATGATTGTGGTCGATCTGCAAACACCCAACGGTTTGCGCGGCTATGCCCGTTTTGATGAGGTCGCTCTCTCTGAAGCGGCAGAAAAAGGTGAGTTGGCACCTGAGCAATTGTTGGGCAAGGGCATTCTGGCCATGACCATTGATCAGGGCGAGATGACGGAGCGCTATCAAGGCATTGTGCAACTTGACGGGGCCTCTTTGGAAGAGGTCGCGCATCGCTATTTTATGCAGTCCGAGCAGATCCCGACCATCGTGCGATTGGCCGTGGCGCAATATAGCGAGAAAGGCAAGAAGCAGGATCAATGGCGCGCTGGCGGCATTTTACTGCAGCATTTGCCAGAGCATGGTAGGCGCACCATGGCAGATTTGCCCGGGGATGGTGATTTCGATAATCCTGAAACCCAGGATGAAACGTTTGAGCCCGAGAACAATTGGGTAGAAGCCAGCTCATTGTTGAAAACGGTAGATGATCATGAATTGGTGGACCCGGAAATTTCGGTCGAGCGACTTTTGTTCCGGCTTTATCATGAAACCGGCGTGCGCGTTTTCGACCCGATGGAGATGATCGAAAAGTGCGGTTGTAATGCCGACAAGATCGAAGCCATGCTCGACCAGTTCTCCAACGATGATATTGATGCGATGGTGGTTGATGGGGACATCGAAGTGGTTTGTGAGTTTTGCTCAACCGCCTATCACTTCAACCCGCACCAGTTCCGCAAGGACTAAAACGCACCAAAGCGCGACCCCGCAAGAGTTGTAAAAGGTCGGGATACTGTCCCGGCCTTTCTTTTTTGAGTGCGCCATTTGGCCTTTAACAGAGGCCCTAAAGCCGCGGGGAAAAGATTTTTGCTTGATCCGACCCCATCAACCCCTACGTAAAGATGAACAAAGTTTAATTTGTTGAATGTGCGCGTGCCGCGTAAGTTGAACAAAAACCGGGATCTTTACCATGGACCGTATGATGGATCAGGCTGAGCAAACTGATCAAAATACCCCGCCGCCGTCGCAACAACCGAAGCGCAAACGGGGGGCGATGGCCATCATCGGTCTGTTCGCGCGTCTGATCATCACATTGGCGATACTCGCAGGCGCGGGTTTTTTCGCGTTTCAATTGGTGTCCAGTCGCCCAGAACCGCCAGAACGGCAAGCCCGCGAACGCACCTTTACGGTGCGCACCATTGAGGCCACAGTTCAGACTGCCCAGCCGAACCTGACCTATTTTGGCGAGATTGTTGCAGCTGGGGCGCTGGATGTGCGGGCCCAAGTTGCTGGCGAAATTGTTGAAATTCACCCGGATCTGGCCGTGGGCAATCAGCTTGCGCAGGGCGATCTGATCGCGCGAATTGATGATTTCACCTATCGCGGGGCCCTGACGGAGGCGAAAGCCAGCCTGGCGGAGGCGCAACTCGCCGCCACTGAAGCGCGCGAGCGGTTGCAACTGGAGCGGGACAATCTCAGCTTTGCTCAGGAACAGTTGGATCTGTCAAAAAAAGATCTGGAGCGCGCCCAAACCCTGCTGCAATCCGGTGCATTGACGCAAAAAAACGTTGATGATCGGGAGTTGCTGGTGTCTCAGCGCGAGCAAGCGCTCAAACAAAGACAAGCCAACATCGCCATTCAACAGGCCCAGCTTGATCGGCAATTGGCCAGCATGGAGCGGTTTGAGTGGCAAGTCGAGCGGGCCGAACGCAATCTTGCCAACACCGAAATCCGCGCGCCCTTTGATGCGGTGGTCAGCGCGGAGTCGATTGCGCCCGGCAAAATTGTGAACGCCAATGAAGCCTTGGTCAGCCTTTATCGGCAGGACCAGCTTGACGTGCGCTTCACCATGTCGGACCGTCAATATGGCCAGATCTTTGCGGATGGGCTGATCGGGCGGCCCATTCGTGTGGTTTGGGAAGTCGAGCCGCAAAACTTGACGGCCAAGGGCACCATCACACGCGCGGGCGCACAAATTGATGCGGCCAAAGGTGGGGTCGAAGTGTTTGCGCGACTTGAAAATGCTGAGGCATCCACTTTCCGCCCCGGTACATTTGTCAAAATTCTTGTGCCCGGCCGCGCCTATGAAGATGTGATCCGATTGCCAGAAACCGCGATTTATGACAATCGCCTGATCTACACCATTGAAGAAGGCCGCATGGTGCCGCACGATGCGGAAATCATGGCCCGTGACGGGGCGCAGCTTTTGGTGCGTGCCGATGTGGCAGATGGCGCAAAGGTGATCACCACCCGGCTGGCGCAAGCAGGCGACGGGCTGGCCGTAGTTGAAGAAGGTGAGGCGCCACCCATTCCACCGCGCGACCCTGCCCGGGCGGAGAACCGGGGAGAGCGGGACAACCCCAATGGACAGGAGCGAGAGGGCAGGCGCCCCCCGCAACAACAAACACAGGCAAGCGAAAATGAGGAGCCAGCCTCATGAGCGCCACCGGTACAAATCGCGCGCGCTCTATCGTCGAATTGTTTGTGCGCCACCGCAACGCCGCCAATTTGTTGATGATCTTGATGATCCTTTTCGGCGCGTGGGGTATATCCAAACTCAATCGCCAGTTTTTTCCGACGCTGGAAGTGAAACAAATTCAGATTTCGTTGGTCTGGTCCGGGGCCAGTGCCGACGATATCCGTAAAAACATGCTGCAAGCGATCGAGCCTACCGTACGGTTTTTGGATGGCGTGCAGTCCATGTCGTCTCAGGCGCGCGAAGGGGCAGGGTCAATCACCCTCGTTTATGAACGCGACACCGACATGCGGCAAGCCGAAGCCCAAGTGGAAGCGGCCGTGGCGGGGGTCACCAATCTACCAATCGAGGCGGAGACACCAGAGGTCAACACGCCCAAATTCTTCGATCCAATTGCGGATATCGGCATTTCGGGGCCGTTTCCAGAAGCCACTTTGCGCCATTATGCGCGTGAGATACGCGACGGCCTGTTGGATGCCGGTGTAGATCGGGTCACCTTCACGGGCTATCGTGATCGCGAGATTAAGGTGGTGGTTGACGATCAAAGATTGCGCCAGCTTGATCTCACCACAGCCGAGATCGCCCAAGCCATCGCGCAAAACACTGCCGATCGTCCTTCCGGCTCTGTCGAAGGTGACCTGCAGGCGCAAATCCGCGCACTGGCCCCTGAAATTGGCGTCAATGCGCTTTCGCGGCTGGAAATCAAGACCACCTCGCAAGGGGACAAGCTGCTGCTGGGCGATGTGGCAACGGTAGCGGACGGGTTTAACGCGGATCAGAGCGTTGGCTTTATGGGTGGCGACCAGGCGATCCGCCTCTCGGTGTCGCGATCGGCCACGGCTGACACGGTGGAATCCTTCGAGACCATGAACAATTATCTCGAAGAAATTCGGCCCACTTTACCAGACTCCCTCAAAATCGAAGTGTTCAATGCTGCCGCTTCCCTGGTGGAAGACCGATTGAGCCTTTTGGTCAATAATGGCCTGCTGGGCCTTGGTCTGGTGTTGTTTGTGCTGTTCGTCTTTCTCGACTTCCGCATCGCCTTCTGGGTGGCGGTGGGCATACCGGTTTCCATCTTAATGACGCTGGGGGTGATGTATTTCACCGGCCAAACCATCAATATGATTTCCATGTTTGCCCTGTTGTTGACCTTGGGTATCATTGTTGATGACGCAATTGTGGTGGGTGAACACACGGCCACGCGCTATGCCTTGGGCGATGACCGGGCAGTGGCCGCCACCAAAGGCGCAGGCCGTATGGCCGCGCCGGTGATCGCAGCCAGTCTGACCACCATGGCGGCGTTTGGTCCGATTCTGTTGGTTGGGGATGTGGTGGGGCAAATCCTGTCCGCATTGCCCATGGTGGTGATCGCTGTATTGATCGCGTCTTTGATCGAGTGTTTTTTGGTGTTGCCCGGGCATCTTTCCCACGCCTTGCCGAAAGAGCGTAAGGCACCCGGTTTCTTCCGCCGCAACTTTGATCGCGGGTTTGAATTTTTCAAAGAACGTATTTTTGGGGCCGTCTCGCGCGTGTCCTATCGCTGGCGTTACGCCACCACGGCCATTGCCCTTGCGCTGGCCATTATTGGCGGTGCGCTCATTCCGGCGGGCAAACTCGGGTTCGAGTTTTTTCCTTCTGTTGAAGGGGAAACTGTGTCACTCAACGCCAACTTCCAGCCCGGTGTGCCGCAGGAAGATATGTATGCCCTGATCGAAGAGATGGGCAAGGTCGTCACCAAGGTGGAACAGGAACTGACCCCCGAGGGTGAAACCCTGATCGTGACCAGCTTTGCTTCGCTGGACGTCGAAAATGGCCGCGCAAACATTCAGGTTTATCTAACGCCGTCCGAACAACGCTCGGTGCGCACACGTGAAATCGGGGCGGCCATTCGGGCGCAATTGCCGCGTTTTGCCGGGGTGGACCGGATTGGCGTGCGAGAGCCGCGGGGTGGACCGCCGGGCCGTGCGATTGATGTAGAGTTCACAGGGGCCGATACCGCCACGTTGAAAGCTGCTGCCGAAGATTTGACCGCGGTGCTTGAAGGATTTGAAGGGGTGCAAGACATCAATGACACCCTCAATTATGGCAAACCCGAACTGGTGCTGGAACTGACACCTCGGGGCAGCGCGCTTGGTTTCAATATTGACAATCTGGGTAGCCAGATCCGCGACGCTTTTGAAGGGCGCGTGGCCCGCCGGGTTGCGGCAGAAGACGAAGAGATCACCATTCGCGTGGAACGAGATGGAGAAAACGAAGGCACCTCCGCCCTGCGTAATTTATGGGTACGCTCACCTGCGGGTAATTTTGTCCCCTTGTTGGAGGTGGCCAGCCTGAGTGAACGGCAAGGCTTTAATCGCATTGTACGCGAGGAAGGTAAAACGACCGTCCGGGTGATCGCGGACACCGACAACAACATCACTTCAGGTGCTGATGTCTTGGAGCGTTTGGAACAAGATTATATGGGCGCGATTGTGGCTGAACACGGCGTACAATATAGTTTTGGCGGCACACAGGCCGAACAGAACGCGGCCTTCGGCGATCTTCGGTTGGGCGGGATTATCGCGCTCGGCATCATGTATGTCATCATCGCCTGGATATTTGCCTCCTATTTTGCACCGCTTGCCGTCATGCTGATCATCCCCTTTGGGGTTGTGGGGGCAATTTGGGGACACTTTTTCATGGGCTACAACCTCACCATCATTTCGGTGATGGGCCTGTTGGGGCTGGCCGGTATTCTGGTGAACGATTCCATCGTGCTGGTGTCCCGCTTGCAGGAGCGCCTTGAAGAAGGCAATAGTCTTTACGAAGCGGCCACCGGTGCCGCGAGAGACCGGCTGCGCGCTGTTGTTCTCACCTCACTCACCACAATTGGTGGATTGGCGCCTTTGTTGTTTGAAACCAGTTTGCAGGCTCAATTCCTGATCCCAATGGCCATCACCATTGTGTTCGGGCTGGGCTTGGCGACCGCGCTTGTGTTGTTTTTGGTGCCGGCCTTTATCGGGATTGGCGCTGATATCGGGGCACTGATCGGCTGGTTATTTATGCGACCCAATGCCCCCACTTTTGGCGGCCTGTTGCGGGGCGAGCATCACAATGCCCCCCGCAGCCCAACTCCTGCAGAATAGGCAAGCATCAGCCGCGCCAAAAGCGCGGCAAAAACAAAACTAATACGGTGAAGATTTCAAGCCGTCCCACAATCATGCCAATGGCGATTAGCCACTTGGACAGGTCGGACAGGGGGCCAAAATTGCCGGACGGGCCAATAATGTCGCCTAAACCGGGCCCAACGTTCGAGATCGCTGTGGCGGCGCCGGAAAACGCGGTGAGACTGTCCAGCCCGGTGAGCGATAGAAGCAAGGCCAAAATAATGAAAAAGAAGAAGTAGAGAAAGATAAAGCTCATCACCGATGCGGAAACCGTGTCGGAGATGATCTGCCCATTATAGCGTTTTACAAAAACGCCAGAGGGGTAAAGGATTTGCTTAATATGCTGTTTTAAATCCAAAAACAGCACTTGAAAGCGGAAAATCTTGATCCCGCACGACGTGGACCCCGCACAACCACCGATAAAGGTGATGATAAAAAACAGGCTGATGGCAATGCCGCCCCATGACCCATAATCCGTTGTGGCATAACCGGTGCCGGTCATCACTGAGGTGACCGAGAAAATGGCATGGCGAAAAGCCACCTCGCCGCGGGCAATATCATCTGCATATTGCACAATGATCGCCACAAGTGTGACTGCTCCCAAAACCAGCAAAAAAGCGCGCACCTGGCTGTCGCGCCACAGGCTGCTTAAATTGCCGCGTACCATCTTCACATAGATTAAAAACGGCAGCGCCCCCAAAATCATGAAGCTCACCGCGATATAGTCAATCACGGCAGACCCGAAGCTGGCGATTGAGCCATCGCGGGTGGAAAAGCCGCCGGTGGCCACCGTGGTCATCGAATGGGCAATGGCGTCGAAAAGGCCCATCCCCGCAGCCCAGTAGCAAACGGCACAGGCAAAGGTGAGGGTGATATAGATGGTGGTCATATTCGACGCGATTTGGGCTGCCCGCGGCAAAATCTTTTCTGCCGTGTCAAAGGCTTCAGCCTTAAACATCTGCATGCCCCCGATCTGCAGCATGGGCAAAACGGCCACGGCCATCACGATGATCCCCAAGCCGCCAAACCATTGCAACAGGCTGCGCCAGAGCAAAATGCCCGGCGGCAGAGTGTCCAGTCCGGAAATCACCGTGGCCCCGGTGGTCGTGAGGCCAGACATGGATTCGAAAAATGCGTCCGTGTAGCTGAGATTGATCCCGGCCCAATAAAAGGGCAGGGCGCCGAAAACCGCCAACACCACCCAGATGATGGCGGTCATAAAAAAGGCCTGACGTGCATTGAGGCTCTGATCATGGCCAAATGAAGCAGCCCAGGTGCCCGCGCCCAAAAGCGTGGTGATCAGCCCGGAAGTGACAAACACAATCCAGTCATCATTGCCCACCAGCGCATCGGCGATGGCCGGCAAAAACATGGAGCAGCCCAGAATGGCGGTCAGCACGCCAATAATCATTAAAATCGGACGAAATTCCATAAATGTGCAAGTCCCGGATGGTTGCCGACTCTTCTGCCATGTCTGAACACATGTCTGATCACATGTCCGTTCAAACGTCGCTCACAATCATGTGCGCGCCATTCTCAACCCTTGAGTGATAGTTTAGTTTGCTTCGCAAGTGAAGCCTTGTAAAACTTTGAACGCGATCAAATCATTCAGGGCGATGTGAGGAAAACAGCCATATGCTTGACGGCCAAATGCGCAAATGGATCGATCCACCGCTCAATTATCTGGGCCGCAAAATCGCCGCGATGGGTTTAAGTGCCAACAATGTCACCTTCGTTGGGCTGGTCATTGGCCTGGGCGCCGCTGCTTTTGCCGCGATGGGCAATTTCCACGCCGCCCTGTGGATCATGCTTTTATCGAGGCTTTTTGATGGGTTGGATGGGGCCGTGGCCCGCGCGACCCAGAAAACCGACTTTGGCGGCTATTTTGACATCACCGCAGACTTTCTGTTCTACGGGGCATTCCCCTTGGCCTTCATTGCCTTTGACCCGGCGCAAAACGGGCTGGTGGGCGCGCTGCTGCTGGTCAGCTTCTATTTTAATGGCGGCACCTTTCTGGGCTATGCCATTTTAGCAGAAAAACACAAACTGCCCGCCACCAATCGCGGCTCAAAATCGCTGCACTTTTCCATCGGCCTCACCGAAGGTACCGAAACGATTGCCTTTTTCGTTGTGATTTGCATCTGGCCGCAGCATTTCAACCTGCTGGCCGGTCTCTTCGCCGCTGCGGTTTTTTACACAGCTTTTGCCCGCATGCTGTTGGCCTACCAGGAGTTCGGCGGCGTAAAAACCAAGGAATAGGGGCTGGCATTGATCCCGGCTCAAGGCCGGGATGGATGGGTCAAGAGCGCACGACGTAACACCTATTGGCCGCCCCGGACTTGATCCGGGGCCACAAAACGCCCCGACGCTAAGGGGCCACGAACAACCCTAGATCTGATCCAGTGCAAATTGCAGGTCGGCCAGCAAATCTTCCTCGGCTTCCAACCCCACCGACAAACGCAGCAGCGTTTCTGATATTCCCAATTCGGCCCGGTCTTCCTCGTCCAACCGTTGGTGAGTCGTGGTCGCTGGGTGGGTGATGATGCTTTTTGCATCACCCAGATTGTTGGAGATTTTGATCAGCGCCAAATGGTCGGCCACCGCATAGGCGTCGGCCTGTGTGCCCTTCACTTCAAAAGCCAGCATGTTAGAGCCAGCCTTCATCTGTTTTTGCGCCAACTCATATTGTGGGTGCGAGGAATGACCGGGATAAAAGATCCGCTCCACCTTCGGGTGGTTGGCCAGCATATCGGCAATCGCTTTGGCATTTTGCGTCATTTTTTCCACGCGCAGCCCCAGCGTTTCCAGCCCCTTGAGCATCACCCAAGCGTTAAACGGGCTCATGGACGGCCCGGTTTGCCGGATAATGGTGTGCACATCGCCTTCGATCAGCTCCTGATCGCCCACAATCACCCCGCCCAAACAGCGGCCTTGCCCGTCAATATGCTTGGTGGCGGAATAGACCACCATGTCCGCGCCCAACTCAAGCGGGCTTTGATAGATCGGGGTGGCAAACACATTGTCGACCACGAACTTCGCATCATGCGCCTTGGCGATTTTGGCCACGGCTTCAAGGTCCACCAATTCCAAAGTCGGATTGGTCGGGCTTTCCACAAACACGGCCTTGGTGTTGTCGCGCATCGCCGTTTCAAAATTCTTCGGGTCGCGACCATCCACTAAGGTGGAACTTACACCCCAGCGCGGCAGAAAATCTTCCACCACATAGCGACAGCCGCCGAACAAGGCCCGTGAGGCCACCACATGATCGCCCGCCTGCACCAGGCTCATTAGCGCCGTGGTTACTGCCGCCATGCCGGTTGCGGTGCCACGCGCCGCATCCGCGCCTTCAAGTGCCGCCATGCGGTTTTGAAACATTTCCACCGTGGGGTTGGAAAAGCGCGAATAAATATGCCCGTCCGTATCGCCCTTAAAGCGCAGCCGCGCATCTTCAGAACTGGGATAGGTAAAGCCTGAGGACAGAAAAAGCGCTTCTGAAGTTTCCCCATGTTGGCTGCGCTCCGTGCCGCCATGCACCGCCCTCGACGCCGGGGATTGGTTTTTCGGGTCCAGCAATGGATTTGTCTTGGTCGCCATAGTTCTTTTGGCCAGTGGCCAATCTCCAAACAAAAAAGCCGACCCAATTGGCCGGCATACGGTCGCCTTTAGCTACTTGTTTTAGGTGGCTGCAAGCAGACCGGCCAAATCACCACCGAATTATGTGATCTAATGCCAATTGTGGCTTGGCGTCAATGTTTAAGATTGATAACAAAAGTAAGTCGTCAAAGAATTAAATGGAAACGTCAGCCTAATGACTTTGCCCACCGGTATCTTTTCCGCCCGCATGATCAATCAAATGCATGATGACGGCGCCATTATTGTGCAAAACCCTTTCGATGCGGATCAGGTGCAACCGGCCAGCCTGGATTTGCGCCTCGGCACCATGGCCTATCGGGTGCGCGCCAGCTTTTTGCCTGGCCCCAAAACATCGGTGGCAAAGCGGATCAATGATCTTGAATTGCACCAGATTGACCTGACCGCCGGTGCCGTGCTCGAGCGGGGCTGCGTCTATATCGTGCCGCTGATGGAAGAGCTGGCTTTGCCCGCGGGCGTCAGCGCCACCACCAATCCCAAAAGCTCCACTGGCCGCTTGGATATTTTCACCCGTGTCATCACTGATGAGGGCCGCGCGTTCGACACAGTGCCCGCTGGCTACAAGGGCAAGCTCTATCTCGAAATCAGCCCCCGCACATTCCCCGCATTGGTGCGCCAAGGCTCACGCCTCAGCCAAATCCGTTTCCGCGCTGGCGATAGCCGTTTGAGCGTGGCCGAGCACAAAGAGTTACACGCCAAAGAAACCTTGGTGTTTGATGATGATGCCATTGTCGAACAGGGCGTGTCCCTTTCAATTGACCTTCTTGGCAGTGATCGCGGCGGATTGATCGGCTATCGCTCCAAGCGCCACACCGCTGTGGTCGATGTGGACAAAAAAGCAGCACTCGACATTCTCGATTTTTGGGAACCCTTGCATGATCGCGGCACGGGCGAGCTGATCCTCGACCCGGACGAATTCTATATTCTCGTCTCGCGCGAGGCGGTGCATGTGCCGCCAGATTATGCCGCCGAAATGGTGCCGTTCGACCCTCTGGTCGGCGAGTTCCGCGTGCATTATGCCGGCTTTTTCGATCCCGGCTTTGGCCACGCCGGCGCCGCCGGTGCGGGCAGCCGCGCCGTTTTGGAAGTGCGCTCCCGCGAAGTGCCGTTTTTGGTCGAACATGGCCAAACCATCGGCCGCCTGATCTATGAACGCATGGCCGAACGCCCTGATAATCTTTATGGTGCCGATCTTGGCTCAAACTATCAGGGCCAGCACCTCAAATTGTCCAAGCATTTTAAGCAGAACTGATCGGACATCGCCCCGACTAACGTGGATTGCCGCCGTTGCGCGCGGGTATAAGCATACCCAAATCGAGGTTTCGTTGATCCCGCCTCAAGGCCGGATGGCCACGAGGGAAGCCGGAAATGCCTCCCCTCGTGGCCGCCCCGGACTTGATCCGGGGCCAATCTCCCTATTCCAGCTCAGAACCATCCAGCTTGGTGAACCGGCGCGCCTGACCATCCCGATGAAAAACAAGATCATGATCCGGATAGATCACGCGATCAGTTTGCTGATTATTGCTCACAATCAAATAGCTGGCCTCGGCACCAGACCGGTTCTGCAAGCAATGTCCAATCTTGCTGCCTGCCTTCCAAGCCGCGCAATCACCCGGTCGCAAGATCGTTTCCTCTTCTTCCACCAGCACCAGTTCGCCAGTGAGCATCAGCAAAAATTCATCCTCATTTTCATGCCAATGGCGATGTGATGAGGCCGAACCCGGCGGTAACTTTTCCATGCGCACGCCTAACCCGGTTAAACCGGCGGCTTTGCCGAGTGCTTTTTCGGCATAGGGCCCATCATTCTGCCCGGTAAGCGGGTGGGGTTCGCTGCCCTGTGCCGTCCAATTCGGCATATCAATTTTGGGCATAAGTCTACCGCTTCAGCTTCACGCCGGTGCCGTAGGCCAAAATTTCCGCCGCACCATCCGTAATCAGCGATGTGGTAAAATTTACCCCGATAATCGCATCGGCACCCACGCTCTCGGCATGGGCCACCATGCGGTCATAGGCCTGCTCGCGCGCTTCAGCCATCAGCTTGGTATATTCGCCCACTTCACCGCCCACCAAATTTCGAAAGGCGGCAATAATATCGGTGCCCACATGTTTGGCGCGGATGGTGTTGCCGCGCACAATGCCGATGGTTTCAATGATTTCGCCCTCAGGCACACTCAGTCCGGTGGTTACAATCACTTGTCATTACTCCTGAATATTATCTTCGTAATATTTGTCTTCTTTATTGTTCAACTTGTCTGAAACAATACGGGACATGATGTAAACACCGATCGCCAGCAAAATGAAAAAGGGCCACAAGGGCACGCCGGACGCAAAAATACCAAACGCCATCACGCCGACATAAACCCCCGCCACGACAATCACAATGGCCAGGGCGATTTGATCGAGGGACATAATACCTCTCCTTCACTGTCGCTGCGCAAAACGCGTAGCACACAGCTTAAAGGTAGGTACTGTGGCGGCGCTTTTCAATCAAATTCGAGCGGTTGAAGCTCAATTCATCTGCAACCTCAAACGCCGTCATCCCCGTGAAAACGGGGATCCAGTCAGGCGCAACTCAAGAGGTAAAGTCTAACAGCTTGCCGCGTAGACAGTCCGGCCTGGATTCCCGCCTACGCGGGAATGACGCGGGAGAAGCGAGCTAGCTCGTCTCCCTCCCCTTGATGGGGAGGGAATAAGGGTGGGGTGTAACGCGCGAGGTGTTAGGTATTGCTCAAAACGCATGCCGCGCATGATGGCAGAGCGCAAGTCCCAACCCCACCGGTCATCCCAAGACTTGATCTTGGGATCCATTTCACCTGTCAGTTTGCCAATGGGGGTAGGGATTCACGAATGACAGTTTCCACAATACATGGGAATCGAAGAAACAAACCCTGCAATGACCTGCAGAATGGGGAGAGAGCATGCCAACCCGAAAAAAAGAGCGGGGAGCGATCAGACAGAAAGTGATCCCGGGTCAAGCCCGGGATGGTGCGGGTGAGGAGAGCTGAGGAAGGGATCAATCACCTCAACCACCCCGGACTTGATCCGGGGTGAGGAAGGTAACAACCATCTCAACCACCCCGGACTTGATCCGGGGTCTAACCCACCTTGACGAAATCATTTCCCCCGCAACTGCGAAATCGTCGCTGTCGGTGAAATCGCCTCGGCCGCCGTTTTGATATGAATAATCGCTGGCTTCCCGCTTTCCCGCGCCCGTTCAAACGCAAGCGGGAACTGGTCGGTGTGCTGCACGGTTTCGCCGTGGCCACCCATAGCGCGGGCCCAAGCGGCGAAGTCGGGGTTCACCAAATCCGTGGCGGAAATCCGCTCCGGATAATGCTTTTCCTGGTGCATGCGGATGGTGCCGTAAATGCCATTATCGATCACCAGCACAATGATGTTGGCGCCGAACTGCTTGGCGGCGGCAAATTCTTGTCCGGTCATTTGGAAACAGCCATCGCCGGCAAAGCAGATCACGTCACGCTCCGGGTGCCGCAACTTGCCGGCGATGGAGGCAGGCACGCCATAGCCCATCGACCCAGAGGTTGGGGCCAATTGGGTGCCAAAGCGCTGGAAGCGCCAGAAACGATGTAGCCAAATCGCATAATTGCCTGCGCCATTGCACATAATCGCATCGTCAGAAAGCGCTTCGCGCAGATAGGTCATCACGCCGCCCATTTGCACATCGCCGGGCGTTTCCGGCATCGCATCGGTCCAGGCGCGATAAATCTCGTTGGCCTTTTTGCCGCGGTCCGCTGCGGGCAGGGCATCAACATGATCCACCGCATCAAAGAAACATTCTGGCGTGGCATTGATGGAGAGCGTCGGCGTGTAAATCCGCCCCAATTCCTCCGCGCCCGGATGAATATGGATCAAAGTTTTGCCCGGATTGGGCATCCCTAAAAGCGTAAAGTTCTGGCTCGGATTTTCCGAAAAACGCGCACCCAGTAAAATCAGGCAATCGGATTGCTCGATCTGTTCTTTCAGCGCCGGGTTGATCCCCAGGCCCACATCGCCCGCATAATGGCTATCTGTGTGGTCAAACAATTGCTGCCGCCGGAACGAGCAGCCCACTGGAATGTCGTGCTTATGGGCAAAAGCCTTCAACTGCGCCACAGATTGCTCGGTCCACCGCGAGCCGCCTGCAACGATGAAGGGGCGTTCTGCTGTGCGCAAAAGTTCTTCAAACCGCGCTGCAGCCCGGACGCTCGGGGCAGGCTCCGCAACTTCGATGTAAGGACAAACGGGCACGTCCACTTCGTCGCGCAACATATCTTCTGGCAGGGCCAGCACCACAGGGCCGGGGCGACCAGACATGGCGATATGATAGGCATGGGCAATCACTTCGGGAATGCGCGCCGCATCGTCAATTTCTTCCACCCATTTGGCCAAATCGCCAAAAGTTTGCCGATAATCCACCTCCTGAAACGCCTCACGGCCTTTCATGGCGCGGCCAATTTGACCCACAAACAAAATCATCGGCGTGCTGTCTTGCTTGGCGATATGCACGCCCGCGGCGGCATTGGTGGCGCCCGGTCCGCGGGTCACCATGCAAATGCCGGGGCGGCCCAGCATCTTGCCATCGGCTTCCGCCATAATCGCCGCGCCGCCTTCATGGCGCGAGGTCACCACATCGATATTGCTGTCATGCAGCCCGTCAAGCACCGCCAAATAGCTTTCGCCCGGCACGCAGAACACGCGGTCCACCTCCTGCGCTTCGAGGCATTTCACCAAAATTTCGCCGCCGGTCATTTTCGCCATTTGTATGTGCTCTTTAATTATCGTTGAGAGCTTTAAGCTCGTTCAAAATTTCTTGCGTATGCTCGCCCACTTTCGGAGAAGGGCGATCAAATGTCAGTGCTGCGTCTGAGAATTGGATCGGCGTGCGCACGCCGGGTACCCCATCCATATCAAGCGCCATCTTGCGGGCCACCACTTGCGGATCGGCAAACACTTCATCAATCCGGTTGATGGGGCCGGCGGGCACGTTCGAGGCGTGCAGTGCGTCCAGCAATTTCAGCTTTTCCCACTTTTGAAATTCAGTTTCCAGCAGGGCGGTCAACTCAATCCGGTTCGCCACCCGCGCCGAATTGGTGGCAAAACGCTCGTCTTCGGCAATCTGTTCCTGCCCAATCAGCTTGGCCAAGCGTTGGAACTGCCCATCATTGCCGACCGCCAAAATGATGTGACCATCTTTTACCGGCAGCACTTGATAGGGGCAGATATTGGGGTGGCTGTTGCCCAATCGGTTGGGCGCGGTGCCGCTCGCCAGATAATTCATCGCTTGGTTGGCCAAAACGCCCACCATGCTGTCCAAAAGTGCCATATCCACTTGCTGGCCTTGGCCCGTGCGCTCGCGCTGCCACAGCGCCGCTTGAATGCCGATGGTGGCATAAAGGCCGGTGATGATATCCGCCAGCGCCGTGCCGATTTTTTGCGGTTGCCCATCCGGCTCGCCAGTGATGGACATCATGCCCGACATGCCTTGAATGATAAAATCATAGCCCGGCTGCTCGGCATAAGGCCCATTTTGGCCAAAGCCGGTGATGGAGCAATAAATCAGGCGGGGATTAATCGCCTTCAGGCTTTCATAGTCGAGCCCGTATTTTTGCAAGCCATTAAGCTTGAAATTTTCCACCAACACGTCCGACTGCTTGACCAGTTGGCGAATGGTTTCAAGGTCGTCCGCATCCTTAAAGTTCAGCGCGATCGAGCGTTTGCCGCGGTTGCAAGAATGGAAATAGGCAGCGCTTTTATCCTCGCCGCGTTCAATCCATGGAGGCCCCCAGGCGCGCGTGTCGTCGCCATTGGGCGATTCCACCTTGATCACGTCCGCGCCCAAATCCGCGAGGGTTTGGCCGACCCAAGGGCCAGCCAAAACCCGTGCCAATTCCAGCACTTTTAAACCTTTAAGCGGTTGCTCTTGCATTGATAATACCTTGCTGCCCGGGCTTAAAAGAAGGCCTGCAAGCCGGTCTGGGCACGGCCCAAAATTAGGGCATGCACGTCGGCAGTGCCCTCATAAGTGTTCACCGTTTCAAGGTTGATCATATGACGGATCACGTCAAATTCGTCGGAAATGCCGTTGCCGCCATGCATGTCGCGGGCCATCCGAGCAATGTCCAACGCTTTCACGCAATTGTTGCGCTTCATCAACGAGATCATTTCTGGCGCCGCTTTGGCTTCATTCATCAAGCGACCCACGCGCAGCGAGCCTTGCAGACCCAGCGTAATGTCGGTCATCATGTTGGCCAGCTTCATCTGGTACAATTGCATCTGCGCCAAAGGCTTGCCAAATTGCTTGCGCTCCTGGCCATAGCGGTTGGCCGCATGCCAGCAGGCTTCCGCCGCGCCCATCGCGCCCCAGCTAATGCCATAACGCGCCCGGTTCAAACAGCCAAACGGGCCTTTAAGACCTTCCACATGCGGCAGCAGCGCATCTTCGCCCACTTCCACATTGTCCATCACAATTTCACCAGTGATCGAGGCCCGCAAAGACAATTTGCCGCCCACTTTCGGCGCGCTCAAGCCCTTCATGCCTTTTTCCAGCACAAAGCCTTTAATCTTGCCATCATGGGCTTCTGACTTCGCCCAAACCACAAAAACATCGGCAATCGGGCTGTTGGAAATCCACATTTTTGTGCCGTTCAGCACATAGCCATTTGCGGTCTTTTTGGCGCGGGTCAACATGCTGCCGGGGTCAGAACCTGCATCTGGCTCGGTCAGGCCAAAACAGCCAATCAGGCTGCCATCAATCAGGCCGGGCAAATATTTCTGCCGCTGCTCTTCGGTGCCATAGGCATAGATCGGATAGATCACCAGTGAGCTTTGTACAGACATCATCGAGCGATAGCCGCTGTCCACGCGCTCAACTTCCCGCGCAATCAGGCCATAGGCGACATAACCTAAATCCGCCCCGCCATATTCTTCCGGAATGGTTGAGCCCAAAAGCCCCATTTCGCCAAACTCTTTAAACAAGTTCGGGTCGGTCTTTTCTTCATTGTAAGCTTCGCGCACACGTGGGCGCAGCTTTTCATCGGCAAAGGCGCGGGCTGTGTCCACCACCATGCGCTCTTCATCGGTCAGCTGATCGTCCAGCAAAAACGGGTCTTCCCATTTGAACGAGCTGAGATTGGGGCGGTCTTTATCACGAATTTTGGGGCGATCGGCAGTCATCCACTTATCCTTCTCTTGTGTTCGGTGCGTCTAACGGGCCGATATCCTCCGCGATATCCCATACGATGGCCCACGCACCCAGCAAGGTATATTTATGAGTTTGGAGCATTAAACGCTTTAAGATTGAAGGATTGAAGCGAAAAATAGGTATAAGTTCATGCATATATAGCATGAACCATGTGATCTAACTCGAAGATAGTTAATTGATGGTCGAGGTTTGGGTTTTGCCATGGTTTTGTTCCGGGCGATCATGGAACGAAAAGCGCGCCTGTTGGTTTCCCATAAACAACCAAATTTATTGCTGCACCGCGCCATCGTGGCAAATGTGCTTCTGCGCGAGGTGGCAGCAAGACAAACCTCACGATATTTAAGGAGATTGCGATGCCTAAGCTAAACGAGTCTAAAATCCTGATCATGGCGACCCATGGGTTTGAGCAGTCAGAACTGTTCACACCCCTTAAAAAACTGCAGGAAGCCGGGGCCACGGTGCATGTGGCGACACCAGATGGTGAAGCCATCATGGGCTGGAATGATAAGGACTGGGGCGAACCCATTGATGCAGATTTGAAGATCGCCGATGTGAAAGTTGATGACTATATTGCATTGGTGCTCCCTGGCGGCCAAATCAATCCAGACCTGTTGCGTGTGGATGAAACAGCGATCAGCAAAATTCGCGAGTTCGTCAAAAATGACAAGATCATAGCGGCCATCTGCCATGCGCCTTGGCTGCTGATTGAGGCCGGTGTTGTAGAAGGTCGTGAAATGACCGCTTACCCTTCCATCCGCACTGATTTGAAGAATGCGGGTGCCAAGGTGGTGGACAAGGAAGTGGCCATTTCCAACGGGATCATCACGTCGCGCAACCCCGGCGATCTGGACGCGTTTGTGTCTAAGATTATTGAGGAAGTGCGCGAAGGTGAGCATGCGCGAAAGGTGGCGTAATGCCCCTCAGCTCTAACAGCGCTCCCGGCTTAGGTCGGGGGCGCTCGCTCTAGCCATGCAAGTGATAGATGTCCGTGTCCAAACCATCTTCATCCTTGGTCTTGGCGAACAATTCGAAACCAATTTTCTTCAAAAGCTTAATTGATCGGCTGTTTTGAGGATCAACCGTTGCTTGCAGCGGGATAAGTTCATAACGGTCGCGGGCAGCATTCACCAGGCCTTGCACAATCTCCGTACCCAGCCCTTTGCCCCATTCTTCTTGAGAGAGGCCATAGATAATTTCAATTTCCTGCTCTGGGGGCTGCACATAGCCTGCCCAACCAATCAACTCGTCCTTATCCTTGTAGACAATCGCACCGGTGCCAAATCCATTGGTTTCAATATTTTTGCGCGACCGATCGATCCAAAGCCTCACCTGATCTGGCGACAAAGGTTGCCCGTCCCCCACATATTGATAAACGTGTGGATCGGTTTGCAGCGCCACCAGGGCGTCAAAATCATTCGCCTCAAAAGGGCGGCAGATCAGGCGTTCAGTTTCAAACAGGATTTCAGGCAGGGGCATCTTCGAACTCTCCAAACTCACATCTAGTGTATCAGATGTCAGGATGAAAAACGACGGTCAATTCCCACTGCTTCATAAATATCCTGCATCAATTGCATGGTGACGCGGCTATCCTCACCCCCGGTGAGTGCAGGCGTGTCGGATCGGATCGCCTGGATCGTTGCATCGAGCTGATAATCATAAGTTGTGTTGCCGCCCAACGTATATTTCCGATGAACCCCGTCAATTTCCGTTTCAATAAAGTGGCCGCTATGGGGGGCAATCGGGTTCTGCACAAAAAGTCGCCCCTTTGTGCCGTCCAGTTGCAAATAGGCGACTTCGTTCACCTCGTCTGCCATGTTGCACCCTAGCTCCACCTCCGTGTCTCCGGATGTGAATTGGGCGCTGATTTCTTCATCAACGCCTCTCGGCGTCAAGCGGGCGTTTGCGCGTTGTAATTTGAGGGGATGTTTAAGCAATGTCTGGGCCCAATGAACGGGATAGCACCCAAGGTCCATCAACGCCCCGCCCCCTAAGTCCAACTGATGGCGGAACGGGCTTTGGGCTTGCGGTATCGGCACGTCAAATTGAGCGCGAAAACGCTTTATGGTGCCAAATTTCCCCGCCTGGATCAGCTCGAGTAAATGCGCGAATAGCGGATGATAGCGGTGATGAAAGGCCTCGATCAAATGTTGTCCCGTCTCCCGCGCGCAATCAAGCATTTGCTTTGTCTGTTCGATATTGAGAGCGAACGGCTTTTCCACCAGCACATGCTTGCCTGCCCGCATGGCGGCACAACTCAAATCCATGTGCCGTGAGGGGATCAACGGATTGTAGATCAGGTCGATATCATCGCGGGCGATCAACGCATCATATCCGTCCACCGCTTCTTGAAACCCATATTCAGCAGCATAATTTTTGGCTTTGTCGAAATCTCGGGCAGCCACCGCCACCAACGTGACGTCGTCGCGGCGGCGTGCCGGCTTCACAAGCGCCTCGTGCGCAATTGCAGCGGCACCGAGCATGCCAATGCGCATTTTGGCTGGCGCTTTTTGCATAAATCACCTCGTTAGATTTCTGTTTTGCCGCCGTTCCAGCGAACTGAGTGCACTGGCGATGGCCAGCGTAAGGACCACATACAGGATAGCAGCTGTGTTGAACGGCGCAAAGGGCAGAAAGCTAGATGCCTGAAATTCTCGCATGCGTTGCGTAATATCGCGGACTGACAGGACCGACAGCAAAGAAGTGTCCTTCAGCATGGCAATGAATTCGTTGCCAAGTGCTGGTGTGATCACGCGAATAGCCTGTGGCAAAATCACCAGCCGGGCCGTGTGCCACTTGGATAGACCCAACGCCTGTGCCGCTTCGAGCTGCCCTTTGGGCACGGATTGAATGCCCGCGCGGAAGATCTCCGCCATATAGGCCGAATATCCAATGGAAATGGCCACAATGCCGCGCCAAAATCCGCTCATATCGATCACGCCATTGGAGATGTCGCGGATATTGCCCGCCAACGGCAAACCCACATACAGGATAATCACCAGCATCGGAATGCCGCGGATGGTATCAATGAATAATTCGGCTCCAATCGCAATCGGGTGTTTGCCGTGCTGAAAGCCCGAGAGGGTAAGCACCGCGCCGATAACGGCGAAAACCACAAAGCAGAAACCCAGCGTATGGTACAAATCAGGTAATATCTGCGCTGTCCATTCGGCCCGCATATCATTCGGCAGAAGTTCAGCTGGCAGCACAATGCCTGAAACATTGTCCCGTTCATCGAGCATTTTTAAGCCGCGTTCTAAAGAACTGGTGGACAAGATCGACAAGGGTTTGCCTGATTGCAGCACCCAGTCACTTTCGCGCACGCTGTCCAGCAATCGAGACGGGGTATCCTTCATGATCAGGACGCGCGCGCTGGCATCTCCAGCAACAACATAGGTTTGTTTAGGCTGCATAAAGGCGAAAACGGCTCCGGCAATCAGCAAAACAACCAAAACAATGGAAAAGTTAAACGTTTTCTTTTTGGGCTTCAGCCCCACAATGATGGCGAGAACCAGGCCAAGGATCGACGCGGCAATATAGGCGAACACAACCGCGCGGATGGACAAAAACAGACCGGAGGCAAAACCCAAATGCGCCACAAACAAGAGATAGAATAGAACAAGAGCGTTTGTGCCGATCAGGCCGCGCACAGCCCACTTTTTAATGATCGATCTGTTGGTGAACGTGCCCGCAAAGAGCAGGGCTGTCAACACGCAAAAGCCATCTAAAATCCACTGAAACAACAGGCGATATTTGGCAGCAGCGATTTCTGTAAGTTGCCACGGGGTAGAGCCTGGCACCACATCCTCAGAGCGGATTGCATCAATTGCATTCACCACCAGCGCATTCAAAAACGCGTCAAAGCTCACGACCCGTGTGAGCACGAGCAAGCCAACGGCTTGGATCAAAACCAGCCAGATCAACTGAGCGGGCTCAAGCCCCAACAGCTTCTTTTTTGCCAGAAAGCCTGCCAGCCCGAAAGTGCCAAGACTCAACGGCAGAATCAGCGCCAAAAATGAGGCCAGCATGGTCGGTGCACCGGGCTCAGCGCCAATTATGGCGATGAACGATCGGCTATAATCTGAGGAGGTGAAGGTGAGATAGATGAAGATGGGCAAAACAATCAGCAGAACCAGATTGCTTGATCGCATGTTCAAAAGTGCATTCATGCAAGTTCTCTTCGTGTTTGCGATGGGTGAGCGGGCGCCTGTTACGCCCGCTCATAATCGCTATTCTTTTCCGAAATATTCATTGATGAGGGCGTCCAAAGTGCCGTCAGCCTTGATCTCGGCCAATCCCTCATTGAACGCATCCACAAGCTCGGATCCTTCGGGGAATACGAGGCCAAGCGGATCACTTTCCAAGCCATTGATGGCGGGCACAAGCTCGCCGGCAAATTCCTGCTCGTAGGCCGTGGCGGACACGCCGTCCACCACAACGCCATCAATGTCGCCATTGGACAGGGCCAAAATCGCCGCTGCGCCGGTATCATAGACATTCATATTGGCGCGCCCCACCAGGCTTTCCGCCAATTGAGCGTTGGTGGTGCCAGTTTGTGCGCCGAGTTTCATCCCGGCTTTAACATCATCCAATGTGACATTCTCATCGTCCACCCGCACCATGATCGACTGACTCATGACCAGATAGGGGTCAGTGAAATCAACAATTTTGTCTCGTTCTTCGGTGATGGACACGCCGGAAGCGACCATGTCAAATTCGCCCTGAACCAAGGCGGCGAATATACCATCCCAGGCGGTGGTAACAAATTGCGCCCGACAGTTGATCTTCTCGCAGATGGCGTCAACAACATCCACGTCAAAGCCGACAATTTCGCCGGTGGTTTCGTCTACAGTTTCCATGGGTGGATAGGTGGTATCCGACCCCACTTTAAGGACCTTACCGCCCAAGTCGGCGGCCTGCCCGCCAAGGGTCATCAGTGCGGTCAAACCGATACTTGCGGCAAAGCCTAAGCTTTTTTTGATCATTTCTCTCTCCCTTTATGCATCAAAAGCATAGTCCAATTTCAACGATCCTTCTCGCCTCACACCGCAAAAAAGACAGCGTGGGCAGAAAAGTTAATCGTTTAACTTTTTAACGTAAACACTGTTTTTCAATTTTTTCAATTGAGAAGTTCAACTTACTCATGATTATTTGGCATCAAATTATGTGATGTCGGTATGTTGAATATTGATGAGTCCTCAGGTGTCAAAATGGTTCTTGACGCCATTCCCAAACCACGGCATATCAGGACAAGCCTTAAAAGCGGGTGTAGCTCAATGGTAGAGCAGCAGCTTCCCAAGCTGACGACGAGGGTTCGATTCCCTTCACCCGCTCCAGATGCCATTTTGTTTGATCATCAGCACAAAAGTGCGGCACCGGATACCTGCGCGCACCGCTTCTCTCCCGCTTATTGCCATTTGCTGTCGCGCCTGCGTTTCGTCGCTCAACTCGCGGATCGGCTATTGAAATGTTGCCGCCTGCAGTAGGCATAGAGGAAGAGCTGGCCGATACCAACTCAGCCGCCGATTTGGCCTAATTGGCTATTGAGTTCGAAAATCGCCAACTGAAACAAGCCTTCTAATGGCAGGGTATAGCCGCTTTCCTTTTCGCGTTGCCGCACCCGCGCCCAGATGTCATCTTCGCGCACCGCATCCAGAAAATCATGGCCATGCCAGGTGAGGGAATGCGGATACCAGGGGGCGGATTTGTCAAAGCCGCGGCCTTCGACAGCATGGATCAAATTGCCCTCATGCATCATGCGCACATGCTGAAAAACGGTCACATCATTATAATCGTCGTGGGGCAGATCGATGGTGCCAGGCTCGTCATCCACCGAATTTTCAATCGCAATCAAAATTTTGCGCACCAAATCCATATCCCGTTTCATAAATTCCCTTTCTGCGACATATCTCAATATAAGCATATGTCTCAGGCGCTGACGGTGCCTTGTCTTGGATCAAGTGGCGATCAAGGAACGGGTTTGAATGCTGGTGCAACTGAAAAAGTGGCCGCCCCGGACCTGATCCGGGGCCAACCCTCCAGTAACCGACAATGCCTATTGCGTCGGCATCAAAAAGATCTCATTCACCGCGCAGCGCGAATCCGCCTTAAGCGCGTGCATCACCGCATCAGCAATATCCTCCGGCTGCAATTTGTCGGGCTTAGGCTCATCAAAGAATGGCGTGTCCACCATGCCCGGCGCGATCACGGTGCAGCGGCCGCCAAATTCGCGCATTTCTTCCGAAAGATTGCCGCCATAGCCATGCACAAACCATTTGGAGGCGCCATAAACCGACCCGGCAATATGTCGACGTCCGGCGGCGGAGCCAGTGAGCAGCAGATGGCCTTTGCGTTTTTTGAGGTGGGGCATGGCGGCCTTCACGGTCCACAAAACGCCCATCACATTCACCTTGATCATCTGCTCCCACTCATCCGGGTCGCCCGCCTCGGTGCCCGGCGCAGAAAGACCAGTGCCCGCATTGGCATAAACCGCGTCAATGCCACCAACCTGATCTGCGAACTTGTCCACCGCGTCCTTCACGCTTTTAAAGTCGGTCACGTCGCCGGGCAGGGCCGTAGCCTTGTCGCCCAACTCATCCACCAACGCTTTGAGCTTGTCTTCGGAGCGCGCAAAAAGCCCCACAGTCCAACCGTTTTGAACAGCCTGCCGTGCCGTCGCCGCGCCGATCCCGCTGGATGCGCCGGTGATAAAAAGTGTCTTCTCGCTCATAAAAACTCCTCAGTTTGAAAATCCAGCTGTGGGCATAACGCACGGGCCGAACTTTGGTTGCTTCGCGCCGTCTTAGCGCCTTGATAGGGCGAAACGACCGCCCAGCCCATCTTGATGATCATAAAAGCGCGCGCCGTAAGTTAAGCCCTTGAACCACCAAACCAATCAGGCAATAATGCCGCAAAGGGCAGGCCATTCGGCAGGCCAGCATTGATATCCCGCCGCTCTGTCGGCGCGAACATTTCGGGAGACAGGCATGAGCGGGTTGATGGCACTGCTGGATGATGTGGCGGCGCTGGCCAAATTGGCCGCCGCATCAATTGACGATGTGACGGCACAGGCCGTCAAGGCAGGCTCCAAAGCCGCCGGTGCGGTGATTGATGATGCCGCCGTTACCCCCAAATATATGCAGGGCTTTTCCCCGGCACGCGAATTGCCCATGGTGTGGAAAATTGCCCGCGCCTCGCTGATCAACAAGCTGATTTTCCTCTTGCCCGCCGGGCTGGCCTTGTCCGCTTTTGCACCATGGATGATTCCGCCTTTGCTGATGCTCGGCGGCGGTTATTTGTGCTTTGAAGGCGCCGAAAAGGTTGCCCATTTCCTAGGGTTTGGCAAAGGCCATGGCGGCCCGGACGGCAGCCACACCGAAGGCGATGCCGCCCATCTGGAAAAAGAAAAGGTGGCCGGCGCGATAAAAACCGATTTTATACTCTCGGCCGAAATCATGACCATCGCCCTGGCGGCCATCCCCGAAAGTGCTCTCTGGATGGAAGCTGCCACATTGGCCATGGTCGCGGTGGGCATCACCGTGCTGGTCTATGGCGCGGTGGCGCTGATCGTGAAGGCCGACGATGTCGGTCTCTATCTGGCCGAAAATGGCCGCCTGAGTTTAACCCGAGCCCTTGGCCGCGGCATTGTCTATGGCATGCCCAAATTCATGACTCTATTGATGGTGGTCGGCACCACCGCCATGCTCTGGGTCGGCGGCTCGATCATTCTGCACGCCCTCGACCAAATGGGCTTCTCCGCCCCTTATGACATGATTCACCACGTCGCCGTAGACGCCGCCAACGCCATTGGCGCCTGGCAAGGCGCGATAGAATGGACCGTTACGGCCGGCTTAGACGGCATCTTCGGCCTCGCCCTCGGCGTGATCCTGATCCCCATCGGCGTCAAAATCATCAAACCCCTCTGGACCAGATTTGCCCCAAAGCCCGTGGCGGCACCGGAATAAGAGAAAGCCAAGCGCGGGCGAGGCATTATTTCCCTCCCCTTGATGGGGAGGGATCAAGGGTGGGGTGGAGCCATAAGGCACAACGCCAACCAACCCGCATCCCCCTTTTCCTCGGGCTTCACCCGGGGATCCAGTCCGGCGCAACCGCACGCGGCGAGCGAGTTACCCCAGCGCACTCATCCAAGCCACCAATGACATCAATGCGCGCAAGCTTGTCTGGACATTTTCAAATCAGTGCGAAAAACAAGACCAATCGGCAGACTTTGCCACAGGATTAGCCCATTCTTAATGAGTTCACCGCAAGTTCTAAAGCTTGGGACTTTGTAAAGCAGGCTTGATTGGCATGTCTAAACCTATTGGTTGTAACGGCTGTAAAAATGCGGACGCGAACAAATTCGTCGTGCCGTTCACGATGGCATTTCAACCCATCGTTGATTTGGCCAAGGGGCATATCTGGGGATATGAGTCCTTGGTTCGGGGGCAGAACGGCGAAAGCGCGTTTGACGTCCTCAGCCAAGTCACTGAGGAGAACAGATACGCATTTGATCAGGCGTGCCGTGTTAAAGCGATTGAACTCGCTGGCGAAAAGATGCCCCCCGTTCAAATGCGATGTTGTCGATCAACTTTTTGCCCAATGCGGTATATGAGCCAAAGGCGTGCATCCGCGCCACCTTGGCCGCATCAGCAAAGGCAAATTTTAGCCCGAGTCGACTGATGTTTGAATTTACCGAGCAAGAGGAAATGCGGGATACCGATCATGTTCAGCATATTGTGACCGAGTACCGCAAAATGGGGTTCACAACTGCCATTGATGATTTCGGGGCCGGGTTTTCTGGTCTCGGTCTTTTGGCACGCTTTCAAACCGACATTGTCAAAATTGATATGGAATTGATCCGAAATATCGACCAATCGCCAAGCCGGCAGGCCATTGTGCAAGGGATCATGACGATGAGCAATCTCATGCAATTCAAAGTGTTGGCAGAGGGGGTCGAAACAGCAGCGGAAACTGACACTCTGCTCGAGCTGGGCATCGATCTTTTCCAAGGCTATTTTATCGCCAAACCCGCGCTCGAGACTTTTGCGCGCGAGGCCGATATTCCAGCTCTCTCCAATGGCCTTGCTGGTCCATGAAAGAAGCCAGCGGGCACACAAACTTCGCTACCCGCCGAAGAAGCCCAACGAACCGCTTGAATTTTTCTCCCGTCTTAAAAGCCACAGGTCCAAACCGGGCCAAAGAGCGCAAAAAAGCCCGATAACAACAACCGCACTCACATTCTAAAACTCTGATCGCTTCACCCAAAGCGCGGCTTCAATCCGAAGCCTTTTTACCAGCTGAAAGTCCGTTCTGGATTCCCGCGTGCGCGGGAATGACGAAGGTAAAGGCGGTGCGATCGCCGAACAGGGGAGGTGTTGGTGACGCTCGACCTAACCCACCACCCCGGACTTGTTCCGGGGGCCACACCAACAGCGCCCATGGCAGTGCCTAAGCGCCAAACACCACCGTCATTGCAAGACATGATCTTGCAATCCATTTCACTTGTCCTCTTGGCAAGAGATAGGAGAAAGGCCGAACAAGCCTGCCACTTGGCCAGTCGCAAATGGACCCCAAGATCAAGTCTTGGGGTGACGGGAGAGGCAATTTAACTGCCCAATCATTGATGTCGAGCCGGAGCCCTACTGCACAATGCCAACACCCCGCAGACACGTCATCCTCGGGCTTGACCCGGGGATCCAGTCAAGCGCAACCGAAGGCGTACAACGCCAACGGTATACTCCGCAGAAAGTCCAACCTGGATTCCCGCGTGCGCGGGAATGACGAAAGTAGCGGCGGTTCGATGGCTGTACGTTAGATGGGCCAGCCACCTGCCCACACGTCACCCCGGACTTGATCCGGGGCCAAAGAGATAGCGCTCATGGCAGTGCCCACCCCCCAAACCCCACCGTCATTGCAAGACTTGATCTTGCAATCCATTTCACATTTTCTCATGGCAAGAGGGAGGAGAAGACCGAACAAGCCTGCCGCTTGGCCAATCGCAAATGGGCCCCAAAATCAAGTCTTGGGGTGACGGGAGGAGAATGCTGTCGGGCATAATCAGGGGATGTTGGAGCCATTTGGCACAACGCCAACACCTCGCTCCCTCGTCATCCTCGGGCTTGACCCGGGGATCCAGTAAAGCGCAAACTAGGACCGAAGCCGTAAACGGTTTGCCCAACTGAAACTCCAAAATAGGTTCCCGCCTGCGCGGGAAAGATGAAAGCATTAGCGGAGTCCGATTCAAGCGACTATGGGACCAGTAGCCTGCACAAACATCGCCTGGGCTCGATTCAGGGCCTATGTAGTATTTTCCTCTAACCATTGGCATTGCTGAATGTCTAATACAACCTTGCCGTAAAATCCAAATGATGTGGTTTAATATATGAAGATCGAGTCTCAGGACCAAGCAATAGAAGCATTGCTAAAGGGAACAGTATTTGAAATCCCAAGTTTCCAAAGACCTTACTCTTGGGAGTTGGATCACATAAATAAGTTTTGGGACGACATACTGGAAAACATATCAGATACATATTTCATTGGTTCAATGGTTGTCTACAAAGGTAATCGCTCGAAAGTTTTTGTTGTAGACGGCCAATAGCGGCTAACAACCATCGCGATATTGCTTTGTGCATTGAGAGAAGGATTTAAGAAGGTTGGTGCCAAAGCTCTTGCAGAAGGCATACAGGCATACATCCAACAAAGAGATCGTGATTCGCGTGTCGTCTACGTGCTAAAAACGGAAACAAGCTATCCGTATTTACAAGAAGAGGTGCTCAAAGACAAACCTTCAACTATTGCCACGCGGCTTGGTGACGAAGAACGGGCCATCGAAAGAGCCTTTTCAGAGTTCAATAAAAAGATCGCAATAGAAACTGACGCTATTCTAGGTAATCTTGAAAGAACGCCTGAAGAAAACAAGACTGAGGTTGTACGCTGGCTTACTGAAATTAGAGATACGGTGTTAGACCTGAACGTAATCGTTGTTACGCTTGATAATGAAAGTGACGCTTACACGATTTTTGAAACGCTGAACACCAGAGGTAAGGACCTCGCGCTCACGGACTTGCTACGAAACCATTTCAAAAAGATGATCGACGAAGGGACAGAAGTTGATCATGCAACACTGAAATGGCGAAATGTAATTGCAACTATTAGGGGCGCGCCGATAAACCTGGATCCGGATGAGTTTGTAGTGCATTCTTGGCAATCAAGATATGATTTCGTAACAAAGGCCAAAGCTTTCGCCAAGGCGAAGGAGCGGATCGATAGTAGCAATGCTGACAATCATCTAAATCGCTTCCAAAGTGACGCTGAGCACTGGAGGTCAATCTTTGATCCTGATTTTAGTTGGACTAATGATGAGAAAGAGGTTGCGAAGTCACTTCGAGCATTGCGGATATTCAAAGTGAAACAGTCCACGCCCGGCATTCTTTCTCTAATTCGAGCATATAGGGATGGGATCATTCGATACCGGCATTTGCGCGACGCACTCAACATGATTGAAAAATTTCACTTCACCTTCAATGCAGTTACGTCTTCTAGGTCCTCCGGTGGAATATCTGGAATGTTTGCTTCATTTGGAAAACAAATGTTCAATAGCAGGAACACTGAGAGCGCAGTGCAAGTCTTGCGTGATTTGAATCGTAAACTTCGTGATAGAGCACCTGATCCGGATGAGTTTGATGCTAACTTTCGCCAAATTGTCTTCACACGTGGTCAAACTTCGCAGAAAGAGCTTATTAGATATATCTTGAAAAAGGTGCAAAATGAGGAAGGTAGTCCGACTGTGGGTGAAAGTGATGATCTTACAATCGAACACCTTATTCCCCAGGCGTCTGACCGGGATGAGACCATAGTTGGTCAAATTGGAAACCTTATTTTGGTCGACAAAGTAACCAACGGCCGATTGGCGGATAGGAGGTTTTCAGAAAAGAAAAAGATATTGCATGAAAGCGGATATCGGCTTCCATCAGCGTTTACCGAAGTTGACGACCTGACCGATGAAATCATCGAAGAAAATACCATGCGTGTTTCTAAGTTATCGCGTTCAAAGGTTTGGAGTATCTAGGCCTTGATCGGTGAGTGTTATGATCGCCGGTATGAGTTATATCCTCCGCCACAAAAAAAAGCCGCCTCGCGGCGGCTTCCTCATTTTCTCCAACCGCTTAGGTCAGATCATCAATATTGGTGATCACCCGGCCCAGCAGGCCATATTCAATGGCCTCTTTGGTGTTCAGCCAGAAATCGCGGTTGGTGTCTTCGGCGATTTTTTCCGGTGTTTGGCCGGTGGCTTCGGCAAACAGAATGTCGAACCGTTCGCGCATTTGCTTGATTTGCTCGGCCTGAATCTGGATGTCAGAGACTTTGCCGCCCACGCCGCCGCTTGGTTGGTGCAGCAGGAAGCGGGTGTTGGGCAGGCACAGCCGGTTTTCGCGTTTGGCGCCGATAAAGATCAGCGCGCCGGCGCTGGCCACCCAGCCGCTGCCGATGGTGCGCACTTTGGGCTTAATGAATTTGATGATGTCATGCACCATGTCGCCACTTTCCACATGGCCGCCAGGTGAGCTGATAAACACATTGATCGGATCATCAGATTGATCGGCAAGTGCCAACAACCGACCAGAAGCTTCGCGCGCGAGCTTGTCGTTGATTTCGCCTGTGATCAAAACCGTGCGGTTTTTAAACAGGATTTTCTCAACGGTTGGGTCGTTCTTGTTGTCTTGTTTGTCTTCGTTTTCATTTGCCATAGCTAAAATCTGTCCTTGCCGTTCGAAATGCATCTTGGCTTTTTAATTCATGATTCGGCTAAATCTAACGTAAAATTGTGTTCAGCCAAACAATTCCATTTGCCATTGTTAATGGGGCATGATCTCTTAGGTGATATTGGTTGCACCAATGTTCAAGGGGAGACAAATGCCAGTTATCAATCGTGTTGCTGAATTTCATAAAGAACTGACCGAAATCCGGCAAGACATTCATGCTCATCCCGAGCTGGGCTTTAACGAACATCGCACCGCAGCGCTGGTGGCGGAAAAGCTTAAAAGCTATGGCGTGGATGAAATTGTCACCGGCATTGGCAAAACCGGCGTGGTGGCGGTGATCAAAGGGCGCGAGAACAAATCCGGCAAAACCATCGGCCTGCGCGCCGATATGGATGCGCTGCCCATCACCGAGATTTTGAACCATGAGTATAAATCGCAAAATGAGGGCGTAATGCATGCCTGCGGCCATGATGGCCACACCACCATTTTGCTGGGCGCGGCGAAATATTTGGCCGAAACGCGCAATTTTGACGGCACCGCCGTGATGATTTTCCAACCCGCGGAAGAAGGTGGCGGCGGCGGCAATGAAATGGTCAAAGACGGGATGATGGAGCGCTTCGGCATTGATGAAGTCTATGGCCTGCACAACTCCCCCGGTACCAAAACCAATCACTTTGAAATCCGCACCGGCGCACTGATGGCCGCTGCTGACTTTTTTGAAATCGAGATTGTGGGCAAGGGCGCCCATGCGGCCCATCCGGACCATGGCATCGATCCGATCATCGTCGGCACAGATCTGGTGCAGGCCTTTCAACGCATCGTGTCGCGCAATGTGGGCCCGCTCAAATCCATTGTTGTGTCGGTAACCACCTTTCATTGCGGCACGGCGGACAATGTGATCGAACAAACGGCTCGATTGTCCGGCACCGTGCGCACGTTGGATATGGACGTGCGCGACTATGCGGAAAAGCGGATGCAGGAAATCTGCAACGGCATTGCCCAATTGCATGGCGCCAAAATCAATCTGAACTATCAAAAAGAATATCCGGTCACCATCAACCATCCGGCGCAAACCAAATTTGCAACGGAGGTCGCCAAAGAAGTGGTGGGCGAAGATCGAGTGAAGGACGATATTGAACCGGTAATGGGCGCGGAGGATTTTTCCTTTATGCTGCTGGCCCGGCCCGGCGCTTATATTTTCTTGGGGCAGGGCGACACGCCAAATTGCCACCACCCGGAATATGATTTTAATGATGAAATCATCCCCACCGGCTCCAGCTTTATGATCAAGCTGGTCGAAAAAGCAATGCCGATTGGAAAAAATTGAAATTTCGCCATAAAAAGCTGGAGTTTTGCTGAAATAGACTAAAATTATGGCGCTCGATTTCAGTTTTTGCGCAAAAGAAAAGGGATTTCAGATGGTTACACCTGAAATCTCTCTCTAATTTCGATGATTTTGACCCTTAGAATGTTTTAAAGGTCAGCGTGGTCAACGAACGCTCAATGCCCTCAATATCCAAAATATTGTCGTTGATGAACATGCCCACATCGTCCCCTTCGGGAATATAGATCTTCATCATCAAATCAAAATTTCCCGAGGTCGAATAAAGCTCGGAAACAATTTCGCGCTCGTGAATTTTGTCGGCAACTTCATAAGTCTTGCCCGGCTTGCACCGCAATTGAACAAATACGCAATTCATAATTGTGTCCTCACATGCCAAAGTTCGGGGAATAGTTCCACATCCAGCATCCGGCGTAAATAGCTCACGCCACCTGTGCCGCCTGTGCCCCGTTTAAAGCCGATAATCCGTTCCACCGTGGTGACATGGTTGAAGCGCCAGCGGCGAAAATAATCTTCAAAATCAACAAGCTTCTCGGCGAGTTGATACAACACCCAGTGCTTTTCCGGGTCCTTATAAATGGTCGCCCAAGCCGCTTCAACACCGTCGTCGGCCACATGGGTTTTGCGCACATCGCGGTCCAGAATATCTTTTGGAATATCGACGCCATTGGCATGCACCAGTTGCAGCGCCACATCGTAAAGGCTTGGCACCTCAAGCTCTTTTTTGAGCATGGCGTGAATTTCTTCCCGGTGCGCATGGGGCTTCAGCATGGATTGGTTGCGGTTGCCCAAAATATATTCAATCTGCCGATATTGGTAAGATTGAAAGCCGGAGGATTGGCCCAATGTCTCGCGAAACTGGGTATATTCCGACGGGGTCATGGTGCGCAGCACGTCCCACGCATTGTTGAGCTGCTCGAAAATACGCGCCACCCGCGCCAGCATTTTGAACGCTGGCTCAAGGCGGTTTGCCTGCATCGCCGCGCGGGCCGCATGCAGCTCATGCACAGCCAGCTTCATCCACAATTCGCTGGTTTGATGCTGGATGATAAACAACATCTCATCATGCGCCGTGGAGAGCGGTTTTTGCGTGTTGAGGATGGTATCAATTTGCAAATAGTCACCATAGGACATGCGTCCATCAAATGACATTTGAGCGCCTTCTTCGCTCGGATCATATGGCTTGATCATGTAACTTTTGACCTTTTTTGGTACTTGGGATCGTCCCAAACCTTATCATTAATAATCGTACCAAGAATGGCCGCAGCGCCACGCACATCATCATGATCAACATAAAGCGGGGTAAACCCGAACCGCATCATATCCGGGGCGCGGAAATCGCCGATTACCCCGTTGGCAATCAGTGCCTGCATCGCCGCATAGCCATTCTCGAAATGGAATGACACTTGCGAACCACGGCGCTTGCCTTCACGCGGCGACCCCAATTGCAGTTGCGGGCAAAGCCGCTCAACTTCATCAATAAACAAATCACATAACTCGATGGACCGCGCGCGCACCGCGTCCATCTCCACCATGTCCCAAATGTCCATGCTGGCTTCCAAAACGCTCAGGGCGATGATCGGCGGCGTGCCCACACGCATCCGCTCAATGCCCGGCGCCGCGCGATAATCGAGATCAAAGGCGAACGGCGCTTCGTGACCCATCCAGCCGGAAAGGGCCGGGCGCGCCGCATCTTTATGCTTGTCCGCCACATAGATAAAAGCAGGGGCACCGGGACCACCATTGAGATATTTATAGGTGCAGCCCACTGCAAAATCAGCGTTGCAGCCTTCAAGGTCAACGGGCAATGCGCCTGCGGAGTGGGCCAAATCCCAAATGGTCAAAATGCCATTGGCATGGGCTTTTCCGGTCAGCGCTTTCATGTCGTGCTTGCGCCCGGTGCGATAATCCACCTCGGTGATCATCATCACGGCCACATCGTCGGTCAGCGCACCTTCAACTTCTTCTGGCGCGACCACACGCAGCTCATATTCGGCGCCCAAGCTCTTCAATAAACCATCGGCCATATATAGGTCCGACGGGAAATTGCCGCTGTCGGACAGCACGACCTTGCGGCCCGGATTGAGCTCCAATGCCGAGGCCAAAGCCTGATAAACCTTGATCGACAGGGTGTCGCCCATGACCACAGAACCAGCGGGCGCGCCGATTAATTTGCCAATCCGGTCGCCAATCTCGCTGGGCTTGTTGATCCAACCGGCCTTATTCCAGCCGGTGATCAGCATCTCGCCCCATTCATCTTGAATGGTGCGCTCCACCACGCCCATCGCCGCTTTTGGCAACGGGCCAAGGCTGTTGCCATCCAGATAAATCATGCCCTTGGGCAGATGAAACTTGGCTTTGGTCTGGGCGAAAATATCGGTCACGCTTGCTTCTCTCTTAACTGGAACCGTTGGATTTTTCCGGTTTGGGTTTTGGGCAATTGATCAGTGAAGATCACGGAGCGCGGATATTTAAACGGCGCAATGGTGGCTTTCACATGATCCTGCAAAATTTTGATCAATTCCTCTGATGGCGTGGCGTCTTCGGTTAGGACCACATGGGCTTGCACAATATGCCCGCGCTCATTGTCTGGCACGCCAATCACCGCGCATTCAAGCACATGCTCATGCGACAAAAGCGCTGCTTCAACTTCAGGTCCGGCGATGTTGTAGCCAGATGAAATGATCATATCGTCATTGCGGGCAGCAAAATGGAAATAGCCATTCTCGTCTTCCACAAAGGTGTCGCCGGTAATGTTCCACCCGTCCGTGACATATTTGGCCTGCCGCTCATCATTCAAATAGCGACAACCTGTGGGGCCACGCACGGCCAAACGCCCCGGTTCGCCACGCGGCATTTCGTTCATCTCGTCGTCAACCACTTTGGCTTCATAGCCGGTCACCGGCTTGCCGGTGCACGCAGGTTTAGCATCATCCAAGCGGTTGGAGATAAAGATGTGCAGCATTTCGGTGGCGCCAATGCCGTCCAGCATCGGCTTGCCGGTTTTTTTCTGCCATTCCTCAAACACAGGCTCAGGCAAGGTTTCACCCGCGGATACCGCACAACGCAAGGTGGACAAATCCGCCCCTTCATCCATGGCCCGCAACATCACGCGATAGGCGGTGGGGGCGGTAAAACAGATGGTGGCTTTGTGGGTCTCGATGATCTCGATCATGTTCGGTGGCGACGCTGTTTCCAGCAAGGTGGCCGTTGCGCCAAAGCGCAAGGGGAACACGGCCAAGCCGCCCAGCCCGAAAGTGAAGGCCAAAGGTGGCGAGCCGACAAACACATCCTCTGGAGTGACTTGCAACACCTCTTTGGCATAGCCATCAGCGATGATCAGCAGATCGCGGTGGAAATGCATGGTGGCTTTTGGTTCACCCGTGGTGCCCGAGGTAAAGCCCAACAGGGCCACATCGTCGCGACCCGTTTTCACCGCGTCAAACTTCACCGACTTGCCCAAGGCAACCCGATCCAGTTCCGCATCATGATTGGCCGTGCCATCAAAGCCGATAATGGTTTTGAGATATTTCGAGGTTTTGCCGCAGGCAACAATCTCGTCCATCATCCGCGTGTCGCACAAGGCAAATTCAATTTCGGCCTTGTCGACAATGGCACCCAATTCGCCCGCGCGCAGCAACGGCATGGTGTTCACCACCACCGCGCCTGCCTTGGTGGCGGCCAGCCAGCAGGCAACCATGGCGGGGTTGTTGGCAGAGCGGATCAACACGCGGTTGCCCGGCTTCACGCCATAATCTTCCACCAGCGCATGGGCCAAACGGTTGGTCCAGTCCGCCAATTCCTTATAGGTGCGCTGGCGGCCATTGCCGATCAAAGCAGTGTGGTCGCCAAAGCCTTTTTCCACCATCGCATCGGTGAGGGCGCGGCCTACATTCAAATATTCCGGATAGGTGAAATCTTCCGTATTGATCTGCGGCCACTGATCAAATGGCGGCAAGTTCTCCCGGCAAAAATGGTCCACATGTCCGGTTGGTCCTAAAGTTTCCATCATCCCCTCCCAAGCGGCGCCTAAGCCAAGGCCTGGCGCGCAATCACAATTTTCTGGACGTCTGATGCGCCCTCATAAATACGCAAGGCGCGAATTTCTCTGTAAAGGCTCTCCACGATCGACCCTTTGCGCACCCCGTCGCCACCGTGAATCTGCACGGCTTTGTCGATCACCTCTTGCGCTTTGTCCGTCGCGTAAAGTTTGGCCATGGCGGCTTCCCGCGTCACGCGAGCAGCGCCCATATCTTTGGTCCAGGCGGCGCGGTAAATCAGCAAGGCAGCCGCATCCACATCCAAGGCCATATCGGCAATGTGGCCTTGCACCATCTGCAATTCGGCCAAGGGCGCACCGAACAATTCCCGCGATTTGGCGCGAGTCAAAGTTTCGTCCAATGCCCGGCGGGCAAAGCCCAATGCGGCCGCCCCAACGGTGGAGCGGAACACATCCAAAACGCTCATGGCGATCTTAAAGCCAGCGCCTGCCTCACCGATCATGCCGGTTTTCGGCACATGCACATTGTTAAACTTGAGCCGTGCCAATGGGTGCGGCGCGATCACGTCCAAGCGTTCGGCAATCTCTAGCCCTTCGCTATCGGTTGGCACCACAAAGGCGGATAGCCCCTTGGCCCCCGGCGCTTCGCCTGTGCGGGCAAATACTGTGTAGACATTGGCGATGCCGCCATTGGAAATCCAGGTCTTTTCCCCATTGAGCACATAATGATTGCCCTTATCTTCGGCGCTCAATTCAATATTGGCCACATCCGATCCGGACTTGGGCTCGCTCAAAGCAAACGCCGAAAGCGCTTCGCCTGCGCGGGTTTTGTCCAGCCAAGCCTGCTGGTCCGGTGTGCCGAACAGCGACAGCGCCCCGGTACCCAAGCCTTGCATGGCAAAGGCAAAATCGGCCAGGCCATCATGCCGCGCTAAAGTTTCGCGGATCAGGCACAGGCAGCGCACATCCAGCGTTTCGCCTTGCTTCGCGCCGCTATATTGCAAAAAGCCTGCTTTGCCCAACGCGGCCACCAGATCTTTGCAGGCCTGATCCACATCGGAGTGATCGACGGGCAAATTGGCGCTGGCCCAAGCCTCTAGCTCAGCGTGCAAGGCGCGGTGCTTATCTTCAAAAAAGGGCCAGTTGAGAAAGCTTTGATCGGCCATTAATTGCCCTCAAACTTTGGTTTTTCTTTCGCGACAAACGCGTGATAGGCGCGCTCAAAATCCTTGGTTTGCATACACAAAGCCTGCGCCTGCGCTTCGCTCTCAATCGCTTGTTCGAGGCTCATGCTCCACTCTTGATTAAGCTGGGTTTTGGTGATCCCGTGGGCAAAAGTCGGTCCCGCCACCACACGCTCAGCCAGCTTCATGGCCGCATCATCTAACTCATCGGCGCTGTGCAGCGCGTTGAAAAAGCCCCAATTGTGACCTTCCTCGGCGCTCATGGAGCGACCCGTGTAAAGCAGTTCCGCCGCGCGACCTTGCCCGATCAGGCGGGGCAGCATGGCGCACGCGCCCATGTCGCAGCCCGCAAGGCCAACACGGGTAAACAAAAAGGCGGTTTTGGCTTCCAGTGTCGCCAACCGCATGTCGGACGCCATGGCGATAATCGCGCCCGCCCCGACGGCCACGCCATCGACAGCAGAGATGATCGGGGTGGAGCAATTGAGCATGGCTTTGACCAGATCCCCGGTCATACGGGTGAAGGCCAACAGCTCCTTCATGTCCATGCCCACCAACGGCCCGATAATGTCATGCACATCACCGCCGGAACAGAAATTGCCGCCATTACTGGCAAAAATTACGGCGTTGATATCATCGGCATAATGGAGTTCGCGGAAGAAATCGCGCAACTCGGCATAGCTTTCAAAGGTCAGCGGGTTTTTCCGGTCGGGGCGGTTCAATTGCACAATTGCAATGTCGCCCTTCATGGTCAGCAAAAAATGCTCGGGTTGATAATCGGCCAGTTTAGTCATGCTGATGATCCTTTCGGATATGGTTGAGCGCGTCGATAAAGTGTTCAATGTCCTGATCTTGCACATTGTCCATCAATTCATCGATCCAGCGTTCATGCTCGGCGGCCATTTCGGCAAATTTCTCGATGCCCTTCGGGGTGAGGCGCACCAGCGTGGCGCGCTTGTCGCCCTTCACGGAGACCCGCACCACATAGCCATCCTGCACCAGCCGATCGATAATGCCCGTCACATTGCCGTTGGAGACCATCAATTGCTGAGACAATTGGCTCATCAACAGGCCCTCGCGGGTGCGGTCCAGCATCGCCATCACATCAAAGCGGGGCAGGGTGGATTGGTAGGTGATGCGCATGCGCTCGCGCAGCTCATTCTCCACAAAGCGGGCCGTTTTCAGCATATGCAGCCACAGGCGCAAGCGCTGCTTGCTCATGGGGTGTCCCGTCACCGGGTCAGTTGCGCTCATACTTCGCCTCCTGAAATAGAAAGGGCCACACCGTTGAGCCCCTCACTATGCGGACCGCACAAATTAAGTGCCGCCGCGGCCACTTCTTCCGGCTCGATCAGCCGTCCCTGCGGATTGTTTTTTGCCAGTGCCTTAAGCGCATCATCTGCGCTCATGCCTGTCTTTTCCATAATATTGGCGATGGACCGCTCGGTCATTTCTGTATTGAGAAAGCCGGGGCAAAGCGCATTGGCGGTGATGCCGCTTTTCGCCACTTCCAGTGCCATGCTTTTGATGAGGCCGATCACCCCATGCTTCGCCGCCGCATAGGGCGCGACATAAGGATAGCCTTTCAGGCCAGCGGTAGACGCAACAGCGATCAAGCGCCCCCATTCTTCGCCCTTCAGCCGCACCAAACCCTCCTTGAGGGTCAGGAAGGTGCCGGTCAAATTCACATCAATCATGTGCTGCCAATCGGCAAGAGAGGTCTTGGCCAGGGGGGCGCTGGATGACGCGCCCGCATTGGCGACCACAATATCCATCACGCCGATCTCGTCAAACAGGGCTTTAACCGACTCTTCGTCGGTGATGTCGACGGTTGCCACGTTGATGTTGGCATGTTGGCTGGCCGCTTGTTCAAGCGTTGCACGCGTGCGGCCCGCCACGGTGACCGTGCCGCCCGCTTCAGCGAACTGCTTGGCCATCACCGCGCCCACGCCGGTGCCGCCGCCTGTGATCAATATGTCTTTGCCGTTTAGTGTCATACCTTGATCCCAATGCCTTCATTCCGCTCTGCCAGTCGCATCATTTGATCCCGACCAGGCAAATAGGGCAAGGGCCATTCGCTATCTTTGTCGCCAAGGGCGGCTGCGGCATGCAACGTCCAATAAGGATCAGCCAAATGCGGACGCGCTAAACATACCAGATCAGCCCGGCCTGCCATCAGAATCGAATTGATATGGTCCGGCTCATAAATATTGCCCACGGCCATGGTGTTCAGTCCGGTCTCATTGCGGATGCGGTCAGAGAACGGGGTTTGGAACATGCGGCCATAAATCGGGGCGGCATCAACTGAGGTCTGGCCAGCGGACACGTCAATAATGTCGATCCCCACGGCGGAGAACATTTGTGCGATCTGCACCGCTTCGTCTGGCGTTACGCCTTCTGCGCCCACCCAGTCATTGGCGGAAATCCGCACGGACATAGGCTTGTGATCCGGCCAGGCATCGCGCATGGCTTGCGCCACTTCCAGCGGATAGCGCATGCGATTGTCCAGTGAACCGCCATATTCATCCTGCCGATTGTTGGACTTGGGCGAAATGAAGGACGAAATCAAATAGCCGTGCGCGGCGTGCAGCTCGACCATGTCGAACCCGGCGCGATCCGCCATCTTGGTGGAAGCGACAAACTGGTCGCGCACCATATCCATATCGTCGCGATCCATGGCCCTTGGCGTCGCATTATCCGGCGACCAAGGAAGGTCGGATGCAGACAGAAGCGGCCAATTGCCGTCTTTCAACGGCGCGTCCATGGTTTCCCACCCCAATTGGGTGGAACCCTTGCGGCCGGAATGGCCGATTTGCATCGCCATTTTGGCGCTGGTCTCGCTATGCACAAAATCTGTAAGGCGGGTCCACGCCGCCTCATGCTCGGGGGCATAAAGCCCCGGGCAACCCGGCGTGATCCGCCCTTCGGGCGACACGCAGGTCATTTCCACATAAACAAGACCAGCGCCACCCTTGGCGCGCTCAGCGTAATGGGCAAAATGCCAATCGGTGGGGCAGCCATCCTTGGCCTTATATTGGGCCATGGGGGAGACCACCACGCGGTTCTTCAATTCCATATCGCGCAGCTTGAATGGCGCAAACATTGGCGCACGATGCACGCCCTTCGCGCCAGCCTGCTCCTGAAACCACATTTCAGCAGATTTCAGCCATTCCGGATCGCGCAGGCGCAGATTCTCATGGCTGATCCGCTGTGAACGGGTGAGCAGGGAATAGTTGAACTGCACCGGATCGAGATCGAGATAGCGCTCCACATCTTCAAACCATTCGGTTGAGTTGCGGGCCGCACTTTGCAGGCGCAGCACATCCAAGCGACGATCTTCCTGATATTTGCGGAACGCGGCGTCGAGAGTCGGCTCAGTGTGCAAAAACTCAGCCAGCGCAATGGCGCTTTCAATGGCGAGTTTGGTGCCCGAACCGATGGAGAAGTGGGCCGTGGCCGAAGCATCACCCAACAGCACGACATTTTCATGGTGCCATTTTTCACACAATACACGCGGGAAATTCAGCCAGGCCGAGCCACGAATATGGTTGGCGTTGGTCATCAGGCTATGGCCGCCCAAATGATCTTTGAAAATCTCTTCACAAATGGCGATGGTTTCCTGCTGGCTGATTTCGCCAAACCCAAACTTTTCGAATGTTTCAGGCGCGCACTCGACAATAAAGGTCGCCGTGTCCTTATCGAATTGATAGGCGTGGGCCCACACCCAACCATGCTTGGTTTTCTCAAAAATAAAGGTGAAGGCATCATCAAATTTCTGGTGGGTGCCGAGCCACACAAAATGACATTTGCGCGTATCGATTTCGGGCTTGAAATGCTCGGCAAATTCATTGCGAGTTTTGGAGTTCAACCCGTCAGCGGCCACCACCAAATCATATTCTTTCATCAGAGGCGAGGCGCTATCAATTTCGGTTTGGAACTCCATTTTAACGCCGAGTTCGCGGGCGCGTTCCTGCAAGGTCAGCAGCAATTGCATGCGGCCCACGCCGCAAAAGCCATGGCCGGTGGAAACGGTGCGGTGCCCATCATGCACCACCGCGATATCGTCCCAATAAGCGAAATGCTCACGGATCGCTTCGGCGCTTTCCTTGTCATTTTCGGCCATATTATCAAGGGTTTCATCGGACAAAACCACGCCCCATCCAAATGTATCATCTGGTTTGTTGCGTTCAAAAATCGTAATGTCGTGCGACGGATCGCGCCGCTTCATGCTGATGGCAAAATACAGGCTGGCCGGGCCACCGCCCAAACATGCGATTTTCATAATGTCCTCCCAATGGCGCAATGTTGATCACGCATGAAGGGTATGATTGCATCAGAAATGATATATTTCAAGCTCAAAATTTTAGGCTTGAAATATATTCAATTTTGGTGAACACTAAATGGCGATAGGGAGGACATATGGGCGAGCAAAATATGCTGCGCATAGAGCAGGTGGACATTAAAGGCCACAATGCCGCGTGGGCGATTCTCAGCATTGATCGACAAAAGCAGCGCAACGCACTCAACACAGAATTGTTGGGGCAAATTGCCGATGCGCTGGACGAATTTGCCCAATCTCCAACTGTGCGTGCCGTGCTGATTTGCGGCGAAGGCGAGCATTTCGCCGCGGGTGCCGACATTCATGAGATCAAAGACAAAGGGCGGGAAGAAGGCTATCTCGACCCGCGCAAAGCTCATTGGAAACGCATTCGCAATTGTCCGTTGCCGCTGGTGGCGGCCGTGGATGGCTTTTGCCTCGGTGGCGGGTTTGAACTGGCGCTGATGTGCGATTTGATCGTGGCGGGCACCACCGCCAAATTCGGCTTGCCGGAACCCAACTTAGGCCTGATCCCCGGCGCAGGCGGCATTGAGCGGCTGACCGCCATGGTGGGCCGCGCACGGGCCGGGCGCATTGTGCTTGGCGGCGAAATTGTCGATGCGATCACGGCCAATGATTGGGGCATCATCAGCTATATGGCCGAAGATGGGGCGCTGCCTTTTGCGGCGAAACTGACAGAACGCTTGGCCTTGCGCGCACCCTTGGCGATGCAGGCGGCGAAAAAGGCGATTGTCGCCAGCGCCGAAACCCCGCTTAAACATGTGATGGGCGAAACCAGAGGCGATTTCGAAACTTTGCTCGGCACCGCGGACAAAGCCGAAGGCGTGACTGCCTTTCTTGACAAACGCAAACCCGCATTTGAGGGCAAATAATGGCTGAGCTGAACAAAATCGGCGTGGTGGGCGCAGGCGTGATGGGGCGCAATATAGCGCTGTTCTTCGCGCAATCCGGCCACCAGGTGCAGCTCTTTGATGTGAACCATGACGCGGTGACCTCTGCGCTGGACGCGGTGGGACAGACTTTGGCACGGGCCGTGGATAAAGGACGGGTGAGCGCCGATGACGCGGCGGCCACCAAAGCGCGGCTGAGCGCCGCAAGTGAAATGGTCGATCTCGCCGATTGCGATCTGGTGATCGAAGCCATCGTCGAGCGGTTGGACATTAAGCAAAAGCTCTTCGCTCAACTGGAAGAAGTTTGCGGTGCAGAAACGCTGCTGGCCACCAACACTTCGTCGCTGAGTGTTGCTGATATTTTTGCCAATCTCACCCATAAAGACCGGGCGCTTGGCCTGCACTTTTTCAACCCGGCCCACATTATGAAGCTTGTCGAGGTCATCACAGCCCCACCCGTATCGCAGATACGATGTGATGACCTCGTCATTTATCTCAACCAGATCGGCAAAACCGCAATCAAGGTAAAAGATAGTCCGGGCTTTATCGTCAATCGATGCGCGCGCCCCTTCTATGGTGAGGCACTGGCGATTTTGGAAGAAGGTGATTTTTCGGCCCATCACATTGATGCGGCCATGCGGGCGCAAGGGTTCCGCATGGGGCCGTTTGAATTGATTGATCTGGTGGGTGCCGATATCAATCTGGCTGCCAGCGAAACCATGGCCAAAGCCTTTGATTTTCACCCGCGTTATCATGTGTTTGATCGCCTGCAACGGCAGGTGGATGAGGGCGCGCTGGGCCGCAAAAGCGGCAAAGGCTTTGTGACCGAAGATATCAAAGTTGAGCTTGCTGAGGCCGAACAGCAGCAAATTGCTGAACGCATATTGGCGACACTGATCAATGAGGCGGCGTCTGCCGTGGATCACCAGGTGGCGGCGCCGCAAGATATTGATCTGGCGATGCAATTGGGATTGAATTTCCCCAAAGGGCCATTTGCATTTTTGGCCGAAATCGGGCTTGATCGAGTGCGAGAGATTTTGGCGCAACTGGAAGCAAATGCCCCGACCTATCTGAAAGGGCGTTATCGGCCAGCCGCAGCCTTGCAAGGGGGAAAATTTGATGCGTGACGGACTGCCAAGCTGGACGACACCCAACGATTGGGATGATGCCTATGCCAACGCCGACCATATCGAAAATGCCGGCTCCTATGTTGAGCATTGGAAGCAGGCGTCCGAGCGGTTTCGTGAAGAGATGCTGGCGGCGGGACGCGCAGAACTTGATCTGGCCTATGGCGATGCCAAACGGGAGAAATTAGACCTGTTTTTGCCCGAAGGCACGCCCAAAGGCCTGTTTATATTTGTGCATGGCGGCTATTGGCTAAGTTTTGATAAAAGTGCCTGGTCGCATCTGGCGGCAGGTGCAATCGCCAAGGGGTGGGCCGTCGCCTTACCATCCTACACGCTGGCGCCGGAAGCGCGGATCAGCACCATGACCCAGCAAATTGGCGCGGCCATTCTTTACGCCGCCACCAAAGTGGAAGGGCCAGTGCACATTGCCGGCCATTCGGCTGGTGGGCACTTGGTGTCGCGCATGATGTGCGCCGATACGCCCTTATCAAAAGAAGTGCAGGCACGGCTGAAACATGTGATTTCCATTTCAGGGCTGCACGATCTGCGCCCCTTACTCAATACCCGTATGAATGAAGGCTTGCAGCTGGATTTGGCGGAAGCGCGCGCGGAGAGCGCTGCGCTGCGTGAGCCTCTTGCGGGCGTTAAGCTCACCTGTTGGGTGGGGGCGGACGAGCGCCCCGAATTTTTGCGTCAAAATCAGCTCTTGGCCAATATCTGGACAGGGTTGGGCGTGGATACGGATGCGGTGGAAGCGGACCACAAACATCATTTCAATGTGATTGCTGATCTAGAAGAGGCCGATAGCGGGCTGACCCGATTGGCAACGACTGAGGTGGAGGCTTGAGATATTTTAAGCATGATATTTTAATATTGAAATATATTGAAATTCATGCATGGATGTAACTATTGGAGCTTGCGGCAATTGGGTAGCTTAACCCTATTGTTGTCAGATTTGGCCTTTGCTTTGGGAGAGGCAAAGGGCAAACTAAATACTTCACCTGTCGTGAAGTATTGTAATCGGCGAACTTAGGTTCGCAGTTTGGGAGGAAACTATGAAGACGCTAAAAACTATTATGGCCAGCGCTGTGGCGATGAGCTTGGCCCTTGGCGGCTCGGCCATGGCTGAAGGCGCCAAGATCGGCATGATCACAACGCTTTCTGGCGGCGGTGCCGGCTTGGGCGTGGATGTGCGCGATGGCTTTATGCTGGCGATTGAACAAGCTGGCCGCGACGATGTGGAAGTCGTGATCGAAGATGATGCGCGCAAGCCTGACTTGGCCGTGCAAATCGCCGACAAAATGATCCAGTCTGAAAAGGTCGACATTCTAACCGGTATCATTTGGTCCAACCTCGCGATGGCGGTTATTCCATCTGCTGTGGCGCAAGGCAAAATCTATGTGTCGCCAAACGCTGGTCCATCTGCTTTGGCAGGCAAAGGCTGTAATGCCAACTATTTCAACGTGGCATGGCAGAACGACAATTTGCACGAAGCCATGGGCGCATACGCCAATGTGGCTGAATATACAAACACCTTCATTTTGGCGCCAAACTATCCGGCTGGCCAGGATGCGCTGAATGGCTTTAAGCGTGAATATCGCGGCCAGTTGGCGGGCGAAGTGTTCACCAAATTGGGCGCAACTGACTATGCTGCTGAAATCGCACAAATCCGCGATTCAGGCGCAGACAGTGTGTTCTTCTTCTTGCCAGGCGGCATGGGCATTGCGTTCATGAAGCAATATGCAGCCTCTGGTGTTGATCTGCCGGTGATGGGCCCTGCCTTCTCATTTGACCAAGGCATTTTGGGCGCTGTAGGCGAAGCGGCACTAGGCGTGCGTAACTCGTCACAGTGGAGCAAAGACATCGACAACGAAACCAACAAAGCCTTTGTTGCTTCGTTCCAGGAGAAATATGATCGGTTGCCATCGCTTTATGCCAGCCAAGGCTTTGACGCAGCAAATCTGATCCTTTCTGCCTTGGACAAAGCCGATGTGAAAGACACAGAAGCGTTCCGCGCAGCATTGAAAGAGGCTGACTTCAAGTCCACCCGCGGAGACTTCAAGTTCGGCAACAACAACCACCCCATTCAAGACATTTACGTGCGTGAAGTCGTGAAAGAGGGTGACGTATTGACCAACAAAATCTTGGGTCTGGCCCTTAAGGACCACCAAGATGCTTATGCTGAAGATTGCCCATTGCAATAATAGCTGAGTTGTTTGGCGGGGCGTTTGCGCCCCGCCAACATCCAAACCGCTGGGGAAAATATGTCCACCACTCTCTTGTTCGAGCAGCTTCTAAACGGCCTGCAATATGGCGTGACGCTGTTTTTGATGGCCGCTGGCCTGACGCTGGTTTTCGGCGTGATGGGACTGATCAATTTGGCGCACGGCTCGCTCTATATGATCGGAGCATTTGCCTGCGCAGCGGTGGCTGCGGCCACAGGTTCATTCTGGCTTGGCCTAGTGGCGTCTATAGTGGCGGCGGGCTTTGCCGGGGTCTTGATCGAGATGCTTGTGATCAGACGATTATATGATCGCGATCACCTCGACCAAGTATTGGCCACCTTTGCCTTGATCCTGATCCTTTCTGAAGGCTGCCGGATGGTGTTTGGCTCATTCCCCCTTTATCTCGACGCGCCGGGCTTTTTGGCCGGTCCCGTCACCCTGTTTGGCGGCTTTCAATATTCTGCTTATCGGTTGGCGATCATCCTAGTCGGTGGTTTGGTGGCGCTGGGGCTTTATCTCCTCATCACCAAGACCCGTCTTGGCATCCGCATTCGCGCCGGTGAGGCGGACCGCGAAATGATCGCGGCGCTCGGCGTAAATATCGGTACGCTTTATACCATCGTTTTCGCCATCGGCGCGGCCCTTGCAGGCTTTGCCGGGGCGATGATGGGTGCCATCCAATCGGTGCAGGTGGGCATGGGCGAACCCGTATTGATCTTGGCCTTTGTGGTGATCGTGATCGGCGGCATCGGCTCCATTAAGGGCGCGCTGATCGGCTCAATCCTCGTGGGCGTGGTCGATACGCTCGGCCGCGTCACGCTGCCCGGCTTTTTCAACCTGTTTATGGACACAGCCGCCGCCAACTCGGTGGGTGCCGCGCTCTCGTCCATGTCAATCTATGTGCTGATGGCGATCATTCTGATCTTCAAGCCGGAAGGATTGGTGAGCAACAATGCCTAGTCTTTCCCGCGAAACCTATTTGAACATTTTTCTCAGCCTCGCGCTGTTGGTGTTCCCCTTCATCGCCACCGCGATGGACGAACCCTTCTACATCACGCTGGCGACCCGCGTGGCGATTTTGAGCCTCGCCGCGGTGGGCTTGAACCTCGCCCTCGGCACAGGCGGCTTGGTAAGTTTTGGCCATGCGGCATTCTTCGGCATTGGCGGCTATGCCATGGGCATTTTGGCCAGCCACGCGCAAACCTACACGCCGATTTTCACTTGGCCATTCGTGATCGAAGGCACCAACCAGATGCTGATCATCTGGCTGGTGGCGATTGTGATGAGCGGTATTGCTGCCTTGTTTATCGGGCTGTTGTCCTTGCGCACGTCGGGTGTCTATTTCATCATGATCACCTTGGCCTTTGCGCAAATGATCTATTATTTCATGATCTCCTGGCCCACCTATGGCGGCGAAGATGGCTTGTCCATCTATGTGCGCAACCAGTTCCCGGGCGTAAACACGCTTGATCCCTCAAGCTTCTTCTATATCTGCCTAGTACTCATGTTTGCAGGGCTTGGCCTGTCGGCCATGATCAAAAACTCGCGTTTCGGCGCGGCGCTGCAAGCGGCACGGCAAAATGAGGAACGGCTGGCGGCCACCGGCATTCGCCCGTTCAACATCAAGCTCACCGCCTTTGTCATTTCCGGCATGATCACCGGCTTGGCCGGGGCGCTGATGGCGGATCTGAACCGCTTTGTGTCGCCCACCATGTTGTCTTGGCACATGTCAGGCGAGATCATGGTGCTGGTGATTTTGGGCGGCGTCGGGCGGCTTTATGGCCCCGTAGTCGGTGCGTTGATCTTTATCATTTTCGAGTTCATCTTCGGCGGCATGACAGAGTTCTGGCAATTCTATTTGGGTCTTGTGCTGCTCGGCGTGGTGCTGTTTGCCCGCGGTGGTGCCATTGGCCTGTTGGCCGGAAAGGCGCGTCATGACTGATCAACCCGTTCTGGAAATTCAAAACTTAAATAAGAGCTTTGGCGCACTCACCGCCACCGATGACGTGACCCTTGATCTGAAAAAGGGCGAAATCCACGCGCTGATCGGGCCGAACGGGGCGGGCAAATCCACCCTGATCAAACAGATCTGCGGCCAGCTCAGCTCCGACAGCGGCAAGGTGATCTTTAACGGCCGAGATTTGGCGGGCATGGATGTGGCCGACCGGGCGAGGGCCGGGTTGGGGCGCACCTTCCAAGTGTCCTCACTGGTGATGGAATTCTCCGCCCTGCGCAACGTGATGCTGGCCGTGCAATCCAAATTGGGCACCAGCTATCGCTTTTTCAAAAATGTGCGTGGCGACAAAAGCCTGACTGAACCTGCCATGGCGGCACTCAAACGGGTTAATCTGGAGGAACGTGCACATATCATGACGGCGGAACTGTCGCACGGCGAACGGCGGCAGCTTGAAATCGCGATGGCGCTGGCGCTTGATCCCAAAGCCTTCTTGCTCGACGAGCCTATGGCGGGCATGGGTCCGGAAGGTTCGAAAAAGCTGATCGGTTTTCTGGACGAATTGCGCCATGAAGCGCCAATCCTATTGATCGAACATGATATGGACGCCGTCTTTTCGCTGGCCGACCGTATCTCTGTGCTCGTGTATGGCCGGGTGATCGCCACCGGATCGGTGGAGGATATCCGCAACAACCCAGCCGTGCGCGAAGCCTATTTGGGGAGTGCAGCCTAATGTCAAACATTCTGCTTTCCATCAAAGATATTGAGGTGTTTTACGGCCCATCACAGGCGCTGTTCGGCGTGTCGCTTGAAGTGAAAGAGGGCGAAGTGGTGGCGCTGATGGGCCGCAACGGCATGGGCAAAACCACCACCATCCGCACCCTTTGCAAAATGTCCAAACCCACCAAGGGCGATATCCATTTTGACGGCACTTTGGTCAACAAATTGCCCAGCCACAAGGTGGCGAAGTTGGGGGTGGGGCTGGTGCCGGAAGGGCGGCGCTGCTTCTCCAACTTGACGGTTGAAGAAAACCTCGTGGCGGCCCAGCGCGATGGTGAATGGACGCTTGAAAAGGTCTATCAATTGTTCCCGCGGCTGGAAGAGCGCAAGGACCAATTGGCCAACACTTTGTCCGGCGGGGAACAGCAAATGCTGGCCATTGGCCGGGCATTGACCACCAATCCAAAATTGCTGGTGCTGGATGAAGCAACCGAAGGCCTGGCCCCCGTGATCCGCGAGGAAATCTGGCGGGCCGTGAAAGCGTTGAAAGCGCAAGGCCAATCCATTTTGATCGTGGATAAGAGCCTCAGTGAATTGCTACCGATTGCCGATCACTGCGTGATTTTGGAGCGCGGTGAAACCGTGTGGACGGGCACACCGGATGCGCTAACGGACGATCTCGCCGATCGTTATTTGGGGGTCTGATGAGCAAGATTTTCACCCACGATCAGGACATTTTGTTCCAGCACTGCGATCCCGCGGGCATTGTGTTTTATCCGCGCTTTTTTGAGATGATCAATCTCACCATCGAGCGCTGGTTCGACAAAGAGATTGGCTATTCCTTCGCGCAAATGCATGTGGCCGACCAAACGGCGGTGCCCACCGCCAGTGTGGAAGCAACGTTCAATGCCCCGGGCAAGCTGGGAGAAGAATGGCAATGGCACCTGACGGTTGAGCGGGTGGGCCGCACCAGCGTGAAAGTGCGCGTGTGGGGCACCCACGACCATCAAACCAAGGTGGAAAGCACCATGACCCTGGTGCACATCACCAAATCCACCGGGCGACCCATTGAATGGTCGCAACAGCTTAAAGACAAAATGACACTCTATTTGGAAAAAGAATAATGGCACATATTGTTGTACACCCTGAAGGATGGAAGCCCGCAAAAGGCTATGCCAATGGCATGCTTGCTGAAGGGCGCACGCTGTATGTGGGCGGCCAAATTGGCTGGACAAAAGATCAGGTTTTTGAAGCCAAAGACTTTATTGGCCAAATGGAACAGGCCCTGCGCAATATTCTCGATGTCGTGGAAGCGGCCGGGGGTAAGGCTGAGCATCTCACCCGTCTGACATGGTATGTGACCGACAAGCAGGAATATCTGGCGCACCAAAAGGAAGTGGGGGCCGCCTATCGCCGGGTGCTGGGTTATCACTTCCCGGCCATGACTATGGTGGTGGTGTCGGCCTTGGTGGAAGACGAAGCACTGATCGAAATTGAAGGCACCGCGGTGTTGCCCAACACCTAAGAGCTGGCCTTCAGCATAATTGGCGCTTGGCGAAATTCAGCGTTTGCTGCGGTGTTTCGCCAAACGCATCGCGATAGTCCTGCGAAAACCGCCCCAAATGGTTGAAGCCCAAAGCCGAGGCAATCTGCGTGACGGTCTGCCCATCATGGGCCCCTTGCAGCAGATAATGGGCGCGGCGCAAACGCTCTAGCCGCACCATTTGCATCGGCGTCAATCCATAGGTCTGTTTGAAGCCATATTGCAGCGCCCGCACCGAGGCACCAGCGGCCCGGGCAATATCATGCAGACAGATTTCGGCACTGAATTCACTTTTGATATAGGCCATGGCGCGCTTGATCTGCGCCGGGGCCAGATGCACCGGCGTCGCGTCAAAGAAGCATTGAATATTGCTCGGTGCCGCTTCCAAAAATTGCAACAGCAATTCCGACAGGCCATGCGGGGTAGCGCCCGAATCTAAATCCGCGAAAATGCGGCGCAACTGATTGCGCCATGGTTGGAGCTGCTTGGCCTGCATGCGTAATTTGGGATCGAACCGGATGGGCGCATCCAAGGAGCGACCCAGCATCATTTCGGCTTCCTTGCGCAAATGCTCTGCCTCAATTTGCACCAGCAGCATTTCGCAATCCGCGTGCCAGATCATATCGGTTTTGAGATCGGGGTTCAGGATGGTGGCAAACTCAATGGTGCTCTCCACCTCCATTTTGCCATTGGTGATCTGCGCCCCGCCAGCCAATGGAATTTGGATCAGATAAAAACGTTCCAACTCGCCGGGGGTGATGCGCACGGCACCACCATAGCGCATATAATTAAACGAAAAGCCGGGTAGCGCCACATGATTGTGCACCGCATCTAAACGTGACTGCGGCGCCGCAAAATCCAACCGATGGGCGCAATATTTGCGCGCCACCATTTCCCGCGCGCACTCCAACTCCGCTGAATGAAACAGCCGATATTTAGCCAAAGGCTCCATTGTTGTAGTTCTCCCAACGGCCGTACGCATTATTTTGCGTTTTTCGGATAGCCGTCTCCCTCTATCTGACATTTAGTTTAGGCATAAAATAATAAATGTTGCAATCGGCTTGGAGGAGGGGACGATGACAACGAAGAAAAAGGTGGCCGTAATCGGTGCTGGGGTGAGCGGTCTTGTGACCGCAAAGACGTTCAAGGAAAAGGGTCACGATGTGACCATTATCGAACGCAGCCACGATCTGGGTGGCGTGTGGGAACTTTCGCGATCCTATCCCGATGTGCAAACCCAAAGCCCTAAAGATTTGTACCGCTATACCGATAAGCCCATGCCGGATGATTATCCGGAATGGCCCAAGGGGCCGCAGGTCCATGCCTATCTGGACAGCTACGCCGCCGACTATAATCTGCGCGACCACATCCGCTTCAACACCAGCGTTTCAGAGACGTCTCGCCGCGCGGACGGGCATAAAGGCTGGACGCTGCATCTGGTGGATCAGGCGGGCAAGGAAAGCACTGAGGACTTTGATTTCGTCTCGGTCTGCACCGGACAATTCAGCGAAAAGAATATTCTCACCCATCCCGGTCAAGAGGCATTTGAAGCGCAGGGCGGGCAGGTGATGCACTCATCTGAATATACTGACCCGTCCATTGTGGAAGGCAAAAATGTCACCGTGCTCGGCTTTTCCAAGTCCGCCACCGACATTGCGGTGAATGCGGTGAAGTCAGGCGCAAAATCCGTCACTATCGTTTATCTGCAATCGGTCTGGCGTGTGCCCTATTTCATCGGCGGGCTGATCAACTTTAAGCGCATCCTTTATATCCGCAAACAGGAGCAAATGTTCCCGAGCTGGGGGCTGAACCCGATGCAAAAGCTGGCGCATGTGATCGGAAAACCTTTCGTGTGGGCCAATTGGCGTGCGCTTGAAGCCTTGCTGACCATGCAGCTCAAGCTGAAAAAGACCGGGCTGCGGCCAGAGATCAAAATTGAAGATGAAATCAATTGCTCGGTGCCGATTGTCACTCCCGGCCTGTTCGAGATGATCGCCGTTGGCCGCATCAATTGCATCAAAGGCACTTTCAAAGAATATGAGGGCGACAGCGTGGTGCTGACCGGCGGCGAAAAGGTGAAAACAGACCTCGCCATTCAGGCCGTTGGCTGGAAGCTGGGCGTGCCCTATCTGCCGAAAGAATATCAAGACAAGCTGGTGGAAGAGGATGGGCAATATCGGCTCTACCGCATCATCGCTAATCCCGATTTGCCGGACATGGGCTTTGTGGGCTTCAACTCATCCTTCTGCACGGTGCTATGCGCCGACCTCGCCGCCAACTGGCTGGTGCGCTATGCTGATGGCAAACTGGCCAAGCAGCCGACAGCAAAGCAGATGAACGACAATATCGAGCAAATGCTGCACTGGAAGCGATATGAAAAGCCGTCAGCCAAAGTCTATGGCGGGCTGTGTGTAGCCCCTTACCACTTCAAACATTTTGATGAATTGCTGGACGATATGGGCGCCAAGATCAGGCGGCGCAATCCGCTTGCGGAAAACTTCACCCCGCCCGACGCCGACGCCTATCGCCGCTTTTTGGATTCAACCCCGGATTATCGGGTGAATTAGGAGGAGAGAAAATGACATTAACACCAGGCATTACCGCCAAAGGAGAAGGGCTTGAGGGCACCAAATGGAACATTTTGGGCCAAACCTATATCCCCAAACTCTATTCAGAAAACGCCATGATCTGGCACGCACTTTTGCCTGCCGACAGCTTTGTGCCACCGCACATTCACCCCACGCAGGATGAGTGGATCACCATGCTGGATGGCGAGTTGGAGCTGGCCTTTGGCGATGAGATTTTAACCGCCCGTGCAGGCGACACGGTGCGCATGCCCATGGGCATCGCCCACGGCATCACCAACAAATCCGGCAAAGATGCGAACTGCTTTTTCGGCGTCGCCCCCAGCCGCAAACTCTTTGATTTGTTTGAAGCCCTGCATGATTTGGGCGACCCGGACGAAGTGGTGCGCCTCTCCGCATTGCACGAAGTGAACTTTCTCCCCCCACCATCTGAATAAGGTTTAACCTGACGCGTCTTCAACAGATGGCACAAAGAAAGAAGGGCGGGGAAATTCCCCGCCCTTTTGGTCTCGATGGAAGATGACTAGCCTAACAACAGACTCGGCAACCACAACACAATGCTTGGGAAAGCAATAAGCACCGCAATGGTGATCGCATCCGCGACAAAAAACGGGGTCGCGCCGCGGAACACATCTTGCACTGAGATATCGTCGCGCACACCGGCAACGACGAAACAATTGAGCCCAATGGGCGGGGTGATCAAACAGAGCTCGGCCATTTTCACGACAATAATGCCGAACCAGATGGCGCAGCCCCAGCCGCTCATGCCAAAGGCACTTTCTGCCGCGGTGACATCCATGCCGCCATTCAGCGCCATGACCGCCGGGAAGACCACGGGCAGGGTGAGCAGCAACATGCCGATCGCATCCATAAACATGCCCAGCACCGCATAGGCGAGCAAGATCATGATGAGGATGATCATCGGATGCTGATCCAGCGAGGTGACCCAATCTGAGAACGCGCCGGGTAGGTCGGCAAAGCCCAAAAAACGCACATAGATCAACACGCCCCAAATGATGGTGAAGATCATCACCGCCAGCTTGGCAGATTCGGTGAGCGCGTCTTTGAATTGCCCCCACCGCATGCCATGCAACAGGGCCATCACAAAGATGATAAAGGCCCCGATCGCCCCACCTTCAGTCGGCGTGCCCCAGGCATCGCCACCAAACGGATTGTAGATAAAGCAGATGATGATGATCACCACCGCAAAGATCGGCAGGGCAGGGGGCAGTGCCTTGAAGCGCTCGCCCCAGGTAAAGCCGCTCACGGATGGGCCCAGATCCTTATTGACGGTGGCCATCAGCACCACCAGCCCGCCATAAATAAGGGCGGAGACGGCGCCGGGAATAAAGCCCGCCAGCAGCAACGCGCCCACATCCTGTTCCACAATAATGGCGTAAATCACCAGAATGGCAGAAGGGGGGATCAGTGAGGCCAGCGTACCACCCGCAGCCACAACGCCTGCGGCAAAGCGCTTGTCATAACCGATCTTGAGCATTTCAGGGATGGCGATGCGGGCAAAGACAGCAGATGTCGCCACCGAAGCACCCGATACGGCGGCAAAGCCTGCGGTGGCAAACACCGTGGCCACACCCATGCCACCGGGTAGCCAGGCCACCCATTTCTTCGCGGCCTCAAACATGGCGCGTGTCAGCCCGGCATAATAGGCAAGATAGCCGATCAGAATAAAGGTCGGGATCAGCGACAGGGCCTGAGACGACACTTTGGAGTGCGGCACTTGCCCAGCTGTTTTCGCGGCAACGCCCAACGCCCAGAAAAACTGGTTGGGATCATAACCCTTTTTCGACCAGAACACCCACACCAGACCGATCACGCCGGCCATGGCGGCAGCAAAGGCCACACGCACGCCAATTAACACCATCAGGAGCAGCAGGCCCGTAACGATCAAGCCAATATCAATGGTGGTCATTTGCTGTCCTCCTCAAGGCCGGACACATGCTCGGCTTCGCGTTGAGCTTGCGTGGCGGCATCTTCGATCAGCGGCACGGCCACGGGATGGGCGGCATTGGTGGCAAAGGCGCGGCCAAAGCCCCACAATTGGATCACCAGCCGCAGGCTGAGAATGAAAAAGGCCACCGGTGCCAGCAACTTGGCGGGCCAGAGCGGCAGGCCGATATCAATAGATGAATCGCGGCTCCACATGGGGACGCTGAAATCAAATGACCGTTGGAAATGCGCCCAGGAGCCCCAGACCAAAAGGATCATCAGGATCAACATGGCGAGCGTGCCGACAAATTCGGCCAGCCAGAGCGGACGACCTTTGAGCTGCCCGATCAAAATATCCATGCGGATATGACCGCCGACCCGTTGGGTATAGGCAATGCCCACAAAGGCAATCAGCGGCATGATCTGCTCGATCCAGTCTACATAGCCGGAAAGCGGACGGTTGAAGAAATTACGCCCCCCGACAGAGAAAACCGCCATAACCATCAGCGAGAAAATCGCCAGGCCACCGATCAGAACCAGAATTTTTTCAATGGAAAAGAGCCGTTGATCCAAACGACTTAGAAAGCTGTTGTCCGTTAAAACGGATGCGGTGCCAGCCATGGTGTCCTCCCCCGAAAACCATCAGCAAAAATACCGGCCACACCCAAGAGGTGCGGCCGATAGGTCTGTAATTGGCTTAGTTTGCCAAGGTTGAGTTCACCAGGTCCAGCAATTCTTCGGCTGGCAGGCCTTTGGCCTTGTTTTCCTCAACCCAGTTTTGGGCAATGCTGCCGGCAGCAGAACGGAACTCGTCCAACTCTGCATCGGTATAGGTGATGCGCTCAATGCCGCGCTCATCCAACGCAGGACCCCATTTTTCCATGGTGTTGTTGTTGTAGTTGTCCACATAGTGCTGCAGTGATTCCGGAATAGAGCTCATCAGCGCTTCGCGGTGCGCGTCAGACAAGCTGTTCAGCGCATCCGTGTTGGCCACAACCGGGCAGTTCACTGTGCCGGGGTTCATGTTGGTGGTCCACCAGTCGCCGCTTTCAATGGTGCCGAAAGACATGTGGGCGTGCGGGGCAAAGGCCACCGCCTTCACAACGCCGGAATCAAGCGCCTGACGCACTTCTGTTGCAGACATGGAGTTGGGCACAGCGCCAAGTGTTTCCATGGCGCGGCCAATACCGCCTGTGGCACGCACAGAAAGACCTTCAAAATCTTCCAGCGTACGCGGTGCGTCGCCAACACCCACAAAGTTATATTGTGGCAACGGCGAAGGCATCAGCAAGGTCGCATTCCAGCGGCCCAAATCTTTTTGCGTGGCGGGGTGGTTGTAAACCGCCATCGACACTTCGATCTCTTCTTCCAAAGAAGAAACGCCCAGGAACGGCAATTCCAGAACGGTGATGGATGGGTTTTTGTCGGCGTGATAGCCCGCGCAAAACTGCGCCATTTCAAATGCGCCGATGGAAATGCCATCCAAGTTTTCGCGGTTGTTGGACAAGCCACCATAGGACAAGTTGAGCGTAAACTCGCCGTCGGTTTTTTCGTTCACCAACTCGGCCAAACGCTCCACATGCTCAGTGAAGGCGCGGCGCTTACCCCAAAGGGACACATTCCATTCCACCGCGACGGCTTCGCCCACAAAGGCGACGCCCAATAACGCAGCAATAGCTGTTTTCGTAATGGTCTTCATCTTGTTCCTCCCAAGAAAACCTGAACCAAATCTGATTGCATCAACCGACCCGGCAGGTGCCGAGTCGATGCTGGCTATAGATTAGGCAGGCAGCGTGGGATTGGGTATGAAGAAAACTGCCAATGGGAAAAGCACGCCCCTGCGGATTTCCGCAGGGGGGATTTGCGCAGTTGCGGGTCGCTGCGCCCACTCTTCGGCGCTCGCGCCGCGAGGCTGGCCCGGCCACCTCGGTATTTTTACACGCCGCCACCGGACACTGCGTGTCCGTCCCCGGCACCCCCGCCATGGGTGCCCCGCTTTAAAGCTGTGCAGGGCGCCACCCCACCCCCTCACGTCATTACCGGACTTGATCCGGTAATCCATGTAGCGTTAGCATTGGGCACTCCCCACCAATGTGGTGCACATTCACAAGCGCTGCTTGGACCCCGGATCTAGTCCGGGGTGACACTGTTGTGTGGCGAGGCGTCGTGACAAACATCTGCAAGGGAAAAGAGTTGCCGCGTGCATTTGTTTCCCAGATTTGGTCTTATGCCGTGTCGGCGCAAGCAACGGAGAGTGCTGAAATCTTATCCATTCTTACGGTGGCCGTCCCGGCCTTGAGCCGGGACCAGCTAGCCGTAACCGTTAAAGTTGGCCCCGGATCAGGTCCGGGGCGGCCGCGATGAGAGCGAGAGGCTGGGGAAATATCCACGAGAAAAGAGCGGGAAGGACGCGAACGATGGTTGCGCGTAAAAAGAGCGCCAAACAGACCTCGGACCAAACGTCCTCTACAACAACTCAGACTTATCCAAATTCAATTTCACGATCTTCTCATTGAGCGTGCGGCGACCGATACCCAGCGCCTCCGCCACGGCGTCCATGCGGCCTTGATGGGTTTGGATGGCTTTGGCGATTAGGCTGCGTTCGAAGCTGGCAACGGCTTCGCGCAGGGTTTCGGGCACATTGCCCATATCATTGTCGAGCCGCATGGAGGCGCCGATGGAGCCGCCACCACGGCGCGCGGCCAGCACCCGCCGCTCAGCGACATTGCGCAGTTCGCGCACATTGCCCGGCCAGGCATGCGCCAGCAGCGTGGCAATTTCTTCTGCATCCAGCTCGGGCGCGGTGGTCTCATAAAGCGTGGCATAATGGGCAAGGAAATGCTGCATTAGCAGCACAATATCGTCTTTGCGTGACCGCAGATTGGGCAGATCAATCACCACAGTGGAAAGACGATAAAATAAATCCTCCCGGAAGCGCCCGGCAGCGATGGCATCATTCAAGTTTTCGTTTGAAGCAGAAACGATACGGACATCAACAGACTGCGGCTTGTCTGACCCAATCGGGATGATCTCATGGTGTTCAATGGCCCGCAGCAACTTGGCTTGAATGTCCGGGTTGAGCGAGGCGACCTCATCCAGAAACAGCGTGCCGCCCTCGGCCTGCATAAAGGTGCCGAGACTTTCATTTTGCACGCCAAACACCATCCGCTCAAAGCTGCTGGCTTCAAAGGTGGCGCAATTCATGGCGATAAAGGGCTGGTCCGCCCGGTCGCTCAAATCGTGAATGGCGCGCGCCACCAGCTCTTTGCCGGTGCCCGTCTCCCCCGAAATCAACACTGGGGCCGGTGTGGAACTGAAATCGATGATCTGTTCGCGCACCGTTTGCAGTTGCGGCGACTGGCCCAGCAGCACCCGGTCAATGCCCGACAATTTGGCCAGCCGCTCCTGCAGGCGCTGGGTGTTTTGCGTCAGGCGATGGCGTTCAGCGGCATTGTTCATGATCCGCAACAGGCGTTGCGGGTCGAACGGCTTTTCCAAAAAACTATAGGCACCGGCGCGCATGGCCTCGACCGCCATGGGAATATCACCATGAGCTGAAATCAACACGATGGGTGGGGTGGGTTGTTCCATATGCAACAAATCGAGGCCCGAACCCCCGGGCATGCGCACATCTGACAGGATCGCATCGGGCTGCCACTGATGCAGCTTTTGCTCCACTTGCGCGATCCCGCTCAATAATTCCACGCGCCAACCGGCAGCTTCCAGCAAATGTGAAAGCGATTGGCGCATTTCTTTATCGTCATCAATCACCAGCGCGCGAAAGGGGCGTCTTTTTTGGTCACTATCGCTCATGTTTCGCCCTCTGTCTGGTCTTGCGGGATGGGCGGCAGCAACACAGTAAAGGTTGCGCCCCCATGGTCATTATCTTGCGCAAACAACTCGCCCGCATGTTCTTTCACGATGGAGGCGGAAATGGCAAGGCCCAGCCCCATGCCTTCTCCCGAGGGCTTGTCGGTGCGGAACGGCTCCTGCAATTCTTCAATTTGCTGCCCCTTCAGCCCGTGGCCATTGTCAGCGACATAGATCACCACCTGACCACGTTCGCGGGTCCAGCCCAACTCAATCCGTGGCGCTTTTGCCTGCTCCACTGCACTAATGGCATTGCGCAGCAAATTGACCAGCACCTGCTCGAAGCGCGCGCCGTTGCCCAGAATCTGCGGTCCAGGCAAGGGCGCTTTGATTTGCAAATCGATATCACGCTGCTTTAAATCATGGCGCACCAGCTCCACCGCATTCTCAATCGCTTTGGCCACATCAAACGGGGCCTGTTGATCCTGTTTGGGCTGTGCGAAAAACCGCAAATCGCGGGTGATGTTTTCCATGCGCCGCACCAGCGCCGAAAGGCGAGTGGCCAGACTATCCGGCTTCTGCGCCGCACCCATTTCTTCAATAGCGATATAATTGCGCATGGCGGACAGGGGTTGCCCCAACTCATGGGTCACCGACGCGGCCAATTGGCCCAACGCCGCCATGCGGCTGGATTTCTCCAACTCCTCCTGGGTTTTGGCCAGTGCTTTTTCCGTCGCCTTTCGCTCTTCAATTTCGCGCAGTAACCGTTGTCGATCTTGATGCGAGGCATGCAGCGCCCGGCGCAACCGTTCAGACCGCCAAAAGATAAAAAGGATCGCCAAGAGCGCGACGGAAATAGCCGCCAGAAACACCACGAATAAGGCACGCTCCTGTAATCCTGCGGTGTTGACAATAAAATGTAATTCCCAGGGCTGGCTTCGCACCGGCACGCGAACGCCAATGTGTCGTTCTCCAGCGAGAGCGATTTCATCATCACCCAACCGTTGCCAATCCAAAGGTTGCAGAGCCTCCTGTCCAAATTGACGCATATTGCGGATATCGAGCAGACGTTCTTCGCTGATGGGCGACAGGGTCTGGTAATGCCATTCCGGCTGGCTGGCCAACACAATGATTGAATCGAGGTTGGTGATCAGGATTTTTTCACCGGATGCTTGCCACGCCTCAACCAACTCGTCCAACTCAATTTTAAGCGCAATAACGCCGATGATCTTTCCGGCAGCGTTTCTAACTGGTTCAGCGACAAAAAAGCCGGGCCGCTTGGTGGTGGCGCCAATGGCAAAAAACTTGCCGCGCTGCCCGCTTTTCGCCGTTTGAAAATAGGGGCGGAAGCTATAGTTTTCGCCAATGAAATTCACTGCTTGTGCATGGTTTGATGCAGCAATGGTCAGCCCGTCCAAATTCATCACATAAAGCGCTTCTGCATTGGCGCGGGTTGCAAAATCTTCCAATCGGCGGTTAAGCGCGTCCCGACTGGTCGGGTCTGTTAGCCCGCGCACCACCGCCGGGTCTTGCCCCACGATAAAGGGCAGATGCTCAAGCCGGTCCAAGGCGCTTTCCAGCGTGGTCCGGTAAAAATCTGCTCGCCCCTGCGCCCGGTCCAACTCGCTGGCCTTAAAGGTAGAGAAGGCTGCAGCATAAATCACCAAAAACGCCACACTTAGCAAAAACACAGCGATGAGCGCTGCCGCAAGTCGGCGCCGTTGAGAGTGTAGGGATTTTGGGGCGCTTGCGGTGAACATTACACAATCAGGCTCGAAAGAAGGTCGTTTTCAGTAATGTCCTGATAGGAAAAGCCGCCGCGCGCCATTTTATCAAACAAGATTTGAAAATTCGCCGGGTCGTTGGTCTCGATGCCCAAAAGGACCGTACCGAAATTGCGGGCCGATTTTTTCAAATACTCAAACCGGGCGATATCATCATCCGGCCCCAGCATATTCAAAAAGTCTTTCAACGCCCCGGGCCGCTGCGGCAGGCGCAAAATGAAATATTTCTTCAGCCCGCGATAGCTCATCGCTTTTTCTTTGACCTCGGGCAGGCGCTCAAAATCGAAATTGCCACCAGACACGATGCAGACGATCTTTTTATTGGCGATGTGTTCAGCCGGCAAATCTTCAAGTACGTCAATGGAGAGCGCACCAGCTGGCTCCAGCACGAGGCCCTCAATATTCAGCAGGGAGCTGATGGTGGCGCACAAACGGTTTTCCGGCACCAGATGCACCTGATCGGCGGGCACATCTTTTAGCATGTCGAAATTCAGTGCACCAATTTGTGCCACCGCGGCGCCATCTACAAAATTGTCGATCTTATGGAGTTTGACGCGCGTTTGCGTTTCCAAACTACGCTTCAGGCTTGGCGCACCTTCGGGCTCCACAAACACAAATTCAGTTTTCGGTGCAATGTCCTTAAACAGCTGCAGCAGCCCGGCACTTAAACCACCACCGCCCACAGGCAGAACCACAATATCTGGCGCTTCGTCTGCCAACTGCGCCATAATTTCCAGCCCAATGGTGGCTTGACCTTCCACAATATGTTCATGATCAAATGGCGGCACCAAATGTGCGCCCTGATCTGCACAAAATTGCTGCGCCGCCGCCAGACATTGATCAAAAATATCACCCGTAAGGCGCACCTCAACAAAGTCGCCACCAAATGTTTCGGTTTTGTCGATCTTCTGTCTTGGCGTTGTGACCGGCATAAAGATGGTGCCATGCACCCCAAAATGGGCGCAGCTAAAGGCAAAACCTTGAGCGTGGTTGCCCGCAGACGCACACACAAAATGCGGGGGCTGTTCGCCTTGATGCGCCGCCAGTGCCTTTGAAATAAAGTTAAACGCGCCGCGCAATTTGTAAGAGCGCACAGGGGTTAAATCCTCGCGCTTGAGATAGATATCTGCGCCATATTGTTGCGTCAAATGTACATTGAGCTGCAGCGGTGTGGCGGGCAAAACTTGCTCGAGATTGGCTCTGGCCTGTTTAACTTTTTGTGTGAATGCGTGCACGACTTCATCCGGAATAAAAACGATCAGACTGGGATTTGTAAGTGGCCACCCGACAGAACGCAAGTCATCCCATCAGCTAAGAGAGGTCATCCAATGATCCAGATCGTCAATCGATCGGCCGTGCGGGTCGTTTGCCCTTTAACACAAACTGCCTTCGTGCCCGGCGCAGCTTAACCCGCCATCGTTTGGTGCGGTTTTGCTGACGTGGCCACAATGTGCGCATTACGCGGGTTTTGCCGTGGGTGGTTTTCTCCCACCCAAATGGGTCGAAAGCCAATTGCCACGCTGCGCGCAGTGTGGCGACAGAGGTGAGAATCCAGTATAGCGGCAGCAATAGCTGGTAGAATATAAGCAGCGGCTTTCCTGCCCGGATAAGACCTAATATTCCGATGATCAGGGCGCTGCCATAAGTCATCGACAGGACGATGAAATAGGGCCAGGCATGGGCCAGACGTGCGGGGAGCTCCGCTTGATAAATGAGGACCTCACTTACAAATTTGACCAGAAAAATACCGTGCATGGGCGCGGCAAACACCATGCCGCCAATATAAAGATAAAAGAAAAGGAAGTCTCGCCAACCCAATTGCAGATGCAACAAACGCAACTCGCTGGAATGGACCAGCAATGTTTGCATCCAACCCTTCATCCAACGCGTTCGTTGCCGCACCCATGGCCATATATTGATGGGCGCTTCCTCGCGCGTTGTCGAGGGCAACATGCCACAGCGCATGCCTATACGCGCCAGACGCAACCCTAAATCGGCATCCTCTGTGACATTGTAGCTGTCCCACCCACCCACATGGCGTAGCGAGGTGATCCTGAAATGATTTGATGTGCCGCCCAGCGGCATCGGCATAGCCAAGTCTGCCAGCGCCGGCATGATCAAACCGAACTGAGTGGCATATTCTGTTGTGAACAGCGCCGTGAGGGCGGTTTCTCCGCCATTATCGATCACAAGCTCGGCCTGAAAACAGTCTATCTCCGGCTGTTGGGCAAAAAGGGTCGCTGCCAATCGCAATTGGTCAGGGTGGGGGATATCCTCAGCGTCAAAAACAACGATATGGTCGCCGCGTGCCAGCGGCAATGCGAAGTTGATCGCTTTGGGTTTGGTGCGCGGGGCACCATCTGGCACTGTGACCAATTGAAATGGCAGATAGTTCAACTCCGCCTCCACAGCGGCAATCGTGTCCACGGATACCGATTCAACAACAAGCTTGATGTCGAGTTTTTCGGGCGGGTAGTTAAGCGCTTTCAGGGCTCTTGCAAGTTGCGGCACCAATGCAGCCTCGTCCCTTAAAGGCACCAACACGCTATATGTTGGCAATTCAGCATCACCCAGAAGCCGCGGTGGTTTGCTGCGACCCAGCATCAACCCATAGAGCGACGCATAAAGACGGAATGCTGCCGGACTGAGGTAAAGCAGCGCCAAGAACCAAAAGATGACAATTTCAAGAACCGGCGGGTCCCATGCAGAAAGGACGGCAACAAACAGCACAGCCCCCAAAAACAAAAAACGCTTGAAATCGCCCAACCCAAGATGCGCGCTGGCACGCGGCCAGACGCGCGCCAACCTTTGGATGGCGGCGTCGTAAAGTGTTGGATTTTGCGCCTCTTGCACCGCCTGGCGTAGCGCCCTGAGTGGCACGATACAAATTTGCGACCGCAACTCCGGTTGGCGTTTAAGCCGTGCATGCAGGGCGACTAACCGTTCTAAACTGGGCGCCGCGAAGATCAGTTCACGGTCAAATACCTTTCCGCGTATCTGCCGCATATCGGGCAAAAATTCCAGGCGGTCAATCTGGGGCATATTTATCGCGCCGGGAGGCACGGTGGGATGGTAGGCCAGCCCCAAGATTTCCGCGGCCCGGGCGTAAAGGGTGGTTTCCGCGATTCCATATCGCGCAGCGCATACATGCAACACGTCTAGATTCTGCGTCTCCGCGTGGGAGATCAGCGCGGATGCGTGGTAGCGATCCACCCGGAAGGGGGCCAACAATTGCTGCAATAGATCTGTCGCTCGCAGATCCGTCCGCAAATAAATCAATGTAAATCACTATAAAAAATAAATAAAATAAGCTTTACTGTGGCAAAATCCTTTGGCTGAGTCAAAATGTGAATGAGTGCGAATGAGTGATTTTTTCAGGCGGTTGCGAACTCTTGTGGCCAGCATGCTATTGGTTGGCCTATCGGTGCCGACCATCGCTGCCAGCGCCCAAACCCTGCCCAACCATGTGGATTTAGACGCCCACGAAGATGTGTTCGACGCCAGTCAGATCGGGGCCATCCGGTTTTTGACCACCGCCGACTTTCCGCCGCTCAATTTTCGCAATGGGCAGGGGGAGCTAGTGGGGTTTCATATTGAACTGGCCGAAGCGCTATGCGCTGAAATCCGGATCAAATGCACCATGCAATCCTGGCCGTGGGAACAATTGCCGACCGCGCTGGAAAGCAGTCAGGGCGATGCTGTCATCGCCGCAATTGCCGTTGGCCCGGATACCGTTGAAAAAATGGATTTTTCGCAAAGCTATTTGAAGTTTCCCGCCCGCTTTGTGGCACGGCAGGAGGGGCAATTGCGCTCCAGCGACGAGATCAAAAACAAAGTGGCGGTGCGCGAAGGCTCTGCTCAGGCGGCGTTTTTAGCGCAGCACTTCAATAATCTCGAGCCAGTGCCTTTTGACAATGAGGTTGAAGCGCTGGAAGCGGTGAAATTTGCCGATGTGGATCGTGCCTTTGTCGATGGCATGCGGGCCTCGTTCTGGTTGAATGAAAACCCCGATTGCTGCGCCTTTGATGATGGCCCTTATTTTTCCAATGACTATTTTGGAGCGGGGCTCACCATCGCTGTGCAAAAAGGCGATGATGCCACCCGCCGCGCCGTCAATATCGGCCTGCGCCGCCTTCAGGAAAATGGCAAATTCACTGAGCTTTATTTGAAGTGGTTTCCGGTGAATTTTTACGACTAAATTTTGCGTTCGTCTTCAGCTTGAAGAAGGGCAGCAAAATCGACCATAAAAAAGTCTCCGGCCCCTGATCCTGCGCATCCTTCTGCCCGATGATCATCTTGTCGTGACCCAGCTCCGGCTCCACGCTATAGACCCGGAACAACCGGTCCCAAACACTTAAGGCAAAGCCATAGTTGGTGTCATGTTCGCGCCGCTCAATCGAGTGGTGAATGCGATGCATATCGGGGGTGACGATAAACCAGCGCAAGACATGGTCCACCTTGGGCGGGATTTTAAAATTGGCGTGGTTGAAAATGGCCGAGCCATTGACCACCGCCTCAAAAATCACCACCAACACCGCATTGGCGCCCAACAAAAGCACTGCGGCGGATTTGATAAAGATCGAGAGAATAATCTCCAGCGGATGAAAGCGCACAGCCGTGCTGGCGTCCAGATCCTGATCGGTGTGGTGCACCCGGTGAATGCGCCACAGGAGCGGAATTTTGTGGGTGAGGACATGCTGGCCCCAAATCACAAAGTCGAGCACCAAAAACGCGATCAGCCATTCCAACCAGACGGGCCAGCTCAGCCAGTAAAACAGGCCGAACTGTTGCTGTTGGGCAAAAAGAGCGGTGACCACAGCGGTGACCGGCACCAGCAACACCACCAGTGTGACCGCCAGATAATCAGATAGCAAAATACCGAAATTGGTGGCCCAGCGGCGCCAGCGCGTATGACGCCGTTGCCGACGGGGCCAGACGGCCTCCAGCACCACCATAATCACCAAAATAGACGCGAAAGCGGCAAAGCGCCATGTCCCTTCGCTGGAACCGAGTTCCGGCATAGTCACTCCTTTATTGCCATTTCTTTAGCATGGGTGCGCCCGCCACAAAAAGCAAATGGCTGTGAACAGATTGTGAGCAACAAAAAGCGCGCGGTGTTTGACCGCGCGCCGCAAATGCCAGAACCTTCTAGAGCGCTTAAACCACGCGGTGACGCGCTTGCGCCGCTCGCTCAATGGCGGAGCTGGTCAGCCGGTCCAGTCCGAATTTCATGCGCAGCAAGTCCAGCACGCGGCTTTCTTCTGGACGGATCTGCAAGTCAGCGGCGGCAATCTCCACCGCCATGGCATAGGCCGTGTCGTTCAAGTGCGATGGCAAATCGCGGGTGATTTCGTCAATCACGCTTTGCAGATCGTTGGCCTTATCCAGCATTTTAGCGCAGTCGGCTGCGACCAGCGGCAGGCTGTCTTCAGAAAAATCTTGGAACACCGGCAATTGGCGCACCACTGAGCCAATGCGTTTCATCTCGCGATCGCTCATTTTCCGATCTGCTGCCGAAGTGACGACCATGATGTAAATCAGTGCTTCTTGTGGCGACAATGACATAAAAACCCTCTTTATTTGCCCCGAACATTATCGAAAAGCTAAGGTGCGCGCAGGGCAATTACAAGCATGCGCGCGCACCTTTGTGCATTTTCAAAAAATGTGCGCCTATTGACGCCACCCGCGCAACGTGCGAAATGCCGCAGGCACGGGCTTTGGCGCGGCAAGAGATGCGCCTGACACCCAAAAATAAAAAGATGATTGAAACCGGAAAGGGACGCCAAAATGGCAAATACCCCCACACTTTTTGACGCTGATTTTTTTGACGCGGCACAAGATGCCCGCGCATGGCCTTTTGAAGAGGCAAAAAAGGTGCTCAAACGTGTGGAAAAATCCGGCAAGAAAGAAGCGATTTTTGAAACCGGCTATGGACCTTCCGGCCTGCCACATATCGGCACCTTTGGCGAGGTGGTCCGTACCTCCATGGTGCGCCATGCCTTCCGGCTGCTGACCAAAGATGAGATTCCGACCAAGATCATCTGCTTTTCTGACGATATGGATGGCTTGCGCAAAGTGCCGACCAATGTGCCGAACCAGGAGCGTATGGCCGAATATCTCGGCAAGCCGCTAACCAAGGTGCCGGACCCGTTTTCGGACGAATATCCAAGCTTTGCGCACCACAATAATGCGCGTTTGCGTCGGTTTTTGGATGATTTTGGCTTTGAATATGAGTTTGCCAGCGCCACAGACTATTACACGTCCGGTCGGCTGGATGCCGCCTTGCTGCGCATGCTGGAAGTTTATGATGATGTGATGAAGGTGATTTTGCCTACCCTTGGGGAAGAGCGGCAAAAAACCTATTCACCCTTCCTGCCCATTTGCCCGCGCACCGGCATTGTGTTGCAAGTGCCGATGATTAGCCGCGATGTTGAGCACGGCACCGTGACCTATGTGGACCCGGAAACCAATGAGGAAGTAACCGTGCCGGTCACTGGTGGCGCGGTGAAATGCCAATGGAAAGCCGATTGGGCGTTGCGTTGGTATGCGTTGGGCGTGGATTATGAAATGTCCGGCAAGGATTTGATCGATAGCGTCAAACTCTCCTCCCGCATCGTGCGCGCCATGGGCGGCACACCGCCGGAGAGCCTAAGCTATGAATTGTTCCTCGACGATAAGGGGCAGAAAATCTCCAAATCGAAAGGCAATGGCCTGTCGATTGAAGATTGGCTGACCTACGCTTCGGACGAGAGCCTGGCGCTGTTTATGTATCAAAAACCAAAAACAGCGAAGAAGCTGCATTTTGATGTGATCCCGAAGGCGGTGGATGAATATTACACCTTCTGCACCAAAGCCGAGACACAGTCGCCGGCGGAAGTGTTGGAAAACCCGACCGTGCACATCCATGCGGGCATGCCGCCCAAGCATGATATGCCATTGAGCTTTGCGTTGTTGCTGAACCTTGTTTCTGCTGCCAACGCTTCAGATGCGTCAGTGCTGTGGGGTTTTATCACCCGATACGCGCCAGTGGCGACACCGGAAACACACCCTGAGCTGGACCGGATGGTGGGCTATGCCATTCGCTACTTCAATGACTTTGTGAAACCCACAAAGCAATTCCGCGCGCCAACAGATCAGGAACGTGCCGCGATGGAAAAACTGGCCGCCCGCCTGGACGAGGTGGATGACCAAAGCGATGCAGAAGCGATCCAGACCCTGGTGTTTGAGATCGGCAAAGAGTTCGAATTTGAACCGCTGCGCAACTGGTTCAAAGCACTTTATCAGGTGCTGCTGGGCCAAGACCAAGGCCCCCGCTTCGGCTCCTTCATCGCCCTTTATGGCGTGGCCGAAACCAAGCAATTGATTGCAGACGCGCTGGAAGGCAAGTTCGCGGCATAACAAAGGTTTGGGGGCGGCACCCCACCCCTAACCCCTCCTCATCAAGGGGAGGGGGATGATTATTGTCTGCATTTGCGGTTGAGTGGTGGCTTTTTTACGCGCCGCCACCGGCCGCTGCGTTCCCGCCCCCGGTACCTCCGGCTTTTTTTACGCGCCGCCGTCGCGCACTGGGTTCGCCACCCCGGCACACCCGCCAATGGGTGCCCCGCTCTTATGCTGTGCAGGGCGTGACGACGCCCACTCACGTCATTACCGGACTTGATCCGGTAATCCATGTAGCGGTGATGGTTGGTACGTCTACACTTATACGGCGCACACTCGCCCATGCTGCTTGGACCCCGGATCAAGTCCGGCGTGACGGCCGTGGGTGGGGAGGCGTTCCGGCCTATGCTGGCACGGGAAAGCGTGGACGAGCGTAGCGAGGACTCCAGACAACTTTTTGGCCGCGCCCGCGCAGGTTAGGCGGCTAGCCTCCTGGCGCGTAAAAAGCCGCCGCTCAACCGTGAGCGATAATCACTGACTCGCCCACAAAATCCGCGCAATCCAATCTAGGTCCTTTGTTTTGATGATCCGCGGCTCGTGGTCTGGGTTGATCGAGTGCAGTTCCACCTGATTTGCGGTCTGTCGATGCAGAATTTTCGCCATTACTTCCCCATCCTGCGTGCGGACCACAACCCGGTCGCCGCGGCGCACCTGTTCGGAAGGGGAAACAATGATCACATCGCCATCGCGATAAAGCGGCAACATGCTGTCGCCATTCACCTCCAGCGCATAGGCGTTGGCATCCGGCCCCACCGGGAAATGCACCTCATCCCAGCCATGGCCGACGGGAAAGCCGCCACTGTCAAAAAAGCCGCCGGTGCCCGCCTGGGCAAATCCAAGCAACGGAATGGGATGTTCATGCGCCTCCGGTTGGGAATAGACCCCGCCACCGGCCAAAAAACTATCCATTTCCTCATTGGTTGCATCTAAAATCTTTGCTAGACTCTCGGTGGACGGCCAGCGTTCACGCCCATCCTTGCTGGTGCGCTTGGAAGGGTTGAAGCTCGTCGGGTCCAGGCCCGCAAGGCGCGCCAACGCCGACACAGAGAGCCCTTTGCGCTCTGCCAAAGCGTCAATCGCGTTCCAAATATTGCGGTGAGAAATCATGGTTGGACCCTGTCGTTTACAGGAATAGTTTCGCAGATGCGGATTAAAATCCTATATCTTGGTAACTATTCTTAATAAATTTGTAAAGTAAAAAGGCTCCACATCGCTTGCACTTTTGTGCAGAAAGGACTAAGCCTTTGTTGAATAAACAATTTAGCGTTTAATACCCATGATCATTTATAAAGTCTGCCCCAAAGCTGATTACGAAGCGGCCAAAGATGAAGGCTTTTATCGCGGTATGCCCGTCGATATTGAAGATGGCTTTATGCATTTCTCCACTGCGGCGCAACTGCCGGAGACCTTGGAGAAGCATTTTGCCGGGCAATCCGACCTCGTGCTGCTCTATGTCGATGCGGAATGGGTGGAAAATCATTTGAAATGGGAACCGTCTCGCGGCGATGATTTGTTTCCGCATCTTTATGCCGAGTTGAATTTGGCACATGTGCTCAGAACGCATGATTTGAAAGTGGACGAGAACGGCAGATTTATCCTGCCCGACGATATACGATAGATGAAATCCTACATTTCCAAGATCCTGAACAACCCGCTGGTCCAAAATCTCACGCGGGACGCGTTGCTGAAGATGGACCCGGAGCAGGCGCACCGCACCACCATCAGCGCGTTGAAGTTGGGGGCAGTGCCCGAGCAGGAGGAAATGGACCCGGCGTGTCTGACCACATCGATTGCCGGGCTGGAGCTTAAAAACCCGATCGGCATGGCCGCCGGATTTGATAAAAATGCGGAGGTGCCCAACCAATTGATGCAAATTGGCTTTGGCTTTGTGGAAGTGGGCACCATCACCCCGCGGCCGCAAGAGGGCAACCCCAAGCCGCGCCTGTTCCGCTTGCCTGAAGAAATGGGCGTGATCAACCGGATGGGCTTTAACAATGAAGGCCATGAAGCCGCCTTTGAACGGCTAACCCGCAATAAGCAACCGGGCACCACCATCGGCATCAATGTGGGCGCCAATAAAGACAGCGAAGATTTTGTGGCAGACTATGTGCAAGGCGTGAAGCGCTTTGCCCCGATCGCCGATTATCTGACCGCCAATATTTCCTCACCCAACACACCGGGCCTGCGCAATCTGCAAAGCAAAGACGCGCTCAAGCGGCTGTTGACCGAAGTGCTGGCTGAACGAAGCCGCGCCTCTGTGCGGGTGCCGGTCTTCTTGAAGCTGGCCCCGGATTTGAGTGAAACCGAAATGGATGAAATCACCACCGTGATCGAAACGCTCGATCTGGATGGCTTGATCATTTCCAACACCACCATCCGCCGCGACTTGGTGGACGGGGCTGAACATGCTTACGAAGCTGGCGGCCTGAGCGGACGACCCCTGTTTAATTTCTCGACCCAACGCCTGGCGCAAATGCGCCAACGAGTTGCCAAGGATATGCCGATCATCGGCGTAGGCGGCATTTATTCTGCTGAAACCGCTTTGGCCAAATTTGAAGCGGGCGCTGATGCGGTGCAGCTTTATTCGGCGCTGGTGTTTGGCGGCATGGAATTGATGACCAGCATCAAAAAAGGGCTGGTGAGCGAAATGATGCGTTATGACTATAAGAGCGTCGCTGACATTTCCGGCTCCAAAACTGACGATTGGGCCAGCGGCAAACTCGAAATCTAGGCTGCTTCGCGCTCGGGGGGCTGTTCTGAAAACAAGCTGGGCACCCGCCGCATCAGCAGCCATAAAAAGATCACGCTGCGGGCGATGAAAAAGCCATGTAGCGCCAGCCACAATCCATAAATGCCGAACAAGGGCACCGCAACCGCCCAGATCGCCAGAAAGGCGAGGGCGGAGAGGAACATGCCATTGCGCATATCGGTGCCCATGGCTGCACCGGCGAACACCCCATCAAGCACAAAGGCCAGCACCCCGAACACCGGGGCAAGGGCGGCGAGCCATAAAAAGTCGCGTGCGGTTTGGCGCACCACATCGCTGGTGGTCATAAAGTCAATCAGCAGCGGTCCGTACAAAATGAAAATTACCGAGAGACAGCCGGAAAGCACAAAGCCGGAGAGCGACGACAGCTTGATGGCGCTGAAAAAGGCCGGGCGCCACCGCGCCCCAACCGCCTTGCCGCAAAGCTGTTCAGAAGCCGCGGCCAGCCCATCCAAAAAGAAGGAGGCGATCATCAAAAAGTGCAGCAAAATCCCATTGGTGGCCAAATAAAGGTCGCCTGCTTGTGCACCTTCACGGGCAAAGAAAGAAAAGACTGCATTGATGGTGACTGAGCGTAGTAAAATATTGCTGCTTAAGGACAGAAGCTTTTTGATCTCGGCCCGGTCCAGCAAATTGGCCTCATGCAGCCGCCGGGCCAATTGCGAAAACCCGCCCAGGGTATGAATAGCAACAAAGACGCCGATCACCATAAAGATCAGGGTGGCGATCACGGTGCCCCAGGCCACCCCGGCGATGCCCAGGTCAAACTGGAACACCAGCACATAAGACAAGATGATGTTGGTGAGGTTCAGCCCCGCCTGCAGCGCCAGCGCGGTGAGCGATTGGCCCCGGCCCAAAAACCAGCCTGCCAGCACAAAATTCATCAGGGCGAAAGGCGCGGCAAACAGCCGGATAAAGAAATATTGCTCAAACGCAGCATTCACCGCATCGCTAGCGCCATAGACCACCTTGGCAAATTGCGCGATGGGCCCGCCGAGCAGCAGGATCAATAGCCCGGCTCCTAGCCCGATCACCAAACCGCGGGCCAATTGCGCTGTTTGCTTCGCCTCGTCGCGCGCGCCAAACGCTTGCGCCGTAAGGCCTGTGACCGACATGCGCAGGAAATAGAAAAAGGCGAACATAAAGTCGAACACCAACCCGCCCAGCAGCAAACCGCCAAGCAGATCCACTTCGCCCAAACGCCCCACAATGGTGGTGTCGGCAATGCCGAGCAAAGGCTCGGTGACAAAGGCAAAGGCCGTGGGCAACGCGATGTACCACACATCCTTGTGCCGCACATCGAACGGATAGGTTTTGACACTCATGTCAGACGCTTTCATGCAGCGCGCGGACGCGCCAAAGGTGATTAGCCGCGGGTGATGGTGGGCGCGCTTGGGGTCTGCGCCACGGGCATCACCTCAACGCAGTTGATGTTCACATGCGCGGGCCGTGTGGCAAGAAACCAGACAATCTCTGCAATATCCTGCGGCACTAGCGGCAACACATCTTCATAAAGCTTTTCGTTGGCTTCTTCGCTGCCCGTGCGCACCAGCGTAAATTCAGATTTGGCCATGCCCGGCTCAAGACTGGTCACACGGATATCGCTGCCCGCCAGATCGCTGCGCAGATTGTAGGAGAATTGATGGGTGAAGGCCTTGGTGGCACCATAAACATTGCCGCCGGGATAGGCGAAGCTGCCCGCAATTGACCCCACATTGATAATGCTGGCGCCTTTGCCCGCTTTTTTGAGATGCGGCAGCAGATTGAGGGTGGTGTCCAGAACGCCCATAATATTGGTGTCCACCATGGTGCGCCATTGCTCGCGCGATACATTCGGCACCGGGTCTACGCCTAGCGCAAGGCCGCCATTATTGAACAGGCAATCGATGGTGCTGTGGCTTTCGGGCAGATTTGCAATGCCGGACTTGATCGAGTCTTCATCGGTCAAATCCATCTGAATCACATGAATCTGACCCTCGGGAAATTCGTCCTGCAGCTCCTTCAGCCGTTCTTCGCGCCGGCCCGTGCCCACAACTTTCCAGCCATTGTTCGCGAACAGCCGGGCGGTGGCTGCGCCAAAGCCTGATGTTGCGCCAGTGATGAAAATGGTTCTAGCGTCTGAAAAATCGTGGTGCGCCATAATAAACGACTCCGAAAAATGGTGGGACCACTTTTCTAGCAATGATTATTTTGCGCTGTAAAGCCGTGCGGCCGCGATAAAGTTCTGCGCTATTTAAAGGATTTCAGAATCCGGATGATGATCCACAAGGGGAACACCACAGCAGCGCCATAAGCAAACCAGACCGCAACGGTGGCAAAGGTGGTGCCGAAATCAGAAAAGATAGAGCCGATCCATCGGCCAAAGCCACCAAAAATATCACCCGGGGTCAGACCCGATTGATACATCACAAAGCCCACCAGCAGTGAAGCCAGAACCAGCTTTAAAAACTGTCTGCCACTGGAGTCGCGACGATCCTTATGGTCGTCAGCGTCATAGATGTGATCACGTTCAGGCATTTTTGATCCCCTCGGTCGAATTTAAGCTGGCGCGATGGCGTCTCATTTGTGAAATATAAGCACGATGGCGAAAACAACAAGAAATCAATCTGATTCTTTTCAAGTCGCCCCCGATTTGTTCACGCAAAGCTGGGGCCTGCCGCCGATTGTGCGCGACTGGTTTTTGGGCCGCAAGTGGGTCCCGCGCGAGCATCAGCTCGACATGCTGGAAGCCGATAGAGCGGGTAAATCATCACTTCTGATTGCCCCCACTGGCGCGGGCAAAACCCTCTCCGGCTTTTTGCCCAGCATTTGCGATTTGGCCGAAATGCCCCATGACGGGCTGCACACGCTTTATATTTCGCCGCTCAAAGCCCTGGCGGTGGATGTGGCGCGCAATTTGATTAACCCCATCGAGGAGATGGGCTTGGACGCGCGGGTGGAAACCCGCACGGGCGACACCCCATCTTCCCGCCGCCAACGCCAGCGCTTTGACCCGCCCCACATTTTGATGACCACGCCAGAGCAATTGGCGTTGATGCTGTCGCACAAAGAAGCGCCGAAATTGTTTGGCAATGTAAAGCGTGTGGTGCTGGATGAACTCCACGCACTGGCTTTGTCCAAACGAGGTGACTTGCTCGCGCTCGGGCTGGCACGGCTGGGCACGCTCTGCCCTGATCTGAAAGTCTCAGCCCTCTCGGCCACCGTGGCCCACCCGGAGATGTTGCGCGATTGGATTGCCGCCCCATGCCCTCAACGCGAAGTGGCGATGGTGACCCATGACGGTGGGGCCAAACCGCAATTGTCGATTTTGGCAAGCGACGACCGTGTGCCGTGGGCGGGCCACTCGGCGCAATATGCGGTGCCGGATTTGCTGAACATTATCAAAGATAATGGCACCAGCCTCTTGTTTGTGAACACCCGCTCGCAAGCGGAGCTGCTGTTTCAGTCCCTGTGGGAATTGAACGAAGAGTCGCTGCCCATCGCGCTGCACCATGGCTCGCTGGATGTGGAACAGCGCCGCAAGGTGGAAGCGGCGATGGTCACGGGCAAACTGCGGGCGGTGGTGTGCACCTCCACCCTCGATCTCGGCATCGACTGGGGCGATGTGGATCTGGTGATGCAAATTGGCGCGCCCAAAGGCTCGTCCCGCCTGTTGCAACGCATAGGCCGCGCCAACCACCGTTTGGACGAACCCTCGCGCGCCATTCTGGTGCCCGCCAACCGCTTTGAAGTGCTGGAATGTGAAGCCGCGGTGGAAGCCGCAGAGGAGGGGGCGCAAGACAGTGAAGACCCACAGCCCGGCGGGCTGGACGTGCTGGCACAGCATATCCTCGGCATGGCGTGTAGCGATCCGCTGGTTGCCGATGCACAATATGAGGAAACCCTGCGCGCTTGGCCCTATCGCGACCTCAGCCGCGACCTGTTTGATCGGGTGATCGAGTTTGTCGCCACGGGCGGCTATGCCCTTAAAGCCTATGAACGCTATGCCCGCATGCGCAAAACAGAAGATGGCACATGGCGCATTTCCCACCCCAAAGTGGCGCAGCAATATCGGTTGAACGTGGGCACCATTGTGGAAGAACCGATGCTGAAAGTGCGGCTGGTGCGTTCCAAAGCCTATAAGCGCGGCGCGACAACGGGCCCGATTGGCCGGGGCGGGCGCGTGTTGGGCGAGATGGAAGAATATTTCCTCAGCCAATTGATGCCCGGCGACACCTTTCTTTTCGGCGGCGAAATGGTGGCGTTCGAGGCCATTCGCGACAATGAGGCCTATGTGTCGCGCTCTTATAACAATAACCCGAAAATCCCCTCCTATATGGGCGGCAAATTTCCACTGTCGACCTATCTCGCAGAGCGAGTGCGGGCGACCTTGGCTGACCCGACAAGCTGGAAAGTACTGCCCGATCAGGTGCGCGACTGGTTGAGCTTGCAGCGCGATGTATCACTTTTGCCGGGCAAGGAAAGTCTGTTGGTGGAAACCTTCCCCAAGGCCGACAAATATTTCATGGTTTGCTATCCCTTTGAGGGACGGTTGGCACACCAGACTTTGGGCATGTTGTTGACGCGGCGGTTGGAGCGTGATCGCGCCAAACCACTCGGCTTTGTCGCCTCCGAATATGCGTTGGCCATTTGGTGCGCCACGGACATTGGCCATCAATTCAAATCTGGCCGCCTTAGTTTGGATGAGCTTTTTTCTGAAGATATGCTGGGCGATGATTTGGAAGACTGGCTGGATGAATCCAGCCTGATGCGCCGCACCTTCCGCAATTGTGCCATTATTTCCGGGCTGATTGAGCGCCGCCATCCGGGCAAGGAAAAGACTGGGCGGCAAATGACCATGTCGTCGGACCTGATTTACAATGTGCTCTATGAGCATGAGCCAGACCATATTTTGATGCAGGCCACGCGGCGCGATGCCGCGCGCGGCTTGCTGGATATTGAGCGGCTGGGCCATTGTTTAAAACGGATCAAACGGCATATTATTCATCAAAAGCTGGACCGAATCTCTCCGCTGGCAGTGCCGGTGATGCTGGAAATTGGCAAAGAGCCAATCTTTGGCGAAGGGCGCGAAAGCGTGTTGGTGGAAGCGGCGGAAGAATTGATGCGCGAGGCAACAGGACAATGAGCGAAATCGAAATCCGCGATCTACGGCCAGAAGAATGGCGCGATTGGGCCCGGATGCGCGGCACGCTTTTTGAGATCAGCTTCGACGAGGCCAGCGACGATGTGCATCGCTTCCTTGCAGGCACCGACCCAAACCTTAAGGCCGTCTTCTGCGCCGCCAGTGATGACCGGTTGATCGGCTTTGTCGAAATTAGCGAGCGATCCTATGCTGATGGCTGTTATGATGGGCCAGTGGCCTATATGGAAGGCTGGTATATCGATGAAAATTATCGTGGCACAGGCGTGGGCAAAGCGCTGGTGCAGCGGGCAATTGATTGGGCCAAGGCCAAAAATTATCCGCACCTCGGCTCAGATGCTGAACTTCGCAACACCAACAGCCAAAAGGCACATCAGGCACTTGGCTTCGAAGAAATAGGGCGGATTGTGCAATATCGGATGGCGCTAAAATGAGTTTGGCCGCACAGCAAAAAACAGATGCGTTAAGTTTCACTTTTGGCGGCCAGGATTTTGTGCCGCTGCTGTCGGGCGCATTGTTCTGGCCCAGCCAGAACGCGCTTTTGGTGGCGGATTTGCATTTGGAAAAAATGTCCTCCTTTGCCAGATCGCGTCAGTTTTTCCCGCCCTACGACACAAAGGCCACCCTGGCGAAATTGGAACGCGACTTGAACCTGACCGGCGCAACCCGCGTCTTCTCGTTGGGTGACAGTTTCCACCGCGATGAAGGCACCACCACCTTGTTGCCGCATGATCGGGAGCTGGTGGCCAGTTTCGTCGCGCATTATGAGTGGATTTGGGTTGCAGGCAATCATGACCCGAGTGCCCATGATCTGGGCGGCCATTGCTGTGATGAATTGTTTATGGATGGCCTGACCCTCTCACACGAACCGGACGCAAAGTTCGCGCCGCAAATCGCCGGTCATTTGCACCCGGGCGCCCGCATCCGCATCAATGGGCGGTCCACCAAGCGGCCCTGCTTTGTGTGTGATGATGATCGGCTGATCATGCCCTCATATGGCGTTTCCACCGGCAATCTCAATGTGTTGAACCCGGCCTTCAAGCCGGTGCTCAATAAAGACCAGATGCGGATTTATGCCATTGGCCGCGATCAGATTTATCCTGTGAGCGCCAAATATCTGGTCAAAGGCTAAAGCCGTTTGTGGTAGCCGGTTTTGTCTGGCTTTAGGCCGACCTCTTGGTAAAAGTGATGCGTACCCTCGGTCTGGCTGCCTGTAAGCAGCATGACCTTATAACAACCAGCCGCTTCAGCGCGGTCAAACGCATCGTGCAATACCTTTTTGCCTAAGCCCGTGCGGCGATATTGTTTGTGGGTCACCACATTTTCGATCAGCGCTATCGGGCGGTTGCCCCGGGTGAGGTTGGGCAGAATAAAAAGGGTGCAGCTGGAAACGATAATGCCATCCAGCTCGGCCACGATGATCATCCGGTCCGGATCTGCCAGCAGCGCTTCCAATTCCTGCTCAAACTGATCTTCATTGATTTTTGGATCATCCGGGTGAAGATGGGTGTAAATGTCCTGAAGGGCAATGGCATCGCGCTTCGTAGCGAGCCTGACCCGACAGCCCATCATAGGTTGACTATGATCCGTGCAATCAAAATGAGAATGAGCGTGATGCACACGAGCCAGGTCATCACCAATCGTAGCCGGGCATAGGCGGGCGGCACGCGCCCGCGAATGCCGGACCAAACATCCCACACGCCATGAATGCCGAATCCGACAGTGAGGATCAACAGCCCAATGGTGAGCGGCAGCAGCAAAGTGATAAACCCGGCAACGGAGCCAAATATGCCCACGATATAAGTCAGGTCGCTGCCCGCACCGCCCTGTAGCCGTATCCCCCAGCGAACGCCGCCCAGAAACGACAGAATCAGGGCGCCATAACCAAGCAGAGCCCGCTCAAAAATAACCGGATCAACCGGGGACAGGCCCGGAAAAATGACAAGAACAAATCCTGTGGCAAAAGGTACCCAGCCCGCCAGGGCGGCCAAGGAAACCGTGCGCGACCAAAAAATGGGAAGAGACATATTATCTCCTAAAAACAACCCCGCTCAACCAACCGGTGAATATGGCCAGAATGACGCAAACCACGCCATAAATCAAAGAATATTCTTTGGCGCTATTGGCAACAAACCGTTCAAAGCCAACGGTGCGCACCGTGAAGCGTTGGGGGGCATTGTCGATCAACTCGCCATTTTGAAATACATAAGTATTGGCCAGATAAGTGCCATTGGGCACGTGCGCTGGCAGGGCAATGCGGGCGGAAAAAAAGGTGTCAGAAAGAAACTGCACCCCATGCTCGTCCAATGAATAAAGCCCGCGCTTTTTCATCAGTCGGATCAGCTGTTGGGCAAACACATCGGTATTCTGGGTGCGTCTGACTGGCCGAATATGCGGCGAACTGTCAAATGCCAACCCATTGACACTGAGCACACCCGCATCTGCAATTTTCTCCAGTGGTGCGCTGGAGACCAGCGCAAAATAGGATGGAAAGCCTTCAAAGGCCTCCTGCTCGCCATTGAGCCAAATTCCATATTGGTGCGTCTTCTTCCGCGCCACATAAGTGCCGGCCGGCCCCTTGATGGAGATGACAATATTGTAATTATTGGTCACCTGATCATGTTCGAACCCGATATCTGGCTCGATCGTGCCGAAAATCGTGATGGTGTCTCCAGCAAAGTTAGAACTGATAGAGACCACGGGTTCGGACGTCGACATCACCAGGCGTTGCGCAGAGGCCTGTACCGTCATTACAGCCAATGTGAAAAGCGCCAGAAGCAAACGCATCATCCACCCCCCACACTTGAAAGGACCGCGACAGAGAAGGGATCACTCGGGGTGAGCAGCAATGACAGGGCAAACCGCACGGCAACCGCCAACACGATGAGGGCCAAAAGGGCGCGCAATTGGTCGCCGCGCAGATATTGACCGGCCGACACCCCAAACTGGGCACCGATCACAGAACCGGTCATCAACGTGAAGGCCAGAACAATATCGACGGTTTGCGAATTGACTGCGTGCAAAATGGTGGTGGCGGCCATAATGGCCAAGACCTGCAGCAAGGAGGTGCCGATCACAATGGAGCCGGGCACGCGCAGCAGATAGATCAGCGCGGGCACCAGAATAAACCCTCCGCCGATGCCCAACAATGAGCCCAGAAAACCGATGCCCCCGCCAATCAAAATAACAGGAAAGATTGAGACATACAGATTAGAGCGCTTGAACCGCACCCGAAAGGGCAGGCCATGCACCCAATTATGCTTGCCGGGCAATTTGGTGGGGCGGCTATCGCCCTGCTGTCGATGTTTGATGATAGAACGCACTGCTTCAATCAGCATCAGAGTGCCAATGGACCCCAAAAAGATCAGATAACCCAGTGAAATCACCAGATCGAGCTGGCCCGCGCTGCGCAACTGACCGAAAGTCCATACGCCTAGAAAGGCGCCGCAGACACCTGATACGATCAGAAACAGCGCCAACTTCAAATCGATGCCGCCCCGTCGCCAATATGAAAGTGCGCCAGAGGTGGACGCGGCCACAACTTGGCCCGTTACTGACGCCACGGCCACGGGCGCAGGAATGCCGGAAAAGATCAACATGGGGGTGAGCAGAAAACCGCCGCCAACGCCAAACAGACCGGAGAGGAAGCCCACAGCGCCCCCTAATCCAACCAGCATAAACAGGTTGAGCGAGAGTTCAGCAATGGGCAAATAAAGCTGCACGAGACGGTGATCCTAAAATTCGATAAACACCCATTTGGTGAATTGATGTGCGCCCGGTGTAGGCCGCACTATGTCAGCCTGTCAATTGGGCTGAACCAAGATTTGGTTCGAATTTTTAAATCACATGCCATTCGGCGCAAGATTAAATGGGCTGGCTGCTCAAAATGGCCATCAGACGTGGATTGATTGCGCCGCTTTCATTCATGCCCAGCGCCCGTTCAAATCCGCGGATTGCGTCTTCGGTTTTCGGGCCCATCATCCCGTCCGGTTGACCAACAGAAAAGCCGAGTTTCAGCAATGCGGTTTGCACGCCCAAAACCACTTCTTTTTTCTCAATAGCCGGGCCGGGATCAAACGCCGGATCCCAAGTGCCGATTGGCGCATAATTTGCCCCCAACGCGACCTTTTCAGGCTGCCAATTGGCCACGCGATCCTTCAGGTCCTGCATCTGCGCCGCGTCAATAGAGCGGGCCACATCATCCCGTGCCCCCTTCGCGTCCTGATCGCCCTGCAGAGCTGCCAGCGCAAACCAGAAATAGGATTTGCCCAAATCCTGTTCGACGCCGAGGCCGCGGGCATAAAGCATGCCCAGATTAAACTGGCTGTCAACAACGCCCTGATTGGCCGCGCGCTCAAACCAGACGCTGGCTTTGGAGAAATCCTGCTGATTTGCGTCTGCGGATGCAAACAGCGCGGCCAAATTGTGCATAGCCATCCGATTGCCGTTTTCGGCGGCCCGTTTGTACCATTCTTTGGCTTGATCGATATTCTGTTTGACGCCAATACCGTGTTCAAAAGCGGCGGCCAAGCGATATTGTGCCGGGGCATAACCGGCTGCAGCGGCCTGTTCAAACCATTTGCTGGCGGCTTGAGAATCCTTGGGAACAACTTGACCTTCCATCAGGATGGCCCCCATTTCAAACTGGGCCCGCACATCACCGCCTGCAGCAGCCATGCGCAATCCCTCGGGGCCAACTTCGGGAACAAGTTCCTCTTGTTCAGTTTTAATGGGCTCGGGGGAGATAGATGCTGTGGTCAAATCGCTGTCCACGCCGTCCGCATGCGGCGGGACCAAGCCTACATCCTGATCGGCCAAGGTGTTCTGGTCTGTGAGGGCAGCCAACTCGCCAATTTCGATTGCCGGCGATTGTGTCATATCAATTTGGCGTGGGGCAGATGCGTCGCCAAGCGCTGACACATCTGCGTCGGCCGGTTCGGAGATGGACGGGGCCGCACCAGTGGTCGCCGCATTCTTGTCGCTTGAATTTTGGTTGATCAGATTGACCGTCATGGCAATGATCGCCACGATTGATGCGCCCAGCAAGATCGGCTGCCGGTGACGGCTCAGAAAGCTTTCTTGCGCCTCTTCCTCATCCGGTGCCGTCTCATCAAGCGCGTCACGATGGTCTGGGTGACCGTCCAGTGAGATTTGATGTTCATCGTCAAAAGCACTCTTGGGGCGCTCGATTTTTTCTGCCTCTGGTGCCGGTGCCGCTTCTTCATCTTTCTTCTTGCCGGTGAACGGCATCATGAAGCGCTTACGGCGCTGCTCGGCGGCAACTTCCATTTCCTCAACATCGTCTTGAAGATTTTCACTGGCCTCGTGCAGATGGTTTTTGCTGCCGTTTAGAGGGGCCGCTGCCGGACGTTCAATTGTTGGTTCTGCAGATTGCGATGTTTCTTTTTCGTCTTTACCGGCCTTAATGCGAGCAAACGCGCGCCCCAGCAGACTAGTGGCTTGTTCCTGTGGATCGTTTTTCGCCACAGCAGCGCTGCGCGCGGCCGCAATAAAGCTTTGTCGGGCTTGGTGAAGAGTGTCATCCTGAGCTTGACCTTCTGGCCTGTCAGCAGCAGTCGATGAATGGGGCTGAGAAGCCATGCCTTCACTGCCGAACGACGCCGAGTTTGCCGTATCTGAAGCAGAAGGTGCAGGTGCGTTCCCATCATAAAGATCACTCAAAGAGCGGGGGCCATCATCGTAACCGGTTGTCTCCGTATCGAAAGCCGAACGGGGACGGGGGACATCTTCCTGCGCCGACGTTGCCGGTGTATCTTCCACGGGTGCATCGGCAGGTGTCGGAACATGTGTGTCCTGATCCTTTAACACGGGCGGCTCATAATGTGGCGCAGCTGTCTCTGGAGAAGTCAACTCAGCTGCGCTGGCTTCAGTGTACCCGTCAGACCGCTCTGCCGTGTCGTGGGTCTCCTCATCTGCGGCGATGTCCGCAAATCCCAGCCCAACGGGCGCATCAGAACCTTGATCTTCATCTGTCGGCGCGCTGCCTATGGCCTCTTCAAATGAGGGGGCGACAGCCGTCTCGTTGTGCGATGGCTCGATGTTGGCCGCGTGCGGCGCTGGCGCATCGGCTTCGGCCGCTGCGTCCCAGGCGGCAAGTTGACAGGCTGGATCATTAGATGGAAGTTCGGCTAAGGCCTCGGCGTGAGCTGGCTTTGCTGCCGGAGCGGACATCGTTTGCAATTTGGCATCAAGCGCCTCAAGCTGCGCGGTCAATCCAGCCTCAATTGCCTTCAAGCCCTCAAGATCAATTGCCGGTGCGTCTTGAGTTTGCGGTGGTTCGTGTGCGCCTTGCAAGGACTGGATAGCGTCAATGATCCGGTCTTCCATGCCTTTCAAGCTGCGATAGAAATTATCTGCGGGGGCACTGCGGTCCTGCTGTGCCCGATCAATGGAATCGATGGCGGCATTGAGCCGATCTTCCATAGATGTAAGCGCGCTCAAAACGTCTTCATTGTTTTGCGGCGTCAGTGATGCTGTTGAAGCATCACGCACCGAATCCAAACTGGAAATGGCGTCGTTTAAACGCTGCTCAATAGCGTGCAGTTCGCTTAAATCCGGCTGGGCAACTTCCAATGTCGGTTGGATTAAATTTTCCTGCAAACCTTCAAGCCGGGCCTCAATAGAGTCGAAACGCGGTTCAAGCGCCCCGGTCACCTCAGAGCGCACACCTTGCATCTCGCGGCGAATATGGTCGGTCACGCGCGTGGAGTGTTTATCATCCAACGTTGAGATCCGCTCGCCGATTTCCTGCAACTGGGCATAAATTTCCGGCAATTTTTGCGCCATGGATTCATCTTGCAAATGCCCAACCGCGCTGGCGATGCCCGCAACAGATCGAGCGATGGTGTCGAGCTCTTTGGGGGGCGCCCCAGCGGTGCGCTCCAGCGCATCCAGCCGCTCATAAAGATTATGAATGCCATTTTCCAGCCCCTCGATATTAATCGCTGGGGACTGGCTATTTTCGCGAAATTCCTCGAGTTGGGCCAGCTGCTTGATCTGGATTTCAGCCAGACGCTGGGTGGAATTCATCAGGTCATCCAACCGCGCGCCCACATCGTCGAGCGCCGGGTCACTGTGCCGTTGGATAAGGTCACCCAAAGCACTGATGCGCTTCTCAATTTGGTTGAAATTGGCACTATAGTGCTGCGGGTCCTGTTTCAAGCTCTGATTGGCCAGATCGCGCACGCTGCGGTGCAAACCCTCCATGCCTTGCATAATTTCATGCACATAAGCAGGTGGATCGATCGGTGCCAACTCTCGTTCTTTTTGCTGCGGGGCGGGACCATTTAGCCTTGGTTCATTGTCTTGCCGCCGAATATTCGGACGAATTTGATCTTGCCGCGCCCGAATTTGTGCCACGGCACGGTCCAGTCGCGCATTGCCACTTTCGCCGTCATCATGTCGCATGCTGGCGGGCTGCATGTTCTGCTTGCGGTCCATGCGGGCCACGGCAGATTGCACCTGCCGCAACGCGTCTTGTCGGCGCAAATCCTGATCGTTCATCTCTTGGGGTGAGGGGGCCTGTTGCATGAAATGCTGCGCCCCGTCGTCGGTGCCGTAGCGGCGCACAGGTTCGAGATGGTCCTCGCGCACCTCGCGTTGCTGCTTATGCTCATATTCGGCGATTTGTCCATGCACGTGATCCAGCAAACCTTCGAGCTCACCCTTCAGCGCATCCCACTCCGCGTTACGCGAAGGCGCTTGCTGATCGGAAGAGTATGTTTGCGTAGGGAACCGGCGGTTTGGCATTTTCTATCCATGTCGCGTGCAGGCAAATCAACACGCATGTTTGAGTTCTCGAACGCCCATACCATTTAACAGTCTTGGTAAAGAAGCTGTTAATTTGGGTCAAAAATCGCCGCAAATTGAGAAAATTCGCTCATTTTTGGTAGATTTTTTTGACTTTCAAGGCATCTCGCAACAAGTGTTTGTTAAGATTTTGCAGTCATGCCATAAAGGCAACAGACCCCATTTGGCCGGAATCGGGCTAAGACAATCAAACAGGCCATGACCATGTCGAACTCGACCCGCGATGATATGAACGAAACACAAAATCTAGCCGGATATGTCTATACCATCGGCGATTTGGCGGACTTCTTCGGCATCACCCACCGTGCCCTGCGCTTTTATGAAGATAAGGGCATGCTCAAGCCCAAGCGGGTGGGCCAAAAGCGCCTCTATTCCAAAAAAGATCGCACCAAGCTGCGCCTGATTTTGAATGGCAAGCAGATCGGCATGACCATTCGCGAAATTCAGGATTTCCTGGAAAGCTATGAATTGCGCGACGGCAATGATCGGCAGATGCGCGAGGCGCTCAATAAAATCCGCTCGCAGCGGCTGTTGCTGAAACAGCGCCGGGAATCCATTGAAATGAGCCTGGCGGAGCTTGAGCGGGTGGAGCAGATTATCGCCGGCATGGTGGATGGTGGGCTGACAGACGACTGACCCGGCTTTAAGATTTTTGTGACGGATGCATGACAAGCTGGGCAAAAGGCGACTTGTTTGCCGGGTAATTGTCAGCTAAACCAAAATAATCGGGACCAACCGGATAAATAAATGGCACAAATGCGCATTATCATCGCCGACGACCATCCGCTGTTTCGCGCAGCATTGCGGCAAACCATCGAAACCCAATTCGGCGACGCATCCATTGAAGAAGCTGGCGATATTGAAGCCCTGACCGGGCTTCTGGAACAAAATCGCGATTGCGATCTGGTGTTGCTTGATCTAGCGATGCCCGGCGTGCGCGGCTTTTCCGGCCTGTTGCTGGTGCGGGCACAATATCCCGATATTCCGGTGATGATTGTTTCCGCCAGCGATGACCAGCAAACCATGTCGCGCTCCATCGATCTCGGTGCTTCCGGCTTTTTGCCGAAATCCACCAATGCTGATGCCATCCAAACCTCCATGAAAACCGTTCTGGACGGCGGCATCTGGGTGCCAGATGGCTTCACCTTTGATGACGCGCAAGCTGAAATCGCGGAATACACCAAACGCCTGTCCACCCTGACGCCACAGCAAGTGCGCGTGCTTATGATGCTTTCAGACGGGTTGATGAATAAACAGATCGCTTATGAGCTGAGCGTTTCCGAGGCCACCGTGAAGGCGCACGTCTCCGCCATCTTGCAAAAGCTGAATGTCGACAGCCGCACCCAAGCCGTGATCGTGGCCTCCAAGCTGGAGCAGGGACAAATCGAAGCGGTTGCCGGGGCCTAAATCACCAAATAAAGCGCGCCAAACACGCCTGGTGCCCAGATCAGAAACTGGGACAAGGGGGTGTTAAACCGATATTCTTTGTGGTTGCGGCAGAGCCAGTGGGCGCCGATATGGGCGATGGCGAACAGGGCGAACCAGAACTTGGCCGTGGCCATCATCTGTGCATTGGTGAGGAAAAACAGCCAGTTCAACACCACAAAGAGCGGCACATGCAGGACCGTAAAAACCTGAAAGCCGAGCTGGTCGGGCAGCAGATTGGTGCCGGGGAAAATCCGCCATTCCTTTTGCTTGATCGCGTCGAGCTCATGTCCAATGATCAACGCATAGCAGATGAGAAAAATCCAATCAGCCATGGCCAATCCTAATCCAATCGCGACATCAGGGCGCGCAGGGCTGCGGGTTTAAGCGGTTTGGGCAGCAGCGAGACATTGCGTTCTTCCGCTAGATTTTGCACCTGTGCGCTGCGGTCCGCCGTGATCAGAATGGCGGGCAAATGGCCCCCCACGGTCTGGCGCAGCCATTGGATGGCGTCCAGCCCTGAGGATTGATCCAAATGATAATCCATCAACACAATATCGGGCACCCAGCCTTCCAACAGATCGAGTTGCGATATCTGCTTGAGCGATCGTGCCACACGCACATCGCATCCCCAACCGTCCAGCAGCGCCTTCATGGCTTCTAGAATGTCTGGCTCATTATCCACACACAAAATCTGTTTGCCCTGCATGGAGCCGCCATGTTGCGGCGGGGTCGCGGCCTTGGCGGGTGGGGGTGGCGGTGCGTCGGCGGCAGGCGGCAAATAGATCGAAAAGCGCGAACCGCGCCCGGGCACGCTGTCCAGTTCGACGTCCAAATTAAGCGCCTGGCCGAAGCGTTGCACAATCGACAAGCCTAGGCCCAGCCCTTGGGCAATGCGGGCGCCCGGCTCCAGCCGAGAAAACTCGGTAAATATTAGAGAATGCTGGTCTTTATCGATGCCGATGCCATTATCAATCACATCCAGCCGGATGCGGTTGCCGCGTTTGCGGCATCCCACCAGCACCGCGCCGCCCTTCGCAGTATATTTGATCGCGTTGGAGACCAGATTTTGCAGCACGCGCGCCACCATGCGCCGGTCTGTGCTCACCATGGCGTCGGCACCCACCAATCGCAAATTGATGTCTTTGGCGGTCGCCGCCGGTTCAAACTCCACCTTAACCTTCTTCAGCAATTCACGAATAGAGAAAGCAGAAATGGACGGCTTTAAAGCGCCGCTGTCGACGCGGGAAATATCGAGCAGCGCTGACATGATGTCTTCCACCGCAACCAGCGCATCATCCACATTTGCGGCAAGGCGCGCCAGGTCGGTGCCATGGGCCCGTTCCACCATGGTGGAGGTGTAAAGCCGCGCCGCGTTCAACGGCTGTAGCAAATCATGGCTGGCGGCGGCCAGAAAGCGGGTCTTGTCCAGATTGGCCGCATCGGCTTTGGCGCGGGCGCGTTCCAGCTCGGTGTTCAAGTGTGTGAGGGCCTTGGTGCGCTCCTGCACCCGCTTTTCCAACGATTGATTGACCTGCGCCAATTCGCGCTCCGCCGCAACGCGGGCGGAAATATCGGTGTAGCTGATCACTAGCCCCTCATTGGGCAGGCGATGCGTGCGTACCTCGAGATATTGGCCATTCGGCCCGGACCGCTCCAAATGGCCGGAAGAATTTCGCTCAATTTCATCCAACCGGGCTTGAGCCAATTCGGCCACGTCGCCCTCGCCATAATCGCCGCGCTCGGCCAAATGCCGCACAACATCGGCCAACGAGGTGCCACCCACACATAGCGAGCCGGGCAAATCCAGAATGGTTTGAAATTGATCGTTTGACATGTCGAGCAGGCGGTCTTGATTAAACACAGCAATACCCTGGCCCAAATGCTCCACTGCCAACCGCAAAGCGGATTCGTCACATTTGTGATTCTTGCTGTCGGCCATGCCCGCTCCCAAGCTGTTTTGCCTGTTATAGCCAATTCGCCCTGAAGGGCAAAGCGCCATGCAACAGGTTGTTCTCGATGCGCTTGCACACAACCAAGAGTTGTGATACGAGAAATAGGAAAATAAACCTATAAAGGAAATAAGTCACACATTTAGGAATAATATCTATGATAATTTACCTAAGGACTTGACCGGACTAGGCAAGCGTTTACGACCAAGCATAATTACGAATAGTGCAATGCTGCGTATTTTAAAGCATTGAATTCATACTTAATTCCAATTTGGGGCAGAACATGATGGTGATCATTACACTTCCGCCGTTACAAGCTTTTTTTCCTAAAGGATCGGGATGATGACCAATAACATCTATTATCCCAATGCCTTAAACCGCGACCTGCTGGTCAAAATAGTTGACGCGGACCCGGCCACCTGTGAAGCCCTAGGCGTGCTGTTCCGCTTGGAAGGCTTTCAGACCAGCGCCGCCACCTCCATTGCCGAGTTTCTAGGCTCTATCGAGCGCAAAATACCCGATGTGGTGATTATCAATATGCGTGTGGGCGAAGAAGACAGCTTGCCCACCGTGGCGCGATTTAAAAATATGCGCACCGGCGCCCCCATATTTATGCTTACCGAGTCGCAAAATATCGGTGGGGCCGTGGATGCCATGAAAGTGGGCGCGGCGGATGTGATCACCAAACCGATCGATACCGAACATCTGGTGCGGTCCGTGCGCCAGGCGCTGCAGCGTCATGTGCATATCGGCGCGGTACAATCCGGCTCCCATCGCCCCGTCGAAGTGCGCGGCTTTAGCCAACTCACCCCGCGGGAACGCGAGGTGCTGCAATTGATCACCAACGGCCAATCCAACAAAGAGGCTGGCCGCGAACTTGGCATCTCCCCCCGGACCATCGAAGTGCATCGCGCCCGGGTGATGGAAAAACTCGGCGCCCGCAACACAGCCGATTTGGTGCGTATCGTTCTGACAAGCTGAACGTCCCCCCTCAAGTGAGGTTAACTGGCGGCCCTTGATCGGGTCGCCTTTTTTCTTGCGCTTTGAAATTTGTGTTTTTAAGTTCGGTTTGTGGGACGGCCCACTTCTGAACTTCTTTCAGGACGACCTGACCCAATCGAAAGCGAAGGTATTATGTCCGACCCTTCTCCTAAAGGTGAAACAGATCTAAACACGTTGCTGGCGGAGATGACGCCGCAATTGGATGAGCAAATTTGGGTGTTCCTAACCCTTACGGCGCGGGATCATGCGCTGGAGGAAAAGGCGTTGATGCGCTTTGATGAGGAGGAGGGGGCAACCTACATCCTCAAAGAAGCTGATGCAGAAGGCTATGACGCAACCTTTCGCTGCCAGCGCATCACGCTGCAAATTCACTCGGCTTTAGAAGCTGTGGGATTTTTGGACGCCATTTCATCGGCGCTCACCCTGAATGGGATCAGCTCAAATGTGGTCTCGGCATTTTACCATGACCATTTGTTTGTGCCGGTTGAGAAAACGGCACAAACCATGTCTGTGTTAAAAGCGCTAAGCGCGTCCGCGCGGGAGTAGAGGCTTAGCCCCCAATCGTTGGCAGCACCAGATCACCTGAATTGAGCGCTTGGGCAGTGAGCTGCGATGTATCGATATTCTTGGGTAAGCCCAGCACATCCCACACTTGCAACAGAGCATCGCGCAATTCAAAGATCATCTCATCATTGTGCAATGGTGTTGGGGTGATCCGCAGCCGCTCTGTGTCTTTCGGCACAGTGGGGTAGTTGATCGGCTGAATATAGATATTGTGCTTTTCCAGCAGCATATCGCTGGCGGCTTTGCAGCCCCGGGCTTCGCCCACAATCAGCGGCACAATATGGGTTTCTGTCGGCATCACGGGCAGGCCGGCTTCGGTCAAAATCTCTTTCGTCCGTTGGGCCTGGCGCTGCTGGCCTTCACGTTCCACATTTGATTGCTTCAAATGATCGATGGACGCACGGGCCGCGGCGCACAATGCTGGTGGCAAAGCGGTGGTGAAAATAAACTCAGAGGCATAGGAGCGCACCGCATCCACAATCGGCTGGCTGGCGGTGATATAGCCGCCCATCACGCCAAAGGCTTTCGCCATGGTGCCTTCAATAATATCGATGCGATCCATCAGCCCTTCGCGCTCACAAATGCCAGCGCCGCGGGGGCCATACATGCCCACCGCATGCACTTCATCAATATAGGTGAGGGCGTTAAACTCTTCGGCCAGATCGGCGATTTCTTTGATCGGCGCCACATCGCCATCCATAGAATATACTGATTCGAACACAATCAATTTCGGACGATCTTTGCCCGCCGCTTCCAACAATTCGCGCAAATGCGCCATATCATTGTGGCGGAAAATCTTCTTTTCCATGCCAGACTGGCGCACACCCGCAATCATGGAAGCATGGTTCAATTGGTCAGACAGCACCAGGCAATTGGGGATCAGCCGCGCAATTGTTGAAATTGCCGCCTCGTTGGACACAAAGCCAGAGGTGAACACCAAAGCCGCTTCTTTTTTGTGCAGGTCGGCGAGCGAGCGCTCAAGCTCAACCAGTGGGCGGTTCGTGCCGGAAATATTGCGGGTGCCGCCAGCGCCAGCGCCCAGCTTGCCAGCTGTTTCCTGCATGGCGGTGATCACTTTTTCATTCTGGCCCATGCCCAAATAATCATTGGAGCACCAGATCGTGATTTCCCGCGCATTATCCGCAGCGTCCCGGAACACGGCGCGTGGAAACTTGCCCGCAACCCGTTCCAGATCAGCAAATACACGATAGCGTTTTTCACGACGTAGTGTGTCGATGGCGTCTTCAAAAAGTCCGCGATAATCCATCAACTCGTCCCCTTATTTCATGCCCGTGTTGGCCATAACCATAAGGCCAACTTAGTCGCAAAATACCACGCAAGCGATCCGGCAACATGACGCAGGTCAATTGATGAGATATTTTTTCGCGACCATATATGCAATAACGCGAACCTATTAACGATTGCAATTGATTTTGGTTAAATACCTTGAAATTCCGGCAGCTTGCCGTTCAAATCCATGTGAGAAGCGACTCTATTCTTCGTCGGTTTCCGGCACATATTCAAGCAAATCGCCAGGCTGACACTCTAAAACATCACAAATCTTAGAAAGGGTTTCAAAGCGCATGCCCTTGGCTTTACCGGTCTTGATCATCGACAGATTCTGCTCGCTCAGTTTCACCCGGTCGGCAAGGGTTTTCAGGCGCATCTTGCGCTTGGCCAACATCACATCCAAATTGACAATTATGGGCATAAATCCGCCTATACAAACCCTTGATTCTCTTCGTGCGCCGCCTGACCCACAGCGAAGATGTGTGCCACAACAAGCATAGCCAGCGCAATAAACAGGGTGGAATAGGTGTCAAACGTCACCTGAAAGATGATAGAGATCTGGTTGGGAACTTGCTGCAATTTAACATAGGTGACCAGAAACACGCCGCCGAAAATCTCATAGCAGACCACGGCCAGATTGGCCCAGGCAAAGCGGCGGAAACCGGTCACCGAAGCCTCGGATAACCAGCGGGCGGCGGCGGCTTCTCTAAAGGTTTGGCGCAAACCGGCAAAGCCAACCAATAGCGGCACCAGATAACCCGCAGCAAACACGCCCAGCACGATACGTATGGCCGGTGTAAATTCATCGGCTTGAACGTCAAGCACCTGATTGCCCAGCAAGGCCAATTTGAGTGTATCGCCAAACAGAACCAACAGCGCGATCATGATGGGGATGACATAAATCGCAATCGACAAGAGGACCGATAAAATACGCGCCAGTCGCGAGACGGCTTTGGGGGACATGAAAACACTCCTTAAAGTACGTAAATTCAAGTATTACTTTAATTAATGAAAGTCAATTGATGGTAGGGCAAAAAAAGGCCCGCCATGATGGCGGGCCGGAGGTGAGGAGGAACGTTGACTAATTGAGGAGGAAGAAGCCCGCATTTAATGCGGTGGCAAAGCCGATCCAGGCCATATAGGGCAGGGCCAGCCAGAAGCTGATGCGATCCCGCGTCCACAGCAAGGCCATACTGATCAGCACCACAATATCGAGCGCACCGATATAGATGAGCGCGATGCCGAGATTCTGCGCGCCGAAGAAACTGGGTGTCCAAATGGTGTTCAGAGCAAATTGCAAAGTCCACAGAGCGATCAGAACCGGTTTGATGTCGCTTTGCGGCAACATCACAATGCGATAGCCGATGGTGGCGACAAAAATATAAAGAATGGTCCAGACCGGGCCAAAAAGCCAAGCCGGTGGCGCAAAAAAGGGCTGCTCCAGCGCAAAATAGTAGGATTGAATTTCCCAAAGCGCCGCGCTGCTGGCGGCGACAATTGTGCCAAGATAAAAAATCACCCAAATCAGTATTTTGCGTGCCATAATGAACTCACTTTCATTTAATCAACGATGGGTATCTACTTTTGGATCATAATCGTTGAGGTTAAATATCCAACGAATTAGTTCAACTACTGAACTCTCCATCGGGTGGTCTGTTCCATGTCGATCTCGATAAAGAAACTCAATTTGAAGCTGGCCGAACGGCTCGAGCCCTACTATTTCCGGCTGGTGGGTGGATATGAGCGCTCCAATGCAGTGCGCAAACTGGAAAGGCTTGAGCCCTATACGATTGGCATTACAGGCAGTTGCGGTAAATCCACGACCACCAAACTTCTTTCGGAATTGTTGGCTGAAGCATATCAAGAGGATGTTCACTCGGGGTTGGGCAACAACACCAAACGCTGGGTCTATCGAGGTTTGCGAAAGCTGGAACGACCAAACCAAACATGGGTGCAAGAGATATCTGGTGGCGAACCCGGATATCTGGACTATGTCATTAAAGATATTCCATTAGATATCGCGATTCTCACGACCATCGGGGGCGATCATATTTCTGCATTTGGCACTGAACAGGCGATTTTGGACGAAAAGTCCAAGCTGATCTCCGCGCTAAAGGTTGATGGCGTCGCATGTTTAAACATAGATGACGAACATCTGGCTGGCTTGGCCGCGCGGTGCAAAGGCCGAAGCAACATCGTCACATATGGCCTGAACAGTGATGCTCAAATTCGCGCGAAGATTATCACTGCCGATTGGCAATCTCGACTGCAGTTCAAGCTGTTTGTGGGCCAAAAGCAGTTTGATGTAGCGACGAAATTTGTAGGTAGTCTGCTGTTGACCAGCATATTGGCGGCCCTTGCAGCCATTCACGCTAAAGGCTTGCCGTTGGAGCCGGCGATAAGAAAACTGGCCGAACTCGAGCCGATGATGAATCATATGAGCGTGCATCAATCGCCCTCTGGCCAGACCTATTTGATGGATGCATTTAAAGCGCCATATTGGGCTACAAAATTGTTTGCGACAGACCTTATCCAAATCAAAAACGGCAAAATTGTCCTCGTGTTGGGCCAAGTATCTGATACGGGGAGTACAGGGTCCCGCGCTTATCGACAAATCATGCGCGCTGTTGCCCCGCACTGCGACATGATTATCGGCGTTGATGGCGCATTCCGGGCCGCCCAGAAACTTCAGAACGAATTTGATCATTGTGAAATTGTGCCCTGCAACGATATTGTTGAAGTTCACCATAGATTGGAACAGCAAACCGATGCGTTGATTGTCGTGAAATCCGGTCGACGGTCAAAATTGTGGCGTCTTTGGGAAATGGCCAACGCTCCAATCGATTGTCAAATCATGCCCTGTGATCTGGAAACGGGCTGCCCCTACTGTCCCAAACTGCGCGCCTATTGATGAATCGACCCAAACCATCAATATTTGTGACCAAGATATTCAAAATGATCATATAAAACGGCCATTTGATTAATGACACTGATAAAGTGAGGCGCTAGCCTGCCGTTTCATGAGAAGGATTGCAGTCCGTGACAGTTTGCATAAGCAGGGGTAATATGTCGATCAAAACGGTTTTAAAGCAGCACGCATTTATCAATGGCGAATGGGTTGAGGGCAGCGGTGGCGATCGCTTCGAAATCACCAATCCAGCCACCGGTGAGGTGATCACCAGCATCAGTGATTGCTCTGCACAAGATGCACAACAGGCGATTGCCGCCGCAAAGGCCGCTTTTAAGCCTTGGGCTGCCAAGACTGCCAAGGAACGCTGCCAGATCATGCGCCGTTGGTTCGACATTGTGATTGAACATGAACAGGCGCTGGCCGAACTTCTGTCCACTGAGCAAGGCAAGCCACTGGCTGAGGCACTGGGCGAAATCCGATATGGGGCCGCCTATATTGAATGGTTTGCCGAAGAGGCGCGCCGAGCATATGGCGATATTGTGCCCACCCACAAAGGTGATGCCCGCATTCTGGTGATGAAGCAGCCGGTGGGGGTGGTGGCGGCCATCACGCCATGGAACTTTCCAAATGCCATGATTTCGCGCAAGGCCGCACCTGCATTGGCCGCTGGGTGCCCGATTGTGATCAAACCGGCAGAGGACACGCCGCTCTCGGCGCTGGCACTGGCCTATATGGCAGAATTAGCCGGGATCCCCAAAGGGGTCATCAATATTGTCACCACCAGCAAAGCGCAGGAGGTAGGCGAGGTGCTCACCACCCATGCGGATGTGGCGAAAGTTTCCTTTACCGGCTCTACTGAAGTGGGCCGCATCATTATGCGCAACGGCGCGGACACGATTAAAAAGCTTTCGCTGGAACTGGGCGGCAACGCACCCTTTATTGTGTTTGATGACGCGGATGTGGACCGGGCGGTTGACGGCGCGCTGATGTCCAAATATCGCAATTCCGGCCAAACCTGCGTTTGCGCCAACCGGCTCTATGTGCAGGCCGGCATTTACGATGAATTTGTTGAAAAATTCAGCGCCAAAGTAGCGGAGCTGAAGGTCGGTAACGCTTTTGAAGACGACGTGGTGCTCGGTCCGCTGATCAACACCGACGCCGTCGCGAAAGTGGAAGAACTTGTGGGCGACGCCCTCGATAAAGGCGCCAGCGCCACCATTGGCGCCAGCAAAAGTGATAAAGGCGAACTATTCTATAACCCGACCATCTTGCGCGATGTCAGCCGTGATGCACGGGTGCTCCGCGAGGAGATTTTTGGCCCCGTCGCCCCGGTGATCAAATTTGAAGATGAAGCCGATGCCATTGCCCTAGCCAATGATTCCGAATTTGGTCTGGCGGGCTATTTCTATTCCAAAGATATTGGGCGCGTTTGGCGCGTGGCCGAAGCGCTGGAATGCGGCATTGTGGGCGTCAATGAAGGCGTCACTTCAGCCGTTGAAGCGCCCTTTGGCGGCATCAAACAATCCGGCTTGGGCCGCGAGGGCTCCCACTATGGTCTCGACGACTATCTTGAGCTAAAATATGTGCTTATGGGTGGATTAAGCGAATAGGGCATATCATGAAAATATTGCTGACCGGGTTTGAACCATTTGGGGGCGAACAACACAATCCGGCGCAGCAACTGGCGCGGGCGCTTGACGGAGAAACCCACGAAAGCGACCGGATTGTCAGCGGTATTTTGCCGGTGGCGCGCTATGGCGCGATCAATGCCATGCAGCAGCTTATTGATGAGCATCAGCCGCAAATGGTGGTCGCGCTTGGCGTGGCCGCCGGGCGCGAAGGCATTACGCCCGAAAAGGTGGCGATCAATTTTGATGATTATCGCATTGCCGACAATCAGGGGAATCAACCTATGGGCGAACCGGTGGTCGAAAACGGACCCAATGCCTACTTCTCCACCCTGCCAATCAATTTGATGGTGAAGGAAATGGCGCATTTGGTGCCCGCCGGCATCTCATTCAGCGCGGGGACCTTTGTGTGCAATCATTTGATGTATGGCCTAATGCACCATTGCGCCCAACACCGCCCCAGCATGCGGGCGGGTTTTATCCATGTGCCGCAGGCCACAGAAAATCTCCCCCCGGAAGGGGCCGGTGACCTGCCACATCTGCCTCTGGCGCAGATGATCGAGGCGCTGGAACGTGCGATATTTGCCGCCGCCGCCCACAAAGGCGACGATCTTAAACGGCACGCTGGCGGCACACATTAAAATCAATTCCTAGTCCGACAACGCCTCGAGAACCGCGGCCACCAAAGGTTGCGGCTTGTAGTTCCATCGTGATGGGGTGAGGCCCATGCGCAGCACCACCAATTGCGCCTCTGGACTGATCGCAATAGATTGTCCGTCATGGCCCAGCATCCAGATCATATCCTTTGGTAGATCATAGCCGGCGTCCGGGTTGAGTTGATTTGGGGTGTCCCCGCGCGGTCCATGCAGCCAGAGCTGACCCTGGCCATATTCATTTTCTCCCCAAGGTGTGACCGATTTCGGGGTTGGTGAGACCATGAAGTCAAAAAATCTTTCAGGGATAATTTCATTTCCCAGCCATTTGCCGCGCGCTGCCAGCAACTGACCAAAGCGTGCCCAATCATGCGCGGTGGCGTAAAGATAGGACGACCCCATAAAGGTGCCACTGGCATCTGTTTCAAACACAGCACTGCGCATATTCAAGGGGCCGAACAAGGCGCGATCCGGCCAAAACAGGGAGTTGGTGCCCAGCTGATTTTGCCAAATCCGTGATAAGATGACACTGGTGCCTGAGGAATATTCAAACTCGCCATTGCCAAGTCCGTCCTGCAATTCCTTACCAGACGCAAATTTGGCCGCGTCGCCGGTTAAATACAGCATACGCGTCACATCTGACACATCTCCATAATCCTCGTTCCAAGCCAGGCCGCTCTCCATCGCCATCAGCATTTTCAGGCTGATATTGGCACGCGGATCATTGTGCCAAGCGGGCAATAAGTCGGCGCTGTTCAGGGTGAAATCCTCGGTTAACAGACCACCAATGAGCGCAGCATTGACGGTTTTGGTCATTGACCAGCCCACCAACGGCGTTTGGGCGTCAAATCCTTTGCCATACCGTTCTGCAACGATGCGCCCTTTGTGGACCACCACAACGGCGCGCATCTTTGGGCCAACCAAGGTCGGATTATCTAGAATAATTTGAAGTGCTGCATTGTCTGACTGAATGACCTTATCGCCCATCGGCCAGATTGCATTTTCGTCATAGTTTTGAAAGTCGGGCCGTTTCAGGGTGATATCCGCCAGCCGGGTTTTGTCCCCCGAAGGAAGGGACGCACAGCCCAATCCTGCGCGATAAACCGCTTGGCCCGGCGCAAAAATGCCCAGCAGCCTGGCGGTGACCTGCTGTCGGTCTCGATCAACGTCAATTTGAACATATTTGAGCAACGGATGTCCGGGGGCCTGAACGTCTTCGCGCAGAACCTGTTGGGGGTCGCGGTCTGCCACAAACACGTTGGAACAAACGATTTTCGCGGCGTAGTTTGTTCCAACACGCAGCAAGTCGGGTGGCGCGACAAGTAAGAAACCAATCGCCCCCACCACGATAATTACAATCGCTGCGATGACCCATTTAAGGGCAGACTTCACACGCTGCATATAAATCCCTCCCAGAATTTTTTGGCCATTGAAGGTGGTTTTGTTCCCGAAAGCAAGGTCAAGGTGACTTATGCTCGCTCTTCCCGCCAATCCTGTAACTGCATGCCCCAATAGGCGATTTGCGTCGCTGCCCGGCCAAGCATGCCGCCACCCCACCGGGCCTTGAAAGGGGCGAATAGCTTATAGCGATCCGAGTGTCCGGCTACGGCTTCTGCTACAAGCTTGCCTATGGTTGCCGTGGTGTTCAGCCCATGACCACCGGTTGCAGTGGCGGTCCAGATTCCGGGCTCTAGCTCGCGCAACAGCGGCATTTTATGCACGCAATAGCCCATCAGACCCGACCAGGCATAATCGATTTCAAGGGTATCTAATTGTGGATAAATGCGCGTGATGTCATTTTTGAGCATATTGGCCAGCTTTTTGGGTTCTGATTTTTGCGTCGTGATGCGCCCGCCCCACAAAAGCCGTTTGCCTTCATCCACCAGTCGATAATAATCCCCCGCACGGCGGGTATCGGAAATCGCGCCGCGATAAAGAATAGCCTCAGCCAGCAGGTTTTCCATCGGTTTGGACGTGACCACATAGGTGGCCACCGGCAGCACGGCCCCTTCGATCCGGGGATAAAGATTATGCAAATAGGCGGAGCCGCACAAAATCACCTGGGCGCAATGAACGCGCATGCCTTGTTTTGTGGTCAGCTCAAATCCTGCTTGCATTTTTTGCAGATCGACCGCTGGACTATGGGTAAAGATCTGCGCACCCTGGGCACGGGCATCGTCCGCTAGCCCAAGCACATAGTTAAGCGGATGGATATGAATGGCGCTGCCATCTTCAAGCCCTTGATAGTATGTATCAGACCTAAGCAATGTCCGCACTTCCGCCGTGCTGCGGGCTTCATATTGCGCGCCATATTCAGCGTTCATCTGCGCGGCATGGCGCAGCATGGCGTCGCCCACATCATGGCGCACCACTGCCATCCAGTTTTGACCCATGGGGACCTGCGGCGTCGCAAATCCCGCCATGCGGTCCTTCACATATTGTGTGCCTTCCTGCGACACGCGGAACAATTGTTTGGCGTGGTCTTTACCCAGCTTTTTCTCGAGCGCCGGCATACCTTCTGCAAACCCATCCGACACAAAGCCGCCATTGCGACCTGAAGCGCCCCAGCCCACCTCCTCGGCTTCCAGCACGCAGACTGATCTGCCAGCCACAGCCAACTCACGTGCAGCTGTCAGACCTGCCAGGCCAGCGCCGACAATGCAGACATCAGCTTCGATATGTTCGGCAAGGGCAGAGAAGGGCGCAATCTCTATGCGCGTGTCATTGTAATAGCTGTCGATATAAGTCATCAGAGTCTCAAAACAAAAAAAGGTTGGACCAATAGTCTAACTCGTTTCCACCTGATCGGGAAGTTGCCAATTGATGGGCTGACTCCCCTGATCAGCCAAAAACGCATTGGCTTTGGAAAAATGCCCACAGCCCAAAAAACCGCGATGCGCGGAGAGGGGCGAGGGGTGCGGGGCTTTCAGCACCAAATGTCGATTGCGATCGATAAAGCTGGCTTTTTTCTGGGCATAGCTGCCCCACAGCATAAAGACGCTCGGTTTGTCCTGCTCATTCACCTGCCGGATCACCGCGTCGGTAAATTGCTCCCAGCCTTTGCCTTGATGGGCGCCAGCTTGGCCCTGTTCCACAGTTAGCACACTGTTGAGCAGCAATACGCCCTGTTTGGCCCAGTCTTCTAAAAAACCATGCCGTGCCGGCGCGATGCCCAGATCGCGCTCGATTTCTTTGTAGATATTGATGAGGGACGGGGGAATCCGCACGCCGGGGCGCACGCTAAAGCTCAACCCATGCGCCTGCCCGGGACCGTGATAGGGGTCCTGTCCCAAAATCACGACTTTGACATTGTCGAGCGGGGTCAGATCAAGGGCGCGGAAATAGTTCGACCCGGCCGGAAAAATCACAGCGTTCTGCGCTTTGCGGTCCAGCAGAAACTGCTTCAATTGCTGCATATATGAACTGGTAAATTCATCCGCCAGCGCCGCTTTCCAGCTCTCTTCCAATTGAATGTCGGCCATGATTTCCCTCGCACTTTTTACTCAAGTGCAGACTAAGGATTTTTCAACCAACAGCAAGATGGCCGACGCGCCTACCATACCGAATCATCGGTTTGGCCAACTTCAGTTCGAAAGCTTTGTTCAAAGCTCTGGGAGTCGCGGGTAATATCTCCGAGTACCTCAGTTTAGAAGGAATTTTTGCGCAATGAACAATGGTCGCCCGCAATTAGGATAGGATGAACTAGGTGAAATAACAGGGACCAGGCTTAAACGCGCGAAACGGGTCAGCAAGTGTACGCAAATCGTCTACTATTATTATACATTCGTCTTCTTCTTTTTTCGCTGGGACATCATTAATTTTGTCCAATTGGCATTGCTGTAATTTTACGCCGTCACGAATATCAAGATCACCAGACCGACCTAGGAAGCAGAAGACATCGAAAAAGCACACGCCGTCGTTAGTTGGCTGGTATTCTGGGCTAGGGCATGACGCCAAGGCACCAGTAGTGCCAAACATTGCAAAAAATGCCACAGGCAATATGAATTTTTTCATCTCATTTCTCGCTTAACGATTTGTTAATCAATTGTGTGGTCGGAACGATCGCACGGATTTAACATCAGTGGCAACGAAAAAACGAATTTACCTACACATATAAAGCGACCGCAATATGTTGTTGGGGGCGACGGCCAGCGATACTTTAAAGAGAAAATGGTGCTGCCGGAGAGAATTGAACTCTCGGCCTCTCCCTTACCAAGGGAGTGCTCTACCCCTGAGCTACGGCAGCATTGTTGCGATCAAATGGTGATCTTACGTGGTGCGAACATTTTCGCAGCAAGCGCCGAGGTTACTGCCACAATGATTTCAACAACGCAAGGGGAAAACTGGACGAGAGCGCAAAAAACATGCAAGAAACGGATCGAACAAGGATGAGCCCGTTTTTCACCTAACAATGTGAAGTTTGAAGTGATGACATCTCAAAACCAAAAATCCAAGGAAGAGCAGCGCAAGGAACGGCTGGCCGCACAGTTGCGCGCCAATTTACGCCGCCGCAAAAGTCAGTCTAAAGCCCGTGTGGAAACCCCGACGGGACTGGCGGAACGCCCAAAAGGCAAACCAAGTGCCTTTGAAAAAATGAAAGAAAATAAAGATTAAGTGCGCTTTTGCTTCATCGCGTGCTACCTTTTGGCCGCATTTTTGGGCATAAGGTGCGCGAAACTAGTCTAAGACCGCTGTCGGGTCAGTTAAGAAGGAAATAATATGGATCGTATTCGATTGGTTGGTGGCAACGAACTCAATGGCGAATTGCCCATTTCAGGTGCAAAAAATGCCGCATTGCCACTTATGATCGCATCTTTGCTGACCAAAGATCCCTTGATACTCAATAATGTCCCCCGTTTGGCCGATGTGAAGCAGCTCGAGCGCATCCTAGAGAATCATGGTGTCGACATTTCCGTGCAAGGCCGTCGCCGCGGCGATGATGACATGCAGGGCCAGCGTATCACCTTCACTGCCCATGATATTGTCGATACATGCGCGCCTTATGAGCTGGTCTCCACCATGCGGGCCAGTTTTTGGGTCATCGGTCCGCTTCTGGCGCGGATGGGCGAAGCCCGGGTTTCCATGCCCGGCGGTTGCGCCATTGGCACACGGCCGGTGGATTTCTACATCGACGGGTTGCAGCAACTGGGCGCAGAGATTGAAATTGACGGCGGCTATGTGAATGCCAAAGCCCCCGGCGGCCGCTTGAAAGGCGGCAAAGTTGTGCTGCCGCGTATCTCTGTGGGGGCAACCCATGTGATCATGATGGCGGCCACATTGGCAGAGGGCACATCCGTGATCGAAAATGCGGCGATGGAACCTGAAGTCACCAATCTTGCCGAATGCTTGATCGCCATGGGCGCCAAAATTGAAGGGGTCGGCACCCGCACCTTGACCATTCAAGGCGTGGAGGCCCTGCATGGTGCTGAAGTGGACGTGATCCCCGACCGGATTGAAACGGGCACCTATGCCATGGCTGTCGCGATGACAGGTGGCAATGTGCTCTTGAAAGGCGCCAACCCCGAACATTTGCGTGCGGCGCTAGATGTGCTGAAGCAAACCGGTGCAGACGTGATCGAAGAAGAAGAGGGCGTGCGCATCGTTAAGAATGGCAGCGCGGTCAAACCGATCAATGTGGATGTGTCCGAATATCCGGGCTTCCCCACCGATCTGCAGGCGCAATATATGGCATTGATGAGTCGGGCCGACGGCAAATCCACCATCCGCGAAACCATTTTTGAAAACCGCTTTATGCATGTCAGCGAATTGGCGCGACTTGGCGCCCATATTGATGTGGAGGGTCAAGCGGCCGAAGTGACCGGGGTGAAAAATCTCAAAGGCGCTCAAGTGATGGCGACGGATCTGCGGGCCTCCGTGTCTCTGGTGATTGCCGGTTTGGCCGCCGAAGGCGAAACCATCGTCAACCGCATCTATCATCTGGATCGTGGTTTCGAGCGGCTCGAGGACAAATTGAGTCGCTGTGGCGCAAAAATCGAGCGCGTGACCGGATGAACATCAACGCCAACCACGAATAATTGAAGCAATGCCATTGTGAACTTGCGCCACAAACACTAGGTATGACCCACGGCTTGATAATGCAGGAAAACAAAATGGCTGATCTGAAATTGCTCGCGCTCGACCAAGAAGATTTGGATGTGATCTCTGCCTACACGCAGGATGCGATCATTAAAGTGGCAGATATGGGCTATGTGCCCGGCGACAAGCGCTTTGCCTTTCTGATGAATCGTTTCGCCTGGGAAAAAGGCGATAAATCGAAAAAAGGTGAGCGAAGACGCAGCGCGCTTCATTTCGACAATGTCTTGTCTGCAAAATCTGCTGGCTTTGACGTCAACGCGAAGGATGGCGTGTTAGAGTTGCTGACCATCCGTTTTGAAGAAACAGATGCGCCTTCGGGCACCATTACATTGAACTTTGCCGGCGGTGGCTCCGTAGCGCTTGAAGTGGAATGTCTTGAAGCCCGTTTGGCTGATCTGGGTGCGGCATGGCGTGCCAAGGCCAAGCCCGCACACGAAATCGAATAGGAAGTTTTATGCCGCAACGACTGCGCACATTTGATGCCGACTTTGAGAACAAGTTTGATCTGCTTTTGAATGCAAAGCGTGAATCCTCGGTGGAGGTGAGCGATGCGGTGGCTGAAATTCTGCATCAGGTGCAACAGCGCGGCGATGATGCGCTGATCGAATTGACCGAGAAATTTGATGAGCTGAAATTGTCATCGGAAGGCTTGGCCTTTGATCAGGACGAGATTGATCAAGCCTATCTCGACACCCCGGATGACCTGATTGACGCGCTGAAGCATGCCTATAAGCGGATCACCGCCTATCATGAGCGGCAATTGCCGAAAGACGAATTGTTCGAAGATGAGCAGGGCGTCACCCTCGGCTCTAAATGGAACGCGGTGGATGCCGTAGGCATTTATGTGCCCGGCGGCTTGGCCAGCTATCCCTCATCAGTTTTGATGAACACCGCGCCAGCCCGCGTGGCCGGCGTTGAACGCGTCGCCATGATGGTGCCCACTCCGGGGGGTAAGGTGAACCCAACGGTTCTGGCCGCAGCTAAAATTGCTGGCGTTGACGAGATTTACCGGATCGGCGGCGCCCAAGCCATTGGCGCGCTGGCCTTCGGTACCGAAACCATTGCGCCGGTGAACAAAATTGTTGGCCCCGGCAACGCCTTTGTCGCCGCGGCCAAACGTCAGGTTTTTGGCAAAGTGGGCATCGATATGATCGCCGGGCCATCAGAAGTGCTGGTGATCGCCGATGACAGTGCCAACCCGGCTTGGATTGCGGCAGACTTGCTGGCCCAGGCGGAGCACGACACCGCAGCGCAATCCATCCTTGTCACAACAAGCTCAAAATTGGCAGATGATGTGATGGCCGAAGTTGAGCGGCAACTGGAGCTGTTGCCCAAAAAACATCTGGCCGGGCCATCCTGGGCCGATTTTGGCGCGGTGATCGAGGTGAATGACCTTGATGAAGCGTTCGACATTGCGAACCGTATGGCACCTGAACATTTGGAATTGTCCTTGGATAACGCCGAGCAATATATCGACAAGGTACGCCACGCCGGCGCAATCTTTTTGGGCCACCACACGCCTGAAGCCATTGGCGATTATATTGGCGGCACCAACCATGTGCTGCCCACCGCGCGGTCGGCCCGTTATGCCTCCGGCTTGAATGTGCATGATTTTATCAAACGCATTTCCATTTTGGGCTGCACGCCAAGCTCGCTTTCTGCCCTGGCACCCGATGCCATCGCCCTGGCTGAAGCGGAAGATTTGCAAGCCCATGGACGTTCGGTCTCAATTCGGCTTAATCTGTAGCCGATAATTGTTTTGAGGCTGGATGCGCATTTTGGACCCGGAAACCGATAAGCTCGTCACCGTTACTCTTGATCCGGAAACCATCATTTCCATTGATCCGGATGAGGTGCATGAACGGCGCATCGCAGTTTATGATCTGGTGGATCAAAACGCCTTTGCCCCGGCCAATGGCGCCAGCGGACCCTTTGCGCTCCACTTGTCCATTCAGGGCAATCATCTGGTGCTGGATATACGCGATCCGGAAACCAGCGAACCGATTGCGGCGCACTTTTTGTCGCTCACGCCCATGCGGCAGATGATTCGCGATTATTTCCGCATTCGCGACAGCTATTATGACGCCATTAAGAGCGCCCAGCCCATGCAGATCGAAGCCGTCGATATGGGCCGCCGTGGCCTGCACAATGATGCGGCCGAAATGCTGCGCGAACGGTTGAAGGGCAAGTTGGACATGGATTTGAACACGGCGCGCCGCCTGTTCACCCTGATCTGCGCGGTGCAGCCCTATGCCGATCGCTCGGTCAGCGTGGCGCAAAAGCAGCCTTCGGTGCTGTTTGTTTGTTCCATGAACTCGGTGCGCTCGCCCATGGCCGCGGCCTTGGCGCGGAAATATTTCCCCTCCGAGCTCATTGCTCGCTCAGCCGGCGTTCGCTCTGGTCAGGTGGACCGCTTTGTCCATGATGTGATGGAAGAAATCGGCATCGACATGTCGGTGCACACCCCCCACACCATGGACGAATTGGTGGCCACCAGCTTTGATCTGATCGTCACCCTGTCGGAAGAAGCGCCTGCGGCGGTGGATGCCAAAAACTATGAGGCGGGCGCACGATTGCACTGGGATGTGGACGACCCGACCCTTGAAGAGGGCAATCGCGAACAGCGTTTGGATGCCTATCGGGCCTTGCGTGAAGATTTGACCCAAAGAATCAAGGCCGACTTGCCAGCCCACTTGACGGGCGTGAAAGCAAATGGTTCACAAAAGTCGTGATTTTGTATAGTTTGCGCCAACCTATGCTGCTATAAGGCAGAAAAATTAGCTCAGGAGACAGAATGGCTAAAGAAGAAATGCTCGAATTCCCGGGCGTCGTGCAAGAATTGTTGCCGAACGCGACCTTCCGGGTAAAGCTTGAAAACGACCACGAAATCATCGCCCACACAGCCGGGCGCATGCGCAAAAACCGCATTCGTGTTTTGGCAGGCGATAAGGTGCTGGTTGAAATGACACCTTATGATCTGACCAAAGGGCGGATCACTTACCGCTTTAAGTAAGCGAAACGCGCCCAAGGCGCTGTTGCGGAGATTTCATCTATGGTGGCCCGTCCGGACCTGATTTTGGCGTCTGCATCGCCGCGCCGTTTGGCGCTGCTCAATCAAATTGGGATTGAGCCAGATCATCTCGTGCCCGCTGATATTGATGAAACCCCGCATAAGGGCGAAACGCCGCGCAAATTGGCCGGGCGCTTGGCACATATGAAGGCCATCGCCACCCAGCACAAAGCCCGCCAAACCGGCATTGATGACAATGCGCTGGTTCTGGGCGGCGACACCGTGGTGGCTGTCGGCCGCCGCATTTTGCCCAAGGCCGAAATGCTCGAGGACGCCGCCAATTGCCTCAAGCTTTTGTCCGGCCGCACCCACAAGGTCTATACCGGCGTTTGCGTGTTGACCCCGGGCGGCCAGGCTCGCCGCCGTTTGGTGGAAACCAAAATCCGTTTCAAACGTTTGTCCAACGACGAGATTGAAGCCTATCTTGCCTCTGGCGAGTGGCAGGATAAAGCTGGCGGCTATGCCATTCAGGGCATTGCCGGGGCTTTTGTGGTCAAGTTGCAGGGGTCTTATCCGGCCGTTATGGGCCTACCACTTTTTGAAACCGTGTCGCTGTTGAAGGGCGAGGGCTATCCGATCCAGTTCAACTGGCTCAATTCTGCTTCGGGGATTTGATTATGGCTGACGATGCGAAAACCAGTGAGGTTAAGGTCACCGGCTTGCGCACGCCCAAGCCCTGTGTGATGTGCGGCAAGCCGAGCGACCGCAAATTTCACCCCTTTTGTTCCAAACATTGTGCCGATCTGGACCTGGGCAAATGGCTCAATGGCTCCTATGCAATCCCGGTTGTGGAGGAAGATGGTGCCGAATTTGACGAGGAAAATTAAGCGCTTGGGGGTAAGCCAAATTTTTCTCTCAAAATTTTGCATTTTTTGCATCTCGGCGCTGGACACAAGGGATTGAACGCCCTATAACCTCGCCATCATGCTGATTGCGCCACGCAATCAAATTGTGCCCAGGTAGCTCAGTTGGTAGAGCAGCGGATTGAAAATCCGCGTGTCGGTGGTTCGATTCCGCCCCTGGGCACCACGCTCTTCCCAAAATTATAACATTCTGGTTTTGCAATATAATTGCGTCCTGTTGACCTTTGGCTACCAATGCTTAAGGTGCAGCTTAATTGCTATTATTTATGTTATATTATGTTTCGACTTTTTTTATTGATGTTGCTGGTTGCCCAACTGGTGGTGGGCGCGTTTGCAGCCGAAGATCTTTATAAGCCTGCCTATTCGCGTGCTTTGCATGGCGTCTACTTGCTCCACAATCCTGACGATGAGATTACCCATTATTACCTCGTGGTCCATGCGGGTGAGGCGGACATGTCCGGCCCCCACGGATTGTCGCACTTTCTCGAACATTTGGCCATGTTTTCGGCTGCGCATAAAGATCGAGGCGAAAGCACCATCAAGGTTGATGAGAATGCCTTTGCCTACAAGACAGCCACCGTCTTTTTCGCAGCTGATAAAGAAAATGAGGGGCCAGATGTCGTTCTGGGGCGCCTGGCCAATGTGTTCGAGCCCATCCATCTCGACCGCCAGTTTATGCGCGAAGAGCGCCGCATTGTTGAACGCGAATTTCAACACCACCAACAGCGCTACCCTTATTCCCATCATAGTGATGCGGTGTTTAGCCGATTGCTTGATGGCCAATCGGTTGGTCGCTCTGTGCTGGGCACCCAAGAATCCATTCGCCAGCTCAGCATTGATGATGCGTTGCACGCGCACCAAAAGTTTTATCGACCCGACAATGCCTCGCTTTATGTGTGGGGCGATGTCAATTATTCGACCATTAACAAGCTGGTCAAAAAACACTTTTCGATCAAGGAGGAAAAGGGTGATCGCCACCAGCGCGAAAGGCTAGCGCTTGGCGACAAGCGCCATCAGGATGAGGCGCGAAGCGAAGATATTTTCCGTGATCGGGTCATGATCAAAAAACTCGTTCCGTTCCCGGCGCAATATAGTTGGGCGCAAAAAATGGTGTTGCGCGATCACCTGCATGACCTATTGACCTCAAATGGACGAAGCGGGCTCCGTCAGCCTCTGCAGTTTGACGCGTTTTGGGTGGCGGATTTGGAGATTGAGCTGGATTTTATCACACAAAATGTACTGGCTTTGGAGATATTTGCGGCCCCTGATTTTGATGTTGAACTGGAGCAGCTAGCAACAGAAATCGAAACTCAGCTCTCCAACCTTGCGACCGCTGGTGTTTCACGCGCCAGCTTTTATGATCTGAAGAATGACACAGAGTTTTTCTATGCCGATTTGCAGAACACCCCGGGTGATCTGCACGAATATGTTTTTAAGTCTCTTTTGCTTGGCGTGGAACCCGTCAACGGGCGAGACATCAACAAGGCCGCTAAGGGCCTGACCCACCTTGACTATGACGCCGTGATGCAAGCCATTGCCGCGCCAAGCGATATTGCCATTAGATTTTTGCGAGCAACGCCATGAAATACTTAAGACAATTGCCATTCATATTGATTTTTACATTCCTGTCAGGCTGCATCGCGGTAAATGCAGATCTGCCGGAAATCAAATCCGTCACCACGGATAAAGGCCACGACGTCTATTATATTCCCCTTGAAACAGAAACCGTCACCATCCACGCAGCCTTTAAGAATGACTATATTTTCACCGAAGGGGCGAACCCAGTGGTGCCGCACATCGGCTTGCAATTGATTCAGCAAGCAGGGGCCGGCGACATCGAGCCCGCAACCTTGTTGAGCGAATTTGAGGATTTGGGCGCAGACGCTCAACTTCACGCGCGCCCGGATGCGATACATGGCAAGCTGGTTGCTGATGTGGCGGATATTGAGGCGGCGGCCAAACTTGCCAATCAAGTATTGACGGATTCCACCCTGGATGAACGTTGGTTCCGCCGCGTCGCGGGCAATCTGGTTGAGAAAGCCGGTTTGGACCGCAATCATTCCGGTGTGTTGGGATGGAGCGCCATGCGTAAACTCAGTTTTGATCCTATGGTGGCGCGATTCTGGTCGGCCAGCTTCGCGGACACGCAGGCTGTCGAACTTGACCAGGTCAAGGACTGGTACCAACAATCATTCAATGCCGGCGATGCCATTATTGTATTGTCCGGCCCCAAAGACATGGCGTCTGGGCTGCGGGCGGTTGACATACTGCTTGATCAACTCGATCAGAAACAGCCCCGCGCAGTGACTGTTGAGCAGGAGCCCTTTGTGCCAGTGGCAAAGACGATATTAATCGAAAACTCTGCAGCTAATGATGCGCTGGTCTTGCTGTTTGATCACGTAAAAGGCGAAGCGCGCAGGCGCGAATTTGAAACCTATTTCACCGCTTATGAACTTGGTGCTACGTCGGAATCGCGGTTGCATCGTAAACTTCGCGACGAGCTGCGCGCGGCATATGAAGTTTTTACCCAATTCGCTGATTTTGATCGGCAAGTGCGATTGTTGGCGATGGGCGGACAGGTGTCACCGGATCAGGCCGTTGCGGCACTGCGCCTGGCCAGCGAGACCTATGACAATTATCGAGAGCAAGGCATGGACCAATCTGGTTTTGATCAGGTCAAAAAAGTCTATGTTGATCATTTCGAGGACATTCTAAATGAAGACAGCTTGCCCCCAAATCTGGTGCTTGAGGCGCTTTTGGAAGGGCATGAAGTTGAGTTTGTCAACTCGCTGTTGCCCACCGTCAGGGGAATGAATCTGATGACTCACAATGAGTTTTCTGCCGCGCATCTTTCTCCAAGCGACCAGCTTTTAAGAATTATTGTGGCGCCCGATATTGACGCGATCGAGCTTGATGTCGACTGTCGGGTCAAACAGCCGGAGCAGTTGGCTGAGTGTGTATAGGAAAGGGGAGGGCGTGTTCCCCATTTCGGTGCAGACGCCAGCCCACTCATTTTCAGCAACACGCACAGCCATTTGGCTTGATAATTTAGAATCGTTCTAAACTGTTGATTTTTCTCTTGAATTTCAATTTTGATGTGTGTAAGAAAATCGATATAAAAATATGATAATTAAAATCATATTAAGTGACGTGCAGATGCGTCGACCTTAAAATATTGCTGTCGATCGCGACCTTTGCGCAGCAATATTTGCACTGGAACGCAGGACCTTCCTGCGTTCCAGCTTTTTCATCCCGCGGAGGTGTGCCATGCAAAAATCGCAAACCCAATTCATCACAGAAAAAGGCTCACGCTATCTGGGTCAATTATGCAAGCATTTTGCTCATAAGATCGATGCGGGGTTTGAGGGCAATCATGGTTATGCCAATTTCCCGTTCGGTAGCGCCAAAATGCGGGCCGATGACAATCAGCTGGAAATTGCCATTGAAGCGGCAGATGAAGCAGCCCTCAACCGCACCAAAGATGTGATCGAAAGCCATCTGGTGCGCTTTGCCTTTCGTGAAGAGCTAGAAGAGCTGGAGTGGCGCGACGCCTTATAACCGGCAAGTTCGCTTTTGGATCTGACTTGTGGCGAACTCGCGTGTTTCGCGGCCCTTTTTGCGTGACTGGTGATGCCCAGCCAACCCCAATATTGGCTCTATTTTTTGCAACACACCTTTTATCACTTGACCTTACATTGACTGGAAGCTTTAGAACAGACACCATGTTGCCATTGGTCAGGCGCGCAATCTGATGCACACCAATGGTGCAATCAGTGCGCTGATAGGGCGTGACGACAAATGCTTTCACCGGTGAAAGGAATATAATGTCTATTTGCTGTGAAGAAAAAAGGGCGGACAATTTGCCAGCTTCGATTAAGGAGCTGTTGTGCAAGGCCCATGCCATTGGCTATTCCGAAGAAGAACTGGCGGAACTGCGCAAGCTTTATGGCCGGACTGAGGAGGTGCAACAATGAATATTGGTGCCGCCGCGGAACGAGCGAATCTGCCCAGCAAAACCATCAGATATTATGAGGATATCGGCTTGATCAAACCTGGCCGCGCTGACAATGGATATCGCGATTACTCCGATGAAGATGTGCATCGGCTACAGTTTTTGCAACGTTCGCGCAGTCTGGGCTTCACCATTGAAGAGTGCCGCACATTGCTCTCGCTCTATGACGATGAATCGCGTGCCAGCGCTGACGTGAAAGAGATTGCGCGAGAAAAGATCAAAAAAGTCGACGCCAAGATTGCCGAGCTGCAAAGCCTTCGCTCCACATTAAATGTGCTGGTCAAAAACTGCCATGGTGACCAGCGGCCCGATTGCCCGATCCTTGATGATTTGGCCGGCCACAAGGTCGGCGCTGCGGAACCCCAATCAGCCTGATATTTCTTGTCGCCAAGGCGGGTTGGCGCCATGGCGCGACACGGTGACAGCGGCAGCCTTGGCCCCCAATTCGATGGCGCGGGTTAATTGCTCTTCACTCAAGGTGAGAAGGCTGCCGAACAGCTCTTGTTCCTGCAAGGCGCACAAAAAGCCGGCGCTAAATGTATCGCCGGCGCCCACCGTATCGACAACTTGGGCGGGCGTCGATGGTACATCAAGCTGCACATGCTTGCTCACGGCCTCAACCCCGTCACCCCCTTTGGTGATCAGGATAAGCCTGGTGCCCAGGCGCAGAATGTGCGCCAACGTCGCCTCAACCGAACGCTTGCCAGCAATCCAATCCAAATCTTCGTCCGACACTTTCAAAATGCTGGCATGGCCAAACATCTCATCCAGCTCTGCGCGATAGCTTGCCTCATCTTGAATAAAGCCGGGGCGAATGTTCGGGTCCAGCATTACGGGCGCCAGTTGGCCAATCTGCGCCATCAATCGCCGATAATAGGGGCCGGACCTGTGGCCCAAAAGACTGATGCCGCCAAAAAACGCCATCTTCAGATTGTTCGGCAGGTGCGGCTTTTCATCGGCGGTAAAATCTTGCGCGGCGGTCCCTTCGTCATAAAATTGATAGCTGGCATGCCCGTCCTGCAGATGCACCATGGCGAGCGGACAGGGCAGGACGCTCGTCACCACCGGGTCAGTACCCACATGGCTCTCGGCTAAGGCGTTCAGCAGCTTTTGGCCCAGATCATCCGAAGAAATTTTGGAATGGAACTGCACATTGGCTCCCAACCGGCCCAATGCGATGGCGGTGTTGAACACGGAGCCGCCAACAGCTGGTGCAAATCCTTGTCGACCATCCGCCGCTTCAATCGGCAGCATATCCATCAATGCTTCGCCACAACACAAAATCATAGGGACAATCCTTGGTTAAACCCGGAAATATTCTTCCAAAGGCAGTTGCGCCTGCTTATTTGGTTTTATCAAGGCTTGGCCGCCGGTGCCATTGAAAATGAACTGACGCGTAGGCACTTTTTGATTGATCACGCTGGTGCCCTGGCCCAAAACACAATGGTCGCCGATCTCCGTCTCGCCGATAATCGCGCTGTTGGGATATACGATCACTCCCTCGCCGATGCGAGGTGCATGACCATGATTTTTCCCAACGGTAGAGTTTTGATATAGCACCAGATAATTGCCATAGGTGGCTTTGGCCAATACGATTCCAGCGGAATGGCCGATAAAAAACACGGGCGGCATATCAATCTCATAAAACAAATCAATGGCGTTCATCGCTTTATTGAGCAGAAAAAGGCGCGTGGGCAGTTCACGCTCGCCAGTTTGAGTGAAGATTTCATTGCTGAGCAGATAGAGAAAGGTGCAATATTGCGTTGAATGCAAATGGTCAAACTGCCCGGGCGTCCACATTTTCACATGTTTGATCAGATGATGCAGACGGTCCAATGCTGCGGGAAGGTGCGTTTCAATCTCCCTCTGTGCCCGCGCCAACACGGTGTCGGGCAGCAAATTGACCGTTTGTTGCGCCACATAGGTGGCTAACGCTTCATTATTCAACATCATGTTGCCTAAGCTGGGCAAAAAGATCTGTCAGCGCATCGCCACACAATTGAGCAGCCATTGTCTCGCGGGCAATTTGCGGCACAACCTCAAGCTTGACGCCATTGTTTTCAACATATGCACCCTCATAAGGCGGAAACCAAAACGCGCGTGCATATCGCTCGACCGTTTCCTGATCAGCGTCATTGGGTATTCGCTTTAGCGGCAGAAACTCTTCCAAAGAATGATACCGCACTTTGTGTGGTGGTTGTGGCTCTGCTGGCAGGTCAGCCCCGCGCTCAACCATCGCCACAAACTGTTTGAACAGAGTTATCATTTCTTTTTGCGCGAGCTGCTCCAAGGCAAAGCCAGTCAATACATCAGACTGGATGGGGAAACGGCGCACCTTTAACAATGGACCATCATCAAAGCCTTCGCCCAGATGATGGCAGGTGCAGCCAAATTCCGACTTTTGCTCCAAAATTGCCAAATTATAGGTGCCCCATCCACCATATTCCGGCAAGGGCGCCGCATGAAAGTTCACCGCCGCCAAGCCCGCTTTTTTTGCGATCTCAGGCTTTACCAAATGGCGGAACATATAAGAAATAACCACGTCGACAGGGCCGACCAGCGAGAACAAATCCTTTTGTCTGACCACTGGTAAGCCCAGTGAACGGGCCGCCATCTTCAGGTCCGGTTCTGGATACCATGGGTGTGAAATGGTGCCCGAAACACAAACGGCTTTGATATCCCAGCCTTGCTCGTGCAAATGAGTGAGCGCCACAACCGAGCCAGGCTTTGAACCCATGAAAATTACGCTCGGTTTGCTCATTTATGCCGCCTTGTTGGCAAAGAAATCACCAATCGTATCGCTAACCTGATCAACAACCGACAGCTCCATCATCGAATGCAGAGGCAGCGACAAGATCTCATGGCCCACGGCATCGGTCACACTCAAATCCCCCTTCCGACAGTCCTTCCAAAGAGAAAACCAATGGCCGGGTTGCCAATGTATACCGGTGTCGATGCCCTTTTCCTTTAGGTATGCGCGCAAATCGTCGCGATCTTCTTGCGGCACGCGGATATAATAAAGAAAAGGATTTACCTCATCGAAGCTAGAATTTGGGGTGCGCACCTGCGCAACAGAAGCCAGCCGTTCGGAATATCGCTTCGACGCAGCAGCACGCGTCGCACGAATTTGATCCAGCTTGGCAATCTGTTGCACCCCGATGGCGGCGTGCAAATTCAGCATGTGATAGCGATAACCCACGCGCTCCACATCAAAAGTCCAGGCGCGCTTGTTCTGATACATGACCTCAGACGGCTGCTGCATCCCCAATAGCCGCAGCTCGCGCACATATTTCTGCTCTTCTTCCGTGCGCACCACAACGGCCCCGCCATCAAGGCAGGTGATGGTTTTCACCGGGTCAAAGCTGAACACGCAAATGTCAGAATAAGACCCCACCGGCTTGCCCTTATAAAAAGATCCGAACGAATGACAGGCATCGTGGATGACCCGTAAATTATGCTTGTTGGCGAAGGCTTCCACCTTGTCATAATCGGAGATGATACAATCATAATCCATAATGATGATGGCCTTAGTCTTGTCGCTGACCAGCGCCTCGGCTTTATCAATGTCCATTTCAAGGGTGTCATCATCGCAGTCGCAAAATACAATGTCTGCGCCCACCCAACTGATGGCCTGATAATCGGCCGAGCAGTTGAACGCCGAAACGATCACCTCATCACCGGGCTTAACACCTGCCACCAAAAGTGCGACATGCAAGGCTGCCGTGCCGGTGCTGACCGCCGACACGAAGCGGTCGGGGGCATTAATGACTTCGCCGATTTTTTCTTCAAATTCGGCGACATAGCTGCCCATGCCCAGCCAGCCCATTTCCAGAGATTGAGTGGCCGCACCAATTTCGTCGGGACCAATTAAAGGTTTAAAGACAGGAATGTCGTTCATTGTGGCCTCACATGCGGATCGGACAATCGATTCGTGGTCAGTGTACCCTAAATCTGTTTTGTTGTGAGCCTTGGTATTGCCCAAGCAAACTCAGTGCCGACGCGCAATTCTGGCTGCAAATTCTGCATGATTTCCGGGGCGATGTTCCACGGCAAAATCAGGATCACATCCGGCTGAGCCTTAATCAGTTCCGGCGGTGACACGATGGGGATGTGACTGCCTGGCATGTATTTGCCTTGTTTTGACGGGGCTGCATCGGCGATCATGGGCACAAGGTCGGGTTTTATCTTGGCATAATTCAACAAGGTGTTTCCCTTTGCTGCTGCGCCATAACCCCAAATCGATTTGCCTGCTCGTTTTGCGTCAGCCAAATATTGCACCAACTCGTCTTTGATCCGGTCAACTTCCGGCTGCAAATTTTTGTAGGTGCTCAAGTTCATCAGGCCAAAATTGATTTCCTTTTGCAGCACCGCACCCACATTGCCACTGGGTGCTCGCGGGTCATGGGCATGGGCCAAAAATACTCGCAAACTGCCGCCATGAGTTGGTAATTGCGCCACATCAATGATTTTCAGATCGGTCTGGATGGCAATTGCGCGTACAGCAATCAGCGACAAATAGGAAAAATGTTCGTGATAAATCGTGTCAAACTGGCATTCGCGCAACAGATTGAGCAGATGGGGAAATTCAAAGCTAATGGTGCCGCCTGGCTTGAGCAGGTGTGCTGCTCCGGCGACAAAATCATTAATGTCTGGCACATGCGCCAGCACATTATTGCCGATGATCAAATCGGCCCGCCCATGGGTGGATTTGATCTCATCGCTGACCATCAGGCCGAAAAAATCGCGCCATTGCGGAATGCCCAAATGTTCGGCTGCATCCGCAGTGGCCTTTGTCGGCTCCACGCCGAGACAGGGGATGTGCGCAGCAGAAAAATTGCGCAGCAAATACCCATCATTGGAGGCGAGTTCGACCACAAAACTGGTCTCACTCAACCCAAATCGATCGATCGCCTGGCGCGAAAACGTCGCCGCATGCTTCAGCCAGCTTTGCGAGGTTGAAGAAAAATAGGCATAGTCTGGCGTGAACAGGGCGTCAGCCCGGGTGAAATCCTCTGTTTGCACCAGAAAACACTGATGACACACATTCACTTTTAACGGCAGTTTTGGCTCGAACTGCTCAAGCTCGTCTGGACGGATATAAGCATTGGATGGGGGCATGTCGCCCAAATCCAAAACCCGATGCTTTAGCGTGGTCCCACAATGTCGGCACTTCATATACGCACCCCGCCGCCGAAACGTGCAAGAGAGGGCAGCGACAGGTCCCGGGCGGACAGATTTCGGGCGGGCAAGGGCCAAGCGATATTCAGCTCGGGATCATCAAATCTAACACCGCCTTCAGCGTCGGGCTGATATGCTGCGGAATGATGGTAGATCAATGTGGCCTTTTCGCTCAACAGTTGAAAGCCATGCGCACAGCCTTTTGGTATCAAAAGGCCCTGTTGGTTTTCAGCACTTAGTTCAACAGCAATATGCTGTCCGTAGGTTTTCGAGCCAGCGCGCAGATCGACAGCCACATCCAGCACGCGACCTTCAATGACCTGCACAAACTTCATTTCTGCATGGGGAGCAAATTGCAGATGCAGCCCGCGCAACGTGCCTGCCTCCATATTGCGGGAAAGGTTGGTTTGAACAACGGCCCCCTGCCAGCCCAATGCCCCCAACTGATCGGCACAAAATAGTCGTGAAAAGCTGCCCCGCTGATCGCCAGCCTGCTGACGGGTGGTGATGGTGACACCTTCCAGTTTGGTATGAGCACCCTCAAATATCATCGCGCCTCCTCAAAGGCATCTATGTCCTGATTGCACAGCGTTTCGGCACGTTCGCCTGCATAAAAGGCTTTATACCACTTCATTGTGCGATGCAGCGCGTCCGCACTGGTCCATGTTGGCCGCACGCCAAATTCTTCAGCGATGCGGCGGGCGTCCAATTGCAGAATGCCAGCTTCATGCGGTCCCTCGTCCGCATTGTTTAATCTCAACTCGCCCCGGCCAAACGCCACACGCGCTTCATTCACAAGTGCGCCGACTTGCATTTTATCGCTGGTTTCGGGCGCAATGTTGTAACTGGCATGTTGCGCTTGCGCCGCATGCTCGCACAGATAGAGATAGCCGAACAATGGCTCCAGCACATGTTGCCACGGCCGCACAGCATTGGGGCGACGCACCTCTAACGGTTCATCTTGTGTCCAAGCCCGAACCGCATCCGGAATAATCCGGTCGATTGACCAATCACCGCCGCCAATGGCGTTGCCTGCGCGTACGCTGATCAGCTTGGTCGCGGCTTCTTTAAAAAAGCTCTGGCGATAGGACGAGATCACAAGCTCCGTAGCCGCCTTGCTGGCGCTATAGGGGTCGTGCCCGCCAAGGGGAGCGTCTTCCTTGAACGGCACACCTTGTTCCAAATTGCGGTAAACCTTGTCGGTTGTGGCAACGATACAAACCGAAGGCGCGTGTATTGTCCGTAAAATTTCCAGCAGGTTGGCGGTGCCCATCACATTGGTTTCAAATGTATCCAAGGGGGCGTCATAGGACGGGCGCACCAGCGCTTGTGCCGCCAAGTGCAACACAATTTCGGGCTGCGTGTCGCGCACTATTTGGCGCAATGTTGGCACCTGCCTTAAATCCCCAAATCGGCTGTCCATTCGGTCGCCCAGACCAAGCAGGTCATAAAGGTTGGGTGTTCCGTCGGGGGGCAGTGCAAAGCCAACCACATCTGCTCCCAACTGCAACAGCCAATGGCTTAGCCAAGCGCCTTTGAATCCGGTGTGCCCGGTAACCAAAACTCTCTTCTCCGCCCAGAAATTGCGCATCAGCTTTGGCTTGGCCATTTGTGCTCAATCCCAAACTTTCCAAGGTGCGGTGTCCGATTGCCATGCCCGTTCAAGTCTATTCTTGTCGCGTAGCGTATCCATTGGATGCCAGAAGCCTTCATGGCTAAAGGCCCGTAGCTGGTCGGTTTGGGCAAGTCTGACCAGTGGCTCCTCTTCCCAACTGGTCTGATCGCCTTCAATCATATCGAGGCATTGTGGCGACAGTACAAAATAACCGCCATTGATGGCAGCGCCGTCGCCCCTCGGTTTCTCGTTGAAACCCACCACAGCGTCGCCATCGGTTTCCAACGCGCCATAGCGCCCTGGCGGGGCCACCGCGGTGATCGTCGCCAGGCGGCCATGCTGTTTGTGGTAATCAATGAGTGCACCAATATTCACATTTGCTACGCCATCACCATAGGTCATGCAAAACGCCTCATCGTCGGCAACATAATGGGCAATGCGCTTGAGCCGACCGCCGGTCATGGTGTCGATACCTGTATCCACCAAAGTCACCTTCCACGGCTCCGCATAACGCTCATGCACATGCATTTCGTTGTTGGCGATGTCGAAAGTAACATCGGATTTGTGCAAAAAGTAATTGGCGAAATATTCTTTGATCACATAGCCCTTATAGCCACAACACACCACAAAATCATTGACCCCATGGTGAGAATAGAGCTTCATAATATGCCACAACAGCGGCATGCCGCCGATTTCGATCATTGGCTTGGGGCGTAAGTGGGTCTCCTCCGAAATGCGTGTGCCCAGCCCGCCTGCCAAAATCACCGCTTTCATATATCGGCCTCACAATACCGAACCCACATTTGGCGGTAAGCATTTTCCATGCGGTTGACGAATGCTTGTTCATCCATTGCCGGGCTGTTTTGCATATTTTCCCGCATAGTGGCCCGGATATCAGCCAGCTTGTCCAGATCGCTGGCCAGATTCACGGCAATATCAACATATTCCTCTTCGCTCTGTGCCACCCATTCGCCAAAGCCGGCATGGCGCAAAATGGCCCCGCCTAGCGTGCCGACGCTCGCACGATTGTAGAGGGTCACATAGGGGTTGCCCATATAAAGGTGCTCGAACAAGGTGGTGCCTGAATTATGCGGGAAGCAGTCGAGCGCGATATCGATTTCGCGCAACACATCCCAAGGCGGGCTGTTAAAGCCCATGATCAGCCGGTCACGCGTGATGCCATATTTGGCGAACTTTTCCGCGACTTGATCACACATCATCGGGTCTTGATAGTTGCGGCTATCCAGCCTCAATTTCGACCCATCTACCCGCATCAATATCTGCGCCCAGACCTTGATGGTATTTTCGTTCAAGCGTACGGAGCGCGATAGGGTACAAAAGGTGACATATCCATTATCTTTAGCAGGCAGGGGGCTGACCTCGCCCATGTCTGGCCCAGGTCGATAGACCACCGAAGGACCATCCAGGCGCCACACTTCGCGTTCGCCAAACAAATGATCGTCCCGTGCAGGGGTGACATTCTCATCACCTAAATAATAATCAATGGCATCCATCCCGGTGGTGTAGCCAAAATCGAGCCAATGCACCGACACTGGCGCGGGCCTGCGGGCAAAGGCCAAAAGCCGATTGCCTTTCGCATGACCTGAAATATCAACAAGAATATCGATCTGATCCTGACGAACACGCTCGGCCAATGCGGCGTCACTCATCCCATTGATTTTTATGAAATGGTCGCTGTGCGCCATATACCGTTTGGTATAGTCGTCAACTTTCGGCATGTCTGCATACGCGAATATTTCAAAATTTGCCTTATCGACATGCTCGAACAGGGGCAGCATGTGATATGCCACCGCGTGTTTATATAGCGTTGAAGAGACATAACCTATGCGCAGACGTCGCTCTTTGTCCTTGCTGTTATGATGTTCTCTTTGCTCGCTTTTCAACGGCTGCGCGAATACCGCATCGAACTTTTTGTACCACTCAAAAATCTCTTCACCGGATTTGCGTGGGTCATAGTTCATGGTGAACAGCATGTTTGAATAGGCTTCTGTGTATCGGGGCTCTGCAGCAATGGCCTGCTCAAAATGTTGTTGGGCTGGATCAAACGCACCATATTCTTGATGTAAAATGCCCATATTGTTGTGGGCGCTGGCAAAGTCTGGTCGCAACTCAAGCGCGTGTTCAAATTCTTTTTGCGCTTCCACAAGCATCCCGCGGCGCATAAAAGCATTGCCAGCATTATTGTGCATGCCTGCCGAATTGGGCGCCAATGCCAACGCCTTTGCATAGCTCGCACTCGCCTCTTTGCTGCGCCCCATAGCAAACAAGGCGTTGCCGTGGTCGTTGAACGCATGAGCGTGCTCTGGATTGATCGTGTAGGCGCCTTCAAAACAGGCGAGCGCGTCCGTGTAATCACCCGCGTCAGCCAAAGCCAAACCCAAATTATAATAGTGATCAGGATTTTGCGGCTCGATCTCAGCTGCCTTTTGCAGCATCTCAACGGCAGCAGATATTTCACCTTTGTCACGCAGGATAAGGCCCAAATTTCTCAGGGCAGGGGCGAATTGGGGATTGTCTGCGATGAGTTGACGATATTGCGCTTCAGCTTCGTCGGTCCGGGCAAGCTTTTGCAAGGCACTCGCACGATTAAATTGGCCGTCACGGAATTGTGGTGCCAATTTCAACGCCATTTCAATAAAGCTTAAGCCCTTCTCCGCCTCGCCATTTTCAATAAACAAATTGCCCAAATTGCTCAGGGCTTCGGGATTTTGCGGTTGCAAATCCAGTGCTTTTTCCAATGCATTCTGTGCAGCGTCAAAATTTTCGAGCGCTTTTTCGACAATCCCCAAACTATTATAGGCAGCCGCCAGTTTAGGGTCCGCCTCTGTCGCCAACAAATGATTTGCACGAGCACCTTCAAGATCACCCAAATCTTTTAAGACCCCGCCCATATTGTTGAGGTAATGAGGGTGATTGGGGTTGGAGAGGAGAGCTTTTTCCAAAAACTGTTTGGCAATGTCGAACTTGCCCACTTGCTTGGCCAAAAGTCCCATCAAATGGTTTGCATCGCCATGTTGGGGATTGATCTTCAGGATGGCCTGATATTGTTGCTCTGCCTGCGGCAGCTCGCCCTTTTGGTGGTGGGCCACACCTTTGGCCAGCATGTCCTGAATAGGGCCATGTCCTGTTCCCGCACCGGGCTGTTTTTTGGCCAGCTTTTCTTGGCGACGGCGTTCGGATCGGTTCATGTTGTCTGGCCCCAGATGTATTAAAGAATCAGTCTAAGTGAAATGCTAGCATCAAAGAATCTCAGCGCATAATGCCGCATTAAAAACAAAGGCGGGATGCAACGCACCCCGCCTTCATCATTTTGACCATTTTGAAATGGCTTATTCTTCAATCGTCACATTGGCGAAATAAGGTACGCCCAATGTGGAACGCCAGAAGCCTTTCACATGTGTCCCCATCATCATGTAAAGATTGCGGTGATACATTGGCAAAATCACATGATCATTCATCATGATCGCTTCGGCATTGGCCATGTGTTGCAAGGATTCTGACTGGTCAACTGCGGCCTTGGCAGCAGCGATTTCGGCGTCATAATCTTCGTTTGCCCATTTGGCCAGATTGTTCGGGCTTGTGGACACAAAGTTGTCGAGGAAGGTCATTGGGTGCGGATAGTCTGCGCCCCAACCCATTTGTGCAATTTGGTATTCAACTTTTTGCACTTCTGGGTAGTAAACTTTCCACTCGCTCACATCGATTTCAACATCGATATTGAGGTTCTCTTTCCACATTTGCTGAATAGCTTCGAGCAATTTCTGGATTGGAGGAGAAGCATAGGTCATGAAGACGGTCTCAGGGAAACCTTCACCGTTCGGGTAACCAGCTTCAGCCAGCAATTTCTGAGCTTCTTCAGCTTTTGCGGTTTCGCCCAAACCATAATCTTCAGCCACATCGCGGAAATCTTCGCCGGCAACATTCATGCCGTAAGGCACCAAGCCAGTTGCTGGCACGTCTGCTGATTGCAGCACGAACTCAACAATTTCCTGACGGTCAATGGCCATGGACAGCGCTTTACGCACTTTCACGTCATCAATCGGGCTTGCTGCTGGGTTGAAGAACGCATAGGTGGTGCCCAATGATGGGATCACCAAGAACGCATCGCTTTCAACTGACAAGCGTGGCACTTCTGATGCAGGTACGGATTCAATGCCGTCTACATCGCCAGCTTCCATCGCGGCCAGGGCAGTTGATTGTTGTGGGATCAAACGGAAAGTCAATTTGTCGAGCTTAACATTGTCCGCACCGTAATAGTTGGGGTTTTTCTCGAAAACAAAACCTTCACCCAAATTCATTTCGGTCACGCGGAACGGGCCGGTGCCGATATAGGTGTCTGGGTTGCGTGTCCAACCTTCGGGATCGGCTTCCACAATATCCTGACGCACAGGGAAATAGGTTGAGTAGGCCACAAGCTGCAACATGTAAGGCACGCGCTGCTTCAGGGTGAACTGCACGGTGTGCTCGTCAACAGCCTTCATGTTGGGCTCAGCGTCGCCGCCTTCATAAAACTCTTCAGCCCCTTCAATGTGATAAAGAAGGGCAGAGTTTTTCGCGCCGCTTGCAGGGGTCAGAACCCGTGTCCAGGCATAGATGAAATCGTCGGCGGTGACAGGTTCGCCATCAGACCATTTTGCATCTTCGCGCAATTTAAATGTGTATGTCAGGCCGTCGTCTGAGATTTCCCAGCTTTCAGCAAGGGCCGGCACAATTGAACCGTCTGGTGCGAATTTCACCAGGCCTTCAAATGTGTTGCCAATGATCGGTGCCGCAAAGGTTTCGTTTGTGGTGCCGGGATCGAATGTGTCAGACTCATTGTTGACCACATAGACAAGTGAAGATTCAGCGTAAGCTGCACCGCCAAGTGCCAATGAAGTTGCTGCAATGAGAGGGATCAGTTTTTTTAACATCTCACTCCTCCGTGGGGACTATCCCCATTGTTTTGTTCAGGCCCTTTTGGTTGGGCCTTTGGTTTAGGTGCCGATTATTCGGCGTAGTGGCAGGCAACTTTGTGGTTGTCGGCCAATTCTTTCAGCTCAGGCTCTTCTGCCGCGCACAAATCGGTTGCCAAGGGGCAACGCGTGCGGAACCGACAGCCTGAGGGCATGTCGATCGGGCTTGGAATTTCGCCCTGCATTTGATCCTGATTGTCCTTGCGCGCTTCCACCGGGTCCGCAATAGGAATGGAAGCCAAAAGCGCGCGGGTATAGGGGTGTTTCGGGTCGTCATAAAGCGCATTGTTTGGCGCGATTTCGACGAGCTTGCCCAAATACATCACGCCAATCCGGTCGGAAATATGCTTCACCATGGAAAGGTCATGCGTGATGAACAAATAGGTGAGGCCCAGCTCTTTTTGCAGATCCTCCAGCATGTTCACGACTTGCGCCTGAATAGACACATCAAGCGCCGAAATCGCTTCATCGCAAATCACCAGCTGCGGGTTCAACGCAATCGCGCGGGCAATGCCGATCCGCTGGCGTTGACCACCAGAAAACTCATGCGGAAAGCGGTTGGCGTGGTCTTTGTTCAGGCCCACCACTTCCAACAATTCATGCACCCGGGCCGTGCGGCTTTTATCGTCGCCAATGCCCGCAATTTCCAACGGCTCGGCGATCAAGTCGCGCACATTCATGCGGCCATTCAGCGAGGCGTAGGGATCTTGGAAGATCATTTGAATGTCGCGGCGATGCGGGGCCAAATCTTTCTCTTTGAGCTTGGCCAAATCCGCGCCGTTAAACTCAATCACGCCATCGGTCGGGCTATAAAGCCTGATCAATGTGCGGGCAAGGGTGCTCTTGCCACAGCCACTTTCGCCCACAAGGCCCAGCGTTTCACCGCGACGAATGTCGAGATCAACGCCATCGACTGCCTTCAAGAATTTCGGGTTTTGGCCAAAAAAGCCCGCCGAGACCTGAAAATGCTTCTTCAGGTCGCGAACGCGCATCAAAACCTCATCGTCACGCATATGTGGTTGCTTATCCATTGGAAACCTCGGGCGCGTCGAATATGGATTGCAGGGCTTTGGGCGCCTCTTCATGGTGCAACCAGCAGCGGGCCTCGTGCACAGTCGGCTTCGCGTTCGGGCGCTCAAACAATGGCGGCATCGCTTCTAAACATTGTTGGATCGCGTGCGGACAACGTGGCGCGAACGGACACCCTTCAGGCGGCCGCAACATATCTGGTGGCGAGCCGGGGATTGGCGTTAGCCGTTGCTTGGTGTGGCTGCGCACATCCGGAATCGAATGGAGCAGACCCGTCGTGTAAGGATGCTGCGGGGATTCAAACACGTCATAGACGTCTCCCGTTTCCATCACCATACCGCCATACATCACTAGAATGCGGTCAGCCACTTCGGCGATCACGCCCAAATCATGGGTGATCAAAATGATGGCCATGCCCAGCTTTTCCTGAAGATCTTTCAGCAACAGCAAAATCTGGCGTTGAATGGTCACATCAAGCGCCGTGGTCGGCTCATCCGCGATCAGCAATTTCGGATCGCAGGTGAGGGCCATGGCGATCATCACGCGCTGGCGCATGCCGCCTGAAAATTCGTGCGGATAATTATCCAATCGGCTCGCGGCGCTTGGAATTTTCACCAATTCAAACAGCTCAAGCGCCCGCTTGCGGGCTTCGCCGCGTGAAACAGGCTTGTGCGCGACAATGGTTTCGATCAGCTGCTCACCCACCGTCAGGGTCGGGTTCAAACTGGTCATCGGGTCTTGGAAAATCATCGCAATGTCGTCACCGCGGATGGTGCGCAATTGCTTGTCTGACAGGCCGGTAAGTTGCTTGCCTTCAAAATCGGCGGACCCGTCCACCACTTCACCATTGGCTTTCAGCAAGCCAAGGATTGAGAGGCAGGTGATCGATTTGCCCGAGCCGCTCTCGCCCACAATGCCCAAAATCTCACCCGGCTTCACGTCAAAGCTAACGCCGCGCACCGCCTGCACATCACCGCGCGAGGTGTGGAAATGGGTGGTGAGATTATCGACTTTCAATAAAGGTGCTGAACTCATTTGCGCAACCTCGGATCAAGTGCATCCCGCAATCCATCGCCCAAAAAGTTGAACGCAAACATGGTCAATGAAATTGCAGCTGCAGGGAAAAACAATTGGTGCGGATAGGCGCGCAGGGTTTCCACCGCTTCCGCGGTCAAGGTGCCCCAGCTGGCCATCGGCACGCTGACGCCCAGGCCGATAAAGCTCATAAAACTTTCGATAAAAATGGCGCTGGGGATCAACAGGGTCAGGGTCACCAAAATGGGGCCCATCGTGTTGGGCAGCAAGTGGCGGGTCAAAATCCGCTTGGTGCTCGCGCCCATGGTTTTGGCCGCCGCAACATAATCCTGATTTTTCAGCGACAGCATTTGCCCGCGCACAATCCGCGCCATATCCACCCAGAACACCGAGCCAATGGCGATGATGATTGAAAGGAAGCCGGACTGGAATACCACCATCATCAGGATCACATAAAGGGTGAGGGGAATGGTGGCGATGATCTCCACAATCCGCATCATCACATTGTCCACATTGCCGCCAAAATAGCCCGCAATGCCGCCATAAAAGACGCCGATAAAGAAGTTCACCATCGCCGCGACAAACGCCACGGTCAGCGAAATACGCGCGCCGTAAAGCTGACGCACCAACACATCGCGACCCAAACTATCTGTGCCGAACCAGTTGGTCTGGTTCCAGCGATAGCCAATGGACTCAATCGCATTGCCATCGCCATCCACAAGCGTGGCGGGCAGTTGGCTATAGTCCACACGCACTTCCGCATCACCAAACACATAAATGTGCTGCTTTTTCATCAAGTCTTTGCGCTTGGCGCGCACAAGCCCAAGAATTTCGCCATTTTCGGCCACTTCATAGAGCTTGAAGTTGCCGCTATTGAGAAACATATATTGCGCCGACGCGTCGGTTGGTTCTGTCTTGTACACCTCAAAAATCGGCGGAATATTGGAGAGCTTCAAATCCTGATCATAATAGGTGTGATGGGTAAGCATCGGCCCGAAAATAGCCGCCAAAATCAGCAAGATGATAAAGGCGAGGCTGGCCATGGCCGGCTTATTGCGCCACATACGCTGGCGCACATCTTGCCAATAGGTCAGGCTTGGCGCGGCGATAAATTCGGCATCTTGTGCCCCACGATCCACCGGTGCCCATTTTTCCTTCGGGACAGTCACATGAATGTCGGTCATTGTGCTTTCTCCCCAAGTTTAATGCGCGGATCGAGCACCATGTAGAGAAGGTCAACAATCAAAATCATCAGCATCAAAAACGCCGCATAGAAAATCGTAATGCCCATAATGGTGGTGTAGTCTCGGTTGGAAATGGACAGCACAAAGTGGCGTCCAATGCCCGGCAGGGCGAAGATTTGTTCAATCACGAAAGAGCCGGTCAGCAAGTTGGCCACAACCGGACCCAGCACCGTGACGATGGGGATCAACGCATTGCGCATACCGTGCTTGAACAAGATGGTTTGCGGATGCAGGCCCTTGGCGCGCGCGGTGACCATATAGTCCTGCCCCAACACTTCCAGCAGCGAAGAGCGGGACAGCCGCGCGATAAAGGAAAGCCAAAAGCCGGAGAGGGCGAGAACCGGCAAAATATAGCCTTGCCAACTGTCCAGCCCAAAGGTGGGCACCAACTGCCATTGCAAGGCAAACAGATAGAGCGCGATGGTGGCCAGCACATAAGAGGGAATGGCGACGCCCATGGTGGCGATTGCCATAATGGTTGTGTCCTGCCATTTGTTTTGGTGCAGGGCCGCCACAATGCCCAAAGGAATGCCCAGGGCCACAACGCACAACATGGCCAAAAAGCCGGTCTGTGCTGTTACGGGCAGGCCTTCGCGGATCAAATCATTCACCCGCACGCCGGGATATTTGAATGAGGGGCCGAGATCAAAAGTGATGATGCCCTGCAGATAGCTGAGATATTGCTGCCAAATCGGCTTATCCAGCCCATATTTGGCATTCAACGCCGCCTCAATCTCAGGTGCCAACATTTTTTCAGAGGTGAAAGGTCCGCCAGGAATGGCGTGCATCAAAAAGAATGTCAGCGTAATGATCAAAAAAAGGGTCAAGGCCATCATCAAGATGCGCTTGATCAGATAGTTTAACATTTACCGCCCCGCTGGATGGTTACATCGGCGTGTGCTTGACTTCCCCCATCAAGCAGCGCCCAACCAAATTGATACCAATCAAAATACAAGATTGGAGGGGCGAGTAAAGAAATTTTTATAGAAATAAAACTTTTTCGATATGCGTCAGTCGCTTTTGCCTAGATTTCCAGTGCTTAGCATGTTAATTTTTTCAAATGTCGGGGATTGCCCTTAAAAAGTAGGACAATTTGCCCATTTCTCATTTAAATTGTCAGTATTGTAACACTTTCATATTTGATTAAGTGCGAATTCTGATTAGGCTGCCAAAATCTGAACGAGGGAAACTGACCACATGGCTTCACCCCCATTGCTGATACTTGGGAACGTGAATATTGAATTGGTGATGGGCGATCTGGATCATTGGCCGGACTTTGGGACGGAAATGACCATGTCCTCGTCCGACTTTCGTGCCGGTGGCGCGGCGGGCACAACAGCGTTGGCGCTCTCAGGTTTGAGCGTCGACCATCGACTGATCGCCACAGTTGGGTCTGACAATTTGGGCACATGGCTGCAGGGCGAATTTCAACCCGGCACCACATCTTGGACCACCATTCCCACCGCCACCACCGTTTCAGTCAATATGCTGCATGATGGCGGCAATGTGGTGGTGTTCAACTCGACCGGCCATTTGCAGGACGTGACGCTCGACACCATGATCGATGCCATTCCTCCGGCCACCTCAAAATCGTCCTTCGCCCTGGTCACCGGTGCGCATTTGATGCCGTCGGTCACGGCGGGCCTGTCGCAGCTCCTGACCATGCTGTCCACCATGGGCTGGACCACCGCCCTCAGCCATGACCGCCCTTTTGAAGGGTGGACGGAAGACACACGGGCCGTTTTCCTCAGCTGGGTGCGCGCCACTGACTGTATTTTGATGCGTGAGCATGAGTTGCGGGCCGTGATGGAAGAAGACGATACCGACGAAGCGGAAAAAGCGTTGGTGAAGACGCTGGCGGACCACCAGGTGCTGGTGGTCTTGCGTGGTCGCACGCGGGCCGATGGCTTTTACCAGGGGCAAATGGTCACCGCATCGATCGATGAATTTGAGACCAACGACCCGGTGGGCTATTCCGACATCTTCAACGCCGCCTTCATTTCTTCTTATATGGCCGGCGAAGGCCTGGAAACGGCCTTGCAAAGCGGCCTCACCGTAGCGTCAATCGCTGTCAGCACTTCGCCACGCATCTATGGCGTTTTCGTTGACTGATCTCAAAAAAAAGGGGCGCGTGCGCCCCTATTCAATCCGATTTAAGATGCGGCTCAGTTGAGGTCGCGCTTAAAGCTGGCCCCAATGCCGTATGATCTTTGCCCGGCAATATGTCCTGCATCCAAGGCGTACATGACATCAAACTGTAGATCGCTGAACGCATCCAGTTCCATGAAATAGCTGGCCGCAAAATCAATTTCACGGCCGGATGGTGAAAGATCGCCAGTGACCTGATCATAAATAATGTTGCCGTCCTTATCCCGGCCCACAGGAAGGTTCATGGTCACGTTGCCCGAATCGGCACGGATTGGCTGCGCGAGAGACAACGTCACCCGGTCGCCCTTTTGCACAAGATTGGACTTGGCAACGCCCACATGAAAGCCCGAGAAATTGGCATCATCAAAATTTGTCACAAAGCCGTCGCCATTGGTCTGACCAACAGCACGCCCCATTTCAGCACCGCCAAACACCTCAAATCCGTTTGAAAGTGACGAGTTGAAACTCAGATTAACGCTTTGGGCGCTGGTCAGGGTTGGGGTGTTAAAGGCCTCATTGCCGACCATGCCCAAAAAGGCGCCGCTTTCAACCATTTGGTTGAGGCCCACACGCAGCGACGAATTGCCCAGATCAAATTGAGCCAGAGCACCCGCGCCAGAAAGTGAGCCGTTCACATTTTCACTGTGCTGGCCGCTAAAACCATAAAAGCCATAATGTCCAAATTCGGTTTTATAGTTTTGCGAAATTGCCGTTGCAGTTTCCGCGAAGGACAGCATGGAGACGTTAGACGCCAAATTGCTGGAAAGACCAAGATCAGTTTGCAACTGCGCCAACCCGTCTTGCGCCCCGAAATAAAGCACACTTTCAACCGAGTCACTGCTTTCCCCAAAGGAGAGGGAGGTTTTGGCTTGTCCCTTGTCTTGCAGTTGGTCCAGCGAGGCTGAGCGGTAGCGGTTTTGGTTTTCAGCAACAAAATAGTCTGCGCGGATCTCAAAATTGCCGTTCAATGCGTCAAAAACCGCCATTTCCTGCTCTTGCAACATGCGTGTCAGACCATCACCATATGTGCCGCTTGTCGAAATGGTGGCATCGCCCAATCGCGTGCGGGTGCCGGTTTCAAGATTGGAACCCCGAACGACAACCGCATCACCGATAGGCTGCAACGCTGCAGCCACGTCCATTACCCCATGCCCGAAAATGTTGGAATAGGCGTGTGTGATTCCGCCGCCAAAATTTGTGGAGCCGCTTTCACTACCGGCGAAGAAATTGTTATTGGCGGTCGCCAGCAAACGATCACGCCATTCACCCGGTGAAAGCGACGGAAATGCTTGCGCGACCAATGCAACGCCGCCCGCTATTTGCGGCGCAGTATAGGACGTGCCCCACCCGGTTTCATAGGCATTGTTTGCATTGTCGGACGCGCCTTTGGTGTCACCATCGCCCACGAGGCAGAACTGGGCGGCTTGTCCGCAAGGGGTGGAGATAAGGCTGGCGCTAATAATGTTATGATCGCTGTCGACCGAGAATTTCGCTTCCACTACCGAAATCCATGCTTCCTGTAATTCGGTGGCCAACAAGGGCAGGCCAGCACTCACATCTACATCACCTAGATTGTTGTTCGAGCTGGCAAAAACGATTACACCGCCATTTTGGAAGTTATTCAGTGCGTTGATATAGCTCTGCCAGTTTGCGGAGCTGTCGCCCACTTCTGCTGCCATTGCCTCGGCCGCAGTTTTGCCGCCTGACATTTGCGCCTGTGCGTCCCCGATAACAACATCAAATCCCCAGCTATTATTTTGGACGACAGCGCCTTTAGCTGCCGCATCATTGGTTGCAGCAGCGAGCCCACCCATATTATTGCGGGCAAATGAAGAAAGGTGCAGGTCTGCATTTGGCGCAACACCCATAATGTCGCCGGTGCCGTAATTGCCCGTGGCAATTGAAGCCACATGTGTGCCGTGATTTGAGCCCAAATGGGGTGTTACAACCCCATACTCATGGATGATTTTGCCGCTAAACTCTTCATGAGTGGTCAAAAAACCATCGTCCACAACTGCAACTACTTGACCTTCTCCAGAAACACCGGTCGAAAGAGCTCGGTGCACTTTTGTCAAAAGAAATGGGTGAGGGTCGACGGCCACACGCCCGGCACTATTGAAGTTTGCGGATCGAAACTCGGCTGTATTGGCAATACTTGTGGCGAGAGCTGCGTCCTCTGTGCCTGTAAAGCCCGCTGACCATGCAGCGATGATAGGATCGCCGCCGCCGCCGCCCGAACCGCCGCCCGGACCACATGCCGCCAGCAGCAAAACGCCTATGCAGGCTCCCGTTTTAAAAACCAATCGATGAATTTTATGGAAACCCTTCATAGCGTTGTCCAGCTCCCCCAAAAAGTAGTTGTAGTCAGTGTAAAGTATAAACTGTCTAAATGCATCAACTTGTTAACCATTAAACGAACTTCAAGTCAAAGCTTTTAGATTGATCGATTGGATACCAATCAAAACCAATTGAATCGGTTTCTCGCAATTTTCCACGGTAGGTTTTGTAGTTTTCTATCGAATTGCGGTTTGAATGATCGCCAATTGCCAGGATGACGTGATCAATAATATAATAAAATCAATTATTTAATATGTTATTTTCGTTTTTGAATTTGTCTTTGTACTTTTTGTAATTTTTTGGTTGCATAATGGTATTAAATTGGCTTTAATAGTCAGGGAGAGGTTGGGTGTCGTTGTAATTAACGGGCCTAATTCGATGAATATGGCGTCACCGGTTGTGTCGCGCGGGAGGGAGTGGTTCATGGCGAATCTGTTGAAAAATGCCACATTGTTTGATGGTGAGCGTTTTTTGAACAATCAGACTGTCGAAATTGTTGACGGCAAAATCTCTCGCATTGGTGATATTGCTGACGTCGAGCAGTCCGGTCACGAAATTGTAGATTTGTCTGGCCAGATTCTGGCGCCCGGCTTTGTTGATGTGCAGGTCAATGGCGGCGGTGGCGTCATGTTTAATGATCAGCGCAGCGTTGACGGGCTGGCCGAAATTGTGCGCGGTCATCGTCAATTCGGCTCTACCACATTGATGCCCACGCTGATTACTGATTCATTTGAGGTTATGCGCGAGGCAGCCGATGCCATCAGTGCCGCCATAAAGTCTGGCGTGCCCGGTGTGCGCGGCGTACACTTTGAAGGTCCCTATCTCAGCCTGAAACGGCGCGGTGTGCACGCGCCCGAGTTTTTGCGTGAAGTCGATGAAGATGCCTTTGATTTATTCACGCGTGGCGATTTGGGCGAGGTGATTGTCACTGTTGCGCCGGAATGTGTGCCCAGCGCCTTTATTGCCGACTTGAGCAAAAAGGGCGTGCATGTTTGCGCCGGGCATAGTGCGGCGACCTATGAACAAGTCGGTGAAGCGCTTTCCGTTGGCCTGCGGGGCTTCACCCATTTGTTTAATGCTATGCCGCCGCTGGCCAATCGCGCGCCGAGCGTGGCGGGCGCCGGTTTGGACGATCCAAACAGCTGGTGTGGCTTGATTGTGGATGGCTACCATTTGCACTTTGCGAGTGCGCGCATCGTCGTGCGGGCCAAGCCGCAAGGCAAAATTATGCTGGTGACCGACGCAATGGCTACGGTTGGCGCGAAGGAAAAGCACTTCAATCTTTATGGCGACACCATCCAAGCCGTGGATGGCCGTTGCGCGCTCGATGACGGCACTTTGGCCGGGTCGGATCTGGATATGATGCGCGCCGTGGAATTGACCCACAAGCAATTGGGAGTAGAGCTGGGCGAAGCGTTGCGCATGGCATCGCTCTATCCTGCCCAATTCTTACGGCTGGACGACCGCATTGGTCGGGTCTCGCCGGGCTTTGATGCAGATCTCGTGGCATTTGGCCAGGATGACATGAAAGTCACCCGCACCTGGATTAAGGGCGAAGGGGAGACGCATTAATGCCGGTTTGCTTTGACATTGGCGGCACCAATATCCGCTCGGGTTGGCCCGATGAGGTTGGTATTGTGCAGATTGCCGGTCAACGGGCAACGCCGGGCGACTCGCTGGCGGATTTTCTGGCCACCATGGTTGACATGGTGCAGCAGGCGCCCGCAGCGCAACAGGATTTTGTGGCCATTTCCATCGCTGGTTTTGCTGATCCTCAAACTGGTGCGCTGACGATCGCGAACATTCCTTGCCTCAAGGGCGAAAACCTTGCCGGACTGCTTGAAGCGCGGCTGAATATGCCGGTTGTGGTGGTCAATGATGCGGATTGTCTGGCATTGGCCGAAACCTATGCCGGGGCGGCCAAAGGGGCCGCGAATGTATTTGCCATTGTCTTGGGCACCGGCGTCGGCGGCGGCCTTGTGCTCAATGGTGAACTGGTTGTTGGGGTTGGTGGTATTTCCGGTGAATGGGGTCATGGCCCAATCGTTGATCCCACTGCGGGCGGACGCGTTGAAAGTCTTGGATATTTCCAATGCGGCTGTGGCCAAAAAGGCTGTCTTGATACGGTCGGCGGCGCGCGCGGCATAGAGAATGTGCACAATGCGCTGCACAACGCCGAGCGCAATGCAGAACAGATTTTGGACGCTTGGCGCGCTGGCGACGAAGCGGCCGCGCTGAGCGTTGAGGTCAGCACTGAAATGGTAGCCCGCGCCCTCAGCGCCTTTGTGAATATGCTCGGGCCTGAATCTATTCCCGTGGGCGGTGGCTTGGCACACGCCAAAGATCTGATTGCGCTTATCGATCAAAAAGTGCGCGGGATGGTGCTGACAACATATGAGTTGCCATTGGTCGTGCCCGCCCACAATCTGAAAAATGCGGGTTTGGTTGGCGCCGCTTTCATCAACCCCACCTCTGGGCGGCCCAACAAAGTGCGCGGGGTGTCCTGATGAGCAGGATTAATCTCGAAATTTGTGTGGACACGCCGCAAGCCCTGATCAATGCCAAGCAAGGCGGCGCAGACCGGGTCGAGCTGTGCTCGGCATTGGTGGCCGGTGGCTTAACACCCAGCCGCGGCTTGATGCAATTTGCAGCGGCGCAAAAAATGCCCGCCCATGTGATGATCCGGCCGCGCGAAGGCGATTTCTGCTTTGACGCGCAAGAAGTGCAGCTGATGTTGGATGATATTGCGTTGGCGCAGCAGGAAAATATGCAAGGCGTCGTGCTGGGGGCAACGCACAAAGATGGTCGTTTGGATGTGGAGGTGCTGCAAGAGCTGGTGGCCGCTGCAAGCGGCATGGACATCACCTTGCATCGCGCCTTTGATGTGACCCCTGATCCGTTTGTTGCGCTGGAAGAGGCGATTGTACTCGGGTTTAACCGTATCCTGACCAGCGGCCAGCAAAAGAGCGCGCTCGAGGGGAAGGATTTGCTTGCCGCTTTGATGGCTAAGGCCGGAGATCGCATTGAGATCATGCCCGGCAGCGGCATCAAGGCCAGCAATGTAAAAGAGCTGGCGGCCAACATGCCGTTGAGCAGTGTGCATGCATCTTGCGCAGTTCCGGTAGCGCAATCGCCGCAACGTGCGGTTGCGCTGGGCTTTGCCGACATTGAGGGGCGACGCGAAACCAGTCTGCAAGCGGCAAAAGAATTGGCCAGTGCGCTCAATGCGCTGGAATGGGTGATGCCATGACTACATCCACTTTCCACACCATGCCCGCAGAATTTGGCTTTAAAATTCAAGATTTTAACGCAATTTGTGAAATTGATTTTCACAAATTGCCGCAAAAATTACAAATCTGGCTTGAGAAATTGCAAATTTTGGTCCAATGTACGAAAATTAATTTCATAATGGATCGGGAGGGATCGTATGGCCTTTAGAATCGGTGTCGTTGGACTGGGATATCGCATTGGTTATTTGATGCAGGTCATCGGCCAAACTCAAAAGGACATTGAGTTTGTTGGCTATGTTGACCCAAATCCGGCTGGATTGGGCTTGGTGAACGGGGAGGGGGTGCCCGGCATCTCTGTTGATCCATCAGCGCTGAAGTCCTTTAACCCGGGCAAGCAGTTTGACAGCCTTGAATCGCTGATCGCGGAAGGTGATTTAGATTTGCTGATGGTGGGTTCGCCCAACCATATGCATTTGGAGCATTTGCGCATCGCGATCAAATCCGGCATTAAAACATTCACGGAAAAGCCGGTCGTCACCACGGAAGCTGAAACCTTTGAATTGTTGGAGCTTTTGCAAGAAGCCGGCAATGTTGACCAGGTGATGATTGGGTTGGTGCTGCGCTACGCGCCACTTTATCGCGATTTGATTGCGGCGCGCGACGCGGGTCAACTGGGTAATATCGCCTCAATCGAAGCCTCTGAACATATTGCGCCTTATCACGGTGCCTTCTTTATGCGCGATTGGCGTCGTAACTCGAAATATTCTGGCGGCTTCATGCTGGAAAAATGCTGCCACGATTTGGACCTTTATCAAGGCCTTGTGGGCAAGCGCCCGAAACGTGTGGTCAGCTTTGGTGGTCGTCGTTCTTTCGTGCCGGAAAACAAGCCGGCAGAATTGGCAAATGTTTATCAATATAAGCCGAGCGGTTGGAACGGCAGCGACAAGGTGTTTGATAGTGATGGTGACATCATCGATTATCAAACCGCGCTGATCGAATATGAGGGTGGCGAGAACCTCTGTTTTCACACCAATATGAATGTGCCTGACGAGTTCCGTCGCTTTGCGGTGATCGGTTCAAAAGGCATGGCGGAAGGCGATTTTATTCGCAATTTCTTCAAATTGACCGCAGCTGAAAACTCAGAAACGCTGGTCGATAAATCCTACAAATCCTCAAATCTGTCTGCGCACTACGGGGCTGACGAGCAGATGATTGAGGATATTTTCAATCACTTGCGGCACGGCGAAAAGCTCCCGGTTTCCATTCTGGACGGCCTGGAAGCAGGGCTGACCGCGATCAAATTAGACGAAGCACGCTTGTCGCATTCTGTTGTTGATCTCACCGAGACGTGGGCGAAATTTGACAGCTTCAAGCTTGCCAAGGAGGAGGTTGCTTAAATGCAGGCAATGGGGGGACGTCCAAATGTGTTTCCGTATTTGCTGCTTGTGCCAGCGTTGTTTATCACGCTGGCCATTGTGGCATGGCCGCTGTTGGAAACAGTTCGGCTATCATTTACGGACGCATCGCTAAAGCCGACGGAAGAATTTATCGGCCTGGCCAACTATGAGAAGATTTTCTCACGCCGTTTTCCTGAAGTCATCGGGCGCACATTCTACTGGATGGCGATTTCCGTGACCTTGAAAATGGTGGTTGGTGTCATGGGTGCCATGCTGTTGAACTCTGCGGTACCTGGGCGCGGCCTGATGCGCGTGCTGGTGATGCCCCCTTGGATTGTGCCGATCGCGATTGGCGTGTTTATGTGGCGCTGGATGTATAATGGCCAGTTCGGCATGATTTCGGGCGTGGCCCAATATCTGGGTATCCTCGCAGGCCCCTATGAATTTTTGGGTGACCGCACGGGCGCATTCTATTCCACAGTTGTAACCGACGTTTGGGTCGGCACCCCGATGGTCACCATTTATCTGTTGGCCGCCATGCAGTCCATTTCACCGGATCTGCACGAAGCCGCCTGGGTGGATGGCGCCAGCCGTTGGTACCGCTTCCGCCGCATCACCTTGCCGCTGATTATGCCAGCGGTGGCCACAATGGGGCTGTTGAGCGCGATCTGGACCTTTAACTCGTTCGACATCATCTGGATTTTGACCGAAGGCGGTCCGCGTGGATCGACCACAACCATGATTATCGACACCTATAAAACAGCGATTTCACGCAATCGCTATGGTGAAGGTGCTGCGCGTGCTGTGATGATTGTGATCTTCCTGTCCTCGTTCGCAGCGTTCTATTTCTACATGCTGTCACGCATGGCAAAACGGAGCTTGAGCAATGATAAATAAGTACCGTTGGTGGGAAATTGTCGGCATCTATCTGGGTATCGCCGTCTTCTTGTTGTTCATTCTGGCACCGTTTTTGGAAGCCTTTTTGGTGTCGTTGCGTCCGCTCAACCGCATCAATTCTATTCCGTACAAAATCATTACGGATGGGATGAGCTTTGAAGCCTATTTCACCATGTGGAAAAACGTGCCGCGGCTGCCCCTTTATATTTGGAACAGCTTCTTCATCGCCACCTGTGTGACCATCATTGTGTTGATTGCCGTGGTGCCTGCGGCCTGGGCCTTTGCCCGGTTCGAGTTTAAGGGACGCGATTCCATTCTGGCTGCCTTTTTGGCGATCAATATGGTGGGCGGTGCTGTGTTGATCATCCCCTTGTTCCAGCTGATGCGGGATTTGGGCTTGCTCAATACCTATATGGCGATGATTGTGCCCGGGGCTGCCTTCTTGATCCCCACCGCCATCTGGCTGTTGCGGTCCTATTTGATGAAAATCCCCCGCGAGCTTGAAGAAGCCGCCTGGGTAGATGGCGCCAGCCGCCCCTATATCCTTTGGAAAGTGATCCTGCCGATTGCGATGCCAGGGATCGTGGTGGTGGCTATTGCAACCTTTATTGGAGCCTATGCGCAGCAATTCCTGTTCGCATTGACCTTCAATTCCAACTCTGACCTGCATCCATTGCCGGTCGGTATCTATCAGTTCTTTGGTCGTCAAACCGTTGTGTGGAACGAGGTGATGGCCGCGAGTTTGGTCGGCATTTTGCCAGTGCTGATCATTTACATCTTCTTGCAGCGATACATCATCGCTGGCCTGACTGCTGGCGCAGTCAAGGAATAAGAAGCGCTGTACTAATTGGCAGAAAAAAGGGAGTTCAAGATGAAACTGACTAAAATTATGCTTGGTGGCGCTTTGCTGCTTAGCTCTGCAACATTCGCTGTTGCGCAAGATCAATCACTCCAAGTTATCCTTTGTGGTGACGACACTTGGGGTGGTGAAGTGAACACGAAGCATGCCGCTGAATGGGAAGCTGAAAACCCAGGCTACACAGTAGACTTCGAATATGTGCCTTGGGGCCAGTGCCAGGAAAAGGCAACAACATTGGCCGCTGCTGGCACACCGCCTGCGGTTGCTTATATGGGCTCTCGCACATTGAAGCAGTTGGCACAAAACGATCTGATCCTGTCGCACGACTTGTCAGACGAAGAGCTGAGTTCATGGGCTGGTCCAATTTTGGGCACCGTGACAGCTGACGGCAAAGTGTGGGGCCTGCCTCGCGCATTCTCAACAAAAGCCTTGTACTGGAACAAAGACTTGTTCGAAGCCGCTGGCCTTGATCCTGAATCACCGCCAAAAACTTGGGACGAAATGTACGACGCTGCGTCTGCCATTAAAGAAAAAACTGACGCCGATGGCTTCGGTTTGGCCGCTGCCTCGTTCGACAACACCATGCACCAGTTCATGAACTATGTGTACACAAACGGTGGTGAAGTGATCAACGCTGACGGCGAGATCGTTTTCAACTCACCTAACAACGTTCAAGCGCTTGAGTTGTACGGCAAAATGGCTGAAGTGTCTCAGCCTGGTCCAGTTGCTTATGACCGTGCGAAATTGCGTCCATTGTTCGTGGAAGGCAAAATTGGCATGTTCATTTCTGGTCCTTGGGAGCGGAACGCAGTTGGCGATGCTGTAAATTGGGGCGTAGCGCCAATTCCAGTAGGTCCAATGGGCACTCCGGGTACATTGTTGATTACTGACTCATACGCAGTGTTCAAAGGTTCAGGTGTTGAAGATGCCGCGTTGAGCTTTGCCAAGTACATGACAAGCTATGACAAGCAAATGGAATTTGAAATTGCTGCTGGCTTGACACCACTGCGTCCTGATCACCCAGAAGTTGCCAAAATGCGCGAAGAAGATCCTACTTGGAATGCCTTCCTTGACGCGATTGCCACTGGTGGTCCAGAGCCTTTCGTAACTGACTATGTTGGTCTGCAAGACGTGATCAACGAAGCTGTTCAAGGCGTCGTTTTGGGCGAAGTATCTGCTGAGGAAGCCGTAGAATTTGCTGCGGAAGAATTGGAAGAATACAAATAAGCCTTTGCAAACAAGTGGGGTCCGCCTTTGGCGGGCCCTGCAATGAAAACCGCAAATAAGGGGGAGGATGACCGTGGGTCAACTCAAACTCGATAACGTTAAAAAAAGCTACGGCGACGTTGAGGTCATTCAAGGTGTTTCGCTTGACGTTAAACACGGTGAGTTCATCGTGTTCGTTGGACCATCGGGCTGCGGCAAGTCAACTTTGTTGCGCATGATTGCCGGCCTCGAAGAAATTACAGCAGGTGATGTTGTGATTGACGACAAGATCGTCAACACATTGCCACCAGTGAAGCGGGGCATCGCGATGGTGTTCCAGTCATATGCGCTCTATCCGCATATGAGCGTTTATGAAAATATCGCATTCCCTCTACGTGTTGAGAAAAAATCGAACGAAGAGGTTGATGAAAAGGTACGCAAGGCGGCAGAAATTCTGCACCTGACCCCACGCCTCAATCACCGTCCGGGTGAATTGTCTGGTGGTCAGCGCCAGCGTGTGGCCATTGGCCGGGCTATTGTGCGTGAACCCAGCGTGTTCTTGTTCGACGAGCCTTTGTCAAACCTTGATGCGGCGCTGCGGGCAACCATGCGTGTTGAGCTGACCAAGCTCCACCATGATCTCGACGCGACCATGATTTATGTAACCCACGACCAGGTGGAAGCCATGACCATGGCCGACCGTATCGTGGTGTTGGATGGTGGCAATATTGCCCAAGTGGGCACGCCACTTGAGCTCTATCACAAGCCAGACAATCTTTTTGTGGCTGGTTTTATCGGCAACCCGAAAATGAACTTCATTGAAGTGACCGGAAAGGGTTCTGACAAAGATGGCGTGCGCGTGGAAGTGCCGAATGCTGGCGAATTCACCTTGCCCGTCACTCCACATGATGAAGACAAGATCGCCGGGCAAAAGCTCACCTTGGGTATTCGTCCCGAGCATACGCATTTGAGTGAAGGCGACATTGCGCTGAACATGACCGCCAATGTGGTTGAGCGTTTGGGCATTCACACCGTTGGCTATGCCAATCGTGATGGCGTCGACGAAGTGTTCTGCACCGTGCAGAGCGGTTCAGCCCCCATCAAGGCGGGCGCGCCATTCCAATTGCGTTTCAACGCCAAAGATTGTCACCTGTTCGACGCCGATGGCAAAGTTTATGAGCGCAAAATCGAGTTTAAGGATCTGAGCTTGCCAGACATGAACTAGAGCAGGCGTTCGTACTGATCAGCGAAATTCTCCTTTTGAGACTTTCTTGGCTCCTCCCCACGGGCCTGAACCCCATCCTCGGATGGGGTTCTTTTTTGGCCTATCCATTGGTCTCCAGAGGACACTCACCTTCCAGATGCCAAATCTTGGCCACGATCTGCCAGCCAGCCTTATCGTCCCAAACAAAATTGAGATGATCCGCGAAAATGTTGGTGCGTGAGCGCAGCCGCAATTTCACCACGGCGCTTAGGGGCGACAGCCAGTCAATTGTGATGATTTCGTCATATCTTTTTTGATTAAAACTGGCGGGCGAGGGGCGGTCGGCCACATCGGCGCGAAAGCTCGCGATCGGATCGACAAAAATCTCGCCATTGTCAGCATCGAATAGCGATGAAGAGGGGTGAAAAACCGCATCCAATTTGTCCACGTCGCAAAAATAGATGGCGTCGAAATAGGTTTGGATGGCGGTGAAAAGCTGATCGGTTCGAGACATAAAAACTCCGTTGAAATTATGCTGTAATTTTTTGGAGTTTTCTAAAATTTTAGCGGCACTTCCAGTGGCGGAAATGACGTTTTACGTCAAATTCCCGCCAAACTGAATGTCCGTGTAAAATGGTGATTACCAAACCCGACCGCGCGCGGCCACATCCACCATTTCGATGAACTCACCATCCCGGTGCAGCGCAATCTGATCCATCAAATTGCTTACCACGCAGGTATGGTTGGGAATGATGCGCACCTTGTCACCCACTTTCGGCTTGTCCTTGCAAGCCGAAAGGTCCACAACAGCGTGTTCTTCCGACAACCCGCTGATCACCGCTTCAGGATAATCAACAATATACCCAAAGTCAGAAAAGCCCAGCAGATCTGAGGTGAGGGCCTTGGACCCCGAATCCAACACTGCGCGATTATCGGTCGGGCGAGACACAACAGTGGCCAAAATGGTCATGGCGCAATCATCAAATGTGCAATGGCCAGCCCGCACCAAAGAGCGGTCATTATAGATGTAGGTGCCCGCGCGATGCTCTGTCGCGGATTTGGCTTTTTCCGCCGAGTACAAGCTTGGTGAGCCGCCGCTAGACAGTACGGGACAGGCAATGCCCGCCTCGTCGAGCAAAGCCTTGGTGGCGTTGAAGAAATCATCTACCGCCTCTTCGCCATTGGGGGACGGGTAGGTCATCAGCCCGCCAAAGGTCAGACCGGGGGCGGCGTTAATCTTCTCGGCCAATTCGAGCGCCTCTTGCGGCGATTGCACACCGCAGCGCCCGCCACCCGTATCGCACTCCACCAGAACCGTGAGCGGCTTATGACCCTCAAATGCAGCAGCAAGACCTTCAACCGTTGTGGCGCTATCCGCGACAACCGACAGGGTGATCTGCTCATTCAACTGACGCAGTGGCTCCATCTTTTCAGCGCCCACAATGTTGAAGGTCAGCATGATGTCGTCAATGCCAGCATCCGCAAAAACCTGCGCTTCTGAGATTTTCTGGCAGGTAATGCCGATGGCCCCGGCATCAAGCTGCTTTTGCGCAAAACGCGGAATTTTGTGGGTTTTGATATGCGGGCGGGATTTCTTTCCTGCCTGATCCAGATAAGATTGAACCCGCTTGATATTGGCATCCACGATGTTTTCATCGATCAGCACAACAGGCGTACTCAGATTATAAATCGAGTTGTTTTCGGTCATTATGATGTCCCGCTTGGCGCGTTTGATTTGGTGTTAGCCCAGATTATGCGGATCAGCGACTTTGGGCCAAATGTTTTTTGGCGCTTTTTGATAGTCGGTGGTTTTCGGATCATTCGGGTAAGGCCGCCCGGCCGAACAATAGATAATCTTTTCCGCAATTGGCGCGAATGAATCATAGAAGTGATTGGTGGATTTGATCAGCAAAATATCTTTTGCCGCCCAATCGACCCCCCCCACATCAAAAAGGCTTTTGCCAAAGCTTTGGCAGCGCGTTGAGTTGAGGATCACTTCAAACCCGTCAAAGCTGATCGTGGCAATGTCTCCCATGGGTACATAGCTGTCGCCAAACCGATGCTCGGCATTGATCACCAGCTTTTCAACCCTCACGCGCTTGTCGATGGGGTTGCCGGTATGGGGCGCGGATTTTGCGCCGAACCGCAAAGGGATTTCCGCCCCTTCGCCTGCGGCAAAGCAAATCTGCACCGCAATCGGGTCCCAGATGGTACCCACGGCCACATTGGTGGCGCCAACGCGCATCAGCTCTTCCAGGATCACGGTGGCATCGCCCGCCGTGCCGCCGCCCGGATTGTCCCACATATCGGTCAGCACCACCGGCTTTTCTGCACCCTTGGCGGTGGAAACAGCGTCAGCAACCGCTTGCACTTCATCCGGTTGTTCCGGCATGCATTTGCCCCGCATGGCAAACACATCCAAGCCCAACTCGCGTGCAAGCTGGTCGCCTTTTTGCTTTTGATTGTCGGTCACCACCACCATCTTCGTGCCCATTTCCGGCACATCAGAAGCCATAAAGCCATGGATGAGCGAAAGCGACAGAATGTTATCGTCACTTTTTTCCAAGGCAAACATCTTGTCCACAAAGCTGCGCATGGGCTCCCTGGAGGTGGGGAACACATCGATCATTTTACAGTCAAATACGCTCACTTCGGGCTTAACCTCGCCCGAGAGCGTGGCATCCAGAATGCGGTAGAGATCTTCCGCCCGATCAACAAAGTCGATGTGCGGAAATTCCTTGAACGCCATAAAAAAATCGAGCTGATCGACACGCTTTTGCGTCAATTGACTGTGAGGGTCGAAGGTGGCGCAAATCACGCAATTTTCGCCCACAAGTTCGCGCACGCGCGCCAGCAAATCGCCTTCCGGATCGTCATAATCCGCCGCAACCATCGCGCCATGCAAGCCAAGCGCCACCGCATCCAGCGGCAGCGCCTGCTTGACCTGGTCGAGAATTTCATCACGCAGGCTCTCAAAAGCCTGATGGTTGATGATGCCGGCGGGGTCAGCCCATGCGGCAGTGCCTTCAATAAAGGTCCACTGCCTGTCCTTTGCCCATTTGCGGCCAATTGGGATGACGGCTGAACAAAGGGTCGGGGTCTCTGGGTGGGTGCCAGGACGGGCGTAAAGTGATGCCTCAAAACCCCGCCGGTCAATCGCGATCGGAGAAAACGTGTTGGATTCGGTGGCCAAAGCTGCCGAAAAGACGCGCAAATTTGCCATAGTGACTATGCTCTTTCGCCACCCATTGGATTGGGCAAATAGCCGGTGAAGCCGGTGATTTTCCAGCGTCCATCAACATTTGCGCAGTAATAAACAGTTTGCCACAACATGCGGTCGCTCGTGCCATCTGTGCGCGGGATTCGACCATCAAATTTCTTGTGTACGATGGCCTTGTCACCGTTAATTTCAATGTCGCGCAGCACGGTGGCGTTGAAAATCGCGTCCATCGGGTCGCCTTCAAAGGCACCTGCCTGCGATTCTTTTTGAAAATTCTTGGCCTGATCCAGCCATTCGTCAGCATAATCCTTTAGCGTCGGAAAAGCCAAGCGCCAATGATCTGGATTGGCTGTATTGTGTCCATGAACGCCCATAAACCCTTGTTCTACAAAGTCATTTTCGACCATAGACCAATCGGCGGCGATAAAGGCTTTGATGTCACGATCCACCAACATTTCCCAAATTTGATGGCGCGCGCTGTCTGATTTTTCGAACGGATTTTGTTTTGATGTCACGATATTCTACTCGGCAAAAAATTTTCATTTTTGTTAAAATTCCTATAGAAAAACTGGATGATTTCTGCTCATATGTCAATCGATAAGAAAATAATTTACATTCTGAATAGTTTGGAGACGATCAATGACGTTGAAGCGTTATGGAGCGGAAAAATCTGGCGCGGGTGGTCAAAACCTGCCTTTTGCACGCGCGGTAGAAGCTGATGGCTGGCTGCATGTGTCTGGCCAGGTGGCCATGAAAGATGGCGAAATCGTCAATGGCAATATTGTGGAGCAATCCCACGTGGCCATCCAGAACCTGATCGCAATTTTGGACGAAGCCGGTTATGGCCTGGAACACATTGTGCGCATTGGCGTATGGCTTGATGATCCGCGCGACTTCTGGTCCTTCAATGGCGTCTATAAATCCTACTTTGGCGAGCATCCACCCGCACGCGCCTGTGTACAATCTAGCCTAATGGTCGATTGTAAGGTGGAAGTGGATTGCATTGCCTTTGATGCCAGCCGTAAATAGGGCTTTGGGCAGTTAAAGGAATGGGTTGATGGCGGACATTATCGCAACATTGCAAAAACAACATGATGAGCTGTCCCGCTCGGAACAGCGCATCGCTGAGATTGTTTTTGAAGATAAAGCGTTTGCGGTAAATGCCTCGATCATTGAATTGGCGGCGCGGGCTGATGTCTCGCCGCCAACAGTCACTCGGTTTTGCCGGCGGCTGGGTTGCAATTCCTTTTCAGAATTCAAGGTCAGGCTGGCTCAGTCTGCCTTTATCGGGACCCGATATCTGGAGCCGGAGATCAAAGTTTCCAGTGCTCAAGAGGTGATCGATACGGTGATGGGGCGGGCCCAATCCACCCTCAATGTGTTGCACGAAAATGTCGATCCCGCTGTGGTGGAAAAAATCGCTGAACGCATCCTGAAAGCAAAGATGATTTATGCTTTCGGTTCGGGCGGCAACTCCTCCCTCTTCGCCCACGAAGTGCAAAACCGTTTGTTTCGCTTGGGGCTGCGCGTGGCCGCTTCGGAAGATCATTCGATGCAATTGATGACGGCGTCGACCTTGTCTGAAGAGGATATGGTGATTGGGCTTTCCATTTCAGGTCGCAACCGCGAATTGGCGCGGGCTCTGGAGGTGGCGGCGGGCTATGGCGCGGCCACGGCCAGTGTGACAAAAGGCGAAAGCCTTGTGGCGCAAGCCAGCCAATTGAGCCTGGCGGTTGATTTACCCGAGGGCACGGACGTGTTGCGTCCTTCATCTGCCCGTTATGCCTTCCTGGCCGCCATAGACATGATTGCTTTTTTGGTGGCCATCAGACGTAAAGACAGCGCGATTGAACCTCTGCGCCGGATCAAGCGGCAATTGGTGACCTATCGCGATGAAGACGATACGCAAGTACTTGGAGATTGATAGTGTCAAAGCAAAGCACACAACAAACAGCCATCGTGACCGGCGCTGGTGGCGACATTGGCCGCGCCATCTGCATTGAACTGGCCAAAGATGGCTTTGCCGTTTTGGCACTGGATATTGCCAAAGCGCCAAATGACGAGACCATCCGGCTGGTGCACGAAGCAGGTGGCACGGGTGAAGCGCTGATCTGTGATATTCTGGACGCGAACGACCGCGCCAAAATGGTGGAGGCCGGACGCGAGCTGGGCGCCATTTCCTTGCTGGTGAACAATGTGGGCGCGATCACGGCCGAGAGCTTGCAGCAGGCCACAGTGGAAAACTTTGAACAAGATTTCAAAATCAACCAGCTCGGCGCATTTGCCTGTTTCAAAGCCATTGAAAAAGATCTGATCGAAAATAAGGGCGTGTTGACCAACATCGCGTCTGTGAACGGTCTTGGTGTGTTTGGCCATCCCGGCTATAGCGCGGCCAAGGCGAGCCTTTTGCATTTCACCCGTTTGGTGGCGGTTGAATATGGCAAGTTTGGCATTCGCGCCAATGCGATTGCCCCGGGCACCGTGCGGACCCAGGCATGGGACGAACGGGCCAAGAAAAATCCTCAAGTGTTTGAGGATGCAAAACGCTGGTATCCCTTGCAGCGTGTTGCAGACCCTGTCGACATCGCAAAAGTGGTGAGCTTTATTTCGTCTCCAGCTGCGGCTGCAATTTCGGGCGTCTGTCTGCCTGTGGATTGCGGACTGACCGCAGGGCAGGCGGAACTGGCCGGCACCTTTGCACAATCAGAAGACTATTAGGGAAATCCTGTCGATTTCCGTCCCTAAAATTTAAGAGGAACAAATTATGTCAACGCCAAAATTCCGTCTTGAGGCCACATGGGTGGACCACGGGGAGGAGCCAGCAAAGATGAAGCTGGCGCTGACAAACCTTTCTGGCGCAGACCTGAAAAATTTTCGCTTGTCCTACACAGGTTTGATGCGCGTGAAAGCAGATGTGAAGGAGGAGAACGCCACTTTCGTGAAACGCTTTGCCAATTTCCATCAGTTTGATCCGCTTGACGGCGTGGTCGTGGCTGATGGTGAAACCTGGGAATTCACGGTTCAAAATCTGACCAGCAATGCCCAACACCGCATGGATGGACCAAAGTCCGGCTATCTTACCCTTGAAGATGGTACACATGTGGATGTGGACACTGGCGATTTGCAAATTGAAGGCCGTCCAAGTGAATTTGCCGGCAATCTTGTCCCGGAAGGCAAATTGACTGATCCGATCGCAGTGGTGCCATGGCCAAACCATGTGGCCGTTGGTGATTTTGATACGCCACCAGTGGTGCTGTGCGCTGCTGAAGGCACAAGCGCTGACGAAAAGCGTGCGATCAACACCGTGGCTGCATTGGCCAAACGCCTGAAGCATGAGCTGCCAGACCGTTTGCGTCTGACAAATGTGCCCGGCGGTCGGAAATTGACTTTGGTGAACAACGCCGCTTTGGCCAGCGAAGCCTATGAGCTTTCGTTCGCGAAAGACGAAGTGGTGTTGACCTATGGTGACAAGGCTGGTTTGAACTATGGTTTGATCACCCTGTCACACATGATGGACGGGGCAAAAGCTGAACCGACCAAGTTCAAATTCCCAACATCAGGTGAAATCAAAGATGCCCCGCGTTATGAGTGGCGCGGGTCACATTTGGACGTGTCTCGCCAATTCTACCCCACGGATGCGGTAGAGCGGTTTATCGACATTTTGGCGTGGAACAAGCTGAACAAATTCCACTGGCACCTGTCTGACGATGAAGGCTGGCGTGTGGAAATCAAAGGCTATCCAAACCTCACCAAAGATGGGGCCGTAATGGGCGAAGGTCACGCCATGCCCGCACAATTGGGCGCAGGCCATGAATCGACGGGCGGTTTCTACACCCAAGACGAGATCAAAGAGTTGATCGTGCATGGGCAGGCGCTCAATGTGGAGATTATGCCGGAACTGGATATTCCGGGCCACTGTAACGCAGTGCTCGCAGCCTATCCTGAACTGCGTGACCCGGAAGAGCCCGAAGATAATTATCGTTCCATCCAGGGCTATCCAAACAATGCCATCAACCCCGGCATTCCCGCCACCTACAAATTCATCGAAACAGTGATGGAAGAAATTTCCGAACTGTTCCCGTCCAAATATATCCATGTGGGCGGCGATGAAGTGGATGAGAACTCTTGGTTGCAATCGCCAGCGGCCCAGAAGGTGATGAATGAAGAACGCTTGAACGGCACCATGCAGTTGCAGGCGCACTTCCTCGGCAAAGTACAAAAGACCATCCGCAAAAAAGGCAAGATTGTCGGCGGTTGGGACGAAGTCTCCCACGGCGGTGGCATCGATAAAGAAGGCGGCACCTTGTTGTTTGCATGGCAAAAGCCAGAGGTTGGCCTTGAGCTGGCCGAGCAGGGCTATGACGTGGTGATGACACCGGGCCAGGCCTATTATCTCGATATGGCGCAATCCCCCGCATGGCAGGAATCAGGTGCGTTTTGGGCAGGCTATGCCTCACCGGAAAAAACCTACACCTACGAAGCGGCGGGTGAGTTCCCTGACCACCTGAAAGGGCGGTTGAAGGGGGTACAAGCCTGTATCTGGTCTGAGCATCTGATCTCGCGACAAGTGTTCAACCATCAGGTGTTCCCGCGTTTGAACGCCATTGCGGAAGCCGGATGGACCGAGAAAGATAACAAGGATTGGCCGCGCTTTGCCGCCCAATGCAAATTGTTGCCACGCCTGTAAAACCTGAAACCATCACCCTACACAGAAGAGGGACGTCATAATGCGTATTGCCGTTGCCGGATTGCACACAGAGTGCAGCACCTACACCAGCGTGGAACAGACCAAAGAGAATTTCGATATCATGTTGGGCGATCAATTGCTCAAACATGATCTGTTCGCTTTTCTGGATCACGAGGGTGTGGACATTGCCCCTCTTTTTTATGCGCGGGCGACCCCCGGCGGGCCGGTGGCGGCAAAAGCCTATGACGGGTTCAAAACACAAACCTTGGCCGCGCTCGACGCGGCCTTGGACGAAGGCCCTGTCGATGGGGTCTATCTCGCCATGCATGGTGCCGTGCATGTGACCGGCATGGACGATGCGGAAGGTGACTTTATCGCCGCAATCCGCGAGCGGGTGGGCGATGAGGTGATCATCTCCGCCAGCTATGATTTACACGGCAACGTCACCCAGAAAGTGATCGACCAACTCGATATTTTCACCGCGTTCCGCCATGCACCGCATATCGACACTTATGAGACCTTTGAGCGGGCTTTCCTCTATCTTGTGGACGCGCTGAAAACCGGCAAGCGACCGAAATTGTGCTGGGCCCCGATCCCGGTGCTGTTGCCCGGTGAAAAGACCAGCACGGTGGATGAACCGGCAAAATCGCTCTATGCCCAATTGTGGGATATCGACAAGCGCAAGGGTGTTCTGGATGCCTCGCTGATGGTCGGCTATGTATGGGCGGACGTGACCCGCGGCACCGCAGCGGCTGTGGTGTGCGGTTATGACGAAGCGGCCATGCAACAGGCGGCAGAAGATATCGCACAATCCTATTTTGACGCACGCGACAAGTTTGCCTTTGGCGTGCCCGCTGCGCCGTTAGGAGAAACACTGGACGCGGCCTCAAAAATTGACACCGACCCGATTGTGATTTGTGACAGTGGCGACAATCCCGGCGGCGGTGGCGTTGGTGACCGGGTGGATGTGCTGAAAGAAGCCATCTCTCGCGAGATGAAAGATCTGCTGGTGATCGGCATCTGTGCGCCAAAAGCGGTGGCGAAATTGTTCGATGCCGGGCTGAACAAAAAGGTGGCACTGCAATTGGGCGCTGAGCTGGACACGCTGAACTCCCCGATCATTGAGGGTGCGGCAACGGTGTTGCGGCTGGCCGAACTGGCCAATGGTCAGCGGCTGGCGCTGGTAGAAGTCGGCGGCGTGCGCGCGGTGTTGAGCGAGAAACGCCAAATGTTCCACGACCCAGATGATGTTGCGCCGTTGGGGCTTGATGTGGCGGAAGAAAAGATGATTGCGATCAAATGTGGCTATATCTCTGCGGAGATGACCAAGTTCGCCAATCCCAATTTGATGGCGCTGACCGATGGGGCGGTGAACCAGGATATTGAGCGCTTGAGTAATCATCATCGACCCAGCCCCTGTTATCCGTTTCAAAAAGACTTCGCGTTCACTGCAAAAGCGCGCATGGCCAAATAGAAACGCCGCTATTTACAGCAGCCAGAATCGCCGGATAAGCTAGCGCCAACATTCTTTGGCGGCGCGCCAATGCGTCGCTTTTCCTGGAGTTGGGAAAAGCGGGCAGGGGGCAATTCTTGCATATGAGCGCCGTACCTCATCTGACGCGGATTGCTTTATGCTGTTTATCTTTAATGTCATCGCCCCTGTTTTCTGCCTTGTGGGGTTGGGCTATTTCGCCACCTGGTTCAAGCTCTTCCCCCAAGATGGCATCAAGGGCTTGATCGCATTCACCAATAATTTCGCCGCCCCGTTCTTGCTGTTCCGCGCCATGCTGACCATCGATTTTTCGTCGGCGCTGAACCCCAACCTAATTCTACCTTTTTACATTGCCGCGCTCACCGGCTTTGTTGTGGGCATCTTTCTGGCGCGCACGCGATTTGGTGCGCGGCCGGGTGAATCTGTGGCCGTTGGCTTTGCTGCCCTGTTCACCAACACGGTGTTGTTGGGCATTCCCATCATCCAACGCGCCTATGGCGAAGAGGCATTGACCACCACCTATATGATCATCGGGTTTCACGCCCCGCTGCTGATGACCGTTGGCATGCTCACCATGGAAATGTCGCGCCGCGACGGTCGACCGATCCGCTTTGCCCTGCGGGATGCGGGGAAGCGCATCGCGACCAACCCACTGCTGATCGGTATTGCCTCGGGCGTGATCCTCAATCTGTCAGGCATTTCGCTGCCCCTGTTCTTGGACGACACGACCAAACTGCTGGTGAGTGCTGTGCTACCCACGGCACTTTTCGGCTTGGGTGCGGCGCTCACCCAATATCGTGTGTCAGCGAGCTGGCCACCAGCGCTCTCCATGGCGCTGATCAAGAACCTGCTTCACCCCGCGTTGGCTTATGTGATGCTGGTGCCGATTTTGGGGGTGCAAATGGAAGTCGCGCGCATTGTGGTGTTGCTGGCGGCCATGCCGACCGGCATCAACGCCTATATCTTCTCCACTTATTTTAATCGCGGCACTGACGTGGCGGCCACCACCGTTTTGATTGGCACGCTGATTGGTGTCTTCACCATCTCATTTTGGCTTTGGGTGCTCTCATGAAAAATATTCTGATCGCTGGCAACCTGCCGCAAGATTGTCTGCAATTAATGAGCCAACATTTCACTCTATTTCGTTTGGATGTGGCCGAGGATAAATCGGCGTTTTTGGCAGAGCATGCCGCACAAATCGATGGCGTGAGCGGCGGTTCTGTCGATGCTGATTTGATGGACAAATTGCCCAATTTGAAGATCATCGCCAATTTTGGCGTGGGCTATGACAATATCGATGTGGAGGCGGCAAAGACGCGCAATATTGTGGTGACCAACACGCCCAACCGGCTAAATGCCGCCGTGGCGGAACTGGCCCTTGGGTTGATGATCGCCCTGGCGCGCCGCATCCCCAAAAACCATGAAATGGTGCGCAATGGCCATTGGCCCAGCGTAAAGCGCGCGCCGCTGACCGGGCAATTGGCCGGCGCCAAGCTGGGCATTTTGGGGCTGGGCCGCATCGGCAAAGCCATTGCCAAACGGGCGGTGGTCTGCGACATGGAGATCAGCTATTTTGGCCGCACGGATCAGCAAAATGACTATCGCTATTTTGATGATCTGACCGCAATGGCCCACTATGTAGACTGGCTGGTGATCATCGCACCCGGGGGCGAGGGGACCGAAAAATTGGTCAATGCCGAGGTGATCGAAGCGCTCGGCCCGGACGGACATTTGGTCAATATCGCGCGCGGCAGCATAGTGGATGAACCGGCCATGATCGCCGCGCTGGAGCAGGGTAAGTTGGGCGGTGCGGCGCTTGACGTGTTTGAAAACGAACCGCACATGCCCGATACCCTACGCAACCTGCCCAATGTCGTGCTATCGCCCCATGCGGGCAGCGCCACCCACGTCACCCGCCGGCAAATGGGCGCGCAAGTGGTGGACAATCTGGTGGCCTTTTTTGATACGGGCAAAGCCCTTGATCCGGTGATGTGAAATTACAGTTCACGGTGCAGCACCCCACCCCAGCCCTCCCCAACAAGGGGAGGGGGGTAGGCTGTGCATTTCGGAAACGCGCAGATTTAGAATTGAATTGCCCGTGGCCGGATAGTGCTGCGCGGCGACTGCCACGCACAAAAAAATCCCTCCCCTTGATGGGGAGGGACATAGGGTGGGGTGATCCCCCGAAAACGCCGTCCGTTTAGCTGTTCGGCATGGCCGTTTCCACAAGCTGCGCCCAGTAGGAGCAGCCATAGGGGATGATCTCGTCATTGAAATCATACTGGTCCTGGTGCAGGCCCGCCGTGTCGCCATTGCCAACAAAAATGAAAGCGCCGGGGCGCGCGTTGGACATAAAGGAGAAATCTTCCCCGCCAAGACTTGGCTCGGTATTGGCGTCCACACGCTCATCACCCACCAGTTTCTTCGCCACTTCGGTGGCGAAAGCGGTTTGGTCTGGGGCGTTCATGGTGACGGGATAGCCATCGCGGTAATCGACTTCCGCTTTGGCACCAAAGCCTGCGGCAACAGTTTCGGCGATGGAAATCAGCCGTTGCTTCACTTGCAGGCGCACTTCTGGATCTAGTGCACGCACGGTGCCAGCCAGTTCAACATTCATCGGGATGATATTGTGGGCCGAGCCGCCATTGATGATGGTGGTGGAAACCACGGCAGATTGCACAGGGTCCACATTGCGGGCAACAATGCTTTGCAGCGCTAAAACAATGTGGGACGCGACCACAATTGGATCGACGGATTTGTGCGGCATGGCCGCGTGGGAATCAACGCCCACCACCTTGATGTTCCACATATCTGCAGCCGCCATAATGCCGCCTTCGCGGATCGCGAATTCGCCCACCGGAATGCCGGGGAAATTGTGCATGCCGAACACTTCTTGAATGCCGAAGCGGTCCATCATCCCGTCATCCACCATGGCCTTGCCGCCCGCACCGCCTTCTTCCGCTGGTTGGAAAATCACCGCGACAGTGCCGTCAAAATTGCGGGTTTCGGCCAGATATTTTGCTGCGCCGAGCAACATGGCGGTGTGACCATCATGGCCGCACGCATGCATTTTGCCCGGTGTTTTGGAGGCATATGGCTTGTCGGTTTGCTCATGGATGGGCAGCGCGTCCATATCGGCGCGCAGGCCAATCACTTTGCCTGAACTGTCTTTGTTGCCCTTGATGATGCCCACAACGCCAGTTTGGCCAATGCCGGACACAACTTCATCGCAACCAAAGCTTTTGAGCAGTTCTTCCACTTTGCCCGCGGTGCGGTGCACATCATACAAAAGCTCTGGATGTTCGTGAAAGTCGCGTCGCCATGCGGTAATCTCGTCATGAAATTCTGCGATACGATTGATAATCGGCACGTTTGGTCTCCCTACATATATTGGTTTTGCGCGCCGTGGCGCGAAATTGGATGCGGCATAGTGCAACAAATCAATTGGTTTGACCAGAGGCCAGTGTAACCATCAACAAGGGCTCAGAAAATCTGAAAAATCTCAGCTCTGCCGGCGCGGAGAGGGACACGCAATTCGCTGCCGTTTAATGTCACCGGGCCTGCAATTTCGCCTGCAAGTTCAATGGTGCGCAACACCTCAAATCCATTTGCAAAGCTGATCATATGCAAACTTTTGCGGTTGGGGCCGGGCACAATTAAATCAGTAATCCCGTCGGCATTCATATCAGCCTGTGCGGAAAGCTGTTGCTCACGAGAGCCGAGGCGATGGTTGGAAAAGCCCACATGTGTCGAAACCAATGAAAGCTGTCCTTTTGTAAACCGCCATAGTTGCAGCTCTTTCGCTAAGTGTGGCTTGGAAACCAAAGCGATTTCCATGTGTCCATCGCCGTCAAAATCGGCAATACCCGCCGGGTTGAGCCAGCGATTGGGCTGGCCAATATAGGGCGTTTGCGCGCGTAGATTGATGTTGCCAGGGGCCAGATCATATATCGCTAGCGACGCGCCTTTTTGGATATGGCTTTGCACCAATATCAGTTCTTCATGCCCATCGCCTGTAAGATCCACCAGACGCGGCACCCGATCTTCAAAAACCTCAGTCGCGGGCAGGGTGAAATCCGATTGCGTGCCATCGCGATAAGTAACGCGAAAGCCAGCAGCCTCAAATTGATCGCTCAACACAAAATGTTGGTAGCGCTGGGTGGGCCCAATCAGTTCAACAGACTGGACAAGATTTGTGCCCGTTGCGGTGTGGCTGTGCGGCAGTATTTGTGCCCATGCCGTGGGTATTGCCAGCACAAAGCTGAGGGCAACAAGGGTGAAATTGAGGGCAAAGCAGTGAAATGGTCGCAAAATCTAGGGTCCTATGCGTCGAATGGCTAAGAATTCTATCTTGCCAAACGGGGTAAATCGCGTGCAAATCACTTGCACGTGAAACCATAAACGCCTACCAAAGTGCAGCGAACAAAGCGAACCCACAGAAGTTGGAAAGACAATGTTTGAAACTTTAAAACCCGCCCCGCAAGATAAGATTATTGCCCTGATTGCTGAATACGCAGCTGACGAGCGCGACAGCAAGATTGACCTTGGCGTGGGCGTTTATAAAGACGAAACCGGCAACACCCCGATCATGACCGCTGTGGCCAAGGCGGAAGAACGCCGGGTGAAAGAGCAAACCACCAAAACCTATGTTGGCATGGCCGGGAATGTTGGCTTCAACAATGCCATGATCGACCTTGTTTTGGGTGACTCAATTTCACGCGATCGCGTGCGCGGCGCGCAAGCGCCTGGCGGCACCGGCGCCCTGCGTTTGATTGCTGACTTGCTGAATGTGGCCAAGCCGGGCGCGACCGTTTATCTGTCAGACCCCACATGGCCAAACCATTTACCGTTGATGAAGGCCGCAGGCCTCAAAACGGCGACATACCCTTATTTTGACGCTGACACTGGCAAGGTGAAATTCGACGAGCTTTGCGCGGCACTGGAAAAGATGGGCGCTGACGATATTGTGCTGCTGCATGGCTGCTGCCACAACCCAACCGGCGCCAACTTGACTGATGAACAATGGGACACGGTGGCTGAAATCGTGGCGAAAACCGGCACTTTTGTGCTGGTTGACATTGCCTATCTCGGCTTTGGCGATGGTTTGGAAGCAGATGCCTATGGCGTGCGCAAACTGGCCAGCACCTTGCCGGAAATGGCCGTGGCGGCATCATGCTCGAAAAACTTTGGTTTGTATCGCGAGCGCGTGGGCTGTGCGATGATCATCGGCGCCAATGAGGAAGTGGCGAACATCACCTTCTCACAATTGCTCAGCGCTGCCCGCGCCAACTACTCCATGCCACCTGATCACGGCGCGGAAATTGTGCGCATCATTTTGAATGACGAGGCGTTGCGCAAAGAGTGGGAAGATGAGCTTACCCATGTGCGCAACCACATGGTGACCATCCGCGAAAAACTGGCCGAAGCCATGCGCGAAAGATCCAACAGCGCCAACTTCGATTTTCTGGCCGAACACCGCGGCATGTTCTCCCTGCTCGGCATTTCGCAAGACAAGGTTGAGCAACTCAAAAAAGACTTTGGCGTCTATATGGTGGGCAATTCCCGCATGAACATTGCGGGCCTCGGTATGGATAAGATCGAACAGTTTGCGGACGCTTTGGTGAAGGTGACTCGCGAGGGCTAATCACCTTCTAGTTTGAATGACTAAGGGCGCCGCTGGCGCCCTTTTTTATGGCAGCTTGCGGACAAAAGCGTTGAACTTGCCCATATCGCGCAACACAGGCCCGTGGCCGAAACAGATGATTTTCGGCTTAAGCGCGTAGAGCTTTTTGATGGACTGAATATTCTGTTGCTGATCGGTGGTGAACGCCGCAGGGGGCAGGCCAAGTCCAACGATCGTCGTCAACAAATTCATGTTCACCAAGGCGTCCCCAGCGATCAGAACGCCATCAGCGCGGCGGAAAAATGAGATATGCCCGGGGGCATGGCCCGGCGTATCCACCACTTCAAAGCTGCCCACCCGATCGCCTTCTTTCAGCGTCTGGTCCACCTTGTGGCCGGGCCCGGCCCAGAATTTTTGTTGAAAGCGCGCGATCAGGCTGTCGCGCTCTGGATAGTTGCGGGTGGCGTGGCCACTTTCGGCATTGTCGCGTTCAATCTCAGAGGTGAGTAGCGGAATGCCGAGACGGGTGCAGATGTCTTTACTTGCGCCCTGATGGTCCGCATGAGCGTGGGTGAGGACGTGTTTGCTGACCTCATGCCCTTTGAGGGCTTTGAGAATTTTCTTGCTGGAGCTTTTAATGCCTGCATCCACCAGCACATCGTCAATGAGATAGCAATTGATGGCGTTGCGTGGCATCAGCGGGATTTGAAATACGGCGGGGGCGATTTCATGCATCTTTTACTCCAAACGATAAATGCTGAATCAAATGCTGCTGCACCTGCTCTAGCGGGTGCAGAGATTTCTGCGTGCGCGCCAAAATCAACGCGCCTTCAAGGGCACAAAAGCTGAATTGCGCCAACTGTGCCGCCACCTCAGGTTGCTCGCCAAAGCGAACCAGCCGCTCGGCCACAAGACCCTGCCAATAGGCATAGCAATCAGAAATGGCCGCCGCGATCTCTGCTTCCTGTGCGCTTAACTCAAGCGCAAGGGTGGAGACAGGACATCCTTTTTCAAACTCTGATTGAATCAGACTTTGCGCAAAGCCTTGCACCAGAGCGGCGATGAAAGCCTCTTTGCTGTCGGCAGCGGCGCCTGCCTGTAGGATCGCTTTGCCAATTTCATTTTTCGCGCGATTCACCACGGCAATGGCGATATCGTTCTTGCCCTTGGGGAAATGATAATAAATCGACCCTTTGGGCAGGTCGCCCGCCTGGCAAAGCTCGTTCAGCCCCACCGCCACAAAGCCCTTGCGCTGGAACAGATCCATGGCAATGGCCGTCAGTTTCGATTTTGTCGTTTCGCCCTTGCGCTTGCGGCGCGGTGTTGTCTGTTTTGTGCTCATTCTATGTTATATAGACCAGTCGTCATAAAAAGCAAGTGGATTTTGTAGGAGGGGCAATTTGGCTCTTGAACGGCGCGCTTGGGTGGGCGAGGTTAAGTGCGGAGAAAGGTGGCCGAACGTGCTAAAAAAACTGATGAAATCGCAAAATCTCACGCTACGCGATGCGGAGCCGTCGGATGCTGCCGCGCGTTTTCAGATCGGCCGGGACCCTGAAATCACGCGCCTATTTGGCGTAAGCCGCAAAGATGTGATGCCACTTACGCATGAAGAATGCGCGGATTGGGTGAAGGGTGTGCAGGACAGCGATTGGGCCTGGGTGATCGATGTGAATGGCCCGATAGGCAGTTGTCGATTGCATAGTTATGACGCCACAACCAAATCTGCGACCTTTGCCATCGCCATTTTCAGCAACGCGCATCTGGGACAGGGCATTGGGACAATTGCCACCAATTTGGTGTTGGCATACGGCTTTGACGAGCTGAGCCTAAAGCTGATCAGGTTGCGTGTGCTCGCCTTCAATCCCCGTGCCATTGCCTGTTACAAAAAATGCGGTTTTGAAGAGGTGGCGCGCGAGCCGAAGGGCGAATTTGTCGATGGCGAATGGGTGGCGGATATCTTTATGGAACTTTCGCAAGCGACCTTCCAAAAGCGAAAGGCTGCCTCACTTCAAGCCTAGTTCTTGCGGCGACACGTCTTGGCGCAACCCAGCCAGAAATCGATCAATTTTTGCTTTAAGTGAGCCAAGTGGCACGCGCAACAAATCGTCTGGGGTAATGGAAAGCAATTCCAATTCCACTTGAAAGGCTGCGCGTTCCGCTTCCAGGTGCGCGGGCAAGTTGAGCTTCTTCGCTGCCTCCAGCATTGAAATCAGCCCGTGAATCTTTTCGACAATGGAGAATATCTCAAACATGGCGGCAGCCTGTTCCGGGTGATCCCGCCAGGAGGTGCCACCATAAATCTCCTGCGCAACGCGCTGACCCGCGCCAAAGCAATTATAGCGCACGCAGCCGGAAAAGCCTTTTTGATCAAGCTTGTCGTGAATCCCGCAAAAATGGTCGTTTTGCAAGTGCGGGCAGGGCACATTGGCGGGTTTGTCGAATGCAAAATAAGCGCCCTTGTCAAAGGCAAAGGCTGCGCAACAATAGGCCACGCAGTGATCACATTCGGGTTCCAGAGAAAATGCCGCCATATTTCTGTGCTACAGGGGAGAACTGACACAAACAAGCAATTTATTTTTGACCAAAAGGTCAAAATAATCTAGTTTCGTCAAACTTAATCGCCGCGGGAGCGGCTTTAACCCTTGCGAATGGCTCAACAAGTATGAGACAAGGCATCAATATTTCTAGACAATCGGGTGCATCATGAAGTTTTTTGTCGACACAGCAGAAGTCGCCGAAATCAAAGAACTCAACGAATCTGGCCTTTTGGATGGGGTGACCACCAACCCAAGCCTGATCGCCAAATCCGGCCGCGATTTTATTGAAGTGGTCAAGGAAATCTGTGACCTGATTGAAGGGCCAGTTTCCGCCGAAGTGGCAGCAACCGATTTTGACGGCATGGTCAAAGAAGGCGATTACCTCGCTTCACTGGCCGACAATGTGGTGATCAAACTGCCCTTGACCATGGATGGTTTGAAAGCCTGTCGCTATTTCACCGACAAGGGTGTGAAAACCAATGTGACTCTGTGTTTCTCTGTGAACCAGGCCCTGTTGGCCGCCAAAGCTGGCGCAACCTATGTGTCGCCCTTTATTGGCCGGTTGGACGATATCAATCTCGACGGCATGCAGCTGATCGAAGATATCCGCACAGTCTATGATAATTACGGCTTTGAAACCCAAATTCTGGCGGCGTCAATCCGTTCGGCCAACCATGTTAGCGATAGTGCGCTTGCGGGTGCCGATGTGGCAACGATTCCGCCTGCAGTGATCCGCAAATTGGCCGAACATCCATTGACCGAAAAAGGTCTGGATGCCTTCGTCAAAGACTGGAAATCCACCGGCCAGTCCATCCTGTAAGGACTAGAGGAACGTATTATGTCAGATAAGGCGCTGGAACAGTCAGTGCGCGAGGCGCTGGCCGATATCAAATTGCCTGGCGGGGGCGTATTGGCTGAATATCAGGGCCTTTCCGACATTATCGTCACCAAAAGTGCCGTGGCGTTCGCGATCACGGTGGCGCCCGGCATGGAACAAGCATTCCAGCCAATTTTGGAGGCGGCAAAACAGGCTGTTTCCAACGTGGCGGGCGACAAAAAGCCGATGATCTCGTTGACCAGCGACAAGGCCGCTGCGCAAAAGGCCCAGAGTGCGGGACAACCCAAGCCGACCGTGCAAAAAGAGCCGGTAAAGGGCGTGAAAACCGTGATCGCCGTGGCCTCCGGCAAGGGCGGGGTGGGCAAATCAACCACCGCCGTCAATCTAGCGCTGGCCTTTGCCCAAGAGGGCAAAAAGGTGGGCATCTTGGATGCGGATATTTACGGCCCGTCCATTCCCAAACTCTTGGGGTTGCAAGGCAAACCCGCCGTGCGCGAAGATGGCATCTTTGCACCCCACGAAGCTTATGGGCTGAAAGTCATGTCCATCGGCTCCATGCTGGAAGGCGATCAGGCGGTGATGTGGCGTGGCCCCATGGCCAGCTCAGCCCTTAAACAGCTGTTGCGCGAAACCGACTGGGGTGAACTGGACCTGCTGGTGCTCGACCTGCCGCCCGGCACCGGTGATGTGCATATCTCATTGGTGCAGCAGGTGGAATTGACCGGCGCAGTGATCGTGTCCACACCGCAGGACCTGGCCCTGATCGATGCCCGCAAAGCCATTGATATGTTTGCCCGCACCCAAACCCGGATATTGGGGCTGATTGAAAATATGAGCTATTTTGAATGCCCTGATTGCGGCAGCCAGCACCATATTTTCGGCGATCATGGCGCGGAGAATACCGCGAACGAGTTGGGCCTAAAATTTTTGGGCGGCATACCGCTGCAAATGGCGATCCGCGAGAATTCGGACAGTGGCAAACCCGTTGTCGCGACAATGCCGGATAGCCCGGAAGCCAAAGCGTTTCTGGAGATCGCGAAGAAGCTATAGCGCGTTAGCTCACCACCCTGTCATCCTCGGGCTTGCCCCGGGGATCCAGTCTAGCAGACGCCAAGGCCCAAATCGCAAACAATTTGCCACTTCGATATTCCAACCTGGATTCCCGCCTGCGCTGGAATAACGATTGCTGGCTGACTAGACCTGCAAACCAACCACCTACCGCACAATCGTAATCCGCTCGGCGGCGCGCGTAATCGCGGTGTAAAGATGCCGAGCGCGGTCTTCGCGGAAGGCATAGCTCTCGTCGAACAGATAGACATGATCCCACTGGCTGCCCTGCGCCTTGTGCACGGTGAGGGCGTAGCCGAAGTAAAAATGGTCGAGCTCGCGCTTTTCTCCCCAGCTTAACTCATCTTCCCGACCCTCAAAAAACTTCTCGTGGGTTTTGATTTTAGCGCGCGTACGACGGTCGCCCGCATCATCAGGCGAGAGCTCCATTTTGATCACGCCTTTCTTCTTTTCCCGCATTTCTTCAATGCGCCAAAGCTGGCCATTCAGCAGTTTTTTCTGATGGTTGTTGCGCAAACAGATCAGCTTGTCGCCCACCACGGGGATTTGCGCGGGTAGGTTCTTCAGCTCACGCACGCGATCATTGTAGGTGAGGCGGGTGGCATTTGTGCCGCATAAAATCTGGTCTGCTGCCAACACCTCATCCCGCTCCACATCGCGGCGCGAAATCACTTTACTGTCGCCATATTCACCATATTCCAAATGGTCGCCATTTCGGATCGCCATTGACAATTGGATTATTGGATTATCCGCCGCCTGCCGATGAATTTCGGTGAGCATAATGTCCGGCTCGGCATCGGTGAAAAAGCCTGTGTCGTGGATGGGGGGCAGCTGGAACGGATCGCCCAACACAAGGATTTTCTTGCCGAAGGACATCAAGTCACGCGCCAAACCTTCGCCCACCATGGAAACCTCATCAATCACCACCAGATCGGCCTTTTTCACCTCGCTGTCGCGGTTCAGCTTGAACTCGGGGCTACCGCCCAAATCCTCGTCATCCTTGCTATCGACATAGCGATAAATCAGCGAATGAATGGTGCTGGCATCGGTACAGCCCCGCCGTCGCATCACCATGGCTGCCTTGCCGGTAAAAGCCGCAAAGACCACCTTGTCGACGCCTTCAGCCAAATGCACCGCCAGAGTGGATTTGCCCGTTCCGGCCCAACCGAACAGACGGAAAATCTGCGGGGCATCCTTATCTGCCAGCCATTTTTCAACCGCGCGAAGGGCGTCTTCTTGTTGGGGAGACCATTGCATATGAGGCGCCAAAATCTTGTGAAACAAAGCGTGAAACCCTCACCCTAAATGAGTCGGCCAGCCGGGGCTATATCCAGCCATGATGCAGCCAAAAAGTGTACCGTTCGGCGGCTAAAATTGGCCAAGAACATACGGCACATCAGATGCAATATTTTTGGCGTGGCGCTACCCAAATGAGAGGATGCCAAACGCCGCTTAGGCTCTTTATTTTTTCGTTATCTAAGGGAGGTAAATCTATAAGTATATGAAATATATATTTAAATTAAATTGCTTTGGAAGTGAATTTCTCCACTTGGCAACATGCTACTTTTGTGTAAACTTAAATGGGCAAGCTTTTTGAACGCTTTTTTGTCGTGTTTCCAAAACGTTTTGGATTTGAGAGAGGATGACAAAATGGCGCCGCAAAAAATTGGGGCGCTAAAAGTGTTCAAAGCCAAATTTTTGTTTTGATGCACCGATTGGGAGGATTGCATGCAAAGAGTTTTGATTTCAGGGGTTTCGGCACTGGCTCTGAGCCTTGGGTTGGCGGGTGCCGCAACGGCGGACGACCATTCCATGGATCTGTCAGGCGAAACCATCACGGTATTTGGCCCTTGGCTGGGTGTGGACAAGGAGCACATTGAAGCGGTGCTGGCGCCATTTGAAGAAATGACCGGGGCCGATGTTGAATATTCGGGTTCGGACAGCTTTGAACAGCAGATTGTGATTGATGTTCAGGCAGGGTCTGCGCCAAATATTGCTGTGTTCCCGCAGCCCGGCTTGGCGGCGGACTTGGCGTCTAAAGGCGGCTTGGCGCCCTTGGAAGACGATACCACCGAATGGGTGAAAGAAAACTATGCTGCCGGTCAATCCTGGGTTGATCTGGGGTCCTATGAAGGCCCGGACGGCAACAAAAACCACTATGGTTTCTTCTATAAAGTCGATGTAAAGAGCCTTGTTTGGTACTCACCAGACAATTTCGCCGATATGGGCTATGAAGTGCCAGAAACCATGGAAGAATTGTTGGCGCTTTCTGAACAGATTGTGGAAGATGGCGGCACACCATGGTGTATCGGCCTTGGTTCTGGCGGCGCCACCGGCTGGCCCGCGACCGACTGGGTGGAAGACATTATGCTGCGCACCCAGCCCCCCGAAGTTTACGACCAGTGGGTGGCCAACGAGATTCCGTTTGACGATCCTCGCGTGGTGGAAGCCATCGAAACATTCGGTACATTTGCGCGCAATGATGATTGGGTAGATGGCGGCAGCGCTGCTGTTTCTGCCACCGACTTCCGCGACAGCCCGAAAGGCCTTTTTGAGGTGCCACCTAAGTGCTACATGCACCGTCAGGCCTCTTTCATTCCATCCTTCTTCCCTGAAGGCACTGAATTGGGCACCGATGCAGACTTCTTCTACTTCCCTGCGTTTGAAAGCAAAGATCTGGGCAAACCGGTTCTGGGCGCAGGTACCTTGTTCGGCATCACCAATGATTCAAAGGGTGCGCGGGCGCTGATCGACTATCTGCAAACCGCACAAGCCCATGAGATTTGGATGGCACGTGCGGGCTTCCTCACACCGCATAAGGGCGTGGACACATCCAAATACGCCAACGACACGCTGCGCGGTCAGGGCGAAATCCTGCTCAACGCCACCACCTTCCGGTTTGACGGCTCAGACCTGATGCCGGGCGCAATCGGCGCAGGTGCATTCTGGACCGGCATGGTGGACTATGCTGGCGGCAAACCTGCCGAAGAAGTTGCTGCAGAGATCCAGGACGCCTGGGACTCAATCAAGTAACTTGATCAATCTCGGAAGGCGCTGCTTTAATGCAGCGTCTTCCGCCTAAATGTTCGTTTTGCTATTGAGGGAGGAGCAAAATGATTGCGCAGATTTTGAGCGCAACCCAAACCGTGATCTTGGGGGTTGCTGCCTGTGTTATCTATTTTTGGGGTGCGAACTGGGTGCTGGACCGCTTGTTGGGCGGGGAGAATGCCACACCGAACAGAGAAAATAGACGCGCTGCCATTCGGCCTTGGGTGTTTTTGTTCCCAGCCTTGTTTTTCCTCTCTCTCTATCTGATTTATCCGGTTTTTGAGACGTTCCGCCTGAGTTTTTATAATGCCAGCGGCGCTGAGTTCGTCGGCATCTCAAACTTTGTTTGGGCGCTGGGCGATCCCAACTTCCAACAATCTGTGTTCAACAATTTGCTCTGGCTCATTGTGGTGCCGTCCTGCGCCACCGCCTTTGGCTTGGTGATCGCCGTGATGGCCGACAAATTATGGTGGGGCAATATTGCCAAAAGCCTGATCTTTTTGCCCATGGCCATTTCGTTCATCGGCGCCTCCGTGATTTGGAAATTTGTTTATGATTATCGCAGTGGCGACAGTGAGCAGATCGGCATTCTAAACGCGATTGTGCAAGGGCTCGGTTTTGAGCCGCAAGTTTGGATACAAATTCCGTTCTGGAACAATTTCTTTTTGATGGCCATCCTGATCTGGATTCAAACCGGCTTCGCCATGGTAATCCTGTCGGCCGCGCTGCGGGGCATTCCCGAGGAAACCTTGGAAGCCGCGCGGATTGATGGCGCCAACGATGTGCAGATTTTCTTCAACATCATGATCCCGCAAATTTTCCCCACCATTCTGGTGGTGTGGACCACAATTACAATCCTGGTGCTCAAGGTGTTCGATATTGTGTTGGCCATGACCAACGGTCAATGGGACACGCAAGTGCTGGCCAATCTGATGTTTGACTGGATGGTACGTGGCGTGGACTTCGGGCGATCCTCCACCATTGCTTTGGTGATCATGATCGCTGTGCTGCCCATCATGATTTGGAACATTCGCCAGGCCAGCAAAGAAGAGGGGACACGCTAATGCGGATGGATCTTTCACGCTTTTTCACCCATTTGATCTTGCTGCTTCTGGTGGTGGTGTGGACGCTGCCGACCCTTGGCCTGCTGGTGTCCTCTGTGCGGGATAAGGATCAACTGTCCGTTTCTGGCTGGTGGTCAGCGCTGACGACGACCGAGCGTACCGACCAGGCCCGTACGGGCACTGCCGACATCCAAGTGCAGGAAAATGGACAATATGTGATCTCCGGGGATCTTTTTGACGGCGATGCGGCCGGCAGAGAAATTCAGTTTTTTGGGGTCACGAACAACACCTATAACGACAACAAGGCGGGTGATACAATCACGTTGAAAAACGGCACTGCGCTGACCGTAAATGCAGATGGCAGCTATCGCTGGGTGTCGGACGAGCCTTTCGAAACCAGCCGCGGGCAGCGTGTGCTCTATATTGCAGCCACCCCACCGCGCTTCACGCTCGAAAACTATGAGGAAGTATTGGAAAGTGAAGGCATTGGCCGGTCTTTCATTAACTCTTTCACGGTGACGATCCCGGCCACCATTATTCCAATCCTGATTGCGGCCTTTGCAGCCTATGCATTGGCATGGATGCAATTTCCGGGTCGGGGCATATTGGTCGCATTGGTCGTCGGTCTGTTGGTCGTGCCGCTGCAAATGTCGCTGATCCCGATCCTGCGGCTCTATAATGGCGTGATGCCGCTCTTTGGTGCGGAGAGCAAATCCTATCTGGGCATTTGGCTGGCCCATACCGGTTTTGGCCTGCCGCTGGCGATCTATTTGCTGCGCAATTATATGGCCAGCCTGCCAAAAGAAATCATGGAGAGCGCGCGCATGGATGGTGCGTCGCACTTCAATATCTTCACCACCATGGTGTTGCCACTTTCTTTCCCGGCATTGGCGTCCTTTGCCATTTTCCAGTTCCTTTGGGTTTGGAATGATCTGCTGGTGGCCACTGTGTTCCTCGGGAACAACGATCGACAATTGGTGTTGACCGGCCGGTTGCGCGAGCTGATCGGCTCACGCGGCGACAATTGGGAAATTCTCACCTCCGGGGCCTTTATTTCCATCATTGTGCCGCTGATCGTATTTTTCGCCTTGCAACGCTATTTCGTGCGCGGCCTGCTGGCCGGGTCGGTCAAAGGCGGATAGAGTAAGCATCTATGCCAAGAATAGACGGCCCGGCGTTCAGCGCCGGGCCGATTTATAATGTAACCATAAAAAACGCGTTGCGGGCAGGCCGATGCCAATGGCCATAAAAGACAGTGCAACCATTTCCAACGGAATTGGATATTCGCCCAGCGCGACCGCCCCAAGCAGCGCCGTTGCAATTGGAATCCCCACTAAAAATAAAGAGGCAGTTTGCGAACCGAGGTGACGCGCGGCGAAAGTGGTCAAAAATAGAGCGATAGCGCCAGATAAGACCCCTTGGATGATGGCTTGGGAGAGGATTTCAGCAGAAGAAGCCACCAGTAAATTGCTGGGCATGGCCAAAAACATCGGCACCATCAACGGCCAGGAACACCAAACAACGCCAGCGGTTACCGCCAACGGGTCAATTTGAACGTCACGCACGGTAAGGCTGAAATAAGCAAATCCGGCCCCAACGGCAAAAAGGATTAGATCACCGGGCAGGGCCCAGGGGTCAAACAACAGATCATAGCAAACGAACAACCCCATGCCGCCGCCGATCAGGATGAGGCTGATGCGGCTTTGAAGCGATACCGGAGCTTTAAACGCCAGCATGCCAATGATCGAAGAAAACAGCACAACCGACGAGGGCAATATGGCTGCCGCATGAGCAGCGGGGGTGAAATCAAGGCCAATATTGATCAGAAAGGGATAAGGTGCACCGGCCAAAAAGGTAAGTACAATGATCCGTTTCCACCCCAGGCGGACAAAGGCGCGCACATGGCGCTGCCGCACAATAGGCAAAAAGAAAAGACCCGAGGCGATGATGCGAACAATCGTCAAGTCTGTGGAAGTCATTCGCGCCGTCTCACCCACGTCCGTAAGACTGAAGCGTGCGCCGACAAACTGCAGCGCATAAATGCCAATGGTGCTCAAACCGGCCAGAATGGCGAGTAAACGGATATTCATTTTGAACCCAGAAGTGTGCGATCAGCGGATGATCTTAAGGAGGGATATGCCTGCGGGCGGCAAGAAGACCACTATCAGCATATTCAAGGCTTATGGCAAGCAACGGGAGTACGTGTAATCGCGATTTTTCATCATCACATGGCGCGAGTTGCGCATAAAAAGCCCGGCCAATCGGCCGGGCTGTCGTTTGTGTTACCCTGATGGGTCCTATTGCCAGGTGGTATAGCCCAGCTTCATGGTGGTGCCCGCATAGCCGTTCAGGCGGAACTGTGAGATGCGGCCCTCATTAGTTTTGACACAGACATACGATCCGACGGGCATTTCCCAGATTGAGATTGGTGTGCTGGAAAAACTTTCGGTTTTACAGCCATTGTATCCACGGTTGGATCTGTCGCCGAGCGCCAGTTTTGCGCCATTGCGGGGTTCGATATATTTTTCCACTGGGTTGACCGCATGGTACCAGATGTCGGCGCCGGCACTGCCCACATTGCCATTGTCCAGATTGGCCATAAAGCTGGACTTCAAATTGATCGGCCCGGTTGAGTGGGTCACAGGCGGTGTAGGCGTCGGTGTGGGCAAGGGCACCGGAATAAAGCCGGTGAAGATGCGCAAGGACGACGCCTTATTGCGAATGGCCACGGGCAGATGCGTCTGGCTGCTGGTGTAGTTTTTGCAAAGGCCACTCAGATTTGCATTGCGGCACAAGCGCACTTTGGCGCTGCCATGCAATTTCACAGAAGCAATATTGTCGTTAAATGTGCCGTCCAGCGTATTGAGTACGGCTGGGCCGTGGCAGAACTCGCTGCCCGTAAAGTTTGATCCGGTATAGAAACAGGCCACATTGCCAGAAGGGGGCGCGGGATCAGGTGTGGGGGTTGGTGTTGGTGAACCACCGCCGCTGCTGCCGCCGCAATTAATATTGAGGCTCGGGCCGCCAGATCCAATATTGAAAGAGAAGCTGCAATCTTCCGCGGCACCTCCGCTGGGGCCACCACTGGCGGGCTCAAGATAGTTTGAGCTGACCCACCCGTCAGGCCCTTCATGTTCAATATAGCACCATCCATTTTCCGCGCATTCATTCACCTCAACCACTTCCCCTGGTGTGAGCGTGTCAACAACGCTGAAAGACGTGCCAGGTCCATTGCGCACATTTAAGGCGGTGGTGGATTTTGCGGAAGTTGCGTAGGCTGCCGCAGTTGAAAGTATAAAAGTAGTTGCAGCAAATCCGGCTGCTGTCATCAGTTGTTTAAAGGTCATTTCTCTCTCCCATTTCCAAAGCTGCCAGCATTGACAGTAACCTTGGTTGGCAAGAAAGCAAAATGTGCCTGAATGTTTCCTGAACGCAAAGTTTGGAAAATCTTTATGTAAAATTTTACTAAAAAGGAGGGACGCTACTCCACCACAAAGTGGTCGGGGATCAAATGAGCGGGCAAGTGTGGCCTTAATTTAAACCGGCCGGGCACCAATTCGCCGCTGGGGCCACCCTTGTTTTGAATGCGTTTCATCAACTGCCGCACAAGTGCATGCCCACTATCATTAAGGGGCGCGCGTACAAAACTAATCAACCCTTCCAGATGCCGCACATCCACGTGGCGCAACTCGTCATCCATCGTGGCGATCTCGAGATCTTCACCAACAGTGCGGTTGGACGCTTCAATGGCCGCCCGGCCCTCCACTGTCATCACAGCCGAGGAGTAAATGATCGCGGTGATATCAGGATTCTCAAGTGCCTTTTGCGTGAGCTGAAAGCCCGCATGCACCATCGGGTGCACCGCGTTATAGACCGATAGACCTTCAGAAAGTCCCGCCTTTTGAAAGGCCGACTGCACGCCGAGACGCCGTTCCACAGCAAAGGAATAGTGCTCGTCGCCATTAATAAAGGCAATCTGTTTGTGTCCGGCTGCCAGCAGCACCGTGGTCAGCGTTTCAAACAGGCCAAAATTGTCAATGTCCACCCAGGAATATTGATCAGATCGCGATTCGCGCCCATGTACCACAAAGGGCAGGTCGGTCTTTAACAAATAGTCGATGCGCACATCGTCAGGTTGCGGCAGTTCCAGAATAAACCCGTCCACACTCTGATCATTCACATAGCGCTGATAAAGCGAAATGATTTCCTGTTCCGCCCCCGAGGCAAACACCACATCATAATCATAATGCTTCACTTCACGCAGCACCCCGGCAAACACCTCCACAAAGTGGGGATCAACAAAGTGTTGCGACCCATCGCCCTTAATCCATCCCAGCGAGTGCGACTTTTGCGTGACCAGCCGCTGCGCGTTGCGGTTTGGGGTGTACCCCATTTCCCGCGCCGTTTGCTGCACCCGCTCACGGGTTTTGGCGCTCACATCAGAATAGCCATTCAGGGCGCGCGAAATTGTGGTGATCGACAGCCCGAGGGCCGCCGACAGATCCTTGATGGTGATCTGTTCCCGATCACGTCCTGTTGGACCATCTTCCTGCATAAAATTTCGATTCCCGGCCTGTGATTGTCGTCAATCAGTAATTTTCCAGATCGAACTTTCAACAATCGGTTGACGAGGGCAATATTATCCCGCTAAAAATAGTCTACCAAAACGTTTTGGAAAAAGAAATACCAACAGTTTTGCGCCATCGGTAATCAGATTGACGGGCAGGGGCAAAGCTAAAGAATCGACGACAAGAACAAAGGTATTTGATGAGCACCTTCGCCTTGCAGAATAACGCCAGCGACAAATGGCAAAAACAAAAAAATTGGTGGCGCGGCGCGGTCATCTATCAGATTTACCCCCGGTCTTTTCAGGACGGCAATGGTGATGGCATTGGCGATTTGCGCGGCATCACCGACCGGCTCGACTATGTTGCCGATTTGGGCGTCGACGCCATCTGGCTCTCGCCTTTCTTCACATCGCCGATGAAAGATTTTGGCTATGACGTGTCCAACTATCGCGATGTCGACCCGATCTTTGGCACTTTGGCAGATTTTGACCAGCTGTTGGACAAGGCCCACCGGCTGGGCTTAAAGGTCATGATCGATCAGGTGATCAGCCACACCTCGGAATTGCACGATTGGTTTGAGCAAAGCCGTCAGGACAAAACCAATGAAAAGGCCGATTGGTATGTCTGGGCCGATGCCAAGCCCGATGGCTCGCCGCCGAACAATTGGCTGTCCATTTTTGGAGGCTCCGCCTGGACCTGGGACCCGCGTCGCTGCCAGTATTATTTGCACAACTTTCTCGATTCTCAGCCGGACTTGAATTTTCATAACCCGGACGTGCGCAAAGCGCTGTTGAGCGAAGTGCGATTTTGGTTGGACCGCGGGGTGGATGGCTTCCGGTTAGATACGGTAAACTTTTATGTGCACAACAAATCGCTAAGCGATAATCCAGCCCTGCCCAAAGATCAGATCAACGCGACCATTGCACCGGCGGTGAACCCTTATAATTGGCAAGACCATCAGTTCGATAAAAGCCAACCGGAAAATGTGGACTTTTTGCGGGACCTGCGTGCGGTTTTGGACGAATATGATCACATCACCACGGTGGGCGAGATTGGTGATGCCCAGCGGCAATTGGAATTGATGGCCGAATATACGTCCGGCGGCAATAAGCTACATATGGCTTATACGTTTGACTTTTTGGGCGGCGAATTCAAGGCGCCCTATTTTGCGGACCGCATTAAGGCACTTGAAGAAATCGTCACCGATGGCTGGCCGTGCTGGGCGTTTTCCAACCATGATGTGGTGCGCCACGTTTCGCGATGGGCGGGTGAACGGGACCGTGAAGCCTTGGCCAAGCTTAGCGCAATGTTGCTGTTGTGCCTGCGCGGTTCGGTCTGCATCTATCAGGGGGAAGAACTGGCCTTGCCGGAAGCCGATATTGCCTTTGAGGATCTCGTCGACCCCTATGGCATTGAGTTTTGGCCAAACTTTAAGGGGCGTGACGGGTGTCGCACACCCATGGTGTGGCAGAAAAACGGCCCCAACGGCGGCTTCAGTATTGCCAACAAGACCTGGTTGCCCGTGCCACGCGCCCACAAGGAGCTGGCGGTGGACCAACAGGCGGATCACGGCACGTTGCAGCTTTATCGCGACTTTTTGCGGTTCCGCCAGCAGCATCCCGCTTTAAGAAACGGCGCGATTGAGCAGTTACAAGCAACCGACCAGATTCTGTATTTTGAGCGCGCCGATGCTGAGGAGCGTTTGATTTGCGTGTTCAACATGTCCGATCAGCCCGCACAATTTGCGCTGGATTTGGACAAGGTGCAAGATAGCGCTTGGCCACATGACGCAACCCGAGAAAAGAACGGGCTGCACTTACCGCCATTTGGTGCCTTTATCGGCATTAACGGCTAAACCTTTGGGAGGAGGGGATCATGGCTGATATTACCATCAAGGATTTGAACAAATCCTATGGTCCAGTTCATGTTTTGAAAGACATTAATCTAGACATCAAAACCGGCGAATTTGTCGTGTTTGTCGGGCCATCCGGGTGTGGTAAATCCACCTTGCTGCGCACGATTTCGGGGCTTGAAACCATCAGCTCCGGCGAGTTGAGCATTGATGGCCGGGTGGTGAATGATGTGGCGCCGTCCAAGCGCGGCATCGCCATGGTGTTCCAGTCTTATGCGCTTTATCCGCATATGAATGTGTTCAACAATATGGCCTATTCGCTCAAGCTGTTAAAATTGCCAAAGGCGGAAATCAAAGAAAAGGTAGAATCTGCCGCAGCAAAATTGCAACTGACCGATTATCTGGATCGCTTGCCCAAACAGCTCTCCGGCGGTCAGCGCCAGCGGGTGGCCATTGGCCGCGCCATTGTGCGCGACCCGAAAGTGTTTTTGTTCGATGAGCCCCTGTCCAACTTGGATGCAGCGCTGCGCGTGCAAATGCGTATGGAGATCGCCGGACTGAAAAATAGCCTGCCCAACACCACCATGATCTATGTGACCCACGACCAGGTGGAAGCCATGACCATGGCCGACCGGATCGTGGTGCTCAAAGATGGGGTGGTGCAACAGGTAGGTACGCCCATGGAGCTTTATGAGAAGCCCAACAGCCTGTTTGTGGCAGGCTTTATCGGCTCCCCCAAAATGAACTTTATCCAAGGTGAGCAGGCCAAACCCTTCAACGCCCACACGGTCGGCGTGCGTGCCGAGCACCTCGATATTGTCGACGCCAATGGCGATTTCAACGGCACGGTGATGCACACCGAAGTGCTGGGGTCCGACACTTATATCTACATCAATATCGGTGAAGAAGAGCCATTGGTGGTGCGCCGCGATGGCAACGCACCCCTTGGCTATGGCGAGAAGGTCGAGATCAAAACCCGCCCAGAATATATCCATCGCTTTGATCAGGATGGACAGCCTGTCTGAGTTAAACAATCCTCCCCGCTCGATCAATTGAGCCAACTTTGAGCCCGGCAATGGCCGGGTTCTTTTTTTTGGGGGGGGGGCAGCCTTCTGTCGCGTAGCTGTCATCTAGCTGTGCGATTCTGGCGCTGTGTCAGGATCAGGAGGCGCAAATGACCGTTACGATTTATCACAATCCCAATTGTGGCACCTCGCGCAATGTGCTGGAGATGATCCGCCGCACCGGCGAAGAGCCCAACATCGTCTTTTATCTGGAAACCCCACCCACGCGAGAAGAGCTGGAAATGCTGCTGGTGCAGATGCGGATGCCGGCGCGCGGTCTTTTGCGCCAGAAGGGCACGCCTTACGATGCGTTGGGGCTGGAGGATGAAACGCTCAGCGAAGATCAATTGATCGATGCCATGATGATGCATCCCATTCTGATCAATCGGCCGATTGTGATTTCTGAAAACGGCGCGGCCCTGTGCCGACCTTCAGAAAAGGTGCTGGACCTGCTGAAGACGCCGCTATATGGCAGTTTCACCAAAGAAGATGGGCAAGTGGTGCAACTTTAAACCGGCAGATTATAATGCCCGAGGGCAGGGCCGACCTCGTCCTCCTCATAGCCGAAATGCGACAGCAGCAAAGTCTCCAGCTTTTCATGCGCCTCAACAGTGCGTTCAAACTGTGCGTCACTTGGGTCATCGATCAGTTTCGCTGCTTCATCTGACAATTGCACGAGCAAGGCATGCACGACTTCATGTTCTTCACGCAGCCGCTTCACCACCTTATCAAGCGCAGCTTGCCGCCCCTCAAGCGCTGGGAACATATGCATATCTTCAATCTGGTGATGGCCATTGACCATCTGGCAGTGCTGGCCGCACAGATTGCCGAAAATCTGATAATTCTGGAAAATCGGATTGTCTTTAATCTGCGCGTGAAATTCTGAGGCGCTGGTATCGCCTTTGCGCACGCCCTCAAGCAGCGTCCGCATCATGCGCATATTGCGGCGATGATGCTCATGAATCGCGCGCAGATGGCGCATGGGCTGTTTTTCCTGCTCAGAAAGCTGGCCAAAATCAGGCGCCTTGGGGCGGGTCGAATCGTCGGGAATGATAATACTCTTGTCCATAAAGGCGTTATATCAAACAGATTTAGCTTTTAGAGCGGGCCCGATGGCAGAAGACTGTTCAGTTTATTCGAACAGTGTCCTCAGATTGATAATCGGGCGTCTAGCAGCTTTTTTGTGATCGCCGCCTGTGGATGATCAAACACATCCTCAACTTTGCCGTGCTCAACAATTTTGCCGTGGTCCATCACCATCACCCGGTCTGTGACCGCCCGCACCACATCCAAATCATGGCTGATGAACAAATAAGCCATGCCATATTTCTCCTGCAGATCATGCAACAAGGCCAACACGTCACCCCGGATCGACACATCAAGGGCGGAAACCGGCTCATCCAAAATCATCAATTTCGGCTTCAGCACCATGGCGCGGGCGATAGCCAAACGCTGGCGCTGACCGCCGGAAAAAGCGTGGGGATAGCGATGCAGCATGTCGATGGATAAGCCAACGCGCTGCACGGCCTCATGCACGCGCTCTTGCTTTTGGGCCGCTGACAGCTCCGGCATCAAATGCAACGGTTCCAGCAAGGCGTCCTGCATCCGCATGCGCGGGTCAAAGCTGCCAAACGGGTCTTGAAACACCATGGAGATTTCGCGCCGGGCCGCCACTGGAATGGGGCCAACGCCATGACCAAAGCGGTGCCCGTCAAACTGCACACTGCCGCCTTGCGCTGGGTCTAACCCTGCCACCATGCGCGACAGAGAAGTTTTGCCACAACCGGACGGCCCCACTAGCCCCAGCGTTTCACCGCTATGCAGCGCGAAACTGACCTGATCGACTGCTGTGGTGATATCGGGGGACTGCCAGAAATAGCGCTTTTGCTTGAACTGCCGGGTCAGCCCGTCAATCTCAAGCAACGGCACGCGTTGCGCCGGGCGTTTGAATTCGGGCCGTTTTGTCGGCTTTGCCGCGGCAACAAGGCGTTTCGTGTAAGGCTGTTGCGGATTTCTCAAAATGGCCTGACTGTCACCATGCTCCACCAATTTGCCTTTTTCCAGCACATAGATCTGATCGCAAAGCGCGGCCACGGCGCCGAGATCGTGGCTGATAAACAGCAGGCCCATTTGCCGGGCGCTGGCGATCCGCTTGATCAAATCGATCACACCGCGCTGGGTGATCATATCCAGGGCCGAGGTCGGCTCGTCAGCGATCAATAGCTCCGGCTCACCCGCCAGCGCCATGGCCAACCCGACCCGTTGGCGCTGGCCACCTGAAAGCTCGTGCGGATAGCGCCGGTGCATGTCGGCGCGCAAATCCACTTCTTCCAGCAACTGGCCAATATGGGCTTTGGTGTTGAGGTCGGGGCGATGAAGCGCCAGCACTTCACCAATCTGATCGCCAATGCGCATCAACGGGTTCAGCGCCGTCATGGGTTCTTGAAACACCATGCCGATCTGTGCCCCGCGATAGGGGAAAGGCAAATCCTCACCTAACTGCGTTGCATCGATCTTTGCAGCTTGGCCAAAATTCAATTGGAGCGCGCCCGAGGCTTCTGCGCTCTCAGGCAGCAAATTCATCAGGCTGAGCGCGGTGAGGCTTTTGCCCGATCCACTTTCTCCCACAAGCCCGACACGCGCCCCGGCTTCAATCTGCACATTGATGTTGGACAAAACCTCCCGATCGCCAAAACGAATGGAGAGATGATCAAGACTAGCCAGCGACATTGATGCCTCCGGCTTTGCTCAATTTCGGGTCCATCTGGTCACGCAACCCATCGCCCATCAGATTGAGCGCCATCACAAAGATGATGATGGTGAGGCCCGGCCACACCGCTTGCATCGGATAGGCCAGGAAAAAGCTCTGCGCCTCCTTCAACATGAGGCCAAGGCTGGTTTCCGGCGGCTGGGTGCCAAGGCCGATATAGGAAAGCCCGGCTTCGGCCAGAATGCCCAAAGACAATTGGATGGTCGCTTGCACAATCAACAGGCTCAAAATGTTGGGCAACACATGCCGCACTGAAATCTGCCACACTTTCAGGCCCGACAGGCGTGCCGCGTCCACATAGTCGAGCGTCCAGATGGAGAGGGCACCACCGCGTGCCACCCGCGCAAATACGGGGATATTGAAAATGCCAATGGCGATCATGGCATTGATGGCGCTGGGACCAAACAGGGTGGTTATGATGATCGCGGTGATGATGGCGGGAAAGGCGAACACAAAATCGTTGAGCCGCAGGATCAATCGCTCCAACCATCCGCCATGCCCAGCGGCCAACAGGCCGAGCGGCACGCCGACCACCATGCCGATGCCCACCGCCAAAACCGCCACCCGCAAACTGGTGAGCGCCCCCGCCATCAACATGGAAAAAATGTCGCGGCCGAAAAAGTCCGTGCCAATCACATGTTGAAGTGACGGCGAACCAAAGCGGGCGGCGATGTTGACGCCATTGGTGGGGTGCGGTGTCCACACGAGCGACAGGAGAGCCAGCACGATCAGAACGGCGCTCAGCACAAAGCCAATGGCAAAGCTGGGGTGTCGGAAATTGCTGGCAAATTGCTTAAACACGCGCATCAGTTGCCCGCCCGTTTTTTCAAGCGCGGATCAACCAGCGCATAAAGCAAATCCACCAGAAACATGATGATGACGACCAGGCCGACCAGCACCAGCAATGCGCTGCGCACCACAAATAGATCGCGGGCGGAAATGGCGGTGAAAATCAACCGGCCAAGACCGGGCAGGTAAAACACATTTTCAACAATGATGGTGCCGGCGATCAAAAAGGCGAATTGCAGGCCCATAATGGTCATCACTGGCAAGAGGGCATTGCGGACCCCGTGTCGCCAAAGGGCCTGATTTTTGCTTAAGCCCTTGGCGCGGGCGGTGCGGATAAAGTCCTGCCGTGCCACATCCACCAGCGAGGTGCGCATCACCCGCGCCAAAATCGCCGCTTGCGGCAAGGCGAGGGCAATGGTCGGCAGGATCAAGGCGCGGAAGGCGGCGGTCGGGTTTTCGGCCCAGGGCACAAACCCGCCGGGCGGCAGCCATTTGAGTGTCACCGCAAACACAACCACCAACAGCATGGCAAACCAGAAGTTGGGGATCGCGATACCAATCTGCGCCAAGCCCATCAGGCCCGCATCGCCAAACTTGCCTTGATTCTGTGCAGCAAAAATCCCCAAGGGCAAACCAATCAGCGTGGACAGCAGCAGTGCGCCAAAGGCGAGCGGCAGACTAAGCTGCATGCGCTCGAGGATCAACTCAGCGATAGGGGCACGCTGGCTGGCGCTCATCCCCAAATCGCCAGTGAATAGGCCCATGAGCCATTGGCCAAATCGCACAAATGCAGGCTGGTCCAGCCCCAATTGCTGGCGCAGGGCGTTCAACGCCTCGTCGGATGCATTGATACCCAGCATGAACCGCGCCGGATCACCGGGCAGCACATCCAGCAGAAAAAAAATGAGCGCCGCAGCGACCAGCAAGGTCAGTGCGACACCCAATAATCTTTGTATCAAATAGCCAACCATGGGCGTATCGGGCTGATTTTGCCCAGCTTTGTCAAGCGCAACTTATCCGGGGTCGATCAGTCGGCCCATTTCACCTGAGTCAGATCATTGCCCTCAACCGGTGAGTTCGGCCACATGCCGGAAAGGCGCGCATCCCACACCCCGGTTTTGGCCAGCTGGAACAAATACCCATTCACCGCATCTTCAGCGAGAATCTTTTGGGCCTCCTGCGCCAATTCCTTGCGGCGGGCTTCGTCTGTGGAGACGTTGAGTTCCTCAATCAGTTTTTGGAAATCTGCATTGTCATATTGGAAATAATAGTCCGGATTGGCGTAAATCCCGATATCAAAAGGCTCCACATGGCTGACAATGGTCAGATCATAATCCTTTTTGGTGAACACATCTTCCAGCCATTGTGCCCATTCCACATTGATCAGTTCCAGCTCAATGCCAATCTCACGCAATTGCGCAGCCAAGATTTGGCCGCCGCGACGCGCATAAGTTGGCGGTGGCAATTTCAAGGTGGCTTTAAAGCCATTCTCATAACCTGCTGCCGCCAGCAATTCTTTCGCCTTCGCCACATCGTGTGGATAGGTGTCGAGCAAATCCACATAATAGGGATGGTGTGGCGCAAAATGGGTGCCGATTGGCGTGCCATAACCAAACATCGCCCCATCAATGATCGCTTGACGATCAATCACATGGGCAATGGCCTGACGCACGCGCAAATCATTGAACGGTTCGGCCTTATTGTTGGTGGCCAAGATGGTCTCACCTTCTGTGGAGCCAACCACCACATCAAAGCGCGGATCGGCTTCAAAAATCTCAAGCGTTTCTGGTGCAGGGAAATTCGCAAAGCCATCCAACTCGCCCGCAAGCATCGCATTTTGCGCCGCATTCGGATCTGAAATAAAGGTGAAGATCGCCCGGTCCAGATAAACGTCATTGCCGACATAATCCGGGTTCTTTTCCAAAATCACCTTGGAGCCTTGTTGCCAATCCACAAATTTGAAGGGACCGGTGCCAACAGGGTTGGTCTGATTGGTCTCAGCGCTTTCCGGCGCCACAATCACCGCATCGCCGCGGCCCAGATTGAACAGGAAATTCCCTTGCGGGCTGGCAATCTCGATAGCGATTTTGTTCGGCGCCATCACTTCAACCTTGGTGATGGGGGCAAAAATGCCCTTTTGCGCATTCACACTGTCCTCAGCGCGGGCGCGATCCAGGCTAAATTTCACGTCCTCCGCATCAAAGCTGGTACCATCATGGAAGGTCACACCTTCTTTCAACGTAAATTCATAACGCGTGCCATCCTCAGAAATGGTCCAGTCGGTCGCCAAGGAAGGTTGCACGGCACCATTCTGGTCAATGCGTGTGAGGCCCTCAAACAGATTGGCATAAACCACCTCATCAATCGCAGCGGCCGCCCCTGCTGTAGGGTCAAGGTGAGGTGGCTCCAGCACCAACCCAAGACGAAGTTCATCAGCCAGCGTGGTTGAGGAAAACAAGGTTGCGGCCAAAAGGCCCGCAAGGTGAAGCGCAGAATTTTTCACGGATATTCGCTCCCATAGATTTTTCTTATCTTTATAGGAGAAGCGGGCAATCTGAAAAGGGAGCGCGCGAAATATTTATTTGACCATACGGTGAACAGCGCCAAGCAGTTTAGCGATTATGGCCCTGCAAGCGACCGCCCAGAATGGCGGGAATCAAGCCAATGCTGACAATCAATAAGGCGGGTACAGCGGCGGATTCGAAATTCTCGAGGCTAGCTTCTGCATAGACAAAGGTTGCCAGCGTTTCCAGCCCGATGGGCCGCAACAACAAGGTGGCGGGCAGCTCTTTGATGCACTCGACAAACACCAGCGTCATCGCCGCCACCAGGGCAGGGCGCAATGTGGGCAGGTCGATCTCGATCAGCGTGCGCCATTTGTTGGCCCCGAGGATATGGCTGGCGTCGAGCAGGTTAAGGCCGCGTTTCTTCATCGCCGCCTCGATATTGTTGTGGCTGACGGTCAAAAAGCGCACCGTATAGGCATAAAGAATGGCGAAAGGTGAGCCCGACAGGATCAGACCGACGGTGGTGCCCCAGATGGCACGGGTGCCGTCATTGATCAGTCCATCCAAAAAGCCAAGCGGCACCAGAATGCCGATGGCCAGAATGGTGCCGGGCACCGCATAACCAAAGGTGGCGAGGAAAGACCAGCCGCCGCGCCCATCGCGATTGACCATTTGTCGGGCCGTAAAATAGCCGATGGCCACACACAATAACGCGCCGCCAGCGGCCAGCAGGATGGTGTTGACAAAAGCGGGCCAGATGGATTCTTGCAGGGCCCCCCGCATCACCCGAACGATCGAGGTGGAGAGCAATTCAAGTACCGGGACACCAAAGCCCAAAAACACAACACCTGAGCAGAATGCAGTGACCATCAAGCCGGCCGGCAGGCTGAGTTTGATCAGTGAAGGGGGCACGCGGGAATCGCGCCGGGTGAGATAATCACGTTTGCGGCGGGCATATTGCTCCAGCCAGATCAGCGTGCCGATCAAAAGGATGGCTGTGAGCGCCAGTTGCGCCGCACCGGGCAGGTTGGAGCGGTTCAGCCAGGTGGTATAAACAATCTTGGTGATGGTGTTGACGCCGAAAAATTCCACCGCGCCCACATCATTGAGCACTTCCATCAAGGCCAAGGTTACCCCCACAATCAAAGCGGGTCGCGACAGGGGCAGAATGATCGCAAAGAAGGTGCGCCAGGCGTTGGCCCCAAGCGCACGGCTGGCAGCCACAAGCGCGCCGGACTGCATGAGGAAAAAGGCACGGCAACTCAAATAGACATAGGGATAAAGCACGAGGCTCATCACAATGGCAGCGCCATCAAGGGTTTGAATATCGGGAAACCAATAGTCGCGCACCAGTTCGGCACCGGTGATGCTGCGCACCAAGGTTTGCACCGGCCCGGAAAACTCCATCACCTCCACCCAGGCATAGGCCGAAATATAGGTGGGAATGGCCAGCGGCAGAATAAACGCCCACTGGAAGAATTTGCGTCCCGGAAACTCAAACGAGGACACTAGCCACGCGCTGAGCAACCCAACAATCGCTGTAAACACGCCGACAAACAAAAGCAGCAACCCGGTTTCGACCAAGGCGACCGGCAGCATGCGAGAGAAAAGACCGCCCTCAAGACTAAAGCGCCCCAGGGCCAGAAAAGCGAGCGCAAGAACGGGAAGGGCCATCAAAAATATGATGAATCCCTGAACGAAAGAAAGGCGCGAAACCGCGCCTTTCCAAAACTCAATTCTGTTTTGACCTATATTTGCGATAGGACAACCCCGTCTTAGTTTTGTGGGCCTTCGTCGAATTTAACTTCGTCGACCAACTTGCTGGCTTCATCACGTTTATCAGCGATTTCAGACAATGCAAGATCATCCGCTTTCAATTCGCCCCAGCTTGCCACAAGGTCGGACGCTTCAACACCAGGCAACACAGGGAATTCAAAGTTGGATTCCGCGTAGATAGACTGTGCTTCTTCAGACAGCAAGAAGTCGATGAATTTCTGACCGGCTTCAGCGTTTGGCGCATGTTTGGCCAACACAACACCTGAGATGTTCACGTGTGTCTTGCTTTGCTCGGCATCCGGATACACCAAGCGAACAGAAGCCGCCCAATCTTTTTGCTCTGGCTCAGTCTCGTTGGTCAGCATTTTACCCATATAATAAGTGTTGCCGATGGCAATGTCGCATTCGCCAGAATAAATGGCTTTAACCTGAGCGCGGTCGTTCCCTGTTGGTTTGCGGGCAAGATTGTCACGCACATCTTCGAGCCATTCTTTGGTGGCTTCTTCGCCATTATTGGCGATTTGGCTGGCGATCAGGCCGATGGAATAAACGTGCTGGCCAGAGCGTGTACACACGCGGCCCTTCCATTTTGGATCGGCCAAGTCAGCGTAAGAAAGATTTTCTTCTTCAACGCGGTCCTTAGACACATAGAAAACGCGTGCGCGCAGAGACAAAGCGGCCCAGGCGCCGTCTGGATCCACATATTGCTGAGGAATGTCGGCGGTGATTTCTTGTGGAATAGGCTGCCAAACACCAGCTTGTTTCGCGGCGTCCAAACGGCCAATATCAACGGTCAGCAACACGTCGGCCGGAGAATTTTCACCTTCTGAAACCACACGGTCCACAAGACCTTGTTTAGCAAACAAAACATTGGTTTTGATGCCGGTCTCTGCTTCAAAGGCATCGGTCAATGGCTTAAGCAGCTCAGGCTGACGATAGCTATAAACATTGATCTCCTCTGCATAGGCAGAGGCGGTGCCTGTAAGGGCTACGCCGAGTGTGGCAAGAAGAAGTGTCTTTTTCATTTTTTCGCTCCTGTTTTTCCGGGGTTAAGGCCCGTCGGTTGCGGTGGTTTTGCGCAAATGGTGCGTGAAAGTCAATCAAGCGATAGACCCTGAAAACGCCGAAAAATAGGCGTGTTTTAAAACCATTCTAAACTGGAGGCAAAAAGTCCATATTTTCCGGTTTGGACAGAAAACCGCATGCGCTTTGGGGTGTGGCGGTATGTCGCACCCGACCTAGCGTTGCTGAGTGGTTTTTTGCACGCGATGGCCGGGAATCCGTAGTGCCATCATCATGCCATGCTCGCCCAGCGGGTCGAGCGTGAGGCCAAAGGCATTGGCCTTTGCCAAAGACCGGGTGAGGGAAAGCCCCACAGCAGAGCTGGCTGTGGTGCCTGCGTCTTTGCTGTTTTCCCCATTATGGTGAAACACCGCGAACTTCTCGCTCCGGTCAACTTGGTTACTGCCATTGTCACGCACATGCACGGATACATCGCCATTATCTTCATGAATCGCGCTGACAATCACATTGCTGCCCGGTGGGCTGAGCGTTACCGCGCTGGCCAGCAAATTCATAATCGTTTGGCTCAACAGCTTTTGATCAGCTTCAACCAGATATTGGGCATCAGGAATGGCGCTGCGCACGAACACTTGCTGGGCGTTGGCCTGATTGCGAATTTTGCTGATACACACAGTCAGAAGATCACCCAGATCAATTTCCGCGGTTTCCAACTCATAGGTGCCATCGCGATAGCGACTTAGATCGTCCAGTTCGCCCACGACCCGTTCAAGCCGACGCGTCGCCAACTGGATGTCTCTAATATATTCTTTGTACCGGTCATTGCCGATAGGTCCATAGGCTTCTTCAACCATCAAGCTATTGAAGCCCGAAATCGTGGCGAGGGGACGCCGCACTTCGCGGCTGATCAACGGCAGAAGGTCGGCTTCGGCGCCCGTGTCCTCAGCGGTATCGCCAACTGGAGGCTCGGTGTTTTGCACTTCCGCTACAAGGCCAATCAATTGAAAATCATCACCAGGCGCCAAGGGATGGCGCAGAAAATGGATGTTGCAATGGGCCGCACCTGCAAATAGATGCACATCTGCCTCTTGCTTGGTGCCTGCCAGCAAGCCGAAATAGGCCGATCGGCTGTCCGCATCAATATATTCCATCAAGGTGCGATCCAGCATAAGCTCGCGACTTGGTCCAATAAGCGCCTCTGCTTCGGCCGAAGCATCAATTACATGCCCGCGATTGTCGAGCACAAGCAATCCCTTTTTCTGCGCTGTCGCAAGTCGCGTCAACAACTCAAGATCGAGGGCCGCAACCTGAGGGTCCTCATCCAAAAGGGCTGCATCATTCTGATCTTCATCGCCGTTGGCAAAACCGTCGGGCAGTTCTATCGGCTCTTGCCGCTCATCTTCTCGGGCGGTGAGCATGTAGGCAGATTTGCCTTGCCAGGTGGTCGTTTGCAAACGGGCTACGACGGCAATGTCGGTTCCATCCTTGCGCAACAGTTTGGTGACAGGCCCAACAGAACCATCACCGTCATCGGCGCGCGGAAAGATTTGGTCAAATCCAGCCTGCCGCAATTCGGTGCTGGTTTTATACCCTGCCAGCTCCGCCATGGCACGATTGGCAAACAACAGTTCCTGGTCGCGGAACAGCAAGATTCCCAAGGGCAAGCGGTTAAGCACCAGTGTCTCGTCGCTCAGGGCCACCAAAGCCCCGGAAATCGACGTATCTGACTTCTTTACGTCTCCAGGGCGCGCAGGGGCGATCGAGCGTGTACCTTGCCGGGGCGTGCGGCTTGGATTGGCCGGGGCGTCCATCGCGTTCTCAGGGATGCCATTGGCGTTCAGTTGTGCGGCGGCCTCGCTTTCGCTGGCCGGGGACCGGTCCAAAGAAACGGATGACGGTTTAGACGATGTCGAACGCGTCTCCGCCATATCATTGTCCTCGGCCTCACGTGCCGCCGCCGTTTCGTCCGGCCCCACCCGTTCGCGCAAGACGCGCGACAATTCCTCGAAATTGTAGCGGGCACTGGGGTCATCTGTCAGTCGGTCTTGCGACGAGGCCTTTTCAGATTTGATGGGCTCGGCCACGCTTGTTTCACCAGATGATTGATCGGTCAGCGCCACATTTGCGGACGCTGGCGGCTCGGCGGCGCTGGTCAGCTTATGTTTGGCCCGGATGATCCACAATTGCGGCGCCTTCGGCGCGTCTTGTGACGCATCCGTTTGATCAGACGGGCGTTCATCCTCAGCATCCGCCGTCAAATCATCTTCCATGTCATCGGCTTCGATGGAGGTGAGGCGTTCAGCTGATTCACTTAAGCCTGTGTTGGCTTGATAGAGATGATCGATTAATTCGGTCAAATCATGCGGCAATGCCTCATCATCAGACTCAAGTGCATCGTCGGGCAGTTCGCTTTCATCACGGTCTTCAGATGGCGATGCCCGAGAGTCCAGTTCAGTGGTGACCTCTTCAGCCGCCGTGTCGTCCTCTTGATAAAGACTGTCGGCGGGCGAGTGCCCTTGCCCATGCTCTGCCTCCGGGGCATCCCCGTCCAACTGATCCAGCAGACCATCTGCGGGCGCCGCATCGACGGTCGAGCTGTCTAAAGATGCGGATAGCGCATCGGCACCCATGTCCGCCAAATCCTGCAGCAAGCCAGGTTCAAACACCAGCATGCGTGCCCGCGCCGAAATATCGAATTGATCGGTAGCTGCCTGCTCCAGCAGGTCTAAAGCAATTTCCGATATGATTGGTGGCTCATTGTCCCCTTGCGGCACGCCGGCTCCAGCGACAACCTCGTGATTGTCGTCAACCACCACATAATCCAGCTCAGGCGTGAACATTTGCGCGCTGGCCGCCAAGTCATAGGCTTCGCCGCTAAATAGTTTCGGATCAATTGTGTCGGTTGAGATCACCAACAATCCCGTCAAATGATCATCAATCAGCGGAATGCAGCTACAGGTGGAGGAAACCGGCTTTTTGCCGATTTGAAAGCGCATCCGGGAAAGGCTGGCGCGGCCATGCGTGCCCAAGCGGATCAGCCGATTGATCTGTCCGCGCAGCGGCACGGGATCCGGCAGCAGTTTGACCCGTTTCTTCTTGGCTTTGGTGCGAAACAAGCGGGCCGCAAGGTTGCGCCACAGCAGGCGCGTGCCATCTTCATCCCAAAACCAGACGGGTCTGGGATCCAAAGTGTAGCTCAGGACCCGTTGGCCGATTTCGCTATGTACCCAATGTGAACGCATATACTTTCATCACCTTGCCAAGGCAGATTACCAGCTTTGCTGGAAAAATTTACGTTTTCTTAATATAATCAATAGCTCCAGCCGTCTAGCTTTGGGCCCCGGTGTGCGCCAAAAGACCTTTTTCATGGTTAAGATGGAAAAGTGCAATTTTTTTTGAAAGAGCGGCTTTTGCCCTCTTGCCAATTCAAATGTTCGGCCCTATGTTCGCGCGCACAAACAACGTGCCGCCTTAGCTCAGTTGGTTAGAGCGCTAGATTGTGGATCTAGAGGTCCCCCGTTCGATCCGGGGAGGCGGTACCATTCTCCCCGAACTTGTTTAATTACCCTACTTGGATATGCGAAGGTCGCTGAGCTGATCTGCGATGGCCAAGAATACACCCTCAAGTTCATCCGGGTCGGATGGGAAATAGGCCCGGCTGTCTCCTGATGCACAATCAGTCAGCATTGCGCCATTGGACGATCCTGCTGAAACCCCCAGACCAATCGTATAGACTTCAATGCCGTCAGCCTTTGCATTGGTGCATACCTGCAAGGTGCGACGGTTCATTTCATCGCGAATCTGCCGGGAGTTCGAATTCAGATCCCCCATACGCTCGTTGTAATGGAACCCATACATCGAATAATAGTAGGTGTTGTTGAATTTGTCACCAGACGGATAGGCAGTATTCTGTCCGTCAGTCATCACAATCATCACCTTGCTGGTGCCCCGGCCATAGTCATCGCCTTCAGAGAAGGGCGGCTGAGGTGAAAGCACACGCAATCCCCACATGGCACCCATGTGGATATTCGTGCCGCCTTCAGCATCCATCGATTTGATGCTTTTTTTGACATCTTTCATATCGTTGGTCAGCGGAATGACGGGGTCAACAGTGCAACTCCCGTTCGGAGATTTATAGCCAAGTTTTTTTGGCTTTGCCCCATCATATTTGCAAATACGTTCTTGGCGTTCGCGCAGACTAAGCGACTCGAATTTGGTTGCATCGCACCATTGCACATAGATGGTTCCCCGCTTTGAACCGCCCCAGTGCGAACTTTGCTTTGTGATGGTTTTATCTTCACAAGTGCAGGTGTTGTTTGGCATGCGATCATAGCCATACGTGGGGAAGTGATGGCTCTCCCATCCACTAGGATTGCGGTTTCTTCCGTTCCAATACCTATAACGGCATTCACCTATGACTTCTGTGGGACAAGATGGAGGGTTATCCTCAAGATAGTCAAACCGGTATCTGGTGTCATCCGGCGTGTCGGGCTGGAACAGGGGCACGATGTAAGTGTCCCCATCGGCCATTGTGGTGCCCTTATCATACACGTCCAGCCGTTCAGCAAAAGGAAGTGACTTATTGTGTGGGCGCGCCTCAACGCAGCCTGCCCAATCCACATCGGGCATAGCGTCATAAAGATCGAAACGACTCAATCTTTGCGCAGGATCCGAGATGTCATGGCCGGTCGACTCATCATCATCATCATCGAAATTGTCCCAGCTGATGGATGATACCCCCGCGGTATCCATCCAGCCTGAATAGCGGTTTGAAGGATCCACCTTGACCATGTCGGCAAAGGGGACAAGACCGAAAAACACCTTTTCCGGTTTGTCCTGATATTCAGAAATAACGTCAACTGCCAATGCAGCAGCTTCGCGCAAGCGCTTTATCTTTGTGCCGCGCATTGATCCTGAATTGTCCAGCACCAGTGAGACTTCCAGCCGGTTTCGGGCGCGGGTGGCCTCTGCCTCAATCAGCGCTTCCATCTTATCGATGCCGATAAACCTAACAAAAAAGGTCGGTCGGCTAATGCGGGCACTGAGAAACAAGCTACCAGCTTCTTTGTCGATCTCCGGGTCCAGCATGGTGGCCGTTACACTAGGGTTCGCGATGGCCTCATCAAGAAGCTTTGCTGCCGCATCTTTGATTGCAGCTTTACTATGGGTGTGGATTTTGGGTTGCAGGGCCAGGGCCGCGGCATCCAACGATATTTGCGCTGTCGCCCGGCTTTGCTGGATGTTCACAAAGTCGACAGCGGAGCCACCCGTGGCGATCAGGACAATCGTCATCACGCCAAATATGACGGCGAAAGCGCCGGATTCATCGCGATGAAATCGCTTTAGCAGCTTGGCAAGTAACAACATGTGGCTCACAAGTCATTCGAGTAAAGTTGATGAATTGTGGGCCAAAAAAGTAAACTAAATCACAATAACTTTGGCCCCAATTGAGGCGCGTTGATATAAATCGATAATATCATCATTGGTGAGCCGGATGCAGCCAGATGAAACCTTGCGGCCAATAGACCAGGGCGCGGTGGTGCCGTGCAGCCGATAAAGCGTGTTGCCGATATATAGGGCCCGGGCGCCCAGCGGATTATTGATGCCACCGGGCATAAAGGCAGGCAATTCAGGCTGGCGCTTGCGCATTTCGGCCGGTGGGGTCCAGCTGGGCCATTCCCGTTTCGCCGTAATCCGGTGCGTACCGCTCCATTCAAATCCTTCGCGCGCCACCCCGATGCCATAACGCATGGCGCGACCTTGCCCCAAGATCAAATAGAGATATCGCGCCGTTGTGTCGACAATGATTGTGCCCTTCGCTTCTTGTGAATTGTAGGGCACAACTTGCCGCAAATATTGTGGATGCTGCCCATATTTATTGCGCACCTGCAACTGATGTTGCGGCGTGCCGGTGGTCACACTCATGCCAGCAGGTGGCGCCACATAAATGGTTTGGCCAAAGCTGTTTTTGGTTTTTACCAGCCCATTGTCTGCCCAAGCCGTCGATCCGCCAACTAGGGCCAAAATCGTGACAATGCCCGTCAGCAAAATTTTCAACTTAAAAAGGGAATTACGCATAACAAATCACCCCGCCACAAGAATGTGGGTCCACTAAAATTTAAGCCAAATAATAACGGCTGACGCCAAATAAAGCGTGAAGTGAGATGGTATATAGAGGCTGAAAAAACAGAGTTTATGGGGTGTTAAGCAGAATGGTTAACGACTAACACATCTCAGATAAAGGCGGTGTCGATCAGGTCGTCATCCATAAACCGATCATCAAGATCATCTTCTTGACGCACTTTTTTCAATATGTCTGACATGGATTGCTGACCAACGCGCCCAGATTGCAACGACTGGCGCAGGGCCGTCTCTAAGTCCGTAGCATTGATTGGCTTGGCCACAACTTGATCTGCGCCAAGATGAAGCGCACGTTCAATATTTTCGCGATTGCGATAGGCAGACATTACGATCACGGGAATCGTGTGGGCCGGACCAAACCGCCGGTCACGGATGACACCAAGCATTCCTGCACCAGAGATTTCCGGCATATACCAGTCAACAATCAGCGCGTCATATGCATTGCTGTGCAATCGCAGCAGTGCCTCGGCACCGCTATCAGCTTCATCGATATTGTGGAAACCGATTTGCTTGAGATTGGCAATCGCCAAACTGCGTGCATACTGATTATCGTCAACAATCAGCAGTCTGAGATCCCGCAAGGCTGTATTAGAGTGGTCTGACAATTTATTTAACCTGTCAGTTTATGAATTAGCGCTCAAATTGATGAGTGGGAATTTAAATCAATTTTTTCAGAAAGCAACGCAAAAAATGGTGAGCAATGAAAATGTTACTCCCGACGCGAAACCCCGCTGTTTCTGGTGTGGGGATGACCCACAATATATTCATTATCATGATAGTGAATGGGGCTATCCGGTCGATGACGATCGGCGCTTGTTTGAAAAGGTTTGTCTGGAGGGATTTCAGTCCGGCCTGTCCTGGCTGACCATTTTGCGCAAACGCGAAAATTTCCGTGCTGCCTTTGACAATTTCGATATTGAGAAGGTTGCCCGATATGATGAGCGCGATGTGGATCGCCTGTTGGCCGACAAGGGCATTGTGCGCCACAAGGGCAAAATCGCTGCCACCATCAATAATGCCCAGCGTGCCATTGAATTGCGGGACGAGTTTGGCACATTGGCGGCCTATTTCTGGCAATTTGAACCGACACAAGACGAGCGGCCTGACGTGAAAGACGAGGCCACCTTGCGCAAACTTGCCCAGACCGAAGCATCGCAGAAACTGGCCAAGGATATGAAAAAGCGCGGCTGGAAATTCTTCGGCCCTACCACCGCTTATGCCTTCATGCAGGCTATGGGGTTGGTGAATGACCATACCGAAGATTGCTTCGCCCACCAGAAGGCCGAGGAAGCCCGAAAATCATTTGCACCGCCACAGCCTAAATAGGCCAAATTTTAGGCCTTTGACTTGTGCGATAGGGCATGATCGTTTAACTAGCGACGCGCATGGTGTTTTTTCCCGCCATGCGCATCAACCGAAACCGAAAAACTAGGTATGATCATGGCCAAAAAAGCAAAGCGTTTAACGCCCATTTTGCCGCGCGGATTCGTAGACCGCGACCCCGATGAAATCATAGCGGTGGATGCCATGATCCATCGGATCAAAGCTGTTTACGAACGCTATGGTTTTGATCCACTTGAAACGCCAATGTTTGAATATACCGAAAGCCTCGGCAAGTTTTTGCCGGATACGGATCGGCCAAATGCGGGCGTGTTCTCCTTGCAGGATGATGATGAGCAATGGATGAGCCTGCGCTATGATCTCACCGCGCCATTGGCCCGTTATTTCGCGCAGAATTTTGAAACCCTGCCCAAGCCTTTCCGTTCCTATCGCCAAGGCTATGTGTTCCGCAACGAAAAGCCGGGGCCGGGGCGCTTCCGCCAATTTATGCAGTTTGATGCCGATAGCGTTGGCGCGCCAGACCCGGCGGCAGATGCCGAAATGTGCATGATGATGGCCGACGTGATGGATGAGTTGGGCCTGTCCGGCAAATTCGTGGTGCGCGTCAACAACCGCAAAGTGTTGGATGGTGTGCTAGCAGCTGCCGGTTTGGCCGATGATGCCGAGACGTCCCTGATTGTGTTGCGCGCGATCGATAAGATGGATCGCTTGGGCGTTGATGGCGTGAAGCTGCTGCTGGGCGAGGGCCGCGAAGATGAAAGCGGCGACTTTACCAAAGGCGCGGGCCTGAATGGCGACCAGATCGACCGCATTCTCGCCTATGTGACTGCGGATGCAGATAGCGAAACATTGTTTGATGTGCTGGCCGAGCAGGTGGGCGACAATGAGCAGGGCCAACAAGGCGTGGCTGAACTCAAAGAAATGCAGGCGCTATTCGATGCGGCTGGCTATAGCCGCGATAAGGTAAAGATCGATCCGTCTGTTGTACGTGGCCTCGAATATTATACCGGGCCCGTTTTTGAAGCCGAGCTGACCTTTCCGGTGACCAACGAAAAGGGCCAGACTGTGATCTTTGGTTCTGTTGGCGGTGGTGGCCGTTATGATGGTCTGGTCAGCCGTTTCCGTGCGGAAGCGGTGCCAGCGACCGGATTCTCCATTGGCGTCAGCCGTCTGGCTCATGCCTTGCAACTTGTCGGCGAACTGGGCGACAAAGAGCGCTTTGGCCCCGTGGTTGTGCTGATCATGGATAAGGACGAGATCGCCAATTATCAGAAAATGGTCGCCGAATTGCGGGCCGCTGGCGTGCGGGCCGAGCTTTATCTGGGCCAGTCCAAAAATATGGGCAAGCAGATGAAATATGCGGACCGCCGCAATGCACCTGCTGTGGTGATTGAAGGCTCGGAAGAGCGGGCGGCTGGCGAAGTGCAGGTGAAAGATCTGGTGGCGGGCAAAATCGCCTCCAAAGACATCACCGATAATGCTGAATGGCGCGCCGCGCGCCCGGCACAGGTCAGCGTGAAGCGCGATCAGCTTGTTGAGCACATCAAATCGCTGGTGACACAAAACGAAACGCCGGATGCGGCGAACTGATATGGCTTTTACTCAAGCGGAATTGCAGCAAAAGCGTGAGGCGCTGGAAGCCAACCTCCGGCAACGAGCAGAAATGACCGCGCCGGACATTTTGCAAAAAGCCGATTTGTTTTTCGATTTGGCGGGCGAGGATATCGGCCGTCGGTTGTTGCTGACCACCGGTGCTGACGGCACGGATTATTGCCTGCGGCCAGACTTTACCCTGCCGATTGCCGCCTCCTATATCGAGAAATATCCTGAGTTCGAGCCAAAATCTTATGGCTATCTCGGCCCGGTCTTCCGGCAACGGGACAATGGTCCCGCCGAGTTTGATCAAGCCGGTCTGGAGTTTCTTGCCGCTGAAAATGGCGATCAGGCTTTTGAGCAATGCCTGGCCTTTGCCATCGAAACCGCTGCGCTCTATGGCGAAGAAAAACCGCGCCTGCATCTGGGTGCAGTTGATCTGTTTGAAGCACTGCTCGATCAGATCGAACTGCCGGATGTGTGGCGCCCGCGTGTGCGCGACCGGTTTGGCCATGATGCGGCCATGGGGCGGTTGTTAGACCGTCTGTTCGCCCCGGAAGATCAACAGGATCAGCCTGAACTGCCAAACGATTTTGACGGCGCCAAAGCCAAAATCCTCGAAATGATGGAAGAGGCCGGTTTGTCTCAATATACCGGCCGCACGGCTGAGGAAATTGCGGAACGCTATCTGGAAAAGCGGCAATTGGCTGAAGCGCCGGTTTCTGCCACCACAGTGCGCACTTTGCGCGAGTTTTTGTCGATCACGGGCCGCGCCCATGAGCAGGTGTTCCGCATCAGTGCACTGGCGCAAAAGGTTGGGATCAATCTTGACCCGCAATTGGAGCGGTTGAGTGCACGGCTGACCAAACTCAAGGCAGACGCACCGCATATTGAGGTCGAGTTTGACGCAGGCTTTTCGCCGCGCCTCGATTATTACACGGGACATGTATTTGAGCTGACTTCGCACCTGACAGGGGATGTATTGGTCTCTGGCGGGCAATATGACCGGCTGTTGCAGCGTCTCGGCGCGCAAAAACCCGTAACCGCGATTGGCTGCGCCATCTGGGTGGATCGGCTGGAGCAGGGAGGCGCACGATGAGTTCTATTCTTTTGGCCATTCCGTCTAAAGGGCGGTTGGAAGAGGCAACGCGCGAGGTTTTTGCTGACCTAGGGATGCCCATTGAGCGCCCGGGCGGCGCGCGCTCTTATTTGGGCGAAATGGCTGCCATGCCTGACGTGACCGTGCGGTTCCTTTCTGCCAGCGAGATCGCCCGCGAACTGATTGCTGGCAATATCGATCTGGGCGTCACCGGCGAAGATCTGGTGCATGAGGCGGCAGAGCGTGGCATTGAGCAGGTGGAACTAGCCAAGCCCTTGGGTTTTGGCGGAGCCGACGTTGTGGTGGGGCTGCCGGAAAGCTGGGTCGATGTGACCGCCATGCGCGATTTGGCGGATGTGGCCTCGGATTATCGCCACCGCCACGGCCAATGGCTGCGTGTGGCCACGAAATATATCAACCTGACCCGCAAGCATTTCGCGCTGCACGGCATTGCTGAATATCGCATTGTGCAATCCATGGGCGCGACGGAGGCAGCACCCGCGTCTGGCGCTGCCGAGTTGATTGTGGATATCACCTCGTCCGGATCCACACTGAAAGCCAATCAGTTGAAGGTCCCAAAAGATGGGGTGATTTTGAAATCAGAAGCCAATTTGGTGGTGGCCCGCAATGCCCAGTGGGATAAGGAAAAACTCAATCTGATGCGGGACTTTCTCGACAAAATGGAAAAGGGCCTCGGCGAAAAAATCACCGAAACCCTTTGAGATGACAAGGAGCGTAATTGATTAGTCTTTGTCGACAGCAAAGGCGCCTGGCCCATGCAGCCAAATGTACAAATAGCCGCCGGCCATCGCCAGGTTTTTCATGAAACTGGTCATTTGCGCTTGGTCTGCAGGCTGGAAGTGCGCCATAAAACCACTGGCCACGCAGAACACGGCCAACAAAAGTGCTGCAATACGCGCTTTGAAACCCACCAGAACAGCCAAGCCAGCGATCACTTCAAAAAGGCCGACCAGATAGACGCTCAAGCCAGGCACCGGAATGCCCAAAGCTTCAAAATAGCCTGCTGTTGCAGCAGCCGCTGTAAGTTTAGAAAAACCTGCCATGATAAAAATCAATGACATCAAAATGCGCGCCACAAGTGGCGTTACTTTATTTACCCCGTCCATAATTCTCTCCGTTTTTTGACGTAGCGCTCAAGTTAAGGGTCCTGCAATATAATACAATACACCAAAAACAGTACAACTTGTTCAATATTTGTATACAGTGCTGAGCGTGCATTTTGTCTGGTCCTGCAGTGCGCAGGGCGGCATAATGCAGCCAACCAACCGAAACGAGACCTTCTATGGAATTTGAAATAACCTTGCTGGTGATGATGGCCGGCGTCGGCTTTGTCGCTGGCTTTATGGATGCAATTGCAGGGGGTGGTGGGCTGCTCAGTGTGCCCGCCTTGCTGTTTGCCGGTTTGCCGCCGGTGGGGGCGCTGGCAACCAACAAGATGCAATCGGTGGTCGGCGCCATTGTGGCGGCGACGACCTATGCCCGCAAAGGTTTTGTCGATTTCAAACAATTGGGGGTGGCGATCATCTCCACCTTTATCGGTGCTGTGATTGGGGCTTTTGCGGCCACGCGCATGGACGCAGATTTTCTTTTGCTGCTGGTACCGATTTTGCTGATCGGCGTGGCGGCATATTTCCTCCTGTCCCCTCGCTTGTCAGATGATGCCCGCGCTGAACGGTTGAGCTTCACCCTGTTCGCGCCGCTTATGGGCTTCATTATCGGGTTCTATGATGGGATTTTTGGCCCCGGTACAGGTTCTTTTTTCACTGCGGGTTTTGTCACGCTGTTTGGCTTTGGCATCACGCGGGCGGTCGGGTCCACCAAGGTACTCAATGCCACGTCAAATGCAGCAGCTTTGATGTTTTTCATTTTTGCGGGGGAAGTGATCTGGATCATCGGCGCCGCCATGATAGTCGGCCAGATTGGTGGCGGATATCTTGGGGCGATAACCGGGATGCGTTTTGGGGCGCGTTTAATCAAACCCCTTATCGTGATCATTTCGATCGCGATGGCGCTGCGCCTACTCTGGCCACAGCTTATTGTTTTATTGAATGGTGGTAATGGCTTGTAACTTTTGCTTAATCTGGCATTAATCAACATGGTTCATATTGCGTTAAGGGGGGCCGAGTTTGTCGGCTGGGAACATTGCAATAATGGAGGACCAAACCTGTGTCTCAAAACCAAGATCAGGTTTCGATTAATGAGCGACGCAAGATTATGGAGCTTGATGCGCAAGCGGCCGATCGCGTGGCGCTTGCCAAAACACATATTCTGAAACATCTGCCCGAAGCGCTGGATCGTTATGAAGATAAGCTTCGTGCCTCGGTGCCGAACTCTCCATTTGTGGCGCCAGAGGCGATGCAGCAGGCGCGAGTTCGTCAATCCAATCAGTGGGAGCGGATTGCCAGCGGAAAGTGGGACGAAGAATTCTTGCGAGCAGGCCGTGAAGTTGGCCATGCCAATGCGGATAACGGGCTGGACCTGAAATATTATGTCTCAGGCTATGCCCTTGTTGTGGAAGATGTCATCAAAGGCGTGATGACAGAGATGCTGCATGCACAGACAAGCCGCAAGGGACCCTTTGGCCTGGCGGGGAAAGCAGATCACGCCCAAATCCAGCAGACAGCGCAAACGGTAAGCGATCTTGTTAAAGTCTTGATGTTGGACATGGAACTGGCCATCAGCTCCTATGTCTATCAAACGCGGCAAGAAACTGAGGCGGTAAATGCTGAAATGCAAAGCGTGCTCTCGGCTGCGGTCAATGGAGATTTCGGTCAGCGCATTGATCTGGCCGTGCAAGATGAAAATCTGAACGCCCTTATTCACAGCACCAACCAGTTGATGACAGAAATGGGTGATCGCCTGGAAGAGGCCGATGACGCGCTCTTCTCCATGGCCAATGCAGATTTGACCCATCGGATTGAGGGGCAGCGTACTGGGGCCTTCGCACGCTTGCAAAGCAATATAAATGCGGTTTCAGATCAATTGTCTGAGCTGGTAGGGAAAATTCAAACCACGTCAGGTTCGCTCAAATCAGCTACCGGCGAAATTTTGTCGGGTGCCAATGATTTGGCTGAACGCAGCAACCGCCAAGCGGCGGCGATTCAGCAAACGACAGCGACCGTCAAAAATATGTCTGAAGCTGTGGCGGACAACACCAAACAGTCGCGCGAAGCCATGCAACAAGCTGACGATGTGCGCCGCACGGCAGAAGAGGGCGGCGAAGTGATGAACAATGCCAGTCAGGCCATGGAACGCATCACCGAGTCGTCCAACAAAATCTCCAACATTATCGGGTTGATTGACGATATCGCCTTTCAGACCAATTTGCTGGCGCTAAACGCCTCGGTGGAAGCGGCACGCGCCGGAGAGGCGGGCAAAGGATTTGCCGTTGTCGCGGTGGAAGTGCGCCGATTGGCACAAAGCGCTGCTGAGGCCTCCAATGAGGTGAAGGCACTGATTGAACAATCTGCCCATGAGGTGACCGACGGCACCAAGCTGGTGCATCGCGCAGCCGAAAGCCTTAACGCCATGCTGGAAGCCGCGCGCAAAAACAATGAACTGATGGAATCCGTCGCGAAAAATAGTGAAGAACAATCCAGCGCCATTCGTGAAATCTCAACCGCGATCTCGCAAATCGAGGAGATGACACAACACAATTCATCGCTGGTGGAGCAAACCAATGCGGCGATCGAGCAAACCGAGAGCCGGTCTCAGGAGTTGGACAATATGGTGGATGTGTTCAAACTCACCACGGGGCATGAACATATGATGTCGCGCCGCGCAAGTTAAGCGCTCTCAAACAGGTTACAATAAAAAGGGGCGATCCGAAGATCGCCCCTAATGCTTTGTAGCGTTGGGAGGATGGCTTAGAAGCCCATGCCGCCCATGCCGCCCATACCACCCATGTCAGGTGCTGCTGGTGCGGAACCTTCCTTTTGTGGAATTTCAGCAACCATAGCTTCAGTAGTGACCAACAGGCCAGCAACGGAAGCAGCGTCCTGAACGGCAGTGCGCACAACTTTAACAGGGTCAACAATGCCCATTTCGATCATGTCGCCATATTCGCCAGTTTGCGCGTTGTAGCCATAGGTTTCGCTGCTGTTTTCAAGGATCTTGCCCACAACAACTGAGCCTTCGCCACCTGCGTTCTGTACGATTTGGCGAATAGGCGCTTGCAGCGCACGCTGAACGATTTTGATACCAGCTTCCTGGTCGGCGTTTTCGCCTTTAACAGAAAGTTTGGCAGATGCGCGAAGCAATGCAACGCCACCACCGGCAACAATGCCTTCTTCAACCGCAGCACGTGTTGCGTTCAACGCATCGTCCACACGGTCTTTACGCTCTTTCACTTCAACTTCTGTCGCGCCGCCAACTTTGATCACAGCAACACCGCCGGCCAATTTCGCCAAACGCTCTTGCAGTTTCTCGCGGTCATAATCAGAAGATGTTTCTTCGATTTGCGCTTTAATCTGGCTTACGCGTGCTTCAATGTCGTCGTTTGAGCCAGCGCCATCAACGATGGTTGTGTTTTCTTTGGTGATGTCGACTTTCTTCGCAGTGCCGAGCATGTCCAAAGTCACATTTTCCAACTTGATGCCAAGATCTTCTGAAATCACTTGACCACCGGTCAATACAGCAATGTCTTCCAACATTGCTTTGCGACGATCGCCAAAGCCTGGTGCTTTAACAGCAGCCACTTTCAAGCCGCCGCGCAGACGGTTCACAACCAATGTGGCCAAAGCTTCGCCTTCAACATCTTCGGCGATGATCAACAATGGACGGTTGGACTGCACAACAGATTCCAGAATTGGCAGCATGGCTTGCAGATTGCTCAACTTCTTGTCGAACAACAAGATGTAAGGATCCTCAAGCTCGGCAACCATCTTTTCTGTATTGGTGCAGAAATATGGTGAGAGGTAACCACGGTCAAACTGCATGCCTTCAACAACATCCAGTTCTGTTTCCAAAGACTTGGCTTCTTCAACAGTGATCACGCCTTCATTGCCTACGCGCTGCATGGCTTCGGCAATATCCTGACCGATTTGACGCTCGCCATTGGCAGAGATGGTACCCACTTGAGCAACTTCATCAGAAGTGGAGATTTTCTTGGCGCTCTTGGCCAATTTCTCAACAACTTCAGCAACAGCCAAATCAATGCCGCGCTTCAAATCCATTGGATTGAGGCCCGCGGCCACAACTTTCGCGCCTTCATTTACGATAGACTGCGCCAACACAGTTGATGTTGTTGTGCCGTCGCCAGCAATATCGTTGGTTTTGGAGGCAACAGTGCGCACCATTTGGGCGCCCATATTCTCGAACTTGTCTTCTAGATCAATTTCTTTAGCAACGGTTACGCCATCTTTGGTGATGCGTGGTGCGCCGAAAGACTTCTCGATCACAACGTTACGGCCTTTAGGGCCTAGGGTCACTTTAACAGCATTCGCGAGAATGTTGACGCCCTTGAGCATCTTATCGCGCGCTTCGGTGGAGAATTTTACTTCCTTAGCAGACATTATGTTTGCTCCTTAGAAACTTATTTTTGGGGAACGCTACAAAGGCTGAGATTAGCCTTCGATAACGCCCATGATGTCGCTTTCTTTCATGATCAACAGGTCTTCGCCGTCGATCTTGACTTCAGTGCCTGACCATTTGCCAAACAGAACGCGGTCATCAGCTTTCACATCAGGTGTGATGTGCTTGCCATCTTCGTCGCGCGCGCCTGGGCCAACAGCAACCACAACGCCTTCAGAAGGCTTTTCTTTCGCAGTATCAGGGATGATGATGCCGCCTGAAGTTTTTTCTTCAGAATCGACACGACGAACGACTACGCGGTCGTGAAGTGGACGGAAGCTCATGTTCGCTCCTTCAATTTCCATTAAATTGACGTTAATTCCGCTGCTATTAGCACTCTCATGAGGTGAGTGCTAAAAAGCATCGCACAGGAAATAGTGATCAGGGAGCTATGTGTCAAGAACGAGGGCGTGAAGTTTTTTCTTTTATTTTGTTTTTGGCCGAAAAATCGCAAAAACGAGCGGAAAAAGCACAACAAACGCGGCGCGCCAGGATTGCCTTTGCGCTCAACTAACGCTAAGCCTTCAGCGAATTTTCGCGAGGGTAGATGGGAATCCATGTCAGTGCAAGTTGAATCATCACAAATGGCTGCAGGCTGGAGTGCGCCCAAGCTGACAATCGTTGTGCCCACCTTTAATGAGCGCGGCAATATCGAGCTTTTGGTTGAAAAACTTGAGGCCGTTTTTCCAACAACGCCCTTCGAAATAATATTTGTTGATGACAACAGCCCTGATGGCACTGCAGAGCTTGCCAAAGATATTGGCAAGAAAAAGCCATGGGTTAAATGCATCAAGCGGATTGGCCGCCGAGGGCTTTCCTCTGCCTGCGTTGAAGGCATTTCCGCCAGCAACGCGCCTTTTGTGGCAGTGATGGATGCGGACCATCAACATGATGAAACCGTGTTGCCGCAAATGCTGGCGATGGTTGAGGCCGACAAAGATCTCGTCTTGGCCTCACGTTTTCTGGATGGTCGGTCTGCGGGCGATGGACTGACCAAATTCCGCGAAACGGCGTCTAATGTAGCCAATTGGATCGCCAATCTGGTCACGGGAACGAAAATTACCGACCCCATGACCGGCTTCTTTATGCTCAAGCGTGAGAAATTTGAACAGGTCGCGCCTAAACTATCCGATGAGGGCTTTAAAATTCTGCTCGATATCATCGCCACAGCGCGCAATATGGGCAAGCCGCTTCAAATCGGTGAAGTGGGCTTCACTTTTCGCGCCCGCCACGACGGGGAAAGCAAGATGAGCCCGCTGATCGCTGTCCAGTTTTTCGGGCTTGCATTGTCTAAAATGACCGGTGGTTATCTGCCCTCGAGCTTCTTTTTGTTTGCCGCTGTGGGCGGGATTGGCGTTTTTGTGCATCTGCTCGCGCTTACCCTTGCCAGCGGGTGGCTTGGTTTTAATTTCACCAACGCCCAGCTTTTCGCCACCATTGTGGCCATGACGTCAAATTTCCACCACAATAACATGTTCACTTATGCGGATCGGCAGCTGCGTGGGCTGAATTATTGGAAGGGATTGCTGAGTTTTTATGCGGTCTGCGCCATTCCCGCCATTGCCAACGTATCGGTCGCGGCCTTTATCTTTGAACAAAACTCACTCTTCTATTTGGCCGCAATCGCCGGCATTATTATCAGTATCGTGTTCAACTATGCGATGACGCGCATCTTCACCTGGCGAGCTTAGGATAAAATGAAAGCAGGGGCACGCAATTCTCGTAAGTTGTTCGCATGGTCCGACCAAGCGTCTCCTTTCGCCAAATGGGTGCTCTGGCTGATCGTCTTGACCGCTATTTGGCGGATCTGGGCAGGATCGATGGTGGGCTTTGGCATCGGCGAATCTTACTATCTCGCGTCCGCCCGCGCTTTGCGCCTGTCATATTTCGATCAACCACCCCTGTTTTTATGGATATTGTGGGCAACCAACTTGATAGTGCCGGGCGAGGTGCCTGCACTGTTGCGCCTGCCGTTCATATTGATGTTCAGCCTGAGCACTTGGATCATCTACCGCATCGGTGAACGGGTTCAAAGCGCCCGCGCTGGCTGGCTGGCGGCATTGCTGTTCAACATATCATTGCTTTTTCAGCTTTCCATTGGCGGTTGGGCACAACCCGAAGCCCCGCTAATGCTGTTCTGGCTGCTCACTGTTTGGTTCTTGCTGGATATATTTGTCGAAGACCCAAAAGCACCTTTGATCAGCTGGGTCTGGGTCGGCCTTATGCTGGGTCTGACATTTCTGTCAAAATATCACGCTGTCTTCCTGATTTATGGTGCCGGTCTCTATACGCTGGTCGCGCCGGGCGCGCGCAAATGGATTGTGCATCCCGGTCCCTACATTGCTCTAGTGCTTGCGGCTCTTGTTGCCGCGCCCGTCCTGATCTGGAATATCCAGAATGATTTTATTTCCTTCAGTTTCCAAGGGGGACGCGCATTTGGCGATGATTTCTCCCCGATGCGCCTTCTGCGCATGATCATCGGCCAGTTGGTCTACATCACCCCCTGGATTGCCCTGCCTGCCTTGGCGGCGGGCTTATTGGCTTTCGTGAAGGGGCCAGGTGGCCGTTGGCCGCGCGCCAAATCGCCAGGCATTGCGTTTTTCTTCATCATGCTGGCTCACGGCCCGATATTTTTGTTCACTGCCGTGGCGGCATGGTCGGAAACGCAGTTCCATTTCCATTGGCAGGCCCCTGGCTATATGATGCTGTTTTTGGTGTTGGCCATGTGGATGGACGCGGGGTGGGCCCGGCATAAGCGGGCTTTGTCAGCATTTTTGCTGCTCGCAACGCTGATCAATTTTGGCTTGATGAGCATTTTGGTCACCCACACCGCAACCGGTTGGTTACGCAACGTCATCCCCGGATTCAGTGAGGGCATCGATCCCACAAGAGACGCGCTGCCTTGGACGGCGTTGCGACAGTTCTTAGAAGAGAACGGCGCGCTGGAGAATGGGAATTTCGTGGCTGGTCTCCATTGGACCGAGTGTGGCCATGTGGATAACGCGACCAAAGGAGAAGTGTCGTTCCTGTGCATGTCCAGCGACCCCCGCAATATTGCCTTTGTTCAAAACCCAGCGCGACTCGCTGGCCTGGATGGCTATGTCGCAACATCGGTTTGGCCACACCAAGCGGTGTTGGACCAAATGTCGCCACTCTTCGAATCTTTCGAGCAGGTGGGCGAGGTGCTGATCACACGGGGCGGGCGTGCTGAGTTGGCCCCGGTGCGCATCTATCGCGGCGAAAACCTGATCATCGATCGAAGATATGGCCCGACCACTACGGGCAAATATAAGGTGCCCCTTCTGCCACTCACCAAAATTGCCCGCATCAACGGAACAATTGATGTGTTGGGGGCCCCCACCCAAATCAATGCTTATGTCGACGACCGGCAAGTTGGCGCAGCAAATGTGATGGAGGGTAAATTTGACATCGGGGTTCAAATGCCAGCCCAATTGGGACAACAAACCATCATGCTGGAACTGAAAGCGCCGGATGGAAAGCCCGTGTTTGCCAAATCAGTGTCGGTGAAGATTGACTATCATCGCTGATCTCCTGTCGCGGCATAAACCATCCGGACCTCGACATTATCACGATCAATAATTTCAAAGCCGAGTCGCGCATAAAGATGTTCAGCGTCACTTTGGGAGAGCGCGATCAAATGGATTTGTTTGCCCATTTGGTCCGCTTTGCGCTGCAATTCCATGACAATTGACCGCCCAATGCCACGCCCTTGATAGGCCGGCAGCAAATAGAGGTGAGCAAGACAAAAATGGTCCGCTCTCGGCAGCAACGCATAACAACCGACAATGCGGCCTTCATCAATAAGGATGGTGGTGTGTTCTGGCGCAAACTCATCAACAAAGCGTTGGCGTGCCCGCGCCGGGTTAAACCGTCCCAGTTTTTCAAGGCTGGGGCGCATGGCGATCAAACGCAACTCGATCAAAGCGTCCAAATCGTCTGGCCGGGCCGGCCGACGCGCGAGAGGTGAGGGCATAAAGCTTATGCGGCGCTTTCAGCTTCCATTTTCTCCCAAGACATTTTCTTGCGATAAATCGTGGAGGGGCTGATTTCCAAAGCGGCTGCCGCTTGAGAGATATTGCCGTCAAACAGGGCCAGCGCCTCTTCAATGATGCGTTGTTCCTGTTTCCAAAGCGGCTCCAGCGCAGCGGACTGTGCACGGGCATGTCGGTTAACTTCGGGCGCGGGTCGCACCGTCTTATGCCGGGCATGGGCTTGGCTTTCCACATCTGCCAAGCGCACCATGCGCGCCGTGACCAATTGTTCGTCATGCATCACCACAATGCGACGCACAAGGTTTTGAATCTGTCGCACATTACCTGGCCATTCCCGCGCCATGAACTGTTCCGCGGTCTCCCGGTCAAAGCCGATAAATTCTTTGCCCTCTTCTTCAGAATAACGGGCAAGAAAAGTTTCGGCGATTGGCATAATGTCTGCTGGGCGCTGGCGCAGGGGCGGCAAATGAATGGGCAGCACATGCAGGCGATAAAACAAGTCTTCGCGGAATTTCTTTTCCGTGATCATTTGCATGGGGTTGCGGTTGGTGGCGCAAATAATGCGCACATCCACCTTACGCGGCATAGCTTCGCCGACGCGATTGATGCTGCCCGTTTGCAAAAAGCGGAGCAATTTGGCTTGCAAGCTCAAATCCAATTCTCCGATTTCGTCCAGAAACAATGTGCCGCTATTGGCCAATTCCACGGCCCCTTCGCGATCTTGCATCGCACCGGTAAAGGCGCCCTTCACCACGCCGAATAACTCGGTTTCCATCAAATCTCGCGGAATTGCCCCACAATTAATGGCCACAAAGCGTCCCTCAGCGCGATTCGACCGTGCATGCAACGCTTCGGCGCACACTTCCTTGCCGGTGCCGCTTTCCCCGGTGATAAAAACGGGGGCATTAGACGGGGCGATACGTCCGATTTGTTCGTAGATCACCCGCATCTGGGGGGATGCACCAACAAATCCTTCGAAATCAAGACGATCTTCATTCTCGATCGGCGGTGAAAACTGATATTTCTTTCCATGCCGCGCGGACAGCTCTTCCAACCGGTCAAACAAAGTTTTGGCGATCACGGGTTTGGCGAAATAATCGTGGGCACCCGCGCGCATGGCGGCCACCGCCATGGTCACTGATCCACCTTCGGAAAGGGCGATAATCAGCGCGCCTTGGGAATAATGCGCGATTTTGGACAGCGCGATCTCAGCGTCGGGCTCCACGTCCCCAATGCTGTTCAATTCAACAAAGATAATATCGAAATCATGGGATTTCAGCGCGCTCAGGCTCTGCTCGCCGCTGGTGACATGGGTGCAGGAAAGCTGCATCCCGTTGCCCTTATTGTCCAAAAAGTCCTGACAATCATTCAGAAGTGAATTGCCATGGTCGACAATCAATAGACGCGGTGGCCGTGAAGAGCCGCATGAAACTGGCATTCTGCCGTTACTCCCGATTCTGGGTCATATATCGCATTCTTGCTGACCCATCTTTGCTAATTAGGGTAAACAAAGTGTTTGCATTTGATGCAAATTTGTAAAAATAGCGCAAAACATCAAGTTTGCGATTGCTTTGACGGGCAAAAAAGCGATGCTATGCTAAGGATTGGGGAATCTGGATTGAAGGGCCTTTAGTTTAACGTGCGCGCACTCATACTGTTTTTTATCTTTGTGGCGTGTTTGAGCGTTGGCATAACCGCCTATTTCGGGCTGGGTGTGACTCTCATGGATGCGCTTTTGGTCACCGGATTTTTTGCGTTGACTTGCGCTGTCGTGATTGAGGGCATGTTTCGCCGCCGCACGGAAAAATATCTGGCCCAACGTGTATCTGAAATAGCCCAACAATTGGGTGTGGTGGCCCGCACCAACGAGATCATGTCCGATCAGGTCAACTATTTGTCCAATATCAATGTGAACAACCGTTTGGAGGACGTAGAATCCGACATATCTGTGTTGGGCACGGTGGTACGCGAGTTGGCTGAAGCGGTGGCTGAAGTGGAAGAAACGCAGGCCACTCAAGCCATGGCGGTGCATCAAGCGGAAGAACCCCGGCCGCGTGATACCTCAAATGTTGCCCCCCTGAAAAGAGAGACCGGTTCGACAACGATAGAAGATCAGTCAACCGATGTGCCGATTTCGATCTTGCAAGATGCCTTGGCTGAAGGACGCTTGCGCCAATATTTGCAGCCCATCGTCACATTGCCGCACCGGCGCACGCTGGGCTATGATTTGGTGCCAAAAGTGGCCCAGTCAGGTGGTAAGCTGTTGAATGCAAGTGAGTTTTTGCCTCAGTCTGACCGCACAGGAACGATCGCCGAGCTGGAGCAAATGCTGGTGCGCCAAGGTGCCAACATCATCCATCGCTCCAACAGTGCCGGGGAGCCCACATCGCTATTTGTGCCGATTTCCTATTGCCTCTTAAATGACACCGACGCTTGTGAACAACTGATCGAGCTGGTGCGCTCCAACCGCGCGGTTACCGCCAGCCTGTTTTTGATGATGGATGAAGAGCGCTATGCCGCTTTAAACCAGGATCAACGGGCGATGCTGTCACAATTCGTAAAAATCGGCGTCGGCATCTGCTTAAACAAAGTGCGCAGTCTGCGTCTTAATTTTCAAGAGCTTTACGCTCGCGGCGTGAGATATGTTAAGGCGGATACACAGCGTTTTATTGACAAGCCTCAGTCCTATTCCGATTTGCACAATGCTGATGTCGCAGATTTCGTGCAACGCTATGATGTCGGCTTGATCATGGACAATGTGGTGCAAGAAGAGCAAATTTTGATGTTGCTGGACGACAAGATACCCTTTGCCCAAGGCGAACATATCGCACCACCTTCACCCGTTCGGCCCGATTTGTTGGGCGAAAAACAACGCGTTCAATCATCCGCCTATTGATGGCAAACTCCAAATAGAGCGAAAAATATATGTCTTTGAAAAAATTCGGTCTTTCAGACCTGATCAATCATTATGATGCCTTGTTTTGTGATGTGTGGGGCGTGCTTCACAATGGTCGGCTGGGGCACAAGACGGCAATTGACGCGTTGCGCGATGCCAAAGCAATGGGCAAGGCCGTGATCTTGGTGACCAATGCGCCGCGTCCCTCTAGCGAGATCGCCGCTGAAATCGCCGAATTGGGCGTAACGACCGATATCTACGACGCAATCGTCACCTCGGGTGATGCGACCCGCGATCTGATCCGGCCCTATGAGGGGCAATCGCTTTTCAGGCTAGGCCCGGAAAGCGACGGGGCCTTGTTTGAGGGTATTGCGGTGCAGTTTGGCCCCCTGGACAAAGCGCAAGCTATCATTTGCACTGATTTGGAATATGGTCGTACGCCAGAAGATTATTCAAAAGAAGTGCTCGATTGGAAGCGGCGCGGGCTGCCCTTTATCTGTGCCAATCCGGACAAGGTTGTGGAAGTGGGCGATGAGCTGATCTATTGCGGGGGAGCGCTCGCCGATGTGTACGAGCAAGCTGGTGGCGAAGTGCGCCTGGCCGGCAAACCATATGCGCCAATTTACCAGCGTGCCACACGCTTGGCCGCAGAGAAATTGGGTGAAGACCCGGCGCCAAATCGCACCCTGGCCATTGGCGACAGCATACGAACGGACGCCACCGGCGCTGCGCAAATGGGCTATGATTTTCTGTTTATCTCAGGGTCAATTCATGCTCAGGAGCTTGGCGATATCGAAAATCCGGACTTGGATTTGGTGACCAAACTGGTCGCGCAAAGCGATGCCAACACCGTCGGGTATGCCCCGCGCCTTTATTGGTAAGCGCAGGGCGTCCCGGGGGAGGGTCGCTGGGTTGACCGTTAAAACATCGCGTCGATGTCAGACTGAGAAACGCCTTCACCATCATGGGCTGGGCCGCTGACCAACTTGTCGCGATTGCGTTTTTCGCGGTCGGTCAACTCGCCGCTGGAGAGCGGGGCGATATTGTTGTTTTCAATCATTTTGCACAACACCTCAATCCGGTCTTCAATGACCTCCATCGTATGGATAATTTTGGTGACACGCTGGCCGGTTAGATCTTGAAAGCTGCAGGCTTCAAAAATCGCCATCATATGCTGCTCCACTTCGGCAGCGTATTTTTGGGGATCGGATTTATCCGCGGCCAATACCTGTTCGGCCACATTCATAATCGTGTCGGTAGCCACTTCTGTGGCTTTGACAATGGCGCTGAGCTCGCGGCCCATTTCGGGAATGCGTTTGGCGAAAATATCATTGGCGTCGACGCGCGAAAGTTCGCTGCGCAAGCCCTCAATGGCCTGCAATATCTCTTTAAGTTCCTGATGCATCGATCGATCAAGACTGCGCACCAACGGCTTAAGTGCGGTTGTGACTTTTTCAGCCAGGGCAATCACATCCTTTAATGGAATACGTTCATCATCGCGTTCGGCCAGATCGGTCAAATCCAGATCAGAGCCTGATTTTTCTGCTGCATGTCCCATGGGTTAGCCCGCCATCTGCTTTTCAAAAACCGCTTGCATCTTGGCGAACAAGACCTCGGTGGTGAACGGCTTGATGATATAATTATTGACCCCGGCACGCTTGGCCGCAATCACATTTTCCGTGGCCGACTCTGCAGTGATCATGATAAAGGGCACGTGGGCATTTGCCGGATCAGCGCGCACATGGCGCAGCAACTCATAGCCAGTCATCGGTTCCATATTCCAATCGGAAATGATCAGATCATATTTTTGTTGTGCGACCTTTTGCGCTGCCTCATGACCGTCTGCAGCGTCATCGACATTCTCAAATCCCAATTGTTTCAACAAATTACGCAATATCCGCAGCATTGTGGCATAATCATCCACAATCAGAATGCGCATGGAACGGTCCAGAGCCATTCTCTCACCCCCAGAATTCTTAAAATATGGTGCTATGGTAAGGTGGCGTGCTGAAATAGCGGTAAACCAAAGCCTTGGGAAAACCCCTTATTGCGATGTGGCAAAATATCGTCAGGCTCTGCTTGCAAATTTTCGTCAAAAGGGGCAGTTTGCGCCAATTCATTTCTGCCTTTGATTCAGTAAGCAGGGCTTTGCACTATGGCATTTACCATCGTTGAAAATCTGGGTGAGCTGCCGTCACATCTACGTGGCGGTGTGGTGGCCATCGGCAATTTTGACGGTTGCCATCGTGGCCACCAGTCCATTTTTGAGCGCGCGCAGCAAATGGCCCGCGCCAACAATGTGCCCGCCCTGGTGCTGACTTTTGAGCCCCATCCCCGCGACGTGTTTGCGCCCAAGCCCTTTATGTTCCGGCTGACCGAGCGCAACCAAAAGGCGCGGCTGGTGGAAGCGATGGGCTTTGATGGCATTGTGATCATGCCGTTCACCAAAGAATTTTCGCAAAAATCAGCGCCCGAGTTCATTGAGAACTATATTGTCGACCAGCTGGGCGCCTCGATTGTGACGGTGGGCGCCGACTTCCATTTCGGCAAAAATCGAGCCGGCACGCCGCAATATCTGGTGGAAGCGGGCCCGAAATACGGGTTTGATGTGGTGATCAACCATATGCTCGATGAGGGCGATGCGCCCGTATCTTCGACGCGGGTGCGCGAAGCTTTGCGCGAAGGCGAGGTGGAATTTGCCAATCAGTTGCTGGGCTATCACGCTTTTATCGCCGGTGAAGTCAGCCATGGCGACAAGCGCGGGCGCGAGCTGGGCTATCCCACCGCCAATCTGCACCTGTCGCCCCATGAAGGGCTAAAGCACGGCGTTTATGTGGTGCGGGCGCGGGTGAAGGGCAAAACCTATAATGGCGTCGCCAATTATGGCCGCCGCCCCATGTTCGACAATGGCACCACCCTGTTTGAAACCCATATTTTCGACTTTGCTGAAGAAGTCTATGGCGAATATATGGAAGTGGCCCTGTGCCAATATCTGCGCGGCGAAGAAAACTTCAATTCCCTCGATGAATTGATCACCGCCATGGATAAGGACAGCGAGAACGCCAGAAAGGTGCTGGCGGATGAACGTGCCATGTCCGAGATTGATATCAAGCTCGGCTTCTTTGATAAATAGGGCAAGGGGGCAGGCAAAACCTCAAGTTTTTCAGCCGAAAGATTGACTTTGCGCCCTGTTCTGGCCTAATGCCACTGAACCAACAATAAATCGGTGACCAACTCGTGGCCTTTTTTGATCACACGCTTAGAACTTTTCAAACCGTCGCTTTGCGGCGCGCGATCAACCCTGCGCAGATCATTCCGATTATTCGAATTATTAGCCGGCCTTCGTAACCAGCGCGAAAAAGCGCGAGCGAAGTGTCGGATAAAAATTGAGAACACGCCACGGCCATTCGCCCGTCGGCATTTCCAGTACAAATTGAATGACGGTTAGCACCATGAGCGACAATTCAGGCGCGGATAATCCGCAAAATGTTAAACAAGATTATTCGGCAACATTAAACTTGCCCAAAACAGATTTTCCTATGCGGGCGGGCTTGCCCAAGCGCGAGCCAGGTTGGCTCAAGCGCTGGGAAGATATGAACATCTACCAGCAGCTGCGCGACGCCTCTAAGGATAAAGAAAAATTCATCCTGCACGACGGCCCGCCCTACGCCAATGGCAACATCCATATCGGTCACGCCCTCAACAAAGTGCTCAAAGACATGGTGGTGCGCTCGCACCAGATGATGGGCTATAACGCGGCTTACATCCCAGGCTGGGATTGCCACGGTCTGCCCATCGAATGGAAGATCGAAGAGCAATATCGCGCCAAGGGCAAAAATAAGGACGAAGTGCCGATCAACGAGTTCCGCAAGGAATGTCGGGAATTTGCCCAGCATTGGCTGGACGTACAGCGCGAAGAGTTCAAACGCCTCGGCGTGAATGGCGATTGGGACAACCCTTACATCACCATGTCTTACGATGCAGAGGCGCAGATCGCCCGTGAATTGATGAAATTTGCCACTTCCGGCCAGCTTTATCGCGGCTCAAAGCCGGTCATGTGGTCTGTGGTGGAACGCACGGCGCTGGCCGAAGCGGAAATCGAATATCATGAATATGAGAGCGATGCGATCTGGGTGAAATTCCCGGTGACAGCCGCAGGCGGCACCGGCGATCAGGCCGACATGGTGGAAAAACTGATGGAAGCCAGCGTGGTGATCTGGACCACCACCCCGTGGACCATCCCCACCAACCGTGCCGTGTCTTTCTCGTCTGACATCTCCTATGGCCTTTATCAGGTCACCGACGCGCCAGAAGAAAACTGGGTGCAACAGGGCGAACTGCTGCTCCTTGCCGATAATCTGGCGGCAGATGTGTTTGGCAAAGCGCGGGTGGACGCCTATGAGCGCGTGGGCGACGTGCCTGCCGATGTGCTGGGCGGTATCGAGCTTGAGCATCCGCTGAACGGCCATGGCGGCGGCTATGATTATACCGTGCCGTTGCTGAACGGCGATCACGTCACCGATGAAGCGGGTACCGGCTTTGTGCACACGGCACCGGGGCACGGCGCGGACGACTTTGAGGTCTGGATGGAAAATGCCCGCGAATTGGAAGCGCGCGGCATCGACACGACCATCCCATTCTGTGTAGACGCTGGTGGCTATTACACCAAGGACGCGCCGGGCTTTGAAGGCGCGCGCATCATCGATGATAAGGGCAAAAAGGGCGACGCCAACAAGCGGGTGATTGCCGAGCTGTCTGCACGTGGTGCCATGGCGGCCCGCGGGCGTTTAAAACACCAATATCCGCACTCTTGGCGCTCGAAAAAGCCGATCATCTATCGCAACACGCCGCAATGGTTTGTCTATATGGACCGCGATATTGACGGCGCAGGCGATACGCTGCGCACCCGCGCCATGGACGCGATCGAGGCGACAAACTTTGTGCCGCAGACCGGCAAACGCCGCCTGAGCTCTATGGTAGAAGGTCGCCCGGATTGGGTGCTGTCGCGCCAACGCTCCTGGGGCGTGCCGATCTGCGTGTTCGTCAATGAAGATGGCGAGGTGCTCAGAGATGATGAGGTGAATAACCGCATCGCCGAGGCGTTTGAAGCCGAAGGTGCCGATGCCTGGTTTGCTGAGGGCGCAAAAGAACGGTTCCTCACCGACAAATATAATGCGGCCGATTGGGAGCAAGTGACCGACATCTTGGATGTGTGGTTTGACTCAGGCTCAACCCACGCCTTTGTGCTGGAAAAACGCGACCATCACCAGTCGCCTGCGAATGTTTATCTGGAAGGCTCAGACCAGCACCGCGGTTGGTTTCAGTCCTCATTGCTGGAGAGCTGCGGCACCCGTGGTGGGGCACCTTACAAAAATGTGGTGACCCACGGTTTCACCATGGCCGAAGATGGGCGCAAAATGTCGAAATCGATCGGCAACACCATCGCGCCGCAGGACATTATCAAGCAATATGGCGCGGATATCCTGCGCCTCTGGGTGGCCTCTGTCGATTATTCGGAAGATCACCGGATCGGCGACACGATCATCAAAACCACAGTTGATGCCTATCGCAAGATGCGCAACACATTGCGGTTCCTGTTGGGCAGCCTGGCCTATTATGACCCGGCGGAAGAAGTGGCGTTCGAGGATATGCCTGAGCTGGAGCAATATATGCTGCACCGCTTGGCCAAGCTTGATGAAGATGTGCGCGGCTACTATAAAGCGTTTGATTATAAACGGGTTTTCTCAACCCTGTTCAACTTCATGACCGTGGATTTGTCGGCCTTTTATTTCGACATCCGCAAGGATGCGCTTTATTGCGACCCGAAATCCAGCGTCAAGCGTAAAGCGGCCATGACCGTGTTAAACAAACTGTTTGAGTGCCTCACCGCCTGGTTAGCACCGATCATGGTGTTCACCATGGAAGAAGTGTGGTTGGAGCGGTTCCCGGAAGGCGATAGCTCTGTGCACAAGCGCGAGTTCCCCACAATCCCCGCCAACTGGCAAAATGTGGAACTGGCTGAAAAATGGGCCAAAATCCGCAAGGTGCGCCGCGTGGTCACCGGGGCGCTGGAAATTGAGCGCCGCGAAAAACGCATTGGCGCGTCGCTGGAATCAGCGCCGAAGGTTTATGTGTCAGACGCAGACCTCTATGTTGCGCTGCATGGCCAGGATATGGCGGAAATTGCCATCACCAGCCAGGCCGAAGTGCTGCAAAATGAAGGGCCGAGCGAAGCGTTCCGCATGGACGAAGTGCCCGGCGTTGCCGTGGTGCCGACCCTTGCCGAAGGCAAAAAGTGTGAGCGCTCCTGGAAGGTGTTGCCTGAAGTGGGTGAGGACCCGGACTACCCGGACGTTACCTTGCGTGATGCGCAGGCCTTGCGTGAACTAGCGCAATCATAGGAACTTAACAATGAAGGCGAATATTGCCCATAAAAGCCTGTTTGCCTTCATTCTGGCCCTGTTGATCGATCAGGGGCATAAGCTCTACATGCTCAATATTGCGGGGTGGACCGGCGGCGAGATCGTCAGTGTCACTCCGTTTTTTGACTATGTGCTGGCTTGGAACACAGGCATTTCTTATGGCTGGCTGGGCGAGTCATCACCCCTTGTGCTGATCGGCGTCATGTCTGTAGCCATGCTAGGGCTGGCCATCTGGTGGCTGACGGCCAAGACCGAACTAACCCGCTGGGGCATTGCCATTGTGCTGGGCGGCGCATTGGGCAATCTGATTGACCGCATTGCTTATGGCGCGGTCGCTGATTTCTTTTCGTTTCATGCCTATGGCTATTATTGGTATATTTTTAATCTGGCAGATGTAGCAATTGCCCTTGGCCTTCTTATCTTGTTATGGGATATAGTGCTAAAGCCTGAGGGGGAGGGTTCCTCAAAATAGCCTTTTTTGGGACCTATGGCCTTTGGGCAAGTTTTTTGGAGTGGCATGTATGTTCGGAACGAACCAGAAATTTCCTACTATCGCTAAATGGACAGGGATCGGGACACTTGTCAGTGCATCGCTTCTGGGCTTGTCCGCATGCACCACAGTGGAAGGCACCAACGCGTTTAAGGACGGCAACACTTTTGAACGCGAAGTGATGTCGGAAACATTGCGCGGGTTGGGCATTTTGGAGCGTGAGGAAAAAGAAGATATTTCCGCGCCGCGTGCGCCACTGGTTCTACCGAAAGACACGAAGTTTTTGCCTATTCCAACGAAAACAGCGGCTGCGGCTCTTCCAAAAGACTCTGATGAAGTTCTGCTGGATGAAACCAGGCTGACTGAAAATGAAATTCGCCTGATCCGGGGCGCCCGGGTGGTGGACTTGAATGATGCGACCGGCCGCGCGTTCACGCCGAAGGAAGCCAAGGAAGTCGCACGGCGCTTCCGCGAGCAGCGTATCGCCTATCAACAAGCGTTGAGAGATGGTGGAAGACGGCCGCTTTATCTGCCGCCTGAGAAGTATTTCACCAAAGTGGGCGGGCAGGATTTGATCTGTCTGGCTGAAAATGGCGATTTGGTGCCATTGGATAGTCCACTTTGCCCGCCAGAGATCAGAGAAGCGTTGCAAGGCTCGTAACAAACGGGTAAACCCGGCCGATATAATTTTCTTCGTAAAGGGCTCCCATGGCCAAAAAAGACGCTGGCAGCACAAATGACCGCCAGAAAGGTGATCGCATTGCCAAGGTAATGGCGCGCGCCGGATTATGCTCACGCCGCGCAGCGGAAACCTGGATTGCTGACGGCCGCGTGTCCGTTAATGGCAAAACAATCGATAGCCCGGCAATCAATGTGACGGACAAAGACCGCGTGTTGGTGGACGGTAAACCGCTGGGCGAGCGGGAAGCCACGCGCATGTGGCTCTACCATAAACCAGCGGGGCTGGTTGTGTCTGAGCACGACCCTGAAGGTCGGCCCACCATTTATGACGCTTTTGAAGAAGCGGGATTGCCCCGCGTGTTGACCGTTGGTCGTCTGGATATCAACACCGAAGGCTTGCTGCTGCTCACCAATGAGGGCGGATTGAAGCGTGTGCTTGAATTGCCGTCCACAGGTTGGGCGCGGCGTTATCGCGTGCGCGCCTATGGCCGCATCACCCAGGAAAAGCTGGACGAACTGAAAGATGGGATCACCATCGACAAGGTGCATTATGGCCCGATTGAAGCCACGCTGGAACGCCAGCAGGGCAGCAATGTGTGGCTGATCATGTCCTTGCGTGAAGGCAAAAATCGGGAAGTGAAAAATGTCCTCTCGGCTTTCGGGTTAGAGGTGAACCGCCTGATCCGCCTCAGCTATGGTCCCTTCCAACTCAATGAGTTGAAGCCGGGCGAAATTCAGGCCGTCAAAACCCGCGTCTTGAAAGATCAGCTGGGCCAGAAACTGGCCGATGCGGCAGGTGTGGATTTTGAAGGACCGATTGTGCCTGTTGTGCCGAAGGCGGAAAAGAAAAAGGCCGAAGAGAAGCCCGCCCAGTTTGGCCGCGCTCGTGGCCGCACCGGTGAACCGCGCAAGCCAAAAGATGATAAACGCGCCCCGCGTCGTCGGTTTGATGAGGCGGAAGAAACGCCAAAACGCCGCGTGTTTTTTGATGATGGCAATATTGGCGAACATGTGCCTCGCGCCCGCAAAAAAGATGATGAAGATCAGGGCCCCCGCGGCAAAAAGCGCTTTGGTGATAAAGGGGGAAAATTCGATCGCGATGATCGCGGCCCCAAGCGCGAATTCAACAAAGATCGCCGCGACGACAAAGGTAGCGACAAAAAGCCGTTCGAAAAACGTGATCGCAAAGAGGGTGGACGTCCCTTCGGCGAGAAAAAGTTTGGCGACAAGAAAGCTTATGGCGATAAACCACGGGGTGAGCGTGGTGGAGAGCGCAAACCGTTCGGTGATAAACCACGCGGTGGTGCAGGCCGTCGTGATGACCGTCGCCCGGATGATCGACGTGGTGCCTTTACGGACCGCAATAAAGAAAGACCAGAACGTGGCGAGCGCAGTGATCGCGGTGATCGAAAACCATTCGGCGATAAGCCGCGAGGCAAGCCCGCAGGCGGCCGGGGCAAACCGCGCGACGACCGCGGCGGCCAAGCTTTTTCTGATGCAGGGCGTCATAAAGGACGTCCAGCAGGAGAGCAGCGCGGTCCACGTGGCCGTGGTGGCAAATCAGGCGGTAAACCGTCCGGTGGTCGGCCCTCCGGCGGCAAACCCTTTGGCGGCAAGCCAGGCGGGCGTCCGCCGCGCAAATCGTAAGGCGGGCTGAGTTTTATGCGTATCGTTGCTGGCAAGTTTAAATCCAAAACCATTGCGGCACCGCAAACGAACGACATTCGGCCCACGTCAGATCGGGTGCGCGAAAGCCTGTTCAATATTTTGGCCAATTATTTTGGGCCGGTGATGAGCGAATGTCGGGTCTTGGACCTTTTTGCGGGCACTGGCGCGCTGGGCCTTGAGGCCCTGTCACGCGGCGCGGAGCACGCGACCTTTGTGGATACAGGCGTTGAAGCGCGGGCCTTGCTGCGTGAAAATATCCAGGATTTCGGTGTGGCCGGTCAATCCCGTATGCTGCGTCGTGACGCAACTGACCTCGGCCAAATCCAGCGCATCTTGCCGTGCAATCTGGTCTTTCTGGACCCGCCCTATGCCAAAGGCTTAGGCGACAAAGCGCTGGAAATCGCCCACAAAGGCGGCTGGATTGCCCCAGAAGCGATCATCGTCTGGGAAGAGCAAAAGGGTGTGGAAATCACGGCGCCGGAAGGTTTTGAACGTCTCGACGAACGCACCTATGGCGACACGGTCATTCACTTGTTCAAGGCACCTGCTGGCTAGGCGCAGCGCCCGCCAACTGCCCGCTCCGGCACAATATATCACTGCTCAGACCTCGCCCTCCCACGTGATTGCAAGACTTGATCTTACAATCCATTTGAGGGTAATGGCCCGGCACCTAATTGGTTGGTTTGAGCCTTCAAGCTGTTGTTCGGACTACAACGATCCTGCGCCTTCGCCAATGTGAAATGGACCCCAAGATCAAGTCTTGGGGTGACGGCGGGTGGGTGTTGATAGGGCGAGAAAATCAGTGGTGCGTGGCCCACATGCGGGGCGCAAACAAAAAAAGGTGAGCGCTGGGGCAACCGAAGAGAATCATCTCGGGGCTAGTCAGTCTTCGCCATATTGTTCCCATAGTAATTTTTCGAATGTGCCCCTTTCCTCTGGGCCGCCCCGGACTGGATCCGGGGCCTGTACCCCTGCGCTTGAGGGGTGGTCCCGGCTCAAGGCCGGGACGGCCCAGTGGGAATGGTTTTCTCCTCGCGTCAGTTCAAGCGCGGAGACACAGCGTGGTAGCAATTGGCGGGGATGCCGGGGTAGTGAGCGCTGCGAACGACGGCGGCGCGTGAAGATGCCGGGGATGCCGGGCCAGCCCGCCCGGCGCGAGGGCAGGAAAACGTGAGCGCTGCGAACGACGGCGGCGCGTGAAGATGCCGGGGGTGCCGGGCCAGCCCGCCCGGCGCGAGGGCAGGAAAACGTGAGCGTAGCGAACGACGGCGGCGCGTGAAGATGCCGGGGATGCCGGGCCAGCCCGCCCGGCGCGAGGGCAGGAAAATGTGAGCGCAGCGAACGACGGCGGCGCGTGAAGATGCCGGGGGTGCCGGGCCAGCCCGCCCGGCGCGAGGGCAGGAAAATGTGAGCGTAGCGACCGGTGGCGGCAAATCAATCGAACCTACCGCCGCCCAAACAGCCGCTCGATATCCGCTTTCTTCAGCTCCACATAGGTCGGGCGGCCATGGATGCACTGGCCGGAATGAGGCGTGGCTTCCATATCGCGCAGCAGCATGTTCATCTCCTCAGCGCGCAAGCGCCGCCCGGAGCGCACCGAACCGTGACATGCCATCCGGGCCGCCACTTCCTCCAAACGTTCGCGGACAATGGAGATATTGTCCCATTCGGCCAGCTGATCAGCCACATCATTGATCAGCTTTTCTACATTGGGATGCTTCAAAATGGCCGGTGTCTCATGCACCGCGATGGCACGAGGGCCAAAACGTTCCACGCCCAGCCCCACCTGTGCCAATTCTTCTTGCGCTTCTTCCAATCGGTCGCAATCTTCTTCCGGCAGCTCCACCACCACGGGGATCAATTGTCGTTGCGCGGGAACAGGGCCATCGCTCAATTCTTTTTTGAACCGCTCATAAACGAGCCGCTCGTGCGCCGCATGTTGGTCCACCACGATCAAACTGTCCGGCCCTTGGGCCACAATATAGTTCTCAAACAATTGGGCACGTGCGGAACCGAGCGGGAAATCATCATCTTCCGGCGGAATCTCTTCGCTCTTTTCCATGCGGGCGCTTGGCTGATGCAAATCCTGCATACGTGGTGCGCCAAAGCTGGGCGGTGGAGGCGTGAAGCCCGCGTGACCCCATTGTGGCTGCTGGGGCATGGCAAATCCATCGCCTGTTGCGTTCGGCGCCACATGTGACGGCTGAGATGGGGCAGCAGGTTGCGGTTGCGGCGCACCACCGGGTTGAAACGCATTCAACGTCGCATCCGACACCGTTTTTGAGGCGCGGAACCCTGCCGCATCGAGCGCATTCATCACGCCACGGATCACTGCCGCACGCACCAAGCCGGCATCACGAAAGCGCACTTCCGCCTTCGCCGGATGCACATTCACGTCCAAATCCTGGCTGGGCAAATCCACAAACAGCGCCGCAACCGGAAAACGATCGCGGTGCAAAAAGTCAGCATATGCGCCGCGCAAAGCGCCCAACAACACCTTGTCGCGCACGGGGCGGCCATTCACAAAGTAGAATTGCGAGAGCGAATTGGCTTTGGTGTAAGTGGGCAGGGCCGCCATGCCGCGCACGCGCACCGGGCCGCGCTGATAATCAATCGGCACCGCATTTTGCGCGAAATCCAAGCCCAAGATTTGCCCCAAGCGGTTCTTATCGCCCTGAAAATCATCCTCCGCGTCGGAAACCGGTTGGGCGGGCCAGTTTAGCGTTTGCCGATCAGAGCCAGACAGAATGAACTGCACATGCGGTTTGGACATGGCCAACCGCTTCATTACATCGGTGATCGCATTGCTTTCTGCGCGATCAGACTTCAAAAATTTCAACCGTGCAGGCACATTTTTAAACAGCTCACGCACCTCGATCACCGTACCGTGGGGCATGGGATGGGGCGAAATCACCGCATCGCCATCCACGAAGCGCAATTGTAAGCCCAGCTCCTCATCGCGTGGCCGCGTGGCAATGCGCAGATCCGCCACCGCGCTAATCGAGGCCAATGCCTCTCCGCGAAAACCAAGGGTAGAGATATGATCGAGATCATCTTCCGGCAGTTTGGAGGTGGCGTGGCGTTCCACGCTCAAGCGCAGATCTTCTTCGCCCATGCCATAGCCATCATCCTCAATGCGGATCAGGGATTTGCCGCCCGCACCTGTGGTGATGGCAATGCGGGTGGCGCCCGCATCCAGCGAGTTTTCCACCAACTCTTTCACGATGCTGGCCGGGCGTTCAATCACCTCGCCAGCTGCGATTTTGTTCACCAGATCGTTGGGCAGTTGCCGAATGCGCATGGCTGATTCTCCTATCCGCCAAGCATAAGGCGAACCGATAGGCTTTGCATCCTTTGCCAACCTATGGCAGGTAACATTTCAACAAGTAGGATGATGATGACCAAGCCAACCAAGCCCACACCCATGCAACAGGCCTTAGAACTTGCCCGGCAAGCCGCTGTAGCAGGCGAAGTGCCCGTGGGGGCGGTTATTGTGAAAGATGGTGAAATCATCGCCACGGCGCAAAATGAAATGAAGCGCATAGGCGACCCAACCGCCCATGCCGAGATGCAAGCCATGCGTAAGGCATTGGCGAAACTGGGCACCGGACGTCTTGATGGTTGTGATCTCTATGTAACGCTGGAGCCATGCACCATGTGTGCCGGGGCAATTGCCCATGCCAAACTGCGGCGCGTTTATTATGGGGCAGAGGACCAAAAGGGCGGGGCCGTGGATAATGGTGTGCGTTTCTTCACCTCACCCACTTGCCATCATCAGCCCGAAGTGATTTCAGGCATAGGCGAAGCCGAGGCCGCTCAATTGCTTATCCAATTTTTTGCTGAGAGGCGAGCATAAGGTCAATGCGCGTGGCCAGATCGCGCTTGAGCTTTTCCTTCACCGTGTCGCCTGCTGCCAGAATGTCCCGTACGCGCCAAAATTCATAGGCGCCAAAATGCCCCACAGGTGGACGCACATAGATATCAGGCGGGTAGGCGGCAATGGCATAGGCGCTGAGTGAGTGCATCATGATTTGCGCGGCGCCAAGTCCGACATCAATTGCCGAAGGCATGGTGGAGTCATTAACAGGCACCGGATCGCCGTTCACATCCACACCGATCAGAATATCCATATTGTGCGCCGCATGCTCCAAGGGCAGTGGGTTCACCACGCCACCATCCACCAGGGTCTGGCCACCATGTTCTACGGGTTTGAATAGGCTGGGAATCGCAATGGAGCCGGCAATGGCCGGGGCGATCTCGCCGGTATGAAACACAACCTGATGCCAGGAACGGTAATCAGTGGCAATCACCCTCAGGGGTATCTTCAACTCTTCAAAGTGAATAGGCAGTGTATCCGGCGCGAAGGAGGTTAACACCTTGGTGGCGTCAAACTGCATGGAAATGCCATCTTGAAACATGGCTTTAATGCCCGTCACCTGCGTGCGCCATAAGCGTGAACTCAGGGCGCGCATGGTGCCCAGCACATCAATTGCATAGCTTCGGATTTCACGCCCACTCATGCCAGCGGCCCAGCCAGCGCCAATAAAGGCGCCGATGGAGGTGCCGGCAATCAGGCTGGGCTTTAAGCCCAACTCGTCCATCGCTTCAATCACTGCAATATGCGAAAGGCCCCGTGCGGCACCGCCGCCAAGCGCAACGCCAATTCTGGGACCTGTTATCGCCATTTTAACACCTGAAGGTTCGCATTCAACTTAGATGTTAAATGAAATTGTTTAAACTTTTATATCTTCAAGTGCCGATCACGAAGATTTGCGCTCAAGTGCCCGCCAGGCGATATCTTTTCGGTAAAATCCATTGCCCCAATCCACGCGCTCAATTACCGCGTAGGCTTTGTCGCGAGCGGTTTGAATCTCATCCGCAACCGCAGTCACATTCAACACTCGTCCACCGGTGGCCACCAATTGACCCTCCTCAAGGGCAGTGCCCGCATGGAAAATTTTCACGCCATCGTCTTCTGCCGCGTCGAGACCGTTGATGGGCGTGCCTTTGTCATAAGAACCGGGATAGCCGTTTGAGGCCATCACCACAGTCAATGACGTTGCGTCCCGCCATTGCGGTGTATGCTGATCCAATGTGCCATTCACAGTGGCCTCCAAAAGGTCCACAATGTCTGACTGCAATAATGACATCAGCACCTGGCATTCCGGATCGCCGAAACGCACATTATATTCAATCAGCTTCGGTCCGGTTTTGGTGATCATCAGCCCGGCAAACAGCACCCCTTTGAAGGGAGTGCCCCGCGCCGCCATGCCTCGAATGGAGGGCGCGATGATTTCCTCATCTACCCGTTTGATCATCTCTTCGGTCATCACTGGGGCAGGAGAATAAGCCCCCATACCCCCGGTGTTCGGGCCTTTATCGCCATCATAGGCGCGCTTGTGATCTTGCGCGGAAGGCAACAATTTGTAGTTTTTGCCATCGCTGATGGCAAAAAGGCTGGCTTCTTCGCCCATCAAGCATTCTTCGATCACCACCGAGGCACCTGCAGAGCCAAAGGCGCCGTCAAAAATCGCAAACACGGCATCTTCCGCTTCTCGAAGCGTCTGCGCCACAATCACACCCTTACCTGCGGCCAATCCGTCTGCTTTCACCACGATGGGCGCACCCTCCGCCCGCACATAGTCAATCGCAGCATCCACATCGTCAAAGCGTGCATATTTGGCCGTCGGCACGTTCATTTCGTCGCACAAAAGCTTGGTAAAATGCTTGGAGCCTTCGAGTTGTGCTGCGGCTTTGGAGGGGCCAAAGACCTTGATGCCGGCTTGTTCCAAATCGTCGGTGATGCCAGCCACCAGTGGCGCTTCCGGCCCGACAACAACCAGGTCAATTTTTTTGTCAGCACAAAAGGCCGCTACCTTGTCGTGCGCCCCTACATTGAGGGTCACCAATTCACCACAGTCGGCCATGCCCGGATTGCCCGGCGCGATATATAGTTTGCCCAAACGTTCAGAGCGTGCAATCGCCCATGCGAGGGCGTGCTCACGCCCGCCAGAACCCAACAGCAATATGTTCATTTCTTAATCCAAATCCAAATCAGCCCAAGCGATTGTTCCCATATCATGTTGATTTAGAAAGGTCACCCTTGACGATTCAATTATGAACAGGCACCAGTTAATCTATGGAAGAGCAAACCGGTGCGCAGGCTTCAAACGCCCACGAATTCACAGTATCCGAAATCTCTCAATCGGTGAAACGCACCATTGAGGATCAGTTTGGTCACGTGCGCATTCGCGGCGAGGTTACTGGCTATCGCGGTCCGCATAGCTCCGGCCATGCCTATTTTGCCTTAAAGGACGAAAAAGCCAGAATTGAGGCGGTGATCTGGCGCGGTAAATTCTCGCGCCTGCGCATCAAGCCCGAAGAAGGCATGGAAGTGATTGCCACCGGCAAGCTCACCACCTATCCCGGCTCGTCCAAATACCAGCTGGTGATTGACGATATTGAACCGGCGGGCGCCGGGGCACTGATGGCTTTGCTCGAGCAACGCCGAAAACAATTGGCCGCCGAAGGTCTGTTTGATGCCGGGCGCAAGCAGGAACTGCCTTATTTGCCCCAAACCATCGGCGTGATCACCTCGCCCACCGGCGCAGTGATCCGCGATATTCTTCATCGTCTGGATGATCGGTTTCCAACACACGTCATCGTGTGGCCGGTGCGGGTGCAGGGCGAAACCTGCGGCCCGGAAGTCGCCAACGCCATCAATGGGTTCAATGCTTTGCCCGCTGATGGCCCGATCAAGCGGCCCGACCTGTTGATCGTGGCGCGGGGCGGCGGCTCAATCGAAGATTTGTGGGGCTTTAATGAAGAAGAGGTGGTGCGCGCTGCCGCGGCATCAACCATCCCGCTGATTTCTGCGGTGGGCCATGAAACAGACATCACCCTGATTGACTATGCGGCGGACAAACGCGCGCCCACCCCCACGGGTGCGGCCGAGATGGCAGTACCCGTAAAATCAGAACTGATCAACTATGTGCTGGATCAGGGTACGCGCCTGCGCGCGGCCCAGGCCCGGAACATCGCCACCGCTAAAGACAGGCTGCGTGCCGTATCGGCTGCCTTGCCCAAAGCCCAGGACCTGACCAACGTACCGCGCCAGCGCTTCGATATGGCGACCATGCGGCTCGGCAACGCCCTCAATCAGTTTGTGGACCGCAAGCGCGCAAGCTATTCCCAGATCAGCGCCCGCCTGTCGCCCCACGGCTTGCGGCAGAAACAGCAAAACTTCTCCGGTCAATTGCAAAGCCTGAGCGCCCGGTTGCGTCCCGCGGCCTTGGCCACGTTTGAGCGTAAGCAGACCAAAATTGAAAACTTGGGCAAGCTGCTTGATAGTCTGAGCCACAAAAAGGCGCTGGAACGTGGCTTTGCACTGGTCACTGACGCTGAAGGCAATCTTGTGCGTTCCGCTACGACACCCGAAAAGGGCGAGGGGCTAAATGTGCAATTTGCAGATGGGGATTTGGGCGTGATCGTGGCCGACGCGCCGCCCGCCAAGGCAAAACCAAAATCCAAGCCCAAACCGAAGGCTGACGCTGAAGAAAAAGAGCAAAAACAGAAAAGTCTGTTTTGATTTTTTGCTCGCCCCGTCCTAAATAAGGGGCGAAAGAGGTTTGACGATGAATATTTTTGAAAATGGTTTTGGCCAAAGCGAAGCCAAGTTGCGCTATCTGGATGCGGATTTTGCCGTAATCAAACCAGGCACCTTTGTGCGCTGCGCCGTCACCGGCCAACAAATTCCGCTGGACGAGCTTTCCTATTGGAGCGTGGATCGGCAGGAACCTTATGTGGATGCACACGCCTCGCTTGAAGCGCTGCAAAAAAGCAAAAAGTAACGCCGCATGCGCGTTTTGATCATCACCAATGGCATGGGCGAAGATGCCATGGGTGCCGCCTTGGCCAAGGCACTTGCCCCACAATGCGAAATGGAAGCCCTGCCCACAGTGGGCGAGGGGCTTGCCTATCGAAATATTTGCCCGTTAGTGGGACCACGCGGTCATCTGGCCAGTGAGGGCCACCGCAAACAAGGCTCTTTGATCAAAGATTTCCAACATGGTTTGGCGCTGACCGCTCTTAAACATGTGCGCTATATGCGCCAGCAACGCGGCCGCTGGGACAAGATAATTGTGTTGGGCGATATGGTTGGCTTGGCGTTATGCAAAGCCGGGGGGCATGCTGTCGACCTTTACCTGGATTGCTACAAGTCCGGCTTTGCCTCAACCTACTCTGCTGTGGAGAAACGATTGATAAAAGCCACAGCCGCCAAGACGCTATGTCGCGATGATATACTGGCGGGTCAATTGCGTGCCTATGGGCTTGATGCCGGATTTGTCGGCAACATCATGATGGACACAGTCCCAGAACTCGCCATGGATGTAACCCCGCTTGTTGGCGATAAGACTGCCGTGACGCTGCTGCCAGGCAGTCGCAACGCGGCCAAGGTGCTCTTTGAGCTGCAAATAAGAGCGTTGGGGCGTTTAACAGGAAAATACCCAATCAGTGTTTTAGTGCCTGTTGCCCCCACGGCGGATGCTAATCAATTGATCAGGGTCTCTGGACTTAGAGCCGTTGACAAGGAGCCCGACCTGACAGCACCGGAATATTTGGCAAAGGCCGAGATGGTGGATAAAACGCCAGTACATTTCTTTGATAAAGGCGTTGGCAGCCTTGCAAGAGTGTCGCGTTTTGTAGCCGGTCAGGCGGGAACCGCCGGTTTCCAGAGTGCCGGACTGGGCGTGCCAGTAATCGCCCTTGTGCCTCCCGACGCCCGGCCAAGCCGTGTTGCGAAAAATGAACGCCTCATGGGCGAGAGCCGTATAACAACATCTCTGGACGTCAATGAACTGACCGCTGCCATGGCATCGCTTCTTGAAGATGAAGCCGACGCCAAACGCCGGGGCCACATTGGCATGGAACGCATCGGCCCGGCTGGTGCTTTGGATTATGCAGTAAGACTCATTCTTGCGGGCGGCTGAGCCGCATCGAACTCATGCGGCTAATTGCTCGCTTCAGAACCTTGCGGATCAAAATCCGACCGATCCGGACGCGGCGGCAGTTCCTTGCTATCGGCCAACAAAAAGGCCCGTTTCAGCACGTTATCCAGCCGCTTCGCCAGCTCTTCAGAATAGGGCGTGAGGTCTTTTGCCGTGCGTGGCACATAGAGCGGTTCATCCACCACCGCAGAAATGCGGGAGAAGGGGTGGTTGATTTGCATCTTATCCCAAACTTTTTCCAGAACAGAGCGGCGCGAACTGGACACGGCATAAGGTATAATCGGGCGGCCGGAAAAGCGCGCCAACAGCGCCACCCCGTCAGAGACCTGCCGCCCGGGGATGGGGGGAATATCTGCCGTAATGCCAATAGATTGGCCATTTTTCATCGCCCGCACCATTTCGCGCATCGCCGCCATGCCGCCAGTGCCTTCATCCTGCTTCGGGCTGGCGCCTGAGCCATCAATATTGGAGCAGCCGAAGCTTTTGGCAGCGGCGGCCACCAATTGTCCGTCGGGGTGGCGCGAGGTGAGAATGGTCAATTGGCTGGCCTCAGGCACCAATTTCATGCCCAGCATGCCTTGCCCGTGCCAACACACATAGATGGCCGGCATCAAATCTGCACACTTTTGTTCTGCATTTGGCGGATCATAGACAAATTTGGACGTGGCTGAGGTCAGGCGCAAATAGCCGCCCAAAATATGCCATCCAATAAAATGGCGAGCTTTGGTGCTGTTCAGCCCCCGCCCGCCAGATGTCTTTCTAGATTTTGCGTTCACCGATTGGCCTTAGGCATCAGGGTCAAGCAAGCGGTGCATATGCACGATAAAATATCGCATATGCGCATTATCCACTGTCATCTGGGCCTTTTGCTTCCAAACGGCATAGGCGGATTGATAATTGGGATAAACCCCAACAATATCCAACTCATCCAGATTGCGGAATTGAATTTTTTCCAAGTCTTCCAGTTCGCCGCCAAACACCAAATGCAGCAATTGTTTTTCTTCGCTCATTTAAACCCCACCATTTTTGTCGTTTCTATGCTGCAGGACACCCATAGACCTTGCGCAGCACATCATGCACATCATCTTTTAGCGTCAGGTCAGACATTGCCGCAAGGGCGCCGTGACGAATTTCTCGCTTATTAAAGCGCGGCACGCCAACACATACATCTTCCAATGTATAATTGCATTCCGATAAGATAAGAGCAGGTGCCGCAATATCCCAATCCTGTGCGCCGCGTCGCGCCACCGCGACATCCAGCACGCCGGTTGCCACCTGGACCAGCCGATAGGCAAGCGAGGGCAGGGCCGGTCCGCGCACATAATCAATGCCGCGCTCTTCCAGTTCGCGATGCACCGCCCCCGGGGCCGGGATCACCGGGCCAGCGCCCAAACGGTTGCGCCGCTTGATCGGCGATTTGTTCAACAAAGCACCATGACCTGCCACTGCTTCATAGAGTTCATCGCGAATGGGCGCATAAAGCACACTCACTTTGGGCTGTCCGTCTTCAACCAGCGCAATGCAGATGGTCCAGCTATCTTCGCCGCGAATAAAGCCTCGCGTCCCATCAATAGGGTCCACAACAAACACTCGCCGACACTCCAACCGTAACGGGTCATCGGCTGTCTCTTCGCTCAGCCAGCCATAACCGGGCCGCGCTTTGGTGAGCATGTTTTTCAAGAAATTATCGACCGCATAGTCCGCCTCGGTCACGGGTGAGGCGTTATCTTTTGTCCAGGTTTTTACATTTTGCCGGAAAAAACCGGTCGCGATGATACCGGCGCCCACAACAGCATTTCGGATGAGGTCCAGATCGTCTTGCAAGTCAGCCATGTCTGGATTTGCCATCAAAGGCCCCCGAAACCCCAATAAATCTAAGCTCTTCCGTGCTTAATCGAGCGAACATGGAAAGGCAAGAACTTCGTTTCGGTTAATCCGTGGTTACCCCCGGTCATAACCTGCTAACCCTTTTGAGAACAAGGAAAACTTAACCCAATTTTTTAAAGGGATGCCAAACCTTGGCTGCTAATTTGGCTCGCATAAGAAGAGCAGCAAAACAAAGAATAGCTCTCAGGTTAACAGGAAGGCACGAGATAAAAATGGTGCAAGGAAAAACAGTTTCAGGATCGGATCTGATCTTGTTTGGAAAAGACGGTGTGAAATGGCCAATATTGTCGCCCGCAAATGACAATGGTCAGCGCGCGAGTGAGGTGCAAACCGTCACTGTACGCAAAATGCTGTCCAAAAGCGGTGTTCCGATCAAAATCAAAGTTCCGGTTAAAGAATATTACGGAGTAGCTGTCGCCACCAGCATCACTGAAGATGGCGAGCTCTTCAGCTCAATAGAATTGGTCCATGCGGACGAAGATTTGAACTATCGCGTGTTTGAAGAACAAGGTAACCACACCGTGGTGGCCGAATGGCAAAATTGGGGCAAGCAGTTGGGCTTGCCGCTGTTTATCCGGTCCGGCAATGGCGGGTTGGTGCCCTACTCGCAACATGTGGGTGGCGTTATGGTTGGGCAAGAAACCAACCGTCGCAAGCTGGGACCAGAGGCCACGCGCCGTCCACGCTTTCTCAATCGTCGCAAACTAGGGCTTGTGTCCGGCTAGATCGCATATTCGATATAGAGCGCAAGGGTGAAGCTGAGGCCCACCCAAAAATTGGATTTAAACCGGATCAGGCAGTTTGATGTCTGGTCCGGTTTCAGCGTGAGAATTTGCCAGGCCAAAAGCGCCGGGGCAACCCACATCACCCAATAATAGACCGGGCCTGCGCCCGCGCCATCGGCGGCCAAAAACCACAATATAGCAGCGCCAAGATAAAATAGCCCCGTGATGGGTTGCGCGTGATCGCCAAACAGCCGGGCAGTGGATTTAACGCCGATTAACGCGTCATCTTCCCGATCTTGCAGGGCATAAATCGTGTCATAACCGATGGTCCACAATATCGCCCCCGCGTAAAGATAAAAGGCGGGATAATGCAGTTCGCCAAACATAGCCGCCCATCCCATCAGTGCGCCCCAGTTAAATGCTAGGCCTAGAAAAAGCTGTGGCCAATAGGTGATGCGCTTCATAAAGGGATAAATGATCACCAGCCCAATGGACGACAGGCCCAATATCTTGGTGAAATCATTGAATTGCCAAAGAATAACCAGCCCCACCAGACATTGCGCTGCCAGAAACACAAAGGCTTGCGGCACACTGATTTTACCCGAGGGAATGGGCCGCAATCGAGTCCGCTCCACCTTGCCATCAATATTGCGGTCTACAATATCGTTTAAGGTACAGCCTGCACCGCGCATCGCAATGGCACCGAGAAAAAACAGCAATAGATAGGTGAAGTTGAAGCCGGTGGCCGGGCGCGCGACAGCGGCGAGTGCCAATGAGATTGCACAGGGCCAAAATAACAGCCAATACCCAATGGGCCGATCCCACCGCGCCATTTTGGCATAGGGGTGGATGGCTTTGGGGGCATAACGGTCCACCCAATTGGTTTTGCTGGCATCGGCAATTATTTCAGAATTGGGTTTGTCTTGCATCGCGCACCACTTCCACCTATTGAGTTGTTCGGAACGCTATTCTTTAGCCGCCAAAAGTCAAGCAAGAGGCACCAAAATGCCGCGCCAACATAAATCTTTGCCCCGCCTTTTTGTGGATCATCCCCTATCGGTTGATGGCCAGCTGAAACTGGATAAAGCCCAATCCAACTATCTTGTGAATGTGTTGCGCCTAAAAAAAGGCGGCGAGGTGATTCTGTTTAACGGGCAAGATGGCGCCTTTCGCGCCAGTCTCGTGCATGATTCAAAAAAAGCTGCCGAGCTGGCACTGCACGACCGGACCAGCACGCAAACCCTACCCAGCAAAATTGACTATATTTTCGCGCCCATCAAAACTGCGCGATTGGATTTTATGGTGCAAAAGGCCACCGAAATGGGCGTGAACGCCCTGCGGCCGGTGCAAACGCAGCACACGCAAATGGCGCGCATTAATTATGATCGTATGCAGGCCAACGCGATTGAAGCGGCTGAGCAGTGCGAAATCCTGAATGTGCCAGAGGTGCACGAAGCGACCACACTGGAAAAACTGATTGCCAATTGGGACGAGACCGACCCGGATCGCATTCTAATTTTTGCCGACGAGGAAACTGACGTGGCGAATGCGGCTGAAGCCCTTCAACCTTATACAGATCATCAGGTTGCTGTTCTGATCGGCCCGGAAGGCGGCTTTTCAGAAGCCGAACGGACCCTATTGCGGGCACAAAAATTTTGTGTTCCCATCAGCTTGGGACCGCGAATTCTGCGGGCCGATACGGCGGCGATTGTGGCATTAACACTTGTGCAATCAAATATCGGTGATTTACGATAAAAGGATTGCATCCTATTTTTTCCGCGTTATTGTCGCCAGCAAAGATCGCGCTGGCATAGCGGGACACAACACTGACGACCGGACGGACCTTCTATGGCCAATGCAGTTAAAAACGCCCCCCTTATCGAGTCGAAATCCGACCTGATTTACGCGCTGGAAAAAGGGTGCAAGCCAAAGCAGGACTGGCGCATTGGCACGGAGCACGAAAAATTCGTATTCTGTAAAGACAGCCATAAGCCCTTGCCCTATGAGGGAGAAAACGGCATTGGCGCGATTCTCACCGAAATTCAAAAACGCACCGATTGGACACCGCTTTTAGACAAGGGCCATTTGATTGGCCTGAAAGATGAAAGCACGGGCGCCTCCATTTCGCTGGAGCCGGGTGGACAGTTGGAGCTTTCAGGCGCGCCGTTGGAAAAGCTGCACGATACCTGCTCAGAAACCGGCAATCATTTGCGTTTGCTGCGGGGCATCACTGATAAGCTCAATATTGAGTTTTTGGGCCTGGGTGTGGCGCCAGCCTGGTCGCTAGAAGACATGCCCATGATGCCTAAATCCCGCTACGGGATCATGAAGCCCTATATGGAAAAAGTCGGCACACTCGGCACGTCCATGATGTTCCGCTCCTGCACCGTGCAAGTAAATCTCGACTTTTCGTCCGAAAAAGACATGGTCGACAAATTGCGCGCCAGTTTGGCGCTGCAGCCGATCGCAACAGCATTGTTTGCCAACTCGCCCTTCATTGATGGGAAGCCGTCAGGTTACCTTTCTTATCGCTCGAAGATTTGGCAGCACACAGACAATGACCGCACCGGCATGTTGGACTTTGCGTTTGAACCGGGCATGGGCTTTGAGCGCTATGTAGATTATGCCCTTGATGTGCCAATGTATTTCGTGATGCGTAATGGCGAATTTGTCAATTGTGCTGGCGAGAGCTTCCGCGCCTTCCTGAAAGGCGAGCTGCCGCAATTGCCGGGTGAAAAACCAACAATCGCGGATTGGGAGGATCATCTCTCCACCTTGTTCCCTGAAGTTCGGCTTAAAACTTTCTTGGAAATGCGCGGTGCGGACGCAGGGCCTTGGGATAGTATCTGCGCTTTGCCCGCCCTATGGGTCGGTTTGCTCTATGATCAAGGCGCGCTGGATGGCGCATTGGAGTTGGTCAAAGATTGGACCGCTGAGCAACGCAATCAATTGCGCATCGATGTATCAAAGTCTGCGTTAAATGCTGAAATCAATGGCCGCACGGTTTTGGATGTCGCCAAGGATGTCTCTAAACTAGCGAAGTCCGGACTGGTGGCGCGCAAGAACAAGAATTATGAAGGCTTTGACGAGTCTGTTTTCTTGAACATGATCAAAGAAACGCTCGATACCGGAAAAACACCCGCCGAACATATGCTCGACGCCTATAACGGCCCTTGGGAAGGCGACATCAGCAAAATCTATACGGAACGCTTGTTCTAGCCTGCGAGCTTCTCCACCAAATAATCAAACACCCTCCGCACACGGCGGTTTGTCTTTAGCTCCCTATGGGCCACCAGCCACATTGAGAAGTTGAGCGAAGGAAAATCCGGCAAAACTCGGCGCACGCCGGGTTCCCGGTCACCCACACTTGTGTCCATTATGCAGACACCTGCGCCGCTTTTCATCAGATTCCACATCACCACATAGCTATCCACCTGCAAGGGGAAGTTGGCTTCAGTCAGGTTCATGCCATGTGCATTTAAGCCATGCATCACCACATTTTCAGAATCCAGGCTGATAAATTCAGCGCGGTTGATGTTGTCCAGGGTAAGGGGCGGATTAAACTGGGTCAGGTAGGCGTCGCTAGCATAGAGCTGCGCTTGCACATCCATAAGTTTTCTTGCGTACAAGTCCGGCTCCGTTGGCCGGAAGAAACGCAGCGCAATATCTGCTTCGCGCCGATGCAAATCGCTCGCCCGGTTTGAAACAACCAGTTCTATTTCAAGTTTGGGTTCTGACCGACGCAATTCAGTTATGATGGGCGGCAACTCTGTTGCGGCAAACATTTCGGCAGCGGCAATGGATACGCGCCCTTCAATCGCACTGGATTGTCCGTGTGCTGCCAGAGAGAATGCGCCAGCCGCATCGCCCATCTTGCGGGCATGGGCCAATAGCTCCAGACCACTCGGGGTCAGGGTAATGCCGCGGCCATCGCGCTCAAACAAAGTGACCTTCAACTCCTGCTCCAGCGCTTCAATCTGCCGACCCAATGTCGGCTGCGCAATCCCAAGCGCGCGCGCCGCGGCAGAGAAGGAGCCTTCCTCCGCTGCCACCAAAAAGGCCCTTACCTTGCTCCAGTCAAAATCGATTCCACGCCAACTCATGCATTTATGCATAGCAGTTGCACGAAATTGGTCAATTTATAATAGCGATCAACTGGGATAGGACGGGCATTCGACATTGAAAATTTCAGGGCATATCCTCATGACACAACCCACATATCTAAATCGCAATGCGGCACGGCTGGCCGGCATCTTCTTTATTGGCTCATTCCTGTCCTATGGGATTGGCACCGCACTGATGGAGCCGCTTTTGTTGGCAGCAGATCCGATCACCACAATTGAGTCCCAGCGCATCACCTATTTAGTGGCAGCCTTTGCCGTGGCGATCCTGCACACCTTCACCAATGTGGGGGCGATCACGATTCTGTTTCGCGCCATGTCGCCTTTTGCCCCGCTCAAAGCGCTGGGTTATCTCAGCCTCACCCTGATGGGCACGATGGCACTGTTGGTGGGCAGCGTATTCTTGATGTTGGCCGTGCCCACAATCGACGCGACTGATCCCCTGTATACAGAAGCCTTCGGAAAGCTGCTTTATTATATCAATTTCTATTTCTACCAGTCCGGTATGACGCTTTGGGGCGTTGGCGGCTTGCTGATGTGTGCCGTGCTCTGGCGCACTCAATTGGTGCCGCGTTCGTTGGCGATTTTGGGGGTGGTCGGTTACACAATTTTTATTGTCGGCACGACTTCAGAATTTTTCCTGTCCGGCTGGGGCGTTATGCTATCCATTCCCGGCGGCCTGTTTGAAGTGGGCTTAAGCATATGGCTGATCGCCAAAGGGTTCAACGCAAGTGCCAACACGCCCCACGCGCATCAGGCCGCATCTTCCATGGCTTGATCCAACTCGGCCTTTATGTGCGCCACCAGCGCACTATAGATGCCGCCATAAGCATTGGCGGCCCGACGGATCGCAATATCTGCCGCCTTCAGGGGCGGCAGCCCGTCCTCCAGCCCCAACCGACGCATATCAGGCGTGATCGAGCTTTCGGCTAACACCCCCACGGCCAGCCCTGCCATCACCGCGCTGGTGATGGCAGTGGCATTAGAGGAGGTGTACGCCACCCGATAATTGATATTGGCATCGCGTAACGCGCTCTCTGCGTTGGAGCGCCAGCAGCATTGCTTGTTGCCACAGGCAATCGGCAACGGATCTTGTTTGTGCGCGTCAGAGTTGGGCCCGATCACCCAGGAGAGCGGCTCTGTGCGCAAGATTTCACCCGTTTCATGATTGGTGCCCTGGGTGAAGACGATCAAATCATAATCACCCTGCTGCATGTCGCTGATCAACTCTTCAGAGGATTTGCACTTCACATCCACTAGAATTTTGGGATGGGTTTGCTGAAATGAACTCAGCAGAATCGGCAGCACCTTCACGGCATAATCGTCTGGAATGCCGATTCGGATCGTGCCGGAGAGCACGTCTGAGGAAAACAAATCTTCAATCTCTGCGTTGATTTCCAGCATCCGCCGCGCATGGTGATAGAGCGCATCGCCCGCGCGGGTAAGCGAAATGGATCGACCGTCACGCACCAGCAATTCCTCGCCCAGGCGTTCCTCCAGTCTTTTAATCTGCATGGAGACAGCTGACTGGGTTTTAAACACCCGTCGCGCCGCTTCGGTAAAGCTGCCGCAATCGGCGATAACAGCAAATGTACGCAACTGATCAAGATCGAGGGGATTGGCCATATTCATCACAGAGATTGATTATTGAGATGAATACTATTTGTTAGACGAATGGGAAAAATGTCAATAGCGTGCAAGCATCATTCTGGTCCAACCATTATCTTGGACCACTAACCCCCGAAACTTTGTGCCGAGCGCCACAGGCGTCTCGGCAACTTTTTGGTTAAGGTTCAGGATGCGGGTGCTTCTGCCGCTTCCGCAGTATCGGCTGTTGTCGCTGGATCTTTGGCATCCGGAGTCAAGCGATCGATCAACCAAAAGGCGCCAACCACCGGCAATATACCAAAAAAGATCGCGCCGATGGCTGCGCCCCAAATGATGCCCGGCAGCCCGCCCCAGAGGCCACCGACATAGATAAAGGGCAAGACGCCGATTGTATGTCGGGCCCAGTTGGACAGTGTCGCCAAGAGCGGATAGCCCAAATTGTTGTAAGCCGCGTTGGAGACGAACAACATGCCATTGAATAGAAACGAACCCGCCAGCACCGTACAGAACAGGCGGATCACCAGCGCCATATTGCCCTCGGCCTGATAAATGGCAATGATCTGGTTTTGTGCGATAAACAGCAGAGCCCAGGCTACAAGCACATAAACGGCATTAAAGATCAGCCCGTCAATCAGCGCCTGGCGCACACGGCCCATTTGCAGGGCGCCGTAATTTTGGCCAATGATCGGCCCGACCGCACCCGAAAGGGCGAAGATCACACCAAAGGCGAGGGGGATCAAACGGTCCACCACAGATTGGCCGGCCACCGCGGCATCGCCATAGTCGGCCACAGCGCGGGCAATCAAGAAGGCCCCAACGGGTGCCGCCAGATTAGTGACCACGGTCGGCGCAGCAATCTTCAAAATGTCGCCAAGGTCCTTAAAAAAGCGGCTCAAATCAGGCAAGGTGATGGCTTTGTGGATGCCGATCAAATAATAAAGACCAAGAGCGGCGAACGACACACGCACAATCGCGGAGACGATTGCGGCGCCAATCACTTCCCAGCCAAACACAAAGATAAAGATCGGGTCTAGCACCGCCGTCAGGAAACCGCCGATCAAGGTGATATACATTGAGCGTTTCGCATCGCCATGCGCCCGCAATATCCCCATGGTGACAATGCCGATGGCAAAGAATGGGGTGGAGGGCAGCACGATGAAAAGATAGGTGCGTGCATAGTCGAGCGCTTCGCCGGTGGCCCCCAACAGGTCCATCAGCCAATCGGTCAACAAAAAGCCTAATGCTGCGATCAAAAAGCCGAAAATGGCGACGCTGATCACCGATGTGCCCGCATAGGATTTTGCTGCTTCATCCTGTCCGGCGCCCAATGCCCTCGCCACCATGGCCGAGGTGCCGATCATAAAGCCGACCGACATGCCGATAATAAAGGCAATCACATAGGAGGCCCGGCCCACAGCGGCTGTTTGACTAGGGTCTTCCAGCTGACTGATATAAAAAAGCGTAATGGCATCCACAAAAAAGATCGACATCAGGCCGATGGCCGAAGTCGTTGTCATAATAATGACATGGCGCATGGTGGAGCCGGTGAGAAATACCGCGCTTTTGCCGCTTGTGGATGCGTTGCTCATAAGCCTACTCTTAATTGGTGGCCTCTTTGGCCAAACAGTCATTAACCGGGCTTAACTAGACGCATTCACCTCTGCGGTTCAAGGCAATTCTTGTCGCACATAAATCTCATCAAAGCATTCTGCGGCACGGTCAGCCCTAAGGCAGGGCTTTGTAGCCCTCGCCAAAGCCGTTCATGGAAACGGGAATGCCAATGCCTTCTTCCGGTGTTTTGAACACAACAAACAAGGCGGTTTCCGCGTTCGACAGCTCGTCAATCAGCTCAGGCGTCAACACAACTTCCGCCATGCACCCATTGGGCAAGCACCGAATGAACGGCGCCCGTCCTTTGTCGTTGCCGTCCAGCACCAGGCCCAATTGGTTGGGCAGCAAAACACCAAGTGGTGCCAGAATGCGCAACAGCTGCGTTTTTTTATCTGCAGTCTTTAGAATAATGACGCTCAGGGCCACGCCAGGTTGGTCTTCGGCCGTCACATTCTGGATCAGCGCACATTGCTCAAAGCTGGCCCCTGGCGGCGTGTCGCAGGTCATTTGCCAATCGCCATAATCGCCTTTCACCGTGCCTTGCGCCTGCGCGCCAGAGAGCATCAGCCCAAACATCAGCAAAATGGAAATAAGCTTGAAAAAACGCATGATATGACGATTCCTTTACCCCAAGACTTGGTGACCTTGCGTGCTTTCGCCGCGACAGTCAATTCGGCACGCGGCGATTAGATTGCTTATTCACATGGCAAAATTGCGGCCTAAAACACACAGTCTCGCCCGGTCTGATGCAGAAATTTCGAGAAAAATACAGAAAAATGCTTCAAAACTGTCGATTGCAACCATATGACGCACTGTTTTATGGCGGTTTGGAATTGCTTTGCGCCGTCTGTTATGGTTTTAGTCTGTTTCAAGATTCTGCTCTTGGTCGTCTTAACGCGAATTGACAAGCCAGTTCGCTTGATCTTTAAGCGTTACCGACGAAAAAGGGCTTAAACATGTCGCAAAGGGAGACTGGCGTGAGCAAACTTCTTGCACGTCTGGCTAAAATCACATCTGCAATTTCACTGGGCCTTATGCCCACCGCCGCTTTGGCGCAAAACGGGCAGCCAGAGCCCGGCGCAATCGGTTTGCAAGAATCTGTAACCCCAATCATGGATGCAACCATTGCCTTTCATGATGGTTTGTTGATGTGGATCATCACTCTTATAACCATTTTTGTAACGGCGTTATTGATCTGGGTCATGGTTCGCTACAATAAGCGTGCAAACCCGACGCCTTCCAAATTTACCCACAATACACTGATCGAGATTGTTTGGACCGTTGTGCCGATCATCATCCTGATCGTGATTGCGGTGCCGTCATTTGGCGTGTTGTCAGATCAAATGACCATCCCGGACGGCGAGCGGAAATATTTGGGGTCAAATATCTTTTCTCGTGATGCAGGCGAAGTGATCCCCGAGCCTGAATTGACCGTTCGTGTAACAGGTCATCAATGGTACTGGGATTACGAATATCCTGACCTGAATGGGGCATTCTACTCTTCTTATATGCTCAGCAAAGAAGAGATTGCCGAGCAAAAGCCCGGGCAGCCCTATTTGTTGGCCGTGGATAATGAGCTTGTGGTGCCTGTTGACACAACAGTTCGCGTTGAAGTGACCGCCGGCGATGTGCTGCACGCTTTTGCTATGCCTGCTTTCGGTAACAAAACCGACGCGGTGCCGGGTCGTTTGAATGAGACATGGTTCCACGTGCGTAAAGAGGGTCTTTACTACGGCCAGTGTTCAGAGCTGTGCGGCAAAGACCATGCCTTTATGCCGATTGCGGTGCGCGTTGTTTCGAAAGAAGAATTCGCAGCATGGGCTGAAATCATGAAAGCCGAAGACGATGTCGAGGCTGCTAACGGGACTTTGGCGAGCCTTTAGGGCCCGCCGCTAATTTTGCCGCCCAAAGAGGGATCTCAAGGGGATCTTGGGGCGTTAAGGAAAGAGGCAAGGAAAGCAAATGGCGAACGCAACTGCTGCCCAAAATTCACATGATGCGCACGACCACCCAACGGGTTGGAAGCGCTATGTATATTCAACCAACCATAAAGACATCGGCACGATGTACCTGATCTTTGCGATCATCGCAGGGATCATCGGTGGCGCATTGTCTGGCTTTATGCGCTGGGAATTGGCTGAACCTGGCATTCAGATTTTCCCTGGCTTGGCGTCAATGGTTTATGGCCATGAATGGCAAAGCGCCGTGGCGCTGGATGCGGGCAAGCACATGTATAATGTGTTCACCACAGCCCATGGTCTGATCATGGTATTCTTCGTGGTGATGCCAGCCTTGATCGGTGGGTACTCTAACTGGTTCGTGCCGTTGATGATTGGTGCACCGGATATGGCGTTCCCGCGGATGAACAACATTTCATTCTGGTTGTTGCCACCGGCATTCATCCTGTTGCTGATGTCCATGTTCTTTGAGGGCCCTCCAGGCGGCATGGGCACCGGCGGCGGTTGGACTATCTATCCGCCATTGTCCACATCCGGTCAGCCTGGCCCCGCGATGGACTTCGCCATCCTGTCACTGCACGTCGCCGGTGCATCGTCAATCTTGGGTGCGATCAACTTCATCACCACCATTTTCAACATGCGCGCACCCGGCATGACCTTGCACAAAATGCCACTTTTCGCGTGGTCGATCCTGGTCACAGCCTTCTTGCTGCTGTTGTCCTTGCCAGTATTGGCTGGTGCCATTACCATGTTGTTGACCGACCGTAACTTCGGCACAACCTTCTTCGAACCTTCTGGCGGTGGCGACCCGATTCTGTTCCAGCACTTGTTCTGGTTCTTCGGTCACCCTGAAGTGTATATTATGATTTTGCCTGGCTTCGGCATTGTCTCGCACATCGTGTCCACCTTCTCTCGCAAGCCTGTATTTGGCTATCTGGCGATGGTTTATGCGATGGTGGCGATTGGCTTTGTTGGCTTTATCGTGTGGGCGCACCACATGTACACCACAGGCATTTCGCTTGATACTCAGCGCTACTTCGTATTCGCCACAATGGTGATTGCGGTGCCGACAGGGGTGAAGATCTTCTCATGGATTGCCACCATGTGGGGCGGCTCCATCGAGTTCCGCACACCCATGCTGTGGGCCATCGGCTTCATCTTCTTGTTCACCGTTGGCGGTGTAACAGGTGTGGTATTGGCCAACGCTGGCGCTGACCGTTCATTGCACGACACCTACTATGTGGTTGCACACTTCCACTATGTATTGTCACTGGGTGCCGTATTCGCGATCTTTGCCGCTTGGTACTACTGGTATCCGAAAATGTTCGGCTATATGTACAACGAAACATTGGGCCAGCTGCATTTCTGGGTAATGTTCATCGGCGTGAACCTGATCTTCTTCCCGCAGCACTTCCTCGGGTTGAACGGTATGCCACGTCGTTACATCGATTATCCTGAAGCCTTTGCATTGTGGAACATGGTGTCTTCCATCGGCTATCTGATCATGGCTTTGGGTCTGGTGTTCTTCTTTGCCTCTATCATCGAATCCTTGATGAAAAAGCGCAAAGCAGCGGACAATCCATGGGGCGAGGGTGCCACTACTCTTGAGTGGACATTGCCTTCACCTCCACCGTTCCACCAGTTCGAAACTTTGCCAAAAGTAAAGTAACCAACTGGCTAGATAGGGAAAAATGACAATGGCCTATATTGGCGATCAAAGGGACAACACAGCATGGGGCGGCGCGGAAGTCGAAGACTATTTCGCGCTGCTGAAGCCCCGCGTTATGTCACTGGTGATCTTCACGGCCATTGTCGGCTTGCTGATCGCGCCGGGTTCACTGCACCCGCTGCTCGCCGTCACAGCTATTCTGTGTATCGCGATCGGGGCGGGCGCATCTGGCGCGCTCAATATGTGGTATGATGCCGATATTGACGCGGTGATGAGCCGCACTGTCAATCGGCCTATTCCGGCGGGCCGTATCACGAAATCCGAAGCATTGAGCTTCGGGCTCGTACTGTCTGCATTTTCGGTGGCCATTTTGGGCCTGGTGACCAACTGGGTCGCCGCTGGCCTGTTGGCGTTCACCATTTTCTTTTACGCCGTGATTTACACCATGTGGCTGAAACGCTGGACGCCACAAAACATCGTCATCGGCGGCGCGGCAGGCGCGTTCCCGCCTATGATCGGTTGGGCCGCTGTCACCGGCACCATCACCATCGAAAGCACCGTGTTGTTTTTGATTACATTCTTGTGGACTCCACCCCACTTTTGGGCATTGGCGCTATATAAAAAAGGCGACTATGCGGAGGCGGGCATTCCCATGCTGCCTAACGTGGCCGGGGAACGGGTAACCCAAAACCAAATTTTGATTTATACCTTGATTCTGGCCGCGATCTCTGTCGCCCCCACCTTGTTGGGTTTTGCCAGTTTGGCCTATGGCATTGTCGCCGCAGGTTTAGGGTTGGCCTTCACCTTTTATGCGGTCCGCCTGTGGCAGCAAAAGGAAAGCGTTGCGCTGAAGAAAGCGGCGCGGCAGCTTTTTGCCTTCTCGCTGATCTATTTGTTCGTGGTTTACCTGGTGTTGCTCGCTGATGTGAGTGTAGCCAATTTTATGGCAGGGGGTAGCGCATGAATGACGAGGTGAAAATGACCGAAGAAGAAAAGCAGGCCAAGCGTCTTCGCAAGCGCTCTGTTGCGCTCGCCCTTGTTTTGGGGGCATTGGCCATCTTGTTTTACGCGGTGACGATTGTAAAAATCGGCCCGGCCATCTTCCAGCGGCCCTTGTAGGAGAACGCTGCAATGGCCCATATAGATACGCACAATTCTGAAAACCGCAGCAATAAGCGCATCGCTTATGGCTTGGTTCTGCTCGTCGCCCTGATGATCGGGATGTCATACGCTGCCGTTCCCTTATATCAGCTCTTTTGTCAGGTTACGGGATATGGCGGCACCACCCAGCGCGCCGAAGACAGCGCGGTCGGCATTATTGATCGCGAAATGATGGTGCGGTTTGCCGCGCAAGTGGACCCTGACTTGCCTGTGAAAATTGTCCCTGCGGCAACGCAAGTGGATAAGGTGGGCAAGAAAATTACGGTGAATTATCGCGCGACAAATTTGACAGACGCGCCGGTGAGCACCACCGCAAGTTTCAATGTTGCCCCAGCCTCCATGGGGGCCTATTTCAACAAGATTGAATGTTTTTGTTTCACCGAGCAAACACTTGCTCCGAATGAAACAGTAGAAATGCCGGTTCTATATTATCTAGATCCGGAGCTGGATTTAAACGATGAGCTTGATACTATTCGGGAGATCACGCTCTTTTACGCATTCCATGCTTCATAAGATTGGGAGAAGCTAAATATGGCCGCACACGCCAAAAATCATGATTATCACTTGGTCGACCCAAGCCCATGGCCATTTATCGGGTCTGTTTCAGCGCTCATTATGGCAATTGGCGGTATTGCTTGGATGCAAGACTGGACGCCATATGTCTTCTTCATTGGCCTCGCCGGTGTGCTTTACACCATGTATGGCTGGTGGCGCGATGTGATTAAAGAAAGCCATGCAGGCGATCACACCCCGGTTGTCCAACTGCACCACCGTTACGGCATGATCCTGTTCATCGTTTCAGAAATCATGTTCTTTGTGGCTTGGTTCTGGGCCTATTTCGATATGTTCTTCTATGTTGATGAAGCGCAGCAGATTGGCCGTGTTGCGGCAACGGGCGGCCACTGGCCCCCTGATGGCGTAGAATTGTTTGACCCTTGGCACTTGCCAATCTTCAACACATTGCTGTTGCTCACCTCAGGCATGACTGTGACTTGGGCCCACCATTCGCTTTTGGCTGATGATCGCAATGGCCTAAAATGGGGCTTGGTGCTTACTGTTATTCTGGGTGCCGTCTTCACCTTTGTACAAGGCGTTGAATATGCCTCTGCTGGGTTCAGCTTCTCAGGCAATATTTACGGTGCCACCTTCTTTATGGCGACCGGCTTCCACGGCTTCCACGTGTTTGTGGGCACAATCTTCCTGCTCGTGTGCCTGTTCCGTGCGCTGTCTGGCCACTTCACACCGAAGCAGCATCTCGGCTTTGAGTTTGCCGCCTGGTACTGGCACTTTGTGGACGTCGTTTGGCTGTTCCTGTTTGCCTCCATCTATGTCTGGGGTGCATGGGGCGTTGCCATTTCCCACTAAGGGAAGGGCAGAACCAATTTCAAGGGGCGCGCCATCGGTCGCGCCCTTTGTGTATTTAGGGCAAAGGCAAACTGAATGACTGACGAACCGGATATTTCACCCTTTTCAGCGGGGTTGCGCTGCCGATGCCCGCGATGCGGCGACGGCAAATTGTTACGCGGCTTTTTGCAGGTGGAAGACCAGTGTGAACGCTGCGGCCTGTCCTTCAGCTTTGCCGACAGCGGCGATGGACCAGCGGTATTCATCATGATGATTGTTGGCTTCATCATTGTGGGCGCAGCATTGGCGGTGGAAGTGGCCTTTTCACCATCGGTTTTGATGCATTTGCTGTTGTGGATTCCGGCCACTCTGCTGTTGAGTTTTGCCTTGTTGCGTCCCCTGAAGGGGCTGATGATAGCCCTGCAATATAAAAACGATGCGCACGAAGCAAAGTGGGCTGATGAGGAGAACAAGCCGAATGAGTGAGTCGAAACAAAATATTCGCCAATCCGGGCTCGGCAAATCTTTCTTTGTTGGCTTCCTGCTGCTGTGCATGATCCTGTTTCTTGCTCTCGGCTTTTGGCAGCTCGATCGCTTGCAATGGAAAGAGCAGCTTATTGCGTCGGCCAACGATCGGTTGAATGCCGAAAGAATGGATATTCCCTCAAAGGCCGCCTGGGCCGATCTCGATCCCGACACTTTTGATTTTCAAAAAGTGCGCATGACCGGTCAGTTCCTCGACTGTTGTGAAGCGCGCGTATTTATCTCATTGCCCAAAAAACGCGATCGATATTCTGGTCCCGGCTACTGGATTGTGACGCCATTTGAATTGGCAGAGGGCGGCGTGGTCTATGTCAATCGCGGGTTTGCCCCGCAAGAACTCACGCTGCCCAAGGCTGAATATGCCCGTGCACCGCAAGGGGAATTGACCCTTGAAGGCTATATGCGGCGCCCCGAACGTGTGGGCAGCGCAACGCTTGAGCCTGATCTGGCCAAACAGGTGGATTGGGTGATCAATCCGGCGCGTTTGAATGAAATTTTGTTTCCAGAGTTGGAAGATGTCGCGCCCTTTTATGTAAACCTTTCGAGCCCCACGGCCAATGATTTGCCACAGGCGCCAGACGAGGCAGCTCTCAATTTCACCAATCGGCATCTTGAATATGCGTTCACCTGGTTCGGCTTGGCGGCATTGATGCCCATATTGGCGATTTTTTGGCTCATTCGTACCCGTCGCCCCCGGCAAGAACTTGCGAAATCGAAAACGGAAGATTAGGGTGCACCCTCAAATTCACCTTCGGACGATCTTATGGAATATGTAAGTACGCGCGGTGATGCGCCGCGATTGGGATTTTGTGATGCAGTCCTTGCTGGTTTGGCGCGTGATGGCGGTCTTTATCTGCCCGAAAGCTGGCCGCAATTTTCGAGCGATCAAATCGCCGGCATGGCCAACCGGCCTTTTGCCGAAATCGCGTTTGAGGTGATCTCACCCTTTGTCGATGGCGAAATTGCCAACGACAAATTGCGCGAGATGGTTGAGGCCGCCTATGGCACCTTCCGGCATGAAGCCGTGGCCCCTTTGGTTCAGATCGCGCCGGGCCATTTTGTGCTCGAACTGTTTCACGGGCCAACGCTTGCGTTCAAAGATGTGGCGATGCAGTTTCTGGCGCGAGTGATGGACCATATTCTGGGCGAACGCGATCAGCGCGCCACCATTGTAGGCGCCACCTCGGGCGACACCGGCTCCGCTGCTATTGAAGCATTTCGCGGTCGCGACAACACCGATATTTTTATTCTCCATCCCAAGGGCATGGTGTCGCCGGTGCAACAGCGACAAATGACAACTGTGCTGGATGAGAATGTGTTCAACATCGCCCTTGAGGGCAACTTTGACGATTGCCAAACCATCGTCAAAGACATGTTCAACAACCACCATTTCCGTGATTCCGTGTTGCTGTCCGGGGTGAATTCCATCAATTGGGGCCGCATTGTTGCGCAGGTGGTCTATTATTTCACCGCCGCTGCTGCGTTGGGTGCGCCGCACCGTCAAATCAGTTTCACCGTACCCACAGGTAATTTCGGCGACATTTTTGCCGGCTATGTGGCCAAGCGCATGGGGTTGCCGATCAAAAGTTTGATCATTGCCACCAATGAAAATGATATTTTGCGCCGTACTTTGGATGAGGGCCGCTATGAAATGGATGGCGTCTCCGCCACCACAAGTCCTTCAATGGACATTCAGATTTCGTCCAATTTTGAGCGTTTGCTGTTTGAAGCGTCCGGTCGCGATGCGGAGCTGGTCAAACGCCAGATGGCGCAACTGAAACAATCCGGTGGGTTTGAACTGACCGCGACCGAAGCCAATGCCATTCGTGCTGAGTTTTCAGCCGGCACAGCTGATCAGGCGCAAACGGAAAAAACACAAGCCGATACTTTGAGCCATTCTGGCTATCTGCTCGACCCGCACACAGCGGTGGCTGTAGCAGTCGCCAATACGCAAATTGAACCCTCCACGCCGATGGTGTCGCTTTCGACAGCCCATCCGGCAAAGTTCCCGGCAGCGGTGAAAGCTGCCACCCAAATTGACCCGGCGCTGCCGGACTGGCTGAGCGATCTATATGAGCGCGAGGAGCGCTATCAAGTGATCGCCAACAGTCAGAGTGAAGTTGAAAACTTCATCAAGTCCAAATGCCGCGCCTATAAGGAGACCTAATGCCATTACGTTCGACCACCCTTGATAATGGGATGACGGTGATCACCCATTCCATGCCGAGCCTTGAAAGCGCTTCTGTGGGGGTTTGGGTCAAGTCCGGCTCTCGGTGTGAAACCGAAAAGGAACATGGCCTGTCCCACCTGCTGGAGCATATGGCCTTTAAAGGCACCGACACCCGCACCGCCCGGCAGATTGCCGAAGAAATTGAAAATGTGGGCGGCGATGTTAATGCCGCCACCAGCATTGAAAATACCGGCTATTTTTCACGCATCCTGAAAGAGGATGTGGGCCTTGCCGCCGACATACTGTCCGACATTTTGCAAAACTCACAATTCAGCAATGATGAGCTGACTCGCGAAAAGCATGTGATTTTGCAAGAAATCGGTGCCAGCCATGACGCGCCGGACGATTATGTGTTCGATTTGTTTCAGGAAGCCGCCTTCGAAGACCAAGCCATCGGTCGCTCGATTTTGGGCACCACAGAGTCAGTCGAGAGCTTCACGCCAGACGCCATCCGGGCCTATATGGACCGCATGTATGTGGGTGACCGCATGGTGATGAGCGCGGCGGGCAATGTGGATCATGATCAATTGGTCGACATCGCTGCTAACAAATTTAGGGATTTGAAAGTCAGTGGCGCCCCTGATCCGGTGGAGGCGAAATTTACAGGTGGAGATCGTCGGCTCAATCGCGATCACGAGCAAGCGCATATTCTGATTGGGGTTGAAGGCCGCCCCTACCACCATGACGGGTTTTATGCCTCGCAAATCCTTTCTGCCATTCTGGGCGGTGGCATGAGCTCGCGCCTGTTTCAGGAAGTGCGCGAAAAGCGCGGCTTGTGTTATTCCATCTTCGCTTTCCACTGGGCCTTTGCCGATACCGGCATTTTTGGCGTCTCCATGGCCACCGGCGATGATGATGTGCAAGAACTGATGCCCGTGGTGCTCGACCAGTTGCACCAAGCCACCCAAAACATCACGGAAGAGGAAGTGTTGCGCGTCCGTAACCAGATTCGCGCTGGCTTGTTGATGTCGCTTGAGCGTCCATCGTCACGTGCCGGTCAATTGGCGCGGCAACAGCTCTTGTGGGGCCGTCCCATTTCGTTGGAAGAAACGGTGGAGCGCATCAACCGGATCGATGCCGATCGGGTGATGGAGGTGGCGTCGCAATTGTTCCACAACGCCAAGCCAGTGGTTTCGGCCATCGGGCCTTTGGATCACTTTCCGTCCTACGATAAAATTCAAGACGGATTGAAAGCATAGGAGTGGCGGGGTGATTGGACGGTTCTTCTCGTTGCAAACGCTCACCCCGCTGGAAACCGAGCGGCTGCATATGCGTCTGCCGGAGCTTGAAGACTATCCGCAATGGGCCGAGCTGCGCGCTGCCAGTCAAGACTTTCTCAAACCCTACGAGCCAACCTGGGGCGAAACTGAACTGGCGCGCTTTTCGTTTCGACACCGCGTCAAAAAAGCGCGCAGCGATGCAGCGGCGGACAAGGCCTATGCCTTTTTGATCTTTGAGAAAGCGGAAAATCTGAGGCTGGTCGGGGGCTTGAACCTGTCCAACATTCGTCGTCGCGTTGCCCAGGCTGTCACCTTGGGCTATTGGGTCGGAGCCGAGCACATCAATAAAGGTATAATGAGTGAGGCGGTCGCCAGAGTTTTGCCATTTATTTTTGATGAACTAAGCCTTCACCGCGCTGAAGCGGCATGTCTGGTGGATAATCATCGTTCCATGCGGGTCTTGGAGAAAAATGGATTTGTGCGCGAAGGTCAGGCGGAAGGCTATTTAAAAATTGACGGAAAATGGCAGGATCACGTGCTTTTCGGGCTCACCAAAGAACGATATAAAAAACACAATAAGTCATGATCAGAACACTTTGAAGTCTGACAACAATCACGACAATAAAGTTGATGTAACGGTTTTTTCGGGCTACGAAAAACCGTTGGGGGTAAATATGGGAATGTACCGCGTGCTGCGTAGCGCTCTTTTTGTTTTGGCGCACCTTTGCCTTTTGTTCTGGGTCGGGGCGGCGACAGCATTGGAAGTGGTGACCATTCCGGAGAAGATTGGCGCGGTTGATCTCACCGCGGCTGTTGAACTTCGAGAGGGGCAAGAGGGCAGGGTGCAACTGTCCACCGCACCGGACGTCAATGGTATTATTCGCCGTATCGAAGTACAGGCCACCAATGCCAGCGCCAATCCCGATTGGGCGCTGATCGCAATCCATAATCCGTTGGATGTGCAAGTCGAACGCTTGTTGGTGGCGCCCTTTTTCCAGTTGCCCGGCTCTGGTGTGTTTCGCACCGATCTGGGTGGCAAACGCATCAATGTGATCACCGCCAGCCAGGGGTTCCGTCCCCAACGGGTGGCCGATCAGGAAGCTGATGTGTTTTCCATTACGGTCGATCCAGGGGCAACTGTCACCTATGTGATCGAGCTTGAAGGGGAAAAACTACCCGAATTGGTGTTGTGGGAACCGTCCTCCTATCGTGACTATGTCAATGCCTTCACGCTGTTCCGTGGCACAGTGTTGGGCGTTTCGGGGCTGCTGGCGGTGTTCTTGTCGATTATGTTTGTGGTGAAGGGCCGCGGCGTTTTCCCTGCGGCTGCAGCGCTTGCTTGGGCTGTCATGTTCTATTTGCTCGTGGACTTTGGCATATTGGCAAAGCTGATCAACATTCAGCCGACCCAGTTGCAGACCTATCGCGCCGCGGCGGAGGCGGCGCTGGCCACAACCTTATTCGGCTTTTTGTTTATCTATCTGAACCTGCACCGATGGCACATCCGCTTTATCCATCTGGCGTTGGCGCTGATGCTGGTCATGCTGGCGCTGATCATTCTGGCCTTCTTCCAGCCGGTGTTGGCCGTGGGAACGGCACGGGCGGTGTTGGCGCTGTTGGGTGTATTCGGCATTGTCGTGGTAGGCTTTTTGGCACTGCGCGGCTACGATCGGGCGGTACTGATCGTGCCCACCTGGATCATTTTCGTGGCCTGGCTGGTGTTTGGCTATATGGTTGTGTCTGGTGACATCACCAACGATATTGCCCAATCTGCGGTCGCGGGTGGTCTCGTGTTGATCGTGATGCTTCTGGGCTTCACGGCCATCCAGCATGCCTTCACCGAGGGGCAGGTATCCATTGGTGCCTTGTCGGAAGTTGAACGGCGTGCCCTGGCCTTGACCGGCAGTGGCGATTTTGTCTTTGACTGGAATATTGAGCGTGATCGTGTCGTCGTTTCTGACGGACTGGCCGCGCGTCTGGGCGAAGACCCGAATGCTCTTCGTGGTGACATTAAATTATGGCTGGAGCGTCTTCATCCGGAAGACCGGGACCGCTTTCGCACTGCACTGGATACATTGGTCGAGCTTCGGCGTGGTCGCGTCGCGTCTGACTTCCGCATCATCACCCATGATGGTAGCTATCGCAATTTCCGGCTGCGGGTAAAGCCAGTCTTGGGCGGCAACGATGAAGTATCGCGATGTGTTGGCACCTTACAGGATGTCACAGATGAACGTGTTGCGCGTGATCGACTTTTGCATGATGCAGTGCACGACAGTTTGACAGGCCTGCCCAATATCGAACTTTATCTAGACCGGCTGGATCGGGCATTGACCCGCTCGCGCGAATCTCGCGCCACGAAGCCGGCAGTTTTTTTGATCGATCTGGATGGGTTTACCAATCTCGATGAGCGGATCGGTCATGTGGCCGCTGATTCCGTTTTGCTCGCCATTGCGCGTCGTCTGTCACGTCTGATGCGGCCTCTTGACACGCTGGCACGCATTAATGGCGACCAGTTTGCCGTGATCCTTGTGTCAGAGGATAGCGCTGCCAAGATCGCCGGATTTGCCGAGCAATTGCGCAGGGCAATCCGGGAGCCGATCAAGTTTGGCGATAATGAGCTGTCTGTGTCCGCATCAATGGGCATCACCATTTATGACAACAAGCCGATCACAGCACAGCAAGTGCTGCGCAATGCCGAACTGGCCATGTTGCATGCCAAACGCGACGGCGGCGATCGGATCGAAGCGTTCCGCACCACAACAAGCGATACCGCAGCTGCCCGCAATCCGTTGGACGTTGATTTGAAAACGGCAATTGATAATCGTGAAGTTCAAATTCTCTTCCAGCCCATTTTTGACCTGTCCAACGGTCAACTGGCCGGCGCCGAGGCCTTGATGCGTTGGCACCACCCGCAGCGCGGGGCCATTAGCCCGTCTGAGTTCATTCCGTTGGCGGAACGGGCCGGTCTGATTGAAAAACTGGGCCGTGTGGTGATTGAACAAACCTCGTCACAGCTCAAGAACTGGCTGTCGGGTGGCGAAATGGATAAGAACTTCTTCCTCTCGATCAACCTGTCGGCGCAACAGCTTTCATCTGAGACCATGCTCAACGACATGCGCTCACTGGTATCGACAAACCCGAAAATCGCGCAAAGGTTCTTGTTGGAGGTGACGGAAAGTCAGGTCATGACCAGCCCTGAGCATTCGGCCTACGTGCTGGATTCACTCAAGAGCCTGGGCTTCCGCTTGGCGCTCGATGATTTCGGGGTGGGACATTCATCGCTTTCGTATTTGCACCGCTTCCCGTTCGACTTCATCAAAATCCCATCCACTTTTGTGCAGCTCGATGAACGTCACGGCATTGCGCAAACCCAAATGCCGATCATGAAGTCGATCATGTCCCTGTCCCACGATCTGGATTTGAAAGTGATTGCCGAAGGGGCGGAAAGCGATGAAGAAGTGGCGCGCATTCAGGGGCTCGGTTGCCATTATGCCCAGGGCTTCGCCTTCTCCAAGGCAATCTCCGGGGGTGAATTTGAGCAATTGTTGGCCAAGGATGCCAAGAGCCGGAAACAAGCTGCCCGCGACGCGGAGCAGCGGGCCCGTAAAGCCGAAAAACAAGCGCAGGCTAAAAAACTGGCCGCAGCAGAACGTCAACGCAAAAAAGAACTGGCTGACAAACGCGCTGCCGAAAAACGTGCGATTGCGGAAAAGGCTTCAAAAGTGGCCCAACCTGATCGGGTGCCAGAACCAGATAAACCGGCATCGCCGACCAAGAAGTCAGAGGAATAAATCACGGCTGAGCGTTTGAGCTGAAGCGCATCAATAGCGAGCGCCGGATCTAGGCGTTGCCGGAATGCGGCGTGAGAAATGCCAAATCGATGCCGGCATCTTTCAGCGCCTTGCGATAGCGTTCTTCCATCGGGGTGGAAAAAATGAGTTCGGCGCTGGCCGGCGCCACCATCCAACCATCGCGCACCAGCTCACTTTCCAGCTGGCCCGGTTCCCATCCGCAATAGCCCAACGCGAGCAAGGCCTTTTCCGGCCCATCCCCTTCGGCAATCGACCGCAAAATATCCAGCGTGGTTGATAAACACATTTCATCATCAACCGCCATAGAATTGTCAGCGGTTTGATAATCGGGGCTGTGCAGCACGAATCCGCGACCGGTTTCAACGGGACCGCCCACCACAATCGGCTGCTGGTATGGGTCGGCATGGCCTTCTTCCACATGGTCGGTGACCTTAATGTCGAACTGCGCCATCAAATCGGCAAACTGCATGTCGGGCATACGCTTGTTCACCACCAGTCCCATAGCGCCCTCTTTCTCATCGTGGGCGCACAGATAGATCACGGTGTCTTTGAACCGTTCATCTTCCATGTCTGGCATGGCCACCAGTAATTGACCTTTTAGTGAAAACGTCACGCCGTTCACCTTCGTTTGCTTAAAAAGAGTCTCGCTCTATCCATATGAATAAAGGCTTAACAGGTAAATGCGGTAAATCAAATATTGTTCACAAAGCCCTGAACAGGATTGTCTTTTCTGCGCCACAAATTTGGCGTATGAGACGCGTCATGACATCAAGACTTTTCCTTCTATTTGCCATTTTGATCGCCACGCTGGGCGCAGCGCGCGCAGACACGGGGGCGTGGGTCAATGTGGCGCCAGGTGCCAAGATCCGCTTGCTCACTGCCGATCAAGTGGGGCCGGATAGCAGCATGCTGGCCGGTCTTGAATTTCAGTTGCGGGACGGCATGAAAACCTATTGGCGCGTGCCGGGGGAAAGCGGCATTCCGCTCACCGCCGATTGGGAGAAAAGCCAAGGCATAAAAAGGGTCGACTTTTTATGGCCTATGCCCAAGCGCGAACTGGATAAGGGCTATTTCGACTATGTCTATAAAGAAGACTTCATCTTGCCGTTCGCCGTGCACCTTGATGAGAGCGACGCGGCGGTGCCGCCGCGCCTAGTGGGCGAACTGATGCTGGGCATATGTGGTGAGATCTGCGTGCCGGTGAAGTTTAAAATCGACCGAGCCCTTACGCTTGATCGAGAAGACCGGCCGGTCGGCTTTAAACTTAGCGCAGCCCTGTCCTATGTGCCTGTCGAAGATGACCGCGCTGACGCGCCCTTCGACGCAGTTTACTTTGATTCAGAAAACGATCAGCTGCTGGTTCCGATGTCATCTGATCCAAAGGAAAATGAGACATTAATCCTTGATTTACCAATCCAATCTTTGCTTTTCGACGTGCCTCAAAATCGCCCCGGTTCGTCAGTACTCACCATCCAACCGCTAAATGAGATTTCTTTGGCTGACCATATTGGGTCCGCGGTCAGACTGACATATAGTGGCCGCGCGGGCGCCTTTGAAAAAACGGCGCCCGTTTTATCGATAGAGGCGCTTGATCAGTAATTCGAGGGCATGGCTAGTTGAATGTATAGAGGGGATTTATGGCATTAGATATCGGCAGCAAGGCACCATCACAAAACGTCAAACTGGTAAACGCACAGGGTGTGCAAGAAGTTGATTTTGCGGATTTGGTGGCCGACGGCACATCTGTTATTTTTGCGGTGCCGGGTGCCTTCACAGCCACGTGCCACCTCAATCATATGCCAGGCTATATTGCACTGGCGGACGAGTTTAAGTCCGCTGGCGCGGATCGAATTTTATGCCTTTCCGTGAATGATCACTTTGTGATGCAGCACTGGGGCGAGCAAACCGGAGCGCTGGGCGTTGTTGATCTGGTGTCAGATGGCAATGCAGATTTGGCCAAGGCGCTCAAGCTGGACAAGGACTTTTCAGCCGCAGGTTTCGGCACGCGTTATGTTCGCTCTAGCCTTTTGATTAAAGATGGCGTAATTTCCCATGTGGAGATTGAAGCGCCGGGCGGCGATATCGTCGTAACTGGTGCGCCACATATGTTGGATGTGGTTAAAAACAGCCAGTAAATCGGGTTGTTGGGGTATTTCGGGGGGCCAAAGGGTCAAAAAGTGAGAAGCATGTCAGTACGCGTAATTTGCAAACAAATATTCCGCCATTCACGCATGGCGGGTGTTGGTGCCATGGCGGGAGCACTATTGCTGTCCGGTTGTGTCGGCTCGTTCACCGGCGGCAATACGGATAGTAAATATATCAATAGGTCCGCGAGCGAGACCGAAATCGCCAGCGCAGCACCTTCGGCCTTACCAATCATCGCCAGCGAGTGCCCCGAAATCAAAATTCGTCCGGGTGGTGAAAGTTTTGCCCTTTACGCGCGTGGTAAAGAAGGTGACCCTAAAGGCCTGCGGTATCAGGCGGTCATCGACAAACAATCCCGCAATTGTATTGTTTCTAACGGCTTGATCACCGTTAAAATGGGTGTTGTTGGTCGCTTATTGGCTGGGCCTGAGGCGGGCTCTGGCGCCGTCGATGTGCCCTTGCGGTTCGCCGTTGAGCGCGACGATATGGCGGTCTTTTCCGAAAAATACAATATCCCGATCACCATCACCCCTCCAAATCAAGGCGAAGAATTCGTCAAGGTTGTGGAAAATGTGGCCATCCCCTATGTGGGCGGCGAGCAGATCACCATTTGGGTTGGCTTTGATCCAAAAGGATAAATACTTAAAACGCAAAACAGGTTGACCTAGCGGAATTTACTGCTAGGTTACCCACTGCAATGCGGGAGAGATTGGGCCTTAGAGCCTGACGCCGAAGGAGCAACCGCCCCGGAAACTCTCAGGCAACAGGGACCGCATGCAAACATAACTCTGGAAAGCGAGTTGATCTTTTTAAGGTCGATTCCACCGAAGGGGGTAGCCGGAACGCTCGTTCCGGGAAATCTCTCAGGTTTACCCGACAGGGGGGGCGCCAGGCGACATAATTTGTCGCGTCGCTGGCACTTGTCGGATAAACAAATGAGGGAATAATGGCAGGGGCGGATTCACAGGATCTTTTGCAAACACCATTGCACGACACCCATATTGCATGGGGCGGTCGCATGGTTGGTTTTGCAGGCTATGCAATGCCGGTACAATATAAAGGCATTGTCGACGAGCACCATCACACACGAAATGAAGCATCGCTTTTTGATGTGTCGCACATGGGTCAATTTGCCGTTACTGGCGCGGACCATGACACAACAGCACGCGCGCTCGAAAGCCTGATGCCGGGCGATCTGGTGGGGCTGAAACCCGGCGAAATGCGCTACACGCTTTTGCTGAACGCTAATGGCGGTATCGAAGATGATCTGATCGTCACTCGCCCGGCAGAAACAGATCGCGATGGCACCTTGCTTATCGTGTTCAATGCGGGTCGCAAAGAGCATGATGTGGCCATTTTGCGCGAAAAGCTTGGCGACAAACTCTCCATCGAAACCTATTTTGACAGCAAGGCGCTGTTGGCCCTTCAAGGCCCAAAAGCCGCCGATGTGCTGTCACGCTATTGCGACTTACCGCAAAAACTCAGCTTTATGAACGCCGCCCCCGCCACCATCGAGGGCTTGGATGTTTATGTGTCTCGTGCCGGCTATACCGGTGAAGACGGTTTTGAATTGTCCGTCGCCAATGAAGACGCCGCAAAGTTGGCTGAATTGCTGGTGAGCAATGACGAAGTCGAACCTGCTGGCCTTGGCGCACGCGATAGTTTGCGCCTTGAGGCGGGCCTGTGCCTTTACGGTCATGATATGGATGATCAGCGCGACCCCATCAGCGCTGGCCTGATCTTTGCCATCGGCAAGGGCCGTCGCGTGGAAGGCGGTTTCCCCGGCGCATCGAAAATTCAAAATCTGATCTCCGACGGCGTGTCGGAAAAGCGTGTGGGCATTAAGTTTGAGGGCCGCATGCCGGTGCGAGAAGGCGCTGACATTGTTGACGAGAATGGCGATCCTATTGGTAAGGTCACTTCAGGCACATTCGGCCCCACCATCGGATCGCCAGTGGCGTTTGCCTATGTGCCGACAGATAAGGCGAAAATTGGTACAGAATTGACGGCCCTTGTGCGCGGCAAGCCCGCCAAAGGTACGGTGACCAAGCTTCCATTTACACCAGCAAATTATGTGCGTCTTTAATCCAAGGGGGAAGAAATGAGCGACACAAAATATACCGAAGATCACGAATATATCCGGGTTGAAGGCAACCAAGGCACCGTGGGCATCACCGACTATGCGCAAGAGCAATTGGGCGATGTGGTGTTTGTGGACGTGCCTGAAGTGGGTGCCAAATTTTCTAAGGGCGACGAAGTGGCCGTTGTGGAATCAGTGAAAGCTGCATCAGAAATCTATGCGCCAGTATCCGGCACCGTAACCGCGGTAAACGAGACCCTTGCTGATGAACCCGGCCTGGTGAACTCTGATCCGGTTGTAAATGGCTGGTTCTTCAAAATCGAAATTGATGATGCAAGCGAGCTGGATGGCTTGCTGGACGACGCTGCCTATAAGGCACATATCGAGTAAACGAGGATAAATATGCGCTATCTTCCAAATAGTGATCAAGACAGGCAGGTCATGCGCGATGCCATCGGCATCAAAAGCGACGATGAGCTGTTTGTACGCGTACCAAAAAAGGTTTTTGACACAGCTAAGCCAGACTTGCCTGATCATCAACCAGAATTTGCTGTAGAGGCGCATATTCGCCAACTGGCTCGCAAAAACCGAGCCGGTGGCGATGGTCCGTTTTTTGTCGGGGCAGGGGCCTATCGCCACCATGTGCCCGCAAGCGTAGACCATTTGATCCAGCGGTCAGAATTCCTGACTGCTTACACTCCATATCAGCCTGAAATCTCTCAGGGCACGCTGCAAATGCTGTTTGAGTTTCAAACGCAAGTGGCAAACCTGACAGGCATGGAAGTGGCCAACGCCTCGCTTTACGACGGTTCAACCGCGGCCATGGAAGCCGTGTTGATGGCCCGTCGCCTGAAAAAGCGTGACGGTGTTGTGGTGTCGGGTGGGTTGCACCCGCAATATCGCGACACCATCGCCACCTATTTGGGCAAAGACCCTGCATTCAAATGCATGGACGCTGACCCACAAGCGCAAGAAGACATTATTGCGCAAATTGACGACAGCACGGCCTGTGTTGTGGTTCAATCACCGGACTTTTACGGCAATTTGCGCGATTTGCGCCCAATTGCCGAAGCCGCCCATGAAAAGGGTGCGCTGTTGATCGCCGTGTTCACCGAAGTGGTGTCCCTCGGTGCCATCGAATCTCCCGGCGCCCAGGGCGCTGACATTGTGGTTGGCGAAGGCCAATCCATCGGCAACCCGCTGACTTTCGGCGGACCTTATGTCGGCTTGATGGCCACCCATCCGAACCTGGTGCGGCAAATGCCTGGCCGCGTGTGCGGTGAAACCGTGGACGCCGAAGGTAATCGTGGTTTCGTGTTGACGCTCTCGACCCGTGAGCAGCATATCCGCCGCGATAAAGCCACGTCAAATATCTGCACCAACTCTGGCTTGTGCGCTTTGGCGTTCTCCATCCACATGTCTTTGCTGGGTGAAAAAGGCATTGAACATTTGGCATTGCTGAACCATCAGCAAGCCGTGAAAACCGCCGACGCCTTGAGCAAGATCGATGGCGTTGAAGTGCTCAACAGCTACTTCTTCAACGAATTTACGGTGAAGTTGCCAAAGGCGGCTGCCCCAATCGTGGAAGCATTGGCTGAGAAAAACATTCTCGCAGGTGTGCCCGTTTCGCGCTTGGAGCCCGGTAAAAAAGAACTGGAAAATCTGTTGGTCATTGCGGCCACTGAGTTGACCAGCGATGCAGATATTGACGCATTGACCAACGCATTGAAGGAGGTCATCTGATGTTGAACAATCAAGGCCGTCCAACCGGTGTGGATAATGTCACATCATCAAGCGCTGTAAACGGCGCAGCCCTGTTGCCATCAGAGCCATTGATCTTTGAAATCGGCACCAAAGAAAAATCTGGCGTGGATTTGCCTGCGCTTGATCAAAATGTGGGCTCGAAATTGGGTAAATTTGCCCGCAAATCAGATATCGATTTGCCCGCCCTGACCGAGCCACAAGCCATGCGCCACTACGTGCGCATCTCCCGGTTGAACTATTCAATCGATGCGGGCTTTTACCCGCTTGGCTCGTGTACTATGAAGCACAATCCGCGCCTCAATGAAAAAATGGCGCGTTTGCCCGGCATTGCGGATATCCACCCGCTGCAACCACAATCAACTGTGCAAGGCGCAATTGAATTGATGGAAGAACTGGCTCATTGGTTGATGGAATTGACTGGCACTAAAGCCGTTTCCATGACACCTAAAGCCGGCGCACACGGCGAAATGTGTGGCATGATGGCCATCAAGGCGGCGCACGAGGCTAATGGCCAGAGCCATCGCAATATCGTGCTGGTGCCTGAAAGCGCCCACGGCACAAACCCGGCCACAGCAGCATTCTTGGGCTACAAGGTGAAGCCAATTAAAGCTCGCGAAGATGGCACGGTAGATGTGCAGGCTGTAAAAGACGCTTTGGATGAAAATGTGGCGGGCATCATGCTCACCAACCCCAACACTTGTGGGCTGTTTGAGCCTGACGTGATCGAAATCGCCGATGCGGTGCACGAGGCTGGAGCCTATTTCTACTGCGACGGCGCGAACTTCAACGCCATTATGGGCGTGATCCGTCCGGGCGATTTGGGCATCGATGCCATGCACATCAATCTGCACAAAACCTTCTCCACACCGCATGGCGGTGGTGGTCCAGGCGCTGGTCCGGTTGTGTTGTCTGACGCGTTGGCGCCATTCGCGCCACTGCCCTATGCGAAGCGCGATGGCGATAAGCTCACCTTGGTCGAAAACAAAGGCGAGGGCAGCGATCACTTGGGCCGTTTGTCAGCCTTCCATGGCCAAATGGGCATGTATGTCCGCGCCTTGACCTATATGTTGTCACATGGTGTGGACGGTTTGGGCCGCGCCGCGCGCGATGCAGTGCTCAATGCCAACTATTTGAAGGCAAAATTGTCAGATTTGTACAATGCGCCTTATGGCGACCAGCCCTGCATGCATGAAGTGTTGTTTGATGACAGCACCCTGAAAGGCACAGGTGTCAGCACTCTTGATTTGGCCAAGGCCATGATCGATGAGGGGTATCATCCCATGACCATGTATTTCCCATTGGTGGTGCATGGCGCCATGTTGATCGAGCCAACCGAAAGCGAAAGCTTGCACACGCTCGATCAGTTTATCGGCACCATGCGTGAACTGATGGAAGACGCCAAGGCAGGCAATGTGGAGCGCTTCACCAATGCGCCCATGAAAGCGCCGATGCGTCGGCTGGACGAAACCCGGGCCGCGCGTTCGCCTATCCTTAAATGGGAAGCACCGACGCAGCAAAAAGCGGCTGAATAACAAAACCGCCTCACGGAAATTCGTGGGGCGGTTTTTTCATCTCACGTGAGGTGAAAACGGACAAAAGCGGTAAAACAATAACAAATAAATGCCGCTTCATTAGGCGGTGGGTGCTGCAGAACCCACCGCCTTTTTCTTTGCCACGGTCCTGCTGCATTTTTGCGCCAGTCTTATGAAATGATTATCCGCGCAGCGCAGCCACATGAAGCACAGGAGTTGAGCGAGCTTTGTTTACGCTCCAAGGCCTATTGGCCCTATGACGCCGCCTTTATTGAAGCCTGTCGCGATGAGTTGACCCTGTCTGCCGCCGATATACAACACGGCAATATCCAAGTGGCCGAAATAGCCGGCCGACATGCTGGGCTGGTGCAACTGGAAAATAGTTGCCCCGTCGCAGAACTTGAATTGCTTTTTGTTGATCCAGATTTTATCGGCAAACGCGTCGGCCACGCGTTGTTGCAATGGGCGATCGACCAGGTCCGCAACAAGGGGGGGCAAAAGCTCATCACCGTCGCTGATCCCTAGGCCGCCCCATTCTATGCCCATATGGGATTTAAAAGGACAGGTTTTTCACCCTCCGCATCCATCCCCGGCCGCGAGCTGCCAGAGATGGAATACGCCCTGATTTAACTATCATGACGGGGCTGACACAACTGCCAGCTCACCCCAAATTTGTCGCTCACCCAGCCATAGCGTTTTGCGAAGTCATAGGCACCCAGATTCATCATAACTTGCCCTTCCTTGGAGAGCCGCTCATAGGCGAGATCAAGGCTAACCTGGTCTTCAAAGAACACAAACAGCGAGAAGGAGGGGGTGAAATCGAACGGTTGATCAATTGGGCTATCGATCATCAACAATTGATTTTGTCCAAACAATAGATTTGCCGATTCTATTGTACCATCCTCTCGCGTGCGTTTGTCGGTCACTTTTGCAGCTGGAATGGCGTTGGTATAATGTTCAAGTGCGGCGCTGGCATTGCCCTTGAACATCAACATGGGGTGCAATTTCATAAAAAGCCTCGATAATCAATAAAGTTGCATTGTGCCTAAATTGACCGCAATCTTCAATAAGGCATTGCAACTCATGATATTTGCATGCTTTTGCAGTGAGAAGCGGGCAGAAGAAGGAGTGAGAAGGTGCGAAAATTTTTTATATTCTGGCACGGTATGAAAGCCGCATTCGGCGACGAAACCGTCCGTACAATTCTCAGCGTCACCCTGATAATTATCTTTCTGACGTCGCTGCTCTATATGTGGATAGAGGGGTGGGGGTTCATAGACTCGCTTTATTTCTCTGTGATGACTATTTCCACAGTCGGATATGGCGACTTCACACCAAAAACTGATATCGGCAAATTTTTGACCATTGTGTACGTCATTTCCGGCATGGGTATTTTTGTGGCGTTGGTCACGCGCATTGCCAATACGATGCTGCGCCAGTCGGCTGAAGAGATTGAAGAACTGCGCCAGACATCAAAAAGGACGTGATGAGTGGTGCCTGCTCTTGATCGGCGGGAATTGGGGATTGGTATTGGCGGGAGAACAATAGCAGACATAAAAAAAAGCGGGCCATAAAGGCCCGCTCTAATTTGTTGACAGAGGTCCGGTTGACCCTAGTTCAGCTTGGCTGACACGTCCTTAATGGCAGCGTCGATCAACGCGTCGCCCTTTTCGGACATCTTGTCGGCCAGAACGATCCGCGCAGCTTCAACAGCAATATCTGCAGAGCGAGCGCGCACGTCAGCGAGCGCTTGGGCTTCCGCTTGGGCAATTTTCTCTTCCACCGCTTTGGTACGGCGGGTGATCAAATCATCCAGCGACTGTTGCGCTTCTTCTGTCATCCGGTCAGCTTCAGACTTGGCAGCTTCAACAATCTCGGCTGCTTCATCTTCCGCGGCCTTACGCTTACGCTCATATTCCGCCAGAAGGGCTTGCGCCTCTTCGCGCAACCGCTTGGCCTCTTCCAACTCATCCGCAATCTGTTTGGACTTGTCGTCCAGCGTGGCAATCACTTTTTTGGGCACGCCCAAATAGGTGATTAGTCCCAAAAAGACAACAAGACCGATAAACGCCCAAAGGGATGCATCAAGTTCCATCTTGTTATCCTTTCACCACTTTCGCGACCGCGTCTTTCGCAGCTTTTTGCGCGGTGCGGCCAACAATGTTGGTCACAATCGCCAAAGCTGTTTCAGATGCGATTTCCTCAACATGCTCCATAGCAGCCTGTTTGGTCTCGCGAATATCGTTTTCTGCTGCAGCCATTTTCTTGGCCAGATCGGCTTCGACCTTGGCGCGTTTCTTGTCGAGATCAGCACGGATGGTATCGCGTGTTTCCTCAGCAATATTATGCGCCTTTTGCTTGGCATCGGCCAATTCTGCTTCATAGGCCTGAATGGCTTGGTCGGTCTTTTGCTTCAGCCGTTCGGCTTCAGCCAAATCCCCTTCAATGCGGTCACGCCGCACCTCAAGAATTTCGCCAATGCGCGGCAAAGCCACCTTGCTCATCAGGAAATAAAGCGCAGCAAATGTAAGTGCTAACCACAATAGCTGAGATCCAAAGGTGCTTGGATCAAACGGCGGGAAAACGCTTGCCGCTGCTTCTTGTGCGCTATTTGTTTTGCTTGCCATGTGAATACCTGGTTTTTACCGTCGCCAATAAAGGCAACAAACAATGCATCTATTCTGCCAAAGTCGGGCAAAAATGCAATGAAAGGCAGCCCATTTGAAAATTGGGCTGCCTTAAAACTTTTAACGCGCGTTGATTAAACGGCGAACAAAAGCAACAGGGCAACCAAGAACGAGAAGATGCCCAAAGCTTCAGTCACCGCAAAACCGAAGATGAGGTTACCGAACTGAGCTTGTGCTGCTGAAGGGTTGCGCAACGCACCTGACAAGAAGTTGCCAAAGATGTTGCCCACGCCCATTGCTGCGCCTGCCATGCCAACACATGCGATACCGGCACCGATAAGTTTTGCTGCTTCCGCTTCCATTTTGAACTCCTTTAAAAGCTGGACCTTATTGCGGCATTTGCCGCATTGTTAGTTGAAACCGTAGTTGTTAATGGCTTGGGTGAATTGCATCATTCAGATACATAGATGTGAGAACCGCGAACACATAGGCCTGCAAGGCAGACACCAGGAATTCAAGCGCTGTTAGCGCAACGGTCATAGCGAATGGCAAGGTGGCACCCAAAACACCAACCGCACCAAGCGAAGAGAGGCTGACAATAAAGCCGGCGAACACTTTCAAAGTGATGTGTCCCGCAAGCATATTGGCAAACAAACGAACTGAAAGGCTGATCGGACGAGAGAGAAATGAAACGATCTCAATCGGAATAACGATCGGCAATACATATCCGGGCACGCCAGCCGGCACAAAGAGCTTCAAAAAGCCCAGGCCATTGCGCATAAACCCGTAAATAATCACAACGCTGATCACCAGCATGGCGAGGGCGAATGTGACGATGATATGGCTGGTTACTGTGAAGAAGTAAGGCACCATACCAAACAGGTTGGCCACCAGCACGAACATGAACAGCGAGAACACAAATGGGAAAAACTTCATCCCTTCCGTGCCTGCGCTCGATCGCACCATATTGGCCACAAACTCATACATCATCTCGGACAGAAGCTGCAGTCGCCCCGGCACAAGGCCGCGACCGCGGGTTGACAAGATCAAAAATGCTGAGATCGCGACAACAGTCAGCACCATAAAAAGGGCAGAGTTGGTGAACGCGATTTCAAAACCGCCAGTTTCGCCTTCGCCACCAATGGTGAAAATGTCCGTGATCTTAAACTGTTTAATTGGATCGTTTGCCACGCCCCAGCCCCTTATCGCTATTTTCCGTCAGCATCATCGCGATGCGTATCCGGCCCTAAATCCATCTTCGGTGTGATGATCGCTTCGGCATTCATGCGTGCGGCAGATCGCACAACATTCATCACACCAGCAACAAAGCCCACCAGCACCATCACCAATAAAAGCCAGGGCGATGTGCCCAAACCCATATCGGCAAAATAACCAATAAAGCCCCCCACAATGATCGCTGCGATAAACTCGGTGCCCAACCGCGCCGCCTTCGCGTGACCAGATAGGTGCTCTTTAGGTTCAGTCTTGTATTCACCATAACCACCTCGTTGCCGTGCCGCTCTAATGCGGGCATCGAGATCGCCAGTGGGTGGACCACCAACCAAACCTTTCGGGGCGTCTGTTTTGGCGCCATTTTCATCAGAATTGGACATTTTACCAACCCGCCAAAACTGGCTTTACGCACAAAATAGAGTGCCCCTCAAATTCGGGGGCAACATAGGGCTTTGCCATTTTGCTGTCAAGATTATGGGTGTTGCGTTAAGGTCTTGAATATAAATGATAAATGAGAGTGTGCGAATCTTTTTGCTGCGGCAAAATTACCGCGAATTTAACTTTGCGCACATTTTGAACATAAATCCGAGGACTGGCCATAGCTAAGATTCGGCAAGTGCTTGAATTTTGTACATATATGTATAAAAATAAGCTATCCAACTTGAGAGCATTATGGCCCGGCACAAATCCTTTCACCTTACAGATGCCTATGAAATATTACTGGACCGCTTCTGGCGGCATGGGTTGTCGTCGATGAGTGTGAAGGGCATGGCCGATTGTTTGGGGCTGACCCGCTCGAGTTTTTACAATGCATTCGGCAGCCGCGAGGCCCTGCTGCAAAATCTGGTGTTATATTATGAGGTACAATCACCGCAAATCGCATTGGTGGTCGCAGAGCCGCCAATCGATGTGAAATATCTCTTCACCGCTTTGATACGTGAGATGTGCGTCGCGCACCGCGCCGATCCCGACCGCAAAGGCTGTCTGTTGACCAACCTCGCCATTGAAACGCGCGACAATGAGCCAGCGCTGCGCAAACTGCTCCTGCAAATCAACGCAGATCGCATCGCACGATTGATCGAAATCTGTTTATGGGCCGTCGCCGCAAAAGACTTGCCCCGCACCACCGACTGTGAAAAACATGGACATCAGCTTTTCGCGCTGTTGGAGCAGATCAATCTTCTCGCCCGCACCTTACCCACTTGCGACCCGCTTGAGGAGATTGCGCTCACCCAGCTTGCCCGACTGGGGCTTTATGCGGAAGGTGAGGGGGAGCTTGAAGCCGTTGTCTGATAAGAAGCTTCACCTGCCGCCCCGGACTTGATCCGGGGCCAACCCAATCACCCCACATCCTCCAAAAAACTCTCTGCTGTGGTCAAATCCACGGAGACCAGATTGGAGATGCCCTTTTCCGCCATGGTCACGCCGAACAAGCGATCCATGCGCGCCATAGTGATGGGGTTGTGGGTGATGGTCACAAAGCGGGTGTCGGTTTTCTCGCGCATACTATCTAGCAAATTGCAGAACCGCTCCACATTGGCATCGTCCAGCGGTGCGTCGACCTCATCCAGCACGCAGATGGGGGCCGGGTTGGTCAGGAACACCGCAAAGATCAGCGACATGGCGGTCAGTGCCTGTTCGCCGCCTGAAAGCAATGTCATGGTTTGCGGCTTTTTGCCCGGCGGCCGCGCAATAATCTCAAGCCCGGCTTCCAGCGGGTCGTCACTTTCCACAAAAGTTAGTTCTGCTGTGCCGCCCCCAAACAGCTGGGTGAACAAGTCTTTGAAGTGGTTGTTCACCTTTTCAAATGCCTCGTTCAGCCGTTGGCGCCCCTCGCGGTTCAAGTTGGAAATGCCCGTGCGCAGCTTGGCAATTGCCGCGATCAGATCTTCGCGGTCGGTCACCATAATATCGAGCTGTTCTTCGGTTTCCGTGGCTTCCTGTTCAGCGCGCAGATTGACGCCGCCCAGCCGCTCACGTTCGCGTTTCAGCCGGTCCAGCTTGGCGTCAACCTTGTCGATTTCGGGCAGGGGCGCTTCCGGCTTCAGCCCTGCCACTTCAGCAGTACGGCTCGCGGGAATGTCCAACGTCTCGGATACCATCTGCTCAATCTGCATCCGCTGGCTGGCGAGGGATTTTAGGCGCTCTTCAATCCGTGCGATTTCTTCGCGCACTTTGGACAGCGCCGCCACCGCATCGCGGGCATCCTTATCCTCATTGCGCTGGCGTTCCATCGCCACAGCCACCTTGTCCGCCGCCCGTCTTTGCGCGTGAGCCGCATCTTCAATCTGATCTTCCAGCTTGGCCCGCTTGTCGCTGAACTGGTCCGGCGCGCTGGCCAATTGCGCCAACTGCTCGTCAATATCTGCCTTGCGTTTCGCCAGCACATCCAGATGCGCCTGCGTATCGTTCAGCCGGTTTTGCCATTTCTGCTGTTCGGCCCCGATGCGCTCCAGCCGCTGCTTGCGCATTCGCGCCGCATTCTCAAACCCGGCCAGCCGCATCCGTGCATCATTGGCCACGCGTCGCAGCTCGGCCAATTTTTGGTTGCCCGCTTCAATCTGTTGGGTGAGGGCGCTCTCATCCTCAATCTGCGCCAGCGCAGCTTCGGCATCGGTCACCGCAGCCTGCGCCTCGTCCTGGCTGGATTTCAGTCGAATTTCCGCTTCTTCCAGTGCCGAACGACGAGAGGTCAGGTCCACCAGACCTTTTTGCGCCGCGTCCAGCGCGCCCTGCGCCACATTGATCTGCCGCTGCGCCTCGCGATAGGCTTGGCGCGTGGCCTGTGCCTCTTGCTTGGCCGCATCCAGTTTGGCCGAAGCCGTTTGATATTGCGTGTCCAATTCTGCCGCAGCTGCTTTGGCTTTGGCCAAATCCGCTTCAATCTCTTGCAACCGGTTGCGCTGCGCCAATCTCTGTGCCGCCGCGCTTGGCGCATCCGCCCGCGCTACAAACCCGTCCCAGCGCCACAAATCACCCGCAAGCGTTACCAGCGCTTGGCCCACATGCAATTGGCTGTGCAGGGCCTTGCCGTGCGCAAATTCCACCAGCCCGATCTGATTCAACCGTCGTGTCACCAAATTGCTGCCGGTCACATACTGGCTCAGCGGCGTCACGCCCTCGGGCAGGGCGGGGTCATCAGCGCCCACCTCGGCCCCGGCCCAGTAAAGCGGTGCGCCTGCATCAGAAGACGCGTCCAGATCATCGCCCAGCGCTGCGCCCAGTGCCGTCTCATAACCCGGTGCCACCTGCAGCGCATCCACCACGGCGGGCCATAGCGATTTGTCATGCACATTGAGCATTTTGTCGATGGCCTGCGCTTCCGCCTCCAGCCGGGTGACTTCGCTTTTGGCGCTGCTGCGCGGCTCGGCCAGCGCATCCATCGCTTGCCGCGCCTGTTCCACTTGCGCTTCAGCCGCATCCGCCGCGTGCTCGCTGGCGACCAGCTTCGCTCTGGCCTCTTCCAACTCGCGCTCGCGAAGTTGAATGGTTTTATCTTCCTGCAACTTGGCCACAACCTGTCGCGCTTCTTCGCGCACATCGGCCAATTGCCGCGCCAGCTTTTCGGCCCGTGTGCGGGCATCATTCAGGCTACGTTCGGTTTGGGCCTTGTGGGCGCGCAAATTGCTCAGCTTGTCGCGTTCAGCGCTCAGCCCCTTCTCGAATTCTTCTGCCGCTTGGCCGGAATGCTCGGCTTCCTGTTGCGCCGCGGCCATATCCTGCGCCTCGGCCTCTTCATCCGCCAGCAAGCCCTTTTGCTCGTCGATCAGCCCGCGCAAAAACTCTTTGGCTTCTTGCACCTGCGTCTCATCGCGCTCCACATCGGCATGCACCTGGTGCGCGCGGCCTTCCAGCTCAATACGCCGGTTTTTCGCCCGCCGCGCATCGGCCTCCAACTGCTCCAGCGCCATTTTGACCCGCTGCAATGCTGCCGCCGCTTCTGCCTCTGCCTGCCGCAAGGGCGTCAGTTCGGCTTCCGACTGTTCCAGCTTTTGCCGCGCGCCAAGTTCCACATGGGTGGCGTCGGCCAGCAAATTCACCAACCGTTGATGCTCGGCCTGCGCCTCTTTTTCCGCCACCTTGGCGTTCACCCAGCGCAGGTGAAACAGCGTCGCCTCGGCCTTGCGGATTTCGCCTGAAAGCCCGCGATAGCGCGTGGCCTGCCGTGCCTGCCGCTTCAAATTTTCAAGCTGGGTGGAGACTTGGCCGATAATATCGTCCACGCGCTCCAGATTGTTCTCCGCCGCCCGCAGCCGCAATTCGGCCTCATGCCGGCGTGAGTGCAGGCCGGATATCCCCGCCGCTTCTTCCAAAATGGCACGTCGTTGCACTGGCTTGGCCGCGATCAATTCGCCGATCTGCCCCTGGCGCACCAGCGCCGGGCTGTGCGCCCCGGTGGAAGCATCGGCAAACAAAAGCTGCACATCACGCGCTCGCACCTCGCGCCCGTTTACGCGATAGACGGAGCCGTGCTCCCGCTCAAGCCGGCGTGTCACTTCCAGTTCGTCATCTTTGTTGAAAATGGCAGGGGCGGTGCGGTCTTTATTGTCCAACACCAAGCTGACTTCTGCCGTGTTGCGAGCGGGGCGGCTGGACGATCCGGCAAAGATCACATCATCCATGCCTGAGGCACGCATATTTTTATAAGAATTTTCCCCCATCACCCAGCGCAGGGCTTCCACCAGATTGGATTTGCCGCAGCCATTGGGGCCCACAATGCCGGTCAGGCCGGATTTCAGATGCAGTTCTGTGGAGTCGGGAAAGCTTTTAAAGCCGAGAAGCTTGAGGCGCGAAAATTTCATCTCGCGCCTCGTTTTTCGAAGTGCGAGGGCCTAAAGAAGTGGATCGATCTCTTTAGCCCAATTTTCAAGCGGCACTACCCCTTCAATCAACTTGCCGTTCACAAAGAACGATGGAGTCGCACTCAGGTTAAATTCCTCAATCGCCTGGGTCCGCAACAATTCTAGTTCCTTAAAAAGCGCTTGGTTTGTCAAGCTGGCGTCGAAGGTTTCCTGTGTAAATCCGTTATTTAGTGCAATTTCGGCAATTGCATCACGCGGCGTTTCAGAGGCAGCCCAAGTGCGTTGAGTCGCAAAGAACACTTTGAGGATCTCATAATAATCCACATTCACGCCTTCTTCCTCGCTTGCGGCGAGCATATAAACAACAGCATCAAGGATGTTGCGCACGAACGGGCGCACCACAAACCGGATTTTACCGGTATCGATATATTGCTCTTTGAATTCTGGATATACAGCATTGTGGAATGTGCCGCAGTGCGAGCAAGTGGGTGATGAATATTCGATCACGGTCACTTTTGCGTCTTCATTGCCGATCCAGCGATCTTCAAACGCCAGCGGTTTCATCAAATCGCCGGTCGGCGCATATTCCGTTGGGGTCTCGTTGTCAGCTGTATTGACGGTGCTTTTGTTCTCAGCCTGGGCATTGCCGCCATTGTTGTCGCACCCGGCCAGCATAAAGGCACCGGCCCCGGCGCCAACCATCAGCATATGTCTGCGAGAAAGATCCACGTTCCACTCTCCATCTATTGTTTGATGGCAACTTACACATAATAATGATGGCAGCAAGAGGGCAGGGCGCTATTGCCGTCCTGCCCCCACCTCACATTTGAGTGATGTGCTGCTTATTTCCGCAGCAAATACACACCGACCCAGATAAACCAGACGATAAAGCCAAGCCCGAAGATCGAACCGCCAATCTCTGATGCCGCTGGGATTAAAGTGGAAAGACCCGCCGTGCCGATCACCATGCCCAAAATATTCAGCGGCTTTTGCAGCTGGTTTGACAAAAACGCCCCCAGCGAAATCACCAGCACCCAAAAGCCCCCGGCCAACTCATTGCCGCCGCCAATTCCGTTTTCCACATGCGAGAGCGCCAGATAAAGCGTTGCGGCCCCGTCCGGATCGCTTGCCGCCATGCCCGTCACCGCCGCCAGTGAGATGTTCGACACCATGCCTGCCGCCAAAATCAGCCCGGCCCAGATCAAGCCGTAGGCAGATCCGATGGCCGCCAAGGTCGGCGCGCCGCCTTTCAGTCGATCATAAAGCGCCACGGCCAGCATCACCATGGCGAAGCTGTTCATAATCCAGATGACAAAATTCCACACGGCGAGCGTGGTCGTGTTGTCGATCATAAATTGAACCTTGTCCGCTGCCTCGCCTTCAAAATACCCCGCCGGGGCCAACACGGCGAGCAACAGGCCAAAGCCAAACAAATAGGTGCCACCAGCTACAATGCCTGCCACGCCGCCGGCTTTTTGCAATTTCACATTCATCATTTTCATCCTGCACAATTAACGTGGCTTGCACATAAGCTTCATTGGGCAGGGCGCAAATGACTTGAGAAATCATTTTATTGACCCCACATATCACCAGATTAAGATATGGGGCGTAGTCGGGGGGCGAAATGATGGAAAAAGGCAGCGTTTCAGCTGGTTATCTAAAATCAATCTTGGATTATGCGGTAGATCAGGGCGCGTCGCGTTCCGTGCTATTGGCCGCTGTCGACTTGGACGACGCCATTTTCGCCGATGCGGATAACCGCGTGCCGATGGAAAAGTTTCGCCGCATGATGCAGCTGGGCGCCGAACACACGAACAATCCCGCCTTCTCGCTGGATTATTGTTGGGACATGCCCTTTGTCCGCACCTCCATTGTCGGGTTGATCGCTGAATCCACCGCCAATATGGGCGAGGCGCTGGAGCAGCTCAATCGCTATGGCAAGCTTGTGGCCGAGGTGGATATTGGCACTGCAGGCGAGCGCTTCGCCCTGGTGCCTGAAGGTCAAGAATTATGGCTGGAAGATACGCGGCTGAACCCCAATGAGTTCCCCGAACTCACCGAAAGCACCTTTGGCCGCTTCATTTGCGAGTTCCGCCGCCATTTTGGCGACACCCCCTTTGTCAAACGCATCAAGGTCACCCACGAGCGGCCCGCTCATTATAAGGATTATGACCGGGTGCTGCAGGCCCCGGTCGAGTTCGCGGCAGACCGCAACGCCATGGAAATCGAAACCTCTTGGCTTACGGTGAAAACCGATTACGCCGACCGCTATGCCTTCGGCATTCTCTCCAAACATGCCGATGCGTTGCTCAAAGAGCTGGAAAGCAGCAAAACCATCAAAGGCCGGGCCGAAAGCATCATGATCCCCGTGCTGCATACGGGCGAACTGACCATGGATCAGGTGGCCGACAAAATGGGCCTTTCTCGCCAAAGCCTTTATCGCGGCCTTAAGGCCGAAGGCATCTCCTTCGAACAATTGCGCGACGATCTCCGCCACAAAATGGCCTGTCACTATCTGGCCGAGAAAAAAGTCTCCGCCAACGAAACCGCCTACCTCGTCGGCTTCTCCGACCCCAGCGCCTTCTCCCGCGCCTTCAAACGCTGGACCGGCCAAGCCCCGGGTTCGTGGCAGGCGGTGGGGTAGGGGCGAAGTGGTACTGCACCAATCAACCCCACCCGCGTCATTTTACGACTTTACTCCACCGATGAGAAATGCCCGAGGATAGCAATTCTTTGCTATTTCGGTGAGATGAGGAATAGATGATTGCAATGACAACGCATTACACATCAAGTCAAAGGTGGCTTTAAATATTTACCAATTGCCATTATTAAAGTGCCATGAATGACGTAAAACGAATCAAACTATTCAACCGCCAGAAGCTGCTTTTAGCGCTATTAAAAGCATTCGGCGGTGAACTTAAAAATGTAGATTTTCAGAAATATTTATTTCTGTTTACGAGAATTTGTGAGCAGGAGAAAAGTTTCGACTTTGTACCCTATCGATACGGCTGCTTCTCTTTTCAGTCCTATGCTGACAGGCGAAAACTCAAAGAACTGGGTGTGCTGGAGGGCGACAGCTGGAAATTATCGAAAGGTATTGATGACGTTCATATTGATATCGACGAAAGTGTTTCTAATAAAGTAAACCTATTTGCGGATAGGTATCGTGGAATTTCTGGTAAAGACTTGATACGCGAAGTCTACAAAAAATATCCCTATTATGCCATCAATAGCGAGATTGCAGACGAAGTTCTAAATCCGGCTCAGTTGCTAGAAGTTCAAAAAATGCAGCCATCGGTTGATGGCGATGAGAAAGTTCTGTTCACTATTGGCTACGAGGGGGGATCTATTGACAACTACCTCAATAGACTGGTTGCTAAGGGTGTTTCCTTACTTATTGACGTTCGAAAGAACCCAATAAGCCGCAAATATGGTTTTTCAAAACGCACTTTGTCTGATGCTGTTTCTAAGTTAGGTGTCGACTACTTACATATCCCTGAGCTTGGCATAAACTCAGTGGATAGGAAGTCATTGAATAACATAGATGATTACAAGAAACTTTTTGACAAATATGAAAAAGAAGTGCTCTTTTATGCTGATACTGAAGTAAAATTTATATTAGAAAAACTGAATACAAGGAAACGTGTTGCAGTAACCTGTTTTGAAGCTGATCATTGTATGTGCCATAGAAGTCGTGTTGCAAATTCAGTTGTTGCAGCTTCTAATTACGAGGTTGTGCTGCGCCATATTTAGTCGTTATGGCAATCGAAAAGATACTAATTACCGTAAAGACCTATCCGGTTACCTCCAAAAAGTATGTAGAAACCGTTTGTACAGCGGGCATTCGTGAGGATGGCTCATGGGTCAGAATTTATCCAGCACCGTTTCGTTTGTTAGGTAAAGAGTCACAGTACTCAAAGTACCAGTGGGTGGAATTGGACCTCGTGAGGAATGATACGGACTTACGTCCAGAGAGCTTTCGCCCAGTCAACATCGATGCTATCAGACCATTAAATAAGATAGATACTAAAAACAACTGGGCTGAGCGCAGGCGACTGATACTATCAAAAAACGTGGTAAGAACGAGGCTCGATGAGATCATTCGAGATGCGAATGAAAATCGTTACTCACTTTGTGTTTTCAAGCCAGCAAAAATCCGAAACTTCCTGGTAAAGCCAAAAACCAACGAGAAGCAGGATCGGCGAGCAGCCGCTCAGGAGCTAGCAAAACAGGGCATGTTGTTTTCCAGCGGCGAACAGGCTGAGCTTGAGCTCATGCCAGCAATTCCATATAGATTTCTATACGAATTCGAAGATGCTGTCGGTAGGACGAGCAAAATGCAGATTGATGATTGGGAAACAAGCCAGCTTTATCTATCATGTACAAACAGAGGTCATACTCCCGAGCAAGCAGCAGAGATGGTCAAAGATAAATATCTAAATGATTTTGCAAAAAAGAAAGACTTACACTTCTTTTTAGGAACAACAAAACGTTGGCATGGTCTCAGCCCAAATCCGTTTTTAATCGTAGGCACGTTTCATCCACCACACTCCCCACAACTAGAGATGCCTCTTTGACTAACCCCGCCCCCTAAGCCCCCGCCCTAGCTTCATCAGTGCCTCGCGTAGTTCCGCATCCTCAATGCCATCCAGCTCTGCATTCAGTTCCGCCTCAACCTTCGGCGTCAGCGGCCGCAACTGAGGCCGGGTGTCCTCTTGCTGCTGTGGAAGAAACGGGCGACGGGATGGTTTGATTTTATCCACCAGATAAAAGCCGAAATAGCGGTTGATTGCGCCTTTGATCATGTCGGTTTCATGGGTGAAGGCGAGGGCGTAGATGGGGTCGACGCTTACGGTGAGTATCGCGCCGGCTGCGCCTTCAATCTGCCCGGCATGGGGCCATTTGAGTTGGTCGGGGATCACCGATTGGTCAAACGGTTCGGGCACAATATGCGCCCAACGGGTCAACAATTCGGCATTAGCAAAGCCGCGCTTTTGCGCCAGCGGTTCAATCGCCCGTTCGGCCAATTCCGAAATAGACTTGGCGCGGTTCCAATGTTTGTACGGCCTGGTTTTTTTCTTCTCTGCCATCGGGTGCCCGTTCAAATATGTTGCGCACAAATGGTGCTTTTGGCTTGAGCCAGCGGCGCAACGCAGTAGAGTGCCCATCATGCATGAAAAAATCTCAAAAACTAGGGGGAAAAACGCCCCCACTTTAGACGCGGAAGCGATGCTCGAGTGGTATGACCGCTCAGCCCGCACATTGCCATGGCGCGTGGGGCCGCAGGCGCGGGCAAAAGGGGTGTTGCCCAACCCCTATTTCGTCTGGCTGTCGGAGATTATGTTGCAGCAAACCACAGTGCCGACGGTGGGGAAATATTTCGCCGCGTTCACGTCGCAGTGGCCGACTATTTTTGATCTGGCCGCCGCCCCGCGCGACGATGTGCTTAAAGCCTGGGCGGGCCTTGGCTATTATGCCCGCGCCCGCAATCTGCATGCCTGCGCCCAGGTGCTGGTTGAAGAGCACAACGGCATCTTCCCCGCCAGTGCCGAAGAATTGCAGAAGCTGCCCGGCATCGGGCCCTACACCAGCGCCGCCATCGCCGCGATTTGTTTTGATGAGCAGGTGGCCGTGGTGGATGGCAATGTGGACCGGGTGGTGGCGCGCTATACCGCTTTGGACACGCCGGTGCGCGATCAAAAGCCGTTTGTGCGCGAAGTGGTGGCGCGGTCGGTACCCAAGCGGGCCGGGGACTTTGCCCAAAGCCTGATGGATTTGGGCGCCACCATCTGCGCCCCAAAACGCGCCAACTGCTTGATTTGCCCCATCGCCGAAAATTGCGCGGGCCGCAAATCCGGCGCGCCGGAAAACTATCCGGTGGCCGCGCCGAAAAAGCCAAAGCCCCAGCGCTTTGGCCATGCCTTTGTGGTACAAAATCAGCGGGGCGACATCTTCCTGCGTCAGCGCCCGGAAAAGGGCCTCTTGGCCGCCATGACGGAAGTGCCGGGCAGCGAATGGGTTGGCGACCGCACCGAACCCGAGTTCCCGTTTGCCGGAGACTGGCACAAGCGCGGCACCATCGACCATGTGTTCACCCATTTCGCCTTGGAAGTGACCGTCTGGTTCATCCAAAGCGACACGCCCCCGGCGGCAGAAGGGTGGTGGCAACCAGGTGAAACCGTCGAGGGCGAAGCCTTGCCCACCGCCTTCAAAAAAGTGCTGCAAAAGGCATTGAAATAGTCATTAGCGCAAAATTCTCGCGGCGATGGGCGGGGCCAGCAGGTTTAAAAACCGCAGCAATTTGGCTTTGCCCACCCAGATTTCATTTCGCCCTTTGGCAAGACCATTCACCACCTCAAGCGCTGCCTGTTGTGGTGAAATCTTTCCGGTGCCACGGCCTCTGGTCATTTCCGTATCCACCAGCGCCATCACCGCTTCGCTGATCTGAACTTGCGGCGCTTCATCCTCACATTGATAGCGGATCGCGCGGGTGAAATGGCGCACCCACGCCTTGGTGGCGCAATAAACGGGGGAGGCCGCTTTCGGCGCAATCGCCAGCCCGGTGCTGATGTTGCAGATCAGCGCTCGCTCTTGCCGCGCGAACTGCGGCAGCAGCCCAAGGCTCAAAGAGATAAGCGCATCAAGATTGAGCGCGATTTCGTCGCGCCCATCTGCAATGTTCCGTGGTGCATCGCCAGCAAGCACATTCATCTCAACCTGCCGCGCGGCATTATTGATCAGCACATTCAGGTCCGGATGGTTGGTCAGCAGATGCTCAATCAACTGGTCAACCGCTTTGGCCTCCGCAAGGTCACTAGCATAGGGCGTCACCGCTTGAGGGAATTGCTGTTGCAGCCGCCGCAAATCATCTTCATTGCGACCCACCACAATAAGTTGAGCACCCCGCGCGATCAGTAGTTTCGAAATTTCCAGCCCGATCCCCCGCGCGCCGCCGGTCACCAACGCCTTGCAGCCCGAAAAGTCAAATCCCATCACCACACCTCATTTACAAAAAATCGTTGAGTGTGATAATTGAGTAATTACTCAGTTTTGGAAACTCGCATTTGTCTTCGCTCGCCAAACAACCCGCCAGTCCTCGCAAACGGCCGCGCCAAGCCCGCGCACGTGTAACTGTTGATGCAATTTTGCAGGCCAGCACTCGCATTTTACAAAAGCAAGGGTTGGAGAAATTCAACACCAACCACATCGCCGATGTGGCCGGGGTCAGCGTGGGCACGCTATACCAATATTTCCCGAGCAAGGACGCAATCCTAATCGAACTGATCCGGCAAAAGCGCAGCCAATTAAGCGATGCATTGGCAGACGCGGCAGCGCAATCTGCTGACCTTACGCTGGAACAGGCATTGGACAATCTGTTGCGCGTGACCATCGCCCACCAACTGAGCTGGCCGATGGTGGGGCGCACGCTCGATTATGCCGAGAGCTTTCTGCCTCTCGCGGATGAAAGCTTCAACTTCAAGCGAGAACTCACCGACATCATTTCGACATTGCTCGCCAAATTCTCAGTGCCGAATGCGGATATGGTGGCGCGTGATTTAATCTTCGCCTTAAACGGATTAATCGAGGGGATTTTGGCCACGCACAACGCAGATGCGGACCAAATCTTCACCCGCGCACAATTTTTGGCACACGGCTATATAAATGCAGTCAGAGAAAACTGAAATTTGCTGAAATAATCTAAAACTTTTTGGAGTTTTTACCCCGATTTCACCTGCCCAAAGAAAAAGCCGCTGATCTGACTTAGACCAGCGGCATCGAGGTTGCCTGTATGCAGTACTGGAGGTCAGGCTGATAATTTCTCCATGCGCGAGCGAATGTCCGCGCGTAATTCGTCAATCAAAACAAGGTCTTTTCCCTGTTGGATGTGCCAATAGGTCCAGCCATTGCAGGCCGTTTGCCCTTGCACCGCGGCGCCCACCTTATGGATCGAACCCTCATGCCCCTCGCATGAAAGTGACCCATCGGCCCGCACCACCGCTTTGAATTTCTTTTTTGAATCCAACAAGATAGCGCCTGGTTCCACCATGCCTTGCTCGATCAAAGAGCCAAACGGAATCCGCTTTTCCGCGCGCTTGCCCTTCACCGTTTCCAACACCACCTTGTCCAGCGGTTTGATGGCGGCGATGCGCTTCAGCGCCGCATTGATATAGTCGCTCTCGCGCTCAATGCCGATAAAATGGCGGCCCAATTTCTTGGCCACAGCGCCCGTCGTGCCGGTGCCGAAAAACGGATCAAGGATCACATCGCCCGGCTTGGTTGTGGCCATAAGTACCCGATATAACAGCGATTCCGGCTTTTGGGTCGGGTGTACCTTTTCGTCATTCTCGTCCTTCAACCGCTCTTGCCCGGTGCAGATCGGGAACAGCCAGTCCGACCGCATCTGCGTGTCATCATTGGCCTGCTTCAGCGCGTCATAATTAAAGACCGGCTTTGATTCTTGACTTCGACTTGCCCAGATAAGTGTCTCATGTGCATTGGTAAATCGCGTGCCACGGAAGTTCGGCATCGGGTTGGACTTGCGCCAGATAATGTCGTTCAGCATCCAATAGCCCAGATCCTGAAGGGCAGCGCCAACGCGGAAAATATTGTGGTAAGACCCGATCACCCAGATCGCGCCATTTGGCTTGAGAATGCGCTTTGCAGCGGCCAGCCAGTCGCGGGTGAATTGGTCGTAATGGGCGAAATCGTTGAACTTGTCCCAATCATCATGCACCCCGGCCACATTGGATTGGTCGGGGCGGGTAAGCCCTTTATCTAATTGTAGAAAATAGGGGGGATCGGCGAACACCAGATCAACTGATCCGGCGGGCAGGGCATTCATCCGTTCAATACAATCGCCAACCAGAATGGTGTCGATCGGCAAAACTTCTTTCGCTTCCTCAGAAGCTAGCGCCATATCCCGCGCCTCGGAACCCAACTCACGCAACATTTACTTAACCCTAACGCAATACTACCTCGCCAGTTGTAATTTGTTAGGGTTAAGCGAGCTTTAAATCTTATGGTAAACCAAAAGTAAACAATGAGATTGCGCCGCTAAAGCACTGTTTTGAATCAGTTTTCTTTGGCAATTATTTCTGCGATTGGCTTGAAATCTTTGCGATGATGATCGCAAGCCCCATGGTCAATCAATGCGGTCAAATGCTGCTTGGTGCCATAGCCTTTATGTTTCAAAAAGCCGAAATGGGGGGCATCGCGCTCCATAATCTCACAGGCCCTGTCGCGGGTCACCTTGGCGATGATTGAAGCGGCGGCGATGGAGAGGGAGCGGCTATCGCCCTTGATCAAAGAGTGCCCGGCGCAAGGGAGATTGGGCGGCACATCTCGCCCGTCAATCAGGGCGACGTGCGGCTGCTGCGCAAGCGCTTCCACAGCCCGCCGCATGGCCAACAGGGTGGCGCCACGAATATTGTGGGTGGCGATCATCTCCGGCGGCGCGCTGGCAATGCCAACTTGGGCACCGCTAAGGAAAATCTCATCATAAAGCCGATCCCGCACCTTCATGGTCAGTTTCTTGCTGTCATTCAGCCCGTCCGGCACGTTTTCGGGATTAAGGATCACCGCCGCGGCAACCACTGGCCCGGCAAGTGGCCCGCGTCCAGCTTCATCCACGCCGCACACAATTTTGCCCTGCGCACGGAACGCGTCCTCCAGCGACAGATCAGGACTGCCGAATAAATCTGATTGTGAAGTCGATGATGAGTCGGGTCTGGTCATGGCAATTTGTGCCATAGTCGAGGAGGCAAGTGAAGTGTGAACCCTTTGCTCGACCGGTTTGCATTCAGCCTATGCCCTGTTATGGTTTGGGGAACAAGATTTTAATCCCCCAAAATCCTCCAAGAAAAACAAAGCAGCAGGGAAATCGAAAAATGGAACAAATGTCCGAAATGGCAATTGGGTATGGCCCGATTGTGATCAATGCAATCAAAGCGCTGATCATTCTTGTGATCGGCTGGATTGTGGCCAACACGGTCTCACGTGTGGTGCGCAAAAAGGTGGCTGAAAACGATCGTATCGATAGCACCATTGGCAATTTCGCTGCGGCAATTGCCAAGTGGGTTATTCTGCTGATGGTGGCCATTGCCGTGCTCGGCCTGTTCGGCATTGAAGCCACATCGCTTGTGGCCGTTTTGGGCGCCGCCACGCTGGCCATCGGCCTCGCGCTGCAAGGCACCCTGTCTGATTTGGCTGCCGGCTTTATGCTGATCATCTTCCGTCCTTACAAAAACGGCCAGTTCGTTGATATTGGCGGCACTGCGGGCACGGTCGTGGACATCAATCTGTTTGTGACCGAATTGGTCACACCTGACAATGTGCAGATCATTATCCCAAACGGTCAGGCCTGGGGCGCAATCATTACCAACTATTCCCATCACAACACCCGCCGGTGCGATCTGACTTTTGGCATTGACTATAATGATGATGCGGACAAGGCGATGAAAATCATTGAAGATCTGGCCAAAGCCGACGATCGGGTGATGGATACGCCAGAACCGTGGCTGCGCGTGACAAATTTGGGCGATAGCAGCGTTGATATTTCGGTGCGCCTTTGGTGTCAGGCAGCGGATTATTGGAACCTGAAATTCGCCATGACCAAAGCGGTGAAAGAAGCGTTCGATAAAGAAGGCATTTCCATTCCATATCCGCACTCTGTGGAAATTAAGAAAGAAGGCTAAGGCCATTCGGCCAAAGCAAGGGCCCGCCGGACAACCGGCGGGCTTTTTTGATCCGGGCGGAACTATTGCTTGTTCAGCCACTCCAAGATGGCTTGATTGGTTTCCTCCGGCTTTTCCTGCTGAATCCAGTGGCCGCAATCAAGGCTGACCTCATCCACATTCGGCACAAAGTCAGAGAGATTTTCCGATTTAGGGATCATGTCCCGCTCGCCATAAATCATCAAAGTGGGCTGTTTGATGATCGGGTCCACATCGGCCAAGATGTGCCAGTTGCGGTCCATATTGCGATACCAATTGATGCTGCTGGTGAACCCGTTTTGCTCAAAACTTTGCACCAGAACCGTTAGTTCATCATCACTCAGCACTGGATCGCCCGGCGCCTCTTCGGCCTTGGCGAGATTGATCATCATATTGCCCGGCTCCGGCGGCGTCAGCGGTACATTTTTGCGAAACAGATTGCGGAGAAAGCGTTTGGTATTTTGATCCAGCACCGCATCGGCCACGCCCGGCTGGCGGTTAAAGTGGACAAAATAATGATCGCCGCCAAATATCTCTTCCAAAAACTCGATCCAGGGCTTTTCCGTCCGCGCCTGATAGGGCAGGGCCAAATTGATGATTTTACGCACACGCTTCGGGTGCAACTGGGCCATGCACCACACCACATTGGCTCCCCAATCATGGCCGACGAAAATCGCCTCGTCATAGCCGAAATGATCAAGCAGCGCGGCAAGATCGTTTGTGAGGTGGGTTATGTCATAAGCGGTCACCTCCGCCGGGCAGGAAGAATTGCCATAGCCTCGCTGGTTGGGCACGATGACATGATAGCCCGCCGCCACAAGGGCAGGCACCTGATGCCGCCAGGCAAAGGCATGTTCGGGCCAGCCATGGCAAAGCACAATCGGATTGCCCTTATTTTCCTGGCCGGCTTCAAACACCTCAAGCTCCACACCATTTACAGCGATTATGGTGGGGGGTGGGAAATTGGTTGAGTTGATCATCGTGTCCATTATTCACCTGTTCGTTCTGCGCCGCTGGGGCGCGCATTGGTCTTTATCGCGAGATTGGCTCGCTTTGAGGACACTATGGATATTTATGCCATTATTTGGCATATTTGTTTGATGGCAGACTCAAGTTTTGAAAAACGCGCAGACCGGCGCACACGGCTTTTGGGATTGCTCCGATCAGAAGACCATTGGACAACCGCTGATTTACGCACGCAATTGGGCGTCAGCCAGCGCACCTTGATGCGGGAATTGGCGGCGTTGAAAGAGGCAGGCTATCCCATCGAGTCGGACAGGGGGCGCGGCGGCGGCATTCGACTGGATGGGCGCTGGGGCATCGAGCGGCTTAATCTAAGCCATTATGAAGTGATCGAGCTGATCCTTTCCCTCGCCATTGTGGAAAGTCTGCAGTCACCGCTGCTCACCGGCAATCTTAAAGCCATCAAGCAAAAGCTGTTTCAAGCCTTTCCACAAAAACAACGCAGCGCCGTCAGCAATATCCGCAAGCGGGTGATGATCGGCGACAATGCCAACAAATCTATACTCTCCGCATATACGCCCCCGCCGCAGCACATCTCCGAATCCATCGCCGAAGCTTTTTTGCAGCAAAGCCTTTTGGAGATCGACTATCAAAACGAAGCCATGGCCCGCCGCACCCGGGTGATCGAAGCCCAATTCATCCTGCTCAACTGGCCCATCTGGTACATCATCGCCTGGGACCATTTGCGCGACTCGTCGCGGGTTTTTCGGATTGATCGGATTAAGAAGGCAAAAGTGGTGGACGGCAGTTTCTCCTTGCGCCCGAAAGAGGTTTTTACCGGGATATATCGGCCGTTTTATCAGACGATTTAAGGAAGTCGCTGAGGGCATTACGGTTTGATGTTGTGGGTTGGGCTATTTGCATGGATTCAACGCACAGCGTCATTCCCGCGTAGGCGGGAATCCAGTTGGGAACTTCTACTGTGCAATACCTAAATGATTGGGGTCTTGGTTGGCGCTTGCCTGGATCCCCGGACCGAGCCCGAGGATGACGTGGTGGGCGCGGTTGGTTTTGCGGATATCATCATTGCTGCTTTGGCCCCGGATGTAGTCCGGGGCGGCTATGGTGACGTTGGTTGTTGGATGCGAACCTGCGGCCAGTAAGTCAGAATTACCTGTTGCATTTACCGACACATGTCGGTATATACATCCTTATGCGAACACGATTGAGCAAAACTGACCGCCGTAAGGACATATTGAACAAAGCGCGACTGCTGATTGCGGCGCGCGGCTATGCGGGTACGGAAATGGAGGATATTCGGCTGGAGTGTCAGCTTTCGCGCGGCGGGCTTTACCACCATTTTGGCAATAAGCGTGCTGTGCTTGATGCATTGATTGAGGAAGAAGTGCTGGGGCTCGTCAGGGTGCTTGATGAGTCTGAAGTTTGGCCCATTGCAGTGCTTTTAGACTTTGGGTCCAGTCATCTTGGCAATGATCCCGGCATTGTTGCGGATCTTAATGCGCCAGAGGAGCGATTAGACTATCTCTCCAGCCTTGAGGTGGCTTTTGACCGTCATTTGACCCCAGTACTTGGCAAGAAAATGCAGGAGCACATTCTTCCCGAATTCGATGCCGCACATGTGTCTGAGCTCTTTGTAACGGTGAACGCGCATGTCAATCGCCGTCATATCCTTGGGGACTGGACGGATGAGCAAGCAGCAGGTTTTGCGGCAACAGCGCTTCAAGCCCTGGTGCCATTCTTAAAAGACCCAACCCAGCTTCACTCAACCATCGCCGAATTGAAAAAAGTGAGCACGTCATGATGCCAGTTTTCTTTCTAGGCCTAACCTTTGCCATATCGCTTGCGGGCTTTGCCTGTATTTGGGCCATTCCGGCTGCTAGGTCGCCTGAAACATTGATCGGACTTCCCTTCTGGCTGGTCATGGTATGGGGGCCGTCTTTGGCCGCGCTGATCGTGAGCGCGCGAAATGGTCAACTATCAGATTTGTTGGCGCGCCTTATAAAAGTCTCCTCCATTCCGCCAGAGGTCTGGCTGCTGATTGTTGCGCCCGTTCTCGTATTGATCATCTTGCGCCCTTTCGCACCAGACGCAACATCTCCCCTTAGTGTCGGTATGGTTGTTGCACTTGTTGGATTCAATCTGATCCTCGGGCCTTTGGGCGAGGAGCTTGGTTGGCGCGGTATACTGCAAGAGCATTTAAATCAAAGATTTGGCTGGCTTGAGGCCTCGCTGATGGTTGGCGTGATCTGGTTGATCTGGCACTTGCCCCTCTGGGCAATCGACTCGCCGCACGCGCAAATTGCGCTGCCTCTGTTTGCCGTGCATGTTATGCTCTATGCCATCATTATCGGTGCCGCCTATACGATCTCGGGCGGATCAATCCTGCCCGCTGTCATGATCCACCTCACCTTCAATGTGGCCGCAAACCTGGCGATATTTGCCGGCTATAAAGAAGCCAACGCCTGGTTTTCCATGAGTATCGGTCCCTATGTTCTGTTGGCCATTTGCGCATGTGTTTTTGTCTATATGCGAACTGGGCAGTCTGGCTTGAGATGGCTGCCATTCTAAGAATCCAATCTCGCCTCAAAAATATCCAGAGTGCCGCCCCAAGGCGTTGGAGTACCGTGCGGGGGCACGACAATTGGGGCGGGCACTCTGGTAGGGGAGCCAAGTCTGTTGGCATTAGGGCCGAAGGATAGGGGAATCCTAAAACAGACTTAGCTGCGGGTCTTCCACTTTTGGCGGAGTAAACAGGTCTGTGCGCAAATGCGGCATGCGCTTTTTCATGCCATAGCGCTCGATCGCCAGGTCAAATCGGCGTTGCAGCGAGAAAGCATAGGGGCCTTGCCCGGCCATGCGCGAATGAAAGCGCGGGTCGTTTTCGCGGCCCTGGCGCACATCGCGCACCAGATTGAGCACATGCCGCAGCCGATCCGGGAAATGCCGCAACAGCCATTCGCGGAACAATTGCCGCACTTCGCCCGGCAGGCGCAACATGATCATGGTGGCGCTTTGCGCGCCATTGGCCGATGCTGCCGCCAAAATTTTCTCGATTTCCGCATCATTGATCGCAGGAATGACTGGCGCGACGGCCACTGAAACCGGAATGCCTGCAGCACTAAGCAGCTCCACCGCTTCCAGCCGCCGCGCAGGCGAGGAGGCGCGCGGTTCCAATTTCCGCGATAGGATATGGTCCAGCGAGGTGATGGACATGGTGACATGCACCAGATTTTGCTTGGCCAATTGGGTCAATAAATCCAGATCTCGAACAATCAGGCTGGATTTGGTGGTGATGGTGATCGGGTGCTTATGCGCCACAAACATTTCCAGCAAAGCGCGCATGATCTTCTTGTCGCGCTCAATCGGCTGATAGGGATCTGTGTTGGTGCCAATGGCGATCGGCTTCACGCTGTATTTTTTGTTCAGCCACGCCTCATAGAGCCGCTCAGCTGCATTGGTTTTGGCATAAAGCTCACGCTCAAAATCCAGCCCCGCCGAATGGCCCAAATAAGTGTGAGTGGGGCGGGCAAAGCAATAAACGCAGCCATGCTCACAACCGCGATAGGGGTTGATCGAGCGATCGAAATGAATGTCCGGCGAGTCATTTTTGGTGATGATCGATTTGGACTTTTCGTCCCGCACAGTGGTTTTGACCGCCTCCAGCGCGTCAAGATTGCCCCAGCCATCTTCAACATTCTCGCGGCTAAAGCGTTCAAACTTTGAAGTCTGGTTGGATTGAGCCCCGCGCCCGCGATTAAGATGTGGCGCGATGATGCTGCGAGACAACATATCCGCATCGCTGCTTTTCGCAATGCGCGCCAGGCTTTCCGGTGAGGGCGGAAATACTGCGTTCATTCCCATTTTAGTCTCCGTGCCTTTGGCGCAAAGATGCGCGCTCAGTTCAAATCAGTGTGTTCCTGATTCTTAGCACGATTTGGAGAACAAAAAAAGAACATTTAACGCGATTTTAACAAAATCAGCGCGGGAAGAAGTGGCGCGAAGCCCCGTCAGTCATGGTCTGGCGCCATATTGAGCCGTGGAATATTATCGATGAAATTGCACGGCTTGTGGCGGCTGTCCAATTGATAGTTGATCACGCCCTGCCAGCCATCACGACACGCTCCTTTGGAGCCTGGCAGGCAGAACACCAAGGTGTTCCGAGCCAAACCGGCGGTGGCGCGGCTTTGCAGGGTGGAGGTGCCAATCTGGGCGGCAGAATATTGATGGAACAGCACGGAAAAGCCATCAATGCGCTTGTCGAACAAGGGCTCTAAAGCTTCCGGTGTTACGTCACGCTTGGCAAAGCCGGTGCCGCCGGTGGTGATCACCACGTCGATGTTCGCATCGTTGAGCCAAGGCTCGACAATGCCGCGAATGGCCTCAATATCGTCCTTGACGATCTGCCGATCCAGAACCTTGTGACCGCTCTCTTCGATCATGGATTTCAGCAACGCGCCGCTATCATCATTTTCCAGCGAGCGCGTGTCGGACACGGCCAAGATGGCGATGTGGAGCGGGATCAGTGTTTTGGTTTCATCAAGATTAAATTTGAACATAGGAATTCCGATTGAGAACTAGCTCTCATTTTGAAGAGCGCGTTTAAACTTGAGCATATCATGCCAAACAAGCGCCTTTTGCGCTGGCTTGTTCAGCAAATGGGACGGGTTCAGCGTGGCGAAGGCTTGGGCGCGGTGCCCATCAATCTCAACAGTGTGGGCTTGGCCGCGCAGGCGCAAAATGCTGCCCTTTTGATTGAGAATTGCGTGCGCTGCTTGTTCGCCAAGGCAGAGGATGAATTTTGGCTTGATCAGCCCAACCTGCCGTTGGAAAAACGGCAGGCATAAGTCATGTTCAATGGGCGAGGGGCGTCGGTCGCCCGCGGGACGCCACGGCAAGATATTGGTTCGATAAACCTGGCTGTAATCGAGCTGGATGGCGGCGAGAATTTTTTCCAGCAGCGCACCCTCAGCGCCTTGAAACGGTAAGCCCGCCAAATCATCCTGCTTGCGCGGCGCACCCCCAGCCACCATCAAATCGGCATCGGCGGGGCCTTCACCAAACACCAGCTTGTCCGCATGGCGCTTGAGCGGGCAGGCGTCAAAATGCATCAATGCGTCACGCAAAGCCTCTAAATTATCTGCTGCCTTTGCCGCTTTTGCGGCAATTTCAATCTCGGCTTTGCCGGCCATATTCTGGGGACGGGCAGCCGGTTTGGTCTCTTCCTGCTGCAAAAGCGGGTTCGCAATAGGCCCCGATCCATGGTTCACTGCTGGCGGTGCCGCATTTTGCGAGGTTTGTGACGCTGCAGCTGGGGCAGCGACGCCAGTTTTTGGCGCGGCAAACCGATCCACCGCTTCATCATCCACGGCCAAATCAACGCCCATCGCCTCGTACCATTCCAACAGGCTGGCAAGGCTGGCCATATCTGCGTCCAGATACGACGCGCCAGGCACAGGTGCAAAAGCACCTTTCTCAGCATTGTCATTTGGCGGTGGGGTATTTTCACTCATATTTTATTCATAGCCCATTGAATTCGGGGCGCATAGCGCCTGGCGTCTCAAGTGAACGATTTTTTTGATGCAATTTAATGTCACATCCTTGCACCTAGGCCATAAAATAGCCAATCTATGGGCCATATCTATGATTGTTCGAATCTAAATCAAACAAGGGCTATCCCAAACGTGATGAATTGTTCAAAAAAACTGCACCACCTTCTTCTGGCGTCAGCGATGGTGTTGGGCACAAATGGTTTCGCACAAGCCCAAGACATCACAAATATCGAACAATTCTCGCTTTATCACCCGTCAATCTCGGGCAGCTATCTGGCGGGACGTGGCGCGTTTGAAGACCGACAAAATGATTTGGCTGCCTCCTATTTTATGGATGCGCTGGAAGCCGATTGGGGCAATATTGCGTTGCTGGATCGTGCCTTTGTCGCGCTGGTTTCCGCCGGGCGCGTTGAAGAAGCTGAAATGGTGGCCAAGCAGTTATTGAGCGTGGAGCCGCAAAATGAATTGGCTCGCATCACCGTGGGTGTGGTGGCGCTGAAGGAACGGCGCTATGCCTCCGCGCTTAAAACGCTTGAAGGCATGTCTAAAGATTCATTGTTTGGCATCACCGGCAATGTGATCTGGTCCTGGGCTGTCACCGACGTGAAGAACGGCCAGGTGGGCGTGGAAAATCTGGAGCCGATCAGCCAACCGGGCTTTAAAAACTTTTTGGTGTTTCAAAGCGCGTTGATGGCGGACCTGTCTGGTGATCTGAAATTGGCCGAAGCATTGTATGATCAAGCCTACGAGGCGGATCCGTTTGTTTTCCGCATTGTTGAAGCTTATGCGCGCTTTTTGGGCAATCAGGGAAAATTTGACGCGGCATTGGACATTATCAAGCGGTATAATGACCGTGGGTTGACGCACGTCAACATTGAGACGTTGACCGAAATGCTGGCGCAGAAAAAACGTCCAGGACGGATGGCCAATAATGTGCAGCAGGGCGCTGCTGAAACCTTGCGTGGCCTGTCTTCCGCCTTGTCGCGTGAGCAGGCATCAGACATTTCGATCCTGATGATGCGCCTTGCCGGCTTCTTGCACCCCAAATCTGATTTGATCACCTTCTCCATCGCTGACTTGATGGAACGGGCCGACCGGTTTGAAGTGGCCAACGCCCATTATGCCAAGGTGGGGCGCGATTCGCCCCTGCATGGGGAAGCATTGGTGCGCACAGCCGAAAATTTGCAAGAAATCGGCGATGTAGACGAAGCCATTCGCAAATTGTCCAATCTGGCGAACACCATGCCCGACAACCTCACTGCCGTAATCGCGTTGGGGGACGCATTGCGGCGCGACAAACGTTATGAGGAGGCTGCCAAAGCCTATGACCTGGCGTTGGAGATGACTGGTGGCGAGCGCACCATTGATTGGCACCTCTACTATGTCCGCGGCATCGCCCATGAACGGGATGGAGCGTGGGAAAAAGCAGAACAGGATTTTCTACAGGCGTTGGAATTGAACCCCGACCAGCCGCAGGTTTTAAACTATCTTGGCTATAGCTGGGTCGATCAAGAAATGCAGCTTGAACGCGCATTGGAGATGATTGAAAAGGCCGTGGCCTTGCGCCCTGAGGATGGTTATATCGTCGACAGTCTCGGCTGGGCCTACTACCGGCTGGAACGGTTTGAGGAAGCGGTGGAAACCTTGGAACGCGCGGCGCGTCTGAGCCCGAGCGACCCCACAATCAATGATCATTTGGGCGATGCCTATTGGCAGGTCGACCGCAAACGAGAAGCCAGATATCAATGGTCAATCGCTCTGGAATTGACCACCGAGGATGATGAAGAGTTGGCGGAGGAAATTCGCAAGAAGCTGAAAGGCGATTTCAGCACCCTGAAGCGGGTGGCGGATTTGAGCAACTAGCCGATGAGCCCCAGCCCTAACGCGGAATGGTATGAGCCCGCCCCGGCCAAGATAAACCTGGCACTGCATATTGTGGGGCAGCGCAGCAATGGCTATCACGAGCTGGAAAGCCTTTGCGTGTTCACGCAATTGTGCGACGAACTGACAGTTCAGGCATCTGAAAAAGACGAGCTGGTGCTGACCGGGCCGTTTGCTGCTGGCTTGCGCGGTGAACGCTCGAATATCGTGCTGAAAGCGCTGGCTCTATTTCGCCAGAAATTCCCTGATAGCTTGCCCAGCGGGCTGAAAATCAAGCTGATCAAAGCTTTGCCGGTCGCAGCAGGTATTGGGGGTGGCTCGGCCGACGCAGCAGCCATGTTGCGCCTGGCCAATCGGCTGTCCGGCCTTAATCTGACTGTCAATGACCTGAAGGAAATAGCGCTTGAGTTGGGTGCGGACGTGCCCATGTGCTTGCTTTCGCGTACCGCCTTTGTGGATGGGGTGGGCGAACATATAGAGGCGCTCCCAGAATTTCCCACCCTGCAATTGGTGTTGGCCAATCCTGGTAAGCCTGTCTCAACGGCAGACATTTTCCGCAAACTGCGCGAAAAACAAAACCCGCCACTTAAGCGCGATGCCGCCGATTTCGGCCACATCACCGCCATCTCCATGTGGCTGGAAGGCACCCGAAATGATTTGCAAAAGCCTGCGATAGAGTATTTGCCTGAAATTGCTGACATGATGGCCGATCTTGGGGAGCAAAAAGGGTGCCTGCTTTCGCGCATGTCTGGCTCGGGCGCGACCATTTTTGGTGTCTTCGGGTCCTCGGCTGAAGCGATGTTGGCGGCACAAAGCTTTCGCAAAAATTGGCCGCATGCGTGGGTGGCCCAATCGGCAACACTCTGACGTCGGACATCAGTTTGTTTTGTAACTGGTTTTCGGTGTTCGGTGGCATTTGATCAAAATTAGCGATCAATTCTCAAGAGACAGATTTTAAACTTTGGTCAAACCAACCTGACTGACCGGAGGCCAGATGAATCGCGCCCAAATGTTGCAACCCATCCAACTGATTTACGTGAGTGCCGCGACAAGGCCGCTAGAGCCCGCGCAATTGCGCGACTTATTGGCCGTGGCCCGCAAAAACAACTACTCCGTAAAAGTCACTGGGGTACTGGCCTATCATGACCAATGTTTCTTGCAGGTTTGGGAAGGCGCGCGTGTCGCCGTTGAGGCGATATATAATCGTGTGAGCACTGATCCGCGCCATCAACAAGTCACAACTTTGTTGCGGCAGGAAATCGATCGCAAAGAGTTTGAAGAATGGTCACTGGCTTATTTTGACGGCAAAGACGATGCCGAGCGGCTTGCTGGCTTTGTGAAGTGTTTAAACGCACTAAAGCAACAAACAAAAGGCGAAAGCGCCGCCCTCAATATATTGAGCCAGTTTGAAAACGGTGATTGGCGGAATCTGCTGGAGCAAAGTCGAAGGGCGCAGGTGGCCTGATCTTAAAAAGACGCCTAGTAAGCGCGTTCCACGCAATAATCAGCAACATCAATCAGAATACGACCACCTGGATGGTCGGCAAATTCCTTGAGATGCGTTTTGGCGACATCCGCATGTTCGCGGGCACGCTTCAGCGCGTCTTCTAGCGCGTTGGTGTTGTGCAAAATCTCGACGACGCGCGAAACAGCTTCAGCACTCGCTTCTGCGTCGCCCAAATGGGCCTTGATGAAATCACAGTCCGCTTGGTTGGCATTTTGCAGTGCATGCAAAATGGGCAACGTCATTTTGCCTTCGCGCAAATCATCGCCAACATTCTTGCCGATGGTGCCGCTAACACCGCCATAATCAAGCACATCATCCACAATCTGGAAGGCGATGCCCAACTCGGCACCATATTGCTTCAGCGCCTTGCGCTGTGCCTCGGTGGCACCGCCGGCCATGGCCCCCACTTCGGTCGCAGCTTCAAAAAGCGCGGCGGTTTTGGCTTTAATCACGGCAAAATATTCGTCCACCTGAGTGGTCAAATCATTGGCTTTGGACAATTGGAACACTTCACCCTCAGCAATGATCGCTGCAGCTTGCGACAGCACGCCCAGCGCATCCACATCGCGGGTTTCCACCATCATCATAAAGGCCTGGCCGAGCAAAAAGTCGCCCACCAAAACGGACGCAGCATTGCCCCACACCATGCGGGCCGCCAGCTTGCCCCGGCGCTTAGAGCTCTCATCCACCACATCATCATGCAGCAAGGTGGCCGTGTGCATAAATTCAACGGCGGCGGCATAATTGATGTGATGCGTGTTTTGCGGCGTGAACAGACGGGCAGCGGCCACAGTCAACATCGGGCGCAAGCGCTTGCCGCCAGCATCGATCAAATAAGACGCCACTTCGGGCACCATTTCCACCCGGCTGCCCACGCGGGCCAGCAGCATTTCGTTAACCGATTCCATATCGTCGCGGGTAAACGCAATCAGCTCGTCAACCACATCTTTGGGTTTGACCTGATCAGCCATTGCCTGTGCGCCACTCATATTTCGCCCCATGGACAAATGTCCCAATTCGCTTAATCGAATTTTTGCTGTAATCTGGTGTCAAACTCAACAAAACTTGTTGCCAATCGTCGGACAAGATAACTCTATTCGATATTAAGATTCATATATGTGCTTATGTCCGTAGACCACCCGCAAGGGAAAGTAAAACAACATTGTGTCACATCTGACGCTTTTTTAGGGGGTAAACTCAATGTTTGCCAGCCCGAAAAGGGCTTTCGCGCAGGCGTGGATAGCGTCCTGCTCGGCGCGGCGGTGGATGACGATGTGAAATCATTGCTGGATTTGGGCGCTGGCGTCGGCGTGGCGGCCATGACAGCGTTGACGTACTGCCCCGGATCCACGGCGCTTCTGGCCGAAATTGATCCTGAAATCGTCGAGATTGGTCACGATAATTTGCACGACAATGGCTTTGTCACGCGCGGCACTTATAGCTTGATTGACATTATGTCTTCTGGACCAGAGCGAGTGGCTCAGGGCATGGCGCAGGACCATTTCGACAGCGTGATTGCAAATCCACCCTATTTCGACGAAAAGACCGTTTCACTGCCTGATGACAATTACGGCAAGCGCGCGCACGCCCACGCGATAGATTGTTTAGAGCGGTGGGTGAAAGCGGCGGTGAGCTGTGCTGCGGCTGGTGGTGAAGTGATCTTTATCCACCGTGCGGCGGAGCTGCAAAAGCTGATGAAGTATTATGATCGGCGGTTGGGCAACATTACGATTTTACCGATCACATCTCGCCCGGGGCAGGAGGCAAGCCGGGTGTTGGTGCGGGGGTATAAGGGATCGAAAGCGCCCTGCAAGCTCTTGTCGCCGCTGCATTTGCATGGCAGTGAAGGGCGCGAATTCACACCCCAACTGCAAGCCATTTTAATGGGAAAAGACAAATTGCACTGGTAGTTTGAATTTTAAACCTTACATTGTGGGCAATCATTGAAATTCAAAGCGCTGTGGCGCAAACAGGGAACTCTATGCACGACGATTTGACCGACAAAATCAAAGCACCTTGGCACGCACGACTTTTGGGCCGCGACAATGTGCAAATACCGGTTGTGCGCCTCACCGGCACCATTGAAGCCAGCCAAAAGCCCGACCGGATCAATATTGCCAATGCCGCTCCTTTGCTCCAGCGAGCCTTCAAGATCAAACAGGCGCCCGCCGTGGCCATTATCATCAATTCGCCCGGCGGTTCGCCAGTGCAATCGCGTTTGGTCGCGAAATATATTCGCGATCTGGCGGCAGAAAAAGACAAGAAGGTGCTGGTCTTTATTGAAGATGTGGCGGCCTCCGGCGGCTATTTTATCGCCACAGCGGGCGACGAGATCATTGCGGACCCCAGCTCCATTGTCGGCTCCATCGGCGTAATTTCGGCCACCTTTGGTTTTGTCGATGCCATCGAAAAGCTGGGCGTCAGCCGCCGGGTTTACACCGCAGGGGAGAACAAATCGACACTCGATCCGTTCCTGCCTGAGAAGCAGGAAGATGTGGACCGGCTTAAAAAGCTGCAGCTCGATGTGCATGAAGTGTTCAAGGACTATGTGAAAGAGCGTCGCGGTGACAAGCTGGACTTAGAAAAGGAAGGCCTGTTCTCCGGCGAATTCTGGACCGCAAAGAGCGCCATTGAATTTGGTCTTGTTGACGCGCTGGGCGACATATATGAAACTTTGAAAAAGCGTTATGGCAAGAAGGTCAAGCTGATGAAAATCGAGGAAAAGCGCGGATTGTTTTCGATGCCGCGTATCCCGTTTTTGGGCGGGCAGGTCGGCCAGCAATCTTTGAGCGATGACATGCTTTCAACCCTAAAGGCGCAGGCCCATTGGTCGCGTTTCGGACTTTAAGAGGCAAACGTGTTTCTTCGTATCGCTGTTTTTGTTCTGCTGGTGGTGCTGGTCTATTACGGCATCAAGAGCATTCGTGAGAATTTCAAACAGCATTTCAAAAATCTGGATGAACAAAAAAAGGCGCGCGATCAATCCGACCGCGCGCGCGGCAATATTGTTGATCTGGAAAAAGACAAAAAAACCGGCGTCTATAAGCCGAAAGACAAAAAAGACTGACGCATTTGCGGGAGCTGCACTTGTTTTGTAACTAACTTGCGCGCTCAATTACAAAAAGCCCGTTTAAGAGGCACGCGCACATGCACGACAAAACTTTGCAGTTCACCGACCATCCTTTTCGCGCCAAGGCGCTGGGCGAAATCCACGCACGACCGGTTCAGCCGCTCGGCCCCGAAGGCCGATTGCGAAAGGTGGCGACCTATTTCGGTCGCGAGCCAGGGCGCCACGATCAGATGCGTGAAGAGTTCGCCAGCTGGTGCCACAAAAACCAGATCAAGCCGCAATTCCTGACCGACCGCCAGGCGCGCTATCAGGTGGGCGAATATGCCGTCACCTGGCAATTGCATTCCGAACATGTTTCGATCACCTGGATGCCGGAAAGCTTGCCGGACGACCCTTGGCCCCAAGGGATTGGGCTGGAAGCGATCACGGCGGCGCAATTGTTGGTGACGACGCGGGTGGATCTGATCAATGCCGAAACCATTCATCAAAACGCCCTCAAAGGGTTCCGGCGGGCGAGCCTCTTCTATGCCAAGGTGGAAGAGGGGATGGCGGAAATCGCCACCGACTTCTTGCCGGACAAGGACGGGTTCACCCGACTTGAATTTGCCGGGGCAGGGATATCCGATGTGCGGCGCGGCGTGATTGCCCGCTATCTGCTGGAAGTGGAGACGTTCAGGTCGCTAGCCTTGGTGGCGCTGCCGGTGGCGCAGGATATTGGCCCCAAAGTGGATAATGTGGAGCGCGGGCTCGAAAATATTCTCAAGCGGCTGAACAGCGAACCTGATTCCGAGAATAATGAGGAACTTCTGGCTGAACTGAACAAACTGGCGCTGGAAACCGCGAATTTTCACAACGAAACCAATACGCTTTTTGCCGCCAGCTATTCCTATGATCAGCTGGTGCGGCATCGGCTGGGGCTGTTGGAAGAAAAGCGGGTGACTGGCCATACCAATATGGCGCGCTATTTGAGCAATCGTATGGACCCCGCCATGTCCACCTGCGCTGCATTGCAGAGCCGATTAAACGCATTGACGGATCGACTGACCCGCGCTGCCGAATTGCTGAACACCAAGGTGTCGATCGAGATTCACAAGCAAAACCAGGATGCGCTGAAAGCCATTTCCGATACCAGCGTGAGCCAATATAAATTGCAAACAACGGTGGAGGGGCTTTCCACCATCGCCATCACCTATTATGCGCTGGGTGTTATCGGCTATATTGTGGCCGGGCTGAATATTGAAGGTATGCCCTCAAAGAGCTTTGTGCTGGCGATTGCCGCGCCTTTTGTGTTGGCGCTCACATGGCTGGCCATGCGGCATATCAGGCAATTGCACAATAAGCATTAGCCTGCGTTCAAAATTTAGTTTGCCGCAAGGGCCACCTGCCGCTTGATAAATCGGCAAGGCGCAATTAGGTTGCAGCCCGATTACACCGATTGAAGCGACACGATCGCGGTTCTGCCAAAGGTCAAGTTTATGAGCGAACAAAATGTGCCGGCCCATCTGGACCCCAAAAAATCATTTCAGGGCCTGATTTTGACATTGCAAAATTTCTGGGCCGCCCAGGGCTGTGTGATTTTGCAACCCTATGACATGGAAATGGGCGCGGGCACCTTCCATCCGGCCACAACTCTGCGTTCGCTGGGGCCAAAACCGTGGCGCGCCGCCTATGTGCAGCCCTGCCGTCGTCCAACAGATGGCCGCTATGGGGAAAACCCCAACCGCTTGCAACATTATTATCAGTTTCAGGTTTTGCTGAAACCCAGCCCGGAAAAACTGCAAGAGCTTTATCTGCAATCGCTCTATGCCATTGGCATTGATCCGAAAATGCACGATCTGCGATTTGTAGAGGATGACTGGGAAAGCCCAACCCTTGGCGCTTGGGGCCTGGGCTGGGAATGCTGGTGCGATGGCATGGAAGTGAGCCAATTCACCTATTTCCAACAGGTGGCCGGTTTTGAATGCTCACCGGTATCTGGTGAGTTGACCTATGGTCTGGAACGGATCGCCTGCTATCTGCAGGATGTGGACAGCATCATGGAGCTGAACTTTAATGGTCGCGAAGGCGACGAGAAGGTCACCTATGCGGATGTATTTCTGCAAGCAGAGCAAGAGTTTTCGCGCTATAATTTTGAGCAGGCCAACACGGAAATGTTGTTCCAACACTTTAAGGATGCGGAAGCCGAATGCCGTGCCATTCTAGAAGCGGGTGATAACGGCAATCATCACAAAATGGCGATGCCAGCCTATGAGCAATGCATCAAAGCCTCACACATCTTCAATTTGTTGGATGCCCGTGGCGTAATTTCGGTGACTGAGCGGCAAAGCTATATTTTGCGGGTGCGCGAACTGGCCAAAGCCTGCGGCGGTGCCTGGCTGAATACGGAAGCGGGTGGCGCATAAGGCTTGAACGGTTGGGTGGCTCGCCCTATATCAAGGCGGCAAACCAAAGGAGCCTTGATATGCAGAAAAAGCACAAAAAGGCCCCGAACAGGCCCCCCAATATGGCTGCGAGAGCCTTGGGCGAGAAGCAATTCGGTGCCAAAGTGATTGAGCAAAAGCAAAAGTATTCTCGTAAATCGAAATTCAAAAAAGGGCGATTTGATGTTGATCAGTCGCCCTTTTATTTTGCTCATATGGACGCATCGGGCTTTTCGTGTAATGTTTGCGCTTAGATGTTGAAAGACATAAAAAAATTGGCTTGAGGCAAGCGGTAAGGCGGGAGACAAGAATGGACTTTTTACAGATCTTTTTGGCGGTGAGTGGAGTCATCGTCTTTTTTGGTATTCTCACCTACAACAAGCTGGTGAAACTGCGCCAATTGGTGCGTGAAGGCTGGTCTGGCATTGATGTCCAGTTGAAACGCCGCGCAGATTTGATACCGAACCTTCTTGAAACTGTAAAAGGCTATGTCACCCACGAGCGTGAAACCTTGCAGGCCGTGACCGAAGCGCGCGCAGCGGTGCAAAGCGCAGGCGATGCTTCACCCCAAGAACGCGGCAAGCTTGAAAGCATGTTGTCTGGGGCATTGGGGCGTTTGTTTGCGGTGGCAGAAGACTACCCTGATCTGAAGGCTGATAGCTCCTTCATTGAATTTCAAGAAGCGCTGCAGCAGGTGGAAGATGAGATCCAACTTTCGCGCCGCTATTATAACGGCACGGTGCGCAATTTAAACGTCACAGTGGAAAGCTTCCCTTCCAACATTGTCGCCAACATGTTTAATTTTACACAAGAAGAATACTTCGAACTCGAAAATGAATTGGATCGCGCTGTTCCAGATGTGTCCTTCTAATCGGTTTTGCCATAGCTTAAAGACGATTATTCTCGCAGTGTTGGCGGGCTTGTGGCTCGCCATATCCGCGCACGCGGCTGAACGGATCACGTCCTATGCCGTCAACATCGAAGTGCTGCCCAACGCCGAGCTGCAAATCACCGAACAAATTTCTGTGCGGGCCGAGGGCGATCAAATCCGCCGGGGCATCTTTCGCGATATACCCACCGTCCTGCAGGATGATGAAGGGCGTAAAATCCGCGGTTCCATCTATGACGTTGTGGTGACCCGCGATGGCGCGCGCGAGAACGTTTCCATCGAAGGCATCGAAGGCGGAAAGCGCCTTTATATCGGCGAGGAAGATGTATTTCTTGATCCTGGCATCTACACTTACGAGCTGAAATATAAGATGGACCGGCAGATCCGGTTCCGCACTGATCATGATGAACTCTACTTCAATGCCATTGGCCAGTTTTGGGCTTTCCCGATCGATAAGGCCGTGGTGCGCGTTGAGTTGCCTCCGGGGGCTGGAATTATTGATCACACAGCCTATAGCGGCCGCTATGGCGACGACACGCAGGATGTGAGCATTACGCAAAACACTGACGGCAATCTGACCTTTACCGCTACACGGCCCTTTGCACCTTATGAGGGTATGAGTGTGGCTGTTGCCCTGGAAAAGGGGGCCATCGCTGAGCCGGAAGGCATGAAAGCCTTTCTCTATTTCCTATCCGATATGCGCGGACAAATTTTTCCGCCCATTTTCGCCATTCTGATTTTGCTCTATAACGTGTTCGCTTGGACTCGCGTGGGGCGTGATCCACCGAAGGGCACGATCATCCCGCTGTTTTATCCACCCGAAGGCTTTTCGCCGGCGCTCGTTCACTATGTGCATCATTATGGATGGCATAAAGCGGGATGGCCGGCTTACATCGCGGCGTTGATTTCGCTTGCGGTCAAGGGGTTGGTGGTGATCGGTGAGACGGAGGATAAAAACACGACCGTCAAAGTCACCAATGCTGCAATGCCCTCGCTGCCGCCGGGGGAACTGCGCATTTATAATTGGTTGCGCTCAAAAGGTGAAATTGAGATCAACAAAGATATTGGTGGAAGCTTGCACGACAATCACAATGAAGTGCTGGAAACAATTGAAGACGAAAACCGTCGGACTTATTTCAATCACAATGTGGGCTATATCGCCTTTGGCGTCATCTTTTCCGCCCTCTCCATCTTCGTCATGGTGTTTTTCGAGATTATCGATTTTATATGGTTGCCTATCGCTGTGGCGCTGGCGGCGCTGATCATGACCGCAACCGCCGGCATTTCGCATCTGATGGCCGCTCGGTCCATGTTTGCTTGGGCTAAGGTCTTTGTGATTGTTGCGATTATTGGCAATTTTGTCCCGTTTATGTTCACCACAACAGGCCTGTGGGACACCCTGCAGGCGGCCTGGGATAACGGCACTTTCGAAAGCGTGCTGGCGAGTTGGCAGGGCGATATGGCGGTGATTTCCGTACTCTCGATTGTGGCAATCAATGCGATATTTGCCGTGCTGATGCGGGCCCCCACCATTCAGGGCCGCAGGGTGATGGACCAGATCGAAGGCTTTAAAATGTACCTGGAAACGGCCGAAAAAGAGCGGCTGAACCTGCATGATGAGCCCGAATTGAACAAGAGGCGCTTCGAGGCGATTTTGCCTTATGCTATTGCGCTGGGCGTCGAGAAGCCATGGGCAGAGCACTTCCAGAATGAGATGAAACGGGTGGCCGAGCGTACCGGTCAAAAGGCTGATGTGCATTTGGGCTGGTATAGCGGCAGACGCTTCACGGCCAACCGACTGGCCTCCAGCCTCTCCAAAACCACCGCATCGATAAGCGCCGCCATGATTGCCGCCAAGCCGCAATCTTCCTCCTCGTCCGGGTTTTCTTCCGGTGGCGGCTTTTCCGGCGGTGGCGGCGGCGGCGGCGGTGGCGGCGGCTGGTAAGCCGATTGGCCACCGAGTTGCGCCGCCAAAGGATTTGCCATGGACAAGCCGCGGTAAGCCCGTTATCAAGCCCCTGATATCAACACTTTTTAACAAGCGATCATCAATATGCCTGAACTCTTGCTTGAACTGTTTTCAGAAGAAATCCCGGCTGGCCAACAGCGCCGCGCGGCGGAAAACTTGAAAAAACTGATTACCGATCAATTGGTGGAAAAAGGCGTGTTGTATGAAGGTGCGGTGGCTCACGCCACGCCACGCCGCCTGACGCTACATATTGCGGGCCTGCCCAAGGCGTCCGAAGACGTCAAAACTGAACGCAAAGGCCCGCGAACGGATGCGCCGGAAAAAGCAATCCAGGGCTTTTTGCGCGCCGCTGGCCTGAACTCAGTTGACGAAGCGCAAGTGCAAAGTGACCCAAAAAAGGGTGATTTCTATGTGGCGGTGATCGAGAAAAAGGGTGAATTGACCACCGATATTCTCGCCAATCTGCTGCCGGGCACCATTGAGAAGTTCCCCTGGCCGAAATCTATGCGTTGGGGATCGGGCAAGCTGAGCTGGATTCGCCCGCTGCGTGCCATCACTGCGACCTTTGGTCATGAAGGCGAAGACCCGGAAATTATCGACTTTGAGGTGGATGGACTGAAGTCCGCCGATATCACTTATGGCCACCGCTTTATGGCACCGGATGCCATCAAAGTGCGCCGTTTTGACGATTATGCTCAGGCGCTGGAGCAAAACAAGGTAGTGCTGGACTTTGACCGTCGCAAAGAAATGATCCGCGCCGATGCGGCCAATCTCGCCTTCGCCCAAAATCTCAATGTGATTGAAGATGAGGGGCTGCTGGACGAAGTGGCCGGGTTGGTGGAGTGGCCGCAAACCATGATGGGCCGTTTTGATGAAAAGTTTCTCTCACTGCCCGAAGAAGTAGTGATTACCGCGATCCGCGCTCACCAGAAATGCTTCTGCCTGCGCGATGGCAACACAGGCAAACTGGCCAACCATTTTATTCTTGTCTCCAATCTGGATGCGGAAGATGGCGGCAAAACCATTGTGGGCGGCAATGAGCGGGTGATCAAAGCACGGCTGTCCGACGCGAAATTCTTCTACGATACCGATTTGAATGTGCCACTGGAAAACCGCTTGTCGAAGCTCGACAATATGGTCTTCCACGAAAAGCTGGGCACCCAGAGCGCCCGCGTGGAGCGGTTGATTGCGTTAAGCAAAGCCATCGCCGCGCAGATCAACGCGCCCACGCAGGATGTGGAACGCGCCGCCAAATTGGCTAAGGCCGATCTGGTGACCGATATGGTGTTTGAATTCCCCGAATTGCAGGGGCTGATGGGCCGCTACTATGCCGAAGCGCAGGCTGAGAAATCCCAAGTCGCGGCGGCATTGCAGGACCATTATAAGCCGGTGGGGCCAAGCGATAATGTGCCCGAAGATTTGACCGCAGCCGCTGTGGCGCTGGCGGACAAGCTGGACATGCTGACCGGCTTCTGGGCCATTGATGAAAAGCCGACAGGGTCAAAAGATCCGTTTGCATTGCGTCGCGCGGCGCTGGGCGTTATCCGCATCTGCTTGGAAAACAAGCTGGACTTTGCCTTTGATCAGCTGCTGGCGGACCACATGCAAAGCTTCACCGTTGAAGGTGAGGCGGAAGAGGTGCTGGCATCCTTGTGCAGCTTTATGGAAGACCGGCTGACCGTGCAAATGCGCGAGCAGGGTATCGCTCATGACGTACTTAGCGCCGTGCTCTATAAGAACGGCTTGGCCAAGGGCGTGAGCCTTGTGAACATTGCCGCACGGGCGAAAGAGCTGAACGGGCTGGTGAAAAGTGAGCAGGGGGAAAGCCTTGTGGCCGGTTATCGACGCGCGGCCAACATTTTGCGCGCCGAAGAGAAAAAGGATGGCCGCCGCTATCAGGACGAAGTGGACCACACCCTGTTCAAGACCGGCGAGGAAGAAAAACTCGCGACCTCGATCGAAGTGATCAATGAAGCGGTGGCCGCCAACATTGCCGCCGATGATTTTGCCACCGCCATCAGTGAGCTGTCCTCCCTGCGGGCGCCAGTGGATGCGTTCTTTGAGAATGTGCTGGTGAATGACGACGATCAGGCTGTGCGGGTCAACCGGCTTAATCTGCTGGCAAAACTGCGCGATACCATGCATTTGATCGCCAATTTCTCCAAGCTAGAAGGCTGATCAGCCCTTAATTTGAACAAATTGCAGTTTTAGTAAACGCCGTAAGCCGTAAGGTTTGCGGCGTTTTGTATCATTTTGGTATTTTTTAAATACTTCATTAACCACAAATCTCTAGACGCTAATATTCAAAATGCCTAATCTGCTGGGCGTTAGCGGGTGAGTAGAAGAAAGTGATGCAGTTGCGTAAGATTGTTTTAGCGATGGTGATGGCCCTTTTGCCCATCTCGGCCTCGGCCGCTCAATATGAAGTGCAAGCGCAAAATGGCAATGAACAGGGCTGGTCGCTCAAAGCCGATTGTGAGGCCAATTTAAGCACAAGTTGCACGTCGGCCTATTTTTGCTCCAATGAAATCTGGATGGCGAATGCCTCCTTTGATGCGGTGCAACAGCGCCGATATGATGGCCAGCAACTGGTGATCGTAAAAGATGGCAACCCCATTTGCGCGGTGAATTGATCTCCACCCGAACGGCCTATTACTTTTCCTTAAAAGGCGCCATACCCCGATTGGCCAACTGATCGGCGCGCTCATTGCCTTCATGCCCCGCATGGCCTTTCACCCAATGAAAGGTGACATCATGCTGCTGAAGTTTCGAATCAAGTTCCCGCCATAAATCTTCGTTTTTAACCGGCTTTTTAGATGCGGTGCGCCAGCCATTGCGCTTCCAATTGTGGATCCAGCCGGTAATGCCGCCTTTGACATATTGGCTGTCCGTATAAAGATCAATCGGGCAGGCACGCTTAAGCGCGTTAAGCGCCTGAATCGCTGCCATCAGTTCCATACGGTTGTTGGTGGTGTTGGCCTCACCGCCGCACAATTCCTTTTCCTTGCCGTTAAAGCGCAGCAGCGCGCCCCAGCCACCGGGGCCAGGATTGCCTGAACAGGCACCGTCGGTAAAAATGGTCACACGCTCAGCCACGCCACATCTCCCGCGTATATTTGTGAAACGTCAGTTCTTTGCCTGTTTCCTCTTCCGTCTCGGTGTGGGTGAACACCATACCGATGGACCGGAGAATATGTATAGAGGGCGCATTGGCCGTATAGGCAAAGCCCCAGCAAAAATCATGATCGGTTTCGCGAAACAGCCAGTCACGGATGGCAACCGCGGCTTCCTTGGCGTAGCCCTTGCGCCATTCTGATCTTAAGATCGCATATCCAAGTTCAGGTGTATTCTGGGGGCCATGCACGCCAAAGCCAGCGCGACCCACAAAGGCACCATCTGACTTCCGGATCAGGCGAAATTTGCAAAATCCAAATCGGGCATAGTTTTTGGCCCACTCATTCATGCGGGCTTGCGCGTCCTCACGCGTTTCGCGACGACCGAGCAAATAGCGCCCAACATCTTCATCATCGTGCAGCCTGAACACATCTTCAAGCTGGTCTGGGGTCCATGTGCTAAACACCAGCCGGTCGCTTTCAAACAAGGGCTTGCCGTCCATTATCAGGCCCGCAGCTCCCGCGGCACATTAAAGGCGATATTTTCTTCTGCCGTCACTTCAGTGGAGACGGTGATGTCATAATGTTCGGCAAATTTTTCAATGATCTCATTCACCAGCTCTTCTGGTGCCGAGGCACCGGCAGAGATGCCCAATTTGTTCACGCCCTCAAAGTCAGCCCAGACGATGTCGCTGGCGCGCTGGATCAAGCCAGATTTCGGGCAGCCTGCGCGATCGGCCACTTCCACCAGCCGCATTGAGTTGGAGGAGTTAGGGGCGCCAACAACCACCATGGCATCCACATGCGGCGCGACCTGTTTCACTGCCTCCTGCCGGTTGGTGGTGGCGTAGCAAATATCTTCCTTGTGCGGTGCGCTGATGCTGGGGAAGCGCTTTTGCAGCGCCGCGACAATCGCCGCTGTATCATCCACAGAAAGGGTGGTTTGCGTGACAAAGGCCAAATCATTCGCTGATTTGGGCTCAAACTTTTCCGCGTCCTCGACCGTTTCGATCAAAGTGATCGCGCCTTCGGGCAATTGGCCCATTGTGCCGATCACCTCCGGGTGCCCCGCATGGCCGATCAGTACAATTTCCTTGCCCTCATCATAATGGCGCTGGGCTTCCACATGCACTTTGGACACCAGCGGGCAGGTGGCGTCGAGATAGAACATTTTACGTTCCTGCGCATTGGCGGGCACCGATTTTGGCACGCCATGGGCGGAGAAGATCACTGGGGCGTCCGTGTCGGGGATTTCATCCAATTCTTCGACGAAAACCGCCCCCTTTTCGCGCAGGCCATCTACCACATATTTATTATGTACAATCTCATGCCGCACATAGACCGGCGCGCCATATTTTTGCAACGCCAGCTCTACAATCTGGATCGCCCGGTCCACACCGGCGCAAAAACCGCGTGGGGCACAAAGAATTATTTCCAAAGGTCGTTTTTCTGTCATAGTGGTGAGAGATGCGTTCTATTTGTGGTGAAGTCAAGGCATAGACAAAAGCTCAGTTGCCCTGAACTGATTTGATCCGCATAGTAATAAATGTGAATCTGTTTGTCTCGGGTGAAAATTGTGCCACATTCCATCAATCAGCAAATCTTTGCGCTTGCGCCGGCCAATGAGCCGCCGCGCCTGAACAAAGAGCAGGAGCGATTGGTCGTGGGCAAGGCTGCCTGGATTTATGCCATGGCACAATCCGGTGTGCCCACAGCGCCCACAATCTGCCTGACGCGCCAAGCCTGGGAAAATCTGAAAACCGCCGATGTGGGCAGCCCCATGGCCGCCCATTGGGTGGCGACCCTGTTCAAATTGGTCAAGAAGGGCCAGCAACCGCCCAAGCTGGTGGTGCGCACCGCCGCCCACACGCATTTGGCCGGGCTGGCACGGGTGCGCGGGGCCATCGACGCGCCGGCAAAGGACAAAGACGCGCTGGACGTGAAAAAGCCACTCGGCCGCGCCATTCAACGGGCATTCGATTCTTACCAGATCGGCACCCCGGTTTGGGCCGATGATGGTGCCGTCAATCTGAAGGACGAGCAGATCGTTATCGTGCAGGCCGCCTTCGATCAGCCTGTGGTGCAAATGCAAACGCGTGACCTCAATTCAGGCCTGATGGGGCCAACGGCCGTCAATGGAGAGCGGGCATTGCCGGAGAGTTTTACCGGCACCGCGGCGCAGGAGCTCTGTGCCACCGTAGATCGGTTGGCTGGCACGCATATGATTTGCCTGGCTGCTCTGGCGGGGAAACGTGTGGTGTTTCTATCGGCGCGTCCCGTGCAGGCCCCCATATCGGCCATTCTGGAAGCCGCCTGCGATCGAGTGGCGCGTGGTATTTGGACGCCAAGGCAGGCAGTGAGTAAAGTCGACCCGGGTCGACTGCCGCAATTGCTGCACGCTCGTTTAAAGAGTAAAAAACGCGCATCGCCGCTCTCAGTCGGCATGGGCGTTTCCCCCGGCGCGGCCAGCGGCGCTATTGTCTTTTCCGCTGAGGATGCGTCGCGCTATCAGGCGCGGGGCAAGGATTGTATCCTGGTTAGTCTCGAAACGGGACCAGCTGATATTGAGGGCATGCAGGCTGCAAACGGCATTCTCACCGCCCGGGGCGGGATCACCAGTCATGCAGCGGTGATCGCGCGGGTGACAGGCAAACCCTGCGTTTCCGGCGTGCGCTCTTTGGTGATCGACATGGAAAATGGCACTTTGCAACTGGGTGATCGCACCCTGACGCAAGGCGCGGAACTAACTATTGATGGAAACTCGGGCGAAGTCTATGCCGGTGCGTTGCCGCTGACACAGCCCAATATTGGCGGCGCTTTGGGTAAATTGCTGGATTGGGCGGATGGAAGCCGCACCATTGAAGTGCGCACCAATGTGGAAACCATCGAGGGTGCGCGAACAGCTCTGTCCTTTGGAGCAGAGGGCATTGGCTTGGCGCGATCCGAACATATGTTTTTTTCCGCGGAACGCATGGTGGCGCTGCGCCGCATGATGTTCAGCCAAGATCTGGATGATCGGGTGGAGGCGCTGCAAGGGCTAGTGGAATATCAAGCCAATGATTATGCCCAGCTGTTCACCGAAATGGAGGGGCGACCCATCACGGTGCGCCTGTTTGATCCGCCACTTCACGAGTTTCTGCCCCGCACCCCGGAGGAGGTTCAAGAGACCGCAGCCTCGCTCGGGCTCAAAATTAGTGATTTTGAGCGGCGACTGGAGCGGTTGATTGAGGTGAACCCGATGCTGGGGCATCGCGGTTGTCGTTTGGCGATATCTTACCCTGAAATTCTGGAAATGCAGATCAAGGCGCTGGTCGCAGGTGGGAATGCGGCGATACAGACCAATGATGTGCCGGTCAATCTGGAAATCATGGTGCCATTTGTTTCTTCTTCGCGAGAGGTCGCCTGGGTGCGTAGCCATATTCTGGCGCTGATGGAGCAATTGGGTATGTCGCCCTCCGAAACATTCAAATACTCCGTTGGCACCATGATTGAGTTGCCCCGTGCCGCGATCCGCGCCGGGGAGATTGCCAAACATGTTGATTTCTTCTCTTTTGGCACCAATGATTTGACCCAAACTACTTTCGGGATTTCGCGCGACGATGCGCCAGCATTTTTGGCGGCCTATCAACGCAAAAAACTTTATGATGCCGATCCGTTCGTCACCATCGACAAGAAGGGCGTTGGCGAGCTGATCCGCACCGCCATTCGCCGCGGAAGAGCCGCTAACAAAGATTTAAAGATCGGCATTTGTGGCGAACATGCGGGTGATCCGGAGAGTCTGAAGTTTTTTGCAGGTCTCAATGTCGATTATGTGAGCTGCTCCCCGTTCCGCATTCCCATTGCGCGTTTGGCCTTGGCACAGGCAGCAATTTAGGCCTTTATTTACCAAAGGGTCAAAATTTAGCCCCATAATCTCCTTTTCAGCGCTGCAAACCAACCACATTCAGACCGTGATTCGCGTTTACTCCCCATAAACCAAGATTCGACATACTAGGCCCACGGCGCGTTTATGCCTGTGAGTAGCATCGAGTAAAAAATGAGTTTGAAAATGGCTGGCCCGAAAGGGCAGGGGCGCGTAAAAAATAAGCCGCTATATAATGGCTTTTGCGCGATATTGAGCTTTGCAACGGTGATGATCGCTTTTACCAACGTTTCCCTGGAACGGTTGGACGAAAGCGCTGAGTTGTTTATCGATCCTATGCAGATCGACAAATTGCTGGCATCACGTGAAGCCGCACCCACTTTGGAAAATTTCTCTGTTGCGGCCGCTTTTGTCGGCCCAAATCGCGATGCCAAAACCGACCGGCGTCGCGGCCCGACCGCAATGGAGGTGGCGCAAAGCTTTGCCCAGACGCGCTTCAAACTGGCGGAGGCAAGGGCACCCAAAGTGGAAATGCCTGACCCAATTATGGTGGCTGCCATCGGTGACACCCCAAAAAAGACGAGAACGCCAGGCGAAGATGTGGAATTGGTCGCTGCGCCGCAGGAAATGCCCAAAATGGCCGCGCTTAAAGCGATTGATGCGATTTCAGGCACTGCCGAAAATGGTCCGGACGCCGTCGATCGAGACCCCAACCTGCCATTCCCAGTAAAAGTGCCAACAAAGCTGGCCTATGCGCGCGACAATGCCCCCAAAACAACAGATTTGACCGCGCCGCTGACGCAAGCGTCCATGGACGCGGACAAACGTGAAAAGTGGTGCATGGCAACAGCCATTTACTTTGAGGCGCGTGGCGAAAAATATCGTGGCCAGGTGGCCGTGGCTCAGGTCGTACGCAATCGGGTCAAGCACAAGGCCTATCCCAACACAATTTGTGGTGTCGTGTTTCAAAATCAAACTTGGCGCAATCGCTGCCAGTTCTCATTCGCCTGTGACGGCATTCCAGAGCGTGTTAATGAAAAAGGCGCGTGGGCCACCGCAGAGGAAATCGCCCATAAGGTGATCCGCGGCGATATATATCTGCCTGAAGTGTCGAATTCGACTCACTATCACGCCGACTATGTGAACCCGCATTGGGCCTCGCGCCTGAAGCGCATGACCAAAATCGGGACGCACATATTCTATCGCTTCAAACGCGGCTAATTCGGGTTTTGCGCGATCACTTTGCCATAGATTGGTAATAGTAAACGATGGAAGATGGGCTGTGCATCAGGTCAACCTGGCGCTGATGCAGCTCCGCTTTGGTAAAATAGGTCATTGAGCCATCTGTCACGCCGGGCACCAACGGGAATACCCGTTCAGCTTTAATGCCCGGATACATCACGCTGGATGAGGCAAAGCCATCGGTTGAATAGGTGCCAGTGCTGGTGTAGGCGATGCGGACATCGTGTTCATTGCCATAACCGATCTTACGCACTGTGGCGCTGGCAAACGGTTCCATATCAACATTATCGTTCGCCGTGATGCGAAAATGCTCATCATTGATGCGCACGAACTGGGTCAAATCAATGGGTTGAGGTGCCTGTTCATCCCGTATTTCATCAGCACCTGCTTGCACGCTGCGCACAAACTCCGGCCCCATTTCAGCTAGAGCTACGCCACCGGTCACAGCAAGCAAAAAGGCGAGTGGGCCAAAGTGGAAGCTTGAAAATGGTGAGCTGCGCATGATGAATCCTTTTTAAAAATATGTTGTTTAAGGATTTATCAACCATTGCCATGCGCGGTCAAAGCAATGCTTAAGAAATGGTTAACAGATGCGCCATAACGGGACGCTGTTGCTCGGCAAAAAAAGCGACGCAGTCGAAGTTAAATGCAGGGCATTTGCGGGTTAGCGTGCGGCAGGGCCGGAGATTTCAGAAAAGTTTTGCATAAATTGCTCATGCGCCACATGGATGGGCCAGGGGCGAATAAGGCTTTCGAAGTCCGGCATATCAAAGCTCGCAAGGCTTGGCTCGCCAAAAAGTTTGCGGGCCTCTGCCGGTTCAAATCCGGCCAGATTGACCGCCTCAAAATAGGCGGCCTGCTGATCGGCCTTTTTAATCTGCTTCACGACGCTGGCCGACGGATTGGCGGGCAAAGAAAAACGCACATGGATTGCGCCAAGCAATCGGTTTTCAAGTTTTTTGTACTCGCCGCCCATCGCCGCTTTCAAAGGTGAGATAATATCGCCCATCACATATTCTGGCGCATCATGCAGCAGCGCATAGAGCCGCGCCGACCCGTCAAATTTGGGATTGGCGGCGACCGCCAGATGCATCACCAGAATCGAGTGCTGGGCCACAGAGAAAGCATAGTCGCCATTGGTTTGCCCATTCCATCGCGCCACACGCGCCAAGCCATGGGCAATGTCGCTCAACTCAATATCCAGCGGCGAAGGGTCCAACAAATCCAAACGACGGCCAGACAGCATGCGCTGCCATGCACGGGGTTGCGATTTCGCCATGGGGGAGGGCTCTCCGGAATTGTGCGCAGGTTTAAGAATCGCTCAAATCGTAGCTGGCCCAGTGGGGCGCCGCAAGCTGAACTGGCTGCTCCCCGTGCAAAAAAGTGGCGCCCTTTTTGGCTTTATCGGTCCGCACCAGCGCCAACCCCAACCGGTCGCTGACATTCAGCAGATCGCCAATCTTTTTCTCATTAGCCTCGATGGGGCCGGGCGCGTCCAAGGGCGCTTCGGCCGAAACGCACATAATGCGCTTACGCGCGGTGCCGCGATGCTGCATGCGTGACACCACCTCTTGGCCAATATAACACCCTTTTTTGAAATCAATGGCGCCGGGCAGCAAATCCATGCCGATATCGTGGGCGAAAAAGCTGTTGGGCTCGAAATCAGCCGGGCAGGCGGCAATGCCATTTTCAAACCGGGTTTGCGTATAGGCTGCGGTGCCATCATCCCAATCCTCGGCATCGCCTATGGCCGCGTAATGGCGGAAGCCCATGCCGGGGCGGATATCTTTAAACGCCTCATCGGTCTCTTCGCTGGACCAGCCCACGGCCATATCCTCAACCGCTTCCATTTCCACATTGGCGCGCATCTTATAAAGTCGCATCCGCTTGAAAAAATCATCCACCAGCGCCGAATCGAGATCGGTATAAAGGGCATCGCCCAGCCGGAAGATTTGCCCTTCAAACAGGATTTTGCCCTGCGGCGACAGCAGCGCGAACCATTGGCAGGTCTTTTCCTCCAACGCGCGGACATTGGCGGTGAGCGTGTCATGCAGCAGCTTTTCCGCATCAGGACCGGAAAAGGAAATCAATTTGCGATCAAGTTTGAAAATAGTTGGCATAGGCCCTCTCACTTGGCTTGCCCTTTGTGGGGGCATCGCGTTAAACCGAATGAAACCTACATATCATCTAACAAAGAGCACACCACCATGAATGCGAAATTTGACAAAATTTTTATCAATGCAACGCTGGTCAATCATGATGGGGTGCACCAAGCAGATGTGGGCGTGATCAATGGCCGCATCGCCCATATTGGTGATTTGCAGAACGCAGAGGCAGGGGAAACGATCAATTGCAAGGGGCTGCATATCCTGCCCGGCGTGATCGACACTCAGGTGCATTTCCGCGAGCCGGGCGCAGAGCACAAGGAAAATCTTGAAACCGGGTCGCTGGCTGCGGTGATGGGCGGGGTGACCGGGGTGTTTGAAATGCCCAACACCAACCCGCTGACCATTGACCGCACCACTTTTGAAGACAAGATCAAACGCGCCACCCACCGCATGCATTGCGACTTTGCCTTCTATATTGGCGGCACCCACGACAATGTGGAAGAGTTGCCACTGCTCGAGAAGCTGCCGGGCTGTGCCGGGGTAAAAGTGTTTATGGGCTCGTCCACCGGCTCGCTGCTGGTGGAAGATGACGATGGGGTGGAAAAGATTCTTTCCGCCATCAGCCGCCGCGCCGCCTTCCACTCGGAAGACGAGCCGCGCCTGAATGATCGCAAGCATTTGCGCGTGGAGAATGACCCGTCAAGCCATCCGGTCTGGCGCGATGTGGAAGCGGCGGTGAAGAGCACCAAGCGCCTGCTTGCGCTCGCCCGCAAAACCGGCAAGCGCATCCATGTGCTGCACATTTCAACTGCCGATGAAATGGATATTCTGGCCGCCAACAAAGATGTGGCCACCGTGGAAGTCACCCCGCATCACCTCACTTTGGACGAAACGGCCTATGACCGATTGGGCACCTATGTGCAGATGAACCCGCCAGTGCGCAATGCCGAGCACCGCGCCGGCATTTGGCGCGGCGTGGATTTGGGCATTGTCGATGTGCTCGGCTCCGACCATGCGCCGCACACCAAAGAGGAAAAGGATCAGCCTTATCCCAATTCCCCATCGGGCATGACCGGGGTGCAAACACTGGTGCCCATCATGTTGGATCATGTGAATGCCGGGCGCATGAGCCTTGAACGCTTTGTGGACCTCACCAGCCATGGCCCCAACCGCTTGTTCCAGATCAACCATAAGGGCCGCATTGCGGTGGGTTATGATGCCGACTTCACCATCGTCGACATGAACCGCGAGCAAACCATCACCAACGACTGGATCGCCTCCAAACCGGTCTGGACGCCTTATGATGGCGTGAAGGTGCAAGGCTGGCCCGTCGGCACCATCCTGCGCGGCCACCGCGTGATGTGGGAAGGCGAGCTGGTGGATGCCCATAAGGGCGAGCCCATGCGCTTTGCGGAGAGCATGGCGGCGGAATAACTCCGTCGGACAGCGGATCGAGCGTTTGACCCCGGATCAAGTCCGGGGTGGTAGGTGCTTTGCTAAAGCCCCATCCGTTAACAACACCATCCCGGCCCTGAGCCGGGATCACTTGCAACCGCATAAACTGGCCCCGGATCAGGTCCGGGGCGGCCACCATGTGACACGTTAGGCGAATTGGTTGACAACCATATAGGTGAACTTATGCGTTTTGCGAAGAGCATGGCGGGGTAGATAGGGGTTTATGCGGCGAGGCAATATGAGGCAAGGCGGGTGTTTTGGCTGAGCGCGCGAAGTTTACTTTCTGCATCACTTCGAAGTCCGTTTTGAGGCCAAAGTTAGAAAATCTGCTAGGCAATTTTATACTGACTGCGATGCCTAAATTCGGCTTATTGCAACCGCTTCTTTTGCGACTACGGGGTCGCTTAAGATACGCTCGATCCATTCTTCCGTTTCAGAACTTGGATTTATGATTTTTCCGATTGCAGTTGCGTCGTTTGCCCAGAGTTCCTCACGAATGAACCCTTTGTCTTTTAGGTCCTTTAGGCATTCAAGTATTGCATATCCTCGCGGTACCAGACTCACCATATCTTCAATATCATCCATTGCTGCCTTCATATCGCGAGCAATGGTAACTACAGCAAAATGAGAAGCTGTTTCTGCAGGCGAGTAGCCACTCTCGGTTGATAACAGAGCAACTCCCGCACCGTAGGGTGTTAAATCTAATCCGAGATGTTTCGTAAATCTCTCAACTTGTTGAACTGGCGAAGCATTTGATTGCACAAAAGTTTTTCTCTTTTTGAACGGCCAAACCATGTTTCAACCTCTACTAGTAATCTTTTTCAATGTTTACATCGAGTATGCTGCCATCGTTCTAGGGAAAGCGCACTCAAAAAGGTTGATAGTTGACCATGACCAGCATTTTGGCTCATGCGTGCCTCGATTGCGACGGCATGCGAATGTCTAAAGGGTCCGCAAACCTGCCATTTCTCACAGCACAAAAAAGCCCCGGCAAAACCGAGGCTATTATCCTAATCACCCGCAACGAAGAACTGCCAGACGCCGTTTTCGTCGATGCCGACGCGGAAGAAGTACCAGCCGCCATAAAGGCGCATTTCTTCGACGTCCAGATGGCTCACAATCTTGTAGACCTCAACCAACTCCTGATCGCTTAACCCTTGCAGATTGTGGGTAGCATAAGCAGGCCAAACATACATTTTCGGACGGCCATCACCCAAATCCTGCACCGCATAGGGGGCTTCAAGAAGCTCCAACATAATGGCCATCAATTCAAGGCCTTCACCGTCGTTGGAGCTGTCGCGCAGAAATTGAATGGGTTGATCTACAACGCCGAAGCTGAATTGCGGTGCGTCCGGCTGTGCATCTATGATGGGGCGAAAACGTTCCACATCACCGGAGCGGGCCGCATCCATCAAAAGATCGCGGGTTTTCGCTACCTCTGGGGGCAAGACGGATAAATCGCGCTGCGGCTCTAGATTGTCATAAGCCGCCGCGCGCGCATCGGCGTTTTCGTTTGGTGGGATGATGATCTGATCGTCGCTCGGATCAGCAGGGCCGAATTGTGAGGTGACCTCGCTGTTCGCGTTGCTGCTATTGCCGCTGGTGCTGGCAATGGCAGGTGCGGTGAGGGCACCTGCCAACAAGGCAGCACTAATGGTCGAAGATGCAAGGAATCTCATCATTTCGCTGCCTTTCGTCGAGAGACGATTTACTGAATCGTGCGATCCACAGTGTATTCGCCTAGCTCAACTTGGCCAGGTAATTTTTCCAGCAGCTTGGCAATCGGCGCTTCGCCATATTGTTCCACCAGCGTGGCAATGGCAGCAAAAAGGGCGGCATGGGCCAGCGCTTCTTTTTCAACGCCTTCCACATCGGCATTGCGCCAAGCTTCAGCCAGATATTGCAGCGCCAGCTGGCGCTCCTCATCATCGCGTTCAAACAGCGATTGCGTGCGTGAATGTTCAAACATAAATTTCTCCTGACACCCAAGCTGTAGCACGGCTTTTGGGCGCGGACACCAAGCTTCTTTAATAAAGGTTAATTTGGCGAAGAAATCCACATTATTCCGCATAACGGATGTGGATATCGTAGCTGATTTTGGCCCCTTCCTCGAGAAAACGAGCCGTCAGAAGTGAAGCGGAATCGGTGCAGCGCACGTGCGATTGCTGAAAGTCATTGTAATTGGCGTTAAATGCGCCGGCCAGCCGTTCGCGCCGGTCTTCATCCACCTCATCCAAATCCATCAGCTCCGCCAACTCATTCCGCCAGTCCACGCCTGAACGCATGCACAAATCATCCAGGTGATACAGGGCGCCCATAATCTCCGCCAATCGCTCCATTTGGGGCTGATAAGCCGGATCAATGGCGCGCGCAGTCACGCTGCCGCAAAGCGCCAGCAAAAGCGCAGATAAAAATAGGCGAATCCTGTCGTGCAATTTGATCTCCCAAAAAAGCGGCATCGTCAGTCTTAGAACGATGCCGCCAGTCTAAGCAACTAGGGAGGTCATTTTTGTAATATTTTCAGGTCGTCCATAAAGGCGCGGGCAGCAAAGGCGAAGGTGATTTCATGCACCACGGGCTCTTCACCCTGTTCCGTCTTGCGGACCACTTCAATATTGCCCACGTCGCGCCCTTGGCTGATATCGCCACGGTCCAGCGCAGAGGCCTGGCCCGCCGACCAGCGGAAGATCAAATCTTCATGGATGACTTCGCCCATTTCCTGCAACAGCGGCAGTGTCACGCCAACGGGGGTGGGTGATTGCACCAGCGCCACGCGCATCATCGGGTTGATGTCGTCCGGAATTTCACCGCGGAACAAGAAGGGCCGGGCCGAGCTATCATAGCCAACATAAGGATTACGGCCCATTTGCGCGATGCGGCGCGGGTCCGGCACCAAAATCTGGCCGTCAGGGTAAGTCTCACGGAATAACTCAAGGCTCATCAAGCGAGAGGGATATGCTTTTAGCTTTTCACCGGCCCGGTCACCAACAATGGCCTCGCCGGTAAATTGCTGCCACCAATTTTGTTCGGACCGATCATACATGATCAGGTCGGAATGGCGCAGCTTACCTGTGGTGCCGAATTCCACAGCTTCGCCATCAAGCCGACGATCAAATACAATCGAGGTGTTGCACAAGGGGCAGTAAGTGACAGCTATCGGGGTGCCTCCCATGCTGTCATTGACAATTTCGTGCCACATCATGATTCGCAATGGATAGGCGCGGGCCTCGCCATTTAGTTCCAGTCCGATCACAGGTTCATTGCCAGGAATGCTGGCTTCCTCTGACACCGGCTTGAATTCAGGATCATCAATGGAGGGGATATTGTCGCGGGCGATAACGTTGATCACCTCGTCAAAAGGTACTGTGGCCTTGGAAAAATTGGTCTCCCAACCTTCAAGTTCCCAACGTTGCGGCGGCTCCTGCGCTGGAAGCAAGTCGTCCGCCACGGTGATGTTGGCGCTAACGACAAACGACAGTGCACTCACAATAGATAGCAGTTTTTGCATATCGGGCTCCTCTAGCTTTGGCACAGTGTGGCCCAAGCAAAGGCCTGTCACCAGTCAAATACACTCACAGTTAGGTGATAAGCCGGTGATGCGCGGCGCGAATAATCGGCCAAAGGTCCGGCGTGTAGGGCAAGTCCGGTATCTGTTTTAGCGATATTTGCCGCACCGCTGCCGCATCATCCAGCGCCGTCGCTTCGGCGATCGGCGCGGTGGCCGCAAAAACCTGCAAGGTGAACCCGGCGGATTTGTGCTTTTGCACCGCGAGGAAATGAGGCACTTTCAAACCGGTTTCTTCCTCAATTTCGCGATGGATCGCGGCGTGAGCCGTTTCGCCCGCTTTTATCCGACCGCCCGGCAGGGACCAATAATGCTGATAAGGCGCATTTTTACGCTGCACCAGCAATACTTGATCGCCTTCGAACAGGGCGGCACTGACCACATCGACCTGGGCACTCATAGGGGCGGCAGTCGGCGTTTGACCGGTGAGCTTTTGATGATCGAGCTGTTGGTGGCGGCATATTGGCTGATGGAATCAAGGATCAGATCCAGCTGCTCAATAGATTTGAGATGGATTTTGCACACGAAACAATCCTCGCCTGTCACCTTGTCGCATTCAGTAATTTCTGCCGTTTGCTGGATCAGCTTGGTGACCCGCTGCAATTGCCCGGGCATCGGGGAAACGCGCACAATGGCGCGCAAGGGATAGCCGATCTGGTCTGACGCGACATTCAGCGTATAGCCCTTGATCACCCCGCGCTCTTCCAGCCTTTTGAGACGCTCTGAGGTGCTGGGGGCGGAAAGCCCCACCTTTGCGGCCAGCTCTTTAAGAGGTGTTTTGCCATTTTCAAAAAGAGTGTCGATCAGCAATTTATCTGCATTATCCATATAAAAATGTCATTTCGCCTAATTATGTTCGGTATATTGACATGATAGCCGAATTTTTCACATGTGCAATATTGATACTTGGGTTTAGCGTTGATCCCCATTACAACTGGATGTGAAAGAGAAGAGCATGCAACGCAATTGGATAGGGGTGGTGGAGCTTGTCACCGCCATGATGATTTCCGGCACCATTGGCTTTTTCGTTGTGGTGTCGAACCAGCCCACCTTTAATGTGGTTTTCTCTCGCTGCCTGATCGGGGCAGCGGGCTTGGGCATCGTGTGTGCCGCCTTGGGCATGTTCAAACGCGAATATTTCACCAAGCGCAACATCATTTTGGCGGTGCTCAGCGGCGTGGCAGTGGTGACCAACTGGATCTTGCTTTTCGGGTCTTTTTCGAAAGCCTCCATCACCATTTCTACCGTGGTCTATCACACCCAGCCGATCATTCTGGCGATGATGGGCGTGGCCTTTTTAGGTGAAAAGCTGAACTTCTCCAAAGTCTTTTGGCTGCTGTTTGCCTTTGTCGGCATGATCGCCGTGGTCAGCGCGCGCGACATCTCCACCGATACGGGCACCGACTATCTGATGGGCGTGATCATGGCCTTCGGCGCAGCGATGCTTTACGCAGTGACCGTGTTGCTGGTGAAAAAGCTGACGGGGGTGCCGCCGCATCTGGTGGCGTTGACGCATGTGAGTGTGGGCACCATCATGCTGTTCCCCCTGATGCAATGGCAAATCATGCCCGCAGGGCAGGTGGAGTGGGGCGCCATCCTCGCACTTGGTCTGATGTGCACGGTGCTGATGTATATCATTATGTATGACGGCATTCAGCGGCTGGAAACCAGCGTTACCGGTGCCCTTGCCTTCATCTATCCCGTCGCTGCGATTGTGGTGGATTATCTGGCCTTTGATCGGCAACTCACCTGGCTGCAATGGGTTGGCTCTGCTGCCATCTTGCTGGGCGCTGCGGCGATGACCTTGCGCTGGCGCGTGCCCTTTATCGATCGGACAAATGGCGATAAAGTTGCGGTCAAAACAGGTTAGGCAAAAATATGTGCGGGCGGCTCGATTTACATCATCCACGGGAAGAATTGATCAATCTGTTCAATCTCGATGGAGATCTTGAAGATTTCCCTGCCCGCTACAATATTCCGCCCACTCAACCCGTGCTCAGCATCGTCAATCATGGCCGCGGCAATGAAGCCCATCTCATGCGCTGGGGGTTGGTGCCGCACTGGGTGAAAGACCCACGCGAATTCACGGTGCTGGCCAACGCGCGGGTGGAAACGGTGGCGGAAAAGCCGGCCTTCAAAAGCTCGCTCAAAAACCAGCGCTGTCTGGTGCCCGCCAGCGGCTATTATGAATGGCTGCGCCGAGATGGTGAAAAGCAACCTTTTCACATTCATAAAGAGGACGGCTCGCTGCTGGCACTGGCCGGGCTATATGCCACATGGGAAGGGCCGAACGGCGAGGAGATCGACAGCTTCACCATCCTCACTCAGGAAGCCACGGGCGAGCTGGCGGATATTCACCATCGTACACCGGTTCATGTGCCCGAAGAGAACATGGAGGCGTGGCTCGACACTAGAAACGTGAATGCGCAAAAGGCGCTGGATCTGGTGCGGCCGCTGATCAAGCACAATGTGACCAGCTATCCCGTCTCTAAACGGGTGAACAATGCCCGCAATGAGGGTGAAGATTTGATTGTTGAGGTTGAGCTGGAACCCGAAACCAAAGAAAAAGCCGCGTCCAAATCCAAGGATACGACGCAGCTGGATTTATTTTGAATCCCAATTGTGCTCAACGAGGGGACGGGTCAAACAGTGATGCCAGCGTGCCGAGATAAGCGCGCCACGCGGCATGTCCGCTCTGTGTCATTTCAGCGGTCGTCAGTGGCTTGCCCTCGACAAAACGCTTACTGATCTCAATATAACCAGCCGTTTCCAGCTTCTTCAGATGAACCGAGAGATTGCCATGGCTTGTCTCCAGAGCTTTGACCAGTTCAGCAAAGCTCGCCTTGGGCTGACTTGCGAGGTAGGCCATGATCCCCAACCGGATGCGCCCATGGATCACTTCATTTATCGCGTCGGGCTTGATCCCCGTCATTATACTTGCTCTGCCGTGTGGAGGGCGGGCGGCTCATGGCGCATCAGGATAAGTCCGGGCACAACCGACACCAGCACCACAACACCCGCCAGCGCAAGATATAACAGTGAACTGCCCGCCAATAGAGGCACACCTGCTGCCGCGAAAAAGGAAATCCAGGCTGGCACCCGCATCCATCTCAATTGCGATGCTGCCGCAGTGGCCAGGAAGGCGGCGCCATAAAGGGCCAGCGCCACGGCCGCAATCATATCGAACATGATTGGGGAAGCACCCTGCATTGTGGCCAATATCACGCCAATCACAAAGAGGAGAATGCCCAAGCCCGCACCTTGCCAAATCTCGCGTTGGACTACATTGCCCACAGCAAAAGCCCCTGGCTTCGGTGCCGTATTGCGCGACAGCAGAACGGTCCCCAAAGCCCCAAAGATGCCAAAAGCAGGCCAAAGGAACGCCAGGGTCTCAACTGGTAGTCCTGCAAATCCTGTGATTACGGCAAAATGCCCGAGATAGGTCAGAACCAGAAGGCCACCCCAAAGCAAAAGAAAACGACCGCCCAACAAGGGCGCACGGGCGGCGCGTTCGGTCATGGCGCGCACATAGGCAAGATCAGATTTTGGATCAGGATCGCTCTTATTGTCAGTCATTTGGTTGCTCCAATCTGTACCTGAGGCCCAGAAATTGCCAACTTTTCAAGGTGTGGCCCAAGGTTTTAGGGGACGAAACGTCCGCAGGAGCCTCAGTCAAATATAAATATAATAGCTATAAACAAGTTTATATATCAAACTACACAAAGATGTAAACTATTTCGGCAAGCGCTTATCGCGCCTATAGGTGACCTAAGTGTTATAATCGTCAGAGGGACGAAAAAGCTGACAGGCGCATTCGGTCCCATGCTATTGCTGGAGGGTTTATGACTCAGACCAAACCAATCTTTCGGTCATTGTAGGATTTGATCTTACAATCTTATTGAGATCAGCGGTTTGGCACCCAATTATTGGAAAAGGCACAAGGCTGTAGCGTTTTTTTGGCGTGCGCGCGCGGTCGTGGCTTAGGAGCGTAAAATTTTTCCCGGATTGAGAATGTTTTTCGGGTCCAGCGCCAGCTTGATGCTTTTCATCATATCCAAGGCGGTAGGGTCTTTCTTTTGCGCCAACAAGTCAGCTTTCATCTGGCCGATGCCGTGTTCGGCAGAAATAGAGCCGTTGAGCTTGGCCAAGATTTCATAAGTAGCCTTATGAATCTCGGGCGCAAAGGCTTTGAAGTCGCCTTCAAAACCCTCGGGCGCCAGAAAATCATAATGAATATTGCCATCACCCATATGGCCAAAAGCAATGGGACGGATGCCCGGCACAATACGCTCGGCGGCGGCGTCAACTTCATCCATTAATGTCGGGATGTCACGAATGGCAACAGAAATATCATGCTTTATCGACTGTGCCTCGCGGTTTTGGCACTCGGCATAATTCTCGCGCATCAGCCACATTAACTGCCGGTCACCCAGCGAGTTGCAAAGGGAGGCGTCGGCGACCAGCTCTTTCTCCGCAAGTTCCTCCAAGACGCCCAGCAAAGCGCCATCCTCATCGCCTTCAAACAGCGAAAGCTCTAACAAAATATGCCAGTTTGTCGGGGCGTCTTTGGCGCGCGGATCACGGGTGATCAGCTCGTGCTTTAGCTGCAAATCCATCCCAATGGTCGGCAGCAGCTCAAAGGAAGTAAGGCGATTGCCAGCCCGCTTGCGGACAATTTCAAAAACCTCAACACCCACCTGTGGTGATGCTATATTGAGCAGGGCGGTTTCGAATGCGCGTGGGCGCGGAAACATCTTCATCGATGCCGCAGTGATAATGCCCAGCGTGCCTTCGGCCCCCACCAGCAGATCTTTCAAATCATAGCCTGTATTGTCTTTGCGCAATTTTGAAAGGCCTTTGTAGAGGCGCCCATCGGCCAGCACTGCTTCAACCCCCATGCACAGATCGCGCGAATTGCCATAGGCCAAAACCGCGGTGCCCCCCGCATTTGTTGAAAGGATGCCGCCAATCTGGCAGGAGCCCTCTGACCCCAAAGACAGCGGGAAGAGCCGATCAGCTTCTTCGGCGTGTTTTTGCGCTTCCAGCACCGTGATTCCCGCTTCCAGCGTCATCACATTGGTTGAAGTGTCGACTTCACGGACCTGGCGCAATTTTGAAAGGCTCAGTATAATCTCTTTGCCAGTGGCGGGAACTTGACCGCCCACGAGACCTGTATTGCCGCTTTGTGGCACCACGGCAATTTCGTTCTGATAGGCAAACTGCATCACCTTTTGCACCATCTTCACCGAGGTGGGCGTGACGGCACATTGGGCGCCCTTTTTGTATAGACCACGCGGCTCCTCCAGAAAGCGCGTCAGGGCCCCTTCATCCTGATGAAAATTCGCCTCGCCGACAATTTCAAGGAGTTTATCAAAGGGTTGCGCTGGGGCCATAGCTCTGGTTGCTCATCTGGTCTGGTTGGAAAGGAATGTTAGAAAACTGCGACAAAAACTTGCCCGTTTTCGCCTGCTGTGTCAAAACCCAATGCAAAGGTTTTACTCAAGGAGTGCATTTATGACCAGCGGCAACCTGATGCAAGGCAAACGGGGCGTGATCATGGGCGTGGCCAACAACCGGTCCATCGGTTGGGGCATCGCCAAAGCAGTTGCGGGCCAAGGCGCCGAACTGGCGTTCACCTATCAAGGCGAGGCGCTGAAGCGCCGCGTGGAGCCCCTGGCGGCAGAAGTGGGCTCTGATCTGGTGATCGAGGCCGATGTTACCGATGAAGCGGCGCTGGACAAAGCCTTTGCCGCCATTGAAGAAAAATGGGGCAAGATTGACTTTCTGGTCCACGCGATTGCTTTCTCAGATAAAAATGAGCTGGAAGGCCGCTTTATCGATACAACCCCTGGCAACTTCCAGAACTCCATGAATATTTCGGTTTATTCATTCGTGGCGGTGGCCAAACGGGCCCGCAAAATCATGAATGAAGGCGGGTCACTGGTGACGTTGACCTATTACGGTTCGGAAAAAGTGGTGCCAAACTACAACGTCATGGGCGTTGCCAAAGCCGCACTGGAAGCGTCAGTGCGCTATCTGGCGGCTGATCTTGGCCCCGAAGGTATCCGTGTGAACGCCATATCCGCCGGTGCGATTAAAACGCTGGCCGCATCTGGCATTGGCGACTTCCGCAAAATGCTGTCATACGGCGAAGCCAACTCACCATTGCGCCGCAATGTGAGCATTGACGAAGTGGGGAATGCGGGGCTTTACCTGCTGTCAGACCTCTCGTCAGGCACCACCGGCGAAATCCACCACGTGGACAGCGGCTATAATGTGATGGGCATGCGGGTGCTCGACAGCGAGGAGTAGGCCGCGGCCACAAAAATTGTAAAGAGTGACCTTGCGCTATGGCACATGCTGAATGGCCGTTGATCTATTTCGTGCGGCACGGACAAACCGATTGGAACCGGACCAGCCGGTTCCAAGGGCAACGTGATGTGCCGCTAAACGATCATGGCCGCAGCCAGGCTAAATCCAGCGGCGAAATCTTGCGCGAGCTGATCACCCGTGACGGCGGCGACCCGGGCCAGTTTGACTGGTTCTGTTCGCCACTCGGGCGCACGCGCGAAACCATGGAGATTGTGCGCGCCCAGTTTAATGAGCCACTGCCTGAGGTGACATTCGATAACCGACTGCGTGAAATCTCATTCGGTCATCTAGAAGGTATTCTGGCCAGCGACGTGCAAAAATTGTTCCCCGAAGAACACGCGCAGCGTTCACAAAGCAAATGGCGGCATCGGCCAAAAGATGGCGAAAGCTATGCCGAAGTGATTGAGCGGGTGGACGAATTTATGCACGATCATATTCAACGCCCGTCCATCGTGGTGGCCCATGGTGGCGTGGCGCGCACCTTCCGTCATCTTGTGACGGGCGAGCCCGGCCATGTGCTCGACAAATGGGCGCCATCGCAAGAAGCGGTATTTCGCTTTCAGAATGGTCAATTTGCTGAATATCTTGCCTAGACAAGCAAAGGCAGCCCGCGCAACATTACGCTTAAGCCCAAAAGGAAATAGGACACACCATGTCGCACAATAGTTTTGGTCAACTTTTTCGCTTCACCACCTGGGGCGAGAGCCACGGACCGGCCTTGGGCGTGGTGATCGATGGATGCCCATCTGGGCTGGCCATTTCCGAGGCGATGATTCAGGAGAAGCTTGATCGCCGCAAGCCCGGCCAATCCAAATATACCACCCAGCGGCGCGAACCAGACCAGGTTAAAATCCTGTCGGGGACTTTTGAGGATGAGCGCACCGATGGGTTGCGCACGACCGGCACGCCGATCTCGCTGATGATCGAGAATACCGACCAGCGGTCCAAAGACTATGGCGACATTCGCGATAAGTTCCGCCCCGGCCACGCCGATTTCACCTATGAGCAAAAATATGGCATTCGCGACTATCGCGGCGGGGGCAGGTCTTCAGCGCGGGAAACCGCGGCACGCGTGGCGGCCGGTGCTGTGGCCCAACTGGTGGTACCGGACATAAAAATCCGCGCCAGTCTGGTGCAGGTCGGTCCGCACAAAATCAATTATGACCGCTTCGATTGGGATCAGGTAGATCAAAACCCCTTCTTCTGCGCCGACCCGGTGGCTGCTGCAGAATGGGCGACCTATCTCGATGGCATTCGCAAAGAAGGGTCCTCTGTTGGCGCGGTGATCGAAGTGGTGGCTGAAAATGTGCCGGTGGGCCTCGGTGCACCGGTCTATGGCAAGCTTGATCAGGATTTAGCCTCGGCCATGATGTCCATCAATGCCGTGAAAGCGGTTGAAATCGGCGCAGGCTTCGATGCAGCAGAGCTGACCGGTATCGAAAATGCCGACGAAATGCGCGCTGGCGAGGGCGCACCCTATTTCAAGAGCAATAAGGCCGGGGGCATTTTGGGCGGCATTTCCAACGGTGATCCGGTGGTGGTGCGCTTTGCTGTAAAACCGACCAGCTCCATTCTGGTGCCGCGCGAGACGGTGACCAAAGCCAATGAAAACACCGACATCATCACCAAAGGTCGCCACGACCCGTGCGTCGGCATTCGCGCCGTGCCTGTGGGCGAAGCCATGATGGCCTTGGTGCTGGCCGACCACTTCCTTCGCCACCGCGGCCAAACCGGACGTGAAGGCGGCGTAGGGTTTTAGGGGGAAATCGGCCTAAGTCGCTGTCACCCCACCCCAACCCTCCCCATCGAGGGGATCCGAAACAAAATGCGTGTTGCGGGTTCGTTACCGCCGCTTGGATCCTCGGGTCAAGCCCGAGGATGGCGGTGGTGGGGGCGGTGAATGCGGGGGGAGCCTATCGCCTTCCTCGGCGTCATTACCGGACTTGATCCGGTAATCCATGTAGCATTGGTGATTTGCCCGGCCGGGGGCGTCTCTTCACCCCGCCTTACAATACCAATGAATAAACTCCTGGTTCCCATCGCCGCCGGAAATGGGCGAGGGCGTGTCGCACTGTTTTTTCCCATCCGTGCGGCGAGTATATCATCCATCCGTTGGCGGGTGGTGGTGCTGTCTGATCACTTCCTTCGCCACCGTGACCAGATCAGTCGTGAAGGTGGCGTTGGGTTTTAGGGGGAAATCGGCCTAAGTCGCTGTCATCCCACCCCAACCCTCCCCATCGAGGGGAGGGGGATCCGCAACAAAATGCGTGTTGCGGGTTCGTTACCGCCGCTTGGATCCTCGGGTCAAGCCCGAGGATGACGGTGGTGGGGGCGGTGAATGCGAAGGAAGCCTATCGCCTTCCGCAACGTCATTACCGGACTTGATCCGGTAATCCATGCAGCTTCGGTGATAAGCCTCAGACAAGACGAAGCCTCACCCCGCCTTGCAATACCAATGAATAAACTCCTGGTTCCCATCGCCGCCTGAAATGGGCGAGGGCGTGTCGCCCTGTTTTTCCCAACCATGCTCGGAGAGAAAATCATCTACGCGTTGGCGGGCGGTAGTGATGGCGGATTGGTCTTTGACGATGCCGCCCTTGCCAATGGCAGCGCGGCCGACTTCAAATTGCGGCTTGATCAGCAACAGGGCATGGGCGCCGGGGGCACAAAGGTCTAGTGCCGGGCCGATCACCTTGAGCAGCGAGACAAAGCTGACATCACTGACAAGGATGTCGATGGGGTCAGGAATGTTCTCCGCCGTCAGCGCTGTGGCGTTGGTTTGTTCCATATTGATGATTTGCGGCGCGGTTTTCAGCTCGTCAGCCAACTGATCCTGCCCGACATCTACCGCATAGATTTTCGCCGCATCATGCTGCAGCAGGATCTGAGTGAAACCGCCCGTAGATGCGCCGAGGTCAAGGCAAACTCTGCCACTGACATCGAGCTGGCTGAGATTCAAGGCCGCTAAAAGTTTAAGGGCAGCACGCGAGACATATGGCGCGGAGGGGTCGTCGATCTCGACTTGATCAGCCTCGTCAACCTTATGCCCCGGCTTGCTGACCACTTTTCCATTGACGGTGACGCACCCGCGCACGATCGCGTCCCGCGCACGGGCCCGAGAGCGGGCCAGCTTGTGCGCGTCCAAATAGTGGTCAAGCCGCATCACCGCGAACTTAGCCTTCGATGTTCAGCAAACGCCGCAATTTCGCCACGGCGCTTTCCTTGCCCTCGCCATAGGCAATGGTACCGGCAAACTGACCGTTCTCATCCAGCAAAAATAGGGTGGCGGTATGGTTGACCAGGTAGTCCGAGCTGTCTTCATCAACAGCTTTTTCTGAGAAGATACCGAATTTCGATTTGATATTGTCCACCTGTTCATTGGTGCCGGTAAGCCCGATGATGTCGTCGCCAAACGAACTGAGATAGGCATCAAGTTGCTCTGGCGTATCCCGTTCCGGGTCCACCGTCACGAATACGGTTTTAATGTCTTTGCCGGTCAGGTCCAATGCTTGCCGCCAGACATTACTTTCATAAAGCGTAGTGGGGCATACATCAGGGCAGAAAGTATAGCCGAAAAACAGCATTGTCGGCTCGCCCTTCAAATCGTTCTGGTTGAAACTCTCGCCCTTAGTGGTGACCATTTCAAAATTGCCACCAATGCGCACCCGGTCAGAATCGGGGAGGGTTTGGCGATAAATCATCAGGATTGTGGCGGCGATACCTACAATCAAAACAAGGCCCCAAAGGACAAGGCGCACACGGGCGAGGTTCATCGTACATCTCCAGATAACTCAGAATTGTTTGAAACCTAATTTCAAACCATTGTAAAGGCGATGCGACCCATCGTCCTTGCGCTAAATCATTGAATCAAAATGTGAGGTAGCAGACTCTAATTGTGAGGAAGGCTTGATAGCGCGTTGAACTTAAAGCCCTTTTTCGATCAAACCTTTAATTTTGACGGCCTTTTCAAAGTGGTCAAGCTGATGGGTTTCAATCCACCAACGTGCCGCCTCCATTAGCGCATCAGGGGCATCATTCTTATTTTTGAAAAAGGCGTAAAACGACACGCCCACATTGTCGCCCTTTTGCGCAATCTTCTTGTCGCAGATTTCAATGGCTTTTTGTCGTAGGCTTTCGCGCACCTGTTTACCCGTCCAGCGGTTCGGTGCCCTGCGGCTGACCATTGCCATCAAGGGTGATTTTTTCAATCCGCGCTTCGGCCTGCTTCAGCAGTTTTTCACAATGTGCCTTCAACAATCCGCCGCGCTCATAAACTTCGATGCTTTCCTGCAAAGGCGCACGCCCCGCCTCAAGCTTGCCCACAATCTGTTCCAGCTCGGTCAGCGCGGTTTCAAAATCCATTTTTGCAATGTCGCTATGCTTGTTGTCGTTCACGCCAAATTCCTTCTAATTCTTTTGCCGCATCAAAGGGAACACCCATTTCGCCATGCTCTAGCATATTGATATGCGCTGCAACACCTTCGGCCAACGCATTTAAATGATATCCACCTTCCAATAGGGAAACGATGCGACCTTCACAGCGTTTGTCAGCAATATCCATGATTTTGCCAGTGATCCACGCATAATCGTGCGGTGTCCAATTCAAAGATGCCAGCGGGTCACGCGCGTCTGCGTCAAATCCTGCTGAAAGCAAGATGAAGTCCGGATTAAACCGGTCCAAAGCTGGCAGCAGGCGATCCAAATAGGCTTCACGCATGGCACTACCGTCGCCGCCCGGCCCGAGGGGTACATTGTATATATTTCCCGCGCCCGTTTCCCTCGTCATTCCGGTGCCGGGAAAGAGCGGCATCTCATGACTGGAGGCGTAGAACATGTTGCGGTCGTCATATAGAATATCTTGCGTACCATTGCCGTGATGCACGTCAAAATCCACAATGGCGATCCGCTCCATGCCATAATGCTCACGGGCCCAAAGCGCGGTGATGGCGATGGTGTTGAATAAACAAAAGCCCATGGGGCGGTTGCGTTCTGCATGGTGCCCCGGCGGGCGGATGGCGCAAAACCCGTTTTGGTGGTGGCCCTGCATCACGCTTTCCACAGCATCCATGGCACCGCCAATGCCGCTCATCACCGCTTCGAAACTGTTGGCGGCAATGAAAGTGTCGCCATCGATTTCGGCAATGCTTTCCACCGGTCGACGCGATTTCACCAACTGGATGTGCTCTTTGGAATGAGCCAGCGAAACAAGTCCCAAATCCGCATATTTGGCTTCATTCTGGTCAAAGTCGGCAAAGCGTTCATGGGCATAAAGCAGGTCCAGATAATGCAAGCGATCTGGATTTTCCGGATGGCCCTTGGGCATTTGATGCTGCGCGCCTTGCGGATGTTGAATAAGCAAACATGCCATATTGGTTTTTAACGCCTTCACGTGCGATTGATGAACTTGATTCTTGACCTTCTGGCAAAGCCTTGTCAAACAGCAGCCATGGAAGAGCCGCGCGATAGCACACAAATGGTTAAAATAGAACAGGCCGCCCGCATTTTGCAGGCGGGTGACGTGGTCGCCATGCCCACTGAAACTGTTTATGGCTTGGCAGGCGACGCCAGCCGCGACGATGCGGTGGTTAAAATCTTTGAGACGAAATCGCGTCCCCGGTTCAATCCACTTATTGTGCATTGCGCCACGATTGAGATGGTTGAAACCATCGCAATGTTTCCACCGCTTGCCAGAAAACTGGCGGACAAATATTGGCCCGGCCCATTGACAATGGTATTGCCCAAACATGTCGGGGCGCCGCTGTCGGATCTCGTGACTGCTGGGTTGGACACGGTAGCGGTCCGCATGCCAAAGCACGATATGGCACGCACGCTGATTGAAAAGGCTGGCTTTCCAGTGGCCGCCCCATCAGCAAATCCTTCGGGCAAACTTTCGCCAACTACGGCGCAGCATGTGCTGGATGGTTTCGACGGTCGGGTGCCCGTTCTCGAAGGGGGACCGTCCGTGGAAGGCGTAGAGTCCACCATTGTGGCAGTACAGGACGACCAACTGATTCTATTGCGGCCCGGCACAATTTCGCGTGATGATTTAGCTGCGGCAACTGGACGGCCGGTGCTTGATCCTGAGGATAAGACCATTAAAGCGCCAGGAATGTTACTTTCGCACTATGCGCCCAATGCGACGGTGCGGTTGAACGCGGATGAATGCTTAGATGGCGAGGCAGCGCTTAATTTTGGAAACAGTAAGCTGCGCAGCAAGGTCGCGACGCTCAATCTGTCGCCATCGGGGGATCTGGCCGAAGCCGCGCGCCATCTATTTAGCTGTTTGCGAGAGTTGGATCGACCGGACATTCGCACCATTGCGGTCGCTCCGATTTCAACGGCGGGTTTGGGCGAAGCGATCAATGATCGCTTGCGCCGCGCCGCTGCCGATCGGTCTTAGGTGTCCTCTCGGGGATTGTAAGGTTTCTGGTCGCGCCAGAACCGCATCAGGCTTTCCAAATCCGGGTCTTTTTGTTCCGGCAGCTTGATCCGCAAATTGACATAGAGATCGCCTTCACCAAACAGACCTTTGCCTTTCAGGCGCAAGGATTTGGTGGTATCCATGCCAGGCGTCACTTTCAACTCGACTGCACCGGAAAGCGTCGGCACGCGGACCTTGCCGCCCAGCACTGCTTCATAAAGCGTAATCGGTACATCGACGCGCAAATCATCGCCGTCCTTGCGGAAATGCTTGTGCTTTTTGACTTTGACCTGCACCAGCACATCGCCACGCTTGCCGCCCATGGGGGAAGATTCGCCTTGGCCTTTCAGCCGCACCTGCTGCCCATCATTTAGCGGATAGGGCAGATTGACTGACAACACTTTGCCGTTAGGCAGGGTGACGGGCACTGGCTCGCGCGCATTGATCTCTTCTAGGGTCACGTTCAGGCGTACCTTGATATCTTCACCTTTGGGGCGATTGCGCGCGCCTGTTGAGAAGTTTCGGGCGCTGCCCATGCCCATCGGGCCGGCACCACCGCCGCGGCCACCAAATCCACCGCCGAAGCCGCCCATGAACTCTTTCAAAATATCTTCAGGATTTATGCCGCCAGCGTGCTGGCCGCCTGCACGTGGCCCGCCACCGCCACCGCCGCCGCCAAAGCCGGAAAAATCAAACCCGGCCATTTTCGGGTTGCCGTCAGCGTCTATCTCGCCACGATCATATTGCTGGCGCTTCTGCTTATCGGACAAAAAGTCATAAGCATTCGTCGCCTCAGCGAACTTTTCCTGAGCTTTAGGGTCTTTATTTTGGTCCGGGTGATAGGCCTTTGCCAGTTTACGATAGGCAGACTTGATCTCCTGATCGCTCGCCGAGCGCGCCACACCCAAAACGCTATAGGGATCACGCATATAACGAGTCACTCCAAAATTTGGCTCTGACCGCAAGCGCCGCCAGAGCGATTTCACATTTGCTTCATATATGGAGATCGCAACCCGCAATGTCCAGTATTTCCGCGGAAAAGAAGGGGATTTTCTATGCGTTTAAATGGGCAGCGGCCGCTGTTCTTCAATCGCTTCCATGGCAAAATAGGAGGTAACTGAGTCCAATTCTACCTTCGAGATCAGCCGCTGATAAACATCGTCATAGCTTGACATATCCTGTGTGACCACCTTCAAAAAATAATCGTAATCCCCGCCAATACGGAAAAAATCAATCACCTCAGGAATTGTTGAGACATGGGCGCGGAATTTTTCCAGCCAGTCCGCCGAATGATGCCGGGTGCGCAGCATTACAAACACCACCAATCCGAAGCCGAGGTCTGCCCGATCCAGCACAACAGTGGAGCCCTTGATAAAGCCTGCGGCTTTCAAGTTCTGGAGTCGCCGCCAGCAAGCGTTTTGGCTGAGATGGACAAGTGATGCCAAGTCCCGCTGAGTCAGCGAGGCATCGCGCTGCATATGCCTCAAAATGGCGCAATCATACTGATCTAGTCTATGGCCCTTCATGTGGTCATTTGACCAAATTAATTTGTGATTGTCCATTTAGAATGAGAAAAAAATTCAGAATTTTCGCGTAATAATTGACTTGAATGATGCGAAGAGGGTCAAAATGTGTCGTTGGATCGCATATTTGGGTCAACCGACCCATATGGAAGACTATCTCTATGACGGTGAACGTGCCCTTTGTGGGCAGGCTATGAAGTCCCATGAAGCCAAACTGGGCGTTCATGGCGACGGAGGCGGCCTCGGCTGGTATGATCGTAAACCCTTTCCCGGCCTCTATCGCAATGCAGGCCCGGCGTGGGGCGATCCCAATCTACGCGAGCTAACGGCCCAATTGCAGGGCCATCTGTTTTTCGCGCATGTGCGGGCCTCCACCGGTGCGCCGAGCATTTTTGTAAACTGCCATCCCTTTCGATGCGACAATTGGTTGTTCATGCACAATGGTCAGATCGGGGGATTTGACGAGGTGAGGCGCGGTCTGGAGCATGGTTTGGATGATGCAGCCTATCGGCTGCGCCAAGGCAGCACGGACAGCGAACTGATATTTGCGCTGTTGCGCACCAACGGGCTGCAACATGATCCCGTCCGGGCAATTGAAGTCACGCTCAATAAGATCCTGACCCAAATGCGGCAAGCGGGGGTGAAATCCGCGTTTCGAGCCACATTTGCGTTGGCGGATGGTGACAATATCTGGGCCGTGCGCTGGTCCAGCGATGCTCATGCGCCCTCGCTCTATCAACGCCAGAATTGCGACCATCTTTTGTTGGCCTCAGAGCCGATCGACGAGCATGCAGACAATTGGCGCGAGGTACCCGCGAACGCCCTTGTCCATGCGCGCCGCAGCGCTGATGGGGCCGTAAATATTTCCCAATCATTTCTATTTGAAAAGGTGGCATAAATGTTTGATCAGTTTAAGCAACAGCTTGCGTCCCAATCCGATTTGCCGGCATTTCTGCGCGATCAATTGATCGGTGAAAACGCGATGATCGAAGGGCCGTTCGGCCCTAAAAAGCTGATCTATGCTGACTATGTTGCCTCCGGTCGGGCCTTGCGGGTAATCGAAAGCTTTGTGGCCGAAGAGGTGCTGCCCTTTTATGCCAATTCCCACACGCGGGCTTCCTATTGCGGACGCAAGATGACCGCGATGCGCGAAGCGGGGCGAATGGAAATTGCCCGTATTTTGGGGGCGGGGCCAGAACATTCAGTCATTTTTACCGGTTCTGGCGCCACCGCCGCCATTAATAGGCTGGTGAAACTGGTGGGTTTGGAAGATGCTGTGCGCCGTGGTGAAGCGCCGGTGGTGTTTCTGGGGCCTTATGAACATCATTCCAATATTCTGCCTTGGGTCGAAAGCGGTGCTGAAATCATCTATGTGCCCGAAGCTGCCCAGGGCGGTCTCGATAGCGAAGCGCTCGCGGAACTGCTGGACCAATATGCGGATCGCCAGTTGCGGATCGGCAGTTTTTCAGCCGCGTCAAACGTTACAGGTATCACCACCGATGTGATCGCGATCACCAAATTGCTCAAATCCAAAGGGGCCCTGAGTTTTTGGGATTATGCCGGCGGTGCGCCTTACATGCCTGTAAGCGTTAATCCTGCTGAGGGCGCAGAAATTGATGCCCTGTTCCTTTCTGCCCACAAATTTCCCGGCGGTCCCGCGGCGACCGGCATTCTGGCCATCAACAATAATATTGTACGGCGCGATGTGCCATCCTGGCCAGGTGGCGGCACGGTCACCTATGTCTCCGAATGGGGGCGGGACTACTCCGCATCCATCGCGTCAAGAGAGGAGGCTGGCACGCCCAATATTATTGGCGACATCCGCGCGGCACTTTGCTTTTTGGTCAAAGAGGCAATCGGTGCCGACTTCATGGCCACGCGCCAACGCCAATTGGTGCAGCAGGCCATGGCCCGATGGAACGCCAATCCCAATATTCATGTCTTGGGTAATCTTGAGGCGGAGCGACTGCCCATTTTTTCGTTTCTCATCACAGATGCGCATGGTCGACTTGTGCCCCACAATTTTTTTACCCGCGCTTTGTCTGATCTATACGGCATTCAGGCGCGTAGCGGTTGTGCCTGCGCAGGACCTTATGGGCATATCTTGTTGAACATTGATCAGCATCAATCTCAACAGGTGCGCGATGAGATAAAGCAAGGCAATGCACTGGCCCGACCCGGTTGGGTGCGGCTGAATTTCAGCTATCTGTTTGATGACCAAAAAGCCGGATTCATCATTGATAAGGTTGAAGAATTGGCCAATAGTGCAGGCACATATCTGGATCAATATCAGTCTGATCCGCAAACGGGCAGTTTTTGCCATATCGAGGACAGGCTGCAAGCAGTCGGCTAGGGCAAGTGCCCGATGCCGACCTGAACAAGGAGCGGCATATATGGCGCAGGACAATATCGAAGCCCTGGTGAAATCACGCAATCAGGACCTTTTTGACCCTGAGTTCACCGGAGACATTGACCCTTATGAATTGTTCGATCGCTGGTTGGAGCTGGCGTGGGAAAAAGAGCAGTTCAACGCTAACGCGATGTCGCTAGCCACGCTGGATGAAGATGGGCTGCCCAATATTCGGGTTGTCCTGCTGAAAGAGCGTGAAGCCGATGGTTTCACCTTCTACACCAATACCAACAGCAAAAAGGGGCAGGAGCTCAACAAACATCCAAAGGCGGCGTTGGGTTTTTACTGGCGAACGCTGAATTGGCAAGTGCGGGTGCGTGGCGATGTGAAGCCGGTGGCAGCAGACCGCGCCGATGCCTATCACACTTCCCGTCCGCGCGGGTCGCAGATTGGCGCCCATGCGTCGCACCAATCGCAACCGCTTAGTTCGAGGCAGGAGCTGATTGACCGGGTTGAGGAATTGACCCAGCACTATGAAGGGCAGGATGTGCCGCGGCCTGACCATTGGTCAGGCTACACAGTGATGCCCACCGAAATTGAGTTTTGGTGTGATGGAGAGTTTCGTTTGCATGATCGCGTGCGCTTTACGTGGTCGTCAGACGGTGCTTGGCAACATCAACGGCTGAACCCGTAGGGTCGCGATTTCGGTGCGCATCTTTATCAAAACATCAGCTTGGGCAGTATGGGCAGCGCGTTTGGCGCGTCTTGTTATCCCATTGTTTATTGTCGCTATTGGTGCGCACCATATCGAACTGATCGACAGCACTATATTTGTTGTCCTATTCGCAATGGCCACATTCTTGGGCGTTACCGCGCTGGGCTTGGGGATGATTGCTTTTGTCCGCCTCTGGTATACAGGCGACCATGGGTGGGGCATGGCAAGCTGGGCAAATCTTGTAGGTGTCGGCACTGCCGTCACGTTGGCGTTGACCGTGCTGCTCGGAACACAATATCCGCAAGCCAATCAAGTCAGCACCAATATTGAGTCCCCACCGCTGCTTGGCGTGGCCGTGTTGGACAGCGAGGCAAAGCTCAAGGAATTGGAGCGGATGGCGACCGAAGTTGCCGTGAGTTTCCCGACGGCGGTAACCCGCGCCTATCCCTTGGGAACCGACGAGATGTTGCCGCTGTTGGAACGTCAGATCAGCGCTGCTGACTGGGGCGGTTCGGTGACCAGACAATTTTCAAGCCAGGATACAACCCGCTATCAGGGAGACGTGAAGACGTGGCTCGGCTTCAAGGACAGAGTAGCGATTCGCGCGATACATGACGAAATGCAAACCGAAATAGATATGCGGTCAGCCTCCTATTTTGGTGAAGCTGACATGGGGGCAAACGGGCGACGCGTTCAGGATTTTCTGGCCGATTTGGATGCCGCAGTAAGACAAAAGCTGTTGCAACTCAGCCGTCAAGCGCCGTTGCAGGAAGAGCCTATTTCTGACGAGGTCGAAATCGAAGCGGGCGAGTAGGGAATTATTCGACAGCATAAAGTGGACGGCGCAAAAGGCGTCGTCTGCGGCTTAGTTCGCCCGCAGCGTGCAGATAGTGAAGATGCGCTTTAACCGTCAATAGGGCTGCACCTTTAACGGCCATCGGTACATCGGGATAAATCTGATCGGTCAACTGCCATGCCGTCAGCGGCCCGTTGGCATGCAACAATTCAACTATTTGGGTGTTGCGATTTAAACGGTGCGCTTTGAGGTCTTGGGCAAAGGCCTTGCCGTTTTTGATACGGTCGCCGTGGGCAGGCAAATAAATGGTGCCGGGGCAGGAGAGCAACAAGTCGATCGAGTCGAGATAGGGCCCAAGCGCTCCGTCCGGGTCGGCAATCAGCGTAGAGTTCCAGCCCATTATATGATCACCAGTAAAAATATGGGCCCGGTCGGACAGCGCAAAGCTGAGATGATTCGCGCAATGGCCCGGGGTTTCGATCACTTCCAGTTCAACAGCACCCAATTTGATCAAATCGCCTTGTTTCAACTGCTGGTCTGGCCGCAAACCATAATGGCCGGAACGCTTCATCGGATCAGTTTCCAGCATATTTAAAGGGCGGGCAGGCCGATGCGGCCCACCAAACATCAAGGGCACATCATATTTTCTGGCCAGTTTTGGGGCCAAAGATGAGTGGTCCCTATGGGTGTGGGTGAGCAATATAGCCGTGATTCTGCGTCCCTTTCGTGCACGATCAATCGCCAACATATGCTCAGAATCATCTGGGCCGGGGTCAATAATCGCCAACTCGTCCTGCCCCACCAGAAAACTATTCGTGCCGGTAAAGGTGTAGGGGCTGGCATTTGGTGCCACGATCCGTTCAACAAACGGGGCAACAGGTTCGGCCACGCCCACCTTGGGGGCAAAGTCAGTTTGATATTCCGGGGCCGTTTGGTGGTTGGACAATTCTGGCTACCTTGGCATCTTGGGCATGTTTGAAGTTGCCAATTTGTAGGGGCAATACCGTTTGACTGCAACAATGGGCAATTGAGTCAAATTGTGTGTGAACAAACCAGACTCGCTTTAGCATTTGCTCATTACTGGGTCGATGCGCAAAAACCGGCTCGAGGGCAATAATGATGCGGCGATATTCATCCGATTACGCGTCCAAACTCAGCTTTATGCAAAAAGTTTGAAAAAGGTGGTTTTCAACGGTTGCACATCCAAATGAAAACGCATATATACCGACACCGTTCAGTCATTAAATTGACGAACATGCTGGGGCGTGGCCAAGTGGTAAGGCAGCGGTTTTTGGTATCGCCATTCGCAGGTTCGAATCCTGCCGCCCCAGCCATCTTTTCCTGAACACTTCTGAACTGATTGTGGTGCTCGATCCGGGCGCAGCTTATTTGCGATTCGATCAGGCGTAATGCTTTTTCTTCGACATTTTGCCGATACCGGGATTGAATGAATTTGTCGGGTCGCAGCATTTATAATGGGCTGCCAAGTCGGGCTTGGCGGCATAGAGATGCCCCACATTATGTTCCGCCGGATATTCCGCCCCACGTTGATCCAAAAGCTCAAGCATAGCGGCTTTGAGTGCCTTGGTGTCGGCACCCTTTTTCACGACATAGTCCTGATGCAACACATGGCAGAAGAAGTGGCCATAATAGAGCTTGTGCACCAGTTGATCCTCAATGTGCTCCGGCAAGGATTCGTACCATGCCTCATCATTGCGTCTAAGTGCGATATCGAGCGGCAGAATCTCTTCCACCTCTTTGCGATGAATCGCCATATATCGCACTGCAGCGCCTGCCGCTGCGAATCGATGCAGACCTGCCAATTTGGCTTCGCGACCTGTACATTCGAAAAAGTCACCGTCGCGATCCGCAAATAGTTCGGTCAAATAGGTCGCCGCCTCTTCAACGCCCTCATCGCGCATCTTCAAGATCAAGTGGTGCCGATAGCGCTGACGGAACGCCATCATCCGCTTTGGCAGAACACGGGGGGTGAGGCGTGCAAAAAGCTGCATCGCGCGGTCTGTCAAATTGGCTAAAAGCGGGATGTCGCGTAGACGCGAGTCGACCGCACCCTTAAGTGCAAAGAAAGCCGGTAGGCGATCGGTCCCGAGCCAATCGATCATCATCACAGTGTCTTTGCCATAACGTTCGGTCAGGTCGAAAACCTCGCGCTCCATATATTCACCGGATACGGGCAGAGTTTGAAAATGGGTAAGAATATGCCGCCGCAATTGTGTGAGATCTTCGGTGTTGTTGGTGCCGACATAGAAGGTTTTTTCTTTTTGCGGCTTGGGATAGCTGTCCAAGCGCACTGCAAAGACAGCCAACTTGCCGGCTGAGCCAGACGCTTCGTGCAGCCGCTTCTTATCCGCATTGAAGCGGGCAGGGGTATCTGCGTCCACATCGCGCACATGGGTGGCATAGTCTGTTGCAGAGGCCTTGCGATTGCTCTCAGCGCCGCTTTGGTCATACGCACCATTTTCCAGCTGTGTGAGCATTTCTTCAGGCGTATCCCCCAGTTCTAGCCCCAAATGATTGACCAGCTGAAGCTGTCCATCGGCATCTATCTGCGCGAACAGGGACAATTCGGTATAGGCAGGACCGCGCTCCACCAAAGAGCCACCAGAATTGTTGCACACGCCACCCACAATGGACGCACCGATACAAGAGGAGCCAATCACCGAGTGCGGCTCGCGTCCCAAAGGAGCCAAAAGCTTTTCCAACGCAAACAAGGTGGAGCCGGGAAAACCGATCACCTGTTTGCCTTCGTCCAACACTTGGATTTGGTCCATGCGGCGGGTGTTGATGAGCACCACATCGCGATCATAGCTGCCCGAGGGGGTGGAGCCTTCGGTAAGCCCGGTATTGGCGGCCTGCATGATGATGATCTTGTCCGCCGCCCAACAGGCTTTGATCACCTGCCACTGCTCCTGCAGGGAACCCGGTTGCACCACGCACAACGCTTCACCCTCGCCCGAGCGAAACCCGCGGCGGAAGCGCTCAGTGGCGCGCTTGCCCGTTAAAACATGGCGCCGCCCCACAATGGCGCGCAGATCATCAATCAATGCAGTATTATTCACGCTAAACCTCTTTAAAGCGTACATTATCCCGGTTCAGCTCATCGACACGACTGACACCCATCAGCCGCATATCGCGTTCAATCTCCGCCCGCATCAGGCCAAGCGCCCGCTCCACACCGGGCTGTCCGGCGGCCGCCAGCGGAAACAGATATTGGCGCCCGACACCCACCGCCTTGGCCCCTAATGACAGCGCCTTGAGCACATGCGTTCCGCGTTGGACGCCGCTGTCCATCAACACGTCGAGGCGGTCGCCCACGGCATCAACAATCTCTGCCAGCTGATCAAATGGAGTGCGCGAGCCGTCAAGCTGACGCCCACCATGGTTCGAGAGCACAATGCCGGTGCAGCCAATATCGGCCGCGCGACGGGCATCTTCCACAGTCATCACACCCTTGAGGCAGAATTGGCCATCCCAATCTTTCACCATTTTCGCCACATCATCCCAGTTCAAAGTGGGGTCGAGCATTTCAGTGAAATAGCCGCCAATCGAGCTGGCACCGCCCCCCATATCCACATGGTCTTCCAATTGTGGCAGGCGGAATTTCTCGTGGGTGACATAATTGATGCCCCACATGGGCTTGAGCATAAATTGCGTCAGGCCCGCCAGGTTTAGCCGGAAGGGTATCGAAAAGCCGGTGCGCAGATCGCGCTCGCGATTGCCGCCGGTGATGCTGTCCACGGTCAGCATCATCACGTCTACCTTGGCCTCCTTCGCCCGCTGCATCATAGCTTCGTTCAATCCACGATCGCTGTGGAAATAGAATTGATAGATTTGCGGATTTTTGTGCTTTTGTCGAAGTTCTTCCAGCGATACGGTGCCCAAAGAGGAGACACCAAACATGGTGCCATATTTCTCTGTGGCTGCGGCCACCGCGCGTTCGCCGCGATGATGAAACAAGCGCTGCAGCGCTGTGGGTGAACAATAGACCGGCATGTCGAGCTTTTGCCCCATCACCGTGACAGACATATCGATTTCCTTCACGCCCGCGAGAACAGACGGCAACAAATCGCAGCGATTAAAGGCCTGACTGTTGGCAGCTAGCGTCACCTCATCATCCGCACCGCCATCAATATAGTTGAAGATGGGGCTGGGCAAACGGCGCTTGGCCAGTTTGCGAAAGTCTTGGAAATTGTAGCAATCTTTAAGACGCATAAACTTGCTCCTTGGTCGGGCCATCCGAAAGCCGCGTGGCGATTGCACCCAACAGGTGCAATGATGAGACCTATGTTCACTCTCTAAGCTTGCCGCATCGGTGCTCGGCGATCAAACCTATATTGTCATTAGCCTTTGTGAGGGTTCTGTCAAAGCCCAACAAACGCCCGGTCGGTCCACAATTGTCACAATTGTCATTGCGTCGGTCGTGGTGGAGTGCCTATTGGCGGAATGGCGCATTGGTGCGCTACGCTTGGTGTGCTATTGAACCCAAAAAAGGCCGAAAGCCAAATCAGACAGGGAATAAAATATGGATCAAAAAGCCAATCCGGTACTGGTTGAGTTCACGCGCGGCAACTGGGTGGAAAACCGTCATCGGGCCGCCTTCTGCATAGCCGACTCGAGCGGGAAAATCGTCGCCAACGCAGGCGACATAGAGCATCCTATCTATCCACGCTCAGCGATTAAATCGCTGCAAGCATTGGCGCTGTTTGAAAGCGGTGCAGTGGAAAAGTTTGGTCTCGACGATCGCGACTTGGCCTTGGCGTGCGCCTCGCACAAGGGTGAATCCGTACATGTAGAGGGTGTGACGCGCTTTCTCGATAAAATTGGCATGACGGTGGATGATTTGGAATGCGGTGCCCATGTGCCTTCAGATAAGGTCGCACGCAACAATATGCGCAAAAACGGAGAGGAGCCAAGCGCCCTCCATAATAATTGTTCGGGCAAGCACACGGGCATGTTGGCGGTGGCGAAAGCTCTGGGCGAAGACCCTAAAGGATATATCGAACAGGGCCATCCGGTGCAAAAGCTGGTGCGCACCTGTGTCGAAAAAACTGTGGGTGCGAGCATGAGCGCAGACCGGTGTGGACGTGACGGATGTTCAATCCCTACTTGGGCTTCACCTTTACGCGGATTCGCCACTGGATTTGCCAAGCTGAGTGACCCACACTCTGATTTGCCAGAGCTTTATAAAAAGGCCGGTCAGCAGCTTTTTGATGCCTGTGCGCAAAATGCCATGCTGGTAGCGGGCACCGACCGGATTGACACCGATGCCATGACCGCCTTCAAAGGCAAATTAATGATGAAAGTTGGCGCCGACGGCGTTTTTTGTGGTGCCTTGCGCGACAGCCACCTCGGCTTTGCGTTAAAAGTTGATGATGGCTCGGTGCCGGCAGCGGAGGCGATTGTGGCTGGCTTGGTGGAAAAGCTGGCAGAGGTCTCAGAGGAGCAAAAGACGCTATTGGCCAAATGGTCCCACAAACCGACGAAAAACTGGCGTGGCTTTGAGGTGGGGACAGCGCATCTGAGTGGCGAGTTCGCCTCCTTCTTTTAGGGCGAGGTTTTAATTCACCACATTGTTGGTGACATAAATATGGTCTGGCGATTCCGTTGCCAGATCATTAAAAGCAATATCCATCCACTTGCTGCCCACCATCGGCTGTTCGCACTCAAACAGTGAATTGCCGGTGATGTTGATTGGCCCATCGCCTTCCACTGCTGAGGCGGCGATACCATATTTACATTTGCGCACCAGATTGCCGCTGGCCAGCAAATTGCGATGGAAGGGGCCCCAGCCCAGTAATAGACCTGCGCCCGGCACATTCTCCACCACATTACCGGTGAGGCTGCAATCAGCCTCTGCTGCGATTCCCAACGGGATCGTGTCCGGATTGTTCGGGCTTTTTTCCCAGATGTTGCGCACAATATTGTTGGCACATACAGCCAGATAACCGCCATCATTATAGTTGGTGATCGAGATGCCGGTGGCGGCTTCATCAATCAGATTGTCGCTGATCAGAGAGCCGGAAAATCCAAATTCAGAAAAAATCGCGACTTCACCGAGATTTTTGCAGTTGTTGCCAATAATCTGGGTGTTGCGTGTGCCATTGGCCCGCACCGCCGTGAAGGCACAATCGCGGATAATATTGTTGGCAACAATGACATTTTGCGATCGAAAAACATTGATGCCGTTACCATTTTGGCCGTTGCCACCACTGCGCCATTCAATGGCTTCAATCTGATTCTGCGCAACGATTGTGCCATCATAACCCGGCTCGTCGCGCCAGATCAGAATGCCATTATTGCCGCAGCCTTTGATGACATTTCCACGCACCTGGGACCGCAATCCATTGTTCAAAAAGATTGCCGCGCTGCCCATCTGTTCAAACCGATTTGCATTGAGGTGAACCTGCGCATCATAGCCCAACACACCATGTTTCGCGCTGGCGAAAAAGCCGCATTCCTCAATGTTCACATTGCGCACAGATTGCATATATAAAATCGCGTTGGCGGCCAGATCTTGCGCGCCAACCAGATCGAACCGCTCAAGGCTGATATGCTGTGCGCCGACCATCGTAAAGATTGGCTTGTCGCTCATTTGAACCAGTTTTGTGGCAGCCCCTGCGCCAATGATCTGGGTATTGGACGGCAGGCCCACATTGGACACATTGTAACTGCCCGCGGGCAAAAACAACTTTTGCTTGGCGCTATTGGCTGCATTAACAGCGGTGGTGAGCGCCTCTGCCTGATCATAAGGCGCACCGGGCGTCAGACCAAAATTGCGTCCGTCCAGCAGCGCGCCATTGACCGCATTTTGCGCCAAGAGGGGAGTGGACAAGCCAAGGCTCGCCGCCCCGCCCAAAAACGATGCGCCACCTGCCAGCAAAAATTGTCGTCGACTGACCATACAATCCTCCCCAAATGATCGCTCCTATTGAGCGCAATCTTTGCGACAATTGCAAGTCATGTGTGGTGAGCTGGTTAACCTGAAGGCGGCGCTTTATATTTTGCGCAATTTGACCGCCGTGCCGGAGCAATTCACCATCAACATGGCCCCGCGCGCGCCAACCGTTTCATAATCAATATGAACACCAATCACCGCATCAGCCCCAATGGCGCGTGCTCGGTCGCACATTTCTTCTAGTGCTGCCTTGCGCGACTTGCTCAGCGTTTCCTCATAAGCGCCAGAACGGCCGCCAATGTAGTCGGTCACCGTCGCCATCACATCACGCACAAAATTAGCGCCCAGTATGGTCTCGCCCATCACAATGCCCATATATTCGGTGATTTCAAACCCTTGCAGCGAGTCTGTGGTTGTCGTCAGCATCTCTAGCCCCCAAATATCAATGATCGACAAATGGGGCGCGCGGCAGCGTATTTCAAGTCACGCCGGGTTTTATCCGCATCCAATGGGCATATTTGCCAAAAACAGCACACATCCTATTGAGCTTTGTTCACCCCAGCGCTTATATGAGAGTTCAACTGTGAAAAGGGCACTCTTGGATGTTTGTTGACGGTAAAGTCTATTTGGGCACCAGCGCCCGCGCGGAATATCTTGATTTGAAACTGGCCAACCGGCATGGACTTATCACCGGTGCAACCGGTACCGGCAAGACCGTCAGCTTGCAAATCATGGCCGAAGGTTTCTCGCGCGCAGGGGTGCCGGTTTTTTGTGCCGACGTAAAGGGTGATCTGTCAGGGATTGCCGTGAGCGGCGAAAGCAAAGACTTTCTTGAAGAACGCGCCCAAAATATCGGCTTTGACGACTATGTTTATGAAGCCTTCCCCACCATTTTCTGGGATTTGTTCGGTCGCCAGGGGCACCCGATCAGGGCCACGATTTCTGATATGGGACCGCTGCTGCTCTCGCGCTTGTTGGACCTGACCGAAGTGCAGGAGGGCGTGCTCAACATCGCCTTTGCCTATGCGGACGATGAGGGGCTGTTGCTGCTCGATCTCAAGGATTTACGCGCCATCTTAGGTGAAATCGACGAGAATGACGACGTCATCTCAAAGCGCTATGGCCGCGTGTCGCGCGCGTCAATCGGCGCGATCCAGCGGTCGTTGCTGGTGCTGGAGCAACAGGGGGCGGAGCATTTTTTTGGCGAGCGCGCGCTGGATATTCGTGATTTGATGCGCACCGACAAAGATGGGCGCGGCATTGTGAGCGTGCTGGCCGCGGACGAGCTAATGCAGTCGCCGCGCCTTTACGCGACCTTCTTGCTGTGGCTCTTGTCCGAATTGTTTGAAGAACTGCCCGAAGTGGGTAATCCAGACAAGCCACATCTGGTGTTTTTCTTCGATGAAGCGCATTTGCTATTTGACGATGCGCCTGACGCCTTGATGGACAAGGTGGAGCAGGTGGTCAAGCTGGTGCGGTCCAAGGGGGTGGGCGTCTATTTTGTGACCCAGAACCCGTTAGATATTCCCGATCCCGTATTGGCGCAATTGGGCAACCGGGTGCAACATGCGTTGCGGGCCTATACGCCACGTGAGCAGCGGGCGGTGAAAACCGCTGCCGATACGTTCCGCCCCAATCCCGACTTTGATACAGCAGAAGTGATCACACAGCTGGGTGTGGGCGAGGCATTGGTTTCCACATTGGAAAAGAAAGGTGTGCCCTCAATGGTGGGGCAAACCATGATGCGCCCGCCATCTTCGCGTCTTGGGCCCATAACGCCTGTTGAGCGTACCCAAATCATCAAAAATAGCCCCGTCGCGGCGCTATATAGTGAAACGCTGGATCGCGATTCCGCATTTGAAGAATTGCAACGCCGCGCTGCTGCCAAGCAGCGGGAGGAGCAATTGCAATTGGAGCGCGAAAGCCGTGATGATTTCGGCGATTTGTGGGAAACCCGCACCGGCTATCGAGATAAATATCGTGACGACAGGCCGAAAACCAAGCGCAAGTCGCGTCGATCAACCCGTCAAACACCCACCGAAGCGGCGGCAAAAACTTTTGCCCGCACCGTGGCGCGACAGTTGGGTAACCAGCTTGTTCGTGGTATTTTGGGTTCACTGAAACGGGGACGTTAGAATGAAGGGCACAAAGCCAATCAAAACGGCAGGTTTTCTGGTGCCAGCCGAACGGGCTGAACATCAAAAACAAATCACCACCGCCCACAAGGTTGGTGAATTCCTAGCCCAAAAAAATGTTGATCTGTGCTGCGCTATGCCGACCGGGGAAGTGGCCTCTGCCTTTGCCTCTGGTGCACTAACCAAAGGGGGGCGGGTGGTCATCTACCACCAGCAAAACACGCCAAGTGTTAAGCTGCCCGAAGGCGGCGAAATCATCGAGATTGACGGCTCCCCGATGAAGCCCGTGGCCGAATCTGTGTCGCACTTTTGGGTGTTGCCTTGTGGGGTGCGCGATTTGGGCCGCTATCTCGAAACCTGGCTGGCTTCAGCCTGCCGCCCGCTCGTGTGCTTGTCCGGTCATGATGAATTTTTGCTGTTGCGCGGTTTTGTGGAGGAAATCGTCTCAGTGGACCGGCCCGATGCCGTGGAGCGGATCATATTTGCCAAAACGGTTGAAGAAGGCTGGGACAAGATGGCGGCTCTGCTGTCCGATCGGTCCAAATAGAGCGTGAAACGGCCTTAGTCACTGATCAGTGTGGCTTGTTCGACAAGCCATTCATCCTGTCGCGATAGGCGGCAAACTCAATCACATTGTCATGCTGTGCGCTGATATGTTCGAGCTTGCGCTCATCGATGGGCGTGGGTCGATTTTCGTTGTCGGACGCCTCATCCCGCCAATCGCGGCTGGATGCGGCGGAAGTGGGGATGCGCACAAATTGACCATTGGCCCCCAAACGAGCGCTGACCCGCTCTTTAATATAAGCGGGCGACATCGGCTTGACGATGATCTCGTCAATGCCGGCATTCACCACACTGGCCTGCAACTCCCGATCAATATTTTTGATCATGGTGATCGTTTGCAAAGCCTCAATTTCGATATTGGGGTTCTTGCGTAAGCTGTTCAACACATCCGGTGCTGTGCGGTCAGCCAACTGATAATCCAGAATTAACAAATCGAGGGGAGCAATGTCCGCATAGCGCAGCAGGTGGGCTGCGCTGGAGAATTCCCTGAGCCGAAGGCCAGAAATGTCGCGCAGAACCATGGACAGGATCGAGCTGAGCGCCGAATTTTGCGTAAGAATCCCAACGACTTTCGTGTCAAACAAATCACCCCTCCTATGGTTAAAGAAGGGTTAACATTGCTTTGGTGCGTTTGCCTAGAGATTCGTTTGGTTTTTCACAGCACAAAAAAGGCCCGCCAAACGCAAAGGTTTGACAGGCCTCGATTTTTCGCAATCAGAAAAATTGCTTATTTTGCGGCTTCGTAAAGCTCCGCAACATATTCCCAGTTCACCAATGAATCGAAGAAGGCTTCGAGATATTTCGGGCGGGCATTGCGGTAGTCAATGTAATAGGAGTGTTCCCAAACATCACAACCCAGCAATGGGGTTTCGCCGTGAATCAACGGGTTTTCGCCATTTGGTGTTTTGGTCACGGCCAATTTGCCGTCCTTCATCACCAGCCAGGCCCAACCAGAACCAAACTGAGTCGCACCAGCATTCAAGAACGCTTCCCGGAACTCATCAACTGAGCCAAGGTCGGATTTGATTTGCGCTTCCAGATCACCAGGGATCGCGCCGCCACCATTTGGCTTCATCCATTTCCAGAAGTGAATGTGGTTATAGTGCTGTGCCGCATTGTTGAACAAGCCGGCATTTTTGCCATAGCTTTCGCGCACAACATCTTCCAGCGACTTGCCTTCAAGGCCTGAGCCTTCCAGCAATTTGCTGCCATTGGTCACATAAGCCTGGTGGTGCTTATCGTGGTGATATTCCAGCGTTTCCGCTGACATATAAGGGTTCAACGCATCGTAGGCGTAGGGGAGTTCTGGCAGTTCAAAAGACATGATTGGCCTCCAATTTATTGTCGTTTGTCTCGATATCCTCAACTCTTATAATCGGTTCTTTGTTCCGCAACAAGAGTTATGGAAAGAAAAAACTTTCTTTATTTTGCGCCCTTTGTAGTTTGCAATGCAAAGGCATAGGCGAGGGCAGTCTCCTTGATTTTCTCAAACCGGCCCGACATGCCGGCATGGCCTGCACCCATATGGGTTTTGAAAATCAGGGGATTCGCATCCGTTTTCATATCGCGCAGCCTGGCCACCCATTTGGCAGGCTCCCAATAGGTCACCCGCGGGTCGGTCAGCCCTGCCATCACGAAGATCGCCGGATAGTCCTTGGCTTCGATATTGTCATAGGGCGAATAGCTGGCGATATAATCATAATCCTCTTTTGAGGTGATCGGGTTGCCCCATTCCGGCCACTCCGGCGGAGTGAGGGGCAAAGTGTCGTCGAGCATGGTGTTGAGCACGTCCACAAAGGGCACCAGCGCAATGATGGAGCCGAACAGGTCTGGCGCCTGGTTGGCCACCGCGCCCATCAACATGCCCCCGGCTGAACCACCCATGGCGGCAATGTTGCCTTTTGCGGTGTAGCCTTGTTCCACCAGCATTTCGCCAGCAGCGATAAAGTCACTGAACGTATTCTTTTTATTGTGCTTCTTACCTGCGGTGTACCATTTATACCCTTTTTCCATACCGCCGCGAATATGGGCAATAGCATACACCATGCCCCGATCCACCAGCGACAGGGTGGAAATGGAAAAGCCAGCGCCCATCGACATGCCGTAGGAGCCATAGCCGTAGAGCATTAGCGGCGCGGTGCCATCAGGTTTGAAATCGGCCCGATGCAAAATGGTGACCGGCACTTGCTCACCATCCGGTGCGGTGGCAAACAGCCGGCGGGTCACATAATCTTCAGGATTGTGTCCGGACGGGATTTCTTGGGTCTTGCGCAAAGTACGCTCTTTGCTGTCGATCTTATAATCGAACACTTGTGGCGGCGTAGTGGGGGAAGAATAGAAATAGCGAATTTCGTCATTGTCAAACTCATAACCCCCGGCCACGGACAGCGTATAAGCTTCTTCCTTAAAGCTGATCTCTTCCTCTTCGCCGCTATCAAGCGTCCGCACAATAATGCGCGGCAGGCCTTCAAACTCCTCTTTGCGCACCAGATAGCGCGACTTTAGGAAGTAGCCTTTCAGCAACACGCCGGGCCGGTGTGGCACCAGATCTTCCCAGTTCTCAATGTCGGGATCAGCAACCGGTGCGGTGACCAGCTTATAGTCTTCGGCCCCATCATAATTGGTGTGGATATAGAATTGCCCATGGGCTTCTTCCACATGATATTCATGGCCATTCTGCCGCGCGGCAATCAATTTCGGTTCGCCCAGCTTATGCGCATCGATAAAGCGCACTTCGCTGGTTTCATGGTCATGGCTGTCAATCAGGACATAATTGCCCGAATTGGTTTTGCCCACGCCGAGGAAGAAACCGGAATCTGGTTCCTCATAGATCAGCTTATCCTTGGCCGGATCATCTCCCAGCGCATGGTGAAACACTTTGTGCGGGCGGTGATTGTCGTCCTGCACCGTATAAAAGAAACTCTTGGAATCGGCCGCCCAAGTGACGCTGCCGGTGGTGCTTTTGATCTGGTCTTCCAACTCATCGCCCGTGGCCAGATCGCGCACAAAGATGGTAAAATATTCCGACCCGTTCCGGTCTGCTGACCAGGCCAGCAATTTGTGATCGGGCGAATGGCTGGCGCCGCCGGAGCGGAAATAACCATCGCCGGCTTCTTTATTCATATCCAGCAATACTGTCTCGTTGCCGCCATCCCGGTCCGACCGACAGACTTGCGGATATTGTTGGCCCTCCAGCGTGCGGGTGAAATAGGCGTAGTCATCATGCTTGAACGGTACAGAGCTATCGTCTTCTTTGATGCGCCCGCGAATCTCATTGTAGATTTGCTCGCGCAAATCAGCACTGTTGGCCATATGGGCTTCGAAAAATTCGTTTTCCGCTTCCAAATAGGCGCGGATTTCCTTGTCCAGCACCTCTGGCTCGCGCATCACTTGCTGCCAATTCTCATCGCGCAACCAGTGGTAGGGATCATTTCGTTCAATCCCGTGGTGCGTGGTGAAATGGTCCTTCTTCTCTGCTTTTGGGGGCGTTAGATCGCTCATAATTTCACTCATCTTCCGGTTGCGGCACAAATTTTAAAGCTGTGCCATTGGTGCAATAACGTTTTCCAGTGGGTTGTGGCCCATCATCAAACACATGTCCAATATGTGATTGACATTTCCCGCATATCACTTCGATTTTCCGGGCAAAAAAGGTGCGTTGAACCTGTAATTTGACCGCGCTCTTCTCGCCAAGGTCGAAAAAGCTCGGCCAACCCGATCCTGAATCATATTTGTATTGCGCTGAAAAGAGCTGTGCACCGCAGCCGCGACATAGATAGTGCCCTCGCTTATAGAGCTGATCATAAGCGTGCGAAAAGGCGCGTTCCGTGCCCTTTTTGCGCAGCACATAATATTCTAGCTCGCTCAACTCGCTCTGCCAGTCCTGCTCAGACTTTTGCTTATGTGATGATTTGGACATGATCGGTTTGGAAAGAATTGCATTGGCGGTAACGCCCTAACTTGGGGAGCTTGGGCGCAACAATCAAGTCTTTGCAAAAACCAATACGATGTTTATACGGTATTTCTGCATTTTGTGATCTGAAATCACTGCAAAACCGTTGTTTGGTCGGCTCTTGCCCTTGTCGTTATCCTACAGACTGGGTCAAATTGTTTTACTTTTTTCTGCGATTCGGGACGCAACCAGAAAAAAGTGTGCCAAACCGCAAGATTTGCGCCCCATGCTGGCGCGCCGAATGGAGAGTGATCATTGTCCGACTTGCCCAACCATTATGCTTTGTTGCTGATCGCCTTGGCTCCCTTTATCACCGCCCTTTTGGCCCCTTGGGTTAACCGATTTGCCAACGGCGTCTCCGGTTGGATTTTGGCCACCGTGCCCGCTGCTATCTTTTTGGTGTTGGCCACCTATATCGGTCCAATCGCCGACGGCGGAACGGTCTCCTTCACAATGAGCTGGGTGGAGAGCCAATATTTTCACTTCCCGATCAATCTAAGCTTTTTTGTCGATGGCCTGTCGCTGATCTTCGCCCTGCTGATTTCGGGCATCGGCACCTTTATCGTCACCTATTCCGGGGGGTATTTGAACGGCCACCGGCATCAGGGGCGGTTTTTGTCGTTTATTCTCATGTTTATGGGCTCGATGCTCGGGCTGGTGCTGGCCGACAATATCATCACCCTGTTTGTGTTCTGGGAACTCACTTCGATCACCTCCTTCCTGCTGATCGGCTTCAACCACAATAAAGAAGCGTCGCGCCGTGCCGCCATACAAGCGCTGGTCGTCACCGGGGGCGGCGGCCTGTTGCTGCTGTTTGGCCTGTTGATGATTTTTGCCGTGAGCGGTCACAGCGAACTGAGCACCTTGATGATGGACCAGAATGTGCTGCGCGATCATCCGGCTTATTTGCTGGTGTTGCTGCTGGTGCTGGGCGGCGCCTTTACCAAATCAGCGCAGGTGCCGTTCCATTTCTGGTTGCCCAACGCAATGGAAGCACCCACGCCGGTTTCGGCCTATTTGCATTCGGCCACCATGGTGAAAGCCGGTGTTTATTTGATCGCCCGCATGAGCCCGGTGCTCAATGACACGATATACTGGAACACCATCCTGCCGATCTTTGGCGGCATCACCTTGCTGACTGGCGCGATCATGGCGCTGCGCCAGACCGATATGAAACAAATGCTGGCCTATACCACGCTCGGTTCGCTCGGCATGCTCGTTATGCTGCTCGGCCTCAGCGAGAAGGTGGCCATATTGGCCGCATTGCTGTTCCTTGTGGCCCACGCCTTCTACAAGGGCGCGCTGTTTATGGTGGTGGGCGCCATTGACCATGAAAGCGGCACCAGGGACCTCACCGAAGTCTCGGGTCTGCGCGCCAAATTGCCCTTTACATTCATTGCAGCCGTGTTAGCCGCCATCTCCATGGCCGGTTTCCCGATATCTTTGGGTTACTTCGCCAAGGAAGAAATTTATCTGCTGTTTGGTCCTGAAAATGTCTGGAGCATGGCACTGGTGCTCGTGGCCTTGATCGGCAATGGCCTTATGATGGCTGTGGGTCTGGCCATCGCCATCAAACCCTTCTTTGGCAAAATGCTGGAAACCCCAAAATCGCCGCACGAAGCGCCACTCTCCATGTATTGGGGGCCGATCATTCTCGGCGTGCTCGGTTTGGCTGCTGGCTTTTACATCACCGATGTCGGCCAAATTTTCTTCGCACCGGCGGCAACCGCCGTCTACGCCAAACTGGTGGAAACGCACCTCAAGCTCCACTTTGACGCCCTGTTGATTGCATTGTCCGTCGCCACCTGGGTGGTAGGCGGTTTGGCCTTCTACAAGCTTGAATCCATCCGCAGCTTCTTGCGTCGGGTGGCCACGGTATGGCGCTGGGGTCCGGATCAAGGTTTCGATCAGTTTATGTTTGGTTTGATCAGGTTGGCGGATCGTGTGACCCGCTTATTGCACCATGGCCGGTTGGAACTCTATTTAATCTTGGTCTTTGTCTGCCTTGCAGGCGCACTGTTCACGCCTCTTATCATGCAAGATGCGTTGCCAAAACTGCCAGCATTCCCCAATTTGCACTTTTATGAATGGTCAATCATTGCCATTGCCGCGATTGGTTTGATTGCGGTGATCGCCGCCAAAACCCGATTGGTGGCCATTGTGTCCCTCGGCATTCAGGGTTTCTCTGTCGCTGTGATCTTCCTGCTGTTCGGTGCGCCCGACCTTGGGTTCACTCAATTGATGGTGGAGACATTATCTGTTGTGATCCTCGCGTTGGTGATGACCAGATTGCACCTCGACCAACGTGACGCGCGAGTGCTGGAAGAAGCGGTGCGCGACGGCGCGATTGCCATTGTGTGTGGCTTCGGCTTCGTGGCAGTGCTGCTGGCTGTGCTCAGCGTGGAGTTGGATACCTCATTGTCCGACCTGTTTGTGGCGACCAGCGTGCCAATCGCCCACGGCCGCAACATCGTGAACGTGATTTTGGTCGACTATCGTGCGCTGGATACGCTGGGTGAAATCACCGTTGTAATGACCGCCGGTATCGCCATTCTGGCCCTGATCGGCATCCGCCTGGGTGGGCCCAAACGCGGGATCGGCGCGCCCAAAAAGGCGCCTAAATCCGGAGCGCCCAAACGCACCACACCAAGAAGCAAAGGAGCACGCGCATGAATACGGTGATTTTTCGAACAATTGCGCCGTTTCTGGCGGCTCTGATGATCCTGTTTTCAGTGTTTGTGTTGTTGCGCGGCCATAATGAGCCGGGCGGGGGCTTTATTGGCGGCTTGATCGCGGCTTCGGCCATCGCCATTTATGGCATAGCCGCTGGCGTGAATGAAGTGCGCAAAGCTTTGGTATTCCATCCCATTGCTGTCGCAGGCCTTGGCGTGTTTCTCGCCACATTGGCCGGTTTCATGTCGCTGTTCGTCGACGCGCCCTTCTTGAAAGGGTTGTGGCTGTTCCTGGAGTTGAGTGATGGTACAGAGTTGGCACTTTCCACTCCCTTACTGTTCGACATTGGCGTTTATTTTGTGGTGGTCGGCGCCATTTCGGCCATTGCGTTGGAGCTGGAAGAAGACGAGGAGACCCGCTAATGGAAATCGCCCTTGCTTTTCTTGTTGGTCTATTCTTTGCCGTGGCCATCTATTTGCTGCTGTCGCGTTCGCTGATCCGGATGCTTTTGGGTATCGCCATTATCGGCAATGGCGTGAATTTGCTGATTTTCACGGTGGGCCGCCTGACCCGCGAGGTGCCGCCGATTGTGCCGGATGGGGAATATGCGCCGCTGGAGCAGATCGCCAACCCTCTGCCGCAGGCACTGATCCTCACTGCAATTGTGATCGGGTTTTCCCTGTTTGCCTTTTTGTTGGTGCTGACTTATCGCGCCTATCAAGAGCTGGACGCCGACAATACAGACACCATGCGTGTGGCCGAGCCCGAGGATAGCCCTCGGCCGCCACTGAGCTACTAGGAGAAGTTGATGGCTGTTTCATCGACGCCAAAAAATCTCGAACTACCACCCGCGATGATCGAGGGTGCCACTGCTGCCGCAGATTGGCTGATCGTGTGGCCGGTGGCCCTACCAATGATTGGCGCTGCCATTTTGGTGATGGCGCGCAAACGTCCTGAATGGCAGGCTCCATTTGCCTTTACTATTCTGCTGGCCACGCTGGTCGCCAACTTCATGCTGTATATGCGCGTGCAGGGTGAGGGGCCGCTGACGATGACCATGGGCAATTGGCTGCCGCCTTATGGCATCAGCCTTGCCGCTGATTCGCTTAGCGCATTGTTTTCGCTGGTTAGTGCCTTCATTATGCTGGTGGTGATCCTGTTTGTGCAGTCTGAAATTGAGGTGCGCGAGAACAAGTTTGGCTATCACCCGCTGCTGCTCTTGTTGCTGGCCGGGGTCTCGGGCGGTTTTCTCACCGGCGACTTGTTCAACCTTTATGTCTGGTTCGAGGTGATGTTGATTGCCTCCTTCGGCTTGCTGATCATTGGGGGGCGCAAAATCCAACTGGATGGTGCCGTCAAATATGGCTTTTTGAACTTTCTCGCCACCACCTTCTTTCTGATCGCCATTGGCTTCACCTACGGCCTGGTAGGCACATTGAACATGGCGGATATTGCGCTGAAAGTGCCCCAGGTGGAAAGCGGTGCCATCTATGCTGTTGCGGCACTGTTCTTTCTGGCCTTTGCCATGAAGGCCGCCGCGTTCCCACTGAATTCTTGGTTGCCCGCCTCATATCATGCGCCGGACCCTGCCGTATCTGCGGTGTTTGCCGGATTGCTGACCAAGGTTGGCGTTTACGCACTCGTGCGCACCCATTTGTTGTTGATCCCGCAGTCGCACGCCTATTTGCAACTGCTGATTGAAATTATTGCCGGGTTCACCCTCGTGCTGGCCCCGCTCGGCGCGATGGCGCAAACCAATGCGCGTCGCGCCCTTGGTTTCTTGGTTATTGGCGGCATTGGGGCCATGATGGCAGGCCTTGCTATTGGAACGCCCACCGGCATATTCGGACTGGCCACTTATGCGGTAAACTCAATGCTGGTGATGACCGCGCTATATCTCGTGGTTGGCCTGGTGGAGCGCATGGGCGGCACCAGCGATATTCGCAAGCTGGGCGGGCTTTATCGCGCCAACAGTTGGCTGTCGATCATGTTTATCACCCTTGTGTTCGCAGTTGCGGGGTTGCCGCCCTTGCTCGGCTTTTGGCCAAAAATGGTCTTGGTTCAAGCCGGCATTGAGATGAGCAACTATTGGATGGTCTCATTGATCCTGCTGAACTCAATTCTGACGTCAATTGCGGGGACACGCCTGTGGGCGCATATTTTCTGGCGCGATGGTCGCGAAGGGGTGAACTCAGAGCAAATCAATACCCGAATTCGCCCCCTGCCGCCCCGTGCTAAAGTGTGGGGGCTTTGGCCAGCCGGCATGTTGGTGGCGTTCATTTTTGTTGCTGGCCTCGTGCCGCAACCTTTATTCAAGGCGGGGGCAACCGCGGCGTTCGCAGTCTATGATCCCGGTGAATATGTGGGTGCCGTGTTTGGTCGAGAAGCAGTGGCGCAGGAGTAAACAATGACCCTATTGCTCATATCTGTACTATTGGCCCTGACTTGGGCTGCCATCACTGGTACATTTTCCCTGGGAAATCTGCTCCTTGGCTTTGTAATCGGCGGTATGTCGCTTTGGGTGATACGCCTCCAAGTCGGGCAGTCTCAATTGCTACAAAAAATCCCAAAAATCATTTCGTTGGCGGCACTGTTTATTTACGAGTTGGTGTTGAGTGCGTTCAAGGTGCTGTTGTTGGTGCTCTCGCCCGGCATGCATAAGCGGCTCCAACCCGCAATTATCGCATTCCCCCTGCAGGCGAAGTCGGATGCTGAAATTACTTTGTTGGCCAATCTGATTACATTGACACCGGGCACGTTGAGCGTAGACGTATCTCCGGACCGGACTATGCTCTACGTACATGCGCTGGAAATGCCCGATAAAAAGAAAATGATCAAAGACATCGCCAATGGCTTCGAAGCCAAGATTATTGAGGTGTTTCAACCATGATGAGCGGCGTTGAATTTTTGGATCTGGCCATCAATATCGCATTAGGCTTGCTGAGTCTGGCCTTTTTTCTCACCTTGATCCGTATCCTGCTTGGGCCGACCCTGCCGGATAGGATACTGGCCTTAGATATGCTGTTGACAATCGGCATCGGCTATATTGCGGTTATTGCCATCAAAACCGGCTATGCGCTCTATCTCGATATTGCCATTTCACTTGCCTTGGTTGGGTTCTTGGCCACCGTTGCCTTCGCCCGCTTTGTGCTACAGCGTTGGAAAATTCGGGCCGAGCAACTTGAAAGTGCACACAAGGATATGGGAGCTGAGGAATGATGCAGGATATTTTGGCCTATCTGGTGGGCATATTTCTTATAGTCGGTGGCATTTTCTCGTTGGGCGCGGCCATCGGTTTGTTGCGCTTGCCTGATCTATATACGCGCATGCATGCTGCTTCTAAGGCGGGCACCTTGGGGGCAGGCTTTGGTTTTCTCGCAATCGCGCTGGCGTCCTTGGATGGATCTGTAATCCTACGGGCCTTTGCGGGGTTTGTTTTTCTGCTTCTAACAGCGCCGATTTCCGCACACTTGCTGGCGCGCGCGGCCTACTTTGCAGGTTATAAACCGTCGCCAGTGACAAAAGTTGATGAAATGGACCCTAAATAAATCCTAATGCGCGATTGAAAAATTGTTGGGCCACATAAGCAAATATTTGCAACTTTATACAGTTTGTTGGTTGCAATTTGAACTTTCGCGTAATATCTAAGTGTTAAATATTAGCATTCGCTAAGATAGAAGCAATCGGCAGGAAGTGGTTAAATAATGTCTGAGCAACAAGATAATAATCAAGTTGACCTTAAATCTGAAATTATTGAGCTAAGCACGGATATTGTGAGTGCATATGTCTCGAACAATGCCGTGAGTCAAGCAGATTTGCCAAAGCTGATTGCAGATGTTCACGCAACCTTGGCTGGATTGGCCGCCAGCCCGACAGAAGCTGAGCAGGAAAACCGCAAGCCCGCAGTGCCAGTGAAAAAATCTATCACGCCCGACTACATCATTTGCTTGGAAGATGGCAAGAAGTTCAAATCGTTGAAGCGACATTTGCGCACGCATTATGATCTGTCGCCGGAAGAATATCGCGAGAAGTGGGGCCTGCCCAGCGATTATCCGATGGTGGCGCCAAATTATGCCGCGGCCCGGTCTCGGTTGGCCCGTGAGATGGGCTTGGGGCGCAAAGCAGGAAAATAGTCTGCTTGAAACTGATCAATTTTCAAAGGCTGACCCCGAGTCAGCCTTTTTTATGCACTATCTAAGGTTGCATTTTGGAATTGGGTTAATGGACTTAACGCGTTGATATTTCGAGCAAAAGATGAAATGTCGTTAATTTTATCTTAATAAACTTATCCCCGGTCCTTCCAAGTCAGGTTATAGGAATATATACCTAAAAATGGAAAGACCATGCATATTTATCAAATTTATAGCTACACAGATCAAGTTGAAACTGACTTGAGCCCCAACTCAACCCGGCTTTTGGACAAGGACCCTGAGGCCCGGTTCATCTTAAACCTTGTCGCGTGCGCGCGTCAGGTGCCACCCCGCGCTTTGCTGAGCCGCGCCAGGGGGGACGGCAACATTTGTCTGGCACGACAAATGGCAATGTATCTTATAAATGTCGTGCTGCGCCGGTCGCTAACCTATACCGGCGAGTTGTTCGACCGTGATCGGCGCACCGTCTCGCACGCCTGCGCGCGCATCGAGGAGTTACGCGAACGTCAGCAGTTCGAGCGGGTAATGTGTTGTTTTGAACGAACATTGCTGCTGGCCATTGATGAGTTTTCGCTAGAATCGGGGTGGAACTAATGCAACAGATTCGACGGCAGCTTAAATTTGTGCGCCTGCTGCACAGGGGCGGCGCAGCTCAGAAGTACGGCCACCTAGTGCGGGTGATCGACAAAACTCAAAAAGCATCGCTCGACAGCCAAGCCGTTGCCGCGCTGGTGAGTCAAGGCGTGTTGCGTCAGCAAAACGATCGGCTGCTCACCACCAGCGAGGCACCACATTGGATGCGGCGGCAAAAACTCATGCTGGCTGATTTGCAGCAAACGACAGGCTCGCCAACATATAAGTCCACTAAGAATTTGGATCTGCCGCTGGTGGGCAACGGCCAACTCAATCGGCTGTGTGATCGAAAATCAGTTGGAGGTGGTCGCCTCACACCAGACCATATCTTGGTGGCCAACCGTCTGGAACATCTTATAGAACGGGCGATGCTGACCCCCCAAATTACTCGCAATTACGAACAACTCAGCCTTAGTTTGGGGCAGTCGCGTGGCTATGGTTCGGCAGATATCAGTGATATGGCCGCCGATGCCCGCAAACAATTGGCCCAGCTATACCAATTGCTGCCAACCGATTGCATGAATGTATTAGTGGATATTTGCGGCTTTGCCAAAGGTTTGCAGGAAATCGAGGCTAGCCGCAATTGGCCCCGTCGCAGCGCCAAGCTCGTTGTAAAAATCGGTCTTGATCAGCTGGGGGCAATCTGGGGCATTGGCGATTTGGCGCCACAAGGCCGAATGCGGGGAAACGGAAAATAATAAGTGCGCGGCAGCAGCCTAGGCCGCTGTCGCGATCGATTCCACGCGTTTGATCATCGCTTTCAGGCCATTGGCGCGCTGGGTGGTGAGATGCTCTTGCAACCCGATGGCAGAGAATGCTTGTTCCGCATCCATTTCCGCGATCTCATCCGTGGTGTGACCAGAGAAATAGGCGATGACGATTGCCACCAGGCCCTTTACGATCATCGCATCGCTATCGCCTTGCAGCGTAAGCAGGCGCTGGCCATCCTTTTCCTCGAAATCGTGGGTCAGCCACACCTGAGACACACAGCCCTCAACTTTGTTGACCGGACTGTAGGCGTCTTCGGGAAGTTTCGGCAGTGATTGCCCCAACTCAATGACAAATTTATAGCGGTCTTCCCAATCGTCCAGAAATTCAAGACTTTCTTTGATGTCCTCAAAGTCCATAGCGACACTCCTTTGCCATTCTGATATCCAAGTCAACGGAGTTTGACCACCCGACAGATCAAAAAAAGAGCCGTGGCACCCGGGGAAGGCGCACGGCTCAGAAAAAAGACCGCATTTGGAGTAGCATCGGGGAAGTGATGCGGTCTCGTTAAAGTCAACCTGCCCAATCGGGACGTGGTGGCGGCACCGGAAACGAAGATGTCCCATCTGATTTTGCAGATATAGTGACTGGCTTGGAGGCCAAAGCACTGGCGACAACAAGGGTTTTGACGCTGTTGCAACCAATTTCAGTACAGTCGAAATGGTCAGCATTTTGAACCACAAACTCAGAGGCACCGTTTACCGCGGCACTCGCTAGTGCTTTGCCCGCTTGTTCGGGTTCAAACGCGAAGGGTTTGATCACCAAAAAACCGATCAACAGCCAGAATGAACTACGCAAGATAAACATTTTGGCCCCCTTTTTGTCTCGACTTAAAAACTCATTGGAGCCAACCTAGCCAAGAGCTGTAAAACCAGGATGCAGAATTTCGATAAAATTTTAGACAAATTTGAATTGTCTGGTCGAATTCCCCGCAACATGTTGATTTTGCGCTCAGAAATAAAATGATGCCAAATGGTGGAGCTATGGGTGAAATAGAGATTATACCTTTTGAGGCAGGCTTTCGACAGGCGGTTATTGATCTCACAATCGATGTCTGGACCCCGATCTTTGCAAAAACGAAAAGGGAGGTGCCCGGATTTGTCTTTGAGGCTTTTTATCCTGATGGATGGGCCGCGCGTCAAAAACAGGACGTTGGGCACTTGCTCGATTCTGAACCTGCCAATATCTGGCTGGCCGTAAAAAACGGACGATTGGTGGGGTTCCTGGGGCTACGCTTTCATGACCAAGACCAGATGGGTGAAATCTATATAATCGCCGTGGCCCCACAATATCAGGGCCAGGGCATCGGCAGAAAGCTCATGCAGTTCGCCCAAGAAAGGACAGCTGAAATGGGCTTGAGCATGTTGATGGTGGAAACAATCGGCGACACAGGGCACGCGCCCGCCCGGCGCGCCTATGAAGCGTTCGGCTTTGAAGAATGGCCTGTGGCCCGATATTTCAAGAAACTCTAGCAGAGGATCGCCACTTAAGGTGGAACTTTCCTCAACATAGTGCCGTTGTGATCAGGAGAGGCGGTGTGATCGCCATTTGAATGTGCATTCTTCGCGCGGAGCGGGGCTGGTCAATCATGTTGAACTGGATCGTAAGCCACAGCCAAATCATCAATTCGATGATCAATCTCGCCATGTTGGTGGTGTGGGTGGCCTATTTGCAAACCTTTATCTCAAGCTACCACCGCCAGACACGTTCCAAGATCATGATTACGCGCAATGGCGTTTATAGCCTGAAATCCCGATGTCTCGTGTGTAATATGAGTTCCGAGACGATCTATTTGCTCAGCCTGTTGATTGAGCTGGATACGCCGGATGGCCATAAAAGCTACCCGATTACCGAAATTGAAGGATTTGATGCCTCACAGAAACCTTCAGATGACGATGTGCGCAGTCGCCAAGGGCCGCTCGAGTCTGGCAAGGTGCGGGACATGGGTTCTTTTCAGGAAATGATCGCCCATGCGCTTGGCGAAGGAGAGGGGACAATTTCGGCGGATGAGCAGCATTGGCCACCGATTGAAAGCCTGAAAGTGCGGGCAATCGCCAGCTACGGATCCGAGGATTTGCCCGTTGGGGCCTGCCGCAGCTTCAAAGTACGCCGCAAAGAGTCAGGTTGGGAAGTGCATCCCCACACCAGTGAGGCGCGACAGATTCGATCCCGTCGAGAGCGTAAGGAATTGAAATCATTGCTCGATAATGCGCTTGTATAGCGAAAATAAGCTCTAAATCGCGGCCGTTTGCTGTTCATTTTGAAGGCGGGGCGAACCGAGACTGCACAAACCGCGCACCGCATCGCCAGATGGAAAATACTTTGTTTACCACACTAGATAAAAGTGCGCCCAAGTCGGTTAATTCAGCCCCTCATTAGGTCACCGTTTAAGACCCTTTTAGATTCTTCCGGGCATGGTGTGGTCAATCAATAACTGGCATCAAGCGGAAATGTAATGCGTAATCCCTTGACCATGGTACAAGAGGCGTATCGGTCACCCCAAAATGGGGCAGTTCACGGCAGTGTCGACGATTTGCGGCAGCGGGTCATCCAAACCAATGCGATTTTCGGATTGGCCTTGGTTGTGCTCGCGATTCCGTTCGCGGTCTTCCTGGCGTCGCGCAATGACATCCAATTGGTCATACATGCTGTCCCGCTCAGCATCGGTTCGATTTTGTCTTGGCGGTTGGCGCAGACCGGCAATTTGCGCTGGGCGCTTGCTTTGCAGCTCATCGCCCTGACCGGCATGGGCGTGTGCGTGACGCTGCTCAATGTTGGGGCGGGCGCTGTGGGATTGACCATTGGCGCGGTGGCTGCACTCTACGGCTATCTGCTCGGCGACTTCAAAACCACTCGGTTTGTTTTTGGTATCGCCATTTTGGGAGGGATCGGCCAGGCCGCAATCCTCATATCGCATATGGTTGTGCCAGACATTGCCCCCCTCGCAATCGACCTATCTGTTTTGTATGTGCTGATTCCGTTGGGATTTGTCGCCGTCTCATTGACGCGATTGCGGCAAGCTTATTTCACACACTCCAAGACCCAAATGCGTGCCTTCAAGCATTTGGTGGAAAGCGTGCAGGATGCTGTTGCCCGTTATTCTGTGGAGGGCGATTTAACCTACCTCTCACATACAGCAGAGAACTTTTTTGGCTGCAAACGATATGAGCTGGCCGGCAACGGCTTTGTAGAGCGGATTCATGTGCTGGATCGTCCGGTTTACCTTAAGGCGCTAGACGAGGCGCGGACACAGGGGATGCCTCGCTCAGTTGAAATGCGAATGCAATGCGTGCGAGACGATCATTATAGCTTCATTTGGGTGGAGGCATCGCTTTCGCCGGTGCAGGAAACCGATCCTGACTCGGGCGGTCATGAAGTGATTGCTATTTTGCGGGACATTACCCAACGCAAGGATCAAGAAGTCATTACGCAAAAGGCGCATCAGGCCGCCGAACAAGCGAACCAATCGAAATCACGCTTTCTGGCCACTATTGGTCATGAGTTGCGCACCCCGCTCAATGCCGTGGTGGGCTTCTCTGACATGATGCTGGATAATATTGGTGGCGAGTTGAGCCAAGATCATCGGGAATATGTGTCGCTGATCCGCCAGAGCGGGACCCACCTGCTGGACACGGTCAACATGTTGTTGGATATGTCCAAGCTTGAAGCAGGTAAATTTGAGCTGCAAACCAGCGCTATGGAACCATCTTCATTGGTCGAGCCATGTTTTGCCATTGTGGCCAGTGCTGCCCAAGCCAAAAACATCAGTTTAGAATCTGAGCAGGTCAATGCGTTGCCGCCGATGGTGGCCGACGAAAGAGCTTGCCGACAAATTCTGATCAATCTGTTGTCCAATGCCATCAAGTTTAGTCCCGAAGGGGCCACAGTGAAATTGCGCATGCGGACAAAGGGCACACGGATCGAGTTTAGCGTGATCGATCAGGGGATCGGTATTTCCCAATCGGATATCGAACGGATTGGTGAGCCATTCTTCCAGGCCAACAATGGCCTGACGCGAGAATATGAAGGCACAGGATTGGGCCTTTCAATCGTACAAGGGTTAACCGCGTTGCATAGCGGCGAGTTTAAGATCAAATCTACCCTTAATCAGGGCACAACCATGATGGTCCTGTTGCCGCTGGAGGGGGCCAAGCCTGTGGATCAAATCGGCAACAATGTCGAGGAGTTGAGCGACTTGCAGTTCAAGGTGGAGGCGGAACGGGCCGCCATTGAAGCCGAACAGAAAAAAGCCGCAAAAGCAGGTTAATAGTTTAAAGGGGTCGGGGACATGAGCGCTTATAGCGTTGGACAGTCAGGAGAAGAGCGAGATATTCAAGGGGTGACCATGCAGATTCTAAATGGCGCATGGGCCATTGTGCGCACATATCCAACCAACACGATTTGCACTTTGCTGTTGACCGTCGGCATCGGCGTATCCGGCTGGAACGCCCTATATGGTCAGCAAAATATACATCCGGCACCCTTGTGGGGCGAAAGCCATGGCGCGGCGACGCAGCCTTCAGTAGAGACCGTGGCGACGCCGCCAGCAACGGTGCCGCCCGCGCCAACGCAACGCACCGTGCAGCCGAAACCGGCGCCGGTGACCGACAATGCCACTACCAGCTCGATTACCGCCCCCAAAACCACCCCGCAGCCCATTCCAGACGTGGTGACGGGCAACCCGACAACATTCCACATTCAAAAGAACCTAGCCAAGCTGGGCATTTTTAAAGAGAAAGTGGATGGCTATTACGGCCCGAAAACCGCCACCGCCATCCGGGCCTTTGAGAGCCAATATGGGCTAACGCCAACAGGCGCGGTGAGCGAAGAGTTGCTGACAAAACTGGAAAATATCGTAGGGGGTGGCCGCAGCGCTGCACCAACTGCAACGCCGCCCTCGACGACCAGCCAAGACCCGCTGGCCCAAATTGCGATGAGCGCAGCAGATGATGCAGAGGCCTCTGCGCCACAATCCTATTCGCGTGAATATGTGATCAAAATTCAAAAAGGTCTTTATTCGCTGGGATTTTTACAAGGCGCTATCGATGGCGTGCCCGGCGCGCAAACTGAACGGGCCATCCGACAGTTTGAAGTGTTCAATAATTATCGCGAGACCGGCGAAATCACACCCGAGCTTTACGACATGCTGCTCGCCGCCAATGCTAGCTTTGAATAGATGAAACGCTTACGTGCGGATCTGTGGGTGTCCGCCTTTGTGCGGCTGCACACCCAACGGGGCAATATGTGCGTCGTCCGCCAACGCGGGGATGAGATCGCCGGACAAATCTGGGTGGAGGTGGATCATCTGAACGGCACCAACAGCCTTTACGTGCCCGCCATGCAACTCGACTCAGACGGGCAGGAACGGGTTTTTGAAGCAAGGTTTGATCGTGCCAGCGCGCAAGAGGTGGAAGCCCGCATCCAGCAGGAACGCGCGTTTGATCCTGATTTTTGGGTGATCAGTCTGGAAACGCGGGATGCGGATATCGGCCTTACACTTGCCGAATAACTTTACCGCGCGTTGCGCAAACGGCTGACCGCATTGGCAGCCCTTTCCAGCACGTCCGAGCTTTGCGCTCGCTGCTTGGCCGCCGACGCAGCCACCAGCGTGCGAATGCTCTTGCGCCCGGCTGGCATATGTTCGGCCGGTTTGTCCAAAGCGCTCAACTCCACATCGCCACGCCATACTGAGAGGATGAACACCATAGCCTCGGGCTGCAAATGCTGGAACAAATGCGCATATTGCTTCAAATCTTTAGAGTTGTCGCGATCGCGGGAGCTAGCATGGATCAACACTTTCAATCCATCTTGAGCTTTGCAGCCAAACGCTCTTAACACCACAAACAGGGCCGCGCCACTCACATCATGGGCAATCTCGCCGCATTTCAATTCATCCAAGCCGGTCACCTGGGTCAACAATCGTGTCACCTTGGGTCGCTGATTCTTGGAGAGCAACTTCATCATCGCCTGCGTAAACTCGCTGGTCGCCACTGAGATATGCTCGAATGTCCGGTGCATTGGGGTTTTTGGGACTTGCCGCTGTTCGAATGCAGCCAAAACTTTGATTCGATCCGCTTCCTTCAGGTCAAAAAATGCGTGCAGCAAATAGGCTTTGTCGAAATCCTCACGGGCGGCAAGCGACCAGGCCACTTTTTGGTCCATCCCCGCAGCCTTTGAAATAGCGCGCAGATAAGGGCCTTTAAATTCAATGGATGGGTTTGCCGCAAGCGCGCGATAAACCTTGCGGCTGTTAATCGGAAACAACTTGGCCACCAGCTTGGGGCTCAAATTGGGACGGGCTGCAATTTTGGCAATTTGATCGGCATTATTGCGCGAAATGACGGTAAACAGAACCTCGTCGGGAACATAGTCTGTCTCCGATAGATATTGGTCGATATCTTCTCCAATATTGTCGGTGATCAGCGCTTTAAGTTTTGGTGAGAGATGTGGTGCCTTGGTAAGCGTCATCGCGGCGCGGGTGCGGGCCTCCGATTCGGCAGCGGGGAACAACCGTTCCGCCAGCGCCTCGAACTGCTGCAACTCGGCATAATCGGGTTTTGGTCGCTGGGCAAATGCATCGCAAGCCGCCACCAACAGGGTGTTTGCCCGCTCGATGCCACCATTCTCGATTAGCAATTTAAACGTTTCGTAGGGTTGGAAGCCGATCATTTCTTGCCTGAGTTTACCAAAGTGGGTCAAAACAAATCACTTACCCACTTTTTTCATTAATTCGTTAGCAGACTATTAACCTTGACGATTTCTTAATCATTTTTGCACAAACATTAACATGTCCGTCATTCCGATTGTGAGTATTGAGAGCTTTATGAAGACATAAACACAGATTTTTTGATGAGGTCCCCAATGGGGAAGATATTGTTTTTTCAACCGCAGCGCCGAACTTCGCGGCATGTCAAACTAGATATGAACGCGGAAAATATCGTGATTTTTCCGGGTGTACGTTATGAACGAGCCAACAGTGCAAGTGAAAAGAAACGCCGGAAAAATAAAGTGCGCAAGCCGCACTAGCAAAGCTGCGACGCTGACATTGCTGTTGCCCTTATTGGTGCTTGGCGCCTGTGCCCGGCCTGTAGGTGATTTTGGCCGCGCCGAAGACAGCGTAATTCATGATGAAATATTGCCGCGCGTGGGGGCCATGAGCGCCAGCAGCCGCGAAGAACCTGTGTCCCGGTTTATACTGACCGACGAAGAAAAGCTCATGCGCAATCGCGTTTGGCGATTCCTGATCGCACCGCATGCCAGCGACTGGATGTTTGACGCAGCTGTGGAGCGCCAGCGCACGCGCCTTAGCCCGCCGACTGATCTCAACTTTAATACTGACCGTTATTACACCCAATTGCGATTGGATGATTATCGGTCAACCAATACACGATATGTCACGATCGCTGAAGATGCAGACACCGATTTGAAAACCATTCCTGGCACCTTTGCCGCGATCTGTGACGTGATGGAGGTGGAACGACGGCGCAATACGGCAATGGAAGGGCTATACCCCAACAATGATGCGGTGCGTAAGGAAGTGCGGACTCGCGAGTTTGAAAACGCCAATGTGATTGCTTGGTTCACGCGCGCGCTGGATTATCGCTACAAAAGCTATGATGTGGCGCTTAATCGACTGTTGGTGGAAACACCTCACCAAGAAGCCGGGTTGTCGAATGTCGCACTGAACCGTCTGGCCATTTTTGTAGATCGTGCCAAGCGAGGTGAATTCTGTGACCCGTTCACGGACCAGACCTACACGGCGCATCAGGAACTGCCAGCGCTGCAATCGCGCTATGAGAACATGGATTACAACATACCCGCTGAGGCGGAAATCCTTAAATAACGCTGTCTTGCGTGCAACTGATGCTCTCCAGCGCCTGATCATAGCGCTGACGCAACGCATCATGGTCTGGCCAGAGCCGAACAATTGCGGTGAGTTGATCGCTGGGTGCGTTCACAATCAAAAAGCCCTGACCGATATCTAAGCCTTCTTCCGCCAGCAGACGGGATTGAGCCGGGTTAAATACCCCGATCTTAATTTCATCCCCGCTGCCCGCCCGGCTGGTGGTGGAATAGATCACCCGACCGTCGCGGGCGGCAACCGCGATCGACCAGAAACTATGTGGCAGCTTGCCGTCAATGAACATGGGGCCACGCGCCAGATCAAACTGGCAAACACCATAGCTTAGGGCGGGGTCCAGTTGCAGGGCACGGGCCAATTCCTCGTTCCCATGATCGAGCGCAATAAAGGCCTGATCGGGTGCAATCTTGGCCAGACGCGACCAGGCATCTCGCTCGGCAAAGTTGGGCACAAGCAAAATCACGCTGAGATGGATAATTCCCCCAAGGATCAAGCCAGCCAAAAACCAAAGTGCAAATCGCCCCATTAACACGCCTCCTTCACGAGCTGGGGCAGGGCAATTTCCTCAGACCCAAGTTTAGAAAACGCATTTGTATCATAAAGGGTGAGCAGCAATTCAATACGCTCCAGACCGTCAGTGTTCAGCCAGTTGCCGGGCTGCACCTGTGGGGCGATGGTCAAATCGATTTCACCATTTGGACCAAACAGCATCTGCCCGCTCTCCACATGGCCATAAACCTGACGGGTCACAGGATTGCGGACCTGCACGGTCCAAAGCGCATGGTTGGGCATATGCCCTTGCATGGTGTAACGGCAATCGCCGCGCAACCAGTTATCCTCAGCATCCTTGCGGGCGGCAAAGCGCACCCCTTCGCCTTTACCTAAGGGCAACATGCCCTGCCGCGCCAAATGCGCCCGGGAATAAGGATCAATCTGTGCTGTGCCCAATTCGGGCCAACCGGACCACACGCCATAGTGAGTTGCCGTGAGTTCACGACCATCTTCCAGGCTGTAATAGCTCAGCCCAAATCCCACAACAAGAGCGGTGACGACAACGATTAAAGGATAGAATAGTTGCTTCACAGCCCCGATTTCTCCTGATGGGCATTAAGCGCCGCATGGCGCTGCGAATCCGGATCAATATCCGCCTCAATTGAGGTGTGCAACTGATCAAACAATTGGTGAAGTTGGCGCAGTTTCTCTCCGGCATCCGGCGTGAGAGAGGGGGGACGCTGCAAAATCGTGTCAGCGTCTTCGGAAGTGTTGCTGCTTGGTGCAATCGGGTCTTCAATTCGCGTGAAGTCAGCGCCCGGTAGTTCCTTGATATCAATGTTTGAATGGGCATAGGCCATAAATTTTTGCCATGTTTGCGCAGGTAAACGCCCACCCGTCAGATTGTTGGTGCGGCTGTAATTATCATTGCCATACCAGACCGCGGCCACATAATTGCCGGTATAGCCACAAAACCAAGCGTCTCGATAAGACTGTGTGGTGCCCGTTTTGCCCGCGGCGGGTGTGCCGGGCACGTCAGCGCGGCGCCCCGTACCTGAGGTCACCACAGACCGCAGCATCTCATTCATGCCGACGACTGTTTTCTCGCTCAAAACGCGTTCCGGTGGCGGTTGGTTACGGGCGTCATAAACGGTTTGGCCGCGCAAAGTGGTGATGCGACTGATTCCGTAGGCCTTTGCCCGATAGCCGCCATTGGCGAACACGGCATAAGAGGACGCCATATCAATAACGCTGGTGGAAATCACGCCCAGTGGCAACGACCGGGTGACAGGGAAATCATTTTCGATGCCCATTTTGTGCGCCAAGTCCGCGATCGGGCCGCGACCGGTGGATTGCGAAAGCCGCACCGGCACCGTATTTATCGATCGCGTGAGGGCGTTTTTAAGGGTCACACGGCCAGCATAGGAACGGCCATAATTGCGGGGGCACCAGTCACCGATGCAGATGGGAGAATCTGAAATCACCGTGTCTGGTGAATAACGACCAGATTCCAAGGCGGTCGCATAAACAAAGGGTTTGAACGAGGAACCGGGTTGACGTTCCGGGTTGGTGGCCCGATTGAATTGGCTCTTGCCATAGTCAGTGCCACCGACCATGGCCCGCACGGCTCCATTTGGCTCCAAAACAACCATCGCGCCCTCACTCACTCGATAAGCCTGTCCTTCTTCGCGCAAGATCGAATTGACGCTCTCTTCTGCATGACTTTGCAAAACAGGATCAATGGTGGTGCGCACCACAAAGCTGACCGAGTCGCGCTCGTCTGCCACCAACACTTTGACCTTTTCAAAGGCCCAATCGAGAAAATAGTTGGGCGAGTTGATTTCATTGGTACGCTCAACCGGCGTCGCGGGGGCGCGGCGCGCCGCGGTGACCTGTCCCTCGGTTAAAAACCCGGCCTGCACCATATTGGTGAGAACCTCGTTGGCGCGGGCGCGCGCAGCGGCCAAATCAACATGGGGTGCATATTTGGTAGGGGCCTTAAACAGCCCGGCGAGCATTGCCGCTTCCGCCAGAGAAATATCTTGTACCGTCTTGCCAAAATAATATTCTGCCGCAGCCGCAATGCCAAAATTGCCGCCACCCATATACGCACGGTCGAAATAGAGCTTTAGAATTTCGTCCTTTGTATAATGGGTTTCCAGCCAAAGCGCCAAAAAGGCTTCCTTGATTTTGCGTTCAAATGTGCGCTCTGAGGTCAAGAACAGGTTCTTAGCCAATTGCTGGGTGATGGATGATCCACCCTCCACAACAGAATTGGCGCGCACATTGGTGATCAGGGCCCGTGTGATGCCCACCACATCGATGCCAAAATGGTCATAAAAGCGCCGATCTTCTGTCGCCAGCGCCGCTTGGATCATATAGATCGGCAATGTCTCCAACGGCACAGAATCGTCGGTGCGAATGCCGCGCCGGCCAATTTCGTTGCCATAGCGGTCCAAAAAGGTGACCGAATAATCCTCTGTATTGTTGAACTCGCCACTGGCTGTGGCGTAAAATGAGGGCAGGGCCAGCGCAGTCATTAAGACGAGGCCGATGGCAAGAAAGGACAAACCGTCAGACAGCAACTCGATCAGCAGGCGGCGAAAACCGGTGACCTTGAACTTGGCCATTATATCGCTGAAGGTCTGATATCCGCGCCCAAGCGACTGAAAAAAATCATAAAGCGACGAATCCAGCCAGGCATCGAACCGGATAAATTGGGACGCCTTTTTGCGCTTGGTCTTTGTATAAAACGGATCCTGCACCGATTCACCACTTTATTGGGTTGAGTACCAAATTGGATGCTTTGCCCCATAAAAGGCGCTAAGCGCTTGTACATAAAGCACTGATATAACACATGCTGCCCCATTTATGAGCAAAAACACAGGCGGAATACAATGAATTTTTGGGAAGAAAAGTCCCTTGACGAAATGAATGAGCAAGAGTGGGAAGCCTTGTGTGACGGCTGCGGCCGGTGCTGTTTGGTCAAGCTGGAAGACGAGGATACGGGGCAAATCGTGACCTCTGATGTGCATTGCAAGCTTCTGGACCCGCATAGCTGTAGATGCTCAAACTATGAAAAAAGGCAGGAAATCGTGCCGGATTGTGTGAAGCTGACACCAAATAATATTGCCGAAATACGATGGATGCCCGTCACGTGCGCCTATCGGCGCCTTTTGGAGGGCAAAGGTCTAGCCTGGTGGCACCCATTGATATCTGGCAGTCGCGAAACAGTGCATCAGGCGGGGATCTCGGTGCAGGGGCGCACCACCAATGAAGAACAGGTGCGCGATGACGAATGGGAGGATCATATCGTCGGCTGGCCCGAATTTGATCCCACAGCTGAACAAAATGGCGACCAGTGACGTTTGGCGACTATAAAGTGAGGAGCTGAATCAAAATGCTAAAGCCATTCGGAGACCAGATTTGGACAATCGATGGCCCCCCGATCGTTGCCGCTGCCGGGTTTCATTATCCAACCCGGATGGTAATTATTCGGCTCGCCGATCAAAGTCTTTTTGTTTGGTCCCCGATTGAACTGACGCCGGAATTGCGCGACGCTGTCAATCAGATCGGTGAGGTCGGATATCTGGTTGCGCCGAACGACATGCACCATATGTTTATCAAAGATTGGATGCATGCCTATCCATTGGCGAAAAGCTTTGCTGCGCCTGGCTTGGTCTCCAAGCGAAAAGACATTTTATTTGACTCGGTGTTGGGCGATACGCCGCATCCAGAATGGGCTGGGCAAATTGATCAGGTGGTGATGGATGGCAACCTCATCACTAAAGAAGTGGTTTTTTTCCACGCGCAAAGTGGAACGGTGATCTTTACCGATCTGTTGCAGCAATTACCCCAAGACTGGTTCAGCGGCTGGCGCCGGGTGGTGGCCAAACTCGATCTCATGCTTGATGACCAGCCGCAGGTGCCACGCAAATTTCGGGTGACATTTTCTCGCAGAAATGAGGCGCGGGAGGCGCTCAAGAAAATCAAAAACTGGCCTGCGGAACGGGTGATAATGGCCCATGGCACGCCAGTTGAACAGGGCGGTGGAGCCTTCATTGAACGCGCCTTTGCCTGGCTGAAATAAGAAAAAATGCATCGGATAGGAAAATAGTCCTTGACTATGTGACGCTCTTTTGCTAGTGTTTGGATATGGTCGAAGAAGTGCGGCCAATATGGTCGCCAGCGACTGAACATTATTGATGAGATTTTACACCCGCCCCCGCAAAGGCGGGTTTTTTATTGGGAAATTGCATTGAAATTGAGCGACGCGGAATGGGGAGAGATCAAAGAGGCCTATGAAACGAGCGATATGCGGGTGGTTGAAATATGTGCATCCTATGATGTGTCGCCCGCAACCCTTTATGCCTATGCCCGCCGCAACAATTGGGTGAAGCGTAACCAGAAGAAAAAGGCGCAATCGGGACAGGATTTCCGGGCGCGTCTGGCCACATTGCTGGACATGAAGCTGAACGCGCTGGAAGCGGACTTGACCCATGTGAAGGCCACTGACCTGACGGCCATAGCCAATTTGCTAAAGCTGTTCGATAAGGCGAATGAGAAACCGGGCGCGAATGAAGCAGCACCGCAAATTCGGCCCGACCAAGTGGCGGCGATGCGCCAACGCATTTTAAAGCGGATCGACGCCCTGCGCGACAATGCTAAATAGCGACCTGATTGCCGAGCTGAGCGATGCGGAAGTGCAGGCGCTTTATCATGATTGGCGATTTTGGGCGCGGCCCGATCAAGTGCCCCCACAAGGCAACTGGCTGACCTGGCTGATGCTGGGCGGCCGCGGCGCGGGCAAAACCCGGGCCGGCGCCGAATGGGTGCGCGAAAAAGCGCTGGGTCTCAACCAAAAAGCGGCAAGCCCAATTGCCTTGGTAGGCGAAGATATTGCCGATGCACGGGCGGTCATGATTGAGGGGGTATCCGGCTTGCTGGCCATTCACCCTGCAGACCAGCGGCCCGTTTTTCATAAGTCGCGCGGCGAGTTGGAATGGCCGAACGGGGCGGTGGCGAAACTGTTTTCGGCGCACGACCCAGATGCTTTGCGCGGGCCGCAATTTGCGGCAGCCTGGGCCGATGAATTTTGCAAATGGCCTGACCCGCAAAGCTGTTGGGACATGCTGCAGTTCGCCTTGCGCTTGGGCGAGGCACCGCAACAAATGGTGACGACAACACCGCGGCCGATCCCGGCGCTGAAAAAACTGATGCAGGACAAAAACTGTGTGGTGACGCGCTCCAGCACCAATGACAATGCCGCCAATTTGGCCCCGAATTTCTTTTCAACGGTCACGGCCCATTATGCGGGGACGCGGTTGGGACGGCAGGAGCTGGACGGTGAAGTGTTGGAAGCCGCGGAAGGTGCTCTGTGGCAACACGCGCAGTTCGATGAGTTGCGGGCAGGGAGCCCGGCACAATTCGATCGCGTGCTCATCGCGATCGACCCGCCGGTGACAAGCCACAAGCATTCTGACCAGTGCGGCATTGTGGTGGCCGGGCAGGTGGGTGAAATGACCTATGTAATGGCCGATCTATCATTTCAGCCCGCACCAGCGCTGCAATGGGCCCGCAAGGTGATCCACGCCTTTGATCAGTTCGACGCTGATCTGGTGGTGGCGGAAACCAACCAGGGCGGCGATTTGGTGGGGCTGAACCTCAAGCAATTGGTGCCCAATCTGCCGATCAAGCAGGTGCGGGCGCACCGGGGCAAATATGCGCGCGCGGAACCCGTGGCCATGCTCTATGAGCGCGGCCTGGTGCGCCATGTGGGTGACTTGCGGCACTTGGAAGACGAAATGTGTGCCTTTGCGCCCGGCCAGACGGGACAAGGATCGCCCGACCGGATGGACGCTTTGGTGTGGGCCGTCACCGAACTGGCTTTGGGCACAGACGCGCGCCCGCGCATTCGCAATTTTTAGAATTTAACGGAGACATTTCATGGCTTTATGGTTCGACCGCCTGCGCGGCCGAGGGCACAGTGCTGCGCCGGAGCAAAAGGCGCAAGCCACGGGCTTTATCACGCTGATGCGGCAGCAATCGGCCAAATGGTCGGGTAGAGATTTCGCCGCCCACGCCAAACTCGGCATGATGGCAAACCCGATCGCCTATCGGGCGGTGCGCCTGATCGCGGAAAGCGTGTCACGGGTGCCGCTTGAACTGGTGCAACATGACAAGAAACTGGCGGATCATCCCGCACTCACGCTGCTCAAGCGCCCAAATGGCGAGACGAGCTGGCCCGATTTTGTGGAAGAACTGACCACCTATCTGCTGCTGGCCGGCAGCGCCTATGTGGAGATGGTGCGGGTGGATGATCACGCGCAACTCTTTGTGCTGCGGCCAGATCGTGTGACCCCGCTGATTGGCAAGGATGGCTGGGTGAACGGCTATCTCTATGAAGTGGATGGTCATAAGCGCAAGATCAAGCTGGATGGCGCACACGGACGCACCTTGCTGCATTTGAAGCAGTTGCATCCTCTGAGTGACCATGCTGGCTTGCCACCCGCCGCCGCCGCGATGCAGGCGATTGAAACCCACAATACCGCGTGCGACTGGCACAAGGCGCTGCTCGACAATGCGGCGCGTCCGTCTGGCGCGCTGGTCTACAACGCGCAAAACGGCAATCTGAGCGACGAGCAATTTGCGCGGCTCAAACGCGAACTGGCTGACGGCTTTCAGGGCGCGGCGAATGCCGGTCGCCCGATGGTGTTGGAAGGTGGGTTGGACTGGAAGTCTATCGGCTATTCGCCCCGCGATATGGATTTTCTGGCCGCAAAGGACAGCGCCGCGCGCGACATTGCCACAGCCTTCGGCGTGCCGCCCATGATGTTGTGCTTACCTGGTGACAACACCTACGCCAATTATCGCGAGGCCAACCGCGCATTTTGGCGGCAAACCATTATCCCGCTTTTGACGCGGCTGAGCGCCGCGTTGGGGCCATGGCTGAGCGAACACTACCAGGAGCCATTTGAAATCATCCCGGACTTCGACTCTGTCGAGGCCATCGCCAATGAGCGCTTGGGCCGCTGGACGCAGATTGACGGGCTGAACGCGCTGACCGATCGGGAAAAGCGCGAACTGATGGGCTTTCGCCCACAAAAAACACGAAGGGGAGGACAATGAGTGAACTCACATCAACCATCATTGAACGTGGTGATCTGGCGCATTTAGCGCTTTTTTTATGGGCAAGCGGTGCCTCGACATTGCTGGTGTGGAACATGCGGCAACTGGCCGATGCCCACCGGCGGTTCAACATGTTTGTGCAGGAAATCGCAGCCCTGAATCGACTTTTCAGAAACGGGAGCTAAATATGCGTTTTTTAGAGACATTTTTTAATTCATTTAGGCGCCAGCGGGTGCGCGGCGAAGAGGCGCAACAGATTTTCCGCCAATTTGCCCAAACCCTGATGGTCATCAAATCGCGCCGCCAATCGCCCCGCTTGCGCAAGGCGGCAAGCCATTGAACGCCACCATTATGATTGATGCCAATGGCCGGTTTGAAGGCTATGCCAGCCTGTTTGGCAAGATCGATCAGGGCGGTGACGTGGTCATGCCCGGCGCCTTCGCCAAAAGCCTTAAAAAACGACCGGCCCGCCAAATCCGCATGCTGTTTCAACATGATCCAAAGGAGCCCATCGGGCGCTGGTTGGATGTGTGGGAAACAGATATCGGCTTGAAAGTGCGCGGGGAACTAACCGCCACGGTGCCCCGCGCTGACGCACTGGCCGCGCTGATCGAGCATGGCAGCATTGATGGGCTGTCCATTGGCTTTCGCACCGTCAGGGCCGCCCGGGCGCAAGCGGCAAAGCCGCGGCGACTGCTGGATGTCGATCTTTGGGAAATCTCAATCGTGACCTTTCCCATGCTGGGCAGCGCCCGCATCCAGCCCCCAAAACTTGCGCGGCAATTGCGCCGGGCCAGTCAACTTTTTGCCTCCAACACCTAAAGGATGATCAATGAAGAACAATTCCACCCCGGAACTTGAAATCAAAGCCCATACAGGCGGCGCAGATGATGGATCTGTGAGCGCCATGTTTGACGAATTTATGGGTGCCTTTGAAGAGTTTAAGTCCACCAATGATGAGCGGTTGAGCGCGCTGGAAAAACAGCGGGAAGATGCACTATTTGACCAAAAACTGGACCGATTGAACGCGGCAATGGACAGCCAGAAACAGGCCATGGACCGCATGGTGGCCAAGAATATGCGGCCCGCTCTGGGCGGCGAGAACACCGCTTTGGGCTTGGATGGCGAGTATAAGGACGCCTTTTCTGCCTATGTACGCAAGGGCGAAGAGAAGTCGCTCTCGATCGGCTCAAACCCGGATGGGGGCTATCTGGTGCCAGACGAAACCGATGGTGAAATTACCCGTCGTTTGACGGCCATTTCCCCGATCCGTGCCATAGCCAGCGTGCGGCAAGTCTCGTCAGCGATCTACAAAAAGCCCGTCTCCATCACCGGGCCGGCCGTGGGCTGGGTGGGCGAAAGTGATGCACGCCCTGAAACCAACAGCCAAACCCTGGCCGAAATTGAGTTTCCGACCACTGAGCTTTATGCGATGCCTGCCGCCACAGCGAGCTTTCTGGATGACGCGGCGGTGGATGTGGAGCGCTGGATTGCCGATGAGGTGGAAACGGCTTTCGCTGAGCAAGAAACCACGGCCTTTATCACCGGCAATGGCGTGAAGAAGCCCACTGGCTTTTTGTCCGCCCCGCAAGTGGCAGAGACGAGCTGGAGCTGGGGCAACCTTGGCTACAATGTGACCGGCGTTTCTGGTGATCTGCCCGCTGCGGATGAAAGCGATGTGCTGATTGATCTCGTCTATACCCTCAAAGCGGGCTATCGCCAGAATGCGAGCTGGTTGATGAACCGCATCACCCAGGCCGCCTTGCGCAAGTTGAAAGATGCCGATGGCAATTATTTGTGGCAACCCGCCACACAGCCAGGCGGCAACGCCAACTTTATGGGCTTCAATCTGGTGGAAGCCGAAGATATGCCGGATATTGCGGCAGATTCTACCCCGATTGCCTTTGGTGATTTCCGCCGCGGCTATCTGATCGTTGACCGCCAGGGGGTCAATGTGATCCGTGACCCATATTCCGCCAAGCCCTATGTGTTGTTCTACACCACCAAGCGTGTGGGCGGTGGCGTGCATGATTTTGATGCCATCAAGCTCCTGAAGTTTGGCACCTCCTAAGCGCAAGAATACGCCTTTCCCTCCCAAACTGGCCGGTCTTCGGACCGGCCTTTTTTATTTCCGAAAGAAGGGGCGACATGACCTCCATTTTAGTTGCTGGCCCGGCGGTTGAGCCGCTCAGCGTGGCCGAAACAAAATCTTATTTGCGGCTGGACCATGCTGATGATGATGCGCTGATCGCCACCCTGATCGCGGCGGCGCGCAGCCACATTGAAAGCGTGACCCGCAAAGCAATGATCACCCAGCGATGGAAGTGGGTGAGCGATGTTTGGCCCGGACACGGCATTACGCTGCCGATTGCGCCTTTTCAGGCGCTCGAAAGCATCAGCCTGTTTGATGATCCGGGCACCGAAACCATCTGGCCCCTGGCGGAAGTGAAACAGAACAAGCAAAGCGGTAAATGCACGGTTTTTCTGGCACCTACCAGCACAAGTGTGCCGCGCTTGCGCGATTATGATGCGGTCGAAATCACCTATCGAACGGGCTTTGGCGATGCAGCCGGTAATGTGCCGGAAGATCTGCGCCTCGCCATGCTGCGGCTGATCGGCCACTGGTATGAGCACCGCGAAGCGGTGGTCACGGCAGGTAGTGGCGCGGTGATCCCAACCCAATTTGATCTTTTGATCAGCAAATATTGCGAGGTGCGCCTATGAGTACTTTGCGCAAACAGCCGAGCCTCGCCAGCTTGCGCAATCGGGTGCTTTTGTGGCGCCTCATTGACACTCCAGATGCGGCAGGTGGCACTGATTTTACACTGAACAGTCTGGGCCAGAGTTGGGCGCGGATTGAGGTGAGCGGCAATGGTTCAGGCGCAGGCGCGGGCAAATCGCGGGCAGCACAGTTTGAATTTACCCTGCGCCATGACCCGCAGCTGGCCAATGGCGACCTGATCGAGTGGCAGGGCGCACATTATCAGATTGAACACATCGAAAATCTGAATAGGCGTAACGCCTATCTGATCTGCACCGCCACCCATATTGAAATGGAGGGCGCGCATTATGGCTGACTTTGCCCTTGAGCTACAGACCGAACTGGTGACGCTGCTGGCCAGTGATCCAACGCTGACCAATCTGATTGGCAGCGGCAAGATCGTGGACGCGCCGCGTCGGGGGCAGCGACCGCCCTTTATCATCATCAAGAGCCATCAGTATTCGCCCCGCGATGCGATTGCCAGTTCGCTGTTCGATCATGAGATCGAGCTGGAATTCTGGCACGCCCGCAGCGCACGGCAATTGGGATTTCAGGTGGCCGAACGGGTGGTAGAGCTGTTTCTCACGCACGATTTTGGAAGCAGCTTTCGCGCGGTGCGGCAAAACCATCGGCACACCAAAACAAGCATCGAACCGCGCACCGGCTGGGTCAAAACCCTGATCGGCCTGCGCATCACATTAGAGCCACTAAGCTAGACATAAGAGGATCATATGGGCGCACAAAGCGGCAAGGACATGCTGTTGAAGCTGGACGAATCCGGCAGCGGCAGCTTTATCACCGTGGCGGGCATACGTTCGCGACAATTGGCATTTAATGCCCAGACCATCGACACCACAGACAGCCAATCTGCCGGGCAATGGCGGGAACTGTTGCAAGGGGGCGGCGTTAAAACCGCGAGCCTGTCGGGCAGTGGCATTTTCAAAGATGCGCAAAGCGATGCGCGGATCCGCGAACTGTTTTTCGCGGGACAGGTGCGGGACTGGCAGGTGTTGATCCCCGATTTCGGCACTATAGAGGGCAAGTTTCAAATCACCGCGCTCGAATTTGCCGCCAACCACAATGGCGAAGTGACCTTTGATGTGGCGTTGGAAAGTGCCGGTGAAATCAGCTTTGGAGCGCTTTGATGGTCAATCCACGACGCGGCGAAATTGAGTTGATGATTGATGGCAAGCCACACACATTGTGCCTGACCCTCGGTGCGCTGGCCGAGCTGGAAGCGAAACTGCAACTCGATGATTTGAACGGGCTGGGTAAACGCTTTGAAGCCGGGCACATCAGCGCGCGCGACATGATCACGATCCTTGGCGCCGGGCTGCGCGGCGCGGGCCATGCCATCAGCGATCAGGATTTGGAAAGCTGCCACATCGAAGGCGGGGCGCTCGGCGCCGCCAAGGCCGTAGCGCAACTGTTGCACCTTACATTCGCGGCCCCGCTGGACCAATAGATGGCACCTTCACCCTTTCCCTGGACCGAGTTTGCCCAGATTGGCTTTGGCCTGTTGCGCCTGTCGCCAGCGGCGTTTTGGGCGGCGAGCCCGCGTGAACTGGCGCTGGCGGTGGAGGCCAAGCACAAAACGCTGGGTCATGCCGCGCCGCTGGAGCGGCAGAAGCTGGCCGAACTAATGGCCGATTTTCCTGATGGAGACAGACATGAATCTTGATGAATTAAACGAGCTTACAGGTGAGTCGGGCAAGTTGGACGACTTAAATACTGACCTGGAGCGCATCAAAGAATTGGCTAAAAGCGTAGGCGACACCATCACCGACGCCTTCACCCAGGCGCTGGTGAATGGCAAATCGCTCAAAAGCCTGTTGACGGATATTGCCAAAGCCTTTGCTCAAATTGCCGTTAAGGCGGCATTGCAACCCGTGGGCAACATGATCACCGGCTTTGTGACCGACCTGTTTAAGGGCACAAACAGTGCAAACCCCAAAGTAGAGCCTTTTGCCAAAGGGGGCGTTTTGAACGCCCCGACCTTCTTTCCCATGCAAGGCAATATTGGGCTGGCGGGCGAGGCGGGGCCGGAAGCGATCCTGCCCCTGAAGCGCAATAGCCGCGGGCAACTGGGCGTCGCCAGCGATGCGGGACAGGCGCCGATCATGATCTCCATGACCGTCAACACCAACAATGCGCATAGCTTTGCCCAGGCGGAAGCTGAGATTTCTGCCGGGTTGCTGGGTGCGATCAAGAGGGGGCAACGGGCAAGCTAATGGCATTTCATCATATACGTTTCCCCATCAATATTGCGCTGGGCGCGCGGGGCGGGCCGCAATGGTCGACCGATATTGTGTCGCTGGTGTCGGGTGCTGAAGAGCGCAACACGCGCTGGGCGCAGTCGCGGCGAAAATATAATGCAGGATATGGCGTAAAAAGCGCGGCGGATATGCGCCAGATCCTCAGCTTTTTTGAAGAGCGGCGCGGGCGCTTTCACGGGTTTTTGTTTCGTGATCCGTTGGATCATAGTTCCAACCAGGAGACGGTAACCCCCTACGATCAGGATTTGGGTTTTGGCGATGGCAGCCAGACTAACTTTCAACTGATCAAGCATTATGGCAGTGCGTTTGATCCTTATGAACGGCAAATCAAAAAGCCCGTTGCCGACAGCGTACGCGTGGCCGTGAATGGCAGCGAACTGGCTCCTGGCGCAGATTTCACGGTGGACGACACCACTGGATTGCTGAGCTTTGCCAGCGCCCCTTCATCCGGCGCCAGCCTCACCGCAGGTTTTGAGTTTGATGTGCCGGTACGGTTCGACACCGACCATCTGGATGTCGAACTGTCCAGCTTCGATGCCGGGCTGATCCCTTCCATTCCTTTGATTGAGATTCTGACGTGAGACAATTTTCACCGGCGTTCGACGCTCATTTAAAAAGTGGGGCCACGAGCCTGTGCAATTGCTGGCTGCTGACCCTGCGCAACGAACAGCAATTGGGCTTTACCGACCATGATCAACAGATCGCGTTCGATGGCCATGTGTTTGAGCCCAAAGCGGGGTTTCAACCCAGTGCCATGACCGACAAGCGCAACGAAGCAGTCGACACTGCAGAGGTGCTTGGCTTTGTGGATGATGAGAGACTGACCGAGCAAATGCTGCGGGCAGGGCTGCTGGCCAATGCCCAGGTCGATTGGTGGTGGGTGAATTGGCGTAAGCCAGAAGAGCGCCATTTGATGCGGCGCGACTATATTGGTGAAATCAAGCAGGTGGACAATCGGTTCGAAGCTGAATTGCGTTCGCACCATGCCAAATTGAACCAAAAACGCGGGCGCATCTATCAACGCCATTGTGACGCGCAATTTGGCGATGGACGTTGCGGCATTGATGCTAACTCCGCCAGCTTTTCCGGCACGGTGACCGTGACGGCCATCGCCGAAGACGGCACGATAACGGTGACGGGGCTGGAGGCGCGCGCGGAGGGCTGGGCCAGCAAAGGCACCATGCACTGGCAAAGTGGAGCCTACAAGAACGACCGCGTCAGCATCGCACAGCACGCCCGCACTTCGGGCGAAGATGTACTCACCCTATCGCATATCAAGCCCGAACTGATCGAAGTGGGCGATATGGCACGGGTGATTATTGGCTGCGACAAGCAATTTTCTACCTGCCGTGACAAGTTCAACAATAGCGCTAATTTTCAGGGTTTTCCGCATATTCCAGGCGATGATTTTGTGCTGCGCTATCCGCGCCCCGGTGATGATTTGAGTGGCGGGGTGCTGTTCAAATGATTGAATCCGAAAAGGTGGTGGCCGCCGCAAAAGAGTGGTTGGGTACGCCCTATTTGCATCAAGCTGCAAAGAAGAATCTGGGCTGTGATTGCCTTGGTCTGATTTTGGGCGTTGGCCGCGAACTGGGTGTCGATTTGCCCAGAACAGTGCCGCCCTATTCAGCCAGTTGGCGCGACCCGCAAGCAGGCACTTTGTTGCAGGATCGGGCCGACCATTATTTGCAGCGACAAGGTGACAGAACTCCGCGTGCTGGCGATGTTTTGCTGTTTCGCATGCGGCGCGATTTGCCCGCCAAACATTGCGCCATTCTGATTGCACCCGACCAGATGATCCACGCGCAAGAGGGCGCAGGCACAATTCAGCTGGCCTTTGATGCGCCATGGCAGCGTCGGTTGGTGGCGCACTACACCTTCCCGAATTGAGGATATTCTTTTGGCAACTTTATTACTTTCAGTTGGCGGGCAGGCCCTTGGCGCCGCGCTGGGCGGACCTGTGGGCGCGACCATCGGGCGGGCCCTGGGCGCGCAGGCGGGCAGCGCCATCGACAATCAGCTATTTGGGGAGGACGCTCCAGCGCCTAACGGCGCGGTGCGGCTTTTGGGATCGCGTGAAGGCACGGCCATATCCCGCCTTTACGGCTGGTCACGTCTTTCGGGCAATATTATTTGGGCCACAGAATTGGAGCGCCGGACCGCGGCGAGCAGCGGGGCGAAATCTGCCTCGAACCAGCAGGATGATGAGACCTATGTGGTCAATCTAGCGGTGGGTTTTTGCGAGGGCGAGGTGGCCCATCTGGGCCGCATGTGGGCTGATGGGCAATTGCTCGATACGCGCAATCTGACCTATCGCTTTCACAAAGGCAGCGCAGACCAGATGCCAGATAGTCTGATTGCGGCGATGCAGGGCGCCGACAATTGCCCTGCCTATCGTGGTCTTTGCTATATCGTGTTTGAAAATCTGGATATCGGCCAGTTTGGTAATCGCATTCCGCAGATTTCGGTTGAATTGTGTCGTCCTGTTGGGGATTTAGAGCAAAATCTGCGTGCGGTTTGCGTGATCCCCGGCTCAACCGAGTTTGGATATGATCCTTCACCGCGTGTGCGCTTGCTAGGATATGGCGAAACCAAAACAGAAAATGCGCACCAACAGGTGGGAAAATCAGACTGGGATGTCTCCATTAATGAGCTTAGCGCGCTATGCCCAAACCTGAAGCATGTGGCGCTGGTGATAAGCTGGTTTGGGGATGATCTGCGTTGCGGTGAGTGTAAAGTCGCCCCCCGCGTGGTTGACCATGGTCGGAATCTGAAGGATGTGAACTGGGAAGTGACCGGTTTGGATCGCCAGTCGGCAAATGTGGTGAGCCTGAGCAATGACGGTCCTGCCTATGGTGGTACGCCCTCTGATCAATCCATTATTGATGCCATCCATGATCTGCATAGTCGCGGCATCAAGGTGACGCTTTACCCTTTGATGATGATGGATATCCCGGCAGACAATGAGCTGCCCGATCCCTATGGCAACATTTATCAACCGCCTTACCCATGGCGTGGCCGAGTGACTGTAAATCCCACGATCGGCCGGCCTTCAAGCGCGGATCAGACTGCGGCTGCCGCAAGCCAAATTTCGCAATTTATGGGCCTTTGCCAGCCCGCAGACTTTACAGTCAGCAATGGAGTGCCCCTTTATAATGGACCAAGCGAATGGCGCTATCGTCGATATGTGCTGCAATACGCCAACCTCGCCCGCGCCGCTGGTGGCGTCGACGCCATGATGATCGGTGCGGAAATGCCGGGCTTGAGTTTCGTTCGTGACGGCAGCAAGAGCTTTCCCTTTGTGCAGGCCCTGAAACAACTCGCGGGCGATGTGCGTCAAATTGTGGGCGTAAGCTGCAAAATCACTTATGGTGCTGATTGGAGCGAATATCACGGCTATCAACCCGCAGATGAGCCGGGCGGCAAATATTTTCATCTCGACCCGCTTTGGGCCGATCCCAATATCGATGCGGTGGGTATCGACAATTATATGCCGCTTACCGATTGGCGAGAGCACTCAGATCATCCTGATGGTCAGGTATCCCGGCACGAAAAAGATCTGAATTATCTCGCCAAAAATATTTATGGCGGGGAGGGGTATGATTGGTATTATGCCTCGCCGCAGGACCGCGCAGCGCAAATCCGCACACCCATTACAGATGGTGTCGCCTCACAAGATTGGGTCTGGCGCTATAAAGACGTAAAATCCTGGTGGTCCAATCCCCATCATAATCGGCCCAACGGTGTCATTGACGGAACTGCCACGCCGTGGGTGCCTGAAAGCAAGCCCATTTGGTTTACTGAGCTTGGCTGCGGGGCGGTACATTTTGGGGGCAATCAGCCAAATGCCTTTCCTGACCCGAAGAGCGTTGAGAACAAGCAACCCTATTTCTCAGAAGGGACGACGGATTCTGCGATGCAGCGGCAATGCTTGCGGGCTCATCTTAGTCGCTGGCAAAACGGGGATGAAGTCCACAATCCGATGTCCGGCCAATATGGCGGCCCCATGCTGGATGCAGAGCGCATTTATTTTTGGGCTTGGGATGCCCGTCCATATCCCGCCTTTCCAATACTGACCCATGAGTGGTCTGATGGCGATGCCTACTTTACAGGTCATTGGCTGAACGGGCGTCTCGGTGGGGCAACCATTGACGAAATGGCAAAAGCGATTACGGCGGAGGCTGGCATTGACATTGATGTGGACGTGACCTCGCAATTGTTGATCGAGGGGCAGCTGACCAGCGCAAATGCCAGCCCACGCGAGGAGCTTGCCGGCCTGTTGACTTGCGAAAACTATTATATTGACGACCGGGCTGGCCGCCTCACATTGACCGCACCGCGCAGCCACCAGCCCGCTCAGATTGAGGCCGAGAAATTGGTGGCCAACAAGGATCGGGCCATTGAAATAACGTTCGGCGATGATGAAGACAGTGTGCGCCGCCTCGATCTGACCTTTTTGGATCATTTGGCTGACTATGGTGCAGCCACAGCCTTTTATGATCAAAACAAGTCCGAAGGGGGCCGCGCTTACTTGAATTGGCCCACAACACTTGATCCGAGTGCCGCAGCTAATATCGCCAAGGCCCAGTGGCAGAATGGCCAAAATGCAAAGGCGAAATATCAGTTTGAACTCCCGCCTTCATTGGCAGCCTATTCAATCGGCGATGTTATTGAAATTGCGGGTAAAACGGATAAAGCGACAGTTGACACAACCCAGTTGGCCCACAGTCAGCGTATAACAACTTCGTTGCCGCGCAGTGCGGGCAGTAAGGGACAAGCCGCACCAGTTGCGCGTCGCGGCCGGACTCCTGAGCCCTCGCAAAGCGCACCGCTGATCATTTTGGCGCAAATGCCGAATGAAAATGCGGATGAACTGAACACAAAACTGTTCGCGGCCGCCTATGCCAAGCCCTGGCCGGGCAGTGTGCGCCTGACCGACATGCAGGGCCAAAATGTGGCTGAGATTGAAAAGCCCAACCCCATTGGCATTGTGCAAGAAGACTTCGCACCTGCCACCCATTTTGATCTATGGGATCATGCGCAAAGCCTTCTGGTCCGCATGTTAGAGGGGCATTTGAGTTCTGCAACGCCATTGGCTGTGATGCAGGGTGTGAACCGCCTCTGGGTGGAAAAGACTGACGGGAGTTGGGAACAAATCGGCTTTGCCACGGCCGAGCTTGTGGCGCCAAAGACCTACCGTTTGTCCCGATTGTTGCGTGGCCTTGGCAAAACCCAATTCGCGGCACAGCAACCAAGCGTGGCTGGCGCGCGCGTTTTGGTGCATTCAGAGGGCAAGGCGCTTTCTGTGCCCAGCGAAAAAGTCCGGACTGAGCTTGGTCTTTATGCCTATGCCGGTGCGGCAAGCGCCGAACCGATTGAAGTGGCGATCACGCCAAGCGCCAATCCCTTGCTGCCACTTGCACCGGTTCACCTGAGGGCGATGCGGGTGGCAGGTTCAAATGATATTCAAATCAGCTGGGTGCGGTGCACGCGTGCGGGCGGCGATATGTGGCAGGGGCAAGATGTGCCTATGGACACGGAAAGCCTCAGCTTTGAATTGCGTATCGGCCAAGATGAAACAACGCTGCGCACGACCCAGATAACACAACCCACATTCACCTACAGTGCCGCAACCCAAACCGCCGATTTTGGCGGTTTAGTGCACTCCGCCTGGATCGAAGTTAGCCAAATCAGCGCCATTTGGGGTGCTGGCCATCCAAAAAGGATCAATTTTAGTGACTAATACTGCAAAGCTTGGCCTGCCGCTGATCCAACCGGATCAGGCCCTTAAACATATTACCCATAATGAAGCCATATTGGGGGTGGACGCCCTGTGTCAGATCCAGCTTGAAAATATTGGCGCCAATACACCTCCGGACCCGGCTATCAATGGCAAAGCCTATGCCGTAGGCGATACGCCGACCGGAGAGTGGAGTGGACAGGGCGGTAGGATCGCGCTCTCTACGGAGGCAGGCTGGCGGTTTTATACGCCACAAGAAGGGTGGCTAGCCTGGAATTTGGCCGACAGCACGCTATATCTTTTCACTTCAGGCGCCTGGGGCGTCTTTTTTGATCATCTCACTCAGTTGCAAAATCTGCAACAATTGGGGCTTGGCGCCACTGCAGACAGTTATAACAAAATTCTCGCCAAAACCCCTTCCAGCCTGTTCTCAGCCGAATATCCTGCCGATGGCGGGTCCGGCGATACCCGAGTGACTTTGAATAAGGCGGCCAGCACCCATGCCGCACTGGTGGGCTGGCAGAACAATTGGTCTGGCCGCGCTGAAATTGGGCTGCTGAACAATGATGATCTGGCGCTGCGTCTTTCTGATGATGGCAGCACCTGGCGGACCGCCTTGGTGGGGGATCGTGAGACCGGGAAAGTCCATCTGCCGCATGGCATCTCAGGTGAGGCTCCGGGCGTGGCGCAAAAGATTTCGATTTTGCCCGATAGCGGGCGCTTTGCTGCTGAAAAGACAGGAACGGTGACAAGCTTCGCCGCGCCAGCCTATTTGAAAAATGAAAACGGCTCCACCTTCACAAGCCATGGCAAATTTCACTATGACAGCAGCACTTATGGCGGGGCAGGGTCTGCGCTGGATAGCGAGGTGCAGGCGCTGGCGGATTTACTGCGCGAAAGCTGGGCAGCGCGTTACCATCCGGAATTCTGGGTGGCCAAATGCACCGCGGCATCCAGTGGTTATTACGAGAATACCCAAAGCGGCAGTTCAAAATACCGGCAAATGGCCTATGACGGGCTATTCGGCACCCGGCAGTCGGCCTCGCTTTATGTAAAGGCCGCCAGCGGCACCTGGCTGGTGTCCGCCAGCGAATGCGATGTGCAGATTGATGGCGCGGCAGTGACCGACTATCAAACACTCACCGCTGCTGATGGCTGGGTTCATGTCGGCACACAATTTGCAGCGGCGCCTCGCCAAGCCAAGCACCAGTTTGTCGATTTGCTACCCTTTTATGCCAATACCGGCGACGAACTGCTGCTCGCGTTGCCGGCCGTCTTCAATGACCGCATTCAGATAGACCCGTTGGAAGGTCTTATCCCATCCATCTTCTCTGTCTCGTAAGGGGCGTTCATGAATCATTTTCAAACAGCACTCGCGCATATTTTTGCGCAAGAAGGGGGCTATGTGGATCATCCCCATGATCCGGGTGGGGCCACTAAATATGGCATCACGCGCGCCACCTTAGCGCGCTATCGCAATATAAAGCCCGTCTCCAACTTGCCAAAATCTGCAGTGCGCCGCATGCGCAAAACCGAAGCAACACAGATTTACTACTGCTACTATTGGCATCCCATTTTCGGTTCAAAACTGTCAGCGGGGCTGGCTTTTTGCCTGTTCGACTTCGCTGTGAATTCAGGCCCGCCGCGGGCTATCAAGACGCTGCAAAACGTCGTCAACGTGCCTGCTGATGGGCGCATGGGGCCGATAACTTTGGCGGCAATCAAAACCTATATCTCCATGCGGGGCGAAGCGCAGCTTATTGACCGCATTTGCGCTGCACGCCTGCGATTCTTAAAGCGTTTGCGTCATTTTTCTACCTTTGGCCGCGGTTGGCGGCGGCGGGTGGAAGCAACGCGTGCACAAGCACTTAAACTTGCTAATCGCATCCCTAATAATGAGAGGAATAAGATGATTAATCTACAAGGCTATAAGACCTATATCACTGCAGGACTGATGCTGTTGGTCGCCATTGCGCAATTGGCTGGTGTTGACGTACCTGCATTCGACACTGCCAATACTGGTCAGTTGATGATGGAAGCTTTCGCCATCATCTTTTTGCGCAAGGGGATCAAAGAAACGGCGATCAGCTAGCCGCCAAGACGCGTTCATTTTGTGTTCAGCTTCTGACTGTTAATAAGGAGCCATGACACAGAACAGACTCTTCAACCGCATCGCGACGGCTCTTTTGGTGGCCGTTGCACTGATCACGATACCCACGGCACAGGCGCAAAATGCAGGCTGCACCGTGGACCGCATGGTGATCAATCAGGCGGTGCAAAACGGTGAAATTCAATCATTTGTGCAAATCAAAAAACAGATTAAGCTGAAACGTGGCGACCGGGTGCTGCGAGCTGAACTGTGTATGCGGCCGCAAGGTCCGGTTTACGCGCTGACCATTGTCAACGACAATGGCATGGAACGCCGTTTGGATGTAAATGCGGTCGACGGCACAATAATTCGGTAAATTGGGGTCAAGATTATGCGCGTGTTGGTGGTTGAAGATGATCCGGATCTAAATAAGCAATTGTGTGAGGCTTTGGAAGAAGCCGATTATGTGGTCGACAAAGCCTTTGATGGCGAAGAGGGGCACTTTCTGGGCGACACTGAACCCTATGATGCTGTGGTTCTGGATATCGGCTTACCCGTAAAAGACGGCATATCCATCTTAGAAGACTGGCGCCGGGAAGGGCGCAATATGCCGGTTTTGCTGCTCACCGCCCGAGATCGCTGGAGCGACAAGGTGCAAGGCATTGATGCAGGCGCTGATGATTATGTCGCCAAGCCTTTCCATATGGAGGAAGTGCTGGCACGGCTGCGAGCACTGGTACGTCGCGCGGCCGGTCATGCCTCTAACGCGATAGAGATCGGGCCGTTACGTCTCGACATCGGGGCGAGCAAAGTGACCCTCAACGGTTCTGCCATTAAACTCACCTCTCATGAATATCGCTTGTTGTCCTACATGATGCATCATAATGGCAAAGTGATTTCACGCACCGAACTGACCGAACATCTTTATGATCAGGACTTTGACCGTGACTCCAATACGATTGAAGTGTTTGTGGGTCGGTTGCGCAAAAAGCTCCCGGATGGCCTGATCGAGACCGTGCGCGGCCTGGGCTATAAGCTGTCGGCTGAATGACCAAAAGGTTCTCCATTTTTACGCGGATTTTTGTGGCCACGGCGATTTGTCTGGTCATCGGTCTGGGGGCTACCGCTTGGGCTTTGTCATTGGTTTATGCCCGCGCGCTTGAGCGCAATATCGACAATGTGATCGAGAGCCAATCAGATCAATTGATCGGGTCTATTCTTGATGAGGAAGAACCGGAAGACTGGTCGTTTCAGAATATCGATCCGCGCTATCAGGAGTTGGGCAGCGGTTGGTATTGGCAAATTACCGATATAAACGGCTCACCATTGGCCACGTCACCATCCACCTTTGGTGTCGACTTGCCTGACCTTAAAATTCCCTTCGATGATCAAAACCGACGACGGGCCGATCTGCGCGATGCAGATGGTATTTTGCAGCGTGTGTCTGAACGCAAACTCTTCACCCAACATGGCGATTACCGTGTATTGGTGACCGCAAATTGGGATGAGTTAAACGCCGACGTGGCCCTTTTCCGCAACCAGACCATCCTGGCGTTGACGGCAGTGGGCATTGTATTGGCACTGCTGGCGGCGTTGATCGCGCGCGTTTCCCTTGGGCCAATGAAAGAGTTGCGAGATGAAATTGGATTGGTCAAAGATGGCAAAGCCGAGCAGATTGAAGGTGTTTACCCGCCAGAAATGGCGCCGGTCAAAGACGAATTGAATGCGCTGCTGTCCACAAACCGCGAAATTGTACGTCAGGCGCAAAATCATGTCGGCAATCTGGCCCATGGGTTAAAGACGCCGCTGGCCGTGTTGCGCAATGAAGCCCGAGCAAAAGACGAAATTGAAAGCAAAATGGTACGCACGCAATTGCAGCGGATGGAGGAAATTGTCCAACGCTATTTGCAGCGGGCGCAAATGGCCGCGCGTTCACAGATACAAACAACGCACACACCACTGGTTCCGGCGCTCGAGCGTTTACTGGGCGCGATGCGCAAGATCCACCATCCCATTCAATATCATTGGCGAAACACTGATGCGGCCGATGCGCTAAGTGTGCGCATGGATTCTGGCGATCTTGATGAGGTTTTGGGCAATATACTGGATAATGCAGGGAAATGGGCAAAAAGCCAGGTGAGCATCAAAACAGAGTACAATCACAACCAGATCGAGATAACGATCTGCGACGATGGTGAGGGTGTTCCGCAACAGAAACTAAAAAAGATTGCCGAGCGCGGTCATAGACTGGACGAAAACACACACGGCAGTGGACTTGGTCTTGATATTGTTAAAGAACTTGTTCAACTAAGTGGTGGTCGGGTAAATTTTGAATGCCCGCAAGATTCGGGCTTGGCGGTTTGTTTGACGCTACCGTGTCGAAAAAGATGATGCGCCAATTTTGGCCGCAATTTAGAGGCAAAGGTAAGGGTATGGAAAAGCAAACACATAAAATCGCAAAAGTGGCTATTGTTCTTGGGGCGACTGCATTGATTGCTGGCTGCGCGCGCATGGATATTGGCACCAGCCGAACAACATATTCCACTGCTTCAAATGCAAGTGTTGCGGCGACACCGCCCGTGGTGAGCGCAACGCCAAGTGATGAGTTCCAATCCGGCCAAATTCTAGAATTTATCAAACCTGAGGCTGCCTCACTGCTGAGCGAAAAAGAAACCAGCGAAGCTGCGAGCGCTCAGTATTATGCGCTACAATTTGGCCGCGTTGGTGCCTTCCGTACATGGCAGGGTGACAGCGAAGCCAAAGGTGAGGTAACCGTGGGTCCCTATATCAAGGTAAATGGCCGCGATTGCCGTGAATTTACCCACACTGTCATCATCAGCGGCAAACGTTATGTTGCTACCGGTACAGCATGCCGCGCCGATAATGGCGAGTGGAAAGTCGAAACGGTCTAAAGAGCTGCCAGAAAGCGTTTATTTACAAAGCTGGTCTATGCTGAAATAGATTAGTTAGTAAAGTTGCGTTGAAATGCCCCTTGCCACGTCTCATCAGTTTGTGACGGAAGACCCTGACCCGAATGGATCGGGGCTTGATCCGTTTTATTTTTCGAGCGAGGACGAAGCCAAAGAACGCATCGCACGTTATGGATTGCTGGGTGCTGTCTTAAATCTGCTCGAGCCGGTCATGATGCGGTCAGAGCCCTTAATAAATGGCACGGCAATTGAGCGAAGAAAGCTGGAAAAGTTTTGGGTTTGGCTGGAACGGGATGGGGCACCAAAGCTGATCGAAGGGCTAAAAGCCAGCATTCTAGAAAAACCGACAAAAACTGATCATCTTGTTGTATCCGGATTCACCCAATTGGTTGCGCCGCTTGAACGCCAGTATGAAGCGGCTGAGCAAAACGAAGAAACGCGCCGTCGTTTAACAATTCAGTTGGGCGGTTATGAGGTTTATGCATCATTCCCGCTTATCCTGGCTGCGTTCAAGCATTTTGAAAAGTTGAGAGCGGCAGTCGAGTTGGCATTGCACATCCGGCAATATAATACAGAAAAAGAATTCTCAGATCTCATTGACGCTGTAGATTTGCCATCCGGCGAGGAACAAAAGCTTTGGTGTACAGCACTTGTGAATTGCATGGAGCAGCCCGACAAATTCATGCGGGGTGTGCTGGATCATTGCTATGGTGAGACCGAGCAAACGGTTAGAAAGTCGGGATATGGTCCCTATGGTGATGCCATGGTGGTCAATCTGCAGCAAATGGTCGACCAGATTGAGGACCAGGCCGGCATATATAGCGATGTGGATCTGATCTGCCTGTCGATAAGCAGGTTTCATCGCATCGCGCGTACATTGCATTATTATTTGGACCTCGGCAAATCCAGCCAGTGGAATCATTCTATCGAAATTCTGACGGGGCGCGTCTCGAAGGTATTGGAAAAGCGACTTGCGGAAGTGGTGCCACATGTCACCACTGTTCTGCATACGTCGACACAAAATGCGCATGCGCTTTTCACGACTGATAAGGTTTTGCAAGCATATAACAGCGTTTATCTTCTGGATGCGGCGCGCGGAGCGCGAGAGTCTTTGGCGGTAAACTCGATTGTTGACAAAAGCTGGACCGAGCTGGGCAAGTCGCTTGAAATCCTTTTGGAACGGGCGATGGTGGATCAGAAGGCCGCTCCGTTTGGCGATAGTTTGGCGATAGCAAAAGTCGATATTGCCATCAAGCTATGCGCTATCCGCTTTGGCGCAGAGTATGCGCAAATCATGATGAAAAAGCGGGATAATATCGAACGGCGCAAGCTGAACCCAGAAGCCATCGATCAAAAAACGCCTCAGTGATCAGGCCTCAATGGTGGCGCCTAACCGGGCAGGCAACGCTTGCCCGCCGCGCCGTTCAACGGAGACATTGAGTCCGGGACTTGCAAGGTTGCCATTGCAATGGGCCAACGTTCGTTCGCCATCAACCCGATAAATAATGCCCAACGGGCCCTCGGATTTCTCCTGCCCGGCGACGAAAATCATCTGGCCCACGCGCAGCTTTTCAGCGTTCTGTGGCACGATCTCAAAGCCTTGGCCATCGGGAATGGACTGGCTGAAATGTTGAGGGATTTGCGCGTCTAGTGCTTGGAGTGGACGGGCTGATGCAAAATATCCGTTCGCAAAGTACTGGCGCAAGGTTTGGTCGGTTGTGTGCAGTGCCCGCAAATAATAGTTTGTCGCTTCTGGAAAATCGTAGAAGGCGGTATTGCGACGGCGGAGCAATTGCGGCAGCTTATAGCGATATGCTGCCGGGCTTTCATATACCTGAGAATTGTGCTGTCGCTTGGCACCTTCACGCAGGCCTGATTGCCCCAGTCGAGACATTGCTTCAGCCACACTGGACAAGCAGTCGTTTTGAGAACTGTAGCCAGCCGCAGTGCCGACAATGGCAATATCTGCAGGACCGGCATCAGGCAAGATACGTGACGAGCGTTCATCCAACTCGCAACTTCCGCCAGCCTTGACCCAAAGTGAATTGTCTGGTTGTGGCGGGTAGCCGATGATCAACGCCTCACTTTCCACCTGAAAATGCTGATGTTGTGCATCCAAATGAGACGGGTTGAAGTGGCATTGAATTTTATCAGTTAGGGGGGCGATCGACTGCAACTGTACCGCGGAGCTCATTTTGACCCCAACGGCTTTTGCAAATTCAATGTGGCGCGAGTTGGGAGCGTCGCGTCCGTCATACGCCTTGTAGAATTCCAGCCCGGCCTCTTTCAGGTGCATCGCAAGTCGGTAGGCCCCGTTCTCCATTGTATAGAGGAGATGTTGGTCAAACTGAACCACCCCATAGGCCCAGATATCGCGAAACATTTCCTTGGCGTCGAGTACTCGGTAGGGAAGATGATTTTCCAGCGTAAAACCGTGATGATCACCTCCTGTCGCGATCACCAAATGATCAAAATGCAGCCAACTCAATTCGGTGCGCTGCTGATCGTTGTGAAATAGGCTATGTTGCAATAACAGGCTTTTGTCTCGTACATCCAACGCTTTGCTGCCGGTGAAGACGTGAACATTATCAAGTGTTTCCACTTTTTGAACCAACTCATCGATGAGAACAGCGGGATCGGTCTCGTCTTCCGATCTCCCATAATAGGCACACATGCCGCCCAGCATCTGGTCTTTTTCAAGCAGCAGCACATCATGGCCTGCTTTCGCCGCCGATATTGCCGCCTGTAGCCCGCTGATTCCTCCACCAACTACGACGGTTCGATGAACAAGACTGTTGGCGTGATTGAGGTCGAAATGGGCATTTTGACTCCAATTCAGCGCCAACGGTCCATTGCGTTGTCCGCGCATAAACCGCACAAGTCGCGACCACGCAGTGACCGGGGCCAACTCTACCTCTAAAGCATCGCCGTCATGCAGCACCAAGTCAGCGGCGAGGATAAAACTATGCCGCGAGGTTGTGTCGACATAGCGCGCAAATATTGGCAAAGTCGCGTTAAGAGCAAGACTTTCGCCCTTGGGGCCCGAAACTTCGGTGACACCATTTGCGATGAGCGCTGAATAGAGCGTGTCGCCGAAAAAAGCTTTCAGGCGCTTTCTATTGACAGTGATTTCGATTGGGCGATTGAAATCGACCAAATGACCAACTTTTTGCTTGCCAATTTGTTGAACGCGCTCACGCATCTTCTTGAGTTCCCAATGCACGCAACAGGCTACCTTCGCCACCCCGATTCTTACCCAACTGAGCATGCCCCCAAAACGAATCCTTCGGCGTGCTGTTGCCAGTCAGTTGCTTCGTTAGTTGTTCTGCCAATGTGGGCACCAACGCCAAACCAAATTGCTGAGCCCCAGCAAAACATAGGACTTGCCTTGCTCCTACTGTATCGCAGACCGGATAGCCGTCGAGCGTATTCATCATCAGGATTTGGTCGAATTGTCGAACGCGCCTATCCACGATTTCGCCGTGATATTTTATCAGGTGCGTGGCCAACTGATCCATCGTACCTGGCGCGCTGAACAGGATATCATGTGCGCCCAGTTCGAACCGCCAAAGTCCCGTGCTGATGTCCAACTGGCTCGCAAATGTTGGCGCCTTTTGCTGGTGAAAGCGAATAATATGTTGCCATTGGGGCGCAATGGGAGTGGCTTGGGGATGGGCAGCCAACTCATCATGGATCATATCTGGATCTAACATGAGGACGCGGTTTGCCGAAAAAGTCTGTGATGCTGCGCGTGCTGTGAAACGCCCATTCTTGGCGATGTTCGACGTGTCCAACTCTGACCGGTTCAGCAAGGTAAAGGGGTGCTCGTCTGACACGATGCGGTCAATCGCTGGCAATATGGCCTCGGTATCAAACTGCAACGCTTCTGGGAACACCAGTTGTTCTCCATCCGTTGTCGCATGCACGCGTCGCTCGCACACTATTTCTGCATGGATTGCTGCCCCCTCGGCAAATTCCAACAATGGTATGTGCTCTTGAAGGCGGGCAAAAACGGAAGTCGGCCTTGTCTGAATCAAATGTTCTATTTTGACCGATGCAAACAGCCGCTGCATTTGTGCAACGCCCAGTGCGAGATGCTCAAAAAACAATGGCGAAGTGCAAAAGCCCACAGAGAGCTGCGGCATTGGGGGCAACCAATGCGCCTGATCGGGATCAGAGACCAAAAGCACTTTCAGTTCATGCTGCGTTGAAAGGCTGAGGGCCAAAAGTCGGGCTGTTGCCGTACTCCCAAAGATGACCAAATCGTATTTCTCTGCCATATCAACTAATTGTGTTCGTCCCGCTGCCTTTGAGTTGCACCACGTCCAGCGCGATGCGTCAATCCGCCTAGTGATAATTGCTTAAGATTTTTCGCAATATGCGCTAAACAGTGCCTCGAGACCCTAACACTAAAAGGTTGGCCGAATTGAATAGCTTCTGGTTGTCCGCGCTTTTGCTCGCCCTAGTGGTCGCGCTTGTATTGTTGATATCGTCTTGGCGACGTGCCCCTTCACCCAACAGCCGTATCGCCGATGATGGTGATATGGCGGATGCCGACACCGCTTTTTTCAAAAGCCAATTGCAGGCACTTGAAAATGACCGCGAGGCAGGATTGCTTGATGACGAGCAGTTTAGAGTGGCACAGGCCGAATTGGCGCGTGAGGCCTTGGCCGCGCAGCAGAACGCCAAAAAATCAACTCCAGCGGGCAGTTGGACAATGGTCCATAGTGCATTTGCCCTGGTGGCTTTTCTGGCAATTGGGGTAGGCACATACGTTGCGCTTGGCACCCCGGCGCTGAAAAACCAACCGCTTGCAACCCGCCTCGCCGCCATCGAGAACCTCGATGTGAACGATGCAGTCGCCAAAATTGAGGCGCAATTGCAGGTTACCCCAGACGACCTGCGCGGGTGGCGCGTGCTCGTGCCCGTTTATGTGCGACAAGGCAATGTTGAAAAGGCAATCATCGCCTTTGAAAACATCATCCGTCTCGAAGGCGAGAATGCAGACAATGTGACCGATCTTGCGGAGGCTTACTTGATGCAAGCGGGCGGGGAGCCAACTCCGAAGGTAAATTCATTGTTGAAAAAGGCTGGCGAACTTGATCCACGTCACGTGCGGTCGCGTTTTTATCTGGCAAATATTGCGCTGAGACAGGAAGAGTTCGAGCTTGCCAAACAAAGGTGGCAGGCAATTTTGGATATTGCACAAGGTGATGAACCTTGGGTCGAATCCGCCCAAAATGGATTGAACGCTGCACGCGCTGGATTAGGCGAAGCTGAATCGACTGTCGGCCCCGCGCCGTCACAAGATGAAGTTGAGGCTGCCGCACAAATGGACGAGGCTGATCGCAATGAGATGATCACCCAAATGGTACGCGGGTTAGCAGATCGGCTTTATACCGATGGGGGGAACGTTGACGAATGGGCTCGGTTAATTCGGTCACGCATTGTGCTGGGCCAGCAAGCAAAGGCCGAGGCCGATATTGAAGCCGCGCGTGCGGCGTTCAAAAATAATGAACAGCGAGCTCGCGCGTTGGAAGACGCTCTTGCGCCGCTGCTGCAGGAGCTTGAAGAGGAGCAAGATCAGTGACACGCAAGCAAAAGCGTTTGGCCATTATTGGGGGCCTTTCCGCGGTTGTTCTGACCGCTGTGGTGTTCATCGCCATCGCCATGCGAGGCACCGCGTCCTTTTTTGTCGTACCCAGCGAAATCCAAACCCAAAATATCGCGATCAATCAAGCTGTGCGGTTGGGCGGCATTGTTAAGTCGGACAGTTGGGTGAAAGAAGGCACGTCGCACAATTTTCTGGTGACAGATTGTAAAACCGATATCGCGGTTCATTATGACGGAATCGTGCCGGACCTTTTCCGAGAAGGACAAGAGGTTATTGTGGAGGGCGCCTTGATCAACAATGAACTGTTTGAGGCCACCAATGTGCTGGCCAAACATGACGAGAACTATGTGCCAAAGGACATGGTGGACAAGTTTGAAGAGCAGGGGCTTTGCCCGGGCCACACAGATGAAGCATATGGGTAAGCAACATGTTGAGCATTGAACTGGGCCATTTCGCCCTCATTTTGGCATTCGCCCTTTCGCTGGTCCAGGTTGGCGTATCCGCCTATGCCTGGCAGCGGCCGAATGAAGGCGCCTTCAGCTTTGTGCGTCATGCTGGCGTCATGCAATTTGTGTTGGTGCTGCTGTCGTTTGCGGCGCTGACATTTGCTTTTGTCACGTCCGACTTCTCGCTTAAGCTTGCCTATGAACACTCCCATTCTTTGCAGCCCACACTTTATAAATTCACCTCAGTGTGGGGCAATCATGAAGGGTCCCTGCTGCTATGGGTGTTGATCTTGACCCTGTTCGGCGCTGCCGTGGCCGTGGGCGGTGCAAACCTGCCGAAAGCCTCGCATAATCTGGTTTTGGGCACGCAAGGTTTTTTGACCTTTGCCTTCATCGGGTTCACCATCTTCACGTCAAATCCGTTTGAGCGCCTGCCCGAGATGCCGCTTGAAGGGCGCGACTTGAACCCGATCTTGCAAGATATTGGCCTCGCCATTCATCCACCGCTGCTCTATCTCGGCTATGTGGGCTTTTCGGTTTGTTTTTCCTTCGCCATTGCCGCGCTCATCTCTGGCAAAATTGACGCCGCTTGGGCCCGCTGGGTGCGGCCATGGACCATGCTAAGCTGGATATTCCTCACCCTCGGTATCGCAATGGGGTCATACTGGGCCTATTATGAGCTGGGTTGGGGCGGCTGGTGGTTTTGGGATCCGGTCGAAAATGCCTCCTTCATGCCATGGTTGACCGGCACGGCGTTGCTCCATTCGGCACTGGTGATGGAAAAACGTGGTGCGTTGAAAATTTGGACCATCTTGCTGGCCATCATCACATTCTCGCTCAGCCTTTTGGGCACGTTTCTGGTGCGGTCGGGCATTTTGACGTCTGTTCACTCCTTTGCCACCGACCCATCGCGTGGGCTGGTGATTCTAGGCATGCTCACCTTCTTTATCTGTGGTGCCTTTATTCTGTTTGCCTGGCGAGCACCCACCCTCAAGGCGGGCGGCCTGTTTTCGCCCATTTCGCGTGAAGCCGCTTTGGTGTTCAACAATTTATTTTTGGCCACCGCCACCATTGCCGTTTTGGTCGGCACGCTTTATCCGCTGGTGCTCGATGCGTTTACCGGCATCAAAATATCTGTGGGCGCGCCGTTCTTTGATCTCACCTTTGGCGCACTCATGGTGCCGCTATTGCTGGTAGTGCCGTTTGGGCCGTTTTTGCCGTGGAAACGGGCGAGCATCGCGCAGGCGAGTAAGCGCCTGTTTGGCGCTATTGTCCTAAGCTTGATCTTGGCCATTATTGTCGCGGCCTATCTGTGGGAAGGCTTTACGCTCACTCCATTGGGTATTTTGCTTGGTTTCTGGGTGATCATCGGCGCCTTGGCTGATTTGGTCGAGCGCAGCAAACTGTTCAAAGTGTCTCCCAGCGTCTCTTTGCGGCGCCTGGCAGGGTTGCCCAAAAACGTCTGGTCCACCAGTTTCGCGCATATGGGGCTGGGCCTCACAGTGTTGGGCGTGGTGTTTGTGACCGCTTTTGAAACCGAAACAATCACCACCATGCAACCGGGTGATCAGATTGAAGCCCACGGCTATAGCGTGCGTTTCGTGAACGAGCAGAATGTACCGGGCCCCAATTTCACTTCCGAAACTGCAACGTTCGCAGTGGCGCCTGTCGGTAAACGAGAAAACCTGGTGGCTTCCGAAAAGCGCAACTATCCGGCCCGTCAAATGCCCACGACAGAAGCAGGCATCACAACCTTTGGGCTGTCGCAGGTTTATATTTCAATCGGTGATCGGGTCGAAGATAATGGCCGCGTCGTGCGGATCTGGACCAAACCATGGATCCTGTTGATTTGGATCGGTACGGTGGTAATGGCTCTGGCTGGAACTTACTCGTTGACGGATCGGAAATATCGCATTGCTGCACCAAACCTTGTTAGAAAACAAGCACTTGGAGCAACAAAATGAATCGAATTCTGATGATCTTGATTCTGATTGTGAGCTTCGTCCCGCAAGCTATCGCGGTTCAACCGGACGAGGTGTTGGATGACCCGGCGCTGGAAGAGCGCGCCCGCGACATTTCTGCTGGATTAAGGTGCCTGGTGTGCCAAAACCAGTCAATCGACGATAGCGATGCCGATCTGGCGCGCGACCTGCGCATTGTGGTGCGCGAGCGGCTGGTGGCGGGCGACAGCGATGAAGAAGTGCTGGACTATGTGGTCGATCGCTATGGCGAGTTTGTGCTGCTCAAGCCCACCTTTTCAGGCCACAATCTGGTGCTCTGGATCGCGGCACCTCTAGTTTTTGTGATTGGCCTTGTTATGGTGTTCTCTGTTTCTATGCGTCAGCGAAAGCTGTCCACTGCCGCCGGCATGACTCCTGAAGAGGAGCAAATGCTGGCCGCGCTAGCCGAAAGCGAGAACGACCATGCCGACAAAGATCAAGCCAGCCGCAAGCCAACGGATTGAATTTGAAAACAGCCGCGGCATCAAGATCGCCGCAGCGCTGGACCTGCCAAAATCGAGCATCCGCGCCTTTGCGGTGTTCGCTCACTGCTTTTCATGCTCTAAGGATTTTGCCGCCAGCCGCCACGTCGCGAATGCCTTACAAAATGAAGGTATTGCGGTGTTGCGCGTTGACTTTACCGGTCTCGGTCACTCTGACGGCGAATTCTCCAACTCCAATTTCTCCACCAATCTCGAAGATCTGCAGGCCGCCTGCGCCTGGCTTTCTGAGCATCATCAGCCCCCGCAATTGCTGATTGGCCATTCGCTTGGCGGCGCGGCCAGTCTAATGGCGGCGCTGGATATGCCAAACATCAAAGCCGTGGCCACAATTGGGGCGCCATCTGCGCCCGATCATGTGCTCAACCTACTGGGCGATAAACGCGACGATATTGAGCAGACGGGCGAAGCAGACGTGTTGCTGGGCGGTCGACCCTTTAAAATCCGGCGGCAATTCGTCGAAGATGTAACGGCCTTTAAGCTCACCGACCGCTTGCGCGAACTGAAGGCCGACTTGCTGGTCTGCCATAGTCCGATTGACGCGGTGGTGGGCATCGAGAACGCACAGGACATATTCGTTGCGGCCCGCCATCCCAAGAGCTTCATCTCGCTCGATCAGGCCGATCATTTGCTTTCCAAGCGCAAAGATGCGGCCTATCTGGCCGGCGTGATCTCGGCATGGGCGGCCCGCCATTTCCCAAGCGCCGACAAATATTATGAAGACGCGGGCCACATTATCGCAGCAGAAAGCGGCGAGGGGCCATTGCACCTCAATGTGAATGCGGCGGGGCACGCCCTACAAATTGACGAACCGGAATCCGTAGGCGGCACAGACCGCGGGCCCACGCCCTATGATTTGTTGGGCGCAGCCCTCGGTGGTTGCACCACCCTGACCTTGCGGCTTTACGCCAACCGCAAAAAGCTGGATGTGGAACACATAGAAACCTATGTCGACCATGAAAAACGCCACGTGAATGATTGTGAGCAATGCGAGGACGGCAAACAGCGCGTCGATCATTTCAATCGCCGCATCAAGATTGTGGGCGATATCACCGATGCTCAGCGGCAGCGCATGCTGGAAATTGCCGATATGTGCCCAGTGCACAAAACACTGGAGCAGCAATCGCACATTTCTACTGCACTGATGGACAATTGATGCCGCTTGCCAGCGCGCTGGCTTAAGGCTAATAAAGCGCCATGGACATCTTCCTGGCGCTTCTGCCGACTGACCTTGCCCCATCCTTCTCGCTGCTTTTGATCTTGGCGAGCTTTTTCACCTCAGCGACCACCGCTGCCTTTGGTCTAGGCGGTGGCGCCATGTTGATCGCGTTGATGACCACGGTCATGACCCCGCTGGTCGCTATCCCCGTGCACGGGGCCGTGCAGTTGGGCAGCAATGGTGGCCGTACGCTCTTGCGCCATAAACATATTGTTTGGCCCTTCTTCTTCTGGTTCTGCGTCGGCAGCGCGTTGGGTGTCGCCGTCGGCGGTCAGATTGCGCAACTCTTGCCCGAAGATCTGTTTCGCGCCGTGATCGGGTTGTTCCTGATCTATACGGCTTGGGGACCCAAATTACGCTCGGTCATCAAGTCACCTGTCCTTACAAGTTTCACTGGTTTCGTGGCGGCCACAATTTCCATGATTGTGGGCATATCCGGCCCCTTGGTTATGGGCTTCTTGCAAGGGTTAAAAGACCGCCGAGAAATGATTGCCACCCACGCGGCACTGATGACGGCACAAAATGTGCTCAAGCTCCTCACTTTCACCCTGCTTGGATTTCAGTTTGCCGCCTATCTACCGCTGATTCTGTTGATGATTGCCACCGGCTTTTTGGGAACAATATCCGGGTCAAAATTGTTGGACTGGATGCCGGAGCATGTGTTCCGGAAAATATTCAGACTCATATTAACGCTTTTAGCGTTGTGGCTGATTGTGCAAACAATTTTGGGATAGCACCGTTTCCCACTGGATAAATGCGACAAGAAAGCGTCAATGGATGCCATAGTTTAGCCCTCAACATTACAAAAGTTTAATGTGCGCGTAATCATGTTGAAAGGGACACATCCCCATATTGGCGGTCATAGAATTCCATTCCAATAAGGAGGTTTTGATGCAATCTGTGTCAAAGACAACTCGAAATCGATTTAAGGCAGTTGCGGCTGCCGCGCTGGTCTCAACCAGCGTCATCGCGACCGGCGTGTTAACGACCGGTGTGATGTCAACCGCACCAGCAAACGCGCAAATCTCAATTGAGAACGTGGCCCCGTTCAGCTTTGCTGATCTGGTCGAAACCGTTAGCCCCGCTGTGGTGTCAATCCGGGTGAAAACCCGAATCGAACAGGCCCGTGGCCCGATGACAAACCGCGATGGCTTCCGCATGCCGGATTTGCCAGAAGGGCATCCGTTTGAGGATTTCTTCGATCAATTTAAGGAGCCGCGCGGTAACGGCGATCGTCCGCGAGAACGCTTTGGTCAGGCCGTTGGCTCCGGCTTTATCATCTCTGCTGATGGTTTTGTGGTGACCAACAACCACGTGATCGAAGACGCGGATGAGGTGATGGTCGTTATGGAAAATGGCGACGAGATGGCCGCCCAAATCATCGGGACAGACCCGCGCACCGATCTGGCCTTGCTCAAGATTGAGGCGGCCAGTGACCTGCAATATGTCGAGTTCGCCGAAAATGAAGCGCGTGTCGGCGATTGGGTTGTCGCTATTGGTAACCCGTTTGGCCTGGGTGGTACAGTGACCGCAGGCATCGTATCTGCACGCGGCCGCGACATTAACGCCAACGCCTATGATGATTTTATCCAGATCGACGCGGCAGTGAACCGCGGCAACTCGGGCGGCCCAGCCTTTGACACAACCGGTAAGGTTGTGGGGGTAAACACAGCCATCTTCTCACCAAGTGGCGGCAATGTGGGCATCGCCTTTGCCATCCCCGCGGCCACAGTGAAGCAGGTTGTGTTTGACTTGATGGACGACGGTAAAGTCACCCGCGGCTTCTTGGGCGTATCCATTCAGAACGTCTCCAAGGACATTGCCGACTCCGTCGGGCTTGAAAAAGCCCATGGTGCGCTGGTGACAGAGCCAAGCCCGGACAGCCCGGCACAAAAGGCCGGGATCAAATCCGGCGACATCATCACCTCAGTCAATGGCGAGGAAATTGATGATGCCCGCGAACTGTCCCGCGTCATCGCGGAATATGCCCCTGGCACCATTGTTGAAATTGGTGTGTGGCGTAACGGCGAAAGCCTCGAACTGCGGGTAGAATTGGCGCGTCTTGAAGAAGAGCAGGCGATCGTTGAACCGGAAGAAACACCGCAATTGGATCCTGCCGAGCCACAGCATACCAGCACGGGGCTGACCCTTGTGCCCAATGATTCAGGCGATGGCTTGCTGATTGTGGACATTGACCCTGAAAGCCCTGCCATCGAAAAAGGGTTTGCGCCAGGTGATGTGGTGCTGGAAGCCAATGGTGAACCGGTCAACTCAGTTGCTGAATTTGAAGAGCAACTTGAGGTCGTCAAGAATGATGGCCGGTCCAACATTCTAGTGAAAGTCGCCCGTGACGGTGTCACTCGCTTCGTTGGCCTTGCGATTGAATAAAGATTAGGCCACCATCTGCCGCGCCCTTTTTTCGGGCGCGGCAGTTTTTTGACCCTAGCTTTGGGCGCAGCGTAGATGAAAGTACTTTTAATTGAAGATGATCGCGATGCTGCGAATTATCTGATTCAGGCCCTGGATGAGGTGGGACATGTGGCCCACCATGCCGCAGACGGTGAAACCGGCTACGCCATGGCATCGTCCATGGACTATGATGTGATGATTGTGGACCGCATGCTGCCCCGCCGTGATGGTCTGTCGATCATCGAATCTTTGCGCGCCGAAAACAACACCACACCGGCGCTCATCCTGTCCGCTCTGGGCGCGGTCGATGATCGGGTGCAAGGGCTGCGTTCTGGCGGCGATGACTATCTCACCAAACCCTACGCTTTTTCTGAATTATTGGCGCGTATCGAAGTGCTTGCCCGCCGGGCCTCTCCCGCTGAGGCCGCATCAACCTATCAGGTGGGCGATCTTATGCTGGATCGCCTCTCGCGGCAGGTGGAACGTGATGGCGAGCAAGTTAATCTGCAACCGCGTGAATTTCGTCTGTTGGAATATTTGATGAAACATGCCGGGCAAGTGGTCACCCGCACCATGCTTTTGGAAAATGTGTGGGATTATCATTTCGATCCGCAAACCAACGTGATCGACGTGCATATGTCGCGGCTGCGCACCAAGATTGACAAAGGCAAATCAAAGCAATTGCTGCACACAATCCGCGGCGCAGGATATATGATCCGTGAATAGAATTTGGCGCATTTGGAGAACCACAACGTTCAGGCAGAGCGGCTTTTTCGTGCTGCTCTTTGTGGTATTTTCCGTGTGCATTCTCGGCTATATCGCCTACCAAACCAGCATTCTCATCCAGCGGCAACAAGTGAGCGCGATCGATCGCGAACTCAGCCAACTCAGCCGCACCTATCAGCGCACGGGCACCCCAGGTCTGGTGCGCGGCGTGCAACGAATGGCAGACCGGCCGGGCCCGGGCATCTATTATGTCGCTGATCCCACCGGCCAGGTGCTGGCTGGCAACGTTGAGGAAATCCCCACATTTGTGCTGCAGGAACCCGGTATCCATAGCTTCCGTTATGAGGTGGAGGATCATTGGGACAATGATGATAACCGCATTCAGCGCGAGGAATATGACCGGCCTGACCGTGGGCTGGCTTTGGTGAAGAGTTTTCGCTTGCCATCTGGTTTTTATCTGGTCGTCGGCCGCGATATTGTCGAACGCCGTGGCTTCAGCGCCATCATTTTTGAGGCTTTCGGCTGGGGTGTCTTCTGGATCCTTATTCTGTCGGTGCTGCTGGGCACCATCCTGGCGCGAAACATATTGCGACGACTGGATATGATTTCCGCTGCGTCAAAAAAGATTATGACTGGCGATTTGTCCGAACGTCTGCCCCTGACCAAGCGCAATGATGAATATGATCGCGTGTCGGAAAATCTCAATGAGATGCTGGACCGAATTGAAAGCCTTATGGCGGGGTTGAAAGAGGTCACGGACAATGTGGCCCATGATTTGAAAACCCCGCTCACCCGCCTGCGCAACAAGGTGGAGCGTGCGCTCAATCGCAATGATGATCCAGAGCAAATGCGCCAGGCCTTGCAGGCGACCATTGAAGAAAGCGACCAATTGATTAGGACTTTCAATGCGCTTCTTTTGATTGCGCGGGTCGAGGCGGGGGCTCCCGATGGGAGTTTTGAATCAGTCGCAGTCAATGAAATCATCGAAGATATTGTCGATCTATATCAACCCGTTGCTGAAGATTCCGGAATCGAATTATCCACCAATCTTGCGCCTGTCTCCTCGGTAAAGGGCAGTCGCGAGCTGATCGGGCAGGCCGTTGTCAATCTGGTGGAAAACGCCATCAAATATGCCAAGGCAGCTGAAGGTGCACCCAAAATCGAAATTGCTTTGGAGCAGCAGCAAAACCATATCCGGCTTTGCGTCAGCGACAATGGCAAAGGCATTCCGGAGCGGGATCGCGAGCGGGTGCTGGAACGCTTTGTGCGACTCGAGGAGAGCCGTTCTGAAGCCGGCTCGGGCCTCGGCCTTTCTTTGGTCTCAGCCGTTGCCAGATTGCACAAAGGCAAGCTAGAGATATTAGACAATAATCCGGGCACCAAAGTGCTGATCACGCTACCAAAGGAAAGCTAATGTCGACACCGCTTCTCGCCGAATTGAAACCCGTTTCGTTCAATATAGGCACAGCGGAGACATTTCAGAACTGGCAGCGCGAATATGCCCCCAATGCCGATGCCGCGTTGGGCCCCATCCTTGCACCCATTATTGCCGCGTCACCTTTCCTGCACGACTGCGCCAGCAAGGAAGCCGATTGGTTGCTCGCCGCGCTGCACAAGCCATTCGACGCGACAATCGAAGCCTTGTTGGCCGAAACCGATATGCTGGGGCAGCGTGCGGAGGCTGCTGCGGATTTGTCCCGCCAATTGCGACAGAATAAGCGTCGCTTGGCACTAATCGCAGCGCTGGCTGAAGTGGGGCAGGCGACGCCCCCATCCACCACAACCAGCGCGTTGGCCTTGTTTGCAGATCGGGCCCTTGATGCCATTTTGGACCATCTGGCGAAAGAGTTGGCCCATCAGGATAAGTTGACGCTTCACAATAAGGCTCGGCCCAGCGCCCAACTTGGCCTGTGCGTTTTTGCGTTGGGCAAACATGGCGGGCTGGAGCTCAATTACTCGTCGGACATCGATATTGTCGTATTTTACGACCCTGACCGGTCACCGTTTGAGGACAGTGCGCGTCAGGGCCGCATCTATGAGCGTTTGGTGCGCCATATGGTTGCGCTAATGCAGGATCGCGACGAGCACGGCTATGTGTTCCGCACAGATTTGCGCCTGCGGCCCGATCCTGGCTCCACACCGGTGATCATCTCCACCCGCGCCGCCATGACCTATTATGAAAGTCGCGGCCAGAATTGGGAGCGGGCCGCCTGGATTAAGGCCCGGCCCTGCGCTGGTGATCTGGAGGCCGGCAAAGCGTTTTTGGCCGAACTCACGCCCTTCATTTGGCGCAAGCATCTCGACTATGCCACCATCGATGATATCCGTGCCATTAAGCGCCAGATCAATGTGGCCAAAAATATTGTTGGCCGCGAGGTCTATGGCCACAATGTGAAATTGGGCTTTGGTGGCATCCGCGAGATTGAGTTTTTTGCGCAAACCCAACAATTGATCGCGGGCGGGCGTGAACCGGGCCTGCGCACGCGTTCCACTGCGGATACTTTGGACGCATTGGCTGAGACGAACTGGATTTCAGCGAAAATTGCCGATGAGCTGGAAGAAAATTACTGGTTTTTGCGTGCAGTGGAAAACCGGGTGCAAATGCTGAATGACGAGCAAACCCATCAGCTGGGCGATAACGATGTCGCCATCGCACCGATTGCGTCTTTGATGAATTTTGATGATGTGGAAAGCTTTAAGACCGCCTACCAGAATTGCTTGGTACAAGTGGTGGGGCATTATGGCGAGTTGTTCTCTGACGATGGTGATGAGCAATTGGCCCATAAGCTGGTGTTCACCGGCAGCGATGATGATCCAGACACATGGCAAGCCCTGTCCGATATGGGCTTTCGCGATCCCAGCACCGCCATCACCACCATCAAAAAATGGCACTATGCCAGCTATCCGGCCACACGGGCCGACAAAGCAAGACAAAATCTAACGGCGCTTGTGCCGCATCTGCTGCAATCACTGTCCAATGCCCGCAATGCGGACGAGGCCCTGAAGCGATTTGATATTTTCCTTTCCAAATTGCCTGCGGGGGTGCAACTCTTTGCCCTGTTGCGCAACAATGAACGGCTGCGCCATTTGCTGGTCGATTTCATGGCGTCTGCCCCGCGCATGACTGATGCCATTCTGCGCCGGGTACACATCGTTGACGGGCTAATTGATCCAGCCTTTTACGACGAAATCCCCACAGCGGCCGCGCTCACAGAAAAGGCGAATGACTTTCTCGGCGAAGCCCGAAATTATGAAGATTTGATCGACCGGTCCCGTATTTTTGGCCAAGAGCAGATATTTCTCACCAGCGCGGGCCTGATTGCCGGGACCGTAACGCCTGAGCAGGCCACGGAGCAATTCTCAGCACTGGCGCAGAACTTGATGGAATGGCTGTTTGAAGGGGTACGCAAGGAGTTTGAAAAAAAGCATGGCAAGGTGCCGGGTGCACAAGTGGCGTTGCTGGCCTTTGGCAAGCTTGCCAGTGCCGAAATGTCCGCGACGTCGGATCTCGATTTCATCCTGCTTTATGATGCCCCCAAATCCAGCGACCGCTCAGATGGTGCCCGTCCGCTGGAAACGCCGCATTATTTCACCCGGCTGACACAGCGCTTGGTGGCGGCCCTGTCCGCGCCCACGGCTGAAGGGGTGCTTTACCAAACCGATATGCGCCTGCGACCGTCCGGAAATGCAGGGCCTTTGGCCACAAGTTTTCGCAGCTTTGATCGTTATCAGCACAAAGAAGCTTGGACGTGGGAGCACATGGCGCTGTCGCGTGCGCGTGTGGTGTTTTCTGATGGGGACTTGGGGGAACGAATTCACAAGGTGATTTCGGACACGCTGAACGCACCGCGCGACAAGAAAAAACTTGTCAATGACGTATGGGATATGCGCCACCGGATCGAAAAGGACAGGTCCGCCAAATCCGTGTGGGACCTAAAACTGGCCATTGGCGGCGTAATTGATCTGGAGTTTATCGCCCAGTTCGCCCAATTGGCATATGGCGATGAACTGGCGGTGCCCCAAGCGCCACCACAGCGCATTTTTGAACGTTTGGTGGAGACCGAACTTCTTATCGAGGCGCAGGAGCTAAAGGATATTCACGCCGAGTTCACCGCGGTATTGCAACTGATGAGCGCCTGCCTGAACGATCCTTTGAAGGTTGAAAGCTGGAGCGAGGGGTTTCAGGAGTTGCTCACCCGTGTCACCCATTTTCCCTCGCTGAACGCGTTGTCGACTGACTTGCAGGCCAAGCAAGAGCGGGTGCGGGCGTTGATGGAGAAATTTATTGTGGTCTAGCGGCCTGTCTTCGGCTTACGCGACAGCCGCATGGGGCAGCGGCATATCCTCAACGACTTCATAGCGGGGCAGGGTGATCAACACTGTGGTGCCGATGCCCACCGCGCTGTCGATATGAATACGTCCACCATTAAGTTCGGCGATGGCGCGAGCGGTGGAAATCCCCAGCCCAAGCGCATTCTGTTCTTTGGCGAAAGCAGCTTCCCCCAAAACAAAAGGTTGGTTCAACAGTGCCATGCGCTCATGCGGGATGCCAATGCCGGTGTCGGTGATTTCAACAATGATCCCGTCAGCAGCGTCCCAGCTATTAATGGCAATCTTGCCACCCTTGGGCGTAAACTTTACCGCATTGTCCAGGATGTTATTCAACATGCGCTGCATCAAGTTCTTGTCGGCGAACACATTCCCTGTTGCATTGGAGAAGTCGACAAACTCGACACCAATCCGTTCAGCGCGTGCTTTGAACTTGCCGGTTTGAGATTTCAATAGCTCATTAATCGCAATTGGCTCTGCCGACTGGATCGTGTTCCCGGCTTCAAGTTCGGACAGTTCTAAAATGGCGGCGAAGGATGCCAAAAGCGCCTCGCCAGATCGTTTGATATCGCCTAAATATTCGATATAACGCTTGTCACCCAACGGGCCGAACGGTTCGTGCTGCACCATGTCCGCAAACCCGATAATATGGTTGAGCGGTGTTCGCATGTCGTGGCTGAGATGGGCCAAAAACGACGTTTTGGAGCGGCTCGCCGCCTCTGCGGCCAGCTTGTCAGCAGTGCATTGGCGGATCAGCGCCTGCCGCTCTTTCTCCAACAGGTCATTGTCACGTTTGGCGCCCATTTCTTCGGAAATGTCAGTGACAATCGTGACGAAATTGCGTTGCGATTTTGCGATGTCCTCAATGCGGATATGGCGCCCATCCAAACAAGTGGCAGTGGCCACGCGATGATCGTCCACATCGCAAATGGTTTCAAAGCGGAAGGGGTTGGCGGCGAGTGCCATCAAATTTGTGAAAGAACGACCGCGCAATTTGGTGCCTTTAGACAGGCCCATCATGTCGCGATAGGCATGATTGTGCCAAAGTAGATTGCCATTGCGGTCCCAATAGGCGATTCCATGGGGCAGGTCGCTCATGGCGCGCAGCAACTCTTTGTCTTCACGCAATTCATTTAGATGCATTCGATAATTGAGTTGCGCCTGTTCATCAGCTGCACTCAATCTAATGAGCGCAATGCCACCAAGCCCACACAATATCCCAACGCTAATCAACTGAGCGGTCACCCCAAGCTCAGCGGTGAAAAAGACCGCGCCTAGCACAGCGATCAGCCATGCTAGCGCGAGTTTTCTCGTTGTTGGAACGAGCGTTTTTGGAGGCCTGATTGCGGTGTGAGGGGGGGGCGCAATCACTTTTTGTGTCTTTGCTTCGGCAAGCAAGGAGCGGTGTGTGTTGGGGTGTTGTCCAATTAGGGTGAAAGACTTCGATTTCAGAATTCTCAAACGTCGCGAAATGTTTTTAAAGAATCCTGTCCCGACTGCGTCGGATGTCTCCATCGACAACATATGAACTCTCCAAATTGACTAAAAAAGTGCCCCCAAAGGACTGTTTGTCGCCCTTTGATAAACTCAATTTGAATCAAAAAATGGGAGCTTGTCGACCCCTTTTAGATAGGCAAAAATTGCCTTTCTAAAAACCGTGAATCTTTTGAATCACTTAATTGGTAAAAAAAATTAACCGCCTAATGTTTTATTCACCATTTCCGACAAATTAGGCGAAATTTTCTCACTTTGCTTAATGCGCTCAAGCGCCGCCCGCGCGGCTTCACGGCGTTTTGATTCGTAGTTTTTCCAAATACGAAAGGCCACAGCAAATCGTCCTGCCACTTGCGGGTTAAATTGGTCAATCTGCAAAATCACATCCGCGATCAATTCAAATCCAGCCCCATCCGCGCGCGCGAATTGGGTGGGGTTGCCCTGTGTGAACGCACCAAACAAGGCATAGACTCTGTTCGGTGTTTCCAGAGAAAACCGATCATCGTCCATTAATCGTTTGATACGATCAATGGTCTGGGCATCATCAATACTGGCGTTCAGGCCCAGCCACTTGTCATAAACGGTCATGGCCTCTGTATAATTTCGCTTGAAATCGTCCAAAAGTTCAACCGCGCGGTCTGGTGCATTCGCACACATAATCGCCAACGCCGCTTGGCGGTCAGTCATATTTCGCGCCTCACGGTAGTGGCGTTCTACCAGTTCAAAAAGCTGCCCTTCCTTCAACGTGGCCAGCAGCGAGAGTGCCTGGTTGCGTAGATCGCGCATGCCAGACTGCTCGGCGTTTGGTTGATAGTCGTCTGGCAGATGTAAAGTGGAATAAAGCGTGACAAGTTGGCCACGCAATTTGTCGGCCACGACCTCGCTGACCTTTTGCCGAACGGTCTTAATCCGATCCGGGTCGATATTTTGGCCCAATCGTTGTGTATAGTCCTGATAGGTCGGCAATTTAAGACAAAGCGCCTTAAAGGCGGGTGATAAGTTCTGACTGTCGAGCGTTTGGCTCAGCGCCACGGCAACCGGCTCTAAAAGCTCAATATCCAGCTCAGGCCCATCCACATCCATGGCTGGCGCAACAATGTTCATGATGGCGGATTGTAAGCTTTCCCAACGGTTAAACGGATCACTATCGAGCCGCGCCCGGTGCAGATCTTCCTCAAGGCTGGCCTTGGTGTCGAGGGTGACCGGAGCTGAAAACCCGCGGAACAGCGAGACCACCGGCGCACTGGAAACGCCGTGGAACGTCACAGTCACCTCATCCTCATTCGTCACAATCAGATCATCTTGAACTTCAGCGCCTTCGGCGTGTTCCCATGTCAAATCCTCGCCATTATTGGACACGAGGCCAAACCTGATCGGCAGCACCAGCGGTGATTTTTCATCATCACCAGGGGTGGGGGGCACTTCTTGCTTCAATACGAGCGTGAACAGCTTCTGTTCGGCAGCATAAGAGGTGCTGTAACTCACGCGCGGGCGCCCCGCTTGTGTATACCATTTTTGGAACTGGCTTAAATCGCGTCCGCTTACATCTTCAAAACATTTGATGAACTGCTCAATCGTGGCCGCTTCGCCATCATGGCGATCCAAATAGAGATCGACGCCTTCATGGAAGGTCTGCTTGCCCAGCAGCGTCATCAACATGCGCACCACTTCCGCGCCTTTTTCGTAAACAGTAGACGTGTAGAAATTATCGATCTGCTCATATTGGCTGGGGCGCGGTGGATGGGCGAGGGGGCCGCTATCCTCAACAAATTGAGATTGGCGCAATCCCTTCACATCATCAATCCGTTCCACATCCCGAAACCGCTCGTCAGATGAGAATTCCTGATCCCGAAAAACCGTCAGCCCTTCTTTCAGGCACAATTGGAACCAATCGCGGCAAGTGACTCTATTGCCAGTATAATTGTGAAAATATTCGTGGGCGATGATCCGCTCAATCAGAGCATAATCTTGGTCAGTGGCGGTCGCCGGATCGGCCAGCACATATTTGTCGTTGAAGATATTGAGGCCCTTATTTTCCATTGCCCCGGCGTTAAAGTCACTCACCGCCACAATATTGAAAACATCCAGATCATATTCGCAGCCAAATCGCTCTTCGTCCCATTTCATGGAGCGCACCAGCGCGTCCATCGCATAGCGGCACAATTCGGCTTTGCCCGGCTCGGCATAAATATTGAGGTCCACATTTTTACCGGATTTTGTGGTGAACTTTTCTGAAATTTTATCCAGTTTTCCCGCCACCATGGCAAACAGATAGCAAGGCTTTGGATGCGGGTCGTGCCAAAGCGCAAAATGGCGGTTATTGCTCATTTCGCCCTTGTCCATCGGATTGCCATTGGACAACAGCACCGGCGCCAAATCTTTGTCGGCGACCATCTTCACAGTGAAAACCGACATCACATCGGGGCGGTCAATAAAGTAGGTGATGCGCCGAAACCCTTCGGCCTCGCATTGCGTGCACCAATTGCCCGAGGATCGGTAAAGCCCTTCCAGACTTTTGTTCTTCTCAGGCGCGACTTCCACGACCGTGCTCAGCACAAAGCTTTGCGGGGGATCAAGCAATTTAAGACCATTTTCGCTTAACTCGTACTGACCCGCACCCAAAACGTCATCGCCGATTGCTATCGACACCAATTCCACTTGCTCACCGTCCAGTTCAAGAGGCGTGCCAGCTTCCACACCGGCGCGACGTTCAATATGAAGATCGGTGGTGATCTGCGTGCGCTCTGGTGAAAAGTCGACCCACATCTCCGTTTTCGGAATGAGATAGTCGCTTGGCTTATAGTCTTGTAAATAAACAATTTTTTGCTCTTCGCTGCGCATAATCTGTTCCGCTTATCTTGGGATGGTGAGCCTAGATTGGCACATTTTGTCGCACTGTTGCCAATGGGCAACAGCCTCGAATCGTGTTTGCCGATATTCTGAACGGCTTGGTCGCAATTGCCTAGCGTCTAATCTTAAAGGTTCACAATGTTAAATTCTGTTTTTAATTGGTTCGAGCGGTTATACCCGCCAACGGAGCTTGCAAAAAATCCGCACCCGCCGCAAGGGGTGAAGGACTTCTATATTTATTTCTTATCACAATTTCGCTGGGGCCTTTTGGCAAAGATGGCCCTTGTGGCAGTGGGCGCAATCGTTGATGCGATGATCCCGGTATTTTTGGGCCAATTGGTTGAGGTCACCACCAGCGGCACCCCCGGCAGCATCTTTGCCACCCATGGCGCAATGTTGCTTGGCTTTGCTTTGGTGATCATTGTCCGCCCGGCGGCTTTCATTCTTAGCTCACTTGTGCATTTTCACACCATTTTCCCGCCGCTGATGGCGCGGACGCGCTGGCAGAGTCATTGGCATGTGGTGCGGCAAAGCTGGTCCTATTTCCAGCGGGACTTTGCGGGGCGGATCGCCAACAAAATCATGGAAACCGGCAATTCCCTTGAATCGAGTTCCATGCAGGTGATCGACTCGGTTTGGTACATGGTGGTTTTTCTGGTTGTGGCGTTCACTGTTTTGGCCAGCGTTGACATTATCTATGTGGTGCCATTGATCATCTGGCTTTTGGCTTACTTGGCCATCATGGTGCGGTTTCTGCCGCGCATTGCGCGTCGGTCTAAAGACAACTCCGATGCGCGCTCGGTGGTCACTGGGCGGATTGTGGATTGCTACACCAATATTCAAACGCTGAAGACCTTTGCCTCCAGCAAGTTTGAAGATGAATATGTGGCCAATTCCGTCAAAAACCACACCAGAGTGCTGCATCGGCTGATGCGCGAATATACGATGATGTGGACACTTCTGTTCTTGCTCAATGCCGGTTTGTTGATTGGTCTTGGCTATATGGCGATCAGTGCCTGGGATAGTGGCAACCTGTCGGCCGGCAAGCTTGCGACCATCATCCCATTTGCCTGGCAAACAGTGAACATTTCCGGCTGGATTTTGGAAGTTGCGTCGTCGATCTTTCGCGATTTCGGCACGGTGCAGGATGGGGTGGAGACAATCGCCCGGCCCATCACCATGGTGGACGCGAAAGATGCGCCAGACCTGAACGCCAAGAAGGCAGCGATCGAGTTCAAAAACATTCATTTTGCTTATGATGCTGACAAAACGAGCGACAAGCCGCGCGTACTGCAAAACCTTGATCTCACCATCAATGCCGGCGAGAAAATCGGCCTGATCGGGCGGTCGGGTGCAGGCAAATCAACATTGGTGAACCTGTTGTTGCGTCTGTTTGATACGCAGTCTGGCGAAATTCGTATCGATGGTCAGCGCATTGACCGGGTGACACAGGACAGCTTGCGCCGTGCCATCGGCTTTGTGTCGCAAGACACATCTTTGTTGCACCGGTCCGTGGGGGAGAACATTAAATATGGTCGTCCCGACGCGTCTGATGAAGACATGATTGCCGCCGCAAAGCAGGCCAAAATTCACGATGTGATTTTGGGCTTGGAGGATGAGAATGGCAATAAGGGCTATGATGCGCGGGTGGGCGAGCGTGGGGTGAAACTTTCGGGCGGTCAGCGCCAGCGGATCGCCATCACTCGTGTATTGCTCAAGGATGCACCTATTTTGATCTTGGACGAGGCCACCTCTGCGCTGGATAGCGAAGTGGAAGCCGCAATTCAGGAACAGTTGCAGCGTCTGATGGCGAATAAAACTGTCATCGCCATTGCACACCGCCTCAGTACCATCGCGGCGATGGACCGCCTTTTGGTCATGGATGAAGGGCGTATTGTGGAGCAGGGCACCCATGATGAATTGCTGAATGCCAATGGCCATTATGCCGCGCTGTGGCGGCGACAGTCTGGCGGCTTTGCCAATATGGAGGCGGCAGATCCGGCCATTCCCAACGGTTGAACTTTTAACGAACCTAGAATAAAGAAAGATTATTCTTTCTAAAAAGAGCGAAGAAAAATGATAACAAGAATATTTGAGTGGTTTGAGCGCCGGGTCGCACCTTTCCCGGAACAAGAACCGCAATTGCCGCCGAAAACGCTCGTGGCCTTTTGTCGGCACTATTCGAAAGGGATGGAGCTCTGGTTGCTGCTGATGGCGCTGGGTGCGGCGATGCTGGCGGTGCTGGAAGTGGTGCTGTTCGCCTTTCTGGGCAATGTGATTGACTGGCTTTCCGCCGCTGATCCGAAAACCTTTGTGCAGGATGAATGGCCAACCCTGGTGGCGATGACGGTGATTATTCTCATCATCAAACCCGCCACGGCTGCCTTTTCCTCCTTTGTGTTGCACCAAACGCTGATGGGCAACTTCCCCATGCGCATTCGCTGGGATGTCCATGGCTATTTGATCCGTCAGTCCATGAGCTATTTTCAGGATGAATTTGCCGGCCGCATTGCGACCAAGCTGATGCAAACCGCCTTGGCGGTGCGCGAAACCGTCATGAAAATCCTCGATATCCTCGTCTATATCTCGGTCTATTTCATTGGCATTCTGTTTGTGATGGCCAGCGCCGACTGGCGTTTGATGGCACCGTTCGCCATCTGGCTGGTCGCCTATATCGCCATCATGCGCTTTTTTGTGCCGCGTATGCGTGACGTGTCGCAAAAGCAAGCCGATGCCCGTTCGATCATGACCGGGCGAATTGTCGATAGCTATACCAACATCGCCACGGTAAAACTGTTTTCCCATTCGGGTCGTGAAGCACGCTATGCCCGCGATGGCATGAACGGCTTTCTCAAAACCGTTTACAACCAGATGCGCCTCGGCGCGAGCCTCGATATCATTATCGACACGCTGAACTCGCTGTTGCTGTTCTCCGTTGGTGCCATCGGCATCATCTTGTGGCTGAATGGCGCGATGACACCGGGGCCGGTGGCCATCGGCATCGGCATTGTGCTGCGCATTTGGGGCATGTCCCACTGGATTATGTGGGAAATGTCGGCTCTGTTCGAGAATATCGGCACGGTGCAAGATGGCATCAACTCCATCTCATTGCCGCGGCTGGTGTCCGACAAGAAGGACGCCAAACCGATTGGCGAGGTGAAGGGCGACATCAAGTTCAACAATGTCACCTTTAATTACGGGTCAGATAAGGGCGTGATCAACAATTTGAACCTGCACATTCCGCAGGGTCAGAAGGTGGGTCTCGTGGGGCGTTCCGGCGCGGGCAAATCCACCTTGGTGAACATTTTGCTGCGCTTTTATGATGTGGAGCAGGGCACCATCACCATTGATGGCAAAAACATTGCCGATGTGCAGCAGGACACGCTGCGTGAGCAGTTGGCCATGGTGACGCAAGACACCTCCTTGCTGCACCGTTCAGTGCGGGACAATTTGCTGTACGGACGGCCCGATGCAACCGAAGAGATGATGATTGCGGCGGCCAAAAAGGCCAAAGCCCATGACTTCATCCTTGATCTGGTTGATCCGCAAGGGCGCCGCGGCTATGACGCCCATGTGGGTGAACGTGGCGTGAAGCTCTCAGGTGGCCAGCGTCAGCGTGTGGCCATTGCCCGCGTGTTGCTCAAAGATGCGCCAATCCTGATCATGGATGAAGCCACTTCAGCCCTCGACAGTGAAGTGGAAGCAGCCATTCAGGAGCAATTGCATCAATTGATGGAAAACAAAACTGTGATCGCCATCGCCCACCGTCTTTCCACCATTGCGGAGATGGACCGGTTGATCGTCATGGATCAAGGCCAGATCATTGAAGACGGCACCCACGCTCAGTTGCTGGAAAATAACGGGCATTATGCCTCGCTATGGAAACGCCAATCCGGCGGCTTCATCGATTATAGTGATGACGAGGAAAAAACGGCATAAGGCAAGTAAGGGCGGCTCAGGCCGCCCTTTTTCTATTGAACTTCTAAATTATCGATCAACCGCACATTATCGAGAAACACGGCGGCAAACAGGCGGGCCGGGCGGTCCAATATGTCCAGCAGTACCAGATCAGCATTGTCGCGAAACTCAAAATAATCGACTTGGCCAAATCCAGCTTCCGCTAGGCGCAATTTTGCCTCAACAATCGCCTCGTCAATAGACTTGCCAGCCTGCACATCCAAAATGCATTTTTCCATAATGTTATGCAGGGCAGGGGCTATGGCGCGGGCCTCATCACTCAATCGGACATTGCGCGACGACATGGCCAAGCCGTCCTGCTCTCGCATAATCGGGCAGCCAATCACGTCAATGTCAATATTGAGATCAGCAACCAGCCGCCGGATCACCTGCAATTGCTGATAATCTTTTTCGCCGAAGAAGGCCTTGTCGGCGCCACTTTGCAAAAACAATTTGGTGACGACTGTCGCCACCCCATCAAAGTGGCCGGGTCTCGTGGCACCACAAAGGCAGTCTGCCAGCCCCTCCACTTGCACCTTGGTGGCAAAGCCCGCGGCATACATTTCATCAGCGTCGGGCATATACACCAGATCGACATCTAGCGGTTTTAATTTTTCCAGATCTGTCGCCTCGGTGCGTGGATACGATTCAAGGTCTTTGGGGTCATTAAATTGGGTCGGGTTGACAAAAATCGACACCATCACCTTGTCGCTTTGCGCCTTTGCGGCCTCAACAAGGCTCAAATGGCCTGCATGTAGCGCGCCCATGGTGGGCACAAAACCGATAATTTTGCCTTCAGCGTGCCACGCTTTGCGCACCGCACGCAATTCAGCGATGGAGCGTACAATCTGCATGTCTCAGCTCTTTTTTTTGGCCTGATATACATGGTCAAGGGTGGGGAAGGTGCGGGCGCGCACTTCTTTGGCATAATGCGCTATGGCATCATCAGCCTGATCGGCCAACTCCGCATAGCGTTTAACAAATTTCGGTTTAAAGCTGGAAAATAGCCCCAGCAAATCATCCACCACCAAAATTTGCCCGTCGCACTGCACCGAAGCGCCAATGCCGATGGTTGGGATTTCAAGCAAAGCGGTGATTTCGTTGGCCAAGGGTTCGGTCACCATTTCCAAAACAATCGCAAAAGCGCCGGCATCTTGAACCGCTTTTGCATCCTCCAAAATGCGTTGATGATCGTCGCCGCGCCCTTGCACCGAATAGCCGCCCATCGCCTTCACCGATTGCGGGGTGAGGCCGATATGGCCCATCACCGGAATGCCACGCTGTGTGAGATAGGCGATGGTCTCTGCCATATGCGCGCCGCCTTCAAGCTTCACCGCCTCGCAGCCGGTTTCGCGCATCAGCCGCGCCGCATTTTCAAAGGCCTGTTCCTTATTGTGCTCATAAGAGCCAAAGGGCATATCCACCACCAGCAGCGCTTGCTCCACCCCGCGGCGCACCGCTTGGCCGTGCAGGATCATCATTTCCATGGTCACGCTCAGCGTGCTTTCAAAGCCGTGCAGCACCATGCCCACACTGTCACCCACCAGCACCACATCGCAATGCTTGTCCACCAGCCGCGCCATGGGGGTGGTATAGGCGGTGAGGCACACAATCGGGTCTTGACCCTTTTGTGCTTTTAGCGCGTGACCGCTCGGGGTTTTAAATTTGGAATTGGCGCTCATATGCTGGTCCTTTTTGGGTTACACCCCGGCAAGCGCGGTGTTGGACAAATCTTGGCGCACTTTGGCCATTTGCTCTTGATAAATCAATAAGGCCTTCGGCTAGCACCACGCCCTAATCCTGGATGGCTCCATTAGGGGCACAATAAATGCCATAGAGCGTGCGCAGCACGGCCTCTACTTCGCCCGAAGCGAGTGAATAATTGATCACATTGCCCTCGCGCCGCGTTTTAACCAATTTGAGATTGCGCAACTTGGCCAAATGTTGCGAAAGCGCAGGCTGGGATAACCCCACCTGATCCGCCAGCTCGAGCACCGACATTTCATCTTCCACCAATTTGCACAATATCAGCAGCCGCTTGGGGCTGGACATGGCCGAGAGCAGTTCAGACGCTTCAGTTGCCCGTTCCTGCAAAAGTTCAAAATCGCTCGGTGCGCTCACAATCAGATCCTTTAAGCTGTTGTTGCGTTTTAACAAATAATGCCACCACCGCAAATTCAAATTTTATTCAAATTCGGGCTTGCATAATATTAGTATTTGCTTATATACCAATATGTGAGATGAGACAAACACCAAATAGATAGGGTGATTTATATGACTGAATTCACGCCAGTTGAAGCCATCATTGGCGGGGGCTTAATCGGCATTGCTTCTGTTTTGCTGATGGGGCTCCACGGCCGCATTGCAGGCATGACAGGTATTCTAGCGGGCATCTTGCCGCCCGCAGTGTCAGATAAGGTCTGGCGCATCGTGTTCCTGTTGGGGGCGATTGCCGGGCCTTTAGCCATCTTTTTGCTGACCGGTGCACCGGTAGATTTTCAAAATCCTGTACCCATCTGGGCCATGATTTTGGGCGGAATCATTGTCGGCATCGGCGTTAATTATGGCTCCGGCTGTACCTCAGGGCACGGCGTATGCGGCATGGCGCGTTTTTCCATTCGTTCCATTGCGGCCACTGCCACTTTCATGTTGTCCACCTTCATCACGGTTTATGTGGTGCGGCACATTCTGGGGGTGTTTTAAAATGCGATTGATTTCATTTTTCGCCATTGGCCTGATTTTTGGAATGGGTATCGCCCTTTCGGGCATGGCAAATCCCGCCAAAGTGCTGAACTTTTTTGATGTAGCGGGCAATTGGGACCCCAGCCTTTTGCTGGTCATGATTTCCGCCTGGCTGGTCACGGTCATAGGGTACTTCTTCGTTCTGAAACGGCCAAAGCCGGTCTGGGCTGATGTCTTTAATCTGCCAAAGGCCAAACAGATCGATTTGCCGTTGATTGGTGGTGCTGCCACCTTCGGCATCGGCTGGGGCCTGACCGGTTACTGCCCCGGTGGATCGATCCCTGCGCTCGGCCTTGGATTGCCCGAACCCTTTATATTTGTCGCCGCCATGGTTGCCGGGATCATCTTCGCCAAATTCTTGCGCGCCCGCGGCACATCTTCTCGTGCTGCCCGGCCATCGCAATAGAAATTCTCGACTTGAAAGGAGATCATAATGATTGAGCCTCTCCCCTTTACACCCGATCTGTCACAAAAACCGATCGTCACGCCATTCTTTGATGAGCCGACCAACACCATTTCCTATGTGGTGGCGGATCCGGACAGCAAAAAATGCGCCATTGTCGATAGCGTTATGGACATTGATTATGCCGCCGGTCACATCACTTATGATGGTGCAGATCGCATCATCAAATATGTGCAGGATGAAGGTCTTGAAGTGGAATGGTTGATTGAAACCCATGTCCATGCCGACCATTTGTCCGCCGCGCCCTATATCCAGGAAAAGCTGGGCGGCAAGCTTGGCATCGGCGAAAACATCACCATCGTGCAGGACACATTCGGCAAAGTCTTTAATGAAGGTACCGAGTTCCAGCGGGATGGCAGCCAGTTCGACCAACTCTTTAAAGATGGCGACAGCTACAAGATCGGCAATCTAACCGCCTATGTGATGCACACACCGGGGCACACCCCCGCTTGTATGACCCACACCATCGGCAATGCTGCCTTTGTCGGCGATACCTTGTTTATGCCCGATGGTGGCTCTGCCCGTGCGGACTTCCCGGGCGGCGATGCCCGCACGCTCTATCGGTCTGTGAAGCGGGTGTTGCAACTGCCTGATGAGACTCGGCTTTTCATGTGCCACGATTATGGCCCCAATGGCCGTGACATCGAATGGGAAACCACCGTCCAGGATGAGCGCGAGCACAATATCCACGTCAAGGACGGTGTCACAGAAGACGAGTTTGTGAAGATGCGCGAAGAGCGAGATGCCTCTTTGGCCATGCCCAAGCTGATTATTCCGTCACTGCAAGTGAATATGCGGGCCGGTCGGATGCCGCCAAAAGATGATGACGGCAATGTCTTTCTCAAAGTGCCCGTGAATAAACTGAAATAGGGGGTCACAATGCAACTCAAGCAAATCAACAACGACTATTTCATCTCCGGGCAGGTCGGTTTTGCTGACCTGCAGATCCTGGCCGATCATGGAATCAAATCCCTGATCTGTGCCCGTCCGGACGACGAGGAGGGCAATCAACCTCGCTTTTCGCACCTACAACAGGAAGCGGAAAAAGTGGGCATCAAAGCTGCTCATGTGCCGATCAAGCCTGGTCAGGCCTGCGGCGACGATGTGGACAAATTCGCCAAGGCTTATGATGAACTGCCAAAGCCAATTCTGGGCTATTGCCGCTCCGGTATGCGGGCCCATGCACTTTGGGAATTGAACGACGAAGCCAACGCAAACAGCTAATAGTTGAGTTGAAAGAAACGCCATATGCTTGATCGCGTCAAAAAGCTGCCCATCTTCGATTGGGGAAAATCATATAATGGTGAAGTGTTCACGGCCGACCTTGTGGCTGCGATCATCGTCACCATCATGCTGATCCCTCAATCTCTGGCTTATGCCTTGCTGGCGGGCTTGCCGCCGCAAATGGGACTTTATGCCTCCATTCTCCCGCTGGTGGCGTACGCGCTTTTTGGCTCCTCCCGCACGCTGGCAGTCGGGCCAGTGGCGGTGATCTCGTTGATGACCGCTGCTGCGGTGGGCAAACTGGCCTTGCAGGGCACCGCTGAATATGCGGCAGCTGCAATTCTTCTGGCGTTTATTTCGGGAGTGATGCTGCTGGCATTGGGCCTTTTCCGGATGGGTTTTCTTGCGAACTTCCTTTCCCATCCGGTCATCGCCGGTTTCATCACGGCCTCTGGCATTATTATCGCAACCTCTCAGCTTAAACACATTTTTGGCGTGGATGCCCACGGGCATAATTTGTTGGACTTGATACTCTCCTTGGTCGCCCATGTCGGCGAGATCAACTGGATCACCGCCGCCATCGGCATCCCCGCCGCCCTGTTCCTGTTTTGGGTGCGCAAAGGCTTGAAACCCTTGCTGCTCAAAATGGGCGTAGGGCCCCGCTTGGCCGATATCCTCGCCAAAACCGGGCCGGTGTTCGCCGTTGCGGTCAGCATCGGCATTGCGGCCTTCTTCCAACTGAATTCACAAGGCGTCGCGTTGGTGGGCAGCGTGCCGCAAGGTTTGCCCGCGCTGGCCTTACCTACATTCGACTTGGATTTGATTTTTGCCTTGGCAGGATCAGCAGCCCTGATTTCGGTCATTGGCTTTGTCGAGTCGGTCAGCGTGGCGCAAACTTTGGCGGCCAAACGCCGCCAGCGCATTGATCCGGACCAGGAATTGGTGGGTCTCGGCGCTTCTAACATCGCCTCCGCCTTTGGTGGCGGCTACCCGGTTACCGGCGGGTTTGCCCGCTCCGTGGTCAATTTTGACGCGGGCGCACAAACCCCCGCCGCGGGCGCATTCACAGCCGTTGGGATCGCTTTGGCCACCTTTTTCTTAACACCGTTTCTCTTCTTCCTCCCCAAAGCGGTATTGGCTGCCACGATCATTGTGGCCGTGCTCAGCCTCGTGGACTTTTCCATCCTCAGTCGCACCTGGCGCTATTCCAAAGCCGATTTTGCGGCGGTGGCCACCACGATGGCCATCACCCTGATCTGGGGCGTGGAGTTTGGCGTCACCGCCGGGGTCATCACCTCAATCGCCATCCATCTGTATAAAACGTCTAAACCGCACACCGCCGTGGTGGGGCGCGTGGACGGCACAGAGCATTTCCGCAACGTGGACCGGCACAATGTGATCACCTGCGATGAAGTTCTGTCCCTGCGCGTGGACCAGTCGCTCTATTTTGCCAATGCCCGTTTTCTGGAAGATAAGGTCTATGATCTGGTGGCGCGCAATAAGGATCTAAAACACGTCATTCTGATGTGTCCGGCGGTCAATGAAATTGACATGTCTGCACTTGAGAGTCTTGAGGCGATCAATGAACGGCTCGACAATCTGGGCGTCAAACTTCACTTCAGCGAAGTGAAGGGCCCTGTAATGGACAAGCTGGAAAAGTCTGACTTTTTGCATCATCTCACGGGCAAGGTCTATTTGTCACAATATCATGCCTATCGCGATTTGGCGCCGCACACATGCATGCCTGCCACAACCAGTATTGCGGCAAAATAATTGGTTCAACTGCAACGGAATTAGTGTCGTCCAATGGGTGGTATTAATTGTTTCAAATGCGTTCTTTTGCGGCATATTTTCATCAATGAGTACCGTTTAGGCTGGCTAAACCTTGCTGGCCTCACGAGTGAGCGGCAGGCGAAAACCGACAAAACGCGATAGGTCTGCCGACCTCGCTATCCTCACCGCATTAGCCACACCGTCCCCCAAGGTGTGGCTTTTGTCTGCGGGGGCGATCCCAAACAATATGTACTGCTACAACGTTTTGGTGTTGAACTGGTATGTCAACTTTCGGCCAAATCGCGCAATTAGCAGTTGCTTGTTGCATCTGAATTGTGAATGGTGCCTGCCATTGGGCAATAGACCCGTCGGGTTTGGACCCTGATATCCCTCAAATTGTTTCAGTTGGAGCTGAAACCGGAAAGGATGATCTGAGATGAATACCCCAAAAATCGCCGCTATGGTTGGCCTTGCCACGAGCTTGTTTGTAACGGCTGGAGCAGGCGCGGCAGAATATAATTTCAAATTACACCACTTTTTGGGGCCGCAAACCCCTTCACATCTTGAAACGGTTGCCCCATGGGCCGAGGCCATTGAAAAAGCGTCAGACGGCCGTGTCGAGATTGAAATTTTCCCTTCCATGTCCCTGGGCGGCACGCCGCCAGAACTGGTGGGGCAGGCCCGTGACGGGGTGGTCGATATTGTGTGGACCGTGAACGGCTATACCGCCGGCCTGTTCCCGCGCACCGAAGTGTTTGAATTGCCCTTCGTTCACCGCAACGACCCTAAAGCCACCAATTTGGCGATGCACGACCTGTTCGAAGATGAGTTGCGTCAAGAATATAAGGGCCTTGAAGTCATGTTCCTGCATGTGCATCAGGGCAATGGCCTGCACACCGTCGACAAAGAAGTGCGCAGCCCTGAAGATGTGGCTGGGCTGAAAATCCGGACCCCGTCGCGCACAGGCGCCTGGACCATCGAAGCGCTGGATGCCGCCCCGGCGGCCATGCCCGTGCCCAGCCTGCCGCAAGCGCTGTCCAAAAAAACAGTCGATGCGGCGTTTGTGCCCTTCGAGATTATCCCGTCTTTAAAACTGGAGCAGCAAACCAACTATCAAATCGAAGGTGCGGATCAAACCCGCTTTGGCACGCTGGTGTTCCAAATGTCCATGAATAAAGGTCGGTGGGACGCGCTGCCCGAAGATATTCAACAAATCTTCAAAGACCATTCCGGTCCCGAATGGCTCGCCCATCTCGGTCAGGTTTGGGCTGAAAATGATGATGAAGGCATCGCGCAGGCCATCGCAGCCGGCAACACCCATATTGTGCTGGATCAGGCCCAAACCGACGCTTTTGAAAAAGCGCTGGAGCCGGTCATTGCCCGTTGGGTCGACGAAGCCACCAAATCAGGCATTGATGGAGAAGGGCTGCTGCAAAAGGCCCGCGCTGCGATCGAAAAACACGTTGAATAGTCGGATACCTACAGGCATGAAAAAAGGCGCGGTTCGTTAAAACCGCGCCTTTACTGTCTTCACGATAGTTGGCTATTCGCCGATTTGATCGACAACCACATGCGTCCACGCATTCTTTGGAGGTGCAGAAATCACGGGGTCGGACCCACCAGCCAACAAAGTGGCCACTGTGCGGTTATAGTCGTCTTCATCCAAACGGCCGTCAGTGCCAGCGGTGAGCTTAGCGACTTCCCGCATCATGCGACGCTGATGCTCTTCTGTCTGCGCGCCGGTATCGTCATTTTCCAGCACAATGTCAGCGGCTTCGTCTGGATTTTCTTCCGCATATTTCCAGCCCTTCATGGAGGCTTCTACAAACCGGGCAAACTTGTCGACCATTGCGGGATCATTCAAGTCTTCTTCCAGCACATAGAGGCCATCTTCCAACGTGGCGACGCCAGCATTCTCATATTTGAAGGTAATCAGCTCATCTTCTGAAATGCCTGCGTCAATGATCTGCCAATATTCGTTATAGGTCATTGTGGAGATACAATCAGCCTGCTTTTGCAAAAGCGGATCGACGTTAAAGCCTTGCTTCAACACGGTCACGCCGCCATCGCTGCCGTCTGTTGGAATCCCGAGCTGGCTCATCCAGGACAAGAATGGATATTCGTTGCCGAAGAACCAGACGCCCAAAGTTCTACCGGGGAAGTCATCTGGTGAGGTAATGCCGCTTTCTTTCAGACAGGTCAGCATCATGCCTGAGCGCTTGAAAGGCTGGGCGATATTGACCAAGGGCACGCCTTTTTCGCGGCTGGCCAACGCAGATGGCATCCAGTCCACAATAATATCAGCTCCACCACCAGCAATCACTTGTGGGGGGGCAATGTCAGGACCACCGGCCTTGATCGTCACATCCAGATCAACTTCATCATAAAAGCCCTTGTCCTTAGCGACATAATAGCCGGCAAATTGGGCTTGCGTGACCCATTTGAGTTGCAGCGTGAGCTCGTCAGCAGCATAGGACACACTTGCGGTTGCAAGGCTTGCTGCCAAACTTAAGGCCAACGTTATTTGTCTCTTCATAGTCGTCTCCTCTTGAAATTGGCAGCCTTGCTTATGGTTATGATCTATATGAAGGATGCCAGAAAGTTACCGCCCTCTCTAATAGGGCGATCAGCCCGTAGGAGAGGGAGCCTGCAAGGGCTGCGACAAAAATCTCAGCCCAGACCATGTCGACATTCATCCGCCCCACCTCGGTGGATATGCGGAACCCCATGCCAACAATGGGGGTGCCGAAAAACTCGGCCACAATCGCCCCAATCAATGCCAGGGTGGAATTGATTTTAAGCGCATTGAAAATAAACGGCATGGCAGCTGGGAGCCGGAGCTTCATCAGCCGTTGCATATAATTTGAGGCATATGTATGCATCAAATCCCGTTCAATATGACCCGAAGCCGCCAAACCAGCCACAGTGTTCACCAGCATGGGGAAGAAGGTCATAATCACCACAACCGCCGCCTTTGATGGCCAATCGAACCCGAACCACATCACCATGATTGGCGCCATGCCCACGATCGGTAGTGCTGCCACCAGATTGCCTACGGGCAACAGCCCTTTACGCAAGAATGGAATGCGATCCACAATAATGGCGGCGATAAAGCCAGATCCGCACCCCATTACATAACCGGCCAACACCGCCTTGAGATAGGTTTGCTGAAAGTCGGCCCACAAGATATCGAGCGAATTGGTGATCCGTTCCCAAATCATAGAGGGCGGCGGCAACAGCACCGGTGGCACATTAAAGCCGCGGCACAACCCTTCCCATAGCACAAGCAGTGCGGCGCCAAACAAAATAGGAATGAAAACATCGATGCCGGTTTGGACGGTTTTGTCGCTAAATTGCTGCCTCGCCAGCATCTGATTGATGGCCCAAGTGGCAATCCAGAAGGTCAATGCCGCAAATATCCAGGTCAAATTCATGCTGCCATCCCCATCCGTTTGGTCACACTACGCCCGATTATATCCACCATCATCACCAAAAAGGCCGCCAGCAACGAAGCTGCAATCAGCGCGGACCAGATTTGAATGGTTTGACCATAATAGGACCCGGAAAGGAGCCTTGCACCTAAGCCAGCCGAAGCGCCTGTCGGCAATTCACCCACAATGGCACCCACCAGCGAAATCGCCACTGCCACTTTCATGGACGTAAACAAAAATGGCACCGAGGCGGGCCAGCGCAATTTCCAGAACACTTGGCTGCGGCTCGCATTATAGGTGTGCATCAAATCCAAATGCATCACTTCAGGCGAGCGAAAGCCCTTCACCATGCCCACCGCGACCGGGAAGAAAGACAAATACATCGAAATCACCGCCTTGGGCAGCAGCCCGGAAATCCCTATGGCATTGAGCACCACAATCACCATGGGTGCAATCGCCAAAATGGGAATGGTTTGCGAGGTGATGATCCAGGGCATCAGGCTCTTATCGAGCACGCGGGAATGAACTATGCCCACGGCCAGCAAAATGCCCAACACCGTGCCCATGGCAAAGCCCAAAAGGGTCGAAGATAGGGTCACCCAAGTGTGGTAGACCAGTGACCGTTTGGAGGTGATCTTTTTCTCCACCGTCGTTTCCCAAATCTCCACTGCCACCTGATGCGGTGCCGGCAGAATGGGCCGTTTTTGTACCATGGTGTTGCTGATCAGTTCGATGGTCGAAAGCTCGGTATCCGCTCGCGCAGCCTGGTCACGCTCAAAAGGCGCGTTCAACACCACGGTAAACACATACCACAACACAAATATGGCCAGCAGCACCGTGCCGATCGGGATCACCCGGTCATGCAAAAATGCCGAAAATCCTTCACGCTCCCTAACCATTGTCACTGTGCCCCAGCTTTAAGCCCTCGCGCACCTGATGTGCAATTTCGATAAACCGCGGCGTTTCGCGAATATCAAGGGTGCGGTTGTCGCCTAGGTCGCAATCAATGATTTCATGAATGCGTCCGGGACGAGGGCTCATCACCACAATCTTGGTGGACAAAAACACCGCCTCGGGAATGGAGTGGGTGACAAAGACCACTGTCTTTTTGGTTTTGGCCCACAGATCGAGCAATTGCTCGTTGAGATAATCCCGCACGATTTCATCGAGCGCGCCGAAGGGTTCGTCCATCAGCAGCATATCTGGATCAAAGCTTAGCGCCCGTGCAATGGAGGCACGCTGCTGCATGCCGCCAGACAATTGCCAGGGATATTTTTTCTCAAACCCATCCAGATTGACCAACTCAAGGTTTTTCTTGATCCGTTCAGCCCGTTCCGCCTTGTCGATCCCCATCACTTCCAAGGGCAAAGAGATATTGCCGCCAATGGTGCGCCAGGGATAAAGCGCCGCCGATTGAAACACATAGCCATAGGCACGGTTCATCCGGGCTTGTTCGGGCGTCATGCCATTCACTTCAATGGTGCCGCCCGTGGGTTTTTCCAAATCCGCAATCACCCGCAATAGTGTGGTCTTGCCACACCCGGATGGGCCGATAAAGGAGACAAATTCGCCCCGATCAATGCTCAGATCAATATTTTTTAGCGCGTGTACCGGGCCATCGTTGGTTTCAAATGTCAGGTCCAGATTCTGTGTCTGGACTACAGTTTGCTGCTCCATTATTTGGTTTAAACCCCGCTTGCCGGAATACCGGTCCGTTCAACTTTGCGGGGGGCGGTCAGCTCTTTCCAGGTGGAAAGGGCTTTGTTTGTGGCGCCAAAGGAGTCGCGCTTCACAAACTTGCCATGGCCTTCCTCGGTTTTCACCGCGCCATCATCAATCGCCACTTTGCCGCGGGTCAGGGTGAAGCGGGGCAGGCCTTTCACATGCTTGCCTTCAAACACATTATAGTCGATGGCCGATTGCTGCGTGCTGGCCTCAATGGTCTTTTCCTTGTTCGGATCCCAAACCACCAGGTCCGCATCCGCACCCACCAAAATCGCACCCTTCTTGGGGTACATGTTGAGGATTTTCGCACTATTGGTGGAGGTGACGGCCACAAACTCATTCATGGTCAGGCGGCCCGTATTCACCCCATAAGTCCACAGCATCGGCATCCGGTCTTCCAACCCGCCGGTGCCATTTGGGATCTTGGTGAAGTCACCAACGCCATAACGCTTTTGCTCGGTGGTGAAGGCACAATGGTCCGTCGCCACAACTTGCAGGCTGCCTGATTGTAAGCCCGCCCACAGGCTGTCTTGGTGCTTTTTATTGCGGAACGGCGGCGACATGACGCGACGTGCGGCATGGTCCCAATCCTTGTGCGCATATTCGCTGTCATCAAGGGTGAGGTGCTGAATGAGTGGTTCGCCAAATACACGAATGCCATTTTGCCGTGCGCGACGAATGGCTTCGTGCGCCTGCTCACTGGAGGTGTGCACAATATAAACCGGCACGCCTGCCATATCGGCAATCATGATCGCGCGGTTGGTGGCTTCGCCTTCCACTTCTGGTGGACGAGAATAGGCGTGGGCTTCCGGCCCATTATTGCCCTCGGCCAGCAACTGCTCCTGCAATTGGGCGACCACATCGCCATTTTCCGCATGAACGAGAGGCAGGGCGCCAATCTCGGCACAGCGCTTGAAGGAGGCATACATTTCATCATCTTCCACCATCAAGGCGCCTTTATAGGCCATAAAATGCTTGAAGGTGTTGATGCCCTGTTTGGTGATTTCAGGCATCTCGTTGAACACCTGCTCACTCCACCAGGTTACGGCCATATGGAATGAATAATCACAATTGGCGCGCGTGGATTTATTGTCCCACATTTGCCGCGCTTCCAGCAGCGATTGGCCAGGGCTCGGCAGGCAGAAATCCACCACCATGGTGGTGCCGCCGGCCAGCGCCGCGCGGGTGCCGCTTTCAAAATCATCGCTGGAATAGGTGCCCATAAAGGGCATTTCCATATGGGTGTGCGGATCAATCCCGCCCGGCATCACATAACAGCCTGTCGCGTCCAGCACTTCATCGCCAGAAAGGTTGGGCCCAATCTCGGTGATCACGCCGCCTTCTGTTTTGACGTCTGCCTGATAAGTCAAATCCGCGGTGACAACTGTCCCGCCCTTGATCACTTTCGATGCCATATCTTCCTCCTATGGGTCGCTCTTTTTGAGCCGTTATTAGTTCCTCTTAAATCTTAGAGTTGACCTCTAATGTATGCGCCGGATTTTTCCGGTCGTTTTGTTTTGCCCGATCTGATGTCGGGGTGTTTCTAAATAGTCCGTCGCTCTCTCAGCGCCAGCTTCTTTTCCCTTCCTGCCGATCCCGGCTCAAGGCCGGGAATGCCCCGTGGGGAGGGCACGGTATCTCTCCTTGTGGCCGCCCCGGGCTTGATCCGGGGCCACTCTCAACCTGTTCTCCCGAGGCCAATCACCATCACTCCACAATCTCCGCCGTCTCCACAACCGCATGGAACAACACATCTGCCCCGGCTGTGGCCCACTCAGGTGAAATCTCTTCATCCTCATTGTGGCTCAAGCCATCAACGCAGGGGCACATCACCATGGCCGTGGGGGCCGTGCGGTTGATCCAACAGGCATCATGGCCCGCGCCGGAGATAATGTCACGATGAGAATAGCCCAAGCGTTCCGCTGCGTCGCGCACGGCTTTCACACAATCCTTGTCGAACTCAACCGGATCGAAGCCACCAACTTTTTCAAGTTCAACCTCAAGTCCCATTTCATCGCAAATCTTCTTTGCGCCTTCGGCCAAACGCTTTTCCATATCTTGGATCACGCTCAAGTTTGGCGAGCGGAAATCCACCGTGAACACGGCCTTGCCGGGGATCACGTTGCGGGAGTTCGGGTAAACATCAATATGGCCAGCTGCGCCTACCGCATCGGGCTTGTGCGACCAGGCGATTTCATCCACCAACTCCAAAATTCGTGCCATACCAAGGCCAGCATTTTTGCGCATGGGCATCGGGGTGGAGCCGGTGTGGCTCTCCTTGCCGGTCACCGTCACCTGCGTCCATGAAAGGCCCTGGCCGTGGGTCACCACGCCAATATCTTTGCCTTCGGCTTCAAGGATAGGACCTTGTTCAATATGCAGCTCGAAGAAAGCATGCATCTTTCGATCGCCGACTTTTTCATCGCCTTTCCAGCCGATCCGCTCCAGCTCAGCGCCAAACTTTTTGCCCTCGGCATCTTCGCGATCATAAGCCCAATCCTGGGTGTGCATGCCAGCAAAAACCCCGGACGAGAGCATCGCCGGGGCAAATCGAGTACCTTCTTCATTTGTCCAGTTGGTGACCACAATTGGACGCTTTGTTTTGATGTTCATGTCCCGTAGCGAACGGACAATTTCCAGCCCGGCCAGAACACCCAACACCCCGTCATATTTGCCACCGGTGGGCTGGGTATCGAGGTGGGAGCCCACATAAACGGGCAGGGCATCCGGGTCTGTGCCTTCATGGCGCATGAACATGTTGCCCATTTCATCAACGCCCATGGTCATGCCGGCCTCTTCACACCATTTGCGGAAGAGGTGGCGGCCTTCGCCATCCTCATCGGTCACCGTCTGGCGGTTGTTGCCGCCACGCACGCCGGGACCGATTTTGGCCATTTCCATCAGGCTATCCCAAAGCCGGTCGCCATTGATTTTATGATTTGTCCCTGGTGCTCCCATTGGTCTCGTCCCTCAAATTGTTTTTGTTGTCTTAAGATGGGAAAGTGAAGACAGCGCCTTCTTTGATCCCGCCTGGCCATCTTGTGGTGATGGTTTTCAACCGTGTGTAAAAATGCACGCCTTCGGGCCCATACATGCCATGGGCACCAAAGGAAGAGCGCTTCCAGCCGCCAAAGCTGTGATAGGCCACGGGCACGGGGATCGGCACGTTTACGCCCACCATGCCCACTTCAATCTTGTCAGCAAATTCGCGCGCCGCGTCGCCATCGCGGGTGAATATGGCGGTGCCATTGCCATATTCGTGCTCATTAATCATCTTGACGGCTTCGCCATAGTCCTGCGCTCGCACCACAGAGAGAACTGGGCCGAAAATCTCTTCCTGATAGATCGACATGTCTGTGGTCACCCGGTCGAACAGGGTGCCGCCAACATAATAGCCGTTTTCATAGCCCTGAGGGGCGTAGCCACGGCCATCAACCACCAATTCGGCGCCAGCTTTTTCGCCTTCATCAATGTAGCCCAAAACCTTGTCCTGATGCGCTTTGGTGATAAGCGGGCCCATTTCAGCATCGCTGTCCGAAGCGGGGCCAACTTTTAGCGCTTCAACGCGCGGCTTCAGCTTGGCCACCAGCGCATCAGCGGTCTTGTCGCCAATCGGCACGGCTACCGAAATCGCCATGCACCGTTCGCCAGCCGAACCATAGCCCGCGCCCATCAAGGCGTCCGCAGCTTTGTCCATATCGGCGTCTGGCATAACAATCATGTGGTTCTTCGCGCCGCCCAGGGCCTGTACGCGCTTGCCCGCATCGGTGCCGCGCTTATAAACATATTCAGCAATTGGGGTAGAACCCACAAAGCTGATGGCTTTGACATCGGGATGATCCAAGAGCGCGTCCACCGCCTGCTTGTCACCATGCACCACATTCAAAACCCCATCAGGGAAGCCCGCTTCCTTGAACAAATCCCACACCAGCATCGGCGCAGACGGGTCGCGCTCGGACGGCTTCAACACAAAGGTGTTGCCGCAAGCAATCGCCACTGGGTACATCCACAAGGGCACCATTGCCGGGAAATTGAAGGGGGTGATCCCGGCGACAACGCCCAAAGGCTTGCGGTCCGCCACTGTATCGACGGACGGGCCGACATTGCGGCTGAAATCACCCTTCAGTAGGGAGGGAATCCCACAGGCAAATTCCACCACTTCAATGCCACGGGCCACTTCGCCCAGCGCATCATCATGGGTTTTGCCATGCTCTTTTGAAATTTCGCGGGCAATGTCGTCCGCGTGCTGGTTCAGCAATTCATTGAACCGAAACATATAGCGGGCGCGCTTCAGCGGCGGCGTGTCGCCCCAGGCCGGGGCCGCAGCCTTCGCCGCTTCGATCGCCGCATGCACCTCATCCACGCTGGAAAGCGGCAGTTCTGCACTTTGCTCGCCTGTGGCGGGGTTAAACACCGGCACCTTATTGGATGATTTTGAGGTGACTCTTTGCCCGTTTATGGCGTTTTGAATAATGTCCATTCTATGCGGCCTCGTTCAATACTGTGCGCAGCGTATCCACCAATTGGTCGATATGCGATTTTTCAATGATAAGTGGGGGCGACAGGGCAATCGTGTCGCCGGTTGTGCGGATCAATAACCCACGTTCATAGGCATCCAAAAAGCAAGAGAACGCGCGCTTTGTCGGCTCTCCAGCAATCGGTTCCAGCTCAATCGCGCCGATCAGGCCAATATTGCGAATATCGATCACATGCTTGGCGTCTTTCAACGAATGCAGCGCATCGGCCCAATAGGAATCCAGCTCCGCGGCGCGGGTCAGCAAGCCTTCACTTTCGTAAGTTTCCAACGTGGCTAGCCCAGCGGCGCTGGCGATGGGATTGCCTGAATAGGTGTAGCCGTGGAAAAACTCGATCAGATGCTCGGGCCCGTTCATAAAGGCATCGTGAATTTCGTCACGCACAAACACCGCACCCATGGGGATCACCCCATTGGTCAGACCTTTGGCGGTGGTGATAATGTCCGGCATCACATCAAAATGTTGGGCCGCAAAGGGCGACCCCAACCGACCAAAGCCAGTGATCACTTCGTCAAAGATCAGCAAAATGCCATGCTTGGTGCAAATATTGCGCAGGCGTTGCAAATATTCCTTGGGCGGGATCAGCACGCCAGTGGACCCGGCAACCGGTTCAACAATCACCGCCGCGATGGTCGACGCGTCGTGCAACGCCACAATGCGCTCCAATTCGTCCGCCAAATCAGCGCCATGCTCCGGCATGCCGCGCGTGAAGCGGTTTTGGTCGGGCAAATGTGTGTGCGGCAAATGGTCGACGCCCGTTAGCAAGGTGCCAAACATTTTGCGGTTGGCCACAATGCCCCCCACAGAAATGCCGCCGAAATTGACCCCATGATAGCCGCGCTCGCGGCCCACCAGCCGGGTGCGCGAACCTTCACCTTTGGCCCGATGATAGGCGAGGGCGATTTTCAGTGCTGTGTCTACTGACTCAGAGCCAGAATTGGTGAAAAACACATGGTTCATGCCGACAGGGGCAATATCGACCAACCGATTGGCCAATTGAAAAGCCTTTGGGTGTCCCATCTGAAACGCTGGCGCATAATCCAACTCGCCAGCCTGTTCTTGAATGGCCTCAGTGATTTTCGGTCGACAATGGCCTGCATTACAACACCAAAGCCCTGCCGTGCCATCCAGCACCTCGCGGCCATCGCTGGTGGTATAATGCATGTCCTTGGCGCCAACAAACATGCGCGGCTGTTTTTTGAATTGACGATTGGCGGTGAACGGCATCCAAAATGCGTTCAGATCATTAGGCACTATTGTGGCGTCGTTCATCGATGCTTACCTCCCCCAAGGCATTTAGATGCAGTTCAATCAGGTCATTAAACGCTGGAAAAAACGTTGCAAAAAATTGACTGCTTGATCAAAGTTTAGCAAAGCTATTTAAATGGTCAAGCGCAAACTGTGCAGGAAATATGGTTGAGAATTTCGGCCAAATTACGTCTGTTCAACATTGCGAAAAAAGCGGTCTTCTTAAAGTGGTCTGGCAAAGTAAGCAGCAAAAATACAAAGAGTTCGAGATAAGTTGGATCAAATTGAGAATTCAGGAGTGGGTGGCAATTCTGTTTTGTAATGGAGCGATGCTTATTACTTGATGGTGTGAGAGAAACGCCCGATGAGTTCTTCCTAAACGAAGGTCTGGGTGAAATGCACTAGACGTTTGGTTATGATAAGATTATGTAATGCGGGATTGTTGGTGCGTAGCGCGTGTGAACTTGTCCACAGCCATGCCGACAAACAGTATATGAAGGGATTGTAGATGGCTGGGGTCGGTATGCAGACGCCAAAGCGGCGCACGCGTATTCAGCGCGCGAATGAGAAAAAGATTCTCGAGGCGGCGCTGGAAGTGTTTTCACAAAATGGATTCCGCGGATCCACCATCGATCAAATCGCTGAAGAAGCCGGCATGTCAAAGCCCAACCTGCTATACTACTTCAAATCCAAGCAGGATATTCATGAAACGCTTTTGTCTCGTCTGTTGGATTCCTGGCTCGCCCCGCTGCGTGAACTGTCAGAAGATGGCGATCCGCTGGAAGAGATCCTGAATTATGTGCGACGCAAGACCGAAATGGCACGCGATTTTCCGCGTGAAAGCCGCTTGTTCGCCAACGAGATTGTGCAGGGTGCCCCACGCATCAAACCTATTCTTGAAGGCGAGATCAATGATCTTGTGCTGGAAAAATCCAAGATAATGGACAAGTGGATGCACGAAGGGCGGATCAAAAAAGTTGATCCCCGACATCTGATCTTTTCCATTTGGGCCACGACACAGCACTATGCCGACTTTGAAGTGCAGGTGAAAGTGGTGATGGGGCAGGGTATAGATGATCCAGCCCAGTTTGAGGCAACTAAAGCCTATCTGGAACAGCTGTTCACCTCGCTGTTGAAAGCAGATTAACGCCTAGTCTTCCTTGGCAAAGGCCAAAACCGCCAGCGCCAGAACAGTTACGAGAGCACCCATCGCGACGCTGGGGTTGACCCAACCGCGTCCGCTCACCCCTTCGATCAAGATGATAAAGCTGGGGGTGAGATAGCCATAAGACATGACTTTGGAAGCCGGCAGCCGCAAGCTGGCATATTGCAGCAAAAAGAAGGTGAGGGCAGTGGTGAAAATGGTCAGGTAAAGCCCGGCCCAATAAACCACCGCAGGCAAATTCAGCCAATCTGTTCTCAGGATTTCGACAAAGGCATAGATGAACAGGCAAAAGGCACAAGCTGCCAGGGTCCAAAAGGAAAACTGCACCACCGGCTCGCCCGTGTTCAGCCGTCGCACCAGCGGCGCATAGGCCCCATGAGCCACAACTCCGACAAAAAAGATCGCTTCGCCGGTGCCGATATTAAACGCGAGCAATGCATCCAGATCGCCGCGAAAGATCACCCAGATGGCGCCGATTGCGGCGATCATTAAGCTGATCAACATGCGAGGCGAGACGCGCTGGGCCAAAAAGACCACCCCGAACCCGGCGGATATCAGTGGCATCAGCGTAAAGACGGCACCAGTTGAAACCGGTGAGGCAATCTTCAGCGCTTCAAACATGGTCACGAAATAAACGCCCATCAGCGCGCCCAAAATCAAAAAACGATAGGGCTTTTGAGGTAAAATGGCGCGACCAGAGGTGAGCGGCACCCTTAAGAAGTATGCAATCAGCGCCATGACAATGGAGGCAAGCAAGAAGCGGGCGGCGCTGAGCGCGCCCGCATCAATATGCGGTGCGGCGAGGGCGCCAAAGGAAAAGGAAGCTGCGATCAACATGGAAAACAGGATCATAGCCAAATGGCCGCGAAGTTTTTCGCGGCCATCTATTGTGCGCCGGAATGAGGGGCGCTCAGATTCTAGTGTCGGGTTCTGGGCTATTCTGCCGCCTCCGGTTTGGCCCCTGGATTGTTGGGGTGAGTCGTCCAATTGGCATAATTGGGGTCAATTGGTTTGCCTGTGCGTGGATCCATCCCGGCAATTGGTTCCATGGTGATGCAATCATCCACCGGGCAGACATTGACGCATAGATTACATCCAACACATTCTTCGTCAATCACTTCAAAGCGGCGCTTGCCGTCCACCATATTGGTGATCGCCTGGTGCGAGGTGTCCTCACAAGCGATGTGGCAGCGACCGCACTCAATACATAAATCCTGATTGATTTTTGCCTTGGTGACATAATTGAGGTTGAGATATTGCCAATCCGTGACGTTGGGCACGGCGCGACCAACAAATTCATCAATCGAGGCAATGCCTTTTTCGTCCATCCAGTCGCTCAAACCGGTGATCATTTCCTGCACCACTTTGAAGCCATAGGTCATCGCCGCGGTACACACCTGCACATTGCCACAGCCCAAAGCGATAAACTCGGCCGCGTCGCGCCAGGTGGTGATGCCGCCAATGCCGGAGATGGGCAGACCTGCTGTTTGCGGATCGCGCGCAATTTCAGCCACCATATTCATGGCGATGGGTTTTACAGCCGGGCCGCAATAGCCGCCATGGGTGCCTTTACCATCAATGGTGGGTGAGGGGGCAAACTGATCCAGATCCACTGATACGATCGAGTTGATGGTGTTGATCAGGCTCACGGCATCCGCACCGCCAGCTTTCGCCGCTCGCGCTGGATATCGCACATCGGTAATGTTCGGCGTCAGCTTCACAATAACAGGCTTGGAATAGTACTTTTTGCACCATTCGGTCACCATCTGGATATATTCCGGCACTTGGCCCACCGCAGCGCCCATGCCACGCTCGCTCATGCCGTGTGGGCAACCGAAGTTCAGCTCAATGCCATCGGCACCGGTTTCTTCCACCAGCGGCAAAATCGCTTTCCAGCTGTCTTCATCACATGGCACCATCAGCGACACGATAATCGCCCGATCCGGCCAGCGCTTCTTCACTTCCGTGATTTCTTTCAGGTTCACATAAAGATCGCGGTCCGTGATCAGCTCAATATTGTTCAGCCCGATCAAATGCCGGTCATGTCCATAAATCGCGCCATAGCGCGGGCCATTTACATTGACCACGGGCGGGCCCTCGGCGCCAAGTGTTTTCCACACAACGCCGCCCCAGCCCGCTTCAAAGGCGCGCTCCACATTATAGGCCTTGTCCGTTGGTGGGGCCGAAGCCAGCCAGAATGGATTTGGAGACGTTATACCTAGAAAATTTGAAGTTAAATCAGCCATGAGTGTCTCCTCCTAACCCTGCAGAACTGAGTTGATATGTTGTGCGGCGATCTTGCCGTCCTCCACGGCCACAACCGTCAGGTCTTCGCCGCCGACAATGCAATCGCCACCGGCCCAGATTTTGGCATTGGAGGTCTGGCGTTGGTCATTCACCTTGATCCGCCCTCCTTCCAAATCAATCTGGCCGCCGCTCAATGCACTTGAATCAAATTTTTGGCCAATGGCCTTAAACACTTGATCGGCTGGAATAATCTGGGTTTCGCCGGTGCCGCTCAAGATGCCATCCGCAAGCGCGGTTGTTTCCACTTCAAGGCCACACACTTCGCCATCGCCATTCAGTTGAATAGCTTTGGGCTGCCGCCAATGTTTGATGTCCACCCCGTGGGTTTGCGCCAATTCCTGCTCATAAAGGCTGGCATTCATGGCCGACTGACCGCGACGATAGCAGATGGTCACGTTCTCCGCGCCCAGCAACTTGGTTTGAATGGCGATATCAATTGCGGTCATCCCGCCGCCGATCACGACAACATTGCGACCCACATTGAGGGTAGACTTGTCTTCTGCCTGGCGCAGCGCCGCAATATAATCGATTGCGTCTTCACAACCCGGCGCATCTTCACCCTCCAGATTCAGGCGATTGGTATTTTTCAGGCCCAGCCCCAAAAACACCGCATCATAGTCTGCGGCCAATTGGTCAAGCTCCACATCGCGCCCCAGCATCTGGCCATTTTTAATTTCAATACCACCAATTTCCAGCAAGAAATCAATTTCGCGTTGGGCAAAATTGTCGGTGGATTTGTAGCTGGCAATGCCGAATTCGTTCAGACCGCCGGGTTTATTCCGGGCATCAAAAACCACCACATCATGACCTTCGCGGGCCAAATGGTGTGCACAGCTCATGCCTGCGGGGCCAGCGCCAACAATGGCAATCTTTTTGCCGGTTTCGGGCTTGCGGGTGAAGGGGTGCGGACGTTTCTCGTCCATAAAGTGGTCGGTGGCATAGCGCTGAAGCTGGCCGATTTTTACGGGCTTGCCTTCAGCTTCCTCGCGTACACACACTTCTTCACACAAGGTTTCCGTGGGGCAAACGCGGGCGCACATGCCCCCCATAATATTCTGGTTGAAAATGGTCTTGGCCGACCCCACCGGATTATCCGTTGCGATCTGGCGGATAAACAGCGGTATGTCAATTGAAGTGGGACAGGCGGTCATACACGGTGCGTCATAGCAAAAATAACACCGTTCCGCTTCCACCTTGGCCTCGTGCCAATCAAGTGGCGCATGTAGATCGGAAAAATTCTCTTCATATTCAGCTGCGCTCAGACGTGCACTTCGTACATCACGCGATAAAACCTGCCGGTCAGACATCGTTCTCCCCTCCCTGATTTGACGCGGACGACTGTGCTTCAAACTCCAATGAACCAGTTTTCCTCGAACTGATCCTGCCATTTCCCAATGGCGCGGTATTCCGACGCCAACCGTTCGCGATCCGGTATCAAAATCTTGAATTATTTTTATCAAAAGGTCAAATTTTTATTTTCGCCTCGTATTTATCTTACGGAACCTTTCTCATAATGAGCCGTTTGGCCCGAAAAATCGCGGCATTTTGGTGCATAAGGCTAAGTAAGTCTTGTTAGTTTCAACAAGATGCATTAACAGCTGCACTGCGAATTGTTCGCATTCAAATAATGCTTTCCACCCTGATCGAAGGTGCTGATGTCCATCACGCGGACAGGGGGAAGCTATGTGTGTGAATAGTCAAAAGAATTTGTAAAAAATCGAGGTGATTACGATGGCTCATGTTGGCATGAAACTCCCGAAAGTGACCTTCCAGACTCGCGTACGCGATGAGTCAATTGAAGGCCCGAACCCATTCCGTTGGGAAGAAAAAACAACTGATGATTTCTTTAAAGGCAAGCGCGTTGTGCTCTTCTCATTGCCCGGCGCCTTCACGCCAACATGCTCCACTTACCAACTGCCAAACTACGAAAAAATGTTTGGTGAGTTTCAGGAAGAGGGTATTGATGCCATTTATTGCCTGAGCGTGAACGATGCCTTTGTGATGAACAAGTGGGGCAAGGACCAGGGCGTTGAAAATATCGGCCTGATTCCCGATGGCTCTGGCGAGTTCACCCGCAAAATGGGCATGTTGGTCAAAAAAGACAATCTGGGCTTTGGCTACCGCTCATGGCGCTATGCAGCAATCATCGACGATGGCGAGATTGTGGGCTGGTTCCCTGAAGAAGGCTTTGAAGATGATTGCGCGACCGACCCTTATGATGTGTCCAGCCCAGAGCATGTGATCACATGGCTGCGCGACAACAAGCCATTTGAAAAAGAGCAAGTTGCCTAGTTCGGCGAACGCCTGAACGATACAAATTTGGAAGGCGCGTGGTGAACGCGCCTTTTATTTTGCGCTATCGCGCGTTTGTAAGAACTGAATCAAAGACTCACTGGCCCCCAGAATATGCGCTCGGGTCAACGCAACGGCCTTGTCGGCATCCCGCGAGCTGCAGGCGTTCAAAATGCCCATATGCTCGCGCCTTGCCCGTTCCATCCCGTCAGTCAAAACCAATTGTGCCCGAAGATAGCTCTCAATCCGATCAAGCGCCTGGCTGACAATTTTCAGGTGATAGGGGCGCTCGGCCTTGGCATAAAGTGCATAGTGAAAATCACGATTGAGTTCGCCATACCGCGCCGAATCGGTTTCGGTGGCGAAGGCATCGCAAGCGCGGCGGGCTTTCTCGATCGTTTCATCGTCCATGTTCTCGACCGCATAGCGGATCACTTCGCCCTCCAGCAGCGCTCGAAACTCAAATATTTCGCGCACTTCATCCACGGAGAGGGAGGTGACCGTGGTGCCCTTATAGCGTTCTGTTTTCACCAGGCCTTGCTGCTCTAGCCGGGAAAGCGCCTCGCGCACGGGAATACGTGACGTGTTGAACATGTCTGCCAGCGCATCTTGCCGCAAATGCTCGCCCGCGCGAATTTCGCCGGTGAAGATCGCCTCGCGCAAGGCTTCAAAAATAAGATCAGCTGCCGAAGCCGATGCGCGCACGTTTGTTGCATTAAATTTCATAAGATTCGTATGCCCAAAAACAATTTGATCCCAACATAAATAGTCCGCCCCCCTTCGCCAAGCCTTGACTTAGCGCGCATTTGTGGCCGCGCTCAAAGCGGTCTTATCCAAAGGTATAGCATATTTTATAAAGAATATTGTAGATTGTATCCAATTTTATGTTATAGAGAAAATGTAAGACGCAAAATTGCCCTTGCTCGCTCCTGATTTTCGTTGCCCTTCATCGGATGGCGACTGGGGCAGAGGTCAAATTGCATCAACCTAACCGGGAGGACGGTATGAAATTTTTGAAAGTAGCCGCAATGGCGGCAATGGTGGCCGGATTGGCCGCGCCACAGGCATTTGCTGACAAGCTGGACGACGTGATCAACAATGGTGTGTTGCGTTGTGCTGTTGTGTTGGATTTCCCGCCCATTGGCTATCGCGACGAAAACAATGAGCCAGCTGGCTTCGATGTTGAATATTGTAATGATATGGCGGCAGCCCTTGATGTGGATGCGGAAATCATCCCAGTGACCTGGGCAGAGCGTTTGCCCGCCATCGTTACCAACCGTGCAGACATCGTGTTCGGCGGCACATCTGACTCGCTAGAGCGCGCCAAAACCGTCGGCTTTTCAATTCCTTACGCTATCTACTTCGCGCAAGCTGTTGTGGGTAAGGATAGCGGCATTGAGAGCTTTGAAGACATGAAAGGCAAGCGCGTGGCTGCCGCTGTGGGCACTGTACCAGAGCAAGAGTGGCTGAAGATTGCTGAAGAGTGGGGCGAAGAGAACCTCTATCAAGGTTATCAGAGCGAAAACGAAGTGTTCCTCGCCGTGGCGCAGGGCAAAGCGGATGCTGGTATCACCACCAACACCGCCGTCAAGCCAATCACCGAGCAATATGACAGTGTTGTGCCTGGACCACGTATGCCTTGGACCACAGACTACACTTCAGTTGCCGGCCCGCGTAAGGACGTGTCCTGGCTCAACTATATCAACCTGTTCATCACCCATCAGGTGCGTTCAGGTCGTTATGAAGAGCTTTGGCAGAAATATGTTGGCGATGCAGCTCCAGAACTGCGCATCCCTGGCGTAATGTACTAAGCGAAACCTGGGGTACTGACCCTTAGTCATCTGCTCGCGGCAACGCTCATGTGCTGCGGGCAGATTCCCCAACCCTAAACAAAGGAGGAGACGCAGGTGAACTTTGATTACACGTTCCACTGGCGTCCGGTGATCCGCAAACTACCAGAGCTGCTTGAAGCCAGCTTGGTCACCTTGCAGATTTCGGTACTCTCCATGATTATTGGCATTGGCATTGGCTTGGTGTTGGCCTTGTTGCGCATGGGTGGCCCGAAATATCTGTCCTGGATTGCCACCGCTTGGGTTGAAACCGCGCGCAACACGCCCGCTTTGTTCCAGCTTTTCTTCTTCTCTTTCGGCTTGGGTGCCTTTGGTTTGCACCTCACGCCTTATTTCATTGTGCTGGCCGGGCTGTCCTTTAACAATGCCGGTTATCTGGCAGAGAATTTCCGTGGCGGCTTTCAGGCTGTGCCCGACACGCAGATGCGTGCGGCGCGTTCCCTGGGCATGTCGGCCACGCAGGCTTACACGCGCATCATTATCCCGCAAGTGTTCCGCATTGTTTATCACCCCATGACCAACCAGTTGGTCTGGGCGGTGTTGATGAGCTCTTTGGCGATGATCGTGGGCTTCCGCGAATTGGCGGGCGAAACCCAGGCGCAAGCCTTCAAGACCTTCCGTATCTTTGAGTATTTCGCGGTCACCGCGCTCATCTATTACGTGATGGTGAAAATGATTTTGGGCATCTCCAGGCTGCTGTCCTGGCGTTTGTTCCGGTATTAGGAGGGGAGTGAATAAATGAACGATTCAATCGCATTCTTCTCTGGCTTTGGCCCCAAAGATCTTTGGATATTGGCGCAAGCGGCGTGGCAAACCCTGTTGATTTCGGCACTATCGATTTCAGGCGGAACAGTCGTCGGCATCTTTTTTGGCTGGATCCTGTCTGAATCGAAAGTGGTCGGTGCCATCACCATTGGCTTCATTCTGGATGCATTCCGGTCCATACCGCTGATTATTCAGCTGGTGTTGTTCTACAATTTGTTCAACGTCATCGGTTTGGCGGTCAGCCCGTTCATGGCAGGCGTGATCATTTTGGGGGTCTACACCTCCGCGCTTGTGGCCAGTGTGGCCCGTGGCGGCATCGAATCTGTGGGCACGCCTATGCGCCGTGCCGGGCGATCCTTGGGCTTGAGCTATTTTCAAACCATGCGCCATGTGGTGTGGCCTATCGGGCTGCGTGCCGTGTTCCCCTCATGGGTCGGTGTTGCGCTTGGTGTGCTGAAAGACAGTGCCCTGGTGTCCGTACTTGGCCATCCAGAACTCTTGAAAGTCGCGCGTGATCTGATCACGCGAACTCAACAACCCTTGCTTGTGCTCGCAGTGGCCGGCGCGTTCTATTTCGCGCTCTCATTTCCCATCTCGCGCTACGCAGCACATCTTGAAAGGAAGTGGCAGTCATGATCGAAATTAAAGAACTGCACAAATATTTCGGCGCTCTGCATGTGCTGAAAGGCATTGATCTCAATGTCAAAAAAGGCGAAGTGCTGTCCATCATCGGCGCGTCCGGCTCCGGCAAGTCCACCTTGCTTTATTGCATCAATGGGCTGGAGGCGATCCAAAAGGGCGAAGTGAAGGTCGATGGCGTGTCTGTGCACGACAAAGGCACGGACCTCAACAAACTGCGCACAAAAATGGGCATGGTGTTCCAACAATGGAACTCGTTCCCGCATCTGAGTGCGCTGGAAAATGTCGCCCTGGCCCCGCGCATTGTGAAGGGCAAATCCAAGTCGGAAAGCCGTGAAATTGCGCGAGCTCAGCTCGAACATGTGGGTTTGAACGACAAGATTGACGTGTACCCGTCAGCCTTGTCTGGCGGTCAGCAACAGCGTCTGGCCATTGCTCGCGCCTTGGCCATGGAGCCGGAATATATGTTGTTTGACGAAGCCACATCCGCGCTGGACCCTGAATTGGTGGGCGAAGTGTTGGACACAATGCGGCTTTTGGCAGAAGAGGGCATGACCATGATTTGCGTCACCCACGAAATGGGCTTTGCCCGTGATGTGAGTGATCGCGTGGCCTATTTCCATGAGGGCGTTATGGAAGAAATTGGCCCGCCAGAACAGATTTTTGGCAAACCGGAAAGCGCGCACACGGCGAAGTTTTTGGCCAACGTGCGATAGGTTTTCTATAACGAGTTGAGAGTGAATATGCGCAGGGCGGAATCGCCCTGCCACCAGTAAGCTATTGCGAAGGAAAAGGTGCAATGACTGCGAATATTTTTACGGGCTGCATCCCGGCTTTGATGACCCCCTGTAAGGCGGACCGCACGCCAGATTTTGATGCGTTGGTGCGCAAGGGCCAAGAATTGATTGAGGCGGGCATGTCTGCCGTTGTCTATTGCGGTTCGATGGGCGATTGGCCGCTCATTTCAGATGAAGACCGTCAAACAGGCGTGGCCCGTTTGGTGGAAGCTGGCGTGCCAACCATCGTTGGCACCGGCGCGGTCAACTCAAAAATTGCCGCTGAACATGCTGCCCACGCGCAAAAAGTCGGCGCCCATGGCTTGATGGTGATCCCGCGTGTTTTGTCACGCGGCACATCCATCACCGCGCAACGTGCCCACTTTGCAGGCATCTTGAACGCAGCGCCTGATCTGCCGGCTGTGATTTACAACAGCCCCTATTATGGCTTTGCCACCCGCGCGGACCTGTTCTTTGACCTGCGCAAAGATCATAAAAATCTGGTCGGCTTTAAAGAGTTCGGCGGCAAAGACGATTTGCGCTACGCCGCTGAATATATCACCAGCCAATCCGACGATGTCACGCTGATGATCGGTGTGGACACAACCGTTGTGCATGGCTTTGTCAATTGCGGCGCTGGCGGTGCTATCACCGGCATCGGCAATGCCCTGCCGAAAGAAGTGCTGCACCTTGTGGCATTGTCGCAAAAAGCAGCCACCGGCAACGCTGCCGCGCGGGTTAAAGCCAATGAGCTGGACGATGCCTTGGCTGTTCTATCCTCGTTCGATGAGGGCGCAGATCTGGTGCTTTATTACAAGCATTTGATGGTGCTCAATGGCGACACCGAATATGAGCTGCACTTCAACGAGACCGACAAATTGTCGGATGCCCAGCGTAATTACGTTGAACAACAATATGCTTTGTTCCGCGCTTGGTATAAAGATTGGAGCCAGCAACCGGACGTGTTGGCTCTCAACGATTAATTCGGATTTAGACCGAAAATACGCCAAACCACGATCCTGTAGATTGGAGTAACTAATGGAATATAAAAGCTTTATTGGCGGTGCCTGGCATGAGACATCTGACAGCACCCCCAATGTGAACCCATCGGACACCTCAGACATTTTGGGGCATGCCGCCGTGGGTGGCGCTGATGATATGGCCCGCGCAATTGACGCGGCCTCTGGCGCCGCCGCACAATGGGCAAAATCCACACCGCAGCAACGTTTTGACGTGCTGGACTTCATCGGCAGTGAGATTTTGGCGCGCAAAGCTGAATTGGGCGAATTGCTGTCGCGTGAAGAGGGCAAAACCTTGCCTGAAGGTATTGGCGAAGCCGCACGCGCTGGCCAAATCTTCAAATTCTTCGCGGGCGAAACCTTGCGCCAAACTGGCGATGTTCTCGCCTCCGTGCGCCCCGGCATTGGTGTGGACGTTACGCGTTCGCCCGTTGGCGTTGTTGGCCTTATCACGCCATGGAACTTCCCCATCGCGATTCCCGCATGGAAAATTGCGCCAGCTTTGGCGTTCGGCAATGCCGTGGTGTTGAAGCCAGCGGAATTGGTGCCGGGTTGCGCCCATGCGTTGGCGGAAATCATCTCCCGTTCCGGCTTGCCGGAGGGCGTGTTCAACCTTGTGTTTGGCCGCGGCTCTGTTGTCGGGCCGGAATTGATCGGTTCGAACAAGGTCAACGCCATCAGCTTCACAGGCTCCGTCGGCACAGGCCGTGCCATCGCCGCCGATTGCGGCAAATTGCTGAAAAAGGTGCAGCTTGAAATGGGCGGCAAAAACCCAATGGTTGTGCTGGACGATGCAGACCTCGACATTGCAGTTGATGTGTCCGTAAACGGCGCCTATTTCTCCACCGGCCAACGCTGCACTGCCTCATCACGTTTGATCGTAACCGAAGGCATCCACGACAAATTTGTGGCGGCTGTTGAAGAGCGGTTGAACAACCTCAATGTGGGCCATGCCTTGCGCAAAGAAACCCATATTGGCCCGGTTGTGGATGAAAAGCAGCTTCAGCAAGACCTGGATTATGTGGACATCGCAACCAAAGATGGCGGCAAAGTCACTGGCGGTCAGCGCTTGAATCGCGACACCGAAGGCTTCTTCATGGCGCCCGCCTTGGTGACTGAAACCACCAACGATATGCGCATCAACCGCGAAGAAGTGTTTGGCCCCGTGGCCAGCGTGATCCGCGTGAAGGATTATGATGAGGCGCTTGCCGTGGCCAACGATACGGAGTTCGGCCTGTCATCCGGCATCTGCACCACATCGCTGAAGCACGCGTCACACTTCAAAGCCAATGCCGAAGCCGGCATGGTGATGGTGAATTTGCCCACCGCGGGCGTGGATTATCACGTGCCATTTGGCGGCACCAAAGGGTCCAGCTTCGGCTCACGCGAGCAGGGCACGTACGCGGCGGAATTCTACACCACCGTCAAAACAGCTTACACCCTCCCATAAGGTGTGCGCCCGGCGGCGGTGCACGCCGCCGGGCATTTCTTCAAGATTAAGAGGCGCATATGGCCACGCAACCCAAACATGATGTGATTATTATCGGCGCCGGCATCATTGGCTTGGCCATCGCCCATTATGTGCAGCAGACCGGGCGTAAAGTCACTTTGGTGGACCGCAAGGGCGTGGCGCAGGAAGCCAGCTTTGGCAATGCGGGGGCCTTTGCCTTGGCTGATATTTTCCCGTTGGCGTCGCCGGGCATCATGCGCAAAGCGCCAAAATGGCTGCTTGATCCGCTGGGTCCGTTGTCGGTGCGTCCACAATATGCGCTCAATATCGTGCCCTATCTGCTCAAATTCTTCCGCGCCTCCTGGCCGGATCAATATCGCAAATCCATTGTCGCTCAATCAGCCTTGCTCGACCTTTCTGCCAGCGAAGTCGATCGCATGGCGCAGATTCCGCAGATCGGCACTCAAATCCGCACCGATGGTGCGCTGCAACTTTATGAAAGCGAGCGCGAGTTCGCCGCCAGCCAATCCAGTTGGCAGGCGCGGCTAGAGTTCGGCATCGAATTTGAACATCTCGATGCAAACCGCTTGGCTGACTTGCAGCCGGGCCTATCCGGCCACATCAAACGCGCGACCTTCATTCCCAAATGGCAAACGGTCAATGATCCCTTCGAGTTCGCCCAAATCCTGTGGCGCATGGTGCAGCAGGATGGCGGCGCGTTGATCACGCAAGAAGTTCAAGCCATTTCCAAAGCGGGCGAAGTGATGCTCGCCAACGGCGATATGCTTTCGGGCAATCACGTGGTGGTTGCCGCTGGCGCGTGGTCGCATCAGTTGGCCAAGCAGGTAGGCGACCATATCCCGCTTGAAAGCGAGCGCGGCTACAACACCACTTTGCCCGTCGACGCGTTCGACCTGAAGCGTCAAATGATCTTTGGCGAGCATGGCTTTGTTATGACTCCGCTTTCCACCGGCATTCGTGTCGGCGGCGCGGTCGAATTTGCCGGGCTGGACGCCGCGCCAAATTACAAGCGGTCTGAAATCATGTTGCAAAAGGCCAAGCGCTTTATGCCAGACTTGAAAACAGAGCAGGGTACCCAATGGATGGGCTTTAGACCCTCCTTGCCAGACACATTGCCCGCCATCGGCAAAAGCGCCCACACGCCCAATGTCAGCTATGCCTTCGGTCACGGCCATTTGGGGCTCACCCAATGCTTTGCCACGGGCAAACTGATGGCCGAACTGATTGACGGTCAAACGCCGTCACTTGATTTAACTCCCTTTAATCCGTCTCGTTTTTAGGAAACTCCCATGGCGAAACACAGCTTTTTCTGCATTGATGGACATACTTGCGGCAATCCCGTGCGCCTTGTGGCGGGCGGTGGGCCAGACCTGAAGGGCGCGAACATGATCGAAAAGCGCGCCCATTTTCTGGCCGAATATGATTGGGTGCGCCTTAGCCTGATGTTTGAACCGCGCGGCCACGATGTGATGTCCGGCGCGATCCTTTACCCACCCACCCGCGATGATTGCGACATCGCCATTCTGTTTATCGAGACCTCAGGCTGCTTGCCCATGTGCGGCCACGGCACCATCGGCACCGTCACCATGGCGCTGGAAGAAGGGCTGGTCACGCCAAAAGAACCGGGCGTGCTTTATCTTGATGCCCCTGCCGGGCGCATCAAGGCCGAATACACCATGAAAGACGGCTATGTGGAAGAAGTGCGCATCACCAATGTGCCGAGCTTCCTTTATGCCAAAGGCCTTACCGTTACGGTACCTGATCTGGGCGAAATCACCGTCGACGTGTCTTATGGCGGCAACTTCTACGCCATCGTAGAACCGCAGGAAAACTTCAAAGATATTGAAGGCCTGTCATCCCTCGATTTGATCCGCTGGTCGCCGCAATTGCGCGCCGCGCTCAATGAGAAATACGAGTTTGTACACCCCGAACATCCTGAGATCAACGGCTTGAGCCACGTCCTCTGGACAGGCGCTGCCCGCGATCCCGAAGCCACGGCCCGCAACGCGGTGTTTTATGGCGACAAAGCCATCGACCGCTCGCCTTGTGGCACAGGCACATCGGCTCGCATGGCCCATTGGGTCGCCATGGGCGATTTGGCCGTGGGCGAAGACTTTGTGCATGAGAGCATTATCGGCTCGCTGTTCCGCGGCCGGGTAGAAGCGGCCACTAAAGTGGGAGACCGTGATGCCATCATCCCATCAATTGGCGGCTGGGCCCGCAAAACCGGATACAACACGATCTTTGTTGATGATCGTGACCCATTCAAACATGGCTTCATTTTGCCATAGGCAAAAGGGCGACGGAGGACATTATGAAAATCACTGCACTGCGCGTTTATCAGATTGATTTGCCGCTGAGAGAAGGCCGGTACAACTGGTCAAATGGCAACTTTGTTGAAGTGTTTGATTCAACCGTTCTGGCGGTTGAAACCGATGCAGGCATCACAGGCTACGCCGAATGCTGCCCGCTCGGCTCCGCCTATTTGCCCAGCTATGCCAAAGGCGTGCGCGAAGGGCTGAAAGAACTGGCCCCCCACGTCATCGGCCTTGATCCACGCGATTTGAACATCATCAACAACGCCATGGATGCGGGCTTGCGCGGTCACCTCTACGCCAAAGCGCCCATCGACATCGCCTGTTGGGACATTTTGGGCAAAGCCACCGACCTGCCGGTTTACACCCTGTTGGGCGGCAAACAGCAGGAAAAGGTCGCGCTTTACCGCGCCATTTCGCAGGAAGACCCGGAAATGATGGCCAAGAAAATCGATGGCTATCGCAATGAAGGCTACACCAAATTCCAGCTCAAAGTCGGCGGCGATGCCAATGACGATATTGCCCGCATCCATGCCACCCGCGAGGTGCTGGACCGTGGAGAAGTGCTGGTCGCTGACGCCAATACTGGCTGGAACCGTCACGAAGCCGCGCGTGTCGCCGCCGCCGTGGCCCATCTGGATGTTTATATCGAACAGCCCTGCATGACCTATGAAGAGTGCCTGTCCATCCGCCGCCGCACCGCGCGTCCCTTCATTATGGATGAAAACATCTTTGATGAAGCCATGCTGCGCAAAGGCTTGGCCGACGATGCCATGGACGCGATCAATCTGAAAATCTCGAAAGTCGGCGGCCTCACCAAGGCGCGCCTGATGCGTGACATTTGCGTCAATGCAGGTCTGGCCATGACCATTGAGGACACATGGGGCGGCGACATCGTCACCGCCACCATCGCCCATCTGGCCGCGTCCACCCCGGAAGCATTCTCGTTCTCGGCCACGGACTTTAACTCCTACGGCACTGTCGATTTCGCCGCATGCGCCCCCAAGCGCGTGGATGGTTTTATGTCGCCAGCAGACGCGCCGGGCTTGGGCGTTGAGCCAGATTTCGACGTGTTGGGTGAACCCGAATTTGAATTGAGAGGCTAATATGCGGTCGAGCAAAACCATTCATGTGGTGTCCTGCCATGCCGAAGGCGAAGTGGGCGATGTGATTGTCGGCGGCGTGGCGCCGCCGCCGGGCGAAACCCTTTGGGAACAGCGCAAGTTCATCGAACAAGATGAAACGCTGCGCAATTTCGTGCTGAACGAGCCGCGTGGCGGCGTGTTCCGCCATGTGAACCTGTTGGTGCCGCCAAAGCACCCTGAGGCGCAAATGGGCTTCATCATCATGGAACCAGCCGACACGCCACCCATGTCCGGCTCCAACTCCATCTGCGTGTCCACCGTGCTGCTCGACAGCGGCATTTTGCCAATGACAGAGCCAGAAACGCATCTGACATTGGAAGCGCCTGGCGGGCTGATCAAAGTGGTGGCGCAATGCAAAAATGGCAAAGCCGAAAGCATCACCGTCACCAATGTAAAAAGCTTTGTCGACCAATTGCAGGTGCCGCTTCGAGTTGAAGGCGTGGGCGAAATCACCGTCGACACAGCCTATGGCGGCGACAGCTTTGTGATGGTCGACGCCGAAGCATTAGGCGTTGAGATTAAACCAGAAAATGCCAAAAAACTGGCAGACCTCGGCACCAAAATCACAGCCGCTGCCAACGCACAACTCGGCTTCACCCACCCGGAAAACCCGGATTGGGATCATATTTCCTTCTGCCAATTTATGGGCAAAACCACACGCGAAGGAAACATCCTTTCCGGCGCCAACGCCGTGGCCATACGTCCGGGCAAAATCGACCGCTCCCCCACCGGCACAGGCTGTTCCGCCCGCATGGCGCTGATGCTGGCCAAAGGCGAAATGGACGCGGGCGACAAATATATCGCCACCTCGATCACAGGCTCAAAGTTCAACTGCGATATAGCCGAGCAGGTCAAATGTGGAGACCGCAACGCCATCCTGCCGCGCATCAATGGCCGCGCTTGGATCACAGGCACCCATCAGCACATGTTGGACCCGTCCGACCCCTGGCCAGAAGGTTACCGCCTCAGCGACACTTGGCCGATGGATCAGGACTAAAGCTCATCTCCCAAGGGGTAAGCGACTTTCGCCAAGAGACGACACGTATAAGACCGGCGGTTATCGTTGGTGCTAGGAGCAAAAAACCTACAAACCCAAACCAATATCCCATTGTGCTCATAAATGCTGGCCCACTAAAAAAGAAAAAATCAAACAGGAGTTTGGTGGGCGTCAGGATGGTGCAGAGTAATAGGGCATTTTGCCAAAAGCCCATATAAAGCAACGGAGGTGTCTGCCATCCAAACTTTTTGTGCAGCCATAACGCAATGCGTGGAGGCTCAATAGGTTCGCTCGACCAAAATAGCTTTTTCTCGTGCAATTCGGTCAACGCTTGAAGCAGTTTATGTTCGTAAGATTTCATCTGAAATTCCGGAAATTGGCTTAAAGTATGGAGGCATTTTTTCTCGGTCTTCGTTTTTTCTTCAAGATATTGAAGCCAAATATGGATTCCGTCCACAAGGGCCTATAGCTCATCCCAAGGGGTAAGATTGTGTTTGTGGGCGCTTACGCGATAATAAAGGTTCATAAAGCCGCCAAAAAGCAAGCCAACCAGGATGCTGCTGCCCATCGCCAAGAGGGGCGGCACATTGCTATGCGACCAGAATAAAAACCACATCAGCACACCCCAGATGACACCGAAATATAGGCCGTTGAGCACAAACGCGTTCAGCGGCTTGCTATAATGCGGCGGCCGCACCTGCAGTCCAAACGCCCGCGCCAGCTTGTGTATTGGCGGCGTGTGGTTGGATTTTCAAATTTTGGTGGCCTGAAGCTCTTCTATCGCCTTTTGGTATTTTTCCTCAAAGCCCATAAGTGCTTGCCTCAAAGATCTTCCCAGCGCGAGAGGGCACAATCCTCCCGTTCATTTTCCACCTGGGCGCAGTAAAACACGGCATAGATCAGCCCGTAGCTCACAAACATCAGTGGTAAAAACGGCATGGGCATCGAAAAACCAAAAATGTTTTTCAGTAAAAGGCAACTGGAAGCACTCACCAGCAGACCGAACAAGATTGTTTGTTGCACAAACAGCTGCAAAGACTCCCGATAATGTACAGGTCGGATCGGTAATCCGATCCGATAAAGCAAAGCGTCAAATCTTTTCAGTTGAACAATTGAGTCTAACCGGCAATTTTCAAGTTCCGCCTGCGCTTTTGCAAGCTTGTCAGAAAAAGTCATTAATAATATCCGCAAACCATCCACATGAATCACTATCTAACAATTCGCAGATAATTACAATTCTTGTGAATTAACCCATTGCTGCCGATTGGTAAGTATAGGCAGTTCTTCTACAACAACCTCATCTGCCAGCGAAGAATATCCGCTGGATTAGGCTTCAACCCGTTTCGGCGCACTGCGCACGGCGCTGTCCAGTTCCAGCAACACCCGAATATTGCGTCGATTGTCGGTCAAATCAGCAATCGTATACTCGTCCAGCACGTCAAAAAACGCATTGAGCGCGCGATAGAGCGCATGGTTAAACCCGCATGTGCCGATCAATGGGCAGGTGTTTGATTCGAGATCGAAACATTCAGCCATGTCAAAATTATCTTCTGTGGCGCGGATCACTTCGCCCAGCCCGATATCTTTGGCCTCGCGTTTAAGCTTAATGCCGCCATGCCGTCCGCGAACAGTTTCCACAAAGCCTGACGCATTCAAAATCTGCAATATTTTGAACAGAAACGTCTCTGAAATATCGTAAAACTCGGCGATATCGGAGATTTTACTAAGGCTGTCATTGCTGGCGCAATACATCAATATGCGCACAGCATAGTTAGACTGTTTCGTTAAACGCATCGCATGGTCCTAACTTGAGATTTAGGCTCAGCATAAAGCCTATACCGGCAAAACTCAAATGGTTTCGGAGGCGAGAATGCCCCCATTGGCCGCGTGCGCGCAGGTGTCACATCCGCCAAAGCGTCTTGCCAATTGCCATTCCTGCAACACAAGTTTTAGATGCCAGAACGTATCGTTGCGAAAGCCAGGATCATGATTGAATTTTTGATTGCTCTATTTGTTTTTCTATTTGCGCATATGCTGCCACAAATAGGTGACTTGCGCGGCAAAATCATCGCGCGCACCAGCCGTAAAGCCTATATTATTGGTTATTCAGTTCTTTCGACATTGTTGTTGATCTGGATGATCTCAGCCGCTTTGCGCGCCCCACGCACCATACTTTACGCTGCCGATCCGCTCACGGTCCGTATATCGATGGGGTTGATGTTGATGGCCATCATCCTGTTTGTCATGGGCGCACTGCGGCCCAACAGCTTGTCTGTCAGCTTTCGCCGTGATCGCGGACACCAAAATTCAAACCCCGGCATACTCGCCCTCGTGCGTCATCCGATAATTGTGGCGTTTGCGCTTTGGGCTTTTGCCCATATTTTGGTGAATGGCGAACTGGCTAATATATTACTGTTCGGCATCATGCTGGCCTTTGCCCTGCTTGGCATTGCGCGCCTCAATAAAACCAAACCGCAAAAGCTCAGTGCCGCGGATTATGCCCGCGTGAAACAAAGAGAGGCAGGAAGTTGGGGCCAACGGTTACGCCGCGCTGGTGATCGCCAGCTGGCCATTGAGCTGGTTATCGGCATCGCGCTTTACATTGTGATCCTTCATGCCCATGGACCGATCATTGGCGTTGATCCACTGGCCTATCTTTAGCTTTTGGCGTCGCGCACCAAATATTTTTTGAGTGCAGGCGCGATGGAGACATTGAGCCCCGTGAGCCGCCATGTGGTGAACCAAATGGCACCCGCACCGGTGATAAAGGATATGGCCGCGGCAGTCGCCGCGCCCACCAGCCCGAACAGCGGCACCAGTACAAAATTGGCCGCCAGCAGCACCAGCAATCCAAGCAAAATGGCGGGCAGGCTTGCATATGGCTTTTTGCGCGATGACAGGATCACAGCCCCGGGACCAAAAGCGGCCCGAGCGATCAAAGCACTGCACAAAATGGTCAAGGGGATCACGCCCTGATTAAACGCAGGTCCAAAAAAGTAAAACACGATGGGGCTGAAAATCATCACCCCGACCGTCAATACCACGGCAAGCCCGGTGCCAACCAGATTGGCATCGCCGATTTTTGCCTCGAGCGCCGCAACATCCTGCTTTTCTTCTGCGTCCAACAGATCGGGGGAAACGACCGCACCAATGGCGATAATGCCGAAAGAGGCGAGCACGAACATGCGCGCGCACACCCCAAAGATCGCGATTTGTTCCTTGTCCAACAGGCTGGATAACAACAACAGATCGATGTCGAAAAAGAAGTCGGAACTCAGCGCCACAATGATCCAGGGCAGGGCATAAAACCACCAGCGGTTAAATTCGCGCTGCGGCATTTCAGTTTCCCGTGGCAGAGCGCGTATCGCGTGGATCGTCACAAAGAAGTGCAGGGTGGCAAGACCCAGATAGAATATCGCGACCCACCAGATCAGCGCGCCGACGCGATCGTCTTCGACGCCAATAAAAGCCACAATCAATATGCCCAAAACAATAAACAGCGGCCGGAAAATTGTGTCGGCGAACAAGCCGAAAAACGGCTTTTTAAGGCCCACAAGAATGGCCCCATTCAGATTCACGATTGCCGTGCCAAAGGCCATCATCGCGATGGTGGGCCAGATGCTTTGCAGCAATGTTCCCGCCGGGCCGATCAGGTGGATCAATTGCCCCACAATGTAGAGTAGAGCCAGACCCGGGAATATCGCCATGCCATAGGCAAGCACGGCAAAACGGGAGAGGGTGGCGCCATCCTGTTTGGCTTTATACTCAGCGGCAAAAAAGGCGCCGATGGTTTGAAACCCCAATGGAAGGGCAATCGCCATCAGATTGGCGGCAGCGATGGCCAGCAAATATTCGCCCAGTTGGGCCGCACCCCACAGCCGCGCGATCATCGCCTGTGCCAGAAAGATCACCCCGGCGCCACCAATGCGCACAACAAAAATCAACGCAGATTTGGACGCCAATTGGCGACGTTCGCCCATAAAATTCTCCAAAAAGATCTGCACTGAGATTAGCGCACATCATGTGTATTTCTTGCTAACGCGCCAATGACTTGCGGTTGAACAGCATATTGACGATCTTTTTGCGTTGTTCGGCGGGCAGGGCTTCCATTAAAGCTTTAAGCTTTGGCCGGATAAGTTTGAGCCAGAGCGTGGCGTAAAGATAGCCTTTGGCGTTCAAGGGCTTTATCAAATCACTGGCATCCACTTCACCCGTTGCGTAAACCATTTTATACGGGACAGAGGGGATGAGAAAATCAACCTGTTTGACGCCAATTTCATAACAATTTTTGATGATTTCTCCCAATTGCAGCCGCCCGGGTGCCGAATAGGAGTGTGCTTCATTCCAAGTCGACATATAGGCATAGTAACGGTCTTTATAGATAAAGCCCCACTGGTCCGCGACGGCTTCACCATCTAGTGTTAAGCAAAAGGCGATCGGGCGGATGTCTTCATCTGTGACGTTTTTAAACGAATTGAGAAATGTTCGAAAAGAATCATCCTGAAAGGCCCGAGAGGTCAGCCCCATGCGTTTTTGCCATTCAACACGGCCATCAAAGCAGCGATCGATCACACTTTCCAGCATACTGCCTTCAAGGGCATAATGATGTTGGAGTTCCCCCTCGCGTTCAAACCGGTTATAGGCATTCCGTAGCCGTTTGCGCGTCGCCTTTTTGAGGGCAGCATAATATTCGTCATAGCTGTTCCATGGTGTCAAATCCACAAAGGGTGCAGCCTTCTCTTCCATTGCGTGGTCGAGACATTCCTCACAGCCAGCGTAAAGCGGGCCATCATGTCGCACTTGTCCCAAATGGATATAGTCCGCGCCAGATTGGGCCAGCAGCGGGTGCATGGCTTCAAAAATATCGACGGCGCGGTGGGCGGGGTCGGCAAGCATTTCGGTATATTGCTGATAAGGTTCGCTCAACCCGGTCAGGATCTTGCGACCCTTCTTGTGCCAAATGGCCAGCGGCAACAGTCCGACCAAACTCTCGTTCTGAGAGGCCGCGATTACATAATATTCTTCATTGCCCGAGTTGCGGTTTAGTTCAAGAACGTGCGCGCACCATTCAAAACTTTGAAACAGCGCAACCCCTTCCGATTTTTCTTCCAGTGCCTGCCACTGGTCTTTTATCGCCCGAATTTCATCTGCCGAGCGATAAACCTTTACATCAAAGGTCATAAAAGCTTTGCCCCGAAGCTATTTTGTAAACTGATAAGCCGCAATATCCTTCACACCATCTGGCGCGTTAGGATCGACTGCAAAGTCAACTGTATATGGTTTAACATCTTTACGTTGAATGCCAGAAAATTTCACCGCCCCTGCCAATACCAGCTTGGTATAGAAGGTCAGCCCTCTGGTGCCGCGATCAAGATTTTTCAACCCCATCTTACGCAACATGCCATTGGCAAAATTCACCGCATATTTATTGCGCAGTGCATCGGTCCAATGCTCGGTGGTCACCGAAACATTCATGCAGTCATAATTGTCCACCCGGTGCGGACAATTGAGGGGCCAATGCAGCATCTCGCCCGGCTCAAGGTCATAAATGGTGGCATAATCATCGAACCAGTCCTGGAACTGGATGTCAGTTTCATGCGCCTCATTGATCACCACCTTCTCAATGCCATAGGCGCTCAAAAAGGGCGGTTCTGCGGGATAAACGAAAACCTTTTTGCGTCCCCGCACTTGCCAGAGCGACTGTCCGGGCACATCCACGTGATATTTCACCCGCACATTTGGCGAAGAAATCAGAATGGTCATATTCTGCTTGTACGTCTTTAAACCCGGCACATATTTTTCGAAATCGTCATAGATCGCGCGCAACATGTCATCAAAAGCGGGGTTTTGTCGCGCCGGGGCCCGCAAGTTGATCCAGATATTGCCGTTTTTGACGGCATCCAAAATTTCTTTGCCGCTGGCATTGCCGAATTCGCCTTCGCGGCGCACACCACTTTTCGGGTCCATATAATTAACGTGATAATCCTGCCGGTCGACATTCTCCAAAATGCCTTCCAGGGCCTGATCAGTGAAAAGCCCTGTGTCCGCTAATTTATGTTGTAAACATAGCGGGTGCTGGCCAAACAGGCCGGCATAATGCGCTTTCCAATCGGTCAGAACCCCATCAATCCGTCGATCGAGCATTGCTCTCTCTCCCCTCAAAATCCTATGGTTGAGTAGATTAGCGCGCGTTTATGTCGAATGCGTTAGTGTCAGCCCTTGCAACGGGACTTATTCAAACTAGGGTTAATTTTGGTTTGATCGATCCCTCCCAAAGCCGAGGGCCATCGCAATTGTCGAATCGAATGGATTACGCCAGACTGCCCGTTTTCAACGCAGTGAAATTGTCTCATGCCCCATCAAACTTCCGCCCAAAACGCGACCAAAGCCCGCCAGTTCGCCGCGCTCCATCGATCCGGCCCTTTCATTCTGGCCAATGTGTGGGATGCAGGCACCGCGAAGCTGATGGCTGCGCTTGGGGCCAAATCCCTCGCCACATCGTCTGCTGCTCATGCCTTTACGTTGGGGCTCACGGATGGGGGGCAATTGTCACGTGAAGAAGCGCTGGCACATGCCAACGAGATAAATGAGGCGACAGATTTGCCGGTAAACGGCGACTTTGAAAACGGGTTTGGCGATGACCTTGATGATGTACGAGAAACCATACGCCTTTCGATCGACGGTGGCTTGGCGGGCTGCGGCATTGAGGATATCCGGTTTCCCCAACATAAGCCGTACGCTTTTAATGAGGCCGTGGCGCGCATCGAGGCCGCGGTCGACGCCAAAAAAGCCGCCTGTGCGGCGCACAATGCAAAATTTACGCTTACCGCACGGGCCGATGGCGTCATGATCGACCAATATGATCTGGACGAAGCCATTCGCCGCATTCAAGCTTTCGCCCGGGCAGGGGCCGATGTGGTCTATGTGCCCATGCCAAAGTCATTTGACGATCTCAAGACCATCGTCAAAAGCGTCGACGTGCCGGTCAATGCCTTATGCGCCGGCCCTTACACGCAATATAGCGTTGCTGCGTTCGGCGATATAGGTGTGGCGCGCGTCAGCCTGGGCAGCAGCTTGGCACGGGTCGTGCACCGGGTCATCCTTGACGTCGCCAAGCCCATGATTGAAGCAGGTGATATGACCGCTTTATCAAATAGCATCTCCGGCGCCACTATTGATGAGCTACTGGCCAGTGGTGGCCGCAACACCGCACCATAGGTCGAGTGCTGCAAATAAATCACACTTAAACGGAATAGTTTTAAACCGGTATTCTCGCCCTTAAAAAGTCGCAAACTGGGGCCCATTTGAGGGGGTGCATTGAACCAAAATGGTCAATGTAGCGTTTAGGCCATTAGGCACAATAGGACCCGGTCGAATATGAATGCGCTTGCAAAATTTATAGCTATAGCGAGCACGCTTACGCTAGCCGCCTTCGCTGCGCCGTCGGCATATAGCCAAACTGAAATCACCTCGCTGGACACGTGCCTCGAGCGCGTACATGCTTTGGAAGACCGAAGCCTTTCAGTCCAGCTCAACGCCGAACAGTTTAACCTGCTGATTGAAATTCTGGTTGCGGCGACGGACTTGTGTCGCCAGCGCGTGCTTGATGAGGTGCCCCCTTATCTCGCGCAGGCAACAGATATCATTGAAGAAAATTCCTGATTTCAACCCTGTTTTTTGCGGTGGTGTCGCTCAAATGACGTTGCCAAATCTAAGCGCTGCGCCTAAGTTCGTTTTATGAAAAATGAGCCTTTTGCCCTTCGTCAGATTTGGCAGCGCGCGCTTTTTGTTGCGGCGACGCTGCTGTTTATGGTTACGCTGAGTTGGGCACAAGTCGCCAATCTTGACCAAAAGCTTCAACAGCTCAACGAGATTGAGCAGGAAATTGAAGATGTCGATCGCCTGATCAAAAATGCTGACAACGACAATACACTGATCGGTGCCCGCACAACCTTGCTGGATTTGCAGACGCGCGTGGACGAAGTGGTCAAGCCGGTCGAGGATCGATTGGCGGTGATCTCATCACAATTGGATGTATTGGGCACCGCGCCGCCACCGGGTGAAAGCGAAAGCCCGCAAGTCGCGGAGGAGCGGGCTGAAGCTCAGGCCGAGCGCAAGCAGCTGCGCATCATCTCCACCAAAGCCGACGAAATCGATCAAAAAATCATCAGAGAATATGATCAGATCGCGCAAATGCGGCGACAGATTTTTGCCAGCCGATTGTCTCAACGCTCTCCCATAACGCTCAGTTTGCTGACCAATATTGGCAGCGAGAGTGTGGCCACCTTCAGTCGGTTTCAGGCTAAACTCCGCACCTGGTGGACCGTTAAGATTGCACCAAATCCGGCACCGCTCTTCTTGGTTGGTGCCCTTTTCGCGGTGCTGCTTGCCGGGGCCTATGTGCTGTCGCGCCGCGCCAGCAATGTGTTGAGCCAGGGCACATCCCGTCTGAATGCCCTGATCTATATTTTTGTGACCGCCATGGTCCCCTCGGTCCTTTTGGCTGTGGCGTTGGCCGTCAGCTATTGGGTCATGGACTTCACCTCTTTATTCACGCTGGATTTGCGCGGCTTCGTCGGTACGCTCTTCATGGTGCTTTTGGGCCTGTTTTTCGTGCTGCGCCTGACCTACACCTTTTTGGCCCCGCACAACGCTGATCTGCGCATTGTGCCATTCTCCAGTTTTGCCGCCCAGCGCACCTATGTACTTGTCAGCTCTTTGGCTGTTGTCCACGCGCTTGACCATTTGGCCGGCAGATTGGGGCAATTGGTCAACGCGCCCTTGGCGTTTACCATCGGCAATAGTTTCTTGGCGGCTTTCCTGATTGCCCTGTTGCTGCTGGCTCTTGCACGCGTCCGTGACAACCCTGAAGATCCGCATTCACGTACATTGCCAGCCTGGGTGCGCATTCCGCTGCTGCTTGCCTCAATTGCCATCATTGTCGCCGCCGTGGCCGGATATATCGGCTTGGCGCGCTTTATGGCCCAGCAATTGGTGGTGACGGGCACCATTCTCGTGACCGGCTTTTTTGGCTATTTGCTTGCGCAAGAATTGGGCAAACCCGGCGTGTTGGTGTCCACACGTTCGGGCCGTTGGTTGCAGAACCGGCTGTCTCTTGATGAAAGTGATATTGACCAATATGCGCTGTTCACCAGTATTGGCTTCCTGGTGCTGATCGTCATGATCATGATCCCGGCCATTCTGTTGCAATGGGGGTCGCGGGTTGAAGATGTGGTCACCTGGGTACGGCAGGCCATTATCGGCTTCCAAATTGGCAGTTTTGAGTTTTCGTTGGCCAGCGTGTTTTATGGCGGCATCATATTTGTGCTTGGTCTGGTGCTCACCCGGATATTCCAGCGGTGGTTGGGCAACACCGTATTGGAGCGTACGCGGGCCGACCATGGGGTGAAAGACTCAATCCGCACTGGCGTCGGCTATGTCGGTATTGCCCTATCGATCTTTTTGGGCATCACCGGGGCAGGGGTGGATTTGGGCAGCTTGGCCATTGTTGCCGGTGCCTTGTCTTTGGGTATTGGTTTTGGCCTCCAAAATGTGGTCTCTAACTTTGTTTCCGGTTTGATCATGCTGGTCGAGCGTCCAATTAAGGTGGGAGATTTTGTCGAGGCCAGCGGCTTCTCCGGTACCGTTTCAAAAATCAGTGTGCGCGCCACCGAAATCAACACCATTCACAACCAGACCATCATCATCCCCAACTCCGAGTTCATCAACGCGCCCGTGGGCAACTGGACCCACAAGATACGTTCAGGCCGTGTCGATATCCCGATTGGCGTGGCCTATGGCAGCGATTTGGAGAAAGTGAATAAGATTTTGCTGGAGATTGCGCAGGATCATGACAATGTCCTGAAGCGCCCAGAACCCTTCGTGTTCTTCCAAGGGTTTGGCGACAGCTCGATCAATTTCCAATTGCGCATTCACGTGAATGACTACACCATCTATCCGCGGGTCCAAACAGATATATTGTTCGCCATCGATAAAGCGTTCCGTGAGCAGAATGTCGAAATCCCGTTCCCACAACGCGATTTGCATTTACGCTCAGCAGATCCGAAAATCATGGAAAAGCTTGGTGGCGCGTCGGCGTCACGCCCGAAACCCCGGGCAGCCACAAAACCCAAATCGGAGACCTGATCTAAATAATCTCGTCTTCGTCAAACAAGGTTGAGCCTTCGACATCGGCTGTGTGCTGATCAAGCGCGGTTTCCGCGTTGCGGTTACGTGCGGGCTGAGCAACGTGAAACGTTGCATCGCCCTCATTCACAATCGGCAATTCGCTGCGCCCGATGATCACACCATCGCTTTGGGCGGTTATTGGCGTCTCTATTTCGCCGAACGGGTCTGAAACCACGCCGAGTATATCGTCTTCGAGCACCGTGTCCCCGGACCTTTTGAACGTGCGCAAAAGCCCCCCGGCTGGCGAGCGTAACCAATAGCTGTTTGTGCAAAAGATCGATTTGGCCTTGGACGGCGCAATCGGTTTGCCAGAAATCATGCCAAGCCCCTGCAGGGTGCGCAGCACGCCTGTTGTGCCTACGCGTACGGCAAATTCATCGAACCGCAGTCCGCCACCAGCTTCATAGAGCAACACCTCACAATCCAAAGCGGATGCGGCTTCTCGCAGGGAGCCTTCCCGCACCTTGGATTTCAACAGGATGGGGGCACCAAACATGTTGGCCAGCTCTGTCAGTTTGGGGCGATTAGGCGTGACACGTACCTGCGGATAATTGTCGCGATGGCTCGCCGCGGAATGCAAATCAATGCCGTAATCAGACCGTTTGACAATTTCAGTGATGAATAAATGCGCCAGTCGCCCGGCCAGCGACCCAGTTTCTGATCCGGGGAAACTCCGATTGAGATCACGCCGGTCAGGCAGATAGCGCGAATGGTTGAGAAAGCCGAAGGCATTGACGATCGGGATGCAAATCAAGGTGCCGCGCAAGCCGCGCAGTTTGGGAGATTGCAGCACCCGGCGCACAATCTCCACGCCGATCACTTCATCGCCGTGAATGGCCGCGCTCACAAACACGGTGGGGCCGGGGCGCTTGCCGTGGATGACATGGGTGGACATGGTCACCGGCGTATGGTCAGACAACACGCTAACCGGCAAATCCACAGTCCGCCGATAGCCCGGTGCAATGCGCACACCGCCAATCTCAAATGCTGGCCGTGTCATAAGGCTTTAGCCCTTGCCCTTGGTTTTAGTGGCGCCAGGCCGATGGTTCTTTTCCATAAATTCGATGATCTTGCCGGCAATATCGAGGCCCGTGGCGCTTTCCACCCCTTCCAGCCCGGGGGATGAGTTTACCTCCATCACCACCGCGCCATGGTTGGAGCGCAACATATCCACGCCGCACACATTCAGACCCATGGATTTTGCTGCCCGCACTGCCGTTGACCGCTCTTCCGGTGTGATCTTCACTCGACGTGATGACCCACCGCGGTGTAGATTGGAGCGAAACTCGCCTTCAGCGCCACGGCGTTCCATGGCCGCCACAACTTTGCCGCCAATCACAATGGCGCGAATGTCGGTGCCGCCGGCTTCCTTGATGAATTCTTGAACCAGAATGTTCACCCCGGCACCACGAAAGGCCTCAATCACAGATTTGGCAGACCGGTCACTATCGGCCAAAACCACACCAATACCCTGGGTGCCTTCCAGCAATTTAATCACCAGCGGCGCACCGCCAGCAAGCTTCAACACTTCTTCAGTTTGCCGAGGGTCATGGGCAAAAGTGGTGACGGGCAAGCCAATGCCATCGCGCGACATCAATTGCATGGAACGCAGCTTGTCGCGCGAGCGACCGATGGCCACGGATTCATTAAGCGGATACACCCCCATCATCTCGAACTGGCGCAAAACCGCGAGACCATAATAGGTGATAGACGAACCGATGCGGGGGATCACCGCATCATATTGGGTGAGCTTCTCGCCATTATAGAAGACTTCTGGGCGTCGCGAGGCAATGTTCATATAACATCGCAGCGTGTTGATCATGTCGAGTTCATGACCTCGCGCCACAGCCGCCTCTTTCAGGCGTTTGTGCGAATATAGCGAGGAGTTACGCGCGAGCATGGCAATTCTCATAAGAACCTCAAGTAAGACGTTTCCCAGTAGTGATCGTTGCTTTGACGGACAGGAAGACCCCGCCACGTTCGTCCGTGCGCCGTGGCGCGGATCACAAAGCGTTTTTAATAGCATTGCACAGATCGTGCGTCGCTAAAAGGGGCATATCAGCCAAGCTCTTTCGACAACAGCATAAAAAGCGCTTGTGCGCAAAAAGTGGGGCTATTGCACCAGCGATTTTATCTCGCTCACCAACGCGCCGCGATGTTGGATAACCTGTCCCGCCACCTTATGGGCAAACTGGGCGGCGTCCACCATACTTTTCCCGTTCAGCCTAGCCGCGATATAGCCGCCATTGAAGCTGTCGCCAGCCCCTGTGGTGTCCACCGGGCTGATGGGGGCCGGTGGGCCAACCCATTCTTTTTCCGTGCCGTTGGTCACCAACGCATCGCCGGGGCCAGCCTTCACAACCACTTCCGAGCAACCAGCCCGCAAATAGCGCTCAGCCACCTGTTCGGATGAACGTTCGTCAAACAGCACATATTCGTCGGGCACTGTAGGCAATGCCATGGTGCTCACGGCAGAAGCTTTAGCTGTCCAGTCGGCCATTTCGTCACGATTTTCCCATAGGGAGGGGCGCAGATTGCTGTCAAAAATCACTTTTTGACCGTCGGACTTGGCTTTTTCTAACAATGTCAGGAACTGATCTCTGGTGTCTGGCTGCAAAATGGCAAGACTGATGCCCGAGAAAAACAATGTTTTGTCGGCACCCAGCAGCGAGCGTTCCAAATGCGCCATGTCGCGTGCCATCTCCTTGGCGGCAGACATTGCGCGCCAATAGCTGAACGTCCGCTCTCCCTGATCAAGCGATATCATATAAAGCCCCGGCGTTTTGCCCGGCAGGAATCGGATCAGGTCGGTCCCGATATTGTGGTTTTGGATGCTTTGGGCCAGCGCTTCGCTTTCCCCATCATCGCCAAGCGCGGTGAAATAGTCGACGCTTACCGATTGCGGCAGGAAAGCGCGGGCATAAAAGGCCATATTAAGGCTGTCGCCCGCATATCCCTTTTTATAAAGCCCGTTTTCCAATGCACTCATTTCGATCATGCATTCACCAATGGAAACTAGCTTGCTCATAAGGGAACTCCAACATGTTGGTCGCGCAGCGGCAAAGACCTTGCGCTTTTAGCCCCTTGAGTGAGGGGCTGGCAAGGCCTATCCCGCGCTATGCGGTTCGCTGTTGGTTGGGGCAGGATCAATCGGTGGGCACGGTTTCACTGCTTTCAAGGCTTGGGGCGTCCACAATTTCCGGATTTTCCGTATCGGTGTTGTCAGCAAAGATATAAATGGCGACAAAAGCCAAAATGATTAAGGGCAGCGAAATGAGCAGCACACGCGTGCTGAACCCGCGCTGTGCTTGGCGCGCTTCAGTTTTATTCAGTGTTTCTTGATTATTATCCTTGGTGCGTTGGTCTTGCATAATTACCTCCGTACGTTGTTAACGCGCGAACCGCTCTTGGGTTCCCGTTCAGTGAGCTACGACACGCTCGAGCTACCGGATTGATGATTTAGAGGGGCGGGTTCGCACTTCGGACAAATGTCCAGCCGCCTGATGTGCGCGCGCGAGCTCTATTGCCGCAGCTCCAGTGCGCAGCCTTTACATGAGAAGCGCTTGACCTGCGCTTGCCTTTCCCTATATCTGCGCGCAGTGTCCGGCGTGCAGCAAACAGGCGACAAGGCCAAGATTTTGTGCTAATGCACGCCACCAAATTCCAACAAATGTGACTGACAGCATGAGCCTAAAGCACGCGCGCAAATTTTCCGTAGCCCCGATGATGGACTGGACAGACCGCCATTGCCGGTTTTTCCACCGCCATTTGTCGCGGCATGCGTTGCTGTTTACTGAAATGGTCACCAGCGCGGCGCTCATCCGTGGCGGCGCCGACTGGTTGCTCAATTATAATGATGATGTGGAGCATCCCATCGCCGTCCAATTGGGCGGGTCCGATCCGCAAGAACTGGCCGACGCCACCAAGCTGTGCGACCGGTTCGGCTATGATGAAGTGAACCTCAATGTCGGCTGCCCGTCAGACCGGGTGCAGTCTGGCCGCTTTGGCGCCTGCCTGATGGCCGAACCGGAACTGGTGGCCGATTGCGTGCGCGCCATGCGCGACGTCACCGACACGCCAGTTACTGTGAAATGCCGCATTGGCATCGATGATCAGGACAGCGAAAAAGATCTGCGCACCTTCGTCGACCATATGTTGGAGGCCAATGTGGATGCGCTTTATGTCCATGCGCGCAAAGCATGGTTGCAGGGCTTGTCCCCCAAGCAAAACCGCGAAGTGCCACCGCTCGATTATGATCGGGTGTACCGCTTGAAAAATCATGTGGGCGATTTGCCGTTGATGATCAATGGTGGCATTGAAGATTTGGCGCAATCAAAAGACCATTTGCAGCATGTGGATGGGGTGATGCTTGGCCGCGCCGCCTATCACAACCCAACCCTGTTGTGGGATGTGGACCGCGAGATTTTCGGCGATAGCACGCCGCCGATCTCACTTGAATCACTTTGTGAAGTGATGACAAATTATGCTGAAATTCAAATGACTAAGGGCGCAAAACTGAACCAGATTGTGCGCCACATGCTCGGTCTTGGTTTTGGCAAACCCGGTGCACGTCGTTACCGTCAATTGCTCACCGTGGAGGCGGTGAAAGCCGCGCGTGGCGTTGAATTGATCGAAGAGGCTTTTGATCTGTTGATCGCCGCCCGCCAGGCTGCCGCCTGATCAGTCGGTGAAGGTCAGGCGATCACCTTCCACGCTAAAGCCCCGCAAAGTCTGCAAATAATTCATGCCCAAAAGGTTGGACTTTAGGGCCTCCGGTCGGGCCACCATGGCATCGATATTTTCGCGCACAATGCCGCCCACTTCTATCCGATCCAGCTTAACTAAGGCCGCTTCAGTTTGGCCATTCGCGGTCTGCACCGGGATAGAGTAGATCAGCCTGGTTGGATCATAACCGGCAGCACGCGCACTGTCGGCGGTCAACACAATGGCAGACGCCCCGGTATCGAACAGAAATTGTTGTTCAGTGCCGTTGATCTTGGCATTGATCACAAAATGTTCGTTGGCATTGCGGCTGAACATCACCGTGCCGCTTTCGGTATCGGTATAACCCGCGCCCGGCGAAAGCTGCGCCCATAAGCGGGCCCCAAAGCTTTCGAAATCTGCGCGAAAGCTATAGCCGATAATGATGGCCGCAAAAATTGCCACCCACATCACGATGCCCGAGAGCATTTCGCCCAGCCGAATGCGACGACCAAAGGCACCGCCGGCCACCAGCACCAACACAGCGATCAGCACCACCAATTGACCAAAATCCTGTTCGGCCAAGCCGATCAGTTGCCCCGCATTGGAGGAGATCAAAAAGGCGAGCGCGAACGCCACCAGCAGTGCGATGCCAATAAAAAACAAATCGGGTCCTTTCCTCGGGCGCGAAAAATCTAAATCAAAATAAAGGCACTCAATGCGGCAATTTCAAGAAGCAACTGTAATGCGCCAATTGTGTCACCCGTTTGTCCGCCGAGCAGTCGCGTCAACAATTTCAACCAGAATACGCAAAGCGCTGCGCCAAAGATCAATGCCAGAAACAGCGCGATCGGTCCGGCAAAGAGCAGCGCAACAAAACAAAACAGAACAAGGGCGGGGATCAACCCGATCACGAAATCTTTTTTCGATAAAATGCCCGCACCGGCCGAAGCGCCGTCGGCCCGTGCCGCAGGCAGCATCACCGCCACGACCGGCGCGGTCTGTCGTGCCAGCAGGGCGCTCACCAACCACAAAACAGCAGCCGCGACAGGGCTGAGGGCAATCAGCGTACCCAGCGTGATGACGCGCAACATAAAGGGAGCGATTAGCCCCAAAACGCCATAAGTGCCATGGCGAGAATCTTTCATGATTTCCAATCGTTTGGCCACATCATGTCCGCCAAACAAACCGTCCATTGCGTCGCCAAACGCATCCTCTGCCATGGCGCCGGTGATCACGGCGCTCATGGCAATCGCCACCGTGGCCACAAACAAGGATTGGACGCCATAAGCGCCAAGCAGCAAAATGGTCAGCGCCGGAAATACGCCAATAATCAAGCTGGCGACGGGCAGGAAATGAATCATTTTACCAAAATTGAGCGGCAGGTGGGGGCTATCGCCTGTTGGCAGGCGCGAATAGAACCGCAGACCCATCACAATAGCATCAACCGGCGAAAGCTTGGGAGAGGGTGGCGGGGCCACCCCATCATTATCATTGGTCGGGCGCACAGGGGGCGGTGTCGAACTGGTCAATTGCATTTCCTTAAATGTTGGCTAAAAGGGGACGTCCATTTAACCCAGACGCGAGTCGATACCATGACCGAACAGACCCAGAAAAGCCCTTTCGATGATTTCCAGGAACTGCTGATGTTGTTGCCAAACGGCAGTGAAGCGGCAGTGGAGGCGGTGCAAGCGCGCGATGCGCAGCTCACCAAACCGGCGGGATCGTTGGGGGAACTGGAGAAAATGGTTGAATGGCTCGCCCGCTGGCAGGAAAAGCCAAGCCCCACGCTCAACAACCCGATGGTGGCCATTTTTGCGGGCAATCACGGGGTGGTCAATCAAGGTGTTTCCGCCTTTCCGCCGGAAGTCACCCAGCAAATGGTGGCTAACTTCACCAATGGCGGGGCGGCGATCTCACAAATCTGCGCGCTGCACGAGTTGAACTTGCGCGTTTTTGAACTGGCGCTGGAGGTGCCCACAGGTGATTTCACCCAGACCGCTGCGCTGGATGATCGCGCCTGCGCCGCCACCATTGCCTATGGCATGGAAGCAATCGCAGGGCGGCCGGACCTGTTGTGCATTGGCGAAATGGGCATTGGCAACACCACGCCAGCCGCCGCGATTTACGCGGCGCTGTTCGGCGGCACTGGCGAGGATTGGGTTGGGTGCGGTTCCGGTGTGGATGATGCCGGGCTGAAGCGTAAGGCAGACGCGGTCAATCGCGGTCTCGACTTGCACAAAGACGATCTCGACACCCCCTTGAAAGTGCTGGCGCGCTTGGGTGGTCGTGAAATCGCCGCCATGGCGGGCGCCATCATTGCAGCGCGGCACAACAAATTGCCGGTGATTGTTGATGGATTTGTCGCCACTGCTGCGGCTGCTGTGGTGCATGCCGCCAATCCCATGGCGCTCGATCATTGCATCTTCGCGCACCAGTCTGCCGAAACCGCCCACAGCGAAGCGCTGGCGAAAATGGGCAAAAAGCCGCTCTTCGATCTGGGTATGCGTTTGGGGGAAGGCTCCGGTGCCGCGATTGCGGCCTCTATGGTCAAGACAGCGCTGCACCTGCATCTAAACATGGCCACTTTTGAAGAAGCGGCGGTGGCGGGCAAGCAGACCACGCACTAAAACAAGGGCGGAGGTTTAGGCCTCCGCACCGGTTTTGTAGATCTGCAACTTCCGGCGATTGTTGCGAACGGGTGCCATGGCTTCCATCACGCGAGAACGCGGGAAGGTGGCAATAACCTCGGTGCCAAAGCGGAGCTTGGAGAACAGGTCAAACCGACCACCATGCAATTCCATAATTTTCTGCACGATGGGAAGGCCCAACCCCGCACCTTGTTCGGCCGTTTTTTGCGCCAATGAGCCCTGTCCGAAAGAAGAAAGCACGGTGGCAATCTCGTTCTCGGGAATGCCGGGGCCATTGTCGCGCACCGAAATCATTTGGCAATTGTTCTCGCCTGCGGCCACCTTAAAGATGATCCGGCCTGACTGCGGGGTGAATTTGATGGCATTTGACAATAGGTTCAAACAAACCTGACGGATCGCGCGTTCATCACCCCACAATTTGGGGAGTTTGTCGTCAAACTCGGCCACAAGCTCAATACCTTTTGAGCGGGCGCGGATTTCCAGCATACGCCGACAATCTTCCGCAATATTCACCAGCGAAATGGCCTCTTCATTCAGCTCATATTTGCCAGCTTCAATGCGAGATAAGTCGAGTAACTCGTTGATCAAATTTAGCAAATGTTGGCCAGAAGAGTGGATGTCTGCTGCATATTCCTTGTAGCTTGGGTTTTCCATTGGCCCCAGCACCTCAGAAGACATCACCTCAGAAAAACCGATAATGGCGTTCAGTGGCGTGCGCAACTCATGGCTCATGGTCGCCAGGAACCGCGACTTGGCAATGTTGGCTTGCTCAGCCTCCCGACGCGCCTCATCCGACATGCTTTTAGCTTCTTCCAGCTCATAGATCAGCATATCTTTTTCAGCCCGATGCTCGAGCGATTTAATGGCTGACTTGTGCAAAGTACGCGCCAAAAAGCTGAAAAATATCCCGGCACCGACAGCGAGAACGGCCAAAGCATAGTTCAACATGCCGCCAGAAATGACCAGCATGCTGCCAACCGTAAGAACACCGGGCACCGAGTTGGCCAGCGTGGCTGAAGGGATGGCACGGGAAGAAATCGCATTTGCCGCCACACCAACCAGCAAGATCGCCCACTGGATCACCGCCACTTCTTGTGAAGCCCCCACAATGGGCAGGAGCGCAATGGTTGACCAGCCCGCGCCATAAATGGTCTCAACCATTACAAAGGTGGTGGTTTGCCGGCGCGCATTAAATTTCTTTTGCGGTGCATTTAAAAACTGCCGACAGGCGAGCATTACAGAGATATGCCCGACCACAACGATCGCGGCCCAGCCCAGCATATAATAGAGGGGAACCCATACCGAGGTGAGCAGCGCAATCGCCACCACAAGCACGGGCATGGCAAATTTGCCGGAAAGCCGGGTACTTGCATATTCCTGCAGCAACTCAAAATCGTAGGACGCCATCGTGCCAGAACTGGAGGTGAGGCGCTGGCGCGCATCACTTACGGCTCGCTGGTGGGATCGCCCACGATCAGCGCGCACAGCGTTTCGAGGCTCTTGTGAAGAGTCTATGGACATTAGAACGCAATACTCACAAATTGTCCGAAAACTACGGTTAAGAATACTCTAACGGCCGATGGTTAATCCCTCGTTACGAAAAAAACAGGAATAGGCATGCGACGCAGATTTTTTTCCCTTCGGCAGTCCCTCACTTTTGTGGTGATTGCAGCGGTGCTCGTGGCTTTGGTGATCGGCACGCAGACCCCTCAAAACCGGTCATTGCAAGGGGTTGCAGCGGTAAGTGACGGGGACTCGATTCGGCTCGGTGGTCAGCGCGTTCGCCTGATCGGCATCGACGCGCCGGAACTGGCCCAAACCTGTGCAAAAGGGCAAGAGAATTGGGCATGTGGCCAGGACGCCAAAGCGTCACTTCAAAGCAAGATAGATCAGCAACGAATCGTTTGCGTGGGCGACCGACGCGATCAATTTCGGCGGCTATTGGCCGTTTGCTATTTGGGGCGCGAAGATATTAATGCCTGGCTGGTGCGTGAAGGGTGGGCGGTATCTTACAATGATTACACTATTGATGAGGTGCTTGCCCGGCGTGATCGGCGGGGGATCTGGGCCAGTGATTTTGAAGTGCCACACAAATGGCGCGCGCGCCACGGTGCCAGTGAAAGTGGTATATTGTCTTGGTTATGGTCCTACTGGCCATTTTAGAATTTCAGTTTCAAATTCTGAATAATTCTTGCCCTGTTTTTTAAACTGGCGTATCTCTATCACGCTGAGTAGAACTATTTTTTATTTTGGTGTGCTATGCTCGACAAAATTGATCGCAAAATTCTTGCGCTTTTGCAAAAGGACGCCACTATGCCCGTGGCCGAAATTGGCCGCAAAGTAGGCCTGTCCACAACGCCATGCTGGCGACGAATCCAGAAAATGGAAGAAGATGGCGTGATCAAGCGGCGCGTCGCGGTGCTCGATCCGGCCAAAGTCAACGCCGGCGTAACCGTCTTCGTCTCCGTGCGCACCAACCAGCACAATGAAACATGGCTCAAAAAATTCGCCAGTGTGGTGGAAGCGCATGATGAAGTGGTCGAGTTTTATCGCATGAGCGGCGATGTGGATTATGTGCTGCGCGTCGTTGTGCCGGACATTGCCCACTATGACCGCTTTTATCAAAAGCTGATTTCGGAAATGTCGATGAGCGATGTCAGCTCGGCTTTCGCCATGGAGCAGATCAAATATACCACGGCTCTGCCGCTCGATTTTTCGGATTTGGAAAAAGAAAAATGATGTGGTCGCGGCTTAGCCGCCCGTCACTGACATATGGCGTTCCACATGTTTTTGCGGCTTTTGCCGGTCAATCTCAAAATCGTGGCCCTTTGGCTTGATCGCCATGGCGTGATCCAGCAAATCCGCCACCGCCTGCGGCCCATCCTGACGCAGCGCATCACGTAAATTCACTTTGTCATTCTGCCCAAGGCACAAATAAAGCTCGCCGGTGGCCGTCAGGCGCACCCGGTTGCAGCTTTCGCAAAAATTGTGGGTGAGGGGACGGATAAAGCCAACTCGGCCACCTGTCTCTTTCACCCGTTTATACCGGGCCGGGCCGCCTGTATCCAACGCGATATCGTCCAGCGTGTAGCGGGCGCCAATCGTCTCAATCACCTCGGTCAGCGGCAAATATTGGTCTTGCCGATCCACATCCACCGCGCCCATCGGCATGGTCTCGATCAAGGTCAGATCCATGCCCTTGCTGTGGGCCCATTCCATCATCGGCACAATTTCATGATCATTGCCGCCGCGCAGCGCCACCATATTGATCTTGATGTTCAAACCCGCGTCTAATGCACACTCAATACCGTCCAGCACCTGCTGCAGCCGACCCCAACGGGTGATCTTGGCAAATTTGTCCGCATCCAGCGTGTCCAGCGACACATTGAGGCGCTCAACACCGGCATCGACCAAATGAGTCGAAAAGCGCTTGAGCTGGCTGCCATTGGTGGTCAAGGTCAATTCGTTCAGCGGCCCATCTTTTTTCAGCTGCCCCAACCGTTCGATCAAGGTCATGATATCGCGCCGCACCAGCGGTTCACCGCCGGTCAGGCGCAGCTTCGTGACACCCCGTGCCACGAAAATCTTCGCAATCTGCTCAATCTCTTCCAGGCTCAACACCTCGGACTTAGGCAAAAAGCTCATATTCTCTGCCATACAATAGGTGCAGCGGAAATCGCAGCGGTCCGTCACCGAAATCCGTAGATAGGTAACGGCGCGACCAAACTGATCAATAAGCGGCTGTGGGGATGCAAGGTTCGTCATGGGCCGAAAATAGGGTTTTCCGTGTCTTGATGCAATCAAATGCGCACAAAAAAACCGGGCTTTTGGCAAAACCCGGTTCAATTCAATTTGATCTTGATGTGAGCCTAATGCCGCACAATCACCCGCGCACCAACCTTGGTGCGGTTGTAAAGATCGATAATGTCATCATTGGTCAGCCGGATACAGCCGGACGAAACCGCTTGGCCGATGGTCCAGGGCTCGGCAGTGCCATGCAGTCGATAAATGGTGCTGCCGATATAGAGCGCGCGAGCGCCCAGCGGATTATTGGGGCCGCCTGGCATATAGGCCGGCAAACCCGGAACGCGCTTGCGCATGGCAGGTGGTGGTGTCCAGCCGGGCCATTCTGCTTTACGCGTGATCCGGTGTGAACCGGACCAACGGAAACCATCACGCCCTACGCCCACACCATATTTAATGGCCTTGCCATTTCCGAGCACAAAATAAAGGCGCCGTTCTGATGTTTCCACCACAATAGTGCCCTTAGCCAATTTTGTTTCATATTCAACAGTTGTGCGTTTGATCCGAGAGCCACCGCGGCCAGAAGATTGCATCTCGCTGGCATCAACCCATCTTTTCTTGCGTACGTCGTAAACACGGTCGGCACTGGCGTCCATTACCAAAGTGCCCATTACCGCTACACTCAACAAAGCTACAATGAGCTGTTTAAGCAGTTTCATGGCCCCATCATCTCCAAAAAATTAATTAATGCTCAGCCGCGCGTGCCCCCACGCACCAGCCGCACCCCTCCTAAAAAGCAAGTTTTAGGTTAAAACAATATGAAACTGTAATCCTCTTGTCCAAAATATTTTTATAAATCGATAAACTTATTGTGAGAACGACAGGTTCTTTGCTATGGCGTTGGTTGAAATATTGGCCATTACAATCATTGTGAGATTATCTTGTCTGACGAACTGAAAAAACAGGCGGCCCTGGCGGCCATGTCCGAAGTTAAATCAGGTATGCGAATCGGATTGGGCACTGGCTCAACTGCCAAACACTTTGTTGATTTCCTTGGGGCAGAGGTTGCCAAGGGGTTCGATTGCCTGTGTGTGCCCACCTCAATCGCAACCATGAAACAGGCGGAATCGCTAAATATACCTTTGACCACATTGGACGAGATCGATCGATTGGATGTCACGGTTGATGGCGCTGATGAGATTGACGCGCAAATGCAGTTGATAAAAGGCGGTGGTGGCGCACTATTGCGTGAAAAAATCGTGGCCGCGGCCTCTGATAAGATGGTGGTGATCGCAGATACATCAAAATTGGTTGATCATCTGGGTCAGTTTCCGCTGCCCGTTGAGGTCAACAAGTTCGGGTTGGGTGCGACGCGAAATGCGGTAGCTGAAATCATGGCGGCGTTCAAAGCTGAGGGCAGCTTGGTTTTGCGTCAACAAGGGGACGCTCCGTTTGAAACCGACGGCGGACATTATATTATGGATGCATCTTTTGGCCGCATTTCCGATGCAAAAGCATTGTCAGCAAATCTGTTAGAGGTTCCCGGCGTTGTGCAACATGGTTTGTTTTTGGGCCTTTGCGCCAAAGCTTATCTGGCCGACGCAAACGGAGTTAAAGAGCTTGGATAGCCAAGCGGGGAGTATTTTGAACATGAAAAAACTGACTGCAATGATTTTTGCTGGTGTGGTGTCAGTTGCGGCACCGCTTGCTGCAAATGCTCAGGAAATTACGCCAGAGCATTTGGACACTGCCAAGAAATATGTACAGCTGTCCGACACAGCGTTTGTTTATGAAACCTCTGTGGTGAACGTGTTGAAGCGCGTTGCCGACGCTTTGGCAAAGCAAAATCCTGAAGTTTCTCGCGAAATTGTCGAGGAGGGTCGCGACCTTGCGCAGGAATATCTTGACGGTGAAAATAAACTTTACCCTCAATTTGCGCGCATTTATGCCTTGCGCTTCACACCGGAAGAACTTGAAGAGATTATCGCCTTCTACGAAAGCGAAGTGGGACAAAAACTGCTGGAAAATAACGTTGGCATCAACCGCGATCTGAAGGCAGCTGTGAAGGTTTGGGAAAACAATTTCCTGACCGACTTCGAAATGCAGCTGCGTGACCGGCTTGAGGCCGAAGGGCTGGAATTGCAGTAAGTCTCTGACCCCACGATTATGTGAAGCCCCTTGGGTTGCCCAAGGGGCTTTTTTGTGGTCAATCACAGGCAATTAAACAGGAGTTATGTCATGGGACGTCATTTTGATTTGATCGTAATTGGCGCTGGCTCGGGTGGCGTGCGCGCCGGTCGGTTGGCATCAACCTATGGGGCGAAAGTAGCCGTGATTGAGGAATATCGCTTGGGCGGCACCTGCGTTATTCGCGGTTGTGTGCCGAAAAAGCTGTTCGTCTATGCCTCTCGCTTTGCCGACCAGTTTGAAATGTCGAAAAGTTTTGGCTGGACCATCGAGAACGCTGAATTCAACTGGCAAACCCTACGCGACAATAAAGACAAAGAGATCAAACGCCTTGAAGGCATTTATGGCAATATTCTTGACAATGCGGGCGTCACCACGATCCGCGACCGCGCAGAGCTGACCAGTGGCACATCTGTCAAACTGAAAAAGAGCGGCGAAGAACTCACCGCTGACCGCATCTTGATCGCCACGGGCGGCACCCCGTTTGTGCCTAGCATTCCCGGCGCTGAATTGGGCATCACCTCCAACGAAGCGTTCCATTTGGAAAAATTGCCAGAAAAAATGCTGATTGTGGGCGGCGGCTATATCGCTGTTGAGTTCGCGGGCATCTTCGCTGGCATGGGCGTCAAGGTCTCGCTGGCCTATCGTGGACCTCAAATCTTGCGCGGCTTTGATCAAGATGTGCGTGACATGGTGGCCGAGCAAATGCAGGCGCGTGGGGTTGATATATTGACCAACACAGACCTGGAAGCGCTTGAAAAGTCCGGCGACGACATCAAAGTCAAGTTTAACACCGGTAAATCACAAAGCTATGGCGAGGTGATGTTTGCCACCGGCCGGACCCCCAGCACCAAGGGGCTGGGCCTTGAATATGCCGATGTGGAGTGCGGTGCGCGCGAAGAGATCATTGTTGACGAACAATCGCGCACCTCGTGCAAAACCGTTTTCGCCGTTGGCGATGTAACCGACCGGGCAGCATTGACCCCCGTGGCCATTCGCGAAGGTGCGGCGTTTGCGGAGACCTTTTACAATGACAACCCAACCTTCGTGCATCATGATCTGATCCCGACTGCTGTCTTCTCTGAACCTGAAGTGGGCACAATCGGTCTGACTGAAGCAGAAGCCAGCAACAAATATCACAAGGTTAATGTCTATAAGGCAACGTTCCGCCCCATGATGAGCACGCTGAGTGATAAGCCGGAAAAAGAAATGTACAAGCTGATCACCGATGCGGACACAGACAAGGTGTTGGGTGTGCATATTGTGGGCCATGCGGCGGGCGAAATCATCCAGACCACTGGCATCGCCGTGACTATGGGCGCCACAAAGGCCGATTTTGATCGGACCATCGCGGTGCACCCCACAGCGGCTGAAGAATTGGTGACCATGAAACAACCCAGTTATGTCTTGGAATATGGCAAAAAGGTCGATTAGCGGCGCCAAACGCCGGGCCGCGGGCCCGGCGTTTGTAACGCCCTAGCTTTAGGCCATGCCAACCAGACCGCGCAATCCAGCACCGACCAGATAGGCCAGCCCGGCTGCTGACATGCCGATGGCAAAGGTCTCAAGCGCGCTGACCCACCAGCTCCAGGTGGACCAAAGCGATTTAACCGCCCCGATAATCAAAAACACAATGCCGGTCATGACCGCAGCGATGAGTGCCCCGGCAGGCAGGCCGAGGAAATAGGGAAGAAGCGGCACTGCACCGCACAATAAAAAGGCCCAGAATGTGGCCAGTGCAGCCTTGACGGGCGAGCGTTGGACATTCGACAGCCCATATTCCTCGGTCATCATGGTCTCCAGCCACATATCTTCATGGGTGGTGATCAGGGTGACAATTTCATCAAGCTCCTCGCCGGAATAGCCCTTATTGGCAAAAATCTGCCGCACCTCTTCGCGTTCGCCTTCGGGGTGTTGGCGAATATGACGCTTTTCCACCTCCAGCATGCGCTTGTAATCGTCAATTTCAGCCTTGGTGCCGGAATAGTTGGAGGCTGCCATGGAAAACCCGTCCGCCAGCAGATTGGCGATGCCCAGCACAACAACCACGCCCGCTGTCAGTTCCGCGCCAACCACACCGGCAACAATTGCAAAAGTTGTTACCGCACCATCAATGCCGCCATAGATCCAATCGCGCAGATAGCTGATTTTGGGCCCCACGCTTAGTCGGGAATGTATGTCTGAAAATTTGTGAGAATGGTCGAGGTCGCGCATAATGAACTCCGTAAGGCGGGGTACGGGTGTCTTATATCGAACAATCCAATTGTTCAAAGTGACATTTTTTCGCGGTTACCGAACCCAAATGGCGCTTAATAACTGGTTTATGCCGATAAATTCTGGTAAATCCAGAGGGTTATGTAACTAGATCTATTTGAAAGCGAGTAAATTATGCATAACTGGACACCTGATAGCTGGAGATCAAAAGACATCCGCCAGGTTCCGGCTTATCCAGATAAGGCGGAGCTGGCTGCTGTTGAAGAGCGCCTTGCAAACTTTCCGCCGCTCGTATTTGCAGGCGAAACGCGGGGCTTGAAAGAACAATTGGCCGACGTGGCAAGAGGGAAAGCCTTTTTGCTGCAAGGTGGCGACTGCGCCGAAAGTTTTGCTGAACACCATGCGGACCACATCCGCGACTTTTTCCGCGTCTTTTTGCAAATGGCCGTGGTGCTCACCCATGGGGGCTCAAAGCCCGTGGTTAAAGTTGGTCGTGTGGCCGGGCAATTTGCCAAGCCGCGTTCGTCAGATAATGAAACAAAAGATGGCGTGACACTGCCAAGCTATCGCGGCGATATCATCAATGATATCGAGTTTACTGAAACCTCCCGCGTGCCGGATCCGCAGCGCATGATTATGGCCTACCGCCAATCTGCCGCAACATTGAACCTGATCCGCGCCTTTGCCTCTGGTGGCTATGCCAATCTGGAGCGCAACCACGATTGGACCATGGAATTCATCAAGGGCACAAACTCTTACGACAAATATGAGGGTGTGGCGCAAAAGATTGATGATGCCATCGACTTTATGCGCGCCTTGGGCATCACCGCGGACAACACACCGCAATTGCGTGAGACCAAATTCTATACCAGTCACGAGGCGCTGCTGTTGGGTTATGAGCAATCATTGACCCGCCGCGATTCCATCACCAATGATTGGTATGCCACTTCCGGCCATATGTTGTGGATCGGTGATCGCACCCGCGATATCGACGAAGCCCATGTGGAATATTTCTCTGGCATTAAAAACCCAATTGGCATGAAATGCGGCCCATCGCTGGAAACAGATGATCTGCTGCGTTTGATCGACAAGTTGAACCCGGAAGACGAAGCTGGTCGCCTGACATTGATCACCCGGTTTGGCTCAGACAAGGTGGAAGAGCACCTGCCGCGCTTGATCGAAGCCGTGGAAAAAGAGGGCCGCACCGTGGTCTGGTCCTGCGACCCGATGCACGGCAATGTGGTCAAAGCCTCCACCGGCTATAAAACCCGTCCGTTCGACCGGATATTGTCTGAAGTGAAGAGCTTCTTCGACATTCACCGTCAAATGGGTACCTATGCCGGCGGCGTGCATGTGGAGATGACCGGCAAGGACGTGACCGAGTGTGTCGGCGGTGCATCAGCGGTCACCGAGGCTGAATTGTCCAGCCGTTATCACACCTATTGCGACCCACGCCTCAATGCCTCTCAATCCATTGAGCTGGCCTTTTTGGTGGCGGAAGAAATGCAAACGCAACGCTCCGAGCGTCCGCGTAAACTGGCCGCGATCTAGTTCATTTCTAAGCAGAAATTGGGTGAGGGCGTCACAATTATGTGGCGCCCTTATCTGTTTGTTAAGACAAATTTAGCCGCCCATTAACCTTAATAGCTCATAAATAGCCGCAATTGTTTTGAGTTTTGGAGCGCAACATGCGGCACGCACCAGTTTGCTATATATTAACAACCCTTATCGGTATTTCTGCTGGCCAGGTCGCCAGCGCGGCCGACTTTCCGACTGATTTGCGTGGCGGCTACACTGAACAGGGATGGGCAGAATGGGACGACAACCCGTTGGTCGGCATTCGCGCGGGTATGCGATATTCTTATTCTTTAGGCGGCGGGTCGGTCACGACTGAGGGGGTCACAATCGGCCCGACATCCATTCCAGGGGGCACCTCCGAATTCTCTGACGTTGTGCATTCGGGTGAGCTTTATTTGCGCATAGATGATTACTCCACCAACACCTACCTGAAAGCTGTCGGCGGCTACTCGATGGCGTTGAGTGCAGATTATTCAAATTCCTACACATCAGGCACCACAGACGCGGGCAAGGTGGCACACTTCAAAGTTGATCTCGGATATATGCCAATTGAACTTGGTGACGACGAGAATGGGCTAAAAATTGGTGGTTTTGCCGGTTATCAATATATGCACGAGGGGCAACAGCTTGGCGCGGCAAATTTCAACCCGATTAACTCCAACGCAGACCTGTCTTGGGTCACCGATACTGAAAACTATTTCGTGCCGATTGACTATGCCCAACACAGCTTGAATGTAAATGCAATGCGCTTAGGGGTGAATAGCGAGGCAAAGCTTGGGCCTTTCGACATTGAAGCGGAATTCACAGCCATACCCTATGCGCAAATTTCCGGTGTTCTGGGTTTTCATGGGTTCAATGCCATCGATCAGGGAGCTTACACAACTTATAAATCAACTGCATCGCAGTTCGACGGCTCCGGCTGGGGCGGTGAAACCGAACTGATGCTGGGTTACAACATTAATGAGAACTTCGCGATCCGCGCAGGTGGGCGTGCTAGCTATCTTCAGGCGAGCGGTGACTTGGTGTATGGGCTTGCTGATGTGACCGATCCCGTAGATTCCGACACCGATGGCATATATGAAACAGGGCCGGCAACGGGCGGAACATATTATCTGGTGCCGGAAAAAATTGATGCGCTGTCTATGTGGCGCTATGGCATTTTGGCCGAACTCACTTATTCGTTCTAACCTCCAAAATAAACACACTGTTCAAGGCCGGGCTCTGCCCGGCCTAATTTCGTTTCAAGCTCTTGCTCTTAAAGGGCCGAAGCGTTAAAGCATGGGCTGTTTTGAACCTGCATGATGGACGGGCCGCGTGGCTGATAAATTGCGAATTGCACTGGCGCAACTCAACCCCACAGTTGGCGCCCTTTCCAAAAATGTTGAAAAAGGCAAAGCCGTCATAGATGAGGCGGTGAAAGCGGGTGCGGACATTTTGATGTTCCCCGAACTTTTCCCCACGGGCTATTTCCCCGAGGATTTGCTGTTCAAACCCCAGTTTGTCAAAAAGGCGATGGAAGCCGCCAAGGAATTGGCGGCCCACGGACGCGACAAGGACATTTCCTTGCTGATCCCCTCGATCTGGGTGGATAATTTCCAGCTCTATAATGCGGTGCTGTTGGCCGAAGACGGCAACATTATTGATTGGCGGGCAAAGCACGATCTCCCCAATGATGACGTCTTTTATGAAAAGCGCTATTTCACCCCCGGCAAGTTGCCCGGACCGTTCAACATTCATGACGTGCGTATCGGCGTGCCGATCTGCGAGGATGTATGGCGCAAAGATGTGGTGGAATGTCTAGCCGAAACCGGGGCGGAATTGCTGCTCTGCCCGAATGGCTCGCCCTATTGGCGCAACAAGCATGATTTGCGCATGAATGTGGTGGTGGAGCGCGTGGTGGAAAGTGGCCTGCCGATGCTCTATCTCAACCAGATTGGCGGGCAGGATGAATTGGTGTTCGACGGCGCGTCCTTCGGCGTCAATGCTGATCGTTCTCTGGCCTTTATCGGCAAAAGCTTTGAAGAAGAACTGATCATCACCGATTGGCACCGTGGTGAAACCGGCTGGGTGTGCGACACCGATAAGGCCGAGCCACTGGCCTCAAATGATGGCGCTCCATGGCGCGCCTGCGTGTTGGGCTTGCGCGATTATCTGCACAAAAACCATTTTGAAAAAGTGGTGTTGGGCCTCTCAGGCGGCATTGATTCCGCAGTGGTTGCAGCGATTGCCGTGGATGCCATCGGCGCAGAAAATGTGCACTGCATTATGCTGCCCTACAAATACACGTCCGAAGACAGTCTGAAAGACGCCAAAGACTGCGCTGAGATGTTAGGCGTGCGCTACGATGTGGTGGCTATTGGCGATGCAGTGGAAGCCGCAACCGACGCGCTGGCCCCTTTGTTTGCAGGCCTCAAGCCAGGGCTGGCGGAAGAAAATCTGCAATCGCGTATGCGCGGCACCTATTTGATGGGCGTCTCCAATAAACTCGGCTCCATGCTCATCACCACCGGCAATAAGTCGGAAATGGCTGTGGGTTACGCCACGATCTATGGCGACATGAATGGCGGCTTTAACCCGATCAAAGATCTTTATAAAATGCAGGTCTATCATCTGGCCGACTGGCGCAACCACAATATGCCGAAAAACTGCCTTGGCCCCAAGGGGAGGGTGATACCGCAACCCATCATTGAAAAAGCGCCAAGCGCCGAACTGGCACCGGATCAAAAAGACCAGGATAGCCTGCCGCCTTATCCAGTACTGGATGCGATTTTGGAAGGCTTTGTGGAAGGCGAAAAGAGCTTTGAGGAAATTGTCGGGGAGGGGCATGATCCGGAAGTGGTCGCCAAAGTGCAAAAATTGCTTTATATCGCCGAGTACAAACGTCGACAGGCCGCGCCTGGACCGAAACTGACCAAAAAGGCGTTCGGTCTGGGCCGCAAATACCCCATTACAAACGGTTTTCGCGACGAAGGAAATTAGGAAAAATTATGTCTACAGTCGTGCGATTTGCACCATCCCCAACGGGATATATTCACCTCGGCAATGCGCGCCCAGCTTTGATGAACTGGATGTTTGCGCTCAAAACAGGTGGTCAATTCATTCTGCGTTTCGACGATACAGATTTGGAGCGCTCGAAAAAAGAATATGCAGATGCCATCGAGAAAGACCTTGCCTGGCTCGGCATCAAACCGCATCGCCTGGAGCGTCAGTCAGAGCGCAAGGCCGCACACGACGCGGCCCGCGACAAGCTGATTGCCGATGGCCGCTTGTATCCCTGTTATGAGACAGCAGACGAGCTGGATCGCCGCCGCAAGCGCGCCCGCGCCATGGGACGTCCGCCGATCTATGATCGCGCCGCGCTCAAACTGACCGACGAAGAAAAAGCCGCTTTTGAAGCTGAGGGCCGCAAGCCCCACTGGCGCTTTAAGCTGGAAGGCAAAGAAGTTCATTTTGATGATGTGGTCCGCGGTGATCAGGTCGTGAACACAGACACCATGTCCGATCCTGTGCTGATCCGTGCCGATGGCTCTTACCTTTATACGTTGCCTTCTGTTGTGGACGATATCGATATGGGCGTTACCCATGTGATCCGAGGCGAAGACCACGTCACCAACACGGGTGCGCAGATTGAACTGTTTGAAGCCTTGGGCGCGACGCCGCCAACCTTCGGGCACCACAATTTGTTGACTGATGCCACTGGCGAAGGCTTCTCCAAGCGCAAGGGGTCGTTGTCCATCACCAATTTGCGGGAAGAGGGCTATGAAGCCATGGCCGTGGCACTGATCGCCATTCTCACCGGCACCAGCCAGCCCGTCGCGCCACACAACAGTCTGGAAGAGCTGGCGCAAACCTTTGACATTTCCATGGTGTCACGCAGCGCCGCCCGGTTCGATCCGGCGGAGTTGAGCAGTTTCAATGCCCGGATGGTTCATGGCATGAGCTATGAAAATGTGAAAGATCGTCTGGCGGAAATGGGCGTTAATGATGGCGAACAGCTTTGGAATGCAGTGCATGAGAACCTTGAGAAGGTGCAGGACATTCGCGATTGGCAAAAACTGGTCGCCGGACCGGTCAATCCTGTTGTTGCGAAAGAAGATAAAGATTTTATTGCCACTGCCGCCGAGCGGTTGCCCGCAGAGCCGTGGGATGAAAACACATGGTCAGCATGGACCAATGATTTGAAGGCGGAAACAGGCCGCAAGGGCAAACAATTGTTTATGCCCCTGCGCTTGGCGCTCACCGGTCAGAGCCATGGACCAGAGCTTAAGACCCTTCTCCCACTTTTGGGACGTAAGGCGTGTCTGGACCGACTATCCTAACGGTTTTATCGCCAAAATTCACAAGGCGAAGACCGGAATAAGAGCTGGCGGCAGTGACCTGAACGTTGCTGCCGCCATTTTCACGTCTTGGGTCCGGCCGTGGTAGCGGAATAAAACTGGCAGTCGTTACTTCCAATTCCAGCTTTTTGCGCGGATCGCGCCGGGGCAGGGGAAAGCTTACTTCACCAAAACTAATGATGGCTTTGGATGAATCGCCGCCCTCGGACAGTTCGATTTTGCCGTAGGTGGCGGCCTGTTGCGGCTGGCACGCCTCATCATAGACTTGGCGGTAGCGGAAGGCATTGGGACTTTCGCTATAGGGAGTGCCATTCATATCCACCATTGTCTCTGGCGAGCCGTCGGTATTGGAATAATAATAAAGCTTTACGTCACCTTGGCGAAAATTGCCCTGGCACACCGCTTGGTCGTCTGGCAAATATTCGGGCAGCGTTGAAAAGCTCACCGGCCAATAGAAGCCGTCGCACGAACGCGCGCAGACCGTGCGATATGTCTCGCGGTTATAAAGATCGTAATAGTCTTGTTCGATGATACCATTGTCATCTCGCGAGCCAAAAATGCGCTCGAATAGGGATTTGCGTTCCGGCTCACGATTATTGATGGTGCGCCCGCTATTTCGGTCCCCACAACTAAACCGGGCATATTGCTGCAACGCTTGTTCGCGCGCCTGCGCAATCTCGGCACCTTGTTGCACTTTGGCCCGCAAACTATTGAAATTGTCGCGCTCGCGCTGGATCTTGCGGCCGATTGAACGACAGGTTGAATCCAGCCGTTTACCCGCATTCAGCGCTTTTTGGCAGCCCCGACGCACAAACTGGCTTTCCCAGGCTTTTACTTCCTTTTGCTTTTCGCGCAATCCATTGTAATTTTCGCGATAGTTGCGAAAGTCGCGGTCGCGCTCGAATGACCGGATCTGCCGTTGCAGGTTACGACAGCTATCTGATTGCGCAAACGCCATTGTTTGCGGCAGCAGGACGGAAAAACAAAAGACCACAAGGGTTGCGAAGCGAAGCATAACACCGTTCATTTGTATCAAGGGCCTAACGTGAACGCCCTTTTAGACGATTTGGTGGCAAAAACTATCCGTCACTGGCAAATTTTTGTGCCAGAACCATAGTATATTCTGATTCTTAGGGTCTACACTCTAACCTAACAACAGCGACAGACGGGTGTCGCACAGCAGGGGGCAGCATGAAACTGGCAACTTTGGACAATGGCACGCGCGATGGACAATTGGCAATTGTGAGCAAAGACCTTAAGCGATGCACGTCCGCGTCCGCGATTGCTCCGAACCTTCAAAGTGCCCTTGATAGTTGGTCAGACCTCTACCCGGCGTTAGAAGATTTGAGCCGTAAACTCAATCAAGCTGATATTGCAGGCAAGGCTTTCGAGCCTCATTTGACTCTGGCCCCGTTGCCGCGAGCCTATCAATGGATTGATGCCTCCGCCTACTTGACCCATTTGCAGCGGGTGCGGGCCGCCAAGGGGTCGCTGCAAAACCCTCAGGACGAAAAGCCGATCATGTATCAGGGCGGTTCCGATCATCTGCTCGGGGCCGAACAGGATATCGAAGTGAATGGTGATGATCTGGCGCTAGATTATGAGGCGGAGATTGCCGTGATCTTGGGTGACGTGCCTAAAAACCCGACCGAAGATGAGGCGCGCAATGCCGTGCGGCTGATCACGCAGTGCAACGACGTGTCGTTGCGCCGGCTGGTGGCGGCCGATCTGCAGGACGGGTTTGGCTTTTTCCATTCCAAGCCCGCCACGGCCTTTGGCCCGGTTGTCGTCACCCCCGACGAGCTGGGGGCTGCCTGGCAGGATGGACGAGTGGCCGGGCAATTGCAGAGCCGCGTAAACGGTTTGCTCTATGGTCAGCCCCGCACCGAAAAAGAAATGGTGTTCAATTTCTATCGGCTCATTCAGGCCGCGGCCCAAACCCGGCACTTGCGTGCGGGTACCATTCTGGGCGGCGGCACCGTGGCCAACACCCATGATGAAATCCTGCCCATCTCCAGCGACGGCGTCGGCTTTTCCTGCATCGTGGAAGCCCGCATGGCCGAAAAAGCCGCCGACACCGATCAGCGCACGCCTTTCCTTAAAGATAAGGACCAGGTCTCGATTCAGTTCGTCACGGACGACGGTGACGCGCCCTTTGGCGAAATCAAACAGTCGGTCGCAGTGAAAACCGCCTGACCGTTTTATAACCCTTCAACCAAAGTCAGAGGTGGGGGCAGCAATTTGCAGTTGCATTTAGTTGCGCACGTAACTAATATGCCCATATAGTTACGAACGAAACTAATTATGGAGGGAAGAATAGAGATGAAGATCGAACAAATTCACCACGTCGCCTATCGCTGTGAGGATGCGAAAGAGACGGTGGAGTGGTACACCAAAATGCTCAATATGGATTTCGTGCTCGCCATCGCTGAAGACCATGTGCCATCCACTCACGAGCCGGACCCCTATATGCACCTGTTTCTGGATGCGGGGAACGGCAATGTGCTGGCCTTTTTTGAGTTGCCCACCAAGCCGGAAATGGGGCGCGACGAAAACACCCCAATCTGGGTGCAGCATATTGCGTTTAAGGTGAAAGACCGTGACGAACTGCTCGAGTTCAAAGATCATCTGGAGAAAAATGGCGTCGAAGTGTTGGGCGTCACCGACCACTCAATCTTCCACTCCATCTATTTCTTCGACCCCAATGGCCACCGGGTGGAGTTGGCCTGTCCCAATCCTGAAGAAGAAAAACTGCTCAAGCGTTTGGACGAGGTGAAATGGGACATGCTCGAAGAATGGTCCCGCACCAAAAAGGCGCCCAAACACGCCGACTGGCTGCACCAAAAAGAATTGGCTGACGTGTCCTAACCGGCCACGCGCAGCCTCATAAAGGCCGCATTCTTGCGGCCACCTATCACGTAAATGTGAGTGCGCGACAATCGAATTGTGCGCATTCGCCGATGCAATTGTTGTCATTCAATGGCATAATTGCGACAAATTGACATAGCAAAACCTTGCATGTGATAGGGAGAGATAAATATGAAATTCAAACTGATCGCGGTGGCCGCCACCTCAATTGCTTTGGCCATGGGCGGCGTGGCCGGCCTCAATGCACAGGAAGATGTGATTGCCGAGCGTCAGCAAGCCATGAAAGACATGGGCGCTGCCCTGAAGGCTGGCAATCCAGGTGATGTTGCGCCCTTGGCGGCCAAGTTAAAAATGCTCTTCCCTGAAGGCTCCACCAGTGCTGATTCTGAAGCCACACCGCTGATCTGGGAAGAATGGGATCAGTTTGTCGCGCTTTTCGACAAACTGGAAGCAGACTCCTTGGCTGGCGCTGGCGCGCGCGAGTTGGGCGGTACGTGTAAGGAATGCCACGACAAATATCGTGAGAAAAAGAGCTAAGCTTTTTCTACAGCAGCAAGAATTTGAGGGGAGCCGCCAGCGGCTCCCTTTTTATTTGACCAATTTTCCGTCTATAGGCTTGATTTTCTCCGCGCTTTTCGCTCAAAGTGCGCCCATGAAGCAAAACCGTAACCAAATTTGTATTATTGGCTGCATTATTATCCGCTAAATTTTAGCGGCGCGGTTTTGTATTTCCTAATTCCATGACATTGCAAAATCCTCGCCGCTGACGGCCGATTATGGCTGGCCGCAAAATCAATATTGGGCTGAGGGACATGACTGAAATTCAACTATACAACACGCTGACACGCCAAAAAGAAAAGTTCGAGCCAATCGATCCCAACAATGTGCGCATGTATGTGTGTGGCCCCACCGTTTATGATTATGCCCATATCGGTAACGGACGGTCGGCGGTTGCTTTCGATCTGTTATTCCGGTTGCTGCGTCATGTTTATGGCGCAGAAAATGTCACTTATGCCCGCAACATCACCGATGTGGACGACAAGATCAACGCCCGCGCCGCGCAGGAACATCCGGGGATGGAGCTGAATAAGGCCATTCGCGAAGTGACCGAGCGCACCGCCAATCGCTATCAGGCCGATATGCACGCCCTGGGCAATCTCGACCCGGATTTGCAGCCACGTGCAACCGACAATATCGCCGAAATGATCAAGATGATCGAAACGCTGATCGAAAAGGGTCACGCTTATCAGGCAGGCGGGGAGGTGCTTTTTGATGTCACCTCCATGGCCGACTATGGCAAATTTTCAAATCGGAATCTGGACGAGCAACAGGCTGGCGCCCGCATCGAGGTGGAAGAGCATAAGAAGAACCCCGGCGATTTCGTGCTGTGGAAGCTCTCTGATGAAAATCAACCGGGTTGGGACAGCCCTTGGGGCAACGGCCGCCCGGGCTGGCATCTGGAATGCTCGGCCATGACCGAGCGCTATCTCGGCAAAGTGTTCGACATTCATGCGGGCGGCATTGATCTGGTGTTCCCCCACCATGAAAACGAGATTGCCCAATCGCGCTGTTCGCATGGCACTGATCGCATGGCCAACTATTGGCTGCATAACGGCTTTTTGCAGATCGAAGGTGAAAAAATGTCCAAGAGCCTGGGCAATTTTTACACTATTGCTGATTTGCTGGAGACGACGAGTTTCGGCAATCGCAAATGGCCCGGCGATGTGCTGCGTCTTGGCCTGATCATGACAAATTACCGTGAGCCGATCGATTTCACCCTCAAACGGCTTGAAGAGGCGGAGAAAAACCTTAATCGCTGGAAGGCGACCAATTTGAAGCTGGGGTTGGATTTTGTGGAGGAAAACCGCGCCGAATATGAAGCGCTTGGCCCATGCTCAAAGCTGTTGGCGCATTTGGCCAACGATATGAACATGTCCGGTGTGTTGGCCGAGCTACACCGGCACGCAGGCGGCGACCGCGAACATAATGCACGGCGCTTGTTCGGCTCAATGCAATTGTTGGGTCTGGTCACTTTTGATGCCATGAAAGCCTATCAGGCGGCGCAAAATGCCGGTCCGCAACATGAGCAAGCCGACGAGATTGAAGCCAAGATTCAAGCGCGTCTGGATCATTTGAATGCCAAAGAATGGGGCGAGGCTGACGCGATCCGCGATGAGCTGACCGCCATGGGCATCAAGCTGAAAGACGGTAAAGACGAAGCGGGCAACCGCATCACCAAGTGGGAGATCGCGTAAATGTCCGAGACTATTCACACTGGAGGCTGCCAATGTGGTGCGGTGCGCTACAAAGCGCTGGGCGACGATTGTTTGTCTTCCCTTTGCCATTGTCGCATGTGCCAAAAACAGTCTGGAAGCTATTTTGGTGCGTTTGCCACTTTTGGCAACGATAAGGTGACATGGACACGGGGACAGCCGAGCTATTTCCAAAGCTCCACGGTGGCTAAGCGAGGTTTTTGCAAAGACTGCGGCACCCCGCTTACCTATGAATGGGACCGCGATGGCATTTCATTGTCGATCGGCAGCTTTGACGATCCAAACAAAGTCGCCCCCACCAAACAGCTTGACCATGCGGCACGCATCAGAAGTTTTGATCAACTGCATGAGTTGCCTATACGCCCGGAAGATCCTGACTTTCAGGCGCAACTATCTGCCATGAAAAACTTCCAGCACCCTGATTACGATACAGCCGAATGGCCCGAACGCGAGTCCTGAAATATGACCAAAGAACGCCTTTATCTTTTCGACACCACCTTGCGCGATGGGGCCCAAACGGCGGGCATCGAGTTTTCAGTTGAGGACAAGATTACCATCACCAAATTGTTGGATGATCTGGGCGTTGATTATATTGAGGGCGGCTATCCCGGCGCCAACGTGGTCGATACCGAGTTTTTCGAAAAAGACCGCACCAAAAATGCTATTTTTACCGCCTTCGGCATGACCAAACGCGCGGGCCGCTCGGTAGACAACGACCCCGGCGTTCAGGGTCTGCTCAATTCCGCTGCCAAGGCCGTTTGCTTTGTCGCCAAGGCGTGGGACAAGCAGATCGAATTGGCCATGGGCATCAGTCAGGCGGAAAATATAGATGCCATTGAGACCAGCGTTGCAGCAACCCTCGAGGCAGGCAAAGAATGCATCGTGGATTGCGAGCACTTTTTTGATGGCTATAAGTCCAACCCCGATTACGCCATCTCCTGTGCCCAGGCGGCCTTCAGGGCCGGTGCGCGTTGGGTCGTGCTGTGCGACACCAATGGCGGCACCATGCCAGACGAGATTGAAACCATCATCGAGCGGGTTAAACAAGCGGTGCCGGGTGACCATCTGGGCATCCATGTGCATAATGACACGGAACAGGCCGTCGCCAACACATTGGCGGCAGTGCGGGCCGGGGTGCGCCATGTGCAAGGCACGCTGAATGGCATTGGCGAGCGGTGCGGCAACGCCAATCTGATCTCACTGATCCCTACATTTGCGCTGAAAAAGCCATTCTGTGACCAACTTGAAATCGGCGTCGGCACCAAACAGCTTGAAAGCCTCACCACCATTTCACGCCAATTTGATGAGTTGCTGAATCGTGCGCCCGCCCGCCAAGCGCCCTACGTCGGCGCGTCGGCCTTTGCCACCAAGGCGGGTATCCATGCTTCTGCCATCTTGAAAGACCCATCATCGTACGAGCATATCGACCCGGCGCTGGTGGGCAATGAGCGGAATGTGATGGTCTCCCAGCAGGCCGGTAAGTCCAACTTGCTCTCTGTGCTTGAGCGTGTGGGCCTGACGGTCAAAAAGGACGATCCGCGACTAGATCAGCTTTTGCGCAAGGTCAAGGAACGTGAAGCCCGTGGATATTCTTATGACGGTGCGGACGCATCATTTGCCCTGCTCGCCCACCACACCTTTGGCCAATTGCCCGAATATTTCAGGGTGGAGAGCTTTCGCACCTCCGTTGAGCGACGCTACAACGCAAATGGCGAACTCATCACTATGTCCGAAGCTGTCGTAAAAATTGAAGTAGATGGCGAGTTGCTGATGTCGGTTGCTGAAGGCAATGGCCCGGTCAACGCGCTCGATTTGGCCATGCGCAAGGATCTGGGCAAATATTCAGACCGGATTGACGACCTTGAATTGGTGGATTTTAAGGTGCGTATCCTGGACGGCGGCACGGGCGCGGTCACCCGTGTACTGGTTGAATCGCGGGATAAAACTGGCGAACGCTGGTTTACCGTCGGCGTTTCACCAAATATCATTGATGCATCCTTCGAGGCACTGTATGAATCGGTGACTTATAAACTTATGAAAACCGAGTCTTGAGTGAATAGTTGGTCGTATAGGCGCCATCTTCACAAGACTAAGGGGAGGCGAAACTGGCGGAAACGGCATCTAAATCTAATCTATATGTTGCACTGGGCTTTGCGGCGGCCACAACCTTAATTGTAGGGGGCGTAGTTGCTGCCCCGGCCATCAATGCATGTACCGGGCAGGATGCTCCCTTTGTCAGTTGTGTGATCAATCAGATCACCAACCGCACACCGGTGCAGCAAAGCGCAAATGTGGCCACTGAAACGGATGAGCAGGGCGAAGCGGCAGAAGCTGACGCCGGCACTGATGAGCGGCTGGAAGCCACACCAGCAGACCAAGACACAGCGACGCAAGAAGCGGTTGAACAGATCGTGCCTGACTTTACGATTGCCCGCGCGGCGCCGGATGGTTCGGTTGTGATCGTTGGCACTGCCGATCCGGACCATGAAGTGTCCGTCCTGATTGATGGCGAAGTCGTTGGCACCACCGCGCCTGAACGCACGGGCGAATGGGTTTTTGTGCCCGCCCAACCTTTGGCCACCGGTGGCGTAGAAATCACCGTGCAGTCTGCCACACCCGATGGCGGCATCATCAAATCAGCCAAATCAGAAATTGTGCTGATCGATGAGAGCAAAAACAAAGAGCCGATCGTCATTGCGTCCGTTTCTGGCGAAGCAAGTGAAATCATTCAAGGCCTGAATGAAGAACCAGCGGCAGTCGCGGAACAGCCTGTCGAGACAGCCGAAGCCACTGGTGCCGAGGCGGAAACGGCCGATGCTGCTCCGGTTGAAACGGCGGACGCCCCAACAGCGGAAAGCGCCGAAACGGCAGAGGGCGACGTAACTGACGTGGCTGAAGCGGACATATCTGAAGAAGCGGACACCGCTGCGGAGGCGTCTGCTGAAGCTGATGCGGCCAGCGGCGACTCATCAGACGAGGAAATGGTGGTAGCTGACGCCAGCAACGCCGGAACCTCTGAGGAGATGACACAGCCCGCTACCGATGCGGATGCGACAAAATCTACGGCAGAGGAAACTGACGTGGCCTTGTCCGAGCAACCCTCAGAGGCCGAAACACCTGACCAGTCGCCGACTGAGCCAGCCGCATCAGGTGAGGAAACGCAAGTTGAATCAGAAGTTGAAGTGGCTGACTCTTCTGCTGAAGAAGCGACCGCAAGTGATTCAAATGACTCTGAAAACACCGCCGAGATGCAAGTGGCTGAGGCGGAGATGACCGCGGAGGCCAATACCGACGAACAAGCTGCTGCTGAAACAGCAGCGGACGCGCCGGTTGAAACAGACGCGCAAACCGCGGACGCTGCTCCAAGTGAAACGGCACAGGATGCCACCAGCGAAGACATGGAAGTGGCCGCGCTGGATAGCAACGAAAGCAGTGTGAGCGCCGAAGGTGAACCAGCCGAAATCGTCGATGAAGCCACCGAAGTGTTGGAAGCCATCGAAGCGTTCGTGCAGCCCACAATTGATGCCATCGAGATCGATGGGCAGCAAAACTTTATCGCGGGCGGTGGACCTGAAGGCGGCATTGTCCGATTGTATGTCGATAATGAATATGTCGCCGATGCCACCGTACAGGATGGGCGCTGGTTGGTGGAAACGGAAGAGCAAGTGCTTACCGAGCCAAGCCAGCGGGTGCGGGCAGATCTGATTGACCCGAACACTGCCAGCGTATTGGCTCGGGCCGAGGTGAATTTCGTGGTAGAGCGCATCGCCACTGCTGACGCGGAAGAGGCGACAGAAGCCACCGAAGAGACCACATCAACAGACGAGACTGCTGCGGAAACAGCGGCCACGGCAGAGGCTGATGCGGAAACCAGCGAAGCGACGATGGAAACTGCCGAGGCGGATATGGACACTAGCGCCACGGATGATCCTCAAGCAACGCCCAGCGAAACTGAAGTTGCTGAAGTGACGGAGGCACCTGTCAACGCCGAGGCACCCGCCACCGCCCAGGTCGCTGAGGCGCCCACGACGGAAGCTGACGCCACGGCCACTGTAGACATGGCCACTGCCGATGCCCCAAGTGAAGAGATGACCGAAATATCAGAGGTCACTGACGAAGCGGCAACACAAATGGCGGAAGCCGATACTGCTGAGACCAAAGCCGACAACAGCACCGCGTCAACCGAGGCAGAGAGCGCTATTGAGATGGATGTAGCAGAAGCAGCAGACAGCGCAACCGCATCTGAAGCTGAGGGGACGGCGACCCCAATGGCAGACGAGATGGCAAAAGCAGAAGCTGAGGTGACGACGGACGCGGATATGGCGGAAACTGACGCAGCGACCGATCAGGCCACCACGGAAATGGCTGAGGCTGATATGGATGCCGACAATGGTGTCGAGGCCAGCGCCGAGGACACCCTGCCGTCGACAGCCGATGCAGAACCCGCCCAAGATGCTGAGACCGGCGAAACCGAATCTGCCGACGCTGAAATCCCCACCATCACTGCGGTGCCTGTCGATGATGTGGAAGGACGGTTTGTCTCTGGCAAGGCGATTATTCGCAAGGGCGACAATTTGTGGACCATTGCCCGGCGTGTTTATGGTCGGGGTATAAAATACACCACGATTTACGAAGCCAACGCCAATGAGATCAACAATCCACATTTGATCTATCCTGGCCAAGTGTTCGATCTGCCAATAGATCAGGACATCAATAAATAAATTGCAGCTTGCAGTTTCAAACTAAACCCTTTATCGTAAAAATACGATAAAGGGTTTTCTGTTTGGCCCCGCTGACGCGCGGGTAGTCCTGTGCGACTTTTTTGCCGTTGAGCCCAATTCCTTTGTAAATGGAGTATATCCATGCGTTCGGATCCACGCGATGAAGAACTGGCAAAACTCACCCGCGCGCTGGGCCATCCGGCCCGCGTTGCAATTCTGCGCTATCTAACGCAGCAAAAAACCCCGTGTTGCGGCGATGTCACCACCTGCATCGATCTGGCCCAATCCACGGTGTCCCAGCACCTCAAAGTGCTTTTGGAAGCGGGCTTGATCGAACGAAAAGGGCAGGGCACTAAGAATTGCTATTCCATCTGTGTCGAGCCCTTCGAGCAGTTGAAGGCCGGGATTGATCAGATCCTGTCCGACCATCGCACCGCCACCCAAAAGCAAAAAGCGAGTACCCCGAGCTAATGGCAGATAATCAAGCCGATCAAAACAAGAAACAAACCGTCAGCGCCGAAGAAGGCGATGTCATCACGACGGTGAAAAATCTCTGGCCCTATATGTGGCCCAGCGATCGTCCCGAACTCAAAATGCGCGTTGTGCTCGCCATTGTGGCCCTTTTGGCCGCCAAAGGGGCCGAGGCGCTGGTGCCGCTCGCATATAAAGGCGTTGTGGATATTCTGGGCCAGCCCGATGGCATGGAAACCGCCATGTGGATCGGCCTGTCCCTGCCCATCATTCTGGTGATCGGCTATGGTATCGGCTCGATCCTTGAAAGCGGCTTTATGCAGCTTCGCGACGTGCTGTTTGCTCGTGTGGGGCAACATGCCGTGCGCCAATTGGCCCATCGCACCTTTAACCATTTGCACGCCCTTAGCCTGCGTTATCACTTGCAGCGCCGCACCGGCGGCCTCTCGCGGGTGATTGAACGGGGCACCAAAGGCATTGAAACCATTGTGCGTTTCACCATGCTCAACACCGCGCCAACCCTGGTGCAGTTCTTGATCATCTCCACCATTTTCACGCTGGCTTTTGGCTTTAGCTATCTGGCGGTGCTGGTGATCACCATTTGGGGCTATCTCTACTTTACCATCAAGGCCTCCAACTGGCGGATCGGCATTCGCCGCGCCATGAATGACAGTGATACGGACGCCAATTCCAAGGCGATCGATAGCCTGCTGAATTTTGAAACTGTCAAATATTTCGGCAATGAAGAAATGGAAGCACGCCGGTTTGACGGGGCAATGGCCACCTATGAACGCGCCGCCACCCGCATGTGGACGTCGCTTGGCTTCTTAAACTTCGGTCAGGCGGTCATTTTCTGGGTCGGCATGATCGTGATTTCCATCATGTCCGTCACCGGCGTGATGTCTGGCGATCTGAGCGTTGGCGATTTTGTGCTGATCAATATGTATATGATGCAGATTTATCGACCCCTCAACTTTATCGGCTTTGTTTATCGCGAAATCCGTCAGGGCCTCACTGACATCGAAAACATGTTCCACCTGCTGGATCAGGACGCTGAGATCGAAGACAAGCCCGATGCCAAACCGCTTAAGGTGGAGGGCCCGGTGCTCACATTCAACGATGTGAAGTTCCACTATGATGCAGACCGGGAAATCCTCAAAGGCATCAGCTTTGAAGTGCCAGCGGGCAAAACCATCGCCGTGGTGGGCCCCTCCGGTGCGGGTAAATCCACCATCTCCCGCCTGATCTATCGCTTCTATGATGTCATCGAAGGCAGCGTGGAGATTGACGGGCAAGATGTGCGCGACGTGACCCAGAAATCGCTCCGTGCTGCCGTAGGCATGGTGCCGCAAGACACAGTGCTGTTTAACGATTCCATCGAATATAACATCCGTTATGGCCGCCCTGACGCAACTGAAAACGAGGTGCGTGAAGCTGCACAACTGGCGCAAATTGCAGACTTTATTGAAGGCCTGCCTGATGGCTACAACACCCAGGTGGGCGAACGGGGCCTCAAACTGTCCGGCGGTGAGAAGCAACGCGTGGCCATCGCCCGCACCATCCTGAAAAGCCCGCCCATCCTCATCCTTGATGAGGCGACTTCGGCGCTCGACACCCAAACCGAGCAGGAAATCCAGTCCGCGCTGGATGCCGTTTCGCAGGGGCGCACCACGCTGGTCATCGCCCACCGTCTGTCCACCGTTGTCAATGCCGACGAGATCATCGTGCTGCGCGATGGCAAAATCGCCGAGCGCGGCAACCACGAAAATCTCTTGGCGCAAGACGGCCTCTACGCCCAAATGTGGAACCGTCAGCGCGAAGTGGACGAAGCCGGCGAACGCCTCCGCCGCGCCCGCGAAAGCGCCGGCAGCGAAGGCTTTATCACGGTGAAGAAGGATGAAGAGCCTGCTGAGTAAGTCAAGCAGGTCACCCCAAATTTAACGCACAAAAAAACGGCCCCGCGAGGGGCCGTTTCACTTTGGAGGTTGATAGGGCTGAAAACCTATTCAGCCGCTTCCGGGGTCGGGCGAGACACGATGGTCACGCCATTCTTTTCTTCTGCCAGCAGTGTGCCTTCCACCGGGGTGCGGATATATTGCTTAGCGCTATCCGCATGGCCGGGGATTTTTGCATCACTGGGCTGATCTTGCGGCGTTGCTTCTTGTTGCGCCGCTACTTGATCTTCTGGCACATCTTCCTCAGCAGGCGCTTCCGCCGCACCATCTTCAGTTTGGGCGGGCGTTTCGGCAGTCGCCTCAGATTTGCGGCCAAAGACCCACCGCACTGGAGCTGTGACAAACATCACCACCGGGCGAATGAACTGCCAGGCCCAGACGAAGAAGTCTTTCCACACGGCAGGGGCTGAAATCATTACCGGCACCATGACCAGCGTAAGCAGGGTAGAGAAGCTCAACCCGGCAATCACCGCTGTCGCCAATTGAATCCACCAGGCACCAGAGGGGTCACCAATCACAATTTCGCGGGCGAAAAAGTCGATGGAGAGGCCCATGGCCATGGGGATCAAGCCAAATACAGTGGTGATCGTGGTTAGCATAACTGGGCGCAACCGTTGTGACGCGGTCATCAGCGAGGCAGTCACTGGATCAACCCCATCTTCCCGCCGGAAGCGGTTATAAGTGTCGATCAACACAATCGAGTTGTTCACCACAATCCCCGCCAGCGATACAATGCCGACGCCGGTCATAATGGCCGAGAAGGCTTGGCCCGTGATCATCATGCCCAGCAGTACGCCTGCGACCGACATAACAACGGTAGAGAGCGTAATAAACACCTGATAAAAGCTGTTAAACTGGGTGAGCAATATCAGGAACATGAGGAACATTGCACCCAGACCGGCCTGCATCATAAAGGCATTGGTTTCTTGGGTCTGTTCGTCAGCACCCGCAAACTCAAAGTCAACGGTTGATGGCCAGGTCTGCGCGCCAATCCATTCTTTAAGTTCGTCTACCTTTTGAGCTGCCGTTACTGGGCTGCCATCTTCATTTTCAGCTGGTGCAACATTGGCCCGCACGCTCATTGTATATTTCTCGTTGCGGCGTTCAATGTTTGCCACCTTCGGCACCGCTTGGCGCTCGATGAAGTTTGATACCGGCACCAAACCCTGGTTGGTGATTACACGCAAACTATCAAGAGCATCAAAGCTGCGTTGGTCCTCAGGCAAACGCACCTGAATGTCCAACTCATCTTTAGCATCGTCGGGGCGATAGCTGCCAATGGTTACACCGGACGTGACCAGCTGCACATAAGGCGAGAGTTCGCGCACACCCAAACCAAACAAGGCGGCCTTTTCACGATCAACCTTGATTTCCCAATCGATGCCGGGGAGGGGGCGCCCATCCTCAACCTCGATCATATTGCCAAGGTCATTTTCGATGAACTGACGAATTTCAGCCACAACCGGCGCCAGCTCATCATAGCTTTGCGCCACAACCCGCATATTGACGTCTTTACCTGTCGGCGGCCCTTCTTCGGCCTCCAGCAATTCAACGCCAAGGCCAGAAATGTCTGCCACATTTTCGCGAATGTCGGCAAAGATCTCTTTGGCGTATCGGCGATCGCGGAACGGCTCAAACTCAAGCTGCAAATTGCCGATCGTGTCTGGTGGCGTAGACGTCACAGCACCGGTGGAGCCAAAGTTCAATACAGCATCTTCAATGCCGTCAACTTTGAGCACACGCTGTTCAACCTCAATCAACAGGTCGCGAATTTCCACTGGTGAATAGTTGCCGCGCCCTGTGATCGCCACGGTTGCATATTCAGGTTCAATCGAGGGGAATGCCTCAACGCCCGTGGGATTATTGGAGAACTGATAAAATATGCCACCAATAATGCCCAACCCCACGATCATGACGATCAGTGGGCGGCGGATAATGGCATTCAAGAACCGAACATATCCGCCGGTGAAGCCGGGCACCTTTTTGGGGTCGAAATGGTTGTGAACGGAGAGTGACTTCGCCGCATCCATTTCTTTCTGGCTCACCCGCTTGCGCGCCACCAGGCCGCCAATCACAGGTAAGAAGATCATGGCTGTGATCAAGGATGAAATCAACGTAATGATCACCATGATCGGCAGATAGCTCATGAATTTACCGATGATACCGGGCCACAACAACATGGGCGTAAAAGCCGCCAACGTGGTCGCCGTGGAGGAGACAATCGGCCAAAACATCAGCTTTGCAGCGCGAATAAACGCTTCCCGCCGCTCCATGCCTTCAGAGATTTTGCGGTCGGCATATTCCACAATCACGATTGCGCCGTCCACCAGCATGCCCACGGTCAGCACCAGACCAAACATGATCATCATGTTCACGGTGTATCCCAGCAATTGCAGGAAGAAGAACGCCATCATAAAGCTTGTTGGAATGGCAATGCCCACCATAATGGCCGGGCGAATGCCCAACATGGCGATGGTCACGATCATCACCAGGGCAATCGCAGTCAAAACCGCCGATTGCAGTGAGTCCAGCATGGTTTTGGAGAATTTAGCCTGATCCAACATATAGGAGGCGTGAATGGTGGTCGGCCAATCGGCCTTTGCCGCTTCCACCACTTTGCGCACATTGTCGGATGTGTCGATGATGTTAGCGCCGAGACGTTTATTCACTTCCAAAATGATGGCGGGTTCGCCATTTACGCGAGTAAAGTCAGTTGCGTCTTTAAAGGTACGCTGAATGGTGGCGACATCGCCAAAGGTGACAATGGTGCTGCCGTCTGTTTTCAGCGGCAGGTTAAACACGTCGCTTGCCTCTTCGATAAGGCCCGGCACTTCAAGTGCAAACTTGCCTTGACCTGTGTCCAACGTGCCCGCGGGCACAACCAGATTGTTCCGCGCCAAAGCGTCGAACAATTGGTTGGTGGTCAAATTGTAGCTTTCCAGCTTCAACAAATCCACAACGATGTCGAGCACTTCCTCGCGGTTGCCCGCCATGTTCACATCGCGGACGGTGCCGATGCCTTCAAGGTCTTCTTGCAGGTCCTGCGCCACGCGCAGCAAGGTGCGCTCCGGCACGTCGCCGGAGAGCGCCACCGTGATGGTGGCAAAGCCATTGGCCGAGATTTCGTGGATGGTGGGTTCGTTGGCATCGTCAGGCAGTTGCGACTTGGCCATGTCCACCTTTTCGCGGGTGTCTGTCAGCGCCTGGTCTTTGTCGAAGTTGATGTCAAACTCGAGGAACACAGAGGCATGGCCTGTGCTTGAAGTGGAAGAGATCGACTTCAGCCCATCCAGATTGCGCAGCTCTGTCTCCAGCGGACGGGCCAGCAATCGTTCCGCATCAGAAGGGGAAACCCCGGTTTGAGATACCGACACATAAAGGTAAGGCACATCCACATCGGGCTGGCTTTCCTTAGGCAGGTTGATATAGGCCGACACGCCTGCCAAAAGCATCACCAGCATCACAACGATGACAGTCTTAGGGCGGCGGAGTATGTTTTCGAGGGCACCAATCATGATGTTGTCTCTTCGCTTACATTGTCAGCCACGACCTGTTGGCCCGCGACCACATATTCTTGTCCAACGGTAATAATATCAACGCGTTCGGGCAGTCCGGTCACCCAGATACCGCTTTGGCTATCCCGCACAATTTGCACGGGGTAGAACGCAACCTTGTCACCTGTTTCAACAACGCGTACGCCCAGGGTGCCGTCATTATCCAATGTGAGTACAGACTGGGGCACCAAATGCGCGGGCACTGAGCCGAGCACTGCGCTGGCTTCTGCCGTCAACCCGGCACGAATATCGTTGTTCGGGTTTGGCAACTCCACTTCAACCGGAAAGGCGCGGGTGGCGGTGTTTGCGGTGGGGCTGATATAGGACACTTTGCCTTCAACTTCACGACCTGTCACTGTTTTCACGGTCACCGGCAAGCCGATGCGCACCGCGTCAATTCGGCTCTCCGCCACGTCGCCCACGAAAACAAGCGGGTTCAATTGCACAAGGGTAACGCACGTCCCGCCAGCCGAAAGCATATCGCCTGGCTGTGCCATCGGGTCTTGTACAATGCCGCCAGCTTCCGCATAAATTTCTGTGCGTTCCAGTTCAGCCTTTGCTTCATCCAATTGCGCTTTTGCGGCCTTCAAGCTGGATTCAAAAGCGGCTGCGGTGTTGGTCGGCGCCAACTCTTTTTCTCGCAGCTTCTTGTTGGTCTCGAAATCGGCCAATGCTTGCTGGTACCTTGCTTCAGCTTGCGCCAAGCGCGCTTCGCGGGTGCCTGCATCCAATGTGCACAGCAGTTCGCCTGCCTCCACCACATCGCCTTTTTCAACATGGCGTTTTTCCAAAATGCCGGTTGTTTCTGCGCGAATGGAAACGGTTGCCTTGGCCTTGGTGTTGCCGCGCAACGTCACCTCAAGCGGCAGCGCCTCAACGGTGAAGGTGCGCGTGCGCACAGATTGAAGTTCATCGGCAGCAGCTTGTTCGGCTTCTGCCTCTGCCTGCGCGTCTGCAGCGGCGGCATTCGCCTCTTCTTCACTCTCAATCAAGCCGAATTCGGTCATCAAATCCTTGGCTTTGTCGGCGCCGGGTAAGTCAACAGCGTCGAGCACTTGCGTTTCGCCATTTCCGGGCCCTTGGCCTCCTTGCACGATGTAACCCGAGGCCATCCAGCCGCCAATGCCAACCAACAGCAAAAAGGCAACGCCATATGACAGTAGAAAACGCATAAATCTTGTCCCTATTCGGCCGCGCGTTTGGGCACATTTTCGTCCTGTGCCAGCGCGATAATCTCATGTTTATGATCGATTAAATATTGGCGGGCGCCACGCATACAGTGCTGCCCGAATTTCAACACCCAGAGCTCGGAGGGTTTCGTAAATTCCTTCTCCAGTTTTTTGATGTTCTCTATGGCATCGTCGCACTTGGCGATCCGCTCATTCACCCGTTTCTCCACCAGCGATTTGGGTAAATCTTCCACAAACCGCAAAAACAGCAGAAACTCCGAGCGGAACACATCGTCGTTCAGCTCGTCATAAAGGGAGTTGATAAAGAAGGTGCGCCCGGTTTCGGTGATCTGGTAAACCCGTTTGGAGGGTTTGCCTTCCTGCGCCACCGTGCGGCTGGTGACATATCCTTCTTCTTCCAGTTTGGACAAAGCGGGATAGATGGAGCCAAAGCTGGCCTCCATGAAATAGGCATAATCGCCCTCAGTGGAGCGTTTGCGAATGTCATATCCGGTGGTTTCGCCTTGAGTCAGAATGGCGAGACAGATGGTTTTTACATTCATTATAAGTAGCGCCTTATATATGACCGATATATATCAACTCTATATATGACGGAAAATTATAATGACAAGTCCGTGGTCATCACTTTTTTGTAAAAGGGCAACAAAAGGTAAAGGCCACCTCCATCACATATCAGCGTAACGCCGTTATGTTGCAATTGGATTAGCTAGGTAGGTAAATGGGAGCTTAGCGCGCCTTTTCAAGCGCCTGGCGCATAATTGAGGCACATTCTTGCGCATGGGCAGGGGAGGCGGCAGCGGCGAAATAGGGGTTGAGAAAATCGACCTCCGTTTTGCCATAGCGCATGGGACCACCATTTGCTTCGATCAGCGCGCCGCCCGCCTGTGCCAAAATGGCATGTCCTGCCGCAATATCCCACTCGCAGGTGGGGGTGAAGCGTGGATAGTGAAGGGCGGCCCCTTCGGCCACCAGGCAGAACTTGAGCGATGAGCCGACAGACACATCCTCGCACGGGCCTGCTTCATCCAGAAAATACTTGATCGCCCCGTGTGCATGGGAGCGGCTGGCCACAATTTTACACCCCATTTGCGGATCGGTGGCGATGGGGGTCCATTGCCCGAACTGGGCGTCCACGATGATGGACTTGAAGGCACCCTCCGGCCCACCATAATAGGCGGTGTTCATCGCTGGCGCGATGATCACCCCATGGGTGGGGATGTGATCCTCCACCAGCGCAATATTCACCGTGAATTCCCCATTGCGCTTGATAAATTCTTTGGTGCCGTCCAGGGGGTCAACAACAAAAAATCGCTCACCCAATGTGGGTATCTTGCCCGCTGCAACGCTTTCTTCGCCCAACACCGGAATATTGAGACCACGCAGCCTTTCGATGATCACAGCTTCACCTGCCGCATCGGCGGCGGTGACGGGAGATCCATCCTCCTTGCGCGCCACTGTGATATGGCTTTGATAATGCGCCAGAATGGTTTGGCTCGCGGCCAGGGCAGCCTCCAGCATCTGTTGGGCGAGGGCGCTAAATGTGGGCATGGGGCAGACTATTCCTGGATATTTATATCGAGGCCGATATCGAGCGGGGTGGCCGCCATGGTGATCTGGCTGGTAGAAATGAACTCCACGCCCGTTTCGGCAACTTTGCGCACGCTCTCAAGATTAATTCCGCCAGACGCTTCCAGCCGCGCCGCCCCCTTGGCCCGATGCACAGCTTCGCGCAACTGTTTTGGGGTCATATTGTCCAGCAACACAGCGGTTGCCCCCGCATCGAGCGCCTCTCCAAATTGGTCCAGCGTGTCCACTTCCACTTCAATGGAGGTGAGATGACCCGCAAACGCCTTGGCCGCCAGAACGGCCTGCTTTACCCCGCCCGCCACAGCAATATGATTGTCTTTAATCAGGATCGCGTCATCCAGTCCAAACCGATGGTTCGACCCGCCACCACATTTAACCGCATATTTTTCAAAAGCGCGCAGGCCAGGCGTGGTTTTGCGGGTGCAGCAGATTTTGGCGCCGGTGCCGTCAATCTCGTCCACAAACCGCTTGGTAAAAGTGGCAATGCCGCTCAAATGGCACAAAAAATTCAAGGCAACCCGCTCAGCTGACATAAGCAATCTTGCATTGCCGCTGATTGTCGCGATGTCTTGACCGGGTGCGACCACGTCGCCATCGGCCACATGGGCCACAAACTGCAACCCCGCGCCGATCTGCGCGAACGCGGCTTCTGCCAGCGCCAAACCGCTGATCACCCCATGCTGTCGCACATTCATCACCGCCCGGGCCGTTGCGCTGGGCGGCAGGGTGGCCTGGCTGGTCAGGTCGCCTGCTTGGCCGAGATCTTCCAAAAGCGCATCGTCCACGGCGCGCCGCACAAGCGGATAAGCCAATTCGGCAGGCAATTGTGGATGTGGGGCCAAGATCATGTTCCTTTTGACGTTGATGCCATAGCATTAGCGAGGCCAAATTGCTTTATCAAGCAATGGCGTGCTCTTTCACCGCTATTTTGTAGGAAAAATGACCGGTTCATCGCCGGGTTGCCACGGCGAAAATTTAGGCATGATGGCCTCAAACCGCGCGCTGTCCCAAAAATAATCGAGCCAGGCGATCAAATGCGGACGGTCCTGCGCCCAGAACCAGTTGCGATCCACATGGGCAAATTGCCGGATAAACGGCCAAATGCCCAGATCGGCAACGCTGATCCGGCCATGGAACAAAAACCCGCCATCGCGCAAGCGTGCGTCGAGCATATCAAGGAACGGCAACGCATCATTTCGCGCTGGTTCACCGCTGTCCAGCTCGTATCGGCTTGGATATTTATAGCGGTCCAACAATGGCTTAAACTCCCGATCTAACTGCGCGATCAACGCATGCATCTGCGGCAGATCCTGGCCGCCATGCTGTAAATTTTCGGGGTCATGCTGCGCCAGCGCCCATTGCAGGATGTCGTGACTTTCCTCGATAACCTCGTCACCCAAATCCAGCACAGGCACGGTGCCCTTTGGTGATCTTTGCAAAAACAAGTCAGGCTTGTCGCGCAACAGAATTTCGCGCAATTCAACCTCAATCCCGGCGGCATGCAGGCCGAGCCGGCCGCGCATGGCATAGGGACAGCGGCGAAAACTATAAAGAATGGGTCTGCTCATATCCTGCTTATGACAAAGCCGACAGGGCGCAGCAACCCATAAAACGGGCGTCACATATGCCATTTTTGGCATTAAACTGTGGGTAAGTTTACAAATTTTCATTAAAAAATTTGTTTATCACATTGTTTTGAAACGGTTTTGGTTTTGTGATGGTTAATTGTTACATATTGCCAAAGGAATAATTTTGATTGAAACTTTCGTTAATTTGTTGTTAACTGGATGCGTATTTTAAAAATGTTTTAGTATTTAGTATCATGTCAGATAATGCAGTTTTAAGCCTGCAAAGTTCAAACTTTGTGGCCAATCAAAATCCCCAAAATGAACAAATGGTGCTGGCACCGCGTCAGTCAGCATCGACGACTCTGTCAAGCCAGTTCTGGCCCGAACTCGGGCAATTGGACAATGCATTTGATATTTCCCACAGCACCTTGTGGAGCTTTATGAATTTTGAGGGGCGGGCGGCCTATAACCCCGCTCTGCTAGACGATTTTCATGGGTGGCATCGCAATATTCGAGCGTTGAAAGAGGAAATGGGCGAGCACTTCAAATTTGTCGTGCTCGGCTCGCGACATCCGGATTTTTTCTGCTTGGGGGGCGATCTGAACTATTTCTCCCAATGTATTGATAATCAGGATCGGGATGGGCTCTACGAATATGGTCGCTCCTGCATTGAGATTTTGCACAACAATTGGCGCAGTATTGACAGCGAAGTTCTGACGGTGGGGCTGGTGCAAGGTGACGCATTGGGCGGCGGTTTCGAATCTTTGCTGTCGTTTGACTATATTTGCGCTGAAGAGGGCACAAAGTTCGGGTTCCCAGAGCAGATGTTCGGCCTTTTCCCTGGCATGGGGGCGCTAACCTTCCTTGGCCGATCACTTGGCTTTGCTAAAGCAGAGCAACTGGTGCGCACTGGCCGCACCCTGACGGCTGAAGAGCTATACGAAATGGGTGTTGTTCATATTTTGGCTGAAAAAGGGCAGGGGCTGAGAGCTGTGCAACGTTTCATTGCCAAAAATGAGCATAAGCACGCCGCCTTGTGCACCTACCGCAAGGCCGCCAAACGTGCCAACCCAATTCCGTTTGAGGAATTGGACGATGTTGTTTCCCTTTGGGCGGACGCCGGTATGCGGATTTCGGCCCGGGAACTGAAGGTGATGCATCGGCTAGTGGCAGCCCAATCCAAAAAAACATCGCCCGCTGCTGAGTAGCGGGCGATGATGATTTTTAATTATACAGAGCGGTCTATTGCGCCGCGGCGTTTTCGCTCCGCGTCTTAACCTGCTTCAGGAAATCTGAATCAAATTTGCCTTTGCCGATTTCCAGCAGGCTGGTCGTATCTTCATTGTTGAGCGGTCGGCACAAATAAAAACCTTGTATCTCGCTTACGCCAGCTTCGCGCAAATAGTCCATTTGCTCTTGTGACTCAACGCACTCCGCCACAACTCGTATATTGAGCGCCTGCCCAATATGTGCCACCGCTGTAGCAACAGCTTTGGAGCTGGTGTTGCTCTCCAGATCGCGCACAAACGATCCGTCAATTTTGATCTTGTGATAGGGGAAAGTGCGCAACTGTGAGAGCGAAGAAAACCCGGTTCCAAAATCGTCCAGTGAAATATTGACGCCAATGGCGCGGAACTGGCGCAAAATATCAAGTGTAGCCATTTCATCCTGAAAGAAGGCGGTTTCTGTGATCTCAAGCGACACACGTTCCGGCTTAACCTTGAAGCGCCGTAACTGTGATTTCAGATACTTCGGAAAATCGGTGTCTTGAAACTGAACGGCGCTAAAATTGATGGCGATCGGCGTATCCGTTGGCCATTTGGAAGCGCATTTGATCGCCTCACTCAGAACCCAACGGCCAATGTCGATGATTTGTCCGGTCTGTTCGGCCACCTGAATAAATACAGAAGGGGCAACGCGCCCCCGTTTTTCGTGGGTCCAGCGTATCAGTGTTTCAAACGCTGAGATTTCCAAGGTATTCGCATCCACAATGGGCTGGAAGGCCAAGCGGAACTGATTTTCTTCCAGCGCATATTTGATGTCGAGCTCCAAGGCGCGATCTTGCTGAGCTTTTTGATCCATCTTTTGCTCAAAAAACTCATATCGATTTCGCCCCATATTCTTCGCGGCATAAAGCGCCATGTCGGCCCGTTTGAGCAGCAGCGCCGCATCCTCACCATCCTTTGGAGAGATCGCAATCCCGATGGAGGCGCCGATGCGCACATAGTGCGAGGCCACATTGAAGGGCTGCTTCAGTGCTTCTATGATCTGGCTCGACAAAATCTCTGGCGTCCGCGCATGAGGCGTCAGTTTTTGCATCACCAAAAACTCGTCCCCGGCCATTCGGCCCACTTCGCATTCGTCAAGGCAAACATCGCAGATGCGCTTGGCCACTTGTTGCAACAAATCATCACCGACTGGATGACCGAGCGTGTCGTTCACATTTTTAAAGTGGTCCAGGTCAATAAAATAAACAGCGATCTCTTGATCAGAGTGGTTATTTTTCAGCAAGTTGCGAAAACTGGTTTGCAGGGAGGTCCGGTTCATCAAGCCGGTCAACTGGTCAACCAATGCCAAGTGCCGAATTTGGGCTTCGGCTTCCTTTTGTTCTGTCACGTCGGCGAATACCAGCACCCTGTTGCCTGTGGAGGTCTGCCGTGATGAGACGTCGACATAGCGGCCGTCTTCCAACTGGATGGTGTGTTCAAAATTGGCCTTCGCCCGGTCCTTATCAAGATCGCCATCAAATACGAAATGATCGCGATCTGCAGGATGGATGAGCTCGAGCACTTCTTGGAAAGATTCGCCTTTATGCAGCCTTTCGGGTGGGCAACGCAAAATGTCACAAAGAATCGGGTTCCACACCAACAGCTTATTGTCGCGATCAAACATGCAAAGCCCATGCGACATGTTTTTAAGCGCGCCATCAAACAGATTGGCCTGCTGTTCGAATGAATCGGCAAGCTCTTTATTTTTTTCTCGTGTTTCCAATGCGTTGATAATTGTTTTGCGCACGGCCAGGGTGATATCTGTCATGCCAAACATGAAGATGAGTAGCGCCGCGCCAACCACTTCGTAGAACAGGGTTTCATGCAGAATCAGACCCAGCCCCATTGGGACAGATGCAAAGTAGAGCTGCCCGAGCGCCACCCAGGGGCGGCTGGCATTGCGGCCCGCGATGGAAGCAGCATAGGCTGCCGTCGTGGTGGTCAGCATCAAGTGGATCGCGCCATTATCAACACGCAACACTGCGAACAAAGTTACCATGCCCAAACAAAGCGAAAAGGCAGTACCACCAATGGCATAGGCCCATTCCCATTGATTAACATTGTGAGGGGTTACCGGCTGCCCCGACCGCAAATAATAAACGCCCAGCGCAATTCGTCCGAGGGCAATCAGCACCACCGCATAGGCGAGGTTCACAACCAGTTGATCATTTGCAGTGAAGGACAATACGGCGGCAATAAACAGCCCAGCGACAGCCCCTGAAATTAACGAGGCAAAGGGATGAAACAGCCCATCAACAAGCTGCGCCCGAATGGTCGCTGAGAGCTCTTTTTCTGATCGGATGGTCTCTAATAGTCTTTTAAACATGTGATCACCAACTAAATTGGACGACGCGCAAGGTTTGAAATAAATTATATTACATCAAGATTTTAGAATATATTCTTCTTCAAAAAGTTAAGTTTTCCTGCAAAATCCGAATATCTTTCACCATTGCGCATTTGAACCCTTTGCTCTAGATTTGATTTCAACACGTAACACATCGTCATTGGGGCGCCGCTTTCAGCGTAGCGACCCGGACTGGATGGAGCAAATATAGAGTGACCGAAAAGATTCGGTCCGCAAACCAGAAAAGCCCATCACACCCTTCTATAAAGGGCACAGATGAGGGGCACTTGGCAACTGGTCCCAAGGACCAACACGCCAGAGGCGGCCAACGGCCTTCTCCTGGCCAATCGCGGACCCATAAACGAAATGGCCAACGCCACAAATCCGTGCGTGGCCCCGCCAAGCCAAATATTTATGGTGCCTTGGATTTGGGCACCAATAATTGTCGGCTTTTGCTGGCTCGACCCACCGATAGCGGCTTTAAGGTTGTGGACGGATTTTCCCGAATCGTGCGTTTGGGGGAGGGCCTGTCCACCACGGGATCGCTGACCCAGGCCGCCATGGATCGCACCATTGATGCGCTCAAGCAATGTCAAACCAAAATAGGCAATCATCGCATTGCCAAATTGCGTTTGATCGCCACCGAAGCCTGCCGTTCCGCCGACAATGCGGAAGAGTTTTTGCAGCGCATCCAGCTTGAAACCGGCATTGAACTGGAGGTGGTCGACCGCAAGACCGAAGCCCAACTGGCCGTTACTGGTTGCGCTGATCTTGTTGATCCGGGCGTGAGCGGTGCCGTGATTTTCGATATTGGCGGCGGTTCGTCCGAATTGGCGTGGTTGGATTTCCGCGGCGGACGCCCGAAAGCTCGTGGCAAAATGGCTGCCTCTATCCGGTCTTGGCAATCGCTTCCGGTGGGCGTTGTTTCGATCGCTGAAAAGTTTGACGGGGTCAATGTTACCCCCGAAAGCTTTGAGGAAATGATCGCATATGTGCGTACCTTTTTGAAGAAATTTAAGGGCCGCGAGAAGCTGAAGCGTGCCATTGCCGAGAATAAAATGCACCTTGTGGGCACCTCCGGCACCGTAACCACCCTGGCCGGTCTGCACCTTGGGTTGGACCGATATGACCGCTCCAAAGTGGATGGCCTTTGGATGGGCGAACAGCATGTGATCGACACGATGCGCGTGTTGTTGAACATGGACTATGACCGCCGCGTCGCCAACGCTTGCATCGGCCGCGAGCGCGCTGACTTGGTGATTCCCGGCTGTGCTATTTTTGAAGCGATCCGGCGGGAATGGCCATGTGACCGCATCCGCGTCGCAGACCGTGGGTTGCGTGAAGGCATTTTGATCTCCTTAATGTCAGAGGACCGCGTATGGTCGAAACGGCCTGGACGCAGTGCCCGGGGCAACAGGAAACCCCAAAAGCAACGCAATGAGGGGGCGAAACCATCATGAGCAAGAAGCCAAACAAGCCCGGTGGTGGCGGCAAGAAGGCCCGAGGCAAAGCGATTGCCAAAGCGGCCGGCAAGGCCAAGTCAAAAGCTTCAGATCGCAGCCTTAAGACGCGGGTCAAGACCGCCAAGGGCCGCAAAATCTCCTCTACCTTGTGGCTGCAACGCCAATTGAACGACCCCTATGTGCAGCGCGCCAAAAAAGAAGGGCGTCGCTCCCGTGCGGCCTATAAGCTGATTGAGCTTAATGAAAAGCACAATATTTTGCGCCCCGGCATGCGTGTCGTGGATCTTGGCTGCGCCCCTGGCGGCTGGTGCGAAGTTGCCACCGAAATTATGGGTGCAGATGCCGACGATCCGAAAATTGTCGGCATTGATTATCTTGAAATGGAACCGATGCCCGGTGTGATCTTCCTCCAGAAGGATTTCAACGATGATGACGCGCCCGAGATGCTGATCGATGCGCTGGGTGGTCACAAGGTCGATCTAGTGCTCTCCGATATGGCGGCGCCCACCACCGGCCACAAAGCGACGGACCATTTGCGCATTATGGCGCTCGTCGAACTGGCGGCGGACTTCGCCATTCAAATCCTGAAGCCCGATGGTGCCTTTGTCGCCAAAGTATTTCAGGGCGGTACCGAGAATGAATTGCTGGCGCACCTTAAGCGCCATTTCAAATCAACGTTCCATGCCAAGCCTCCGGCCTCGCGACAGGATTCATCTGAGAGCTATCTGATCGCCAAAGGCTTTAAGGGCAAGCAGGACTAGGTCCTGACCCTTGGCGATCAGGCCATTGGCTTGACCTTGGCCTTATGGCCAGACACATCGTCGCCCACCTGTTTTGACAGTCCCAATATAGGCCACATGGTCATTGCAGTGATCGCCGCCAGCACGAAGAAGGCCAGCTGCATTTCGCGCACACCCACTTCGGTGCCATTGATCAGCGAGAACACATCGAGCAACAGCGCGGCAAATGCTACGCCCAAGGCGAAGGCCAATTGAATGCTGACCGAGCTGATCACCGTGGCTGAGCCAGATTGATGTTCTGGTGTTTCAGAGAAGGTGAGGGTGTTGAGCGAGGTGTAGAACATGGAACGGAAGAAGCCCATAAACAGCAGGATCGACATCATCACCCAGATTGGTGTTTGCGCGGTGAAGAAGCCATGGGTGACGGCCAATAGCGTCGACATGATCACCGCGACAATCAAAAGGACTCTAAAGCCAAACTGTTGCAGCGCGGGCTTCAAGAAGAACTTCATGATGATGGCACCGGCGGCGCCGATAAAGGCGATCATGCCACTTTCGAACGGCGTATAGCCAAAGCCGATCTGCAGCATCAGCGGAAACAGGAACGGAAAGGCCCCGCCAGCGATGCGATAAATAAAGCCGGAGACAATTGAAGTGCGGTAGATCGGTTCCTCAAACACTTTTAAATCAAGCACTGGCTCGTCCACCCGACGCGCATGCCTCCAATAAATATAGCCCGCGCCAAAGCCCGCCGCTGCAACGCTGGCGCCAAATATGGGCGGCAGGGCGGGCATGGAAATAACGGACAGGCCGAAAATAATGCCGGAGAAGGCGGTGCCGGTGAGCAGAAAGCCGACAATATCGAGCTTTCGCTTGTCGCGATAGCCGGTGCCCGGCAGATATTTGCTGGCCAGCACAATGCCGATCAGCCCGATCGGGATATTGATATAGAAAATCCAATGCCAGGAGAAATAGGTGGTGAGGAAGCCCCCCACCGGCGGCCCGGCCAAGGGCCCGAACAGGGCTGGCATGGTGAGCCACGCCCAGGCATGGATCAAATCCTTTTTCGGCGTGTTGCGGATCAGAATTAACCGCGACAGCGGCGTCATCATCGAACCGCCCATGCCTTGCAGGAACCGCGCCGCGACAAAGGTGAACAGCGAGTCGGCAAAGGCGCAGGCCAGCGAGCCCAGCATAAACACCACAATCGCCCCGCGAAACACATTGCGGGCGCCATACCGATCCGCCATCCAACCGCTTATGGGAATAAAGATCGCCAGCGCCACCAGATAAGAGGCCAGGGCGAGTTTCAATGAAATCGGGTCGGTGCCAATATCGGCAGCGATAGCGGGCAGGGCTGTGGCGATGACGGTGGCATCCATCAACTCCATAAACAGCGCCACCGCCAAGATGAGCGGCGTGATGCGATCTTGCATGGATTATGTCTTTTTGATTCAGTGGTCCAACCAGTCTAACGCTCTTCTGCATCCCTGTCACCCCGGATGAATTTTTATCTGATTACGCGACGTTGTATGTGTGACCTGCATTGTGTTTGAACCGTGGGCATGGCTATAGTTTTGGCCAATAAGGAGGCATGTATGGCCAAAGGTGAATGCAATTGTGGCGCAGTGGCGTTTGAAATTCATAAGCCCATTCAGGATGTTATTATTTGTCATTGCTCTATATGCCGCAAGGCGACGGGCAATAATGGCATGGCGCTTGTGCTCGTGATGAATGAGGAGTTCACCTGGCTGCGCGGGCAGGAGCATATCCAATATTGGAAAAAGCCCGACGCGGATTGGGAAGGCTGGTTCTGCCAGATCTGTGGCTCCACCTTGCCCGGCCGCAATGATGATACCAAGCTGTATGTGCCGGTTGGATTGATCACCGAAGGCGGTGAAAATCTGCGTGTCGCCCATCATATTTTCACCAATTCCCGCGCGGCATGGGATGAAATTGGTGATGGCGGCGTGCAGCATCCGCATGAGTTTGGCTCTGGATTGGGGGTATAGCTTGGTGGTGGCTGCGGTTTGGTGTCGTTTGGTCCCGGATCAAGTCCGGGACGGCCATGTTGTGTGTCGGGGTTGGTGTTTCCTCTTCATGGTGATCTAGACCCTTTGGCAGTTGCTGAGGATTTTTGGCTTGTGCCCCAGATTGTGCGGTTCGGGAATATGCCATATCGCCCCTCCCTGAGGCCGTCCCGGACTTGATGCGGGACCAACTCACGAATACCGCCCATACCAAAGCGCCCGACATGCACAGCATTCGGGGGATCATTTGCGGGGCACGAGATGGTGCAAAACTCGTGTGGTTGCGCAGAAAAATGAGCCTATTCCCATCTCGCGCCAACGGCATTTTTCGCTCAGCCAAGCCGGTTCGAGGTGCTGACCCAATATCCCCATCCTCAAAAGGACGCCCTCGGTGTCGGGCAAAACCAACATGGCGGCGCGGCCACCGCGTCCGGCTAACCCACCGTTTCTCCCTTCTTGCTGCTCAAGCGCCGCATATACCCCGTCTGTTCGTCAACAAACCGCATGGGGCGGAAGATGAATATGATTTTATCACGGTCTTGAGGGGCGGGGATAAGTTTTTGCCGTGGCAGACAGGTAGGGATTAAGGCGATTGTGTCTTCAAAGTTGAATAATCACTTTAATTCAGTGTGTTAATCGATGGCACGGTCGCAATGTGGTCTGCCAGTCGCGAAATAGGCACAACTTAAAATTGTGCGAAATTGCTTGAAATGTGTGATTTGCTGTTTTTATGGTTTGACGCAGTTTGGTCCCGAATCAAGTCCGGGACGGCCTCTGGGGCGGGAGCGTCATGGGACGTCGCAAGGCTGTGCCCTCCGAGGTGAGTGTAAAAAGTCTGACTAATATTTGGGTTGACTAAGCCTTCACGCAAATGAGGTTACCTAACCTGTCCAAACGGGGTGGCGGTCCCGGACCTGATCCGGGACCAAAGGTCGTGAATCTCTTGCACGACAATTGCGGGATTTTTCCGTCTCATTGAAGCCAGATGAAAAAATCCCCGACAAAAGTCGGGGATCAAAACCTAAATGTTGTGACGACTTAGAAGTGCCAGAGGGCAGACGCGCCGAAGCTGTGGCCGGTGTTGCCGGTGTCGGACCAACCGAGATATTTATATTCGAAATCAAGCGTAACTTGATCGGAAACCACAAACTCGGTGCCAAGGCCGATGGACGTATATTGGTCGCCAGTGTCGTAAAAATGTCGACCAATGCCCGCATAGGCCAGCACATCCTGCGTGAACAAATAACCTGCGCGCGCCTCGATGCCACCACTGCCGCCCATTGCGCCAGAACCTTGATCGCGATAGCCGCCTAGCCAAATTTCTGCACCGATCAGGAAATCGTCTTGCGTTACATTCACGCCGACAATGGCATCAAGCTGAGCCATGGTGTCACCATTTATATTTGCGCCACCGATGCCAACGCCGGCATAAAACCCTTCCCAATCAAATCCAACCTGTACATATTCTGTTGGCAATGGCGGATAGTCGATCGCATCGCCTGCCAGCGCAGAACCAACCATTAACAATGTTGTGGCGGAAAGTGTAAGAATAGATTTGAGTTTGGTCATTGGTTCAGCCCCCTAGAATCACGGTCCTATTAATAATTTGTTAGGGTTAACAGGCGGTTTACAAACGGAGTTGCTTAGCTGAAAACCCATTGTTTGCGCGAGGCGTGGCCGAGTTGAAAATAGATACTTTATCATGTGCTCGAACTATTTTTTGCCCTTCAATGGTTTATTCCGTTCGCCTAGAGGCGGGGTAGTCCCACTTTCTTAAAACTGTCTTAAAAATTAAGTGCTGCCCCTCTATGCAAAAGGGGAGACGCGTGGTATTGACCCTCGCCAACCATAGTATGGTGGCGCTTCCCCCCACCGTCCTGTGATCGTTCCGAAAAATCTGCTTCCGACGGAGGGCTCGACCCGTGGCAAAAATCATTTCCACCGCAACCGGCGATATCGCTTTAACTTTTGACGACGTGCTGTTGCAGCCCGCTGAATCCAGCGTGATGCCCGCCGATGTGGATATCCGCACCAATGTCACCAAAGATATTGAGTTGACCTTGCCCATCCTGTCCTCCGCCATGGACACGGTGACTGAAAGCAAAATGGCCATTGCGCTGGCCCAGGCTGGGGGCATGGGGGTGATCCACCGCAACCTAACCCCGGAAGAGCAGGCCGAGCAGGTCAAACAGGTCAAGCATTTTGAAAGCGGCATGGTGGTGAATCCAATCACTATTGGGCCTGAAGCCCCGCTTGAGGCGGCATTGGCGATAATGGAGCAGCGCAATATTTCCGGCGTGCCCGTGGTGGAAAATGGCGGCCTGGGCGGCCGCAATGTGGGCAAGCTGGTGGGCATTCTGACCAACCGCGATGTGCGGTTTGCCGATAATATGAAGCAGCCCATTTCTGAACTGATGACCCATGAAAATCTGGTGACGGTTAAGGATGGCTCGACGCAGGATGAAGCCAAGCGCTTGCTGCACGCCAACCGGATCGAGAAGCTGTTGGTGGTGGACGACAATTATCATTGCGTCGGTCTGATCACCGTGAAAGACATTGAAAAAGCGCAACTGAACCCGAACGCCATTAAAGACAGTAAGGGCCGCTTACGCTGCGCGGCCGCCTCCACCGTGGGCGACAAGGGCTATGATCGCTCTTTGCACCTGATTGACGCGGAAGTGGATTTGCTGGTGATCGACACGGCCCACGGCCACAACACCGAAGTGGCCAAAGTGGTGTCGCGCCTGAAAAAAGAGAATTCCAAGGTCCGGATCGTGGCGGGCAATGTGGCCACCGCCGAAGCCACCCGCGCTTTGATTGATGCGGGCGCGGACGCAGTGAAAGTGGGCATTGGGCCAGGCTCCATCTGCACCACCCGTATCGTGGCGGGTGTTGGTGTGCCGCAATTAGCGGCCGTGATGGCATGTGCCGAAGAGGCGGCAAAGACCGGCATTCCGATCATCGCCGACGGCGGAATCAAATTCTCAGGGGATTTGGCTAAGGCCTTGGCCGGTGGGGCAAATTGCGCCATGGTCGGCTCGCTCTTGGCGGGCACAGACGAAAGCCCTGGCGAAGTTTATCTCTATCAGGGTCGCTCCTATAAATCCTATCGCGGCATGGGTTCTGTGGGCGCCATGGCCCGCGGCTCGGCTGACCGTTATTTCCAGCAGGAAGTCAGCGACAGCATGAAGCTGGTGCCCGAAGGCATTGAAGGGCAAGTGCCCTATAAAGGCCCGGCAGGCAATGTGTTGCACCAATTGGCCGGGGGATTGCGTGCCGCCATGGGCTATACCGGTTCGCCCAATTTGAAGACCTTCCGCGAAGAAGCGCAATTTGTGCAAATCTCCGGCGCATCACTGAGCGAAAGCCATGTGCATGATGTCTCCATCACCCGCGAGAGCCCGAACTATCGCGGTGGGCGTTAATGTCAGGCTTTGAGAAGCTTTTATTGCTGATCACTTTTGCGCAAGTTGCGCTGACGTTCGGGGTGCTGTTTTATCTGGGGCGGCTGCGGCTGCCCCTGGTGCAGGCGGGCGAGGTGAAGGTGGCAGACATCGCGCTGCATGATGGCAATTGGCCCGAAAAGTCGCAGCAAGTTTCGAATAATTTCAACAACCAGTTTCAATTACCTGTGCTGTTTTATGCGGCGGTGGCGATTTGCTTTGCGGTGCGGTTCGTGCCCGGCATCTTTTTGTTGTGCGCATTCGGCTTTGTTTTAAGCCGTTATGTGCACGCCTATATCCATTGCACCACAAACCGTGTATATCGCCGGTTCTATGCTTATTTTGCCGGGTTGGTGTTGCTCACCATTGGGTGGATTGACCTGGTGATTGAGCTGATGTTGGTTTTGTGAGGCGAAAATGCGGTTACCCGGCAGATTAAGTGCAGCGATTGAAGTGCTCAATGACATTGAAAAGCGCAAACGGCCCGTGGCCGATGCGCTGAAGGATTGGGGCTTGTCGCATCGCTTTGCCGGCTCGGGAGACCGCGCGGCCATCGGCAATATTGTTTATGACGCTTTGCGCAAAAAGCTGAGCAACGCCCATGTCGCTGGCGGCGACACGGGGCGCCATCTGGCCTTTGCCACCCTGATCCGCGATTGGGGCGAAACGCCTAAAAGCTTGCACGCCATGTTTGAGGGCGACAAATTTGCGCCCGAACCGTTGAGCGATAAAGAAATCGCCACGCTTACGCGCGCAAACCCGCTGGCCGATGCGCCGCTGCATGTGCAAGCCGATATTCCGGAATGGTGTCAAAACTCATTCGAACGCAATTTTGATGAGGAGTGGGTGGCTGAGGGCCAGGCGCTGGCCACGCGTCCGCCAGTCGACTTGCGGGTGAATACGCTAAAGGCCAATCGTGACAAGGTGCTCAAAGCGCTTAAGCGCGTGAAACCTGTAGCAACTGAAATCGCACTGAATGGCGTGCGCCTAAAGGCTGGCACAACTGACGCGCGTACACCCAATGTGCAGGCGGAAGAGGGCTACCAAAAAGGCTGGTATGAAGTGCAGGACGAGGGCAGCCAGATCGTGGCTGACCTGATCTTTGCGCGGCCGGGCGAAAAGGTGCTGGACCTTTGCGCTGGGGCCGGGGGCAAAAGCCTCGCCATGGCGGCGGCCATGGAAAATAAGGGCCAGATTTTTGCCTATGACAGCGACCGCAAACGCCTCTCGGCGATTTTTGAGCGCATCAAACGCGCCGGGGCGCACAATATCCAAGTGCGCCAGCCGGACGATGGATCGCTGGATGATCTGCTGGACAGCATGGATAAAGTGGTTGTGGATGCGCCGTGCACCGGTTCCGGCACCTGGCGGCGGCGACCCGATGCCAAATGGCGCCTCAGCCGCGAACAGCTGGATGTGCGCCTGCGCGAGCAGGAAGAAGTACTCTCGCAAGCGATTCCCTTTGTGAAAGTGGGCGGCTTCTTGATCTATATTACCTGCTCGGTGTTTCCGGAAGAAAATGAGGGGCAAATCTATGCCTTTCTCGATGAAAACCCCAGCTTTGAATTGGTGTCGGCAGGGGAAGTCTGGCAAGACCTTTATGGCTTTGACAAACCACAGCCCTGGTCGTCTGATCTGAAATCGATCACCCTGACCCCGGGCACCACGAACACCGATGGTTTTTATTTCGCCGTGATGCTCCGCAACGCTTAAAATTGTTAGCGTTTTAGCGAAAAATTTAACCTTGCCTGATAGCTTGAACGACAATCAAGTTTTCGAGGCAACCATGAGTTCTGGGACCCCACAGCAGCAGATTCATCTGGCCGAATTATTGGCCGCGCTCAGCCATGCGCTCGACATTACCGAGGGGCAACCGGTGGGCCATTGCGTGCGCGCCTGTTGGACGGGGTTGCATGTGGGACAGCAAATGGGGCTCAAGTCGGGCCAATTGTCCGATCTGTATTACACGATTTTGCTCAAGGATTTAGGCTGTTCCAGCAATGCAGCGCGCATCTGTGCCCATTATCTGGCCGACGATCTGACCTTTAAGAATGAGTTCAAAAAGGTCGATGGCAGCCTGCCGCAAGTGCTCAATTTTGTGATCACCCAGTCGGGCGTAAAAGCCAATATGGCCGATAAGTTCAGATCGATTATCACCACGCTGCGTCACGGTGGTCAGATCACCCGTGAACTGATCGAGACGCGCTGCCAGCGCGGCGCGGCCATCGCACGGCAAATGCATTTCAACGATGCGGTACAGCAGGGCATTTTGAGCCTAGATGAACATTGGGACGGCACGGGCCAGCCCGACAAGTTGCAGGGGCTTGAAATTCCGCTCTACTCGCAGATTGCGCTGTTGGGACAAGTGGTGGACGTGTTCTTTATGAATGACGGACGCGACGAGGCCATCAAGGCGGTGCGCAGCCGGGCGGGCACCTGGTTCAACCCCAAAGTGGTGGATGCTTTTCTCGCGCTTGAAACTGATGAGGCCTATTGGCAGACGCTCGCCCGTAACGATCTCTCGGACATTATTTATAGATTTGAACCCGGCCAGAGCGCCCGGATTGCGGACGAAGACTATCTCGACGATATTGCGCAAGCATTCGCTCAAGTGGTGGACAGCAAAAGCCCGTTTACCGCAGGCCATTCCGAACGGGTGACCCTGTTTGCCGATTTGATCGCCGAACAAATGGGCTATGCGGAAGAAAAGCGTCGCTGGCTGCGCCGGGCAGCCCTCTTGCACGATATTGGCAAGCTGGGCGTATCCAACTCGGTTTTGGATAAACCAGGACGACTGAATGACGAAGAGTTTGCCGAAATTAAGAAACACCCCGTCTATTCGAAAGACATCTTGGCCAATATCCGCGCATTCGGCGATATTGCACCGGTGGCTGGCGGTCACCATGAACGATTGGACGGTAAGGGCTATCCGTTTGGATTAAAGGGCGATGAAATAGATATGGACACGCGCATTGTCACCGTGGCCGATATTTTTGATGCGCTGACTGCCGATCGACCTTACCGCGCAGCAATGCCCGTGCCCAAAGCGCTCAACATTATGCGTGAAATGGTGGACGACGCCATCGACCGCAATTGCTTTACCGCGCTGTGCGCCGCCATTGCCAAATTTGATCAATTGCCCACTGCGGACCGGCAAGCAGGTGAGTTGAAAGCGGTAAGCTAGGCGCGCGCCAAGAAAATTTCGGGCAATAGCTAACTGTACGGCCATCCCGGCCTTGAGCCGGGATCAGCTTCCGTAACATGACCCCGGATCAAGTCCGGGGCGGCCCCAAATGGAGGCTTTGCAATCGACTGTTCGCATGACTGCGGTAATGTACCCGCCATATTGCAATTATTGACGCCCTTTATTCGAACATTCTCTTTCACTGCTTTCCTCAGCTTCGTCATACCCACCGCCGTCACCCCAAGACTTGATCTTGGGGGCTATTTCACATTGGCCGCAGCGCAGGGTGAGCGCAATTTTGGCCAAACTCATGCCAAGACATGAGTTGGAATGGATTGCAAGATCAAGTATTGCAATGACGATGTGTGTGGGGAGAGGACGTGCCGCACCTGAAACGCCAACTGGCCCCGGATCATGTCCGGGGCGGTGAGACTGGCGAGGGCATGTGAGTCTTCATAGGTGCGCGGCTCAGGTCGACAATGCATATTGTGCTGCATACCTGTCGGTCCCCTCCCAACTCCATCCCGGCCTTGAGCCGGGATCAATTCTCCCCATTAGCCGAATAGGCTCGCAACACCCGCAGTGCCATCAATGTGGTCCAGCGGCTGGGCTGGCGACCTTTTTCCATTTTGAAATGTACTTGGCCGGCGCGGGCCGCTTCGGTGCGCCAGCGGCCATCTTTGTGTCGTTTGGCCCGCAACACATCTATCGCGTCTAGCATCCGGTCATCCCAGGGCACCCGCGCGGCCTGAAAATGATCTAGGGCGCGCAAGATGTTATAGTACCAGCGCGGCGGGAAGCTGAGTTGCAAAAAGTCCTTGCGAATAATCTCGCCAGTGCGGTCCGACTTATAAAAGCGGTGCAGCAGCATGAACTCGCGCGCCGCAGCCGCGCAGTTTTTTAATTCTGCCGCGCGGTAGGTGTAGCCGTTGACGAGATATTCATGAATGCCTTCCAATACCGAGACGGTGGAGTGCAGGGAACTATGATGCGGCTTGGCGCGGTTGGAGCGGCAGTTAAATCCGCCATCCTGCATATGCTGGTCGATCAGAAAATCGACAATTGAGGTCAACTCTTCCGCAGGTGTGCCAAAATAGCTGGCATAGTTCAGCACCATGCCATTGACACAAACATCGCTGCGGGGGTCGGACTGCCCGCATCGAATGCCGCCATCATCGCTCTTTTGCTCAGCAAAAATCTTGCGAATGCTGTCGCGAATGGCGGCATGATCCGGGGCAATATTCAGCAGTTTCAGATCAAGCAGCGTATAGTGCGAGCTGATCCATTTGGGTTGATAAAAGCGATCGCCCCAAACCCCGTCAGACCCGCGCGCCGCCAAAAACTGCGCGCCCCAACCCTCCGTGGCAATGCGCGCACGAATATCGGGCCGCCCCTCATCGAGAAGGTCGCGATAGGTCTGATACTGAATGGCCGGATCGTCGGCCAATAGCCAATCAATGATTTCATCCTGAGTCATGGCAATAGATTAGCATGCGGCGCTGCTGATGAGTTGATATTGGTCAAGGGGCGCACGGCGTGTGGTTTTGGCCCCGGATCAAGTCCGGGTTTGCCCCAAATAGTGGCCTCGCAATATGCTGCCTGAAATTCAGCAATATTGGGAAGCTATTCGACCAGCATCCCCCGTTCTCCTCAGCATCACCACACGCACCGCCGTCACCCCAAGACTTGATCTTGGGGTCCATTTCACATTGGCCGCAGCGCAGGGTCAGCGCAAATTTGGTCAAACTTGTGCCAAGACTACAGGTGGAATGGATTGCAAGATCAAGTCTCGCAATGACGTAGTGGTTGAGGAGAAGGCGGGTCGCATCGAAACGCCGACTGGCCCCGGATCAAGTCCGGGGCGGTGAAGCTGGCAAAAGCATCTTGTGTAGCTGTAGGACAGCTGTCGCAGGAGGTTCGGGATGAGCGCTATTCAAGCTCATGCCTCCCCGTCACCATCCCGGCCTTGAGCCGGGATCAATTGAATGCATCTTGCAGACACATCAGCTTACAAATCGACAACGCACTTTTTAGAGTGACCACATTGCTTAACGTGGTTTTTGAAATGAAAGATTTCGCCAAGCTATTTTGGGTGCACCTTGTTACAAGGCGACAGCACCTACCAGTAATATCCACCGCCATCTTTGTTTGCGGTCAATGGCTTTTATAAGCGGTAAACGATAAACTTGTACCGACTTCAGTTTGGGCCTTTATTCTGGTCTTTTTATCTATGGTTTTAGAAACGCCCTTTTCATTTGCATTCTATGGTTTTGATCCTGACATAAAGGATCATCATACCGCATTGCCTAATGTCCCGCTAGGGAAGCAGTTTTGTGTCACACTTGTGGGATTGGGCGTGGTGTTAAGCTACTTCGCCTTGCTGGCTTTTCCAGTTTGGGCTTATCTAGTTGTGATGGCGTTTTTCTTGATAATATTGCATAATCAATATTGGCGCTCCAAACACGCTAAACGCCATAAACCACACAGCCCATAAAAAAAGCCGCCGGAAAATCCAGCGGCTTTCAAATCTTTACCCGTCAACCAAACTACGCAGCGTCACGGCGTGGCTTGCGGCTGCGTTGTGGCTTGCCGCCTTTGCGTGGGCCGTTTTTCGGGGCTGCATTTTTGTGTTGGCCATCGCGACCACCACCGCCATTGCGATTGCGGCCACCACGTGGTGGGCCACCGCGACCACGGCGTTGATTACGTTTTGGTGGGGCGCCGCGTGGAATTTCAATTTCCACTTCTTCGCCTTCCATATCCACGGCAGGAATATCCAACTGCACAAGGCGCTGGATCAGGCCCAGATAGGGCCGCTCTTCCGGATCACAGAAGGAAATCGCCAAACCAGATGCGCCGGCACGGGCCGTGCGGCCAATGCGGTGTACATAGCTTTCCGCCACTTCCGGCAATTCATAATTGACCACAAGGCCAACGCCGGGCACGTCAATGCCGCGGGCGGCAATATCGGTGGCCACAAGCACCTTGCAGGCGCCTTTTTTGAATTGCTTTAGGGCGCGCTCGCGCTGATTGTGCGACTTGTTGCCATGAATGGCCTGGGCTTTGATGCCCGAAACGCCAAGACGTTTGGCCACTTTGTCGGCACCGCGCTTTGTGCGGGTGAATACGATGGCGGTTTTGTCTTCATGCTCCAACAGCACATCAGAAATCGCTTCAATCTTGTCAGCTTTGCTCATCGAAATGACACACTGCTCGATTTTGTCGGCAGTCGGTTTGTTTGACGGCACAGACACTTCAAGCGGCTGGTGCAAATGGGAATTGCTCAGCTTGCGAATTTCTTTCGGCATGGTGGCAGAGAACAACATGGTTTGACGCTCAGTTGGCGTCAAATTCAGGATCTCTTTAATGGCGGGCAAGAAACCAATGTCGAGCATTTGGTCGGCTTCATCAAGCACCACCATTTGCACGTCATCAAGCGTCAAAGCATTTTGCTTCAACATATCTTGCAAGCGGCCTGGGGTGGCGATCAGAATATCAACGCCTTGCTGCAACTGGTTTTTCTGCACCCGATAGGACACGCCGCCAACAATGGTGGCTACGCGCAAATTGGTGCGGGCAGAGTAATTGCGCACAGATTCGTGAATCTGAGCCGCCAACTCACGGGTTGGCGAAAGGATCAAGGCGCGCAAGCGCTTATTTTTCGGCGCAGGCCCTTGGGCTTGCAGCTTATGCACGATCGGCAGCGAAAAGGCTGCGGTTTTACCAGTGCCGGTTTGGGCAAGGCCCACAATATCACGCCCATCCAAGGCAGCCGGAATGGCTTTGGATTGGATAGGGGTGGGCTCGTTCAACCCAAGTTTAGGCAAAACGGCAAGAATCGGCTTCGCTAAGCCGAATAGTTCAAAACTCAATGGAATATCTTTCGTTGTTGGCGCCGGCAGCATCCGAGTCTCGTTATGAACTAACTTTGCTCGGCTTATGACAGGGATGTCATTCTGATAGCGCGTGGCCAAAAATAATTTCGGGCCGGTCCAAATCTGCGCTCAAACAACATTATGCGGCGATAAAGTCAAGCGAATTCGCATAAATTGCCAAATGAAGGCTGCAAAAGGCAGATATTTTTCGCTTGCCATATATGAGAAAATATCTCATTTTAGAGAATATGAGGGCGCTATGGACAATTTTACATCGCAATTGGCGGAACGACTGAAAACATTGCGACAGGATGCTGACCTGACGCTGGATCAATTGGCGCAGCAATCTGGCGTTAGCCGGGCCACGCTGTCTCGCTTGGAAAAAGGCGAGGTGAGCCCGACGGCTGAAGTGTTGGGCAAATTATGCGCCGTTTATGGGCTGCCCATGTCGCGCCTGATGGCCATGGTCGAACAAGAATTTGTGCCGCTGGTGCGTCAGGAGGAGCAGGAGTTTTGGCACGATGCCAAAACTGGCTTTACCCGCACCAAAGTGTCGCCTCCCGCGGCCAAGCTAAAGGGCGAGGTCATTCGCGGCCGGTTGGAGCCGGGCTGTCAGATCATTTATGATCAACCGTCATTGGCCGGGCTGGAGCATCATCTGGTGATGCTGGACGGGGCGCTTTTAATCCGCATTGACGATCAGCATTTTCGCCTGAAGACAGGCGATTGCCTGCGCTATCAACTCTTTGCCAGTTCTGAATTTATCGCCCCGCCCGATAGCGGCGCGGAGTATCTAATTATGCTTGTGTGAGGATTTATGCAGATTTTGCGCGCCACGCTGGATCAGTTTGATCAGCATTTCGATGATCTGGTCGAAATTTTGCAGCAAACCGTCAACCACGGTGCGGCTGTGGGCTTTATCGCACCGCTCAGCGCCGAGCGGGCAGCACAATTTTGGCAGGAGACGATCCGTCCCGCCGTGGCCAGCGGCGACCGGGCCTTGTTTTTGGCGCTGGAGGAGGGGCGGGCCGTGGGCACGGCGCAATTGATATTGGGCATGCCCGACAATCAGCCCCATCGTGGCGAAGTCTCCAAAATGATGGTGCATCCTGACCATCGCCGCAAAGGCATTGCCCACCACCTGATCGCGCGGCTGGAAGAGGAGGCTAGGGCCCATCATCGCTGGCAGATCACGCTGGATACACGCACCGGCGGCGGGGCAGAGCCGTTCTATCATCGCATGGGCTATAAGGTGGCCGGGATCATTCCCAATTTTGGGAAAAACGCCACAGACGACGCATTCCATGCCACCACCTACATGTACAAAACGCTGGATGAGCGCCGATGCCAACAGGCTGGCTAATCGGCGGGCTGATGGTCGCCGCCATTTTGGGCGGCGCGCTGATCGCGGCGCAGGGGCCCATCTATGCCCGCATGGCTGTGGGCCTGGGCAATCCCATCACTGCAACATTGATGGCTTTTCTGATTGCCACTTGTGCTATCAGTTTGGTTGCCATCATAACAAAGGCACCGATGCCCGATGGGCAGGCGGTGCGCACCATGCCGCCTTGGGTGTGGCTTGGCGCGCTGGTCGGCGTTTATCAGGTGCTGGTGTCCATCTTTGCGGTGCCACGTTTGGGCGTGGCGCCCTTTATTTTGCTGGTGATTGTGGGACAGATTTGCGCCAGCCTGCTTTATGATCATTTCGGCCTGTTTGACCTCAAAATTCGACCCGTGAATGTGCAGGCGATGCTGGGTGCAACACTTGTCATTATCGGCGCGTTGCTGGTGATTTGGCGGTCAATTCTAGTTGCGCGGCAGCCCGGGCAAATAAAACCGTCAATTGCACTCATTTTTTGCCAGAATCGGCGTGAATCCCGGTTGCGGAATCTCACAATTGGGGGTAAAGCGTCGCCATGACAGACATCATCCACGACACCACCCAAAATATCCTCATTATGGACTTCGGTTCACAAGTGACCCAGCTTATTGCACGTCGCGTACGCGAGGCGGGCGTTTATTGCGAAGTTCATCCCTTCAACAATCTTGGCGACAAGCTTGAAACCCTCAAGCCCAAAGGCGTGATCCTTTCCGGTGGCCCGGCAAGCGTGACCGATGACATGGCGCCAGAAATCCACCCCGACATTTGGGCGCTGGATGTGCCGGTGTTCGGCATCTGCTATGGCCAGCAAGCCATGTGCATGTCGCTCGGCGGCAAAGTTGAAGGCGGCGACCACCGCGAATTTGGCCGCGCTGATGTGGAAATCACCGCGCCGTGCCCACTGTTTGAAGGTGTCTGGGACGTGGGCCAGAAATATCCTGTGTGGATGAGCCATGGCGACCGCGTGGTGGATATTCCCGAAGGGTTTGTGGTGAAAGGCAAATCGCCCGGCGCACCTTTTGCGCTGATCGCCCATGAAGCAAAAAAACGCTTTGCGGTGCAGTTCCACCCCGAAGTGGTGCACACCCCGGATGGTGCGAAACTGATTTCCAATTTCGTCCATAAAATCTGTGGTTGCGACAATTCATGGACCATGGCCGCCTATCGCGAAATGGCCATTGAACGCATCCGCGAAGAAGTGGGCGACGCCAAAGTGATTTGCGGCCTGTCCGGCGGCGTCGATTCCTCTGTGGCTGCGGTGTTGATCCATGAAGCGATTGGCGATCAGCTGACCTGTATCTTTGTGGATCACGGCCTTTTGCGGATGAATGAAGCGGAAGAAGTGGTGACCCTGTTCCGCGACCATTACAACATCCCGCTGGTGCATGTGGATGCCGAAGACACCTTTATGGGCGAGCTGGACGGCAAGTCGGACCCGGAAGAAAAGCGCAAAATCATCGGCCGCTTGTTCATCGAAACCTTTGAAGAAGAAGCGAAAAAAGTGGGCGGTGCTGAGTTTTTGGCGCAGGGCACACTTTATCCTGACGTGATCGAAAGCGTCAGCTTCACGGGCGGTCCATCCGTCACCATCAAATCGCACCACAATGTGGGCGGCTTGCCGGAAAAGATGAATTTGAAGCTGGTCGAGCCACTGCGCGAACTTTTCAAAGACGAAGTGCGCGAACTGGGCCGCGAGCTTGGACTGCCCGACAGCTTTGTGGGCCGCCACCCGTTCCCCGGACCGGGCCTGGCCATCCGCTGCCCCGGCGGCATCAACAAAGAAAAAGCCGACATTTTGCGCAAAGCCGATGCGATCTATCTCGATGAGATCCGCAAGTCTGGCCAATATGACAAGATCTGGCAGGCATTCGCCGTGCTGCTGCCCGTGCAAACCGTTGGCGTGATGGGCGATGGCCGCACCTACGAATTCGTATGCGCCCTGCGGGCTGTTACGTCGGTCGATGGCATGACTGCCGATTTCTATCATTACGATATGGAATTCCTCGGCCGCACCGCCACACGCATCATCAACGAAGTCAAAGGCATCAACCGCGTCGTCTATGATGTGACCTCAAAGCCCCCGGGGACTATTGAGTGGGAGTGAGGAGCGTTGGCCGTTAGGCCAGAAAAAGCCAATGATTTGGCTTTTTAAGCAACGAACGCCCCGAGCTTTGCGAGGGGCCAGACCGACTGGTAGCGTAGAATTGGTCCAGTGGACCAATTTGAGTTGCGAACGCCCGAAGCCAGCCTGCGTGGCGCGAACGCAGAAAGAAACAGCGCGGCGTAGGGCTAGGCGTTGGCCACTTGTAAGTTGCGATTGTCGCAAATACCTCAGGGTTTGGCCGCCGTTGAATTGGCCCCGGATCAGGTCCGGGGCGGCCGGAGTGAGCGTTGCCCACTCATCTCGTGGCATTCCCGGCCTTGAGCCGGGATCGGTTGGCAATTTTTGCTCGGCCTGGTGATCTTCGTGCATGTTGATGGCTGTTATGATTTCCTATGCCAACACAAGGGTGACACGGATACCAAGACCAATTCTAGCGCTGAGGCGGGGCCACGGATGAGGTCCGGGGCGGAGAGAGGGCTGGCAACCTAAAGCCACGCCGGTGCGCAACGCAAAATCGAATAAACAAACACCAGCGACGCATCATTTGATGCGCCGTTTTGTTGATCGCTATTGCGTCCAGCCAAAAGTCTTCCTACATTGCATTCAATAATTTTTAGGGGGATAAAATGGTCTGGTTAATCTTGGGCTTAGTCTTGTTTTTGGGCGTTCATTCGGCACGGATGTTGGTGCCTGATTTCCGGGAAAAATTCATCGCCAAACATGGCGAGATGATGTGGAAAGGGCTTTATGCCATCGAATCGCTGATCGGTCTGGCGCTGATCATTTGGGGCTATGGCCAGGCGCGCATGGACCCGGTTATTCTTTATGAAACACCTTATTTCTTCCGCCATATCGCCCATTTGCTGATGCTGGTGGCCTTCATCGTGCTGGCCGCGGCCTATGTGCCCGCAGGCAAAATCAAGGCAGCAACCAAGCACCCGATGATCCTGTCGGTCAAAATCTGGGCCTCCGCCCACTTGCTGGTGAATGGCGATCTCGCCTCGCTGATCCTGTTCCTCAGCTTCCTCGCCTGGGCCGTCTGGAACCGCATCAACGTCAAACGCCGCGGCGAACCCACACCTGACGCGGGGCCGGTGACCAATGACATGATTGCCGTAGTTATCGGCGGCGTAGCGTTTGTGATCTTCGCCTTCTGGGGCCACGGGACACTGATTGGGGTGCCGTTGTTTTAATGGAGTGTGAGGTTGGTTGCGAATGCTGAGGGCGCATCAACTTTCGTCAGTGATGCTTTGTTAGGAATGTCTGTAAATGAATGCAGAGTTTGCAGAGGTTCGAGGGTTCCTCGATAGCATCATTTCATTTAGGATGATCTAAAATTTAAGTGTGTGCTAGTAGATGATCAGTGAGCATTGGGAGAAGAGTATTTTTATACCTAGTCGCTTTTTATGGTGATTGTCATAGACCTTTACTAGTTCAATTTTATTTTCGGAGAACTTATGAAACGTTTTTTATTCCTTTCGCTATTTGCAGCATTTGTTTTGGCGGGCTGTAAAGCAGATAATGTGCAAATCGAGTTGCAGACTTCCGATATTGTTGACGTCGCCCAAGGTGGGGCAACAATGGTTGAGTTTGAAGCGGAGTTCTCCAATTTTGGTGAACTTGACGATGAGCAGCGTGCCCAGGTAAGTGCGCTTGAGTCAATCTTGGAGAATTATCTCACACTTAACGATTTTGAATTAGCGCATACAGAAACTGGCTTTAAAGTGACGATTGAAGGGGAAATTACAATGACCTCTGATTTAAACGTTGATGACGCCTATTTCATCGGTGTCGCACAATCGGATATTGTGAGAGATGCCACTTTAGTCCAGTTAAAGACCGGAAGTGATTTTGACCGAATGCAGCGAGAGATGAAGGCAGTAAATTTCATGTTGGCACCAGATGCCTTTCATCCTACTCGCTTTCGTCTGCGCGGTGAAGCGCCTATGGACATACTGGCCCCTGCCGTACAGATCGATGGTCACCATTATCTTATGTGGCAAGGTACAGCTCGAGATCGACTATCGTTGGTTTTTTCAGGTGGGGCTTTTGAAGAGGTTGGGGCAGGCTTTTTTATCCGCTAAAGGCAAATATTAGTGCTCACTCATTCCCCGCCGCACACCGAATGCAAAACGCGGCGGCCGGATCAACCTCGAGGCGCTGTTTCGCGATCGGATCGCCGCAATCTTCGCAAAAGCCGTAATCGTCATTTTCGATGCGGGTGAGGGCCATCTCGATGCGGGTGCGTTCGCGTTGGCGGTGGCGTTTTTGGGCTTGGGCCATGGCTTGCCCCTGCATTGCATCCATGCGGGAAAGGCGGCCGACGGATTGCTGGTCGAGTTCGACGGCTTGCCGTGCTTCTTCGCCCAGCGCGTCAATGGCTTGCAGCTCTTGCTGTTTGGCCAGCAAAATATCTTTGAAGGCCGCGATTTCTTTTGCGCTTAACTCATCCATAAGCCGCTGATTTTAACTGCTTTTACAAAAATTCAAAGGGGCCACGAATTTTCACTGCATTTTGCTTCAGATAAATTGCATTTTTGTTGGCTTCACACTATGGTGCAGCACTCAAATACAGCCCGAATAAAGAGCAATAGCATATGTCAGACGAAATTTTTCACGAAGTCGAAGAAGATTTGCGGAATGAACGCATGCGTAGACTGTGGCGCCAGTTTGGCCCCTATGTGATTGGCGCAGCGGTGCTGATTGTGCTTGTTGTGGCGGGCAATGAAGCCTGGCGCTGGTGGCAAAGCTCACAGCAAAACAGTTCTGCCGAACAATTTGTGGCGGCGCTGGACGAGGTGGAAGCCGGAAATTATCAGGCCGGCCTTGAAGCGCTGGACAAAGTGCAGGCCGAAGGTGCGGGCAAATATCCGGCGCTCGCGAGCTTCCGTGAAGCTGCCGCCTTGGCCCAGCAGGGGCAAATTGATGAGGCTGTGGCCACTTATGATGCCATTGCCGCAGGCCAAAGCGATCAGCGCTTGCGCGAATTGGCATCGCTATTTGCCGCTTATTTGCTGGTAGATGGCGGTGATCCCTTGGCGGTGAGCCAGCGGGTGGGCGATTTGCAGGTTGACGGACATCCGATGCGCAGTGCTGCGCGTGAGGCGCTTGGACTGGCCTATTACAGCGCAGGCGATTTCGCGGCGGCCTATACGCAGTTTGAGGCTGTGGCCAATGATCGTGGTGCACCGCGCAACCTGGCGCAGCGTGTTGGCCTTTATTTGGCCCAACTTGAATCGCAAGGCGTAACCGGTGCGCAGAGCGAAGAAGCGGCTGCTGCAACCGAAGAAGACGCCGCAGCGAGCGAATAACGCTGCTGGCGTAAAATCTGGCCGAGTGGAGCCATCAAAATGAGTGTATCTGTTGCGATCGTTGGGCGCCCCAATGTCGGCAAATCGACATTGTTTAATCGCCTGGTGGGCAAAAAACTGGCGCTGGTGGATGATTCCCCCGGCGTAACGCGTGACCGACGCGAAGGCACGGGCCGCATCGGCGATCTCACCTTCAATCTGATCGACACCGCAGGCTATGAAGATGCCGACGATGGCAGCCTTGAAGCGCGGATGCGCCAGCAAACGGAAGAAGCGATCCGCGTGGCGGACGTGATCTTGTTTATGATCGACGCGCGCGCGGGCGTGACGCCGATGGACGAGCATTTTGGCCGCCTGCTGCGCAAGGCCGACAAAAAGGTCACGCTGGTGGCCAACAAATATGAAGGCCAATTGGCCGATGAAGGCCTTTACGAGGCTTTCAAACTGGGCTTTGGCGAACCGATTGCGCTTTCCGCTGAACATGGCATGGGCCTGGCCGACCTTTACAATATTGTCGCCACCACCATTGAAGAGGCAGAAGAAAACCTGAAAGAGGGCGAAGCTGAATTTGAGGCGGCCGTGGCCAACCTTGATGAAAGCATGATGCCCGAAATCAATGTCGATCTGGAAGAAGACGGCAAAGGCGTTGAAGACGGCAAGGGCACCTATGACCCAAACCGCTTTTTGAACGTGGCCATCGTGGGCCGCCCCAATGCGGGCAAATCCACGCTGATCAACAAGATGGTGGGCGCGGAGCGCGTGCTGACCGGCCCGGAAGCCGGGATCACCCGCGACGCCATTATGGTGCCCTGGGAATGGCAGGGCCGAACCATCAATCTGGTGGACACGGCAGGCATTCGCAAAAAGTCCAAAGTGCAGCAAAAGTTGGAAAAGCTTTCGGTGGCCGATGCTTTGCGCTCTATTCAATATGCCGAGATTGTGGTGCTGATGCTGGACGCCACCATCCCCTTTGAAAAACAGGATCTGCAATTGGCCGATCTGGTGGAACGCGAAGGCCGGGCCATCGTGATCGCGCTCAACAAATGGGATTTGGTGAAGGACAAGCAGGGTCAACTCAAAGACATGAAAGAAGCGTGCGAGCGCTTGCTGCCGCAGCTCAAAGGCGTGCCATTGGTAACCCTGTCCGGCCTGCGCGGCAAAAATATCGACCGGCTGATGGAAGCGGTGCTGAAGGTGGAAAAGACTTGGAATTCAAGGATTTCCACTGCGCGTTTGAATCGTTGGTTGACCGGCATGACCGAAAGTCATCCGCCCCCGGCCGTGTCGGGTCGCCGCATAAAATTGCGCTATATGACCCAGGCGAAAACCCGGCCGCCCAGCTTTATCATTTTTTGTTCGCGCCCGGACGCGCTGCCAAAATCCTATGAGCGATATTTGGTGAAAGGCCTGCGCGAAACCTTCGGTTTGGAAGGGGTGCCCATCCGCTTGTGGATCAGGGGCGGGCAAAACCCATATCATGAAAAAGGCAAGTTTAAGCCATCATAGAATATCAAAGGGTCGCGGAAGCGGCCCTTTTATTTTCTTACGCCTTTTGCACCAGCGCGGCGGCCATGGCCGAGCCGAGCAAGCCCGTCGCCGCACCATATTTAAGGGTGATTTGCCCCGCATGATTTTCGAACAGGAGGCGGCTATAGCCCGCCAACAGGGCACAAATGGCAAATATCGCGAACACCAATCCCATAAACAGCGGCACCAGCACCATCAGCTGCGCCACAACGTCTCCCCGATGATCAATAAATTGCGGGAAAAAGGCGACAAAAAAACCGACCGCCTTGGGGTTGAGGGCGGTGATGGCGAACCCTTGGGTGAACGGGGCCTGAACCTTCTGATTGGCATCCAGCTTGATTTCAGCTGACGCCCGCAATTGCTTGATGCCCAGATGAATCAGATAGGCGACACCAGCCCATTTGACCAGATTGAACAGCATCACAGAACTCTGCAAGACAGCGCCAAGACCGAGGAGAGAGATGGTGAGCAACATCGCATCCGCCACCAACACACCGAGCGTGTATTTAAGCCCGGCAATCGTGCCTTGCCGAAGGCTCACCACAAGCAGCAGCAAGATGGACGGGCCGGGAACAATGGTGATCAAACAGGTTGCGATGATAAACCCAATTAGCATGGCAAATCTCCTTTGCCTCAATTAGGCATGGTTGCGTCATCAATCAAAATGATAAATAGGAATATGACTATTTATGATTCTGATGAAATTGGCTTGACGACGACATGGCGCGGGCATAGCTTGAGGTCAACTGACCATTGATTGAGTTTCTCACATGACCACTGTTTCTCTGATCGCTTATTGCATCGCGCTGGCCATCGCTGTGGCCATTCCCGGCCCGGGCATTATGGCCCTTTTGGGCACCGCGCTGGGCCGTGGCTTTAAACCGGCCTTCGCCATGCTGGTGGGCATCACCTTTGGCGATTTGACATGGCTGACTTTAGCGATCTTGGGGCTAGCCGCCGTGAGTGAGCTTTATGCAGACGCCTTTCTGGTGGCCAAATTTATCGGCGCCGCTTATTTGCTTTATCTGGCCTATAAGTTCTGGACCAGCAGCGAAGCGCCGCAAAAAACAGAAGTGGTCAATAAACGTGGGATCATGGCGCTGACGCTGAATGGTTATATTATCTGCCTCAGCAACCCCAAGCCAATCCTGTTCTATCTGGCGCTTGCGCCCGTGCTGCTGGATATGAGCGCCATTACGCTTTCAGACTATTTCGTCATTTTGGGCTGCACCGCCGCCATTCTGTTGCTGGTGGCTGTGCCTTATCTGCTGGTCGCTGCAGGCGCCCGCGAATGGCTCTCCTCCACCCGCGTCTATAAATGGATGAACCGCTCCGCCGCCGTGATCATCGGCGCCGCAGCGCTGGCAATCGGCTTTCGGGCGCACTAAGCGAAAGCAGGGTCTTTTCAATCGTCATTACCGGGCTTGACCCGTTAATCCAGATTGACTGTCGGTTTTTAACGGCCCAGGGCGTCGGGTGTTTTGCACTTTCGACAAGTTGCCTGGACCCTCGGGTCAAGCCCGAGGGTGACGGCGGTAGGAGTTGACGGCAGTTTGGGCCCCGCCTTTGAGGATCAATTGGCGGCTGGCGCCATTGCGCGCTATCTGGATGGTCGCTTGTCGCCGGAAGCGGGCGCAGCCGTGGCGATCTTTTCATCCTTTGAATGGGATTTGCTGGCGCAGCTTGAGCAATCTACATCCGGGCAGGAGTTGATTGAGCGCGGCTTTCAGGAAGATGTAATCTGGGCGAGCCAGCTTAATGCGTCCGATTGCGTACCGCGCTTGCAGGCCTTGCCGCGTTCATATGAAGAGGTGGGCATGACCGTGGACGATATGCCCGCTGGCATGACTGCTGGTCAGGCGATATGTTTTTATGCGGATCGTTTGGCGTAAGGGTCTGCCACCCAATCTCTTGAGGTTTTATCGCCCGACCCTAACCTCTCCCCAATCAAGGGGTGGAGAAATGGTTGGTGCCATGCGACGACTTCCCCCGTGGCCATCCCGGCCCTGAGCCGGGATCAAGTTAAATCGCTAATGCTGCCAGAACCCTCGGGTCAAGCCCGAGGGTGACGGGAGAGGTCTCATGACGTCACCCAAGGTGGTTTACGAGTTATAGCGGCGAGGTCTCGCCGTTATTCTTCAAATCGATAAACTGGCCGTTTTCAGTGTAAGACGGCGTGATCAGATCGACGAATTTCGGGGCGATCTCGCGGGGGTGGGGCAAGGTGTCCGGATTTTCGCCGGGCACGGCCTTGGCGCGCATTTGGGTGCGGGTGGGGCCGGGATTGACCACATTGATATTGAGCGGTGTGTTGGCATGTTCGCCGGCATAGGATTTTGCCATGGCGTTAAGCGCCGCCTTGGTGGCAGCATATAGACCCCAATAGGGCTTGCAGCTATAGGCGGAACTGGACGAGACAAACAAAACGCGCCCCGCATCGGATTGCTTCAATAGCGGCTCCAGCGAGCGGATCAGGCGGAAATTGGCGGTGACATTGAGCTTGAAGACTTTGTCGACCTCTTTCGGGTCCAGATGGCTGACCGGCGTGATTGAGCCGAGCATGCCGGCATTGCCGATCAACGCATCCAGCTTACCCCAACGTTCAAAAATGGCGCGCCCCATCCGGTCAATCGCATCACCATCCATCAAATCCATGGGCACCAGCGTGGCGCTGCCGCCTGCGGCCTGAATTTCATCGTCCAAATCTTCCAAACCGCCCACCGTGCGGGCAATGGCGATCACATGTGCACCGCGATTTGCCGCTTCAATGGCGGTGAAATAGCCAATACCTCGAGAGGCCCCTGTGACCACAATCACACGGCCGGCCAGATCTTGTTCTTCTGTCATGGATTATCCTGCCTCTCTGAGCATAGAGCGTTGTTTGATATTGCCTTTTTCCGCTTCCAGATCCACCAGGCGGGTCGGGTATTCACCGGTGAAATAATGGTCGGTAAATTGCGGATTTTTGGGGTCGCGTTTCACGCCGCCAACGGCCTCATAAAGCCCGTCTACAGAAAGAAAATGCAGGCTGTCGCAACCGATAAATTCGCACATGGCGTCATGATCTACATATTGATTGGCAATCAATTTGGAGGGATCTGGCGTATCAATGCCATAATAATCGGAATGGGTGATCTTGGGGCTGGACACGCAAAGATGCACTTCCTTTGCCCCGGCATCGCGGACCATTTGCACGATTTTGAGCGAGGTGGTGCCGCGCACCACAGAATCGTCCACCAGGATCACACGCTTGCCATCCAATTGCCCCCGATTGGCCGAGTGCTTCAACTTCACGCCAAAGGCGCGGATTTGCTGGCTCGGCTCAATAAAGGTACGGCCCACATAATGGTTGCGGATGATGCCCAACTCAAACGGAATGCCACTTTCCTGCGCGTAGCCAATGGCCGCCGGGGTCCCCCCATCGGGAATGGGCACAACCACATCTGCATCCACCTGCGCCTCGCGGGCCAGATTGATGCCCATATTTTTGCGCACATTATAAACGGAGCGTCCCGACACAATGCTGTCTGGTCGCGCAAAATAGACATATTCAAACAGACACATGCGCTCTGGCTTTTCGCCAAACGGCATGGAGGATTCAATCGTGATCTCGCCATTGGCCTGGCGTTCACAAATGATCACTTCGCCATTTTTGATGTCGCGCACAAATTTCGCGCCGATAATGTCTAAAGCGCAGGTTTCCGACGCCAGAATGGGAGAGCCGTTCAAATCGCCCAAGACCAGCGGGCGAATGCCGTTCGGATCGCGCGCGCCAATCAATTTGGTGCGGGTGAGGGCGATCAGGGCATAGCCGCCTTCCATCTGGCTGATGGCATCAATAAAGCGGTCGGAAGAGCGCTGTTTTTGCGACCGGGCGATCAAATGCACCACTACCTCGGAATCCGATGTGGATTGGCAAATGGCACCGTCTTTGATGATCTCTTTGCGCAGCTTGAGGGCATTGGTGAAATTGCCATTATGGGCCACGGCGATGCCACCGGCGCTCAATTCAGCAAACAAAGGTTGCACATTGCGCAGGGCGGTTTCCCCGGTTGTGGAATAGCGCACATGACCGATAGCGGCTTTGCCCGGCAGGCGCTCCAAGGTCGCGGCGTCGGTATAATGGTCGCCCACAAGGCCCATATGCCGTTCGGAGCGAAACTGCTCGCCATCAAAAGTGACAATGCCTGCGGCTTCCTGACCCCGGTGCTGAAGCGCGTGCAAGCCCAAAGCGGTGAGGGCGGCGGCATCATCTTGCTCGCCTAAAATCCCGAAGACCCCGCATTCCTCACGCAAACTATCTCCATCAAGATCAAATTCTTCATGGCCATCCTGGGTACCAGCCGCGCTGGTTGCGTGTGGTGCGTGCATCAGCAATTCCGCCCTATAGACAAAAAGGGGTTACCATATAATCGGCTCATTACGCCGCTCTTAGACGAGAGTCAACTCATCTCGCCCCGGATTCCAGTCAACAATTAGGCGCATAGGCCGCTAGGTCGAGCTGGTCTCCAATTCTTCTTCCAACTGGTCCGTACCTTCGGTCACCGGCACTTCTTGCTCTGGTCCGGAGCTGCCGCGCAGAAAGTCTGTGACCATTTCTTCCACATTATCCGGCAGGGCCGCAATCAGATCATCACCAATTGAGGTGAGCATCGGCATGGTTTTGCTGTCTGCCGCAAAGCGCTGCAGCTCATTGGCGAAAAGCCACTGGCCGAAAATCAGCAATACCACCACGATCAGAATGCCGCGAACGCCGCCAAACACAAAGCCCAACGACCGGTCGAGCGGGCCGATCTTACTGTCGGTCACCAAATCGGCGATCCACATGGTCAAGAGGTGCAAAATGATCAGCGCCACCACGAAGCTGGCCAGCACCGTCACAATGTCGGCCACAGTCGGGTCCGCTACATAATTGCGGGCCAATTCGGGATGGTTGGCATACATCCACCAAGCGAACACAGCAGAGCCGCCCCAAGTCACCAATGACAAAACTTCGCGGGTAAACCCACGCATGGTGGCCAAAAGCGCCGAGATCAACACAAGAACGCCAACGATAATATCAAAGGTGGTGATCATAAAAACATCCCTTTTGAACCACTTTGCGCTTCATTTACCCTTTATCGGCCAGCCTGCCAAGAGTTGATGGCCGAATTTAAAATTTTGTGCAACTGACGGTTAAACCGGCTCCCGTTGGGGATTTGCCCGCCCTTTGCTGGCAATTTGTGCCACCAGATCGGCCAATTGCTTATGACTGCCCAACTGCATCTCTAACCCTTTATCATGGTCCTTCAGCTTGGCCGTGTGGGCAATGCCAAAGCCCAGCTTTTGCGCCTCCTTCAGCCGCGTACCGGTATGGGACACAGGGCGTACGCCACCTGAAAGGCTGACTTCGCCAAAATAAACAGCGTCAGCAGGCAAGGGCGCATTGGTGAGCGAGGAGACAAGCGCCGCCGCCACCGCCAGATCGGCGGCAGGTTCGGTGATCTTGAGGCCGCCCGCCACGTTCAGATAAATGTCATTGGCCCCAATGCGCACACCGCAATGGGTTTCGAGCACCGCCAATACCATGGAGAGGCGGGCATTGTCCCAGCCCACAACGGCGCGCCGCGGCGTCCCCAAGGGGGAGGGCGACACCAGCGCCTGAATTTCCACCAGCACTGGGCGCGTGCCCTCCATGCCGGCAAAAACTGCGGATCCGGTGGCGTCTTTATCCCGTTGATCGAGAAACAAGGCTGAGGGGTTCGCCACTTCGCGCAGCCCCATATTGGCCATTTCAAAAACGCCAATTTCGTCCGTGGCGCCATAGCGGTTTTTAACCCCGCGCAAAATGCGGAAATTATGGCCGCCATCGCCTTCAAAATAGAGCACGGCATCGACCATATGTTCGACGACGCGCGGCCCGGCAATCTGCCCGTCTTTGGTCACATGGCCGACAAGCACCACGGCGGCACCGGTTTTCTTGGCATAGCGGGTCATGGCCTGAGCGCTGGTGCGCACCTGGGTGACAGTCCCCGGCGCGCTGTCGATCCGGTCGGTCCAGAGCGTCTGGATCGAGTCAATGATCACCAAATCTGGTTTGCCCGCCGCCTCCAAGGTCGCCAAAATGGTTTCCACATGGGTTTCGCTGGCCAGTTGCACCGGCGTGTCGGCCACACCAAGCCGAGAGGCGCGCAACCGCACCTGGGCAATGGCTTCCTCACCGGAAATATAAACCACATTGTGGCCTTTGGCAGCCAAGGCCGCGGCGGCCTGCAGCAACAGGGTGGATTTGCCAATGCCTGGATCGCCACCCACAAGGCTGGCGGAGCCCACAACAAAACCACCACCGGTGACCCGGTCCAGCTCGGCAATGCCGGTGATCACCCGCTGAGCATCGTCGGTGGCACCCGTCAGCGACACCAGCTCAATGGGGCGCCCCGCAGCCGTGGCGGTTTTGGGGCCAGAGCCGACCCCGGAATTGATTTGTTCCTCAACGATTGAGTTCCATTCGCCACAATTATCGCACCGCCCGGCCCAACGGGGCGTGACACTGCCACAGGACTGGCAGACAAATTGCGCCTTCTGCTTCGCCATCTAGGCTTCGCCCCCCACATAGGCGCGGCGATAGCGCCCGTGCAAATTGGTCAGCACTTCATAGCCAATGGTGCCCGCGGCGTCTGCAATATCGTCGATTGACACGTTCGGCCCTAAAATCTCAACCATTTCACCCGGCACCGGCCCGTTCGGTCCGAAATCAGTAACATCAATGGCGGTGGTGTCCATGGAAATGCGGCCAACAATCGGCGCCAGCTTCCCATTGATGGCAACGCGGGCGCCCATATGGTTGGTCGACGAGCCATTGGCACGGAAAAACCCATCGCCATACCCAATCGCGGCCAAGGCAATGCGGCTGTCGCGTTGCAAGGTATAATCGCCACCATAACCGACCGATTCACCGGTTTTGGCGTCGCGCACCTGCAAGATGGGCACTTCGAGATTGACCACATGCGACAGCGGATTTGTTCGGCCGGAAATGGCGCGGCCGCCATAAAGGGCAATGCCCGGGCGCACCAACTGAAAATGGTTATGCTTCGAGCCCATCAGCCCGGCGGAATTGGCCAGCGAGCCGGGAATATCTGGAAAATGCGCCATGATCGATTGAAAAAACGCCAATTGCGTGCGGTTTTTCTCATGGGTTGGCTGATCGCCGCAAGCCAAATGGCTCATGATCATTTGCGGCTGATATCCAGTCTTTTCCAACTGCTGGCGCACCCAGCTGACATCTGACAGGCGAAAGCCCAGCCGGTTCATGCCGGTGTCGAAATGCAGGCTGGAGGGATAGGCTTCCCCCTGTTCCACACAAAAGGCCAACCACTCTTCCAGCATCGCCATGGAATTGAGCACGGGCATCAGCCGCGCCTGCGCGTAAATCTCGGCTGTGCGTGGCCAAAGGCCACCCAACACGAAAATATGGGCGGCCGGCAGGGCCGTGCGCAAACGCAACCCTTCTTCCGGATTGGCAACAAAGAAAAATTGTGCCCCTTCCTTGGCCAGCGCTTTGGACACTTCTTCCAGCCCCAACCCATAGCCATTGGCTTTCACCACCGCGGCGGTGAGGGTCCCCGGCGAAATCTTGTCCAATGCCGCCCAGTTGCGCGCGATCGCATTCAAATCAATGGTGAGTTGACCTGAACTCAATAGCGAAGAAGCGGAGATGTCGGTCATATATGTGTCCAATGGCTCAATATTCGGCACCGCGATGCCCGTCAAACTAATCTAGCTGTTCTGGCAGATACTCATCTTTAGCCAAATTGCCAAAACGTGTAAGATTCGCATTAAAGTGTAGCTGCACTGTGCCCGTAGGACCATGCCTTTGCTTGGAAATAATCACTTCCGCGCGGCCCTCAACCTCATTCATCTTGGCTTGCCACTCAAAAAACTCCGGTGTGTTTTCCTGCGGCATCTTGCCTTTGAGGTAATATTCTTCCCGATACACAAACAACACCACGTCGGCGTCCTGCTCGATCGAACCCGATTCCCGAAGGTCAGCCAATTGCGGGCGCTTATCATCCCGCGCTTCCACCTGACGGGAAAGCTGAGAGAGGGCGATGATCGGTACATCCAGCTCTTTGGCTAGGGCTTTGAGACTGGTGGTAATCTCGGTCAATTCCTGTACCCGGTTGGCTTGCGATTTTGCCGACGAGCCGGACAGGAGCTGCAAATAGTCAACGATCAACAAATCAATGCCCTTTTGCCGCTTCAAACGGCGCGCCCGGGCGGCGAGTTGCGAAATGGCCAGGCCACCCGTGTCATCAATATAAAGCGGGGCCTTGGCCATGATATTGGAGGCCTCGACCAGCTTGGAGAACTGGCTTTCGTGGATTTTACCGCGCCGGATGTCGGACGAGGAGATGCCCGATTGTTCCGCCAGAATACGGGTGGCAAGCTGCTCTGCGCTCATTTCCAGCGAGAAGAAGGCGACCACACCGCCATTGGCAGGCTTAATCGAGCCATCGGGCAGCACCTCGGGCTCGTAGGCCTTCGCAATATTAAAGGCGATGTTGGTGGCCAGTGAGGTTTTACCCATGGCGGGACGTGCCGCGAGAATAATCAAGTCAGAACGCTGCAGGCCGCCCATTTTCTGGTCCATATCGATCAAACCAGTCGCCAAACCGGACAAAGAGCCGTCCCGACGATAGGCTTCCCCCGCCATATGCACGGCTTCGCGCAGGGCAGCACTGAAATCAACAAAACCCCCATCGGAGCGGCCTTTTTCGGCAAGTTCAAACAGGGCCTTCTCGGTATTTTCAATCTGCAGGGAAGGCGGGCTGTCAAAATCTGCCGTATAGGCCTCGTTGGCCAAGGTTTCACCCACAACAATCAGTTTGCGGCGGATCGCCAGGTCATAAATGGTTTGCCCATAATCCGCCGCGTTAATAATGGTCGTGGCATCAGCCGCCAGACGCGCCAGATATTGCGTCATGGTGAACTCGGGCGTCAGGTCGTCGGGCAGAAAGGTCTTTACAGTGATGGGGGTGGCGCGCTTGCCGGACCGAATGATCTTGGTGCAAACCGAATAAATATCCGCATGCACCTGCTCATAAAAATGTTCTGCCAGCAGAAAATCGGAAACCCGGTCAAACGCCTCATTGTTCACCATGATCGCGCCCAAAAGGGCCTGTTCCGCTTCAACATTGTGTGGCGCCTGCCGATAGTCTTCAGACTGTGCAACGTCGAATTTTTGTACTGCTTCCATTCTACATTCCCCTTGGGTCTCGACCCCGGATCAACCCATGGCCAATTGTCCACAATTTAACAGCTTTGGCCAGTGCTAGCTTTGATTGACAGGTACTTCTTTCATTGCCAATTCGCAGGCCTGTGATCAATGGGGAAAAGCGATGCGCCCATCAATATCCAAAGACCGTTTCTCATCAGCAACAAACCGGACAATAAAAAAGGCTGGAGCAGCGCCCCAGCCTTTAATTCAGATCGAAAAGAAGAAAGCTTATTCAGCTTTTGCTTCTTCTGCTTCGTCTTCAGCAGCCTGTGCTTCCTCGGCAGCTTCTTCCGCAGCTTCTTCGGCTTCCGCTTCAATTTCCGCAGGCACTTCGTCAAAATTCATCACGGTGAGATCTTCACCTTGTGCCTGACGATCCGCCTCATCTTGTGAACGGGCAACGTTCACAGTGATTTCGGAGGTCACTTCAGCGTGCAAAGCCAGGGCCACAGTGTGCAAGCCAACAGCTTTGATAGGCGCGGCCAGCTCAACTTGAGAGCGGCCCACCTTGATGTTGTCCTCAGCTAGGCTATCTGTGATGTCCCGTGCAGAAACAGAACCGTAAAGCACACCAGTTTCACCCGCCTGACGGATAATGGTGACGGTTTTACCGTTCACTGATTCGGCCACTGCCATCGCAGAATCACGACGCTCGGCGTTGCGCTTCTCGATTTCTTCACGCTCGGCTTCAAAACGGGCGCGGTTTGCTTCGTTCGCACGCAATGCTTTGCCTGTTGGCAACAAGAAGTTGCGGGCAAAACCGTCTTTAACAGTCACTTCGTCACCAATGGTGCCCAAACGACCAACGCGCTCAAGTAGGATAACTTTCATTTTATATCTCCAATGCTGTCCCGCAAATTGCGGTTAGGGGAGGTGTCCCCAACGTTCGGCGAACCGAACTTAACTTACAACGTAAGGCAAAAGGCCCAAGAAACGTGCGCGCTTGATGGCACGTGCCAATTCACGCTGCTTTTTCGCAGAAACCGCTGTGATACGGCTTGGAACGATTTTGCCGCGCTCTGAAACATAGCGCTGCAACAAACGAACATCTTTATAGTCAATCTTTGGAGCGTTGGCGCCAGAGAAAGGACATGTTTTACGACGACGCTGGAAAGGACGACGTGTTTGTGTACCTGATAGATCACGAATTGCCATGGTCAACTCTCCTTAGAAACGACGGCCGCCGCCACGACGATCATTGCGATCATCGCGCTTTTGCATCATTGGGGATGGGCCTTCTTCCAGCTCATCAACGCGCACAGTCATGTAACGCAACAAATCTTCGTTGAAGCGCAACTGACGCTCAACTTCCGCAATTGCGGTAGCTGGTGCTTCAACATTGAGCAAAGTGTAGTGAGCTTTGCGGTTTTTGTTGATGCGGAATGTCATGGATTTCAGACCCCAATATTCAGTTTTGGAAACTGTACCGCCATTGGCAGCAAAAAGGTCTGTAACAGTTTGGGTAAGCTCTTCCACCTGTGATGTGGAAATATCCTGACGTGCCAGGAAAATATGCTCGTACAATGGCATATTATTTCGCCTTTTGTTTGGTTTACACTTATGTTCATCCGCCGGCGCAAAGCCCCTTTGAAGCCTTCAAAAGGCGTCAAAGAAATCTTACAAAGAGCGGGAACACGGGAGGCCGATGCCCTTCCTGGCACCATCTGTCTGCATAACCATGTGGCAATGAAAAACAGTCCTCCGTTCAGCTCCCGGCCAAACGAACAGGGGCTTCATAAAGTGAGAAGCGGTAAAATGCAAGCCTTTTGCCGGTTTTTATTGCGCGGCCTATGCCCAGAAAATTCAGGACTTACACACAGGCGAAATGGCAAATAGCCGAGTTTGTCCTTGCGTCTCAATCTGAGCAAACTATAAACTCCCCCGAAAATTCAAAGATAAAAGGGGAGTGGCCAGCGCATGACCACGTCAAAAGTACGCCCGTTGGAGAGCGATGATAAAGAACGATGGAGCGAGCTTTATGCCGCCTATGCGCGCTTTTACAATGCAACCCAAAATGGCGAGATGCGCGAGCAGGTCTGGGCGTGGCTGATGGACGAGTCAAACGAGCTTAAGGGACTTGTTGCGCTGGACAAGAAGGACAATGTGGTCGGCATTGCACACTATCGCCCCTTTTTGCGACCGCTGGCGGCGTCAAAAGGCGCCTTTTTGGATGACCTGTTTGTAGACCCGTCGCACCGCGGTTCAGGGGCTGCAGAGGCTTTGATCGGCGAAATTAAAGCTGTGGCCGAAAAAGAAGGCTGGACCATTGTTCGCTGGGTCACCGCTGACAATAATTACCGCGCACGTGCTGTTTATGACCGTGTTGCGCGCAAAACTGACTGGCTGACCTACGATATTCAGCTTTAGATTATTCAGACCAATCAAGTGAGGCTTGAGATATGAGTTCAACCGCATTCACCTTTCCCGGACAAGGCAGCCAGGCTGTCGGCATGGGGCAAGAGCTGGCGGAACATTACGATGTGGCCAAAAAGGTTTTTGAAGAGGTCGATGACGCGCTGCAAACCAAATTGTCGTCCATCATGTTTGGCGGGCCTGACGACACCTTGCGGCTGACCGAGAATGCCCAACCCGCGTTGATGGCCGTGTCGATGGCGGTGATCCGTGTGTTGGAGAGCAAAGGCGTGAAGGTTGGTGATGTGGCCAAATATGTGGCCGGGCACTCGCTGGGCGAATATTCGGCCCTTTGCGCTGCTGGTGCGCTTTCAATTGCAGACACAGCGCGTCTTTTGCAAGTGCGTGGGCGCGCCATGCAACAAGCTGTGCCGGTGGGCGAGGGCGCCATGGCCGCCATTCTTGGCCTTGAATATGATGAAGTTGAGGAAGTGGTGCAAGCTGCCGCCCAAGGGTCAGTCGTGGAAATCGCGAATGACAACGCGCCGGGCCAAATTGTGGTCTCCGGGGCCGCGTCCGCTGTGGAACGCGCGGTGGAAATGGCCAAGGCCAAAGGCGCAAAACGTGCCATGCTGCTGCCCGTATCCGCCCCTTTCCACTGTTCCATGATGGGCCCGGCAGCGGAAGCCATGGAATCGGCCTTGGCAAGTGCTGAGGTGAAAGAACCGGTGGTGCCGGTGGTGGCCAATGTGTTGGCAACCCCGATTTCCGATCCGGCCGAAATCAAGAAGCGTCTGGTCAAACAGGTGTGCGGCAAGGTGCGTTGGTCGCAATCGGTGACCTGGATGACCACTGAAGGCGGCATCGACACATTGGTGGAGCTGGGCACTGGCAAAGTGTTGACCGGTCTGGCCCGTCGCATCAATCGCGACGCCAACGCACTGGCGATCAATACGCCGGACGATATTGAAAAATATGTAGAGAGCTTAGGCTAAGACCCAAACCTATAGGGGAACTAAATGTTTGATTTGAGCGGTAAACGAGCGCTGGTGACCGGAGCAAGTGGCGGTATTGGCCGTGCGATTGCCGAAAAACTGGCTGAAGCAGGTGCAACGGTGGGCCTATCCGGCACACGCGTGAATGTGCTGGAAGAAGTGGCAAACGGCATTTCCGGCGACACCCATATTCTGCCTTGCAATCTTTCAGACAAAGACAGTGTAGACGCCTTGATCCCGTCAGCCGTTGAGGCGATGGGCGGTCTGGACATTCTGGTGAACAATGCCGGCATCACCCGCGACAATATTTTCATGCGCATGAAAGACGAAGAGTGGGATGATGTGATCGCGGTAAATCTGACCGCGGCCTTCCGCCTATCCCGCGCCGCGGTGAAAGTGATGATGAAGCAGCGCTATGGCCGCATTATCGGCATCACATCGGTCGTGGGCGTCACCGGCAATCCGGGCCAAGGCAACTATGCTGCCTCAAAGGCTGGTCTGATCGGCATGTCCAAAGCGATTGCCCAAGAAGTGGCCAGCCGCAATGTGACGGTCAACACCATCGCGCCGGGCTTTATTGCTTCGGCCATGACGGATGAGTTGAACGAAAAACAGCGGGACAGCATTTTGGCCACAATTCCAACAGGCCGGCTGGGTACAGCAGATGAAATCGCCGCCGGGGCAGTCTTTCTGGCCAGCGACGAAGCGTCCTATGTGACCGGGCAAACCATGCACATTAATGGCGGTATGGCCATGATCTAAAACCGCTTTGATCTTACATGAGAATTTTTTTCTCAATATGGTCAAATGTGGAAAAGTATGATAATGCCCCGTCCAACACGGGTCCAATACATGCCTTAACCTTGATTTTATTCAAGATGAGGTGCATTTAAGCGGACAACACGCCACACAAAGTGGTGCCGTTGAACTAAATTGTAGACTTTTAGGTGAAGAGGAACCAAATATGAGCGATATTGCAGATCGCGTTCGCAAGATCGTTGTTGAGCATTTGAACGTAGATGCCGACAAAGTGACAGAAAAAGCCAGCTTTATTGATGATCTTGGCGCGGATTCGCTCGATCAGGTTGAACTGGTTATGGCGTTTGAAGAAGAATTCAGCGTAGAAATCCCTGACGATGCCGCTGAATCCATTCAGACATTTGGCGATGCCGTTTCTTTCCTTGAAAAGGCTGTGAAGTAAGACCAAGGGCTGAGCCCTTAGCAGCCGTAGGACATCTGAGATGAAGTTGCGCAGAATAGTTGTCACCGGTCTTGGCATTGTCAGCCCTTTGGGCGCCAATGTGGAGACCGTTTGGAAAAATATTCTTGACGGCAAAAGCGGTGCCAAAAAGGTAGAAGAATTTGATGTGTCAGATTTGGCTTGTCAAATTGCCTGCCGCATCCCGCTTGGTGACAGCGCCGAGGGCAACTTCAATCCGGATGACTGGATGGACGTAAAAGAACAAAGAAAGGTTGACCCTTTCATTGTTTACGCCATGGCGGCCGCAGGTCAGGCGCTTCAGGACAGTGGTTTTGAGGCCAAAACAGACGAACAAAAAGAACGGGCCGGTGTATTGATCGGTTCGGGCATTGGCGGCGTTGGTGGCATTTATGATGCCTCTGTTACGCTCGCTGAAAAAGGCCCGCGTCGGATCAGTCCGTTTTTTATCCCTGGTCGCTTGATCAATCTGGCGTCCGGCTATGTTTCAATCCGTCACGGATTGAAAGGGCCAAATCATTCTGTGGTCACCGCTTGCTCAACCGGCGCACACGCTATTGGCGATGCGGCCCGCTTGATCGCGCTGGATGATGCAGATGTGATGGTGGCCGGTGGCGCAGAATCGCCGGTAAACCGCCTTTCGTTGGCTGGTTTTGCGGCCTGTCGCGCCCTCTCAACCGGATTTAATGATGATCCGACACGCGCATCTCGCCCATATGACAAGGCCCGAGATGGCTTTGTAATGGGGGAAGGTGCAGGCACCGTCATTTTGGAAGAATATGAACATGCCAAGGCCCGCGGCGCCAAGATCTATGGCGAAGTGGTTGGCTATGGCCTGTCGGGCGACGCCCACCACATCACAGCGCCTGCCGAAGATGGCAATGGCGGCTATCGCTCCATGCAGGCAGCTATTAAGCGCGCCGGACTGGATGTGAGCGACATTGATTATGTAAACGCGCACGGCACCTCAACGCCTCTAGGTGATGAGATCGAGCTCGGCGCGGTGACACGACTTTTGGGCGAACATGCCAAAAACCTCACCATGTCTTCAACCAAATCTGCTGTCGGCCATTTGTTGGGTGCGGCAGGCGCGGTAGAGGCAATTTTCTCCATTCTCGCCATGCGCGACAATATAGCACCGCCCACCATCAATTTGGACAATCCGTCGGTTGAAACCGAGATTGATCTGGTGCCAAACAAGGCAAAAGCCAAAGAAATCAATGTGGCGCTGTCCAACTCTTTCGGCTTTGGTGGCACAAACGCCTCTTTGGTGTTCAAAAAGCTGGATTAGGTGAAGTGCAAAAGAGCGGGGATGAGCCATCTTCGCTCTTGTTTTTGCCCCATTCATCTATTCAGTATAGCGCCAAATTATAAGAAGCAGGGTGCCATGTTTGGAAAACGCAAAAACAAAAAAGTCCGCAAAAAACCAAATACATTCGTGCAAGTGGCCAACGCCTTTATGACCCTGATTATATTGGGGATCGTGATTGCCGGTGGCCTACTTTATTATGGCATCAATCAATTCAACGCTGCAGGGCCAGTTAAAGAAGAAACCATCTTCGCGGTGCCGCAGGGGGCGGGCGTTTCCACCATTGCCCGCAAACTGGAAGATGAAGGGCTGATCACTAACTCGTTCATCTTTCGTTTTGGGGCTGTGGCACTGGATAAAGATACGGAGTTGAAAGCTGGCGAATTCCGCATTGCGGCCGATTCTTCCATGCGCGAAATCCTTACAGAACTGAGCGAAGGCCGGGCAATCCAATACAATGTGACCATTCCGGAGGGGTTTACCTCTTGGCAGATCGTTGAACGGCTGAGGGCTGCCGAGCTTTTGACCGGTGAGATTGAGAATATCCCGGCCGAGGGCACCTTGCTGCCAAATACCTATAATTTTGAGCGTGGGGCAACACGACAAAGCGTTTTGGACCAGATGAAAGAAGCGCATGATGAGGCGCTGGCCGAAATCTGGGAAAACCGCGACGAGGGCCTGCCGATAGAAACGCCTGAAGAATTGGTGATCTTGGCCTCAATCGTGGAAAAAGAAACCGGCTTGGCTGAAGAGCGCCCGGAAGTGGCCGGGGTGTTTATCAACCGGTTGAACCGCGGCATGCGGCTGCAATCTGACCCGACCATCATTTATGGCATCACCAAAGGTGAGGGCACTCTGGGTCGCGGGTTAAAGCGCTCTGAAATTGACACCAAAACTGACTATAATACCTATCAGATCGATGGGTTGCCAATTGGGCCGATCGCCAATCCCGGCATCGAATCCATGAAGGCTGTGGCCAATCCGGCAGAGACAGATGCGCTCTATTTTGTGGCGGATGGCAGCGGCGGACATGCCTTTGCCAAAACCTACGATGAGCATCGGGCCAACGTCGCCAAATGGCGTCAAATTGAGAAAGAGCGGCAGGAAGCTGCAGAGGCTGCTGCCGAGGCAGAAAAAGAAGAGCTGCAACGCCAAGAAGCCGAAAAGCTGGACGAAAAGAGTAGCGACAGCGCAGAATAGACGCTGACAAGCGCGAAGAGGAGAGCGGAAATGTCAAAACCAATCGCCAGCATGACCGGTTTTGCCCGGGCGGCCGGGGGCATTTCTGGTGCAGCCTTTAATCTCGAAATTAAATCGGTGAATGCCCGAGGCCTTGATTTGCGCTTGCGCGTGCCGCCGGGCTTGGACGATCTCGAAAACCTGCTGCGTCAAAAGTTGACCAAGGCGCTGACACGCGGGGCTGTGCAGGTCAATCTCAACATCAGCTATGAGCATTTGCAGAGCGAAGTCAGCGTCAACCAGCAAGCATTGCAGACGGTGATTGACGCAATAGGCCAACTCAGCGCTAAAGTCGAAGCGGATAAGCCCCGCCTCGATGGCATTTTGGGCCTTAAAGGGGTGCTGGAGCTGTCCGAAGCCAAGCTGAGCGAAAAAGAGCTGGGTGATTTGAAACAGGCGGTGCTCGACGCCGCGGACAATACGATTTCCGATCTCATCGCCTCCCGCGAAGCCGAAGGGCTGAACATTCATGCCTTTTTGACCCAACGCCTGGTGGAGATCGCTGAGTTGACATTGAAGGCAGAAGAGCATCCTGCCCGAAGTCGCGAGGCGATTTTGGAAAAGCTCAACAACCAAATTGCGCTGTTGCAAGAAGGTGAGAACGGCCTTGCCGAAGACCGGCTCCACGCCGAGGCGTTGGTGCTGGCCACAAAAGCAGATATTCGCGAAGAGCTGGACCGATTGGTGGCGCATGTGGCCGCCGCGCGCAAGCTTTTGAAGCAAGGCGGGCCGGTGGGCCGAAAGCTTGATTTTCTGTCCCAGGAGTTTAACCGCGAAGCCAACACGCTGTGTTCAAAGAGCAATCATGTGGATTTGACAGCGATCGGACTTGATCTCAAAGCGGCGATCGATCAATTACGTGAACAAGTGCAAAACATAGAATAGGACCTGCCATGTTTGACCGTCGGGGCTTGATGCTCATTCTCTCTTCACCTTCAGGTGCAGGCAAGACGTCGATTTCCCGCACCATTTTGCAGCAGGATTCTAATCTCAAATTATCCATATCTGTGACCACGCGCCCAAAACGCGCCAATGAGGTGGATGGCGTCGATTATTTTTTCAAAACAGTCGAACAATTTGAGCAGATGCGGGACAATGGCGAGTTGCTGGAATGGGCCGAAGTGCATGGCAATTTCTATGGCACCCCAAAAGCCGCCATTGAGAAGGAGCTAGACGCGGGGCGCGATGTGCTCTTTGATATTGATTATCAGGGCGCGATCCAGCTCTATGACAAATGCCCGGAAGATATAATCGGCGTTTTCATTTTGCCACCTTCTATCGCCGAACTGAAACATCGGCTGGAGCGCCGGGCAGATGACAGCGAAGAGGTGATCCGTCGCCGCCTCACCACCGCGCAGCAGGAACTGAAGCAGTGGGAGAGTTACGACTATATCATCGTGAACCATGATCTTGAGGAGAGCTGTCAGGCTGTACGGTCCATATTGCATTCCGCCCGCATGATGCCATCACGACAAAAGAACCTGGCGGGCTTTGTGAAGGGCCTGCAGAGCGAGCTTGATTCAATATTGTAATTGCAATGCAGAGGCGAGGTGGTGAACCCTGTTCACCATTTTTGAATTTTTGCTTTCGATCACGGTCACAAGGCTATACACGAAGATGGGTTTGTGCTACTCTTAACGTGCTAACAAAGAGGTGTGCAGCGTCGAACGATTGGAAATTTTCCGCCAATTGCAAGGTGTTGCCAGTCCACCATCTTTTTGTATATGCGCTCACGATACTCAATATTAGGCACGAATATTGCTGTGTCCACCCGCTCGTGGTTCGAGCGGGTGTTTTGCATTTTAGGGGTAGGTTTTTGGCATGATACCCGCGATTACTACCCAGCCGCTCCCTTATCTGTCGATCAGATTTAACTCTGTTGCAGCGCCTCGATCCAACCGGCCATCGCTACAAATTGCGCCATCGATATTTGCTCTGCACGTTCTGTGCCCTTAAGCGACAGCGCTTCAAACAATGCGGGCAGATCTACATCTAACGCCTTCAGGCTTTGACGCAGCATTTTGCGGCGTTGACCAAAGGCGGCGCGGGTCACATGTTCAAGCGTTGTCGCCTTGATTTCATTAGCCGAGGGATTCGGCACCAGATGCACAATCGCCGAACTCACTTTAGGGGGCGGGGTAAAGGCGCCGGGGCCGACATTCAACGCCACATTTGCCTGACACCGCCATTGCGACAGGATTGAGAGGCGACCATAGGCCTTGCTGCCCACCGGGGCGCAGATGCGATCGGCGACTTCCTTTTGAAACATCAATGTCAGACTGTCGAAATAGGGTGGCCATGGATCTTCCAGCCAGCCCGTCAGCAAGGGGGTGGCGATGTTGTAGGGCAAGTTGGCGATGATCTTGGTCGGCCCATCTGCCAAAGCACGATAATCAATCTCCATCGCGTCACCTGAAATGACTTCCAGCCGCCCCGGATAGGCATCAGCTATTTCAGCCAATGCAGGAAGGGCGCGGTCATCGCGCTCAATCGCAATCACTTTTTTGGCGTCAGACGCGAGCAGCCCGCGCGTCAGTCCGCCGGGGCCGGGGCCAACCTCGATAATAGTATGATCCTCAAGTGGAGCCGCAATGCGGGCGATGCGGGCGGTCAGGTTAAGATCGAGCAAAAAATTTTGCCCCAGCTCCTTTTTGGCCCGTAACCCGTGCCGGGCAATCACATCGCGAAGCGGCGGCAAGCTGTCAATTTGGCTCATGCGTCACACCCGATCCATTCCGTTGCACTCAAGTGAGGGGCTTTTGGGTCATTTCGTCGGCAATGGCAAGGGCTTTCAAGAAACTATTGGGTGAGGCCTTGCCGGTACCGGCCAAGGTGAGGGCGGTGCCATGGTCCGGCGAGGTGCGCACAATCGGCAAGCCAAGGGTGATGTTCACGCCCTCATCAAACCCAATGGCTTTTACTGGAATGAGCGCTTGATCGTGGTACATGGCAATCAGTGCATCATAGTTGGACCAGATATGTGGCGCAAAGGCCGTATCTGCCGGCAGCGGGCCATCAACCGGGAACCCCTCTACCCGCAGACGTTGCAACGCCGGGGCAATAATGTCTATCTCTTCTTTGCCCATTGTCCCGTCTTCACCCGCATGGGGGTTAAGCCCAGTGACGCCAATTTGCGGCCGCTCGATCCGAAACCGTGTTTGCAAGTCACGATAGACGATCCGCACATTTTCTATAATCAAGTCTGGCGTGAGCGTCTCAAATACCTGCTTTAGGGCCATATGGATTGTCACCGGCACAGCGCGACGGCTCCCATGGGCCAACATCATAATCGGTGTGAGCGTGTCACCGCCCTTGGCGCAGAGACTTGCGAGATATTCCGTGTGACCTGGAAAATCAAATCCTTCTTTATAAAGATTGGCCTTGTGGATGGGCGCGGTGACGAGACCGCGGCACTGGCCGGCAAAAATAGCGTCCACACTTTGACGAATGGCATCGACCACTAGCGGTGCAGCATCAGGTGACAAGATGCCTGGTTGGTCTACGACGCGATGGCCCAGATCGACAACGGGTAGGGCATGATCGAAAATTTCGGGCGCCTGGCCTGGCGTGGTCGTTTTAATGGCAAGGTCATATCCCAGTCGCTTGGCGCGGGCATCCAACAAGTCCGGATCACCAAACACACAAAAAACGGGCAGCTTTTGCGCCACCCGCTCCTTGTAGATTTTTAAAATCAAGTCTGGTCCGATACCCGCAGGTTCTCCAATCGAAATGGCGAGAGGTGAGGGCATAAAAATGGCTTATCGATTTTCAATAGTGGCTTGCTCGCGCAATTTAGCGAGATACTCGTCCGCTTCATCCTTGAGCTTTTCTGATCCAACTTCGTTGCGCAACTTATTCTTCACAAAAGTCAAATCTTCCGCAGCGGTTTTGGCACATACGGCCAGCATCTGCACCCCGCTAGCAATAGTGCGGGGCTTGGAAATACCACCCACATTTAAGCCAGCCAGTTCTTGTGCAACCGGATCTGGCAGTTGCGTCGAATGACGACGACCCATTTTTCGCACTGCAGCATCGCGATAAGATAGAGCCAGATCGACGGCATTGTCGCAGCCATTAAAATTGCGGCGATATTGATTGGCTTCGTTGGTTCGTGAGCGTGTGTTGCCCGTGGTGTTCAAAAACACAATCTCGGTCAGCATAAAATCGTAATGCGTTGTGTTGCCGATCTCTTCCCGAGCAGCCAAATCCAGTTCCAAATCGGAAATCTGCACTTTCTTGCGCAACACCTGCCTGACGATTTCCTGCCAAGCCAACTGCGATCTAAGCTTGTTCTTGAGCGTTGTCGACTGCACGCCAGCAGCGTTCAAGATTTCTGTCAGCTTTGACGAACTGAGCTTTAGTCTGACGGCGACACGATTGTACGCATCGTTAACAGCGCGATCAGATATGGAGCCGCCTAGGCGTTTGAGCTCGCCCATAATCAGCGCTTCATCAATCAGCTCTTCTCTCGCTAAGCGAAGGCGATCGCTGTTGGATTTACCGCGGCGTTCCAGCCGAATAAATCCCGCACGTTGGCTGATATCATGATCGGTGATGGTTTGTCCGTTCACGACCACCTTCACAGTGGCAGCAAAACTGGACTGGCCAAAACTGGCCAAGCTCAGCATGGCGATGAGGACAAGGCTTAGAATGCGCATAGTCAATTGATCCCGATGATTACTTGAAAATTGTTTAGCACACATGCAGAACAAATGCGGCCATTTTTTGAGACAGGCTAGAAATCATAGTCATAGCCATAATCGCCGATCATTTTCAGATTGAGCTTGGCGCCAATAGTGTCCTTAGGGTCAAGCGTGTTGGCGGAAGAGCGGTTGTAATAAAGGGTACCGCCCAGATAGCCGTCATCATAGCTTAGATCACTGCCGTAGCTCACAAAGCTTTGATCGGCGATGTCATAGTTGGAGTAGGCGCCAACGCTCCAATAATCATCAATATAAACGCGCACATCACCCCCCACTTCATGACGATCCTGGGTGGCACCCGGCGCAACGCTTTGGTGCGCATAGCTGTAAAATGCTCCTGCGCTGAAAACACCGCCATTATATTGACCGGCGACCGAACCACGTGCGACCTGGCCATTGTTCGGATCAATGAGCGTTTTAGCTCCCAATGTTATGCCGTCGAATGGTGCGCCCTGGATGCCTGCAACAAAATAGGAGGGCGATTGATCTGCGCCACTGCCGATACCGGTCTGATATGGATTTGCGACTGCAGCCGCGTTGGTGCCGCCAAGATGGTAGGATTGACCCAAAACAATATCGACCCAACGACCATTGCCGAAATCCGCATTATAGTGCGCGCCCAGAGCGACCCTTGTGCCGCTATCTTGCCGATCTTCACCCGAAAAGCGATTGAAGCTGAACAGATTCGTATCGTCAAACACAAAGCTTTGCGCATCATCATTAGTAACGCCGGTGGTGGTGGGGCCGCCACGCGATACGATTTGAAGGCGCGGGGCAAAATAGTGTTTTGTGCCTGAGCTGTCGGTGCCGACCAACGGCCAGCTTACATCCAAGGCGGCAATCGGCGTGGCACTATATACGATATCTGCCGCAGGCGCGTCGGCATGACCACTGGCGCCGTCATATTGTGCAATATCTGCCCGAGCGCCCAAATACGGGGCGATCAACAAGCCGCCAGGGGCAACCCACTGTTTGCTCCAACCTGCTTCTAGGGTCAGGTGGGATTTGGCCCCTTCAAACCCAAACACATGCGGAGTGCCATTCACGCTGGTCGCATGATCCGCATCGCGCTCGAGATGAATAAGTTTGCCAGAAAGGCGGACCTCGCCCCAATCATTGGCCAATTGTTGCACATGATTGGCTTCGATCTTTGGTGCAATCAAGGCCTGACGTGCTTCATTCGCGGCACCACCTTCGCCCAATCCGACATATTGCTCAATGCGCCCATCCAAATAGCTGTCGCCTTCAAGATAAGTGCCGTAAACCCGATTGACAGCATATGAGCCTTCACGATTGCCAACATCATAATCTGTGAGGAAAGAGCGATCGGAAAACAAGGTGTAGGCACCGCCAATGGTCACATGCTCTGTCGGCGTGTAAACCGCGCTCGCTTGCACCGCGCCGCGCATGTTGCGATCACCTAGCTTGCCGCTAAAGGCTGAGGGGTTGAACTGATAGATACCATGGCCGGTGACCTTAACTGATGTCACCTTTGTCGAATGCGCCCAATCCAGTTGGCCCAATACGCCTTGATTGGTGAAAATGGTCGGCGTCAGGGTCAAATTGGTCCGCGGATCATGCAAAATGAAACCCGGATAGGCGATACCTACGCCCAGTTCAGCCGAATAGGACAGACGCGCTTTCAACAACTCATCATAATCTGTCAATGATGGGTCGGGAATCGTCAAATAAGGAATGGTCGCGATCGGCACGCCAGCAAACACCATCGATGGGCGCTCAAAATAGATGGTCTTTTCTTCAGTATTGCGCACGATGCGCACGGCTTTGATGCGCCAGCCGATTTCGCGGCCCTTTTCGTCAACACAGGTGCCGCAAGGGGTGATGTCCGCATCGTTTAGATCAAGACTGCGATTGGGTTTGATCTCTGCCTCCGCGGCGGAAAGCCAAATTCCTGCCTCATCTTGGAAAATCAGCTTCTCCAAAAAGCCCTGCCGGAAATCCCCAGTAAGATTTGCTCTGTCTGCTACATAAACGAGACCGGTCGGATCTTTGACCGCAACATTGCCAACAAGTTCGACTTCCCGGGTGCGCTTGTTATAAACGACACGGTCAGCCTTAACGAGATAACCTTCAGCAGAAACCTCCACATCACCTGTGGCTATAATCAGGCCTTGCGCGGACAGGACAGTTAAGGTTTGGGCACTGACTTTTAGATCACTTGTGGTGGAAAGGGCTTGGCCCGCGAAATAGTCAGTAGGCAGGAGTTGGGTTTGTTGCGCCGAAGCCGCAGGCGCAAAAGCGCAGGTCGCTAGCAATGCAACGCTCAGCAACGTCGACTTCAACTTCCCCTTATGCGTGCAAAAACGCGTCACGCTCATCCATCTTCCTTCAGCAACAGAACGGTTGTGCCAATGACAATCGCCACAATTGCAGGTCCCCATGCCGCCAATAGCGCACTGATATTGCCAGATTCCCCGGCGCGATCGGCAAGCTTTGTCAAAATATACACGACAAACCCTAACAAAATTCCGTAAATGATATGGGTTCCCGACGTACCCATACGTGAGTAACCCGATGTAAATGCGAACGCAATTAATAAAGTGCCAACAAGCACAATTGGCAAGGCCTCCAAGCGTCGCATCCGCATCTGCGCAACATATTCAGCGGGGGTTGTGACGGTTTTATCACGCAATTGCGATTTGAGTTCAAAAATGGACATGCGCGATATTGCGCCCAGTTGAAGCTGGAGCTGAGCGGCGCTAAATGATGTGGGCAACGAAAAAGTTTTAAAACTTTCAACGGGTTGGCCTGGTGAGCTGATGGTTCCTTCAATAAAGGTCCATGCAAAATTTTCATATCTTGCTTGCTCAGCCTCAATTTGCCGATTGTCACCGCCTTGCCCACCAAGCATGAACACCCGAACACCATTCATCACATCGCCGGTATTTAAGATCTGATCGGCCTTAATGATATAGCGCCCCTCGGCGTAGTCTTGTTCTATCCAACCTGAACGTCGTGTCGGTGCTGCCGAACCAGCAGATTGTGCCTTGATCTGCGCATCCACAAGATCATTGAGTTTCAAAATCACCGGATCGAGCGCATAGCTGACAGTCAGTCCGAGCAATATTGCAAAAATCACGGGTGCGCGCACCAATCCCCAGATGGAAATGCCCGACGCTTTGGCAACAATAAACTCGCGGTGATTTTGCAAATCGCTTATAGCAATCACACCGCCGATCACAAAGGATATCGGCAGCAAATCCATGCTCCAAACAGCGGCGGTGAGCGCTGCAGCAGACAAGGTTGTGCCGGGATTGCTCATCATATTGGTGCCCGGCTGGTTGCTGAATTCGACGATTTCGATCAGTCCCACCAAGCAAAAGAACAGACTCATCACCAGCAAGATGGATTTGCACAATTTTATGCTCACATGCAGGCCAAGGCGGGTCATCCGGTTCCTCCCAAATTCGGGGTGCGCTGCAACAAACCTTGCCTGAACACGGCAGGAACCGACACAACTAGCGGCAACATTGCAGGTGCGTAGACCAACGGCCACAAGGTGGGAGACCGAAATACATATTGTTCAACACCTGTGCCGATCACCTTGACGATAACAGCAATGGCCAACACCACAAACTCGATGCTGACGCGCGACTTGCCCCGCATAGTGTTCGGGCGGGAGACCATGAGAAAAGCCAAAAGCCCCATCGAAAATACATAAAGCGCTGCCACATTGCGCAAATGCAGATTCAGCGTATCGCGGGCGGAAAGCGGACTGCCTCCCGATTTGCGCAGCAGTTCCAATGAGTTCGGTGTGACGCTCGCGGCGGAATTGCTGCCGGACAAATCGGCCACGGCCAAAGAATAGGTGTCGAATTCCAGCCCGGTCATTTTGCGGGTGGCATAGGTAAAATACTGAATTGAGCCGCGGCGAAGCCGCACGGTCAACACGCCATCAATCTGTGCCAACTGCGACTCCTCGGCAATAATGGTTTGCGACCGCAGCGGATCGCGCGTGTCGTAAATGAAAAAACCCAGACCCGTGCCATCGGGCGCGCGATCGCGGATCATCATGGTGAGCCCGCTACTCACTTCGGTAAATCGACCGGGCCGAGACGAGTTGGCCACCAAATCTGCATTGATTTGATCACTTTGCACCGCGATGAGATATTTTGTTGCCGGCACAATAAAATGGGTGAGGGCGAGGCTGGTTACAATCGATATGCCAATAAACAGCGCCCAGGACCGCAAAAACGGTTTCAGGCCGACGCCAGCATAGATCGGAAATATTTCCTTCGAAAACTGCAACGCCCGCACGGTGCGCGAAATGCCCAGTGCCACGCACAAAAACAACACGATGTTGAGGATTTCCGGGAGACTTAAAAAAGACTGATAGACCATGGCCCCCAAGCCTTGGCCCTTATTGGTCACCAATTCTACCGCGCGTAGCAGTTGGATCAGCCAACCGAGAAAGCACAGCAAAAATGCAATGCCAGCTGCCGCAACCAGATATTTCTTGAGTATGTAGCGAGTCAGCAATTCCATAGAAAACTTTTGCCACAGCTTGGGCTCCACCACCATCTTTTTTAAGGTGATTTTATCCCTTAAAATCTTTTTGCTCTTGGTTGCACTTTTGCCCGAACTGACGCACCTTATAACAAAATCGCATGCGCGTTCGCGCACCACTTCAATTTATTAGGACGGTAAAATGGGGCAAAAATTGACAATTGCCATAGTTGAACATGGCAAGGGCACCGGCAAGAACATTGTGATCACGGCAAATGCCGATCTGGAATTGACGGCGAAGGGCCATGCCATCTGGGAAAAGACCGGGCTCGACCTTTCCAAACTGGCCCAAGCTGCAGGTTTTAAAGGCAAGAGCGGCACTTTCCTGCCCGTGTTGGCGCCACAAGGTCTTGATGCAGATGTGTTGCTGGTGGCCGGTGTTGAGGGGCTGAGCAAAGACAGTGCGAAATATGAGTTTGCGGATTTTGGCGGCAAATTGATCGACCAGGTCTCCAATCGTCCATCTAACACCACACGCGTGGTGCTGAATGATGACCTATTTACCGCGCCGCTGGTGGCCGAAGTCGCTGCAGGCATCAAATTAAGCCAATACCGTTTCGACAAATATAAAACCAAAAAGAACGATGATGACACGTCGAGTGAAATCGACATTACCCTTGAAACCGCCGATGCAAAGGCCGCAACTGCCGCGCATGAAGACCGTGATTGCGTAACCGCGGGCACCATTTTCGCCCGCGATCTTGTGAACGAACCGGCCAATATTTTGGGCACATTGGAATTTGCCGAAGCCGCTAAAAGCCTTGAAGCGGACGGCTTGGAAGTTGAACTGCTTGACGAAGCCAAGATGAAAGAGCTGGGCATGGGCGCGCTGCTGGGCGTGGCCCAAGGCTCGGTCCGCCCGCCGCGCTTGGCGATCATGAAATGGAATGGTGGCGCCAAGGATGAGGCACCGGTGGCCTTTATCGGTAAAGGGGTGGTGTTTGACAGCGGTGGCCTATCCATCAAGCCTGCTGGCGGCATGGAAGATATGAAAGGCGATATGGGTGGCGCGGGTGCCGTGGCCGGCCTGATGAAAACCGTCGCCTTGCGCAAGCCAAAGATCAATGTGATTGGCGTGATCGGTCTGGTGGAAAACATGCTCGATGCCAATGCCCAACGTCCCGGCGATATTGTGACCTCTATGTCCGGTCAGACCATTGAAGTGCTCAATACCGATGCGGAAGGCCGCTTGGTGCTGGCGGATGCGCTTTGGTATACCAAGGAGACGTTCAAGCCGAAATTTATGGTCAATCTGGCGACCTTAACCGGGGCCAACTTGGTGGCCTTGGGCAATGAGCATGCGGGCCTGTTTTCAAATGATGATCAACTTGCGGAACGCATCACCGCTGCTGGGTTGGAAACAAACGAAAAAGTGTGGCGCTTCCCCATGGGGCCAGCCTATGACAAGTTGATCGACAGCAAGAATGCGGACATGAAAAATATTGGTGGTCGGTGGGCCGGGGCGATCACCGCGGCGCAGTTTCTGAAGCGGTTTGTGGGCGATACCAAATGGGCGCACCTCGACTTGTCGACGGCAATGAACGTGCCATCAACGGCAACCAACAAGAGCTGGGCCACCGGTTTTGGCGTTTATCTGCTCGACCAGATGGTGCGCAACCATTACGAGTAAGCGAAAGGCTTTGGCAGCATGACCGAAATTCTGTTCTACCATCTGGAACAAAAGCCATTAGAGGCCGTGCTGCCCGTTTTGCTGGAAAAGACATTGGAACGGGGTTGGCGCGCCATGGTGCAATGCGGCAACCCCGGCAAATTGCATGCGCTGGACGAGGCCCTATGGACTTATCGGCCCGAAAGCTTTTTGCCGCATATGGTGGTGACGGATCAGGCCGAGCCGGACGAACTGGCTGAAATGCCTGTGCTAATTGCCGACAATGAACAAAACCCCAATAGCGCCCAAATCCGCTTTTTTGTGGAAGGCGCGGTGCCGGAACAGCCGAATGGCTACGAGCGCATTGTCTTTATGTTCAATGGCCATGATCCCGACGCAGTGACCCGCGCCCGGCAAGCCTGGAAGGCGCTCAACAAAGAGCATGAACTGACCTATTGGCAGCAAGAGCCCAACGGGCGCTGGGTGAAAAAGGCCTGACACCTAGTCGGCGAGGGCCGCACATGCTGCACCAATATCTGATTGAACTTTTCTGACTCTCCAGAAGCCGGAAAGTGGGCTTATTTTTCGAACGTGAAAAAGCGCTTTGTCGGGACTGAACCAGAGCGTGACATAAAGAGCGGTGACAAGGACGAGGGCGCACTGCGCGACGACAAAGCGTATTTTTTTAATCTGGCCATGAGTCCAAGGACTTAGCATTTTGAAAGAACCCTTGAAATTGGCGCTGCCGGGCGCGGTTTCAAGCGCCGCGTCCGACACATATTTTAAAAACTGCCCTCGAATGCTGGCAAAACAGGTTCAAAGGCTATTCTTCTGCCAACATGTCCTCAATCACAAGATCAAGGAACAGATCGGTCAGCTCATAGCACATGACGATCTCTACATTTTCTGGATCGTAAAACGCATTTTGCTCGTCACATGATGTGGCGCGAAAAGTCGTTGCTTCCGGCAAGGTTTCTGCGAAGCGCTGTTGTAGCTCTTCCATCATGCCCGACTGTTTGATGATCGTGGCGGAGAGTTCGGTTTCTGCTGTTGGTTCGTCATAAACAATGCGCGCGGTGTGTCCTTTGCCGCGCAAAGGATCAATGAAGGCTTCAGTCATCACCGCCCAAGAGCGCTCCAACTGTTCATAATCAACGCCGCAAAGATCAATTCGATCTTCATCCAGTCCATATTCGGCGGCAAATTCGCCGAAGGTTTCAAGGCTTTGGCCCGCCATCAAACATACGATTTGATAAGAGCGCTGGATATCAAGACTATGGCTCCCATAAAAGTCGGATTCTACGAAATCGGATGTGTTGCTCAAGTCGGAGAGGTACCATCCGTCCGCAGCATCAATCAGAATATTATCAAACTCTTCCTTACGCTCACTCAGCAGTATGACGGATGCTATATTGTCTGCCGCATCTTCTTCTTTGCCCAATATGGGTAGGCCGAATTGCGAAATAGCGAGATGACCAAACTCATGATAAAGCACAAAAATGGTATTGTTTTGGGCAAATCGGATTGCCTCGTCATATTGTTCGTCAGATAGATCCTGAGCATGTGCCGGGCCAATCAACACAGCCAAAATTGATAAAAGACCGATGATAAAGCGCATGTTTCCCCCCTTTTAGAGGCCCAGATCCTCCTGCGCCTCTTCCAAATTAGCCAGCTTTTCAAGCCAAAGCTCTTCAGCGGCCTCAATGTCTTTAGCTAAATCTGCCCGATCTTTGCCCAATTGCACAGCTTTTTCCTGATCTTTTTGAAATAAATCAGGGTCTTCGAGGGCTTTGTCGGTTTTGGCCAGCTGCTGATTCAGTTTTTCAACCTTTGATTCCAACTGTTTGATTTCTTTGCGCAATGGCGCAAGTTGTGCCCGCTTTTCCGCGGCAATCTTGCGTTCATTTTTTTTGTCGGACGGGCTGTTGGCCTTGTTGGGCTCGGGCTTGTCACGGGTGCCGGTGAGCGAGCGCTGATAGGTATCCAGATCATAATCGCAGACAGAAATCGTGCCTTCCGCAGCAATCCAAAGCTGGTCCACCGTTGCCTCGATCAAATGCCGATCGTGGGAGATGATCAGCACCGCGCCTTCATATTCATTCAGCGCCTGCACCAACGCATCGCGGCTATCAATATCCAAATGGTTGGTCGGTTCGTCGAGGATCAAAAGGTTGGGCCCGTTAAACGTCACCAGCCCCATCAAGAGCCGGGCTTTTTCACCACCGGAAAGGTTTTCCGCCAGCGTATCCATACGTGATGTGGTCAGCCCCATCTGCGCCACACGGGCGCGGCGCTTGGCCTCGCTATCGTAAGGCATGAGCGGTTCCACATGCTCGAGTGGCGTTTGCTTGGGCTTGAGCATATCCATCTGGTGCTGGGCGAAATGTGCGACGGACAATTTGCGCGCCTTTGTGAGGCGGCCATCCATCAGCTGCAACTCGCCCGCCAGCAGCTTGGCAAAGGTCGACTTACCATTGCCATTGATGCCAACCAGCGCGATCCGGTCTTCAGGATCAATCCGGCCATTAATGCGGCTCAAGACCGGCTTGCCATCATAGCCGGTGCTGGCATTTTCCATGTCAATGATTGGGGCGGCAACGGCCCGCTTGGGCTGCGGGAAGGTGAAGGGGGCCACATGTTCATCGAACAGCGCTTCCACCGGTTTGATCTTTTCAATCCGCTTCAAGCGAGATTGCGCCTGCTTGGCCTTGGTGGCCTTGGCACGGAACCGATCCACAAAGCTTTGCATATGGGCAATTTGTTCAAGCTGCTTTTCGCGCTGCTTGTTGTTGATGTCCATTTGCAAGCGGCGGTTTTCCTCAAACTGGTCATAAGCGCCGCGATAAAATGTGAGCCCGCCTTTTTCCAGATGCACAATGGAATTGACCGCTTTGTTCAGCAAATCCCGGTCGTGGGAAATCATAAAGACTGTGTAGGGATAGTTCGCCAGATAACGCTCCAGCCACAAAGTGCCTTCAAGGTCGAGATAGTTTGTCGGTTCATCGAGCAGCAACAGATCAGGCTTTGAAAACAGCACACCAGCCAGCGATACGCGCATGCGCCAGCCGCCAGATAGATTGGCGCAAGGCTCATTCTGCTTGGCCTGATCAAAGCCAAGACCTTTTAGAACGGCGCTGGCGCGTGCTTCAGCAGAGTGCGCCTCAATTTCGGCCAGACGGGTATGCACCTCGCCAATGCGCATTGGGTCGGTCACGGTTTCCGCTTCTTCCAAAAGGCGCAACCGCTCCTTATCGGCCTCCAGCACAATATCCATCACGCTGTCATTAGTGGCAGGCGCTTCCTGCGCCACCGAGCCCATTTTGGCGCGGTGATGAATTTCGATGGTGCCGGAATCGGTGGGGATCTCGCCCTTGAGCAACCGGAACAGGGTGGTTTTGCCCGAGCCATTGCGCCCCACAAAACCAGCCTTGGCACCGGCAGGCAAGGTAAGGCTCGCATTGTCAAACAGCGAGCGGCCTTCAATCGAGTAGTTTAAATTTGTAATTTTCAGCATTTTTTCAGCAGCTTTCGACCGGCCCAATTTTGTTCATTATTCGAGATTAGTTTGAACAGCACACGTCAAATGCGGCGCGAGAGAGCGTGATTTGACGTGCCTTTTAATATTTCAAACAGGTCTTGTAATGAAACTGCCGAAATCCATTATACTGTCTTTACTCTTGATTTTTGCAACACCCTTAGCCGCCAGCGCGCAGGGCGTCAACATTGGCCCGAAAATCCCGACCTTCAACACTCAGCCGTCTCCCGGCCTTTCGCCCGATAATGTGCCTACTGTGCGTCGCGTGGGCACTGATCAAGTGCATTTTGACTATATATATTTTGCCCCCAACGGCTGCTGGAACTTAGGTGGCCGCACTTTGCATGTCGGTCGCATTGTGGCGGACCTCACCTTCAATGTCACCGTGGAGGGTGGCATGTGCACCATGGCGATTAAGCCGCTCAATATGGAAGTCTGGTTCGATGCGCCAAAAGATCTGGAACGATTGCGCTTTGAGGTGAAAGATCAGGAAGGGCAAGTGATCGAAGCCCAGGAATTGCTGATTGAATAGGGGCAAATTGTCCCTGTCATCCGCCTGTCACAGCGAAATGATCTTGGTGCTTGTCATATGCGGTTTAGGTCTATAAAACGCAGGCCAACTCCACAAAGCAAAATAAGGGTATTTAAATGGCTTTGGAACGTACATTTTCTATTATTAAACCTGATGCCACCAAGCGCAACATCACCGGCAAAATCATCGCCAAGTTTGAAGAAGCTGGCTTGCGCGTTGTTGCATCAAAGCGCATTCACATGACACGCGAGCAAGCTGAAGGCTTCTACGCTGTGCACAAAGAGCGTCCTTTCTTTGGTGAATTGGTTGACTTCATGATTTCTGAGCCCGTTGTTGTGCAGGTATTGGAAGGCGAAGACGCCATCGCGAAAAACCGCGAAGTGATGGGCGCAACAAACCCAGCTGACGCGGCTGAAGGCACAATCCGCAAAGAGTTCGCGCTGTCAATTGGCGAGAACTCAGTGCACGGTTCAGACGCACCAGAAACTGCTGCTGAAGAAATCAAATATTTCTTCTCAGACGACGAAATCGTTGGCTAATTGCTGCGATTTTGCTAGGGTCAGGACCTATTAAATTGACTGAAATGGTCGGTGCGAATTTGTGCGGATGCAAGGAGTAAGTCCGCAGGAAGGCTATAGCCTTTCAAGGGATTACGACGAAGCAGCCCGTGCAAATTAGTCCGATCCGTGGGCAGCCTTAGGCAACGCTCGATCTGAAGTCGAACTGCTGCGTCAAAGACTTTGACCGGGGTGCAACCCCGCTCTGCAGTCTTTTCCTTGCATTTCTCGTCAGCTCGAACGCCATTACAGCCAATTTAATAGGTCCTGACCCTGGTTTTTAAGGGTCGCTTCGGCGACCCTTTTTTATGCCTTGAACCTTGCCCGAAAGGCCATTCATATGTCCGTTGCCCGCATTGAACGCACCGTCTGTCCTCACGATTGCCCATCCACCTGCGCGCTGGATGTGGAGATTTTGGAAGATGGCACCATGGGCCGGGTGCGCGGCGCAAAGGATGACCCCTATACCGCCGGGGTGATCTGCGAAAAGGTGGCCCGCTATGCCGAACGCGCCCACCATCCCGACCGGCTGCTTTATCCGCTGAAGCGGGTGGGGGCCAAAGGTGAAGGCAAGTTTGAGCGGATTTCATGGGATGAAGCGCTGGATATTGTGGCCGAAAAGTTCCTCGCGGCGGAAGAAGAGTTCGGCGCGGAGAGCGTCTGGCCCTATTATTATGCGGGCACCATGGGCTATGTGATGCGCGACGGGATCGACCGGCTGCGCAACGCCAAAAACTATTCGCGGCAATATGGCACCATCTGCTCCATGATTTCATGGGCAGGCTATGTGGCAGGCACAGGCCGCTTGCAGGGCGTGAACCCGGAAGAAATGGCCCAATCGGACGTGATCGTGATTTGGGGCACCAACCCGGTGCACACCCAGGTCAATGTTATGACCCACGCCATGAAGGCCCGCAAGGAGCGGGGCGCGAAAGTGGTCGTGGTCGATATTTACCGTACCGCCACCATGCAACAGGCGGATATGGGCGTGCTCTTGAAGCCTGGCACCGATGGGGCACTGGCCTGCGCCTTGATGCATATTTTGCTGCGCGATGGCAAAGCCGATCGCGAATATATGAGCAAATACACAGACTTCTCACCCGAGTTTGAATCACATCTTGAAAGCTGGAATCCTAAACGCGCCGCTGAGATCACCGGATTAGATGTGGCCCAAATCGAAGAATTGGCCGCTTTGCTGGGCAACAACCCACGCGCGTTCTTCCGGCTGGGCTATGGCTTCACCCGCCAACGCAATGGCGCCACCGCCATGCACGCTGCGCTAAGCGTGCCCGCCATGCTAGGCGCATGGCAATATGACGGGGGCGGGGCGTTTCACTCCAACTCGGGCACATGGGGCATCGACAAAAGCCTGATCACCGGATCAGACCTTGCCACCAAGCCCCGGCGCTTGTTGGATATGTGCGAACTTGGACCCATTTTGACCGGCGATCAAAAGGCACTGAAAAACGGCCCACCGGTGAAAGCCATGCTTATCCAGAACTGCAACCCGGCGGTGGTGACGCCAGATCAGGAGCTGGTGCGACAAGGCTTTAAACGCGACGATCTGTTTGTGGTGGTGCATGAGCAATTTATGACTGACACCGCCGAGCTGGCCGACATTGTGCTGCCCGCCACCATGTTCACCGAGCATGAAGATTTTTACACCCGCGGTGGCCACACGCGCATTCTTTATGGCCCGAAAATCCAAGAGGGGCCGGGCGAAACCCGCTCCAACCATTGGCTGTTTAAAGAACTGGCCAAACGGTTGAACGCCGAGGGCGCCGCCTTTGAAATGGAAGATCGCGAACTGATCGATGAGACGTTCCAAAAGTCGGGTTTTGGGTCGCTGAACGAAGTGGCCGAAGAGGGCTATATTGAACGCGCCGACAGTGTGGCCGACGCCCATTATCGCGATGGCTTCGCGTGGGACGATGGCCGCTTCAAATTCGCGCCGGACTGGCCCGCCACCCAAGAGCGCAAGGCAGTAGAATTTGTCTGCGATCCAGCCATTCTGCCCAAATTCGCCGACCATTGGGAAACCATCGAGGCGTGTGACGAAGCGCATCCGTTCCGCCTGGCCACAAGCCCAGCCCGTGCCTTCCTCAACACCAGCTTCACCGAAACCCCCGGTTCACAAAAACGCCACCCGGAACCCACCGTGTTCGTCCACCCAGACGATGCCACCGCGCTGAACATCAATGAGGACGACTACGTCACCGTCGGCAACAAACGCGGCGAAGTAGTGCTCAAAGCCAAAATCTTCGACGGCATGCAACGCGGCGTGCTGATCGCCGAAAGTCTGTTTAAGAACAAGGCCCATAAAGGCGGTAAAGGAATCAACACTTTAATCGGCTCCGACCCCGTGCCACCGTTTGGTGGAGCCGCGTTTCATGATTGTGCGGTTTGGGTGAGGTAGCAATTGTGAAGAATTATTGCCAATGTGGTAGCATTCGTTGAATTACGGGTGGAGTAAGACATGCGAGTGCGCAAGACGATCGACACTGTGAAAAGTGCGTCTGATAACGCCTTATCAAAAATGAAGAAGCGTGCCGAGTTGCGTGCTTTTTTTCGGCGTCAGAAAAGAAGAAATAGGCTTCATTTCCCAACAGTCTGGGACATAGAATCTTTTGCTGCAATCGACAATCTGGGTTCTGCTGAAGAGATAAGCGAGGACATTAAAAAGGAAGTTATTGAAAATCTACATAAAGGTAAGGAGCTACACTACAAACAGATTTTAAGGTCGCGCCTGCTAGCCGCTCCAATTTCATTGTTTATTGTATTTAACTATTTTGGTCTCAGCGAGCATATCTCATTTGCGGGTGTTACTCTCGATGCAACAAGTCTACCTTCGGCTGAAATCGCAATTTTGCTCCATTCAATTGTCATGTTTTTAAGCCATGGCACGCTGGTGAAATATCATACAATTGAGCGGATGCTGCAAAGAGCTTATTACAAGTTTTATGAAAATGCTCGTTCACAGATTTACATCCGCGCTTTGGTGGTCGACACAGAACCGATTCCGTTTTGGTTTGAAAACTTACCCAGTAGACATTGGGGCAAGGCTCGGAATTGGATTTCTAAATTGAACTTGTCAATAATATGGTTGCGTGGGCTTACGCCGTTACTTTTTGCTTTTCTGTTTTACTATTTGGCGTTTTCTAAGATTTTTAGCGAACCAAATTTACCAACGCATTTCCTTTGGCCATTGGTTGGTATTTGCATCCTGTTGCTTGTTGCCGTTTTGTTTAGGACATTTGTCTTTGGACTATTGTCGCCATTTAGAGACTGGAGCAAATTAGAAGAGCTTAGGTCTCTTCAGCAGTCAGATCCAGTCGGGGCAAACAAACTTAATTCTGAGTTATTTGATGAAATGAACCAAGATATAAATGAAATGCGTGCAAAGGGCGTGCTGCCTTCCGATGAAACTGAGTTTAACAAGATTTGGTCGAAGATGAGCGACAGAAAGTTGTTTTAGTATTTATTGCCCCAATTTACCCTTAAGCCTTCCATACGTTTTACACCCTCAACCCCGCGCCCAAAATGGTCACTAAGCGACTCATTTTGTCATGGCTGTTTCGGCGGCTTGCCAGCGTGGTATCCGCCGACGCGTAACGTGCCGGCGATCTCACTCATCTTTTAACCGCAGCCGTTGCCTCAATCTCAAACATCAGTTCCGGCATGGCCAGCCGTGTGACGCCGAGCAGCGTCATGGGTGGGGCATTGTTGAAGGGGCCGAACTTTTGGCCCAGCAGGTCAAAATTCTTCAGCGCTTCATCTACATCGGTGGCATAGATGCCGAGGCGGATGACGTGGCCGAGGTTCATGTCGGCGGCTTTTAAGACTTCTTCCAGATTGTCGAGCGCCAAGGCGATTTGCTGTCGCATATCGCCTGCATGTTGCGGGCGGCCCTCGCCATCAACGGCGGTTTGACCCGCGCAAATCAATTGGCGGCTCATGCCCTTGATCAGCTCGGCTTGGTTGTAGCCGAGTTGAAGCGACCAGGGCCACGGGTTCACAGCGTTTCGTTCCATTTTCATTATCACTTTCAAAAAGCTTGCCTATAATGAGAGGACCGTAGCGACAGTCTGCTGACAGCATGGTGTCAGGAGAGATGTCGTAAGCCTGATAAAAAGGAAAGAATATGCGGCGGGCAGATCGCTTGATTAAACTGGTGCACTTTTTACGCAGTCGGCGACGCGCTGTCACCGCTCAGCAAATTGCTGAAGAATTTGAGGTTTGCACCCGCACCGTTTATCGCGATATTCAGGATTTGGCGGCCAACGGCACGCCCGTTGTGGGCGAGGCGGGCATCGGCTATTTGATCGACAAAAGCTATTATATGCCGCCCATCGCCTTTGACGTGGAAGAACTGGAAGCACTTGGACTTGGCCTGAGCATGGCCGCCCAATGGACGGACGCGCATTTGGCCCAAAATGCTGAAAGCGCACTAGAAAAGATACGCGCCGTTTTGCCAAAAGATTTGCAGGGCGAGCTGGAGCAGATCACAACCTATTCCATGCCCAACCAAGCGGACGTGCCTTGGGTGATCAGCTTTTCGGACCTTCGTGAGGCCATTCGCAAACGGCGCAAAATCATCATCGACTATACAAATGAGGCGCAGCAAAGCTCAAAGCGCACCTTGCGCCCCTTGGCTCTAATCTATTGTGGGCCGGTTTGGCTGTTGGCAGCGTGGTGCGAAAGAAGGGATGATTTCCGAAACTTCCGCTTAGACCGCATCAGCAATATGCAGGATGCAAACGAACAGTTTGAAGATGACCCTGCAAAAAATCTAACCGCCTACAAAGCGCAAGATGGTTTGTGCTGAGCCTCACCCATAGACCTGCCAAAAGAAATACCCCGTCAGCCCCAAACCATAAACAATCACAAACCAGCGCACATAAATGGCGGGGATGAGATAGGAGAGGCGGGCGGCGAGGTAGCCGCCTAGGGTGGCGCCAACGAGAGCGACGGAACCTTCCAGCCAGAAGATGGAGCCGCCAATGGCCAGGCGGATCACGGCGGTGAGCGCCACGAGGGTGGAGAGCCACAGCTTGATGCCGTTCATGCCATTAATGTCTTTATAGCCCGCCAGCACCAGAAACGCCAAAAGGATGATGCCGAGCCCGGCATTGAAAAAGCCGCCATAAAAGCAAATGGCGGTGAGCAGCAAAATGCTGCCCACAAGCCCGGCGCGGGCCGCATGTTTGCTGCCGCTGCTGCGCGCCACCAGATAGGTGTTGAGCTGGCCGCCAAAGCTGAAGGCTAAAACGGCAAACAACATCAGCCAAGGCACGATGGCGCTAAACTGCGCGTCAGACACCATAAGAAGCGCTTCGGCGCCCAAATAGCCAGCAACCAAAGCGATGATCGAATACAGCACCAGCCGCTTCTTGTTGGCCATGATGGCGTCATAAAAGCCGATGGCGCCGCTGGCATAGCCGGGCAGGCAGGCGAACGTGTTTGTGGCATTGGCCGCCACCGGCGGCACGCCCACCAGCAACAGCGCCGGAAAAATCACAAATGACCCGCCGCCCGCCAGCGCGTTCAATACGCCCGCGCCCAATCCGGCAAAAAAGAGAATAATCCATTCCATAATCTGTCCTTTGTGACCTTATGCCCGGCAAATCATCAGATTGGCTAGGACAAAATGCAACCATTGCAGGGCTGAACACGTTTTTGTGTTGGGTGAGGGGTTGAATCTTTATCGTAGAATTACGATAAAGACGTGAATTACCATTCAAAACAGTGAGGCACAATATGTCAACGCAACAAAACGAGCCGATCGATCTCTATTATTGGCCAACCCCCAATGGCTGGAAGATCTCCATCCTGCTGGAAGAATTGAAAGTGCCTTATAATTTGCGCCTCATCAATATTGGCGCGGGGGATCAATTTGATCCGGAATTTTTAAAAATTTCGCCCAACAATAAAATGCCCGCCATTGTTGACCAGGAAGGGCCGGGCGGCGCGCCGATCTCTGTTTTTGAATCGGCCGCCATCATGAAATATCTGGCCAAGAAATTTGGTCAATTCTATCCGAGCGATGAACGCGCGCAGGTGAAGGTGGACGAATGGCTGTTCTGGCAAATGGGCGGCTTTGGCCCAATGCTGGGGCAAAACCATCACTTCTCCAAATATGCGCCGGAAAAACTACCTTACGCCATCAAGCGCTATGAGGATGAAACCCATCGGCTTTATGGCGTTTTGAACAAGCGGTTGGCTGAAAACGACTATGTGGCGGGCGATTATTCCATCGCCGACATGGCCATTTATGGTTGGGCCACCCTTTGGGAAAATCAGGGCATGGACATCGAAGAATTTCCGCATGTGAAGGCCTGGCTGGCACGCCTTGGAGCCCGCGATGCGGTGAAAAAAGGTATGGAAGTCGGCAAAGAAGAACGCGAGAAGCTGAGCTTGGCTGACAATAAAGACGCGCAAAAAGTGCTGTTTAATCAGCGCGCGAAATAATCAAGTTGGGTCAGGATCACGGGGCGATCTTGACCCAATCTTCTTTCAGGCAAAGGATGCTGTAAAACAGACAGCCTTTCAGCCTGATGGTTTGAGGGTCAGGCATTTTCGCCGTGCCCTCATACATTTTGCCATCCAATGGATTATATAGCTCGCCCACAAAGGTTTTTGGCTCGTCGCTTTTAGAAAATGTGATCAGCAAAATGCCTTCAATCGGGCGGTCGCGCAGTTTCGGGTCAGGATTGCGCTTGTCTGTTAAGCCCGGCTTGGCGGCTTTGGAAACGGTCCCGCAATATCGCTCGGCCCCGCACCGCTCAATCCGGATTTCGGCATCCAGCCGCGTGCGCCAGGTGCCCACGGGGTTAAAGGCCTGCGCAAAGCTCACCGTTGTGGGCAGCACCAGCACAAGCGCCAACACCAAACGGACCAAAGATTTTATAGCAGTCAACGGCATTCTTCTTCCCAAAACATATCTTTATAAATACGATTCGCGGCAAAACCAGGTTGTTTAGCCTTCAACCCATGGTCGCTACTCTAAAACATAATCCTGACAAAGCCGCGTTTCGCAATGCTTAATAAGCAACCCGATCACGCGACAATGCCGCGCCCTGTAAGATTATAGCTTCTAAAGTATGAACCCCAACACCTATTTTGAACAGGCGACCACAATACAATGTCAAAATTTTGAAAAAATACCTTGCATCCATCACAACGTTAAGGTTATTCACGGCCTCGGAGAGGTGGCCGAGTGGTCGAAGGCGCTCCCCTGCTAAGGGAGTAGGCGGTGTAGAGCTGTCTCGAGGGTTCGAATCCCTTCCTCTCCGCCATTTCCCTATATAAAATCTTTGCTTTGTTCGCTGTGAAACGCGGCTTGATCGCCCTTTGGCGTGGTTGGGCTGCAGGTTGCTGCTAGTCTGTCTTCTATCAACAGCCAAATGCTTGGTGTTTTATAGGTTGCGCTTCTCCACGCAGAAAATTGAACGCACGATGCGCCGCAGGGGCTGAACCTGTTTCCATAAGACAAACAGCAATCAGGACATTTTGATCAACTGGCTGACGCCAGTGTTTTCTTGGGGTCGAAGAAGGGGATTGGCACAATTGTTCCGACCCGCGTTTCGCCTAGTTTGTCCACGATCAGTTCGGTCCCCAGATCCGTATGCTCGACACGCAGCGTCGCAAGGCCAATGTTCTTTTCCAGTCTCGGAGAATAGACGGCTGAGGTTACAGTGCCGACCTGCGCGCCATCGCGCCTGATCGGCCAGAAGAAATCGTTGGTCCCGACGAACGGCGCCCCTTCAATCTCCAGGCCTACAAGCCGTTGTTTGACACCTTTTTTCTTAATTCGGGTCAGCGCTTCCTTGCCAATAAAATCGGCCTCCATCTCCAGATCAACCAACCGGTCGAGATTCAACTCATAAGGGTTGTTCGCAAGGTTCATATCGGCGTGATAGGACAGCATGCCGGCTTCGATGCGGCGAATGGCCGATGTGTGGCCCGGTCTAAGACCCATTGAATAGCCGATGTCCATAATATGTTCCCAAAGCCGACCGCCAGCGGCGCCGTCGCGCAGATAGATTTCATACCCCAACTCGCTGGTCCACCCGGTACGTGAGATGATGAGGGGTATGCCGTGCCAGTCATATTCCATGAACCGGAAATATTTCAGTTTGGTCGGTTCCTCCCCAAAGCACGCGCGCAGGATGTCTCGTGATTTCGGGCCCTGCAACTGAAGCGGCGAGACATCCGGTTCGGACAATTCAACATCCATGCCTGCGTTCACGGCCACACCGCGCGCCCAGAGGAGCACGTCACTATCCGCAATCGACAGCCAGAAATGATCTTCGGCCAGCTTGAGCAAGATCGGGTCATTGATGACTCCGCCGTCCTGATCCGTGATCAACACATATTTGCACTGACCCACTTCGCATTTGGAGAGGTCGCGTGAGCAGATATATTGGGTAAATTTCGCCGCATCTGGTCCTTTAATTTCAACTTGCCGTTCCACTGAAACGTCCGCCAACGTGGCGTGATTGACCAGGTTCCAGAAATTTTGTTCCGGATCGCCAAAATCGCGCGGGATATACATGTGGTTATAGACCGAAAACCCCTTGGCGCCCCAGCGAAGGGCCGCGTCGGAATAGGGCGATTTCCGCACCTGTGTGCCGAAACTGAAATGTGCAAACTCTAGTTCATGGGCCATGGCATTCATCCAATTAGTGGGTAAAGGTCAGCCTTGTTGGCGGACCAGATCGCGCAGTTCGTTCTTTTTAATCTTTCCTGTTGTGGTTTTGGGCAGTTCGGCAAAAACAACCTTTTTCGGTCGCATATACCCCGCTAACATGGATTTAGCGTGGGCCAGCAATTCCGCCTCCGTCGCGTCACCCGACAGTTCTACGAAAGCGCAGGGCACTTCACCCCATTTTTCGTCGGGCATTGCCACGACAGCAACCAGACTGACGGCCGGATGGGCATAGAGCGCTTTCTCAACTTCTATCGAAGAGATATTTTCGCCGCCGGAGATGATGATGTCCTTAGACCGATCACGGATTTCGATATAGCCATCGGCATGCTGCACAGCGATGTCGCCCGACCAGAACCAGCCATCCTTAAACGCCTTCGCCGTTTCCTCTGGCGCTTTGAGATATCCCTTCATCATAATATTGCCGCGAAACACCACTTCGCCCAGTGTTTCCCCATCCCAGGGCACAGGCACGCCGGTCTCGGTATCCAGAACCAGTACGTCTTCCTCAAGCTCATAGGCAACGCCTTGCCGGGCTTTGAGCTCCGCCTGCTGATCAGGGGGCAGTGCCGACCATCCGGGTTTTTCCGCACACACAACAGCGGGACCATAGACTTCGGTCAGCCCATAGACGTGGGTGATGGAAATGCCCATCGCTTCCATATTTTTGATCACACTGGCTGGCGGAGGGGCCGCTGCGGTCATCATCTTTATGTTTTGCGAGAAATTCCGTTTTGTCGCGGCGCCACTGATCATCGACATGATGATGGGCGCCCCGCAAAGGTGGGTCACGCCATGATCGGCAAAGGCATCATAAATCGCATCTGCTTTGGGCGTGCGCAAAAACACATGGGTGCCGGCCAGCAACGTAATGGTCCAGGGAAAACACCAGCCATTGCAATGAAATAGCGGCAGCGTCCAGAGATAGACGGGATGGTGCGGCATTTCCCACGTCACCACATTGTTCACTGCATTGGTCCACGCGCCGCGGTGAGAGTAAACCACGCCTTTGGGCCGCCCGGTGGTGCCAGAGGTGTAGTTGAGCGCAAGCGCGTCCCACTCATCATCAGGCAGCAAATAGGTAAAGTCAGGATCACCCTCGGCGAGCAGATCGTTATAGGTCAAGGTACCGATCCGCTCACCGCCCGGGCCCTCACTGTCTTCAATATCGATGATCAACAGATCGCGGCCCGACTGCGCCACCGCGTCTGCCGCCATTTTTGAAAATTCGGTATCGACCAGCAAAACCTTCGCTTCGCCATGGTCCAGAATATAGGCAATGGTGCCCGCATCAAGCCGCGTATTATTTGCGTTCAGCACTGCGCCCAGCAGGGGCAGTGCCAAGGCGCATTCCAGTGCCTCGGGAATATTGGGCGCGACTAGGGCTACCGTGTCGCCCTTGCCAATACCGCGTCTGGCCAAGGCAGAAGCAAGCCGCTTGCAACGCACGGCAACCTCTCCCCAATTGCGCCGAATTCGACCGTGAATCTGCGCGGGGAGTTCCGGGTGCACACGCTCAACACGTTTGAGGATCGAGACGGGCGACAGGGCCGTGAAATTCGCAGCGTTGCGTGAAAGCTCTGGCCCGTCATAAATCATTCGCCGGTCCAATCTGGCATGGGCTTTTTGAGGGTGAAGGCCTCAATGCCCGCCACCGTATCTTTTGCCATCATGTTTTCTGCCATCGTCCGGCCGGCAAAGGCATAAGCCTCGTCCAACGGCATATCGAGCTGTTCATAAAATGCACGTTTGCCGATTTTGACTGCTGCAGGGGATTTTTCAGCAATGGTTCGGGCCAAATCCATGCTGGTTGTTTCGAGATCCGCTAGCGGGACAACCCGGTTCAATAGCCCCATTTCGGCCACACGGGCCGCTGGCAGGAACTCACCCGTCAGCAACATTTCCATGGCCATTTTGCGCGGCACATTGCGCGACAAGGCAACCATGGGCGTGGAGCAGAACAGGCCGATATTCACACCAGACGTTGCAAAAGTCGCGTCTTCAGCGGCCACGGCCAAATCACAGGACGCCACAAGCTGGCAACCTGCTGCCGTGGCGATCCCTTTCACCTCCGCAATCACGGGTTGTGGCAAGCGCACCACGCGCAGCATCATCGCGGTGCATCTGGCAAATAGGTCTTGAAAATATTGGAATCCGCCGTCCGCATCTGCGCGACGTGCGGACATTTCCTTAAGATTATGGCCGGCGCAAAAATGCTTTCCGCCGCTGCGCAGGATCACAATTTTGACAGAGCGATCCAATGCAATGCTGTCCAGCAAGTCAGAGAGCGCCGCCAGCATCTTTTCCGACAAGGCGTTGATCGATTTGGGCGCATTCAGGGTGATGACGGCAACGCCGTCCTTATCTGACCGCAGAATGGGACTGCTATTTTCCAATTTGCCGTCCATAATCACATTCCTCCCTTGCGATTACGGTATATTTCTTGTAACGCAAGAATTGAATTCTCACAAGGTGAAAATATGCATCTGGAACGCCTGACTTGCATTCTCGAAATCATCGGCCAGAAGGGCGCGGCTACGGTGGGCGAGATTTGCCGCCACACGCAACTGCCAAAAGCCTCTGCCTATCGGCTTGTGCAAGATTTGGTGAGCGTTGGCTTGTTAGAGCCTGCGGGGCGCGGGCAATTTATGATTGGCACCCGCCTTAAGCGGATCACACATAACGAGCATTCAGACAGTGCACTGTTGGAGTTGATCGCGCCAAGTTTGAAGCTTGCCGCTGCCCAGTTCGGTGTAGCGTTTTTCTTGTCGCGGTTGCGCGGGAAGGCCGTGGAAATCATTCATGTCGAGACACCTGGCGATGGCGTTTCCTATCTCCATCCGGGTTTAGGGCGGCGCCCTGTTCACGCCTGTTCCTGTTCAAAGGCTGTCGCGGCTTTTTCACCCGAGGTGCTTTTCTCCAACGACCTGCACGGCCAACTTCGCGCATACACCGAATTCACAGTGACGAACATCGATGATCTTAAGGCGGAGTTTGAAATTATTCGGCAACGCGGTTTTGCAGAATGTGTCGAAGAGATTGAGCGCGGTATGTGTTCAGTGGCAGCCCCGCTCGCGCCAAGCGGCCCAGGGGCGACAATGTCGATTGGAGCTGTCGGCTCAGTCAGGATATTCTCGCCCACATTCAGAGAAAAAATCGGCCCCCAAATCGTTAAATTGGCGCGCGAACTTTCGACAACACTGGGTTGGGATGTCGCGCAGGATGAAAAAATCGTCGGCGCTCACTGACCTCGACCCTTGCAATGTCAGTCGCTACCATAATGAGGGGTGTGCACCTGCCGACGAGGGGGCGGCCCATCTTTCGTCAACGCAGATTCGGTGTGCCGAATTTGTATAATGCCCAACAAGATAATTGCTCACGTTTATTTATTGGCGCAACATAGAATAGGGCAGGTTTTAGGAAGGTGGCGAAGTTTTGGTGATGCGTTCGGATAGTACTAGTGAAAAGGGCCAGATTGAAACCGGGCAAGTTTCAGCGTTTGGCCGGACACCAAAAGGTGAGCAGGTACGACTTGTCAGGATTTCCAACGGCGGTTCCAGCGCATCAATTATGACGTGGGGGGCGTCGCTTCAGGATTTTCACCGCGTGGAGTGCGATTATTCTTTGGTTTTGGGCAGTCCTGATTTTGACGCCTATCTTGGTCCGATGCTGTATTTCGGCGCGATTGTAGGCCCTGTGGCAAATCGCGTGGCCAACGGCCAATTTTTGCTTGACGGTCATCTCGTTGAACTGGATCGCAATGAAAATGGAAAGACTACGCTGCATGGAGGCAGCTCAGGCACCGGGCAACGCAATTGGACATTGCTCGCCTGCAACGCGACAAGCTGTACCCTTGGTGTAACACACGGTGACGGGGTAGGGGGGTTCCCCGGCAATGTGGACGTTCGGGCGCATTATGCTTTAGATGAAACCGGCAGGCTAACTCTTGATATTGACGCTTGCACCGACAAGACCACGCCTCTCAATTTTGCCCATCACAGCTATTGGAACCTTGACGGTCAGGCGGATATCTCTCGCCACCATATGCAGATTAGCGCCAGTAAATACTTGCCGGTGGACGCGGAGTTGATCCCCGCCGATGTGCCCGCTCGTGTGCAGGGGACAGTTTTTGATTATCGCCTAGCAAAGCCCATCAGCTCGCCGGATCATATGGCGCTAGACCATAATTTTTGCATTGATGGTGCGGACGGGCAGGTGCGCCACCTATGTACAGTGCAAGCTAGGCAATTTTCGCTTGATGTGCACAGCACGGAGCCTGGCTTACAGGTTTTTGATGCCACGGGCATGGACACGACCCCATTCAAGGGACATCAGGGCCACCCTTACGGACCACATGCCGGATTAGCGCTTGAGCCGCAAAAGTGGCCCGATTCCCCGAATCGCGAGGCCTTTCCTTCAAGCTTGGTCCAGCCCGGAGAGACATATCACCAGCGTACGCAATTCCGGGTTACACCGCTGGCGCAAAAAGCCTAGCCGGGCTACCTCTTAGGTCACCGGCGGTGGCGTTGTCCACGGCAAGGCGATCGCGACCAGTCCGAACCAGAACAGGATCCAGAGCAGAATCGCCAAAGCGGCGGCCATGCCACTGACCGCATAGCGGTAACGCCCACCATAACTATAGGGCCAGCGTTCTCTGGTATAGGGCCAGGTTGGCCAACCGAGAACGACAAGAATCAGAAGAAATAGCCAGAAGTAGAACAGGAATTCAGCCATCAGTTCACCTCCGTTTCTGGAGTTGTTCTGCAGTCATAATGCATGACGCGCCCACCAGGTTCCGATGGCTAGGGTGACGAAATTGGTTAGTTGGCAGCCACGCCGGACAGTGCGTTCGTTTCAAGCTCAAACATTTCGCGCAGTCGGTCAGCGAATTTGCGAGCGGCAACGGGCAGAGTGCGCTTATATAATTGGCCGACAAACAAGAAACCCGGCTCAATCTCATTTGCTTTGAAGGGGCGATATACCAAATCGGCCTCTGTGGGAGAAGCGCTGATGGTCAGGGGCAAATCCAAGGCCAATCCAGCGCCTTGGCGGGCCAGATGTCGGAGCAGCGCCATATCATCGCTTTCAATAGCGGGTTTGCAATTCAATCCCTTTTTAACGCAGGCAGCCTCGACGATTTCGCGGATTCCTTCGCCACGCGGGGGCAGGAGCGGATGATGCTCCAAAAAGTCAACCAAACGCAATTCTGCATGCGCCGCCAAGGGGTGATCGGCCGCCAAAGCCACCGACAAATGCTGCTGCTGATGCGATATCACCTGCATATCCGCCAAGCGCAGCGGTTGAAACATAACAACAATATCCGCCTCAAGGTTTTGCAATTGCTGTTCTACCTGTCCCCGGTCATAGGCATGCAACGAAAATGTAACGCCCGGAAAATCGGCGCGATAGGATTGAATGAGCCGAGGCAATAAACGACCGCCAATTTCCTTTGTGGTGGCAATACGCACATGCCCGATTCGAACCCCGGAGAGATCGGCAATTTGGGAGCGGACACGTTCCAAATCTGCCATTTGCGCGCGGATATGGTGGATAAACAGCTCACCCGCGCTATTCAGCCGAACGCCCAGAGCGTGACGCTCGAAAATTTCAATGTCCAGCTCTTCCTCGATGGCCAAGATGCGTCGGTTCAGTGCGGATGGTGTGATCGCCAACACTTCGGCGGCCGCGCGGATGGAGCCAGCGCGCGCGACGGCATCCACATATTTGAGGGCCAGCATATGCCGCATAAACGCCTCCTTGGGTGTGTCCTTTTTTGCAACACATATTCGATTTTTTAGCAGCAGACAACAACGGGTTACTTTGGCAAGCTCGCATTTAGGTCAGTAATAGTGACGCGAAAAATCGCGCATAGCCCAACAAAGGCCGCAACAGGACGAGGTAAAATGCTTTCAAATCCGCTCGATAAACGACTTACGCGCCGCCGCTTCGCTGCAGCACTTTTGGGGTCAATTGCTGCCCTTGGTTTGAGCATTCCTGCCTTTGCCGAATGGTTGGATGTGGAGAAAGACGAGCTGAAACTCGGTTTCATCAAGCTGACTGATATGGCGCCACTCGCGATCGCCTACGAGAAGGGCTATTTCGAAGAGGAGGGGCTCTATGTGACGTTGGAGCCGCAGGCGAACTGGAAAGTGCTGCTGGACCGCACCATTACCGGTGAGCTGGATGGGGCGCACATGCTCGCGGGCCAGCCACTGGCAGCCACTATCGGTTATGGCACCGAGGCGCATATCGTAACGCCTTTTTCGATGGATTTGAACGGCAATGGCATCACCGTTTCCAACGAAATCTGGGAGAAGATGAAGCCGCATATCGAGCATGATGCGGAAGGTAAACCAATCCACCCAATCAGCGCCAAGGCGCTTAAGCCGGTGGTGGATGAGCTGAAGGCCAACGGCGAAAGCTTTAAAATGGGCATGGTGTTTCCCGTCTCCACGCACAATTATGAGCTGCGCTACTGGCTGGCCGCAGGCGGCATCCACCCCGGCCTTTATTCGTCGACCGATACATCCGGGCAAATTGATGCTGATGCATTGCTCTCTGTAACGCCGCCACCGCAAATGCCGCCCACCCTGGAAGCGGGCACCATTCACGGCTATTGCGTGGGCGAGCCTTGGAACCAAGCCGCGGTGTTCAAAGGCATCGGGGTACCTGTGATCACCGACTACGAAATATGGAAAAACAATCCGGAAAAAGTGTTCGGGCTCACAAAGGAATTTACCGAGAAATATCCCAACACCACATTGGCCTTGACCAAGGCTTTGATCCGCGCGGCCAAATGGTTGGATGAAAACGACAACGCCAACCGTGAAGAGGCCGTGGAAATCCTGGCGCGCTCAGAATATGTAGGCGCCGATGCGGAAGTGATCGCCAACTCCATGACCGGCACCTTTGAGTATGAAAAGGGCGACAAGCGCGCTGTGTCGGACTTTAATGTGTTCTACCGCTATTACGCGACCTATCCCTTTTATTCCGATGCCATCTGGTATCTGACCCAAATGCGCCGCTGGGGCCAGATCGACGCCCATAAGCCTGACGGGTGGTATGATGAGGTCGCCAAATCTGTCTATCGGCCGGACATCTATCTCAAAGCGGCTGAAATGCTGGTGGAAGAGGGCCATGTGGACCGCGAAGACTTCCCTTGGGACAGCGACGGCTACAAAGCCCCAACCCCGGCTGAAGACATCATTGATGGTATCCCATTCGATGCGAGATCACCTAACGCCTATATCGACAGTCTGCAAATCGGCCTTAAGACCGATGAGACCGTCGCATCAAATGGCAGTTAGGCAAGGAGGGCGCTGGTTGGCCGGGCCCCGCGGTTTGGCCAACCAGCGACAATTTTAACAGGGGCGAGGTGCCAAATGTCTGAGATTTCGAGCGCAGAACAAGTCAATGCCGAACCAGTATGGCGAAAGCGCCTTTTGAGTGGCCTTAATCGCGCAAATGGCTGGCTTGAAGCTCTTGGATTTGCCTGGGTCGCGCCCTTAATCAAGTGGGGCATAGACGAAAACCGCAAGGAACAGTCTAAGATTTTGCGCCAGGTCTTGCTGGTGCCGTTGATGGGCATCGCTGCCTTTTTGATGATTTGGGCTGCACTGGCACCGCAAGTTCAAACCTCTTTGGGTACTATACCGGGCCCGGTGCAAGTGGTGGAGCAGGCCGGCAATCTTTGGCAGGACCATGTGCGCGAACGGGAAAAAGCCGCTGCGTTTTATGAACGGCTGGATGCGCGCAACGCCAAACTGATCGAGCAAGGTCAGTCTGACCGCGTAAAGCATCGCGAGTATACCGGTCAACCGACTTATATCGACCAGATCGTCACCTCGCTTTTCACTGTGGCACTGGGCTTTGTGATCGCGACCGTGATTGCGGTGCCACTTGGGATTGCGTCTGGCCTGTCAAAAACATTCAATGGCGCTATCAACCCCTTAATTCAGATTTTTAAACCCGTTTCTCCCCTGGCCTGGTTGCCAATAGTGACGATGGTGATTTCAGCGACATATGCCAATCCCATGGATTGGCTGCCTAAATCCATGATCACCTCCGCCGTCACGGTAACACTGTGCTCATTGTGGCCCACATTGATCAATACGGCGCTGGGCGTTGCGTCTGTCGACAAAGACTTGATGAATGTGGGCCGCGTGCTGCAGTTGCCGACCTACAAAACCATCACCAAGCTGGTGCTGCCTTCGGCTCTGCCTTTAATTTTTACCGGTTTGCGTTTGTCGCTCGGGGTGGGCTGGATGGTGCTGATCGCCGCTGAAATGCTGGCGCAAAACCCGGGCCTGGGCAAATTTGTCTGGGACGAATTCCAGAACGGATCCTCCCAATCTTTGGCGCGAATTATGGTGGCCGTGCTCACCATCGGCATTGTCGGCTTTATGCTCGATCGGCTGATGTTCGCCTTGCAACGTGCTTTCACCTTTAGCGCAAATCGCTAGGAGCAAGAGATGACCATCCTCGAAATCTCCAAACTGTCGGTCCATTTTGGTGAGGAACCCAATTGCCACGAAGTGTTGACGGACATCGAACTGGATGTGGCCGAAGGTGAGTTTGTGGCGATTGTGGGCTTCTCCGGCAGCGGGAAAACCACTTTGATTTCGGCCCTGGCGGGCTTGATAAAACCCACCAAAGGCGGCGTGATCTATCGGGGGCGTGAAATTGACGGCCCCGGACCGGAGCGCGGTGTGGTGTTTCAATCCTACTCGCTGATGCCTTGGTTGACGGTGGAGGGCAATGTGGCGCTTGCCGTGGACCAAGTGTTCAGTGACAAACCGGCTGCCGAGCGCAAGGAAATTGTCACCCGCTATATCGAAATGGTTGGCCTCGACCATGCGAAGAACCGCAAGCCCGCCGAACTCTCCGGTGGGATGCGGCAGCGGGTGGCAGTGGCGCGGGCATTGGCCATGCAACCTGAAATTCTACTGATGGACGAACCCTTGTCGGCGTTGGATGCCCTTAATCGCGCCAAGCTACAGGATGAATTCTCCGATATTTGTCAGAGGGAGAAAAAGACCATCATCCTGATCACCAATGATGTGGATGAGGCCATTTTGCTGGCTGACCGGATCATCCCGCTCAAACCGGGACCAAACGCCACATTGGGGCCGGATTTCAAAGTGGATATTCCGCGGCCGCGTGACCGGACAGCCCTGAATGATGATGAGGATTTCATCAAATTGCGCGCCGCCGTTACCGATTATTTGATCGATGTGGGGGCCGCCCGGTCTGATGAGGCGGATGATGAGGTGGAGTTGCCGAACATCGTGCCCATGGATTTCAGCAAGGGCGAAAAACTGCCTGCTGCCTATGAAGAGGCCGCCAAAAGTGGCAAGCAGGAAGGCTTTTTGCACTTCTCAGACCTGAAAAAAGTCTATCCCACGCCCAAGGGGCCGCTCACCGTGGTGGATGGCTTTGATATGAAGATCAACAAAGGTGAATTTATCACCCTGATTGGCCACTCCGGGTGCGGTAAATCCACCGTGCTGTCGATGGCCGCAGGGCTGAACGAAATCACCGAGGGCGGGATTATTCTCGATGGTCGCCATATCACCAGTGCCAGCCCAGATAAAGCCGTGGTATTTCAAGCGCCCAACCTGATGCCGTGGCTGACCGCTTATGACAATGTGGCGCTGGGGGTCGACAAGGTTTATCCAAACGCCAGCAAGGGCGAGCGCCAAGATGTGGTGGAATATTATCTCACCAAGCTGGGGCTGAAAGACAGTATGAACCGCAAAGCTGAGGCCCTATCTAATGGCATGAAGCAAAGGGTGGGGATTGCGCGCGCCTTTGCATTGTCGCCCAAATTGCTGTTGCTGGACGAGCCTTTTGGCATGCTGGACAGCCTGACCCGTTGGGAACTGCAAGACCTGCTGATGGATGTTTGGAAACGCACCCAGGTGACCGCCATCTGCGTGACCCATGATGTGGACGAGGCGATCCTTCTGGCCGACCGTGTGGTGATGATGTCCAACGGACCCAATGCCAAGATCGGCAACATTATGGAGGTTGATCTGCCGCGACCACGTTCGCGCAAGGCATTGCTCAACCATCCGGATTATTACGCTTATCGCGAAGAACTGCTTGAATTTCTGGAAGCCTATGAAGGGGGTGCCAACCCAAGCGAGGACCAGTTGGCAGCCATCAAGCAAAAGCGCGCCGCACGGCTGGCCCGACAACGCCGTGCCACCGCGGCAGAATAGGAGGCCGACATGCAAAAGCAAAAATTGGTCATAATTGGCAATGGTATGGCGCCCGGGCGCATGCTGGAGCATTTGTTTGAGCGGGCACCAGTTACCTATGAGGTCACCATCTTCAACGCCGAACCGCGCGTGAACTATGACCGGATCATGCTGTCGCCCGTGCTGTCTGGCGAAAAGGCATATGAAGACATCATCATCCATGGGGATGGATGGTATATTGACCACGGGATCACCCTTTATAAGGGCCACAAGGTCACCGAAATTGATCGTGAAAACAAAACCGTGACCTCTGATCAAGGGGTGACTGAATCCTTCGACAAGCTGGTGATCGCCACCGGCTCCAACCCTTTTATAGTGCCGGTGCCTGGCCATGACCTAGCCGGCGTGCTCGCTTATCGCGATCTGGACGATGTCACCGCCATGATGCTGGCCGCGCAGTCGCGCGAAAAGGCGGTGGTGATCGGGGGCGGTTTGTTGGGGCTGGAAGCAGCCGCCGGTCTGCGCGAACGCGGCATGGATGTGACCGTGGTGCATTTGATGGACACGCTGATGGAGCGTCAGCTGGACCCGTCTGCCGGCTATTTGCTGCAAAAAGAGCTGGAAAGTCGCGATATTGCAGTGAAAACCGGAGCCAATACCAAACGTATTATCGGCGACAAGAAAGTAACCGGGCTGGAGCTGGAAAGCGGCGAGGTGATCGATTGTTCGCTGGTGGTGATGGCCGTGGGCATTCGACCCAATGTGGCGCTGGCGCAGGACGCTGAACTGGAGGTCGAGCGCGGCATCGTCGTGGATAGCGCCATGCGCACTTCGGACACCGATATCCTGGCGCTGGGCGAGTGTGCCCAGGTGGATGGCCGAGTTTATGGTCTGGTGGCCCCGCTTTATGACATGGCACAGGTGGCCGCGTGCACGCTGACCGACGACTTTTCCAAGCCCTTTAAGCATCAGGACACAGCCACCAAGCTGAAAGTGACTGGCATTGACCTGTTTTCAGTGGGTGATTTTGCCGAAGGCGATGACCGCGACGAGATTGTGCTGCGCGATGCCAATGCGGGCATTTATAAGCGCGTGATTTTGCAGGACAACAAGATTATCGGCACCGTGCTTTATGGAGACACGTCGGATGGCGCCTGGTTCAATGATTTAAAAAAGAAGCAAACCGACATCAGCGATATGCGCGAGAGTTTGATCTTTGGCCAGGCCTATCAGGGAGGGGCCGCGATGGACCCCATGACGGCCGTTGCAGCGTTGCCCGATGATGCAGAAATCTGCGGCTGTAACGGCATTTGCAAATCAAAAATCGTCGGCACAATCACCGAAAAGGGCCTGACCACGCTGGACGAGGTCCGCGCTCACACCAAGGCATCCGCCTCTTGCGGCACCTGCACCGGGCTTGTGGAGCAACTGATGGCCCTGACATTGGGCGAAGAGTTTGATGCGGATGCAGGCAGCTCCATGTGCCCGTGCACCGATCTGGGCCATGGCGACGTGCGCCGCCTGATCAAAGCCAAGGAGCTGAAAAGCATCCCGGCCGTGATGCAGGAGCTGGAATGGAAAACCTCCTGCGGCTGTGCTAAATGTCGGCCCGCGCTGAACTATTATCTCGTTTGCGATTGGCCGGATGTTTATGCCGACGATTATCAGTCGCGCTTCATTAATGAGCGGGTACATGCCAACATCCAGAAGGACGGAACCTATTCTGTGGTGCCGCGCATGTGGGGTGGGGTGACCTCCTCAAAAGAATTGCGGGCCATTGCCGATGTGGTGGATAAATTTGATATCCCGACCGTCAAGGTCACCGGCGGTCAACGCATCGATATGCTCGGCATTAAAAAAGAGGACTTGCCCGCTGTTTGGGCCGATCTAGGCGAGGCCGGATTTATTTCCGGACAAGCCTATGCCAAGGGCCTTCGCACCGTGAAAACCTGCGTTGGGACCGATTGGTGCCGTTTCGGCACGCAGGATTCAACCGGCCTTGGGATCAAGCTGGAGAAATTTATGTGGGGGTCTTGGACCCCGGCCAAACTAAAAATGGCGGTTTCCGGCTGTCCACGTAACTGTGCCGAATCGACCTGCAAGGATATCGGGATCATTTGCGTCGATAGTGGCTTTGAAATCCATTTTGCTGGCGCGGCGGGCCTCGACATTAAGGGCACTGAAGTGCTGGGCATGGTGCCAAGCGAAAATGAAGCGCTGGAACATGTGGTGGCGCTGGCGCAAATGTATCGCGAGCAGGGGCATTATCTGGAGCGCATCTATAAATGGGCCAAGCGCGTCGGTCTGGATGAAATCCGCAAGCAGATAATGGACGATGAGGAGCGCCGACAGGAATATTTCGACCGCTTTGTCTTCAGTCAGAGATATGCCCAGGTGGACCCTTGGTCAGAACGGGTGTCGGGTAAGGACAAGCACGAGTTTAAACCCATGGCAGCCCTTGAATTGGAGGCGGCAGAATGAGCGTGGTGCCGTTAATTCAAAAAGAGGATTTGGTGGACATTGGACACATTGACGAGGTGCCACGCCGCGGCGCACGTTGCGTGACCAGTGGCGATCTGCGGATTGCTATTTTTCGAACACAGGATGATCAGTTTTTTGCCCTTGAGGACAAATGTCCGCACAAGGCTGGGCCGTTGAGTCAAGGTATCGTGCATGATGGCTGTGTCACTTGTCCGCTGCACAATTGGGTGATCTCGCTCAAGAGCGGGGAGGCGCAAGGTGCTGACGAGGGGGCGACGCAGACGTTTAATGTTCAGGTGAGGGGCAACCGGCTTTTGCTGGACACCGCAGAGTTGATCTCATGAAAGAGGACGCTATCCGCACCACTTGTCCCTATTGCGGCGTGGGCTGCGGCGTGTTGGCCACATCAGGTAATGATGGGGTGCGCATCAAGGGTGATCCGGATCATCCGGCCAATTTTGGGCGGCTTTGTTCCAAGGGGACCGCGTTGGGCGAGACACTGGGTTTCGAAGGGCGTTTGCTGCATCCGGAGGTCAGGGGTGAGCGCGCCAGTTGGGACGATGCATTAACGCTGGTCGCGGACACCTTTAAACAGATCATCGCTGAGAATGGGCCGGACTCAGTCGGCTTTTACCTCTCAGGGCAGATGCTTACCGAAGACTATTATGTCGCGAATAAGCTGATGAAAGGCTTTATTGGCACAGCCAATGTGGACACCAATTCGCGCCTATGCATGGCCTCAACGGTGGTGGGGCACAAGCGCGCCTTTGGCGCTGATATTGTGCCGGGCTGTTACGAAGATCTGGAATTGGCCGATCTGGTGATTTTGGTAGGCTCCAACATGGCATGGTGCCATCCGGTCCTGTTTCAGCGCCTGCAAGCGGCGAAAGCCGAGCGACCTCATATGAAGATTGTGTTGATCGATCCGCGCCGCACAAAAACCGCGGAGATGGCCGATTTACATCTAGCTATCGCCCCTGACGGCGATGTGGCATTGTTCAACGGGCTATTACAAAATCTCGCAGATCAAGGGCAACTCGATCAAGACTATATAGATCGCCATACGAACAATTTTGACAAGGCGCTGGCTGCGGCAAAGATGTCGACAGCCACATTGTGCACCAAAACCGATCTCAGCATAGATCAACTGTCCAGATTTTATCAATTGTTCGCTGAATCGAAAAAAGTGGTGACCTGTTTTAGCCAAGGCGTGAACCAGTCGAGCGAGGGCACCAACAAAGTCAATGCCATCATCAATTGCCACTTGGCAACAGGCCGGATCGGTAAGCCGGGGGCCGGTCCGTTTTCACTAACGGGTCAACCGAACGCCATGGGGGGGCGCGAGGTGGGCGGCCTGGCCACCATGTTGGCGGCCCATATGGAAATTGGCAATGAGTTGCATCGCGGGTTGGTGCAACGCTTTTGGCAGTCTCCGCACATTGCCGCTGCGCAAGGCATGAAAGCGGTTGATATGTTCGATGCCTTAGCAAAGGGCAAAATCAAGGCGATCTGGGTGATGGGAACCAACCCAGTGGTGAGTATGCCCGCGGCGAACAAGGTGGCCGATGCGTTAGCCAACTGTCCATTTGTGGTGGTCTCCGACATATTGGCAGACACAGAAACTGCGCGCTTCGCGCAGGTGAAGTTGCCCGCATTGGGGTGGGGCGAGAAAGACGGCACGGTCACCAATTCAGAACGGTGTATTTCGCGGCAGCGCGCGTTTCTGCCAGCGCCGGGCAGGGCGCGACCCGATTGGTGGCAAATGGCAGAAGTGGCCAAACGCATGGGATATGATGCTGCTTTCGAATATCAGAGCGCCCGCGATATCTTTGCCGAACATGCGGCTCTTTCAGCTTTCCAGAATGAAGGCGAACGAGACTTTGATATTGGCGCCTTTGCTGACATTTCTGATGTCGACTATGATGAATTGCAACCAACTCAATGGCCGCGGCGCAAGGGCCAGAAAGCCGTTTCTCAACGCTTCTTTGCCGGCGGCCATTTTTTTACACCAGACGGGCGTGCCAACTTTGTCGCAACGCCCGCCACACCTGAAACGCAAGCCACAGTTCCATCAACATTACGCCTAAATACCGGCAGGGTGCGAGACCATTGGCACACCATGACACGCACCGGCAAAAGCGCCGCACTGAGCGCCCATATAGCTGAGCCGTTTTGTGAGGTGTCTCCTGAGCAGGCGTCAAAAATCGGCGTTCGTCCCGCCGAACTGGTTGAGATTACCACAGAGGGGCATAGTGTTTTGGCGCGCGCCATTTTGAACCCGCATCTGTCGGATGATCAAATATTTGTGCCGATGCACTGGAATGGCAATTTTTCGTCCAATGGCCGGATCAACGCGCTGGTTTGCGATCAGACCGATCCTTTTTCTGGCCAACCAGCACTAAAGGGCGCACAGGTAAAGCTGCGCTCCGCCCAAATGGGCCTTTATGGATTTATGGTGAGCCAAGCCGCGCCGGAAGCACTGTCGAGCAGCTATTGGGCCAAGGCAATCACCAATAATGGCTGGCGGGTGGATTTGGCGCAAAAAGATGTAGCTGGCGACATTGAGAAAACCGTGCGTGCTATGTGCGGATGGGAAGTGGCGGCAGCAGATGTTCACTATCACGATGCCACCACTGGCCAGCATCGATTGGCCTGGTTTGAAGGGCCGCAATTGCAATGCGCTCTTTTTCTTGCCCCGGAGCCCGTTGCCGTTTCAAGGGCTTGGGCTGTCGGTCAACTGGCAAAAGAGTTTGAATCGCCAGCGGAACGTTATCGTTTGTTGGCGGGGCGCCCCGGCAAAGATATGCCGGATCCCGGTCCAATTGTGTGCAGCTGTTTTTCTGTTGGCGCTAACCAGATTGCTGACGCGGTGCGAAACGGGAGTGTCAGTGTGGCCGCCATCGGCGAAAAATTGAGTGCGGGCACCAATTGCGGGTCGTGCAAGCCCGAGATTAGCGAGTTTATAAATGAATTTACCCTTTCTGTCGCGCAATAAAATCGAGATGGCTTCAAGCGGTCACCGCGCATCCGGTCGCATAGGGAAGTTGTCCGTGTTGCCGGTATTCTTTGATCTGACCGGCGAGAATATATTGGTGATAGGTGGAACCGACGCTGCTTCATGGAAAGCCGAATTGCTGGCCGCAGCGGGAGCTCATGTGCTGATCCATGCGCCAGAAATCAGTCCTGCATTTCAAAGATTAGTTGCAAGGTCGCCCCTGCATTTCAGCCGTAGAGATCCCAGCAAATGGGACAGTGATTTCGCCAATGTGAAATTGATTATATGCGATGCAGCAGATGCGGCAGAAGCGAAAAGGGTGCGATCCATCGCGTCACTCTATGGCTTGCCAGTCAATATCATCGACCAGCCGGAATACTGTGATTTTCAGTTCGGGTCGATTGTGAATCGATCTCCTCTTGTGATCGGCATTTCGACGCACGGGGCGGCCCCAATATTGGGACAGGCTGTGCGTCGCCGCATTGAGGCGATTCTGCCCGCGGCGCTCAATCAATGGGCCGCGCTGGCGCAAAAAATACGCCATCTTGTGATGACCCATTTGCCGATGGGTGAGAAGCGTCGCGCCTTTTGGGAGCATTTTGTCGATCATGCTTTTAGCGAGGTCCCAGGGCCGCATACCGAGGCAGCGTTGAAAAAACACTGCCTTGCGCTCTCAAATGGAGAAGTTGATGACAAGGGCAAAGCGCTGACCATGACGCGGATTGGCTATTGTGTTCTAGACCCGGAATTGGTGACATTGAAAGCCGTAAGGGCGATGCAGGCCGCCGACATGGTGCTCCACGATCGCCATACGCCGCAAGCAGTACTCGACTTAGCGCGACGTGAAGCTGAACATGTCCTGATCGAAGACTTTCGTGCGCGCGACCACGCCAAGCTCGAGGCCCGTAACATCGTTCAATTGGTCGCAGGTCAGCCTTGCCTTTTTGAACGTTTCGAGGGAGTCGCGACCGAATTTAGCGAATGCGGGCGTCGCTGCGCTGATCAAACAACATAACTCTCGATGGGTCAAAATCAATTCCAACTTTATCGCCAATACGCGGCAAGGTTTCATCCTGGCTCAATTCGGCGATCAGCCTATGTCCGTCGTCTGTGATTAGATAGACATAGGAAACACCGCCCAAATTCTCAATCAAATCCACCTTGAGCACATTGCCTTCAGGGTTAATCCTAACAGATTGTGGCCGTATACCGGCCCAGACGGATAACTTGTCCGCCGTTTTACTCTCCAGAACAACCGGTACGGTGTCGTGGCCGATTGCGGGCAGGGCAAGACTATTTTGGGACAGCTCGGCTGGCAGGAAATTCATGCCTGGCGACCCGATAAAACCCGCCACAAATTTGTTGTTGGGGTTGGAGTACAGCTCCATAGGTGAGCCGACTTGTTCGATCTGACCGGCGCGCAACACCACAATTTTATCTGCCAAGGTCATGGCTTCAACTTGGTCGTGGGTGACGTAAATCATGGTCGAATCGAGCGACTGGTGTAACCGCGCCAACTCGGCGCGCATTTCAACCCGCAGTTCCGCGTCAAGGTTGGAAAGTGGTTCGTCAAACAAGAACACGTCCGGACCGCGCACAATGGCGCGACCGATCGCTACCCGCTGCCGTTGGCCGCCGGAGAGGGCTTTGGGGCGACGCTTCAAATAGTCGCCAAGTTGCAAAATGCCAGCGGCTTCATCGACCTTTTCTTTAATGATGCTTTTGTCCACACCATTCATTTTCAAGCCGAAGCCCATATTCTCTTCAACCGTCATGTGGGGATAAAGGGCATAGGTTTGAAACACCATCGCCACACCCCGGTCGGCCGGTGCCGCGGTGGTCACATCCCGTTCGCCAATGGAAATGGTGCCCGAGGTTGTTTCTTCCAGTCCGGCAATCATGCGCAACAAGGTGGATTTACCGCAACCGGATGGCCCAACGAAAACGCAAAATTCTCCATCTTCGACCGTTAGGTCGACCCCATGCACCACTTGAGCCTCGCCATATTTCTTGATCACATTGTTGAGCTTAACGCCGGCCATATTGTCCTCCCGTTCCCTATGTGGGGAATTGCCATGATGTTGCTTCCCGTCCAATTTGTTCTGCGGTTTGCAAAAGAACGGGTTTGAATTCTTCGAGTTCGCTTAAAGATTTGCGCGCGGTTGAAGTGGCGATTGAGATTGCGCCAATCACCCGGCCTTCACTGGTCATGATCGGCGCTGCAATCGATATAATGCCTTGCTCATGTTCCTCCCGGTCAAAAGCGATGCCGTCTTTGCGCACTTGTTCAAGTTCGGCCTCCAAACTCGCTGCCGAGCAGTGAGTTGAAGGCGTATAGGGGTGAAATGCCTGCTGGCTGAGCGCCAGTTGCAGCCTTTTGGGCGCAATAAAGGCGAGCATCGCTTTGCCCACACCTGTGCAATAGGCCGGGGCGACATTGCCAACTTGGGCGAGTGTTTCGAACCGATCATTGGATTTGCGTTTGTCCACAAACAGGACCTGACCGGATTCGAATTGTGCCAAGTGCACTGCTTCTCCAACTTGTTGTGCCAGTTGCACCACATAGCTGCGGGCGAGTGGGGCAAGCGAGGTGGTTTTCCAAGCCGCATGAGCCAGTTTCACCAACCGCAAGCCGGGCGAGTAAGTGCCATCTGACTCGTCAAACCGCAGCATATTCTGGCTGACCAGGGTGCGCAGAAAGCGATAAAGCGTCGCCTTGGGGAAGGGGCTGTTCTCCAACAGGTCAGCAAACTTTACTGGACGGCCATAGGCCGCGACCGCATCCAACACAGATAAGGCTTTGCCAACTGTCCCGTCTGCCCCGGTTTGCTTGTTCATATTCACTCCCTCCCGCGCAAAATCCCTGCGCCAGCATTGACATTCATAAACTTTTAGCACACTATTTTCAATAGTTGAAGTAAAGTTTCATTATTTGGAACAACTTTAACGGAACGAACGGGAGGAATCAATGTTCCAATTTAAACTGCCGATCGCAGTCGCCTTGTCGGCTGCACTCATCGGCTCATCTGCTATTGCGGGTGAGCTTGTTATCAACACCGACACCTCGGACCCTGCGCCAAAAGCTGCCTTTGAGGCGCTGATCGCCGGGTTTGAAAAAGAACATCCAGATGTCACCGTGAAATGGAATTTGTTCGATCATGAGGGGTATAAAACCTCGATCCGCAACTTCCTGACCGCGGATGCGCCGGACCTGGCAAACTGGTATGCAGGCAACCGCATGTTGCCCTATGTAAATGCAGGTTTGTTCGAGCCCGTTGATGATGTTTGGGAAGAAAATGGGTTGAATGAATCCTTGGCCTCCGCGGCTGCCTCAATGACAATCGATGGCAAAAAGTGGGGTGTGCCATACACTTATTACCAGTGGGGCGTTTATTATCGCAAAGATCTGTTTGAAGAGCACGGCATTGAAGTGCCCACAAACTGGGATGAGTTTAAAGCCGCAGGCGAAACGCTGAAGGAAAACGGCATCACGCCAATCACAATTGGCACCAAATATCTTTGGACCGCTGGTGGTGTGTTTGACTATTTGAACCTGCGGACCAACGGCTATGATTTCCATATGGCGTTGACCCGTGGCGAAGTGCCATGGACCGACGAGCGCGTGCGCGCGACCATGAACAATTGGAAAGAACTGTTGGATGCCGGGTTCTTCCTGGAAAACCACGCCGCTTATTCCTGGCAGGAGGCATTGGCCCCAATGGTGCAGGGCGAAGCCGCCATGTACGTGATGGGCAACTTTGCTGTGGCACCGTTGCGTGAAGCTGGTTTGAGCGATGATCAGTTGGGTTTCTTCCAATTCCCCGTGATCAATCCTGATGTGCCTTTGGCCGAAGAAGCGCCAACAGACACAATTCACATTCCAGCCAATGCCAAGAACAAAGAGGATGCGAAGAAGTTCCTTGCTTATCTGGCGCGCGCTGACGTGCAAACTGAAATCAACAAGACGCTGGGTCAATTGCCGATCAACAAGAACAGTGAAGTCGCAGACGACAAGTTCTTGCAGGCCGGTCTAAAAATGCTCTCTTCAACAGAGGGCGGTATTGCCCAGTTCTTTGACCGGGATGCACCAGCTGAAATGGCCAAAGTTGGCATGGAAGGCTTCCAGGAGTTCATGGTGAAGCCAGACCGCTTGGATCAAATCCTTGAGCGCCTCGAAAAAGCGCGTCAACGGGTTTACGAATAATTTACTCCCTAAACCAAGGTTCACGCGCCCCCAGGGCGCGTGAACAATCAAGGTGAGGTGCCATGCAGGATTTCTGGAAACAAAATCAGCAAAAAATAGCGCCCTGGCTGTTCCTGGCCCCGGGCATCATCATGTTTTTGCTCTATGTGATTTATCCCATCATCGGCTCGTTTCAGATCAGTTTTTATGATTGGGATGGGCTGGGCCAAAAAGAATGGGTCGGGGTCAATAATTATATAGAGCTGATGGATGATGAGGCGTTTTACACCTCATTGAAAAACAACGTCATCTGGCTGGTTCTCTACATGTTGGCGATCCCTGCCGGTTTGTTCGTGGCGCTGTTCTTGAACCAAACAGTATTTGGCATTCGCCTTTATAAATCGCTGTTTTTCTTTCCTTTTGTTATTTCGCAAGTTGTGGTCGGCCTGGTGTTCTCCTGGTTTTATGACCCCAGCAATGGCTTGATGAACATCGCGCTCGAAGCCATAGGTTTTGACGCCATTCCAGTGCTCGCAGACGAGCGATATGTGACCTATGGCATCATCGCCGCAGGTCTTTGGCCGCAAACAGCCTATTGCATGATCCTATACCTCACCGGTTTGAATGCGATTGATCCCGAACAGATTGAGGCGGCACGGCTGGACAACGCCAAAGGCTGGCGCATGCTGTGGTATGTGATCCTGCCGCAATTGCGTCCGGCGACCTTCATTGCCATGGTGGTGACCGTGATTGGGGCCTTGCGCAGCTTCGACCTCATTTCGATTATGACCGACGGTGGGCCATGGGGATCGTCCCGCGTGTTGGCCTTTTACATGTATGAACAAGCCTTCTCCGAATATGGCTTCAGAATGGGCTATGGCGCAGCGATCGCCGTGGTGCTGTTCCTGATCATGATGGTCTATATCACCTTCTTTTTGTACAAAATGTACCGTGACGAGCGAGGCCAATAATGTTTCCCACACCCATCGAGAAAACTTCGCGGCTGACACAGGTCTTTTACAAAGTGGCCCTGCCATTGGCGCTGATCCTTTGGCTGTTGCCCCTGATCGCTGTAGCGCTCACATCAATCCGATCCGCCGGTGACATTAACTCGGGCAATTATTGGGGATGGCCCACCTCGTTCAACTTGGTTGAAAATTACACGGCAATCTTTCGCAACACGCCGATTGGCCAATATATGCTGAACAGCTTTAAGGTGACGATCCCCACCGTGATTGGGGCTGTGGCCTTGTCCTGCATGACGGGTTTTGCCTTGGCGGTCTATCGCTTCCGGCTCAATCTGCTGGTTTTCTTTATGTTTGTCGCGGGCAATTTCGTGCCGTTCCAGATTCTGATGGTGCCGGTCCGCGACCTCACACTGCAGCTGAACCTCTATAATAGCTGGCAGGGCTTGGCTTTGTTCCACATCGCCTTCCAAACCGGCTTTTGCACCCTGTTTATGCGCAATTTCATCAAAGCACTGCCAGTGGAATTGATTGAGGCCGCGCGGGTGGAGGGCGTCTCCGAGATCAAGATTTTCTGGTATGTGGTGTTGCCACTGATGCGACCCGCTATTGCAGCGCTCTCTGTGTTGATCTTCACCTTTATCTGGAACGATTATTTCTGGGCAACTGTTTTAACCCAAGGCGCGGAGAGCCAGCCGATCACGGCAGGGCTCTACTCCTTGAACGGGCAGTGGGTCTCGGCCTGGCATTTGGTGTCCGCTGGATCGATTGTTGCGGCGGTGCCGCCGGTTGCCATGTTCTTTTTGATGCAAAAGCATTTCATTGCCGGGCTGACCCTGGGTGCCGTGAAATGATACAAACTTGGCGACTGGATGTGGAACAGGCCACTTTGGTGCTGGCCCGTCGTGGTGACAGAATGGTGGAGATCGTCTATTTGGGGGCGCCATTGCCCGCAGATGCCGATTTGGACCAAATTGTCCAAGCCACCCAACGCGATGTGACGGGGGGGATGCTTGACCAAAATCTGCCGCTTACCATTTGTCCCGAGTTGGGCGAAAGCATACAGGGGCACGCCGGATTGAAATTGAACGGCCCAAGCGGCCAACTCATGCGCCCCACATTCAGCAATGTGCAAGTGCATCAAATGGATGCACGCATCGAGATTGAAGCTCGGGATCAGCAAAACGGGTTGACCTTCACCGCCACATTGGCCGCACACGCGAGTGAACAGGTATTCTATGCACGCGCTGCGCTTAAAACGTCGGAACCGTGCCGTCTGTCTTGGCTGAGTGCGCCAGTTGTCACAGGCTTTGCACATACGAACGGCATCTTGGATTTCACGGGCAGATGGTGTGGTGAATTCATCGAGCAATCCACCCCATGGCGGGCGGGTGCACATATGCGTGACAATCCCACTGGCCGTTCGGGCCATGAACATTTCCCCGGCGCATTTGTGTTGGGCAAGGGCGCAACCAACAATCAGGGTGAAGCCTATGGCTTCCACTATGCCTGGTCGGGCGGCCATTGCATGATCGCTGAACAATTGCCAGACGGGCAAAGACAATTACAGTTCGGTCACGCGTTGGACAGTTACAATGAGCTGGCCATGGAATTTGAAACCGCTCCGCTTTATTTTACTTACACTGCAGACCAAGGCTTGAATGGGTGCGCAATTGCATTTCAACGCTTGGTAAAGGCCAATCTAAAATCGGAGGTGCGCGATGAAGTGCGCCCCGTTCACTATAATTGCTGGGAAGCGGTATATTTCGATCATAAGCTGGAGCAACTTAAACATATTGCAAATAAGGCAGCAGCTCTCGGCGCCGAACGGTTTGTGCTGGACGATGGTTGGTTCGGCAACCGAAATGATGACACAAGTTCGCTTGGAGACTGGCAAGTCGACCCGAAAAAGTTCCCTGACGGGTTGACCCCACTCATTGAATACGTGCGTGGATTGAACATGCAGTTCGGTCTTTGGGTAGAGCCAGAAATGGTCAACGCAAACTCTGCGCTTTATCGCGCACATCCGGAATGGCTGCTCGGCCCTGCTGACCAGCTGCCGGGACGGCATCAATTTGTGTTGGATATGGCGCTGGAAGAGGTGCAGGACTATCTCTTCGACCAGCTTTCCGCGCTGCTCAATCAATATGAGATTTCCTATCTCAAGTGGGATCATAACCGCGTGTTGCCCTTTAAACATGCGGCACAAACCGAGGGCACATATGCGCTGTTGGCACGGCTCAACGATGCCTTTCCCAAACTAGTAATCGAAAGCTGCGCGTCGGGAGGTGGTCGTCTTGATTATGGTATATTGCAGCATACGCAGCGCGTTTGGCTATCTGACAGCAACGACGCGCTTGAGCGCGCTAAAATACAACATAATGCGGCCCTGTTTTTACCCGCCGCTGTGACCGGTTCCCATGTGGGGCCGCGCATTTGCCATACCTCCGGGCGGCAAATCGATATGCAAACCCGGGCCTGGGTGGCTGCCCAGCGACATATGGGGTTTGAAATGGACCCTGACGAACTGACTGATGAAGAGGCCGCAACACTGGCGGCGGTAACCGCGTGGTGGCAAAACAACCGCGAATGGATGCTTGATGCGGACTTGCTGCGGCTGGACGGTGGAGGGCAAAATATTTTGTCAGAACTGCACCTCGCGCGCGACAAAGGCCGCTTTGTGCTATTCGCCAACAAAATTGATACTTCAGATACGATTTTGGAGACGCCAATCCGGCTTGCACGGCTTGAAGCCGACGCGCACTATAAGATAGAAATTGTGAATCACGATCAATATCCGCATCTTTCACGTAGTGATTTGCCCATTAAAAACAAAGCTTTGACCTTGCCTGGGAGCTTTTTGTGCCAAACGGGCATTCAACTGCCGTGGAATTTCCCCGGCCGCGTGTCCGTCATCGAAGGAATTAAAGTATGAGTGACTCCAAAAAACGCCGCAGTCAGGCTTGGTATGGCAAGCAAGACCGCGATGGTTTTATCCATCGCTCTTGGATGAAAAACCAGGGTTTTCCCGATCATGTATTTGACGGACGCCCGATTATTGGCATTTGCAACACGTGGTCGGAGCTAACACCCTGCAATGCGGGTTTGCGTGATCTGGCAGAAGCGGTAAAGCGCGGCGTTTGGGAAGCAGGCGGTTTTCCGGTTGAATTTCCGGTTATGAGCTTGGGCGAAACGCAAATGAAGCCGACCGCAATGCTGTTCCGCAATCTCTTGTCGATGGACGTGGAAGAGAGCATTCGTGCCTACGGCATTGATGGCGTTGTGTTGTTGGGCGGTTGCGATAAAACCACCCCCGGTCAGCTGATGGGGGCAGCCTCAGTCGACCTGCCGACGATCGTGGTTTCGTCCGGTCCCATGCTCAACGGCAAGTTCAAAGGCCGGGATATTGGGTCAGGTACCGATGTCTGGAAATTCTCTGAGGATGTGCGTGCAGGCGATATGAGCTTGAAGGACTTTATGTCCGCCGAAGCGGGGATGAGCCGATCTGTCGGTGTGTGCATGACCATGGGAACGGCCTCAACAATGGCATCGCTGGTTGAGGCAATGGGTTTTTGCCTGCCAACCAACGCAGCGCTGCCGGCCGTTGATGCCCGTCGCGGCACACTCGCCCACCTCACAGGTAAGCGCATTGTGGAGATGGTAGAAGAGGACCTCACCATGTCCAAGGTGGCCACCAAGGCGAACTTTGAGAATGCCATACTGGCCAATGCGGCCATCGGCGGATCAACAAATGCAGTGGTGCATTTGCTCGCCATTGCGGGGCGTATGGGCATTGATTTGACCCTTGAAGACTTCGAGTTGGGCAAAGACCTGCCGCTGCTGGTCAATTGCATGCCCTCTGGCAAATATCTGATGGAAGATTTCTGCTATGCGGGAGGCATGCCCGCGTTGATGAAAGAGCTTGCGGCGCATCTGCGCCCATCCAACAGCGTGTTGGGCAAAGATATTTCCAGCTATTACAAAGACGCTGAGTGCTATAATCGCGATGTGATCTTTGCCTATGATGCGCCGATAAAGTCAAAGGTCGGTTTGCGGGTTCTAAAAGGTAGCCTCGCGCCAAACGGCGCCATCATTAAACCATCCGCCGCAACGCCAGCATTGCTCAAGCACGAGGGCGAAGCCTATGTGTTCGAAAACATCGAGGATTTTAAAGCCAATATAGATCGCGAAGATTTGCCGGTCACAAAGGATACCATCCTCGTGCTGAAGGGTTGTGGTCCCAAAGGCTATCCCGGCATGCCCGAGGTGGGCAATATGCCGATCCCTCGCAAGCTGGTTGCCGAGGGTGTGCGCGATATGGTGCGCATTTCTGACGCGCGCATGTCGGGCACCGCATTTGGCACAGTGGTGCTCCATACCTCGCCAGAAGCTGAGGCTGGCGGTCCATTGGCGCTGGTGCAAACTGGCGATCGGATCAAGCTGGATGCAGAAAACGGCCTGTTGGACCTTTTGGTTGAAGAGGAAGAACTGGAGAAACGTCGCGCCAATTGGAAACCAACGCCACCTCATTATGAGCGTGGATATGCCAGCCTCTATATCGAACGTGTTCTGCAAGCCGACAAAGGCGCAGATTTAGATTTCCTTGTGGGCAAAGACACACGCCCTGTGACTCGGGAGAGCCATTAATGCAAAGCTACGCCACATTTCACGACTTAAAGGACAAAAACGTATTCATCACCGGTGGTGGTGCCGGAATCGGTGCGGCTTTGACGGAAGGATTTTTGACGCAAGGCGCAAAAGTAGCCTTTGTTCAGCGGTCTGATGCCAGCGAATTTGCGGAAAAGATGGGTGATAAATATGGCCAAAAACCTCTGTTTTTGCCTTGCGATATCACCGATATTGACGCGCTTAAAGCCGCCATGGAACAGGCGGCAGCCGCGCATGGCGAAATTGACGTGGTCGTAAACAATGCGGCAAATGACCAACGGCATAGTTTGGAAGAATATGGCGTTGAGGACTGGGACAAATCGATCAATATCAATTTGCGCCCCCACTATTTCACCGCACAGGCTGCCGCACCCGGTATGAAAAAGAAGGGTGGGGGGGCGATTATCAATTTTTCCTCTGCCTCTTATATGATGGGGAATGCGGGCTATAGCTCCTATGTTGCGTCGAAGGCTGGCATTACCGGGCTGACGCGGGCGCTCGCGCGCGAATTGGGGCCAGATAATATTCGCGTCAATGCCTTGGTGCCAGGATGGGTGTTGACCAAAAAGCAATTGGACATGTGGGCGACAGAGGAAGACTTGAAAGCCCATTTGGACAAACAATGCTTAAAGGAGCATCTGGTGGAACAGGATATCGTTGATGCCACACTATTTTTGGCCTCAAAAACCAGCCGCATGATGACCAGTCAAGCGCTTGTGGTTGACGGTGGCGTGGTGATGACGGGCTGACCCGGCCAAAATACTGTAGCCCCCTGAATAAAGGACATTCTGATGACCCAAAAAGGCCTAGGCGTTTGCTATTATCCGGAACATTGGCCCCGCGAGATGTGGGCCAGCGATGTCCAGCGCATGGCAGATATCGGCCTGACATGGGTGCGCATCGGTGAATTTGCTTGGTCACGCATTGAGCCAAAGCCTGGGCAATTTGAATGGGCGTGGCTTGATCAAGCGGTCGAGACTTTGGCGGATGCTGGGCTCAAGATCGTGTTGGGCACACCGACAGCAACACCGCCGCGCTGGATGCTGAGCAAGCATCCGGATATGTTGGCGGTAGATGCGCAGGGGCGTCCGCGCAAGTTTGGCTCCCGTCGCCATTATTGTTTCTCCCATGAAGCCTACAAGAAGGAATGCGCCCGTATTGTGCGCCTCTTGGCCGAACGATATGGCGATCATCCCGCCATTTGCGCCTGGCAGACCGACAATGAATATGGCTGTCACGACACAACGATTTCATATTCTGACGCCGCGCGTCAGGGCTTCCAAAAATGGTTGGCAGCGCGCTATGACAATATTGCCGCCCTTAATGACGCATGGGGCAACGTCTTCTGGTCGATGGAATATGCAGCATTTGACGAAGTGGACTTGCCCAATCTTACCGTGACTGAAGCCAATCCGGCGCACCAGATGGCTTTTCGCCGGTTTTCATCCGACCAAGTGGTAGCTTTCAATAAGCTGCAAGTTGATGAAATCCGCGCCAAAAGCACAGCACCGGTCATCCATAATTATATGGGCCGGATCACTGATTTTGATCATTATCAAGTGGCTGCAGATCTCGACATCGCCAGTTGGGATTCATACCCATTGGGGTTTTTGGAAGACCGCATCGAGGCGGATGACGAGTTTAAAAACCAATATTTGAAACAGGGGCATCCGGATTATCAGGCGTTTCACCATGATCTTTATCGGGCGGTGGGCCGCGGCCGATGGTGGATTATGGAGCAACAGCCCGGGCCGGTAAACTGGGCCCCCTATAACCCGGCCCCGTTGCCGGGCATGGTGCGGCTGTGGGCCTTAGAAGCCTTTGCGCATGGCGCAGAAAATGTGCTCTATTTTCGTTGGCGACAAGCACCCTTTGCCCAAGAACAGATGCATACCGGCCTATATCTGCCGGACGACAGCCCCAACGTCGCCGCCAATGAGGCCAAGCAAGTGGCGCAGGATTTGTCACAATTGCAAGCCGACCAAATTGAGCCGGCGCGGGTGGCATTAATCTTTGACTATGAAAGCCAATGGGCAAGCGAAATACAGCCGCAAGGGCAGGGCTTTGACTATTTCGACCTGGTTTTTCATTATTATAAAGCTTTGCGCCGATTAGGCTGCAATATCGACATCTTGCCGCCTAACGCGACCAATTTTGGTGATTATACCGTGATCTTTGCACCCGGCGTGGTGACATTGACGCAAGCACAGCAAAAAGCACTGCGGGAAAGCGGTGCCAAGGTGGTTTTGGGGCCGCGCACGAATGCCAAAACATCAGAGTTTTCCATTCCACCGGCTCTGCCGCCCAATTTTGACGGACTGCCTCTCAAGATAACCAATGTGGAGAGCTTACGGCCCAGCGCTGGCGTGGCTTTGGAAAAGGGCCAAATCCGCTATTGGTTTGAACATATTGAAGGGGAGGTGACGCCGATCCTGAACACTGAGGACGGACGCCCCGCCATCGTCGAAAAAGATAATCTGATCTATTGTGCCGGGTGGCTGGACGAAACCGCATTGTTCAATTTTGTGGGCGCACTGCTTGGCGCAGTCGATATCCCGATCGAGCATCTGCCGGATGGGCTGCGGCGGCGCGAGACCAGCGATCATGTGGTATATCTAAACTACGCGCCGATCGCCATCAGTCACCGCGATGCCGAAATTCCGCCCGCTGGTGTACATTTTGTACGAAAATAGCCAGACTTGAACACACTATGCGTGTGCCAGTTGAGCTGTGCTTTGACGCGGTATCAGTTTCACGTCAATTTCTTGCACCTGTTTGGCAGGAGGGTGCACGCGTCCAGCGATCTGGTCGAGCAGATAGGACGCGGCAAGCACTCCAAGCTGAGTGCGGTTCTGCCGGATGGTGGTGAGTGAAGGGATAAAGCTGCCAGCAATTTCAATATCGTCGAAGCCCACGACCGAAATGTCTTCTGGCACCTTCAGCCCGCGCCGTGTGATTTCGGATATGAAACCCATGGCAATCAAGTCAGAGCCGCAGGTGATAGCGGTGGGGCGGTCGTCCATCTCCATAAAGGAACGCGCGGCTTGCGCTCCAGCATCCAGCGAAAACGCGCCGCCATCGATGAAGAAATCGCGATTAAAGAGGAGGTTCAAATTGGTCATTGCCGCCTCCACGCCGCGCAAACGTTCCTTTGTGAGCACATTATTGCGCGGGCCAGAGATGTGGCCAATTTTTCGATGGCCGAGTGCGTACAAATGCTCGACGGCCTGAATGGCGCCGCCAAAATTGTCACTGCGGACAGACGGGAATTTGAATTCAGGCTTCCACTCGCACGCAAAAACAATGCGCTGCCCAAAGGGCGAGTCTTGCAACTGACTCAATAAAGCGCGCGGGACCGCGCCGTCCAGAATGATCATACCATCCGCGCGCATGTCCATGAAATAATCCAAAATGCTGTCTTGGCGTATCCCCTTTGTGTCAGAAACCAACAAGCTCAAATCCGAGGTGGTGAACACACTTTCAATGCCGGAAAGGATTTGGGAAAAGAACGGGTTACCCAAATCAGGCAGCAGCGCCAAAATGGCATCGGACTGCCGTTTGCGTAAGCTCTTGGCGGCCCTGTTCACGCGATATCCGGTTTTCTGAACCGCGTCCAACACCAGGTCCCGCGTCTTTTGTGAGACCATATCGGGGTTGGAAAGGGCACGGCTGACCGTTGCAGTGGATACACCCGCAACCGCTGCAACATCTTGAATCTTTGGGTTTTTCCCGTTCATCCGGCCGTCCTTATATTAAAACTTAAACCCAGTCATAAACTAATTGTTGACAAAATCAATTCTTTGCGTGATCGTATGTAATCGATTGCAGAAAACGATTGCAGTTTTATGTAATCGATTGCACAAACGTTGCCGGTAGGAGGCTGGTTGCGCATGTGCTTCAGGTCGATTTTAGGGAGGAACGAATGGACCATTTGAAGAAAATACTAACTGCTACAGTTGCCGCAGGCGCCATGAGTGTGTCGAGCACCGCTTTGGCTGTTGAACTTGAAGTCACGCACTGGTGGACCTCTGGCGGTGAAGCCGCTGCTGTCGCCGAATTCGCAAAGGCGTTCAACGAGAACACCGAACACACTTGGGTTGACGGTGCGATTGCTGGCTCCGGTGGTACCGCGCGTCCCATCATCATCAGCCGCATCTTGGGCGGTGATCCCATGGGCGCAACCCAGCTGAACCACGGCCGTCAGGCTGAGGAGCTGATTGAAGCCGGGCTGATGCTTGATTTGACTGATGTTGCCGAGGCAGAAGGCTGGCGTGATATCGTGCATCCAACATCCTTGCTGGATAGCTGCACACTTGATGGTCGGATTTATTGCGTACCGGTGAACATTCACTCGTTCCAGTGGCTATGGTTGAGCCATCAAGCATTTGAAGATGCTGGCGTCGACGTCCCGACAAACTGGGGTGAGTTTGTAGCGGCCGCACCAGCACTTGGCGAAGCTGGTAAAGTGCCTTTGGCCATGGGCCAACAGGGCTGGCAAACATCAGGTGCTTTCGGTGTGATCAATGTGGCCATTGGTGGTCTTGATCTATGGCGCAAGATCAATGTGGAAAAGGATGCTGAAGCCGCTGCAAGCCCAGCAATGCTGGAGGTTTTCCAAGCCTTTGCTCAAGCACGCTTGCTGTCGCAGGGGTCAAATGTTCAAGACTGGAACATGGCCACCAACATGGTGATTACCGGCCAAGCCGGCGGTCAGATCATGGGTGACTGGGCCCAAGGCGAATTTCAGGTAGCTGGCCAAGTGGCTGGGGAAGATTATTCTTGCCTGCCTGGTCTAGGCGTGAACGCTGTTCTGGATACGGGTGGCGATGCATTCTACTTCCCGAAAACGGACGATCCTGAAATTACCGCTGCGCAAAAAGAATTGGCGAGCCTGATGCTCTCGAAAGAGGCACAAGTGGCATTCAACTTGAAAAAAGGCTCGTTGCCTGTACGCGGTGACGTGGATCTGGACGCTGCAAATGATTGCATGAAAAAAGGTCTCGATATTCTGGCCAACGGCAGCATTATGCCTAGTGGCGACATGCTGTTGACACCAGACACAAGCTCTCAAATCGAAGATTTGCTGGCTGAGTTCTGGAGCGATACCAGCATGACCCCAGAAATGGCGCAGGAACGCTACGCCAACATCATCGCAAACGCGGACTAATCACTCCCGCGACCGGGCCAGCCTTTTGCATAAGGCAAAGAGGCTGGCTCACGCGACAAGGGGTTCGCGGCCACAAATGTGGCACGCGGCCCTTTTCACAGAGTTGAGAGGCTTTACCCATGGCAGGCGCTAAAAAACCTGTGCGCATTTTGCGCAACTTGAATGCCAAAGTTGCCGCGCTGCCCATGATCACAACCGCTTTAGTGATTTTTGTGGGCTGCACGATCTGGACCATTGTGCATTCATTTACCAATTCGAGATTGCTGCCGAAACTAGAATTTGTTGGCTTCGACCAATATGAACGATTGTGGAGCACAAGACGTTGGTTGGTGTCGATCGAGAACTTGGCCTATTTCGGCATTGGCTCCTTGGTGTTCTCGCTCGTTATTGGCTTTTTATTGGCGGCACTTTTGGACCAGAAAATCCGGTTCGAAAACACCGTCAGAACCATTATTCTTTACCCGTTTGCTTTGAGCTTCATTGTCACCGGTCTGGTTTGGCAATGGATTTTGAACCCGGAGTTCGGCATTCAGCATATTGTGCGTGGTTTTGGCTTTGAGAACTTTGTTTTCGATCCACTCTACAATCCCGATATCGTGATTTTCGGTGTGCTGATTGCAGGTTTGTGGCAGGGCACGGGCTTTATCATGGTGATCATGCTTTCTGGACTGCGCGGCATCGACGGCGAAATTTGGAAAGCGTCACGCATTGATGGCATTCCAAAATGGAAAACTTACCTGTTTGTCGTGATCCCGATGATGCGCCCCACTTTTGTGACCGCACTGGTCCTCATTTCTGCAGGTATCATCAAGGTTTACGACCTTGTGGTCGCCCAAACGAATGGTGGCCCCGGCATCGCATCGGAAGTGCCCGCCAAATATGTGTATGACTCCATGTTTAGGAGTCAGAATTTGGGGCAGGGCTTTGCCGCTTCCACCATGATGTTGCTCAGCGTGCTGGTGGTTCTCATCCCTTGGGCATATTTAGAATTTGGGGGCCGTAAAGATGGCAAATAATTCAATAAACATCGCCGCTACCGCTGTTTCAGGCCCAAGCGGCCCAAAACCACGGCCCCTTTTGTCGCCACGCAATATCATGATCTACAGCACATTGTTTATCGTGTGCATGTACTATGCTTTGCCGCTTTATGTGATGATTGTGACAAGCCTGAAAGGTATGCCGGAAATTCGGCTCGGCAATATTTTTGCCCCGCCAGTAGAGATCACTTTTCAACCATGGGTTAAAGCTTGGGCCGAGGCCTGCACTGGGCTTGATTGTTCGGGCCTGAGTAAAGGCTTTTGGAATTCTGTAAAAATTCTAATTCCATCGGCAGCTCTGTCGATATTGATCGCTTCGATCAATGGCTATGCCCTGGCAAACTGGAAATTTAAGGGCTCGGAAGTGTTCTTCACCATCCTGATTTTTGGCGCCTTCGTACCGTATCAGGTAATTATCTATCCGATTGTGATCATTTTGCGCGAACTTGGTTTGTTCGGCAAACTACCAGGACTTGTGTTGGTTCATGTGATTTTCGGCATGCCGATCCTGACCTTATTGTTCCGCAATTATTTCACCTCGCTCCCTGAGGAATTGTTTAAAGCCGCACGAGTGGATGGTGCCGGGTTCTGGGGCATTTATTTCCGCATTATGGTGCCCATGTCGCTGCCCATCTTTGTGGTTGCGCTCATCCTGCAGGTCACCGGCATCTGGAATGACTTCCTTTTTGGCGTGATTTACACCAAACCAGAAAACTATCCCATGACCGTCCAACTCAACAATATCGTCAACTCGGTGCAAGGGGTGAAGGAATATAACGTCAACATGGCAGCGACCATGCTGACAGGCATTGTCCCGCTCATCATCTATTTTGCATCCGGTAAACTGTTCGTGCGTGGCATTGCTGCCGGCGCCGTGAAAGGTTGATCATGACCAGCGTTTCTATTCAAAATCTTGACCTGAATTTCGGCAGCGTCAATGTGCTCAAGCAACTCAATCTGTCTATTGAGGAGGGCGAATTTCTTGTGCTCTTGGGCGCATCGGGCTGTGGTAAGTCCACCTTGCTCAACTGCATTGCGGGGTTGCTGGATGTGAGTGACGGCCAGATATTTATCAATGGCAAGAACGTCACCTGGGCAGAACCCAGCGACCGAGGGATTGGCATGGTGTTTCAATCCTATGCGCTTTATCCGCAAATGACGGTGAAAGGCAATCTCAGCTTCGGGCTAAAAAATGCCCGTTTGCCCAAACCCGAAATTGAGGAACGGGTGGCGCGCGCGGCTGAAATACTGCAAATCGAACCGCTGCTTGATCGTAAGCCGGGCGCTTTATCCGGCGGTCAGCGCCAGCGCGTTGCGATCGGCAGGGCATTGGTGCGCGATGTGGATGTGTTCCTTTTCGACGAACCGCTGTCGAACCTTGATGCCAAGCTGCGGGCCGAACTTCGGGTCGAAATCAAACGCCTGCACCAAAAGTTGGGGAACACAATGATTTATGTAACCCACGATCAGGTGGAGGCCATGACCTTGGCTGATCGCATCGCGATTATGCGCGATGGCTTGGTCCAACAACTGGCGGGGCCAGATGAAATTTATAACCGTCCCGCGAACAAATATGTGGCCGACTTTATCGGCTCGCCGGCCATGAATTTCTTTGAAGGCCAGGCCAAGAAGGATGGAACGATCAATATTGGAAATTTGGACGTTGACCTGAAGGGTTATGAGTTTGCCGACGGGCCTGTTAATGGTCCAGTCTGGTTCGGCTATCGCCCGGAACATGTGGTGTTGGGCGAAGCAGCGCGCCAGCTTCCGCTGTGTGTTGAAGCCGTTGCTGACATTGTCGAGCCAATGGGCTCCGACACCCTGATTTGGACCAAGATCGAAGGCGTTGATTTCCGCATTCGCACGGATGGACAGGCGAAAGTGGCGGCGGGCGACCCGCTGCTGGTGGGGATGGACCCCCGCTACGCCTCAATATTCGACCAACAAACAGAAGAACGAGTTTAAGGACTTTAAGTATGGATTTGAGTTTTCAACTTTATAGCGCACGCGATTTTCAGCCTTGGAGCGATGTCTTTGCTGCGTTGGCGAAATATGGCTATGCCCAGGTCGAGGGTTATGGCGGTGTTTTTGAACAGCCTGATGAGCTGGCAAAATGGTTGAGCGTCAACAAGTTGCGCATGGATTCTGCCCATTTCGGCATCGAACAACTTGAAAATGATTATGATCAGTGCGTCGCTTTGATCAAAAGATTCAACATCAAGCGCGTGTTCAGCCCCTATTTAGAAGAGGAAAAACGGCCGAATGATGCAGCGGGCTGGCGCGCGTTTGCCCAACGCCTGAGCGCGGTAAACGAAAAGCTGGCAGCGGAGAATGTCGCTTTTGGCTGGCACAACCACGATTTTGAGTTTGAAAAGTTGGGTGACGGCCAGATGCCAATGGACATCATTCTTCAGAGCGCACCAGACATCGATTGGGAAGCGGACATCGCCTGGATTCATGTGGGGGGGGAAGACCCCATGAATTGGATTGAGAAATATGCTGATCGCCTCACGGCAATCCATGTGAAGGACCGTGCGCCCGAAGGCGAAAATATAGATCAGGATGGCTGGTGCGATGTGGGTGACGGCGTCATGGACTGGATGGCCCTTCTGGACGCAGTGCGCACCAAAACAAACGCGAAGATCTTTTGCGTTGAGCACGATAATCCAGCCGATGCTTTCGCCTTTGCCCAAAATTCGATCAACAATATCCGCAAGCTTTAGGAGAGGGTGCTATGACTGAACAACTTGGTGTCGGCATAATTGGATGCGGTAATATTTCTGCCGCCTATATGCGGCTTGCGCCCATGTATAAATCCATCAAAGTGCTCGCCTGCGCAGACCTAAATCCAGCCGCCAGCGCTGCCCGAGCGGCCGAATTCGGCTTGCGTGACTTGACCATTGATGAACTGTTGGCCGCCGATGATATTGATATTGTGGTCAACTTGACCATTCCGGCAGCGCACTTCGAGGTGAGCAAGCGGATATTGGAAGCCGGCAAGCATTCTTATTCGGAAAAACCGTTCGTGCTGAGCGTTGATGAAGGCAAAAAACTGGCCGAAATTGCGCGCGCGCGTAATCTATATGTCGGCAGTGCCCCGGACACCTTTTTGGGTGGCGCACACCAATTGGCACGCCATCTGATCGACCAAGGCGAAATCGGCAAGGTGATTGCAGGATCTTGCCATGTCATGAGCCATGGCATGGAAGATTGGCACCCCAACCCCGATTTCTTCTTCCAGCCCGGTGGTGGACCCGTGCTGGACCTTGCACCCTATTATATTACCAATCTGGTGAACATTATCGGGCCAGTGAAACGGGTGGCCGCTTTGGCCTCTAAGGGATCGGACACCCGCACTATTGGCAGTGGCGACCGCAAGGGCGAACAGGTGCCTGTGGATACCCCGACAAACATTCACGCATTGCTAGAATTCGAGAATGGCGCGACGATCACAATGTCAAATTCCTGGGATGTGTGGGCCCACCGTCACGCCAACATGGAGCTTTATGGCGCCGAAGGCAGCCTGTTTGTCCCGGACCCGAATTTCTTTGGCGGCGAGGTGGAAATGGCTAAATCCGACGGCGAGATCAAACCGGTCGAGATGTGGGCTCACCCCTTCGCCAAGCCCAATGAAGATGAGAATGCGAACTACCGCACTGTCGGACTGGCCGATATGGCAGATGCCATTATCAAGGGTCGTGACTATCGCTGTTCGCTTAATCTGGCGCTGCATGTGGTGGACGTCATGCTCGGTGTGCTCCGTTCGGGTGAAATCGGTCAGTTTGTGGCGATGACAACCACGTGTGAGCGGCCAGAGGCGCTAAGTCCTGAAGCCGCTAAGGCCCTGATGGCCTAATTTCGAACAAAGAGACGTCGCGATGAATATGATACGCAATCCTATATTGCCCGGCTTTAATCCTGATCCCTCCATTTGTCGGGTAGGGAGCGACTATTACATCGCGACGTCAACTTTTGAATGGTTTCCCGGCGTTCAGATCTTTCATTCGACGGATTTGGTGAATTGGCAGCTGGTCAAACGGCCACTGGAGCGGGAAAGCCAACTCGATATGCGCGGCAATCCCGATAGCTGTGGCATCTGGGCCCCATGTTTGTCGTACGCAGATGGGCTGTTCTGGCTGGTTTACACCGATGTGAAACGGCTGGACGGCAATTTTAAGGATGCCCATAATTATATTGTGACCGCCCCTTCGATCGAGGGGCCATGGTCTGATCCCGTCTATGCCAATTCATCCGGCTTTGACCCCACGCTCTTTCACGATGATGACGGGCGCAAATGGTTCGCCAATATGAAATGGAACCATCGCAGCGATGTGCCCTGGGCCCACCCCAAAAATGCAGCCTTTGACGGCATCTTGTTGCAGGAATTTGACCCAAAACAGGGCAAGTTGGTTGGCGAGATCACCAATATTTTCCGCGGCAGCGACCATGGTTTGACCGAAGCGCCGCATCTGTTCAAGCGCGATGGCTATTATTATTTGACCACCGCTGAAGGTGGCACCGGTTATGACCATGCGGTCACATTGGCGCGGGCGAAAACCATAACCGGCCCTTATGAGCTGCACCCGCAAACCCATGTGATGACGGCCAAGGACCATCCTGAATCAAAAATTCAGCGGGTGGGGCATGGCCAATTGGTGGAAACACCCGATGGTGAGTTCTATCATACCTTTCTGATGGGCCGCCCGATTGAGCGCCATCATGCGAGCAACCGGAAAAACTGCCCCATGGGGCGGGAGACGGGCATCGCCAAATGCGAGTGGCGCGATGATGGCTGGCTCTATCTGGCAAACGGCACCCAATTGCCGGACCCAACCCTTGACGCGCCGTGGGCCGAGCGTGCGCAGGACCCAGATGCCAAAATCACTTATCATTTTGACGGCAGTCTGCCGATCGATTTTCAATGGCTGCGCTCGCCCAAGCCGGAGCGGCTTTTTGAGGTGGGCGAAGGCCATTTGCGCCTGTTTGGGCGCGAAAGCGTCGGCAGCTGGTTTGAACAAGCGCTGGTCGCGCGTCGGCAGGAGCATTTTCAGTTCCACGTCACCACCATTATGCGCTTTGATCCGGACGACTATCAGCAGAATGCGGGTCTGATTTCCTATTACAACCGGCATAAGTTCCACTTTTTGGCCATGAGCCAGGACCAGGCGCGGGGGCGCGTGCTGACGATATTGAGCTGTAAAGGCGATTGGCCTGAATGCCGCTTGAGTTTCCCGCTGGATGGGGATTTGCACGTTGATGCAAGCGAAATTGAGCTCGGCCTCGCCACAGAATTTGAGCATCTGCAATTCTATTGGCGTCCTGCAGGCGGCCAATGGCAAAAGATTGGCCCGACGCTCGATGCGTGGGTGCTCAGCGATGAGGGTGGGCGTGGTGAACACTCCTCCTTTACCGGAAATTATGTTGGCATGGCTGCGTTCGACACATCAGGCCGCGGCGCAACCGCCGACTTTTCACAATTCACTTATGATCCCGGCAGAGGATCAATCGACATGGGAGTTGCATAATGGCGAACACAATGAAAGGGCCGGGGATCTTTCTGGCGCAATTCTTGGGCGATGATGCGCCTTTTAATAGTCTGGATGCCATTTCTAAATGGGCTGGTGATCTGGGTTATAAAGGCGTGCAGGTGCCAGCTTGGGACAAGCGCGTGTTCGATTTGGACAAGGCCGCCGGTTCCAAAACCTATTGCGATGAGATCAAGGGCATGTGCGCCGAAAATGGCGTAGAGATCACCGAGCTGTCCACCCATATGCTGGGCCAGTTGGTAGCCGTGCATCCCGCCTACGACAAGCAATATGACGGCTTTGTGCCGCCTGAGGTGCAAAATAACCCCAAGGCCCGGCAGGAATGGGCCACCGGCGAAGTGGTGAAAACCGCCAAGGCCTCGCGCAATCTGGGGCTGGATGTGACGGTCTCCTTCACCGGTTCTCTGGCCTTTCCCTATCTTTATCCTTGGCCACAGCGGCCGGATGGCTTGATTGATGAAGCCTTTTCAGAACTTGCGCGTCGCTGGCATCCGATTTTTGACGCCTATGACGAACAGGGCGTGGATATCGGCTTTGAATTGCACCCGGGCGAAGATGTGTTTGATGGAATTACGTTTGAGATGTTCCTTGAAAAAGTGAACAATCATAAGCGGTGCACCATCAATTATGATCCCTCGCACTTTTTGCTGCAGCAACTCGATTATCTCGACTTTATCGACATTTATCATGAGCGCATCACCGCCTTCCATGTGAAGGATGCTGAGTTTAATCCATCGGGCCGGCAAGGCGTTTATTCCGGCTATCAGCCCTGGTTGAGCCGGGCCGGGCGGTTCCGCTCCCTTGGTGACGGACAGGTGGATTTCAGCGGCATCTTTTCGCGTCTCGCCACCCACGGCTATACCGGCTGGGCAGTGCTGGAATGGGAGTGTTGTTTGAAGCACCCAGAAGATGGTGCCCGCGAAGGGGCCCCCTTTATTTCTGACCACATTATCCGACTGACAGAGAAAGCCTTTGACGATTTTGCCGGCGCGGAGACGGATCGCCAAACCCTTAAAGACATGCTGGGCATAGAATAGGAGCCACGCGATGCACAAAAGATTGAAACTGGGCATGGTTGGCGGTGGCCAGGGCGCCTTTATCGGCGCTGTGCATCGCATTGCCGCCCGCATTGATGATGAATTTGAGCTGGTGGCGGGGGCGCTTTCGTCCAAGCCGGACAATGCAAAGCAATCCGCCGCGCAGCTCGGCATTGCACCGGAGCGTGCCTATACCGACTTTAACGAGATGGCCAAGGCGGAAGCCGCGCGTGAAGATGGTATCGACGCCGTGTCGATTGTGACACCCAACCATATGCACTTCCCCGTGGCCAAGGCCTTTTTGGAGCAGGGCATCAATGTGATCTGCGACAAGCCGCTGACCTCGGCGCTGGCTGAAGCGGTGACGTTGGCGGAGATTGGCAAAAACAGCAAAGCCGAATTTGTGCTCACCCACAATTACTCCGGCTACCCGATGGTGCGCGAGGCGCGGCATTTGGTACAAAGCGGGGCGCTGGGCAAGCTGCGGCGCGTGAATGTGGAATATGTGCAGGACTGGATGAGTGAAGCCATTACCGATCCCGACAATAAGCAGGCGGCTTGGCGGTCTGACCCGAAACAATCCGGCAAGGGCGGCGCCATTGCGGACATTGGCACCCATGCCATGCAATTGGCCAATTTTATCACCACCGAAGCGCCTGAAAAACTGGCGGCCGACCTGACCAGCTTTGTCGAAGGCCGCTTGGTGGATGATGATGCCCATATGCTGATGCGCTATGCCACCGGCGCAAAGGGCTATTTGTGGGCCACACAAGTGGCACCGGGAAGTGAGAATAGCTTGCGTATTCAGATCTATGGCGAAAAGGCCGGGCTGAGCTGGGCACAGGAAAACCCGAACCAGCTTTGGTATGCCCCGCTGAACGAGCCGAAACGCTTATTGACGCGTGGTGGACACGGCACATCTGAATGGACCCAAGGCCAAACACGCGTGCCGCCAGGGCATCCGGAAGGCTATTTGGAAGGTTTCGCCACCATCTACAAAGAAGCTGCCGATTTGATCCGGAACGGGCGTACAAAAGACTGCATTTTACCCACGTTGGCAGACGGATTGCTGGGCATGCAGTTTATCGACGCGGCCATTCGTTCATCTGAGCATGATGCGGCGTGGACGCCGATTGAGGTCTAAAATCCTGCAAACTTAAAGGTTTAAGCAATAAAAAGGTGGTCGGTGGTGTATAGACGCCCCCGACCACCTCTGCATGTCTACATGTAGAGCAAACAAAACCCAGTTCAAGAGTTGAACAATTCGCAACTTGCGCCATGCTGTCTTCGTGAATTTAAAGGAGACATTATGCCCAAAATTCCACCGCATCCGACCCTTATTGGCCCCACACCTGTGCTGGGCAGTGAACGTTATCATTTTCAGTCGCTGAAAGTGGGCGGCACGTTTTTGATTGATATTGCCATGCCCTCCATGCCCGCGCCGGATGGGCGCAAGCCGGGGCTGTTGATTGTGCCCGATGGCAATCAATGCTTTTCCGCTGCCGCCGGGCTGGCCCGCGGCATGGGCATGGAACCTGGTGGCCCGCCACCACTATGTATTGTCGGGATCAGCTATGAAGTGAGCGGGCGGGGCGAAAAGGCCGAGCATCATAAAATCCGCCACCGTGATCTCACCCCATGCGCTGACGAGGCCTATGAAGCCATGATGCGCGCCGCACCGCCACCCTTTAAATGGGAGGATAACATCAAAACCGGCGGGGCTGCACAGTTTCGCGACATGATCCGCGACGAGCTATTGCCCTGGCTGGCCGAGAGTTTTGATGTGAATGCTGATGAGCGCACCATCGCTGGCATTTCGTTGGGCGGGCTGTTTGTGCTGGACACGCTGCTGCAGGCCCCCGATCTGTTTGATCGCTATATCGCCATCAGCCCCTCTGTCTGGTGGGCCGACAAATATGTGCTGAAGCAGATCGATAAGGCCAATTGGCCTGGTCGTCCAAAAGCGCTGCATCTGAGCGTGGGCAGCGGTGAAGAAGCGCAGGACCCGAATGCCAAGATGGTGAGCAATATGCAGGCATTTGTGGACGCCTTGCAGGACAAAAAGCCGGGTCAGCTCAGCGTGGCCAGCGAAGTGGTAGAGGGGGAAACCCATATGAGCATCTTCAGCCCCGGCCTCAGCCGCGGCTTGCGCCATCATTTCAGGCAGACGTAAATCAAAGTTCCGACCGGGCCTGTTGCCGCACGATCAGCCACACAAACAGGGGCACACCGATCATGGCGGTGACCAGCCCGGCAGGGATCTGAACTGGCGCGAAGGCCGTGCGACCGAACAAATCGGCCACTGCCACCAGCAAGCCGCCAACCCCGGCGGTGATCAGCAGGTGCAAACCGACGCCCGAATGGGTGAGGCGCCGCGTCACATGCGGCGCAACCAGCCCCACAAAGCCCAACGGCCCCACCGCCGCAACGGCAAAGGCGGCCAGCGTCACCGACAGGGTGATCAGGCCCCAACGGGCCAGAGACACGCTCACGCCAAGTCCTGTCGCGGTTTCCGGCCCCATGCGCATGGCGGCCATCGGGCGGCTGGCCCACATCAAAATCGGCAACAGTACCAAGAGACAGGCTGTGGTGAGCCAGACATCATCCCAACCGGAGGCATGGACAGACCCGGCGAGCCAACCCAGAGCTGCAGTGGCGCGGTTGATATCACCATAGGTCAACAGCGCCGAGGTGCCCGCCGAGATGAATGCGGCAACCCCTACACCGGTCAGAATAAAGCGCATGGTAGAGCCGCCGCTGCGCCCGGTGGACATGGTTTGAATGATAAAGGCCACCACCAGCGCCCCGGCAAAGGCAAAGAGGGGCCGATAAAAATAACTCATTTCCGGCATCAAAATGGTGAGTGCCACCACGGCAAAGCCTGCACCCTGACTCACCCCGACCAATGACGGGTCAGCCAGCGGGTTGCGCGTGACATTTTGCAAAGTCGCCCCGGACAGACCCAGCAAAGCGCCGACCATAACGGAGACCAGCGCCCGGGGAAAGCGAAATTCCCAAACAATGGTGGTGCCGGTTTTATCGGCGGGTTGGTGCCATAAAATATGCAGTACCTGACTGGCGGACAGCGGATAGCTGCCCATCATCAATGACAGCCCAACCACAAATGCCAGCGCCACCAGTACGCCGACAAGCGCCCAAATGGCGCGCACGGGCAAGCGCAGGGCAAGGCGTTGGTTAGGTGTGCGAACAATCAGGTCGGGCTTCATAATTTTGCCCTCACCAGCCAAACAAAGAAGGGTGCGCCCAAAAGCGAGGTGACCAGCCCGGTGGAAATCTCGATCGGCGCCAGCGCTACCCGCGCCACAATATCCACAAACAACAAATAGGCGGCACCAACGAGCGCTGAATAAGGCACAACAAAACGATAGTCTGTGCCCACAAACAGGCGCACCGCATGGGGGATCACCAGCCCGATAAAGCCCAGCGGGCCGGACAGGGTGACCGCAGAGGCGGTGAGGCTGACCACGGCGACAAGGCTCAAAACTTTGACTTGCGCAACGTTTACGCCCAGACCGATCGCCACTTCATCGCCCATGGCGAGCGAGGTGATCTGGCGCGCCACGGCCAGAGCCGCGAGAAAGCCGAGGCCGAGCCAGGGCAGGCACCAGCCCATATAGTCCATGCGGTTGCCGCTGATGGTGCCGGTGAGCCAGACCCGCAATTGCTCAAAATTCTCCTGATCCAGCAATTGCACCGCCGCGATCACCGCGCTCAAAAAGGCGGAAATGGCCGCACCGGCCAATATCAGGGTGAGGGGGCGTGCGCCGCCCGGCGCGGCGGTGGCAATCCAGAACACAAGGGCCGCCGCGGCTAACGCGCCGCCCGCAGCGACAAGCGGCATGATCGGCACAATGGCGCTGCCCCAAAGGCCATAGCCGACCACAACGGCGAAGGACGCCCCGGCCAACAGGCCCAATAGCCCCGGATCGGCCAGGGGATTGCGGGTGATGCCCTGCATCAACGCGCCGGAAACCGCCAGCGCCGCCCCGACGACCATGGCGATTAAGGCCCGCGGCATGCGCAAGTCCCACACCACAATATGATCGAACACTGTCTCGTCGCGGGCGATCAGCGCCGTAAACACATCGACCACGGGAATGGCTTTGGCGCCGATGGATATATGCAACGCAAAGAACAGCGCGATGACCGCAGCCATCACGCTAAAACGTCCCATTTCGCCGACGCGTCTCAAGATCATAAAGGCTTATCCGGTTAGCCGTTCAGATTGGGCATGCAGATGGGGCGACCCGCTTCCGCATCAAAAATAACCCGCGCATCCAGACCGAACACGGCGCGCAGATTTTCGCGGGTGAAAATGCTGTTCACAGCCCCTTGAGCGACGATCTCCCCACCGCGCATCATCACCAGATTATCGGCATAAGCGGCAGCGATATTAAGTTCGTGCAGCACAATCACCAAGGTTTTGCCCGCTTCATTGGCGGTTTGGGTCAGCAAATTCATCACATCCACCTGCACCTTCAGGTCCAAAAAGGTGGTCGGCTCGTCCAACAGCACCAGATCGGTTTCCTGCGCCAATGCCATGGCGATCCAGCAGCGCTGGCGTTGGCCACCGGACAAGGCATCGATGGGCCGCTCGGCAAATTGGGCAATATTGGTGACCTCCATCGCCCAATCGACGGCCTCGCGGTCTTCCTTTGTCCATTGCTTCAAAAGACTTTGATGCGGAAACCGGCCCTGGGCCACCAGTTCGCGCACCTTCAGACCTTCCGGGGCAATCGGCCCTTGCGCCAGCAACGCCATTTGCTGCGCCACGTGCCGCGTCGGCATTTGGTGCACATTCTGACCGTTCAGCATGACGGTGCCGTGGCTGGGGGTGATGATCCGGGCCATGGTTTTGAGCAAGGTGGATTTGCCGCAGCCATTGGGGCCCACCAGAATGGTGATTTCGCCTTCCGGCACCTCCAGATCGATGTCTTTGAGAATGGGCGAGTCCCCATAACCCGCGGTGAGGCGTTGAACGCGAAGGGCGCAAGCCTTTTCCGCTGCTGGCTGCGGCACCAGCGGCAACACTTTCACCTTGTCATTTTCAACCCATTCGGTTGCTGTGTGGGCCATAGCTTATCTCCATTGGATATGGCGGGCCAAAAGCCCGCCATTCTGGTTAGTTCCGGTCATCTGCATGTGTTGCAGGATCGCCATCAAGCGCGGCCTCCAGCGTCGGCACAAGCCGGTCAATGGTGTAGGGCAGGCTAAGCAGCGATGCATGTGAGAAAGCCCCGGTCACCTCTTTGCCCAAAAAGACCTCGTGGCCATCCTTGACCGCCGCAAGGAAAGGACGTGCCGCCAAATCGAGGATCGGCTGAAAATTACCGTCTGATGACAGCCAGATCAGCACATCGGTGTCGAGCGGTGACAAGTCTTCCGGGGACAATTGAGTCCAGAATGCATCGCCCACCGCGTCGTCAATCTTTTGCGGCGTGACGAATCCCATATTGCTCATCAACAAGGGGCGAATGTCGTTCGAGGCGTATACACCGGGCGTGCCATCCCATGCGGTGGCCACGGCGACAGTTTTACCAACCCAATCAGGGTGGCTGTCTTTCACCTCAGCCAGTTGATCGCGAATATCCTGCACCTTTTGCTGGCCCAGCTCTTCCTTGCCCACTGCATGGGCGGTGATCAGCGCCCGTTCATCCCAGGGCAGGGCATAATCGCCCACGCCTTTGGGCACAGCCACAACTGGTGCAATCAGGCTCAAACGCTCATAGTCCTCCGCACTGATGCCGGACCAAAGGCCGATGATCACGTCAGGCTTGGCCGCGGCAATGGCTTCAAAGTCAAGGTCACCGCGCAAAACAGTCGGTTCTGTGGTCAAAAGCGGTGCCGCCCAGGGCCACACCACTTCTTCATAATCCCCATACCAGTAGCGGATGGTGACCGGCTGTATGCCCAGCGCCAACAAATCATCTGCGCCCGCATAGTCAATGGACGCGACGCGTTGCGGTTTTTTCTCAATGGTGGTCGTGCCGAATTTGTGCTCGATGGTCAGCGGAAAATCATGTGCTTTGGCCAGTGTTGTGGCGCTGAGAACCAAAATTGCGACGAGTAGGTGCCTTATAAGCTGTTTCATTTATTCACTCTTTTCAAAGGGGATATAAGACCGGCCCACCACATGGCTGCCGATAATTTCAGCCAGGGCAAACAAGGAATCATAGGTGGCGGAAGAGGCCACCTCACGTGGTAGGTAAATCACCTGATTGTTGCGGCACGCGTGCAGCAGCTCGCACCAGTTGGGCAGAACTTCATCAAGGGCTGCGCGGGCGCTTTCCGGCGTTTCGCCACGGCTCGGGCGATAAGTCACAAAAATAAAGTCGCCATCGAATTCGGGATAGGATTCGCCTGAGAAGCTGACGCGGCCATTGCCTTCAATCTGATTGACGACGCCAGGGAAGGCAAAGCCTGCATCGCGCAGCACTTTGCCCAGCGACCCATAGGTGTTCCAGATCAGCAATTCGCCATTATAGCCCTGAATAACGCTGACATTGATGTCGCCAGTGTTGGTGAGGCTGTTCAGTGTGTCCAATTGTGTCTGATAGCGGATTTTCAGCTTTTCCAACCGGTCTGTGGTGCCGGTGACCTCCGCAATTTTGGCGTAGACATCAAAATCATCCGTAGTGTCGATATTGAACACATAGGTGGGCGCAATGCTGCGCAGCTGGTCAATATCGGCGGTTTGCCAATTGGTGGTCAAAATTAAATCCGGCTTGGTGGCGGCGATCTTTTCAATATCTGCAGGCAGATTGCCGACAAACTCGATGTCGCTATTGCCAAAATCATAGCCGGTGACCAGTGCGCCGGAACGAATATAGGGATCGCTGTCTCCCCTAGTTCGCCCATGGCTGCCCACAGGCACAATGCCCAGTTCCAAAAGCGCCACGGTGATTGAGGTGTCATGCAACGCCACGATGCGCTTTGGATCGATGGGCACGGCGACTTCGGTGCCGGTCGCATCTGTGAAAGAACGTGTTTGGGTGGCCAAAGCCGGTGTGGCCAGAGCCCACGACACCAACATCATCGCAATTGTCTTTTTCATTTTCTTCCTTTCGTCCGCTTTAGCGGATCTTGTTGTGCGACCTTTGACTGGGGTTAGGCGGCTTCTTCGCCGAGATATTTGCTGCGCAGATGGTTTTGCAGCCGTTCGATCATGCTGTCTTCGTCACGCAGCACGCAGGTGGAGCAATATTCGCCGCCATCTGCCGTGTAATAGCGGCAACAGCCGCCGCGTTTGCGGAACCATTCTGAAATCTCTGGGCGTTCAGGCAGCTTCACTTCGATAAAGTTTGACTGTTTTGAATAGAGCTTGGTGCCCTTGCGCTGCAAAATCTGCTCGCCTATGGAAATAGCGTGCTTGAGGCAGCCGAAATTCTCGCCCTGAATCAGCAGGCTGGTGGCCAGACTGTCGCCCACCAACCGCCAAAGGGCGGGGCGCGCCAGACCGGATTGTTGATGGTGCATTTCAACCAGCGGGGCAAACAAGGCCTCTATCTGGGTGGCGAAATCAGCGATTGTATAAGGGTCCGCGGAGCGCTCGTGCCAAACCGCCCCATTGCCATCCAGAGCAATGTCGATCGCCTGAAATACGCCGCTTTCACCCTGTTTTTGCCACGGAACTTCACGCATAGACAATTCGAACGCCGCCAGATCCGTGCCAGCGAACCAGAATTCGTTTAGCGCATAGCCGGCTAACGGCCGCAGCATGGCCCAGGAGAGCCGCCCCAGGCAGAATGCCGCGCCCATTTTGGCGTCCGCATTTTCATATTTGGCCGTCGCCAGTTTGAAGTAATAAGGCAATTGCGCTGGCGTGATCGCGCCAATATTCTGCGCTTCACCGCCCACCACCTGCAGCGAAAAACGCGGTGCAAAGGCACTATGGTCGCGATTGATTTGCGGCAAAAGTGTTTCTAGCTTTCTTTCCATCGCAATATCTGTGCGCGGCATATGAACCTCACAATCGTGCCTCTGCATAATTGGAGTTTAATAATCATATATAGCGAAAGGGCGCAATATTAACTGGAGTTAAATGGTCTACTTTAAAAATTTGCCTTGGAATGACGATCAGAGAGCAAAGGCCTTTTAGATAGTGCTTTAAAAACAAAGTGTTAAAGGATTCATTTGAATCAGAATATGATAACCCAACCGACTTTTTCGGCGCTGTTTTGTGGGAATAGGTATAAATTCAGAAAAATTTTTCCTGTTTAGAACCGGTCTAAACTTCGGGGTCGTTTTTCCTCAAAAATTCCGTATTTTCAAATATTTACATAAGAATTTCGACTCAATTTATAAGGCCGTTTCGTCGGGCAAGCCGATGAGGGGTTGGGCGCTTCAACAATCTCATTGGCCGGCGCGCAACCGGTGTTTTGGCGTGTTTACCAAGCCGTATACCCACCATCGATCACGAAGTTGGATCCGGTGACATAGCTGGAGGCCGGCGAGGCGAGATAGAGGGCGAGGCCCGCAATCTCGCGCGGAATACCAGCGCGGCCCATCGGGGTGCAAGACACGAATTTTTCGATGGCCTCTGGCGCTTTCTTTGTCCAGGCCTGATTAGGTTCTGTCATAAACAGGCCGGGGCTGATGCAATTGGCATTGATATTATATTGCGCCCAATCGACGGCCAGCGCCTTGGTGAAATGAATGATCGCCGCCTTTCCAGCTTCATAATGGCGACCCGCCACGCCCTGATTGATGATCATCCCGGAAATGGAGCCCATATTGATGATGCGTCCACCTTTACCACGGGCAATCATCGCTTGCCCGATCAAACGAGTCATTAAAAAGCAATGATCGACATTAAGCGCAAAACCTTCGCGCCATTCATCATCATTGGTTTCTTCTATTGTTGTGTTGGGTTTACGGCCTCCAACATTGTTGACCAGAATGTCAACGCCGCCTGGCAGGGCAAGGGCCTCTTCTGCCGCGCGCTTACATTCTGCGGGCAGGGTGATGTCTGCCACAATCACATTCGCCTTGGCCCCTTTGGCTGCAATGTCAGCAGCAGTTTGCTGCAAGCTGGCCTCGCCCCGCCCGACCAACACGATCTCGGCCCCCGCATCAGCATAGGCAAGTGCGATCTCCCGTCCAAGGCCGCGGCTGCCGCCGGTGATGAGCGCCCGCTGGCCGGTGAGTTGGAAATCGTCGAAAATTGAGGGTGACATAAGGAACTCCGTGAAAGGTCGCCTGACGACAGGCGCAAGTCGTGTTGGGTTGGTTCTTTCACAGTGCCTGTCTTATCTCAATGAAACAAGTGTTTTAAAGACCAATTAAAAACCTTTGCCACATTTCCACATGGAAGTGGCGGGAACAGCGAACTAATGTTGGATGCCAGTGCGCCAAAAAGACGATAGCTTCCAGCCCAGAGCTAAAAGCGATAGGACAATGTCTCGAGCGCGCTGATGGCTGGCACAACGTCAGCGGGTCCCGAAGAAAAAAACGCTCTTAATCGAATTCATGGTGTATAAATAGTTAAAATAATCAACAGGATAGGATCGATGCACGCCGAGGTTTGGTCAAAATCACCATAATTTTGACGCGGGAGTGCACAAATTGTGTCCAAAATGCAACATGGTCAGCAGAACAGACATTTCACGCGCCAAAAACTGAAATCTTAACTTGTATGTTTTCCTTTCATGGGTAGTTTGTGTCTTGCGAATCCATGCATGGAATCGTTTGTCGGTCGCGAATGCGACGTCAAACACACCCTCATAAGTGTGGTCGCGTTTCGACAAACAGCCGGAACAACCGGCAAAAATGAAAAACAAACTGATTTTGGAGGTCAGTACTATGAAAATTAAGAGCCTATTTCTCGGTTCTGCAGCAGCTGTAGCGCTTTCTTCAGGCGCAATGGCCGCTGATCCAATCGGCGTTGCTTTGGACACATGTTCATTGCTCGGCATCACTGGTTTGACAGTTTCTTCAGACAGCAACTGCTTGAAGTTCTCTGGCGAAGTTTCTTATGAATTCGTTTATGACTTGAGCTATGATGCAGCTGGCCCAGACGATGATGACGATTCATCTTCAGAGTTCGGTTGGGAATTCACCATGGAAGCTACAGCAGACAGTGACTTCGGTCCTGCTAAAGCTGTTGTGACCTTGGAGCAAGAAGACGGTTTGACAACATCTGACGATGTTCGTATCACAGAAGCGTTTGTTTCTATTGGTGACCAAACTGTTATCACTGCTGGTAACACTGGCTCAATCGCCAATGAAGATGACGACGAGTCATTTGGCTACTTCGAAGTTGGGTTTGCCGACATCGATGGCCGCACCTTCCCAGGTGGTGAATACAACATCGGTGGTCACGTGATCCAAGTGTCGCACGACGTTGGTAACGGTGTTTCTGTTTCTGTCGGTCTTGAGCACCTTGAAGGCGCCAACAGCGGTGGTAACTTTGGTTCTTTGGTAGGTGTTGTTGCTGCCGATCAGGACTGGGGTACAGCTCACTTTACAGTTGTTGCTGATGACGTTTTGCGTGATGGTGATGGCGTGAGCCCTTGGATTGTTCACACAGGTGCAACATTCAACGCTACTGACGAACTGAAGTTGCGCGCAGCTGCTTGGTTCGAAGACAATGGCACAACAAACATGTGGGCCGTTTTGGGTGCTTCTGAGTACACCTTCGATATGTTCACTTTGGCTGTAGCAGCCGGTGCAGAGAGCGCAGCAACAGAGCGTTGGTGGGCAGAGCTTAGCGGTAGTGCAGATGTAACTGACGGTGTTTCATTGACTGCAGCTTACATGTACGACAGCGTCGACAACTCAGTTTCAGATACTTACACACAGTCATTCGCTGCTGAAATGTCAGCAGACGTCTCTGACAACTTGACAGCGACATTCGGTGTTGAGCATGTGATCACAACCGTAACTGGTACAAGCACTGACGACACAGACATTTCTGCTGAGTTGGCTTGGGCACCAGGTGGTGGCTATGACGCCTCTATCGGTCTGACAGCTGACACAGACGGTGACGACACTCGTGTGACTGCTGAATTCTCTAAAGCATTCGAATAAGTCTTACCGACTTTTCAATGTGGAAGGCCCGGCATCTGCCGGGCCTTTTTTTATGAAAAATTGGCGATATTAGGCTGATTAGTCGAAAAAATATCTGGTTCTTTCAATTAGAAGCATTACACTCCGGCGTCGAGAAGGGTGCGCCTTGCCTCGGGGTTTGTTTCAAATGAGGCCGAGGTCGTGCGATAACTAATGTTGCGGGGAAATTGCTTGTGAAGTGGGTGAAGTATTTTGTCATCAGTGCAGTCAGTGTAGTTACGACTGGCGGTGCGACGGCATCGTCGCATAATGGGATCGAACTGAGGCCTGTAGCCGTTGACACTGAGATGAACTTATCGGGCAACCCGTTCCACGATGGTGTGCGGTCCACGCGTGCAGAGTATGACCAAACACTCTTTAGTCAAAACAACGCGTTAGAATTATTTCCTCATAAAGTGATTCAACAAACGGGCCATGTGTTGCGGGTTGCTCAGGCGGAGACAGCGACGCAAGAGCCCTTCACGTTTACAGCTAGAAAACGAGAAGATGGTACCCGCGTGTTTGAAGGTTTTGTGCCTGACGAAGCCATGCTGACCAATCTGGCAGACCAGGGGACGCTTGAATTGGAGATTGCGCCTGGCGCACCCGCACAATTCGAAGAATTTGTTGCGCTTGGAAACTCTATTCTCACGGGGTTAGAGCAGGGCACCTTGGCGTTTACCGGCGCGCAATGGGTTTTGGCCGGCGAAGCCAGCAGCTTCGAAATCAAGCAGGACCTGCTTGAACAGATCGAGGCCGCCGGTTTTGATGAGGAACGTTGGTCAATTGACATCAGCTCCCCACCGAAAGTGGCGGCCCCCTATTTATTCTCTGCGGAAAAAATGCTGAACGGCGACTTGTCAGCCAATGGTTATGCGCCCGCAAAGAACCTGATCGACCAATGGGCAGATGAATATGGTTGGCGGGCCCAACTGCAATTGGGAGCTGGCGCCCCGGACCAGTTCGCGAACCATGCTGAGATCGGCCTTGAGGCGCTTACCAAACTCGATGCCGGGCGGCTAAGCTTGGTTGATGGCCAATGGTCACTTATCGGTCGTGCGCCGTCCGACGAGCTATTGGCGCAAATTCTCAATATTTTAGCGCCCGCGAGCGATGCCTATCTGGTGGATGTACAAATTGTGCCGCCTATCGAAGAACTGTCGCTGCAACTTCAAAAAGATGAGGCGGGACAATTTGAATGGTTCGGCTATCTGGCTGATGAAACCTATTGGGAACAGGCCAATGATTTGCCGGTTGCCAAGGACAATTTGCTGCCCGAACGCGACCAATTTCATAACATGATTCAATTGGGTGTGGACGCCCTCAAGCTGTTGAATTCCGGGGAGATTATTCACGCGGGGGGACAGTGGAGTATCTCGGGTGAAGCGCCCGACCGCGCCGTAATGTCTGCCGTCAAGCTGATGGTTGAAAACGGGCCACTTGGCTCGTGGTATACCACATTAAACACACCACCAGTGCAGGCAGAAGTTGTTTCATCTGCTGAAAATGCAACCATAACCGACGCAGAGGCGAGCAACCAAGAAGAGGCGGCCGCTGTTGACCAAGAGGTGGAGGCGGCAGATGAAACACCGCCTGCAGCGACTGCCACAGAAACGGTCGATGCCGCATCCGTAGACGGCGAAGCGCCCTTGGATGCTGGCCAAGACGCAGGTGAAGAGAACGCTTCAAATGAAGTGAATGAACAACCGATAGATGATCAAGGCCTTGCCGAAGAGGGGGCAGCCGAGACGGACACAATTGAAACAGCCACTGAAGCTGAAACTGCAGAGGATGATGACGCTGCCGCCGCCGCTTCGGATGCAACCATGGAAGAAAATGTGTCGTCTGAAAGCGACGAAACGAGCTCGACACAAGAGACTTATGCGTCGCCAAGTGATGGCGCTGTCGCGGAAGATCAATTGCAAAATGAAACGGCGGATTTGGCTGACCAGCCAGAGACGGATGAGAAGCCGGCGGCCACTGAATCGGATAGCGATGCCGCTGCGCCCCTAGAGCAGCGGGACGCGCCGCAACCAGAATTTGAAACTCAGATCATCAAAACTGCAGATGGTGTTTTTGTTTCGGGGCATGTGCCCGACGCGGCCGCGGGCTACGCGCTCGAATTGAGCCTGGGCGATGCGACACGCCTGGACGTTGAGCCGAGTGCAGGCGCACCCGAGCGCTTTTTGGCTGAGGCACTCACCATCACCGAAGCGTTGTCTGCCGCCGAAAGTGGCGAGGCAGAATTGGAAAATGGGAACTGGACCATTACCGCCAAAGCAAACAGCTTTGCGGCGGAAGACCAATTGACGACATCTCTCGGCAGTCTGTCCAACGCACGCGTGACCATCGACATGCCGCCAGCCCACAAATTGTGCAACGCCAATGTGGAACAATTAATTGCCGAGCAGGCAATTTTGTTCCAATCTGGCAGCGCCCGTATAACGCCAGGATCTCGAACAGTTCTGGAACAGATCGCAGAGGAATTGGCCAATTGCCCGCAGTCTATTGTTGAGGTTGAGGGGCACACTGATTCGGATGGTGATGACCTCGTCAACCTGTCCTTGTCTGTGCAACGGGCTGAAACGGTGGTGAGCGAACTGGTGGAAATGGGGGTTGAGGCTACACGCCTCTATGCGCTTGGCTTTGGTGAGACGTTGCCGATCGCTGACAACAACACCAGCGTCGGAAAAGCGCAGAACCGTCGCATTGTGTTTACAGTGCGGCCCTCGCTGGAGTAGATTGCTGAAAAAAGGGAGGGTCAGATGTTTTTCCAAACCATTGGATTTCTGATTTCACAATATTGGTTATATTTCGGCCTAGCATTGATTATCGGCATACTAACCGGCTGGTTCAGCGTTTCCGTTGAACAGAATAAAGAGTGATCAGGAGGACATGATGACACCACATTTGATCGAAATTGTCCTGTTGATGCTGGCCTTTTTTCTTTTAGGCTGCTTGATCGGTTATTATCTGCGACGGTGGACGACAGGGAACGAGACTGCATCTGAACCTGCGCCGAATGTGACCCCGCCAAACCGGGAAGCCGAAAAGAGCGCGACAAATGAAAATGCGCCATCCTCGGCACCTGTAACGTCATCCGCCAGCGAGTCCGTGGTGGAAAAAACAGCGCCTGCTGCCAAACCAAAGTCGCCTGCTAAAAAGCCCGCCCAAAAGGCACCTGCGAAGAAGGCGGAGGCCAAGACCTCCGCCAAGAAAACAGCGGCCAAAGCACCCGCACCCAAAAAGGCCGAGGATGCGCCCGAACTCTTGTCAGCGCCGCGTGATGGGAAGAAAGATGATCTGAAAAAGATCAAAGGCATCGGGCCGAAAATTGAGACTATTCTGAATGAAAAGGGCATCTATCATTTCGATCAGATTGCCTCTTGGAAGCGAAAAGATGTGAACACGATGGACGAAGCACTGTCGTTCAAAGGACGCATCGATCGCGAAGAATGGGTGAAACAGGCCAAAGCGTTGGCAAAAGCCGACACGGCATAAATTGCAGCAGGCGGCGCGGCAACCTAGCCGCGCTTCTTGTGCCACTTGCAGGTGTGTAACACAAAGTCAGCAATGACACCCAGTTCATCGGCACCCTCTAAAAGGGCAGGTGAACCTTCACCTTTTATTTCGTAGTTCAGCGCTTCGGGGCGTTTCTTGCACATCATCTGAAACACTTCCGCCCGCAGCAAATCTGTATGTTGAGTGCGGATCAATAGAATGGGCATTTTGCCAAGGGCATCAAAAAGGTGCCAATTGGCCTGCAAGACATCGTCATTGTCAAACGCATTGAGTTGATCTGCCAGCCGCATGTCAAACCGCGGTTCCAGCCGCGCTTTGGGGGTTGGCACATGGGTGCGTGCACCGATTTGGTCCAACGTGCCATCGCCGAGATTGGGATAATCCACACGCAAAATGCGCCGCAATGAGTCCCGAATGGCGTTCTGACCGCGCAATTTACTGAGATAGGCGAGATTGTTGCGTAAACGCACCAAACCGCGCGCATTGATAATGGGTCCGGCATCACAAAGGATGGCACCAGCGATCACGCTGGGGTGCTGCGCCGCCAAAGCCATAATCACTTGTCCACCATGGCCCTGGCCGAACCAAATGGCGTCATCAATGCCCAGAGCGCGGCAAAACTCGGCCATGTCGGAGGCGTCTTGCAGGGTAGAATAGGGGCGATGGCGACGTTCCTTGCGGGCGTGGCCCCGGCCAATCAGATCGACGCGGATAATGGGCCAGTTGCGCTTGGCAAAGCTGGAGAACTGATCCGCAAATGCGGCGAAATCCGACATGTTGCGTTGATAGCCTGCCAGACAAATGAGGGGCAATTTTTGAGGATCATCAAAATCCCCTTGGACGTGATAGGCAATTTGGCGCGCGCCCGCCCCACAAGTGAGCAAGTGAACGGGCGGCTCTGAATTAGCCTGCTGCGCGGGTAACTGGTCCATAGTTTGGATATATCAGCTTTTCCGTCTATCGGACAATAAGGAGCAGGTCCAATTAATCGATCTTCATCAGATAGTTGGCCAACCGCAACCGACTGTCCCCAAGGCGCACCCGATAGACCTGATAATTGGCCAAGACTTTCTGGACATAGCCCCTTGTTTCGGTGAAGGGGATGAGTTCGATCCAGTCCACCACATCAATTTTGCCAGACCGAGGGTCGCCGAACCGCTTCAGCCACTTGTTTACATTGCCCGCGCCCGCATTATAAGCCGCCGCTGCCAGCACAAGAGATCCGTCATATCGTTCCAACTGAGCCTTCAAATAGGTAGAGCCGAGCAAGGCGTTATAGGACGGATCACTGGTCAGCCGTGACTTGGAATAGTTCAAGCCCAGTTTGCCTGCTGTCTCTTTTGCAGTGCCCGGCATCAATTGCATCAAGCCCAATGCGCCGGAATGTGATTGCGCAGTGCGGTCAAATCGACTTTCCTGTCGCGCAACCGCATAAACCGCTGCAGCATCCACTGCGGCCAGTTGATTGCGCGGTAGTCCGTCTTTCGGGAACTCGAACAAGTCAAGGTCAACGCCGCGGTTGCTGGAAATGCTCGCCATCAGGATCGCCAGATCATGCGCTTCAATATCCTGCGCCAGACGGGCGGTGAGCAACATTTCACCGGGCGCTTTCACCTGATAAATCAATCGGCGGACAAGAGGGCGGGCAAAGCCATACGTCTTGTTGCCTTCAAATAGTCGAATAGCCTGCACCAACTCTCTTTGGTTAAACCCAGGCTCGGCGTCGCGCCAGGCGGGCAAGGGCGAGAGTTGGATCTCTTGGATATTCAGTTTGTGCGCAGCAAGTTGACCGTAATAATAATCGTCATGCTTGGCAGCGCGCTGATATTTGGCGCGGGCCAGCTCGATCTGGCCCCTCGCCTCATGCGCGCGTCCCCACCAATAATGGGATTCGCTGATGGATGTGGGCAGAGTGGACAACGATGCCATTTTTTCAAAGTGCTTGGCAGCTGTAGCGGCATCCCCCAAGAACCGCAATGCGATCCAACCGGCATGGAATTGGGCATCTACGACACGGCCTTCTGGGCCATGTGTATAGCCAGCAGCGGCCAGATAGGCGTTCTTCTTGTCGCCTGCTTCCAGCAGTTCGCGCGCCAGATAGCGGCGCTTATACCACCACAAATGGCTTTCAGGCAGGTCGCCCGCGGCGCGGTTTAGGTGTGCTACGGCGCCCGCATTGGATCCGCGCAATTGCGCCCATTCGGCATTCGCCCAGTGAAACAGATTGTGGCTGCGATATTGGGGATCAACCCGGTCAAGCAGGGATTGCGCACTATTGTCCTTGCGCGCCACGGCGATAAACGCTCGCAACAGGCTTTGTTGCGCCGGCGTAAACTCATTGAATATCCGTTCCACAGCGCGGGCGCGATCATGCATCAGCAGCCGGTTGGCGCGCGCCCAATGGTCCGCATTGGTCAGTTGCCCCTTATAGCGGCGATAGAGATCTTGTTCGGTCGCGCGATCCAGAAAATTGTTCACCCAAACATGCTGAATAATGCGCCCCGCGCGCGCCACTTGCCCATCCTGCACATAGGCGTCTGCGAGCGCGATTTGCGCATCCACCAGTTGCGGCATCTCCCCGCCCAAAAGCTGGATGATTTCCTGATAAGACAGATCACGCTTAAGCAGCGATTGCTCCAAACGGATTTTATAGGTCGTTGCCGTGGCAAAATGCGGCGCATCGGCTTGGAAACGCAAAATTGTATTGTGGTCGATGTCATCCTTGCCAAAATAAATCGCTGCCCATTGGATTGCCCGGCGCTCCACATTGTTTGAAAAACCACGGGCTGCATTGTAAGCCGCCGCGTAGTTTCCGTCACGAAGCGCATCCAGTGCATTTTGAAATTGCTGACTGCCCTTTGCCCCTTGCATGATCACCGCGCCAGCACCGCCGGTCGAACTGGTGGTGACAGGATCAATATGAACTTGTGCCTGCGCCAATTGCGGCGCACCGACCAAGAGTGTCGTGCCCATCAACAGCGCGCGCAGGGCCATGCGGCTAGGGGCGATAAATTGGCGAAACGAAGCTGTGCTTGGGAGAAGCATTTTAAAACCTGTCAAATAACGCGATACAATTTTTGACGGCATTTTCGGGCTGCCGGACCTATGAACAAAGTCTAGCCCATTTAGGTGAATGATTGGTTTAGATACATTTTTAATCAAAATGATTTACCCATTCAGTGAAACAGGGCTTGTTGCCATCTTTTCAGCTCATTATGGTGCGCAACTCAGGTCTTTCTGCGCTCAAAGCGCGGAAAAAGTTTGACCTTTTTGCGCCAACATGGTGTCAACATGCCAACGAATAAAACGAAAAAAGGATGTGAAGGGATGTTTCGCGCCTCAATTACCGCATTGATCACGCCATTCAATAACGGCGAAGTCGATGAAGCCGCATTTAGACGCTTCATCGATTGGCAGATCAATGAAGGCACGTCTGGATTGGTTCCGGTTGGAACCACGGGTGAGTCACCGACCGTGAGCCATGAAGAGCATAAACGGATCATCAAGATATGTGTCGAGGCGGCCAACAAACGTGTGCCGGTGATCGCCGGGGCAGGGTCCAATTCCACGCGCGAAGCTATTGGTTTTGCTGAATTTGCTGAAGAGGCAGGGGCCGACGCGATCCTTTCGGTGTCGCCATACTACAACAAGCCCAATCAGGATGGCTTGTTTGCCCATTTCTGTGCCATTGCAAAATCCACCAAGCTGCCGATGATTCTTTACAATATCCCTGGCCGCTCGATTGTGGATATTGAAGTGGACACCATGAAGCGCTTGCGCGACGAATGCCCGAACATTGTGGGCGTGAAAGATGCCACAGCCGACATGGCGCGGGTGTCTAACCAGCGGCATGTTCTGGGCCCTGACTTTGTACAGCTGTCTGGCGAAGATATTTCAGCGCTCGGGTTCAACGCCCATGGCGGGGTCGGGTGCATCTCTGTCACGTCAAATATTGCGCCGCGCCTTTGCGCAGAAATGCAGCAAGCCACGTTGGATGGCAATTATGAGGCGGCACTCGCGATTCAGGATCGCCTAGCGCCTTTGCACAAAGCCTTGTTTATGGACCCAAGCCCGGTGCCGGTTAAATATGCGGCAGAACGGTTGGGGTTGTGCAATGCCGATACACGGCTGCCGCTCTCGCCGATAACGGCAAAAACCAAGCTGGCCGTGGATGAAGCCTTGATTCATGCCGGCCTGATCAACTAAATCATTCCTATGGCTCCCAAGAAGAAAAATTCATTGAAAAGCACTGGGCTCGTGGCGGAAAATCGCCGCGCCCGCTTTGATTATGAAATTCTCGATACAATGGAGGCCGGGTTGGTGCTGGAAGGCACTGAGGTGAAAAGCCTGCGCAATGGCAAAGCACAGATCACGGAAAGCTATGCCACGCCGGAAGGCGGTGAGATTTGGCTGATCAACTCGCACATTCCTGAATATCTGCAGGCGAACCGATTTAATCACAATGAACGCCGTCGCCGGAAATTGCTGTTGAAAAAGCGGGAAATGAGCCGCTTGATGGCCGCGGTGGAAAAGCAGGGGCAAACCATTGTGCCGCTCAAGCTTTACTTTAACGATCGCGGAATCGCCAAGCTGCTCATTGGTATTGCCAAGGGTAAAAAGCAACACGATAAGCGTGAGACCGAGCAAAAGCGCGACTGGTCACGTCAGAAGAATCGATTGTTGAAAGAGATGGGCTAAGCGATTCTAATCGCTTAATAATTGCCTGGCGCGCCTAAAAATCTCATCAAACATTTCCGGCGTGAGCACATTGGTGTTCACATTGTAACGTGAGCAATGATAACTGGCGAGCAGACGTTGCCCCGTGGGCAGTTCATGCTTAATGCCGTGACCAAACGGATAATCCCTTTTGCGCACATCAAAGCAGCTTAAAAATGCATTGTGGGCAATGCCACCAAGGGTGACAAACACCTCAACCTCTGAAAAATGCTTAAGCGTTGCCTGCAAATAGCGGCGGCAATTGTTCACCTCTTGCGCGGTGGGTTTGTTTTGCGGCGGTACGCAGCGTACCACATTCACGATGGCACAGTCGATCAGGCTGAGTCCATCCTGGGCGTCATGCCCATAGGTGCCCGCTGCAAAGCCTTGCCGGATCAGAGTTTGAAACAAAAGATCGCCCGCAAAGTCGCCGGTGAAAGGACGCCCGGTCCGATTGGCGCCCTTCATGCCAGGGGCCATGCCCACCACCATGACGCGCGGACGCGCCGCCGCCCAATTGGGCACGGGGGCATTGAAAAAGTCTGGATATTTTTTCTGTGCCTGTTTGCGGAAAGATTTCAGCCGCGGACATTTGCTGCAATTGGGAGCGGGATCTGTCGCGACCAAAATCTAACCTCAACGCTGCATTGAATGGCCGTTAGGGGCGAGACACTTAAGTGTCGCGACCCACTGACTTGGCCAAATCTGCGATGTCCATAAAATAGTCCGCCTGCCGCCGAAGATCGTCCGAAATCATCGGGGTGGAGGTGGCCTTTGTTGACACCACAGTCACCTTTTTGCCCTTGCGCTGCAAAGCCGCAACAAGCGCTGTAAAATCACCATCACCGGAAAATAGGACCAAATGGTCGTAATTGTCCGCCATGTCGAGCGCATCAATGGTAATTTCAATGTCCATATTACCTTTGATTTTGCGCCGACCTTGATGGTCGGTGTATTCTTTCGCCGGTTTTGTCACAACGGTGTAACCATTATAATCTAACCAGTCGATGAGGGGGCGGATCGAGGAATATTCCTGATCTTCCACCAGTGCCGTATAATAATAGGCGCGTAATAAATAGGCCTGAGATTGGAATTCTGAGAGCATACGCCGATAGTCCAATTCGGCGCCCAATGCCTTAGCTGTGGCATAAAGGTTCGCTCCATCCATAATCAGGATAACCTTTTCGCGAGGATCAAACATTAAACAATAGCCTTACTTTGCTTATCATTCGAATATAGCCCCATTCGTTTGATAAAACATTACCAGTCCACACGCACATTACCGTGCCACTGAATCACAGTGCCCACGGCAAAAAGGCCACCCTTGTCCAAGAGGTGACCTCCGTACTTAACGTACTCATAAATCATATTTGGTGAATATGTCGATTCAATTATATGAAACATTGTTAATTCATTTATTGGGTTGTAAATCTTAGCTGCTTGGTGTAGATCAGCCCATTGATTACCCAAAATTGCGGAGATTTGCTTTGGCGCGCGTTACCGTTGAAGATTGCATTGAGAAAATCCCTAACCGTTTTGAGCTTGTATTGTTGTCCGCACACCGGGCACGGCTTATTTCATCCGGGGCACCAATCACTGTTGATCGCGACAATGACAAAAACCCTGTTGTGGCCCTTCGCGAGATTGGCGACGGCACGATTTCACCAGGCGATTTGAAGGAAGACCTGATCCACTCCTTGCAAAAATATGTCGAGGTGGATGAGCCTGAGGCCGAAACTGCGCCGATGATCGAAAGTCAGGGCAGTGATGATGATGGCGGCATGGTGTTTGACACCATGAGCGAGGAAGACCTTCTGCGCGGCATTGAAGGCCTTTCACCCCCAGATCGTCGGGACGATTAATCTTGCATCTTTCCTTGAGCTGCACGATAATGGAAGGGCGCCTTGAAAGGCGCCTTTTTTGTGATTCTCGTCGCGTTTTTGACCAAGCTACGGAGCTGTTTTTCCGCCCATGATGCGCCAATATGAACTTGTTGAGCTGGTGCAGGCTTACAACCCGAAGGCGGATGAAGCCTTGCTCAACAAAGCCTATGTGTACGCCATGCAAAAACATGGTCGACAAACCCGCGCGTCCGGCGATCCCTATTTTGCCCACCCATTGGAAGTGGCGGCTATTCTCACCGAGCTGCATTTGGACGATGCGACCATTGCGGTCGCGCTTTTGCACGACACGATTGAGGATACGGATGCCACCCGCGCCGAGATCGACCAATTGTTTGGCCAGGACATTGGCGCCATCGTAGATGGTTTGACCAAGATTGACCGGCTCAATCTTGGCTCGCGCGAAGAGGCGCAAGCAGAAAATCTGCGCAAATTGCTTCTAGCAATCGCCGAAGATGTGCGCGTGTTGTTGGTGAAGCTGGCCGACCGTTTGCACAATATGCGGACGCTTGAATTTGTGCCGGAACACAAAAAGAAGCGCATTGCCCAGGAAACAATGGAGATCTACGCGCCTTTGGCTGGACGCATGGGGATGCAGGATATGCGCTCCGAGCTGGAGGATTTGTCCTTTCGCACCCTGCATCCTGAACAATATGAGGTGATCCGCAACCACCTGGATGCCTACGCCAAAGACAACAGGGCCGTTGTTGACGAGATTCGGATGGAGCTGGCCCAGCGCTTTATGAATGCGGGAATCATCGCCGACGTGACCTCGCGACTCAAAGCACCATTTTCCGTGTTTAAGAAGATGGAGCGTAAATCCATTAGCCTTGAACAGTTATCGGACATTATCGGCTTCCGCGTCATCGTGGACAATGTCGACCTCTGTTACAAAACCCTCGGCGTGGTGCATCAAACATGGTCTGTCGTGCCCGGCCGATTCAAAGATTATATTTCCACGCCAAAGCAAAATGACTATCGCTCCATCCACACCACCATTGTGGGGCCAGAGCGCGAACGGGTGGAATTGCAAATTCGTACCCATGAAATGAACTCGGTCGCTGAACTGGGTATCGCCGCCCATGCGCTCTATAAAGACGAGATTTCGGGCGACATGAAGCGGTTGGAGAAGGAAAGCCGCGCCTATGCATGGTTGCGCAACACAATCGGGCATCTCACAGAAGGCGAGAATCCGCAGGAGTTCTTGGAACATACGAAACTCGAATTGTTCCAAGATCAGGTTTTCTGCTTCACCCCCCGTGGCCGCTTGATTGCCTTGCCCCGTGGGGCGACACCGATTGATTTTGCTTTTGCGGTACATACCGATATTGGCAACAGCTGTGTCGGTTGCCGGATTAATGGCACCGCGATGCCTCTCACGACAAAACTGCGCAATGGTGACGAAGTGCAGATTGATCGCGACGAAAAACATCGTCCGCCACCAAATTGGGAAAACATTGCCATCACCGGCAAGGCGCGCGCTGCAATCCGCCGATCGCTGCGCTTGGCCGCACAGGAGCGGGCAGGGCGCCTCGGCAAACAGATTTATGATGCACTGCTGGAGCGTGAAACGTTTACCGTCAATCGTAAAGAGCAGGACGACCTGCTCAAGCGGCTGAAGTTCAAAAACATGCGATCGCTTTTTGTCGCGCTCGGCGAAGCACAGCTTTCCGGTGAGGATCTGGTGCATCAATTGGACGAGCTCAAAGGCTATGAGCGCACCCGCAAGCGCAAACCACTCGGCTTGCCGGTGGGCACCAGCAAGGATGGATGGTTTTCCTTGGCGCAGGGCGAGAATTTCAAGTTCCGCATTCCCGGTGGTCAAACTGTTGACGCAGACTTTTTGGGCGGTGCCCATCTGGAATTTGGCACGCCGGTTAAGATTTCCAGCGAAGGCGTTTTGCCGGGTGATCGCATGGTGGGGATTTTGCCGGAAGGCGACGGGGTGCTCACCATCTATCCTATCGGCTCAGATGCGCTGCTGGAATATCAGGACAAAGATGCACTGTGGATCGATGTGCTGTGGGATCTGGATGAAGACAAACACCAGAACTTCCCGGTGATGATGGTGGTTCAATCGGTCAATAAACCGGGGATACTGGGCCAGATTTCGTCTTCCATCGCGTCGTGCGATGCCAACATTGTCAATCTGATGTTTCGTACCGTGCGCTCTGATTTTTCCGATATGTTGTTCTGCATTGAAGTACAGGACATCTCCCAGTTTAACGACGTGACGTCGACCATCAAACGTATTGTCGGCATTTCCAATGTGCGTCGGGCGACTTGTGAAGAAGCCGAATTGATCGAAAATTTGACCCAGCAATATAAACAGCTTGAGACAAAGGTAACCTGATGAACCAGCAAGACGTGCTCGATATTTTCCGTTCCTGCGATGCCCTGTTGGAGGGACATTTCATTTTGTCCTCAGGGTTGCGCTCGCCAGTTTTCTTGCAGAAGGCCAAAGTGTTCATGCATGCGGATAAGTCCGAGATTCTATGCAAAGCATTGGCAGAGAAAATTCGGGCCGAAGGTTTTGGTGACGTCTCCCAGATCGTTTCACCGGCTGTTGGCGGCATCATTCCCGGCTATGAGACATCGCGGCATCTGGGCGTGCCAGCCATCTTCACCGAACGGGTCAATGGGGAATTTGAACTGCGCAGAGGCTTTCATGTCGAAAAAGGCGAGAAGGTGATCGTGGTAGAAGACATTGTCTCCACTGGTCTGTCCATCCGTGAATGTGTCAAATGCTTGCAGGATTTGGGGGCGGATGTTGTGGCCGCCGCCTGCCTTGTGGACCGCTCTGACGGGGAAGCAGATGTGGGCGTCCCTTTGGTCGCGCTCACCGGCTATAAAGTGCCGGCCTATCCGGCTGACCAATTGCCGCCAGAATTGCAGAATATACCTGCAGTGAAGCCGGGCAGCCGCGGCTTGCAATAGAGGACCAACACTTTGATCATCGGCATTGGCAACGATATCTGCGAAATTGAACGGGTCGAAAAAACCTTAGCGCGTTTTGGCGATCGGTTTGTGCAGCGCTGCTTCACCGAAATTGAGCAAAAAAAGTCTGATCGGCGCGCCCAGCGCGCCGCCAGCTACGCCAAACGCTTCGCCGCCAAGGAAGCTTGCGCAAAGGCGCTGGGCACCGGCATGTCGCGCGCGGTCTATTGGCGGGATATCGGGGTGGTGAACTTACCGTCCGGCAAACCGACGCTCGAATTGACCAACGGGGCGCAAAAAGCACTGGAAAGACTTGTGCCAAAGGGCTACACACCCTATCTGCATTTAACAATCACCGACGATAATGGTATGGCTCAAGCCATTGTTATTATCGAAGCCGAGCCAACACGCGCCTAAACCAAAAGAAAAGCAGTACATATGTCAGTAAAAGCAACGAAATCGGCCAAGAGCGAAGTTTGGGAAACCATAGTTGTCTTGGTCCAGGCGCTCATTATCGCCTTGGTGATCCGCAGCTTTCTGTGGCAGCCCTTTTCGATCCCCACCGCATCATTACAGCCCAACCTGTTGATCGGTGACTATGTTTTGGCGTCAAAATACACTTATGGCTATTCCAGCTATTCCTTCCCGTTCAACGCTATTCCGATCAATGGCCGCATATTTGGCCGTACGCCGGAACGTGGCGAAATTGCCGTTTTTGAACCGGTGCCAAAAGATGATGCCTATATTAAACGGGTGATCGGTCTGCCAGGTGACGAAATTCAGATGAAAAATGGCGTGCTGCACATCAATGGCGAGCCTGTGCAAAAAGAACGTACCGGCACCTCAATCGATACCGATAGCAATGGCATTTCTGTTGAAGTGACGACTTATAGAGAAACCTTGCCCAATGGCGTTAGCTATACGGTGCAGGAAATTTCTGACACCGGCGCATTTGACAATACAGCTATTTATAAGGTGCCAGCTGATCATTATTTCATGATGGGCGACAATCGCGACCGTTCATTGGATTCCCGCTCGCTCTCTTCGGTTGGCTATGTGCCATTCACCAATTTCATTGGTAAAGCGGAGGTGCGTTATTTCTCTATCGAAGATAACCTTAATCCATGGGCCATCTGGAACTGGCCCGGCAATGTGCGCTGGGGCCGCATGTTCGAGTCGATCTATCAATGACCCAATTCACGCCCAAAACTGAAAAGCTGGCAGAGCGGCTCAACTACCAATTCAAAGATCGGGAATTGTTGAGCCGGGCGCTGACACATTCAAGTGCGATTGCACCGTCAAACCGCACCAAGCAGTCCTACCAGCGGCTTGAGTTTTTGGGCGATCGCGTTTTGGGCCTCGTTGTCGCTGAATATCTGCACCTGCACCACAAAAGCGCCAATGAAGGTGAGCTTTCGCGCGCCTTGAACGCCGTGGTGCGCAAGGAAAGCTGCGCCGCTGTCGCTCGGCAGTTGAATGTGCCTGCCGCCCTAGCGCTTGGCCAATCAGAGGCGCGCACAGGTGGCGCGCAAAAAGAAGCCATTCTGGGCGATGTGTGCGAAGCTATTATTGGCGCGATCTATCTGGATGGCGGCTTGGCACCGGCGAAAACCTTTATCGAACGTGAGTTTGCCAGCTTCTTTAAATCGTCAATGAGCGGTCGGGGTGACGCAAAAACCACCCTGCAGGAATGGGCGCAATCGCGTGGGCTTGATCTACCGAAATATGAAGAGGTGTCCCGCGAAGGGCCAGACCATGCGCCAGTATTCACTATTGCGGTGAACCTTGAAAATCACGATATGGCGCAAGCCACCGGCAAATCCAAAAAGATTGCCGAACATGAAGCCGCGACCGCCTTTTTGGTGCGCGAAGGCATTTGGGAACAAGATGACGAATAATACAGAAACAAGATGTGGCTTTGTGGCATTGGTGGGGGCACCGAACGCGGGCAAATCCACATTGCTCAACGCATTGGTTGGCACCAAAGTGTCGATCGTGACCCACAAAGCACAAACCACGCGCACCCAGGTGCGTGGCGTGGTGACGCTGGATCAAAGCCAGATGATCTTTGTGGACACACCAGGTATTTTTAAACCCAAGCGGCGATTGGACCGCGCGATGGTGCATTCTGCCTGGTCCGGCGCAGCCGATGCCGATGTGCTCGCCTTGATCATCGATTGCAAAAAGGGCCTGAATGACCAGATTGAAGAGCTGGTGAATGGTTTGAGTGACTATAAGCAGCCGAAAGTCTTGATCCTCAACAAAATTGATCAGGTGGAGCGCAGCACCTTGCTGGCCTTGTCTCAAAAGCTGAACGATATGCTGACTTTCGATCAGACCTTTATGATCTCTGCCTTGAAGGGCGACGGGGTCAAAGATTTTGTCGATTATTGCGCCGAAGCAATGCCAATCGAGCCATGGCACTTTCCAGAAGACCATCTGACGGATTTGACCTTGGCGCTGACTGCCGCTGAAGTGACCCGCGAAAAGCTGTTCTTGCGCATTCACGAAGAAATCCCTTACGCCGCGACGGTGGAGACGGAGCAGTTCAAAACCCAAAAAGATGGCTCTTATCGCATTCAGCAGGTGATCTATGTGTCCCGCGACGGACACAAGAAGATTGTGTTGGGCAAAAACGGCCAGACCATCAAAAAGATCGGTGAAGAAGCGCGCAAAGAGCTGAGTGAGATTTTTGAAACCAAGGTCCATCTGTTCCTGTTTGTAAAAGTGCGGGAAAAGTGGGCCGATGACCCATCGCGCTATCGCGAGATGGGCCTCGAATTCCCACAATAGGCCTGAAATGGAATGGCAGGCTGAAGGTTTGATCATCGGCACCCGTAAACACGGGGAAAATGCGGTGATCATAGAAACCATGACAGCCGAATTTGGGCGCCACCTCGGGTTGGTGAAGGGGGGGCGTTCCCGCAAATATGCCGCTTTACTGCAACCGGGCAATTCCGTGCAATTGGTGTGGCGCGCGCGACTTGCCGATCACTTAGGCATGTTCACTGTAGAAGCGCTGAAGCTGCGGGCGGCGAATTTGATGGACAGCCGCCAGCGCCTGGCCCTCAGCCAGCTTTTGTGTGAGCATTTGCGCCTGCTGCCCGAACGCGACCCGCATCCGCGCCTATATGTCGAAGCGCTGGCCATGCTGGACAATGATGCCGACGGCGAAACGCTGGCGCGCGCGCTGGCCAAGTTTGAAATGCGGCTGCTGAATGAGCTGGGCTTTGGTATTGATATTTCGGCTTGCGCCATTACTGGCGAGGAGCAGGGGCTGTGCTACGTGTCGCCCCGCACGGGCCGCGCCGTCACCAAGGAAGCTGGCGAGGCATATAAAGACAAGCTGTTTGCCCTGCCGGAAATGCTGGGCGGGAGCCTGGAAATGGAACGCGGCGCGGCGATTGAGGCCGCGTTTCGGCTTACAGGTCACTTTTTGCACCTGCATATTTGGTCCCCACGGCAATTATCCCCACCTTCTATGCGTCAGGGCCTCATCGAAGCCTTGGTAAAGGGGCTATAATCAAAGTGATTCGGAAACACTGAACCAAAGGGATCCCCATGGGAGATCAAACGCCTGTTGATGGCGGCGGCGAGCTGCCAACAATCGATTTGCGCGGCGCACTTGAAGAGCGCTATCTGAGCTACGCCCTGTCGACCATCACCCAGCGAGCCTTGCCCGATGTGCGTGATGGCTTGAAGCCAGTGCACCGACGTATTCTGCACGCCATGCGCTTGCTTAAACTTGACCCGGGTCAGGGCTACAAAAAGTCGGCTCGGGTTGTGGGCGATGTGATCGGTAAATTCCACCCTCATGGCGACCAGGCGGTTTACGATGCGTTGGTGCGCTTGGCGCAGGATTTTGCTGTGCGTTATCCGCTGGCGGACGGGCAAGGCAATTTCGGCAATATTGATGGCGACAGTGCCGCGGCCATGCGGTACACCGAAGCGCGGCTCACCAGCGTTGCGGCCCGGCTTTTGGAAGGCATTACCGAAGACACCGTCGATTTTCGCGATACCTATGATGGGGAAGATGAAGAACCCATTGTGTTGCCGTCCAACTTTCCGAATCTGTTGGCCAACGGCTCGTCTGGCATTGCGGTGGGCATGGCAACCTCCATTCCGCCCCACAATGTGGCCGAACTTTGCGATGCGGCGCTGCATTTGATCAAAACACCCAATGCCCGCACCGAAACATTGGTCAATTATGTCCAGGGCCCAGACTTCCCTACCGGTGGTATTTTGGTCGACGACCGTGAGAGCATCATCCAAGCCTACGAAACAGGCCGTGGTGGGTTCCGCTGTCGTGCCCGGTGGGAAACCGAAGATCAGGGACGTGGTGGCTATCAAATTGTGGTGACCGAAATTCCCTATCAGGTGCAAAAATCTCGCCTGGTGGAAAAGATTGCTGATTTGCTGCTGGCGAAAAAACTGCCGCTGCTGCGCGATGTGCGCGACGAGTCCGACGAGAATATCCGGTTGGTGCTGGAGCCGAAAAGCCGGACGGTTGATCCCGTGTTGCTCATGGAATCTCTGTTTAAGCTCACCGATTTGGAAAGCCGGATTTCGCTGAACATGAATGTGCTGGCCCATGGCACTGTGCCGAAGGTGATGGGGCTGGGCGAAGCGCTGCTTTCGTGGTTGGAACATCGCAAGGAAGTTCTTGTGCGCCGCTCCAACTATCGCTTGGGCCAAATTGAGTATCGCCTGAACGTGCTTGGCGGCTATCTGATCGCCTACCTCAATATTGATGAAGTCATTCACATTATCCGGGAAGAGGATGACGCGAAAGCCGCGCTCATGAAGCGGTTTGAGCTGAATGAGGTGCAGGCCGAAGCCATTCTCAATATGCGTCTGCGCGCGTTGCGCAAGCTGGAAGAGTTTGAAATTCGCAAGGAATTCGACAAGCTGAGCGAAGAAAAGGCAGGGCTGGTCGATTTGTTGGGGTCCACCGAGAAGCAATGGGATGTTGTGGCGGATCAGGTGCGCGACATTAAAAAGGAATACAACAAAGATACAGAAATGGGGCGGCGACGCACCACATTTGAAAATGCGCCCGAAGCTAATCTGGATGATATTCAAACCGCGATGATCGAGCGCGAGCCGATCACGGTCATTTTGTCGGAAAAGGGTTGGATTCGCGCCCTGAAGGGCCATACCACTGATTTGAGCGGCGTCAACTTCAAGGCCGGTGACAAGCTGAAGTTATGGACCCACGCCCAAACGACTGACAAGCTGCTGATGCTGTCCACCAATGGACGGATATACACCATTTTGGGCGATAAACTGCCTGGGGGGCGCGGCCATGGGGAGCCAGTGCGTATTCTGGTGGATATGGAAGAAGGCACCGATATTGTCGATTTGGTGGTTTATAAAGCCGGGGCCAAGCGCTTGATCGCCTCCGATCTGGGCAATGGCTTTGTGGTGCCCGAAGATGGGTTGATCGCCAACACCCGCAAGGGCAAGCAGGTGCTCAATGTGTCAGGCAAGGTGGAAGCTAAAATCTTTACCCCGGTCGAAGGCGATATGGTCGCGGTGATCGGCCAAAACCGGAAATTGCTGGTGTTCCCATTGGAGCAATTGCCGGAAATGGGCCGCGGCAAGGGCGTGAGGCTGCAACGCTACAAGGATGGCGGCGTCTCTGATGTGAAGACCTTCAGCCGCGAAGACGGACTGACCTGGACAGACAGTTCGGGCCGCACCTATCGGCGCGAAGCCGACGAATTGATGGAATGGGCAGGGGAACGCGCCCATGCTGGCCGCCAGCCGCCGCCGGGCTTCCCAAGGAACAACAAATTCAAGGGCTAAAACATCCAAAAAATCCCCGTGCCAAACGCGGGGATTTTCTTATTCAGCTGGCTTTACGATGAAATCTGTGTACAGCGGATAATGATCCGACCCGCCATTAGGGCCTCTTTGTGCTGGCGAGGCGACAATATCCCCCCGACGCATCATTTGATCCAGCTGCAACCAGGCAGGCATCGGTATCGGATAGGTCGGCGGCGCCGGCCAAGTCGGGAGGCCTTTCGCAATCCGAATAAGGTCGGTCCGGGCAATCAGGTTCTTCAAGGCGTAGGAATAGGGGGTAGAATTAAAGTCACCCGCCACCAAAATTGGGCCGTCCGTGTTTTGTATGGCTTGGATCAGCCGCTCCATTTGGGCACGTTGACGGTCCGCCGGGATCGGCCAGTCCAAATGGGTGGTGATCACGCTAAACCCTGGCATATTTTCGGTGTCAGGAAATCGAACCGAGATGATCGATGTGCGCTGATTGGCCGTCAGGCTATCGAGACAATAATTGCCGGGTTGCGGCGCGAAGGGCATTTTGGCATAGAGCGCCACAAAGGACCGCCGCCCGCCCTGGCAATGCAGGGTGTAAGGGAATGTGTCGCTCAAACGCTCTTCCAAGCCTTCGCGATGCCACCGCCAATATTCCTGAAACACCACAATGTCAGGATCTACCTCCAAAACACTTAGCGCCAGCGCATTCAAATCATCATTTTTGGCGAAAATGTTAAACGTCATCAGCCGCAGGCTTTTGTCCTGCTCAATCTGCGGCGCTTCTTGCCGGAGCCCCGCCAAATATTCTGGCAGTACGATCGCAGTGGCGGCAAGAAAGCCGGTCGCGCTGAGCGCGATCACAAAGCCCCGGACCGGTTGACGGCTTAAAAATAGCGGTGCCAGCAGCAAACAAATTATGCATCCAATCAGCCAGATTGGTTGCAAATGATTGAATACATCAAACGGCCAGAGCGCGAAGCCGAGAAAGCCGACAATGGCGGCAATGGCAAAAAAGCCAGCCGTGGCGGCAAAGCCGAATGTGACAAAGCTGACTAGCGCTTTGCGCATAAAACCCTCATCAATATGGGGAAGATCAATCTTCCAACAATGTCCAGCGGTCGGCTTCGGTAAGCACTTCCAATGGCCTATATTCTGCCTTATAGGCCATTTTAGGCGAGTTTTTGACCCAATACCCTAAATAAAGATGCGGAAGGCCAGCATTTTTAGCGCGCGCAATTTGGTCCATGATCATAAAGGCCCCTAAACTGCGTTTGCGGGCGTCTGGATCAAAGAAACTGTAGACCATGGACAACCCGTCCGGCAACACGTCCACCAGGGCAACAGCCAAGAGCGGGTTCAATTCGTTCGGGTCCAACGAGCGCACCCGATATTCGACCACCAGTGTGTGAACCGGTGTATCTTCGATCATATATTCATAATCATAGGCTGACATGTCTGACATGCCGCCGCCCGCATGCCGCGCATTCAGATATTTGCGGAACAAACGATATTGCTCGCGCGTGGCCGCTGGGAAAACATCTTGGGTCACCAAATCCGTGTTTTTGCGCAAGATGCGGCGTTGTCGCGCGTTCGGCTCAAAATCATCAACCACAACCCGCGCGCTTTGGCAGGCAACACAGCCCTCGCAAGCGGGTTTATAAACAATATTTTGGCTGCGTCGAAAACCATGCAGCGACAGCAAATCATGCATTTCGCTGGCGCGACGGCCGCCAAGATGGGTGAAGACCTTTCGCTCCGTACGATTGGGCAAATAGGGGCAGGGACTGTCCGTTGTCAGATAGAACTGAAGTTCAGCGGTGCGATGTTCCGTCATCGTCCGGACCTTGATTTGGTTTTGTGTCGAAATTCAGTCTAAACGCCATAATAAATTGGTGCAACAACACTGAAGACCAGCCAGACAATTATGATCAGAGGAATACCTGCAATCATGAAATGCTTGAACCGGTAGTGTCCTGGCCCCAATACGAGCAGGTTTGTCTGATACCCGATGGGCGTCGCGAATGAAGCGTTTGCGCCTAAAATGACGGCCACAACCATGGGAAGCGGATCGATACCAAACGCTTGCGCGGTTGAGATGGCGATGGGCGTGAACAACACCGCTGTCGCGTTGTTGGACAAAAAGTTGGTCAAAATCGCTACAATGATAAAGATCAAAGACATAACCATCGCCGGGCTGACATTGGCCATCGCCATCGCTGTCCAGCTGGCGATTATGTTGGCACCGCCGGTCGTTTCAAGGGCCGTCGACATGGCAATCGCGGATCCCACCAGCAAGAATATGCGCCGGTCGATGGCGCGAGTGGCTTGGCGCACATTCAAGCACCCGCCCGCCAGCATGGCAAAGGCACCAGCAATTGCCGCGAAAACGACAGGCACAATGCCGGTGGCGATGGCCGCGACAGTACCTGCGAAGATCAATTGAGCGCGTGACGCAAAACGGTGCGGCCGCACCTCGGACGCACTCCATTCGATCACCACGACATCCTGCTGCCCACGTAAATTGTTGATGGCGCTTGATCGTCCGGCGATCAGCAATACGTCACCCGCATCCAGCCTTATGTCTGCAAGGCTTTGTCTGGGCATGCGGCTGCGGCGTTCAACCCCAAGAATAAGGCACCCATGCTGGGAGAGAAAACCGCGCTGGTCGATCCCGTTGTTGATCAAGCGCGATCCCGGTGGAATAAGCGCTTCACACACAACGATACCGTGATCAGTCGGGCCATCCTGATCGTCGGATATCCGCGGGTTTTCAAACGCGCGCCACTCCTTAAGTGCCTCGGTGAGTTGCTCGCGAGTGGCGGCAAGGATCAACACATCGCCTGAACGCAGCGTAATGTCTTCGAAGGGCGGCACATAGCGCTCAAACCCCCGCATAACCGCGCGCACGGTCATCTTTGTAAAGCGGGGGAACATGCCTGCAACGGCCTTTTCGCCGATGAGTGGGTGACCCTCATAAAGCCGGATCTCTGTAATGAATTGCAGGTTACGAGGCTGCACTTCCTGCCCGCGCTCATTGACTCGGCTCGGCAAAATATGGGGCATGATGAAAAGAACATAAATGGTGCCCGCACCGGCCATCATTAAGCCGGGAACCGTGAAGTCAAAGAAATCGATGGTGACCCCGTAACTGATGGCGATGCCTGCCGCCAGCAGATTGGTGGAGGAGCCGATCAGCGTTGTCATGCCGCCCAAAATCGAAATAAAGCTCAGCGGCATCATGATTTTTGGCGTAGCGAGTTTCCGCCGTGCAGCAACAGCCGTCAAAAGGGGAATAAACATCACCACGACGGGGGTGTTGTTGATGACAGCACTCGAAATGCCCGCAATCACCAGGATGATTGGGATAACGCGAGAGGGATGACGCGGCCACAGCCGTTCAAAGGCTTTGGTAATGCCGCCCAGCGCATCGGTTTGAAACAGGGCCTGGCCGATAACCAGCAGGGCCAGAATGGTCAAAAGCGCCGGGTTCGCAAAGCCGGACAAAAGGCTTTCTGTTGTTAACAGCGAGTCGGGTGCCCATAGCCCGATGGTCATCAAAACGACCAATACACCCAGCGCGACAATTTCCAGACTTACAATTTCAGTTGCAAACAGAACAATTGCCGCAATAATTACGGCAATTGTAAGCCACATGGCCATCGGTTGTGAAAGCGTGCCCGCTTGGATAAATGCGTCGATCATAGAGCCGCATTTTGCCGATAAAGCGATGTGTCACCAAGTGTTAATTGCTCTATCCAGCGTTTTTATTCAATTATTCTTGGTTATTGGCGGCGGATATCGACCCAGGGCTCTTCATATTGTTCAAACTCATCGCGCCAGAAGCGCACCATGGGCGATCGCCGCACCATAAGCGTGCCCACAACCAGATCATGTACCAACTGACGTCGCGGCGTGAACAGCCCGGCCAATAAAATGAACGGCGTAAAAAAGGCAATGCTCGCCCAGCCGACGATCGGGTGAAGTATCGCCAACCAACCTTCGAGCGGTGTGGAGCGCGTCGGCGTGAGGACAATGTCCATCATTTGCATGCCCAGCGTGGCGCGTACCGGCGTGCCAAGGGTGAGGGCGTAATACCCAATCCAAACCGCTGGCACCATGATGAAATAGCCAAGCCAAGCAAAACCAAGAGTTAAAACACCCAAAATGCCCAGCAAAACAGAGGCAATAACAATCAAGACGACTACGACGATCAAATCAATGACAAAGGCGAGCACCCGGCGCAGCAAAATACCATCAAAAAGTTCCGGCGCCGAATGCGGGTCCGGTAGATCATCCCGCACAAACCAACCAAACGAATTCTTGCCCATAATAATGCTCTCCAAATCTAACTGATTTTAACATGGCGACAAATGGACGAATTACAAGGGAACCAATTGAATAGCTCGACAGTTTCTTTTGGGACTGCCAAACTGATTCCGGTAACAAGGAGGGAATAAAATGGATATTGGAAGCTTATTGGTTTTGCTAATTGTTGGCGCCGTTGCTGGCTGGCTAGCTGGCCTGATTGTAAAGGGCTTTGGCTTTGGCCTTGTTGGCAACATCGTTGTGGGGATTTTAGGGGCCGTCATTGCCGGCTTCTTGCTGCCGATGGTGGGCATTGCGATTGGCGGCGGCATCATTGCCTCGATCATCAATGCCACAATAGGGGCAGTGATTTTGCTCTTTGTGATCAGTTTGATCAAGAAGGCATAGCGAAGAATTGGAGAGTGGGCCAACTCAAGGCCCACTCCTTTGTTGTTTGAGAGTTACCTGCGTAAACGTCTTGCTACGTCCAGCGCAAAATAGGTCAGGATACCGGTACAGCCCGCACGTTTGAATGCAATCAGGCTTTCCATCATCGCTGCATCCCGGTCCAGCGCGCCAGCGGCAGCGGCAAATTCGATCTGGGCATATTCGCCGGAGACTTGATAAGCAAACACCGGCACGTCGAATTGGTCTTTCACTTCCCGGACGATATCCAGATAGGCGAGGCCCGGCTTAACCATCACCCAATCCGCAGCCTCGAGCAAATCCTGTTCGACCTCCCGCAAGGCTTCCTCACGATTGTAGGGTTCGAGCTGATAGGTCTTTTTATCGCCCTTCAGACGCGCACCGGAGCCAACCGCGTCTCGGAACGGTCCATAGAAAGCCGAAGCGAATTTGGCGGCGTAGGACAAGAGGATGACATTTTCAAACCCGTCAGCGTCCAAAGCCTCGCGCAACGCGCCGATCCGGCCATCCATCATATCCGACGGGGCGATCACGTCCGCGCCGGCGCGCGCCTGATTCAGGGCTTGCTTAATCAGCACAGCAACGCTCTCATCGTTTAAAATGGTGTCGCCATTCATCAGTCCGTCATGGCCATGGCTGGTATAGGGATCGAGGGCCACATCGGCGATCAGCCCTATATCCGGCACGGCTTCTTTAATGGCGCGCAGTGCCTGACACATCAAATTGTCCGGATTATAGCTTTCTCGCCCATCTTCCGTACGCCGATCGTTCTGGGTGCAGGGGAAGAGGGCCAGCGCCGGGATGCCCAGGTCGCGTGCTTCCTTGGCAACAGTGATGGCCAGATCGATGCTCAAACGCTCTACACCGGGCATGGTGGCGATCTTTTCCCGCTGGTTTTCCCCCTCCAGTATAAAGAGCGGCAGGATCAAATCGCGTGCGGTCAAATCGGTCTCGCGCACCATCGCACGGCTCCAGCCTGTTTGGCGGGTGCGGCGCAAACGTTTGCCGGCCAGAAAGTCCAGATCGGCTTTTTCGCGGGTAGGGGGCATCATGGTTGCTCCTTGGTCCATTTATATCGACAAGTGTTATGTCAAAGCATAAATTGCGCCAAGGGGCTATATTCAAGCACAGTCATTTGGGTAAAATTTATGCGGCACCTTGCCACGGCCCCATGGTCAGGCTATGGGCAGGCAAGGCGGAAGGGGAATCCAGATGGCATTTTCAGAAAAACCATTATCGATCTTTGCACGCATTCTCGCCCTGGTGGCCCTAATCCATGGATTGGTGGCGATTTTTTATCATTTTGGGGTCACCCGAGATCTAAATGCGCCGGTTGAGGCGTTAGGAAATATTGCCTTCGCCATTACCATTTTATCTGCATTGTTGCGATTGCTGGCGGCTGTTGGTTTATGGAGTCTAACCGCCTGGGGCGGCGTTTTACTAATTGTTGCCAATGTTGTTGAGTTGGGCGCTGCCATTTGGGTGCCAGAAATCTTGAATTTTTCACCACAGGATTTTGGCCTAAGAGCCCTTGTTTTATTGGCCATTGCAGCGCTTTTGTTTTGGGCGAACTGGACCCATCATAACCGCCGCAACTATTTGTAAGGGTTTCTAATTCGTAACCGTGGGTAAGAAGTTAGAAAGCTAAAAATCCTAATTTTATCAGTAACATATTTTTAAGTCTGTATTTTAAACTGATCTTATTTGCTGGCCGCTAATTTGCTTCACATAGACACGAAAAATCGTGCGACCAATAACAGTGAGGCAAAAATGGGTATCAACACAATGAAAGTACAGGCACCTATGCCTGTCGAAGAAGATGCAGGTTTAAAACCCCGCTACTTGGAGGCGGTGTCACGCGTTGAACGTTTGCACCGTCGCCTGCTAGATCTCGTTAAAGACGAATTTGATCGAATGGGTTGGGACGACATCAATCCGGTGCAAGCGATCATGATGTTCAACATCGGCAACTCAGAACTGACCGCTGGCGAATTGCGCTCTCGCGGATATTATCTAGGCTCTAACGTTTCTTACAATCTGAAAAAGCTGGTCGATACAGGCTACATATTTCAAACGAAATCCAAAACTGACCGCCGCTCTGTGCGCATTCGGCTCACGCCAAAAGGTGAAGAAGTGGCCGAAGTGATTGATGAGCTTTATGATCGCCACTTGAAGTCAATCGCAGAAGTGGGTGGCTTGGATGAAAAGGAATTCGAGGGTTTGAATTCGGCATTGGCGCGATTGGAGCGCTTCTGGGTCGATCAAATTCTTTACAAACTTTAAGCGATTGCGCTGTCCTGATTGGTCGAATGGACTGGCGTCGGCAATGGTCCGGCGCCAGTGGCCAAGAGACGTTTGTGCATCACCAAAGTGCTGCAAAAAAGCAACAGCCACCCGGCCAAATATTTGAGGCGCAGGAATTCTGCCAAATTTCATCTTTTGGCCCCAAAGAAATAGAAACTGTCGTCGAATCGTTTGTTGTGAGCTGCAAGGCAACCTGCTAAGTGTCTCGCCACAATTGGGCTGAATTGTTTCGAAACTGGGGTCGATCGCATGAACCAACCAAACTGGCTGACAAAATGGACCAAACCTGCGCATAATTGGGTTGGCGCTTTGGCGCTGGGTGCGCTCATGCTGGGTCCGATACACGCGTTGGCCGACGAAGTAAGCAACAGCGCATCAGCGCGTGATGCTGTTGAGAGTGCCGAACCGGTCCTGTCCTACGAGACTTCATATAATCTGATTGCCGCCATCAAGCGATATGAGCAAATCGTAGCCAATGGTGGTTGGGAAGAAATGTCCCGAGGTGCTTTTGCCCTGAAAAAAGGCGATGATCGCGGCCATGTGCGGGCCTTGCGCCGACGCCTGATTGCGTCGGGTGATTTGGAAGATTCTGACCGTTTATCGAGTGAGTTCGATGATGAGCTGGACGCCGCCCTGCGCCGATTTCAGGCGCGTCACGGCTTGCATTTAACAGGCGTAATTGATCAGGAAACTTACCTGACGCTCAATGTTCCGGCCGAAACCAAATTGGCGCAACTCAAGCTCAATCTTGAACGGGTCAATCAAGTGGTGGGCGAATTGTCGAACCGCTATATCGTGGTCAATATCCCGGCGGCCAGCATTGAGGCAGTCGAAAATGGTATTGTTGAACGCCGGCACACAGCCATTGTGGGGCGGATTGATCGCCAAACCCCAATTTTGACCTCCAAGGTCCATGAGATCAATTTCAATCCCTATTGGCATGTGCCCAAAAGCATTATCCGCCGTGACATTATTAAATATATGAATCAGGATCCCAATTATCTCACAGATTATCGGATCAAGATTTATGACGCCAATGGAGAAGAGTTGGATCCGCAGTCCATAGACTGGTCAACCGATGAGGCCGTGCAATATTTGTTTCGACAAGAGCCAGGCGCGGAAAACTCTATGGGACATGTGAAAATCAATTTCCACAATCCGCATGCCGTCTATTTGCATGATACGCCGCAAAAGTCGTTGTTTGGGCAAAATCGTCGTTTCCACTCTTCGGGATGCGTGCGTGTGGAGGATGTTGACAAGCTTGTCTCCTGGCTGTTGCGCGAGAACGAAACCGATTGGAGCCTGCCGGCCGTCGATGCAGCCTTCGATTCGGGAGAGCGCATGGATGTGCGTCTAGAGCAACCGGTGCCAATCATTACCACCTATATTACCGCGTGGGCCAATCGTGACGGCGTGGTCAGCTTCCGCAGTGATATTTATGGTTATGATGAAGTCGGCAGAGTAGACTTTGCCAGTGCCGAATAGCATGATGAGAGTCGCAATCCCGTGCTGAGGCGGCATTGCCCAAGGGGAATAGCGACATGAAAGACCGGGACATGGCCCCAAATTTAGGGGAAGTGTTGTTTGAATTTGTGCAGATGGGCGGCCAGATGCGCGTGGCTGCCGTGCATGCCAAGACCGGCACCGAAGTCACCATCATCGCGCCGCTTTCCGCCAGTGAGTTTCAGATGAAAAATCTCGCAGTCGCAAAATTGCGCCGCGCCCTTGTAAGAAATGCCCAGGGAAACGCGAATTAGCCAAAAGGCGGCTTGGATAAAAACAGGGCCTGTGCTAAGCGATCTCCACCGAAACGAGGGCTCCGCCCTCTATCTCATCTATTCTGGGGATCTTTTTATGACTGAGATTTTTCCAAATTTCTTCTCCCATTCGCTGGCGCAATCAGACAATGAAATTGCGCAGGCTGTGGCCGCTGAACTGAACCGTCAGCAAACCGAAATTGAACTAATTGCCTCTGAAAACATCGTTTCAAAAGCGGTGATGGAAGCACAAGGCACTGTTTTGACGAATAAATATGCTGAGGGTTATCCCGGCAAACGCTATTATGGCGGGTGTCAGCATGTTGACGTGGTTGAAAATCTTGCAATCGATCGCGCCAAGCAGCTTTTCGGCTGTGACTATGTAAATGTGCAGCCCAATTCTGGCTCGCAGGCCAACCAGGGCGTGTTTCAAGCCCTGATCAAGCCGGGCGACACCATTTTGGGCATGAGCCTGGACGCTGGCGGGCACTTGACCCACGGTGCACGGCCCAACCAATCTGGCAAATGGTTCAACGCGGTGCATTATGGCGTGCGCAAGGAAGATGGCCTGCTGGATATGGATCAGGTGCGCGATTTGGCCAAAGAGCATCAGCCTAAACTGATCATTGCCGGTTTCTCTGCCTATTCCCGCGTTTTGGACTTTAAAGCCTTCCGCGAAATTGCTGATGAAGTTGGGGCCTATTTCTTGGTCGATATGGCGCACGTGGCAGGTCTTGTGGCCGGTGGCCAATATCCAAGCCCGTTTCCACATGCCCACGTGGCGACCACCACGACCCACAAAACATTGCGCGGCCCACGCGGCGGTATGATCATGACCAATGATGCCGATATTGCGAAAAAACTGAACTCTGCCATCTTCCCCGGCATTCAGGGTGGTCCCTTGATGCATGTGATTGCGGGCAAGGCAGTTGCCTTTGGCGAAGCGCTAACAGATGACTTTAAGAACTACACGAAACAAGTTGTTTTGAATGCGAAAAGCCTTGCTGACGCATTGATGAAAGGCGGCTTGGATATCGTGTCTGGCGGCACCGACAACCACTTGATGCTGGTGGATTTGCGCCCGAAAAGCGTGACCGGTAAGGCGACCGAGGCGGCGCTGGAGCGGGCTCACATCACCTGCAACAAAAACGCAATCCCGTTCGACCCGGAAAAACCGTTCGTCACCTCCGGTATTCGCGTTGGCACACCTGCTGCAACCTCTCGCGGCTTCGACGAATCGGACTTTGCCAAAGTTGGCGAGTTGATTGTTGAAGTGGTGGATGGCCTGAGCCAGAATGGTGAAGAAGGCAACGCCGAGGTGGAAGCCAACGTGCGCGCTGAAGTGAAAAAACTCACTGACGCGCACCCGATCTACCCAGCCTAAGGACGATCAATGCGCTGTCCCTATTGCGGAAATCAAGACACTCAAGTTAAGGATTCCCGGCCGACAGAAGACTATAACTCCATCCGCCGCCGCCGGGTTTGCACCGGCTGTGGCGGACGGTTCACCACGTTTGAACGTGTGCAGTTGCGCGACATTGTGGTGGCGAAAAAGTCTGGTCGCAAAGTGCCTTTCGACCGCGAGAAGCTGGCCCGTTCGATCAACACTGCTTTGCGCAAGCGTGAGGTGGAGCCTGAGCGGGTGGAGCGTTTGATTTCTGGTGTGGTGCGGCGGCTGGAAAGCCAAGGCGAAAACGAAGTCACCTCGGAAGAGATTGGCTTGCTTGTCATGGATGGGCTGAAAGAGCTGGACGATGTGGCATTTGTCCGCTTCGCGTCAGTATACAAGAATTTTTCTGGCGCCGACGATTTTGAATCCTTTCTCTCCACCATGAACGCCACCGAAGAAACGCCGTCAGGCGATAAATAGTCGCGAAACGGCCACATCTGCTGAGTTAGCGGTGGCATTCGCTGCCCGATTAAACTTTTTTATCGCATTGTGCGCTAGGGTCTGGTATGCGCTGGCGTTGAGCTGGCACAATCAGATGTGCCGATGGCCGATCCCCGATAGCGGAAAAATTGATGAGCAATTCAAAATCATCCCCCGATAAAAACGCGAATAACGCCCCGAAAAAAGCAAACCAGCGCGGCGCTGCCCGGTTAGCTGCGGTGCAGGCACTTTACCAAATGGATATTGGCCGGACATCGCTGGAACATACATTGACTCAGTTTATGAGCTTTTATATGGGCCAGGAAATTGAGGGGGACGAATATCTGCCCGCCGACAAGAGCTATTTTAAGCTTGTCGTGGAAGGGGTATCCAAACACCAGCTCAAAATCGACCCGATGATTGATGCGTCGTTGCTCGAGGGCTGGCCGGTTACGCGGATCGACAGCACCTTGCGCGCCATTTTGCGCGGCGCGACGTTTGAACTTCTTCACAAACGCGATATTCCGGCTAAAGTGATTATCACCGAATATGTGGATATTGCCCGCGCCTTTTTTGAAAGCGACGAACCCAAAGTCGTCAATGGGGTGCTGAACAATATTGCCCACCAAACACGTCAGGACGAGTTCACGTCCAAATAAGCTGGAGAAAATTATGAGCGTCGATGCGGATTTAAGGGCCCATGTGGGGCGCAATATAGGCCTTTTATCCCTGACGCAGGCCATTGTGGGCTCCAACCAGGCCATCATTATGGCTGTGGGCGCGTTGACAGCAGCGACATTGGCCCCAGACAAATCGATGGCGACATTGCCTACAACATTTATGATTGTCGGTCTGGCCTTGATGGCAGCGCCAGCCACCAAAACAATCTATGCGCTGGGGCGTCGCAAGGGGTTTATGCTTGGCGCATCCATCGGCATTCTGGCAGGCTTGGTTGCCGCTCTAGCGGTTTATCTAAGCTCGTTTTGGCTTTTTGCGATTGCTCTGTCCATTGTCGGCGCCTCCGCCGCATTCGGGCAACAAATCCGATTTGCGATCGCCGACAGTGTGCCTGAAGAGATGCAGGCCAAGGCGATCTCACTGGTCTTGCTGGGCGGTGTCGCCGCCGGTTTTTTGGGGCCGCGCCTGTCTTACATCACCAAAGACTGGATTGGTGGCGTGGAGTTTACCGGCTCTTTTCTCATTATCGCGGTACTCTCCGCGATCGGTGTTTTGATTCTAAGCCAAACCAAATTGGCACCTGTACGCCAGAAGCAAGAAGGTGATGCGGCGGGGCGCACCACGGGCCAATTGATCCGGGTGCCCGAGATTTTTATTCCCCTGGCCACGGGCATGGCCTCCTATGCGTTGATGACCTTTGTTATGGTCGCCGCACCACTGGCCATGGTGCATGTGTGCGGCCATTCGCCTGAAGCCGCCACCACCACCATCCAATGGCATATCATAGCCATGTTTCTGCCTAGCCTGGTGACAGGTCACATTATTTCCCGCTTGGGCACCCACGCGGTTGTGGGCATCGGCATGTTGTTGATTCTGGGCAGCGCACTCATCAATTTGAACGGCACCAGCACATTGCATTTTGATTTGGCACTGATTTTTCTGGGTGTCGGCTGGAACTTCGGTTTCATTGGCTCCACCACCATGATGGCCAAAGCCTATCGGCCAGAAGAAGCGTCCACCGCGCAAGCCCTGAACGAACCAATGGTGTTTGGCACCATGGCCGTGGCCTCAATCAGCTCGGGCTATTTGCTGGACAATCTGGGTTGGGAAGCCATCAATGTGATGGTGCTGCCGATTGCAACGGCCGCCCTCGCATTGCTGGCGTGGGGCGATTATCGCGCACGGCAGGCGAGGCGCGCTTAAGTCTTATCAACCATGTTTTGAAAAACAAAGGGGCGCTAAGGCGCCCCTAATAGATTCAACTTTTGGTTTTACTACGCAAATCAGAAGGATAGGGAGCCCAGCAATTGCTGCAGGAAGGAGCGATCCTGACCAAAGCCCGGTGTACGTCGCGACACAATGTCCACCACTTTTCCGTCTTCCAGGCCATAAACCGCTTTATCGGTTACGCGATCATTTTTATCAAAATAGACTGCCAAAACGGTGCGCGATTTTACCGAGGTGAGGCCAAAGGCGGTCTGCTCAACCTTGGTTTCCACATAATAATAGGCTTGCTCATCGCCAAATGTGTTGGTGGTTTGGGGTGACCCCAGCACAAACTCCACCAGCTCTTTGGACACGCCAGGACGAACCTGTTCAAGACTGCCCTCGGGGATATCATAGCCTTGGGTGCGTTGCTGCGTGAGGCAACCGGAAAGACCGACTGCGACAAAAACAACAAATATTAGGGAAAGAAAACGATTTGCAGAACGCAGGACCATCATATAATTGGCTTTCTGTGACAATCTCGATTAACTAGTCTAAACACGAATTGAGCGCGTAACACTGTTTAGCTGGCTAAGCCCCAACTTGGCAAGCCAACAAACGAAACGACACTCAACAACAGCCTTGCGGCATCAAACGACGAAAAGAAGATGATTTTCAACCCATTTCGCAAAAACCCACATGCCGATGCTGCCTATGCGGTCTATAACGCTATTGTGGCGCAATCTCGGCATCCCGACTTTTATTTGCACTATGGCATCAACGACAATGTGACCGGACGCTTCGATATGATTGCCTTGCACCTCTCATTGGTGTTTCATCGATTGCATGAGGAAGACGAGAAAACCAAGGCTTTTGCCCAAACATTGTTTGATTTGTTTTTCAAGGATATGGACCGATCGCTGCGCGAAATGGGGGTAGGCGACCTGACTGTGCCCAAGAAAGTCAAAAAAATGTCGGAATTGTTCTATGGGCTTCTCGGGTCGATCAAAGATCATTTTGACCCCAGGGATGTGGACGGCTTGACCGAAGCTCTTTCGCGGAATCTATTTGATCCTGAAGATCCGGAAAATGCCAAGATTTTGGCGTACTATTGCTTTGGGCAGCTGGATCATTTAGACCCGCAAGGTCAAATTGATAAAGGAACGCTCAATCTATTGCCGCCTCAAGAGGCGATCAAAGCTGGCGGCGGATAAGGTTTTTATGGCGGGGCAAGATATACACAAACTGCTTGATCTAGAGGTGCGCCTTTCAGAGGTGCCAAAAGACGGGCGATCATATGAGTTCGATGCCGATCAAGACGCAAAAGAGGCACTTGTGGCAGAGACCAAGCTTGAAGATGTGAAGTCGTTTTCAGGCAAAATCACCATGCGCCCCTTTCGAGGTGGCTATCAGGCCAAAGGCGAGGGGCAGGCAGTGGTCGAACAGGCTTGCGTGGTGACGCTGGAGCCGGTGGAAGAAGAAGTGGCGCTGGCGTTTGAGCGCATTTATATGCCGGGCAAGGCGCCAGAACCCGACGTGGCGCCAAATGCTGAGGTCTTTGTCAACCTAGACAGCGAACCGGACCAGGATTGGTATGAGGGCGATGCGATTGATCTGGCGCCCATGGTGGTGGAAACACTGATGTTATCGCTCAATCCCTATCCACGGAAACCCGACGCTGAATTTGCTGATCTTACCGAGGATGAGCGCGATGAAAGCGAGTCGCCTTTTGCAGCGCTTGCAGCGTTGAAAGACAAGAAATAAGTTGGTTTTTGCCGAAATCTACTTGTGTCATGGCCTGTCTTGGCTAAGCTGCGCCATAACGGAGTGCAAATAAGAAATAATGTCAGAGTCAATCACCATTTCCGTTGATGCCATGGGTGGCGACAATGGACCCGAAATCGTGGTGCAGGGCGCAGCCCTTGCACTGATCGAGCGTCCGAAAACCAAGTTTATCTTCCATGGTCGCGAAGATGAGCTCAAACCGCTTGTCGCAAAATATGAAAATCTTCAGGCCGTTTCTGAGATTCGCCATAGCAATAATGTGATATCCATGGACGACAAGCCGTCCCAGGCCTTGCGCAAGGGACGTGGCGACTCGTCTATGTGGAACGCCCTGCAATCTGTAAAAGATGGCGAGGCCGACGCTGCCATTTCGGGCGGCAATACCGGCGCGTTGATGGCCATGGCCACATTCTGCCTCCGCCCGATGGAGGGTATTTCCCGGCCTGCATTGGCCGCGCTATGGCCCACCTTGCGCTCAGAAAGCGTGGTGTTGGATGTTGGCGCCACAGTGGGCGCTGACGAAGAACAGCTGATCGATTTCTCCATTCTGGGCGCCGCTATGGCGCGCGCGCTGTTTGATGTGGATTTGCCCAGCATCGGCTTGCTCAATGTTGGGGTAGAGGAGGTCAAAGGCCTCGAAGCGGTGAAGGATGCCTCCAAACAATTGCAGGCGCACTCGGGGCGTGGCTTTAAATATCATGGCTTTGTTGAAGGCGATGATTTGGGCAAGGGCACAGTGGACGTGGTTGTCACCGAAGGCTTTACCGGCAATATCGCCCTCAAAACTGCTGAAGGCACCGCGCGTCAAGTTGCCAGCTATCTGCGCACAGCGCTCAGCCAGAGCTGGCTGTCTAAACTGGGCGCTCTGTTGGCCTCTGGCGCCATGCGCACGCTGCGCTCAAAGATGGACCCGCGGACGGCCAATGGCGCCGTTTTTCTTGGGGTGAATGGCATTGTGATCAAAAGCCACGGTGGTACCGATGAGATCGGCTTCAAAAGTGCTTTGGGGCTGACCTACGAAATGGCGCACAACAAACTAATCAAGAAAATCGGCGAAGGGCTGCAGGAATATGCCGCCCATGACGAGGCCGACAAGGCGCAACTTGCCGCCGAGCAAAGCGAAAAAGATAAGAGCAACGAAGAGGTAGGTTCGGCGTGACCAATTTGAAAACCATTGTGCGTGGCGTGGGCCATTATTTGCCGGAGCAAATTGTCACCAATGATGATTTGGCACAGCGTGTCGACACGTCGGATGAGTGGATTACCCAGCGGACCGGCATCAAACAGCGTCATGTGGCAGCGGAGAATGAATATACATCCGATTTGGCCACGAAAGCTGCACTGAGAGCGATTGAGGCGGCCGGTCTTACCCCGAATGATATCGACTTGATCGTGCTGGCCACGACCACGCCGGACCGCACCTTTCCTGCCGCGGCCACAACGGTTCAACGCAATCTTGGTATCCATCATGGCGCCGCGTTCGACATTCAAGCCGTATGTTCGGGATTTGTGTTTGCAGTGGCCACAGCCGACAGCCATTTGAAAAACGGCTTGGGCAAACGGGCGCTGGTGATTGGCGCAGAAACCTTCTCACGCCTGTTGGACTGGGAAGACCGCACCACCTGCGTATTGTTTGGCGATGGTGCAGGCGCCATGGTGCTTGAGGCGGTACCCGCGGACCAGGAAGATGATCGTGGCGTCTTGTCGTCCTCCCTGCGCTCTGATGGCGATCATTGGGAAAAGCTTTATGTGGATGGCGGCCCGTCCACCACCGGGACGGTGGGTTTTGTCCGCATGCAGGGGCGCGAAGTGTTTCGCCACGCCGTGGGCATGATCTCTGATGTGGTGGAAGAGGCGTTTGAAAAGGCCGACAAAACCGTGGAAGAGCTGGATTGGTTCGTTCCACACCAGGCCAATCGCCGGATTATCGACGGCGCGGGCAAAAAATTGCGCATACCGAGTGAAAAAGTTGTGGTGACTGTGGATAAGCATGCGAATACCTCCGCCGCATCGGTGCCCATGGCGCTCAGCGTTGCTGTGGAAGATGGGCGGATCAAAAAGGGCGATTTGGTGATGATTGAGGCCATGGGCGGCGGATTCACCTGGGCAGCGTCGCTCATTCGATGGTAATTGAGTAAAAGTCACACATTGACCGATACATTTGCGAGTTCTATGCTCATCAAATTATTGATCTTTTTGCGGGGGACACATGAGCGGTAAAACATTAACGCGTGCTGATCTCAGCGAAGCCGTGTATCAACAAGTTGGCCTTTCACGGGCCGAATCGGCGGAGCTGGTGGAGCGGGTATTGGAACTGATGAGCGACGCTCTTGTTGAAGGTGAGAGCGTAAAATTGTCATCATTTGGCTCTTTTTTGGTCCGATCAAAAAATGAGCGTGTGGGTCGAAACCCCAAAACAGGCGAAGAGGTGCCCATTCTGCCCCGACGCGTATTGGTGTTCAAACCCAGCAATGTATTGAAAAACAAGATCAACAAGTCTTTGCTCTCAAGCAAATAATAACACCTAGCGAGGGATCTGTTGCAAAAGTCGCCAGACGCTTTTCGAACCATTTCTGAAGCTGCTGACGAGCTTGATCTCCCGCAGCATGTTTTACGTTTTTGGGAAACGCGCTTTAAACAGATAAAGCCGCTTAAGCGCGGTGGTGGGCGAAGATATTATCGCCCGGATGATGTGCAGCTTTTGCGCGGAATCCGCTATTTGCTCTATGATGAGGGCTTCACCATCAAGGGCGTCCAAAAAATTCTGAAAGAACATGGGGCGCGGCACGTGATCGCCATTGGCGAGACTGGCGCGATTGAACCTGTGGCCCCGGTTGGAGCCCTGAGCAATGGGAATGGGCACGAAGATACCCCAGAAGGCGGTGAAAACAGAGCCGAAGCCAGCGACGGTACGCCAAATGTGCCCAGCGAAATCACCGTCAACGAGGCCATCGAAATCGCGAAGAAGGCAGGTGTTACAGACACCTATTCGCGTGCGCGCTTGAATGAAGCGCTGACCGAATTGCTCGAGTGCAAGCGGATTTTGGAAGAAGCGGTGAATTCCAAGTCGGACTGACAAATAACAAAGATATTGGACGTACAGGCCCATCTGGATTCCGCCAGCTGGGCCTTTGTTTTGGGAGGGTCATATCACAATGAAAAGACGTGGCGGTTGTTTTTGCGGAGCGGTTCAATATGAACTCAATGGCGCGATATTTGGGGCACGGTCGTGCCACTGCTCGCGTTGTCGAAAAGCATTTAGTGCCCAAGCCAACTCCTATGCTGTGATCACACCCGGTAGTCTCATATGGGTGAGCGGCAAAGAACATCTCAAGCAATACCCAACAGGCAATGAAGGCAGGCTCCTCTGTTCGACGTGTGGTTCAAGCCTATGTGGTGTTGTAAACGGCGAGATTCATGGCATCACGCTCGGTTGCTTAGATGATGACCAGGATATTGAAATCAAAGCCCATATCTTTGTGGGGTCTAAGGCATCCTGGGAAGTCATGCCCGAGAATGTACCGCAATATGACCAGTTTCCAGATAACATCGATATATTGACCAAGCCAGAATGATGAAACAGCCGCGCACATTAAGCGCGACATCACCGAAAACTGGTTACGGCGCGAGGATACAACTCGCGCCTTTATCGCGCAAAAAGTCGCGCTATCTGCGATATTCTACACCATGCATAGCCGCGAGCCGCGCCAGAATCTGATCGAGTTTTATGAACTCTTCAGGCGTGACAAAGGGCAGGCCGATATAGTGCAGCTGCTTGCCCTTAGCTCTCAAAGAAAGGCCCATGCGAAGCGGGCCAAACGCCAGGCCGCGACTGGGGTGGGTGAGGCGAATCTCATCTATTTCATGCCAGCTGGTGGCGGCGTTCATATATTCACCCGTGCCGCCAATGCCATCCACATTGGCATGAAACGGGAAGGTAATGTTCTCATTGTTGAACTGGCGAAACCAGAAGAAACTGAACAGACCGAAAACCACCACAAAGCCGGGCGCGGCAATTAGAAACTGACCAAGGCGTTGAAATTCGGCCAGTCCGGCCTGCAAAATCACGGCAACAAAGAAGAGCGAGAGATAGATAAACCAGTCCCAGCGGAACTGATATTCGCGCCAGGGGATATTAATCTCACATGCGGCGTCATCAAAAATAGGCTGTTTGGCATTAACGGTCTTTAACCGGGCGAGCAGCGACAATACAGGGCTCAAAAGTTCAACAAACGGCTTTAAAAATGGTCGGAGCGGCAGGATTTGAACCTACGACCCTCTGTCCCCCAGGTCTATCCCGAGAGAGGCTAAGTACAATTAAATAAAGGGAAAATCATGTTTTTCGAGGTTTGATATGCGCGCCGTGGTAGCAAACCAGCAGCGCGCATAATTTTTTTCGATTACATATCTCGGCGGAGGTAGTTCAAATAATCCAGCCCGGCCTCGACGTCGAATGTCGCATGGACCACAGCGTTTTCGCTATCTGTCTGGCGTCCGTCATCTCGCATAATTGACGTTGAGTTTTGCGCTAACTTTTTGAAAAGATGGGCCGCATTAGCGGTTCAAAAGCCCGCTTCACTCGAGTGCCGTAAAGGCTCCTCTAAAGCCAGTCTGAGTACTTTTTAGCTTGAGAATTGGCCAATCAACAAAAACGTCTTCCTGCGGGCTCTAATCGAAAGTACTCCACCGCAATACTAGGAGCGCTCCTTGAGCGCCCGCTCATTTCCAAGATTTTTAGTTATCAGGGTTTCTGAACTACTTCGTAGTCCCAACTGTAGTGGCTATAGAGGTATTCACCGCCACCTTCGCGATCTGTTAATTTTGCTTTGATTTTGAAACGTGTGCCGACCGGATAGTTCTTGGAAAGTGACTTAGAGCATTCGACATGCAGCGACTGCGGGTAACGTCCGCCTTCTACAGGTCGAATATGAACTTTGCCATGAAGGCCTGTCGTATCTGCAGGGCAATAGCTTTCAACTTCAATGATTTCATACGTGTTTTTCTGTGCCATTTACATCCTCCAACAACAATTGAATTCGATTAATGCACCCTCGTTTGCAGGTCAAACAGTACTGTTGCGGTGCTTCTTGCGCGGTGCGGCATCATCGCCAAAGAGTATACGACCAATTATTTGTCACCTCCTTCAGCATCAATCGTCACTCGTCCTGTATAGGTCCAGGCGCAGGGAAAACGACGGCGGATAGTTAGCTTTCTTCTCGAAATTATCACGCCATTTGTTTTAGCACCTCGGACGCGCGGGGTATATTGATGCGAGATGATGCGGCCATTCGTCAAGAGCTTGGAAAATCTGGTTCTAGCATTCTCCTATCAGGTCTACCAAAGTTACGGCCGCTTTCCCTTCGCTTTCGCTGGCACAATCTTTGCGGCGGGCAAATTCATCGCACTTGTCGTAGCCCTTGGCCGAAGCCGCCAAGTGCATTTGCCACGTTCTGCCAAACCTTCATCGTGAATCGTGGCGCTATGCCAGTGCCCCGCCGCGATCACTTCTGTCTCTTCGCCCACCATGGTTTCCTTAGTTAGAGCGGGAAGATCGTTCCATTAATCTTGGCGCTTGAAGCCCGGTCCTAAGAAATCTTTTAAGGGCGATGAGATAGCGTTTTTGTATATCCGTAAGCGGACGCGATTTCTTCAATAAGCTCAAGATCATGGGGTTTCTGGGTCTCAGGCATCGTTGGTCCGGGGCTCCATCATTTTTTATACCGAAGCGTTTCCAGACCCCTTGCGAATTTCTCCGTAGGGGAGGTGGCTTTACGACTTTGATTTCGGCTCGGGGGGTGGGGGTGGGGTACCCCCCGGGTCATTGAAAAGCTGATCTGGTGAAAATTCGTTATCGAACTGGCCAGGCGCGGCCGAAAAACCTAGCGATTGGTCGCGGCTATCTGTTTCATTGACAGAGGTTCAGGCGATATTTTGTCCTTTTGAATCTGATACTTATGCGATCACTTATTTGAGAGAGATTCTATTTGGTAGCGCGTCTGCTTCTAATCCATGGTCGTGACATACTTTTTTAGGTGAATTTGGGATCTTGTTTCTAAACAACGCATGACAGAGTGTGCACCAGCAAGAAAAATACCAACCCGCTCGGTTGCGACGGTCTAAATTCAACAGGCATGTAACGATGAGAATAGATAAACGTTCAAAATTGCATACTTGGAAAAAGAAATGAGATAAGCGCCGTGCCAAAAGCCCCTAAACCTGATTACGGCGCCGCGTAGTGGCGCATCTATGCAAATCAGCAAGTGACGCCCCTGCGTCTGCTGGAAAAGCTCGGCGGACCGATAAATCGTTTTGTAGAGAACGCTAATGTGGTGGTGTGGGGGAGTAAAAATTGATCTTTGAGACTGGATTAAAAACGCTTCATTTTTTCTTATGGTCATATGATCAAGCCAGTTAAACGTCGGTTTGAAGAACTATGTAATGCAAAGAGTTAAGCAGTCCAGAAGCCTCGCTACTTATAGAGGTCTTGGGAATATTAGAAAACAATCCCGCTATGTCTCCAAATGAAATTCAGGCCGTTCAGCAAGAAACAAGAAAATGGCGAACAGCATGGAAAATGAACGTTAATGGCGGCTTAGATTATTAAGATTCAATTGTCAGACGCCTTAACCTGACGCAGTGAGTTATGGCAAGTTGGTTATGCTTAAATAATACCCAATCGGATACGCAATAGATGCTATTATAAAATGAATACCAATTAACGGCCCACGTACTCTGAGCGCCAAAACAATGGCAAAACCAAATAATTGTGCAAGTAACCAAAAAACGATCCCTGCGACCCAACCAGAGTACAAAGCCACATAAATGGCCGGCCATATAGCGCATGGTATTGCGCCGACAGCGAGAATACTGCCAATGGATGACCGAATTATCAGAGGTGTGTAGCTACCTGAAATGTCCGCCTGATCTATTCGCAGTGATTCAATCATAACATTTGCTGCATAGACCATGAGGACTACTGAAACAATATTTCCATGATTAAAAAAACTATCGAACATACATTCTCCACGATATAGAATTCGGAATTACATCAAAATGGCCGTAAAATTGGGTCAAAAAGCAGTGTGAACCTTGAAGCGCTTCTTACGCTCACTTAAAATCCCAGTAGCAGACACGCTTTGCTTAGCGGTTTTCTTTAGTGTCCAACTGAGCAAGGATCAGGCGCGCATCAAGGGCATTTTGTGATCCTTGTTCGCCTTTATTATACATGACAACAATCACAGAATTTGTTTTTTCGGCGATCAGGATGGGCTGGCCGCCAGAATAGGTTGTGGTTGCGTAGCCCGTGTTGCCATAAACATTAACGTTCGTGTTGGCGTATACAGGTGTTGTTCCACCATATCGAGAGCCCTGGGCAGATTGCGGACGGGTAAGGATGAATTTGTCGTAGCCTTGCTCAATAGTAAGGTGGGCGACTTTGCGCATAAGATCATCTTCGACCTTGGAAACAGCGATTGCGCCAATGCCGCTGGTTGAAACCTGCCAAACATTTTTTTGAAGCGGAATCGCGGAAGAAGTGGTTTCGCAGCCAAAAAGAATGGCAGCGCTGATTAAAGCAAAAATTAAACGCATTAATAATCCTCTTAAATTTTTATCTCAAACTAAGCACATTCAATTTCAAGTCTCAAGTAGTTCTAAACTTAGCTGTTGATCCCAGAATAAGTAAATGATGCCATCACGATTGATGCCTTGATGACAGTTACAAGTGAGTGACAATTTGAGGTTGAACGGAAGTCCGGCAATCCGACTAAAAAGTACCGGTGGTCTTGACCTCAGCCTGATTCAATGTGTTTAAATTTGTACAGATTATGTAGGGTGTTAAATGGAGGAGCAAAAACAGAAGCACCTAAATCAAATTGGTTCAATTACTTAAACAGATTTCAAACGGCTATTCTGCCTCTGCCAATCCGGCAAACCTCCAAACATAAATAGCAAGAAATTCGAGGACGCTTTGTACGAGAACGCCTTTAACAAGATTGAGAAAGACCTCCGCGCAGAAGAAGGGGTTGCTAACGAGTTAGACTATGTGGAGCAGACGTCTTGGGTGCTGTTCCTGAAATATATGCATGATCTTGAAGTTGAACGTGCTGATCGTGCTGAGCTGAATGGTGAAGATTACAGGCCAATCATTGACGGCGATTTCCGTTGGGACAAATGGGCCGCGCCGAAAAAAGACGGCGAGTTTGACCATAACACCGCCCGCATTGGTGATGATCTGATCAAATTTGTTGATGATAAGCTGTTTCCTTACCTGGCATCCTTCCGCCAATCTGCGACTAGCCCACAAACGATCCAATACAAGATCGGCGAAGTCTTTACGGAACTACGCAACAAGTTCCGATCTGGCTACATATTGCGGGACGTGCTGGAAGCCGTAGATGGACTGTCCTTCAATACCCAGGCCGAACGGCACGAGCTATCTCAACTCTATGAAACCCGCATTCGGCGGATGGGAAATGCGGGCCGCAATGGGGGCGAATATTACACGCCACGCCCGCTGATCCGGGCCATGATCAAGGTCACAGATCCCAAGATCGGCGAAACGATCTATGATGGTGCCGTGGGCTCGGCAGGCTTCCTCTGTGAATCTTACGACTATATGCGCACCGACAAACTATCTGCCGATGAATTCGAGACCTTGCAAACCAAGACTTTCTACGGGCAGGAAAAGAAAGGTCTCGCCTACGTCATCGGGATCATGAATATGGTCCTGCACGGTATCGAAGCCCCAAACCTAGTCCACTCCAACACGCTCAATGAGAACGTGATGGATATTCAGGAGAAAGACCGCCACGACATCATCCTCGCCAACCCCCCCTTTGGCGGCGGCGAGCGGCGCGAGGTGCAGCAGAACTTCCCGATCCGCACGGGCGAGACGGCCTATCTGTTCCTGCAACACTTCATCCGCAAGCTGAAGGCAGGCGGGCGTGCCGCCGTGGTGATCAAGAACACATTCCTCAGTAACGCCGACAACGCTTCCATTGCACTGCGCAAGGAATTGCTGGAGGCGGCGGAGCTGCACACTATCCTAGATTGCCCGCAAGGCACATTCCAAGGCGCGGGGGTCAAGACTGTGGTGCTGTTCTTTGAGAAAGGCGCGCCGACGCGGGACATCTGGTATTACCAGCTCGATCCGGGCCGAAGCCTAGGCAAGACCAACCCGCTGAACGACGACGATCTGGCGGACTTTGTGGAGCTGCAACGCTCCCGCGCTACGGGGGCAAAAAGCTGGATCGTCAACCGCGCCGATCTGGATGAGGACACCGATGACCTGTCGGTCAAGAACCCCAACGCCCCCGAGGCTGAGGCACTACGCAGCCCCGAAGAAATCATCGCTGATATGTTGGCGCGGGATGCCGAGACCGCACAAATTCTCGAAGACATTCGGGGGATGCTGTGAAGGACACCGCAGATTTCGGCTGGCCAACGAAGCCACTTGGTGACTTAGTCGATGTGCTCGACCGATTGAGAAAACCGATCACTAAGAAGAATAGGAAGGCGGGCCCTTACCCATATTATGGAGCCACAGGCGTTCTTGATCACGTCGATGGATTCCTCTTCGATGAGCCATTGGTTCTGATTGGAGAAGATGGCGCGAAGTGGGAAGCTGGTGCCAACTCGGCTTTCGCTATTGCGGGCAAGACGTGGGTCAACAACCATGCGCATGTGATCCGTCCGCATCGAGATCGGGTCCTCGATGACTGGTTGATCTACTATCTCAATGGCGCGGACCTCATGCCGTTCATATCGGGTATGACAGTCCCAAAGCTCAACCAAGGCCGATTGCGTGAAATCCCAATCCCCCTCCCGCCGCTGGAAGAACAACAGCGGATTGTTGCGGTTCTGGACGAGGCCTTCGAGGGTCTGGCCCGCGCCCGCGCCCACGCCGAAGCAAACCTCCAAAGCGCGCGGGAGTTGTTTGAGAACTCACTAATCGCTATTTTTGCTAAAGTCGTAAACCATGCCGAACACCTGACCTTAGCAGAAGCATCTGTCAGCTTTGGTCGCGGGCGTTCCAGGCATCGACCCCGTAATGCGCCTTTCCTTTATGGCGGTCCTTATCCTTTCGTTCAGACAGGCGACATCAGAAACAGCGATGGAATATTGTCAACCTTCTCACAAAGCTACAGTGAGGAAGGATTGGCACAAAGCAAGCTTTGGCCAGCAGGAACTATCTGCATCACTATCGCAGCTAATATTGCCGAGACGGCTATTTTGGGTTTTGATGCTTGTTTCCCGGATAGCATCATCGGAATGGTAGCAGACCCGAAAACCACTTTCCCGGAATACGTGGAGTTCATGCTCCGTTTCTTTGCTGCCGATCTCAAGAAGCAAGGAAAAGGCAGTGCTCAAGACAATATCAATCTAGGCACATTTGAGCGCGCGCAGTTTCCGTTTCCATCGCTGCAAGAGCAAAAGGAAATCGTTGACAGATTGTCACGTCTGACAAATGAGACAACTCTGCTGTCAGATGGTTATTCTCAAAATCTTCAAGACCTACACGACCTTCGACAATCCCTTTTGCAGAAAGCCTTCGCGGGCGAATTGACATGAAGTCATCAAGCCCCAAAAAAATAAAAAAGGAGCAGCAAAAGAGACGTGACAGAGCGCACAATCTCGCAATTCAAATTGTGAATGCAGAACGCGAAAAGGAGTTTTTGAAGCGCAGGAAGAATGCTTCAAAAGATGATCTTAAGCAAATCAAGTGCTTGCAAAAGAAGATGTGGGATGCCGAAAAGGAACTCAGATCGTTAAATCAAGACGTTGGGCAAATAGTTGCTGACGCACGCTGTTATCTTAAAGAGGTCGACGAAATTGATGCGCAATCAAAGTCTCTAAGACGTGGCGGAGTAGGGGTATATCGCTTGGGCCAAAAGCTTAGGAGTTGGAAATGAGTGATCCCAAGTCAACCGTTGCTGAAAGTCCTAAGGGAGATACTTCTCTGGCGGGTGCCGATCTCGCATGGTCGAAGGATGCGCTTGTGGTACTCAAAAACAGCTTAGCTGAGGGACTGTCACCTGATGATTTGGGCGGCAAAATTGCTTTTGACTTTGGCCTTGGCTTGGAGGGTGTTTTTGCCGATACCCTTCCGCCATCCCGAATAAGGAGATCTGAAGTGTTTTCGTTGGCGATTGATCCCAATGTCAACACCGTAACGGTCTGCGCCGCAATCATGGCCTGGGGCGGTATGAACCAACGGTTTAGAAATGGATTCTTTTCTCTCGCCGATTCTGGTTGGCTGAAGCTTGCCGACAGCATTCGGGAAGGTAAGGTGCATCGCAGTTCTGCATACGATGCTTTTTCTGCTCTGCGTGAAGAGAAAAAACTATATGGCGTTGGCCCTGCCTATTTCACCAAAATGATCTACTTTCTTACTCCAAGGTCATCACCAAGGCAGGAGCCAGCTTATATAATGGACCAATGGGCGGGATGTTCAATTAACCTCCTTTTGGCTCAAGAGTTGGTGAAAATGGATGTCATCCGCAAATGGGAAAAAGAGGCATCAGCACCTAAATTCACTTACATGGTCTCTGATGCCAATACGGGTGAAAACTACGAGAAATTTTGCAATGCTGCGGAGGCGCTTCGCCTCCATCTAAATCTTACACATGATGAAACTGATCGCTTGATGCTTGCAAATGGGGGTAAAAATAAATCAAGCTGGCGGAAATACGTCATCGGATACCGAAGTATATGAGCATTTACGACGAAGCCGAAGCGGGTACCCGCGCCGAGCGCATAGATCCTGTCCTTGCAGCAGCGGACTGGGGCAAGAACGGCTCAAAGTTGCGTTGTGAAGTCATCTGCCCTAGACGCATCCAGTCAGGTGGTACGCGTGACAGACTACGCCGCTCTGTGTTGTACAAATCATGCACGAAGGAACTGATATGAGTTGGGCGAACGACCACGACGCCAGCCTCGATGTGCTACAGCAGGTTCAAGGAACCCTTACTGTAAGCCTCATCATGGTTCCACGCCAAGACCTTTCAACTTGTGTACAGGACGAAAGCGCGGCCCAAATTAAAGCTCGCAATGAAAACCAGTACAGCTTCTTTCCTGTGGTAGACCGGCATAATCGTGTGCTGGGCCTTTATAATGCCGAGCGATGGTTTGAAGATGAAGCGCCTGACCTTCCAATAGCTGATGACTTTGTCCGCCTCTCAGAGGATATCGTGATTGGAGCGGACGCCAGCATCTTCGACTTTGTGATGCAAGCTGACGAACACCAAACGAACCTCGTCGTATCAGGAAATCAGATCGCAGGGCTGGTCAGTCTATCCGACCTGCAGAAGTTACCAGTACGGGCTGCACTATTCGCGCTAATTACCAGCTTGGAGATGGCAATGGTAGTAGCTATTCAAAGGCGCTGGCCTCAGTTAGAGGATTGGATTTCGTTTCTGAGCGATGGACGTAAAGATATGTTGTTGTCCGAAATCGGTGAAGCCAAAGCACATGACGGTTTCGTCAGTGAGATAGCCTTTACTCAATTCAGCGATAAGGCCGACATCCTCCGAAAGGGGAAACTGCTCGCACCAAGTAGCGCAGAATTACGGAAACGCTTCAAGCGGATCAGAGTGTTACGGGATAGCGTCGCTCACGCAAATAACTATGCGGCGACACCGACGACTGCAAAGCAGGTCTGCGAGACTGTTCGTTGGATCTACGAAATAAAAGCCGAGTTATTAAAGCTAGTTTGAAGATGAGAATTTGACCAGATGAGCATTTACGACGAAACGGAAGCCGATACCCGAGCCGAGCGCATTGATCCTGTCCTGGCCAATGCAGGTTGGGGAAAGAACGGCTCCAAGGTGCGTCGTGAAGTTATTTGTCCTGGGCGTATCCGGTCGGGCGGCACGCGCGGCAAGGGACTGTCTGCCGACTATATCCTGATCCACAAGGGCCAAAAGCTTGCCGTGCTGGAAGCTAAGCGCGCAGGCGTCAGTCACCGCAACGGCGTTGGGCAGGCAAAAGACTACGCGACCCGTCTTGGCGCACGCTATGCCTATGCTTCCAATGGGCTGAACTGGTATCAGATCGATATGGTATCCGGCGCAGAGGGCGAAATGAAACTGCCCTTTCCGTCGCCGGATGAGCTTTGGGAAAGAACTTTTGCTGATCGAAACGAATGGCGCGAGCGCTTCGGTGCCGTGGACTTCGAAACCGATGGCGGCAAATGGGAGCTTCGCTATTACCAACACAAGGCCATCAATGCAGCGCTGGAAGCTTTGGCCAAAGGCGATCACCGTATCTTATTGACTTTGGCCACGGGAACAGGAAAAACATCCATCGCTTTCCAGATCGCGTGGAAGCTGTTTCACGCCAAATGGAATCTTTCAGGCGAACCGGTGCGCCGTCCGCGCATCCTATTCTTGGCTGATCGCAACATACTTGCCGACCAAGCCTACAACGCCTTCTCTGCCTTCCCGAATGACGCTGTAACCAGGATTGACCCTGGAACGATCCGCAAAAACCACGGCAAGCCGCCGAAGAACGCCAGCCTGTTTTTCACGATCTTCCAGACCTATATCACGGGAGAGGGGCAGCCCGTTTACACTCAATATCCGCCAGACTTCTTCGACTTTATTGTAATCGACGAATGTCATAGAGGCGGTGCCAAGGATGAAAGCGAATGGCGACAGGTGTTGGAGTATTTCGAACCGGCGGCACAACTTGGCCTGACGGCGACACCGAAACGGAAACACAACGCGGACACATATGCCTATTTCGGCGAGCCTGTTTACACCTACGCCCTGCGCGACGGGATCGAAGATGGCTTCCTAACGCCCTTCAAAGTGCGTCAGATGGCTAGCACTATTGACGAGTACGTCTATGATGGTAGCGATGAAGTGATTGCGGGTGATATCGAAGAAGGCGAGGCCTTTGCTGAAGGCGATTTCAATACACGCATAGTCATTGAAGAGCGCGAGCTCAGCCGCGTAAAAGAATTCATGCGCCAGATTGATCAGCGTCAGAAGACGTTGGTTTTTTGTGCCACGCAGGATCATGCAGCAATGGTCCGCGATCTGATTAATCAAGTGAAGGAAAGTTCTAACCCCAATTATTGCCACCGCGTTACAGCAGAGGATGGCGCCGTTGGCGAACAACATCTTCGCGACTTCCAAGACAACGAGAAGACCATCCCGACCATCCTGACGACTTCGCAAAAGCTTTCAACCGGGGTGGATGCGCGCAATGTTCGCCACATCGTTTTGATGCGTCCAATCCGCTCTATGATTGAATTCAAGCAGATCATCGGGCGCGGCACTCGAACTTATGAAGGCAAAGACTTTTTTACAATCTGGGATTTTGTGAAGGCGCACGAAAACTTCAACGATCCAGAGTGGGATGGCGAACCGCTCGCGCCCGAACCGTCCGCCGAACCTCGAACGCCTCCAACTGGACCACAGCCGGAGCCTGATGAGCCACACGAGCCAGATGATGGTGCGGACAACATTCCACGCGAAAAAGTCGTGGTTAAATTATCTGATGGCAGTGTGAGAAATATAAGCTACATCGCTGCAACCACTTATTGGAGCCCTGAAGGTAAGCCGATATCGGCGGCGGAGTTCCTAGAGCGCCTATTTGGCGATCTGAAAGGCATTGTCGCGGATGAAGACCAGCTTCGGGCCGTTTGGAGCGATCCTGACAACCGTGAGCGTTTTCTCGACCAGCTTTCCGACCGTGGCTATGATCAGGACCGCTTGGAGGATATCCGAAGCCTTGTTGACGCGGTCGACAGCGATCTGTTTGATGTCCTGAGTTATATTCTATTCATGCATGAACCTATTACACGCCATGAGCGTGCAGACATCGTGAGAGCAGGTGGCATGACCGAGGCGGATAACGAAATCAAAGACCTACTACTGTCAATCCTGAAAGCCTACGAGGCACGCGGCGAAAGCGAGCTCGCAACGAAGAAACTCGGTACGTTTCTGACAGCGCGTTATGGGAGTGTGAGTGAGGGAAAAAGCAAACTTGGCGGCTTGAACACTGTAAAAAATGCCTTCCGCGACATGCAAGTTACGCTTTATTCGAATTGAGATTGAACACGTATATAGTGCACTAGTCTCAACCTTCACCCTTTGAACAATCGCCGACGGCCAATGGTTTCCAACCCCGCCGCAAGCGCGCGATCGGTGATTTTTGCGACATTCTCTTCCAAATGTCGGATCCTCGCTTGCATTTGCCGCCATTCCTCATGCGAGACAACAACGCAACCAGGGCTTACAGACAAATCCACTTGAGCTGGCGCGTTTTTGGTGGCGGATTCGGCCGCAATTTCTTTCAACAGCCGCATGGCTTCACCAAACCAGTCCGCTGGCACATCCCGATACCGCGGGACCCCAAAATAGTCTTTGAGTTCTTCAAAAACCGCCTCGCGCGAATCCGCATCCCAATGGTCGGCGATAAACTTTTGAATTTGCCGCCATTGCGATTTGCAAATGGTCCTGGGCTCATTCGGCAACTCTTTCGAGGGCTTGGGCTTCAAAATAACGCCGGTCTTCACCTTAAAAAACACTTCGACCATCTCGATCGTCACGTCGACGGCATTCACCGCATTGGATTTAGCGCAGACGTAAAGCGCTTGCTTTTCGTTCAAAAAATAGGTTCGAGCAGGGCGTCCGCCCTTGGAATCCGGGGTTTGCGCCGATTTGCGCGCACTGGAAGTGCAAACAACTTTACCAAATTTTTTGAGTTCTGACATGTGCCCGCGAATAAGTCTTCTAATGTCTCTTTCACGTTCAAACCCTAGCGCTTCCGCCAAGTTAAGGTCTTCAATGCGGGGGCTAGAATCATCAACTTCAATATCAATATCTTCAATCCGAATCATAGGTGAGTTCATGCTGCACCCCCTTCCAACCGGTCGACGACCAGGCGCAAAAGCCGGGCGCACTCGCTATCAATTACAGCGTCAAGGGTCAGGACATAACGGACAATATCCGCAGACGTCATTTTAGAAAATTCGGGAGTATATTCAATGTCTTGTTCAAAAGACTGCAAAACGGTTTCCAATGGCAGGGGAAACGCGCTATTATTCAAAATAGCATTGGCCATGAGAAAGTTCTTTTCTCTCGTTGGTGTCAGCAGGCGCGGTTGTTGGTGCAACCGCCACAGCCCGGACACGACCATCCCCATAGGATGGACATAACGCCAGAAGTTCATAGTTTATACTCAAGCAAAATTACCCACGAATTTCTATTTACGCCCCCTTCACGAAAGCGTGAAATTCTTGATTTTAAACGATTTTCTTTAAATTAGGCCATTGACCGGCCAAAGGCGGGCTTTTTCCGACTGCTAAGTACAGATAAATAAAGGGAAATTTCTGTTGTCAGCCGCTTTAAACTGGCGATCGGCGTCGTCTGCGCTGAAGCTGCGACAACTGGTCGCCAGTTTACACGTTTTTGCGGATTTGTCAAGTAATAAATTATGCACAATTAGGTTTTAACGCTGGTCGTTTCCAAGGGTGGACATAGCAGGGCGGCCGCGTCACGACAGCCCCCAGCACTGGCCAATCCAAGGATGGTCGTGGCGCTAAATATAAGGTCCGCGGCGCCGCAATCGCGCCTTGGCCACTTCCAATAGCCGAATGCACTCCTGGTCGATGATGGCATCGGCCCCAAGGACATATTTAAGAATTTCAACCACGGGTTGATTTTCCGGGTCGAAGCCTTCTAGCGTAGGTTGTGACGGAAGCGATTCTTTTTCACTCTCGTTTGCAGCAGCACTCATACTTCCCCTCCTGTTCGCCGCCAGCCCCCAAGCATGGCGGGTTCATTTCTTCTTTTGGTTGGGTGTTGCACGCCACGGCAGCAGGCAGGATCGCCCGCGGCGCGATGGCGGGTGTGGGGTTACTCCACAAGATAAGGTGAGCGTGCTTCACCTGTCTGCGGGCTGTTGGCGCAGCCCGTCCCGCTCCCGCCCATTGGCGGGGGCGAAAATCGGGATTAAGGCTGGATCCACTCGACGGGATTGGCCCATTTAATATCGGACAAAGTAACGGTTTCATTATTCAAGCGTGCGAGCTGGTATTTGCCGCTCAATTTATCGTAGGACAGCTTGCCAACTTCCATGTGGCCGCTTTCGAGCTTAACGACGGCGAGACGGCCCACAGCCGCGCCTGAGACTTCATTCAGCGCCGTTTCTTTATAAAGGTACACTTGGCCCCCATCGACATTGCGGATGGCCTCAAAAGCCGCGTCCCAGACTTTAATGGACACCGGTTCGCGCGCGGCCAGCACCTTGCCTTGAATGATTTCATGGCGGATAGGCACATTGTGGCGCAGTGGGATAGGGTAGCCCACCTGTTCAAAGATTTCGGTGACGGGCACCCGAAAGAGCGCCGCCAGGTCAAATGCCTCACCGATTTGCAGCTTGCGTTCGCCCTTCAGCACTTTGTGGAACGACAGGTAATGCAAGTTCATCCGGCGCGAGACTTCGCGTTGTGACATATCCAGGTCTTTGAGCTTATTCTCAAAGTAGCGGACATTTACGTGGTTTTCGGTTTTCATTTTGATGTTTCCCCACTTGAAGTCGCAAATTTGCAGATCGAATGCGTCCATAATTATTCATTGGGCAGAGTGCTCTAATGTTTGATCAAAGTTTAAAGATGGCATACGCGTCGCTCTTGCTCATGCTGGCGACTAGTAATTGTGCGTCAGCGTGTTCATGAATTTTGACCTACCTAAGACTAGCTGCATTTATCAAATTGGGAAAAACATTTGAAAATTTGTCCAGTAAACTTCAAACTAGCCCACCGGGGGGGGGGATTCAAACTCAGATGAGGCTTTGGAGATTTAAACCTTGCTAGCGGATGACTTAGAAAAAATTAGAAAGAATTTTGGCAATATCTTACTAATCTTTGCAGTTTGCGTAGTCCTCGGCCAATTCAAACGAGTGTACGGCAATTTCTGAGTTTGTATGGCATTGTCTGAAACTCGCAAGGGCGGCGTTTAGGAAGCCATCCCCAATGGCCGCCCGTCCGATGTTATCCACCTTCTCCAATCTTTCGGCCAAGTCGTAGGCTTCGGAGAATGCCAACTGTCGGTTTGCTTCATCTGCTTCGATACGGCCGTGGAACCCAGCGTACTATTCCGCCCCTAGGATTCTCATCAAATTGTGGAGTTCCTCCATAGGTATAACAAGTTCGCACAGCTTCTTGTCCGGCACTCCATTTGTCATAAAGTTGTTGGACTTGTAGACGCTGAGAAATGTCGCGTGCCCTTCTTCGGCACCGGTGTCTTCGGGATCTGTCGCCTTCAAATACCGATCGGAAACCATGCAAGATGCGGTACGTGCGCCCCGCCTATTTCTTTCCATTTGCCATTTTGAGATCGGGAGTTTTGTCACGTTGCCTTCGGTCATGATTTTCCTTTCGTCCAGGGGGACGGCAAGATACTGCCGCTTTCTAGGCGGGGTCAATCACAAGAACGGACTTTGCCACAGCTTCGACCATCTCCCTAGATTTGCGGTCCATCAAATGCGCGTAGCCGGCCGTAGTTTGCGTGGAGCTATGGCCGAGCTGCTTGCCGGTCTGGTCCAGTGAATAGCCCAGATCGAGCGCCAAGCTGGCAAATGAGTGGCGCAGGTCATGCAACCGCACATCTTCAAAGCCCAGCTTTTGCCGCAACGCCACCCATGCTTTTGTCACACGATTTGGCACCGGCAGCTTTTTCCCAAACAATTTATTCTGCTTTGCCAATTCAATCACAAAGCTGGGCACGTGGATAAACCGGTCCCGGCCGTAGCGGTCGGTCTTGTGGTCGCGCAATACGATCACGCCATCGTCCACCAACAATTCGCGGCCCGCCACTTCGCTGCGGCGCGCGCCGGTCAAGAACAAAAGCCAGAAGGTTGCGGCCATGCGTGGCGTCACCAGGGCAGGGTCTTGCAACGCCGACACCAACTTGGCGATCTCTTCATGATTCAAATACCGGTCGCGCTTACGCTCGACATTCCGTTCAACCCCCTGGCATGGGTTTGTGCCTTGCGGCCGATAGCGCCATCGCTCCGCTTTAGCAAACACTTTTGACAGAAACGCCAGCACGCGGTTCGCCTGCACCGGCGTCTTCCGGCTGATCCTGGCGTGCAGGGCTTCGATGTCTTCCCATTCAACGGCTGAGACTTTTGTTTTGCCCAACGCAGATTTCGCGATGTGGCGCCGAAACATCGATCGATAGTTTTCAACCGTGGTCTTTTTGTTTTTCACGGACGCATATTCGTCGAGATATTTGGTGCAAAGATCGGCCACCGTGAATTTATCGCGGCGCGCAGCCTCCCACTCTTCGACCGGATCTTTACCCAACACAACTTGGGCCATGATTTCGCGGGCAGCCTGTCGCGCCATGGGAATTGTCATGGCCGGGTATTCGCCCACAAATGGGCGCCGCTGCTTGCCGGTCTTAGTGCGATAGAAATAGTAAAAGGATTTTCTCGATTTGAGAACGCGCAGACTGAGCCCGCGCACAACGGTGTCGTTTAAAACGTCGCCCGGCTTTGCGTATTGAGCGTTCGATGCGGTCAAGTCCTTTTTGCCCATGATTCAGCCTCAAATTTGGTAGCACACTGGTAGCAAGACCCCCAATATGGCCTCCGTGGTAGCACATTGGTAGCGAACTAATTTAATATCATGTTACTAAAAAAATAACAAAGTCGCAAAAAGAAAACCCCTCAAAGGGGGTTAGTGATACTTTTTTGATATTGTGATGGTCGGAGCGGCAGGATTTGAACCTACGACCCTCTGTCCCCCAGACAGATGCGCTACCAGGCTGCGCTACGCCCCGACTTGGGGCAATGTCTAACCAAGTTTTGGAAAAGGTGCAAGTCTAACCAAGCAGGCCATGCAATATTTTTGCATCTTCGCACTGTCTCGATTTCATTTTGGCAATCCAGCAAAAATGCGCTATGCCCCATGGCCAAAGGCGAGGGTGATATGCAGGATCAAATCGGACAGACAGGCATCAGCGCTGCTAAGCTGGCTGCCGCATTGCGGCTCTGGCGGGGATGGACTGACGCGCATTTTGAGCTGATCAACCACACGGAAAATGCCACTTTTTTGCTTCAACGCGATGACGGGACCAAATCCGTATTGCGGGTGCATCGCTTTGGTTATAACAGCGCCGCCGCGATCCATTCAGAATTGGCTTGGATGCAAGCCCTGCGCCGCGACCAACAAATGTTCACGCCATCACCCATTGCTGGGGAAAACGGTGCTTTTCTGCAATCTGCGCCGGTAAATATTGATGCGAATATTCCGGCGCAATTCATGGTGTTGTTTGAATTTGAGGGCGGGCGCGAGCCGCGCGAAGACGAAGATTTGCAACATTCATTTGCCGAATTGGGCCGGTTGGCCGCCAAAGCCCACACCCATGTGCAATATTGGACGCCACCTACAAATTTTGAGCGCCTTCGCTGGACCGAAAACAGCATTCTGGATGCCGATGGCCTGTGGGGCGATTGGCGCAAAACGCCGTTGATGGGCGATCATTTTAGCCTTTACGCCCAGCTGGACGAGGTGTTGCGTTATCGACTCGCACAGTTCGGCAAAGGCCCTGACCGCTACGGCCTGATCCATGCGGATATGCGGCTGGCCAATTTGCTGATCGACGGCGAACAGACCAAACTGATTGACTTTGACGATTGCGGCTATTGCTGGTTTCTCTATGATTTCGCCGCGGCCATATCCTTTATGGAGGACAGCCCGACGGTGCCCGCGCTCAAGGCGGCTTGGTTAAAGGGCTATCGCGAGATCAAAGACTTGTCCGCTGATGATGAAGCTGAAATTGACACATTTATCATGCTGCGGCGCATGGCCTTGACGGCGTGGATTGGCTCGCACATCTCGTCACCCTTTGCGGCGGAAACCGCCAAGGACTTTGTGCCGCGCGGTGTGCCGCTGATTGAGGACTATCTGAGCAAATTTGGCTGACTAGGGCAGATAGCGCTCGGTGCGCGGTGGCGGCACCTTGTCGTACCCCGCAGTAATGCCCCAGATAATGCCAATCACCAGAAAATAATGCCGCCAGTGATCGACATCAATGATGGCCGCCTCAAGACTCATGGGCACAAAAGTGGCCAACGCCGGAATCAGCAAAAGACGATTGGGTGAAGCGATCGCCATGCAGCGTATGCCGCGATTAAGCGTCATCAAAATCATCCACACAAACGCCATGCCACCAAACCAGCCATAGTCGAGAAACACCTTCAAATAGGTGTTGTGCGGCTCCTCAGTGATGCGCATGGACGAGAATTGCGATGGACCCGTGCCCAGCGGTGTTTGCAACGCCAGCGCGTAACCCCAGGCTTGCCGACCAAATCTTCCGGTTTCGCCGCCATCGTAGCTCTGCACTAGTGCAAAGCGCTGCACGAACAGCTCTTGTACATCAGGGATCGAAAGCAAGCCCAGCAGTGCGACAAACAAACTGATTGTGCCTAGTATGGCCAAAACAATCATCCGCATTTTTTCGCGCGCCGTCGCTTCCAGCAGAAAGTTGAGCAAAAACACAAGACCGGCCGTCGCGACCAAATGACCCCACGCGCCACGCGAGAACGAAACAAAGATCCCGATAAACAGAATCAGAAAGAAGATACTGTTGACCAGCATGTCTTTCGGCTTGCCCAGCAAAACGCGCTGAAACACATAGGCCGTCGGCAACATCAGAAATGGACCATAGACATTGGGGTCATTGAACATGGCCTTGGCGCGGCCAAACCGCAAAAACACGTCCCCTCCGGGCAAAATGCCAAGATAGGCGGTGATCCCAATTATGGCGCTGAGCATGGCGGCAAACAAATAGGCCTTATTGATGGTCCGCATGCGCCGCCAAGGGCTCTCGCTGATATAATTGGCGACGAAGTAAGCGGTGAGCATCAGAAAAAGCGTCACGGTGGTGAAGATCAAAGCCTCCATCAGCGTGCCATATTTGATCTGCGTCACCGCTATATAGGCGGGAGGGATAAAACACATAATGGCCAGCAGCAAATTGTTGGTGCGCCAATGCATTTTCATGCCACCGACTATGGCTAACGCAAACACCACGAAGAACAGCAGTTCATAGGGTGCCGGTTCGAAAAGCACAAAAAAGCCACTGCCGATCCAAATGGGCACCAAAAAGCGCATCGCGGCGTGCGCCAGCAAGGGCACGCCGCGATCTGTGGTGTCTATGGTTGTGGGGGAGGTGACGCTCATGCCATTCCGCCTTCAGCGCAAGAGGCGCCTAATAGGCGCCCTCATTTTTACTGACCAATGATATCGGCGTCATAAACAGGATATAGATATCCATAAAGATCGACCAATTCTCAATATAGTGCAGATCATGGCTCACCCGTTGCAGCAGCTTTTCGGTTGTGTCGGTTTCGCCCCGCCAACCGTGGATTTGTGCCCAGCCGGTGATGCCTGGTTTTACCCGGTGGCGGGCGAAATAGCCATCAACTGCATCATGATAGAGCTCGTTCGCCGCTTTGGCTTGGAGCGCGTGGGGACGTGGCCCGCAAATAGACAGTTCACCACGCAACACATTGAAAAATTGTGGCAATTCATCAATCGAAGTCTTCCGGATAAAGCGTCCAACTTTGGTCACCCGCGGATCATCCTTTGTGACCAGTTTTGAAGCTTGCGCGTCCGACATGTCGGTATACATGGAGCGGAACTTATAGACTTCGATCAGTTCATTGTTAAAGCCGTGGCGCTTCTGCTTGAAAAACACCGGGCCCTTGCTGTCGAGCTTGATCATAATCGCTGTGACCAGCATCACCGGCGACAAAAGGATCAGTGCTGTCAGCGCAACAATCTTGTCGAACAGCCATTTGACCACGAGGTTCCAGTCCGAGATCGGTTTGTCGGCCATATCAAAGACTGGCACGTCACCGAGGAAAGAGTAGGCCCGATTTTTAAATTTCAACTTGCTCATATGGGCTGAGAGACGAATATCCACCGGCAGCACCCAGAGCTGCTTGACCATATGCAGCACGCGCGCTTCCGCTGAAACGGGCAGGGACACAATGATCAGATCAACGCGGGTCTGTCGGGCGAATTCCAACAGGTCCGCCACTTTCCCCAATTTTGGACAGTCCGCGACGATATCTGGCGACCGCTTGTCGGCCCGATCATCAAACATGCCAAGCAGTTCCACATCATTCACGGCGGTTTGACGAATGCTTTCAATCAAAAACTCGGCCTCCTGGCCGCCGCCGACGATCACAGTGCGGCGCTTTAGCCGCCCCTGATTGGTCCATTGCATGATTTTTTCGCGTACAAAAAAACGAAACAGCACGATGGTGACAGCACCAAAACCAAACCAGCTAACCAGCCAGACCCGCGAAAAATATTCGCTCAATTTCAGCAGGAACAGCCCGACGAGCACAATGCCCAGCGTGGCAGCCCACGCGCCAAATGCGCGGCTGGTCTGCATGATCCGTGTGCGGTAGATGCCAATGTCGTGTGATTTGGCAATATTGAAGGCAAACAGAGAAATCAGAAGCGAAGCGGCGATAAGGGCTGCATAATGGCTGAATTCTTCATTGCCGACATAGGCGAAATAGATAGCAAACCCCAGTACTGCCAGCAAAAGAGTTTCGATTGCCTGTACCGCACCAACAATCACCAGGCTCGACATTGCAGGCTCTACGGGCTTGTCAATTATTTTGCGGGCGAGCGTGGAAAGCTTACCACCCCCCGAGCCGCTATTATTGCCCACATATTCAGCGACCACGCGCCTTGGATCTATCTGAAACATCTTTTTCCCCAAACTCTATTGTCGCAAATAATAGAGATGGAGAGTGAAAAGCGAGTGAAAGCAAAGGGTTAATATTCTATTTCGCCGCACTATATTGCGCAAGAATGCCATCGACCATGCGATCAGTGCTGAAATTGGATCTCACATGCTCAAAAAGGATCGAATCCGGCACTTCCTCACCAGAGGGCAGTGCCAGTGCGTCCTGCATTTTTTGACACAAGGCTGTGCTGTCAGCGGCAGCAATCAATTGATCAGCTCGCGGCCCATAGATTTCGGAAATACCGCCCACATCGGTGGCAATGACGTGTTTGCCGGCGGCAACTGCCTCCATCACAATGTAAGGCAGTGATTCTTTGAGTGAGGGCACAATTATTGTATTGGCTTTGGCGAAAGCGTCGCGCGCTGGCCGCGCGCCCCAAAAGTCGACCTTATCCGCGATTTTCAATAAATTTGCCTGATCCTCAAATTGAGCACGGTGCGGCCCGTCTCCAATAAGGAGCAGGCGCAGATCGCGGTCCGTTTGTTTCACCAGTTGGGCAAATGCATCCAACAGATAGGCGACACCTTTAAGGTCACGTAGTTCCCCCACAAACGCAAAAGCGTAAGTGTTGTCGCTGGAGATTGGTTTGAACTCGGTTTCATCCAGCCCATTATGAATCACCACGCCGCGCGCGCCCACCTGCGTAATCGCCTCGTTATAGGTACGCTGGGCATAAGCGCTTTCAAAGATGATTTTCTGGCTGGCGGGCACCAATAGTTTTTCAAGCGTGTGAAACACAAAACCCGCAGGGGATGAGGTGGAAAAGTGCAGCGCACCACCATGCGGGGTATAAAAGGCCTTTGCATGCAGCCCCAATGCGCCCAGCCTGGCGTGGAATCCGCCTTTGGCACCATGGCCATGCACAATGTCGATCTCAAGCGAACGCACTAAACCCCGTATCTTGAGCGGCGTGGTCAGATCGGCCAAGCCAAAAAGGCGCGGAATTGGTATTTGATGAATGCCCAATGTCGCGTGCGGCGCCAGCATAGCCAGCTTGTCATCAGTCTGCGTGTCTTTTGTGAGTTGATCGACCACAACGGCAACCTCATGCCCCTTGGCATGAAGGCCTTTCGTTAAATCACTGACATGTCGAAATAAACCGCCAACAGGTGCACGCAAGATTTGAAGGATTTTCACGATTGATCGCCTTTGTCAGTTGCCGCTAAATCCAGCGTTCGTGCACCACAATTGTGTCGCTGGGCTTGATCACGAAATCGAGCGGCACCTTATGCTCCCATACGCGGCCATTCTGCTTGCGATAAAGGGTGACACTGTTGCGTTGCGCCACATCGGTGAAGCCACCAGCAACCGCAATCGCGTCTCGCACCGTCATGCCGTAGACATAGGCAAATTGACCTGAGTTTGTAACCTCGCCCTCAATAAAGAACGGGCGGTAGGTCGCTACTTCTACTGCGACATTGGGATCGCGCAGATAGCTGCCTGCCAGGCGGGCAGTGATCAGTGCGCTGGCTTCGCTGGTGGTTTTGCCACGTAGATAAATACGTCCGACCAGCGGCATGGCCGTATGGCCAGAATCATCGATGCCATAAGTGTTGGTCAGTTGCTGATCGTTGTAAACCGAAACGCGGATCACATCCCCCGTGTCCAGGCGATAGGGGGCGCTGGTGGGCGTGACATCAAGCGTAGGTTTGCCCACATTTGCACAACCGGCAAGAGCAAGGAGAGCTGTGAATAGCAAAAGCTGTACAAGACGCATGATCAAACCCAGATGATTTCAATTGCACTATCCATGCCGGATTATAGTTAACAATAAGCAAAATATTGCTGAATTGACTGCAATTCTGCTTCACCCGCAAACAGCTGGATTAACCAAATGCTTACTATAAACAGGCATGAATGGACGGTGAAAGCTTGCTTATCAATGAAGGATTCGGCGCATGACCCAGAGTGGGGCTTCGAGCTATGAAGACGTTCAGATCAATATACATCATTTGCTCGGCGCGATTCTAAAGCGATTGCCACGCATCCTTATTGTGACCATTTTGGTTGCGGCTGCAGTTTATGTCCTCACCTCAATGATGACCCCAAAATATGACGCTACGGCATCAATCCTGGTGGAGGCGCGCCTGGACACATTTGTTAGTGCCGATGAGCGGCGCCAAAATGGGTCAAGTCAAGCGGCAGATGATGCCGCTATTGCTAGCCAAATCCAGTTGCTTAAGTCGCGGGAAACCTTGTTGCAAGTGGTGGACCAGCTGGATCTGCGCTCAAATCCGGAGTTTACTCAATCGAGCGGCGGGTTGATGTCCACCATCATGGGGTTGGTGGGGCGTGAGCAAACGGCACCGTCCAAAAGCTTGGATGATCGCATCGTGGCCAAGCTTAACGGAAACATAGTCGCGTCACGCGCTCGCGATAGTCGCGTTATCGATATCACCTATCGCTCGGAAAGTCGTCAGACGGCTGCCGATGTGGCGAATGCGCTGGCCGCAGCACTTGAAAAGCGGCGGTCAAATCTCACCATCGAAGATACAGCGAACGCCACGCGCTGGCTGGAACAGGAAATTGACCGGCTTCGCAAAGATGTCGCCGAAGCTGAAAACAAGGTTGCTGAATTTCGGGTGAACAATGATCTGTTCACCGGCCAAAGTAATAATTCGCTGCTTGGGCAGCAGCTTTCTGAAATTTCGCGCCAGATCAGCGCTGCGTCCGAACGCAAGAACGCGGCACTGACCCGCTCACGCTTGATTCAGGACTTGCTGAAAAAGGGCCAACCCGTTGAATCTGTTCCCGATGTGCGCGAGTCGCCCATTGTGCAACGCATGTTGGAACAAAAGGCCAATTTCCAAGCCTCCCGCGCTCAAAATGCAGCGACCTTGCTGGACAATCACCCCACCATCCAGTCACTGGATGCGCAGATATCAGATATCAATGCCCAGATTGCGGCCGAGGGGCGGCGCATTGCACAAGCGTTGGCCACTCAGGCCGAAATAGAAGCCGAGCTCGAAAAGTCGCTCCAAGATGACTTGACGCGTTTAAAGCTTTCGGCCTCGAACGCTGAACGATCTGGGGTGACTTTGGCTGAACTGGAGCGAGAAGCCAGCGCCCAACGCGATCTGCTAAACACGTTTTTGGCCCGTTTGAGCGAAGCGACAGCACGCACCAACAGTGGGGCCACATTCCCTGATGTGCGCACAATTTCAACCGCCAGCGTACCCAATTCGCCCGCTTCGCCCAAAAAGACGATGCTGACCATTGTGGCGGCTTCTTTGGCCTTGGTGGTTCAAATCGGGTCCATCATTGTGGGTGAGTTGGCGTCCGGTCGGCTTGTGCATTTGCGGCATGAAAAAGCGAAAGATGAAGGGCGAATTTCGGAGAAGGCAGCAGTTGCGGCAGTCCCATCGCCCGTTTCACAGCAAGCTAATGAGGCGCCAGCACCAGCAGCTCCAGAAGAACCCGACAACGCAAGTCTGACCGATAAGCAAGATGATGTGCAGCACAAAGGCGTTTTTGCCCAAAAAGATGTACACAAGATTGCCAACAGCGAGCCAAAAATCTCCGATGATTTGCCCGTTGTTTTGAGTGAACTCTCCTTATCGCAACAGCATATCATCCTTGTCGCAACGCCGAGAACGGGACGTGAAGATCAAAAACTGGCCGCCGAATTGATGACCAAGATTGCCGCCAATGGGCAAACTGCGGTTCTGGTGAATGCCGGTGGGGCGGATCATTTGCCCGACACACAGGGCCTGAGTGACTTATGCGATGGGGAAACAGAGTTTGGCGATATTATTCACGGCGGTCGAGAGGAAAACCTGTTTTTTGTCCCATGGGGCACAAAGGAGCGTTTGCGCTTCAACTCGCCTGATTTCATGCTGCTGATAGACGCCTTGAGCGCACTCTATGATTTCGTCATTGTCGAATGCGGCCAATTGGGCGCGCGTTCGCCCATCGTTGCCTTTGCCGATAGTGGCGCGCACCTTTTGTTGCCCAGCACCGGCATCAGCCGTGCGCACTTCGATAAGATACGGGCCGACGCGCAAAGCCTGGGTCTGGGCTTTTGTCGCATCACCGACCTTGAACATCGCGACTCCGACGTTGCTTGACCCTTACGCATTGGATGATTTGTGGCTGGCTTAAAATATAAAATCCTGCAGGCAGGCTTTGAAGGCCTTGCCGCAACTAGACTGAGTGGCCTGATCCGCCGTTTGTCGGCTTCAAAAGGCGTTATCTTTACGTTGCATCGGGTTTTGCCTGAGGCACCAGCCGCCTTTGCGCCTAATGCTATTTTGCAGATCACACCTGATTTTCTCGAACAGGCGATTTTGGCCTGTCGGGACAAAGATATAGATATTGTCGATCTCACCGAGGCGCGGAAACGCATCGAACAACCGGGGCGCACCAAAAAGTTCGCTGTATTCACCTTTGACGATGCCTATCGCGACAATAGCCAGTATGCACTGCCCGTTCTTCAGAAACACGGATGCCCGTTTACGTTATTTGTTCCAACTGCATTTCCTGACGGTGAGGGCGATATTTGGTGGCAGGCGCTTGAAGATATCATTGCGCAAAATCCTGCGATCGAAGTTGATTTAGGGGGCACGCCAACAGAATTCATCGCGCAGAACACCGACGAGAAAAACACTGCCTTTGATGAAATTTACTGGCATATGCGCAAAATGCCAGAGCATGATCGTGTGAAACTGATGCATGGGTTGGCGGATCGCTATGGATATGATTTAGGCAAGCAGTGCCGTGAGCTCATCATGTCTTGGGAAGAGTTGCAAACTGTCGCGCAAGAGCCGCTTTGCACAATTGGCGCACACACCGTTCATCATTATGAATTGAAAAAGCTCTTGGCGGATGAAGCTCGAGACGAAATCAAAACATCGTTCGATGTGCTGGAACAAAGGCTTGGCAAGCGGCCAACCCACTTTTCCTATCCGTTGGGCGGGCCGCTTTCTGCAGGCAAACGTGAGTTTGAAATTGCAGCAGATTTAGGTGTTGAAACAGCGGTCACCACAAGACCAGGCGGTCTTTATCATGACCATGCTCAACATCTGACAGCCTTACCGCGTGTGTCCCTGAATGGCCACTTCCAGAAGCAGCGCTATCTCGATGTGTTCCTGACCGGCGCAGTTTTTACCGCCCAGGCTGGCATGAAAAAAGTCAATGTTGACGGATAGTTAGGATTACAAATCCTTATAGGGGTCCTCATGCTCGCCCGGCCCGGGTGCAGACATCCACTTGATGGCCCAGGTGGCCGGATAAAACCAGCCAAACCCGGCAACGGCAAAATAGATGACCTGAACCCAATTGGGCAGGTGGATAAAGGTCCATTCATAAACGACGACGCCCAAGATTGCATAGATAAATGCGATCAGAATAAGCAGGGGAATACCCAACAGTTTTTTCGTGCGTCGCTTCATATCATCCTCATCAGTGCAGACACTGCGGCAATTTCTGGCATTGCACCGCCGCGCCAAAGGCTTTACCACACTCAACCAAATTAACAAGTTGAGAGTGTGTGATGAGCTCGACCGCGACGACAACGTCCCCCATGGAAGATCCGATGCGTCCTGTACGCATTTGGCTATATGTGCTGGCTGTCTTGATTTTGATCATGGTCGCCGTGGGTGGCGCCACCCGCTTGACGGACTCGGGCCTCTCCATAACGGAATGGAAGCCAATTTCAGGGATCATTCCACCTTTGACCATGGAAGATTGGCAAGCAGAGCTGGAGGCCTATCGTCAGATCCCAGAATATCAGCTCATCAATAAAGGGATGAGCCTTGAAGAGTTTCAATTCATCTTCTGGTGGGAATGGGGGCACCGCTTTTTAGGGCGTGTGATTGGTCTTGCCTTTGCAATTCCGTTCGTGATTTTCCTGTTCCAGAAACGTTTGAACTGGCAACTCGCACCCTCCTTGTTCATTCTCTTTTTGCTGGGCGGCTTCCAAGGCTTTTTGGGCTGGTGGATGGTCAGTTCTGGGCTCACAGAGCGGGTGGACGTATCGCAATATCGCTTGGCGACACATTTGAGTGCGGCCTGCATTCTGTTTATGGCCATTATTTGGGTGGTCAGACGGTTGCGTCATGTGGATCCAATTTGGGTTGAACGCGGTTGGCGCCCTATGATCTGGGCCTTTGGTGTGTTGGTTTTTGTCCAACTGATCGCCGGTGCATTCGTGGCGGGCATGGACGCCGGGCTGGCCTATAACACCTGGCCATTAATGGATGGGGCCCTGGTGCCGGACAATATTTACACTTCATCGCCCCCATGGCTCGACGCGTTTGAAGACATCACGACAGCGCAGTTCAATCATCGCACCTTTGCCTATATTATCGCTCTATTTGCAGCTTTTCTTGTCTATAAGGCGTGGAAAAACACCCAATTTGCCGGGGTACATGGCTGGATGTTGATCATTGGTGCGCTGGTGCTGACTCAGATTTTGCTGGGCATTTTCACCCTGATTTATGTGGTGCCACTTGGCTTGGCTTTGGCACACCAGGTCACGGCTTTTCTACTACTCGGTGCAATCATTGCCTATCTTGCTGATATGAAAGCAGAAAATGAGAGGTAATTTAATACCGCTAATGCAAGGCTTTGAAAATAAACAATAAAAACTTTTTGGTTGACGGCGATTGATTTATGCCCTAAATCCTGCGCCGAACCGACGGAATAGGGGGCTATGACCCCGTTCTTGACCAATCAAGGAATTATCTAATGAAGACCTACTCGGCGAAACCGAGCGAGATCGAGAAGCAGTGGATCTTGATCGACGCAACTGACGTGGTTGTGGGCCGCTTGGCAGCAGTTGTTGCCACCCGTTTGCGCGGCAAGCACAAGCCATCTTACACGCCGCACATGGATTGCGGTGACAATGTGATCATCATCAATGCTGACAAGGTGAAATACACCGGCAAGAAGCTTGATGACAAAATCTTTTATTGGCACACAGGCCACCCAGGCGGCATTAAAGAGCGCTCCATGCGCGATTTGTTGACCGGCAAATATCCTGAGCGTGTTTTGGAAAAAGCCATTGAACGCATGATGCCAAAGGGTCCTCTGGCCCGTCAGCAGCTCAAGAATCTGCGTGTTTATGCCGGTGCTGAACATCCTCATGAAGCGCAATCTCCAGAAGTGCTGGATGCAGCGTCCCTCAATGCCAAAAATAAGCGGGTGAAATAACATGGCTGAACAAGAGACCATCAATTCGCTCGAGGAGCTCGGCGAAGTAAACAACGCAGTAGCAGATGAAGCCCCCGTGCACGTTCAAAAGCTGGACGCTCATGGCCGCGCTTACGCAACTGGTAAACGTAAAGACGCCATTGCCCGGGTTTGGATCAAGCCAGGTGCCGGCAAAATCACTGTAAACGGCCGCGAAATGAATAAATATTTCGCCCGTCCAGTTTTGCAAATGGTTCTGCAGCAGCCCATCGTGGCCGCTGAACGTAAAGACCAATATGACATCGTGGCCACCGTTTCTGGCGGCGGTTTGTCTGGTCAGGCTGGCGCGGTACGTCACGGCATTTCAAAAGCCCTGACCTACTTCGAGCCTGAGCTGCGCAACGTATTGAAAAAAGGCGGCTTCCTGACACGGGACAGTCGCGTTGTGGAACGGAAAAAGTTCGGTCGCGCAAAAGCTCGTCGTTCATTCCAGTTCTCAAAGCGTTAGGATTTATCGCTTTCACGAATTTTCAGGGTCGCCTTTGGCGGCCCTTTTTTGTATCAGTTAAATAACAGGTCGCGACAAATCGGGAGAATCAATGTGAGCCAGAATGATCAATATCAACGGCCACAATATGATGAGATTGACTTAGGCGGTTTGCTGGTGGCCCTGTGGGAGGGAAAGTGGATCATTATTGGTGCCACTCTGCTTGCGCTGATCGCGGGGCTTGCCTATGTTTTTGTTCCCAACCACGCCCAGAAAGCCACATTGACGCTCTTCCCGATTAGCGCCGTCGAACAAAGTGTGTATGAGCCGCTTAACCGTACAGATTTTATCAACATCACCCGCGGTCGACTGCTGAATGAGTTCGTGCAAGAGTTGCAACTCCGCGATGTGATTGTTGAAGCCGCGCGAGAAGTGCTGGTGGACAGCGAATCAGGGAATGCGGAAGAAGCGGCTGTGGGTTTCGCCAACGGTGTGAGTTTGACTGCACCGACACCGGAAAACCCTGACAAAAGCAACTGGGTGATCAGCTTCACTATAGCTGACGAAGAGAAAGCACGTGTGTTAACGACTAAGATCGTTGAGTTGGGAACGGCTAAAGTGCGGCGGGATTTGGTTAGACTGTTTGAGCAACAACTGGAATTTGCTGATCAAAGTCGGCAATTGCAGCTGGAGGACTTACGCGAAGATCGTCAAAACGCGATCGCTGATTATGAGCGCAAAGTTGCAAATCGGTTGGCGTTTTTGGAAGAACAGGCCGCTTTGGCCAGAACGCAAAATCTGGCCCAAAGCGCGCTGCTGGAAGGAAGTACATTTGGACGGAACGCCACGGTTACTCAAATCGAAGCGGATGTTCCTTATTATTTTGCCGGCTACGTTGCCATTGAAAAAGAAATAGAGATCATGCGCGCTCGCGAGGACAAGGAGCGTTTTGTGCCTGAGCTTGCTGAAATTGATCGGCAAATTCGAGAGCTAGAGCAGGATCGATCAGTAGAGCGCGCCAAAATTGCGTTTAATGCAACACCTCTGGCGAACGACAATTTCTCAGCCATAAGCTATGACCCGCGTGATGTGCGGACCACAAGCACATTGAGGCGCAATCTGATTTTGGCGGGTTCAATTATGTTTGGTGGATTTTTTGGTCTGATGGTGCTGGTTATGCGCAATGCGCTACGCGATAGAAAAGGTCAACGTGAGTAAAGCCGAGTTGCTTTAAGAAGATAACAACAAAGCCGCTTTCGAGCGGCTCTTTTTTGCCTCTTGACTCTATTTCGAAACAAATCTAATTAGATTATAGTCTAAATAGGTGGAAAATGAACGCAGTATTCGAGGCTCTGTCGCATCCAGTGCGGCGCAAGATCATTCAGCAGCTTAAACGCGGGCCTAAATCGGCTGGCGAGTTGGCCGATATGTTTGAGCTGACCAAGCCGACCATGTCGACCCATTTCGCCAAGTTGAAGAGCGCCGATCTGGTCAGCACAAAACGCGATAAGAATACAATCATTTATAGCCTGAATATGAGCATATTGGAGCGGGCTTTGGCCGAGCTCATTGATTTTGGTGGAGATAAAGATGACGACAAATAGAGTGCTAAATCGCGTTCATGTGGCGCAATTGATCGTGGTGTGTGCGATTGCTGGCTTGGGGTATCTGACGTTAAATCTCAATCAGTCTGTGCCGATTCATTGGAACATTTGGGGCGAGGTGGATAATGTGTGGCCCGCCAGATGGGCTTTGCTGATAGGTCCTGCTTTAGCACTACTATTTCTCGGGCTATTCACAGTCATCAGTGCGAAAGAGCAGGGCAGCTGGGTTGCGCCGCTCACCACTTCAATTCTGGCTTTGTTTATTCTGCTGGAGACCATTATGCTGCTTACGGCGCATGATGTTGCACTTAATGTGCCACGCATTGTCACCATAGCCGTGGGGTTGCTGCTGGCGGTGGTGGGCAACTACCTGCCCAAAAGCCAACCCAACCATTTATTTGGCATTCGCTATCCTTGGACGCTGAAAAATGACAGCGTTTGGGCCCAAACTCACCTGTTTGCAGGTTGGTTTTTTATGATGGTGGGCATTGGATGCGCCCTGTTTGCAGCGGTCATTGACGTGGCTGCACCGTTTTATCTCGGCTTTTTGCTGGCAGGTATTGTTGCCGCGATGATCATCATCACCGCCTATAGCTACAATGTGAGCAAGAGGCTGGGTTAGAGCTGTGCGGACCGCTTATGCTGTTGCGCCAAACGGTGCGGCTGATAGCGGTCCATCATCTCTTCAATCAGATCACATGCCGTTTCACAGCCATTTTCAGCTTGCAGCTTTTGCGCCAGTTCCTGGGCGTTGTAAGCATATTCTGGAGTATTGGCCAGCAAGCGCAGGGCATCGGCCAAATCATCGGCCGTCAGCTTGCGCAGTCGGACCGGTTTGGGGCCACAACCTAATTCATAAACGCGCCGTCCCCAATAAGGCTGGTCGACGGTTTGAGGCACAACGAAAGTCGGCAATCCCTGGTGAAGTCCGGCAGAAGTTGTGCCGGCACCCCCATGATGCACCACGCCGCGCACATGCTGGAAAAGCTTGTCGTGCGGCGCTTTGCGGATAGCGTAAATGGTATCGGGCAAATCGTCAGGATTGATGCCACCCCAGCCACGGGCCACCACGACGCGACCGCCCCATTTGGCCACGGCCTCTTTTAAAATCTCGGTATTACGCTTGGCACCAAAGGGCATGGAGCCAAAACCGACATAGATCGGCTTTTCACCTTCTGCCAAAAACGCTTTAAACCTTTCACTCGGCTCCCAACCGGTATTGTCATTGAGCTGCCAATAGCCGGTTACCTTAGCGCTTTCCGGCCAGTCTGCCGGGCGCGGCGACACATGCTCGGAATAGGCATAAAAGGTTTCAAGGTCATTGCCCTGGGTATCTTTGAAAAAGCCACCCTTTTTGCGGGGTTTTAAGCCCAGCAATTCCTTGCGCAACCGGTTGCGGGGCAGATCGTAATAAAGCTGTTGCACATTCATGATGGAATAAGACAGCTTATTGAAGGTCTTGCCCAAATCCGGACCATAATAAGCGCACAGCGGGAATTCTTCGGTGGAGTTGAGCGGTTGCAACGCCGCCATAACAGAGGGGATGTCCAATGCCTCAGCAATATCAATGCCAAAGCTGGTGTTCATGTTCAGCACAAGCGCGTCTGCACCCTGGCACATTTCCCAAGAATGTCGTGCCGCCGTTTCCACAATCTTTTGACCCTTGGCCAAAAGCGACGGCATGTTCACCAACATGTTCTGACTCATCGCATTTTCGAAGTCAGATTGTTGCAGGAAGTTTTGGATCTTATCGCCGAGCGAATAGAATTGAAGGCCGCGGCTTTCAATCATGTCTTTGAAATCATCCGGTGCGCCCAACACCACGTCATAGCCACGATCTTGTAGTGCCATCGACAGAGCCACATAAGGCTGGACGTCACCTTGCGTGCCAATGGTGGCAACAGCGATGCGTTTTGCCATTTGTACCCTCACTTCCGCCGACTGGCCGAACCATAACCCCTGTTCAGCCCATTTACTTTACATATTCAAGCAAGTAGAACGGCTTTCTGGACATTTTCTTTCGCATAATCAACCAAGAAGGGCAAGAGATATGAGCAACAAGCTCAAAGCAGCACTCCTGGGCGCATCAGGTTATACCGGAGCAGATTTATTGCGAATAGGTGTCCTCCATCCCCAGCTTGAATTCACTGCACTAACTGCGAACACCCACGCAGGAAAGCCCTTGGGCGCGGTGTTTCCCCATCTAGATGGGTTAGGCTTGCCGCAATTGCAACAGACTGATGAATTGAATTGGCAAGATTTTGACGTTGTCTTTTGCGGATTGCCCCATGCCACCTCGCAAGAAATCATTGCGGAGATTGTGGAAAACCATGACCGGCCACGCATTATCGACATGTCTGCTGACTATCGGTTGCGCGATCCCGATTCCTATCAAAAATGGTACGGCAACAAGCATGTTGCACCTCATTTGCAGGAAAAAGCGGCCTATGGGCTCTCCGAGCATTATCGTGAGCAGATCAAGGATGCGCGTATCATTGCCTGCCCCGGCTGTTACCCAACAGCAGCGCTGATGGCATTGATTCCATTGGCCAAAGCGGCACTTGTTGACCCTGCCGATATCGTGATTGACGCGAAATCGGGCGTCAGCGGGGCCGGACGTGGCTTAAAACAAAACACACTGATGGCCGAAGCCGGGGAAAGCCTGTCACCCTATGCAGTGGCATCGCATCGGCACAGTGCCGAGCTGGATCAGGAAATTAGCCTGGCCGCGGGCAAGGACGTGGCCGTGGGCTTCACCCCGCACCTCATTCCGATGAGTCGCGGCGAATTGGTGACCTGTCATCTAAGGCTTGCAGCGGGCAAGACGGCAGCCGATTTGCGCGCCGCACTGAAGGCGCAATATGATTCTGAGCCTTTCGTACAAGTGTTGGATGAAGGCAAAATCCCATCCACTAGCATGGTGCGGGGCTCAAACCTCTGCAAAATCAACGTGTTTGAGGACCGTATTCCGGGCCGCGCAATTGTGATTGCCACACTGGACAATCTGGTCAAAGGCAGTGCGGGGCAGGCGATCCAAAACTTCAATATCGCCTTTGGGCTAGAAGAAACCAATGGTCTACAACAAGTGGCCATGTTCCCCTAAGGGGGGGCGGGAGAAAGAGTATGCCGACGCTGGAGCCTTTCACCGATGATGCAGAGATACGCGAAGCCCTGTTTGATGGGCTTCGTCAGTTCAATGCACGCCAAAATCCCGATATGAAAACGGACAATTTTGGCTATGTCCAACGCGACGAGAACAACGCCATCATTGCGGGTATCTGGGCCCGCGCCCGCATGGGCGCTGTCGAGATTGACTCCCTGGGGGTGGCTGATGCGCACAGGGGAAAAGGCTTGGGGCAAACCCTTCTTCTGACCGCCTTGGAAGAGGCCAAAACACGCGGCGCCAAAATGGCCCATCTCGATACACTCGATTTTCAGGCCCGTCCTTTTTATGAGCGGTTCGGCTTTAAAGTGTTTGGCGAGATCACCTTTCCCAATGGCACCTCAAAATATTGGATGAAGCTGGATTTGACCGCTGACTAGGACGTTCTCGTAGCTTTCCCGCCATGTCTTGACTTAATGACCAGGAGGCGTAGCTTTAGTAATAGGTTTACGCCACCTGCCTGCGCAAGCCCTAAGGGTATGGTGAAGGCGCATCATGAATATTGATCGTCACATCAGCGACGATGTTCAGTAATTTGCGCAACTGGCTTTAATCGTCGCGAATGAGGCGACCATGACTTACTATTCTGACCATGCCAAAGCGCTGGCCAAAAGGCTGCGCCAGTTCCTAAAACAGCGCGATATTGACCTGTCTCACAGCCAATGTCTTGAGATATTCTCCGAATTGACCGGGGAAATCAGTTGGAATCATTTGAACGCAAAGCTGAACACCAATCAAGATCGGGACAGATTGCCCTATGGTTGGTTTGCCCACGGAGAATATCTCAGCTCTTCCTATCAATTTGCGTTTGAAAAAGCGGCACGAACGATATCAATAGCGTGCGAAAAGCAGCGTCCTAGAACTTATGCGACGCTGATGCAGTTTTTCGCAGCGGACCGCTTTAAAGACACAACACTGATGTTTTCTTGGCAAATCAAGACCGAAGATGCCGATAGCGCGAGCCTATGGATGCGTGCCGATGGCGCGGAACGCGAGCGACTGGCGTTCGACAATATGCAAACACCTGAACCGGATCGCTCCATTAAAGGAACCACTGGTTGGCAGGATGTCGCCATTGAGCTGTTTATCCCAAGAGAGACGGAGAAGATCTTCTTCGGTGTGTTGCTGTCAGGCAAAGGCAAGGCCAGCTTCCGCAACCTTCAAATGATTGCACAAAATGGAGAAGCCTTGCCCCTTAATTATGACGACACTGACTCGCTTTATCCGGTTAATTTGGGGATGTTCGCTAGCCAAACAAAGTAAGCTGGGAGGCGTCGAATTCGGCTTGTTTTGCAGCGTCAGCCGCCTCTTTGACCTTTTTCGGTTCAGCTTTCTTTTTGGCTTTCGCAGGCGCTGTTCCAGGTTCGATGTTTGCCGCCTTTGGTGGCGTTGCGCCAATGCCTAACTCAGCCGCCGCCGTTTCCAGAGCGGCATAGGCGGCTTTGCCCGCTTGCCGCAGTTCGTCGCCCTTTGCAGTCAACACAATATGCTGTGCCCGCGCATCTTTTTTGCATGGCTTGCGCTTGACCAGCTTGCGCTTTTCCAGCTTGTCCATCATGGCGCTGGCCGAGGCTTTGTTCACGCCCATCATACGTACAATATCGTGCAGGTGTTGACCGTGGAAGTCCTTGTCTTTCGCAAGCTCTGCCTGCTCATAAATGGCACTGAGATATTCAAACTCGCTATAACTCATGCCCAGTTGAGATGTGTGTTTCATCCAATAACGGTGGGCGAGGCGGTGGAGCACTTCCAGATGTTCGGCACGCATATCTAACTCTTATTTTGGTACGCTTGCCGTACTAATTGGAAAAATACCGTGATGGTCAATTATCTTTACGCGCGGGCGCGCGATTTCAGATACTTATCAACGGATTTTCGCGGGCGAAAATCTGCGCCAACCGGTCACATCATGACAAATTCGGCTTTGCAAAACTTCTTATCCATTTAAAAACCATAATTTGTTACAATTCTAGCATGGAGCGGACGGCAAGGCGCCGTGCGCATTCAACATCGAGGTCGAAAGAGGAACCATGACCGAAGAATTTCACCGTATTCGCAGACTCCCCCCTTACGTGTTTGAGCATATCAATCCGATCAAGGCGGCGGCGCGAGCGGCGGGGAAGGATATTATCGACCTCGGCATGGGCAATCCAGACCTGCCAACCCCTCAGCATATCGTCGAGAAGCTGCAGGAAACGGTAAAAAATCCGCGGACCCACCGTTATTCGTCCTCACAAGGTATTCCGGGGCTGCGCAAGGCGCAGGCCAGCTATTATGGGCGGCGGTTTGGTGTGAAGCTCGATCCGGACACTCAGGTTGTGGCCACGCTCGGCTCCAAAGAAGGCTTTGCCAACATGGCCTCCGCCATCACCGCGCCCGGCGATGTGGTGCTGGTGCCCAACCCAACATATCCGATCCACTCCTTTGGCTTTATCATGTCCGGCGGCGTTGTGCGTTCCATGCCAGCTGAGCCGAATGAAGAATTTATGCGTGCACTTGATCGCTCTGTGCGGCACTCAATTCCGAAGCCAATTGCATTGATTCTCAACTATCCGGCCAACCCAACGGCCTATACGGCTGATTTGGATTTTTATAAAGAGGTCGTGGACTATTGTCGGCAGCATGAAATCTTTATCCTGTCCGATCTGGCTTATTCCGAAATATATTTTGACGGCACACCTCCACCTTCTATTCTGGAAATAGAGGGGGCGATGGATATCGCGGTGGAATTCACGTCCATGTCAAAAACCTTCTCCATGCCCGGTTGGCGAATGGGCTTTGCCGTAGGCAATGAGCGGCTGATCAAAGCATTAAAGCGGGTAAAGTCTTATCTCGATTATGGTGCATTTACACCGATCCAAGTGGCCGCCGCCGCGGCGCTCAATGGGCCTGATGATTGTGTGGCGGAGGTGCGCGATATCTATCAACACCGTCGTGATGTGCTGGTGGAAAGCTTCAGTCGGGCGGGGTGGGAAGTAAACTCACCGCCGGCCACCATGTTCGCCTGGACGCCTATTCCCGACCAGTTCGCCCATTTGGGGTCGCTTGAGTTCGCCAAATTGCTGATCACGGAAGCGGATGTGGCGGTTGCCCCCGGCCTTGGCTTTGGCGAATATGGCGATAATTATGTCCGTATCGCGCTGGTGGAAAACGAACAACGTATCCGTCAGGCGGCGCGGAACGTAAAACGTTTCATGCAAAAGCATGGTGGTATGGGCGACAATATTGTGAAGCTGAAAAGCTGAGCAGCAGATTGACAATCAAACAACATCCGCGCCGCACAAATTGTGCGGCGTTTTTTGTTTTAATCCGGAACCAATTCTTTTTGGAAATGTTGATGGGGTAGGGCGCGAGCGCGCGCTGCGTGAACGGGCGTCATAAAGGGGTTACGATGAAAAAGATTCTCCTATCATTAATGGCGGTAGGGCTGCTCGCAGCCTGCGATACGCCACAAGAAGTGCCTGAAGCTGAAAAAGAGGCTGAGGTGGAAGTCCAATCTCAGGAAAATTCGCAGCAACAATCTGAGAGTGCGACGGAAGACGAGCGTGGTGATGTGGTCAAAGACGCACAGACGCAAGCTGAGAAAGTCGCCAAAGACATAGAAAACAACGTCAACAGATTGACCGAAGAGGGCAAGCAAGCCGCTGAAAAGTTGGGTGAAGAGGCCAAAAAAGCGTTTGAGCAGACGCAGTCTGGCGCACAGCAATTAGCCGACGAGGCCGAAAAAGCACTCGACAGGCTGACCGATGGCGAAGCGGAAGAGGCTCACCAAGTTGTCGGGCCCGATGGGGAAATGCTCACATTGGAAACATGTGCCGCCTTTACCTATGACCCTGAGAACATGGATGCCAAAACCCGAGCAAAGGTAGAAGCTTGTGAGGCGCTGCAAGCGGCTGCGGAAGACGACGCCGGTAGCAATTGACCGCTAAAATTTGAACCAAGCCAAATCATTTGAGCCGCGCGTCAGCGCGGCTTTCTTTTGCGCGCGGGTATATTTCCTACACACAAGACTTGACCTGTAGGACTTTTATCTGTTTATCGGGGTGTAGGAAATGTGGTGTAGGATTTATAGGTATGTCCGAGCAGGCAGAATTTTTGGCACAAATAGAAGGGTTTTTGGCGGAAACAGGATGTTCGCCCAGCCGCTTCGGACGAGAGTTTGCTGCGGATCCCTTATTTGTATTTAACCTGCGCAAAGGTCGCGAACCGCGCGCAGAAACACGCAAAAGAATATTGGCGCAAATGCGCGAAACGGAAAGGCAAGATATGAAGAACGAAGCTCCCCTTCGTGTAGGCATTGCAGGTGTAGGTACCGTTGGGGCCTCGCTCATTTCAATGTTTTTGAACGATCAGGAGCGCATGACGCAGCGCTTTGGGCGGCAAATCGTGGTCACAGGGATCTCCGCTCGATCGCGGTCTAAAGATCGGGGAGTCGATCTGTCCGAGATGGCTTGGTTTGACGATCCAGTCGCGTTGGCAAAGTCCGACAATATTGACCTTTTTGTGGAGCTCATGGGGGGCGAGGACGGCCCAGCGCTTGCCTCGATTCGCGCTGCACTTGAACTCGGCAAGCCGGTGGTCACCGCCAACAAGGCACTGATCGCCAAGCATGGGGTGGAAATCGCGCATCTGGCCGAGCAAACCAACACCCAGTTCGGGTTCGAAGCGGCAGTAGCTGGCGGTATTCCGATTATTAAAACTTTGCGGGAAGGCCTTGGACTGGCGCAGGTACAGCGTGTCTATGGCATTATGAATGGCACCTGCAATTATATTCTGACGCGTATGACCAATGAAGGCATTAATTTTCAGGATTGCCTGAAAGACGCGCAGGAGCTTGGCTATGCCGAGGCTGATCCGACTTTTGATATCGAAGGGTTTGATACCGCACATAAACTGGCGATCCTCACCAGCCTGTGTTTTGGCTGCAAAATTGCAGCGGATCAAATGTATGTTGAAGGCATCACCCGCATTGATCAGGCTGACATCAAGGTGGCCAGCGATTTGGGCTTTGATATCAAGCTGCTGGGTGTCGCCCAGCGCACGCCGGACGGCATTGAGCAGCGTGTGCACCCCACACTTGTGCCAAAAACCAGCACTATCGCTGGAATTGACGGTGTACTTAATGCGGTGTCGTTAGAAACGGACCACGTGGAAGAATTATTGCTGGCCGGGCCTGGTGCAGGGGGCGATGCCACGGCAGCGTCTGTCATTTCGGATATTTTTGATTGCGTGCGGGGCACCCATGTGCCTCCATTGGGCTTGCCTGTGGCCGAACTCGAGCCTTACGATAAGGCACGCATGCGTGAGCATGAAGGCGGCTACTTTATTCGACTAAATGCTAGGGACATTCCTGGCGCACTTGCTGCTATAGCGTCACGCATGGGGGAAAGCGAAATTTCGCTTGAAAGCGTTATTCAACGGCCAGATCTGGTGGTGAATGACCCTGAGACAAAAAGCGAGGCAACGCGGACCGTTGTGTTGATCACGCAAAAGACCCTTGAGCAGTCAGTGCGGCAGACCATTGATCGGATTGCGGCAGATGGCTTTATCGTTGGAAAACCGCAAGTGATCCGGATCGAGCGGTTTTAACGCCAAAGTTGAAAAGGCAGAGGCAATAAAATGGCAATGACAGCTAAATCTACAATCACCGCTGAGGCGATTGTTGATCGTAACCTGACCCTTGAAATTGTACGCGTGACGGAAAATGCCGCCATTGCGGCCGCTCATTGGCGCGGCAAAGGCGACGAGAAATCGGCGGATCGCGCGGCCGTGGAAGCCATGCGCGAGGAACTAGGCAAAATCTCCGTGGATGGCCGTGTTGTGATCGGCGAGGGCGAGCGTGACGAAGCGCCCATGCTGTTTATCGGTGAAGAAGTGGGCATTGGCAAAGGGGCAAAAGTCGACATTGCTGTGGACCCGCTTGAAGGCACCACGCTGTGCGCCAAAAATCAGCATGATTCGCTTGCCGTTTTGGCCATGGCGGAACGTGGCGGGCTGTTGCACGCACCGGATGTCTATATGGAAAAAATCGCAGTGGGCCCCGGCTATGAGCCCGGCATTATCGACCTTGATCGCACACCGACAGAAAATGTCGAAGCGGTGGCCAAAGCACGCGGTGTGACGGTCGCAGATATCACGGTGTGTGTGCTGGATCGACCGCGCCATGCTCATATTATCGACGAGCTCCGCGAAATCGGCGCCTCGATCAAATTGATCAATGATGGTGATATCGCTGGCGTGATCCACACCACAGATCGCGACGAGACCGGTATTGATCTGTATATGGGCACCGGAGGCGCGCCAGAAGGCGTTTTGGCTGCAGCGGCACTGCGTTGCGTTGGTGGCCAAATGCAGGGGCGCCTGGTGCTGGACAACGACGAGAAGCGTGCCCGCGCGACGCGGTTGGGCATCACAGATCACGACCGCAAATACGCGGTTGACGAATTGGCCTCCGGCGATGTGCTTTTCGCGGCTACAGGTGTAACCGATGGATCCATGCTGGATGGCGTGAAAATTCGTCCCAAGCATGTGGAAACATCGACCATTGTTATGCGCTCATGGTCCAAGACTGTACGCCAAATCAATGCGCGGCATTTGCGCGATATATAGATCGACCAATTGACGGTTGAAGGCGCGCGATCACTGCGCGCCTTTTTTTTATGCCATTATTTGCTTCACATCATAGGGCGAGACCAGATAGGTTCGCGTTATGTTTGAAGAAAAAGACTTCTTTTTGAAGGTAGAAAAGTCCGTAAACGGACGCGCCTGGATTGACCGGTTGAACGCGGCGCAGATGCGCACAGCGACCGCCATGGCGCAGCAATATGGCATCAGCGAAATCTTGGCGCGCATTCTGGCGGGACGCGAGGTGCCCTTAGATGGTACAGAAGAGTTTTTGCAGCCCACCTTGCGCGATTTGATGCCCGATCCCAGCACGCTGACTCAAATGGATGCGCTTGTTGAGCGGTTGGTACAGGCCGTAGAACATGGCGAGAATATCGCGTTGTTCGGCGATTATGATGTGGATGGTGCTGCCTCCTGTGCATTGATGACCCGCTATCTGCGCGGGGTCGGGCTGGCGCCAGCGACCTACATCCCAGATCGCATTTTTGAGGGCTACGGCCCCAATATCCCGGCAATGGATCAACTGATTGATGAGGGCGCGCAACTCATCATCACACTCGATTGCGGTGCCACTTCTTTTGAACCTATTGCTCATGCGCGCCAACGCGGCATAGATGTGCTGGTGATCGACCACCATCAGGTGGCCCATGAATTGCCGAACGCCAACGCAGTGGTCAATCCAAACCGTCCAGACGATATTTCTGGATTGGGGCATTTGGCCGCCGCAGGCGTGACCTTTATGGTGCTGGTTGCGCTCAATCGGGTGCTGAAAGAACGGGGGAATTCGGGACAATTGCCCAATTTGATGCACCTCACCGATTTGGTGTCGCTGGCTACAATTTGCGATGTGGTGCCCTTGCAGGGATTAAATCGTGCCTTTGTTCAACGTGGGCTAGACGTGATGCGCTCCGGCAAAAATCCAGGGCTTGCAGCGCTTGCGCTGGCGGCGCGCGTATCGGGCCCGCTGAACGCCTATCATCTGGGCTTTTTGCTCGGCCCGCGCATAAATGCAGGTGGGCGAATAGGCGATGCTTCGCTAGGGGCACGGCTACTTTCTTGCGACGACCAGCATGAGGCGATGCATATTGCAGAGCAACTGGAAGGTTTGAATGCGGAACGACAAGCCATTGAAAAGCAGGCTGTGGAAGAAGCTGTGGCGGTGGCTGAAGCCGAAATTGGCGATGGGGAAGGCCCACCCGTTATCGTGGTGGCCTCGCCAGATTGGCACCAAGGTGTCGTGGGGCTCGTGGCCGCGCGGCTGAAAGAACGGTTCAATCGCCCCGCCTTTGCCATCGCACAAAAGGCGGATGGCTCAGGCACCGGCTCTGGCCGCTCCATCCCCGGTGTTGATTTGGGCAAAGCCGTGATCTCTGCGGTGGAGCAAAAATTGCTCACCAAAGGCGGTGGTCATGCCATGGCTGCGGGCATTTCAATTGGATCGGGCGAAATCGGCCATTTCCGAGCGTTTTTGGCGGAAAAATTGGCTGAGAATGTGCAGGACGCGCGCAAACAGAACACGATAAAAATTGATGCCGCAATGACCGCTCGTGGGGCGACGGCTGATTTTATCCATCAAATTGAACGGGCAGGCCCCTTTGGCGCGGGCAATCCTGGTCCATTGTTCGCATTTCCGGCACATCGGGTTGCCTTTGCCGACATTGTCGGTGTTGGCGGGCATGTCCGGATCTCCATCAATTCCCCCGATCGAGCACGGCTGAACGGCATTGCGTTCCGAGCAGCCGATACACCGTTAGGACAAATGCTGCTTAATGCAAAAAATAGTGATCCAATTCATATAGTTGGCGCGTTAAACATTAACCATTGGCAGGGTCGAGAAGAACCTCAACTTAGAATTTTGGATGCCGCAAAATCATCGTAAAAAACGCCTATGGTTGTCTGGGGTGGCAAAAATGTCATTTAAAATCAACAAGATTCCTAAAAGGCTTGAATTTTTCACATTCGCCGATAAAATTTTGAGCACAATTAGGGAGGTCTTGAGCCGGACAAAAAAGGTTAATTCCATCAAGTTTGGCGAAGGTTCAAGAGTATAGCGTATGAGTGATTTGGCATTTGACCAACAGCGGTCGTCACCGACTTTGGCCTCTAAATTTCTGTCTTTTATGTTGCACCGTGCCGCGCGCCGGATCATTAAAGATGTGCCCCATGGCAGTATCAAAGTCATTTTGCCTTCGGGCCGCGTCGGCTATGTGGGGAACCCAGAAAATGCCGGGCCAAAGGCAACGCTCAAGCTCAACAATTTTAGACTTCTGATTGAAGCGGCGCGCCGCGGTACGGTGGGTTTCGCTGCAGCCTATATGAACAAAGACATCGAATGCGATGATTTGTTGGCCGTATTCAAATTCTTTTTGATGAACCGCGAAGCGCTGAGTGAGGCTAAACCGGGCTTTTTCCACCGAGCGGCCAAGGATATGGCCTACCATATTTCGCGGCGGAACACGCGCGAGGGATCGAAAAAGAATATTGCTGAGCACTATGATCTCGGCAATGATTTCTACGAGCTCTGGCTGGACGAGTCGATGATTTATTCATCCGCCTATTATACGGCCGAAAACCAATCACTCACCGACGCGCAATGGGCCAAAAATCATCTCGTTGCCGATTTGGCCGGCGTGAAACCCGGCAGTGATGTGCTAGAAATCGGGTGTGGTTGGGGGGCCTTTGCCGAGACGATCGCCAAAGATTATCAGGCCAATCTGTGCGGCATCACTTTGTCGAAAGAGCAGCACAAATATGGTCTAAAGCGGTTGTCCGATAAAGGGTTGGACAATTTTTCTAAACTGGTGATTGAAGACTATCGCGACACCAAAGGTCAATTTGATCACGTATGTTCCATCGAAATGATTGAAGCGGTAGGTGAAGATCATTGGCCCACATATTTTCAAACCGTCCACGACCGGCTGAAACCAGGCGGCACCGCCTCCATACAGGCGATTGTGATCGACGAGAATGACTTTGAAGAATATCGCAACAATGTTGATTTTATCCAGCGTTATATTTTCCCCGGCGGCATGTTGCTCACCGACAGGGTGATGCGCGAACAGGGCGAGAATGTGGGATTGAAACTTGAGCAGCAAGTGATGTTCGGGCAATCCTATGCAAAGACGCTCGCGACGTGGCGTGAAGCATTTTTGGCCAATTGGGATAAGATCGAGAAACTCGGCTTTGACGAGACCTTCAAACGCAAATGGGTCTACTATCTGACCTATTGCGAGGCGGGCTTCGCCGAGAAGATGATTGACGTTGGTGTCTATCAATATAAGCGGATCGACTGATCGTTGGATTACGGCGTGAAATTGCGCCCCAGATATAGTTGATAGCGATAAATCTCCGCGCCAAATCGCGTGATCGTTAGCTCGTCAATAAGGTGCAGATCATCAAACCTTTGCGTCAGCAGTGTGTTTGATGCCACTTTATCCTTAAGAACCAGCACATCCTGTCCTTTTGCCGCATGGGGCAAGTGCCAATAATCAAATTGTGTAGGACGGCTATCGATTGCAAATATATCCAAATTGCCCGTCGCCAGGCTAAGCATGCTGGCGGACTGGAACCGCAGCGCGGCAATGTGATCGACATCCAAATTGTTCGCCTGGGTCTCCACCCAGTCTGCGATTTCCGGCCAGCCATAGACGCTGGAGGCTTCTTTGTCATAACCTGGAATCCACACAGTGACGGGCGCCACAATATAGTGAAAGCTGGTCAGGGTAATCAAAAGAAGCCCAAATATATAATGCCCCCAAATCGCAAGTTTTGAGCGCATAAGATATGGGATGAGCAGCAATAGGCCCAGATAAGCCAGATCGCTCCAATACCAAAGCGTATAAGCAAAGGCAGAAACGGTGGCAAAGGCGAGGGTGGAGAGCACAAATGTATATTGCACCAGTCGCATCAGATAGCGCGGGGCGTCTTTTGTATATTTGCGACGGAACTGATTGATGAGGGCTGTGATCAGGAAGGGCCCAAACAAGAACCAGGTCGCAGCAACAAAATTAAATAGCGCTATGGGGTTAAACCGGTCTAGCCAATCCGCCCCGTGCCTTTGATTCAAATGAAATCCGAAAGACGCCCAATCATTGAAAAAATTCCACGCCAACAACGGCAACATGCAGGAAAACGTAAGCAAAGCAGCCAGATAAAGATGGGGCGATTTCAATTGCCACCGCAATTTGCTGGAAAACAAGATCACCAAGGCAAGCGCCAGCCCCAAAAAAACTGAACTATATTTGGTGAGGCCCATCAGTCCCAAAAACAGGGCGCCCAGATAAAGACCCCTCAAATCACTTTGTTGGCGTCCTGCGCGATCCAGATAACGCCCTAGATAGAAATAGGCGCCACTGGCCAGAAAAATCAACAAATGGTCGTGATAGATCAGGCTGGACCACACCAGCATGGTGGGAGAGGCATAGAGCATTGTGGCCACAAACAGAAACAAGTGCCCATGAGAAATATGGGCGTCGTTGCTGCGATAATGGCCAATGATCTGCCAAATGAAATAGAGTGTGCCAGCTGTTGTCAGCAGTGTCACAGCACGCATGCCCAAAATATCACTCAGGCCGGCCGCTTGACCTGCTGCAATCAGCCATGCACCCAATGGGGGGTGATCGAAATAGGAGAGCTCGGGCGTTTGCGCCCAGCGCCAATAATAGGCTTCGTCACCGAGCGGTGCCATGCCGAATGTAATCGCCAGTTTTAACAGCAGCAACAGCCCCGCAACCACACCTAGTGATCGAATAGACGGCAAATAGGTTGGTTCTTTGGTCAATTGCATTTATTCAATCTTCTTGTGGCTGGGAATTGGTGCCGAAATAGAGCTGATAGCGGTAGATGGGAAAGCCAAAACGCTCAATATCAATTTCATCTACAAGCTGAATTTGTTCAAATTGGCCCGTAAGATGGTCAATTTTGGCTTGTTCGTCGTGCAGCACGAGCCCATTCTGACCATCAAGCGCGTCCAGATTTTGCCAGAAATCAAATTGGGACTTCTGTGGAGATAGCTCAAATATATCCTGCCGCTTTGCGTGATAATTGAGCTGAGCAACGGTTTTAAACCGGCTGGTGCCGATAAAATCAGCCTGATATTCACTTTCGGCTGCCTTTACAGCTGCCACAACTTGATCCCAGCCATATGTTTTGCCTGTTTCTACGTCATGCACACCAAAAAACGCAGCCAAGGGCAAAAGGCCATAATTGATTGTCACCAACACAGCTGCCACTAACCCCAGCGCAATATGGGGCCAAAGCAGCCAACTGGTCCCCATCAACACAGGGGCCAAGACAATAAGGCCAAGATAGGCAAGGTCAGTCCAATACCAATGGCTTGACACGGTCATCACCATCGACAGCAAAAATGCCATCGTGGTGCCGCTGACAAACAGCATCAGCCATGCCAGCGTGTTGGTGAACTGATTTTCAGCACGGATCAACCGAATGCGGCACAAGCTTAGCGCCAAAAAAGGGCTAAATAGGATGAAGGTGTAAAGGAAATAGCGAATGAAATAATGCGCCGCATAGCTTTGCCACCAGGGTCCAGAATGCCGATCGTAAAGATGAAAGGCGAAAGAGGCAAAATCATTTTGTAAATTCCAAATCAGTGTCGGCGCTTGCAGCGCAATCGCCAGCAACGCGGCAAAATAAAGATGAGGGCGCAGCAGATGCGGCCAGTATCTGGGGGAGCATATAATCACCAGAGCAAAACCGAGCCCGACGAACAGCGCGCTATATTTGGTTAGCGCCGCCAACCCCAGATAAAAGGCCGCCCAATATAGGGCGGCGATGCCGGTGCGGTCATCCGTGGGCGAATCCAGAAAACGCGCATAATTATAGATCGCAGCCAGACTCAAAAAGATCAGTAAATGATCAAAATAGACAATTGTGGTCCAGGCAAAAAAGGTCGGAGAGGCGAGCAGGGCAATCTCGGCGACCAGAAATGCCCTCAAAGGCGCCACAGGGCGCATACGACGCGCGAACAGCCATAACATGTAACTGGTGCCCGCAAAACTGAACAAGGCGCTCATACGGGCGCCAAGAATGCCATCGCCGAAAATCAACTGTGTTAAACCGATCAACCATGCGGCCAGCGCTGGATGGTCGAAATAGGCAAGCTGCGGCCGCTGGCCCCAAACCCAATAATAGGCTTCGTCATCAAGCAGGCCTGCCTGCGTCATCAACAGCAGCTTCAAAAGGATAAATGCCGCGATAATTGCAATCAGCAAACGATCAAAAATGTCCAACTTTTTTAGTGTTTTTAGCGCCATCAAGCTTCAGTCCCGCACCACATGTTCTTTGATGTATAAAGTGTTTACGGCCTTGCCGCCAGCCGAACATCCGTTTCGAGCGGTGCTGGCGCAGGGCAAAACCCGCGAGGTGTCACCGAGCAAATGAATTTAATTTGTAATCAATTTGTTAGGGTGATTTCTTAAAGCACAAAAAAACCGGCCAGAGGCCGGTTTCTTGTCGTTCGTTTGATCCTCACATCATGAGGACCGTTGGTACGCCCTACGGGACTCGAACCCGTGTTTCCGCCGTGAAAGGGCGGCGTCCTAGACCGCTAGACGAAGGGCGCCTCGAACGGTGGTTGTCCGTATATTGACGTTCTTCAAAAGACGCAAGAGGCTTTTTCATTTTTTTTCGTCTTTTTTTCAAAAAACTGACAAAAACCCCGAATTTCTCGCTATCTCAACATCCTTTAAATTGCACAGGTTGTTTATAACCGCTTGGCCGCCCTCGAATATCCACATGAATGAATTTGCGCCCCGGATAACACCCAAGCCCACCCACTTGTGATTGGGTGCGCATAAAGGCAATCAATTTGGATTTTGAGACGCCGGGGATAAAAATATCCGCTGCCATGCATTTCTGGTGATAGGAACCCCACGCGCCACCGACCATGAAATTGTGAATCGGATTGCGGAAGCCAGAGGACACCACAACCGGTCGGCCAAAACGCAACTCGGCTTTCCAAAGGACATAACGTAGCTTGGGCAACAGACAAAAAGTGTTCACATCATCATTGGCAACGTAGATGCCATATTTCTTGTCATAGTGCTTAGAGGCATCAAAGCCGCCCAAGGAGGCACAGCCCGCCAGAATCGCTGAAGTGATCAGCGCGGCAAGCAGCGGGCGCAGCAATGTAGTGAAATGTTGCATGTGGCCAAGCCGATTCCATTAAAGGAGATTGTTTTGCGTTTGGCCAAAAATAAACCGGCGATGCCTAATCGCCGGTTTAAACAAATGGTTAATTTTCTATTTTCAATTTTACCATTCGCCCGTGTTGCTCATGCTGGCCCAGGGCTCTTTCGGTTCTAAATGATCGCCTTCCTGCAAGAGCTCGATGGAGATTTTGTCCGGCGAACGGACAAAGGCCATATGCCCGTCACGCGGTGGGCGGTTGATGGTGTAGCCCATATCCATGAGATGCTGGCAAAGCGCGTAAATGTCCTTTACCCGATAGGCGAGGTGGCCAAAATTGCGGCCGCCATCATATTCTTCCGGGTCCCAATTGTACGTCAGCTCAACTTGAGCGTCTTCATCACCGGGCGCCGAGAGGAAAATCAGCGTGAATCGGCCTTTCTCGTTATCGACGCGCCGATTCTCTTGCAGACCAAGGCCCTCACAATAGAATCGGAGGCTTTCCTCAATGTTCGAAACACGAACCATTGTGTGCAGATATTTCATATTTTGCCTAACTTTTCTGGTGGATTAATTAGTCATGCGACCCAACGAACTGAGCATAAAATCGGTTCCGATAAAACCGCGGGACGTTCGCGCATGTTCAAAAAACCTTGAACAATCAGCCGCTTGGTTGAATGGTTAATAAAAAGCAATTAAACTCTTAACAAATCACTCTGAATCGGACAAACTCGTTTGATTAGGAGTAATTGAGTAACCTGGCTGTGGCGGGCAGGTCAATTTAAGAGGACACGGCAAAATGGGGGCCAAGAGCACACCGGATCTGAATTCCGATTTGGAATATGAGCGCGATCAAAGCAATCTGGACCGGGCGCGCAGTGACGCGGAAGAGGGCTCGGTTGATGTCATCGAGATTTCCGGCACGATCAAATGGTTTGACGTGGCGAAAGGGTTCGGTTTCATCGTTCCAGACAATGGCATGCCCGATGTGTTGGTCCATGTGACATGTCTACGCCGTGACGGCTATAAAACGGCCTATGAAGGCGCGCGCATTGTGTGCGAAGCGCTTGACCGCCCCGGTGGCTTGCAAGCCTTCCGCATTCTTTCCATGGATGAGTCCACGGCCAAGCACCCCTCGCAAATGCCTGCCCCGCGTACCCATGTGGTGGTAGAGCCAACCTCCAAACTTGAGCGTTTGGAAGTGAAGTGGTTTAACCGCCTGCGCGGTTTTGGCTTTCTGTCCAAAGGTGAGGGGCATCCTGATATTTTTATTCATATGGAGACACTGCGCCGCTTTGGTTTAACAGAGCTGCGGCCCGGTCAATTTGTGCTGGCGCGTTATGGCGATGGCCCCAAAGGGCTGATGGTCGCTGAAATTCGTCCAGATGATTGGGGCGAAGCACCGTCTTCGCACTAGATTGGTAGCCAACATGCTATGGAATCTTGCGCAACGCTCGGTAAAGCTGCTGGGCGTTATTTTTTTGGCGCTGGCGCTAAGCGGTTGCTGGCAAAGCGACAACAAAGTTGTGCTCCGAACTGATCTAGGCGACATTCCGATCACCGTGGAGGTGGTAGACACGCCGGAATCTCGCCGCAAGGGCCTAATGTTCCGCACCAAGATGCCGCGTGACGAGGGCATGTTGTTCGACTTTAAGGAAAGCCGCGAAGTCTCTTTTTGGATGCGCAACACTTTTATTCCGCTCGATATGATTTTCATCGATGAACAGGGTGTGATCAAACATATTCATCAAAACGCTATTCCCCAAGACCCGACGGCCATTCCCTCAAAATATCCAGTGCGCTTTGTGTTGGAGATCAATGGTGGGCTTTCGTCACAATATGGATTGAAGCCGGGGGATCAGGTGCGCCATCCGCGCATGAACGGATAAACGACGATGAAGTGGACGAATTGGCAGGTGGATGCCGCCCAATTGCGCCGCGGCGCAACATCTAAAAAGGCCTACAGCCTTTTGGCCACCACGTCTTTCCTGGAAAGCGCTATTCTGCCCATATCCGTCGATGTGATCGCCTTGCCCATGATGATAGGGGCGCCGAAAAAGGCGCTGACAATTGCCAATATCGCCTTGATTGCTTCAGTTTTTGGTGGCCTTGCAGGCTATCTGATCGGCTACGCATTTCTGGAAACGATCGGCCAATGGATTATCTCCACCTATGGGCTAGAGCGCGCTTTCGCCGAGTTTCAACAAGAAGCCGACCAAAACGCATGGGCCGCGATCTCCGCCATTTTTTTGGGGGCTGTCACTCCGTTACCCTTCAAACTGGTCTGCCTTGGCGCAGGTGTGCTGAAAATCAACCTGCTACTCTTTATTGGCGCGGCCTTCGCGGGCCGTGCGCTTCGCTTTTACGCCTTTGCCTTGGCCTTTTTGCTGCTTGGCGAACGCCTATCGGACTGGGCCGGGCAAAATCTCAAAGCGTTTGGCCTAATCATTGTTGCCGTAACCATTTTGGGGTTTGTGCTGGTAGCTTATTGGCCAAATGGATAGGGCATGCTTGACAGTGTTGGCCATACCGCCCATCAAAGCTGCGAGCGATTGGGGAACATATGACGCACGAGCCAAAAAGCAATAATGACGTGTTGCATCGCGCCGTTGACGGATTAGCCCTTCTAGGGGGTGCCTTGCTGGTGGGAGTTATTCTGGTCAATGTGTGGGCCACTTTGCTCAACGCGCTGGCCATTGGCTTTGCAGGCGACTTTGAATTAACGGAAATGGGCGTGGCGATCGCCGTGTTCTGTTTTTTGCCGCTGTGTCAGCGTGATGGGGCACATTTGGCGGCTGATATTTTTACCCAACGGCTTGGCGAACGGCCGCGCCGCTTGCTGCAGCAGGTGGCCACGTTGGTATCACTCCTGATCGCAACGTTGCTCCTGTGGCGCATGAGTTTTGGTTTGGTCGATCAATGGCGCTATGGCTATCAAACCGCCATTTTGCAATTGCCCCATTGGGTCGCATTCGTGCCGATATTGGCGTCTTTGTTTTTATGGAGCCTTGTGGCACTTGTTCAACTCGGCACCGGCATAAAGGACGCTTCGCATGATTGAGTGGCTGACCAGCGCCTTTGGCCTTGGCCTTTTGGGCACCTTCTTTTTGATTGTGTTGATCATTCTGCGCATGCCGATCGCATTCGCCATGATTCTGGTGGGCGGTATCGGCGTAACGCTGCTCAATGGCCCAGCGATCTTCTTGTCCCAGCTCAAAACGTTGGCTTATGGCCAGTTCTCCATTTATGATTTGAGCGTGGTCCCGATGTTTTTGCTGATGGGCGCGCTGGCCACAAAAATCGGCATGGGGCGTGATTTGTTTCAGGCGGCGCAGGCTTGGCTGGGCTGGCTGCGCGGTGGGGCTGCCATGTCTGCCGTGGCCGCGTGCGCCATTTTCGGCGCTGTATGCGGCTCTTCGTTGGCGACGGCCACAACCATGGGGAAGGTCGCGCTGCCCGAACTGGAACGCCTGAAATATGCTGGAAGCTTGGCCACCGGCACCATCGCCGCAGGCGGTGTGCTGGGCATATTGATTCCGCCGTCCGTTGTGTTGGTGATCTACGCAATCATCGTCGAGGCAAATATCGTCACTATGTTTATGGCCGCTCTGGTGCCCGGTCTGATCGCAGTTGTGTTTTTCCTGATCGCCATCGCCATTGTAGTGCGCGTGCGGCCCCAGCTGGCGCCCAAAGCAGAACGGATCAGCAAACAAGCGCGCCGCGGCGCCACCTATGCGGTGTTGCCGGTGCTGCTTATCTTTGCCGTGGTCATTGGCGGCATTTATCTTGGGCTCTATAACCCAACCCCCGCCGCCGCAATTGGTGTCTTTCTCGTGGCCGTCTATGGCCTTGTGCGCAAACAACTCAACTGGGCAGATGCCAAATCTGCCCTGTTTGATACGGCCCGCACCGCCGGCATGATCTATTTGATCCTCCTGGGCGCCGAAATGCTCAAAATCTTTATGTCGCGTGCTGGCGTCCCGCAAGCCGCTGCGTCCTGGGCCATTGAAAGCGGCTTGCCCGCCTTTTCCATTCTGATTGCGCTATTGATCGCGCTGATCATCCTCGGCTGTCTGATGGATTCCCTTTCGATGATCCTTTTGGTGGTGCCATTTTTCTGGCCGGTGCTCGTGGAAGTGAATGGCGGGCTTTATCAAGGCGCGGACGGTGCAGCCTTTGGCATGAGCACCGAGGATCTGAAAATCTGGTTCGGCATCCTTGCGCTGATAGTGGTTGAGCTGGGGTTGATCACGCCACCGGTAGGCATGAATGTGTTTGTGATTTCAGGTCTCAGCAAAAACACAACAATGGCTGAGACCTACAAGGGCGTCATGCCGTTTTTCACTGTGGAGCTATTGCGCGTCGCGCTCTTGCTGGCGCTGCCGGGTTTGGTGCTGTTTGTCCCGCATTTGCTGCAAGGATAGGGCGAGCAAGCTGAACCGGTTAGGTCGAATTATGCATTCTGCCCAGCACCCCCGGAATATCGGCGTCATAGCCGCTGAGCTGGCCCATATGCCAGGTTAATACCTGATTACTGGAGAGGCAGGGCAGGCCGGTCGTCTGCTCCATCTCATCAATAATATCGACAGTGCGCAGATTGGTGCAGCTCAAAAAGACGGCGTCAACATCTCCTTGGGCGGCTAGTTCTTGCGCGGCGGCGCGGATCGAGGTGGCGGAAATGCGCACAACTTTTGATTCCTCCGGTTCCTCAAAGCTGCCAAAAACGGGTGTCGCCACACCGGCGATCTGAAGAGCGTCTCGCAGCTTGACCGATACATCCGCCACATAGGGCGAAAGCAGCGCCAACCGGTGAATGGACAGGTTTTGGCAGGCGGCGATCAGCGCCGTCAGCGGATTGGTCACATGGGCAGTGCTGCGGCCCGCGCGCACATAATTGGCCACCATGTCGGCGCCAATTTCTGCCGCGCCAGAGGTACACCCATAGCCGATACAGTCAAACTGCGCTGCCGGCGGCAAAAGTGCTGCCGCCCCCGTCAACCGGGAGGCCATTGCAGCCAATGTTTCGCGGGTCACCGCATCCCCTGATGGGATTCGCGTGGTATGTAGCTCAACCCGCCCAGGCATCAAGCGTCGCATGTCCTGCTCAAGGGTTTCGTCCGCCTGCAACACAATTAGACCGAGCGCAGGCTTAAGATCAGGCACCGTTTCATACTCGATTTTCATCGCAACACCTCCAAATCTGCACCCGCGCGCGGACTGAGAAAACGACAGCCACTCTCGGTGATCACGATGTTTTCTTCATGAACCATCATCCGGCCCGGTGTCGTCTCTATGCCTGGCTCCAGGGTTATGACCATGCCCGGCCGCAATTCAGTGTGATCGCCCGGAATGAGCGAAAGCCCCTCGGTCAATTGCATGCCGAGGCCGTGGCCCAATCGCCCCGCATCCGATCCGCCCGCGCCGCCAGTCAGGACGTCGTCCATGGCGTGAAATAATTGCGCGGCTGTTGTGCCGGGGCAGGCTATATCGGCCGCCCGATCGATAGAGTCAATCAGCCGCGCCTGTGCATTACGAGCAGTGTCAGAAGCGGTTCGGATGGCAAAGTTTCGGTCGAAATCACAGAAATAGCCATCAAAAACCGCGCCAGTGTCCAGCATCAATACGTCGCCATCTGCGAGGGGGCGCTCAGTCGCTGGCGAAATCACATCGGCATAGCCCTCCGGGCCGGCGCCACCTGCCAGATAAGGCACCCAATCGGCTCCTTCATCGAGAAGCAATTTCTGGAATGCACGAAAAACCTCTGAAAGCGGGGTGCCCAGACCGGCAATGTCTGGCACTCGGGCAAAGGCACCACCCGCGATGGTGCAAGCCGTGGCGATCTTTTCAATTTCAGCAGGGGATTTGACTGCGCGAAGCATTGCAGTGATCCCGTTATCCGAAACGATGCTCCCCTTTGTTGCCCTGTCGATCCGCCGCCAATCCGCCTGCGGAACCCGGACAAAGGTTTCAGGCCCGGATGGTATGCCAATTTGTCCGGTGCCAGCGACGGCGTTCAGCGTGTCGCTGAGCAAGCTCACGCCATCATCGATAGGATGGGGCGCACACCAGGTTCGGATATCCTCAATCCAGGTCTGGGCCATCAGGGCGGCTCCAATGCTGGGGATCACGGCAATCGGCTTGCCACTGGCGGGAATCACAAGAAACCACGGTCGGGAAGGGCTCTCCCAGAAGCGGGTCAAAAAGCCAGTAAAATATCGAATCTCTGCCTCTGTCGTCAGGAGGAGGGCGGCGAGACCGTGCACTTGCATTTGCGTCTGCGCGCGGGCCATTCGAGCTTCAAATTCGCTCACCGGAAATCCGCGCGTCACGATTCTGGCCCTTCGCTGAGGATGGTGAGGACGACTGAATTCGAATCAAGGCCAAGCTTTGCTTTCTGCGCATTGGTTGACGACAGCAGCGCAGCAATGCCCGCAGCTCCGGAGGGTGCAGATGTCATCCCGGCGTCTTCCAACGCTTTCGCCCCGGCCTCACCCTCACTTTCAGAAAGCAGCGCAAAGGCATCCGCATCGCGGGCCAGTCCCTTGAGCGCGATGAGCGACGGCATCTTGCAGTCCAGCCGCCCCATAGCGCTGACGGGGCCGTTGCTCTCCACTGGGGCACCATTCTTGATTGATCCGTGTAGTGCTGGTGCCGCGTCGGGCTCGACCACAATAATACACGGCGCGTCACCCCAAGCCTTTCGGGCAAGCGCAGCGCACGCCCCGGCGAGGCCGCCAACGCCGGCCTGTAAAAAGATATGTGTGGGTGGCGTCGGCATTTGGCGAATGGCCTCTGCCATCAGCACCAAATAGCCTTCCATCAACCGATGGGGGCGATCAAAATAGCCGGGCCATGAACTGTCAGACAGCAGCGCCCAACCATTTTCCTCGGCAGCTTGATGCGCAGCAGCCATGCTGTCTTCATAGGTCGCACCGGCGCGACAGACCTCAGCGCCATGATCGCGCAACCGCGCGGCAAAGCTTTCGGGCACACTCTCTGCCAGATAGATCACTGAGGCGGCGCCAAAGGCTTGCGCCCCGGCAGCGACCGAAAGGCCGTGATTGCCTGCACTAGCCGCCACATAAGTGCGGCCCTCATGTTCACCCTTCTCTTTGTCGCAGGCAATCACATAGGCCGCGCCCAGCGCCTTGAAACTGCCCAGCCCCATCCGGTTGCGCTCATCTTTGATCCAAAGTTGGGCGATACCGGCCTGTGTGGCCAGCGATTTTGCGTCAGTCAGCGGGGTTTCCGCGTGTAGTGGACAACGCTCCACCAGCGCTTGCGCGCGTTGCGCGTCAACAGAAGGCTCAGGACTGTCGTTGAGATCAGAAACCAGCGCAGGGCGCGCAATTTTCAAAACATCCATTCGGCACTCCCCCAATTATGCGTGTCACCGCTAATCTTGTGGGGTTTTGGCCGTGTAAGCAAGGATGAACTTGGATGGACCGCAACTGCCCGAATGCGGCAGAAGCGGGCGCATTGCTTTTATATATTGCGAGATGGCAAAAATATCGCGAAATGCCTTGATTTTCGCCATCCAGCGAACGTTATGTAGACGGAGCGCCTTTTCGTCAAGCGCGCCGAGTTTCCGTTCAATTAGCCGCCAATCATAGGTGCGAAATGTGTACCCAAATAATAGGGCCAAACAACTAATCCGAACAGGCCCTGAATAAAGTTGAGGTTTAAAAAGCCGATTGTAAATAACCAGCCGACAAACCAAAGCATGCCGGTGCCAGAATGTTGTGTAATGTTGATTTTACGTTCCATTTTCTCCCCCAGAGTTAAGGACAATTGAGATGTGGGGAGTGAAATGGTTATTTCAATAGAGGTTAATTAGTTACACTTCACTTGTAACGAACAATTCACACGAAGCGATTGGGTTCATCATTAGTCGAGAGGGAACCGCGATATAGTGGCGATCCCGGCAGGACTCGAACCTGCAACCTATTGATTAGAAGTCAATTGCTCTATCCAGTTGAGCTACGGGACCCAGAAAAGCCAATGATTATTTAGTGGGTCCAGGGCGCTTTGCGATCAGACCGGAAATTGTCAGCGTAGGCGACTTTCTTCGGTGTCGTATCATGGGGCTGCTGCACCACATATTCAATGCCCTTGCGCTTGGCATAGCTTTCGGCCTCTTCAAGGCTGTCAAAATTCAGCTTGATCTGCGAAGTCATGTCAGTTGAAGAGGTGTATCCCATGAGGGGGTCGATCTCACGTGGGGCTTCGGGCTCAAACACCAACACCCAGTGTTTCGATTTGCCTTTGCCAGATTGCATGGCATTTTTGGCTGGACGAAAAATACGTGCTGTCATGATCTGTTTGTCCCCATTTTCTCGTGATGGTCGGAGCAGCAAGATTCGAACTTGCGACCCCTGGTACCCAAAACCAGTGCTCTACCAGGCTGAGCTATGCTCCGACGCTTCACACGAGATGTGATCACCGGACAGGGCTTTACACATTCTTGTGACGTCAGGCAAGTCATGATAGTTGCCCTTTTGAAAAAAAGTGCATTTTTTTCCAATTTATCACAAAAGGCGGCCCCTATGGTAAACATATTCACAGGTCCTGATCTCAAGAGGTGGTCGCCCATCACCTATCTGTTCATTCTGATTTTTGCTCCAGCCATCTTTTTTGTCACCGCCATGTGGATAGATGCGCCTGTGACGAACGCCTTGACCAATTGGCCGCCGCAAATCATCAACTTTTTCGAACTGCTTACTCGTTTGGGCGAATCGGACTGGATATTGATTCCCACACTATTGTTTTGGGGTGTTGCCCCTGTGAGCAACCTTTTGCCGTTGGGCTATCGTCTACAATGGCGGCTGCGGACCTTTGGTGCAGGTTGCGGCTTTGTTTTTGCCGCTGTGGCTCTGCCGGGATTGGTCTCGGCCTTGATCAAGCGCGGGCTTGGCCGGGCGCGGCCTGTGCATATGGACGAACTTGGTACGTTGCATTTTTCGCCGCAATGGGGGGATTGGACGTTTCAATCTTTTCCCTCTGGCCACACAACCACCGCCTTTGCTTTGGCAACTGCCATCTATCTTCTAACCGGACGCTGGGGCGCACTGGCCTATATCGGCGCCGTTCTGATCGCGCTTTCGCGCATCGTCGACGGTGTTCATTATTTCTCAGATGTAGTTGCGGGAACGTTTTTAGGAGTTGGCGGCGCCCTGTGGGTCTATCACCAATACCGCAAGCGCAAATGGGGCTTTGACGGGCACAAAAAAGGGCACCGCCTAAGATGGGCGGTACCCTACAAAATCTAAACCAACCCAGCTCAGTCCAGCTTTATATTAGCCATTTGGCGGTAGCGTTCAAAACCGGCCGACAAATCGGCCTGCAGGTCCTCTATGCCTTCTAGGCCGATATTCAGTCGAATCAAGTTGCCGTCATGGGGCCATTGTGTCACTGAACGCTGGCTGGAAATTTTGACAGGCAAAATCAAACTTTCGAACCCGCCCCAACTATAGCCCATGGCAAAAAGCTCCATGTCGTCGACCATCGCTGCGACGGCCTCTTCACCTGCTGGCTTAAGAATGAGTGAAAACAGCGCGCCTGGCCCAGTAAAGTCTCGCTGATAGATATCATGCTGTGGGTGCTGCGGCAGAGCAGGGTGCAGGACCGTTTCGACAAGGGGATGCTTTTCCAGCCATTTTGCCATCTCCAGCGCCTTTTGCCCTTGCTCACGCATGCGCAACTCCAGCGATCTCAGGCCGCGCGCGATCAAATAGCTGTCGTCCGGCCCCACGCAAACGCCCAAGGCGCGGTAGGTATTTTGTACCCGTTTTTCGTAGGTGGCATCTGTGGTGATGGTGCCAAACATGATGTCAGAGTGACCGGAGAACATTTTTGTACCGGCATGGACGACAATATTGGCACCTAAATCAAGTGGCTTATAATAGAGCGGAGAGGCCCAGCTGTTGTCAGCAATGATTGCGATTTCCTTCGGGCCACATACGCTGGCGATCGCGGGAATATCTTGAACCTCAAATGTAAGTGAACCGGGCGACTCAACCATGACCGCTTTGGTATTGGGCTGAATTAGCTTTTCAATGCCCACGCCAATCGTCGGATCGTAATAGCGCGTCGTCACACCCATTTTTTCTAATATCGAATCGCAAAATTGTCGGGTGGGTTCATAAACTGTGTCACAAACCAACAAATCATCACCTGTCTTTAGAACCGCCATCAGTGCGGTGGTGATCGCACTCACGCCCGATGGTGCCAAAAAGGTCTGCGCGCCATTCTCCAACTCGGTCACCGTGGACTGCACTGCATCATTGGTGGGGTTGCCATGTCGCCCATATCCATAGGGACGCTTATGCCCCTTTAGTTGATCATAGCTTTGAAAAATCACCGTCGACCCGCGCACGATCGGCGGATTCACGAACCCATATTGCTTTTCCGGGTCACGGCCGTAATGCGTAACTATTGTTGCAGGACTTCTTGGTTTTGAATTGGTATCGTCAGAGTTCATTTATTTTACCACTACCAAACATTTTTTTCTATCTGTGCGCATTACTTACCTGAGATTGGGTAGGAATTGCATTACTTTTATCAACACTCTTGACCGCAAAGCAAAAGTGCTTTTCGATAGCGCTTGTGCGCACAATCAATTGTGCAGCACGCAAAGCCTCCATCCAAGGAGGGGGAGGCAAAATAATTAAAAGGGTTAGGAAAAAGGCAACGTTATGAACAAAAAAATCGTAACAATCGCACTTGGTGCAGCGCTGGGCCTTACAGCGTCAGCCGCCTATGCGGACACTTTGGACGACGTGCAGGAAAAGGGATATATCCAGTGTGGTGTGTCGCCAAGTACTCCAGGTTTTGCGTCTCCAGATGAAAACAACAATTGGTCAGGTATTGACGTTGACTATTGCCGCGCAATGGCTGCTGCAATTTTCGATGATCCAGAAGCTGTGCGTTTCACACCTTTGACATCTAAAGAGCGTTTCACCGCGTTGTCTTCAGGTGAAATCGACGTGTTGTCACGCACAACAACCTGGACCATGAGCCGCGACACCAACTTGGGCATCAGCTTTGCTGGCGTTATGTTCTATGATGGCCAAGGCTTTATGGTGCCGAAGGATCTTGGCGTGAACTCAGCAACTGAACTGTCAGGCGCTGCTGTATGTATCGAAGCCGGTACAACAACAGAACTGAACGCTGCTGACTATTTCGCGACCAAAGGCATGGACTACAACCCAGTTGTGTTCGAAGACCAGGACGAAGTTGTGAAGGCCTATGATGATGGTCGCTGTGACGTGTTCACAACAGACTCATCAGCCTTGGCTGCAGAGCGTTTCTCTTTGGCAGATCCTGATTCACACAAGATCTTGCCTGAAATCATCTCAAAAGAGCCATTGGGCCCATCAGTTCGTCAAGGTGACGACGAGTGGTTCAACATCGCGCGTTGGGTATACTTCTCACTTCTTGAAGCTGAAGAGTATGGCGTAACCCAAGCCAACGTTGATGAGATGCTTGGTTCAGAGAACCCATCTGTACGTCGCTTGCTCGGCGTTGAAGGTGAGTTTGGCTCATATATCGGCCTGTCAAATGACTGGGCATACAACATCATCAAGCATGTTGGTAACTACGGTGAAATCTATGAACGCAACGTGACGCCAATCGGCATCGCACGTGAAGGTTCATTGAACGCTCACTGGACACAAGGTGGTATTCAGTACTCACCACCAATTCGCTAAACCGAATTGAGTTGTTTGGCTCGGCGCCCATCGGCGTCGGGCCATTTTTTCGGGGGAGGGCAATGCCCGCCAATAGGTGAATGAAAACACCTAGATAAGACTACTCAACAATAAGAAAAAGGGTAGCCATGGCCAAGAGTCAGGAACAGCTGCAGCAACGCCGCAGCTTATCATCTCTAATATACGACCCGCAATTTCGGTCCTACGCGTTTCAGATTCTGTTGCTCGTGGTCCTGGTTGGGTTTGGGTGGTGGATTGTTCAAAACACCATCGCCAACCTACAGGCACAGAACAAAACGACAGGCTTCGATTTTCTGGATTCAACAGCCGGCTTTGATATTGGATTTTCGCTGATCCCATATAGCCGGGCCTCCACTTATCTCGATGTGTTTTATGTGGGGATATTAAACACATTACTTGTGGCGATTACCGGTATTGTCCTTGCGACAATGCTTGGGTTTGTCATCGGTATCGCGCGGCTTTCATCCAACTGGATCATTGCGCGGCTTGCCACGATCTATATTGAAGTCATCCGCAACCTGCCATTGCTGTTGCAATTGTTCTTCTGGTACTTCGCGGTGCTTAAATCCATGCCGTCGGTACGCGATAGTTTGGAAATCATTGGTGGTTCCGTCTATTTGAACAATCGCGGGCTTTATCTGCCAGATCCAAACCCAAATGATGCGTTCATGTGGGTGCAGATCGCGGTAGTTCTCGTTCTGATCGGCGGTTTTTTCTTGCAACGCTGGTCAATCCGCCGGGTTGAAGAAACGGGCCAACGTTTTCCATATATCCCAGTTTTCATTGGGTTGTTGATCGTTGTGCCCACGCTCACATGGTTCGTGACCGGCGCTGCGCTTGACGTCAATTATCCAGAGCTGAACCGGTTCAACTTCCAAGGGGGCATTCAATTGCCGCCAGAATTTGTGGCGCTTCTGTTTGGCTTGGTGATTTATACCGCCGCCTTTATCGCAGAAATTGTGCGGGCGGGTATTGTCTCTGTGAGCTCAGGGCAAACAGAGGCTGCTCAATCACTGGGCTTGAAGGATCGGGACCGTTTGAACCTTGTGGTGATCCCACAGGCGATGCGGGTTATCGTACCGCCATTGACCAGCCAATATCTGAACTTGACCAAAAACTCATCACTTGCGGTGGCGATCGGTTATCCGGATATTGTGAACGTGTTTATGGGCACGGCGCTCAACCAATCCGGTAAAGCGGTTGAAGTGATCTTTATGACAATGGCGGTGTATCTCACCTTCTCATTGCTCACTTCGATAATCATGAACTGGTACAACGCGCGTATTGCGCTAACAGAGCGGTAGAGGGAGGCCCGTTATGTCGAATAAAGTCGCTTACGTGCGGACAGAAATGGCGCCCGATATGCCGCCACCGGTTACCCAAACCGGTGTGGTGGGCTGGATGCGTAAAAATCTGTTCAGCGATATTCCAAACACACTGATGACCCTGGTGGCCTTGGCCTTCTTGGTCTGGACAGTTCCAACACTGTTCAACTTCTTGATTGGCAACGCTGTCTTCATCGCTGAAGACGGGACGCCTTGTCGGGCACCGGGAGCCGGGGCTTGCTGGGCTTATGTTGCCGATCGGTTTGACTTCTATATTTACGGGTTCTATCCGGACTCTGAATATTGGCGTCCCAATGTGGTCTTTATCGTGGCCGCATTACTGATCACCCATTTGCTGTGGCCAGATCTTCCTTATAAAGGCCTTTCAGCCATCGCCTTCTTTATCGGCTTGCCGATTTTGGCGATTATTCTGTTGAACGGCGGCAGCTTCGGTTTGCCCCAGGTCACAACAGAAAAATGGGGCGGCCTGATGGTCACATTGATCATCGCTTCCGTGGGTATTGTGGTCTCTTTGCCATTGGGGGTCGTCTTGGCTCTCGGGCGGCGGTCTCAAATGCCGTTTGTTAAATATGTCTCGATTGCCTTCATTGAATTGTGGCGTGCGGTGCCGTTGATCACGGTATTGTTCATGGCGTCGGTAATGCTGCCGCTGTTCTTGCCTGAAGGCACATCCATTGACAAAATCCTGCGTGCTCTCGTTGGCGTTGCGCTCTTCCAAACCGCCTATATGGCGGAGGTTGTGCGTGGCGGTCTGCAGGCCCTGCCAAAAGGGCAATATGAAGCCTCTCATGCATTGGGTTTGAACTATTTCAAATCCATGTATCTGATCATTCTGCCGCAAGCGTTGAAACACGTGATTCCCGGCATTGTGAACAGCTTCATTGCCCTGTTTAAGGATACCTCATTGGTATCGATTGTGGGGCTGTTTGATTTGTTGGGCACGGTGCAAGCCACCACGTCAGCGGTGGAATGGAAAGCACCGCACCAGGCCACAACAGGTTACTTGTTTGCCGCAGCAATATTTTGGGTTTTCTGTTTCGGGATGTCGCGCTATTCCATGTATATGGAACGCCGGTTGGACACGGGACATAAGGAGTAAATAAGATGTCAGAAGTAAAAGAAGAAGATATCTCCGTAGATCGTACAAAGATGACCGTGTCCGAAACGGACGTGGCAATTGAAATAACGGATATGAACAAGTGGTTTGGTGACTTTCACGTGTTGAAAGACATCAATCTCAAGGTGATGAAAGGCGAGCGGATCGTGATCGCGGGCCCCTCAGGCTCTGGTAAATCCACGCTTATCCGTTGCATCAACCGCCTTGAAGAGCATCAGCAAGGCCAGATCATTGTAGATGGCATTGAATTGACCTCTGACTTGAAGCGGATTGATGAGGTGCGTCGCGAAGTGGGAATGGTGTTCCAACACTTTAACCTCTTCCCGCATCTGACCATTATGGAAAACTGCACATTGGCGCCAATGTGGGTGCGGGGCATTCCCAAGGCTGAGGCCGAGGAAACGGCTATGCACTATCTTGAGCGGGTGAAAATTCCCGAGCAGGCGCACAAATATCCAGGCCAGCTTTCCGGTGGTCAGCAGCAGCGTGTGGCGATTGCGCGTTCCTTGTGCATGAATCCGAACATCATGCTGTTTGATGAGCCCACTTCGGCGCTTGATCCTGAGATGATCAAGGAAGTGCTTGAGGTAATGGTGAATTTGGCCGAAACCGGCATGACCATGCTTTGCGTAACCCACGAAATGGGCTTTGCGCGTCAAGTGGCGAACCGGGTGATCTTTATGGATCAGGGGCAAATCATTGAGCAAAATGACCCTGAGCAGTTCTTTGACAATCCACAGCATGAGCGGACAAAATTGTTCCTAAGCCAGATTTTGCATTAGGAGCTCTTGCTTTATTGGTGGTTATTCGCTTTGCTGAATAGCTATCGGGGAATTAATTGAGGCGGCCCGATTTGGGCCGCCTCTTTGCATATTGGGTGTTCAGGTGCGTACAATTCTGGTTTTGATCCTGCTCCTTTTTGGTTTGAGCGCGACTTCGTTTGCCGACACGTTGGAAACCGTGCGGGAGCGTGGGGCGGTCAGGTGTGGCGCCAATGAGGGACATCGCGGCTTTTCGAACCTGTCGGCCGATGGCTTTTGGTTTGGATTTGATGTTGATTTGTGTCGGGCCGTTTCCGCCGCCATTTTCTCCGACCCGAACCGGGTGTCATTTATAGAGTATCCAGGCGAGTTCCGCATGACGCCACTGCGCGTGGGTGAAGTGGATTTGATGGCCCGCAATGGCTATTGGAACATGTCGCGCGACAATGAATATGGGGTGACATATACCGGAATCGCCTTTTATGACGGCCAGGCCATCATGGTGCGCGATGATACGGAAATCATTTCTGCTCTGGAGCTAGATGATATTTCGGTATGTGTTGTCGTTGATTCGCTGCAACATGCTGCGTTGGATCGATTCTTCTTCAAAAACCAAATTACGTACGAGGAGGTGATGGTTGAAGATGATGCCGACTTGGCGGGGGCCTACATGGCCGGCATTTGCGATGCCATCACTGCCTCAGCCTCAAAATTGCAAGAGATCAAAATCAACGCGGTTAACCCCTCGCAACATCGGATATTGCCTGAACGGTTGAGTAAAGAGCCCATGGGGCCGGTGGTGCGCAAGGGCGACATGAAATGGCAAACCATCATTCGTTGGGTCCTGTTTGCGATGATCAATGCAGAAGAACTGGGCGTTAATTCCCGCAATGTCGACACGATGATTGAGACCAAAAATCCGCGCATGCGGCGACTATTGGGCCTCGAAGGCGAATTTGGTCAGGCGTTGGGACTGAACCCGACTTGGGCACAGGACGTTATCCGCAATGTGGGAAATTACGGTGAGGTCTATGAGCGCAATTTCGGCAGCACTTCCGGTCTCATGATTCCGCGGGGCACCAATGAGCTTTGGACCAAAGGCGGGTTGCACTACGCGCCGCCCGTGCGCTAATTGGCCTCGGTGTCTGCAACGCTTAGCTTTGATCCCGTAACCTGCACAATCTCAAGCTCTTCAGCTGTAACATCAGCATTGTCGAGGCAATAGAAATTGACACCATATTCATCGGGTTTTGTACGCCGAGTGTGAAAAGTGTAGATGCCGCACACCTTGCAAAAGTAGTGTTTGGCAATTTTCATGTTCCACTGATAGAGGGACAGAAATTCTTCTCCGGCCAACAGTTTGAACTGCGTTTTGTGCACCCCAACCATAACAGCATTCTTTTTGCGACACAGCGAACAGTCACATTTAAGTGCGCTTTTTAAATCGCTCTCAATTTCAAACTTAACGTTGCCGCAATGGCAGCTGCCTTGATAGGTTTTCATCACTCATCCGCAAAATGAATCGCCACGCGGCGATTTTGTTTGCCCTTTTTTTCCACCTTGCCCAGGCGCATCATACCAATCTCCTGCGTGTTGGCCACATGCGTGCCGCCGCAGGGTTGCCAATCAATGGTTTCATCCCCATCCACGATGCGGATCATACGGATTTTGCCTTGCCCCGATGGCGGTTTGACCGACATGGTTTTCACAAGGTCCGGATTGGCCTCGAGCTCTTCTTCGCTGATCCATTCTTCCTGCACATCCAGATTGCGCTCAATCAGCGCGTTCAATTGATCTGCGAGCGCGTCCTTATCTTCAGGCGGTTCGGGCATCTGAAAATCGAGCCGCGATTTGGCCACGCCAATAGACCCACCTGTCACGGGCAGGGGAATAACTACAGAAAGCAAATGCAGCGCGGTATGCATGCGCATCAGTTTGTAGCGGTTATCCCAATCAATATGGGCGGTGACTTGTTCGCCAGCGCTCAAACCATGATCCGCGGCCTCAGGCACCAGCATGCATCTGCCCTTGTCCCCGTCCGGATGCACACAGGTGACAATGGCGATCTTGTCACCATTCTCTCGCTCCAAAAAGCCGCTATCGCCGGGCTGCCCACCCGAGGTGGCATAGAAATTAGAGCGATCTAAAAAGATGCCGCCATCTTCGCCAACGGACGAAATTGTGGCGGCAGCTGTTGTCAAATAGGCGTCGTTCCGAAATAGAAACTCAGTTTGCGTCATTCTCAAAAACCGTACTCATGTCAATGTCATGAGAGTGGCTCAAGAATTCCGGCACTGGCAAGCCCTTCTCGCGCAAAAACAACGGGTTAAAAATCTTCGACTGGTAGCGGTTGCCATAGTCGCACAATATGGTCACGATCGTGTGGCCAGGCCCCATTTCACGCGCCATCTTCACTGCCCCGGCAATGTTAATGGCCGTCGATCCGCCCATGCAGATGCCCTCATGCTGCAACAGGTCAAAGATGTAGGGCAGGGCTTCTTCATCAGAAATCTGATAGGCAAAGTCCGGCGTGAAGCCTTCAAGGTTGGCGGTAATGCGTCCCTGACCAATGCCTTCGGTGATCGATCCGCCCTGGGAGGAGAATTCACCGCTGGTGTAATAGCTGTATAGCGCCGCGCCCATCGGGTCAGCCAGGCCAATTTTAATGTCCTTATTGCGCTGTTTAAGCGCCGCAGAAACACCAGCAAGTGTGCCTCCCGAGCCAACCGCACAAATAAACCCATCGACCTTGCCGTCAGTCTGGTCAAAAATCTCGGGTCCGGTGGTCTCAATGTGTGCCTGCCGGTTGACAATATTGTCGAACTGATTGGCCCACACAGCGCCCTCAGGCAGCTCTTTGGCCAGCTTTTCGGCGAGACGACCAGAAACCTTCACATAGTTGTTGGGGTTTTTGTAGGGTTTGGCAGGCACCTCAATCAAAGTCGCCCCCGCGAGGCGCAGTGAATCCTTTTTCTCTTTCGACTGTGTTTCTGGAATCACAATTACAGATTTGTAACCCAGCGCATTGGCCACCATCGACAGGCCGATCCCGGTATTGCCGGCAGTGCCTTCTACGATTGTGCCACCAGGCTTCAACAATCCCTTGCGTTCCGCATCGCGCACAATATAAAGCGCGGCCCGGTCTTTCACAGATTGGCCCGGGTTAAGAAATTCGGCCTTGCCCCAAATCTCGCACCCGGTCGCTTCAGAAACCGCGTTCAACCGGATAAGGGGCGTGTTGCCAATAGCGCCCAGAATATCATCATGCTTTTGATTGTGCTTTGTCATTGGAAAATCCTCTGATGTGTTGGCCCAAAACTAAGCGGTGCCTGTGTGCTGATCAAGTGTAGAGTGCAGAAAAGAAAAGCGTTTTTCCATTTCGCCCATAAGACAATGCGAAAAAACTAATAGAGCAGGAAACAGCAAAAAATCCGGCTGGCATTCTTCTGGTCTTATAGGTGCGCAAACCCGGGGTGCGTGCCTGAAAGCCGGTTAAACAATGCGGAAATAGTTTACCCGCAAATGCATGATCTGCGCGAAATGATTTTCTCCCCCTTTAGGACGGCTAGTGCAAAAAACCATGGATATTCAATTGCGCGAAAAATCAGCGCCCATCCGTTTAAACCTTTGAAATTATTACTTGTTTCGGTGTGTTCCGGCAATTACTTTAACGCTGTTTAAACAAGCGGACTTTTATTATGCCAGAGATACGCCACAGCCACCTAGACGCTTTGGAAGCGGAAAGTATTGAGATTTTTCGCGAGGTCGCGGCCTCATTTGAGCGGCCAGTGATGATGTATTCGATCGGCAAGGATTCAAGTGTTTTGCTGCATGTGGCGCGCAAGGCGTTTTATCCTTCTAAAATTCCGTTTCCGTTGTTGCATGTGGACACCACCTTCAAGTTCCGCGAAATGATCGCCTTTCGCGATCGCATGGCCGAACAATATGGGTTTGATCTGATCACCCACACCAATCAAGACGGTGTGGCGCAGAATGTGAACCCGTTTGACTATGGCTCAGCCCGCTATACCGACATTATGAAAACCGCCGCCTTGCGGCAGGCCCTGAATGAGGGGCAATATGATGCCGCCATTGGCGGCGCGCGGCGCGACGAGGAAAAATCTCGCGCCAAGGAGCGTGTGTTCTCGCACCGCAACGCCCAACATGCCTGGGACCCGAAAAACCAGCGCCCCGAACTGTGGCGCTTGTTCAATACCCGTATTTCCCCGGGCGAAAGCATGCGCGTTTTCCCGCTGTCCAATTGGACCGAGCTGGACATCTGGACCTATATCTATAAGGAAGAGATCGAAATTCCCTCGCTCTACCTGGCCAAAAAACGCCATGTGGTCGAGCGCTCCGGCACGCTGATCATGGTCGATGATGACCGCTTGCCCTTGGAAGAGGGGGAAGTGCCGCAGGAAAAGATGGTGCGGTTTAGAACCCTTGGCTGCTATCCGCTGACCGGCGCGATTGAATCTGAAGCCACCACCTTGCCCGAAATTATTATGGAAATGAACGCCTCACGCACCTCAGAACGTGAGGGGCGCTTGATCGACAGCGATCAGGCCGGGTCGATGGAGAAGAAAAAACAAGAGGGCTATTTCTAATGAGCAATGTAAGCGTTTCGGAACAGGCCCCCCAACTCGATATTGAACAATGGCTGAGCGCCCAGACCGATAAAAGCATTTTGCGCTTTTTGACCTGTGGTTCCGTGGATGACGGCAAATCCACCCTGATCGGCCGTTTGCTTTATGATAGCCAGTTGATCTTGGATGATCAGTTGGCCTCGCTGCAAAAAGAAAGCCACAACCGCACCACGGGCGATGAGGGGATCGACTTCTCTCTGCTGGTGGATGGGCTGACCGCTGAGCGCGAGCAGGGCATCACCATTGATGTGGCCTATCGCTTCTTCACTACCGAAAAGCGCAAATTTATCGTCGCCGATACGCCGGGCCATGAGCAATATACCCGCAATATGGCCACCGGCGCGTCCAACGCTGACCTGGCCATTGTGCTGATCGATGCGCGCAAAGGCGTATTGACCCAAACCAAGCGCCACAGCTTTATTTTGTCCCTTATCGGGGTGAAGCATGTGGTGGCCGTGGTCAACAAGATCGATCTCGTGGACTATGACAAAAAGATTTTTGACGAGATTGACGCCGAATACCGCGAATTTGCGGCCCAGCTCGGCTTCAAATCGTTGGTGACTGTACCGATCTCAGCGCTGCGCGGCGACAATATCGTCACCAAAAGCGAGAATATGGACTGGTATCACGGCCCGCAATTGGTGCCCTATCTGGAAGAAATTGATGTGGCGGAAGATCGGGTGGAACAGCCGTTCCGTTTTCCGGTGCAATGGGTGAACCGCGCCAGCCTCGACTTTCGTGGCTTTTCCGGCACCGTCGCTTCCGGCGAAATCAAACCGGGCGATGAGGTGCTGGTCGCCGCGTCGCGTAAGCCCGCCAAAATTAAACGCATCGTCACCCTGGATGGTGACTTGCCCGTGGCGCGGGCAGGGGATGCCGTTACGCTGGTGCTCGACCGCGAGGTGGATATCTCGCGCGGCGATGTGCTGTCCGCACCCGGTGAAACGCCGGAATATTCGAACCAGTTTCAGGCCCGTCTGATCTGGATGCATGAAACCCCGGCCATGGCAGGGCGTTCTTATCTGATCAAGATTGGCAGCCAGATGGTGCCAGCGACCATCACCACCATCAAGCAAAAGACCAATGTGAACACGCTGGAGCAAAACCCGGCCAAGTGCCTGGAGTTGAACGAAGTGGGCACGGTGACCATCGCGACCGACAAACCCATTGCCTTTGACCCTTACGATCAAAACCCGCTCACCGGCGGGTTGATCCTGATTGACCGTTTGTCCAACGCCACTCTGGGCGCGGGCACGGTTGAGTTCGGCTTGCGCCGGGCGCAAAACCTGACCTATCAGGACTTTGACGTGAACCGAAAAGTGCGCGCCGAAATGAAGGGGCAAACCCCACGCATTGTGTGGTTTACCGGCCTGTCCGGTTCGGGCAAATCCACCATTGCCAACCTCCTGGAAAAGCGCATCACCGCTGAGGGCAAGCACACCTACATTCTCGATGGTGACAATGTGCGCCATGGCCTGAACAAGGATTTGGGCTTTACCGAAGAGGACCGGGTGGAAAATATCCGCCGGGTGGCGGAAGTGGCTAAACTGATGGCAGATGCAGGCCTGATCGTTCTGGTCTCCTTCATCTCGCCGTTTAAAAACGAGCGCCGTCTGGCGCGCGAAGTGGCGGGCGATATTGATTTTGTTGAAGCCTATGTGAACACGCCCCTTGAAGTGTGTGCCGAACGAGACCCCAAGGGCCTCTACGCACGCGCCAAAGCAGGTGAGATCAAAAACTTCACCGGCATCGACTCTCCGTTCGAGCCGCCTGAACGGGCCGACATTACCCTCAACGCCGCGGAAAAAGACCCCGCTGAGTTGGCAGGCGAACTTTATGATCTTCTCTTCGAAGGGCATCAGTATAGCGCCCTGTAGGTGAATTGCAGATACGAAAATAAGAGGGCGTCCAACGGGGCGCCCTTCTTTTGTTTCAAATTTTAATCTGCCCATTAAAGCCGCATTCGCCAAAAGCATAACGTTTAGGTGGCATTAACTTTTGAGAATCCCTTCATATGCAAAGTTATGCATAAATAAGCAAACCCTGCATTGGAGGAAATCAGGAAACGCACCCTGCTAGGTCTTGTGCCTGCATTAATGATGAGCACAGCACTGCCGGCAATGGCCGACAAATTGACACTAGACGGCTTATCAGACGTTACCCGTAATAAGCTGATCCGAGATTGTGAATCCTCTTCAAACGAATCCGGCAACAAGCCCGCCATTTGTGAAGCGCTTGAAGAATATCTCGAAGAGCTTGACGATGAAGACGACGACGATGAAGACTAGGACGAATTAGAGGACGAAGAAAACGAAGAGGACGACGACGAAGAAGAGGATGACGACGACGACGATGACGACGAAGAGGACGAAGAGGACGATGAATAAGTCTAGGCTGTAACTCTGATTCAAGAGAATGGTGACCAATTGGCCGGTATTCTCAATTTACAGAATTGACCTCTATATCTCTCAACCGTTTATCCAGTGCGTTCCTGTTGCAAACTTTCCTTGAGCGCAAGACCGCGAACACCGAATGCTATAAACCGCGTGGTGGTCAGTTTGGATATCGCGTGGTCGACCAACAGTTTAAAGAGCTGAGGGTCGCATAGGCACTTTAAAACACAGTGCTTTGGTTCAGCGAGCGATTGTGCGCTTAAGAAATTGAAATAAATTGGAATTAAAAATCGTCGGACAATGGAATTGCCGCCGAGCGGTCAGAATGTCGCAGGGTTCTGACACAGAGAGAAGAGGCTCGGCGGCAATGTTCTATTCGGCAGGCACTTTGTCGTGCCATTCATAGCCGGGGCGTTGATGATAAAACCCGTTGGAAAAGGGCGCATCCACGCTGTCGTCACGCATCTTTTTCAGCGCTTCAGACGGGCTGATGCGGTCGTTCAACACATCATCAAAGGCCTGAATAGCGGTAAAGGTGCCAATGCTTTGCGGCGAAATGCGGAAACGGTTGATGCCAATGGATTGTAAGTCATCCAAACAATCAATCAGATTGAGCACTGAATGAGACTGGGTTTGGATGCCATTGACGGTCAGGAACTGATCGCCCTCCAGCGTATCCAACCGCATGCCATCCGGATCCTCATCGCAGACAAATAGGCAGGAATCCTTGGTGCGATTGTGGGCGCGGGCATGGTAGCACCTGGCTGAAAGCGCTAACGACATGCGTCCATAAACCTGCACTTCCAGCTCCACCCCATGCCGCTCGGCCGCTTCTGCTAATGCGGCAATGCCCACGCGTGGCATTTCAGGATTGAGGCAGATGCTTTTCGCGCCATTGGCCGCATAAACCTCAAGCGCTTCTTCATTATAGCAATTCATCAACGGCCCGATATGGTGCGGCCCCGCTGCCATTTGCTGCAAAGCAGACACATCATTGGCTTCAATCGGAAAACCTTCAGACTGCGCGATGCGTTTCACCAGCCGCCGGTCAATGTCTGTGGTGACTTCCGACAGCGTAGAAAAGATCACATGCTTGCCCGCATCATGCAGGCGCTCCACCACGTCCGGCAGTTGATTGTCATAAAGCGGTGCGCGCTTCGAGCAGATGACTTCCCCGATAAAAACAGTTTCCACCGGCGTTTCATCGGCGACCTTAAAGTAGAAATCCCGCCAGTCTTCTGGCGCCCAATTATATTGTACCGGGCCAAGGGTCAGCTGTGCACTCATCTCTATCTCCAGCTCTTTGATTTAAAGGCGCCCTGGGTTTCTTTGTGCCCTTCGGTCAGCGCGATCAATTCGGTGATGTCCGGTTCTTCCCCCGCCGCATAAGCATCCACCGCATCGCGGAAGGCTGAAACAACCGACCGAATATAGGCGCGCGAGCGCTGTCGCCCCTCAATTTTCAACGCCGTGACACCGGCTTTCATCAAGTCGGGCAGCAAGCGGGTCAGATTGAGGCTGATCGGCTCTTCAAAGGCGTAATAGTTTTTCTTATGCGCCGTGTCATAGCGGCCTTTGCAGATGGTGGGATAGCCCGCGGTTTCGCCGCATGAAATGCAATCAATGGCGAAATCACCGAGCCGGGTTGTCAGCCCGTCATCCTCATCCGGTTCATAATCCACATGGCTGGCAGGTGAGCACACCCCATCCATATTGGTTGAAATGCCCGTGACATAGTTGGTCAGCGAGCAACGCCCTTCGGCCATCATGCCGATATTGCCGAACACAAAGGCCTCGATCTCGCAATCAATCGCGTCGTGCACTCGTTTGATTTCCGGCACGGTCAGAATGCGCGGCAACACCACGCGCTTCACATTAAAGCGCTCCACATAAAAATTGATCGCTTCGGGCGAGGAGGCCCCGGCCTGCACGGAAAGGTGTAACCGCTGATCCGGATGCTGCTCGGCCACATATTTGGCCATGCCGATATCGGCAATAATCACCGCGTCGATGCCGATGTCGACAGCATCATCAACCGATTGCTTCCAGAGATCGGTGCGTCCCGCTGTGGGGAAAGAATTAATCGCCGCCAGCACCATTGCGTCTTTATCGTGCGCATATTTCACGCTTTCCGAAAGTTCCTTTTTCGAAAAGTTCAGGCCGGGAAAATTCCGCGCATTGGTGGGGCCTTTAAAGCCGCAATAAACCGAGTTTGCGCCCGCATCAACTGCCGTACGCAAGCTGGCCGGCGTGCCAGCGGGACACACCAATTCAGGTTTGATCAAGTCACTCATGTTCTGGAACCTACAATTTTTGTTACCGCATCAATGCTGGCGCGCACAGGGCCGCGCAGCGGGCCAAAGGCGGTGGCCACATCGTCCGCCAGGGTGGCGTCCATATCGTCAAGCGCATTGCGCAGCGCCACAATCGCCTCGGTGTCACCCGTCACGGTAATGTCCCGGTTGAAAAACAGCGCATCGCTATCGGTTTTACTGTCGATCATGCGCAGCAAGGTTTTGAACTTGCCGCTCACCAGCACATCATAGGGGATTTCCTCGTGGCGCGATTTGGCCACCAGCATCAGATTGTCTGGATCTGGACGCAAAAGCAGCAAAAAAGGCATGCCTTTCGCATCGATCAAAAAATGTTTGCGGCAGCTGTCGTCCAGCCGCTCAAAAAGCTCCGGATGCAAATTGGCCACATGCTGCACAATGCGCCGCAAAATGGGCTGTATGGCAAACAGCGGCATGACCTTGGACACCGGGCCTGCTTGGGAATCTTTATAGATTCGAGGTTGATCGCGTTTATGTTTGTCTCGCATGCCCCCTGATTAGGATGCGTCACGTCCCATCAGTTTGCAAAAGTGCAAATAAAATTAAATTTTTGCCGAAATCTGCCCCTTGCCAAACGCTAAAAACGATCGCGCATCGCATAATAGGTCATGGCCAGATAGAGCAGCGGGCCACGCAGGGGCGGACCGCCGGGAAAGCGGGGGCTGGGCAGGCTGGCCATCAGGTCGAATTTCTCGGCCTGGCCCTGGGTCAGTTCGGCCAGAATCTGACCCGCCATCGTTGCCATACCAAGCCCGTGGCCAGAAAAGCCGGATGCCGAATAGATATTGCGGTCAAGTCGGACAAAATGCGGCAGGCGTTTCATGGTAATGCCCAGCGTGCCGCCCCAGGCATAGTCAATCTGGGCATCCGCCAATTGCGGAAAGACATTCAACATAGGCTTGCGTGATATGGTTGCTAGGTCGGGCGGAAAGCGCAGGCTATAGGTTTCACCGCCGCCAAACAGCAGCCGGTGGTCGGGTGTGCGGCGGAAATAGTTCACCACAAACCGACTGTCCGCCACCGCTTCATTTTCAGGAATCAGCGCTTTGGCACGGTCCTCGCCCAACGGTTCGGTGGCCACAATAAAGCTGTTGATCGGCATAACGCGCGCACTCACGCGTTTGTTGAGCTCACCCACATAGCCGTTACAGCCAAGAATTACGTGATCCGCTTTGATCGTACCGTTCGTTGTCTCCACCCACACTTTCGCACCGGGTTCAATTTGGGTGACGCGGCTATTTTCATATATTCTTGTGCCCGCCTTGTGCGCCAGTGCCGCCAGTCCGAAACAGAAGGCGAGCGGGTTTAAATGCCCCGCACCTTTATCAAGCGTGCCCCCAAAATATTGATTGCTGGCCACATGCTGGCGCATCTCATCCTTGCCAAGCGCTGAAAAGGGCTCATAGCCATACTCGCGGTTGAGCTTCTCCACATAGCGATGCGACTCTTCTACGAAACGGGCCTTATGGTCGGCTTCAATTATGCCCGGTGTGTAGTCACAATCAATGCCATGATCAAACACCAAGCTTTTGACCAATTGCTTGCCTGCTTCGGCAATGTCCCACAGTCTATGTGCGTTTGGTTCGCCAACCAAACCTTCAAGCGTGATCTGATCCAGCCGCTGGCCGCTGCCCAACTGGCCGCCATTGCGGCCAGAGGCGCCCCAGCCGATGCGATGGGCCTCCAAAAGCGCCACGTCATAGCCTTCCCTCGCCAAATGCAGCGCCGCGGAAAGGCCGGTGAATCCGCCACCGATTATGCAAACATCCGCTGTATTGTGCCCCATTAGCGGGCGATGCGGCGCGGGCGCGGGGCGTTGCGCGGCATAATAGGACAGGGGATATTGCCCCGTCACATCATTGGCGGTCAGAACATCAATCATCACATATTCAGCAACAAATGCTCGCGCTCCCACGGGCTGATTTCGCCCAAAAATTCGTCCAGTTTCTGAGGTTTGATGGCTTCATAGACCAGACAAAAAACTTCTCCCAGTGAACTGCGCAGCTCTTTGCTTCCTGCAAAGTGGCAAGGTACTTGATTTTGAGCACAGCCATCACGGATGGAGCGTTTGAAATAAAACACTTCATCGGTCAGTTTCGGCGGATCGCCATGCTGCAGATTTATTTCGATTTGGCCAACGCCGCCTTTCTGATCGAGCATATCGATCTCCAGTCCCCGTGCTTCGGCAAAATTGCATATATCGTTGATCACATCACCATATTCATCAACCGCTTTCATGGAATTGGCCTCATGATTGATGCCGTTGTGCCCGATATCGGTTTCCATCCGTTGAACCTTTATGATCCTGTTTGTACAGGCCCAGGTAATGCTTTGATAAAAGATCGACGTGGGAAGATAGAAGAGGGCGTCGGCGGAAAACTTTTCGGCGGGCATTGTCTTGCCGCGCGAAATGCCTACAATATCGCGCACGATACATTCGACTTCTTCAACCCAACGGCCTTCCAGCCAGTCCAGCGCGGCGCTTGGTAATTGATGAACCCATTTTTGTTTGTCGACCATATGATAGCCTTGCTGCTTAAATATTATGGCGCTCATTTCTTGTACGCCGCAAATTACTTCTCAAATAATGGCAACGCTAGGTGACTAAAGGAGGATCGCCAATGACCTTTCGGAAAAGACATGAATTCTTTATCAATGGCGATTGGGTGCAAGCCGCCGAAGCCCCCACGATAGAAATGCTTAATCCGGCAACGGAACAATCCATTGGAAGCATTGCTGCAGGCGACGAGAATGTGGTGAATGCCGCTGTTGCCGCAGCAAAGGAGGCTTTGCCGCAATTTTCAAGCACGTCAGTGGCGGAGCGCAAGGAATTGTTGCAATCGATTCTTTCAGTCTATCGCAAACGTCGCGATGAAATTGCCCATGCCATCATGCAGGAACTGGGCGCTCCGCGGCACCTGGCTTATGGCTCGCAAACCGCTGCGGGGGAGAGCCACTTGGATGGTTTTTTGCAGGCTTTGGGCACTTATAAGTTTGAAGAAACACTTATGAATGGTGACCTGGTGGTGCGTGAGCCCATCGGTGTATGTGGTTTGATCACGCCTTGGAACTGGCCGATCAATCAGATTGCACTCAAAGTGCTGCCAGCGCTTGCCGCCGGCTGCACAATGGTCCTCAAGCCAAGCGAATTCACTCCATTCAACGCGATGCTTTATGCAGATATTCTGTCAGAAGCCGGCGTGCCCAAGGGGGTCTTTAATCTGGTCAATGGTGAAGGTCCTGTGGCCGGCGCCGCTCTTTCGCGTCACCCTGATGTGGCGATGATGTCGTTCACCGGGTCGGTGCGGGCAGGGGCAGCTGTCAGCAAGGATGCGGCTGATGGTGTTAAAAAGGTCGCCTTGGAACTCGGCGGCAAGTCGCCCAACCTGGTGTTTGCAGATGCAGATGTCGATGACGCGGTGAAACGTGGTGTACGGCAAATGTTCAATAATACGGGGCAATCCTGCAATGCGCCTTCCCGTATGTTGGTCGAACAAAGCATTTATGACCGTGCCAAGGAAGTGGCGCTGAAAACAGCTGAACAGCAAGAGGTGGGCAATCCCGACGATGCCGGGCGCCACATGGGACCGCTGGTCAATCATATCCAGTTTGATCGGGTGCAGGAACTGATCAAAACCGGCATGGATGAAGGCGCCACCTTGTTATGTGGCGGCCTCGGAAAACCCGAGGGCATCAATGAGGGATATTATGTCAAACCGACAATTTTTGTGGATGTGCGCAACGATATGCGGATCGCGCAGGAAGAAATTTTTGGCCCGGTCCTCTGTATGATACCGTTTGAAGACGAGCAGCAAGCGATCGCCATCGCGAACGACACCGAATTTGGCTTGTCCGCCTATGTGCAAACCAAAGATGAGGAAAAGGCCATGCGCGTGGCACGTCAGCTCCAGGCTGGCATGGTGCATATCAACGGAAGCGGCATGGCGCCTGGTTCTCCCTTTGGCGGGTATAAAAAATCTGGCATAGGCCGAGAGGGGGGCACATTTGGTCTTGAAGAATTTCTCGAGGTGAAAACCATCACCCGTCCCAAAGAAACAAACTAATCCAGATACTGCCACCTCGCGTAGATCAAGAGAAAACGGAGAGGTGGTTATGCTAGATCAGGTTGAAGAAATAAACGCGATTATCGTTGGGGCGAACGGCGGCATTGGGCAAGCGCTCAAACAGAATTTGGCCAATCGTCCCAACGTGAAAAGCATTGAAAGCTTTGATCGCGAGCACTATCCACATTTCGACATCACGGATCCGGAGAGCTTTTCCCCTACGTTTGCTGGCTGGCAGCAGGAAGGGCGAAAGTTCAATCTCGCCATTATTGCCACCGGGGCGCTGATCATTGACGGTGCGCCGCCGGAACGCAGATTTGCGGAATTGGGTGCCCAAAATATGGCCAATCATTTTGCGCTTAACGCCATCGGCCCAGCCATGATGATCCAGCAGCTTCTACCGTTAATGCCGCGCGATGAACCTGCGGTCATCGCCGCACTAACTGCGCGTGTTGGCTCGATCGAAGACAATCATCTTGGCGGGTGGGTGTCCTATCGGGCCGCCAAAACAGCGCTCAACCAAATCGTGCGCACAGCGTCAATCGAATGGACACGCAAGAACCAAGAATCGGCATTGTTGGCGATTCATCCCGGCACGGTAGACACACGACTGACCCAAGACTATGCGCATCCCAAAAAAGTGAGTGCCGGTATCGCCGCCGACAAGATTATCAACTGCATCTACAACGCCAAGCCCCCAATGAGTGGTGGCTTTTACGACAATCAGGGCAAGCGCATACCGTTTTAGACGTGCAGACCCGACTTCAGAATTTGAATTAGGAAGCGAACGTAAGTTTTTGATTTTTAGGGAAAAGTGGCTCCCCGGGCAAGACTCGAACTTGCGACAAAGCGGTTAACAGCCGCTCGCTCTACCAACTGAGCTACCGGGGATCACAATGTGTGTATCTAACGAGTAGATGAGGCGGTGTTTAGCGTTTTTGATCGCGCTTGCCAAGACCTTTTTTAAAAAAATAGCGGCCTTTTTGCAAAAATTTTGTGGCAGCAATTATTAATCGGGATATTGGGCGGCATATCGGCTTTGAAGTGCCAACAAATCGTTCATTCGATTGGCATTTGCGAATGGGTTTTCATCATAAAATTGTTTGAAATCATGCTCTTGGGCATTGAAATGGTGCAAAACCGGGCGAACAGCAAATCCCTCCTGCGATTCCAGTATGCGGGTAATTTCTAGCGCCTGTGACAGTGGCCACAAGCCGCATACAGGATAGATATCCGTCCCATACCGACCGATGATGGGCGCGCGCTTTTCCATTTCATTGCGCACACGCTCAACAAAGTCAGAGGGGAAAAAGGGCCCATCTACTGGCGCGGTCAATATCCAGCTGTGGTCGGGCTGCTGCGCGTGCGAACTTGCCCAGCGTGCGCCGGTATAAATACCGCCCAGCGGCCCGATAGGCGGGTCAAAATGATCGGAAGTGCTGGGCAAGGAAGTCAAGGCGCCATGTTCGTGTGGTCCAACATAAACAAGACGCTGGCATTGCGATTCGAGCCGCTGTTTAACATGGTGCAAAAAGCTTCGTTTGCCTAGGCGAAGGCGCGCTTTGTCCACGCCCCCCAACCGGGTGCCTTCACCACCAGCCAAAATAATGCCAAAAATCTCCATACAAATACTGTGCCTTGGCCAACGGGTCTTGCCTAGAGGAAATATGCAATCAATTGAATTTTGGGGAGAATTTGGAGGCCACGCCCGGAATCGAACCGGGGTACACGGATTTGCAATCCGCTGCGTCACCACTCCGCCACGTGGCCTCAATAGATTGAGCTAGCTATAGCAATCGGGTTAAAATTTCAAGCAAAGTTTGGCAAAAACTTCACGGAAAAGTGAACATCGCCAAAAGGCAGGGTCCCCGCGTGCTGATATCGTCTTGCATCGCGGCTATAAGATGGCTATTGAACAGGTGAACATCAACTTCACATATACGGGTGCTCCAATGGATTTCGAACACGCACGCAAGTCAATGGTGGATTGTCAACTCCGCCCCAACGCGGTCACAGACTATCGCATTCTGGCTGCTATGAGCGAAATCCCGCGAGAAAACTTCGTGCCTGCTGCAAAAAAGCCTTTGGCCTATCTTGATGAAGATTTGCCTTTGGACACGATCGGTGCCCGAAAAATGATGGAGCCTATGTATCTCGCACGTCTCGCCCAGCTTGCCGAAATCAAATCGAGCGATCTGGTGCTGCACGTGGCCTGCAACACCGGTTACGGCACCGCGGTTATAGCGCAATTTGCTGATTCAGTAATGGCCATTGATGACAATGAAGACTTTGTCGAGATGGCGAATGATGCGCTTGCAGATCTTGAAGTTGGTAATGCTGCGGTTTTGGCGGGGGAACTCAAGGATGGCTTGGCCAAAGAAGCGCCCTTCGATGTGATTTTTGTTGAGGGGCATGTAGATGAACTGCCTGAAACCCTGTTCAAGCAGCTCAAGCAGGATGGTCGTCTGGTTTGTGTTGAAACCGAGAATGGTGTGCCAAGCGCTGTCTGCTATGTGAAAAACGCGGCTGGCGTGAGCCGACGGGTGGCATTTAATGCTGTCGTGCCGAAGCTTGTTGCCTTTGAAAAACAAAAAACTTTCACTTTTTAGTCACCGTCCTCTTGAACATTGTGTGAAAATCGCCACATCACGAAACATATATCGGCCCGTAATATCAAATTAACGAAAAGTTAATTTTATTTGCAGGCTGAAATGTGCATACTGGCGGCATAATTGTTCAGGGGTGAGTAAGTTGCTTTTTAAGAAGAGTGTTGTATTTGCAGGGTTTTTTGCCGCTGTAATGAGTAGTGCTGCTCAGGCAGAAAGCCTGACAGAGGCTTTGGCGCGCGCATATGTAAAAAATCCGGCTATTGCGTCGGCTGTGGTCAGCGTGAAGATGGCCTCTGAAGACATTGTGATGCGCAAAGCGGGGCTGCGGCCACAAATCGGCTTATCAGCAACGTCGCAATATAGCTTCACCATGACCAACGGCACCACCACAGATGGTGGCAGCACAACCCTGAATGTTTCATATAATCAACGCCTGTTCGACAATTTGCAAACCACGGCGCAAATCGATCAGGCGCGTGCGTTTGCGGATGCAGCAAAATATGGGCTGCGCAACACCGAACAAAACGTGCTGTTGTCCGCCGCCACCGCTTATATGGATGTGGTGCAGGACACAAATTTGGCCTCCTTGCGCGCAGACAATGTTAAGTTTTTACGTGCGCAGGTCGATAATGCCCGCAGCAGACTGAGTGTTGGTGAGGGAACAAAAATTGACGTCGCGCAGGCTGAAGCCCGTTTGGCGCAGGCTGTGGCGTCTTACAAATCTGCTGTGAACTCGTTGCGGACCTCGCAGGCTGCCTATGTTCGCTGGATTGGCGCAAAACCGTCTGGCTTGAATGAAGATTTCCGGTTTGGCCACATTATGCCAAAAAGCATCGATAGTGCGCTGCAATCTGCCCGTCGAAACCACCCCGCTATTTTGACCGCCCGTGCGCAGGTTGAAGCGGCACGCTATGGAACGGATGCGGCATTGCGCGCTTTCGGACCAACATTGGACCTGATCGGCTCAATCTGTGCCATTGATTGTTTGGGCGGCGGGGCAACGCCGAATGCAACGCAGGGATCAATTCGCTTGACGCTTTCAGTGCCGATTTATCAAGGTGGCCGACTGGGTGCTGCAGCGCGCAAAGCCAATCTCGGCCATATTAAATCTGAGATTGATGCGCAGGTGGCAGCCAATCAGGTTGAAGAGAGCGTGATTTCTGCCTGGTCTGGCCTCCAATCTTCAATTGCTGCAATTGAATCAGCTCAAGCCGCCGTTCGGTCTGGACAAATCGCCTTGGATGGGGTGATTGAGGAACGTAATGTAGGGCAGCGGACGACACTGGACGTGCTTAACGCGCGCGCAGAACTGACCAGTGCCAAGGAGGCTCTATACACGGCCAAGCGAAATCGTGTTGTGGCGGCCTTTTCGTTGATTTCTGCAACGGGACGATTGGATGCGGCATCTCTAAATCTACCTGTTCAGCTTCAGTCCAGCGATGGTTATCGTGCGCGAATTGAAGATGTTTGGGCGGAATTACGTGAATAAGTTCAGTCGTGGATAAGCGCTGATTGGTGCATAGCTGGACTAACGAACAAATATTCATCACAATACTATAATATTAGCGAATCGCGGGAAATCCGCGAATCGCAATTCGGTAGCGGCGGCGATGTATCAACATGTGCTGTATGCGTGTCCTCACCATTTGGTCGGGGCGCATGCGGGGCAAGATTAAATCAACGGATGTTGATACAAATGTTGAATATGTCATGTCGCGTCGATTGGGGTGGAACACGCCGTCGCAATTTCAGGCGTTGACCTTCCCAAATGTAGTAAATGTATGTCGAGTGTTGCTCGAAGGTGAGGCCAATATGAACCAACCTGCGTCTAAAGAACCGTCAATGGATGAAATCCTGTCGTCGATTCGACAAATTATTGCCGACGATGAGCCGCAGCAAGAAGAAGCCGCCACACCACCTGATGATGACGAAGCCGCTGCCCGCAGCGAATTAAGCGCTGCTCTGGGCGAAGTCGATGAAAATGGCGAAGCCACCACAATTGAAGTGGAAGACGGTCCCCACCCCGATATTGAAGCAGCACCGATCGAAAGAAAGGACGTCGCTGCGGAGGCATTGGCTGAAGCGAAACAGTCGCATATCGAGCCAGATGCAGACGCTGAAGAGCCGTTGACCTTGTCGATCGACCAAATGCTTAAACCATCCAACACAAACATTGAACCCGATCCTGCCGACGAGGAATTGATCGCTGATCCCGGCGCGTCAGTGCCAACGCCAGCAGATGATGTGGATATGGCCTCTTTGTTGATGGAAGAGGTGAGTGGGGAGGAAAAAGCACCCGAATCCGCTTTGGATGATGACGCCAAATCAATCGAACAGTCAGTGCCCGACAACGTTTCACAGGTCGTGCCCGACGATATTGCCTTCATCAATGACGACGATAGCGAGGATGACAACGCATCGGACTCTGAAGACAATGCGTTCGCCGGCATGGGCGTTGATGAAGAAGCAGATCCGGCCGAAGATATGGCTGCGGCAATGTTGGCGGCTGAAGCGCCTAGTAAACCTGAAGCGCCAACTCAACAGGCGCAGCAGCCACAACAGCAAACCGCTGCGCAAAGCCCGCTGCCCGACAAAGACCTGTCCAGCGATATCGCTGACAGCCTGTTGGAGCCCACTGCGCAGGCTGCCACCAGCCATGCCTTCAGCCAGCTCGATAATCTGATTATGTCGCAACGCCAAGGGCAGACTCTGGAAGATTTGATCCGCGAAATGCTACGCCCGATGTTGAAATCGTGGTTGGATGAAAATCTGCCCGGCGTGGTGGAGCAGCTTGTGCAGCGTGAAATCGAGCGTGTTTCGCGCGGAAAGCGCTGACCCGGAACACAAATTGACCGCTTAGCGGTTGACTTGTCCCACCAGCTTCGCTTTTAAATCCAATAGACAAATTTTCTCCCGCCCATCACCTGGGCGGGCAAAAGGTAATGGGCAAAATGATCGATAAAAATTATAACCCGCAAGACGTTGAAGGCCGCATCTATGATGAGTGGGTTCAACAAGACACATTTGCTGCAGGCGCTGGCGCAAAAGAGGGGGCAGAGAGCTACTGCATTCCCATGCCGCCCCCAAATGTGACGGGTGATTTGCATGTGGGCCACGCCCTGACCTTTACCATCCAGGATATGATCACCCGTTTTGAGCGCATGCGCGGCAAAAATGTGTTGTGGCAACCGGGCACTGACCATGCGGGCATCGCCACGCAAATGATCGTTGAGCGCAAAATGATGGAGCAGCAATTGCCATCGCGCCGCGAAATGGGCCGGGAGAAATTCTTGGAAAAAGTCTGGGAATGGAAAGAACAATCTGGCGGCACCATTGTTAGCCAATTGCGTCGTCTGGGGGCGTCTGCCGATTGGTCGCGCGAGCGCTTCACCATGGATGATGGCCTGTCCAAAGCCGTGATCAAAGTGTTTACCGAACTTTACAAGCAAGGCCTGATCTATAAGGACAAACGTCTTGTGAACTGGCACCCGGTGTTGCAAACCGCCATCTCCGATCTCGAAGTGGAAAATATTGAGATCAACGGCCATATGTGGCACTTGCGCTATCCGATTGAAGGCACCGATGAAACCATCGTGGTGGCCACAACCCGGCCCGAAACCATGTTGGGCGATACCGGCGTTGCCGTACACCCGGAAGATGAGCGCTACAAACACCTTGTCGGCAAAATGGTGATCTTGCCGCTCACCGGGCGCAAAATTCCGATCGTGACCGACGAACATGCTGATCCGGAGCAAGGTTCCGGCGCGGTGAAGATCACGCCTGCCCACGATTTTAATGACTTTGAAGTTGGCAAGCGCAACAATCTGGAACAGATCAATATCTTCACAGACGATGCCAAGATCAATGATGAGGCTCCTGAAGCCTATCGCGGCATGGACCGGTTTGAGGCGCGCAAAAAGATCATTGCCGACCTCGATGCCCTTGGCGCCTTGGTGGAAGTGGAAGATAAAGTGATTTCCGTTCCCCATGACGAGAAATCCAAAATGGTGGTCATTGAACCCTATTTGACCGACCAATGGTATGTGGATGCGGAAACCCTAGCCAAGCCTGCACTTGCTGCTGTGAAGGAAGGGCGCACCAAATTCGTCCCGAAAAACTGGGAAAACACCTATTATCGCTGGATGGAGAACATCCAGCCCTGGTGTATTTCACGTCAATTGTGGTGGGGCCACCAGATCCCGGCGTGGTACGGCCCGGACGGCGAATATTTCGTTGCTGAGGATGAAGCCGAAGCCCAGGCATTGGCCGACGCCCATTATGGCGCACCAACGCCGATCACGCGTGATGAAGATGTGTTGGACACCTGGTTCTCCTCCGCATTGTGGCCGTTCTCAACACTTGGATGGCCCGACAAAACGCCGGAACTCGAGACTTACTATAAGACGTCGACCTTGGTCACTGGTTTCGACATTATCTTTTTCTGGGTCGCCCGGATGATGATGTTTGGCATCCACTTTATGGATGAAGAGCCGTTTGAAAATGTCTATGTGCACGCGCTGGTGCGTGATGAGCATGGGCAGAAAATGTCCAAAACCAAAGGCAATGTGATCGATCCATTGACCCTGTTTGACGAATATGGCGCCGACGCCACCCGCTTCACCCTAGCAGCCATGGCCGCACAGGGGCGCGACTTGAAACTCGCCATTTCGCGGGTCGAAGGCTATCGCAACTTCGTCACCAAAATTTGGAACGCGGCACGCTTCCTCGAAATGAATGAGTGCAAGCGGGTAGAGGGCTATGATCCGGCTTCGGTCAATTCAACGCTCAATAAATGGATTTTGAGCCGCGCCGCCAAAACTGTTGCCGAAGTTGAACGCACATTGGAAGCCTTCCGCTTCAACGAAGCCGCCAATGCCGCTTATGACTTTGTCTGGGGTACATTCTGTGACTGGTTTGTGGAGCTGGCCAAGCCGGTATTCAATGGCGACGACGAAGAACTGAAAGCGGAAACCCGCGCCACAGCGGCCTATACGCTGGATCAAATCCTCAAATTGTTGCATCCCTTCATGCCGTTTGTGACTGAAGAGCTTTGGGCGCAAACCGGCAAAAACGGCCCGGCCCGCGAGGCGCTGCTGATCGTCAGTGACTGGCCAGAGCTCTCAAATCTGGTGGATGAAGCGGCAGAATCGGAAATGGGCTGGATGATCGATCTGATCACTGGCATCCGCTCGTTGCGCGTGGAGATGAATGTGCCAGCCGGCGCGAAAGTGCCGCTGGTGGTGATCGATGCCAATGATGAATCGAAGGCGCGTCTGGGCATTCAGGATCCAATGATTAAGCGTCTGGCCCGGGTTGAATCTATCGATTTCGCCGATGAAGTGCCCGGTGAGTCCGCCCAATTGGTACTGGGCGAAGCCACATTCGCCATGCCATTGGCCGGCGTGATCGATATTGCGGCTGAAAAAGATCGTCTCAACAAAGAGCTGACCAAACTGGATAAGGAAATTGATGGCGTGGCGAAAAAGCTGGCCAATGAGCAATTTATTTCCAAAGCTCCAGCGCATGTGATCGACGATCAGAAGCAGCGCAAAACCGACGCGGAAGAAAAAAAGGAGCGGGTTGAGGCTGCTTTGGCACGCCTGGGATAATCTGCGCCTACAGCTGTTGCATTTTGGCAACGAAAATCTGAAATTCACGATTCAGTAAGGGTGGCCTCAATTATGCTTTGGGGCCGCCTTTTTTTTAACCAATTCACAGCGCAAAACTGAATATGTTGTGTGAAACAACGGGGCGGATGATGTGCGAAAGGTTGGGCTGCGGCGAATAGAGCCGCCAATTGGACGCGCGCGACCTAAAGTGCCCTTGCATCAAATAGCAGCACGATTAAAAGTTTGAGCAGATATGTGCCTGCTTGCGGGGGAAAGGTTTTTAAAATGGACGCAAAAAACGTAGATAAATCAAAACTGCCAAGTCGCCACGTTACGGAGGGGCCGTCACGGGCGCCACACCGTTCCTATTATTATGCCATGGGGTTGACCTCAGGGCAGATCCACCAGCCCTTTGTGGGCGTGGCCACCTGCTGGAACGAAGCCGCGCCGTGTAACATTGCGCTGATGCGCCAGGCGCAGGCGGTGAAAAAAGGCGTTGCCGCAGCTCATGGCACCCCGCGCGAATTCACCACCATCACTGTGACAGACGGTATCGCCATGGGCCACCAGGGCATGAAGTCCTCATTGGTGTCCCGCGACGTGATCACTGACTCCGTAGAATTGACCATGCGCGGCCACTGCTATGATGCGCTTGTTGGCTTGGCCGGTTGTGACAAATCTTTGCCCGGCATGATGATGGCCATGGTGCGTTTGAATGTGCCATCGATCTTCCTCTATGGCGGTTCAATTCTGCCCGGCAGCTTTAAAGGCAAGCCGGTGACTGTTCAGGATGTGTTTGAAGCGGTTGGTCGCTATTCCGTTGGCGATTTTTCAGACGAAGATCTGGAAGAGCTGGAAAGAAACGCTTGCCCATCAGCCGGAGCCTGCGGCGCGCAATTCACCGCCAACACAATGGCCACCGTGTCGGAAGCCATTGGCCTGGCATTGCCATATTCAGCTGGCGCCCCGGCACCTTATGAAATTCGTGACCAATTCTGCGCCACTGCCGGTGAGCAGGTGATGGAATTGCTCAAGACCAATGTGCGGCCGCGCGATATCGTAACACGCAAAGCACTGGAAAACGCAGCGACCGTTGTGGCCGCTTCTGGTGGCTCTACCAACGCTGCGCTGCACCTGCCAGCGATTGCCCACGAGGCCGGCATTGAATTTGACCTGTTTGACGTGGCCGAGATCTTTAAAAAGACCCCATATGTCGCTGACCTGAAGCCGGGCGGCAAATATGTGGCCAAAGATTTGTTTGAGGCGGGCGGTATTCCATTGCTGATGAAAACTTTGCTTGATCAAGGCTTCTTGCACGGCGATTGCATGACCGTGACCGGGCGCACCATTGCCGAAAATATGGAAAAAGTGCAGTGGAACGATCAGCAGGATGTTGTTTATCCGGCCAACACGCCGATCACCAAAACGGGCGGTGTTGTTGGTCTGTCCGGCAACCTTGCGCCAGATGGCGCGATCGTGAAGGTCGCGGGCATGTCCAATTTGGTCTTTAAGGGACCGGCACGTTGTTTTGACAGCGAGGAAGAATGTTTCAAGGCCGTGACCAACCGTGAATATAAAGAAGGCGAAGTGTTGGTGATCCGCTATGAGGGCCCCAAAGGTGGTCCGGGCATGCGCGAAATGCTGGCCACGACTGCCGCGCTATACGGGCAGGGCATGGGCGACAAAGTGGCATTGATCACTGATGGTCGCTTCTCCGGAGCCACCCGTGGCTTCTGTATCGGCCATGTCGGGCCTGAGGCAGCCGTTGGCGGCCCGATCGGTCTGTTGGAAGATGGCGACGTCATCGAAATTGATGCCAACACCGGCTCGATCACAGTTGATTTGACCGATGAAGAGCTGGACGCGCGACGCAAAAATTGGAAACCACGCGAGACCGATTTCGGTTCTGGCGTAATTTGGAAATATGCCCAGCTGGTGGGGTCTGCGCGCTATGGCGCCTTGACCCATCCCGGCGGAAAGGCAGAGAAGGAGTGCTATGCAGATATTTAGTGCGAATTTGATTGGCGTGGCGCGCGCAACTTTTGTTGCGCTCGCCCTGTCGACATGTTCTGCATGGGCCCAAGATGAAGCGGCAGATATTCTGTCGATCTTTGGGCAGTTTGATACCGATGTATCAAATGAAAATCTGCTTGCCGCATTGGAAGATGCCGCGGAGGCGGGGCAGCCTATTGCGCTGTGGCGCCTCGGCGTTATGTATGAAAATGGTGAAGGTGTGGCACCTGACCGCACCAAAGCCTTCCAATATTTCTCCAAACTGGCTGATGGCCATGCCAACACCCCGCCCAAATCCTTGGAAGCGGATATTGTGGCGCAGAGCTTTTTGAAAGTGGGCGAATATTATCGTGAAGGCGTGCCCGATGCCGGTGTGCCCGCCAATGATGATCTGTCGCGCAAACTTTGGCTGCACGCAGCCTCCTATTTCGGTGACCCGGAAGCCCAGTTTAAAGTGGGTCAGCTTTATCTCGATGAAAACGAATTTGGCTATTCGCCGCTGCAAAGCGCGCGGTGGCTGGCGCTTGCTGCCCGCAAAGGCCATGCCGCAGCGCAGGCGACCTTGGGCAATCTTATGTTCAATGGCGACGGGATTCCAGCCGATCCTGTGGAAGGGTTGATGTGGCTTACATTGGCGGATCGCAATGCCACGGGCACTGAAGAAGAACCTTGGATTGCCGAGCTATTTGATCGCGCGGTCTCCATTGCCTCGCAAGATCAACGCGCGCAAGCCATCGCCGCCGCAGATTCTCTCGGCGGACGATTTGGCGGCTGATGCACCTATTTAAATATTGAAATGGCCGACGACCGGCACATGGTCGGACGGCTTCTCGCGTCCGCGCATATCCTTATGTACCTCAACCGTTTCTAACAAGTCGGCCGCTTGCGGTGACAGCATCAAATGGTCGATGCGGATGCCGTTATTTCGGCGCCAGGCTCCGGCCTGAAAGTCCCAAAATGTATAGGCTTCATCGCCATTTACGGCGCGCAATCCATCGGTAAATCCAAGATTGGAGAGGGCGCGGAACCGTTCCAGACTCTCGGGCCGAAACAGCGCATCGCCCCACCAGGCTTCCACACTATGCGTATCAGCGCCAGTTGGGATGATATTGTAGTCACCTAAAATGATAAATGGCTCTTCCAGCTTCAGGCGTTCGACCGCCCATTTGATCAGCCGATCCATCCAGCCCAGCTTATAGGCAAACTTTTCGCTCTCCACCGGATTGCCATTGGGCAGATAGATACCTGCCACGCGCACCGCGCCCTCGGGACGTGAAATCACGGTTTCGATAAAACGAGCCTGCTCGTCGCCATCGTCGCCCGGCAGGCCGCGATTGACTTCGTCAAAAGGATGAAGCGAGAGCAGGGCGACCCCGTTAAAACTCTTCTGGCCATGTGTCTCCACATTATAGCCAAGCGCCTCAATTGCCTCGCGCGGAAAATTCTCATCAATGCTTTTGATTTCCTGCAATGCCACAAGGTCTGGCTTATATTCATTTAGCCAATATTCAACCTCATTAAGGCGCGCTTTGATGCCATTAATGTTCCAAGTTGCGATTTTCACAATGCTTTTCCGATCCGAAAGGAAGTTGCCACGCGAGTCGCAATCATCCTATCGAGGCAGGGGGTGGAAGACAATCATGAGTTGGTGAAACTACACGGCAAAGCTGGTGCCGCAGCCGCAAGAGGCGACCGCATTTGGATTGTTGATCTGGAAGCTTTGACCAATCAGGTCTTGCACAAAGTCGATCTCCGCGCCTTGCATAAATTCAAGGCTGAGCGAATCGATCAGCACCGTGGCGTTTTTCTTTTGCAGCACAATATCGTCTTCATTGGCGCTTTCCTGCACCAGATTATATTCATATTGGAAGCCGGAACAGCCGCCACCGGAAACCGCAACGCGCAAAACCGTGCCTTCCGGCTGCTTTTCCAGGATTTTCGCTATGCGCTCGGCGGCGCGATCTGTAAGCTGAACCTGTGTTTCTGCCATTTGCGTGTCAGACATTTTCCCTATCCTTATCCTGATGGCTTTTAATGAAACCATCCGATTGCTAACACATAGATAAGCGTCATCATCGCCTTTGAAAAGAACCCTAAGGGGATAAAGGGTACAAATTTATGTCATCACAGCTCAACCTTGCCTCTTATGCAGCCGATCCGTTCAACAGTTTGGGGCGGCGCCATCAGACGGACGACAGTGCCACACGGAATGAATTTCAGCGTGACCGCGACCGGATTATTCATTCCAACGCTTTCCGGCGGTTAAAGCACAAAACCCAAGTCTTTCTACATCATGAGGGCAATCATTACCGCACAAGACTGACCCACACGCTGGAAGTGACCCAAATCGCCCGCTCAATCGCGCGTTCACTCAATCTGTGTGAGGACTTGGCCGAAGCCCTGGCCTTGGCCCACGATCTTGGCCACACTCCGTTCGGCCATGCAGGCGAGCGCGTGCTACACGAAAAAATGCACGACCTTGGCGGGTTCGACCATAATATCCAGGCCCTGCGCCTGGTGACCCGGCTGGAAAATCGTTATGCGGAGCATGATGGGTTGAACCTGACTTGGGAAACACTGGAGGGCATTATCAAGCATAATGGTCCACTGATGGATAGCGACGGCAAGCCCACACCAAAATATCAAAAGGAAGGTTTGCCCGGCGGGCTGGATGAGCCATGGGCCATCGCTGACTTGCGCTATGACAGTTATGCCAGCCTTGAAGCCCAGGCTGCCGCTATTGCAGACGACATCGCCTATAACGCCCATGATATTGACGATGCTTTGCGGGCCGGGCTGTTGTCGCTGGATGAATTGCGCGATGTGCCGCTGGTCGGCCCGATTGTGCGAGAAGTGCAGGGGAAATATCCGCTGGTCGACGAGGATCGCCAGACACACGAGGTTGTGCGGCGTTTGCTCACCCGCACCATTGAAGATGTGATTGCCGATGCCAAGGCGCGATTGGCGGCAGCGAACATCGAGACAGTGGAAGACGTTCGGCAAGCAAACCAAACCCTGATTGGCTTTTCGCCCCAAATGGCGCAAGCCGAAAAGGGCCTGAAAAGCTTCCTGTTTGCCAAGGTTTATCGCCATAAAAGCGTGATGGATCAGGTCGACAAGGCGCAACATATTGTCTCTAATTTGTTCGACGCCTACCTCGATGGTGAAGTTTTGCCTGGCGAGTGGAAAGAACGTGCCAAAGTCATCGAAAAACAGAAGATGCCGCGCCTCGTTTCTGACTTTATCGCCGGCATGACCGACCCTTATGCCACCGCGGAATATAACCGTTTGTTTGACGCGGACGAGGATTTCCGCTAACCGCAATGCGCTAACAACAAAATGGACTGAACCTCAATGGATTTATTCGCTTTATATCAATCGCGTATTGCAGATGCTCTATCTGCATTGTTCCCACAATTGGCCGAAACACCGGATGTGTTGCGCCGATTTGTGGTTGAGCCGCCACGCGATGCGTCTCATGGCGATATGTCCACCAATGCGGCCATGGTGCTGGCCAAGCCGCTCAAGTCCAATCCACGGGCCATTGCCGAGCAACTGGCTCAAAAGATTGGCGCTTTTGAGGGCGTCGAGTCCGTCGATATTGCCGGACCCGGCTTCATCAATATGCGGCTGTCGCCCAGCGTGTGGCAGGATGTGATCGCCACCATCAATGAAGAGGGCGACGAATTTGGTCGCCCAAAAGAAGCGCCCAGCGGCAAGGTGAATGTCGAGTTCGTATCCGCCAACCCGACCGGCCCTTTGCATGTGGGCCACACGCGGGGCACCGTTTTTGGCGATGCCTTGGCGCGGCTGATGGCGTTTTCTCGCTATGATCTGTCAAAGGAATATTACATCAATGATGCGGGTGGCCAGATTGACGTCTTAGCCAAGTCCGCCCTGCTGCGCTATCGCGAGGCATTGGGGCGGGATATTGGGGAAATCCCTAAAGGGCTTTATCCAGGCAAATATCTGATCCCGGCGGGCGAAACACTGGCCAAACAGTTTGGCGACGAGCTTCTAAACATGGATGAAGCCGCCGCCGTCGCGAAGATCAAGCCGATTGTGCTTGACGAAATGATGGCGTTGATCAAGGCTGATCTGGCCAAACTCGGTGTGCATCACGACCATTTCTTCTCGGAAAAGCAGTTGCACGGCGAAGATGGGGACATCCATAAAACGCTAGATTGGTTGCGTGACGAGGGGCTTGTCTATCAAGGCACCCTTGAGCCGCCCAAAGGTAAAACGCCCGAAGATTGGGAAGACCGCGAGCAAACCCTGTTTAAAGCCACTGACTTCGGCGATGACACAGATCGCGCTTTGGTGAAGTCTGACGGCTCTTACACCTACTTCGCAGCCGACATTGCTTATCACCGCAACAAATACCTGCGCGGCTTTAACGAGCAGATTGTCGTGCTGGGTGCTGATCATGCAGGCTATGTGAAGCGGTTGAAGGCCGCAGGCAAAGCCGTGTCCGGTGGTGAGGCCAATGTGGATGTCAAGATTTGCCAGCTGGTAAATTTGCTGCGCAATGGCGAGCCCGCCAAAATGTCCAAACGGGCAGGGACCTTCGTCACCCTTGGCGATCTGGTGGATGAAGTCGGCCCCGATGTGGTGCGCTTTATCATGCTTTTCCGCAGAAATGATGCGCCGCTGGACTTTGACTTTGATGTGGTCACAGCCCAAACCCGAGACAATCCGGTGTTCTATGTGCAATATGCCCATGCCCGCGCTTGCTCGGTGTTTCGCAACGCCAAGCGTGACCTGCCGGACCTGGATATCTCCTTGGAGGCATTGAAGAAAGCGGACTTGAGCCTGCTGAGCGATCCAGCCGAAATCGAGCTGATTAAAGTGGCCGCACAGTTCTCCCGCGTGATCGCCGGGGCAACGGAATCTCATGAGCCACACCGGGTTGCTTTCTATGTACATGACCTTGCCAGTGCGTTTCACACCTTCTGGACCAAGGGGAAAGAACGGCCAGAGTTACGATTTGTTAACCTTGATGAACAGACAATAACATTGTCGCGACTCGCTTTGGTGAATGCAGTTCGGCAAGTATTGGGAAATAGCCTGAAGATTTTGGGCGTTTCAGCGCCTGAAGAGCTATCATAATTCAGGCACAATGCTATGCTGATCTACCTTCGGGGCGAATGCTTATTCTAACTATAGGGGCAGCGCGGTTGCGCGCTGACCATTAAATGGCAGATTCAAAAAAACCTGCAGACCAAGACCTCGATCAGTCTGATGATCTGATTGCCGAATTGGCCCGCATTGTGGCAGACGATGCAAAACGCGCATCCGTGTCACAGTCTATTGAGCAGCGTGCGCAAAAAGAGCGCCCGACAGAAGAGCGAAAGCCAACCGTCTCGTCTGGAACTGAATCAAGTTCAGCAAAATCCTCTGCTTTTTCTGGTCAGCGAGATCGTCGTGAGCAACGTCAGGAGCCAACGTTCGCCACGCCCGCGGAGCCGAAAAAGCAAGAGCCTGCGGAGCCTCAATCAACTGATCCTTTCGAGTTTGACTTTGCCAGCAGCTACCGTGCCGAGCGCGAACAACAGCAGGAAACACCGTCTCGTCTGAGTGAGGATGTGGAACGGCTGGTGGCTGAAGCGGAGCGTGAGCCTCGGCCTGAGCCTGTAGCCCCACAAGCCCAGACAAGAGAAGAACGGCAGTCTGCTGAAGCGTTAAAGCAAGAAGTGAACGCGGCCGCTGAAGTAGATGAAATCGCCGAACTCATTTCCAAAGCAGATGAAACAGGCGGTGCGCCGCAATCATTATCTACTCAGGATGTAGAGGCTGAACAGCTGAAACCTGTTGAACCGCAATATGATCACGAAAGTGATGCTCTTTTTGCGGACGAGCCTTATATGGAACAGGAAGAGGTTGCGGATCAGCAACCACAGGCAGAAGCAGCCACACCAGCAATGGCAGCAGAGAAATCTGAGCCGAAAACGCACCAGGTGCAGGCACCTGCTGCGGTGGAAAACGATCCTTTGGCCGAAATCGAACGGTTGATACAACACACATCCGGCGGTCAAAAGGGCAGATCACCCCATTCTTACCTGGAAACACCTGGAGATCAGACCGGACGCGACCGCAGTCAGGACGAGGATCCCACAAGCGCCGCGGAAGCCGCCATTTTGGCGGCAATGGCCGCAGCGCGCCCGGCATCGGATGCTGCAGAGCCCCCAAAAGCAAAAGCACCAGTTGGGCCAGCACCAGAAGCTGCGCCGACCCCCGCTGCCGAAGCGGCACGGCAATCGAGCGCGCCCTATCTGAGTGACGCGCAGGGCATGCCCCAAAATGGCCAGGGCGGCAGCCAGGTGAAGGCTGATAATCATCGCAACAAATTGCCTTTTTACGCTGGCGGCATCGCCGCGCTCCTGTTGCTGGGGCTAGGCGGCGTAACCGTTTGGAACTTTATTGGTGGTGAACCGGACGGCGATGTGCCGTTGGTTACGGCACAAAACACTGACGTGAAGCAGACACCTGAAAACACAGACGAAAACACCGATTCACCGACGGTTTTCTCTGCGCTAGAGGGGCAACCTGAGGATACATCTTCCGAACAAATTGTCTCTCGGGATGACACGGGCGGCGCGTCCGGCGAAGGCGTATCGCGCGTCATTACGCCGTCCAGCAACAATCAGGACAGCTCAAGCGGTCTGACCAACCGAAAAGTCAAAACGGTGACTGTGCTCGCAGACGGGACCATCGTTACGGGTGACGAAGCGTCAGCAGGGGCCCAGCAATTGCCAGATATTCGTCCGAATGTGCCAGACGTGTCCGGTGGTCAGAGTGAAGGAACACCGCTTTCTGACGATCCGATCGGCCAGGCGATCCAAAGTGCTGAAAATGCCGGGGAAGCCCTGACAGACGTGGCTGAAGGCACCACTGAACAGTCCGGTACGGAGAGCGGCGAACAAAGCGCAACTGATGCAAATGCTTCTGAAGAGGCCGCCAGTGAGCAAGGAACGGGCGAGGAGACTGCCACGACCGAGGTGGCGACCGCGCCAACACCACCCGCGCGCCCTCAAGGCTTGGGGACAGACCAGCCATTGGCCTCCGCGGTGCTGAACAATCCGGCCCCGACGATCAACACCTCCGGTGATGATCAGCCTCTGGGGTTGGTGCCCGATTCGCAACCTGCCACCCCTGCACCGCAAACAAGCTCAGCCCCGGTCAACGCCACGACAAACCCGGTGAGTGCGCCATTCTATGTTCAATTGGCATCTCAGCGCAGCCCTGAAGCTGCTCAGCAAACTGTTTCGACAGTATCGCGCCAATATGCCAACGCACTAGGTGGCCAGACAGTGGGCGTCAACCGCGTCGATTTGGATGACCGCGGTACTTTTTATCGTGTCTTGGTGCCTGCCAACTCGATCGAGGCTGCCAACGCGATCTGCAACAATGTTAAGGCATCTGGCGGCGATTGCTTCGTGCGCAACAACTAGGTTCTGACCCTAAGTTGCCCAATCGCGCATAAAACAGTTGATGAACGCAGGGCTTTATTGACCCTGCGCTTATCTTTGCGCCATGATTTCTGTTCAGGCCGCAAGGATAAACAACCAATGTGCCCCAATATGCCCATGCAGGATGAAGAGTTCACCCAACAGCCGGAGCCGCGCCACAGCGTGATGTATGTGGACGTGAAGGGCTATGAGGGCCCGCTTGATTTGCTGCTCGACCTTGCGCGCAAACAGAAGGTCGACTTGGCGCATATCTCCGTGCTGTCGCTTGCTGAGCAATATTTGGGCTTTATCGAAACCCTCAAGGAACGTCGCATCGAGGTGGCGGCAGACTATCTGGTGATGGCCGCCTGGCTGGCCTATCTGAAAAGTCGATTGATGGTGCCGCATGACGATGAAGATGAGGAGCCCAGCGGCGAAGAAATGGCGGCCTTGCTGCAATTTCGGCTCAAGCGGTTGGAGGCAATGCGCGATGCCGCTGGCAAATTGGTAAGTCGACCGCGATTGGGCCGAGAAATTCATCACAGGGGTGACCCTGAAACGATTATAACCACCAAAACAAACCAGTGGCAGGCCACCTATTACGATTTGCTGCGGGCCTATGTGATACAGCGTGAAAAATCTTTCCCGCAGGACTATGCGGTAAAGCAACGCACGGTGTGGTCATTGAGCGAGGCTGAAGAAATTCTGGAACGTTTGATCGGGCAATCATTGGATTGGGCGCCGTTGCACGCCTATCTGGCAGATTATCTGGCTTCGGACGAGGAGCGGGTGACGGCCTTGGCTTCCTCATTCACCGCCAGTTTAGAAATGGTGCGACAGGGCCAAATAGAAATGCGCCAATCCTCACCTTTTTCGCCGCTGATGGTTCGGCGGCGTGCGGCCAAAACGCCAGACGATAACTAATGCTTGGACAGTTTTCTGAAAGTTGCTAGATAAGGCAAGGATTGCCCAACGAAAGGGCGCACAACTTGTCAAACGAGCGTCGAAAGCGATTTCATGGACCAAAACGACCAACATAGCGATATTCACACGCGCAATTTGCGGGTGTTGGAAGCTTTGTTGTTCGCGGCGAAAGAACCGCTGGGGGCGGAGGATTTACGACCTTTTCTGTCCGAAAATGCAGACATCGCCGATTTGCTCGACCAGTTGCAGCAGCGTTATCAGCATGCCGGGATTAATCTTGTGCGGCGGGGTGAAAAGTTCGCTTTCCGAACTGCTGAGGATTTGTCCTATCTACTGCGCCGGGATGACGTTGAGCAAAAACCCTTGTCACGCGCGGCCTTGGAGACCTTGTCCATTATCGCCTATCACCAGCCGGTCACCCGCTCGGAGATTGAGGAGGTGCGCGGCGTCGCAACCTCCAAGGGCACACTGGATGTGTTGATGGAAGCGGGATGGGTGCGCATGCGTGGCCGCCGGCGGACGCCAGGCCGTCCCGTCACTTATGGCACAACACTCGAATTTCTTGACCATTTTGGCCTGGAGCAGATATCCGATCTGCCTGGCCTCAATGAGTTGAAAGGTGCAGGGCTACTGTCCTCCAATCTGCCGCCCGATTTCAGCGTGCCTAAGCCGCGAGATGGGGCATTAACCGAAGATGAGGATCCGCTTGAACCCGATGATGCTGGCGACGACCTGCTGAGTGAACTCAACACCGCCCAAGACCCGGACAAAAACTGATTTATGACCCAATCCAAATTGGAAACAAGGCCCGCCAAATCTGATGTAAACTGGGGCCCTCGCGGCACGACGGGCATCAGTTTCGCTGCGGCCCTGGAGTTTCAGGACGTAGAGTGCAACGTGGGCAACAGCCATGTGCTGCATAAAACCAGCTTCGAAACGGCGCCGGGTGAAATCTTATGCCTGTTGGGCGAAAGTGGCTCAGGCAAATCGACCATTTTGCGCGCAGCCGCTGGCCTGCAGGAAATTGACGATGGGCGTATTCTGATCAACAAACGTGTTATGTCTGCCAAAGGTGTTACCGTACCGCCGGATAAACGTGGCATTGGCCTGATGTTTCAAGACTTTGCTTTGTTTCCTCATCTCTCCATTTTGCAAAATGTAGAATATGGGTTGAAGTCTCTGGGCAGGGAGGAGGCGCGCAAACAGGCGCTGCACGCACTTAAAAGGGTTGGTCTGGATCGACGTGCTGATGATTATCCGTCGCAGCTCTCTGGCGGACAACAGCAGCGTTTGGCTCTGGCGCGCTCCATCGCGCCTAAGCCCGGTCTTTTGCTGTTGGATGAGCCTTTTTCTTCGCTGGATGCGCGCCTGCGCGAAAGTGTGCGGGCGGAAACGCTCGCCGTGCTGCGTGAAACGCAGGCGACCTGTATTTTGGTCACCCATGACCCGGAAGAAGCGATGATTTTCGGGGATAAAGTTGCACTGTTGCGCGATGGGCAAATTGCGCAGATTGGGACGTCGGACGAAATTTACAATCAGCCCAAAGATCTTGATGTGGCGCGTTTCTTCTCGCCCATCAGCGAGATTCCCACAATTGTGCATAATGGCGTGGCAACCACACCGTTCGGCAATGTGGACGCGGCTGGTCGGGCTGACGGGACCCGCGTCATCGTAGCCATGCGCCCAATTGGCGCAGTCTATATCGACACCAGCGGCAAAGGCACGCCGGGCCGTATTGTGGCAAAGCGCGATGCGTTGGGCGTTGATACGCTGGAGGTTGCCGTGGCGGGCATCGACAACACAATTCGTTTGCGCCAACCAACCAATGTCAATATTCGACCTGGTTTGGATGTAAATATTGCGATAAATCCCGAACACGTGCTTGTGTTTGATGCGATTTAACAATATTTGATGGTGTGTAGATCGAATTGAGATCACCAGTTGAAGGAGTAAGAGAATGAATCCGGGTCCATGGGGTATTCTCATCATCGCCATCGCCGCCTTGCTATTGTTTGGCCGCGGTAAAATTTCAGGCATGATGGGCGAAGTCGCTTCCGGCATCAAAGCCTTCCGTAAAGGCATGCAGGATGACGATGAAAAGACCGGCGAGATCGAGAGCAATAAAACTGTCGAGTCTACCGCTACTGAGAAAGAAAAAGAAAAAGAGAAGCAGGGCTAATCACTTAGCCAAGCTGATTTGCCTTTAATCGGCGAAAATTCATATGAGGAGCGCTATGCTCAATATCGGCTGGAGCGAGATGTTGATCATCGCGGCAATTGCATTGATTGTCGTGGGGCCAAAAGATTTGCCCGCTTTGTTGCGCCAATTGGGCAAGGTCTTTTCCTCTGTGCGTCGCATGGGCAACGAATTCAAATCAGAGCTGAACAAAGTGGCAGCAATTGATGAATTCAAAGATGCCAAGAAGTCACTCACTGATCCGTTGAATCAAACGTCAAAACAAATTTCTGACGAGTTCAACAAGGTGAGCGAATCTGGCGTTGAGCCTACAGGCAAAATCAAGCCGAAGGTTGAGGGGAGTGAAAGCGTCGCTGATGAAATTCGCGAGGCGGCGGGGCTTCCCCCTGTGCCACAGCCTGATCCCGAAGCGGCAGCAGCTTCAATGAAAGAGGCGGTGAAACGCGGGCAGGAGCGGGCCGCGGAAGCTGCGGCACATGCTGAGCAGGTTAAGGCCGCTGCCAAGGAACGTGTTGCGGCGGAAAAAGCCGAAAAGGCGAAAGCCGCCACCGCAACGACCAGCGCACCAGCCACCAAAACAGCGCCGAAAAAAGCCCCGGCACGTAAGCGGGCCAGCACGGCGACCAAAACAAGCAGCACCACACGCAAGAGCAGCACGGCCAAACGGGCGTCAGCGCCGCGCAAAACAGCGGCCAGCACCTCCACCAGTGCCGCGAAGAAACCTGCCGCTAAAAAGCCGACAGCCAAAAAGCCCGCGGCAAAAAAAACAACAACAGCTGCGGCGAAGAAGCCGGCACCCCGTAAGACCACGGGTGCCAGCGCCAGCAGCAAGAAGGAGCAATCATCATGACCGAGCTCCTTGACGATCAGCAAAAACGTCAGGAATCTGACGATCAGGAGATTGCTGAAAGCGAAGCGCCATTGATGGAACATTTGGTCGAGCTGCGCCAGCGCTTGATCTATTCCTTGGCGGCCATCGCTGTTTTCTTTGTGGTGGCATTTTTCTTTGCCAGCCAGATATTCAACGTGTTGCTTGGCCCGTTTGAACGCGCGGTGGGCAACATCGAAGATGTGGAACTGATTTATACGGCACCACAGGAATTTTTCTTCACCCAGTTGAAGGTGGCGCTGTTCACGGCCATATTCCTGGCCTTCCCGTTGATCGCGACCCAGATATATCGCTTCATCGCGCCTGGGCTGTATAAGCGTGAACGCAAAGCGTTTTTGCCCTTTATTGTGGCCACACCAATTCTGTTCGTGCTGGGCGCAAGCCTTGTCTATTTCGGCGTGATGCCGTTGGCCCTGAAATTCTTTATTTCATTGGAACAAACTGGCTCTGGCCAGGCGTCAATCCAGATGGTCACGCGGGTATCTGAATATCTGTCACTCACCATGACATTGTTGCTGGCCTTTGGCTTTTGCTTCCAGTTGCCGGTGGTTCTGGTGTTGCTGGCCACAGCGGAATTGATCAGTTCTGACAATCTGAAATCCTGGCGCAAATATGCCATTGTTGGCATTTTGACCTTGGCCGCGTTCTTAACGCCGCCAGAGCCGATGACGCAGATCGGTTTGGCTGTGCCTGTATTTCTGCTCTATGAGCTGTCGATTTTTGCCGTTCGCTTTGTGGAGCGATCGCGCAAACCTCTTGAGACCGACACAGATTCCAGCAACTAATCATAAAAATAATAGCGGCAAACTGCCGGAGATGAAGAATGTTCGATATTAAATGGATCCGCGCCAATCCAGACCTTTTTGACCGGTCTCTGGCGCGTCGGGGCGCCGAGCCTTTGGCGAATGCTTTGATTGCTCTTGACGATGAGCGCAAAAAAACAGTCCAGCAACTCAATGAGTGGCAAGAGCAGCGCAATGCCTCTTCCAAGCAGATTGGTCAGGCAAAAGCCCAGGGCGATGAGGAAAAAGCGCAAAAGCTCTTGGCCGAAGTGGCCGATTTGAAATCAAAAGTGCAGGCCGGCGAGGATCAGGAGCGCGAGCAGACTGCTGAACTCAATAAAATTCTGGCCGGTGTACCCAATTTGTTGCTTGATGATGTGCCGGATGGTGACGATGAAGACGCCAATGTGGAGCGCCACAAGGTGGGGGAACCCAAGCGCTTCAATTTCGAACCAAAAGAGCATTACGAGCTGGGCGAAGCCCTAGGCCAAATGGACTTTGAGACCGCATCAAAAATCGCAGGCTCCCGCTTTGTGGTGCTGAAAAATGATGTGGCGCGGCTGGAGCGGGCCCTTGGCCAATATATGCTTGATTTGCACACACGTGAGCATGGTTTCACTGAAGTGGTGGCGCCGCTGTTGGTCCGTTCCGAGGCGCTGTTCGGCACCGGCCAATTGCCCAAATTCGCCGAAGATGCGTTCCAAACAACCGATGATCGCTGGCTGATCCCAACGTCTGAAGTGTCTTTGACCAATTTGGTGCGCGAAAGCATGCTGAGCAAGGACGAATTGCCCTTGCGCTTTACGTCTTTGACCCCCTGTTTCCGCTCAGAGGCCGGTTCCGCCGGGCGAGACACGCGCGGCATGCTGCGTCAGCATCAATTCTACAAAGTAGAAATGGTGGCCGTGACGACGCCAGATACCTCTTTGGACGAGCATGAACGCATGCTAGGTTGTGCCGAAGCGGTGATGAAGGGACTTGATATTCCATATCGTGTGATGCGCCTTTGCGCAGGCGACATGGGCGCCACCATGCAACGTACCTACGATATTGAAGCCTGGTTGCCCGGACAAAACACCTATCGCGAGATCTCATCTGTTTCTGTGGCGGGTGATTATCAGGCGCGTCGCATGCAGGCACGCTATCGCGATGAAGATGGCAAGCCGCAATATGTGCACACATTGAACGGCTCAGGCGTGGCCACTGGCCGGGCCTTGATTGCGGTGATGGAAAACTATCAGCAAGAAGATGGCTTGATCGCCATACCCGATGTGCTACAACCCTATATGGGCGGCCAGACCGTGATTGCGGCGGGCTAAATGACCAAAAAGCCGCGCATTCTAATCACCAATGATGACGGCGTGGACGCACCGGGCATCAAGGTGCTGGAACAAATTGCGCGGCAGATATCTGATGATGTGTGGGTGGTTGCGCCGCTCACCAATCAATCTGGTGTCGGTCATAAATTTACCCTTGGCCAAGAGTTGAAAATCGAGCAACGCGACGAGCGGATTTATGCGGTCAATGGCTCGCCTGCCGATTGTGTGGTGACGGGCATGACCCATCTGCTCAAAAAGAAGCCGGCTGATATCGTGCTTTCCGGGGTCAATCGCGGCCAAAATATAGCCGACTTGGTGAATTGTTCCGGCACGGCCGCGGGTGCGCGGGAAGGGGCCTTGCAAGGGGCCTTGGGTATTGCGCTCAGCCAAAGCATGGATTTCTCCAACGAACATTTGATCGAATGGGACTGTTCAAAAGCCTATGGCGCACAAGTGGTTGAGCAGATAATCAAGAGCGCGCGTGGCACTGAGACCTATTACAATATCAATTTTCCCCGCTGCACGGCAGATGAGGTGAGCGGCATTGAAGTGGTGCCGCATCAGCGGTTTTCAACCTCGCCCTTCGAATATTATCCGTCCGACAATGCGGGCAAACATTTTGTTGCCATTCTTGAAACGCCTAAACCGCTCACGCCAGAAGCTGATTGTGTGCGCCTGTTGGACCATAACGCCATTACCGTAACCCCACTATTGCTTCAACAAACCGATATGACAGAATTGGAACGGCTATCAGGTACGCTTCAATTTTCAAAGGTTAGTCGTGATGAAGGATGACGAGCCGGCAGAGTTAGAATGGGCGAAGGCCTCTTTGGTGTTGAGTTTGCGGCAAAAGGGGATCACCCAGCGCCAAATTGTGGACGCGTTTGAGCGGCTGCCGCATGAGCTGTTTGTGCCGGATGAATTTGCCGCCCATGCCTATAAGGACTGCGCGTTGCCCATAGACTGCGGCCAGTCTATGACGTCACCGGTAAAAGTGGCGCAAATGCTTTCCAAACTCAATTTTGATGAACCGGTGAGTAAAATCCTCGAAATTGGCACTGGTTCGGGCTATGCCACTGCCTTGCTGTCCCGTTTCGCCAAGCGTGTGTTTACCATTGAAAAATATGGCACCTTGTTGCGCCAGGCTCAGGCACGTTGGGAACAGCTGAACATCTCTAACATTGTCAGCCAACATGGGGATGGGCTAGCCGGGTGGCCGCTGCAAGAGCCTTTTGATCGGATTGTTCTCACGGGCTCAGTCAAGCAGGTTATGCCGGAGCTAATGGATCAATTGGCCGACGGTGGATATTTGCTGGCGCCGATCGGGGCCCCGAACGAGCTGCAGCAGCTGGTGCGCTACGAGCGATTGGGCACTCAATTTGCCGAGGATGTGGTGGGAAGCATTCGGCTGGCCCCACTAATGCACGGAAAATCTCAAACTCTTTAAACTCCCCTTTACCTTAATGAATTTATATTGGGGTGAGTAAAGTTGTATTGAGTATGAGTAAAACCATGATAGTGCGCCAAAAGTCACGGCTGTTGAAAAACAGCGCCGCCCTTCTTACCGTCCTGGGTGTCGCCGGAATTTTGGCAGGCTGCACCACAGCGCGTTCGCCGTTTATCGCCCAAGGCCCTCTGGTTACCAATTCCGTAAATACGGCTCAAAACGCTGATTTGAATCAGGCCATGCCTGCAGCTGTTGGCGCAATGCCCAGCAATAACGTCCAGTCGGCAGCGCCGGTCCGTGTGGCCCAGAACAATAGTGCGCCGTTCACGCCCCCAGCAGACGTGGGGGGCAGCCCTGTATATTCATCGGCTGGTTCAGGCTCACAAGACCCGTTGCTAGCGGGCGGATATCCGCAGACACAGGCGTCTAACTCTAATTTCGGCAATGTGGCCGCAACACCGTCTCAGGTTTCGCAGCAACCTTTGCCCAGTTTGTCACCACTTCCAGTAAAGAGTAACACCACCATGACAGCGTCGACTTCGCCTGCCGAAATCCAGACACAGCCGCAAACCTTGCAGCCACCGGCAACACAAACCGCCGCAACACCACGCTTGGTGCCGGAAAATGCCTTCATGCATAAAATTGAAGCGGGCGAATCACTTTATGTGATCGCGCGTCGATATGATGTCAGTCCGCAGGCGATTGTCACCGCCAATGGTCTGGCCTCAGCCGATCGCATCTTTGTTGGCCAGGAACTCATCATTCCAGGTCGTCCGGACCTGATCGCGCAAAAGGCACCCGCGCAACCAGCGCCACAAAAGGTGGCTGAAGCTAAGCCAGTGACCGAAGCTGCGCAGCCAAAAAGCGATGCTTCCCAGATCAGCCCGACACCGATTGCGCGTCCGTCTGACCTGAATGTCGCGGCCGCCCCGGCTCAAGAAACAAAATCAACGCCGCAGGTCGCTGTAACACCTGCACCTCAAGCGGCAACGAACCCGGCACCGAAACCGGATGAGATTAAAACCGCCTCTGTGCCAGAACAACAAGTTACGGCTCGGCCTCAGGCAGAGCCCCAAGCGCAAGGCTTTCGTTGGCCCGTTTCTGGCCGCTTGATCCGGGACTTTAAGGCCTCCAAAAACACTGGCATCAATATTGAAGCGCCAGAAGGCACTTCCGTGAAAGCAGCCGATTCTGGCACAGTTATTTACACTGGCAATGCGGTTGAAGGCTATGGCAACTTGGTGTTGATCAAACACGCCAATGGCTATGTATCAGCCTACGCCCATTTGAAAGACATCAGTGTGTCCAAAGGCGCGCAGATTGGTCGCGGCGAAGAAATCGGTCTGGTTGGCTTTACCGGCTCAGTGTCCCGTCCGCAATTGCACTTTGAATTGCGCAAAGGTGCCACACCAGTTGATCCAGCACCATTGCTGGCCAGCTAAGCTTTCAAAAAAAACGTTTTTTATAGAGGGCGCGTCAGGAAATGGCGCGCCCTTTTTTGCCGGCCAAGTGCCGAACGAACTGAATGGCCACGCGCCCGGATCGTGATCCGCGAGTCTGCGCCCACTCAATCGCTTGTGCCCGCAAGTCTTGAGGACTTTCCTCAATCCCGAAATGAGCGCAATAGCCGTTGATCATCTGCAAATAAGTGTCCTGATCGCAATTGTGGAAGCCGATCCACAGGCCGAACCGATCAGAAAGCGATATTTTCTCGTCATTGGCTTCATTGGAGTGGATGGCAGCGCGCGCTTCATTGTCAATCATATCGCGCGCCATCAAATGCCGACGGTTGGACGTGGCATAAAACAGCACGTTTTTTGGGCGTCCTTCCAGGCCGCCATCCAGCACTGTTTTGAGTGCCTTATAATCGGTTTCCTCCCGATCAAAGGACAAATCGTCACAATAGATTAGAAATTGAGCGTCATGCGGGGCAAGCTTTCGCATCAATTCGGGCAGGGTGGAGATATCTTCTCGATGGATTTCCACAAGGATCAGGCGACGAATGGTGGGGTCAGTTTCCGCACGTTCAGCAATTTCCCCGTGAATGGCCTTGACGATTGAACTCTTGCCCATGCCTTTTGCGCCCCACAAGAGGGCGTTGTTGGCGCCGAACCCCTTGGCAAACTGTAAGCTGTTGTCCAATAAAGTCTTTTTTTGTGGTTCAATGCCTTGAAGCAAATCAAGATCGACTCGATTGACCCGCGCAACCGGCAGAAGCTGACACACATGACCTTCCCATTGGTAGGCGTTTGCATCTGTCAGCTGCACACGATCTGCGCCAGGACGGTGGGCCAACACGCGTAATGACTGTGCGATATCGGCCAGGAACTCACTTAATTTCATTTTTGCTCCAAACTCATGAAAAAAGGTGGGGTTTTCGCTTTGCATTTCGAAAATCCCCCCTATATATTCCCGCAAAACCAAACCAACCCGTGGCTTCGGTTCTATTGCAGATTATTTGAAATCTGAATTGAACAAAAGCCACATCAAGGAGTATCCGTATGCTTGTTTCACCCGCATTTGCACAGGCCGCTGGCGCCCCAGGTGCCGCTGATTATTTGACCAGCCTGATGCCAATTCTTTTGATCATTCCGATCTTTTACTTTTTGATCATTCGCCCACAACAAAAGCGGGTGAAGGAACAAAAAGCCATGCTGGACGCCATCCGTCGTAACGATGTGATTGTCACCAATGGCGGCATCATCGGCAAAGTGACCCGGGTAAAAGATGATAACGAGCTTGAAGTTGAACTGGCTGAAAATGTGCGCGTAAAAGTGTTGCGCTCAATGGTTGCCGACGTGCGCACCAAAGCAGAGCCGGTCAACGACAATAAAAAATAATTCTTTAAACGCGAACGCTAGGTTTTCTTGCGATGCTAAATTCTTCACCCCTCCGCGCGGTGTTCATAGTTCTTGTTGCACTGGCTGGCATTTTGTTCACGCTGCCCAATTTTGTGGCACCTTCGACCCTGGACAAACTGCCAGACTGGCTGCCGAAAAAACAAATTGTGCTGGGGCTGGACCTGCAGGGCGGTTCGCACCTGCTGCTTGAAGTAAATCGCGAAGAGATCGTTGGCGAACGCATTAAAGAGCTGCGGCGCGAAGCCCGGTCGATTTTGGCCAATGACAATGGCATAGGCCATTTAATCAACACTGAGGGCTCAAAACTCACCATCGAGTTGACCGATCAGGAGAATTTCGACACGGCGTTGAATGCGCTTCAGGAGCTGGATATCCCGCTTTCGCAAACACTGGGCGGTGTTGGTGGTGTGGATGAAATGGTGATTGACCGGACGAGTGACGGCAATATCAGCATTTTGTTGACAGAAGAGGGCATCACTGAGCGGTTGTCTTCTGTTGTGGCGCAATCCATTGAAGTGGTGCGCCGCCGCGTGGATGAATTGGGCACAACCGAACCCACCATTCAGCGCCAGGGCAATGACCGGATTTTGGTTCAAGTGCCCGGATTTGATGATTCTGAGCGCTTGAAGGACGTGATTTCCAAAACTGCTCGTTTGACCTTCCACATGGTGCACCCCACCATGAGTGCGGCGCAGGCGAAAGTTCAAGGGCTGCCCGAAGGCACCATGATTCTGCCAAGTCAGGATGGCGGCGACGAGTTGGTGTTTGAAGAGGTGGCCATTGGGGGCGAGTCACTCGTGGATTCGCAACCCGGCTTTGATCCTCAAACCAACGCACCGATTGTAACCTTCCGGTTTGATACGCGCGGCGGGGTAAAATTCGCCGAAATCACGGCCAATAATATTGGTAAACGCTTTGCCGTGGTGCTCGACAATCAGGTGATAACGGCACCAGTCATCAACTCCGCTATACCAGGCGGATCTGGCCAAATTTTCGGTAACTTCACAGCCGAAAGCGCGAATGACCTGGCTGTGCTGTTGCGCGCGGGTGCATTGCCAGCCACGTTGGACATCATCGAAGAACGCTCTGTTGGCCCAAGCCTGGGCGCGGACAGTGTCGCTGCGGGCCAAGTGGCAGGCTTTGTGGGTGGCCTGTTGGTGATCATTTTCATGATCGCGGCCTACGGCACCTTCGGCGTTTTTGCCAACATTTCGTTGATCGTCAACGTCACATTGATCTTGGGCACCTTGTCCATGCTGGGCGCCACACTGACGTTGCCGGGCATCGCGGGTATCGTGCTGACAATCGGTATGGCAGTGGATGCCAACGTCTTGATTTACGAGCGGATTCGAGAAGAAAAGCGCGCCGGACGTGGGTCCATTCAGGCCATTGAGGCCGGGTTCCAACGCGCCTTCACCACCATTTTGGACGCCAACGTGACCACCTTGATCGCGGCAGCAATCCTGTTCTTCTTGGGGTCTGGCCCAATCCGCGGATTTGCCGTGACGCTGGCAATCGGTATCATCACCACATTGTTCACCGCATATATTTTGACCCAATTCATGATTTCAAAATGGTATGCGCGGCGTCGTCCCAAAAATCTCAAAATTGCGCTGCTGAAAATTCTGCCCTCAGACTTCTCATTTGATTTCATGACCTATCGAAAATTTGCGTACGCATTTTCAATCGTTACGGTGGTGGGTTCCTTGGCGCTGTTTGGGGTGAAAGGCCTTAATCTAGGCATCGACTTCAAAGGCGGGTCGGCCATTGAGGTGCAATCAAATGAAGGGCCAGCGGATATTGCGGAATTGCGCGAAATCGTTGGCGGATTGAACCTTGGTGATGTCCAGGTGCAGGAATTCGGCACACCTCAAGACGTTCTCATCCGCGTGGAAACACAGCCTGGTGGCGATGAGGCGCAGCAGGTGGCGGTGACCAAAGTGATCGAGGCGGTTGAAGCGGCCGGCTATGATAAACGACGGTCTGAAGTCGTGGGGCCGACAGTTTCCGGCGAATTGGCCACCACAGGCGCATTGGCCGTTTTGGCGGCAATGGTCGCTGTTCTGTCTTATATCTGGATGCGATTTGAGTGGCAATTTGCCATTGGCGCAATCGCTGCATTGGTGCACGATGTTGTGCTCACCATTGGCCTGTTTGCACTCACGGGGTTGGAATTTAACTTGGCCTCAATCGCGGCCATCCTCACCATTGTCGGCTACTCGCTCAACGATACGGTGGTGATTTATGACCGTGTGCGGGAAAATCTGCGCAAATATCGGAAGAAGTCGATTTCCGCGCTGATCAATCTGTCCGTCAATCAAACCCTTTCGCGGACCATTCTGACGTCAATAACCACTTTGATGGCTTTGGGCGCTTTGGTCGTGTTTGGCGGCGAGGTTATCCGCAGCTTCACCCTTGCGATGGCATGGGGCGTGCTGGTCGGCACCTACTCAACCATTTTTGTGGGGTCACCATTGTTGATCAATTTCAAGCTGACCGCCCGCAAAGAAGTTGCCAAAAAGGAAGAGCGACGCGCCGACGGGGCGTCGGTTTAAATCTTGACCGAGCAAGGCGCAAACGGCTTTCTTAAATATCAGGTCCCCATTGACGCCTATGGCAATGGGGGCTTTCGCTTTGGGGAAATGTCCCACAAGGGCTCCTTGCTCTGCCTGCCGTCGGGCATGCACAGCTGGGCGGTAGCATCTCCTGATCAAATCACGCATGAAAGCCTTTCAAAGGTTTGGGCTGAGGCGGGTCAGATCGATGTGCTTTTTGTCGGCACAGGTGATCAGCTTCTGGTACTAGAGAAGCCCATCAAACAGGCCGGGCGTGACCTGTCCATCATCACTGAACCGATGAGTACGGGCGCTGCGGCGCGCACCTACAACGTGTTGTTGGGGGAGAAACGGGCCGTGGCCGCCGCTTTGTTGGCCGTCGAGCGGGGCAAATGACCCAGTCAATTGCGAACACCAGCACGGCTGAGCTTATCGCCGCACAATTGCGGGAGCTGGACCGGGATGCCTATCTGGCCAGTCTGGTTTTGCCCAAACATGCGCGGCCGCCGGTGCAGACATTGCAGACCTTTGCCGCTGAACTAGCTGCCGTGCGCTACCGCGTCAGCGAACCCATGCCCGGCGAGATCCGTCTGCAATTCTGGCATGACGCGCTTGAGGGCCAGCGGCATGGTGATGTCGACAATAACCCGCTGGCGAAAGCGCTATTCGAAACCATCAAAACACACCAGCTATCCACTGTGCCCCTTTTGCGGATGGTGGCCGCGCGCCGGTTCGATCTTTATCAAGACCCAATGCCTAACGAAAACCAGTTCGAAGGGTATGCAGGGGAAGTCAGCTCAATCATTTTCCAATATGCAGCCCAAATCTGCATGCAAAACCTGGAAAACCCCGAACAGTTTAATGACGCAGCGGGCCATCTGGGCGTGGCCCAAACCTATGTGCGAGCGCTTTATAGCTTCGATTATGATTGCCGCCGCGCACAAATCTTCTTGCCGCTCAGCATTTTCCAGGCGTTCGGGCTGAAGGATGGGGACGTGCTCGCAAACACCCCGAAAGATAAAATTGTCGAAGCGTTGCGCGCCTTTGCTGACAGTGCGCAAACCCATCTGGACAAGGCCAATAGCGCCATCAAATGCTTGCCTTCAGAAGCAAAGCCAGCATTTGCCGCCTATCCTTTTATCTCCAGCGATCTGGCACGCGTCCAAAAAGCTTTGGCGCGGAACAATTGGGCTGCCGTAAAAATGTCCGATTGGCGAAAAATACTCAAGCTTATGCGGTGGGGTATCCGAAGATAGAAGCAGGCAAGGGGGATATGATGGAACTGAGTGCCTTTGAAAAGTGGCGAGCACACCTTGGCCCAGCGCTCAACAGAGCCATCCAACGTTTTCCCCTTTCCGTCGGTCTATTGAGTGTGGCAACGCTCCTATTCTTTGTGGGCATGAACCTCGATCCCGAATTTGAAAATGATCTCATCGGGCAAACTTTCGTCATTTGCGTGTTTGCCGCCTTGTGGTCAATCGCAGCACAATTGGCGCATGAGAGCGGTAATTTTCCCCGAATATGGGTTTGGTTTGCCGCGATCATGGGTACAATTTTAATTGGCATAACTGTCTATTGGCACGAACAACTCCCGGTAACGCCAGAGATTTGGCCACCCATTCTGGTCTTGTTGACCTCAATTTCGCCGGTATTGCGACCGAATGGGCCCGAAGGAGCGCAACAGCAACAAGACTTCTTCTGGTGGATTAATCATCGCGCCATTGTATCGGCATTGATCGCCGGTCTGGCCTTTCTTGTTATCCTATTTGGATTTGTTATCGTTGAGCGATCCTTGGCAATATTGTTCGGGCTCAATGCAGAGCATGTGGTCTATCGCTATCTTCTGCCGACTGCCGGCATATTGTTTGCGCCAATTTTCTGGATGACCACTATTCCTGAACCGCATGAATATGCCCCTCACGATCTAACCGAGCCAGATTTTATATCACGAGCCGCAGGTTTTTTGGGCCTTTATATATTTGCCCCGTTTCTTGCGTTCTATGCCCTAATTCTGGTGGCGTATGCCGTGCAGATCCTGGTGCTCCAGGCCTATCCCGAAGGAACAGTCGGCTGGATGGTCGTGGGCTTCATTTGTGTGGCGGGGCTCAATCATTTGTTGTTGTATCCCGCCTTCATGCGTGCAAATCCCATAGTCGTGCGCTATTTGCGCTATTGGCCATTTTTTGCAGTTATACCCGTGATGATGCTGGCCGTGGCGATCTATATTAGAGTCCAGAACTACGGCCTCACGCCCGAACGCATTCTCTTGATAGCGGGTGCCTTTTGGACCGCTTCGATCATCACACTTGGCATGCTAAATAGGCTCGACATCAGGCTATTGCCCGGATTAGCTGCAATCCTTTTGCTGATCATTTCGTTTGGCCCGTTCAATATTGAAAACTGGGCTCTGCGCGACCAGCTGTCCCGGTTTGAAAGCGGTTATGATCGCTGGCGTCAGGCCAACAATGCCGACGATGTGGAACAAGTGCGTAGCGCTGCCAACTATGTGATGCGGACACCGGAAGGTCGGGCGCAACTCACCGGACTACTTGAGCAAAAGGGCTTTGAGGTTGAAGGGGAGATAACCCGAAATCAGGTTAGTGAATTGCTCGGCCTGCCGGACCTGACACCCCAGGGTGACGAGCAGGGCGATTATGCGCACCTGAGCAACCAGCAGCCCATCAATCTTGTGGGCCAATTTGCTTTTTATGGCCATATTCAATTGCCATGTTGCAGCCAACAGGTTGGTCCCTACAGATTCAGCATCAATGGTCGCGAGCTGACGATCATGCGTGATGAAGCGAAATTGATCACCCATGATCTCACATCATGGGTGTCCTCTCTAGACTTGGGGGGAACCATACTGCACGACCGCCGCTTCCAGTTTGAAGCCGAGAACAAAACCTTTTTGGGGTTCGTCGATGAGGTGCATATTGAGCAAGATCCAGAGGGTGAGCGAACAGTGTCGCGGCTGCACTTCTTTCTCTTTGTCAAACAAAGCAATGACGTCAATTAGCGCCATTGCTCCAAATGTTCGAGTGCCCGCTTGGTTGTGGCCTGCTTTTTCGCGCGGCCACGATCCGGTCCCCGCCAGCGTTTCACGCCCTCTGGCTTAGTCACTTCGACCGGCGGGAACAGCCCGAAATTCACATTCATCGGCTGAAAACTCTTGATGCCATTGCTCTCGTCTGCCAAATGGCCGCCGGTGATGTGGTTTACGAGCGCGCCCAGAGCAGTTGTCTTTGGCGGTGCATCCAGCGGGTTGCCCAAAATTTCATTGGCGGCCAACCGGCCAACGACAAGCCCAAGCCCAGCGCTTTCCACATAGCCTTCCACGCCGGTGACTTGCCCGGCAAAGCGCAAGCGCGGATCAGCCTTTAAGCGCAGTTGGTCGTCCAACAGAGCAGGGGAATTCAAGAAGGTATTGCGATGCAGTCCACCCAGTCGCGCAAATTTGGCATCTTCAAGGCCCGGAATCATCCTAAAAATTTCCGCTTGCGCGCCATATTTTAGTTTGGTTTGGAAACCAACCATATTCCAAAGTGTGCCCAGCGCATTATCCTGCCGCAATTGCACGATGGCGTGCGGCTTCACATCGGGATTATTGGGGTTGGTCAGGCCCACCGGCTTCATTGGCCCAAAGCGCAATGTTTCGCGGCCGCGTTCCGCCATCACTTCGATGGGCAGGCAGCCGTCAAAATAGGGCACATTTTCCCATTCTTTGAATTCGGTCTTCTCGCCCTCCAGCAAGGCATCGATAAAGGCGTTATATTGCGCTTCATCCATCGGGCAGTTCAGATAGTCAGCACCGGTGCCGCCGGGGCCGGCCTTGTCATAGCGCGACTGCGCCCAGACAATATCGAAATTGATGCTTTCCTTATGGATGATCGGCGCAATCGCGTCGAAAAAGGAAAGGGAATCCTCGCCGGTCAATGACTGGATGCCCTGCGCCAACGCCTCGGAGGTGAGGGGGCCGGTGGCAATTATCACATGTTGCCATTCTTTCGGGGGGAGCCCGTCGACCTCACCACGCTCAACGGTGATGTTGGGGTGAGCTTCCAGCTGGGCGGTCACGCCCTGCGAAAACACGTCGCGGTCCACAGCAAGCGCACCGCCGGCCGGCAATTTTGCCTTGTCCGCGGCACCCATGATCACTGAGTTGCACCGTCGCATTTCTTCATGCAGCAGCCCAACAGCGTTATTTTCATGATCGTCCGAGCGGAAAGAGTTTGAACACACCAATTCGGCCAGGCCATCGGTCTGGTGAGCATCGGTTTCGCGCACTGGGCGCATTTCGTGCAGCACAACCTGAACGCCAAGCTCTGCGGCCTGCCAGGCCGCCTCGGAACCGGCAAGTCCGCCACCAATTATATGCAAAATTTTTGATTGATCTGTCATGAGGGCAGTTAGCAAGGAATGGGGGCAAAACGCAACAAAATTCAAACAAAAAAACACCCGCGAACAATCGCGGGTGCTTAGAGATTTGGGAGGTCTTGGAGAGTGCCTAACGCATTAGATGCGTTCTGCATGCTCACGTGCCAAAGGCTGAATGTCACCGCGTGTAATGCCCAGATCGTTCAGTTCACGATCATCAAGAACGCTCAGTTCACGAACAGTTTTGCGGTATGAAGCCCAGCGGCGAAAAGTTTTACCAAAATCCATTGCTCATCTCCTTGGTTTGCAGTGGTGTGTTCCGTTTGTTGACCCGTATATAACCCTGCACTTGGCGCATGAGTAGACGGTTTTTCTGCAATCCGCCTATGCAGTTTTTGCAACTCTGGTTAAGAATTTGCCGTGCGGGCCCGTGGATCTGTATCAAATTGGATTTCCGGTCTGATGATACCGAAATGATCATCTTCCGTGGTCACGCAGCAATCCAGCTGCAGTAGTGTTTGTTTGATATGAATCAAGTCTTTAAGGGAAGTCAGAAGGGTGCGGGACATGGCTTGAACCTCTCGCAATAAAGTTAAATACCTTGCGATTGTACCTGCTGTTAATTTGTCCCTGAAACGCAAAACATGCGGCCCAGATATGTCTGAGCCGCATGTGTCGCGAAAAAAACTGTCATAGAAATCAGCTAGACTGACTCTATTCGGCTGCATCCTGCCTATTGGGACGACGGGCCAGCAATTCTTTCAAGAAGTGCCCGGTATGCGAGCGTGGCTCATCAATAATTGCCTCAGGTGGGCCCTCGGCCACAACTTCGCCGCCGCCATCGCCGCCTTCAGGGCCCAGATCAATCACCCAATCTGCGGTTTTCACCACTTCCAGATTGTGTTCAATCACCACCACCGTGTTGCCTTGGTCAACCAGCTCATGCAGCACTTCAAGCAGCTTGGCCACATCATGGAAGTGCAGGCCGGTGGTCGGCTCGTCCAACACATAAAGCGTGCGCCCGGTGGCGCGTTTGGACAATTCCTTGGAAAGCTTCACCCGTTGGGCTTCACCACCCGATAGAGTAGTGGCCTGCTGGCCGATCTTCACATAGCCCAGCCCCACGCGTTGCAAGGTTACCATCTTGTCGCGGATCGATGGCACAGCCGAGAAGAACTCAACCCCTTCATCCACGGTCATTTCCAACACGTCAGAAATGGATTTGCCCTTAAACTGCACTTCCAGCGTTTCGCGGTTATAGCGCTTGCCCTGACAGACATCGCAAGTCACGTAAACATCAGGCAAGAAGTGCATCTCAATTTTCAGCACGCCATCGCCCTGGCAGGCTTCGCAACGTCCGCCCTTCACATTGAAGGAGAAGCGCCCTGGCGCATAGCCACGCGCTTTGGCTTCGGGCAGTCCAGCAAACCATTCGCGGATAGGCGTGAACGCGCCGGTATAGGTGGCTGGGTTTGACCGGGGTGTGCGGCCAATCGGACTTTGATCGATATCGATCACCTTGTCCAAAAACTCCAGGCCCAGCAATTGATCATGCGGAGCAGGGGTCAGGCGGGCGCCATTCAGCTTGCGGGCAATGCCAGCATACATAGTATCAAGGATCAGCGTCGACTTGCCGCCACCAGAAACGCCCGTCACCGCCACAAAGCAGCCAAGGGGCACATCCACGTCGACATTTTTCAAATTGTTGCCCGTGGCCCCGGTGACGCTGATTTTGCGAGTGTCCGAGATGGGCCGCCGTTCCGCCGGCACTTTAACGCCCATCTTGCCGGACAAATATTGCCCGGTCAGGCTCGTTTTGTGTTTCACAATATCCTGCGGCTTGCCCGCGGCCACAATCTGGCCGCCATGCACCCCGGCGCCTGGGCCAATATCCACCACATGGTCAGCGGTCAGGATCGCATCTTCATCATGCTCCACCACAATCACCGTATTGCCCAGATCGCGCAACCGACGCAAGGTCTCCAACAACCGCGCATTGTCGCGCTGGTGCAAGCCGATGGAAGGTTCATCCAGCACATAAAGCACGCCGGTCAAGCCAGAGCCGATTTGCGAGGCCAAACGAATACGTTGGCTTTCCCCGCCTGAAAGGGTGCCAGAATTTCGGGACAGGCTGAGATAATCCAGCCCCACATCCACCAGGAAAGTCAGGCGATCGCGGATTTCTTTCAAAATGCGCTCGCCGATTTCTTTTTGCGTAGCGGTTAATTTGGCGGAGATATTTTCGAACCAGATATGCGCTTCGCGGATCGATTTTTGTGAAACCTGGCCAATATGCAGCCCGTCAATTTTCACCGCCAGTGCTTCCGGTTTCAGCCGATAGCCGCCACAAGCGTCGCAGGGTGCAGAAGACATATATTTTTCAATCTCTTCGCGCATGCCCGCGCTTTCGGTTTCGCGATAACGGCGGGTGAGGTTGCCCACAACCCCTTCAAAGGCCTTTTGCGTCTTGTAGGAACGCAGGCCATCATCATAGACAAACTCGATCTTTTTCCCGCCAGTGCCATGCAGCACAGCGTGGCGCACGTCCTGAGGTAAATCCTGCCAGGGCGTATCCATCGAAGCGCCATAGGCTTTGCAAACCGCTTGCAACGTCTGGGCATAATAGGGTGCCGACGTCCGTGACCACGGCGCGATCGCGCCCTTTTTGAGCGACAGGCTGGTGTCGGGCACCACAAGATCTTCGCTCACCTTAGATTCGGCCCCCAACCCGTCACATTTCGGGCAGGCCCCAAATGGGTTGTTAAACGAGAACAGGCGGGGCTCGATTTCGGCAATGGTGAAGCCGGAAACGGGGCAAGCGAACCGCTCGGAAAAGACCAGCTGTTCGTTTTCACCTTCCTTGGCGACGATCTCAGCCACCGCAATGCCATCGGCCAACTGCAACGCTGTCTCAAAGCTTTCGGCCAGACGTGCCTGCATGTCGCCAGAAACGACAATCCGATCCACAACCACATCAATATTGTGCTTGAATTTCTTGTCGAGCGCCGGCGCGTCGGGGATTTCATAAAACTCGCCGTCAATCCGTACCCGTTGGAACCCGCGCTTCATCAGCGCGGCGAGTTCTTTGCGATATTCGCCCTTGCGCCCGCGCACGATCGGCGCCAGCAAATAAAGCCGCGTGCCTTCTTCAAGCGCCAGCACTTTATCCACCATCTGCGTGACTGTCTGGCTTTCAATCGGCAGGCCGGTAGCAGGCGAATAAGGGATTCCCACGCGCGCAAACAGCAAGCGCAAATAGTCATAAATCTCTGTGACCGTACCCACAGTGGAGCGCGGATTTTTCGATGTGGTCTTTTGCTCAATCGAAATGGCAGGAGAAAGTCCCTCAATCTGCTCCACATCCGGCTTTTGCATCATCTCCAGAAACTGCCGCGCATAAGCGGAAAGGCTCTCCACATAGCGGCGCTGACCCTCAGCATAAATCGTGTCGAAAGCCAAAGAGGATTTGCCGGAACCGGACAGACCGGTCATCACAATCAGCTCGTCCCGCGGCAAAGTCACATCAACTGATTTGAGATTGTGCTCCTTGGCGCCACGAATAATGATCTCGCGATTGTTGTGGGCTGATTTCGACATTTCGACTTCCTGCTGTTCCTGCCAAAAAGGGGGTCAGACTGTGTTCTAGGGTGCTTAAAAATGAATCACAAGAGTTGACTTTGCGCGAATTAATATGGAACATAAATAGAACAAATTAACGAACGTCAAGAGGCTTGTGGATGACTAGACAACACATCTTCATTCTCATGGCGTGTTGTGTGCATAAGCACTACGGTTAAATTATGAAATTGGATGAACATATTGTTCACGCAATATGACGCCTGAAAGGGAAGATGCGATGGCAGGCAGTGTAAATAAGGTAATTTTGGTTGGTAATCTTGGGGCTGACCCGGAAGTGCGCAGCACCAATGATGGTCGCCCCATCGTCAATCTGCGCATTGCCACGTCTGAGCGTTGGCGCGACAAAAACTCTGGCGAACAGCGTGAGCGCACCGAGTGGCACCGCGTGGTGATCTTCAATGAAGGTTTGTGCCGCGTGGCAGAGCAATATCTGCGCAAAGGTTCCACCGTCTATATTGAAGGCCAGCTCCAAACCCGCAAATGGCAGGATCAGGACGGCAACGATCGTTATTCCACTGAAGTGGTGCTGCAAGGCTTCAACTCAACCCTCACCATGCTGGGCGGTCGCGGCGACAATACCGGCAGCGGCGATTATGGCAGCCAGGGCGGCGGCTCTTACGGCAACAACAATCAAGGCGGTGGACGTCCGCAGGCCAACGCTCCGGCTTTTGATGCTGGCGACATGGACGACGATATCCCGTTCTAAGCCAAATTCTTCGATTGGACATAAAAAAGGCCGCTCAATTGAGCGGCCTTTTTGCTGAGCATTATCTGATCTATCAGCTTTTGCTGAAGGGAATGCGCGCCGTGGACTTACCACCGCTTTCCTTATGCAATATATCAAAATTCACGACGATCTGGCCGTTGCGCAGTTGCAAGCCAACGCCAATATCAAAGGCGTCATCATTTTCGGCCTGCACATTGACCATAGAGAAATTCAGGTTTTTGCCGGAGCGACGCCCAATCGCCACACCTTGAAAACTGGTGTTGGAAGACATGACCGCCTCAAACCGACGATTTTTTTCAACATAGGCCACGGTGCCCCGCATCGACAATGTCGTGCCAGCTAGAGAGCATCGGCCCTTCAAGCCAATGCGGTCATAGCCATTGTCGGTAAAGTCCATTTTACACAGGACCGTCTCTTTTTCGCCGGTAGAGGCCAGTTTGGCTTCGCCACGACCACGCCAATTGCCGACATAGCTTTTCAACAGCTCAATATCCGCTTTGCCGGCGAAGCTGGGTACCGAAAAGGTGCTGGCCAGAACCGCACCCAGAAGCAGGGCTTTCAAAGCATTTGCGATATGCTTCAATTTCATCTCTTTTGTCCTCCAAAGGATCTAAACAATCGCCCCCCGGCGATCAGCAGTGATGGCAAGATAATCAAATCGCCAAGCAATGCCAAGAAAAGTGTAAGCACGCAAAGTGCTCCAAATAGGGCAACTTGCGGCAACACGGAGAAGATAACCACTGTGGTGCCTGCACACAGAATGGCGGTTGTGGCAATCAAGGCGGGCCCCACGCGTTCCAGCGTGCGCATCACGGCCTCACGATGGCCGTACCCCTGATTTCGAGCGCGAACAAAGTGGTTCATAAAGTGAATGGTGTCGTCCACCGCAATACCAAAGGCAATGGTCAGCGAAATGACTGTCGTCAACTGCAAGCCCGCACCGGAAACCCACAAATAAAGCTCGGTTCCCAAAATTGGCGCGAAATTGGGAATAATACAAATCAGCGCCACCCGCCAGGAGCGGAAGGCAATGCCGATGATAAAGATTGAGAGGACCACAGCAATTGTCAGCCCGTCCTGCAATCGCTGAATCATATTGACGCTTTCATAAGCGGAAAGAACTCGAAACCCGGAAATCGACGCATCGCCCAATCCAGCTGCTTCCAAAGCGCTGTCGGTTTCCTCCACCAACTCTCGAATTTCTGCCGAGGTGAGTTGCGTCGGCATAAAGGCTGTGGCCATGGCCAGATCGCCTTCATCGGTGATAAAGCGCCGCTTCATAAACGGCCCGACAGCGTCAAAAATCTGATCGCGCGTAAACCCGGCCTCGCTATAATGATTAAAGCTGGCCCCGGAAATCACTTTGCCTTTGCCAAAGATATTTTCCAAAATATCGTGGACTGTCTCCACACGCGCAAAATCATCGTCGGTGATTTGCGGGTCTTCGTCCAGAAGCGGAATGGAGACATAGAGCGGCGCCACACCGCCAACCCCTTGGTCAATATCCTCAGACGTATCCAGCGCTTCCGATCCCTTGGGCAAAAACTGCTGGAACGAGAAACTGGGTTGTAATTGGAAATGGGGGTACAGCATAAACAAGAAAGCCAAAACACCGGCAATGGCCACCGGCCGATAGTGGTGCTGAGCCAGTTTGGATAGCGGCGGAATAATGGCGGTGAGCGCAACGCTGGGGGCTTTTTTAGGTTTATACCCAAATTTGGTGGCTGCCCGCAGCGCCAGCGGCAAAAATGTGACCAACGCCAAAAAGGCCAACGGAATGGCCAGCGCGCCGGTTATGGCAAATTCAAAAATGCCTTGGCCTGGTGCGATGGTCAGCGACAAAAAGGCGATGACGGTCGTCACAGAGGTGAGGGCGCAGGCCGGACTTACGCGGATAATCGTCTCGCGTATGGCCTCTTCATGGTCCATGCCTTCCCGCGATAAGCGCAGCCAGTGGAAGCAAAAGAACATGCTTTCGGCAAAAGCGATCACCAGTACAAGTGCTGTCAGAATATTGGTAAGGAAGGTGAAAGAGCCGAAAATCAGAACCACGCTGCCCACAACCCACAACACAGAGATAAAGGGCGCCATGGTGGCCAAAACGGCGCCCCAAAAGGTGCGGAACGCCAAAAAGGCGGTCAAAAAGCCAAGGATAATGCCTGCGGCGGTGAATTTAACCTGATCAGACTTACTGGCATTCAGCAGTTCTGCCTTCCAGATTGGCGGGCCAGTCAGCTCTATCTGATAACGCGGGTCATCATAAAAGCTGATCATTTCCCGCAATTCCGCAATCATGCGCTCTTCCCCATCTCCCTTTAACATATCGGGGTTGGGGAACATCAGCATGACGAGGCCGGTCAAATCCTCAACGATCAGATTGCGCATCATCGGATCGTTCTGTCGCAGATCATTCAGGGCCGCGGCAACTTCCTCGGCGCTTTCCATGTTTTCCGGCACGGCAGGGCGCGTCACCCCGTCATCCTGGGCGGGCTTGCGCAGTGAGAAGGGGGAGAGGGTGCCGCTGGCAAAGCTGTTCAATTCCAATTCAAGCGCGAGTTCGCGCATGGTTTCGATCACATCCGGATCGGTAAGCTGGTCCGACTTGACCAATATATAGGCATCATTTTCAAAGGTGCCGAACCGCTCGCCCAGCTCGACATAGGTGTCATAGAATTCGCCTGACCCCTTATATAGCCGCAACAGATCTCCATCGATTGTGATGCGCGGCACCTGCGCCACACACAACAGGGTGAAGGCTACCAGGATCGCGGTGACAATTTTGGGGTGTTTCAGGGTGACAAGGCCGATACGCTCGAGGCCAAAACCGATTGACAATGTACAGTGCTCCAATTGTGGTCGGCAGCTGGGGCCGCTGGCCGCAAGTCTACTTCACTTGTTTTGAGCAGAACTAAGCAGATTCTGAATTAAATTGCCACGATATTGCCAAGTTTGCGTTAAATTCGCGGCAAAAAGCACCAAAAACCGGTCATCAGATGTGAACAAGCCGTCAATCTCAATGGTGTTTCCTTACGGAATCACTTAAGAAATGAGGGTTAATGCACACGCAACAGCAATAAGAACAACCGTGACCGATACGCCCAACGATCAAACACCAGAAAATGAACCCAATTCAGAAATCTCTTTGATCTCTGTCACCGATGAGATGCGCCGCTCTTATCTTGATTACGCGATGAGCGTGATTGTGAGCCGGGCGCTGCCGGACGTGCGCGATGGGCTCAAGCCTGTGCACCGTCGTATTCTCTATTCGATGCACGAAAACGGCTATGAGTGGAACAAGCAGTACCGTAAGTCTGCCCGTGTGGTCGGTGACGTAATCGGTAAATATCACCCCCATGGTGATACGGCCGTTTATCACGCACTCGTGCGCATGGCGCAGGAATTCTCGATGCGGCTGCCGCTGATTGATGGTCAAGGCAACTTTGGCTCCATCGATGGCGATATGCCCGCCGCCATGCGGTACACTGAGGTGCGCATGGAGCGCGTTTCCACGGCGCTGTTGGAAGATATTGATCGCGACACCGTCGATTTCCGCGACAACTATGACAATACAGAGAGCGAGCCGACGATTCTGCCGGCACGCTTCCCGAACCTACTGGTCAATGGCTCGGGCGGTATTGCAGTGGGCATGGCCACCAATATCCCCAGCCACAACCTGGTTGAGGTGATCAACGCGGCGATTGCCCTGATGGACAATCCCGAGATCACCACTGAAGAGCTGATGGAAATCATGCCCGGGCCGGATTTCCCAACTGCGGGGATCATTCTGGGTCGCTCAGGCATTCGCTCCGCCTATGAGACGGGCCGTGGTTCAGTCCTGATGCGCGGTCGCGTGGAAGTGGAAGAAATCCGCAAAGACCGTGAAGCGCTGATCATCACCGAAATTCCATACCAGGTGAACAAAGCCTCGATGATCGAAAAGATCGCGGAATTGGTGCGGGATAAGCGCATTGAAGGTATTTCTGACATCCGCGATGAGTCGGACCGGTCCGGTATGCGGGTGGTGATTGAGTTGAAGCGCGATGCGGTGCCCGACATTGTGCTCAACCAGCTTTATAAATTCTCGCCGCTGCAAACCTCGTTTGGCTGTAACTTTGTTGCCCTGAACGGCGGCAAGCCAGAGCAGATGAGCTTGCGCGACATTTTGACGGCCTTTGTTGACTTCCGCGAGGAAGTGGTGACACGCCGCGCCAAGTTCTTGTTGAACAAGGCGCGCGACCGGGCCCACGTCTTGGTCGGCTTAGCCATTGCTGTGGCCAATGTGGATGAAGTGATCCAACTGATCCGCACCGCGCCTGATCCCGCGACAGCCCGTGCGCGCTTGTTGGAGCGGGCATGGCCGGCACAGGATGTGGAAGCTTTGATCAAATTGATCGATGATCCGCGCCACACGGTCAATGACGATGGCACTTATTATCTGTCCGACGAGCAGGTAAAAGCCATCCTCGACTTGCGCCTGCAGCGCCTGACCGCACTCGGTCGCGACGAGATTGGCGACGAGCTGAACAAATTGGGTGCCGAGATTGAGGATTATCTCGAAATTCTGCGTTCAAAAGAGCGGGTCATCGAGATTATCCGTGACGAAATGATCGAAGTGCGCGACCGGTACGGCACTGAACGCCGCACAGAAATTGTCGATGCTGTTGGCGATGTGGACGATGAAGATCTGATCGCCCGCGAAGATATGGTCGTCACCGTATCGCACGGCGGCTATATTAAACGTGTGCCGCTCTCTACCTATCGCGCCCAGCGGCGCGGCGGCAAGGGTCGGTCAGGTATGGCCACCCGCGACGAAGATTTTGTGGCACGGTTGTTTGTAGCCAACACCCACACGCCGGTCCTTTTCTTCACCAGCCGGGGTATTGTCTACAAGCTAAAAGTTTGGCGTTTGCCCGTAGGTGCGGCAAACGCACGCGGCAAGGCATTGGTGAATATTTTGCCGATGCAGGAAGGCGAGCACATCACCTCCATCATGCCACTGCCAGAGGACGAGGATACGTGGCAGGATCTGGACATTATGTTCGCCACCAAGCGCGGCACTGTGCGCCGGAACTCACTGGCCGACTTCATCAATGTCAACCGTAACGGTAAGATCGCCATGAAGCTGGAAGATGGCGATGGCATCGTCGATGTGGAGACTTGTCAGGCTGACGACAATGTGTTGCTCACCACGGCACTGGGGCAGGCCATGCGCTTCTCTGTCGATGATGTGCGGGTCTTCACCAGCCGGAATTCGGTGGGCGTGCGCGGTATTCGCCTCGCCGATGGCGATGAAGTGATCGCCATGTCAATTATCCGCCATCTGGATGCCTCTCCGGAAGAACGCGCTGCCTATCTCAAGCTGCGCCGCCTGATGGATGGTGACGCGGAGGAAAGCGCCGATTTGGATGAAGAATTGAGCGTAGGTGACGTCGAAATGTCGTCTGAACGCTACGCTGAAATGAGTGCGGCAGAGCAGTTCATTCTCGCCATTTCAGAAAATGGCTACGGCAAGCGAACCTCGTCTTATGAATACCGCAAGACCGGTCGCGGCGGCAAAGGCATCACCGCCATGGCCATGAGCGAACGGAACGGCCAGATTGTGGCATCCTTCCCCGTGGAAAATGACGACCAGATCATGCTCGTCACCAATGGCGGCAAGCTGATCCGAGTGCCTGTAGAGGGAATCCGCATTGCCGGTCGCGCCACGCAAGGGGTCACCGTTCTCTCCACCGCCAAGGATGAGCGTGTGGTCTCCGTTGAGCGGATTTCAGAACCCGAAGCCGATGAAGGCGAAGAGGGAGATGATCTCCCCGGCGATGACGCCCCGCCAACTTCCGGTGGCGATCAGCCTGAGAATGAATAATAATAAGAGGCCGAGATTTTCTCGGCCTTTTTCTTTGGGAGGAATTCATGCTTGATAGCACCATGCTTGTGGCCTTTATCACGGCCTGCTTCTTTCTAGCGATTGTGCCGGGCCCCACGATCACCATCATCGTCGCCAACGCGCTTTCGCGCGGCCTGCGCGGTGGCTTTGGTACCATTTTGGGCGCGCAAGTGGCCGTGCTGCTGATGGTCGGCATCGTGGCGTTGGGGCTGGAAGCGGTGATCGCGATTATGGGTAATGCTTTTATCTGGCTAAAATTGCTGGGCGCGGCCTATCTCATTTATCTGGGCATCAAAATGGTGCGCAATAAATCGGGCCTGAAATTTGAAGCCGATCAAGTGGATGGGCGCAGCTTTTTCGAATATATGCTGCAAGGGTTTCTGGTCACTATGGCCAATCCGAAAGCCCTGCTGTTTCTGGGGGCATTTTTGCCACAATTCATCAATACAGCTCAGCCCGTGGCACCGCAGATTATGATTTTGGGACTGATCACCGTGTCCTTTTTTGCCACCATTGATAGCTGTTATGCTCTTGCAGCCAGCAAGGCGCGTAACCTATTGTCAACACAGCGCGTCGCTTTGCTGAACAAAATGAGTGGCGGCTTTCTGATCGTCGGCGGCGCCTGGTTGGCGCTGCAACAAAAGAGTTGAGGCATTTATGGCGGACAAAAGAATTGGGTTTTACCCTGGATCATTCGATCCCATCACCAACGGACATATTGATGTCATTGAACGCGCCTGTCGCCTGGTCGACCGGTTGATCGTTGGCGTGGGCGTGCATCATGGCAAATCGCCCATTTTGACCGGAGATGAGCGTTTGGAGTTGTTGCAACAGGCCATTAGTCCGATTGCCAAACGCAATGATGTGTCCATCGAAATCGCGCAATTTGACGGGTTGATGATTCACGCGGCGCGTAATCTTCACGCAAACATCATCATTCGCGGCTTGCGTGACACCACCGACTATAATTATGAAATGCAGATGGTGGGCATGAACGCGCAAATGGCGCCGGACCTGCAAACCGTCTTTGTGCCGTCCAGCCCCCATGTTCGTCATATTTCAGCGACATTGGTGCGCCAAATCTCACAAATGGGCGGCGATATTTCTGCCTTTGTCCCCAACGCAGTTCTAAATGTATTGAAGAGTAAATGACAAAAACGAGCAATAAATCAAAATTTCTGCCTTTGATGGGTGTGGCCTTTGTGGGCCTGTTCGCCTATGCAGCATATAACGAATTAACAAAGTCACCCGGCCAAATCACGTCGCCGGCACTGGCCCAGTCTTACCCCGCGTGCGAAACCCCGGCAGCGCCTGACGGCGTTGAAACAGTGGCCATGGAAATGGAGTTGGAAACCGGCACGGTTGAGTTTGAATTGCGCCCGGATCTCGCGCCAAAACATGTGGAGCGGATCACAACTCTGGCCAATGAAGGCTTTTACGACAATGTGGTGTTCCACCGCGTGATCGAAGGCTTTATGGCTCAAACCGGTGATCCAACGGGCACCGGCATGGGCGGATCTGATTATCCGGACCTGCCAGCCGAGTTCACCGACACAAACTATCAGTGTGGCACATTGGGCATGGCGCGCAGCCAGAATCCGAACTCGGCCAACTCACAATTCTTCATCACCTTTGAAGATGCCGAGTTTTTGAATGGCCAATACACCGTATTTGGCTATGTCACAGATGGCATGGAACATATCCACCAAATCAAAAAAGGTGACCCAAATCGCAACGGGATGGTCGTAGAGCCCGATAAAATTGTTTCATTTCGTGTGAAAGACCAGTAAAACCCCTCTCGAAAAGCGGCGGGTGAACCCATCCGCCGCCCAACAAAATGACCGAACAACGCCGTCTGCGCGTTGAGGAGAACAAAATGGTTGATATTAAAGATCCTGAAAACACATTGCTTTTGGAAACCACAAAAGGCGATGTGACCATCGAATTGCTGCCAGATGTGGCGCCCAAGCACGTTGAGCGCATCAAAGAACTGGCCCGCGAAAAATTCTATGACGGGATCGTTTTTCACCGTGTGATTGAAGGCTTTATGGCCCAGGCTGGCTGCCCGAACGGCACCGGCACTGGTGGCTCAGACAAGCCTGATTTGCCACAAGAGTTCAACGACACACCACACAAGCGCGGCACATGCTCCATGGCCCGCACAATGGACCCGAACTCAGCCAACTCACAGTTTTTCATCTGCTTTGATGACCAATCCTTCCTTGACGGCCAATATACGGTTTGGGGCCAAGTGATTGATGGCATGGACGCTGTGGACCAGTTGAAGCGGGGTGAGCCGGTGGCCAACCCGGACAAAATCGTTTCCATGCGCGTGGCGGCAGATCAGTAAGGCTATATGCGCGTAGACGAGTTCGACTTTACATTGCCGGACGACCTTGTGGCACTGCATCCTGCGGTGCCACGTGATTCTGCACGTATGCTTGTGGTCAATCCGGTCACGGGACTGCAGGACCGTTCGGTCTCCGAACTAACTGATTTTCTGACCGAAAATGATGTTTTGGTGGTCAACAACACCAAAGTCTTGCCCGCTGAACTTGTTGGCACCCGCACGCGCGGCGAGGCGGTGGCGAAAATCTCCGTCAATCTGCATAAACGTGTCGATCCGCAACAATGGCGCGCATTTGCCCGTCCAGCCAAAAAACTGGCCATCGGCGATCAGGTCGAATTTTTGCGCGAAGGCGTAGACCCGTTACGCGCCGAAGTCGTTGAAAAAGCCGATGCGGGCGAAGTGCAGCTTAAATTCGCCGAAAAAGGCGCTGAGCTGGACGAGGCAATCAAAGCCCGTGGCGCGATGCCTTTGCCACCCTATATCGGGGCAAAACGTGATCATGAAGATCAGGACGATACGGACTATCAAACCATCTATGCCAAGCATGATGGGGCCGTGGCCGCCCCTACCGCTGGCCTCCATTTCACCGACCGTTTGCTGGACGCCATCCGCGCAAAAGGCGCGAAGATTGAAGAAGTCACATTGCATGTGGGGGCAGGGACCTTTCTGCCCGTTAAAGTGGACAACACTGAAGACCATAAAATGCATGCGGAATGGGGTGAGATCACCCCAGCGACTATAGACACCATCAAGAACGCTAAAGCCAAAGGCGGCCGTGTGTTCGCGGTGGGCACCACAAGCCTGCGTCTGTTGGAAAGCGCGGCAATGGACGGCGAGCTAAAGCCCTTTTGCGGTGAAACGGACATTTTCATCACCCCGGGCTATCAGTTCAACGCAGTGGATGTGTTGATGACCAACTTCCACTTGCCAAAATCGACACTTTTTATGCTGGTTTCGGCCTTTTCTGGCTTTGAGACCATGCAAAAGGCCTATAAACACGCCATCGACAGCAAATATCGCTTCTATTCATTTGGCGATGCCTCTTTGCTGTTTCGTGCTGATTCGGCGGCCAAGGATTAAGAATGACCCAAGACTTTGCTTTTGAACTGAAATCGAAAAGCAATGGCGCGCGCCTCGGCGAAATCTCAACGCCGCGTGGCGAAATCCGCACGCCTGCCTTTATGCCCGTCGGTACCGCTGCCACGGTGAAGGGCATGTATCCCGATCAGGTGCGCGAGACCGGCGCCGACATTATTCTGGGCAACACCTATCATTTGATGCTTCGCCCGGGCGCAGAACGCGTCGCCCATTTGGGTGGTCTGCACAAATTCGCCAATTGGCCGCGCCCGATCCTTACAGACTCTGGCGGCTTTCAGGTGATGAGCCTGGCGAAATTGCGCAAGCTGGATGAGAACGGCGTTTCATTCAAATCCCATATTGATGGGTCCAAACATATGCTCACGCCAGAGCGCTCCATAGAAATCCAAACCTTGTTGGGTGCGGATATTCAAATGCAGCTCGATGAATGTGTGGCCTTGCCATCCACCCGCGAAGATATTCAACGCGCCATGGAACTCTCTATCCGTTGGGCCGAACGGTCCAAAAATGCATTCGGCACCCAGCCGGGTCGGGCACTGTTTGGGATCGTTCAGGGCGGCGACCAAGAAGATTTACGCTTGCGCTCTGCGCAAGCGCTTACCGAAATTGGTTTCAAAGGCTACGCTGTCGGTGGCCTTGCTGTGGGTGAACCACAGGAAACCATGTTTGAGGTGTTGGACTATACAACACCTGCTTTGCCTGAAGATCGGCCACGCTATTTGATGGGCGTGGGCAAGCCGGACGATTTGCTCGGCGCGGTCAAACGCGGCATTGATATGTTCGATTGCGTGCACCCTACACGCGCCGGACGCCACGGTCATGCCTATACCAAATATGGTGTGATCAACCTCAAAAATGCACGTCATAAAGACGATGCACGTCCCTTGGATGAAACCTCGCCCAATCCCAACTGTCAGATCTATCAGCGGGCCTATTTGCACCATCTTATTCGTGCCAATGAGATGTTAGGTGCAATGATTTTGTCGCAGATCAATTTGGCTTATTATCAAACTTTGATGCAAGGTATGCGCGATGCAATTGCCGAGGATCGGTTTGATGATTTCGCAGCCGAAACCCGCGAAGGTTGGGCGAAAGGTGATATTCCACCTCTATAACTAAAAGGAAAGATCATGTCCCAGATCGATTCAGCTTTTACTGCGCTTTCCCATCATCACACCCGCTTGGCAGATGCCAAAATGCGGGAGATGTTTAAATCTGATCCGGAACGGTTCGGCAAATTTAGCCTCAAGCTGGATGATCTTGCCCTTGATTATTCCAAAAACCTCATCGATGAAAGCGCGTTCAATGCGCTGATCGATCTTGCCAAAGCCGTCAATGTTGAGGCACGGCGCGATGCCATGTGGGCGGGCGAGCATATCAATTCCACAGAAGACCGTGCCGTCATGCATATGGCGCTGCGCTATCAAGGCGATCAGCCTGTTATGGTCGACGGTAAAGACGTCATGCCCGATGTGCGTGAAGTCTTGGCCAATATGCGCACTTTTGCCAGCGCGGTACGTTCTGGTGACATCAAAGGCGCCACAGGCCAAAAAATTACCGATGTGGTCAATATCGGCATTGGCGGGTCAGACCTCGGCCCCGCCATGGTGTGCAACGCGCTGCGTCCATATATCGACGCGGGCATCACGCCACACTTCGTCTCAAACGTCGATGGCGCAGATATTGCCGACACGCTGGCGCAGCTTCAGCCCGAAAACACGCTCGTTCTGGTCGCCTCCAAAACCTTCACCACCGACGAAACCATGACCAATGCCAATACCGCCCGCAAATGGCTGGTAGATGCGCTGGGTGACGACGCGGTGAAAGATCATTTTGCGGCGCTCTCCACTAATTTGGACGCTTGTGCAGATTTCGGCATCGCCCAAGACCGCATATTTGGCTTCTGGGATTGGGTCGGCGGCCGCTATTCCGTCTGGTCCGCCATCGGCTTGCCCGTCATGCTGGCCATCGGCCCAGACCAGTTTGATGAATTTCTGGCGGGTGCCTATGAAATGGACCAGCATTTTCTTTCTGCGCCGCTCGCGGAAAACATGCCGGTGATCATGGCTGTCTTGGGCGTGTGGTATCGCAATGTGTGGGGCCATGCCACCCACGCCGTTTTGCCCTATGATCAACGCATGAACCGCTTCGCCGCCTATTTGCAGCAGCAAGATATGGAATCCAACGGAAAATCCGTTCAGCTCAATGGCGAAAAAGTCACCCGCAAAACCGGTCCCATAGTGTGGGGCGAGCCGGGCACCAACGGCCAACACGCTTTTTATCAATTGATCCACCAGGGCACTGACATCATCCCGGTCGATTTCCTCGTCGCCGCGCAAGCGCACGACAATTTGCCCGAACATCATCAGAAGCTGGTGGCAAACTGTTTCGCTCAATCTGAAGCCCTAATGCTCGGCAAAAGCGCTGATCAAGTGATGGCTGAATTGAAAGAGCAGGGCCTGTCCACTGCCGAAATTGAAGCGCTGACCCCGCATAAAGTGTTCGAAGGCAATCGCCCGTCTAACACGCTGATCTACACCAAGTTGACGCCAAAAATGCTCGGCAAACTGATCGCACTTTATGAGCACAAAGTGTTCGTGCAAGGTGCCATCTGGAACATCAATAGCTTCGACCAGTGGGGCGTAGAGTTAGGCAAACAACTGGCCAAGGCCATTCTGCCGAAGGTGAAAGATGCCAACGCCTCGAGTCGGCATGATGGCTCCACCGAAGGCCTGTTGGCGCAATTCCACGAATGGCAAGGCTAGGTCGAACTGACCAAAAGAATCATTGCGCAATTTAAAGGCTAAGCTATCGTAAAGGTCCAACCAATCTGGTGGATCATGTCTCAAGATAGCTTAGCCATTATTTTGCGCGTCGGATCAGGCATTTTATTTGCGCTGATGGTCGCGTGCGTGAAAGCCCTGTCAGATGCGGCGCCGACCGGACAAATTGTGTTTTACCGCAGCGCCTATGCGTTGATCCCGCTGGTGGCCTATTTGTGGATCAGGGGTGAATTTCCAAGAGGTCTCAAATCGAAATATCCGGTCAAACATGTGTTTCGCTGTTTGACCGGCTGTTGCGCCATGTTCGCGTCGTTCGCCACATTGGCCTATCTCACCATCGCTGAAGCCACAATGCTCACCTATTTGTCGCCCATATTCGTGGTGATCTTTGCGCAAATATTCTTGAAAGAAGTGGTGCCAGCTGTGCGGTGGATCGCCGTTATCCTCGGGGTAATCGGCACGGGGGTGTTGGTGGTGCCGGAGTTGATGAACAGCCGCACGGACAACGAGTCCTATCTGATTGGTGTTGGCCTTGGCGTATTGGCCGCCGTGCTGACCGCGGCTGCCATCATTCAAATCCGCAATCTCACCAAAACCGAGCATCCAGCGGCCATCGCGTTCTATTTCGCGCTCACCTGCGCCATTGTCGGCCTCTGCACCCTGCCTTTGGGGTGGGCCGAAACAGATTTCAGACAGGAATTGCTGTTGCTCGGGGCAGGGCTGTTTGGCGGCTTTGCCCATATTCTGGTCACCACCAGCTTTCAACTGGGCGAAGCGTCCAAACTCGCGCCTTTCGAATATCTATCTTTGATCTGGGCGGTCATCATCGGTGTCACCCTGTTCGGCAATATCCCCACGCTCAGCTTTTATGCCGCCGTGCCGTTTATCATCGGCAGCGCGGCGCTGATCGCGTTTAAGGACGGGTTTCGCCGCAATATGCCGCGCTAGAATCGGATTTGCCAAATAGCGCTTCCTCGCGATATTCTTGTCAGGCCGAGGGGAGGAGTCGGCCAAAAAATGAACTTTGCCCATTTTTTGCTTTTTGCTGCCGGGGTCATGACCGCGTTGTTGCTGACCTCTGCAAAGATCGTAAGTGGCGTTGTACCGCCCGGCCAGATTATTTTGTGCCTAGGCATATATTCCTTTTTGCCCAGCTTGATCTATTACGGGCTCGAAGGCGATATCCCTTATCGCTTGCACCCCGGGGTCCCACTTTTGCAATTAATAATGGGATTGGGTTGCCTCGCCGCATTTTGGCTGATGCTTTTGGCACTCAATGTTCACTCTCTGCTTTTGCCCGCCTTGCTGGTCTTCCTGATGAGCGCCCTTAATCTGATCGCGCGTCGCTCTGGTCGCCGTGACAAAGCTGACAGGTACGGTCGCATCGGTTTGGAATTTGTCATCGGTGGCGGACTGATGTTTGGATTGCCCATTTTGATCGGTTCACCACTTTCTCAAGCCAACATGCTGGCCGTGGCGGTGTGCCTATGGTGCATCGCGTTGCTGTTCGTGCAGCAATCCAAACACTGGCAGGTGCGTTGGCAGCGAGTATGGCCCTCTTCCATTGGCTTTTATGCGTCTGTACTTGCAGTATTTTTGGGCGCAGCGACGGTTGGACAGGGATGGGTGACCCCGACGACAGCGGAATCATTTCATCTGATCTGGATTGGTGTCCTGTTCGGCCTGATACAGATCGCCATCATCCATGCAAAGCGCTTGCGCGGGCGTAAACAGCTCCACTTCAGCTTTGAAACCGGATTTCTGATGATGGCGATTTTTGTGGAAATCGCCTATTTCCGGGAGCGCCCCGCCGCCAATATCCTGCTGGCGCTTCCGTTCTTCTTGTCCGCGCTTATCTTTCTCTCGTGGCGTTGGCGGCCCAACAGGGGCAGATCCTAGCCAACAGTTCGCTCATTCGTTGTGGGGACGTCATCCAGTTGCAATTGGGTGGCTTCCGGCGTTGTGGTGGCGGCAAGAGGCACAAAGGTATCTTTGTCATCTACCTTGCTCTTATCGCTTGTCACAATCCGCTGAATGCCGGTTGCGGCCATCACAAGCGCAACAACAGCGTAAAACACAAACATGCCAGCGCCTTCAAATTGATCGAGCGCGAAAGACCCGCCGATCGGGCCGATCACCATGCCGGCGGAGAACACCAAGACCAGGGTGCTGGACGCCGCCACCATTTGTTGTGGCTTCAAATAATCATTCATATGCGCCATGCAGATGGAATAAACCGGCAAGGTGAAGCCGCCCATGATCAAGAAACCGCCAAAAAGGATGACGGGGTAAAGATGCGGTGTGCCCACATAAACAAGCCCCAGACACACAATGCCGTTGATTAGCGACGACACAATAATCACCAAACGGCGATCGATTACATCCGACAGTTTGCCCAGCGGGAACTGAAAAAGCAGCCCCCCGAGGGTTGTGGCGGCCAGTAGATAACCCGTCACCACCACGCTCAACCCCACCTGTTGAGCGTAAATGGCTGTCACGAAAGATATCCCGCCATTGGCGATGCCGATGAAAAAGCCGCCAATAACCGCCATTGGCGAGATATGAAACAGCTCTCTTAAGGTGACACGCTGCGGTTCTTCCAGGCTAGGCTGTGTGGTGGCCGCAATCAGGATCGGAACCAACGCCACTGACAGCAGCACGGAGGTCACAATAAACAGGGTGATGTCGCCGGGCGCAGACAGGCCGATCATCACTTGGCCGACCATATAGCCTGCCGTTTGCACCACAAAATATGAGGAGAGCAAGGAGCCGCGAATCCGATTATCTGCCAACGAGTTCAACCAGCTTTCCGCCACAATATAGATACCGGAGAAGCAAAAGCCGGACAAAACCCGCATCGCCACCCAAATCCACGGATCATCGGTGACCAGGTGGATCAGCGCAGACGTGCTGGCAATAGATACCAATGCGGCAAACACCCGCACATGGCCGGAATGGTTAATCATCAATGGGGTGACAAAGCAGCTCAGGATAAATCCGAACGGATAGCCGGAATGGATGAAACCGATTGTGGTCTCACTAAAGCCAATATCTTGACCACGAATGGTCAACATTGAGGACAGCAACCCATTGCTGACCATCAAAAAGACCATACCAACAAATAGCGGCCACGCTGCGCGAATGGCTATCCACATCTTACAGTTCCAATTACGGCAAATCAGTCAAAAATCTACGGCACCCTAACCACGCAATTTTGGCGAGGACAAGCCAATTTTTTAACTTTATTCTATGATTGATCGGGAACGTTTGGGCCAGCAACGACTTTATAAGAAGGGCAAATCAATGCCGCAGACCTTAATGCTTAGCAACGGTATCACCGTCTTGCCACTGATGGCCACAACAGTTGAATATGGCGCGACACTTCAACTCCGGATTGACCCTTACATTATTGGGGTTGGGCCCGTAGAGGCAGCTATAAATACCGTCCGCTTCCTCTCGGATCTTAAAACGCAGAAATCGCTGCCTGACTATGTCATCTTGCTTGGGTCCGCTGGCTCCACCCAGCTGGCGCAAGGGGATGTTTATCAAGCCTCCAGCGTCGAATATCGCGACATGGACGCATCTGCCATAGGGTTTGAAAAGGGAAAAACACCTTTTCTGGACCAGCCAGCACGATTGACACTGGAACCCCAATTCTCCTTCTTGCCCTCGGCAAGCCTTTCGACAGGTGCATCTATTGTGGTTGGGGAGGGGTTTGCTCACACCGCTGCCGATATGGTCGATATGGAAAGCTACGCCGTCAAGCGCGCGTGCCAACAATTCGATCTCCCCTTGATCGTGCTGCGCGGCATAAGCGACGGAAAAAAAGAACTGCAAAAGTTTGACGATTGGACTGAGCTTTTACCGCTGCTAGATCTAAAATTGGCTGATGCTCTGGATCAGATATTTGAGTCCTTGATCGAAGTTTGATGTCTGCGTCCGCGACAACTGCACTGAGGAAATTCAACTAAGTGCCTCTTATCTAAGGGCCTCATCCTAGAAACCCCTGCACGATTGCAGCCCAACACCATTTTTGCCTTGCCACGAAAAAAAAATCATTTCACCCTTGCCGAAACCGGTTTCGGAAATTTTAGTGGTGCCCGTTGGAGGAGGAACAACAATGAACGCCATCGGCAAGCGCGTCACCATTGACGATTTGGCAAAGTCGCTCGGTTTGACCAAAAGCACGGTTAGTCGAGCCCTTAATGATTACGCCGATATTTCGGAACAAACCCGATTGCGTGTGCGCAACGCGGCCACGGCGATGAACTATCGGCCCTTGTCCCACGCCCAAGCCATCAAGACGGGGCGGGTCCGGTCGATCGGCTTGGTGTTGCAAGTGTCCGAGCATGACGGGCACCGACCCTTTTTGGCAGACTTTCTGGCCGGTATAACCGAAGCGGCGGCGGACCATGACTGGACATTGACTTTGGCGACAGCAACCAGCGCCTCGGACGCCGTGCGATTGTTGGAAAAACTGTCTCAGGAACGCAAGGCTGACGGATTCATTCTGCCTCGAACCTATATTGATGACATTCGGATCGACGCCTTGCGGGCGGCGCAAGTGCCGTTCATTCTCTATGGGCGCACCGCCAATATTGCCGATTGCGCCTGGTATGACATTGCCGGTGAAGTCGCGATGGAACAGGCGGTTGCCACATTGCACAAGCTTGGCCATTCGCGCATCGGTTTCATACCTGGGGGTGAGGGATATAACTACACCAAATTGCGTCGAGACGGCTATATCAATGGATTGGAACAAAACAAGTTAGCGCTCGACGATCAGTTGATTGCCGACAATGCGGTGAATAAACAGCAAGGCTATGCTGCCACGCGGGAATTGTTGGCGCAGCCCAATCCACCGACAGCCATTATCTGTTCTGTTGATCACGCCGCACTTGGCGCTTATGGCGCCATTCGAAGCCTCGGCCTTCGTGTGGGGCAAGATGTGTCGATTATTTCTTATGATGGCATACCGGAGGGCGCAGTGCTCTCGCCAGAGCTTTCTACCTACGCCGTGGACAACAAACAAGCCGGCGCGCGACTTGCCGAGTTGCTGATCCGGCGCGTGCGCGGCGAGCCGCCGCAGCAACTGCGCGAAATTGGCCAAGCCCGTTTTTTGGACCGTGGTTCACACGGTCCGCTAACGCTGTCATCCGATCAATTGGCAGCAAAAATTGAACTCAAGTCAGATCATCGGGAGGAATAAGATGACGAAAAGACTAAATCTGATGACCGGTGTCGCGCTTGCGACATTGCTGTCATGCAGCACTGCATTTGCAGATTCATTGCGCTTCTGGACCACGGAGGAACAGCCGGAGCGTTTGGCCAAACAAGAACAAATGGCTGCTCAATTCACTGAGGCTACAGGCACCGAAGTAGAGGTGATCCCCGTCTCTGAAAACGATCTCGGTACCCGCGCCACCGCGGCCTTCGCGGCGGGAGATTTGCCAGATGTGATTTATCACACGCTGCAATATGCGCTGCCCTGGGCCGAAGCTGGCATTTTGGACACGGATGCCGCCACCGAAGTAATTGAAGCACTGGGCGTTGATACATTCGCTGCGGGCCCACTGGAAATGGCCGCCTTCGAAGACGGGACAGCATCTGTACCCGTTGATGGTTGGACGCAAATGATTGTCTATCGCAAAGACTTGTTCGAACAACATGGCCTTGAGGCGCCCACCAGCTATGCGAATGTGCGCGCCGCGCTTGAAAAGCTACACAATCCGCCAGAAATGTTCGGATTTGTCGCCGCCACTAAGGTCGATGAAAACTTCATGTCACAAGTGCTCGAACATGTGTTCCTGGCCAATGGCGTCTCGCCGGTTTCCGCAGATGGTTTCTCCCCACTGGATGAAACCAAGACTATCGAAGTGCTTGAATTCTATAAAGATATCGTAGAAGCGTCGCCACCGGGCGATCTCTATTGGAAACAGTCCCGCGAACTCTATTTTTCCGGCGATGCGGCGATGATTATTTGGTCACCCTTTATCCTCGATGAGTTGGCCGGTCTGCGCGATAGTGCCCCCCCAACCATCAATGATGACCCCACATCGCCTGAACTGGCGTCAAAAACCGGCATTGTCACCAATTTTGCCGGTCCATCAAACCCGGATGGTGCTGCTTGGGCAGATATTCGCTATTTCGGCATCACCGCTGATGCAGACACAGATGCCGCCATGGAATTTGTCAAATATTCAATGGATCAGGGATACACCCAGACCCTGTCTATTGCTCCAGAAGGTAAGTTCCCTGTTCGGCGGGGCGATGAAGAAAATCCAACCGCCTTTGTTGATGCCTGGTCAGAACTGCCAGTGGGTGTTGATCGCAAGGCGCCATTGGGTGAGCTTTATGATCAGGAAATGATTGATCGTATTGTCGGCGGTTTGGATGTGGCGCAGCGCTGGGGCGTAAAAGAAGGGCAACTTGCTCTGGCCTCCAAAATCATCAACTCTCAGGTGATCAACCGCGTGGTCCGGCAATATCTGGATGGTGAGATCGAGGCTGCTCAAGCCGTTCAATCCATGAATGATGAACTGTCAGACATCGAGTAACTTACTTTAAACGGTGTCGGCGCTTTTGCGCCGGCACCTCTCTAAAGACAAAACATCATGCCCGAACATTCAACTCAGCCCATCACCAAAACCCCGCTTGCGCGACGCGAAGAGCGTCTGGCCTGGGGGCTTTTGGCACCGACATTGACCAGTGTGGCCCTGGTGGTCCTTTTGCCGCTGCTGGCGATCTTTTGGATTAGCTTCAAACCGATAAGTTTGGCCGACTTGCGTCCACCTGCGCCCATCGTCAAAGAGTCGCTCCGGGGCGCAGAAGACAAGCTGCGTATTGAATATCGTGTGCGCAACTCTAGTCGCACTAAGCCGATTTTTGACGTGACGCTCACCGATCAATTGCCCGATCTGGTCACCCTCACCGAGGCGGTGCCCGAACTCTGCACCGTCAACGGGGCGCAGCTCACTTGTAAGTTTGAGCGGCTTGAGCCTGGCTACAATGAAAAATTTGCGCTGCCGGTGCAGGCCGACGATGAGGATGCGGCAGAAGAAACCGTTGAAGGCTCGGAACCATCGGTCACCGGCACCGCGGACAATATCCTCACCAACTTCCAATTCACCTTGGAGAATTTCGCCCGTATCTTTGACGCGGATGAATTTTGGGCGGTGATAGGGGTTACCCTGTTCTATACGTTTTTCGGCACGGTAGGGGCCATCGTCGTCGGACTGTTCGCCGCCATGCTGCTCAATAAGTCATTCCGGGGGCAGGGGATTTTGCGCGGGCTCTATTTGTTCCCCTACGTCGCACCGGTCATTGCCGTCGCCTTTTCTTGGTTGATCCTTTTTGACCCCTTTTCCGGCTCCGCTAATGCGCTGCTGGTGCAAATGGGTGTGACCGATCAGGCCATCAACTTTTTTGGTGAGCGCCCGTTGGCGCTGATCATGGTCACCGTGTTTGAGATCTGGCGCTATTTCCCGCTGTCCTTTTTGTTCATTCTGGCGCGCATGCAATCCATTGACGTGGAAATGTATGAGGCGGCCGACATGGACGGGGCCAGCCCGTTTCAAAAATTCTGGTATCTCAGTCTCCCGCAACTTGTCGGTATCCTGTCTGTACTGTTCCTGCTGCGATTTATTTGGACGTTCAATAAGTTTGACGACATCTTCCTGCTTACCGGCGGCAATGCGGGCACGCGTACCCTCACGGTCAGCGTCTATGAACAAGCCTTTGCCGTCTCCAATATCGGGGCAGGGGCCGCTGTAGCTGTGGTGATCTTTTTATGCCTCGTCACCTTCTCGCTGCTGTTTTTCCGCTTTATTTCTCAGGAGGAAGGTCTGTGATCAAGCTACGCACAAAAGTATTGACGTCGATTGCGGTCGGCATCATCTGGACCTTTGTCGCCGCCGTCGTCACCTCATTCACCATGAGCTTTGCCACCGGCCTGCCATATCGGCCAGATCCCCTATGGATCGTCCTCTGGGGTGCCCTTGGTGGCGTGATCATGGGCCATGGCCGCATCATTCTGACGGGTGCCCTGTTGGTGGTGGCGCTTGCCGGCATGCTCAATCTGGGCATTGTCGCTGCAGATGATCCCACGGCTATGTTCGCAAATATCTTCACCCATGTGCTGGCTGCGCTGGCGGCGGTCGGGGGCACACATATCATCACTAAGGTGGCGCCCAATGGCCCGCTCAATCGCCATGAATTTGAAGAAGTGGTGCTGCGCTTGCTCACCGCCTTCGGCTATGTGTTTTTCACTGCCATCGTGGTGATCCCGTTTTATGTCATGGTGATGACAAGCTTTAAGAATCAGTCAGAACTCGTTCAAAATCCATTGGATTTTTCGTTGGATTTGTCGAAGGGCTGGGATTTGTTCCGCTCCTATGTCGAACTGTTCATGCATTTCGACTTTGGCATCTATCTGCTAAATTCGTTGGGCATTTCGGTGCTCACGGTTTTGATCACCTTGCTGTTTTCCATCCCTGGTGCTTATGCGGTGGCGCGGCTGCGCTTCACCGGGCGCGCAGCATTCTCTCGATCAATCTTGCTCATTTACATGGTGCCGATGATCGTCTTGGCGCTGCCCATCTATATCGCCTTCTCGCTCACGGGCCTCCGCAATTCCTTACTGGGCATTGTCCTGATCTATCCGGTCACCACCATTCCCGTTGCGCTTTATATGCTGCAGGGCTATTTCCGCGGCCTTCCAAGTGAGGTGGAGGAGGCGGGGTTGATGGATGGGCTGTCTCGGCTCGGGGTGATCTGGAAAATCACGCTGCCTCTGTCACTGCCCGCATTGGCGTCTGTCTCGCTCTATGTGTTCATGATCGCCTGGAATGAGTTCTTGCTCGCCTTTATGTTGCTGGACGATCCTCAAAAATTCACACTGACGCGCGGCATTGCCAGCCTCAATTCATCAGAAATTCCCCGCCAGCATCTCATGGCTGGTGCCGTGATTGCAACGGTACCCATCATGGCGCTGTTCCTGGGGCTCGAAAGATTTATGACCAAAGGCCTCACGGCAGGCTCAGTCAAAGGGTAAAACATGACCACAACAAAAGACTTGGACAAACAAGCACGCGATATATTGAAACAAAATGACCGGGGCGGATATACCATTCCAACGAAAGGGCTTTATCCCTATCAATGGAATTGGGACAGTGCTTTTGCGGCCCTTGGCTTCGCCCAATTTGATATTGAGCGCGCCTGGCAGGAACTGGAAACCCTGTTCACCGCCCAATGGGATGATGGCATGGTGCCGCATATCGTGTTTCATCAATCGGATCCGGGCTATTTCCCCGGCCCGGATATCTGGGGCGGCACCGGTCCGGTACCATCTTCGGGGATAACACAGCCGCCAATCGCGGCCACTATGGCGCACTTGATCTATCAACTGGACCCGCAAAAGGGAGAGCCGCACATGCGGGCGCTCTACCCAAAGCTGCGAGCCTGGCACGATTGGTTTATGCAATGGCGGCTGGATCAAGGCGCGGTCTACATCACCCATCCTTGGGAGGCCGGACGCGACAACACCCCTGAATGGGACGCGCCGATGGAGCGAATTGACCCCGCCAATGTAGGCGAATATGAACGCCGCGACACTCAACATGTCGACGGCTCCATGCGCCCCACCAAGTTCGACTATGATCGGTATATCTGGCTGGTGCAGATGGGCAAACGCCTCAATTGGAATCAACCACAATTGCGGGTCGAAAACCCTTTTCAGGTGGCGGACCCAACCATGACCTTCACCCTGTTGCGCGCGCAACGCGACCTGTTGGCTCTGGGAGAGGCATTAGGGCTTAACATCAATGGGCTAGCCGATGATATCTTACGCCTCGAGAGTGGAGCGCAAAGTCTTTGGAATCCAGAGCTGCAAAGCTTTGATGCGCGAGATGTGCGCACGGGTGAATGGGCAAATTGTGTCTCCAATGCTTCCTTTTTGTGTTGGTATGCGGGCATAGATTCGCCAGAGCAGTCGGCACAATTGGAGCGGGTGTTGAGCCAAGTGAAATATGGGGTACCCAGCCATGATCCCGCGAGCCCAAAATTTGATGGCCGGCGCTACTGGCGCGGGCCCACTTGGGCGATCATGAACCAGTTGATCGGGCTGGGGCTGGAGGAAATGAACCACCCGCTCGCCGAAAAACTGCGCGCGACAACACGCGACCTGATCGCGGCGCACGGCTTTGCCGAATATTTTGACCCCACCGATGGCAGCCCCGCCGGGGGCAAGGCCTTCACGTGGACAGCGGCGGTATGGCTAAGCTGGGCCAACAAAGCCGAGGGAGGAAACAATGGGCGCGATTGAGCTGAAGTCAGTTGAAAAATGGTATGGTGCCGCACAGGTGATCAAGGGGATTGATCTCGCGATCAATGAAGGCGAGTTCATTGTATTTGTCGGACCGTCGGGCTGTGGCAAGTCCACCCTGTTGCGCATGATTGGCGGGCTGGAAGATATTTCGCGCGGCAGTCTTGAAATTAATGGTAAGGATGTCACTGCCCAAGCCCCTGCGAAACGCGGACTTTCAATGGTGTTCCAAAGCTATGCGCTTTATCCCCACATGTCTGTGCGTGGCAATATGGGATTTGGGTTAAAAACCGCTGGTGCATCAAAAAAGGAAATCGCTGATAAGGTGAATGCCGCAGCGGCCACATTGAAACTCGAAGATTATCTCGATCGCCGCCCCAAAGATCTGTCGGGCGGCCAGCGCCAACGTGTGGCCATTGGTCGTTCCATTGTTCGCGATCCCACAGCCTTTCTGTTTGATGAGCCGCTTTCAAATCTTGACGCAGCATTGCGGGTGGAAATGCGGCACGAAATCGCCAAACTGCATCAGGCGTTAAAATCCACCATGATCTATGTGACACACGATCAGGTAGAGGCCATGACTTTAGCTGACCGGATCGTGGTGCTTGAGTTTGGGCAGATTGCGCAAGTGGGCACGCCGCGCGAGCTTTATGAGAAGCCGGCCAACATTTTTGTCGCCCAGTTTATCGGCAGTCCAAAAATGAACTTGATGGATTGCCAGACGGGTGAGGGAAGCTATGCGCTGGCAGGTGGGCGCGGCGACACATACAATTTGTCCGCGCCGGCCACCAAACTGGGGATTCGGCCAGAGCATATCGATATTGTTGCGGCTGGTGAGGGCCAATGCGATGGTGTTGTCGATCTGATTGAATATCTGGGCTCTGACAGCTTTGTTTTTGTCGATTGTGGCCAATTGGGCAAGATCAATGTGCGCTGTGTTGGCGGTACGGATTGCCGTCTCGGCGAAAAGGTCGGGTTGCGCTTTACGCCAGACCGGCTAAGCTTTTTTGACGAGCATGGTGTGCGCGTCGCCTGAAACCAACTTAAAATGCTGAGCCAACATGACCATTGATCCTAAGTCATTGTTACAACACCTGTTCGAGCGTGCCATTGCGGTGGCAGACCCGATGCAATGCATCGCCAGTCATTTGCCACCGCCGCCAAAAGGGCGGTTGGTGGTGGTTGGCGCTGGCAAGGCCAGTGCTCGTATGGCGGAGGCTGTGGAGCAGAACTATGAAACAGCCCTCGAGGGACTGGTGATCACCCGTTACGGCTATGCGCGGCCCACTGAACATATTGAGGTCGTGGAGGCGGCACACCCCGTGCCGGACCAAGCCGGTGTCAACGCAACGCGCCGCATGTTAAATTTGGTCAGCAATCTCACGCCGGACGATATGGTCCTCGCGCTCATTTCTGGTGGCGGCTCGGCGTTGCTATGCGCGCCGATTGACGGCATGACGCTTGAGCAAAAGCAGCAGATCAATAAAAAACTGCTGCAAAGTGGCGCCCCGATTAGCGCCATGAATGCCATACGGCAACACTTTTCAGCCGTCAAAGGTGGCAAACTGGCCGCCGCTTGTACGCCCGCACAGGTGCATGGGTTGATTATTTCAGATGTGCCCGGCGACGACCCTGAGATCATTGCTTCAGGTCCTACGGTGCCCCCCAGCAAACCGCTATCTGACATCCAAGCGTTGGCTGCCAAATGGCATCTAGATATTGAACCTTCGTTGATTGAGCTGGCGTCGAAGACAAAGAGACCGGCGTTTGCGAACACCTCGATCCTGAATCAAGTGGTGGCTGCACCCTCACAAAGCCTGACCGCGGCCAAGCAGGCCGCCAAGAGGCAAGGCTGCGATGTGGTTCTGCTCGGCGATGATTTAGAGGGCGAAGCGCGGTCACTTGGCAAAACCCACGCGCGAATGGTGCTTGAGCGGAGTAAAACACGACGTGCCAGTGAACCGCCACTGCTGATTTTGTCCGGCGGCGAATGCACCGTCACCAAGTCCGGCGATGGCATTGGCGGGCCAAACGCTGAATACGCCCTAGCAGCACTGATCGCGCTTGAGGGCGCGCAAAATATTGCTCTACTCGCCGCTGACACAGACGGCGTTGATGGCGCGGCGGAGGTGGCTGGGGCCTTTGTCCTGCCTGACAGTTGGCAGCGCGCCGGAGCGCAAAAATTGGATCCCACAGCCTATTTGTCTCGCAATGATGCCCACAGCTTCTTTGCAGCACTCGGCGATCAACTGATCACCGGCCCAACCTTGACCAATGTCAATGATTTTCGCGCATTTCTGATTTGGTGAGTATTTCCACCGTCACACAGAATCTATAGACCATCGCGCCAGGCATCAGGCTGTTGCCCCACCCGCAATCCTTCCTGGAACAGATTGCTCAATTGTTGCTCATCCAGCTTGACCTCAGGAATCGGCAATTCAAAATCAGTCCGAAGAGCCGCCAGCTTCAGTTGCCAGCCATGCCGGTTGGCAAATTGTTGGGCGGCCAAAATGCTTTGGCGCGAACTCGCCTTGATCGCCGTGCCGAAGGCCCGCTCTAAAATACTTACCGTGTGTGGTTTCACCAATTTATACTCATGGCCGATCTTACCATTGAACAACAGGTAGATCGTTGGCTTTTTGGGCAAATTTCGGTTGTCTCCGGCCTTCAAGATCGACTCGGGCAACAACATGATGTTGGCGGTAACGCCCCCATCCACATGCATTTCCTGAAAAATATGGTCCTTATGGGCCACACTGATCTGCTGGGGCGGCAAAACGCCGGGTATGCTGGCAGAGGCCAGCAAAATTTGCCTAAACAGCTCAAGGGCATGCGGTGACGTAGAGCTGGCAATCGCGCCCATATTCCAAATCGCGGTCCGCTGGGTGTCGATGTTGGTGGTGATGACATAGAGGCGGCGACCTTTGGCATGTTCCCGCGCAATATCCTCTAAAAGCTGCGGCGTAACATAGTGGGCAATCATGTTTTTCAACGGCTGGGCGCTAAAAACACTTTCGCCAAAAATTGCCGAAAGCCCGGCCACCCGGACCAATTTGCTGGTCCGCACCCGCGTGAAAAATTGCTCCAGAACTGGATCATATCTCGGACCGAGAAAGGCAAAAGGTGCCAAAAGCGCACCGGCGCTTGTGCCACTCACCACGCTGAAACTTGGCCGATTTCCGGTCTGGCTCCAGCCGGATAGAAGTCCTGCGCCAAATGCGCCCTCTGCGCCACCTCCCGACAGGGTTAGCATGCTCACCGGCCCTCGCGAATCCGACAAGATGTTGGGCGACCACAACCCGCCATTGGCAATGCGGGGGTCATCGGCCCATACGCGCGCGTCTTCGATATCCAGCACCGCGGCGTTGGTGCTCATATCCATGGTATAATCTGCGCGCATTGGCTGGCTGGCGCAGCCGCCGACTAGAGTGATGGCGAACAGCACAAAAAGTACGCTCGCTTGACGACAAATGGGGCGTTTCAACATGAACAATCTCTATCACTGCTTTGTGTGCACAATGCGGACAAAGCTGCTTGGTTCATTTTAGTTTATTTTTGATACTAAAGGCGGGAAACAATGTAGAACGACTGTGCCCAATCGTCACATTTGTCGCCCCAAGTCGACAGGAAACTCCGGCAACACGCGGCAGGCTTTCACCTGACCATTTGGGTGGATGAAGGTCGAACCCAGTTAAATCTGAATGTAAAGAAATGGTCTTAAGGCGCTGAAGGTAATGGTGTGCCCGGAAGGATTCGAACCTTCGACCGTCCGATTAAAAGTCGGATGCTCTACCAGCTGAGCTACGGGCACAAGAGCAGTGTTCATCAGCGAACAGCGCGGACAATAGTTTTATTCGCGTCTGTGTCAACCAGAATATTTCAACTTTTCAAATTTTTTCTAAATCAGCTCAAATCTTCCAGCGGAATGCCGTCATATCCGGCAGCTTCGCACACATATCCCTGGCGAATAATTTCTTTGCACAAACGCGTGGCTTCGCTCTCTTCCTGAAGTGGGCCCACCACCAGTTGAATTTTTTCCGACTCGTTCACCACCGGAATCATTTTTGGTTCTAGCCCCAGCAACAGGGTGCCTACATTCGATTTGATGTTCAGCCAGTTGAGTTGCGCTTTGTTTTTTTCAATTTTAGGGCCCAACACAACGCCATAGCTGATATCGGCTGCGGGCAATGCGGCCATCGAATCTATGCTAGCGGTTGTTTGGGGGTCCGTGTCTTGACCGCTCGCAACGTTTGAAGGCGGTTCAGACATGTTGTCACCTTGGGTGACTTCTGTTGGAATTTGGTTGCCATCAATGCTGGCCACAATCTCCGGCAGGTCCTGTTGGAAATCGGGGGGCGTACTCTGTGCCAACGGCAAATTCTCAAACAGATAGGAGCGGGCGACCTTAATATCATCATCCAATCGGATGATTTCTTCCCCATTGGCCTCGTTTATCGAAGCTGTAATTAAGCTTTTATCCAATTGCGCGCCGGGCGGTAGCGCTTCCAAAAGGATCGGCATGCTCGCTTCGAGCGCCCGCACTCGTTTGGATACAAAACTATTGCTTTCTTCGCCAAGGGTCAGCCGGCTATCCGCAACATTGGATTCACGTTGAAGTGCGGCAAATTCAAGCTTCATGGCGCGCAGTTCAGATTGGACCTGAGCCAACGTGCCCATATTGTCCGGCGTTTCCTTCAACACATGATTCCAGTTTTTCGGCAGCAAGAGACTGATCGAAGAAAACACCAGCATCGTGGTCAAAGCAGCAATAGCGACAAGCCCCCACAATCGCATATCCGATTGTTTAAATTGATTGAGTTCTTGCTCTGTCATCACTATTTTCCTCAAGAGTGCTGCGAATCAAACCGTTAACCACAATTAGTAATGCTGACATAAATTACCATTTTGCCAACACATTCGTGGCATATCCCGAACTGTGAGACGTCGTACGGGGGTGGGGACCTGCATTTAATGACCGATATTCTGACCATTATTTTGGGCGCCGGTGAAGGCACCCGCATGAAATCTGACCATCCCAAAGTGCTGCACAAAGTAGGCGGCCGCCCTATGTTGGGCCACGTATTGGCCGCTTGTGCAGAGGCTGGCGCAAATCAACGTCATGTGGTGCTTGGCCCAAACCATGACGAATTGCGCGACTATGCCAAATCTGTGGATAGCCAAATCACATCCAGTGTGCAGGCTGATCGCTTGGGGACCGGCCATGCGGTGCAGCAGGCGCGCGCAACCTGGTCGGATTTCGATGGCTATGTGCTGGTTCTGTTTGCGGATAATCCTTTGATTTCTCCTGATGTGATTAAAGACACGGTGGAAAGCCTCGACCACGGCGCCGATCTGGCAGTCGTCGGTTTCCAAACCGAAAATCCTTTTGGCTATGGTCGAATCTTGGTCGAACATGGACAGGTAAAAGCCATTCGCGAGGAAAAAGATGCCTCATCTGCCGAGCGCAAAATCAAGTTTTGCAATTCAGGCATTATGGGATTTAAGGCCAATTGTTTGCGCGCAGTCATTGATGAAATCAAAAACGACAATGTCAAAGGCGAATATTATCTGACCGATGCGGTAGAGCTGGCGAACGCGCAGGGGATGAAAGTCCACAGTGTGGAATGCCCCTTCGTCAATGTACTTGGCGTCAACGACCGCGCCCAATTGGCCGAGGCTGAGCGTATCTTTCAAGGGGAACGTCGTGCCCATTTTATGAAAGAAGGCGTCACGCTGGTGGCGCCAGAAACCGTCTTTTTCAGCTTTGACACCAAAATCGAAAATGATGTGGTGATTGAACCCAATGTGGTGTTCGGTCCCGGTGTGACCGTAGAAAAAGGCAGCCATATTCAGGCCTTTTCTCATTTGGAAGGCGCTCATGTAGGGCCGGAAGGGCAAATCGGCCCCTATGCGCGTTTGCGCCCCGGGTCCAAACTGGCCGCCAAGGTTAAGGTCGGCAATTTTGTTGAAACCAAAAAGGCTGACATTGGCGAAGGCTCAAAGGTCAATCATCTCAGCTATATTGGCGACAGCAAGATCGGAACTGGCACCAATATTGGGGCCGGCACCATCACCTGCAACTATGATGGAAAGAACAAAGCGGTCACGGAAATCGGCAACAATGCCTTTATTGGATCAAATAGTGCCTTGGTGGCCCCGGTCTCAATTGCTGATGGGGCCTATGTCGCCTCCGGGTCGGTGATCACCAAAAATGTCGAGAAAAACGCCCTGGCGATTGGTCGTGCACGGCAGGAAAACAAAGAAAACTATGCCGAGCGCATTCGTGCGCGCTGGGAAAAAAGCGAATAGGAATAAATTATGTGTGGGATCGTCGGTATCGTCAGCACGACACCAGTAGCTGATCGAATTGTGGATGCGCTCAAGCGGCTGGAATATCGCGGCTATGACAGCGCCGGATTGGCCACGTCGGTTGATGGAAAAATTGACCGCCGCCGCGCCCCGGGAAAACTGACCAATCTGCGCGAACGTTTGGAAGCCGAACCATTGCAAGGCACCATCGGGATTGGCCACACACGCTGGGCCACCCATGGCGCGCCGACGGAAGAAAACGCCCATCCGCACACCACGAATCGTGTGGCGATCGTACATAATGGCATTATTGAAAATTTCCGTGAGCTTAAGGCCGAACTGGATAAAGATGGCTACAAGCCCGTGTCTGAAACCGACACCGAGATCGTCGCCCTCATGGTCACCCGAGAGCTGGACCGTGGTGCGGCACCTTTTGATGCGGCGGCCAACGTGATCAAAAGGTTGGATGGCGCTTTCGCCCTCGCCATGATGTTTAAGGGCGAAGACAATCTGATTGTTGGTGCCCGCCAAGGCGCGCCGCTGGCCATCGGTCACGGCAATGGCGAGATGGTTTTGGGGTCCGACGCCATCGCTATTGCGCCGTTCACCGACAAAGTGACCTATTTGGAAGAGGGCGACTGGGTTGCCATCACCAAGGATGATGCGCGGATCTTCAACCGTGAGGGCCAACCGGTCGAGCGGGCCATGGCAAAAACGCAATTGGGCATCAATGTGGTGGATAAGGGCAACCACCGCCACTTTATGCTTAAAGAAATCTATGAACAGCCGGATGCGCTGTCCCACACCGTTTCGCACTATGTCGATTTAGCCAAAGGCAAGGTAAAATTGCCAGCAGATTTGCCCTTCGATTTCGCCAAACTGAATCGTTTGACTATTTCTGCCTGCGGCACGGCCTATTATGCCGGGTTGGTGGCGAAATATTGGTTCGAAAAATACGCTCGATTGCCTGTGGAAGTGGATGTGGCCTCCGAATTCCGTTATCGCGAACCACCCATGGATAAGGACGGGCTGGCCCTGTTTATCTCTCAGTCTGGTGAAACGGCAGACACACTGGCGGCGCTGCGCTATTGCAAGGCGCAGGGGCAGCACATTGCCTCCATCGTCAATGCACAGGAAAGCACCATCGCGCGGGAAAGTGATATTGTATTCCCCATCCTGTGTGGTCCGGAAATTTCGGTTGCGTCCACCAAGGCGACCACGGCACAAATGTCAGTATTGGCCTCCTTGGCCATCGCCGCCGGTCGCCAACGCGGCACCATATCCGAGGCGGAAGAATTCGAACTGGTCGATATGCTGGCCAAATTGCCCGGTGCCATCACCAAGGCTCTGGCGTCTGAGAAAAAGATCGATCAAATCAGCCACGAACTATCCAAAGCCAGCGATGTGCTTTATCTTGGTCGTGGCTCACTTTTTCCAATCGCTCTGGAAGGTGCGCTAAAGCTTAAAGAGATCACCTATATTCACGCCGAAGGCTATGCCTCTGGCGAACTGAAACATGGTCCTATCGCCTTGATTGACGAGACCTTGCCCGTGGTGGTGGTCGCCCCGTCAGATCCGCTGTTCGATAAGACCATATCCAACATGCACGAAGTGGCGGCCCGTGGCGGCAAGATTATTCTGATCACCGATGAAGCCGGTGCAAAATCTGCCGGAGACGATGTGCATGAGATTATTATTGTGCCGAATGCGCACGCATTTGTGATGCCCATTATCTGTGCGATTCCGGTACAATTGTTAGCCTACTACACAGCGGTATTTATGGGCACAGATGTTGATCAGCCAAGAAATCTGGCTAAATCCGTAACGGTTGAGTAAGGGCAGACTTCGTAATTGCAAGAAAATGCGCTAAGGCCGTTGTATTGCTGATCGCGCGGTCTATATAGGTTTCTATGACGAAAGATAAAAAAGACAAAAAGCATAGTGACGATTCGACAGACCACGTCCCACACGCGGGGCCGGGGCGTCGCCTAACGAACTATTTTTTGACCGGCCTGGTGATTGCCGCCCCCATCGGGCTCACCATTTATATCACCTGGTCGATCATTCGCATCGTCGATGATTTCGTCAAACCGCTCATTCCGTCGCAATATAATCCGGACACCTATTTGCCGGTCACCGTGCCTGGCTTCGGCTTGGTCATCGCCTTCGTTGCCATCGTGCTGCTGGGTTTCCTCACGGCCAACTTGGTGGGGCGTACCTTGGTGCAGTTTGGCGAAAGCATCTTGCACCGCATGCCTTTTGTGTCCGTGCTATACCGGGGGCTGAAACAAATCTTTGAGACGGTGGTCAGCCAAAGCCATTCCAACTTCAAACAGGTCGGGCTGATTCAATATCCGCGAGAAGGCCTTTGGGCGTTGGTTTTTATTTCCACCAGTGCAAAGGGTGAAGTGGCCGACAAGGTGCATGGCGAAGATATCATTAGCGTCTTTCTGCCCACAACACCTAACCCAACTTCCGGCTTTTTGCTGTTCGTGCCCCGCAAAGACATCAAGATTCTGGACATGTCGGTGGAAGACGGTGCCAAGTTGGTCATTTCCGCCGGGTTGGTCTCGCCGGAATATCAAGCCAAAATGGCTGAATTGGCAGAAGAGGCCGAAGAAGCCGTTCACGAGGAAAACAAGGCGGGCTAACCTGCCTTGATCAGCGGAATCGCCAGATCTTTCCGGAACAGATAGAGCAGGGTACGTACCGCTTCGCCGTGCTCGCCGGTCAGCCCCCGATTCTGCTCGATAAGATTGGCTGCATCTTCATGGGCCATATCCAGCAAATCCCGGTGAAAATCCGGAATAGCGATGCGATAGCCCGGCATACCGGACTGGCGCGTGCCCAGCAAATCGCCTTCACCCCGCAATTCCAGATCGCGCTCGGCAATTTTAAACCCATCCTCGGTTTCCTTGATGGTCTCCAACCGCTTCTGCGCAATCTCACTCAGATTTTCGCCATGCAGCAACAAACAGGCAGACTTTTTGCTGCCCCGGCCCACCCGGCCACGGAGCTGGTGCAATTGCGACAGGCCAAACCGCTCCGCATGCTCGATGATCATAATGGTCGCATTTGGCACATCCACGCCCACCTCAATCACGGTGGTTGCCACCAGAATCTGCAACGCGCCAGCTGCAAACTGTTCCATCACCGCCTGCTTGTCCGCCGCCGCCATGCGCCCGTGCACCAGACCCACACGTCCCGGAAAGGCTTGATTGAGGGCTTTGAACCGATCTTCCGCCGATGTGGCATTCAAATGCTCAGATTCTTCAACCAGCGGGCACACCCAGAATGCTTGCACTCCGTCCTGCATCCGCTGGCCCAGCCGCGCCACCACCCGGTCATAGTCTTTTTCTGAAAGAATGGCCGTATCAATCGGCTGCCGTCCTTTCGGCTTGTCCGTCAAAAGGCTCACATCCATATCGCCAAAGTGGGTCAACACCAATGTGCGCGGAATTGGCGTCGCGGTCATCACCAGCAATTCGGTCTTGCGGCCTTTATCTGACAAGGCCAAGCGCTGATGCACACCAAAGCGATGCTGTTCGTCCACCACCGTCAGGCCTAAATGCTTAAATTCAATGCTGGATTGAAACAACGCATGTGTCCCCACCACAATATCGATCTCACCATCGGCGATTTCCGCTTGTATTGAGCGCCGCTCGCCCTGCGGCATTTTCCCGGTGAGCAAAGCCACCTTCAACCCAACCTGATCGCATATGGCGGAGATCGAATGGAAATGCTGGGTCGCCAAAATCTCGGTCGGGGCCATCAACGCGCTTTGCGCCCCGCTTTCGGCCATCGCCGCCATGGCCATCAGCGCCACCACGGTTTTGCCCGCGCCTACATCCCCCTGGATCAGCCGCGCCATTTTCCGCTTTTGCCGCAAATCAGCATAGATATCGCTCAACGCCGCTTCTTGCCCAGGTGTCAGGCTAAAGGGCAGGGCGTTCCGCACCTTCTCGGCCAGAGAACCGCTGAATTCCCGTGCCAACCCGGTTTCGCGGGTGAGTGTCGAGCGCACAATTTGTAAGGTCAACTGCCCAGCTAGATATTCATCATAGGCCAGCCGCGCCCGTGCAGCCCCGTCCAACGCGGCCTCACCGGGCGTGTTGGGCGCATGGGTTTGTCGCATGGCCTCAGCAAAGCTCGGCCATCCATTTAAGGCCCGCCGATGTTCTGGCACCCATTCCGGCAGCTCCGGCAATTGCGCCAGCGCGTCCCGCACCGCACCTTGCAACTTTTTGGCGCTCAGGCCCTGAGTTAACGGATAAACCGGCTCCACTAGAGGCATCTCATCAAACTGATCCGGTTTCACCACAAAGTCCGGATGGTTGATCTGCTTTTGCCCCTGAAACGCCGTCACCATGCCTGACACAAAGCGCTGTTCGCCCTCAGGCAGCAGCTTTTCCAGCCAGGCGGCGCGTCCCGCAAAATAGGTCAACATCATTTCGCCCGTGTCGTCATGGGCGATAATGCGATAGGGCACACGCTTGTTGCCCCGCGGTGGCGGGCGATGTTGATCAATGGTCAGCAAAAAGGTGGAGATAACGCCGGGTTGCGCAAAAGCGACGCCCGGCTGTTGCCGACGGTCCACCAGCCCCGCGGGCATATGCATCAGCAAATCCAGCAGAATCGCGTCTTGCCCCTCCGGCGCGCCGAAAAAGCGGGCCATGGTGGTGGCCAATTGCGGGCCGATTCCCTTGAGTTTCTTGACCGATGCAAAAAGCGGGGTAAGTTGTTGCGGCCGCGCCACGCCATGTCCTTCCATATTTGTTCACAAATGAGAACAAGTCCGTCTACATCAGCCTAAAGGGGCAAAAAAATCAATCAGCCTGCTGACAAATCCAACGATTGATAATATTGAAGGCGTCACTTCCATTCGCGTCTTTGAAGGTGATGCCATGACCAGCGCAACTGACCAAGCCCATATCGACCGCCTGAAGCGCATCAAATATCGCGCCCACCATCGCGGCACGCAGGAAATGGACATTATTCTGGGTGGCTTTGTGGATTCCGAAATCAAAAATTTCGATGCGGCCATGCTCGATCGGCTAGAAGCCTTGATGAACGAAACCGACGCGGACCTTTATCAATGGATCATCGGCCAGCCCGGCACCACCCAATGTCAGGATGTTGAACTGCTCGACATGATCATTGCGCACCAACGCGAAAAAGCTGGTTCGGGAGCCTGATTTATGGCCGATCAGGGCGAGAGTTTCAGCCTGATTCCAAGCACCTATTTGTGCGGCGTGCCCGATGGCATGCAGCCGATTGTGATCAGCCAGCAGCTTGAAAGCTTACAAGCAGATGCGCCGAACGACCCGGCGACCGTATTTGTCGCGCGCGATGGTCGGCGTATGCAGAAGATGGCCGAGCATTTGCGCCATTTGTGCCCCAACCACGAAATATTGCTATTTCCGGCATGGGATTGTTTGCCCTATGACCGGGTGTCCCCAAACGCCGGTGTGCTGGCCGAGCGGATGACCGCGCTGGCGCAGCTCGCCAATGGCAATAATGCTGGCAAAATCGTCGTCACCACGGTCAATGCCATAGTGCAGAAAACCTTGCCGCCCGAGCTGGTGCAGCAATTCGCGCTTTTCTTTAAGGTCGGCGAAAATATCGGCACGGAAAAGCTAATCGAGTGGGCCAACGTCAATGGCTATTTGCGCGTGCCCACCGTGCGGGAAGAGGGCGAGTTTGCCGTGCGCGGCGGGTTGGTGGACTTATATCCTGCCGGTGCTGAGGCGCCCTTGCGGTTTGATTTTTTCGGCACCGCGCTCGAAACCATCCGCACCTTTGATCCTGAAACTCAGCGCACCCTGACACAGCAGCAATCAGCCGCGCTGGTGCCCATGAGCGAGGTTGTGCTGACACCAGAAGCGATTTCGACCTTCCGTCGTGCCTATACCCGCCAATTTGGCGGCGACACCGCCAATGATCCGCTATATACCGCCATCAGCGCTGGGCAGCGCTTTGCGGGCATGGAGCATTGGCTGCCGTTTTTCTATGAGGAAATGGGGCAATTCCGCGACTATACCGGCGAAGCGACCTGGATTTTGGATGATCAGGTCAGTCAGGCCATCTCGGAACGCATGGCGCAAATCGCCGATTATTACGAAGCCCGCTATGAGGCCTTGAACGAGCCACAGACCGGCGGCGCGCCCTATAAGCCGTTGCCGCCAGATTTGCTCTATGATTTGCAGGACGACACGACGGAGTGGTTGAGCACCAAGCTGCTGCAGATTACCCCGTTCCAATCGCTTGAACGGCCTGATGCTGAGGTGAAATCCCTCGATGGCCAGTTGGTCGCCAACTTTTCGCAAGAACGGCAGGCTAAAGACACTAATGTGTTTGAAGCCGTGCTCGAGCGCATTAGAACAAAGCAAGGCGATGGCAAGCGCGCCGTCATCGCCTGTTGGAGCGAGGGCACGCGTGACCGTATGGCACAAGTGCTCAAAGACCACGAGCATGAAAATCTCAAGCTGATTCAATTCTGGCAGCAGGCCGAAGATCTGGGCAAAAACACCATCGGCCTGATTGTTTTGGGCCTTGAATCGGGCTTTGAAACCGACCGCCATTTTGTGTTGTCGGAGCAGGATATTCTGGGCGAACGGATTATTCGCTCCCGCAAACGCAAAAAAGGTGCCGACGCCATCACCGAGGCAAGCGGTCTCGCCGCGGGCGATCTGGTGGTGCATGTGGATCATGGTATTGGCCGCTTTGTTGGCCTTAAAGCCATTGAGGTGACCGGCGCGCCCCACGATTGTGTGGAAATCGAATATGCTAAAGGCGATCGGCTCTACCTGCCGGTCGAAAACATCGAACTTCTGTCGCGCTATGGCTCTGAAGGCGGCGATGGCGTCTTGGACAAGCTGGGCGGTGTCGCCTGGCAGGCGAAAAAATCCAAGCTCAAGCAACGCATCCGCGAAATGGCGGATCAGTTGATCAAAGTCGCCGCCGCCCGCGAACTCACCGAAGGCGATGTGATCGAGCCGACCACCGGACTTTACGAGGAATTCTGCGCCCGCTTCCCGTTTGAAGAAACAGATGATCAGCTCAACGCGATCGATTCTGTTTTCGAAGATTTGACCAGCGGCCGCGCCATGGATCGGTTGGTTTGCGGCGATGTGGGCTTTGGTAAAACCGAAGTTGCCTTGCGCGCCGCCTTTGCTGTGGCAATGACCGGCAAGCAGGTCGCCGTGGTGGTGCCCACCACATTGTTGGCACGTCAGCACTATAAAACCTTCAAGGAACGCTTTGCCGACCTGCCCGTGCGGGTGCGCCAGGCCTCACGCCTCGTCTCCGCCAAAGAGTTGAAGGCCACAAAAGAGGGGGTGGCCAGCGGTGATGTAGACATCGTCATCGGCACCCATGCCTTGCTCGGCAAAAGCATCAAGTTCCACGATCTCGGCTTGCTGGTGATCGATGAGGAGCAGCATTTCGGTGTGGGCCACAAGGAGCGCTTGAAAGAGCTGAAATCCAGCGTCCATGTGCTCACACTATCGGCGACGCCAATTCCGCGCACCTTGCAGATGGCGCTGACTGGCGTGCGCGACCTGTCCATCTTGGCGACACCACCGATTGATCGCCTGTCCGTGCGCTCATTTGTGATGCCGTTCGACAGTCTGGTGATCCGCGAAGCGCTGTTGCGCGAAAAATATCGCGGCGGGCAAAGCTTTTATGTGGTGCCGCGCATCAAAGATCAGGCGGACATTGCCGCTTTTCTGGATGAGCATGTGCCCGAAATCAGTTATGTGGTCGCCAATGGCCAAATGTCGCCGGGCGAACTCGATGACATTATGAACGCCTTTTATGATGGCAAGTTCGATGTGTTGGTCGCCACCACCATTGTCGAGTCGGGACTGGACATTCCAACCGCCAACACGTTGGTGGTGCACAGGGCTGACAATTTCGGCCTATCACAACTGCACCAGATTCGCGGCCGGATCGGTCGGTCAAAAGTGCGTGCCTACGCGCTCTTCACCACGCCGGCGCATCAAAAACTCACGGATACGGCCACCCGGCGCCTTTCCGTGCTGCAATCGCTGGACAGTTTGGGCGCGGGCTTCCAACTGGCCAGCCACGACCTCGATATTCGCGGTGCCGGCAATATTTTGGGCGAAGAACAGTCGGGTCATATCAAGGAAGTCGGGTTTGAGCTTTATCAGGCCATGCTTGAAGAAGCGGTGGCGCAGCTTAAGACCGGCAATGATGAGGATGAAGTGGAGGACCAGTGGTCACCGCAGATCTCACTCGGCATGCCGGTGATGATTCCCGAAAATTATGTGCCTGATCTGCAGGTGCGCATGCAGCTTTATCGCCGTTTGGGCGACCTCACCGAGGCCCAGGAGATTGATGAGTTCGGCGCCGAGCTGATCGACCGGTTTGGGCCGCTGCCGGAAGAAGTGAAGCACCTGCTCAAAATCGTGCTGGTCAAATCCTTGTGCCGCCGCGCCAATGTCGAAAAAGTGGACGCCGGGCCGAAAGGCGCTGTGATCAGTTTGCGCAATGGTGAATTCCCCAATCCAGCAGCGTTGGTACAACTTATTGCAAATCCAGCAGAAAAAGCTAAAGTGCGGCCGGACCAAAAGCTTGTTTTTGCCCGCAACTGGCCGGACAACAACAAAAAGTTGACCGGTGCGGCGCGGATTTTGGCCCAATTGGCCAAGCTCGCTGAGCAGGGGTAGGCGGGGAATTTTAAAGAACGACGTTAAGGATGGGCAGAAACCATTTTGATGAAATCCGGTTTGATTGCCGTTTTTGTCATGTTATTGCCCGATTTAGAACGTCAATAGGGTGGAACTGAAAACGCGAGCCATTCATGTGCTCGCGAAACAAACAGGGTGCGTTATGCTCAATATTTTTAAGTCAGGTGCAAAACTTGCAGCAGCCGGCATGTTGGTCATGTCACTTGCTGGTGGCGCGTTGGCACAAGACGCTCAACCAACTGAACGAAAGCCTGAAGATAACTGGCTGAAAGTTTGCGACAAGCTAAGCTCCGGTGATTTGGCCTGTATCGTGCGTCAAGTCGTTTATAAAGGCGGGAACAAAATTGGCGCGTTCACCTTGCGGGATGATCCTTCTGGTGAAAACCGCTTTCTTGCCATTGCCGAAATGCCATTGGCGGTCCTGCTGCCATTCGGCTTGACCTGGCAGGTGGACAGCACCAAGCCAATCCGGATGCCGTTTGTAACCTGTGACCCCACCAAATGTACCGGCCAATTGGTGGTCAACGAAGCCTTTATCGGCGCATTGAAACGCGGTGCGAAGTTGAAATTGTCGGCCAAAAACCGCGCCAACAAGGATTTGGTGGTTGAGGTGAACCTTTCAGGCTTCACTGCGGTCTATGAAGGCGACGAATATTTCACCCCGGCTGAGTTCCAGGCCCAGTCTTCAGGCCAAAATGCGCTCGAGCAACAATTGCAGGGCGTTGCCGAAGAGTTGCGCAAGGAAAAATCAGGTGAGGGCAACGCCCAGCCTGCCGAAAACAGCGGCAATTAGAGTTTGCTGTAATTTGCTAAAATTATAGCTGAATTTCTTGGATGTTTGGGGCGCTGTTTAGCGCCCCATTCCTATTTTAAAGGCCAGCTTGCGAAGCGGCGGCACAGATTTGAGTGCCCATAATCCAGACAGCCGCAAAAGCTGTGCGGGCAGAAAGTCCGACAACAGCGACTTGAACAACCCATCCACAAAACCACTGGTCTTGATCAGATCGGGTGTGCGCTTGGCCGCATAGCTGGCGCTGATCCGGTCTGCCTCGGTGCGCCCAATCGCTTGACCTTCAGGCACAATGGCATCAATCGCCTCAATCAAAGATTTAACATCCCGCAGCCCCAAATTTAGGCCCTGCGCCCCAATGGGCGGGAAGGCATGCGCCGCTTCGCCCACCAGCACCACACCATCTTTGCCCGCAACACGCATATGCAAATTGGAGAGGGGGAAGACAAAACGTTTGGTCAGTAATTTCGCGTGGCCAAACAGATGGTTGGCCTTTTCTGCCAATAACTTTTCAAACTTCTCGTCCGTAAGCGCCAGCGCCTCATTCAGCACTTTATGCTGATCCAGCCAGACCAGATTGATCTTGTTATTGTGCGCTGGCACCAGTGTGAACGGGCCGTTTTCATAGTGAAACTCAATCGAGCAATCGCCAATTGGGCGTTCAAACTCGAAGTCACACACCAATGCGGACTGGCCAAACTGTTCTTCATCGACTTCAAAGCCAAACTGTTGGCGCACGACCGATTTTTTGCCGTCAGCCCCCACCAGAAGCCGTGCCCGATGTTCATTTTGATGCGCATCAGTGATCACGAACACACCGTCAGCTTGCCGGTCAATCAGCCCCACGCGGGCTTCCACCTTGGTGATTTCACCCGGTTGATCATCTGCAAATGCTTGGAAACGTGGCAGCAAATCTGCATTGGGAAAGTTATAGCCAAATTGCGGATGCCCCGCTTCGCGGCTGTCAAAAAGCGCCTCAGGCCCACGCAACAATCGTTTTGTGGCGTCGATAATGCGAATTTGGCGCAGCGGATACCCCAAGGAATCCGGATCGGGACACAGACCTGTCTCTTTCAAAAACTCAACAGTCGGCATCATCAAGGCCGAAGTGCGGTAATCCTTCTCCATCGCCGGCGCAAAATGCACGATGGAATTGCCACGCGCTTTCAACAACCCGGCCAGCGCCGCGCCAGTCAGGCCGCCCCCTACAATTGCAATGTCATAAACGGTCATAAATCATCTCACAATCTGAAGCTGATTATGGCTGATCCGTTGACAAATGGCTAAGGGGAAATTGTCGCATTTATTCGTTAGACGAGCGCCAGTGTTGCTATATCCTGAATAAGCTGCGCACCAGAAATTCTCGCGCCAAAAGTGCGGTTTTTGGGCAGGGCGGCCTTTTCTTTCGGTATATAAAGCTGCAAGCTGCGCAACCAATATGCGCAAGATCAAAAAGGGAGACACCTCATGCAAAAGATTGTGATCAATCAAACCGGCGGCACGGAACAACTCAACCTGGTCGATTTTGAACTGGGCACACCCGGCGCAGGCGAGGTGCAAATCAAACACACCGCCATCGGCCTCAACTTCATTGATGTCTATTTCCGCACCGGGCTTTATCCGGCCGAAAAGCCGTTCACGCCGGGCATGGAGGCTGCAGGCATTGTAGAGCAGGTAGGTGAGGGCGTCACCAACGTCAAATCAGGCGACCGTGTGGTCTATTGTGGCGCTCTTGGCGCCTATGCCACCCACCGCAATATCGCCGCCGACAAGCTGGTTCCCATTCCAGATGGCGTTTCCGACGACATTTCGGCAGCATCACTTTTGAAAGGTTTAACAGCGCATTATTTGCTTTTCCTCACCTATAAGTTGAAGAAAGGTGATGCCATGTTCGTCCAGGCCGCAGCGGGCGGGGTGGGGTCGATTCTCTGCCAATGGGGCAAGCATCTGGGCGGCTATGTGATCGGCGCCGTCGGCTCCGATGAAAAGGTGCCGCTGGCCAAGGAAAATGGCTGCGATGTGGTCATCAACTTGTCCAATGAAGACTTTGTCGAAAAAGTGCGCGAGGCAACCGATGGCAAGGGTGTGCCCGTGGTTTATGATTCTCTGGGTAAGGATACTTTTGAGAAAAGTCTCGATTGTTTACAGCCCCACGGCCTGATGGTGTCCTACGGCAATGCCACCGGACCGGTTTCAATCCCCGATCTCGGCATTTTGTCGCGCAAAGGCTCACTCTATGTGGTGCGGCCAAAACTGTTCGACTACACCAACACCCATGAGGAACTGGTCAACAATGCGAACGCCTTGTTCGACGTGATTCAAAAGAATGTGGTGAAGGTGAATATCGGCCAGAAATTCGACCTGAAAGACATCGCCAAAGCGCATAACGCCTTGGAAAATCGGCAAACAACTGGCTCGACAATTATTTTGCCGTAAATTTTTGATGAGATTGGTCTTTAGCCCCTTGCAACTGATCGCAAGGTGCGATAGATCACCTCTCACATTGCGGGTGGGTGGCAGAGCTGGTTGAATGCACCGGTCTTGAAAACCGGCGAGCGTGCAAGCGTTCCGGGGGTTCGAATCCCTCCCCACCCGCCATGTTATCCTTTCTAAAATATTGTTTTATTTCTAGCCGCGCATGTTATCAATTGGATTGTCCTGCGCCTGACGCCCCCCTAAACATTCCGCGCAAACCAGTCGCGCGTCGCTTGGTCGGCGGGAAGCATGGTTTCCAGCCGCAATTCATCCAGCGCAGCGTTTGTGCTGGCGCCGATGGTGGCGGTGAGGGAGAAGAATCGCAGATCTGCGCCCCCCATGCGGATATGAATGGTCAACACCGGTGCGGGATAGTCGGTGATCGGCTTGTCCAGCAGTGTGGCCACGCCGGGCAAGGTCTTCAACTCGGCCAGAAAATCTGCAGTGCCGGGCTTATTCGGGTGGCGGGCCAGTTCGTAGTGCAACAACCGCATCAGTGTTTGCGCCATTTCATCCCAATTCACCACTGACGCGCGCAACGGGCCGGGCTGCAAAAAGGCGCGCAACAGATTGGGTTTTGGATCCAGCCCGAACAGGGCGAAGAACCCATCAGCGCCCTTATTTGTTTTTTGCACCTGCCACAAACAATCGATTGAGACAGCCGGGTAGGGGTTGTGACCGTTCAACACATGGTCAATTGATTGTTCTATGGCCTCGCGCTCTTGTGCACTCCATTGCGTGGCATCCGACCGGGCGGTAAAGCCAGCGGCCATCAGCATATTGTCTACTTCCCCTGCAGGCATGTCCAGCGCCACGCCCAATTGGGAAATGGCCTGGCGGCTGGGGCGTGCCCGTCCGGTTTCCAAAAAGCTCAAATGCCGTTGCGACAGGCCCGCTTCGAGCGAGAGGTCAAGCTGGCTGAAGCGGCGACGCTGCCGCCAATCTTTAAGCAGTGAAGAAAAATCAGAACGTGTTTTTTTGGCCATGGCGACAGCCTATGCCGCATCGATGCTGAATTCAATTACCTTCTTGGTAATTGTTATGATTACGTCATCATGCCTAGAGTGCGGCCACCTAATGAAAGGAATGGCCAATGCAAATTGAACAAAAAATTCGGGTGATCTTGGGCGGTAATGGCGCCTTTTCGCTGCTGTGCGGCGTGATCATCCTGATCAATCTGGACGGGCTGATCGCCACCATGTTTGCCACCCAGGCGCCCTGGCAAATGGCACTCTTTTTCTGCCTGGGGCTGGGATTGTTGTTTTATGCGGCGATCCTGTTTGTGCTGGTGAGCAGTCGCACGATTACTGTGCCGATTGTTTGGGTATTCATTGGCGCCGATGCCTCCTGGGTGCTGGGCAGCGCACTGATCCTGTTGCTCTGTGCCGGTCAGTTTACGGGGCTGGGTCTGGCGCTTATTGCGGGGATCGCTCTGATTGTGGGTGGCTTCGGCGTGGCCCAATGGCGGGCGGTGCAGCATATGAAAGCGGGTGCCGGTCCGTTCAAACTAGGCAAATGGCGCTGGGGCGCCGTTGGGGCGGCGCTGTTGGGATTGAGTTTTTCATTGTTGGCGGGGATCTCTGGCCTAATGGCGGCAACTGAGGACATGCCGCCTGCGCCGGGCAAGCTATATGAGGTGAATGGCCAGCGCATCCATATTCACTGCCGCGGTGAAGGCGGTCCCACCATCATCGCAGATATGGGGGTGACCAATTGGTCATTGCACTGGCAATCAGTCGGCGATCAAATCGCCCAAACCACTCGCTTTTGCGCTTATGACCGTTTTGGATTCGGCTGGAGCGGGTCGCTACAGTCTGAAATAACGCCGCACATGCTGGTGGATAATCTGCATCAATTACTGGCGCAATCTGGCGAAACGGGGCCGTATATCCTGCTCGGGCATTCTTTTGGCGGCTATGTGGCGCGGCTTTACCGCGACCAATATCCGGAGCGTGTCGCCGGGCTGGTGCTGGTGGAGGCGGCCCATGAAGAGCAATGGGACCGTTTTCCTGAAGAGGTTGGACAGGCGACTGCGGCAGCGGTGGAGCTGTTGGGCATGGCCAAAACCATCGCCTATACGGGCGGCTTGCGCTTTATCGATCTGCCCGCCGCCGATCCGCTGCCCAGTGCCGAACAATTGGCCTTGCAGGATCGGGCCATGCGCAGCCTGCAATTTTATCATAGCGCCGAGGCGCATTTCGCGGCTGTGCCAGCCCTCGCAGATGCGGTGGCCAATACTGCACCACTTGGCCATACGCCGCTGCTGGTGATCACAGGCGGACGCAGCGCGCAATCCTATTGCGGCGAACAGTTTGGCGTTGACGTGCCTTGCGACGAAACCCAACGGGTTTGGGATGAATTGCAAGCTGAACTGGCCAGCCTATCAGCGCGATCAATCCACGCCATCGCGCCTGAAGCGCGGCATACTATTCAACTGGATGAGCCTGCCTTTGTGGTCGAAGCCATCTGTGGATTTGTGGCGCAAATCAAAGGCTAAATAGTTTGGGGTGGGGCGTCAGCTTCACCCCCGGCGCGCCCGATCATAACTGGCCACCTTCATCAGCCGCTGAAAGGTGGGGCAATGCAAATGATCGGGGTGCGGGCAATCGGCCGCATGCAGCAGGCCATCGCGCATGGCCACCAGCCGTTCAATCTTGCGGTCAATCTCATTCGCCTTGTCGCGCAGCTTGTCGCGATCAATCTGTACCTGCGGCGCAGCTACATTGCCCGCGCCGAACATGGCCTTGATCTCATCAAGCGAGAACCCAGCATTTTGCCCCAGCGCGATCAGCGATAACCTAATTTCAGCATCCGCATCAAACAGGCGTTTCAAACCCTTGCGGCCCACGGATTGGATGAGACCGACCTCATCATAATAGCGCAGCTTGGAGGCCGGCAGGCCGGTCTTTTTCGACAATTGAGCAATATCAATCATGGCGTACCTCAAATTCAAGTGAACTTGAATTTAGCAGTAGGAGCCAGTTGCCGATAGGCTAGTTTTGCGCGGGCAGGTGTTTTTCCAGCGCAATAAACAGGCCATAAAGGAAGGCAATGGCGACAAACAGCAGTGTCGCATTCCAAAGAAAATGCGACCAGCCCAGCACATCCAGATTGATAAAGGGATAGGGGTATTCTCCCACAATCAAACCGCGCACCAGCGCCCACACCAAATAGACCAGTGGCACGACCAACATTTTCGACATTTCGCCCATGTGCGCCGGTTCTATGCGCCGATGCAGCAGCCACCAGGCCAGATAGAGCAGCGGCGTGACATAATGCAGCCCGATATCCGCCACGGCCATCAGGCCCTCCGGCTGCCATAGCTGGGCCAGTACAAAGTAATAAACCAGCATCACCACAAGGATCAGCACGGCAAACATGGAGCGCACATAGGGCTGGCGAAACCAGTTAAGCGCATTTGCCGTTGTGCGAGCGGATACATGCACCAACACAATCCCGATATTGGTAAGGATGGTGAAAAAGCTTAGGAGAAACCAGAGCGCCCCCAAAAGATTGTCACCTTTGCTGAGGCGCAATTGCAGCGAAATGCCGGATTGTAGCAACAAAAAAGCAATGCCGAGGCTCAGTCCAGCCCACGACAAATATTTGGAAATACGCATAAGAAACTGCCAAAAATAGATTTGGCGAAACTATAGGCGACACAGCCCCCTAGTCGTCAAGCGTGCTAAAAAACCGTTGTGCATCATGCCGGATCGCCTCGATCTTCTCATCCTTCATGCGGTTCAGCGTGCCATAAGCGTTGTTGAGCCTCGGATTGCCTTTGAGTTGGTCCTTGTTGCGTAAAAAGAAATCCCAATAGAGATAGTTGAACGGACAAGCCTTGGGGCCGTTCTTCTGGCTGACTTTGTAGCTGCAATTCTCGCAATAATTCGACATGCGTTTGATATAGGCACCCCCGGCAGCATAGGGCTTGCTGGCCAGTTCGCCCCCATCGGCGTAAAGGATCATGCCGGTCACATTGGGCAGTTCCACCCATTCGTAAGCGTCCGCATAAACGATCAAATACCATTCATTGACCTGCTTCGGGTCGAGTCCGGCCAACAAAGCAAAATTGCCCAGCACCATCAATCGCTGGATGTGGTGCGCATAGGCATTTTGCTTGGTTTCAAGAATGCATTGGCGCAGGCAGTTCATGTGCGTCTCACCGGTCCAGAAGAACCAAGGCAGGTCCCGCGTGGCATTCAGCGCGTTTTCCTCGGCATAGTCTGGCATTTTTAGCCAATAAATGCCGCGCACATATTCGCGCCAGCCCAGGATTTGCCGAATAAAGCCTTCCACCGCATTAAGCGGCACATCACCATCATAATAGGCAATCTCGGCCCGTTTTACGACCTCGCGCGGATGCAACAGGCCGCAATTGAGGTAAAAGCTGATATGGCTGTGAAACATCCATGGCTCGCCTTGCACCATGGCGTCTTGGTAGTCCCCGAACTGACCGAAGCGCTCCGCAAAAAACTTATCCAGCGCATAGAGCGCCTGATCGCGCGTCACTGCAAAATAAAATGGCTCCAGGTCACCAAAGTGATCATCAAATCGGTCGGCGACCACGTCGAGGCAATCCTTCGTGATGTCGTCAACCTGCCCGCGATATGGGGCAGGGACATCCATCTCTTTTTCAGGCGGCTTTCGATTGTCCTGATCATAATTCCATTTGCCGCCCTCGGGCTTATCGCCATCCATCAAAATGTTGTGGTCTTGCCGCACCTGCCGATAGAAATACTCCATGCGCAGCGATTTGCGGCCCTTGGCCCAATCGGCGAATTCATCCGGTGTGACAAAGAAGCGGTCATCCTCCCGGATATCGACACTTACGTCGAAACGTGTGGACCACGATTCGATTTCCTGCAGCACCCGATATTCGCCGGGAAAGGTGACCACCAGTTTTTGTGGCGACAGCCGTTTAATGGCCCGCTCGACCTCGCCGGAAAAGGTGCCGGAATTGTCGGGATCATCCAGCTTGGTGTAAGTGAGGGGCAAACCCTCTGCTTCCAGCTCTTGCGCAAAGTGCCGCATGGCCGAAAACAAAAAGGCGATCTTCTTTTTGTGATGCTTCACATAGGTGGCTTCTTCCCACACTTCACACATCAAAATGTGGTCCTGTGACGGATCAAAGTCTCGCAGGCTGCTCAGGTCGCGGGAGAGCTGATCACCAAGAATCAAAATCAGATTGCGCATAAAAGGTCCCAGCAGGCGGTGAGAAATTTATTTTACCTTGCGATGTACGCACGACGCCTCGACAAAGATCAACATATCTTCATTGTCCACACACGGCGGCACCGGTCATGGGCTGGACAATTACAAAATGAACGCGTTTAATCGCGTCAAAAAATCTGTGGGGACAGACATGAGTTATAAATCTGATATTGAAATCGCGCGTGCCGCGCGTAAGCAGCCAATTGCGCAAATTGGCGAGAAGCTTGGCATTCCATCCGAACATCTTTTGCCGTTCGGGCATGATAAAGCCAAAGTTTCACAAGAGTTTATCAAATCACAAGCTGACCGCGAAGATGGCAAGCTGATTCTGGTGACTGCCATTAACCCGACCCCGGCAGGGGAAGGCAAAACCACCACAACCGTTGGATTGGGCGACGGGCTGAACGCCATTGGCAAAAAGGCGGCCATCTGCATCCGCGAACCCTCACTTGGCCCCTGTTTCGGCATGAAGGGCGGCGCTGCGGGCGGCGGCTACGCCCAGGTGGTGCCAATGGAAGATATCAATCTGCACTTCACCGGCGACTTCCACGCCATCACCTCGGCTCACAATTTGCTATCGGCCATGATCGACAATCATGTCTATTGGGGCAATGACGAAGAAATTGATGTGCGCCGCATCACCTGGCGACGCGTGATGGACATGAATGATCGCGCTTTGCGGTCCATCGTCTCCTCGCTGGGCGGTGTCGCCAATGGTTTCCCGCGTGAGGCCGGTTTCGATATCACCGTAGCCTCAGAAATCATGGCCATTCTTTGCTTGGCTGATGATCTTGAAGATTTGCAGCGCCGGCTCGGCAATATCATCGTCGCCTATCGCCGTGACCGGACGCCCGTTTACTGCCGTGACATCAAGGCTGATGGTGCCATGACCGTGCTGCTGCAGCAGGCGATGCAGCCCAATCTGGTGCAAACTTTGGAAAACAATCCCGCCTTTATCCATGGCGGGCCATTCGCCAACATTGCGCATGGTTGCAACTCGGTTATCGCCACAAAAACCGCCCTGAAACTTGCCGATTATGTGGTAACCGAAGCCGGATTTGGTGCTGATTTGGGCGCAGAAAAATTCTTCGATATCAAATGCCGGAAAGCTGGCTTGTCGCCGGATGCGGTTGTGGTTGTTGCCACCGTACGGGCATTGAAGATGAATGGTGGACTTTCCAAAGATGAACTAGGCGATGAAAATGTTGAGGCGCTGAAAAAAGGCTGCGTCAATCTCGGTCGTCATTTGGAGAACATCAAAAAGTTCGGCGTGCCCGCCGTCGTCGCCATCAATCATTTCGTGACCGATAGCGACGCCGAAGTGGATGCCTTGAAAGCCTATGTGGAAGCGCAGGGCGCCAAAGCCATTTTGTGCCAGCATTGGGAGAATGGATCGGATGGCACGAAGGCGCTGGCCGAACATGTTGTCGAAATGATCGATAGTTTTGACGGCAGCTTCTCACCGCTCTATCCTGATGATGTGAGTTTGGCGAGCAAAATTGAAATCATCGCTAAAGAGATTTATCGAGCAGACGAAGTGGTGATGGAGAAAAAGATTTTAACGCAGCTGAAGAATTGGGAAAAAGCAGGCTATGGCAATTTGCCCATTTGCATGGCGAAAACTCAATATTCCTTCACGACCGATCCAAATGAGCGCGGGGCGCCTACTGGCCATTCAATTCCGGTTCGCGAGGTTCGCTTGTCTGCTGGCGCCGGTTTCGTTGTGATCATTTGCGGGGAAATCATGACCATGCCCGGCTTACCAAAAACCCCATCGGCCGAAGCCATTAAGTTGGATCCAAGCGGCCGTATTGAAGGATTGTTTTAAAGCCTTATGCCGGAACCTGAATTGCCACAAACCCGCGGTCCGCGGGTCAAATTGCAGCCCTTAGGCGACAAAGCCATCTTGGTGGTGTTCGACCGCGAGTTAAACCTAAAGGCCAACCGACAGGCGATTCAGTTTTCCCAACAAGTGCAGGACAAATTGGCCCCCCATATTGAGGGGGTCAGCTCCAATTTGCTCTCGTGTTTGGTGCGCTATAATCCGAAAACCATTAGCTTCACTCGGTTGCGACAAGAACTGCAATTGATGTTGTCGCGATTTGATTTGGTTGGCGAACGGCCGCCTATGGAAACCTCACCGGTCACGATCAATGTACATTATGGCGGTGAGCAGGGGCCCGACTTTGAGTCAGTGTGTGCCCAGCTTGAAACGTCGCCGAACGATTTCGTGGCCACGCACACCGCGTCAGTTCTGGATGTACTGGCTTTAGGGTTTTCCCCCGGGTTCATCTATCTCGGCCTGCATGAATGCTGGCGAGAATTTCCCCGGCGCACCGCTCTAAAGGAAAATATTCCTGCAGGGTCAGTTTTATTTGCGGCGGGTCAAACAGCGATCACCGCCGTGCCGATCCGCACAGGATGGAGCGTGATTGGCCATTGTGATTTGCTCAACTTTGACGTGTCCCGAGATCCTCCTGTGAAGTTGCGACCGGGACATAATGTCAAACTGAATGCGGTGGAGGTGACACATGGCTAAGTTGACGCTTCAGCGCGTATCACCCCATTCGACAGTGCAGGATGCTGGGCGCACAAATGGTCTTCAATATGGATTATCTGCCAGCGGGCCAATGGACCGCCCAGCTTTCGACCAATGCCTGACTTTGCTGGGCGAAGCCGCGGCGACGGGGCTCGAATTCACATTTTTGGGCCTGAGCTTCACCTATGAAGGGCCAGCAATGGCTATGGCGGGGGCTGGTGGTGAATTTTTGCTCAGCATTAATGGTGCTGCACAAAATTGGCCAGTCAAAACCGAGTTGCACGATGGTGATAAGGTGGACATTCAAACCGGCCCAAACGGCATGTATGGGTATGTGCGTTTTGCTGCCGACATTGATGTGCCTCTGCTTCTTGGCAGCAAATCCACAAATCTTGCGGCCCAAATTGGTGGGCTAAGTGGCCGCGCGCTGGCCATCGGCGATGAAATTTCGCTTAAACAGGGCGCTGTTTTGACCGCGGCACAACATGTGAAGGACCCACCATTGCAGGAGCCTGATCCGGTTGTCACTCTGCGAGTCCTGCCCGGGTTGCACGCCGATTTGTTGGGCCCCAATATTTGGCACAACCTGTTTGAGCATGAGTTCCAGATTTCTGCATCGACCGACCGCATGGGCGTTCGTTTGGTGGATGCGCATGATCGCTTTGCCAGCATGGAAAAGTTGAACCTGATTTCGGACGCGGTGGTGCCAGGGGATGTTCAAATTTTGGGCGATGGCACACCGGTCATCCTGATGCGCGACCATCAACCCACGGGGGGATATCCGCGCATCGCAACTTTAATAGATAAAGACCTTGACCGTGCGGCCCAATTGCGGCCAAACACGCGCATAAAATTTCAATCAATAAGTCTAGAGAAAGCGCATTATTTATTATGACCCAAACGGCTCCTACCAGCATCGACTTGAATGCGGATTTGGGCGAGGGTGCCGGAACCGACCAGGAATTGATGCCGCTGATCTCCAGCGCCAATATTGCCTGCGGCGGTCATGCCGGCGACGAGCAGACCATTCGCGAATCCATTAAACTGGCTCTTGCCAATAATGTTGCGATTGGTGCTCACCCCGGTTTTGAAGATAAAGAGAATTTTGGTCGCGATCGGCTCGATTTGAGCTTTGAGGAATTGCGCGACCAACTGTTGCGGCAACTCGAGCGCTTCCAAATAATCGCCGAGGAAGAGGGCGCCAAGATACGCTATGTGAAAGTGCATGGCGCGCTGGCCAATATGGCCTGCGAAGATGCAGAAATCGCTGATCGCGTGATGCGTGTCATCAAGGAATTTGATCCTGAAATGCCAGTTTTAGCTCTCGCCAGCACTGAACAGACCATGGCGGCCATTCGCCACGGTTTGCCCGCCTACGACGAAGCCTATGCGGATCGTGCCTTTACTTTTGAGGGCCACTTGGCGCCGCGTGACATGAAGGGGGCGGTATTGCACGATATCGACCAAGCGATCGCCCATGTTGAGAATATCGTGCATAAACAAGGCGTTTTGGCCATGGATGGAAGCTATGTGCCGCTCAAGGCTCACTCCATTTGCGTGCATGGGGATAGCCCCGATGCGGTAGAGATGGTGCAGGCCATTGTGCACACCCTAAAACAACAAGATATAGAAATACGGTCCTTTTTGGACGTTCAGGGAGACAATTGATGAGTGCCCAGATCATCGATGGCAAAGCCTATGCCAAACAATTGCGTCAGCGCATCGCCGAACATGTGGATCGTTTGAAAAACGAACATAATTTGACACCGGGGCTGGCCGTTGTAATTGTGGGTGAAGACCCCGCCAGTCAGGTCTATGTGAACTCCAAGTCGAAACAGACCAAAGAAGTGGGCATGAACTCATTTAAATATGAGATGCCCGCGGACACCAGCGAAGCTGACCTGTTGGCGTTGATCGATGAGTTGAATGGTCGCGACGATGTGAATGGTATTCTGGTACAATTGCCTGTGCCCGATCATATTGACGCCGACAACATCATCAAACGCATTTCACCGGCCAAGGATGTGGACTGTTTTACGCCTGAAAATGTCGGCAAGCTGGCCATTGGGCTGCCAGGACCTGTCTCCTGCACACCATTGGGCAGCCTGATGTTGCTGCGCGACCATTTGGGCAAGCTGGAAGGGCTGAATGCCGTCATCATTGGCCGATCCAATCTGGTGGGCAAGCCCATGTCGCAATTGCTGCTGCGTGACAATTGCACCGTGACCGTTGCGCACTCGCGCACCAAAGATTTGGCAGGTCTTTGCCGCACGGCCGATATCGTTGTGGCCGCGGTGGGCCGCCCTGAAATGGTCAAAGGCGACTGGATCAAACCCGGTGCGACGGTGATCGATGTGGGCATAAATCGGGTGGACGCGCCGGAAAAAGGCGAGGGCAAAACCAAACTGGTGGGCGATGTGGCCTATAACGAAGCGGCAGAAGTGGCAGGAGCCATCACGCCCGTTCCTGGCGGTGTTGGTCCCATGACCATTGCTTGCCTTCTGGCCAACACCATCACCACCACATGTCTGGCGAACGGGCTGACGCCGCCAAGCGATCTCACGGCATAAACAGCAACGAGTAAAGCTTTTGGCTGGCTAGCGCCGTTCGCGCCGTCGTCCGCCGCGCCGTTTGGGTTTTTCGCCTGCTTCTGCGGTCTTTTTCACAAAGGCCCCCATATCGAAATGGGCGCGGGTGAGGGGAAACGCATCGGCGCTATTGGGAATGCCCATCGCGTCAACAAAATGCTGCTGAAAGGCCGGTTCCAGCGCCGTTTCGATTTTGGTGACCGTTTGCGCGGTCTCTTCGATTGATCGACGTTCGCCCCGGCTTAACAAGGCGCGCAGTGCACCTTGGCCGGCGGCGTTGCCCACAGCACGGACATTTTCCACGGTGCAATCAGGCACAAGGCCCAGCAACATCGCATAAGCCGGGTCGATATAAGACCCGAATGCCCCGGCGAGTTTTATTTTGCCCAGCGTCTCCAGTTGGGCATGATCCATCAACAATTTGACGCCCGCATAGAGCGCAGCTTTGGCCAATTGAATGGCGCGCACATCATTTTGGGTCACCACCAGCCGTGGTGTGCCTTCGCGCACCACAAATGACCAGGTGCGGCCATGCTCCACCAAAACCTGTTTTTCAGCTTCACTTTCCGGCGCCCGGATGATCCCGTCATCGGTCAAAATGCCCGCCAGACGCATCTCGCCGATAATCTCGATAATGCCGGAGCCGCAGATGCCGGTGACGCCAGTGGTTTTTACCGCCTCGTCAAACCCATCTTCATCTGACCATTGCTCGGTACCGATCACTTTATAGCGGCAGGACAAATCATCGCGATTGATGCGAATGCGCTCAATGGCCCCCGGGGCAGCGCGCTGACCGCAAGAGGTTTCCGCCCCTTCAAAAGCGGGACCGGTAGGCGAGGAGGCGGCAAAAAGCTGCGTACCATTCCAAAGCGCGATTTCCGCATTGGTCCCCACATCCACAATCAGTGTGGGCTCTACATTTTCCTGGGGCCGTTCTGCCAGCAACACGGCTGCCGCGTCAGCGCCCACATGCCCTGCAATCAGGGGCAGCAAATAGGTTTGGGTGCCCTTGGGCAGGTCAAGCCCGATCTCATAGGCAGGCACATGCACGGGTGTCGATTGCACCAGCGCAAAAGGCGCTTGCCCGATTTCTGTAGGGTCCCAGCCCAAAAACAGATGGTGCATCACCGGGTTGGCCACAAACACACAATCGAGCAAATGGCTGCGCTTGCGCCCAGACATGTCAAGCAATTGCCCGATCAGATCATTAACGGCCTTCAGCACGGCTGTGTTGAGATCATCCAGCCCGCGCTCATTCATCATCACATAAGAGACGCGCGACATCAGATCTTCGCCAAAGCGGATTTGCGGGTTGGCGACGCCGGCGGAGGCCAGAATTTCTCCGGTCGACAAGTCGGTGAGGTGAGCGGCGATGGTGGTGGAGCCGATATCAACGGCAATACCGCCCATCTCATCGCTCAGGCCCTCATAGAGCGCCACGATTTCGGGCTGCGGTCCGTCCAGATGCACAGCCGCTGTCACCTCCCAATTGCCATTGCGCAAAATCTTTTGCAGTTCGGCCTTCAAATGGTGCTGAATGCGCAGATTTTCCAGATCAAACTGTTCCTCAATTGCCCGACACAGCCGATCGCCATCCCCCATCGGATTGTGCATGTCAGGCTGATCCAGCTCCACATAGCACAGCCGTATCGCGGGATCGCGCAGCATGCCCAGCGTATTGGCATCTTTGCGGATGGTTTGCCCAGCCACACGGAAAGCATCGGGGATGTCGATAACAATATCGCCCTGCAAAGTGGCCGAGCAGGAGAGGCGCATGCCCGGCTCAAGGCCGCGCTTTTGATCATAGCGCTCTTCTTTGAAGCCTTTAGGTGACAAGCCCTCTTCACTGCTTTCAATGCCAAATTTGGCAAATTTGCCGCTGGCGACGCTCACCTGACATTTGCCACAAATGCCGCGCCCACCGCACACACTTTCCACATAAACGCCAAGCTCACGCGCAGCATCCAATATGGGCGTGCCGATGGGGAAGCGTCCCTTGCGTCCAGAGGGCTGGAAAACAAGCAATGCATCTTGGGGCGCGGTCATAAAATCTCCTATCCGCGGGCGCGACGACGACCAGAACGGCGGCGGCGACCCCCGCCAGATTCCCCGCCTTCACCTTCAGGTGCAGCCGGGCGGTTGGCGCGCAACCATTCGCCACAATCCGGGTCAAACCCGTTCAGCACATTGGCTGCGCGGATCGCATCCATCTGTTCCTTATGGGTGGCGCCCATGATGGCTGAGGTCAACCCGTTTGAGGCGGCCATGGCTAAAAAGTGACCGGTCATCAACTGGCGGTTGGGAATGCCAAAGCCGACATTGGACGCGCCACATGTTGTGTTCACCTGCAATTCCTCGCGCAACCGGCGCAATAGGGTGAAGACCTGACGGCCCGCATCATTCATCGCGCCAATGGGCATCACCAGCGGGTCAACCACAACATCTTCTTTCGGAATGCCGTGGTCCTGCGCCCGTTCCACGATTTTTTTCGCCACTTCAAAGCGCACATTTGGATCGGTGGAAATGCCGGTTTCATCATTGGAAATGGCCACAACCGCGGCGCCATATTTCTTGATCAACGGCAATACCCGTTCAAGGCTCTCATCTTCGCCGGTCACGGAGTTGACCAACGGTTTGCCCTGATAGACCGAAAGCCCGGCTTCCAGCGCATCAATGATTGAGCTGTCGATGGACAAGGGCACATCGGTCAGCGATTGCACCAATTGTACACAATCCGCGAGAATTTTCGGCTCATCCGCCAGCGGTACGCCCGCATTCACGTCCAAAACATGTGCGCCTGCCGCCACTTGCGCCAACGCGTCTTTCTCGACGGTGCTGTAATTATGCTCTTTCATTTCCGCCGCCAGCTTTTTGCGGCCGGTAGGGTTGATCTTTTCGCCAATCACGCAAAATGGCTGGTCAAACCCGATGATCACTTCTTTGTTGGGTGAACTTAAAACAGTGCGTACAGTCATTTATGCCTCTAAAGTGTTGCGGCCGCCATTTTGGGCCAATTGTGCAAGAATCTTTGTCGGATATTCAGCTTCCAGTTCGTTGGCGATGCGCTCCATCGCGTCTTCCGGCGCTTCATCGCCAATATCGATTTGTTCGCGCCGCCACTCTTCCAGATAGGCATCGTCATCTGCGGCGCCAGACACCATGGCAGCCTTGTCCACGGCCACCATGAAGCGGTCGGCAAGGGGGCGTTTCTTGGCCTTACGGCCTTTGCCAAAACTGATTTGGGTGGGGATGTCGCGCCAATATATAACGGTCAAATTCATCTCAGCTTGCCTTGTTCAAAAACGGTTCAAGATCGCCATAACCTGTGTCACGGATTTCAAGTCTAAGTCCCAGCCGTTTGGCCGCGTGCAAGGCTTTCTCATTCAGCTTGGGATCATTGTTCTGCCGCAGGTAGAGCAATCGGGTATAATTGCCGAAGTAAGCGTCGCGCAGCTCGGGATGCTGGTCCAGCCCCAGCGGTTTGAACACCAGCGTATCAAACTGCCGCACCAGATAATCGGTCAGATAAAAGGTGCCCGGCTCATGATCATGCACCACATCAAACTCATCCAACCCGAGGAAAAAAGCATAGCAATGCGCGCCTTCCAACCGGGTGGCCTTATATTTCTCCAGCACATGATCAAGCTTGCCGGCGGTGCCACAATCAGCATAGCCGACCAAAAGCTGATCGCACTCTTCAGCCATTTCGGCCAGCGCTGCATCCACCGCCGCGGGAATGTCCCGTGGCCGGGCATGTAGTTCGGCGGGCAGAAATTTGAGCTGCCAATGATCGCCGCCCAGCTGCTTTTGCAATTGCAAAATCTCACGCGCCAAGGCGCCGCAGGAAACTATTCCTACGCGCGGCGTCTCATTTTGATGTGCTGCGTCATTACTCAACATAGTGCCCGTTTGTTATGCCTGCTGTTGCGAAATCAACCGCTTGGCCGTGTCCACGGCCACCGCTGCATCCCGACAATAAGCGTCCGCTCCGATGGCTTCGCCAAATTCCTCGTTCAGCGGGGCACCGCCCACGATCACGATCAATTCGTCGCGAATGCCTTTTTCTTTCAATGTTTCGATCACAACCTTCATATAGGTCATGGTGGTGGTCAAAAGCGCGGACATGCCCAAAATATCAGGCTTGTGCTCTTCAATCGCGGCGAGGAACTGATCCACATCGGTGTTGATGCCCAGATCGATCACTTCAAAGCCAGCGCCTTCCATCATCATGCCCACAAGGTTTTTGCCGATATCGTGGATATCGCCCTTCACGGTGCCGACAACCATTTTGCCCATTTTCGGGGCACCGGTTTCGGTGAGCAGGGGACGCAGAATGGCCATCCCGGCCTTCATGGCGTTGGCGGCCAACAACACTTCAGGCACAAATAATATGCCATCACGGAAATCATCGCCAACGGTTTTCATGCCTTTGACCAGCACTTTGGTCAAAATGTCATAGGGCGCCCAACCACGTTCAAGAAAGATATTGACGCCTTCTTCAATCTCTTCTTTCAGGCCGTCATAAAGATCGTCCTGCATCTGCTCGGACAGTTCTTCATCGTCCAGTTCAGATAGAATGATATCGTCTTCTTCATCCGCCATAAGATTGTCCTCAATAGGTGACGAAAATTAACCGCGACGCCGCCGACGGTTGCTTCGATCAGATTTCTTGCTTGATTTGGGGGACACAAGCGGCCCCAACGTTTCGATGATTTCTTCCGCCGTCGGTGCATCGCCGCCATTATGGGCGCGCATCGCCTCGGCCATGGCTTTCACATGCTCCGGGCTGTTGCCGCAGCACCCGCCAATAATCGACACGCCCAAATTCATCGCCAGTTTCACATAGTCAGCCATCAATTCAGGTGAGCCGGAATAAACGACCTTGTCGCCTGCGATTTTTGGGATGCCCGCATTGGCCTTGGCCACAACTGGCAAGCCATCCGCATTGGCCACCATATCAATGGCCGCCACCAACAGGTCAGATGCGCCCACGCCGCAATTGGAACCAAAGGCTTGAGGGCGCGGGTTCTTGCCAGCCATTTGCTGGGCAAAGGCGGCAGGCGACAGGCCCATCATGGTGTTGCCCGCCGTGTCAAAGCTGGCTGTCGCGACATAGTCGAGCCCCACCTTGTTCGCCGCTTCAATGGCCGCGTCAATTTCATCAGGGGAGGACATGGTCTCGATCCAAGCCACATCAGCGCCACCCTCTTTCAAGCCGGTCATTTGTTCTTCAAATGCCTCTACGGCGCCTGCGTAGGTCAGCTCACCAAGCGGAGCCAACAGGTCACCTGTGGGGCCAACTGAACCGGCCACGACAATTTCGCGCCCGGATTTGGCCACCAAATCACCAGCAATCTCTGCCGCTGCGCGATTGATCTCGACGACGCGATCCTGCAAATCGTGAAGGTGAAGCCGACGGGCGGTGCCGCCGAAGGAATTGGTCACCACAATGTCCGACCCGGCGTCAATAAAAGACTGGTGCAGCTTCTGAATGCGGTCCACATGATCAAAGTTCCAGGCTTCAGGTGCTTGTCCCGAATCGAGGCCCATCGGAATGAGGTTGGTGCCCGTGGCGCCATCGGCCAGCAAGGTGCCTTTTTCTTTCAGGAGTTTTTGTAGCTTATTCATGCTGATCCTTCTTGGTCCGCGAGTGTTGGGTTGTCATATCACATTTGAGATATAAAGAAACCTTTATATCCCTAAAAAGTGATTTTTTCCATTATTCTGCCACATCTGCGCCGCATTTTACCATGAACTACGCTTCGGGCGGTTTTTGAAATGGGCTGGATTAAACAATTCGAAACCATGCGCCCAATGTACGGTGGGCAACTGCGCTAAAAATACGTTATAATAACGGTTAAAATTCGAACCATAAAAGCTGAATGCGGATAATGAAGAAAACCACAAAAAATGTGCGCGCACTGGTTGCGCTCGTAGTCAGTTTGCCTCTGCTCGCCGCCTGCGGCAATGCCACGAGTTGGATGAGCGATAACATCAATACCAAAACGAAATTCTCTTCCTCTGAATATGGAGTGTCCGCGTCTCCGCGTTTAACCTCTAGCAAGAATGTACGCAAAGGGGGTGGGCGTTACCAGGTGGGGAAGCCGTATAAAGTGGCTGGCCGTTGGTATCATCCTGAGGAAGATCCCAACTATGATAAGGTCGGTCGCGCGTCTTGGTATGGTCCAAACTTTCATGGTCGCCTGACCGCTAATGGTGAAATTTTTGACCAGAACCATTTGAGCGCCGCACACCCCACATTGCCATTGCCCTCCTATGTGCGCGTAACAAACCTGGATAATGGACGCTCTGTAATCGTCCGGGTGAACGATCGAGGGCCATTTGCCCACGGTCGTGAAATTGATTTGTCCAGCCGTACCGCAGATGTGCTTAAATTCAAAAATCAGGGCACGGCTAAAGTGCGTGTCCAATATGTTGGGCGTGCACCATTGGAAGGCGACGACACACGTTTCTTGGTGGCCAGCATCAACACACCCACTGAAATGGAACTTAACAGTGGTACACGTCTTGCATTCGCCGACCCAAACAATTTGACGCCCATCCAAACAGCAGCGCTGGCGCCTGAAACCGTGCCTGTCCGCCCGTCGCGAACCAACTTGAGCGCTTTGCAAAGCGGCAATAGCGGATTGGCAGCTGACGCGGCATATGACCAGCAATTTTCCTCTTACGTAGACACTAGCCGTGTTGTAAATGGCGCTCACGCGGCTGCCAACGTAATGGCCGGACAAGCAGGTGCTTTGCAGCAGTGGCAGCAGAGTATGGATCTAGAAGCCCGTACCATCAATAAAACTCTAGGGTTCGAAACTGATGCAAATGCCGCTCATGAATTGGCGATGGAATTTGCGCAAATTGCAGCGGTCCGCACTGTTCCTGGTACAAAAAATGGCCGTGAGGGGTATGGCGTGCTGATCGAAACACTGCGCCCCGGCGTCACCAAACAAGATTTGCTCGAATTGACCCGGAGTCTTGGCCTAGACGAATTCCTCCTATATGAATAAGGCAATGGTGCCAATCAGTTGGCACCAGTTCAGTGCCGGCGAGGGGGAGGTGAGTTGCCATGTTATTCAGGAAGGCCTGCACATTCATTTGTGCCATCGGGTTGGTTTTGCTTGGTCTCTTAGGCGCAGCCTTTGCGCAGGTTGAATTTGAAAGCCGCGCCGAATTTGCCATCCTAATGGATTATGAATCCGGCACGGTCCTCTACCAGAAGAACGCCGACAAGCCTATGGAACCAGCGTCCATGGCCAAGCTGATGACCATTGCGGTCGTGTTTGATCGTTTGAAATCTGGTCAGCTTAAAATGTCCGATGAGTTCTTTATTTCGGAAAAGGCTTGGCGCGAGGGCGGCGCGGCCTCTGGCGGCTCAACCATGTTTGCCGAACTCAATTCTAAAGTCAGCGTGGAAAATCTGATAAAATCAGTGATCATCCAGTCAGGGAATGATGCAAGCATTGCCCTGGCCGAAGCCATTGGCGGTACGGAAGCTAGTTTTGCTCGCGTAATGAACGATAAAGCCGCAGAACTTGGCCTCGAAGATTCACATTTCACCAACTCTACCGGCTTACCCGACGAAGACATGCATGTCACGGCACGTGACCTTGCCAACCTGGCGCGTTACATTATCAAAACCTATCCTGAATATTACGACATGTTTGCTCAAGATGCGTTTGAATGGAATGGCATCAATCAACGCAACCGCAACACGCTGTTGGATGATGGGATTGGAGTTGATGGCCTGAAAACCGGGCACACCGAATCTGCAGGTTATGGCATCGTTGCCTCAACAACTGAAGGAGGGCGCCGACTGGTGGCGGTCCTGCACGGCATGGAGAGCAAGAGCCAGCGCCAGGAAGAGGCCCGGAAATTGATCACGTGGGGAACGCGTACCTTTGAAAAGCTCGAGACCTTTGACGATGGTGAGCTTATCGGTGAAATTGGCGTATATGGCGGCGAAGTGCCCACGGTGGGCCTCATCGGCGATGGTCCCATAGATCTTTATGTGCCAAAAGGGTCGCGTCGCTGCCTCAGCGCCCGCATTGTCTATCAGGGCCCCATCAAGCCTCCTGTGGATCGCGGTCAATATTTGGCCGATCTGCATGTATATTGTGATGAGAATCTGATTCAAAAAACGCCGCTTTATGCGGCAGAAACTGTAGAGCAGGGCGATCTGGTGCGGCGAGCAACGGACGCATTGAAAGAATTGACCCTAGGTTGGCTGAAATAGGCCGCAAGCAGAAAGTCATTATGCAGGCGCGATTTATCACATTTGAAGGCGGTGAAGGGGTGGGCAAATCCACTCAAATTCAACGCCTTGTCGCCAACCTTAACAAGCGCGGCATTGAAGCGGTGCGCACAAGAGAGCCCGGCGGCACCCCGCGGGCCGAGGCCATCCGCTCCTTTTTGCTGCAAGGCAAATCGGAAGAGTGGGGCCCCAGTGCCGAAGCAATTTTGTTTGCCGCGGCGCGGCTGGACCATGTCAACGCCATGATCCGTCCCAATTTGGAAAGCGACAAATGGGTCCTTTCGGACCGCTTTCACGATTCCACGCGCGCCTATCAGGGGTTGAATGGTGGCGTGCCCACCAAATTGATCAGTGCACTGGAACAACTGGCACTTGATGGCACCCAGCCCGACATGACAATTTTGATCGATATGGACCCTGAACTGGCCTTTGAACGGGTGCGCAAACGTGCGGCAGAGGACGGGCTGGACCTGCCGCCAGATCGTTATGAAAAGGAAAATCTCGATTGGCACCGCCAGTTGCGCCAGAATTTCCTCGATATTGCCCAACGGGAAGCCCAACGATTTGTGGTAATCGACGGTGATAAGTCCGCCAATGATCTGGAAAGCGCTATTTGGGAGGCCGTGGAAAACCGTTTTGCCAATGAGTTTGAGCACTAATGGCGGACACGGAACTAGAGCTGCAAGCAGACCAATTGTCCAACGCGCCCTTGCCGGAGCAATCCACCGCGCTGTTTGGCCATCAAATCCAGTTTGAGCAGCTCTTGCACGCCTATGACACCAATAAGCTACATCATGCCTTCCTGATTGCTGGGCCGAAGGGTATCGGCAAATCCACTTTTGCTTATCATGTGGCGCGACAACTGTTCGCCAAGTCTGGCGATGAGCCGTTAGATCGCGTGGCCGAGCAGATGCAACAGGGGGCGTTCCCCAATCTCAAAGTCATTCGGCGCCAGAAAAACCCAAAAACCGGCAAGTTCGCGGCACAGATTTCGGTCAATGATGTGCGCGACGCGGTGAAGTTTTTTCAAACCAGTGCGGCGCGTGCCGGCGTTCGTGTTTGCATCGTCGATTGCGTTGATGATTTCAACGCCAACGCGGCAAACGCTTTGCTTAAAACGCTTGAAGAGCCGCCGCAAAACGCGGTCTTTTTGCTGGTCACTCATCGGGTAGGCGGTGTGTTGCCCACCATTCGCTCCCGCTGCAATCTGCTGCCGCTGAAGCCGATCAGCGATCAGGATGTGCAGGCGGTGTTGAACCAGGCTGGCATCCACATGGACGGCGACGACCTCAACCAAATCCTGACCATTGCCAAAGGCCGGCCACGCAAAGCATTTGAGGCCCTTGAAGTGGCGGACAATCCGGCGCTGAGCGCGCTATTTGCTTGGTTGGAAGCGCCCGATCAACATGGCGAAACCGCCATGCTGGAGTTGGCCGCGGCACTGGGCGACCCCAAAGCCGAACAGGTTTGGCAATTGGCCGTGGAAATGATTGACAATCACGTGGCGGCGATTGCGAAATATCTCAGCGCACAGAATGCGCCGCGATCCCTGCTTGCCAAAGCCCTTACGGTATGGGAAAAGACCCAGGAATTGGTGGCCGAGCAGGCCATTTTCAATCTCGACAAGAAACAAACCATCACCATGGTGCTCGAACATATCCGTATGTTAAATCAGGCGGCCATGATGAATGAGCATCAAACTGTTTAAGCAAGACCCGAGGCTTATGAGCGATAAATCCTATTATGTGACCACCGCAATTCATTATCCTAATGGCGTGCCGCATATCGGCCATGCCTATGAAATGGCGGGCGCGGATGCCATGGCCCGGTTTAAACGGCTTGATGGATATGATGTCAAATTTCTGACCGGGACAGACGAGCACGGCATTAAAATGGCGCAAACAGCCGCGGCGCGGGGAATCACCCCAAAAGAACTGGCCGACGAAAACTCAGCTCAGTTTTTGCGGTTGGCCGATGCGCTGAACCTGTCCAATGACGATTTTATCCGCACCACAGAAGAGCGGCACAAAAAGGCGTCTCAAGCTATTTGGCAACGCATGCAGGACAAGGGCGACATCTATGAGGACATTTATGCCGGTTGGTATTCGGTGCGCGATGAAGCCTATTATGACGAAAGCGAGCTGACCAAAAACGAAGCGGGCAAAAAAATATCGCCTCAAGGCACGCCCGTGGAATGGGTTGAGGAGAAAAGCTTCTTCTTCCGCCTGTCTGCCTATAGCGACAAGCTGCTCGCTTTCTATGAGCAGCATCCGGAATTTATCGGCCCCAAAGCGCGCCGGAACGAAATCACCTCATTCGTAAAGGGCGGCCTGCGCGACCTGTCCATTTCCCGCACCACCTTCGATTGGGGCATTCCCGTGCCTGATGCGCCGGAACATGTGATGTATGTTTGGGTCGATGCGCTGACCAACTATATCACCGCGCTCGGCTATCCCGATATTGACGGCGACGATTTCAAAAAGTTCTGGCCCGCCGACGTGCATGTGATCGGTAAGGACATTACCCGTTTCCACGCCATCTATTGGCCCGCCTTTTTGATGAGCGCCGATATTGATGTGCCGAAAAAAGTCTATGCTCACGGCTTTTTGACCGTGGACGGGCAGAAGATGTCCAAAAGCGTCGGCAATGTGGTCGATCCGTTTGAACTAATTGAAGAATTCGGGTCAGACGCCTTCCGCTTCTATTTCTTGCGCGAAGTGAATTTCGGCAATGATGGCGACTATAGCCACGAAAAATGCGTCAATCGCTGCAATGCCGATCTGGCGAACGATTTTGGCAATCTTGCCCAACGCTCCTTGTCCATGATCGCCAAAAACTGCGACAGCAAAGTGCCCACGCCCGGTGAATTGACAGATGAAGACCAGGCGTTGCTGGACAGCATTGCCCCGGCGCTTGAAGAAGCCCGCACCGCCATTGACGAGTGCTTGTTGCATGACGCCGTGGGCGCCATCTGGCAACGGGTGGGGGATGCCAACCGCTATTTTGCCAGTCAGGAACCCTGGGTGCTGAAAAAGAGCGATCCGGCCCGCATGGAAACGGTGCTTTATGTGACCGCTGAAGCCATCCGCCGGCTGGCGATCGCGGCACAGGCATTTACGCCGATCGGCGCGGGCAAGTTTCTGGATATGCTGAACATTCCGGCCGACAAGCGCCAGTTTGCGCATATGAGCGAGGCTGAAAAGTTACAGCCCGGCACCGACTTGCCTCAACCAAGTCCTGTCTTTAAACGTTTCGAACATGAAGCGAAAGAATAGAAGGCCGCGACTTTATGCTTGTCGATAGCCATTGCCACTTAGACTTTGACGCGCTGCAGGCCGACATTGACGGCGTGATGGCGCGCGCCAAAGAGGCGCGTGTGGAGCGCATGGTCACCATCTCCACCCGCGTCAAAAAGTTCGATCAAATCAAGGCACTTGCGGAGAAATATCCGCACGTCTTTTGTTCCGTCGGCACCCATCCGCACAATGCCGATGAAGAGCTCGACATCAGTGTTGAGCAATTGGTGGAACTGTCCGCCTATGAAAAGTGTGTCGCCATTGGCGAAGCCGGGCTGGATTATTACTATGATAACGCCCCGCGCGAGGCCCAGGCAATCGGGTTCCGTCGCCATATCGAGGCCGCCCGAATCACCCAATTGCCGCTGGTGATCCACACGCGCGACGCCGATGACGATACAGCACAGATTCTAAGCGACGAAACAGAGAAGGGGGGCTTCCCCTTTGTGCTGCACTGCTTTTCCGCCGGGGAAAAACTGGCGCTACACGGCATTGAGCTGGGCGGCTATGTGTCGTTCTCCGGCATTGCCACGTTCAAATCGGCGGCTTCTATCCTGGAAACCGCAAAAAAACTGCCGCTGGACCGCATTCTGGTGGAAACTGACGCGCCTTATCTGGCGCCGGTACCGCATCGCGGCAAATCCAACGAGCCGTCTTTTGTGCGCCATACGGCCGAGCACCTGGCCACACAGCTTGGGCAAGATTTTGAAACGTTCGCCAAACAAACCACCGAGAATTTCGATCGATTATTTAATAAGGCGGTAAAGTGACCCAGCACAACAAGCCAAAAATTGTTGCAACAATTCTCGGCTGTGGGTCATCCGGCGGCGTGCCGCGTGTGGGCGGTCATTGGGGCGATTGTGATCCCAACAACCCGAAAAACCGGCGTCGGCGTTGCTCTTTGCTCCTGCAGGGTTTCTACGAGGAAGGCGGGCCCGCAACCAATGTGTTGATCGACACCGGTTGCGATATCCGCGAGCAATTGCTCGATGCTGGTATTTCCAGCCTCGATGCCGTGTTTTACACGCATGAACATGCAGACCACACCCACGGCATAGATGATTTGCGCGTGCTGGCGCTGAATGATCGCAAACGCGTCGACGTCTATGCTTCCAAAGCCACGTTCGCGCGCCTGAACACCGCCTTTGACTATTGTTTTAGCGCCCCGCCCCACAGCCCTTATCCGCCAATTTTGAACGGCCATGAGATGGAAGCGGGTGACGTAATCACCATCGAAGGTGAGGGTGCACCAATCCGTCTCTCCGCCTTTGATCAGGAACATGGCAGCATCCGCTCGCTTGGTTTCCGTATAGGTAACCTGGCCTATTCCTGTGACGTATCAGACATTCCAAAATCGTCATATGAAGCGCTGTCCGGGCTTGAGTGCTGGATTATCGACGCGCTGCGGCGCAACCCGCATCCCAGCCATTTCAACCTTGAAGACGCGTTGCACTGGATTGAGCATATGAAGCCGAAGCGCGCCGTGCTCACCAATATGCATATTGATCTGGATTATCAGCAGGTGCTGGACGAAACGCCAGGCCATGTTGAGCCGGCATTTGATGGTATGCAAATCGAGATCAGCTAGTCTCAGCTAAGCGCAATGCAGACACAATGGTTTCATCGTCTGGAAACCGAACCTTCGATAAAGGTGCTCAGCGCTGCTGTCCGCATCGGCCTCCAGCATGATGTCCATTGTCGGATCAATGCCACGCACATGTTGAATGGCAACGCCAACAGACTGCGGCAAAAGCCTTGGCCGCAATAGTCAGGATGCGTCTCCACATTCTGAAACCGCGCAACGCCATCATGATATAATAGGCCCAGATCCGCCACCAGGCGCTCACCAACAAAGGCACCCAGCCAAATCCCATGCTTTTGTTCGACAAGCCGACGTAAAACTACAAAGCCGCTTCCTGAGCACAGCTTTATCTTCCAGCGTGTAACCATCGCCGGAAACCATCTCTTGAAACGCGAAGACTTGACGCCAATCCTTTTCGCCGTCAATCGACCGAACGGTCTCTAGCTTTGGCGCTTCTGGCAATATTTGCGCCATCGGAAAATGCAAACCAGACGTTGTGTCCAGCTCATAACCCAAATCTTCAAACTCAGCCAAGAGCTGAAATGTTGGCGCCGCATCACAATACTAAACAATCGCCACATGATTAAGCGCGTCGCCAAAAGCTTTATTGAATGCGGAAATCAATCGCGCCGGTCTCTTAATACCCGAGTCCCGCACAATCATAAAATTGCCCCAATAAAAATCAGGCAGGTGTGGCGTGCGCACAATCAAGAAATCATCAATGCCATTGGGTATGCGTTTCCGTGGGCAGCAAAAACAAATCGCTGGCAAAAATGTTGGACGTCAGTTTCATGAGGACATCATAATGCGATTTGAGGCGCATGTCAGTCTCGACGCGGTAGAATGAACTGGCCGACAATCAAGCGAAAGGTGGCGACGTAATGTATTTCCCTGACAACCCATTGGATTAGCTATACAATAAAAGTTCCATAATATATATTATACGAATTATGTATGTTAGCGGGTGTGCGCTACCTTGAAGTGCGACTTTTGTTTGAAAACAATAAGTTATCAAACGGAGGGATTATGCCATGGGACAAGCTTATTCGCAACTCACCCTTGAAGAGCGTCGCAAGATTGAACGCTGGCGCCATGCACGCGTATCTGTTGATGAAATCGCAAAGACCTTAAATCGTCACCGATCAACAATATTTCGAGAGCTACGACGCAATTATTTTTTGGATCCTGAGTTACCAGATGTGAAAGGCTATTTTGCGGTTGCAGCACAAACGCGTTCATCAAATAGACGTACTCAGCAACAAAAACTGATCAAGTTTCCTGATCTATGCCGCCGCATTGTAGAGAAGATAAAAATTGGCTGGACGCCAGAGCAAATTGCCAACCGCATGATTTTTGAAAACATACAACCAAGAGTCTGCCAGGAAACAATCTATCGCTACATTTATTCTGAAACTGGCATGGAACAAGAATTATGGTGGTATTTGCCCCTGCACCGCAAATCACGCTTACCCCGTAGAGCGCGAAAGAAGTTACCGTCTAAATTCCATCGTGACGTCAGTATTTTATTCCGTCCCGAGGCTGTCGCCCATCGCAGTCAATTTGGGCACTGGGAAGGCGATTTGATGCTGTTTAAGCAACATTTTGGTCAAGGCAATGTCACCTCGCTTGTGGAGCGTGTCAGTCGATTTACTGTGCTGTTGCGCAACTCGAGTAAACACACAAACCCTGTGATGAAAAAGATCGCTTCAGCGATAGGCTCCCTCCCCTTTATTGCGCGCCGCTCTATCACGTTTGACCGCGGTACCGAATTTGTATCCTGGCCGCACCTGCAATCGGAAATCGGGACACAAGCCTGGTTTTGTGATCCATCAGCACCTTGGCAAAAGGGCACGGTAGAAAACACCAATAGAAGAATAAGGCGATGGCTACCTCGCCAAATCAACCTCAAAGCGATCACAGATCATGAATTGAAAATGATCTGTGATCGCCTCAACCAAACACCGAGGAAATGTCTTGGGTGGAAAACGCCTGCCGAAGTGTTCAAAGAAAAGATGCTGGAGCAAGCCGAACGAACGCGTTAAAAAAGGAGAACAAAAGTCGCACCTCACTTAGCGGTCACACAAGTTGACAATTGAGAACAGCCATCCGGGCATTGAGCAACATTCGGTAGTTATGGGCTCAATGCTGTCATTTGGCATCAGGGTTTTGTCTTTGACCCAATTCCCAAAAGCGGACATTGAATGGGGTGGATCTAGTTCTCCCAAACAAGAGGTTAAAACACTTCATCGAATGAATTGACTTTGGTCTGCTGGGTGCCGATTGCGTCGGTGGCGGATGAGTTGTCCGACCCTTTGATGGTTTTATAAAAGTTAGACCAACCCAAGCTTTTTCTGAACATACTCAGCGTTAAGGTGTTTCGATACATCCATTGGATCGCATCGGCCATCTGGATCAAAGTCAATTGGGCCGATTTTATTCGCGACCATTAAGGCGGCTGCGTTTAAGGTCGCGGTGCGTTTGCCCATCCCCATTAGAGCAGCGGCCATCGCCATGAGCACATTGACGCTTTGGTTGCTGTAACGCTTATCTATTTTTTCGACGTGGGTAAGAAAATATCCCTCGCTAGGTGCACTCTTGCGCTTGTCCTTGGATATTTCATACAGCAAGCCGTAACCACAACGCACTCGTTGATGGTCGTCACTTTCGATCCATTTATCTGCCAACTCCACAACAAAAGGCGTTTTCGCCAATTTCGCATCACAAGAAGAAAAAACATGTGCCAAATATCCACCATTCAACTGCTCCACTTGGCGCTCGGCTTGCTCGATGGTTATCATTTTTGGGTCATCAATAAGCAACGACAGGATTTTCATTTCATAAATGTCAGTGTGCCAGAGCTCGTCGGCGAGATCCGCGTCGCGACCTATAGTTTTGGCAAATTTTCGCAATCGCGTAAGGCCGATGCCGAAGCTTTTCAGGCCGCCAGACTTGTCGACATGCTTTTGCCAATGCGCGATGCCACGTTCATCTTGGTTCGACTGCAAAAATTCAAGGATGTTCAACTTGTTCATGCCGTGCGCCTCGCCACTTGATTGCTTTCAGTATGCACCTAATGGCTCGATATGGACATAACAGCCATACAAATTATTGTAACACTAAGTTCGACCGCATTTCGCTTTGTTGAAAAATAATTGGTATTGCCCTAAGCTATCTCATGCCAAGATTTTCTGATCATGATGATTATATAGCAGCAGCGCCCGAACAGTTCCGTCCGCTTTTGGAGCAAGTGCGCAAGCAATTGGCACGAGCCCTCCCAGACGCGGAAGAGCGAATTATGTATGACATGCCAGGTTTTGCGATTGGGGGCTCAATTGTCGCCGGCTATGCGGCCTTCAGCAAACAATGCGGATTGTATGTCAGCAAAGGTGCCATAGCATTACATGAAAAAGACATCACCAGTGCGGGTCTCAAGGCGAGCAAGACAGGCGTGACTTTCACAACTCGTCAACCCATTGCGGATGAACTAGTTAAAAAGCTGGCGATCTCCTCGCGTAAGGAACTTCAACTCTAGAATTCAAGCTCAACGTCGTTCTCACTGTTTGTAACCATATTAATCTGCTACATCCCAAGAGCTGCCATTCGTGCCATTTGTTTTGAATTCCTCCAAGCTGCAATGGACGTACTATGCCAAAAGCGAACATGAACGCTCGGCGAGTTGTCGCAGGGGTATGTGATGAAAAGGCTTCGACCTCTTGTACTGGCTTGAACGTCTACTGTCCCATCACACAGACCTATCGTAGGCGCGTGCTTGTGCCGGATGACCCACCCATCCATTCGATCGCGAGACAATCCGCGTGCTTTCTTCCCCGATTTTATTCTTTATTAACGCAGTAAAAATTTTAGGGCTTAGAGCTGCTAAATTTCATTGTCTTTTAGGACACGTTTGGCAGTATCCCCGAAAAAACATACAACGGTTTTGAAGAGGGCAATATGCATGTCAAATTTGATCTTCTTCTCGAAGATCTTCCACGACCACCTACGCGAATGTGGCCTGACGGTGTTTGGTTTGCTCCTGCATTTTCGTCAGAAACCCTCGCGGTACACCTTTATACACCCAAAACCAACAGCTACCCGGCACCGCCCGGAGTAAATATTATTTATATGGCAATTTGTGGTCGGTCAGATATTTCAATAGCTGGTCGGGTATATGATATGCAGCCCGGCGACGTTGTTACAGTCGACGCCGATACGCCTCACGAATTTATGAGATATACTGGCGATTTTGCCGTATATGTTATCTTTTGGCGCTCGCTGTCACAGATAAAGGCACAAAAGCAAGCGAAGACGCGACATCGTCCGTCTGCCAAACGCATAAGCGCTTAAAACCAGAAGTACATTGTGCATACCCCGCACTACCTCAGCCGCCATCACCTTGTCTCATAGAGTCGAGAGGACGGCGGCCTAACCAGTCTTAGACCGCTACGACTTTGCGCGTCATTCCATCACGAGAATAATACAACCTTTTCCTCAGCAGCCGCATCAATAAAGGATTGCGTCTGATCGGGAAGCATTGGTTTTGAAAAAAAGTATCCTTGAAAAGTTGTGCATCCGAGTTTCTGAAGTTCGACGAGCTGCGACCGATCTTCAATGCCTTCTGCAATGCAGCCGAGCTGCAGTGATTTACATAAATCAATGAGCGTAGATGCTATATGGCGTCCTCTTGTGTCGCTGCCAATAGATTGAACGAAGCTCTTATCAAGTTTTACATGATCCAAAGGTAGATGTTGGAGGTAACTCAAACTGGAGTGACCGGCCCCAAAATCGTCCATCGCAATGGACATTCCGGCTTCTTTAAACGCCTTTAGACACGCTATAGCCCCTTCAAAATTTTGAATTGCAGCAGTTTCTGTGATTTCAATCGTTATTCTTTTGGGGTCAATGTCGTGCTTTTTGCACAGATGCACCAGATCATCGACAATATCTTGGTTCAATATATCGACCGCCGAAATGTTTAAGCCAATTTTCAGGTGGTTTGGCCAATCCTTTGCCGCACGCAAGGCTTTCTCAAAAATACACTTTGTGATTTTGGTAATAATTCCGGTGGTTTCAGCGATGGGAATAAACTCGTTTGGAGGCACGTTACCAATTGTCGGACTGTGCCAACGTGCAAGTGTTTCAAAACCTACAAGCGTCTGATGCTTACTATCCCAAACAGGCTGAAAATTTACCAAAAGCTCTGAACAGAAATCTGCATCTGAAAGCGCTTTTGTTGTGCGAGCGGTGGACAAAATGTAGTCAGCATGCCCCTCTTCAAAAAATACGATTTCACTTCTTGAAAATTGTTTTGCATGGCATAGCGCAATATCAGCGACTTCAAATAGGCTTTCACGAGAAGCGCAGTCGTTGGGGTAAGAAGCTATACCCATTGTCGCGGTAAGCTTGAGCATAATGCCGTTAATTTCGGCCGGGTTATTGATTGCGGTCATCAACTTTTGGGCGAAGCGTCCGATGGCATCCACATCGGTGCCAGCACACACAATTGCAAACTCATCGCCGCCGACTCGACCAAAATAGCCGTCAATCGGGATTTCAGCCTTAAGTCTTTGCGCAACCAGTTTTAGAATTTTGTCACCAAATGCATGGCCATAAAGGTCATTCAGCGCCTTAAAACCGTCGAGATCAATTAGGAGTAGTGAGCAAGCAGTTGTCGAATTGATTTCACCAGCGTCAACTTCCTGTTGCAGTTTTCTGAAAAAACTTCTCCGGTTGGGCACGTTCGTCAATGAATCTATGTTCGCCAATTTATTCATTTTGGCATTCGATTTTTTCAAACGCGCTCTACTCTCCACCTCGCGACGAAAATACTTATCGTGATTGCTAATGATGGAAAGTAGCAATGTGACGACCATCACCATGTTGAACGCAATTTCGCTAAATATTCTTTCTTCTTGCAGGAATAGAAAAACTGCGGCCGGTATCGTCGCCAGGAAGAGAATTAGCATTGGAGCTTGAGGAAGTGCAGTGAGGCCAAACATACAGCCCGCTATGGTAAAAACCATGAAAAACAAAATATGATATTTGCACTCCAAATCAACTTGTACAAACACCACAAATGCCCAAGCATTCAGAAGCAAAATGAGAGCGCAAAGTGACCAAAATACACCTCTCAAAAAGCGCCGAGCTTCAGAAGCCTCAAGTCGATTTATGTCTAGCTTTACCCATGTGAGCATCCTTATCACGCCACCGAGAATGAGAGCTCCAGGGATAGGGACGGTCAAAACAAATGGAGCATTCCCATATAAACAAAAACACAGTACCGCCATGTTCACGATCAAAATCGAGTACATTAACGGCACTTGACGCTTTGCCGCATGTAAGCGCTCAATTAAAACTTCGTCATTTTCATTGGCGAATGAAAAGTAATCGAACGCCTTTTTGTAAACATCTGCCAACATATACCCCCCCATTATTCGCCACTATCTAAATGAAAAAATTCAACGAAAATATTGAATAACAATCTCATTCAAGTCCGTGCGAATAACCCTAGATTTTTCCATCGCCCAGAAACTTAGTGAGCTTTGGTGCACGTCTTTTTCTCAAACAGATGCTGAAACGGATTGAAGAAACAGGGCGCGCCACAGAAACCGCACTGAGCAGCGCACAAAAAGTCGAATTCACCGGCAAAAATAGCTTTTGCCAAAGTTTGTATAATTTCCCGGGACATGCTTGCGACAATGAATGAGCTTTGCATGCTAAATTCCCGCACCCTTTTTGAAGTGCATCAAGGGCGCTCCGTCAGCACCCAGAACCTCGGTAATCAAGTCTGTGGGGATTGTGCGAGCCAATCCAGATTTGTCCACAATTTCAATACAAAAGACTTTATTCGTTTTCCTGCATTCCGACCGTCGGATGTTGACTATCCGACCGACCACGTGGTCGGTCGTTTCATTTTCTCGCCAGAAAATTTTTATTTGCGAAGGTGGGGCCATCATAAAACACCTTGAATTTGCCAGCTTCAGAGCATCTCATCCCCAATACCTTGCAAGATGCCGGATTAATTTAGAATGAAGTTTTACGTTCAAAAGTGATAAAAGAAATATTTTTCTCTCAAAGGACCGGTATAACTTAGTTTTGTCGGTGGCTACCTTTAGCCCCCACAACCCGAGTGCCCATATACTTTAAAGATAAGGCAATATTTTACTCCGAAACAATGCGGCGACGTACTGATATATCAGTGCCCACAAATACACCGTGCTACGACCTTCAGCAGGGCGGATTATTTGCTTAGATTATTCCGCTTTCAATCTGCTTTACTTCCGCCTCGTCATGCACCTTAGCAAGACCTTTGAATGGTCAATGGAAATTCTTAAGAAATTCGAGATACGATTTTCCTCGATTTAGTCCTCAATCATGCGAGACAACGTGGAAGAGTTCGACCTATTTTCGGATGATATTGACGCGGCAAACACGATCGTCAAGACGCAGGAGTCACTGTTTGACACCGAACAGCGGTTGGGTGCAATGCTGGATGCTATGCCGATCGGTCTCCTGTTTCATACGCAACAGGGCATTCTCTATGCCAATAATATGGCATGCGAATTATTGTATAGTCAAAAGTCAGAATTGGTTGGTCGGCATTTTCTGGACTTTATAAGGGAGGACGAGTTTTCGGCCGTCGATAGTTTGTTGCAACGGGCTTTTAATGTGTTTGATAAGGCCGTGGAAACTGAAAGTGTTCTCGTAATTAGGGACAAGACAAATAGGCTGGTCAAGATTACCACCGGCCGATTGCCCTGGGAGGGCACGCCGGTGATCCAAATCTTGTTTCAAGATATAACGGCCCAAAAGCGGGCGGAGCAATCATTAAGAAAACTCTCAATTACCGATGAATTGACGGGAGCATATAATCGGCGCCATGTCTTTTATGAAGCGGAATCGTATCTGCAGCAAAAGAATTCTCCGCCTGTCACCATTGCCATGCTCGACATTGACCATTTTAAATCTCTGAACGACACATATGGTCACGCGGTGGGCGACACAGTGCTGAAAGATGTGACGAAGATGGCTCACGATTTCGTCCCTACAATTAGAAACTGCAGTTCTGCAATGTTTGCGCGTATTGGCGGCGAAGAGTTTCTGTTCTTGTTGCCTGGGCTCAAAGTGAATGAGGGATTTGCCGTTGTTGAAGAGTTTCGGCAATCGTTATCGCGGCTTAGGGTGGCGCAAAAGGGCGAAGGACTGGTCAATATTACCGCAAGCTTTGGTGTGGCAGAGTTCAGAGAAGATGATAAAACCATCGAGAATCTTTTGCGTCGAGCCGACGATGCGCTCTATCAGGCAAAAAATAACGGGCGTAATCAGGTCTGCAAGGCTGTATAGAATTTCCTGGTATGCAAACAGCACAATCTTGAGCACTCTGTGAGCCGCCGTGGAAACTATCATGATAACGCCGTGGCTGTGAACTTCTTCATCCTTTTAAAGCGCGAGCGCACTCGCAGGAGAACATACAAAACGCGCGATCAAGCAAGATCAGACGTGTTCGACTACATCGCGATGTTCTATAATCCGAAACGCAAACACGCCAAAAATGGCATGCTGTCACCCGCAGACTTTGAAAACCTGCAAAAACTGAACCCGCAGGGTGTCTAGAAAAAACCGGGCTATGCTATTGCACAAATCAAAGCGCGCAAACGCGCCCAAAGTGCAGCTCGCCTAAAATCATAAATGCGCCGTTCAGATATTTTGAAATTGTTCGCGAAATAGCGACATTCGAAACTATCCATACATCTGCTTATATTCCCGATGCGCCGCCTTACGGCGATCGTCGATATAGGCTGCCAAATCTTGGATATGGACACCGCGGGCGCTCTTTTGGCTGTTCTCAATCCTCACCAGCTGCAGCGGTATCTGACCCTCACTGACTTTGCGCAGAAACTTCGGTAGGGTTAGGTGGGGAAAGAAATCCTCGCACACTTGCTGGGCTGGGATGATGGGCAGGCCGTCATATTTAGCCATCAATAGGAACGTTGTGTTCATTTCAAATTCCCTTCGAAGGATCTCATGCCGCGTTGCTTTGCGGTTGAGGTTTAAGGGCAACTCATTGATGTTGCCGCTTAAGGCGGTTGTGAATGGCCGATCAGGCAGGCCTGAAAAATGCTTTGTCATGGCATTGCAGCAGGGACAGTTTGCATTTTCATTGAACATTTTTGATATCTGGAAACCGCTTTGTGGCGTTACGCCGCCGATACAGACGAGGCTTTATTGATGTCAGCCGAGCCACTCATTTGGGGTGGTGACCGATTTGCTATCCATGACCCTAATCCCGGTTTTGGGGCGCTGTGCGCTGTTCGCTTTACATATCATCCAGTCACATTGTGTAGCGGATATTGCCTTAGATGATCGCATCAACCCGTTTCATGGGCTGGATGGTTTTGCGCAATGGGAGAAATTCCTCGCGCACATTAACGCCCGGATGATCGCGCCCCACATCGCGAAGCTATGTTGCGATGATGATTTGGTTTGCCGCGGCGATTTGCGATTTGATGATATATATGCACGCGCCCTTTCCCGGCCTCCTTCGCGCTGTATAGCGCAATATCTGCCGCTTGGAGTACTTGCTTCATTGTTTCGCTTGGCAGAAAGCTTGTCATGCCGACGCTCACACTTATTTGCTCAATCCCCTTTACATTTGTCAGCGATAGGTTCTTAACGACGTTCTCAGCAAAGTGACGTGCAGAGTCGGGCGTATACCCTTTTAATACTGCAACAAATTCATCCCCTCCAAGCCGGGCCAAAAAGTCGTCACGGTGCAATGAAGAAGCAAGATATCCAGCAAAATGTTGAAGAATTTGGTCGCCAGCAATATGCCCGAGTGAATCATTTACATCCTTAAAACCGTCGAGATCAAACAAAAGCATAAATAGAGTTTCAACCGTGGAATTTGGTGTCTCTGAGAGGCCCTCAATATGCCTCTCGAGCGCCGCGCGGTTCCCTATACCTGTCAGAACATCTTCTAATGCCAACTTCTTCAGGCGTTCTGTTGCGTTTCTTTTATTTGTGACATCTCGCTCGATTGCACCAAAATATCGAATGGTCCCGGTTTCGTCGCGCAATGGAACAATGTGAATATCCAACCAATAGGGCGTTCCGTCCCGCGAATAGTTTAATAATTCTTCTTGACATTCACTCCCTTCTCTCAAGGCCAATGAAATGCGGTGGAGTGCCTTTTGAGACGTCCCCGGCCCTTGTAAAATCCGAGGAGATTTTCCAATTATTTCTTCGGGACTATAGCCGGAAATCCTACAAAAAGCAGGGTTGGCATAAATTATTAGTGGACCAGGACGGTCCAGATCATCAGCAGAAGTCACAACGATAGCATCGTTAGTAGCCTCAACCAGATCGAGCAATGCTCTGTTCACAATCGTCTCGGTACCGGCCATTCCTATAAGCTCCTCTATGCAAAGTTGTATATTTTACATCTTGATTAAATGTAGAAATGACTTTGTTAATATAGCGCTGTCAAAAACAATTCCGCGACAGATCGGCATCCGATATATTACAATTATGGATGTGGTATTATTTAAATATTACTCAGGCTCACAGTTAAAAAACAATTTAAAAAATTACCCGCTTTGAATTTTGACTTTGGTGGAAACGGCTGATATTTTAAATTGGTCCAACCACACCCCTCTTGATTTGTGATGATTGGAACGACTTGGCCCGCATGAAAAGCTCATACCGTGCGGGCCTTCTTCAATTTGGGAGGTGTAATTTCCGAATTTGGATTATCGGCACAGTCAGTGGCGACTGGGTTATGATTGAAATTGTCCGCCCCATCCCAATAGCTGCCGCTCGGGGTCCTTGTTTTGCATTACTCAAAGCAGACCTTCGTCGGCCGCAATGCCAGGGTTTTGCTTAGGGCGGCCTACGGAAATCTAATCCTATCCCCGAAATGGCGGTGGTTAGGCTTCCTGTGAAAGTCTTATCGCTATCTGCCACCTAAGACATCAAGTCCAATATAGCCCGTTCAAGCGGCCCGTTGTCGCCGCGAAAACTTGCAATCATTGCCTGCATGAAAATGTCGGGGTCAATTTGGTCTTCGTTCATGGTGAAACCAGAATTGACAAGAAGAATATCGAGCAGCGTAAGCTGGCAGCGCCCATTGCCTTCTCTAAAGGGGTGAATAGCGTTGATTTCAGCGATGTAGTATGCCGCGCGCTCCGCAAAGTGTTTTGAGTTAGTAAGCCCAATTAAATGGTCTTCATTGACAAGCTGACCAAAAATTCTAGTCATTTCGCCATCAATATACTCGGGAAAACAAAACCAGTTTCCACCTTTTCCGGTCCTGATTTCGCGGGATTGGCCGGCCCAGTCATATACATCCTGGAAAAAATGATGATGAATACGCTTGTAATGCTCGTAGTCGAGGTTACCCGTGGGTAGCGGTTCTTCCGCCCGCGTCAAATACATTAGCTGCTCAAATTGATCGAGCTCATCCTGATCGCGTAAACCCGCCTTGTTTATAAGAACTTGTGTCCCAGGATAGCAAAAAGGATCTTCGGTGGCGTTATAGCGACTCATTAGCCCTGCTTGGTGGCAAACGAACTCATGATTTCTTTGCGCAACGCATCACCTTTAAGCCCGCGGCGCTCCAGCCGCGAGATCAGGTCGCGAGAATCTGAATTCAAAGACATACCTTCGACCAAGGCGAATTTTGAAGCTTTCGCTTTGCCGAGGTTGGTTTGGATAAACCGCCCTGTAGATGCTTCGCGTTGTGTTTTTACGATCTTGCTCATAGGAAAACTTTACCACAATTTCGCAATTAAACGCAAAGGGATTAGCTGCACCCTGTCCCCAATTTGCCAATTGCATCAGTCCGGTGAGATAATAGCTTGCTAAATTTCGGAGTGCTGTGGTTGGAGGGTATGGTGAAAAGGACCTGTCATGTCAGCTTCAACAAACCTACCAATGGTCATTCCATCCAATCGGGCTTGGAATCGTGGGCGTATTATCGGCCAAAAAAGGCCACTTCAGCCCAAACATGTTTGGGCAATTCGCGTGCGCCTGGAAATTGCAAATGCGGTGAGAGACCTCGCACTGTTTAACACCGCAATCGACAGCAAGCTACGTGGGTGCGATCTCGTCAGATTGAAGGTTTCTGATGTTTATAGCGCTGGCGCCATCAAAGAACGTGCTTCGGTCCTACAACGCAAAACCAAGTCACCAGTCAGATTTGAATTGACCGAAGGCACCAGAGCATCGCTCAAAGAGTGGATCGATGATCCCATAATGAGCGGCCACAGCTTTCTTTGGCCTGGACGATTTCATGATCGACCCCATATTTCAACCCGACAATATGCCCGGATGCTCAAAGGCTGGGTCCAATCAATTGGTGTGGAACCAAGTGCCTATGGGACGCACTCAATGAGGCGAACTAAAGTCGCGCAAATCTACAAGAAGACTGGCAACCTAAGAGCCGTGCAGTTGCTTCTAGGCCATACAAAGATGGAAAGCACTGTGCGTTATCTTGGCGTGGACCTCGATGACGCTTTGTCGATATCTGGAAGTGTCGAGATTTAATTCGACAAATGGGTCGACTAATCAGCACGACCCTTTCCGCACCTCATTTCTCAGCAACTTTACCGGTGCATAAGTTTAAACCAGTGTCTAGAAAATGCGGGGCGATGCAATTTTATTGACCACATCTAAGACGCATCTACCAGACCACAAACCGTTACACGCGCCTTCATGGCAAAGCAATTTGGGTATCTACTCATGTCAGTCAAATACGAAACGAAACTCCCCGAAATTTTCATAGGTGATGCGGTTTTTGAACAGCTAAGCAATCTCGCCGAGGTCGCAAAAGGGGCGACACAGGAAGTCGCGCACCAGCTGATCAATGAACTAGAAAGAGCAACAATGTTACCACAAGCAAAATTGTCTGACGACGTCGTCCGGATGGGCTCCTACGTCAGTTTTATTACAAGCGATGGTTTCGATCGTTCGTTTCAACTTGTTCCGCCGGGAGATGCAGACGTGTCAAATGGCAGAATCTCTGTTTTGACCCCGGTTGGTGCGGCATTGATTGGGCTTTCTGGAGGGCAAACGATCCCATGGAAAACTGCAGATGGACGCATGCTCGACCTGACGGTTCGCACGGTCAGCCAAGTGCCGCCTCCCTGGCGGTAGGATCGTAACGAACGTAGTCCTTATCAATTCAAAATCTCTCTAACCGCTGACCGTCTAGAAAAAGGCAATCCTTCTTAGCGGCAGGTTTTTGCTGACCTGCCGCAACCTTCAATCGCGCTAAAACCTTGCGCTTAGTTCAAAGAAACGTGAAAACTCCAGAGTAGGTAACCCATAAGTTTGAAGCTGCAATGAATAAATTTTTTAACTTAAGTGCAACATTTAATTTACCTTAGTATTAATTAATCTTTTCTGTATACGAGAGGTGAACAATTCGGGCTTACGATCGTGAACGAGAAAACGAGGCCCGCTATGAGGAACCACCTAAACCGACACATCTCCATTCTACTGCTTGGGGCTATAATTGTGACGTCGCTTACCATTGGTAGCGTGATATTTTGGATGTCGACCGAGCAAAACCGGATGTCGGCGACAGATTCTAAAACCATGATTAGTGGCGGTCTTGAAGGCATTCAGGAAAGCTTGAAAAAAATCAATGTTGATTATTCGTGGTGGCAGGATGCCTTCGACAATGTAACAGCGGAAAACTCAAGTTGGGTCTCGAGCAATATGCAGGTCGGTGTCTCGGAATCCGGCACGATGGATTTACTCGTCATTATTCAGCCCGACGGTCGCGTAATTTATAGCTGGACCCGCTATAGCGGCAAAGCAAGCGACCCAAACATTCTAGACCATGCGTCGCTAAAAGCGCTCGTTGATAGTTTGCAAGACGTACCCACAACCGATGTGCAAGCGAGGGCTCAGTTTATGTTTGTGGGGGAAGACCTCTATCTTCTGTCCGCCGCCAGAATTACGCCAGTAGACACAACTTCGGTGCGCCCGGGTCAGTTGCCCATTAACATAATGGGGTTCCATTTTCACGATGAAAGAGTAGCTGCGCTGGGTCAGTCATTTCTGACACCGGATTTGACCGTGTCAAAAGTGGTGCGGGAAGGACGCATGAATATCCCGCTCTTGGATGGCGACGGAAAAAATATCGCTCATTTGACGTGGTCGCCGCCGAAGCCTGGTCAAAAATTGTTGGCAAAAAGCGCGACTCCAATTTTTATTGTGTTGGTCATGTTCTCATTGATCTCAGTTGTTGTCGCAAAGGCGGCCAAACTTTCCGCAAGAGAGTTAGCCAACAAAGAAAAGTCTTCCTATGTCGCGGCACGCACCGATGGTCTAACCGGGCTGCCGAACAGATTTCGGTTTGAGGAGCGCCTGAGGAACCAACATATTGTTGCGGCAAGTCGTTCTGGCAAATTGAGCATTCTATTTTTGGACCTTAACGACTTTAAATATGTAAACGACACACTCGGCCATGCCGCAGGGGACACTCTAATTCGCCAGGTCGCCCAAAGGCTGACAAATAGACTACCCAAAAAATCTTTCTTAGCACGCGTGGGAGGAGACGAATTCACAATCCTACTGGATGCCGAAAATGCGAAGGCAGAGACAACAGCCATTGCAATTGAAATTATCAATGACATTCAACATGATTTTCACCTGTGCGACAAAACAATCAATGTATCGGTGTCGATCGGCTTTGCCATTGCAGATGGCAAAGCCCTACCAGAGGAACTTGTCCGCCGAGCGGATGTCGCAATGTATGATGCCAAAAAAAGGCGATTGCCAAAACCACTCCAGTACAAAACCGAAATTGAAACCAATATTGTGAAAAGTAGAAAAGTGATTGAGGCACTTCGCGGTGCGTTGATCGAAGAAACGCTTGATGTTCATTACCAACCTATTGTTGCGGCGAAAAGCGGGGAATTGAAGTCCGTAGAGGCGCTGGTGCGTTGGAATTCTGAGGAGTTGGGCCTTTACCCTCCCGCCAGTTTCATTCCACTTGCAGAAGAATCCGGCTTAATCCACAAACTAGGCTTATATGTTTTTAGGCGGGTGTGTGATGACATCGCCCAAATGCCAGATTTAAAAGTGAGCATTAATTTATCGCCGGTGCAATTGCGCGATTCAACGCTCGTTGATGCGTTCGCTACAATATTAGACGAGACCGGCGTTTCGGCAGAACAAATTGAAATAGAATTGACCGAAGGAATTCTGGTCACGCACCCTGACATCGCAAAAGCGAGGATGCTGGAACTTAAACGCATTGGCTTTTCTATGGCTTTGGATGATTTTGGCACGGGCTTTTCTTCAATTGGTTATTTGCGTCTACTTCCTTTTGACAAGTTGAAAATTGATCGCAGCTACATAATGGATATAGAATTTGATAGCGAAGCGGCCGCATTCACGCAAACGATCGTCAATTTGGGTCGCGCCCTGAACATGTCGGTGGTCGCTGAAGGGGTGGAAACACAAGAGCAACTCAAGATCGCACGGCTCGCGGGCTGCGATTTGATTCAAGGTTACCTTTTCAGCAAACCGCTCTCGCTTGCTTGTCTAAAACAGTGGAAACAAGGCCCGCAGGATACTCTGCGGCTGAGCTCATAAACTTTGTCTGTAAAAATATTTCGTGGTTGGCGTCACAAAAGCGATTTAGGTGGCAATTGTAGGACGCGCCAAACTGTCCTGCGGTGACTTGTAATCTCCATTTAAACAGCAGTGATGAGGGGTCATGCCGCGGGTGACTTCGTTTCCGCGAACCAACCTGAATTGACAGCCCGGACACAGCTAGCTTCGATTGTTTTGACATCCCCTTCACCCGCAGCGTGTCCCAAGAGCTCTCTTTACTAAACTGTAACCGGCTTTTCACTACAGTGGCGTTTAAAACAATAGGATCACGTCCAATTGAGGGGGGCTCCGATGGGCAAATTTTCAAACTTCATATGCGCTGCCGTTACAGTGATCAGTATCGGACTATGTTTTACATCGGCCAATGCAGATGATGGGCGCGTTGTGCTGACCATTGACGGGGAGATAGCAGGGTCTACACCTCGCAACTTCACCTTGGAGCAGCTAGAAGCAATTGGAATGGAAACCATCAAAACAGCAACGCCCTGGCACGAAGGCGAACAGACATTTGAAGGTGTGCCGCTTGCTGCACTTATGCAGCATGTCGGGGCCAATGGCGATATCGCCTATGTGCTCGCACTCAATAATTATAGCACCGAAGTGCCGATAACGGACTTTGAGGAACATGGTGTAATCCTAGCTTCACGCAAGGGTGGCGAGGCGATGTCAGTTGCCGAAAAAGGCCCGCTATTCATTATTTATCCCTATGATTCCGATCCAGCCCTCAGAACAGAGTTATATTATACACGTTCGGCATGGCAGGTTCGGCAGATTACAATCGAATAGAGATGAACCTGCTTTGGCTCATAAAGCTTGGATGGGTGAAGGGCCGGGTATTTGCGTACTGTGCGCTCGGCACACTTTTTGTCGCTGCAATTCTTCAGGTTACTCTATTCGCGGCAACTGAGGACGCTGTTTCCCGATCCATGCACTACGACGTGAGCTGGGCAGGCGCAAATGGGCGTATTGAGGCCGCACATTTCGAGAAGCACGCAGCGCGTTTTGCCGCACTTGGAGACCAAGTAGACGCGGAAAAGGCGCGATTGTTTTACGAAATTTTTCTCAGTCGTCTTAAGACATGGGATTCGGGCGGCTTCCCTAGCCTGGTCCTAGACCGCAACCCTCGGCAGCGCGCCCGGTTCGAGAAATTACGGTCTTTAATCGATAGCATCGCCGATGATGTCGCCAACCTGGAATATCCAGAAGCGCACAGAAATGTGCTCTCCGTACTGGCCCAGGCCGCTCCCATCATTGATAGGATTGGATCGGATGCACATACTGTCTCGGTTTCCGAAGCAGATATTGTGCGAAGTGAACTTCAGCAACGGCAATTTCACCAACGTCTGATCATACTGGCGCTTTTGATTGGCGCTGCAGCCTTGATTGGACTGATCATCCGTCAAAACACTTCTTTGCATCGAGCAAAAGTCGCAGCCGAGAGAAGCGCTAAGGACTTCTCATATCTCGCGCGTCATGATTCACTAACCACCCTTCCAAATCGAACTGCTTTTGATGAACATTTCCGATCCATACTTGCGGGCAAAACAATCGGAAAAAAGGCGACCATTTTCACACTCGATCTTGACGGCTTCAAAGCGATAAACGACCTGCTTGGGCATCCTGCTGGAGACGCTCTGTTGGTAAGTGTTGCGCGGCGGCTCATGACGTGGGCCGCTCGTTGCGGTGAAAACTATTTGGTTTCAAGGTTGGGGGGCGATGAATTTATAATTCTGGCCGAATTGGAACAAGAAACCAACGCCAGCCATGTGGCAGAAGATTTGCTGAAGCAATTCAAGACTCCTTTTGAAACAAAGTTCGGCAATATGGCGGTTGGCGCGACGGTTGGATTTGCATCACGACCCATTAGCCTGCCTGAATGTGAGAACCTTCTGCTCGATGCCGACCTTGCGCTTACAGAAGCCAAAGCTCAAGGAAAAGGACGCGTTCTCGAATTTGAACCCAACATGCGTTCTAATCTTCAGCGCAGACAGCAGATTGAGCGGGACATTTCATTTGCGGTCGAAACGGGTCAGATTGAGCCCCACTATCAGCTGCAAGTTGATCTCAGGACGGGTCAAATATTTGGTTTCGAGGCGCTGGCCCGCTGGAAACACCCTGAATTTGGGTGGGTTTCCCCTTCCGAATTCATCCCCATTGCCGAGAGTTGTGGTGATGTGGTGGGACTAGGAAAGTCAATCCTTAGATCGGCATGTTTCCACGCCAACCAGCTGCCAATGGAGTTGAATGTCTCGGTAAATCTGTCAGTTGTGCAGCTTCACAGTGAACAGCTGGTGGAAGATGTCGCAGAAATTTTGCAGGAGAGTGGCTTGGCACCACATCGCTTGACGCTGGAAGTGACCGAGTCAATCATGATCTCAGACACAACAACCGTTTTGCAGCGCCTCGATCAATTGAAGAGGTTAGGTGTGGCCATCGCGCTTGACGATTTTGGTACTGGCTATTCAGCCCTCTCCTATCTGACGAAATTTGCCTGGAACGAGCTGAAGATCGATAGATCTTTCACCGAAGCTGCACGGCAAAACCCTGCTAACTGGACCATTATTAGAGCGGTGAACATTCTGGCAAATAACATTGGTGCACGGGTCATCGCCGAAGGCATTGAAACCACAGAGCAGGAAGCAACGCTGAAAAGCATTGGATGCGATATTGGCCAAGGCTTTTTGTACAGTCGCCCTCTTCCCTTTGAGGATTTGGAGGCGACATTGCGCCGACTTATCGCACAATCTCATCAGATGTTTACCGAGGACGAATTGGCTGAGGAACCCATGCGGTCTATTCGCTAGGCCAAAACGCCTTTAGGCAAAATTGAGCGTGTTTTGTCGGTCAATCGCAGTGCCAATCGACCACGATTGATATCAAACACACCGGTGCCTCCTCTTGGCGGGCACATGTAAAATGTGCTCAAGGGGTTCCAGAATTCTGCTTGTCAGTTGATTTCTACCCGTCAAGACTTCTTCGGAACTATCTCGTTACATGCACTGCGCAGCGCGCATGGCGCACCACGCGGCCCGCTGTCGATCCCAATAGATAGTCTTGCAAGCCCGGCTGATGCGAAGCGATGATGATGCAATCAATATCATGGTCATCGGCAAATTCAACGATGACGCGTCCGGCATTACCAGACATGACCACAGGCGTCACATCTTTCACGCCGCCCAATTCAGCTGCAAGTCCAGCTTGGGCCTCATGTCTGCGGGTTTCATGATGGCCTTCTGGTAAGTAGGGCTCAACATAACCGGAAATCGGCTCCATAACATGCAATGCCGTGATTTTACCCCCCTCTGCCAGCAGGCACTGGGCGACATTCAAAGAGCCACCAATTTTGCCGTCATGTTCCAATGCTACGCCAATCAAAATGTTCTTATACATGTTCAATCCTCCTCTGCAGCCTCAGAATAGCATTTAAGGCAAGTCATGTGTTGATCTAGATCACCTTCGCGCATTCAAGACAGAGCGGCTGCGCCTTACCCTGTACCGTTGCTCAAGACACGGAACCGTCTTCAGCCTGATGTTCGTCGACCAGACCTCAACCGGCCTCGACGAAAGCCCGCAAAAGGTCGGACCGGCTCAAAATGCCAACAAGCTGACCGTCATCCACCACTGGGAACAGGCGGCAGGAGCTGGAAAGGAAACACTCTGCCGCCGCCACCACATCCAGTTCTAAATCCAGAGTGACCGGGTCGTGCGTCATATATTGTTCGACAGTGCCGCCCCATTGTTTGTAGTAATTGGCGTTGAGCGCCGCGCGGAAACAGTCTTTTTTGGTGAGCATGCCCGTCAGCTCGCCAGTATCATCCACCACCGGGGCGCCGGAGATATGTTTTTCCAGCAGCTGCGCCACCGCAATATTGATTTCAATGTCCGGCGAGAGCGTAATAATATCAGACACCATAAATCGGGCGATGGTCTGGTGCGGCGTCATATGCTGTTCCGTTCATGGTTGCGATGGGGACAATCCTTGCAGTCGAGTTTGTCGATACACGCCAGACCGCCACAGGAGCCTTTGATTGGGCCTCGTCCAAAAACAAGGCCCAGGGACATGGCGGCCACGGCACCCAAAATGATCAGAAATGCAGGAAGCAATATTTCCATTAAACTCTTCTTTCCTATGCGATGACCCATTGGGCAAAATTGCCAGTAAAGACCGGCCGCAACCGGTCACCTTCCTTCAGCAAAAATAACGCATCCAACCCTTCGCGCTCAGCCACACCAATGGCCTCCTCTTCGGACATGGCCATCAGGGCCGTCGCCCAGCCATCGGCCAATGTTGCTTTTTCAGCCATCACCGACACCGATCTGGTGCGACCGACCATCGGCGCGCCGGTTTGGGGATTGATGATATGGCCATAAGTCAAACCCGCCGGTTTATAAGATTGCACCCCCAGCCCTGAGGTGGCAACGCTTTGACCGTTCAGCGCGACGATATGGGCAAGGCCCTTAGCATCGGGCGTTTCAACTCCAACCTGCCAGGGGCGACCGCTGGGGTGCAGGCCGTGTGCAGCCACCTCACCGCCCAAGTCGAGCAGATAATCGGTGAGGCCAAAGGCCGCCAAATCAGCTCGCAATTGATCAAGCGCATAACCCTTGGCGATGCCGCAAAGATCAAGGGTCAAGCCGACGCGTGCTTTGCGTATCTTGCCGGGAGTGAGGCTGATTTCGTTATATCGACCAGACCGCCCCGTGATGGGGCCAAACCCATAACGCGCCACGTTAGGACCTATGGTGGGGTCAAAAGCACCGTTGCTGCGTTCGGCCAATGCAAGGCTGGCCGAAACAAGCCTATGCAAGGGGGGCGGCACCTGAATCCAGTTGGTGCTGGCTTGCCGGTTGAACTCACAAAGCGTGCTGTTGGCCAGATAGGGTGAAAACAATTTGTCGACCGCCTGAATGGTCTGATTAAACCGCGCCGTAAGTTGTTTGCCATCAAATATGTTCGCCGCCGAAAGCCGCCAATAGGTGCCGAAGGCCGCGCCACCGATTGTGGCAATATCCTGCGCGGACGCCGGCAAAGACGTCAATGCCAGTCCGCCGGCAGATAAGGCTAAAAATTTCCGTCGCGTCAGCATGATCATATTCCAAAATCATCGTTAAAAATGGCCGCGGGCTCCACCCCACAACTATCCAGCATGGCCAAGACCGTCTGGATCATGAGAGGTGGGCCACACAAGTAGAATTCGCAGTCTTCCGGTGCCGGATGGGTTGCCAGATAGTGGCGAAAAACCACCTCGTGAATAAAACCGCATGCGCCCGTCCACTGATCGTCAGGCATGGGTTCCGACAGGGCCAGAGTCCACGAGAAGTTTCTATATTCAGCTGCAAGTTGATCAAACTCATCAGCGTAGAAGATGTCGGTGCCACTGCGGGCACCATACCAGAACGAGATTTTGCGTGCCGTCCCTGCCGCCAACTGCTCATGGATCATAGCGCGCAGAGGCGCCATACCCACACCACCACCAATAAACACCATTTCCCGATCCGTGTTTTGCACCCCGAAATCTCCGAACGGCCCAGAAACCTTGATGCTGTCGCCTGGCGCAAGATTGAACAGGTAAGACGACACAATGCCCGGCGGAATATGTGTGTCGCTGCCCGGGGGCGGCACGGCCAAGCGGATGTTAAATACAATTTTGCCCCGGTCCTTTGGACGGGTGGCAATCGAATAGGCGCGACGGGTGATCACTTCATTGCGGGCGACGAGCTGCCGCCATCCCATGGCGTGCCACACCTTTTCATGCGGTTGGTCCACCGTGAGGCTGGAAAAGTCCAGCTTGTAGGGTGGTGCTTCCAGTTGCATGTAGGCCCCGGCACGGAAATCAAAATCCATGCCGGAGGGCACCTCGAGCACCAGTTCTTTGATCAAAGGTGCCAGCATTCGGTTTGACACCACGCGGGCTGTCCAGCTTTCGGCGGTCAAAATATCTTCGGGTAAGACCAGTGATAGTGGCGCGCGCACGACAAGCTGACAGGCCAGCCGCTGCCCCTCCCCCAGATCGGCACGCGACAGGCGCGCCAGCTCGGTGGGTAAAGGGGCATCACCACCTTTGGTGACCTTGACCTTGCACAGCCCGCATGTCCCCGCTCCGGCACAGGCAGAAGGCACTGGAATATCGGCCTGATTAAGCAAACTGAGCAGTTTCTGACCTGTCGTGCCCGACACGTTCAAAGACCCGTTCACCGAGATCTCGACCGGTAATGCAGGTACCAGCAAAGCCCGAACAGCAATCACCACAATGCAAAGGAAAAGAACCAGCACCACAATCAACAATGTGCCCATCACAATCTCGGTCATAGCCGTACCCCGGCAAACGCGGTGAAGCCCATAGACATCAGACCGGTCACAACAAAGGCCATGCCAAGGCCGCGAAGCCCGGCTGGCACATCGGCATAGTTCAACCGTTCGCGAATGGCGGCAAGGCCCATGATCGCCAAGGCCCAACCAATACCCCCGCCAAAGCCGAATATAACGCTCTCCCCAAGGCTATGGTCACGCTCTGCCATAAACAGGCTGCCGCCAAGAATGGCACAATTGACCGTGATCAGCGGCAGATAGATGCCAAGTGCTCGATAAAGGCGCGGGACGAAGCGATCCAGAACCAACTCAAGTATTTGAACGGTGGCAGCAATCACACCGATAAAGGCAATCAGGCTCAAAAAGGTCAGGTCTACATCGCCAAGGCCCAGCCAGTTCCAAGCGCCGGGTGCCAAAAGATGGGCCAAGATGAGATGGTTGAGCGGCACTGTGATTGTTTGCACGACGATTAGAGCAATGCCCAGCCCGGCGGCAGTGTCCAACCGCTTGGAGACGGCAAGAAAGGTACAAACGCCGAGAAAGAAACTAAGGATCAAATTGTCGGCAAAGATGGAGCGCAGCAGCAAGTCAATCATGGCGCTCTCCTGTTGGGGTCGATTGTGATCTTATAGTCAGGCGGTTCTATTTGTGCGGGCCGGAAGGTGCGGATGCCCCAAATCAACAAGCCGAGAATGAAAAAGGCACTTGGAGCCAGCAACATAAAATTGAGGGGCGTGAACCAACCGCCATCATAAATCGAGACAAAGACCGTGAAGCCGAACAAGGTTCCCGCGCCCAAAAGCTCCCGGATGAAGCCCACAATTAACAAGATCAGGCTATAGCCCAGCCCATTGCCCAACGCGTCAAGAAGGGCGGGGCCTGGTGGGTTCTGCATGGCAAAGGCTTCGGCCCGGCCAAGCACGAGACAGTTGGTGACAATTAGCCCCACAAAAATGGACAGACGCTGGCTAACGTTAAATGCAAAGGCCTGAATAAGCTGATCTGCAACAATCACCAGTGAGGCAATAATGGTGATCTGCACAATCAGTCGGATCGTGTTGGGGATATGACGCCGAATGGCGCTGATCACCAGACTGGAGATCACCAGAACAGCGATTAGCGCAACCGCCATGACCGCAGATGTGGTCATCGACGTGGTGACAGCCAGAGCCGAACAAATGCCAAGGATCTGCAAGGTAATCGGATTTTGGTCAATAATTGGGCTGTAAAGATGTCGGAGTGCCCTCATTGGTCAAGCGCTCCTGCGCGCAGTTTATCCAAAAGCGGGCCATAGCCAAAGTCGCCCAGCCAGAACTGAACCGCCTCAGTCACCGCATTGCCGGTGCGGGTGGCACCAGTGATTCCATCAACCTCATATTCATTTGTCGCCCGACCGCGCACCACCGAGAGACGGATCTCCCCTTCCGCATTGGCCAATTTTTTACCCGGCCAAAGGGCCTGCCAGGCCGGTTCTTCTATCCGCGCGCCAAGCCCGGGCGTTTCTCCCTGCTCAACAATGGATAGACCGGCAACGGTGTTAAGGTCTCCTTGGAGGGCGAGGTTAGCATGGATTGTGGACTGATAGCCTGCCGCCGAGATAGGCAGAATGACCAACCGCAACGCGTCGCCACTACGCAAAATATGGACCACGGCATAATTTGTCCGCCGTCCCAATCCGGCCACATCCGCCTCTGGCGGAATCGGTGTAGACGTTTCAGGATCCGTTGCGGCGGCGCGCATATCAAATCCCGCGGGATCAATATCTGTTACCGCGGTTTTATTGAGATCAACCACCACGCTTTCCAGACGATCAGCACCGGATTCGGACAGGATATCTGCCATGCCCGGCATGGCTGCCATCATGGCCTCCAGCCGTGCTTGCCGTTCGGCGGCACGGTTTGCCTCCTGCAAGGGTTCTAGAATGACCGCAGCACTAGATACCACCAGCGCACATACGCCTGAAACAAGAAACGCCACCGCAAGAGTTTTGGTGCGGCTTTCATTGGGCAAGGCCAGCAATTTCAACCACCATGAAATTGGATTGAGATCAGGCATTATGTGGGCTCCATTGCTTTGTGGTCATGGCGATAATTCCGGCATCGATCAGCGGGGCGAAGATGGCGGCCAACAACGCGGCAAATACCACCGCCTGCGGCGCGCCAATCCCCACATCCGCCCAGCCGAGCAAGGCAATCAGCCCGCCCGCCAAGGCACCATAAAGCCAGCCTCCACCCCGGGTGCTGGCGGCGCACACCGGATCCCCCACCAAAAAGATCAACCCAAAAATGAGACTGCCCTGCATAAAGGGTGCCGCAGGCGCGTGCCCAAACACCATTGTCAACAAAACAAGCCCGATCAGCGCGCCGACCAGCACCCGCCAAGACAAAATGCCGGTGACCAGCAAGATCAATGCACCCGGCGCAAGGGCCAGTGTCACCAGCGCGCCGGTGCCCGCATGAGACACCTCGGGAAACGCGAAATATAAGAAGGCGGGTGCGACAACGCCCGCGGGGATAAAGTTACGGCCCCAACCACCAAATATCTGCTCGCCAATAACAGCCCCAAAACTGGCCGCCAGCACGATCTGCCACAACTCGGTGGTGCCGGATGCCAGGAGCGAAACGGCAAAAGCCGTCACCAAAGCAATGGGGGAGAATGGCTGCGCCCGCACAATCATAAAAACGCCTTGCCAGAACAAAAGGGTGGCCAGCGCCACGCCAAAGCGCGCGGCCGCAATTCCCCCCTGTTCCACCAAAACGGCGGCGGCAGCGGGCAAAAGAGCCGCCACCAGCAGCCATGCCACCATATTTCGATGCCAAATGCCCACGTTCACGAAGCCTCCAGCACATCTAGGACAGAACGGAGGCGCATTCCAAAATCAATTTCACCACCTGTGACGTAGGTGGCCAACGCCAAATCTTCCTCGGCAAGTTGAAGGCAGCCAAGCCGAGCAGCTGTCTCGGCATCGCCAATGCTCAAAGCGCGCAAAAGGGGCACCACATGTAGCTTTGGCCCCAACGCTCGCTCCAACGCTTCAGTGGGGACAAACGCTTCCGGCACCGCAGCGGCCCGCAACGCCGCAAAAAACCAGTGACGCGGCGCCACAGCTTTTGCGTTTAGCACCGTCGCTTGCAAATGGTAACGCGTCAAAAACTGACATTCGCGGCCGACAATAACGGGGCCGGAAAGAATGCGTTTTTGCCCTGGTGTCATTTCGCGCCGCGCGAGCGCGTGTAAATCCGCCCCCATCGGCACCTGCAATTGGCGCGGTTGCCTTAATCCCTCTCCGGTGAGCGTGATGGTCCGGACGGAAATCAAATGACCTTCTGTCAACACTTTACCCAGTGCCAACACATCCTGATAGCCAATGTGCCAGACCGGCCCCTGCCGCGTGGGCGGATGCAGCCGATTGATGTGGGTGCCCACCAACCCTGCAGGATGATGACCCGAGACGTTCACAATCACGATCTGCGGGTCAGCTTCTGCCAAGGCTGCACCAGCATTTTGACACAAATAGAGCTTGCCCTGCGTCAAATGCTTGAGCGCAGCCAAGCCGCGGGTAAAGATATTTTCCTGACCCGCCAGCACATGGCGGGGATTGGGTGCGTTTGGGTAGGTGTCCGTTGCCGTCACAAAAATCGCTGCAGCCTTGCCCTCGATCGACGGCACTCGATCAAAAGGGCGGGTGCGAAAACTGGTCCAAAGCCCGGTTTCTTGCATCAATGCCCGCACGCCATCGTTACTGTTCGCCCGTGAAACATCAAATCTCAGTGGCGCCTCATTGTTGGCGGCCAGCACAATGGACGACAGACGCCGCTTCGCACCCATATTGATCTGTAAAACTTTGCCGCTGACCGGTGCTGTACCGCGCAGGCCTGGTTTGCCCCGATCCTCAAAAAGCGGAGCGCCCGCTTCTACAATATCACCTTGATCCACCAGGATTCGCGCCCGCATGCCGGGATAGTCCGCGCCCAACAACGCGACCCGTTCCGTCGTTGCGACTTCGGTTGTCCCGTTCACCGGCGACCCAACCGGCGGCAACGGCAGCCCCCCGCGCACCCTTATTTTCATGCCATTGTTCATGCGTTTGTTTCTCTCAAAAATATCTGCTCGCATTTGCCTGGCTAAATGGATGTCCGCCCACTGCGCTGAGCAAATCTCACACAATTGGACACAGCCAATGGTGCCCAATGTCCGACCCCCTGATCGTCGTAGATTTTGCGCTTTTTGGCGGGATTGGTCGTTGATCTAAGTCAATGGTGCAGACCCACCCATGGAGTATATTTTTGGAGTAGATTTCTGCCGCCGGGGCCATACTTTGTCTGGATGCAGAACATTTTTCTTGAATTTTAATGGTTTTACCTGCTCGCACCCCAAAGACCTGCACACAACCGCATCGACGCACGGGAGGAGATTACTGATGAAACGGAGTATAGCTGCCGCCATATTGGTGGCATTGGCTTTTTTACCGATAGCCGCTGCGCAGGCGCAGGAGAAAGCGCCCGAACCATCGCTTATTGAGCTTTGGCAGAAATCTGGTCACGGCAATTCACAATCCTCCGCCTTCACCCATTGGAATGACGAAGGGGAAATACCCGTCAATTGTGCAGCCTGTCATTCAGGTGAAGGCTTTCGCGCCTTTCATGGCCTTGATGGGTCAACGCCGGGGGGTGTTGATCAGCCCATCGCTACAGGCGGGGTGGTAGATTGTGCCACCTGTCACGAGGACGGCATCAAAGAGATTGCCACCATCCGCTTTCCTTCAGGGGCTGAGATCACACCACCGCGTGGCACGGCCACCTGTCTCACTTGTCACCAAGGACGCGCGGCGGGCAACAGCGTCGACCAACAGACCGCCAACATGGTCGACGACGAAGTCAATGTCGAACTGGCCTTTGTGAACCCGCACTATGCCGTTGCTGCAGCGACCCTTTTTGGCAGCCAGGTAAAGGGGGGATATGAATATCCGGGACAGGATTATTCTGGACAGTTCGCCCATGTTGACGCGTTTTCCAGCTGTATTGACTGTCATGATCCGCACAGCACTCAGGTGAAAGAGCTAAGTTGCACGTCTTGCCATGAAGGGGAGACACTTCGCACCATCCGCACGTCAAAAACCGACTTTGATGGCGATGGCGACGTAACCACTGGTATTTATAGCGAGATTTCAAGTTTGAAGGCGAAACTGCTGTTGGCGATAGAGACCTACGCCGCCGAACGAACAGAAACGCCAATCACCTACGCCAGCCGCTATCCCTACTTCTTTATCGCAGACACCGAACTGACCTATGCCAACCGCTATAATGCGTGGACACCAGCCTTGCTGCGTGCGGCTTACAACTATCAGTTTGTCACAATGGATAAGGGAGCCTATGCCCACAATCCTCACTATGCAGTGCAGGTGCTTCACGATTCAATCACGGACCTTGCACACCGCGCACCCGGGATCAATATCGAATTGGGACCTCGCCCCTGAACTTAAATGTGGAGCCGCTTTGCGCGGCTCTCACAAATGCTCAAGCGTTCACAATTTGGCTAAATCAGCTTTTTCGGCGTTTCCAAAAGAGCTCCGAAATGCACCATGAAGCGGGCAGCATCGGCACCATTGATCACGCGATGATCATAGCTCAAATCTAATGGCACCATTTGGCTGGGCTGCCAGTTTTTTCCGTCCCATTTGGGTTTGGTTGTGGTGCGGCTAATGCCCAATATCGCAACTTGTGGCGGATTTACAATTGGCGTGAAGCCGACGCCGCCAATGCCGCCCAGATTGGAAATGGTGATGGACGCGCCGCCCATTTCTTCGAGGCGGACTTTGCGCTGTTGTGCGCGTTTGGCCACATCGTTGATTTCCGCGCCAACCTGCAACAGCCCTTTTTTGTCCACGTCGCGGATCACCGGCACCATCAAGCCATGGGGCGTGTCCACGGCCACACCAATATGTACATATTGCTTGAGGTAAAGGGTTTTGCCGTCAGACGACAAGGAGGCATTAAAGCGGGGAAAGGCCTTTAGTGATTGGGCCAATGCTTTGAGGTGAAACGCCAGTGTTGTGAGTTTCACGCCCTTGGCCACCAGTTCCGACTTCAAGTCAGCACGAAACGCTTCGATTTCGCCAATATCGGCCTCTTCATGATGGGTGACTTGCGGGATCATTGCGTTGGCAGCGGCCAAATTTTGCGCCGATACTTGTGCGAAGCGCGACATGGTCTCTGCAGTCACTTCACCATATTCGCTGTGATCCACGTCCCAATATTGGGCGTGGCTGGCATTTGCGGCCGCAGCGGCAGGCGTGCCACCGCTGCCCCGCAAATAATTGTCCACATCTTCACGGCCGATCAATTCGCGGCCCGTTTGGCGGGCCAGTTGATCCAAATCGACGCCGTGTTTGCCCGCATAGGAGCGGACCGATGGACTTGCCACAAAGCTCATATCACCATTCCGCTGAGATATATTGGGTTTCCATAAATTCAAGGATTCCTTCATGTCCACCTTCACGGCCCAGACCAGATTGTTTTACCCCGCCAAAGGGAGCTGCCGGGTCTGACACAAGCCCCCTGTTCAGGCCGACCATGCCATATTCCAACCGTTCACAGACTTGCATGGCACGTTTCATATCCTCGGAAAACACATAGGCCACGAGCCCATATTCCGTATCATTGGCGCGCCGAATAACATCGTCCTGATCTGTAAAGGTCTGAATGGCAGCGACAGGGCCAAAAATCTCGTCATGCACACAATCTGCGGTTTCGGACACGTTGGTCATGACGGTTGGTGGATAAAAATAGCCCTTTTCATTTGGCACGTGCCCACCAATTTCGATCTTAGCGCCCTTGGCCACCGCATCTTCAACAAAGGCGGCGACTTTATCGCGGGTGTCTGCATTGACCAATGGCCCCACATCCACGCTTTCATTTAGCCCGTTGCCCATTTTGAGCGCGCCCATGGCCGCGGAGAATTTCTCTACAAATGCACGCTCCACTTTTTCATGCACATAAAAGCGGTTCGCCGCCGTGCAGGCTTCGCCCAGATTGCGCATTTTGGCCAACATGGCCCCTTCAACCGCTTTGTCGATGTCAGCATCATCAAAAACGATCAGCGGCGCGTTGCCGCCCAGCTCCATCGCAGGTTTCAGGATTTGGTCCGCCGCACTCTTCAACAATTTACGCCCTACGCCGGTTGACCCGGTGAACGAAATCACGCGGACACGTGGATCGTGCAGCATATGCTCTACCACTTCGCGTGTTTTCTTGGTGGGCAACACATTCACCATGCCTTTGGGCACGCCCGCTTCTTCCAGCAACGGCATTAGCGCCAACATGGTCAATGGCGTTTCGGATGCGGGCTTGATAATCACCGGGCAACCTGCAGCCAATGCCGGCGCGATTTTGCGTGTCCCCATGGCCGCCGGGTAATTCCAAGGCGTTACCAACACGGCAATGCCTGCTGGTTTGTGCTGCACCAAAATGCGCGCGCCTGAGGCGGGCGCATGGGTGATCAACCCATCGGTGCGCACCGACTCTTCGGAAAACCAGCGGAAAAACTCGGCCGCATAAGTGGCCTCGCCCCGCGCATCATTGCCGGCTTTTCCGTTCTCCAACGTAATCAAGCGTGCGAAATGATCCAGCCGCTCGGTCATAAGTTCCCAGGCTTTGCGCAAGATTTCGGCGCGTTCGCGCGGTGTTTTCTGGTTCCAAATCGGCATGGCCTGCGCTGCCGCATCCAACGCCGCGTCCGCATCAGCTGTTTCGGCAGAGGCCACACTGGCCAGCGCGTCTTCGGTTGCCGGATTGACAACCTCAAACCGCTCCCCTGCTGCGCCTTCAACCCATTCGCCATTGATATATAGATTTGTGTGGTCCATTTTGTATTCCTTAGAGCAAGTGCCGCAATGGCTCATTCAAGCGCGCTGTGAACTCTGCCACAAATTGAAGGGCCTGATCGTCGCTTAGCTGGTCTGATTGATAAGCAAGCGACACCACAAACGCCTTTTTTGACCGTGCAATAGAGAGCGTTGGACAAACAGCAGCGCTAGCCTGCACCATGTCGATAGCGGTCTCTGTCAGATCGCGCAGAATGAAGTTCGGTGCTGCGTTGCTTTCGCTTGGCGCGATCTCCACCAATTTTCGACGGTCCGCATTTAGATATGAGAGATAGCCGCCAGCTTCGCTCGACAGCACGCAAACATCTTTCTCTGTGGCTTCAAGAACCGCCCGGAAAGCGCTGGTGGCAAAGCCAAGCCAGATCGATCTATTCTCAATTTTAGTCTGGTGGTCGGTCTTGAACCAATCCTTAAATGCGTCCAACTTCTTGCGCGGCACGGAGGCACCAATATGGAAAGTTTGTGGGCCCGACACCGTGCTGGTGCCAACGCCTTGCGCGCCACGCAATTGCTCCAGATCTTTCACGTGATAAGGCTGCGGCACGCCCTTTGCCGCCAATTGTGCGATATCAAGCCCCTCTTCAAATGCCAGCTTTTTGGCCTTTGGCGATGCCAAGATTTTGTCGCCTGTATTTGCCGGCGTGACGCTGACTTCTTTGGCTGGCGCTGGTTCAGGCTTGGCCGGTTCAGCTTGCGCTTTGGGTGCTTCTTCAGCCGGGGCTGGCTCGTCTTTTGCCGCAGCAGCTTTCGGCTTTTCGCCACCTTCCACCACTTCATCGGCACTTTCAGAGATATAGGCCACGACATCGCCAACAGGCACGTCTTCGCCAGCTTTCGCGCGGACATTGGTCAAAAAGCCAGAGGCTTCTGCCTCCACTTCCATGGTCGCCTTGTCGGTTTCCACTTCCATAATGGCATCGCCAGCGCTGATTTTATCGCCTTCGTTCTTGAGCCAAGACACGATCAGACCTGTATCCTGCGCCATGCCCAAAGCGGGCATAATCACTTCATGCGCCATGGAACAATTCTCCTTTAATGGCTTTCAATGCCTGCTCAACCACGCGCTCGGGAGTTGGCACGGTGATGTCTTCCAATGCGGGTGAAAACGGCACGGGCACATCCATTGCGCCAAGGCGCTGCACTGGTGCATCCAAATGGTAAAACGCCTTCTCGTTCAAGCGGCTGGCGATTTCACCAGTGATGCCGAAACTTTGGTGCCCCTCATCGACCACGATGGCACGTGAGGTCTTTTTGACGGAATTGATCAGCGTGTCTTCATCCAGCGGAACAATAGTGCGGGGATCAATCACTTCGGCCTCAATGCCCTGTTCCGCTAATATCTCCGCCGCCTGTTCACACACTTGCACCATGGAAGAGGTGCCGATCAGCGTAATGTCGCGCCCTTCCCGCAAAATATTTGCTTCACCAAACGGGATTAAATATTCCTCGTCGGGCACTGGCGCCTTATCATTATACATCAGCTTGTCTTCGAAAATGACCACCGGATTTTCGTCGCGGATGGCTGTTTTCATCAGGCCTTTTGCCTCGTAGGCACTGGACGGCATCGCAACCCTCAGGCCCGGAATATGAGCAACAAGCGCATGCAATGATTGTGAGTGTTGCGCGGCGGATCGGCGGGTGGCCCCGAGATTGGTGCGCAACACCAGCGGCACGCTCAGTTTGCCGCCAGACATATAGTGGGTTTTGGCCGCCTGATTGCACAATTGGTCCATAACCAAAAAGATAAAGTCACCAAACATCAAATCGACAATAGGTCGCGACCCGGTCATGGCAGCGCCAACAGCCATCCCCATAAAGCCGGGTTCAGAAATCGGTGTGTCCAAAATGCGATTTGGTCCGAACTCCTCTACTAGACCGGATAGCACTTTGAAGGGTGTGCCGGCTTCGGCCACGTCTTCCCCCATCAAAAAGATGGCGGGGTCGCGGCGCATTTCTTCGGCGATGGCCTCATTTACGGCCTTAGAAAGTGTGATTTCCCGCATCATGCTGCGCCTCCCACCGGATTTTGCTTATAAACATGCATATCAACCTCCGATATGTCGGGATATTTCGCCGCTTCGGCATAGGCCACCGCATCTTTGGCGTCTTGACTGACCTCATCATGGATCTGATCAAGCTCTTGCTGGCTCAGCACCTTTTCTTTCAGCAGCCATGCCCCGAAATTTGTGATGGGATCACGCTCGGTTTTCCAAAGCTCTTCTTCGTCTTTTGGGCGATAATATTCGCGGTTGATGTCGCCCACATGGTGGCCGTGATAGCGGTAGGTGTCGAGCTGTATGAAAAATGGTCCTTCACCTTTGCGGGCCCGTTCAACAAGCTCTTCACTCAGTTTATTGACCGCCAGCACATCTTGGCCGTTCACCACAAAGGTTTCAATGCCAAAGGCTTTGGCGCGTCCCGTCAGTTCGCCCGCCGCCATTTCCTCAACTTTTGTATATTCGCCATATAGATTGTTTTCGCAGGCATAGATAACCGGCAAATTCCACAAGGCGGCCATGTTCATCACTTCGTAAAGCAAGCCTTGGCCCAATGCGCCATCACCAAAGAAGCAAACGGTCACATCATCTTTGCCCAAATGCTTGGCAGAGAGTGCCGCGCCCGTTGCAATCCCAGCGCTGCCGCCCACTATGGCATTGGCGCCCAAATTGCCATTCTCCTGATCGGCAATATGCATGGAGCCGCCCTTGCCGCGGCAATAGCCTTCTTCTTTGCCCAAAAGTTCGCAGAACATTTCCTTGAAGTCCGCGCCTTTGGCGACACAATGGCCATGCCCGCGGTGGGTGGAGGTGATTTTGTCCGTGCTTTTCAGCGCTTCACAAATCCCCACCGCCACAGCTTCCTGCCCGGAATACATATGGGTCAGGCCCGGCATTTTGGCCGCCAGATATAGCTTGTTTGCATTGTCTTCAAAGGCCCGGATACGCACCATTTGCTGATACATGCGCACATAGGCCTCGTGATTGGATTTTTTGGCATTTCTGCTCATGGTGCGGTCCTGCTTAATAGCGGTTGGCGATCGGAAGTTCTTCGGCGGGGAACAGACTGATCACTTCACAGCCCGTGTCTGTCACCACCACTTCTTCTTCGATCCGTGCTGCGGAGTATCCGTCTGCTGCCGGGCAATAGGTTTCGAGTGCGAACACCATGCCGGTTTTAATTTCCATTGGATTATCCAGGCTCACGGCCCGGCTGATGATGGGCCGCTCATGCAGAGCGAGGCCCAAGCCATGGCCGAATTGCAAGCCGAACGCGGAGAGTTCATCGGGGAACCCAAATTCTTCCGCCTTGGGCCAAAGCTTGGCTACCTGATCGGTGCCCACGCCCGGCTTAATTGCTTGGATCGCTGCATCCAGCCAGTCACGACATTTCACATAGGCATCGCGCTGTTCAGGCGTTGATTTGCCGATATTGAATGTGCGGTAATAGCAAGTGCGATAGCCTTGATAGCTTTGCAAAATATCAAAGAAGGCCTGATCGCCCGGGCGGAACATTCTGTCGGTAAAGTTGTGTGGGTGTGGATTGCACCGCTCACCGGAGATGGCGTTGATGGCTTCCACATCGTCTGATCCCATTTCGTAGAGCATCTTGTTGGACATGGCGACGATATCGTTCTCGCGTACGCCCGGCTTCAGCTCTTCATAGATCATGTGATAAACGCCATCGACCATTGAGGCCGCCTGGGTCAGCAACTGGATTTCGTCCCAGTTTTTGATTTCCCGCGCACTCAGCATGATTTGCTGACCGTCCACCACGTTCAGCCCCGCCTCTTTAAGCGCATAGAACATGGCTGTTTCGGCGTAGTCGACACCCACGGGCATATCGATCATGCCAGCGTCGCGAATAAGTCCGGCAATCTCTTCGGCATATTTCTTCATAAGACCGAAGCTAGGGGGAATTGTCCCGCGCATGCCAACCACGCCTGCCCGACAATGGTCGGGAACCAGCCAATCAGAGAATTTCTTATGGTGCACGGCTGCTGAGCCAAAGTCCCAAACATAAGGTGCATCATCGCCAGTCAGCAGGCAAAAGCGGCACATTTTGTCCCGTTCCCACTCGCCAATCTTTGTGGCGCTGACATAGCGAATATTGTTCACATCAAACAGCAAGAGCGTGCCGCAATCAGACGCTTTGAGCGCTTCGCGGGTGCGCGACAGGCGATAGCGGCGCAAACGGTCATGGTCGATCCGGCGCTCAAAATCAACTGAGGTGTGCCCCCAAGCTGGCAGGCGCCCTTCCCATTGCCAATTCGGGTCCAAATCCTGCGGGGTCAAAATGTTGGGTGTCAGAGCATTTCTCATCTTTGTGTCCTTTGTTCCGGCGCTTCATGGCGCCATCTTCGCCAAATATCCGGCATGGAAATCTGGCGGAGCAGCTATATTGGTTGGGGCTATTGAGTGGTCATTGCATGATCATGCCGCCATCAATCATGATGAGCTGGCCGGTCATGTAGTCACTTTCATCTGAGCATAAGAAGGCCGCCGTGCCTTTCACATCGTCAGGGGTCGACAATTGCTTCATCAGGATCATGGTTTGCGCCAAATGATCCATGGATTGGCCTTCTTTTTCGAACATGCCAATCTCAACCAAATCTTTGTCCAACTGCTCCCAGAGCTCGGTTTTCACCACGCCAGGGCCATAGCCATTCACGGTAATTTTGTGCTCCCAAAGGGCTTTCGCGCCGCCAATAATCATGGCGAGAGCGGCGTATTTTGAGCAAGAGTAAGGAATAACGTCTAGAAATGCGGTGCGAGAAACGATCGAGCCTACATTGATGATTTTATAAGGATGATCTTCCATTGGGCCTTGCTTGATCATCTGACGTGCTGCCTCTTGCATGCCCAACAGCATGCCCTTGGCATTCACATTCATGATCATGTCCCAATTCTCTTCATCGATGTCCATAAACATGCGCGGCTTATTGATGCCGGCATTCATCAGGGCCACATTGATGGAGCCAAACGCTTCAACGGTTTTGGCCACAGCGGCGGCATTGTCCGCGCGGCTGGTGACATCAAGCTTCACGGCAACTGCTTCGCCGTTGCCCGCGTTATTAATCCGCTCAGCAACTTCTTGGACCCCGTCAACATTCACATCACCAAGGCAAACATTTGCCCCTTGAGCTGCGAAATATTCTGCATTTGCTGCCCCCATACCTTGAGCGGCACCAGTGATGAGAATATTCTTTCCTTTCAAACGATTAGGGTCCATTTTTTCCTCCTCGAAACCTAAGTCTGCATGATTTGTTCAGCGCGTTCCTGTGCCCGCTGCAACGCCATTTCGGCGGGTTGGACCCCGCGCAACATGTCGTGCAGCTCTTCGCCACAAACGCGAATAATGTCGGTGATCTGCGGTATGGGTGGCCGCGGCCAGAATTGCAGCTCGTCGCGCCAAGACATGCCGTCCACCGCCTCAAACACAATTGAGGAGCGGCGCACTTCCGGGTCGGACGCCACCGAATATCTCGGGTTGGTCAGGCTGCCATTTTGGATGTAGAGTTTTTGTGCCTCTGGCGAGGTGAAAACAATCAACGCCTCCGTTGCAGCATGCAGGCGATCTGGCGCAATATTGGTTGGTATCGCCAGCGCGTATCCGCCCACCGGTGCAATTTGCTGCGCACCCATGCCTGATGGGTGCGGCAGATAACCGGTTTGTCCTGAAGCTGGTGAAGTCGAATCCTGCTCGAAATATGGGGCAAGCAATGTGTAGCCATAGGCCATGGGGATCTCACCGGAGGCATAGGGACGCACCCTTTCAAACCAAGACATGGAAAGAATGTTTGGCGGCGAATATTTCAGCAACTCCAGCAAATAGTGCGCCGCAGCCAGCCCACGCTCGGTATTGATGCTGATCTTATAATCTTCGCTGGCAAGCTTGGAGGCATCATACCCGCCGGCAATTTCAGGCAGGTCCAGTATGGGTTGCCCAAAATCGGCCAACGTCATCAAAAAGGTGTGCCCAAGCGCGGTGCCCTTGGCCGCGTTCCACGCAATGCCATAGCGTCCTTGCGTTGGGTTATGGAAATAGGCGGCTGCCCGCAACACCTCATCGGTCGTCACCGGCGGTTCAATGCCCGCATCCGCGAACAGATCTTTGCGATAGAACAGCAATTCCGGCGTTGTTTGCGCAGGCACACCATAGGCACGGCCATCCCAATGGGTGGCGGACCAGCCGGCTGTGTGAAAATCTGCAGGGTCCAATCGTGCGGGGTCCAAAACGGAATCGAGCGGCAACAACACGCCTTTTTCCACCAATTCGCCAATCCACGGCAGGTCGACTGCCACAATGTCATACATGCTGGCCTTGCGATCGGCATTGCGCAGAATCTCCTCTCGCAAGCGGTCGATCGAAAATGCCCTTTGATGGATCGGCGTGCCAACTACCTGTTCAAATTGGCGCTTCAATGACTCCATCACCATGAAGGTTGGGTCACCGTGCACCAATACGCGCAATCCGCCGTTCAACTTCAATGGCTCAGGCAAAATTTTCATGGGTGGGATAGATTTAGCGGCCATGTATGAACCACCAAAGTAATAGTCTGCCGCTCCCTCTTCGCCTTCTGCACCAACAAAGCTTTGACTAGCGAGACGCTTTGCACGTTCGGAAAACTGCATCCAAGATTTCAACAGCTTGTCGCTTGGATGCATGGAATAAGTCTTGCCGGACTGGGTGCGCGGGCGTTGGTCTACAAGACCGCGCTCCACCATCTCATTCAAACGGCGGTTCGCCGTCGCATAGGGAACGCCAGACGCACCAATCAGTGATGTTGGCGTCACCGTCTTCCCTAAAAAGTGGTTTTGAATGAGATGCAAAGACATTCTGATATACGGATTTGGCGCGTATACCTCAAAAGCATGGTCAAGTTCGTCCATAAAGCTGTCGAGAAATTCAACAGTTTGCAGGATATCTACCCTGTGCTGTGACGAAGTTGCCTGTTCTGATGCGCCATTCCTCCCCATGATTTTTGGCCTCGCTCTTAAAGCGTTCGCCATGGCTGTTTTTGACCGTCGAGAACCATCATGTTTTCCTTTCGGCATGTTCACCTCCATAAAATGTTCAAACTGAATGCCGTTAAATGCCCATTCTATCCATATTGGACTAAAAAATATCCATCATGGATATTATTTCGACTATTTATGTGTGAGTTATTTGCTTCAATCGAGTGAGCTATTCGATCTCGGATGGTGTCTTGGGTTTTCACCTCAAGAACAGTTTGTGAATTCGATTCACTGGAATTCATTGGGAGGAAAGAAATGAATTTGAAAAAAACGCTTGTCGTTTCAACAGCTTTAGCAACGTTTGCGATGGCGGGGGCTGCCAGCGCAGCTGACTTCACCATTGGCATCACGCAAAATAATGTGGGCGTCGACAGCTATCAAACCACCTATGAAAAGGCCTTTATCGCGGCGGCGGAAGCAAATGATAAAGTTGACGCTGTGGTGTTGGATGCCGGTGGCGACGTTGCCCGCCAGATCGCGCAGATGGAAGACCTTATCCAGCAAAAAGTGGACGCCATCATTATCTGGCCAACCAATGGACAAGCGGTTATCCCGGCTGTGCGCAAGGCATTTGGTGCCGGCATTCCCGTGATTGTAACCAACTCGAACATCGCTGCAGAAGGTGCTGAGTTTATCGCCTCCTTCTCTGGGCCCGATAATATCACTCAGGGTTCTCGCTCAGCCGAAATTATGTGCGACAAATTCAAGGAAATGGGCATCGAAGACGAAGCCCAGATCGTCCAGATTTCTGGTCAGCCCGGCTATACAACCGCTATTGAGCGGGCCGCTGGTTTTGAAGATCGTCTCCCCGAAGTTTGCCCGAATGTGACGCTTATGGAAACTCAGCCGGGTGACTGGAATCGAGAGAAATCACAGCAGGTTATGGAAGCCTTCCTGGTGAAATATGATGATATTGATGGTGTATATTCCGGTGACGACAATATGGGTGTGGGCGCCCTGAACGCAGCCAAAGCTGCTGATCGTGCCGATGACATCATTTTCGTTGGGGCCACAAACTTCGCTGTGGGCTATGAAGCCATGGAGCGCGGCGAATATTGGGGGTCAATCTACCAGTCTCCCGTTGATGATGCGGAAGCTGCATTGAAAACGGCCATTGATGTGTTGGAAGGCAAAGACGTGCCGCTTTTGAACTATTTCGACACTCCAAAGATTACGCAGGACAACATGTCCGAGTTCGATAAGCCTGTTTTCTAGGCAACGCTATGTCAGGCACGTGTGAATAGTGTTCACGCGTGCCTGAGCTATACTTATCTTTCAAAATTTGCCGCACCGTTTGCTTTGAGGGGGGACCATGGCGCAGGGTAATTTGAAGGTGATCGGGGAGTTATTGGCCAAGCATGGCATCCTCGTTGCCTTTATCATCTTCATGATTGTATTCACCGTGCTAAACCCACGCTTTATCACATCTGATAATGTGCTTGGGGTCGTGCGGTCATCTGCCATTCTGGGCGTGATGGCCATCGGCGTCACCTTTGTGGTGGTGAGCGGCAATCTTGATCTATCTGTCGGCTCCATGATGTCCTTCTCCACCATTGTTGTTTTGGACCTGCACGATAAAATCGGCCCAATTCTGGGCATACCCGTGATGTTTGCGATGACCATGGCCCTTGGGGCGCTCATCGGATTTCTGGTGGGGTATCTCAAGCTAAATTCGCTCATTGTAACGCTGGGCATGCTCTCAGCCATTCATGGACTAACCTTGACCTATAGTGGCGGCAAAAACATGGACATCGCCGACAAAGACGGCACATGGTTCAGCATCTTCGGGCAAGGCGAGATATTAGGACTACCTGTCCCGATTTTGCTTTTCGCGTTGCTGGCGGCGGGGTTAACCCTTCTCCTCTCAAAGACACCATTTGGCCGAAAAGTTTATGCGGTTGGCGGCAACGGGGTTGCCGCCACCTTTTCCGGCATTCCGCGCGCGCGTATCGTGTTTTACTGCTACCTCATTTCCTCATTTTGCGTGGCCGTGGCAGGGCTTATTCAAGCCAGCCGAAGCCTTGGAAGTCAAAACACAGTGGGTCAGGGCCTTGAACTTGAAGTTCTTGCCGCCGTCATTTTGGGCGGCGCCTCTTTGTTAGGGGGCTCTGGCACCATTTTTAAAACCGTGATCGGTGTGCTCATTCTCGGCTTTATACAAAATGGACTATTGCTGATCGGGCTTGAGTTCTATGTGCAGTACATCGTCACCTGGGTCATCATCATTCTGGCGGTCTGGCTCGATATTGCCGCCAAACGCGGCCAATTGTGGTCGCCAATCGCTTGAGGACCTGATGATGAAGAGGACAATTTTTGCAAAACACCTCCGCGAAAGCGCAATCTGGATCTTTATTGCACTGGAGTTGGCGTTTTTTGGCATTGCCGGCGAGTTCTTATCGCTGTCCGAAGGCAGCTTTTTGGCCCCGGACAATATGCTGCTTTTGATCAAGCAAACCGTGCCCTTGGGGATCATTGCGCTTGGCATGACCATCATCATGATTAATGGCAATATCGACCTTTCGGTGGGCCCGATCTTTGCCCTGTGTGCCATCGTGCTTCTTGATACAATGACCTGGCCGATTTTTGCCGGTCTCGGCGATTGGGTGATCCCCGTTTCTTGGACATTGGCCATTCTGGTCGGCAGTATATTGGGTGCGATAAATGGCCTGATTGTTTGGAAAACCGGCGTGGACGCCTTCATTGTCACCCTTGGCTCCATGCTTGGTTATCGTGGGCTGGTGTTCCTTTATAATGGCGAGCAGCCCACCTACCATTTGAACTGGACTTTGGTCGACATTGCGGAATCGACACCTCTGGGCATTCCGTTGCCCATCTTGATTTTTGCGGGGTGCATTGCTTTCACATGGTGGCTGACAAAACGCACGGCCCATGGACGCAACGCCTTCGCCATAGGCGACAACCGCACCGCCGCCGTCAATGCAGGCATTCGGGTGGGGCCGCACATGGTGTGGAACTATGTATTGATCGGCTTTCTCGTGGCGGTGAGTTCCGTCACCTTCTATTCGGCCAGCGGGTCGGTGAACCCTAATGACGGGATGCTGTATGAGCTTTGGATCATCACAGCCGTTGTGCTGGGTGGCACCAAACTTGCCGGTGGCCGCGGCTCGATCATCGGCACAGTAGGTGGCGTGATTGCCATCCAGTTGATGCGCAAAGGGCTGGGCCATATCGGTGCAGATACGGCCATGGTGAACCTGGTGATCGGCAGCATTTTGATTGTGGTTCTCTATATTGACCGCCAGCTGAACCGCAAAGGCGAACAGGAGTTGAAGGCATGAGTGATCAAAAACCGGTTCTGACCCTCAAAAATATCGTCAAAACCTTTCCTGGTGTTATCGCGCTGAATAAGGTCAGTCTTGATATTTTGCCGGGCGAAGTGCACGCTCTGATGGGCGAAAACGGCGCCGGCAAATCAACGCTGATGAAGGTTTTGGGCGGCATCTATCAGCCCGATGAGGGTCAAATCCTAGTGGCCGATAAGCCAACCATTTTGCGCACACCGCTTGAGGCAAAGAACAAAGGCATTGTGTTCATCCACCAGGAGTTGAGTCTTGCCGAAGAACTCTCAGTTGCAGAGAACATCTATATGGGCGAGTTGCCCTTGAAAAGCTTCGGCCGGGTCGACTGGGCCAAGCTTTATAGCGACGTTGATGAAATCCTTGATCGACTGAATTGTGGCTTTAAAGCGCAAACCATTGTGGGCGACTTGTCAATTGCCAACAAACAGATGGTTGAAATTGCGCGTGCCCTAACGGTGGACGCAAAAACAGTTATTTTTGACGAGCCCACCGCCTCATTGACCGATGCCGAAAAAATTGTGTTGTTTGACATCATCGAGGACCTGAAATCAAGGGGTGTGGGTATTGTCTATATTTCCCACCGGATGGAGGAAATTTTCCGGATTTCTGATCGCATTTCGGTGCTGCGCGACGGCGAATATCGCGGCACACTCAAGACCAGCGAGACAGACCATGATGAACTGACCAAACTGATGATTGGTCGCAGCCTTGAACACACCCGGCCTGAAGAATCGGCGACAAAAGAAGAGATCACGCTGGAAGTGAAAAATCTGAGCTGTGGCGATTTGTTTAAGGATGTGAGTTTCAATGTCCATGCTGGTGAAGTGGTTGGCTTTTACGGACTGGTGGGCGCTGGCCGCACCGAACTGGCGGAGACGATCTTTGGCATGCGGCGCAAGACCAGTGGCGAGATCTATCTCAATGGCAAACATGTGGAGATTAACTCGCCCGCCGACGCCATCAATCATGGTATTTCCTTGGTGCCGGAAGACCGAAAGGGGCAAGGGCTGGTTTTGGGTATGAATTGCCGAGAAAATATGACATTGCCACAGATCGACGACCTGACCGTAGGCAACCTGACAGCACCAGCAGCGGAACAGGATATTTTCCAAAAATACAAGGAAAAGCTAGAAATCAAAACGCCCAATTGGAAGCAGATTGTGGGCAATCTCTCTGGCGGCAATCAGCAAAAGATTGTCATTGGCAAATGGCTGTCGATGCACCCCAACTTGCTAATCGTGGACGAGCCGACCCGCGGCATTGATGTCGGGTCTAAATCGGAAATCCATAACCTTATCCGGGAGTTGGCGGGCCAGGGCTATGCGGTCATCGTCATTTCGTCCGAAATGCCAGAGATCTTGAGCGTTTCAGACAGAATTGTCGCCATGTTCCACGGCGAAATCATGCATACATTCACCTCTGATGAGGTGACAGAAGATAAGCTTGTTCAAGCCATTTCGGGCATCTATGAAAATGATAGCGCTGCCTGATCTGCGTGTTTATCGGTCTGAGAACCTTGGAGGTGAGCCGATCAATTTCAAGGATACTTTGGTAAACGTTTGTAAGAAAATGAAATAGAGAGCCAAGCCAATCACCACCCTGTGAATTCAGCCACCTCATCGTCACCAACCATGCCTGACGCAGCATCTTTGATCGCCTGCGCCAATATTTGCGCGCCGGTCTCCGCTTCATTTTCAGTTAGAATAAGTGGCGGTGTCAGTTCGAGCACGTTGGAATTCATACCCACATAATAAAAGACCGCGCCAAGTTGCCATGCTCGGTAAACAGTTTTGCGCGCCAGATCTGCATCTGGCTCAGCATCCTCCTTTCTTATGAGCTCGACACCAATGGCCAACCCCCGTCCGCGTATATGCCCGACCTCAGGTTGCTGCGCCGTTGCACCGGCGATATGGCTTGTAAGGATGCGCCCGACTTCTTGTGCTCTTGAGACGAGACCCTCCGCCTGAATCGTTTTCAACACAGCCAGAGCCGCCGATGCACAAACGGGATTGCCGTGCAACGTCTGCATGGAGAATGCTGGCGCGTGATCCATGAGCCAAGATGGGCCAACAACAGCTGAAATGGGTAAGCCACCCCCCAGCCCTTTGCCAAAAACTACGATATCCGGCACGATGCGCTCATGTTCAAAACAATGCAAAAGACCCGAGCGCGCCAACCCAACCTTCACTTCATCACAAACCGTCAGTATTCCATAATGCGCACATATTTCTGACAGACGCGCCAGAAAGCCTTCGGGCGGAACAATTAAACCACCATCTGCCTGAATAGGCTCTATGAAGAAACAAGCCACCTCATCGCCGGGACAACTTGTCGCGAGCAAACGTTCAATATGGGTCAGCAAAGCATCGCCGGTGGGGTCGTTTTCAAACGGCCGAAAGGAATCGGGGTAAGGCACCAAAGTGAGGCCCTCAGCCTTTGTAGCACCCTCTTGAGCACTATGTCCTGATACAGACATCGATCCTTGCGTGCCCCCGTGGTAAGCTCCCGAAAATGCCATGATGCGCGACCTCCCGGTAGCAGCAGGCACAACCCGCGCAACAGTTTCATTTGCATCACTCCCAGAATGTCCCAACCAAACGCGGCGATGATCGTCCTTTCCGGGCGTCAATTTCAACAGCATTTCAGCCAATTCGACTGCGGGTTCATTTGTTCCCGAAAGGATCGATGCGCCAGCCTGATTGGACAGCGCCCGCTCTATAGTTGCCCGCATAGCAGGATGACCATGTCCAAGACTAGCCGCGCCCCACGACGCAGAGAGATCCAACAACTCCCGCCCACCTTCTTCGATCAGCAGGCAACCCGCACCACCAGTAACAGAAAGAGGAAAAAACCGCAGTTTCTGCAGCGATGAAAGGGCTGCCCTATCGCGCTCATAAAGGGGTGTCATGTTCGTTTTGCTCCAGTCCGCCAATCAGATTTAGCCGCTCAATACACCTTGGAGTAGAGCGCGCATTTTTCGAGATCGGACAAGTCTTTGACATGTTCAATCTCGGCGCGTTTGAGGGCCAGATAGACGTCGCTGAATTGCGGATCAAACCAAGAGCGCACGGTTTCATTTTGCTCGAACCGATCAAGTGCCTCGCTCAATGTTTGGGGCAAACGCACATAGCCGCGCGCGTGCAACTCGCTCTCAGGCAATTCGGACAAATCTTCTTGTGTCACATCCGGCATGGGCAAATTGTCTTCAATGCCTTGTGCACCGGCATGTACCAATGCGGCCATCACCAGATAGGGGGAGGCGGCGGCGTCGGCAGCGCGGAATTCAAAATTATATTGCTTGGCGCGTTTCTTTTCGTCTTTGGCGGTGATCGGGCAAATCCGCACTGAGGCTTCCCGATCATGATAGCCAAGATTATTGTACGCGGCGCTCCAACGATGCGGGGTGAGCCGCAAATAAGAAATGTCGCTTGGGGCCGTGAGCGCCAAAAAGCTATCGAGATATTTCAAAATACCGGCAATAAAAGACCCAGTTGTGGCGCTCATGCCATAAGGATGGTCGGCATCATAGGTGGCCGGCGCATCGTGCTGATCCAAAAAGCTGATATGCACGTGCACGCCATTGCCCACACCGTCGGGGTCGATGATCGGTACAAAGCTGGCATGATGGCCCATGGTGCGGGCCAAACGTTTTGTCAATTCGCGCAACAAAACCGCCCAATCTGCAGCTTTTTTGCCCAGCGCTGGCGCATTGGTCACTTCAAACTGACGGGCACCATATTCTTTTAAGAATGTGTCGGGCTTGATGCCCCCCGCCTCCATGGCGGCCACCAGTGCCTCACCAAACACGCGGTGATGGCTGAAGGCCCCATAATTGAAGGCCTCGCCAGGTTGCAGGTCAAGATCGGGCATTTGAAACTCATGTTCGAAGGCGGCATTGACCTGCAAACCCGCGGCACGATCCAGCCGTTCAAGTGCGGCTTGCAATATGGAGCGTGGGCACAGCCCCCAAGGGGTGCCATCCAACGTGCAAATATCGCCAAGCGCCAGGCGTTCAGCGGGGTTGCCTTTTTCGAACTCAACGCAGATTTCCGCCTTCTCGTCTGGAACAATAACCAAATCGCCCAAAGCACCAAACGGCGACGGCGCAATGCCATCAAAGCAAGTGATCAGGCTGTTGGTCGGTACCCAGCCAATCCCTTTTTTTGCGCGACCAGCGCGTTCAGACACGGGAAAGGCTTTGCCACGTACTTGACCAGACAAGTCACAGGTCGCGGCAAAAACAAGTGGGCTATTGATCATATTTTACGTCCTTCAAAATTCAATCGAGCCGCGTCCCAGGCTTCAATGCGATTGCGGGTTTGATCCCAGTTGGTCTCGGTCACACGGGCGACAATGGCCTCAGCCAGAGCCAGCGCCGCTGCATAACTGTCCCAAACAGTTCCGCTATCAATGGGGACGGGCAAAACTTCTTGTGCATCTTTTGAAATGGGCGACATCCATTTATCGGTGATCAGCACCAGCCGGGCACCTTGATTATGGACCGCCATCTGCGCCAATTCGGCGAGTGATTTTTGATAACGCCGAAAGTCTATGGTCACCAAAATATCCTTGGGCCGCATGCGCAGCAAATATTCCGGCCATACTTCAGGGTCCGAGGGCAAGTGAAACACATTGGCGCGATATTGGCGCAAATGACGCGACAGATATTGCACGATAGGGTCACTCATCCGACCACCAATCAAGAAAAGCCCGCGTTTGTCATCTGACAACATAGCGCAGACCCGCTCAAATTGGCTGGCGGCGATCATGTCGCAGGTTTCGTGCAGCAATTGCTCGGCCCGCTGAAAAAATCCTTTCAAATAATCGTCGCCTTCCACCTGTCGCCTTGTCGGGTGCAAATCCACTGGCGATTTTTGGCCTTCTTTCAATTCAGCAATCAGTTGCTGCTGGAAATCTTGAAAGCCCGCATAGCCAAGCTTGGTCACAAAACGAGAGATGGTGGGGGCAGAAACGTTGGTCTTCTCGGCCAACGCCTGAATGGGCGCCAACCCAGCAAACGGATAATCCGCCAATATAGCAGCGCTGAGCTTGCGCTCATTGGCGGTAAATTCATCCGCTTTTTCTGCGAGCTGTACCCGAACTGTCATAAATTCCTCCCCACATTTGCCATTATTGCAAATGAAAAAAATTCGTCAATCAAAATTTTATATGTTGACTTTGAAAAATATTTATCAAATCCTAAAAGCGTCCAATCTCTTGGGGGAGAATAAATGATCACTGCACCACAGCGCCATATTGTTTTTGCCTCGGCGGCGATTTTCCTGGTGATTATCGCGATTGCCGGCCTCACCAGTTTTGGCAGTGGTGCCTTGGAACGCACCATGATCGTGTTTCTGGTTTCCCTAATCGGGGTGGCTGGCATTGGCGTATATAGCGGCAATAGCGGCATTTTGAGCTTTGGCCATGTGGGCTTTATGGGCATTGGCGCCTATTGCGCGGCACTGCTCACATTGCCGGTGCCGTTGAAAACAGCAACCCTGCCCAATCTCCCCAGCTGGTTGGCGGCCACGCAACTTGACTTTGTTTCAGCAACCCTCATTGCCGTGCTGTTTGTCGGTGTGGTCGCCGCCATCATCGGGGCGGCAATCGGGCGATTGGAAGGCTCTGCAGCCACCATCGCCACCCTTGGTCTCCTGATTATTGTGCATGGCGTCACCATTGGTTGGCGCGATGTCACGCGGGGGGCACAAACCTTTTTCGGCGTGCCGCGCGAGACCACGCTATGGACCGCCGCCATCGCATGCATCATTGCCCTGATCGCGGCGCGGCTCTATCGGGATTCGGTGTCTGGTTTACGCTTGCGCGCCGGGCGCGACAATGCCATCGCCGCCAATGCTGTGGGCATCAATATTCAAAAAGAGCGCCTGATTTCTTTTATCGTGAGCGCCATGTTGATGGCCTTGGCTGGCTCGTTGCTGGCGCATTTTCTGGGCGCGTTCAGCCCCAAAAAGTTCTATTTTACGGACACATTCTTTTTGCTGTCCATGTTAATTGTCGGCGGCATGTCCACAGTCACCGGGGCCTTTACGGGCGCAGTGGTGATCACATTGATCACCGAAATTTTGCGTCGGTTTGAAAGCGGCTTCACCCTGTTTGGGTTTGAGATGCCCACCATTTTCGGCACCACCCAGATCGGCATCGGGTTAATCATCTTGTTCGCTATGTTCCGTAAGGCCAATGGTTTGGCCGGGCTCAAGGAATGGGAAGAACGATTCTTCGCCCGCGACATCTCTCCCCCAAATGCTCCCGTGGCCGCAAGGCCGGTGGAAGAGCGCACCGAACTGCAAGCAAGTGGACTGGTTATGCAGTTCGGTGGATTGACGGCGGTGAATGATGTGTCGCTGACCCTTAAACCCGGTGAGATTTTCGGCCTGATCGGCCCCAACGGGTCTGGCAAAACCACAGTGATGAACATGCTGTCTTGCGTGCTGAAGCCAACAGTGGGCAGCGTGAAACTGGGCGAGATAGAATTGATTGGCCGTAAATCCAATCAAGTGGCCAATTTCGGCATTGCCCGTACCTTTCAAAATATCCGCTTGTTCCCGGATTTGACGGTTTATCAAAACGTGCATGTGGCCGCGCTGTCTACCCGAGGGGGGCAGAACGCTGAGGCACGCACCTATGCGGCCCTGGAGCGGTTGGGCATGTTGGATCGCGCGGATGCGGATTCCGGCACCCTGTCCTATGGCGATCAACGCCGGGTGGAAATTGCCCGCGCCCTCGCCTGCGAACCCACCTTGTTATTTTTGGATGAGCCTGCCGCGGGCATGAACCGCGAAGAGACAGATGGTCTGATGGAAACGCTGCGCAAGCTTTGTGCGGAGTTGGGCATCGGCATTCTGATCGTCGATCACGATCTAAAATTGATCAATGAGCTTTGCGACCGCGTCGCGGTCCTAAACGAAGGCAAAATGATTGCTGAGGGGACACCTGAACAAGTCCGAAACAACCCAGCCGTTGTGGAAGCCTATTTGGGCCGGTCGGCATAGCCGACCCGCCATAAAAGGAGAGGAAGACATGAAAAAGACTTTGCTCACGACCGGTATTTTGGCCATGGCCCTTTCGGGTAGCGCCTATGCCGACACACTTAAAGTGGGTGTGGCCACCGCGCAAACCGGCGCTTTGGCCCACTATGATGGCCCCGTCGTTGAGGGCCTGCAAATGGGCGTTGATGAAATCAACGCGGCCGGAGGTATTGGCGGCACCCTTAAAATTGAACTGGTGCAAAAAGATGTGCGCTCAGACGCGGCGCAAACCGCCATTGCCACGCAGGAACTGGTTGACGCCGGCGTTAAAGTGCTGATCTTGCCATGTGATGCGGATCCATCATTGGCGGCAATTTCCATCGTAGACAGCGCACAAGTGCCCGCCATTTCCACCTGCGCCTCATCGCCCACCCTGCCCATGATTGGCGGCGACTATATGTTTGCCAACTTCCCGGGCGACAATGTGCAAGCCACCGTGTCTGCCCAATGGGCATATGACCAGGGCATGACAACGGCCTATATCGTCTATTCGCCAGATACCCAATATACCTCCATGCCGCTCTATTTTGCGGATGTTATGGAAACCTTGGGCGGTGAAGTTGTTGGCAAAGACACATACACGCTTGGCCAACAGGATTTCTCTGCGATTGCCACTCGAATTGCCAATATGGATCCTCAGCCAGATGTCGTGATGACATCTGCTTATGAGCCTGACTTCCCATCCTTCATCAAAGCGTTGCGGGCAGCGGGTGTCACCAGCCAGGTGATTGGTTCTGACGGCATTGATAGCCCAACCACCTTTGCAATCGGGCCAGCAGCTGACCGTTTGGTGTTCACCACGGCCGGTCACCCCACTGAAAACAGCGCAATGGCTGAGTTTAATGCCAAATACAAGGAAACCTATGGCGAAGAGTCCCAAACAGTGTTCAACGCGATTGGTTACGACTTGGCGAAAGTGATTGAAGCCGCCAGCCTTGCGGCGGGGCCTGATGCCACCTCACAAGAATTGCGCGATGCCATTGCCAATTTGGAAAATGTGCAGGGTGCAACCAGCCTGATCACCTACAAAGGCACCAACGGCATGCCTGTGCGGGAAGTGACCTTGATCGGAGTGATGGATGGCAAACGTCAATTGATTGGCCAGCCTTCTCCTAATCCAGCCATCATTCCTGCCCCCAAAATGCAGTAAGGCAAAGGAGCATTGATCATGGTTCAACCGCTACTCCAAGTCCGTTCGCTTGATGTGCGCTATGGCGCGGTCCAGGCGGTTGACGGGATCAATTTCGAAGTTGAGCAGGGCGAGATTATTGCCCTGCTCGGCGCCAACGGCGCAGGCAAATCTTCAACCTTGAATGCCATTGCCGGGCTGGTGCCCACCTTCGGTGGCGAGGTACAATTCGACGGGCAAAATATCACCAATCTGCGGCCTGAAATGTTGCCTGGCTTGGGCATAACCCTGTCGCCTGAAGGGCGGCGCGTGTTCGGCACATTAAGCGTGGCAGAGAATTTGCAAATGGGCGCCTTTGGCATGAAGGACCCACACGAAATCGCTGCCGCGTGGGATCGGGTCTATACCCTCTTTCCCATTTTGGCGGAGCGGCGCGACCAATTTGCAGGCACCCTTTCTGGCGGACAACAACAAATGCTGGCCGTTGGGCGCGCGTTGATGAGCAACCCCAAAATGTTGCTGCTGGACGAGCCGTCCCTTGGCCTCGCACCCAAAATTATAGAACAGATTTTTGAACTGATCACCACATTGAACCAGCAAGGCGTGACCATTTTGGTGGTGGAGCAAAATGTCTCCATGGCCCTAGAAGTGGCCAACCGCGCCTATGTGCTGGCCAATGGACGGATCGCCACCTCTGGCGCGGCGAAAGACCTTGCGGCCAGCACCAACTTGCAAAATGCCTATTTAGGGGGCGCGTAAAATGGAACTCTTTTTACAACAAACGGTCAATGCCTTCGCCCTTGGCGGCACCTATGCGCTTTTGGCGCTTGGCTTGGCGGTGGTCTTTTCCATTATGGGCCTGATCAACTTCGCCCACGGCGAATTGATGACCATTGCTGGCTATGTGCTGATGTATTGTGGCTTGGCAGGCATCTCATTTGTGTTTGCCGTGCCGCTCGCCCTTCTCGCGTCCACTTTCGCAGCAGTGTTGATGGAGCGCGTCGCCTTTAGACCTGTGCGCAACAGTTCGGGCGCCACCATGTTGGTCACCAGCTTTGCCGTGGCGATGATTTTGCAAGTCTTGTTCCAAAACCTGATTTCAGTGCGGTCACAACCGGTGCTATTGCCCGAAGCCCTTTCCGGCAGCATCATGATTGGTGGCCTGGTGATCGGCGTCAATAAATTGGTTGCGATCATCTCAACAGTGATCATGCTGATCTTTCTGGATCGCTTTTTGTCAAAACAGAAATATGGCATCGCCATGCGCGCTGCGGCAGAAGATTTCGCCGTTGCCCGTCTGATGGGTATCCGCGCCAACACCGTGATTGCCGGGGCATTTGCCATTTCTGGTCTGTTGGCGGGCGTGGCCGCCATCCTTTGGGTCAGCCAGCGGGCTTCCGTTGACCCTCTTATGGGCTTCACCCCAGTATTAAAAGCGTTCATTGCGGCCATTCTCGGCGGCCTGGGCAGTTTGCGCGGTGCGGTAGCAGGCGGGTTTCTCCTGGGCTTTATCGAGATCTATCTCGCCGCCTTCCTGCCGCCCGCGCTGCAGGAGTTCCGAGACCCGATTGGCCTCGGCCTTGTGGTCCTCGTGTTGCTGATGCGCCCCAACGGCCTATTGCCAGCCGCTTCTTTGAAAGCCGAAAAAGTTTAGGAGACGCGACATGGCTTTAACTGACCCTGCACAGCGTCTTCTCACAGACGCTGACCCGAACCCCATTGACTTTTTCAACCCCGAAGGCGATGCCGACGTGCTTTTGGTGTGCGAACATGCAGGACAAATGGTGCCCGAAAAACTCAATGGTTTAAATCTCGCCGACACCGATATGGACAAGCATATTGGCTGGGACATTGGCGCGGCAGCCGTCACCAAAAGGATGGCCAAACTGCTGAATGCCCCTGCGCTCTTGCAGCGCTATAGTCGGCTGGTTGTGGATTGCAACCGCCCGCCGGAGGCACCCGATGCTATGCCTGAAATTGCGGACAATGTGCCAATTCCCGGCAACCAGAATTTGAGTGCCATAGCCCGACAACAGCGCGTTGATGAAATCTTCTGGCCGTTTCACCACGCGGTGGAAGACGCCATTCACTCCAAGCGTTATCGCTTGGTGCTCTCAATTCACAGTTTCACGCCAACATTGGGTGAGGAGCCCCGACCGTGGCCCCTCGCCTTTCTCTATCGGGGTGATGCGGCGACGCCGACCATGTTGGCAAAATATGTTCAGCAGGCACAACCAGACCTCGCCATCGGCATGAATCAGCCTTATCAAATAGATGATGAGAGCGATTGGTTCGTGCCGCATCATGGTGAGCGAAACAATATTCCACATTCTTTGATTGAAATTCGCAACGATCAAATATCGACAGAGAATGGACAAAATCTATGGGCCGCGCAGCTGGCCCTGGCGACCACACAATATTTGGATGATTTATCATGACCCCACTTTCGCGCAATATTCCACTTGACGCCCATCAATCCGGCATCCTGTTTATCGATGTTCAAAATTTCGCCGCCAAACGCGACGGTGGCGAATTCAAGGATCTGAGCGATGCTGATTTTGAAAAGGACTATGGCTGGTTCTTTGAGCAGATGAAGCAGCAGGTGGTGCCCAATATGCAAAGGCTGCAACAGGCGTTCCGGGCAAAAAAAATGGAGGTGCTGTACACCACCATTGAAAGCCTCACCTTGGACGGACGTGACCGGTCGCTCGACTACAAAATTACCGGGTTCAACGTGCCCAAAGGGTCCTGGGACGGCCAAGTGATCGACGAACTGGCGCCGGGTGAGGATGAAATTATATTCCCTAAATCCTCTTCATCGGTCTTTGTGTCGACCCACATCGATTATGTGTTGCGCAATCTGGGCATTAAGCAGTTGGTGATCTCTGGGATCATCACCGACCAATGTGTGGAAAGTGCCATTCGTGATGCCTGCGATTTGGGCTATCTGGTCACCCAGGTCACCGATGCCTGCGCCACCTATAGCCAGGCGCGGCATGATAATTCACTCAACACCATCAAAGGCTATTGCCGACAGGTGACCACCGACGAGCTGCTGGCCGAAATTAACGGCTCGTAAACCTGGCAAGCGGGAAACACCTCTGCCGCTGATAACACGTCGCGAAAGCCCCGGGACCGAACGCATTGATCGCGCGGCGATCCATTCGCCGCGCCACCATCACGTCACCAATCGGCGCAATAGCGAATCCGAGGTGACCATTCCCACTGGCTTCCCGTCGCGCGTGACGACAACTGATTGATGGGTTGCGCTCAGATCGGCGGCGAACTCCATGACCGGGGTGTTTTCGTCCACCTGCAAATCACCGCTCATGTCCTCATCGGTCATCACATCTTTTGCCCGCAAGAAGGTGAGCGGATTGGAGTGGGCGACAAATTCTTCCACATAATCGCTGACCGGGTTGTTGGCGATGCCATTGGGCGTGTCGCATTGCACAATGCGCCCGCCTTCCATAATCGCAATGCGGTTGCCCAGTTTGAAAGCTTCATCCAGATCGTGGCTCACAAAGATGATGGTGCGTTTCAGCCGCTCCTGCAGCTCCAAAAGCTCGTCTTGCAATTTGGTGCGGATCAGCGGATCGAGGGCGGAAAAAGGCTCATCCATCAAAAGGATGGGCGCCTCGGTGGCGAAGGCGCGGGCCAGCCCCACGCGCTGTTGCATGCCGCCGGAAAGCTCGCTCACCTTATTGTCTGCCCATTCGGACAGGCCCACAAGACCCAGCTGTTCCATCACCACTTCGCGGCGTTTTGCTTTCAACATGCCGCCCAGCTCTAATCCGAGCCCAACATTTTCTGCCACGCTACGCCAAGGCAGCAGGCCAAATTGCTGGAACACCATCGCCACGCGCTCTCGACGTATACGGCGCAAATCAGCCTCCGACGCTTCGGTGACATTCATCAGTCCATCGCCTTCATCCACGTGCACGGCACCGCGCACCACCGGGTTAAGGCCATTTACGGCGCGCAAAAGTGTAGATTTGCCGGAGCCGGACAGGCCCATCAGGACCAATATTTCGCCCTCATTCACCTCAAGCGAGCAATTATGCACGCCCAGCACTTGATTGGTTTTCTCCTGCACAGTGGAGCGGTCCAACCCTTCATCCATAAAGGGCAGTGCACTTTCTGGCGCATCACCGAATACGATGGAGACATTATCGATTTTTACAGCAACACTCATTGTTCAGAAGACCCCCGGTTCAACATACGGTCCAGCAAAATAGCGACCACAACAATGACAATTCCGCTCTCAAATCCAAGGGCGGTATTCACCTGGTTCAACGCCCGCACCACTGGCACGCCAAGGCCGTCAGCGCCCACAAGCGCGGCAATCACCACCATCGAGAGGGCCAACATAATGGTCTGGTTCAACCCGGCCATGATTTGAGGAAAGGCAAAGGGCAGTTCGGCCTTGATCAGCACATCGCGATCCGTGCCACCAAAAGCGCGCACGGCTTCGGTCAACCGGCTGGGCGTGGATGAAATGCCCAATTGGGTCAAGCGGATTGGGGCGGGCAACACAAAGATCACGGTCGCGATCAGCCCGGGCACCATGCCAATGCCGAAAAATACAATCGCGGGGATCAGATAAACAAAGGTGGGCAAAGTCTGCATCAGATCAAGCACCGGACGCATCATGGCGTATAGCCGCGGTCGGTGCGCGGCGGCAATCCCGATCGGCACACCAACAGACATACAGACTATGCAGGCCGACAGCACCAAAGTCAGGCTCTCAGTCGTTTCTTCCCAATAGCCTTGGTTGAAGACAAAAAGAAAGCCAAGTGCGACGAGCAAACAGGTTTTCCAGCTGCGTTGCATGATCCAGGTGAACACCACAAAAGCGGCAATCACCAGCAAGGGATGTGGGGTCTGTAACAGCCACAAAAAACCATCAATCATGGCCTCTAGAATGATCGACAGCAGGTCGAGCAATCCCTCAGCATGATCTCTAATCCATTCAAAAATCGCACTTGCGACTTTGCCTACGGGAATTTTGTATGACGTCAGCCAATCCACGATGTGGGCCCCCTTTATGGTCTGATGCTAGAAGAAAATCGGCCCCGCGCCCTGGCGCGAGGCCTTGATTTCAGGGTTGTGCCTTAAAGGCCAAGCGCTGATTTAACAGCAGGCAGTCCTTCGTCGCCATCTTTGGTGTTGACGCCAGCCAACCAGCCGTCAAGCACGGAGGGGTTTTCTTTCAACCATGCTTTTGCTGCATCGCTTGCATTTTCACCATCATTGAGAATGGCGCCCATGATCTCGTTTTCCATCTCAAGTGAGAACTCGAGGTTCTGCAACAATTTGCCAACGTTCGGGCACTCGTCTACATAGCCCGCGCGGGTGTTGGTATAAACGGTCGCGCCACCATAGTTTGGCCCGAACCAGTCATCGCCACCGGCAAGATAGGTCAGCTCAAAATTGGCGTTCATGGGGTGCGGCGCCCAACCGAGGAAGACGATCGGCTCGCCCTTTTTGGTCAAGCGGGCCACTTGCGACAACATGCCTTGCTCCGAGCTTTCTTTCACGTCGAAGCCTTCCAGGCCAAACGCGTTTTCCGCAATCATATCCAGAATCAGACGGTTGCCATCATTGCCTGGCTCAATGCCGTAAATGGTTTCATCAAGGGCATCGGCATGCTCAGCGATCGAACCAAAATCGGTGATGCCAAGCTCAGCGCCAGCGGCGTTTGTGGCCAGTGTATATTTCGCGCCCTGTAAATTGGCGCGCACAGTGTCCACGGTGCCTTTTTCGCGATAAGGCGCAATATCGGCTTCCATGGTGGGCATCCAGTTGCCCAAAAACACGTCAACATCGCCTTCTTCGAGTGACACATAGGTTACAGGCACAGACAACACACGGGTTGTGGTGTCATAACCAAGTGCTTCAAGCACGGTGGTGGTGGCAGCTGTTGTGGCGGTGATGTCGGTCCAGCCCACATCAGAGAAGGTGACTGTTTCGCAACTGTTGGCCAGCGCAGAAGTTGCGCTCAGCGTGAGAATTGCAGCGGTAAGTGTACGCTTCATGAGGTTCCCCTTTAAAGTTCGTGTGATCAATACGCGAGTTATTGATTGACGGGTCAATTAATAATATATTAATCGAGAAATGCAACCTTCGAATCTGGAAAGACCTCTATGGCACGCAAATCGGAAGCAGAAAGACGCCAGGAACTCATCGCTGCGACCATCCGGGAAATCGGTGCAAAAGGCACGTTGAACGTGACCACCAGCCAGATTGCCCAGAGTGCGGGCGTGTCGCCGGGCCTAGCCTTTCACTATTTTAACGACAAGGAACGACTGTTTCTGGCCGCCATGCGCTCAATCCTGAGCGAATATGGCAATGATGTGCGCCAAGCCTTGCGCGGAAAAAAAACACCGGACGAACGGCTGGGGGCCATCGCCGAGGCCAGTTTCGGCATGACCAGCTTTCGGCGTGAAGCCATTTCCGCCTGGGTTAATTTTTACGCCTTGTCGTTGCGTTCAGAACAGGCGCGCCGCCTGTTATATGTGTATCAGCGCCGGCTGCATTCCAATCTTGTCGACGCCTTGCGCCCCAAAATCGGCGAACGGGCGCCCGACGTGGCCCGGCGGATTGCTGGTCTGATTGACGGGCTCTATCTACGATATGCGCTTGATACGCGCGGCGTGAGCAATGCCGATGGCGAAGCGCCCGAGTTGGACGGGTCCGAAGGCTCACAACATGTGATGCGCGCCATCGCGGCCGAATGCACCGAAATTTCAGAAAATGATGTGATCTCCACCGAACAGGCAGATCCCGATCCAATGGCCATTCTTGTTGGGCCCCAGGAGTAAAATAAGCATGACCTATCAACCCCAAGCCAGCCACTTTGTGAACGGCCAATATGTTGACGATGCGGACGGCGATAAGATTGAGGTGATCTATCCGCATACCGGCGAAGTGATCGCCACGCTGCATGCGGCCACACCTGCGATTATCGATGCGGCATTGGACAGCGCCAACGCGGCGCAAAAGGCATGGGCAGCGCTGTCCGGCACCGAACGCGGCCGCGTTTTGCGCCGTGCGGCCGACCTAATGCGCGACCGCAACCGCGAACTCTCTGAACTTGAAACCATGAACACCGGCAAGCCCTTGTCCGAAACCCTGATCGCAGACCCGGCCTCTGGTGCCGACGCACTTGAATATTTCGGCGGTTTGGCGGGCACATTGACCGGCGAGCATATTCCGGTCGCGGGCGGCGATTTTGTCTATACCCGCCGCGAAGCCCTTGGCGTGTGCGTTGGGATCGGCGCCTGGAACTATCCTATTCAGATTGCAAGTTGGAAAGCCGCACCAGCGCTGGCCTGTGGTAATGCCCTGGTGTTCAAACCCTCCGAAGTCACGCCCCTCACCGCCCTGAAGCTGGCCGAAATCTTTAAGGAAGCGGGCGCACCGGACGGCCTGTTTAATGTGGTGCAAGGCGCAGGCCCCGTTGGCGGCGCATTGGTGACCGACCCGCGCGTTGATAAAGTCTCCCTCACCGGCTCGGTGCCCACAGGCCGCAAAGTCTATGCCGCCGCCGCAGATGGCATTCGCCATGTCACCATGGAGTTGGGCGGCAAATCGCCGATTGTGGTGTTTGATGATGCGCATCTGGACAATGCCGTCGCCGCCGCGATCAATGGCAATTTCTATTCCACCGGCCAAATCTGCTCGAACGGTACCCGCGTTTTTGTGCAAGATGGGCTTTACGACAAGTTCGTCGCGCGGGTGGCCGAGCGGATGGCAGACGCAAAGATTGGCGACCCGATGAACGAGGCCACCACCATCGGCCCCATGGTGTCTGCTCGACAGCGCGACATTGTCGAAAATTATATCCGCATTGGGCAGAACGAAGGCGCCCGTCTTGTTAAAGGCGGCAAGGTGATTGAGGGCAATGGGTTCTATATTGAGCCGACCCTGTTTGCTGACGTTACCGACGAGATGACCATCGCCCGCGAAGAAATCTTCGGCCCGGTCATGTCCGTGTTGCGGTTTAGCGATGAGGATGAAGCGATCCGGCGCGCCAATGCCACCGAGTTTGGTCTGGCCGCAGGCGTCTTCACCGCTGACCTCACCCGCGCCCATCGCGTGGCCGCGGCGTTTGAAGCCGGCACCTGCTATATCAACGCCTATAATTTGACACCGGTGGAAGCGCCCTTTGGCGGCATGAAAGTCTCAGGCGTTGGTCGCGAAAATTCAAAGGCTGCCATTGAACATTACAGCCAACTCAAAACTGTTTATGTCGGGATGAACGACGTGGAAGCCCCGTTTTAAGGATTTAGTTGTGCACGCAGAATATGTGATCATCGGCGCTGGCTCCGCAGGCTGCGCCATTGCCTATCGCCTCGCAGAAGCGGGCAAAAAAGTCATTGTCGTGGAATATGGCGGCACCGACGCCGGACCCTTTATCCAAATGCCGGGCGCCCTCTCCTACCCCATGAATATGAAGCGTTATGATTGGGGTTATGAGAGCGAGCCGGAGCCGCATCTGGGCGGCCGTCGCCTGGTTACCCCGCGCGGCAAGGTGTTGGGCGGCTCCTCTTCGATCAACGGCATGGTTTATGTGCGCGGCCACGCGCGCGACTTTGATCACTGGGCCGAAATGGGCGCGCAAGGCTGGGCTTATGCCGATGTGTTGCCCTATTATAAGCGCATGGAAAATTGGGACGATGGCGGCCATGGCGGCGACCCCTCCTGGCGCGGCAAGAACGGACCTTTGCACGTCTCCCGTGGCAAGCGCGACAACCCGCTGGTGCAAGCCTTTGTGAAAGCAGGCGCCCAAGCCGGTTACCAGACAACAGATGATTATAACGGCGAAAAGCAGGAAGGCTTTGGCCCTTATGATGCGACCATTCACAAGGGTGAACGCTGGTCGGCCTATAAGGCCTATCTCAAACCGGCGCTGAAAACCGGCAATGTCTCAGTCGTGCGCGGGCTGGCCCGCAAGATCGTCATTGAAGATGGTCGCGCCACCGGTGTTGAAGTTGAACATGGCGGCCAAACAGAAGTGATCAGTGCCGAGGCGGAAGTGATCGTTGCCGCCTCGTCTATCAACTCGCCTAAACTGCTGATGTTGTCGGGCATTGGCCCAGCCGCGCACCTGCGCGATCACAATATCGATGTAATCGCCGACCGCCCGGGCGTGGGCCAAAACCTGCAAGACCATCTGGAGCTTTATATCCAACAGGCCGCCATCAGGCCGGTGTCACTGTTTAAATATTGGAATCTGTTGGGCAAAGCCTTTGTCGGCGCCCAGTGGCTGTTCACCCGCAAGGGCGTGGGCGCTTCCAACCAGTTTGAAAGCGCCGCCTTTATCCGCTCCAAACCGGGCGTTGAATATCCCGACATTCAATACCACTTCCTGCCGATCGCCGTGCGCTATGACGGCCAAGCCGCCGCCGAAGGCCATGGCTTTCAAGCGCATGTGGGGCCCATGCGGTCAAAATCCCGCGGCAGTGTCACGCTGAACTCGGCCGACCCTGCCGCCGACCCCAAAATTCAGTTCAACTACATGTCGCACCCGGAAGATTGGGAAGATTTCCGCACCTGCATCCGCCTGACCCGCGAAATCTTCGCCCAAGACGCCTTCACCCCCTATCGCGGCCACGAAATCCAACCCGGAGAACACGTACAAAGCGACGAAGAGCTCAACGCCTTCATCCGCGACCATGCCGAAAGTGCCTACCACCCCTGCGGCACCTGCCGCATGGGCAAAGCCGACGACCCAAACGCCGTCGTCGACCCAGAATGCCGCGTCATCGGCATAGACGCCCTGCGCGTCGCCGACAGCTCCATCTTCCCCCGCATCACCAACGGCAACCTCAATGCGCCCTCCATCATGACCGGCGAAAAAGCATCAGATCATATTCTGGGCAAAGCACCTTTGCCGCGGGAAAATGTAGGGCCATGGATAGCACCGGATTGGCGGAAGACGCAGCGGTAGGCGGGAGCTGGTGGCGGGTTGTTCGTTGGCAACCACTTTTTGGGTTGGTGTGGAATGCCGTTCGGTAGATATCTTGGCACACCTCCAATATCCCTGAGCCACGAAGGAACAGATATTCACAGCTTGTTCTTGATCTAAAGATCGTCGATCGTTCCCATGATGAAGATAAAGAACCTTCTTAACAAAGCATGCCGGCAAACGAAAAAACTAAAGAGAAAGAGATTTAGCAAATACTTATATAGCCTGTCCCACCCACAAAAACAGTGGGACAGCACCCAAATTCAGTGGGACAACATCACTTAAGTTATTGAAAATATTGACATAAAAAAATATGTCATTTTTTCACATCGGAAAATCCAATAAGTTATTGATAAACCTACGGCTTTCTCCCTTTGCATGGGGGTGCGTAGCGTGTGAAGGGATATTGAGGACGGCATCCGATTTGGTCCAAAATAGGAATAAGAGTAAGATGTTGGTTTAATTGGAAGTTTAGGCCGCAAGAGAGCCCGAGTGGCGATTGAGCGGCCCTTCTCCTCCCTGCTTCCCCGCTTTTCCTGAGCGCTTTCCAGGGATTTGCGTGGATTTTTTCCTGAAAGCAGAGGAGGCAGTCATGCCAAAACTAAAAGTGGTACCCACTAGCCAAAAACACCCAGTAGATAGTTCCAAACCTGACAGCGTTGTTTGGGATGATATGATCCCTCAATTGGGTCTACGTATCCGCAGCGAAAAACAAACGTGGATTGTCCAAACCAGAATAAATGGCAAATCCATAAGACGAAGTCTTGGTGGAGTTGACGGCATAGGATTGGCACAAGCACGTATCTTGGCCGAGGCCTGTTTAGATGGATTGCAGCTTGAGCATCCAAAGCTATCGGCTCACACATCAATCAAACAATTTACGCCCTTGTATTTTGCACAGTGTAAAAGCGGATGGAAGCCCGCTACACGAGGCGGACATCTGTCGAATCTAAAAAATCAGATTTTGCCCATATTGGGTGATCGAAAGGTGAGCCAGATTGAACGTTACGATGTGGTGACCTGGTACAACCAGTTGGGCGGATCAGCAGGAACAAAAAACCGTGCCCTAGCTGTACTATCCGACCTGATGAACCATGCCGAGATTGTCGGTCTACGTCTCCCCAGCAGCAATCCATGTAAGGGGCTAAGGCGGCATAAATCTGAGTTTGTCGCAGAGTATTTGGACCCAGATGGCTACGCCAAACTTGAGCAATCCCTTCAAATTGGGATCAGGAATATTCAATCGAATTAGCGTTTATCAGGTTTGTTGCGCAGACAGGGTGTAGAAGAGGTGAAGCAGAAGCTGCCTGTTGGCACCAGCTGGAACAAAACCGCATCATACTGCCTGATTCAAAAAATGGCCCCAAATTTATCTGGCTGGGTAAACCCACCATCAAATTGTTGGCCTCACTGCCTCGAAACAATGATCACATCTTTGTCGGCGAAGTCCCTACTCGTTTCGCCAATCGGGTGAATCAGATTTGGCAAAAGGGTCGCACGGATTTGGGACTACCAAGTTTCAGAATTCACGATTTGCGCCACAGTTTCGCGTCCACTGCTGTCAATATGGATGTTGATCTGACAATCATTGGCGGCTTGCTTGGCCACGCCGATCAAGACACCACTGCCGGTTACGCTCACTTAAACGAGAAGAGTGTTTCGAACGCTAGCAAGCGGGTGGGTGCGCACTTTGAAAAGACATTTTCGGCGAAATCTGTTTCGAGGCAGCCAATCCTGCATGGCAAGTCAATATTCAAGCGCTTCAGCAATTCAAAACTCTCTCTTTCTGCATTTTGTAAAAACGAACAGCTAGATCAAAAGCAGTTCAGGAAAGAACTCATCGAGTGGCGGCGGGCCTTATAGGAAGGAGCGACAAAATGAAAACGCTAACGCTACTTACACCTCTGCTTTTATCTGGTTTAAAGCTACAAGATAAGGAATACACCCTTTATGATGCCCAATGCGAAGGCTTGGCCTTACGCGTTCAGCCATCTGGGTCATTCTCATGTGCATCGGCCCGCATTTTCTAGACACCCCGCGGGTTTAGTTTTTGCAGGCTTTCAAATTCTCCAAGTACCAAGCGTATGTCTGCTCGATACCTTCTACCAAGCCTATTTTGGGGGACCAACCTAAAGTGTTTAGACGAGTTGTATCAGTAAGCTTCCGTATGGTTCCGTCCGGCTTGTTATGATCGGTCGCAATCTTACCACTAAATCCAACAATATCTGCGATTATATTCCCTAGTTCAATGATTGCAACATCCTTGCCCGTGCCAATATTTATATGACTCAACATCGGGCTGGTTTGCTCCTCATATTTCAGTTTTGGTAAATCTAAAATGAAAAGTGAAGCGTCTGCCATGTCGTCTACATGAAGAAATTCCCGTCTTGGCTTTCCAGTTCCCCAAATTTCAACTTTCTTTGCTCCAGATCGTACAGCTTCATGAAATCGACGAATCAAAGCGGGCACAACATGACTATTACTCTCATGGAAGTTATCGTATGGACCGTAAAGGTTTGTGGGCATAACCGATCGAAAGTCAACACCATGTTGGCGATTATAGCTCTCGCAAAGTTTGATCCCCGCAATTTTTGCAACCGCGTAAGGTTCGTTTGTGGGTTCTAGCGGCCCCGTCAGCAGTGCACTTTCTTGCATCGGCTGGCTACCATCTCGTGGATAGATGCATGTTGAACCGAGTTGCAATAATTTTTTCACCCCCGCCTCAAAGGCCTGATGAATTACATTACATTCAATCATGAGATTATTGTAAATGAACTCTGCAGGATAGGTGTTATTCGCATGGATACCGCCGACTTTGGCAGCAGCCAAAATGACCACATCAGGCTGCTCCTCCTGCATAAAAGCCCTAACAGCTGACTGCTCCAAAAGGTCGAGTTCATCATGCGTGCGAGTAATCAACTCAATTTGCACTCCGGCGGTTTGCCGAGCTAAGAGCTTGCGCGTGATGGCACGACCGACCATCCCTCGATGACCTGCCACATAAACTTTCAGCACTTTACACTAACCTTCTAAAGACACTGGAATATCAAGGCCATATTTTTTCAATAAAGCGTAACGCTTTGCGCTTTTTAGATCCTCCGAAACCATCTCGCTGCACATCTCTTGTGCTGTGATTTGTGGCTTCCAACCTAATTCTTTGTGGGCAAGAGTTGCATCTCCTAGGAGGGTGTCAACCTCAGCGGGACGAAAATATCTTGGATCTACACGCAGCACTACATCACCACTTTTTAGGGCGGGAGCGCTGTCACCTTCTACCGTTGCCACAATAGCAATTTCATCAACGCCACTTCCTGAAAACTCTAATGTAACGCCCAGCTCCTTTGCCGCCCAAATGACAAATTGACGAACCGAGAATTGTTGTCCTGTCGCAATTACGTAGTCTTTAGGAATATCTTTTTGAAGCATCATCCACTGCATACGCACATAATCTTTGGCATGCCCCCAATCGCGTTTTGCATTCAGGTTTCCTATAAAAAGGCATGACTCCAACCCCTGGGAAATGTTGGCCAACCCTCTCGTAATTTTTCGTGTAACAAAGGTTTCGCCACGACGTGAACTCTCATGATTGAAAAGCAAACCATTGCACGCATACAATCCGTAAGCTTCTCGATAATTCACTGTGATCCAGTAAGAATACAATTTTGCAACAGCATATGGCGAACGAGGATAGAACGGCGTATTTTCGTTTTGGGGGGACTCTTGTACAAGACCAAAAAGTTCCGAAGTGGAGGCTTGATAGAACTTCGTACTATCCTCCATTCCCAAGAAGCGAATTGCCTCCAGTAGACGCAATGTACCAATGGCGTCGACATCAGCAGTGTATTCAGGGACCTCAAAGCTCACAGCTACATGGGATTGTGCTCCAAGGTTGTAAACTTCGTCGGGGTTTACCTCCGAAATTATCCGTGTCAGATTCGATGTATCTGTGAGATCTCCATAGTGCAATTTAAATCTGGCGGAATCAGTCTGCGGATTTTGGTAGATGTGATCAACTCTGTTGGTGTTAAAAAGCGAAGAACGTCTCTTAATACCGTGTACTTCATATCCTTTTTCCAATAGTAATTCAGCGAGGTATGAACCATCTTGTCCAGTGACCCCGGTTATTAGCGCTTTCTTCATACCCAATTTCTTCACATCCCAATTCAAATGAACTGTTGCAATTTACGTAGCTTTTTTAAGAGCAGACCACTTAATGGCAACCCATGTTTATTTGATATTTCAAAATCCTCACTTAGTTTAATTAATTCGGTATAGAATGCCCTCGTACTAGTACCACCTAAACTCATATGAATAGTCTCAGTTGGTAAATACTTAAATTTTAGGCCCGTTAAATTAAATAGACGAAGCATAAAATCAAAATCTCCCGATATTCTATAATTAGAATTATAAAAACCAACTCTATCAAAAATACTCCGTTTTATAAATAATGTTGGATGAGGTGGAACCCACCCCATTCTTAACAACCGCGGATGAAATTCTTCACTTTTCCATTTTCTTACAACTTTGAATGATCCATCTTCGAGGAAAACTCCTAAAGATAAATCTGAATAAACTACGTCAATATCAGAACTGCGAAATAATGTCATAACGTCTTCAACAACGTTTGAGTATGCGAACACATCGTCAGAATGCAAAAGACCAATAACATCCCCCCTACAACGTACAATTGCGTTGTTTATCCCTTCGTATATGCCTTTGTCGGGCATTCGTTCATAGCTGACATTCGGATGTAATTTTTCTGCAATTACCGTTTCTGTATTGTCCACAGAGCCTCCATCCTGAATCACATGCTCAATGCGATTGTGACTTTGATCTTCTACCGAGCTCATGCAACGCGCTATTACGCTCTGGCAGTTTAGCGTCGAAGTAACTATTGACACATCAAATTTCCGTTTCATTTACATTGCCTATCTGTCAGATAGTTATCCGCCCAAAGGAATGCCAATGCACTCCACTGGATCGAAAACCAAAGCTGCGGAGATACTGTGCAAAGAACTAAAAAAATCAAGAAAATACGAATATTTATTCCAAAGAATACCAAGAACATTACTAACCCCAATACTCCTATTTGCATCGCAATCCCGTAAATCGGTATAAAAGCATATACTTGCCCAAAATCGAAACCTGTTATAAATCCAAACACATTAGAAATATTTACCTGTGGAAAATAAAATCTCTCAAATATCGAACGGAGGAAAAACAATCCTCCGAACTCACTGGCGATAAACTTGCTCACAAGAGGGAAGCAAAATAGGCACAAAAACGCGACGACTAAAGCCGGTCTTGGCGCCCGTATTAAGAACACCAGTAATATGAACAGTGCTGGGCCAGTAGCTGACCGTGTGGTAAAAAATGTAAATACAATGCAACCAATGGCTAAAGCCATCTTTTTTAGAGAAAAGGAATTCAACCAGATTGCAGTGATCGTCGAGACCAACATTGATAGATGGGAGGGCTCATAAAAGAACCCAGAATTGCGGTAGCCAAATTGATCCCTAACAAGAAAATTAGGACTGGCGCCTTTGATAGGAAACACAAGTTCTGTTATGAACGGTTTCGATAATAACATAATCATTATACCCATTAATATCTGGGTAAATATAAGTAAAAATAACACTCGACTGATTAATAAATTGAATCTACTTTTACCAATAAACCTAAGTCCATGTGTGATAAAAGTCAGCGTCACAATGTTAAAAATAAACTTTATATAAGCCGTAAACCTTACTGTCCCACCAAAATCATAAGTACCAATTGAAAGTGTCTCTCTGTATTTCGCGAGCGCAACAGGGCCGATGATATATCCACTTTGACTCATTAGTAGCTGAATGAGCGGAATGCAGGCAATAAGCGAAATAATAGCAAGCTTAGCCCACACTTCCCTATTAGCTAATTTCGTTGAAAAAAAAGCTACAAAGGCAAGATTTACCAAATGAAATACCCCCCCCCCCACTATTGCAGGGAAAGAATGAACAAGTAGCATATTTTCCAACTTAACGCGCTTCAAAGCGAAAATTCTCATGGCTTTATTTGGTCTACTTTTCGGTTATTCACTTTTCCAATGTTACTAAAAAGGAAAATAATGTTTAGCGCATTCAATAGGAACATCGCTTCTGCGGGTAATTTGGTCACAGATACCAGAACTAATATAATCAAATGTATAGCCAGAAACTCCACCACATATTTCGAAATATTCGAAATTGTCCCGATTTGAAAGCTAATCTCTAGTTGAGGCCCAAATATAATAAAAGAAGCTGAACTCAGCAAAATAGAGAACAAAATCGACAACGAAAAAGCAAAATAATCGAAGTAATAAATATAAACAAAAATAATTATTGATCCAAAAATCGCAAACAATGCTGAAACTATCTTCAGATAACGAACTTCCGTTTTAACTTTGATCCATTTTTCTTCTGAATGGACGCTCTCACTAATCTGTCTCTGTGCATACATCAGATAAACTAAAAATGGCATTAACACCAAAGACTTAAGCTGATGTGAAATTTTCACATCTGCAGCTACGTTACCTCCAAATAAGACATTAGCTACAATGACATCGGTACTGACATGGTACAATTCAAAACCCGCACAAAAAAGTGCTGGTAACCCATAAATATTTGGAAGCGCAGAACACCGTACAGTAAATCGCAATGGATACGGGCTTAATATTACAAAGGTTACTGCTGTTACGAATACAATTACACCCATTACTAGTAGCAACTTATCCGAATCGATATTAATTTTCGTTTGCGTTAATATGAAACATACAAGTATAAAACCTGCAGGACGAATTATCTGTGCCTCCAAATTTCCCAATACAAATCTTCCTTCCGCTCTATACAAGGCTGAGAAAATACTGAGCATTACAACGCTACTTCCGATGAGCAGTATGAGAGAGATACGGAACTGCAAAAATATAAGAAGTATCGCTAGGGAACACCCGATAGCAAATGAACTAAAATATGTATTTACAATATTCATAATTGATGGAGTTACTTCGCCACCTTGAATGGCAACTTTCCTGACAAGTTCACGAACAATTACGCCCGTCAGCGGAAAAACCAGCAAATTTACGATAGATAGCAGCCCAATATATTCGCCAAACTCTCTCTTCCCAAACCATAGAACGAGCAAGATAGTGGATGCGAAGCTTAAAGTGATGGCGGACACCTTTATTGTAGCCATCATCAATACATTTTTGACGAACATCAAAAATTATGCCTAGAAAGAAAGCTTAATGCTTGCCAAAAACCTCTTCCATTATTCTTATGGCCTTGCCAAATCTCAGGGATAAATTGGGCATCAGGATTGACGCGCTGAAGTATAGTTCCCAACTTACGAAAATCTATATCGCCAGCGCCCATCTCGACTCCTTCCCCGTCAACCCCATAAGAGTCAACGATGTGCATATGAGGAGACAATGGCCCAATTTTCTCAACCGCTTCATAAAAATCAAAGTCAAAGAATGTTGCCGACATCATGGTATGCGACACATCTAAGCAAACTCTCAAGCCCGAGCGTTCACAGAACTCCACAATTTCTTCGGGCTTAGTGAAAAGATTGTGGTAACGCTGGCCGCCAAAATGCCATGGGAAAGGTGGCATAGTTTGAATAAGAATTTCAACATCGCCTTTGTCGACTTGTTGAAGCGCATCTAGCAAGCGGTCATATTTAACAGTTAACATCTCTTTTTCGACGAAACCGTTTTCTGAGAAACCTCCCGCATTTACAACCAGATACGGTCGCTCAGTCTTACTGAAGAACGACACTATTCTCTTAGTGACGCGAATGGTCTCGTTCAATAATTGAATACTCTTACTGCGGTATTCGTTGTCATCGCTTGCAAGATCTAGTATATGATCTCCTTCGAACAGTTCCGGCGCATGTACAGCACATCTTTGGATGGTGTTCGGTCTAATGTAAATATTGGGATCCCGCTTTAAATCCGAAAAGCTAAGATGGAATTCCACAAAATCTAATTGTTTGTTGTCCGTCAGGGAATTGAAATCGTGGTACCTGACGGGGATTCCAGCTGGACGGCTAAATCTCCAACTACCAGCCTCCAGGACTTCTTCAACAATGTCAGATCCGTACAGGAAGCCGCCTGGTGGAATATCTCTTACAGCGACTTTACCGATAAGCTCATTCAGCCTATTGGGTTGCAATCCTTGCCCAGGACTAACAAATTCGAAATGCTCTGGTGAAAATTTATCTCCCACCTTGATAGAGTGTTTGGCAACGATACTCTTCGCAAGGTTCTCTCGATTGATCATCTCGCCTTGCGTGATTTGTCGATTTGGAGTGCCTAAAGAGTCCGAAACGTTGCGGATCATCTCTACCATTTGTTTTAGTTCAGGATGCAGTAACGAGACTTTATGATCACTGCCTTCCCAATTTTTGTCTAGAGTAAAGTGTTTTTCCACAATTGAAGCACCCAGCGCGACAGACGCAACCGGGACTTCTACTCCGCGTTCATGACCCGAGTATCCAATCACACCACCATGTATTCTCCTTAGCTTTTCAAGGTATTTAAGATTAACATCTTTATATGGTGTAGGATAAGTTGAATTACAATGTAGCAATGCGAAATCGGCGCCAAGCGATTCAAGCAAAGCAACTGATTGTTTAATTTCCCATTCAGAGGACATACCAGTCGAAACAATTAAAGGCTTACCAGTATTGGCCAACAGACGTAAGAACGAGAGATTCGTTAAGTCTGCAGATGCTACTTTGTAGCCCGGCAAATTATACTCCTCTAGGTCCTCGAGGGAATACTCATCCCAAGGAGTACATAATGGTATCAAACCCACTTCTCGACAAAAATCAAATGCTTCAAAAAGTTCTGACTTCGGCAGTTGGAATTTTGACAGCAATTCTAGCGTATACTCAGTACCAAGATCATGCGCGTTTTCTTTGTTGTCGATTTGCCGGTAAAGCTTTTCGATATTTCGATACTGAAACTTAACGCAATCCACACCGCATCGCCCTGCCAATTTAATCATTTCATGTGCAGCGGCTAACTTCCCATTATGGTTATTCCCGATTTCGGCAATAAGAAATGGTTGATATCCTTCTCCAATTCGGCGGCCATCGATTTCCAAGAACTCCATTCCTGGCAAACGCACTGCAACAATTCGTCCATCGGTTCGATTTATGATGGGTAAAAACTGAATCCTATGATTTAGCTTCCGAGAATTTATACGATCATGATACTCAAATTGGAAAGTCTTATTGCAAATTTGTGTGATGGTTGTTTCTAATCTTGCTCCTCTAAGAAGCTCTCTGCGGATATCCCCATCCGTAATAGATCCGATGCATTTTCGGTCGTTATCTACGACTAAAGCAAATCCCATTCTATTGGATTCAATAATATGCATGCAATTTCGAATGTCATTGGACGCATTCACTAGCAAATCATCAATATTACGCACCAGTGGCACTGTAAAACCCCTTCGCGATACTCTCGATTACTACCCAATCCTCGTGCGTATCGATCTCAAGACTCTCGAAAAACGAGGTCTGAAAGCACTTAATTTTCCCTCCGAGTCGATTTTCACTTGATAAGAATTGCCTTTTACTTGTTACATACACAGAACCCGTTTCTCGGAGTCTGATACGCCCTATATCTTGACGGCGTGGCCGGTTCTCATAGTCGTAATCAGCTCTCAATCGATCATCATCCTCATACCACCCAAAACTATGATCGGGTGCTACAGTAAGCAATGAATCTGCATTTGTACGCTGTGCCTTCTCAATACACTGGTCGATCAGATCAGATGACCTTATCGGTGAGGTCACTTGCAATAGCACGAGATAGTCGAACTTATATTTCTCAAGCGCAAGGAAATCGACACAATGCGACATTACACATTCTGTAGTCGCTTCATCTGTTGACAGATGGGGAGGACGCAAAAATGGTACTTCTGCACCGTACTGGCGCGCGAGCTCCGCATAGCTTTGGCTATCTGTAGACACGATGACCCTATCGATATGTTTTGCCTCCAAAGCGTGGCCAATCGTCCAATACATAAGCGGTTTGTTCAGGAAATGCTTAATGTTTTTATCCGGAACAGTTTTTGAACCGGAGCGAACAGGTATAATTGCTACCGACTTCATTAAATCCAAAACTCCCGCAAGTTAGTACCCAGCTTCTTGCTGATCTTCTCTGCCACATTTATGGCGTCCAACATATTGTCTTCTATACTACAATATTTCCATTCCCCGTAGCGGCCTACGGAATAAACATCTGCTTCCCTCAACACGTCAAAAAGTTCAAGCTTCCTTCTCTCAGCAGAGGAGGTAATGTGGACATAAGCGGGATCCATTATTACTTTTTCAAAATCCACTACGTTTGCTGTATGAGGAATGATGCCTACACGCTTCAGATCTTCCACAACCCGCTCTAGTCCGAAGTTGCTGGGATCAAACTCGCCTTTGGGAAGTCCAATTTCCACATAAAGACTGGCAAAGGGGTCGCCAAAGATATGATCATAGGAACCAACGCGATAGAAAACTTCATCCCCAGGGAAATATGCCCAATGGAACTTTTTAACTGTCTCGGAATCAAACCCAATATTGTAGACTAACACTGCATTTGCTGTCAGTTCCTTTAAATCGTCTTGTTCTTTTAAACCACAAAGTTTGATTAATCGATTCAAAGGGGTAGTGCTCACTAGGGTTGAATATTCAAACGTTTCCTCGCCCACGGTTACGGTTTTATCAATAAGGTTTATGGAACTAACTGGAGAGTTCAAGTTCAATTCGGCATTTTGTGGAAGCGCACCAACCAAAAAGTCAATCAACTGACTCGCTCCCTTCTTCGGGTATAAAAATGTCGAGTTGTAAGATTCGGCCCCTTTCTGGAGTGGCTGCAAAATGATATCATCAAAGTCTACGTCAGGAAAAAACCTTCCCATGGAAGAGGCCTCAAGATTATTCAAATCAGTAGCATACAGCTTCTCGTTATAAGGGATGAGAAAACGATCAGATATTCCCCGCCCATATTTAGATCGTACAAATGCCTTAAAAGAGGAATTATCCACCTCCGATTTCGAAGCTAAATAAGCGTCTATCAGACATGTGATATAGTCTGATTTAGGCAGTTGATGGATGTTAGATTGAAAGGGGAAGTCAATCCAATTCTTGTTGAAATAGATAAGAGTGTGTTTTTTTACGCTAACGTAGTTTTCACCCAACACATGTCGTTCAAAAAAAGACTTCATACGCATATCTCTGAAATGAAAAAAGTGCCCAGCTCGGTCCCAAGTGTAGGGGCCGCGCTTCGTTGTGCGACAATAGCCGCCCGCTTCTTCACTTTGTTCAAATATCTTCACAGAGGCGTTTACCGAGTTGGCAAACGTTAGACCAGTTACCCCTGCTCCTAAAACTATTAGCGTCATTTGAGAAACTCCAATGCGTTTTTGGTCCAACGACTTATGGAAAAGCGGTTCTTAAGCTTCGCTGTATCTGGAGAATGTGGCCCTTCGCGCAACCATTGACTTACTATTTCATATTCGCCAGGTTGGAAAAGCACCCCCTCGCTTGATTGACAGATTAGGTCGTTCAATCCGGGACGGTCATATGCAATTACTGGTGTACCAGCTATCAATGATTCGATCCCCGCCATAGGAAGAGCTTCCCCCTCCGACAGAATAATACTGGCATCATATTTTCGAAAGTCAGACGCTGGATCGCTTGAAAACCCTTTAAATACGACGACATCTTCAAGGTCATTTGAACTAATTTTTTGTTTGACTTTTTCCAAATAATCAATCTGGGCGTCGTTGTTGGCCTCACCATAAATATGAAGTGAGACATTTTGGAAGTGACTTCTTATGAGATGAGACAGGAGTTCAACCATGGAGATCAGGTTTTTGATTGGAGATATTCTCCCAATATAGACTAAAGAGACCTGCCCTCGAGCTCCTTTGCAGCTCCCATCCGCACCCATCTCCAGCAGATTATGGTCTATTTCAACCGGGGTATCAATTACCAATGAGCGGGGGAAGCGACGAACATTTAAATTATCAATAGAATTCTTAATATACTCTGTTGGACATAGATAATGCGTAATCCTAAATGAAGATATCCGCAGAAAAAGCCTGGATACACTTCCGGTAAAAGGTCTAGTTGAGTGTAGATACAGCGCTCGAACGTCTACAGGAAAAAAAGCGAGATAAAGTGCTGCGATTGCATCATGAGCCAAGATACAATCGGCATTTTCCTGGCGGATTGCTTTGCGTATTTTAGGAATACTACTCAGCACACGTAAGGCTTTAAATAATAGCTCAATAAATGTAAGGCCTTGAAAGTCACGATTAAGTGTTGGAACTTCAAAGCTAACACTTATATAGGGAATGTTGCGTCTGTCCAACTCTTTGCGTACGGCAGTTGATTCCTGATGAACGATACCGAAAACTTCCAAACCGTGATCCCTCAAACCTCCAAGGGTGTTGATAAATACCTTAGGCACGCCGCCATTTAGGTGATCGCCGGGAATTATCATAGGAAGAAAAATACCGACACGCTTCACTGAAATTTCTCCTTCAGTACTTTCATCAAATATGGCCGTCCCACGGGCTCTGTAGGTTGCTTTGTCCTTGCGACTTTTGTGGTCTGCAAGTCAATATATATCACTGGAACACCTTCAATTTCTTCCAATACTGAGGAGTAAAAGCCATAGACCGCATTGACATCCAATGTATCAACCTCCGAAAAGTAGCTCGTATTCACACTCTCCCCGTATATGGAAAACTTTCTGCCGTTTTCCTTAGGATGAAGGATAATTCTGCTTATATTATACCGTTCGATGATGACTCCAACAGAGTGCATGTACTGTTCTTCACTTAGGATTTCGTCTTCCACGAACGGCTGCGATATTAAAATGTTTTCACCTTGCACATCACTCCTGATTTTTCTAGCAATCTCACTTTTGCCGATGAGTAATTCGCCTTCGAAGCTCTCAAAAAAAATTGCATCCTCTGCAATGAAGAGGAAAACAGAATCAAATAGCCGCACGTCAATCCGACGCTCTCGCATGAACCGTATGCCAAAGCCACGGGTCGCCAAAGTCAACTTTAGGGATATTCCGATTCTCTTCTTTAGTCGTCGCCAGAAATTTCGTTTTAAACCCGAATCAATTTCCCATTGTGCCCCTTTTATCGAACCGTGCTGAATAAATACACATTTATTGGAAGATGGAATCGAATTAACAATACAATTTATAGGCACGCTCAGTGTGTCTAAAGTAAAAAAAATACTATTGTTGGCATTTCGGAAGTTTACTCGCTCTAAGCCCAGTTCGATATAGGAATCAGCATATTCTCTATTTTCTTTCTTAATCCCTTCTAAGTATACCACAACGTCCGGGGAGATGGCCGAGATGACGTCTTTTACAAATGACGTTACCAATTCCGGACTATACAAAATTAGAACTTTCTTTCTATCGAACATGTGGCTTATTTTCTTTTCTTACCATAGATTGAGTCATACGAAATCCAAGGAAACGTCTCCATTCAAAGCTCAGGCAACAAAAGCATCCTGTAGTCTACAAACGAACTATTGGCCAGCACGCTCGTCATCACAGATGTACTTTTTAGCTATTTGGGTATGCTTTGAAAATAACGGCTTCATTGCACCACGATAGTGGGCCGATGTTTAATGTAGTTTGCCAGCGGCGTAAAATGCTATCTCTCCCATGTTGTTGTCTGGGGCTGATAATGTATTGAAGAAATCTAAATTGGTATTTTTATTTCAATTGCGGCCTTTTGGTCGTGCATTTTTTTGCCTATTTGGGCTATGGCTTATTCAAATTATTTGTACTGGACTCGATGTATACTAATTTTTCAAAGTAAAACAAAACGTTAGAAAAATTGCGCTACCCCTATTAAAAGTTTGGTGTTGCCCGTGCATAAAAGTTTACATTCTAGCTCAGTAATAATCAACAATTTTGCTTCTGTATCGTGCGGGCTAGGTTCTGTTGACAAACAGGATTCACAAATCAGCTAGATTCTGATTCAAGATAACTTTTGTTGGAGGTTATCTTGGCTCGTTTGTTGATGGAAGATGCGGAATGGGCGTTTTTCGAGCAGTTTGTTTTGTCTATTCGCGGCTAGGGCGGTTGTCGCGGGTCTAATCACCGGCTGGTTCTGAATGGAATATTCTGGATTGCACGAACTGGTGCCCAGTGGCGTGATCTGCCGGAGGAATTTGGCAAATGGTCGAGCGTCTATCGCCAGTTTCGTCGCTGGACGTTAGCAGGATTGTGGGAACTGGTTCTCGAAACCCTCAATGTGAGCACGACGGTTCCCGATCAAGTGGAAATGATCGACAGCACTATTACCCGGGCCCATCATTTGTCGGCTGGCGCAAAAGGGGGGCTCAAAAAGAAGGTTTTGGCCGTTCAAAAGGTGGCTTCACGACCAAAATTCACCTCATTGCCACCGCTCACGGATTGCCTGTCAGGGCGGAAATAACCGGCGGGGAAGTTTCTGACTACAAAGGCTTTGATTTGCTGGTGGATGATGATGCACCTGCCGCAAAGGTTTTCATTGCAGACCGGGGCTAAGACGCCGATCATATCCGCCAAAAAATCGAACAACGCAACGGAACGCCGGTTATACCCGAGTGCAAAAGTCGAAAGGTAGATATTCAGATCGACCCTTTCATATATGCTGTGCGTAATCACGTCGAGCGCTGTTTTAACAAACTCAAATGCTCAAGAAGGTTGGCCACAAGATATGACAAAACAGCAACAAGCTACTTAGGCTTCGTCCAAATTGCCGCCGCGAGACTTTGGACAAAGCAGTTTGTCAACAGGACCTAGACCGTCTGGGCCGGTTACTAACCGTCCATAATGCTGGTTTTCAAATGTAGTGTCCCGAGATCTGCTTTTTTGGCCATAGAAGAAATATAGCCCAAGGGATTGTGTACAATCCCTTGAACATGTTTTTCAAAGGTTAATCCAAGGGCAATTGCAGACGAGTATTGACCGAGCTTTGCTTTTATGCGGCCCCACTGGTTTGCATCAATGCCTAACATGAGTGCCATTTTTTCTGAAATGTGGGCCAAGTCTCTCCAGCTTTTTGGCACATGCGCCAGTTTGTTGGCATAGTTTATATAGTTTGGACAAGCACTACAAAACTTTTCAAAAGTAATACCATCTGTTTTTCCCGGGGTATGATTTGGCCTTTTCGTTGGCTTGTTGTTCATGGATGATTGAATTGTAGTGTATTTATGGGGGTCATTTCTGAGCTGTGTGGGGGTCGGTTCTTCAACTTCTTGTGTGACTGGGAGGGTTGCATCAACCTTTTGGAGCGCGTTCGAATACAGATTTTCGATTGTTTGGCAAAGCTTCGTAAATCGTTGGCAAAGGCTTCTTAGCGTCCCCAGCGGTTTGCCGGATCGGGGCATCTCGGCTAGCATCACCTCAAACTCTTCCTGCAATGAGAGCCAGGGGCCACTCAGTCGCTGTTCTAAAGCGGCCATGAGGTGTGCACGGATGGTGCGGCGGGTGCATGTCAATTTTTTACGCAATTGCTTTTTTTCTGCACGCTCGGCCATAATTTTCTTGTGCAGGGCCTCGAACTCCCCTGCCCGTGCGGCCAGCGGCCCTAAATCAAAACCATAAGCCTCTACGATGCGTTCTGAGCGGTCGCGGTGGCCGTAGCGTTTGCCATTGGGGCTGTCGTGGAAGTGTATGAGGCCCAGCTCGCCCAGACGCCGCAAATGACGCTTGAGGGCCGGCAGACTAAAGCCGGTTTGATCCATCAGATATTGATTAGAGGGCCACACTAAGGGCCGTTGGCCCGCTTCCCAGTCCTGAGGCTTGGAAAAGGCGAACAGAATGTCGAGCAACATCAATTGTGCCGGCTTTAATCCGATGTGGGTTGCTACTTTTTTGACAGCGATGATTGCCTTTGATTTCGGTACAGAAAGCCCCTCACCGACTTGGGCATGCATTTCTGCTGCCACAAGACCCGGTGTCGGCTTGCGCCAACCTAGATTTTGCATAACTTTTCAAAATTCAGACAAAGAAATACGCCTTGCCAAACATGAATGCTTGACATTTTTTGCCGAAAGTGATTCCTTGATAGGTGCTTAAGTTATCGAGGAAGGCTTTCGAACCGTCGGGTTTGGAGGCCTTTTTCTTTGTTTAAATTTCCTTTCCTGTTTTGTTTAACATTAAAACCTTGTCAGTTGACAAGGTGGGTTATGACTCCTTGCGAAGTCGGTTATATTTTTCCAAAAGCGTGTCCATTTCTCGCTCCAGAAAATTTGCAAATTCAACCTGATGTTGTTTTTTTAACTTGATCCGAACCTCATTTTTGCCCCTTTGCAAGGTGCCTACTTCGCCCAATGAAAGCGAGGGCGCCCGTTGTGTGGAGGGTTTTTCAGGTTTGGCCAGCTTTAGTGTAAGGCCGAATCGGTCGTCCGGGGATAAGTTTGTTTGCACCTTGTCAGTTGACAAGGTGTCTAAAAGTCGGTCTTCATCGACGCCTTCTTTCAGTCGGTCGGCCAATTCAATCCATCTGGGGCGACCAATGCCGGGCGCGCGGCCGATCAGTTGAATGAGGGGTGCGCCGACCTGCTTGATGACATAACGGAACTTCGAAAGCTGCGCGTCATCCACATTGAGGGCGGCTTTGATGTCTTTGGGCTTTAGGCCTGCGCGGTGCATTTCATCGGCGAACAATGCCCGTTCAATCCAGCTCAAATCTTGCCGGCTGGCATTTTCGATGCCCTGGGCGACCACGAGATCGCGATCGGAATAGTCGACCAGAATCGCCTTGATCGGCTGGCCCAGTTCCTTTAGGGCGCGCCAGCGACGGTGGCCATAAACGATCTGATATCGATCTGGTTGGTCGGCATGAATGCGCACCGTAATGGGGACCTGCTGCCCCTCCTCCGCGAGGCTTTGCTTAAAGCTTTCGAAGGCGTCTGGATTGTCGTCGGGCAATCGGTCCTGAAACGGGGACGGATCAATCTTTTGGGCGTCGAGTTGTAAAATCTTATCGGCGCTTTGCGCATCGGCCAGCAATTGATCGCGTTCCTCGCGCAGTTGCGACAGGGTGCGTTGAGTGGTGCCGATAATGCCAGCGGCCACCCGGCCCGGCGCTTTTTGCTTCTCGTCCGATTTGGTGTCTTGTTTGGCAGGAGGGCTGTCGCCCGTTAGATCGCCAAAGCTGGAGACAATGGATTTGCGTTTGCTCATTTGCGCCCCCAGGCTTCGTGGATCAGATCGAGGATGGCACCATTCACCAAATCCATGGCCTCGCGCGCCCGCTTCAATGTGTTGCGCTGCACTTCGCCCGCTTCCACTTCATAAATGGAGCGCTTGCCTAAACCCGCGGCTTCGACCGCCGTGCTTTCAAGCGCGGTGGGCAGCAGCACATCGGTGGCGAACAAATGGCGCAACAGTCCCACAATTTGGGCTTGCGCCTGATCGTTCGGGTCGTGTCGCGTCACCAGATAGCGCATAAAATCTTTCTGCATGGTGGCGCCCGCATTGCGGATCACGCCGACCAAATCGCCCATCATCAGCAAGAACTGGTTCATGGACGCCACATCCATCATGGCCGGGTGCACCGTCACCAACAGGCCGGTTGAGGCGTAAAGCGACGCCAAAGTCAAATAGCCGAGGGAAGGGGGCGTGTCCAAAATCACCACATCATAATCATTATCGACCTGCTTGAGCGCCTGGTCCAGGCGTTCGAAAAAGATCGAGCCATGATTTTGCTCATTCAATGCCAGGACCCGCGGGGTATCATATTCAAACTCCATCACCTCGATATTGCCGGGAATGAGGTCCAGGCCCGGGAAATAGGTTTTGCGGATCACATCGCGAATCGGGCGCTGCTGATCGTCATAGCGCAAAGCGGCATAGATGGTTTCGTTGCTGGCGACATCAAATTCAGGCTGGGTGCCGAACATGGCGGACATGGAGGCCTGCGGGTCAAGGTCGATGGCCAGAACACGGTAGCCTTGCAAGGCCAGATAGTGGGCCAGATGCACACTTGAGGTGGTTTTGGCGCTGCCGCCTTTAAAGTTGGCGATGGCCAGAACCTGCAAATGCTCGCCCTCGCGCCGGTGCGGTAAAAAAGTGAGGGCATCGTTGGGGTTCTTTTGGGCAAAATATTGCCGCAGCTCGTTAATTTGCTCCAGCGTATAGGCGCGGTGATTGTTTTCCAGCCGCTCCGGGGTGGGGCCTTTGCCTTCAATGGAAAGGGTGCGCAGGCTGGATTCTGAAATCGAGGTGAGCTTGGCCACTTCCGGCGTCATAAACCGGCGCAGGGACTTTTGCGCCTGCGGTGGATACATGCGCTCGCGCAGATTTTGCAGCTGGTTGGACAGCATTTCTGCATGCCGCAAAATCTTGTCGACGGAATCCTCTTCGTCCGGGTTGACGCTGATTAAATCTTCTGTTGCCATTTTCTGCTCTGACGTAAAAATTCACGATGACGGCTTTTTTGCGTCAGAAAGTTGCCACAGATTCGCGATTCCGTCCAGAAATTTAAGGTTAACGCATGGTTAAAGTGCCGACAAGCACAGAAATGTTCTGTAATCTCAAAAAAATCCTCCTGTTTGTCATGACAAAATTGACTTGTTGACGCCCATTGCACAAGATTGACGCTAATGGCAATTTCGTCCAATAACCTAGCTTAATCCATCCATTTAAGCGATTTGAAATAGAGTTTCCTATGCCGCAGAACCAAAGTCAGATTGTCCCGATCGTCCTTGCCGGGGGACGGGGAACGCGATTATGGCCGATTTCTCGTTCTTCACGACCCAAACAGTTTCTTGCACTGGGAGGAGCGGGCAGCTTGTTTCAAGAAACATTGCAGCGGGTGGCGGATCCGGATCAATTTGCAGCACCCATCATTGTAACCAATGAAGACTATCGTTTTCTGGTGGCAGAGCAGGCCCAGGAGATGGGCATTGAACTCGGTGCGATTTTGCTGGAACCGGCCGCGCGCAATACAACGGCGGCCATTTTGGCGGCGGCGCTCTATGCCCAACAGCAAAATGAAGAGGATCAGGTGCTTTATGTGCTGGCCTCGGACCATAAGGTTAAAGCTGATGCCGGCTATCATGAGGCGGTGAAGTTGGCAGCAGAATGTGCGGGGGAGGGGGCGCTGGTCACCTTTGGCATCACGCCGACCGAGCCGGCCACAGGCTATGGCTATATCAAACAGGGCGAAGCCCTGCCCAAGGGGGGCCACAAGGTTGCTGAGTTTGTCGAAAAGCCGCAGCTTGAACGGGCACAGCAAATGCTGGATGAGGGCGGCTTTTATTGGAATTCTGGCACCTTCATGATGCCGCGCGATGTTTATGTGGCAGAATGCGAACGTTTGGCGCCGGAAACGAGCGCCGCGGTGGCTGAGGCCGCGCAACGGTCGGCAATCGATATGGACTTTGTGCGTCTGGACAAGAAAAGCTTTGAACAAGCGCCGGACATTTCCGTCGACTATGCCATTTTTGAGAAAACAGACCGGGCCGTGGTCGTGCCCAGCGCCTTTTCCTGGTCCGATCTGGGCAGTTGGGATGCGGTGTGGAAAGTTGGCGATAGTGATGAGGGGGGCAATGTCACCCAAGGGGAAGTGACGCTGTCAGACACCAACAATAGCCTGGTCTATTCCGATTATGCCCATGTGGCGGTGCATGGGCTGGACAATGTGGCCGTTGTCGTAAGTGAAGACGCGGTTTTTGTTGGCAATCTCAATGAAGCCCAACGGGTGGGCGACATTGTGAAGCGGCTGAAAAGCCAACAGGAGACACAACCGCTGACCGAGACACATAAAACCAGCTATCGCCCTTGGGGTGGGTATTCCTCGCTGGTGATGGGGGATCGTTTTCAAGTGAAGCGGCTCTTTGTGAAGCCCGGCAAGCAATTGAGCCTGCAAAAGCACCATCACCGTTCAGAGCATTGGGTGGTGGTCACCGGTACCGCTGAAGTGACGGTAGGCGATAAGGTACAGCTATTGGGGGAAAATCAATCTGTCTATATCCCGCAAGGCGAGGTGCACCGCTTGGCCAATCCGGGCAAGATTTTGCTGGAATTGATCGAAGTGCAGACAGGGGCTTACTTCGGGGAAGACGACATTATTCGCCTTGAGGACGAGTTTGGGCGAGCATAGAAATCTATTTCGCGCCGCTTCCGGTCACCATCACTTTTATGGTTCGCAATGCGATCAATATGTCTAGACTCAAAGAAACGTTTTTGGCGTAAAAAAGGTCATAGGCGACTTTTTCGCGCTCCCCGTCGATTGTCGCTACATGGCCATGGTTGACCTGCGCCCAGCCGGTAATCCCGGGTGGAACCAGATACCGAAGGTCATATTGTGAAAACTCAGATCGATACCATTCCGATAATTTTACCGCATTTGGTCGTGGACCAATCCATGCCATTTGGCCCAAAAGAATGTTGAATATCTGTGGTAGTTCATCCAAGCGCGATTTTCTGATGAATTGCCCAGCGCGTGTTATACGTTTGTCGTCCTCTTTTGTTTTTGCGTCTTCAAGCGATGTACTTCCAGAAGACTTATGACTCATGGTGCGAATCTTGTACATCCGGAAGGGTTTACCTTTAAAACCCGTGCGCTCTTGGATATAAAAAACGGGTCCGCCATCATCCAACTTTATCCAGATGGCGAGAATTGCCAATATTGGTATGAAAAAGGGAAGGGCGAATAAAGCGATTATCCAATCCAAATATTTTCTGATAAACAGATAGCCCCGTCCCCAAATAAGTAATGACCGATCGTTAGCAGTGACCTTGTCCAGATCTACCTTTCCGGTCACAGCCTCTTTGATTGCGTCCACAGTATAAACCGGCAGATTATCTAGTCGCGCTCGCGTGACAAACCGTTGCCAATCCGGTGGTATTTCCGCCTCATTACTGACAACCAAGGCATCGAGGACTTCATGACTTTGATTGGGATTGGTCAAATCCTCCCAATTGATTCTGGGAAGTTGTTCGAGCTTACTTTTTGTGATCGGCGGGACCAAGCCAATGCGCCCTATCTCATAACGCCGCAACAAAATTGTGCCAATAATATACCAGATTACCAAGCCGACGAAAGCAGCGCCGAGAACGACCCGGCTATAGTCAATGCGCAGAAAATATAGCGTTGTGGAGAGGACCAAAAAGTAGAAGGCTAAAATGGGGATTGCTAGAAATTGTGGTGCAGACCCGGGAATACGCTCCGTCGCCAAGTAACTTAGATGGGCCACCAGTAATAGAGACAAGGCAGCCCCGGTACTGATGAGAATCGGTTGTTGAGTGGGGAACTTAGGATGCCCAAAAATGATAAGCTGAGCCAATAGAATGCTACACAGCGAGAAAAACACTGCCGTAAGTACAAATAAAATATTGATTGTCCACGACCTTTTCAAAGATCGTAGAGAAAGGGTCTTCATGATTTAGTTTCCATGGATGTGCTGCATGCGCACCGGTCTGCAGATACAGGGCGGCCTTGTCAAGTGATTAGGGCAAAGTGGCCCCATTTAGATAATAAAGTGTGGCCCGACCAACGCAAAGGCGCCAACCCAGAAGGAAAAGCGCCTTTCAATTTTGGTTCCTACATTTTGCGCTGCTGTTACCGTACATAGGGCATGGTCGCCCAATAGGGCAGCACACCATAGTGGTTATAGATGGTTTTACCCTGTTCAGGCGTCCAAAGGGCGTCATCTTCGCCTGGTGACTTAGGGGCGCCCTCAACTTGGTCACGGTCCACATCAAGGTGGTAGCCATCTAGCTCTTCGTCATAGGTCAGCTTTTCCCAAGGCAGGGGATAGGTGTGGCCGCCAAGGCCGAAAAAGTCACCAAAGCGGACCACGGCGTAGCCGACGCGACCGCTGGATTTTTCGATCATCAGCTTTTCCACCTCGCCAATATCATTGCCCTTCAGGTCATAGACTTTGGTGTTTTCCACCTTGTTAGAACTGATCAAGTTATGGGTTTCTTCCTGTGCCATGATCGTCCTCGCTTTCGTTTCGTGTTGTAAGACGAACGAATAGAAGCAGCGAGAGTTCCGCAGGCTGCGTAAGCTATATCAATTGCGGTGAGATTTTTGCGGCCTACGGCCGCATTTCGCTTTGGAACAAAGCGGGCCGAAATTTCGGGATTTTGCCGCCGATTCTGCGGATATCCTAGCACTTTGCGGGGGCAAATAGATAGGCGGGCACCGCAAAGCGCGCCCGCCTGCAATTTAGATCATCGCCAGGGCGAGATAGAGGGGCAATCCGAAGGTGAGGTTGAACGGAAAGGTGATACCCAGCGACAGGGAGAGGTAAATCCCTGACTTTGATTGCGGCAGCGCCAGCCGCATGGCGGCGGGCACTGCAATGTAGGACGCGGAAGCATTGAGCACCATAAACAGGAAGGTGCCGCCGGTTGAAAGCCCGATAGGTTGCGCTACAACCCAGCCGATCAGGGCGCCCAGCAAGGGCATAGTCACCCCAAAGGCCAACAGGCCCCATGACAAGTCGGCGCGGTTCAGCATTAGACTCCGGCCCGCCGAAAGGCCCATATCCAGCAAAAACAGACACAGAACCCCGGTAAAGGGCAGCACAATAAAAGGTTCGATCTGGGCCAGACCGGGTTTGCCTGTGGCGGCGCCGATCAAAAACGCACCCACCAACAGCACAATCGAGCCATTGGCCAGAATGTGCCGCGCCAGATTGGTGTCGACCTTGGTTTGGCCTTTGTCGCGCGCGGCCAACCACAGGGCAGACACAATGGCGGGGGCTTCCATGATCGCGGCCACGGCCACCAGATAGCCCTCGCTATCAATGCCGCTGGTTTCCAACAGGCTGGCGGCGGTGACAAAGGTGACGATCGAAATCGAGCCATAATGGCCCGCCACCGCGGCGGCGTTGACCCGGTCGAGCTTGGTGATCGCCCGCAAAAGCGCATAGGCCAGAACCGGTAAGAGCAGCGACAGCAGGGCCCCGGCGGCCAGGCTGGCCAGCAATTGCCCGGAAATACCACTTTCCGCGACGCTGACCCCGCCTTTAAAGCCGATGGAGAGCAGCAAATAGATCGACATCACCTTGGCGGCACCTTCGGGGATGGACAAATCGCTTCGGGCAAAGGCGGCCACAAGACCGAGCACAAAAAACAGAATCGTCGGGGCCATCAGATTATTGGCCAACATATCAACAGAAAACGACATCAAAACTCCTTTCAAGGGGCTGCCGGATAAAACCGGACTTGCTCATGGCGGAGTTGAGATATAATTTCAAATATATATATGCGTTGATATACATAGGTTAAAACTATATTGGTGCCATGATGAGACCGACCATTCGCCAGCTTGAATATATTGTCACCGTGGCCGATCTGGGCCGCATCGGGGCGGCTGCGGCCAAGCTGCATGTCAGTCAGCCCAGCCTGTCGGCACAATTGGCAGAAGTGGAGGCCGATCTGGGGGTGGCGCTGTTCCATCGAGATCGCCGCGGGGCGACGCCCACTGAAGAGGGCCGCGAGATTGTGCGCCGGGCGCGGTTGATATTGCGCGATATGGCCGACTTGCGGGCGGCGGCCAGCGGGGGCGGGGCCTTTGTGGGCCGGTTACGGCTGGGTGTGTTGCCCTCGATCAGCCCCTATTTGCTGCCCAATGTGGTGAAAAGGTTGCACTCGGACTATCAGGATTTGCGCCTCGTGGTGCGCGAGGAAAGCACGCGCGGATTGGACGAGGGGTTGCGCTCGGGCCGGTTGGATATGATCATTTCAACGCCTGAGGACCACGCCGCCGGTTTGGCCACCCCCTTGTTCAGGGAACGTTTATGGGCCGCACTGGCGCTTGATGATCCATTGGCCAAAAGCGGCGCAGCCATCAGCTTGGACCAACTCGCCAACCGCACTTTTTTAACCCTGGGTCCGCAGCACCGCCTCTCGCATATTGTTGCAGGCCTGGCCGGTCAGGTTGGCGGCTATCTGTCTGACGAATATGAGGGCACCAGCTTGGATGCAATTCGTGCCATGGCGGCTGCCGGGGTTGGGGTTGCGATATTGCCCGAAATTTACACCAAAACCGAAGCTCAGCGCGGCACCGATGTGCGGTTGCGTCGTATCGATGTGGACCGGGCACAGCGGGACATTGCGTTGGTGGAACCGCATCGAGGTGCCGCCAGCCAAAAAAGCGCTGCGCTGGCACAGGTGTTGCGTGACGAAGCGGCAAAGCTGCTCAGCCAATAGTGTTAGCTGTTGCCCATCAGGCCCAGTTCCTGATCGCTGGCGCGATGGTTATACTTATCCTTGGGCGGCCAGGGCCGTTCGCGCCAATCGGGGGTGAAGGCAAAGCTGGATTTCTCACGACCGTCCAATAGCGCCCCATTGCCCGCGCCCAGGGCGTAATCATAATAGAGTTTTACGATCTCTTCGCGGCTGACCTGTTGTGTGGCCGGATGGGCCAGACAGGCATCGCGCCATGCCAAAAGTCGGCTAAAGGCATCTGTTTGCGGGATGTCAAAATCCTCATAATAGTCCAGAAACCAGAAGCGCATGAAGAGCGGCGTATAAACAGCCTCGGCCAACCCGAATTCATCAAACAGATATGTGCCATCAGGGCTATGATGGGCCAGAAAATCGTTCAGCGTGCGATAATGGCTGAGCATTTTATCGATATAGGTTTGCCGCTCATCCGGATTTTGGTTCATCACCATCATATAACCGCTCATGGTCAGCGGCCCTTCAAAGGCAATCAACATGTTTTCAACCGCATGCCGGAGTGCCTCTCGTTGACGGATCGGTCGGCCGATCACCTCATCCAGATAACGCAGGATCACCAGACTTTCCTTCAAAATCTCGCCATCCGTCGTTTCCAGTACAGGCAAAGACGTGGTGCCGCGGGTTTTGGCCAGCAGTTCGGGGTCGCGTGGCTTGGTGATGTCCACCACTTGAAAGTCAACCGCGTCTTGCCGACCCTTCAGGGCCAGCAAGATCTCGAGCCGTTGAGAAAAAGGGCAAACGGGGATGTGATAAACTGTAATTTTTTGGCTCATTTGTTTGCCCTTTCGTTGGATTTATTGTTTTACGCCCACGCCGTGGCGCAGGATCATAAAGATAAACAGGCCCATGGTGGCGATGGTGACAATTGATCCCACTTTGGCCAGCGTTTCCCCCGCGCCGCTGATCGCCATGGCAATACCTGGCACCAAGATGATCACGGCCAACACACTGATGCCGAGATGGATGGGCGCTAATTTGGATTTTGCAGCCCCCGGCGTCAGCGCATAATAGATGCCATAGATCGTCAGGGTGACAAAGCCGATCAGATTCAGGTGCCCATGGGCAGGCGACAATGTATGGTCATTTGTGGCCGACATCTGGATGCCCCATGCCATGCCGATAAGGGCGCTTAACGCCCCGGCGGCAAAAAACCATTTTGTTAGATCCCTCATTTTCTCCTCCTTCGTTTATTTTGCTTCAAGTGGGGGGCCGGTAAACCGCAAATTATGGCGCTTTGCGGCGGCCTCAATCGCCGGCATATCGGCCGGTATATCGAATTGGCCAGCGGCCATTTCAGTGAAGAAATATTCAAATCCCCCTGGGGTAAGGATTACCAAATGGCGTGAGGGCGCATCACCAATAATCTGGAATGTATGCTCCGCACCGCGGGGCACATAAACACTCTCGCCCGGCCCCTTTTCGAAAGTTTCACCTTCCAGCCAGAAGCTGCACCGCCCGGTGAGCACCACGAAGGTCTCATCCTCGGCTTCATGCACATGGCGTGGCGGGCCGCTGCCCACAGGGGATAAGCTATCCACCACCGAAATGCTGCCACCCGTCGCCTCGCGCGGTAACAGGTTTTTATAAAGCACACCGCGCCAATTCAGCACTGTGTCGTCAACTATGAAATCATTCATCGTTCCTCCTCCTTTGGATGAACGAAAGCGCTCCCGTTGCCAGAACGTTAAATCTGCAGTTAAAATAAACCAAACTGATTTTATTTATATAGGTTATTGACCAAATGAATTTCGCTGCATTTGATCTGAATTTAATGCGGGTGCTTGACGCTTTGCTGCGCGAAAAATCCACGGTAAAAGCGGCGCAGAAATTGAACTTGTCGCAATCAGCCGTTTCCAGTGCCCTTTCAAGGCTGCGGCATGCGCTTGATGATCAATTGTTTATTCGACGGGGCAACCGGTTGGTGCCTACCGATTATGCGGAAAAAATTGCGCTGCCCTTGCGCGAAGAGCTGGATCGGCTTGAAGCGCTGTTTGCGCAGCCTAAATCGTTTGAGCCGGCCGCAGAACATATGGATTTCCGCATTGCCGCGTCTGATTTTTTTGCTGAAATGCTGATGCCGTCGCTGGCCAATGGAATGGCACAGGCGGCGCCAAATATTCAACCCAAACTGATCGATTTGGTGCCCCATCGTTATATTCAAACAGTGGAGCAGGGCAGTTCAGATTTGGCGTTAATTCCAGATGAGCCCTTGGGCAACTGGGCGGAAAAACAGTTTCTGTTCCACTCGGCATTCGCCGTCATCGCCAGGCGAAATCACCCTGCGCTGCAAAAAGCCAACATCAAAGCGGGCGAAATGATGCCGCTTGACCTGTTTTGTGCTCAACGCCACGCCCTGTTCTCGCCAGAGGGCAATTCATCCGCCATGGGCGATGCGGCCTTGGCCAAACTCGGCCGCACGCGCAAGGTGGGCATGACCCTGCAGGTTTTTTCCGGCGTCTGCCGGGTGGTGAGCGAAAGCGAGATGATCGCGCTGATCCCTTGGCAGCTGGGGCAAAAATGGGCCGATCAAATGCAACTCGACATTTTCGTGCCGCCCATGCATATCCCCATCGTCAAAATTGTCGGCGTTTGGCACAAACGCTCCACCAACAATCCAGCCCACCGCTGGGTCCGCGAGCAGATCTTTAAGGAAATGAAAAAGCTGGACGCAATCCAGCCCGACCTGGCGGCATGGCCGCAGGCGGGGCAGTAGGCTATATCGCCTTCATATTCACCCGCTTTGAGAGCTCCTCACTTGTTTCCACCCGCTCGGAATAACGGTCCACCAGATAGGCGGCGGTGCCGCGGGTGAGGAGGGTGAATTTCATCAATTCTTCCATCACGTCCACAACCCGATTGTAATAGGGGGAGGGGAACATGCGGCCCGCTTCGTCAAATTCATTAAAAGCTTTGGGGACCGAGGATTGGTTGGGGATGGTGATCATGCGCATCCAACGGCCCAACACCCGCATTTGATTGACGGTATTGAAGCTTTGCGACCCGCCGCACACTTGCATCAATGCCAAGGTGCGACCCTGGGTGGGGCGCACGCCGCCAATGGGGGCAAGGGGGAGCCAGTCGATCTGGGTTTTCATCAACCCGGTCATGTTGCCGTGCCGCTCCGGCGAACACCAGACTTGTGCTTCTGACCAAAGCGACAGCTCGCGCAGTTCTTGCACCTGTTCATGCTCGACATTGTCTTCATCCACTAGCGGGAGACCTTTGGGATTGAAGAGTTTCACTTCTGCACCCAATGCCTCCAGTATCCGCGCCGCTTCCTCGGTTAAAAGCCGGGAGAAGGAACGTTGGCGCAAAGAACCATAGAGCATCAATACGCGCACGGGATGGGCGGGCTGCGCTGCGAACAAATTGCTGTGGTCAATCGGGTGCAACTGGTCGGCGACCAGATTGGGCATATCGGGTTTTTGGTCCGTCATTGGGTTGTTATCCGGGGAAATGTTGCTTGGTGCGGTTGGCCAGGGCGACAAGCGACAGCATTACTGGCACTTCCACCAGCACACCGACCACGGTGGCCAGCGCTGCGCCAGAATTGAGGCCGAATAAGCCAATCGCCACGGCAACGGCCAGCTCAAAAAAGTTGGAGGTGCCGATCAGGGCGCAGGGGGCGGCGATGCGGAAGGGCACTTTCATTTTCCACGCGGCCAAATAGGCAACGGCAAAAATGCCATAGGATTGCAGCAACAAGGGAATGGCGATCAACAGGATCAGCAGCGGATTTGCGAGGATGATTTCGCCCTGAAAACCGAACAACAACACCACAGTGGCCAACAGCCCGGCGATGGAAGCGGGCTTGAGTTTGGCGGTGAACGCATCAACGGCGGTCACATTGTGGGCGCGGGCGATCAGCGCTTTGCGGGTGAGATAACCCGCCACAAGCGGCACCAGCACATAAAGCACCACGCTCAACATCAGCGTATCCCACGGCACGGGTATATTGGTGACGCCGAGCAATACCGCCACAATGGGGGCATAGGCGAAGATCATGATGAGGTCATTGACGCTGACTTGTACCAAAGTGTAGTTCGCATCGCCCTTGGTGAGGTGGGACCAGACAAACACCATGGCAGTGCAGGGCGCGGCGCCCAGCAAGATCAGCCCGGCAATATAGCCATCGGCTTCTGCGGGAGTGATGAACGCCGCAAAGATATATTTGAAAAAGACGACGCCCAACAGCGCCATGGTGAAGGGCTTGATCAGCCAGTTCACCACCAAGGTGATCGCTAGGCCCTTCGGTTCTTTCGTCACATCTTTGATGGAGCTGAAATCGACCGACACCATCATTGGGTAAACCATCGCCCAGATCAAAATCGCCACAGGCAGATTGACCTTTGCCACTTCCAACTGCGCCAGAAACTGCACCAATCCGGGCATCACTTGCCCAAGGCCGATGCCAACGATGATGGCGAGGGCGACCCAGATGGAGAGGTATTTTTCAAAAGTGCCAATGCCGCCAGGGGCGGTGGTAGTTTGCTCTTGCGTCGACATTTAGGCCACCTCTTCCATTTGGCCGATGGCCATCATTTCTTGTTTTAAAGCAGTGGGGTCGAGCCGATCGAATGGCAGTGCCAAGAAGCGCGAAATGCGCGCGTGCAATTGGGCATAGGCCAGATCAAATGCAGCTTCTACCGCCCTCGGAGGCGCGGTCACCGCGGCGGGATCTGGAATGCCCCAATGGGCCGTGGTCGGTTTGCCAGGCCAAATCGGGCAGGTTTCGCCCGCCGCATTGTCGCAAACCGTAATGATATAATCGAGCGCTGGCGCATCGGCCCCGGCAAACTCGTCCCAGCTTTTAGATCGAGCAAAGCCAGTGTCGATCTTATGCTTTTCGAGTATTTTGAGCGCTTGCGGGTGCGGTTCGCCCTTGGGCTGTGACCCGGCGGAATAGGCAGCAAAATCTGGGGCACCGAGATGGTTGATCAGCCCTTCGGCCAAAATAGAACGGGCCGAATTGCCCGTGCACAGAATAAGTATGTGAGCGGGATTACGCGTCATTACAATTGTCCGTTGAACAGGTGATCTGTTGAATAAAGGGCTGGCACAATTGCGGCTGGCCGCCGCAACAATCCTCCAGCAAAAAGGAAAGCATGGCAGTGACCCCCTCCATATCCGCATAATAGCGAATGGTGCGACCCTCGCGCTTGTTTTTCACCAGGCCCGCATTCAGCAGCACTGAAAGATTGGCCGACATGGTGTTTTGCTTTACCTGCAGCTTTTCGCCAATTTCCCCGGCCAACAGCCCATCCTCACCGGCTTTCACCAGCAGGCGGAACACGTCAAGCCGTGTGGCTTGGCTGAGGGCGGCAAACGCTTGGGTTGATTTATTTGTATCCATATATCATGAATAATTGATATATTTGAGCGGGTCAATGGAAAGATGATGTTTTTTGAAGCCCGGATTAATCGCCCTTCATTGTTTCCAACTCTTGGTAAACGGACAGGCTTCTAACAGTAGGCTACCCGAACAAATCCTCAATCATCGGGCAGTCTGGTGCGTTATTTGATTGACATTTTTGATGCAGGCTTTGCAACTTGCTTTCGAGTCGTTTCAGCTCTTTGATCTTGTCTTGAACATCCGCCAGATGGGTGGCGGTGAGGGCGCTGACTTGGCGGCAAGTCATTTCATTTTCGTCGGCCATGATGAGAAGCGAGCGGATTTGGTCTATGGAAAACCCCAGATTTCGCGCCCGCTTGATAAAGCTGAGCTGCCGTTTTTGCTCTAGACTATATTGGCGATTGCCACCGGCGGTGCGGTCTGGTGCGGGCATCAGCCCGATCCGTTCATAATAGCGGATGGTTTCAATATTGACGTCTGTGGCGCGTGAAACCTCGCCAATGGAAAAAGCTTTGCCCGTCATCACATTTCCTTGAACAGATTTCGCTTGCATCTGTAGTTACTACAGATCGTAGACTTTGGCTAGATGAAGGCCTCTTGCCCCGTGTTTCTTGGACGCACCAACGAAACTCATCAGACAGGCCGACATTCGCCCAGCGACGGGAATATCGCTGGGTCCATCGAACCAACGGGGTTCGGTGCACGCCGGGAAGTGGGGGTGGCGAGTGGACCGACACCCTAGTGCACTCGAACCCTGTTGGCAGATGTTTTTGCCGAACGCCGGTAACATTGTGAGGAGAACAGATTGGCACATATTAACGCCACAAATCATCAATCGGAAACGGAAGTGCCGGCCGATAAGGCAAAAGTGGCCACACTGGCGGGCATTTTGGCGGCCATTGGCGCGTCATCCTGTTGCATTGTGCCGTTGCTCTTGTTCAGCTTTGGCATTAGCGGGGCGTGGATCGGGCAACTGACCGCCCTCGAACCCTATAAGCCGATCTTTATGCTGCTGGCCGGGGGCTTCCTCGCCTATGGCTATTGGCGCGTGTACAAGACTCGGCAAGCCAAATGCGCGCCGGGCACAGCCTGTGCCCGCCCTCAATCAAATAGGCTGGTGATGAGCGGGTTGGTGGCAGCCACCATGTTGGTGCTGCTCTCCCTGTTTTGGCCCCTTCTGGTGCCCATCATTCTCAGCTGAAAAGGAGATGTTTCAATGAAACACATGCTAAAGCCCTTGCTTCTTGCGGCCATGCTCAGCCCATTTTCGGCACTTGCCGCAATGGCGGCAGAGCGCACCATCACCCTTTCGGTCCCGGGCATGTATTGCGCCAGTTGCCCCTTCATTGTGAAGGGGGCCATTTCCAGACTTGAAGGTATTGTGGCGGTGGAAACCGATCTGGACGCGCGGCAGGCCTTTGTGACGTTTGAAGATAGCCAGACCAGCCTCGATCTGATTTTAGAGGCAACGGAGAATGCGGGTTACATGTCCACCCTCGCCGAAACTGACGGGAAGGGCAGCGAGTGACCAATTCAATCGGCGACACAAATGGCGCGGTGATTGTGCTTCACTCGACCATCACCTGTCCGCACTGCGACCACCAGGCAACGGAAACGATGCCCACCGACGCCTGCCAATGGTTTTATGAATGCTCAAATTGCAAAACACTTGTGAAGCCGAAGCCCGGTGATTGCTGCGTTTATTGCTCTTATGGCACTGTGGCGTGTCCCCCCATTCAAGAGGGAAAAAGCTGCTGCTAAGATGCGGTGCTAACTCTGTAGGGCTGCGCCAAACAGCACTTTGTGGGCACCCTCCACCGTGTCAATTTGTTCGCTATCCATCAAGCAAAAGGCGGTAGACAATCCGTCGGCGCGGGCAGCAGACGCGTCGACCACGCTCAGGCTGCGCCATTGGCCGCCGGGCTGCCCCAGTTCGGGGTGCAAGATATGGCCAATCTCGCCAGCGGGATCGAAATGCGTGCCGCGCGGGGCCGACGTGGCGATGGCCTGATCGGCAAGGCCCAGCGTTTCTTGGGTTTCTTGCAAGGTCACCGGCCAAGGTTGACCGTTTGGCGCATGGCCCATGGCGGCAATTTCACCTGTATTGACCAGCACATTTTGAATGCCTTCCTGCCGCAGAAAATGGGTCACCTTGTCGGCGATAAAGCCCTGGGCGATGCCGTTAAAGGTCAATCCCATGCCCGGCACGGCGAAGCGAATTTGATCACTGCCGATCACCACCTTGTTCATGCCGATTTTGGCTTGCGTGGCCGCGATATCGGCCTTGCTCGGGGTGCTGCCCGCCGCATATTCTTGCGCATAAAGGTCCCAAAGCGGTTGAATGGTAGGATCGAATATCCCGCCAGTTTCGCGGTGCAGCCTTGCGCTGAGATGCAACAGTTCCACCAATTCAAGCGCGGGGGCGCTGAGCTGCCCGGTGCGATTGAGCTGCGATAGCTGACTGTTGCCCTTATAGAGTGAAAAGATGTTTTCGAGGCGGATCATTTCCAGCCGGGCCATCTCGATCAGGCGGTCGGCGTCGGGATGATCCAGCACAATGCTGGCCTCAGCCCCCAGCGCAATGCCCTGCCATTTTTGCGGCGAGGCAAATCCATTGGCGCCCATCAGGGGCAGGGCGGTCATGCCGCCCAGAATGGAGAGCATACGACGACGTGTGATCATTGGTGGTCTCCTTCATGGGCGTCGACGGGGGCAAGCACGGTCTCGGCGGAGATATCGCCCAGCCGTTTCACCATGCCGCCGCGATTTTTTGCAAAGGCAATTGCGTCCGCTTCGCTGGAAAAGGGCACCAGTTCGGGGGCGCCCATGCCGCCAATGGCATCGGAATGCACCACGAAATAGGCTTCATCGGCGCGGATCCAATTGTCGACGCCGGGTTCAGACCAGTTTTTCGCTTTGCTCATATCATTGACGTAGGTGACGAGGATTTTGGCTTCCTGCTCCGGCGATTTGATATAGGCCAGCCCATCGCGGACCTGAGAGAACCACAGCGGATGTTCATACCCCGCCAGATACATCTGCGCCTTTGGCCCGTCATGTTCCAGAATGGTCATCTGGCAATAATGACCCGCCGCCTCGGCGGTGAGGGTGATCGGATCGGGTGCGTCCGGGGTGCTGGCTTCGCTGGCGCAGCCCGTCAGCACCAATGCGGTCAATAGGGCAAGGGAGGAGCGAGCAAACATCATGGTTCTACCTTTCTAAAGGCGATAAAGGCCAGAAATAGTGCCAGGAGCGGCCATGCCAGCAGTGAGGTGAGCTGCCCGGCCAATCCGGACACGCTGCCCGCCGCGCCAAGGCCGGAGGCCAGCAGATTAACGGTCTGGTCCGGCGTGTTGAGCAGCCGGAAGGCATCGGCCGGGTTGGCCACAAGCGCATAGGGGAAGATGGTTTGAATAAAGGCACTGCCGCTATCGGCCACCAATATACCCAACAGCCCCAGATCATAAAGCACGACCGCGATCAACCAGAGGGCAATCGCCACGCCGGAAGCGGCACCGGTTTGATTGACCAGCCCGGAGATCATATAACCCAGCCCCAAAAAGGTGGCGCCCAGCGCCAGCGACGTGAAATAGAGCCGCAGCAAAGGCCCCCATTCGATAACGCTTACGCCATGGCGCATCACCAGAATGGCCAGCGTCAGCCCCAGCCCGATGGCGAAGGCGATGGCCAGCACCACCATATGGGCCAAAAATTTACCGATTAATATTTCGGCGCGCGACAGGGGATAGGACAGGCCAAGGGTCAGGGTGCCACGCTCGCGTTCGCCCACAATGGCGTCGAACGAGAGGAGCAGCGCAATCAGCGGCACCAGATAGACCGACAGGGTGGTGATCGAGGTGAGCGCAATGGTGAGCGGGCTGGCCCCAAGTGCTCCGGTGGGGGCGTCGCCAGCAAAGGTCAGCACCACATTGAACATGGCCATCAGCAACACAGCGGTGGCCACCCAAAGATTGCGCCGGGCAATCAGCAGCTCGAGCCGGGCAATGGAGAGAATGGAGGTCATTTGGCAGACTCCTTTGCGGTGCTGAAATAGCGATAGAGTTCTTCAAGGCTGGCAGGGGTCACATCCACATCTTTCACCGCCGGGCCCAGCCCGGTGATGGTGGACAATAGCCGCATCTTTTTATCCGGCGCGCAGACCAGTTCCAGCGATTGGCCGTTTACCCGCTGGCCGCCCAGCTTTTCTTTCATGCCGTCAATATCGTCCCGCGCGGCGGAGATTTTGATCTTGATCGGCAGGCTGGCCTTTGCGCGCAATTGCTGCAAACTGTCATTGGCGACCAACTGGCCTTTCGAAAGGATGGCGATGCGGTCGGTGCGCAGTTCCAGCTCGGTCAAAGCGTGGGAGGAGAGCAGCACAGCGGCGCCCTGATCGGCCAGCTCTTCCACAATGTCATAAAATTCGTGGCGGCTTACCGGGTCCAGCCCGCTGGTGGGTTCATCCAGAATAGCCAGTTTGGGCTGGCCCAACACCACTTGCGCTAGGCCAATGCGCTGGCGCATGCCTTTGGAATAGGTGCGGATCTTGCGGTCGGCCGCATGGGCAAGGCCCACCCGCTCCAGCAAATCATCGGCAATTTTGGTGGGCGTCGATTTCAGCCGTGCGAAATGGTGCAATTGTTCGCGCCCGGTCAAAGCGCCATGAAAGGCAACGCTTTCGGGCAAATAGCCGGTGATCTTGCGGGCGGCGGCGGACCCGGCCGGGTGCCCCAGCACTTCGATTTCGCCCGCTGTTTTGGGCATCAGCCCCAGCACGATCTTAATCAGCGTGGTTTTGCCCGCGCCATTATGGCCCAGCAAGGCCACGCGTTCGCCCGCCTCGACAGAAAGGCTGACATCGCTCAAGGTTTCAAGCGTGCCGTGGCGTTTGACAATATGATCAATTTTGAGGGCAGGCATTAGCGCTCCTCCCATTCAGGAATAGTGGGCAAGTTGGGTTGCATCAGTGGCGCCCGGTCCACTACGCCACCGGGCAGCAAAGCGGGAAAGGCGGATTGGGACCAGCGGATCAGCTGCACCGCCGGCGAGCCCATCAAAGATTTGGCCGCGGGCTGGGTCCATAGAATGTGGTCCATAATATCGTTGGGGCGATAGGCGGCATCGGCAATGCCATCGCCATCCAGATCAAAGGCGGCGTGGTCAGACCAGTAATTGCCCTTGTCGCCCTCGCTCCAGTCCACCCATTTGCTGCCCACATATTTCACCTGGGTGCGGTTGTTCACAATGGCATTGCCGGCAAAGCTGTTCTTTTCCGATCCGGCGGTGAAGTGAATGCCGATTTGGCATTGGGCGAACAGATTATTGTGAAACTCATTTTTGTGGGCATTATAGATAAAGACGCACTTTTCGCCGCCTTGCTCAATCCGGTTACCGAAAATTGTGCTCTTATTGGTGTAGTTGAGCATGATGCCATGGTCGCGGTCGCCGCGGCTTAAATTGCCTTCAATCTCCACATTATCGGAATACATAATGGCATAGCCCAAATGATTGCCGAGGGAGATATTGCCGCGTACCGCAGACTGGTTGGCATACATATAGTGAATGGCAAAGCGCAGATCGCGCATGCGGTTGCCGATAAATTCATTCTTTTTCGAGGTGTTGACGAAAATGCCGTCCCGGCCATAGCGAATGTCATTTTCGACCACTTTCGAGCCGGTAGCATTCCACACATAAACCCCATTGCCGCGGTCATTCATGCGGTGGTCCTGCCGCCCCTCAATGATATTGCCGCGCACCAGGGCGTTCCGGGCGCCATGCACATCAATACCGATCAAATTGCCGATCACCACATTGTCTTCCACGCGGGAGCGATGGGCGGTTTTGTTCAGCTTGATGCCCGCATCTTTAAACTCGCCTTCCGAGCCGGAGCCGGTGACCTTCAGCCCGCGCACCAGCGCGTCTTCCGCATTGATGGTGATCACAGTGCCGGTGCCATTGCCTTTTATATGGGCCTGGCCCTGACCGTCGAGGGTGAGGGGGGTGTTGATTTCAATTGGTCCTTTATAGGTGCCGGGGGCGAGGCGGATATAATCACCCGCCTCGGCCTTTTGCAAAATAGTGACCAATGCCACGCCATCATCGGGCGCAATCTGCCAGTCGCGGGCCATGGCGGTGGCCGCGTTCAACAGCAGAATGACACTCAATAACAGGCGCAGCATCATGGTCACACTCCTAGCGGGGCTCTACCAGCATACGGCCGCGCATTTCCATGTGCAGCGCATGGCAGAACCACTGGCAATAATACCAGTGCACGCCCGGACGTCCGGCAATGAAGGTCACGGAGGCAGTGGCCTGTGGTCCAACTTCCATGGCGACATTGTGGTTTGACAGGCAGAAGCCGTGGGTCAAATCATCAATCTCGTCCAAGTTGGTCACGTAAACAGTGACTTCATCACCTTGCTTGACGGTGAATTTCTCCATGGAGAAGATTGGGGCCACGGACACCATATAGACCCGCACCTTGTTGCCGTCGCGAATAATGGTGTCGGACCCGACTTCAAGATCCACCCCGTCCGCGGCAGCCTGCGCTTTGGCATCATCAAACATTGGGTCATTGCGGTCCCAAACAGCGCTTGGGTTCACTTTTGACCGGTGCACAATGATGCTGTCATGCGGCTCGGCAAATGTCGGGCCGTCATGCACCACTTTCATTTCGTCTGATGTGATGTCGATCAACTGCTCATTTTCAGGCTTCAATGGCCCCACATTCAAGAACCGGTCTTTTGAGAACTTGTTCATGGAGACAAGCCACTTACCATCCGCCTCGGCGGTCTCCCCCATTGAGGTGGAGTTGTGGCCGGGCTGATAAGCAACGTCGACTTTAGAAATGATCGGGTCAACATCTTCACCGGCATAGGCACGGATGGCTTTGTCGATGTTCCATTTCACCACCTGGCTATCCAGGAACAGCGTGGTGAAGGCATTGCCTTTGCCATCATAGGCGGTGTGCAATGGGCCAAGACCCAATTGTGGCTCGGCCACAATCGCAGAACGTGGATCAACATCTGATTCAAACAGGGCATCCAGCTTGGTCACATCGATCACAGACACGGTGGGTGACAATTTGCCGGACACGCAGACATGGCGTTTGTCTGGTGCGGTGTTGATGCCGTGGGGACTGTTGGGGATCGGAATATAGCGGGTATATTTCTTGTTTGATCCTTTGCGGCCATCGATAATCGGCACACCATTGACCACTTGCACATCGCCATTTGCGACGCCTTTTTCAATTTCCTTGAGGTTGAAGACCACCACATGGTCCATCTCGCTCTCGGTCATCTCCGCCAGATTCATGCCCATTTCTGAGTTGTATGAGGTGGAGAAGGCGTATTTGCCCTGATAGTCGCAGTCAGTGTTGTCGAGGTTGCCAGAAACCATAACCTGCCACGCCACTTTCATCTCATCGCCATCAATGGCGGAGAAGATGTTGGTGTAGGTGGACACGTCATTCATGGTGGACCCATCATTGATCAATGGGGCTTCATGCTCTGAGTTGGCAAACACATAACCGGTCCGCGGATATTTTTGTGGCCGCATGCCGTGAATATCATGGGCGTTGGGGATTTCGATGATCTTGTCGCACTTCATCACATCCACACGAACGCGGGCCACGCGGGTGTTGGCCTTGTCGTTCATAAAGATATAGCGGCCATCATAGGTGCCGTCAGTGAACGACATATGCGGGTGGTGCAAATCACCATTGTCATAAGTCTTCAGGCCGGATTCGGCGAGAAACGCTTTGGTTTCCTCGGTCAGACCTTCGGTCAGAATTTTCAGTGATTCATTGGTTTGGCCCCAGCCGGTGGCGGAACAGCGGTTAAACACGGGGACCCGCATCAATTCACGCATGGAGGGCACGCCCAAAATGCGCAGTTCGCCGCTTTGGCCAGAAGACCAGAAGCCGTAATATTCATCCAATTCGCCGGGGGCCAATGAATGGCTGTTTTCAGCAGCGGCAGCCGGAGTTGCCATTAAGGCCGCTCCACCAGTTGCGGCAATTGAGCCAGCTAAGAAGGCACCTGCTCCGGTGCCGGACAGAAGTTCCCGACGGGAAATTCCTGCAGTTTTGACAGTATCGTCAGACATTTTAGCTCTCCTTTTCGCTAATGTCTTGATTGGTCTTTTTGGTGAGCAGCTTTTCCATGGCTGCTCGGGAGGCTGCCTCGCTTGCACTCCGACGCTCCCGTCCTTTTCTCTTTTTGATACAGACAGGGCATTTCTGGTCGTCCTGATACAGCACCTGACAGTGCAGACAGGACAGACATTCATTGGGGTTGATCTGACCATTGGGGTGAATGGCCTGCACAAAACATTCATTGGCGCAGGTCTGGCAGGGGCTGCCGCATTCCTTATAGCGGTTCAGCCAGTCAAACATGCGGATGCGTCCGGGGATCGCCAGTGCCGCGCCCAGCGGGCACAAATAGCGGCAGTAAAAACGTTCCACAAACAGCCCGATCCCTAATAGCATTGTGGCAAACACCACGAATGGCCAGGCGCGATCAAATTTCAGAATAATCGCGGTTTTGAACGGTTCAATCTCGGCATATTGCTCGGCCATGGGAATGGAGATCAGCGACAGGCCGAACAGCCCGAGGAAAATAATATATTTGATCGGCCAAAGCCGCTCATGCAGGCCCCAGGGCAATTCCCATTGCGGCACTTTGAAAAAGCGGGCGATCTGGTTGGTGATTTCCTGCAACGCGCCGAAGGGGCACAGCCACCCGCAAAAGGCGCCACGGCCCCAGAACAAAAGCGCCGCTGCCACGGAGAACCATAGGATAAAGACCAGCGGGTCGAGCAGGAACGCATCCCAGCTGAACCCGCTTTGCAGCGATGCGCCCAGCGCCATCAAATTAACGACGGACAGTTGCGCATTTTGCCCCCAACCGAGGAAGACCAGAGTGAGCACCAGAAAGCCCATGCGGAACCAATAGAAGAAACGCGCATTGCGGGTGAATTGTTTTTGGAAAAAGAAGGTGGCGGTGAGCACGGCCAGCATCACCCCGAGCACGCCGATTTCAAATTGTTTGTCCAGCCAAATGCGTTTCCAAAGGGCGGCCCGCGCGGCGTCATCATCGTCTGGGTCCACCGCCGGCGCTGCGGGGCCCGCTTCGGGCAAAGGCTTCAGATATTTTTCCGGCAGCTTGTACCCCAAATCGAAGGTGAGGAAGGTTTTCTCCACCGGCCCCACTTCCCGATGTGCCAGTAATTGCAGGCGCCAGGGCTGGGTGGGGTCAAATTCGGCGTCGGCCGGGATTTTAAACAGGTCCAGCTCGGCAAAGCTTGGGGCCCCATCAGCAGCGACTTCGCCCAGGCGGCGCTGATGCTTGTCGAAAAAGCGCACGGAGATGTCGCCCTGGATCAGCTGAATACGGTCAAAAATGCCGCCGCGCACATAGCCTGAGCCTTTAAAAGAATAGAGCCCGCGCCCGGCCAACATGATGGCGTGCTCGCCTTCATCCAGCCAGTCATTCAAATTGTTGTGCTCGGCTTCCCCCAAAAGCGATTGGCCAATGCTGGGCACCGACACAAGCGCAGCATGCAAATCAATATAGGTGGTTTCCGGGTCTTTTTCGATCGGCCGATTGATGGCGCGGGGATCGCCGGTCGCGTCAAACGCATCGTTGATTTGCCCCACATCCAGGGTCATGCGCCGCACGGTGCCGTCGCCGGCCATGGTGTGCCAATCGCTGATCATATCCTCATCAGTCAGGATTTCGCGCTGCACGGTCTGGTTCGGCACTTGCTGGCTCAAGCCGCCCAATCCCTTGGCGCGCGCGACCTTAATGGCCGAGCGCACGATCGAATCATCAATGATCATGATCGTGACGGTGGCACCAGAAATGATCTGCAACTCATGGGCGGAGCCGCCTTGTTTGGCCTCTTCGATGACATCGAGGCCCTTATAGCTGGCGGTCAGCTTTTTGATTTTGCTGTCCGGAATGCCGATCAACACAATCGGCTCAGAATGTTTGACCAGCTCCGCGCCCAGCAATTTGCCATCCAGCCCGATGGCGGCCATCACATGGATGGGCTTGCCGGAATAGCCGGTGGTGCCAACAAAGTCTGAGGTGATGAAAGCATAACCTAAAACCTCATCGCCCTTCATGAGCGGGGCGACCGGCGTGTCTTTGCCAATCTCACCATAGCCCGAGGCCTCCGGCGCAAAAGTAGATGCTGCCACTTTCGGCAAAAATCGCTCAAGCACGGGTCGATTGCCCTGCGCCTGGGCTGCAGATAGCGAGAGGGTGAAGAACAGGAACAACAGCAACAACTTGCCCGCGCCGCTTTGCGCAGCGTTAAAGATCTTGTTCCAATTCAGGCGTTTTAGGTGAACAGACATATGCAACCAAACAGTTTTGTTCTGTTCTGGTTACACGCGAATTTTTGGGCGTACTTTGATCTAGAACAAGCTTTATCAAAATACTGCATGGAGCAAACAAAAGGCGCAGCCGGTTAAGCTGCGCCTGAATTGTAGCCATTGTGGCGGTTTTGCTCAGACCACCAAGACCGGTCGTTTGGACAGGCCGGTCACCTTGTGAGACACGCTGCCGAGCAAATAATCCTCAACAGAGCCCATGCCCCGGCTGCCAATGATGATCAGATCGCAATCATGCTTGTCTGCCGATTTAACGATGGTGCGTGCCACCCCGCCAGAGGCCACATAGGCGTGCACATCTTCGCACCCGCCCTCTTTGGCGATTTTCTTGCCGTGTTCTGCGACCTCGGTGGCATGCTCGCGCATAATATCGTCGAGGTTGCCCGGTTCGTTTGGGCGCACCATTGATAGCGAGGCTTCCAGCATCGAGTGATGACGATAAACAGTGAGAATATTTAGCGTACACCCGTCTTTATTGGCTTTGGCCAGTTCGATCGCTTTGTCCAATGCTTTTTCTGCACCGGGAGATCCATCAAATGGCACCAATATGGATTTAAACATTCTATCCTCCTTTATTTCGCAAAGGCCAGATCACGCAGGAACAGCGCAATTTGCGGGAAGAAGATCAACGCCACGGCCACACTCAACAGAATGAAAATGAACGGCGGTGTGCCCCGGATCACTTCCATATAGGGCCGCTTGAACACCGCAATCGCGGTGAAAATATCACAGCCGAATGGCGGTGTGGCGGAGCCAATGGCCACTTGCAAGGTGATGATCGTGCCCACCAGAACAGGGTCCAGTCCCAAAGACTGCACCACCGGTGCAAAGACCGGGACGAGGATCAGGATCACCACAATCGGGTCCACAAACATGCAGCCGATGAAAAAGGCAATGGAGATGACGAACAGCACCCCGATTCGCCCCATTTCTGTGATGCCGATGGCGCCGAGAATTTCTTGTGGCACCTGCGCAAAGGAAATCACCCAAGAAAAGGCCGCACCAGCCGCCACCAGAATGAACACAACGGCGGTAATCAAGCCCGTGGACTTGGCTGTTTCATAAACATTTTTCAGCGACAAGGTGCGGAAGAATACCACTTCGAGCAGCAAGGCATAAAGCACACAGGCCGCCGCAGCTTCAGTGGGGCTGAAGATGCCGCCATAAATTCCGCCAATGATGATGACCGGAAAGCCCATGGGCCAGATGGCCTCGCGTAAGCTTGTCAGGCGCTCACGCCAGGTGGCCTTCTCTTCGGTGGGTACATTGTGGCGCACCGCATAGATATAGCTATAGATCGAGAACAAAAACAGGATCAAAAGCCCAGGCCCGATGCCCGCAATAAACAGTTCGGCAATCGAGGTTTGTGACACCACACCATAAATAATCATGCCGATAGAGGGCGGGATCAAAAAAGCAATGTCACTCGAGTTGACGATCAGGGCCAGCACAAAGCTGTCCTTATAACCCGCTTTCAGCATGCGGGGCCGCAAGGGTGACCCGATGGCCACCACAGTGGCCTGGGTCGAGCCCGATACGGCACCAAACATGGTGCAGGCCGCTGCGGTGGACACAGCCAAGCCGCCTTTGACGTGGCCGACAAAGGACATCACCAGATTGATCAAACGCGATGCGGATTGACCGCGTGTCATAATGTCAGCGGCAAAGATGAACATGGGCACGGCAATCAGTGAGGCTGGTCGAATGCCCCCCATCATTTGTTGCACCATGGTCTCCATCTGGCCAAAGCCATTGAACATCATGAAAAAACCGATGGTCGCGCCCACAAAAAGCGGCACCATCATAGGAAAGCCCAGCAGAAGCAGGACAATCATGGATAAAAATACAATTGTTGCCATGGTCTCCCCCTCAGACTTCCTTCTCGTCTTCATCATACCCTTCAAGCACCGCGGTGGAGAGGTAGATGTCTTTAGACGTGATGTTTTTAATGGCAGTCAGTAAATATTGGGCGCCGGTCATAAACAGCCCGACAGGCACCCAGATCAAAATCAGCCAGACCGGTATTTGCAGCGAGGGCAGCACGCGACCGCGTGAGGCCTGTGTGCCGATATAGTTCACTGCATAATAGCAAAGCCCAAACATGATTGTGGCGGTGACCAAAGTGATGAACACCATCAGCGCCTTGCGCATTTTTGGCGGCAGCGCATCATAAATGGCTGACATGCGGATATGCCGTCCATGGCGGGCGGCATAACTGATCCCGGCAAAGGTGATCATAATGATCAAAATCCGGTTCAATTCTTCTGAGAAAAAAATCGAGCTGCCCAGCACATAGCGGCCAACCACATTGGCGCTCGTGTTAAGCGCCATCAACAATACACCAATAGCCAGAAAGAAAGATTCAATGCGACTGATCGCCGTATCAATCACCCCTAAAAAGCCGGGTAACGCAGAATCAAGCTCCTTCAAGTCCTGCTCGTCACTCATCGTGTTCTCCCCCCACGCAGATCGAGTTCTGCCCGGCCAGATGCGCCGGCCGGGCAGCCATAGCTTTTCAAAAGCTTATTCGGTCGCGGTTGCTTCCAAATCTGCTTTCATCTGCTCAAGGATGGCTTTGCCGCTGTCACCTGTCATTTCGATGAATTTCTCCTCAACCTCAGAAGCCGCTGCTTTAAAGCATTCGCGCTCTTCTTCAGTCAGAATGGTCACCGTCATTTCAGGCTTAGCTTCCTTGATTTTCGCCAATTCCTGATCCGCCAGATCTTTTTGGTAGGTAACAATGTGATCATAGGCCACGTCTGCCGCCTCTTCGATCACCTGCTGTTCTTCTTCACTCAAACCATTATAGAAATCCTGGTTGGCCATCAGGGCCGTGGTGAAGACGTTATGACCAGCATAGGTAATGTGATCGGTCACTTCGTAGATCTTGGTGGAATAAAGGAAGAAGGTCGGGTTTTCCTGACCTTGAATGATGTTGGTCTGCAGACCACCATATACTTCACCCCAAGGCAATGGTGTCGGCGTCGCCCCGAAAGCCTTGTAGCTTTCGACCAGCAATGGGTTGGTCATCACGCGGAATTTCACCTCGTTCAAGTCTTCACAAGCCTTGACGGGTTCCTTCGTGGTCATGGCCACTTCGCCTTCAGGATACATGGAGAGCAATTCGAGGCCTTGCTCAGCATAAAGCTCTTCAAAGTCCTCATTGATGGCCTTGCTTTCTTTATAGAAGCGGGCCAGATGCTCTTGGTCTGTTGGCAACAGGTAAGGCACAAAGAACACTTGCGCCTCGGGAATCAGCGCGCCGGTGAAGCCGGGAGACTGGTTCACAAATTGCAAGATGCCCGCTTGGGCCTGCTCCATAATATCTGCAGATTCACCCAGTGTGCCGAACGGGAACAGCTGGATTTCATGGTCTGTTTTTTCTTCAACAACTTCCTTGAACTTGGTCGCATAAACGCCTTGCACGTCTGTAATTGCTTCCTCAAAAGCATAGCGCCAAGTGTCTGCTTGCGCGGCAGAAAGGCCCATGGCCAGCGCACTGACACCAGCCAACGCGCCCAGTGTGTGTTTCATGAGTTTTCTCAATAGTTCCTCCCTAGATTTGTGCAATGGAGATCCAGTCGGAAATGTAAAACCGTTTGGACAAAATAAACTCTAATATCGGATGGTTACGACGAACCCTCCGATCTTAGTTACTATTGCGCGCATAAATCTGTCTGTCTACCCCCATAAAATTCAAAAACCTTTATTTTATTGAGGGTTAAGTCAAAACGGCACAGTTTGACCGAATTTCGGTCGGCTCAGTCGATAGGAATAAATATTTAAATCTATGAATAATATACTATGCGGTTTATCAAGAAGGTTAGTCTATTCTTCTGCAGGTGGACAACTGCAGACAGATTTTTTGTTGGCGCAGGCATGAATCCAATGGAAATCGCCGATTTGTAGAAGAAAAATCTTGGCAGGTAGGCGGACGGTTCGTTGGTCGCGCATGGCCTTTGCGCTCGGGTGATTGATGGCGACCCTTTTTGCGTTTCACCGATTGCGATTGACAAGCGAAAAAATTTGGGCCTATCCTGACTAACTAATTAGTCAGTAACCAGCAGCACTGCGCGCTGGCCTGGCTTTTGGGGGAGGCAAAATGGATCAGCCGGGCAAAAATGCGAGCCTTGCCAAAGATACGCCGCAGGCCATTATTGATGGTGTGCTGTCTGTGATGGCCAAGGAAGGTATCGCCAATCTCACCACCAAGCTGGTGTCCAAACGCGCGGGCGTGTCCACGGCCTCAATCCACTATTTTTTCGATACCAAGGATGCGCTGATCTATCAGGCGTTTCTCTATATGGTGCGCACCTTGCGTGAAGAGACCATCGCCATTCGCCGCGCGGAAACCGATCCGTTAAAGCGGATTGCGCGCTCGCTGGAAGTGCATTTCAGCCCGTTTCACTTTATGGCCGACATTTCGATCATCTGGCCCCAATTCTGGGCCTATTCCGGCGCAGATCAGAGCGTTGCACGTTTGATGCATATTTTCAGCATCCGGATGATTTCCAACAGCACGGCTGATTTGCGCGCCTTGGGCTATGGCCGTGGCGCCGCACGTATGAAAGCGATTGAACTCAGCGCCCTGCAGCGCGGCTTATGGATTGAGCGTCGGTTGGCGCTCAGCGTTGAGCAGGATGAATGTTGGCAGATTTTAGAAATGGCGCTTGCCGCCATCGCCAAGGAAACCGGCCGGACGGCCCCCACATTTAAGGCGCAAGCAGCAGGCCGCCCGGTTTCTTCAACGGATGCCCAGCAAGGGGGAGTGATCCATGACCAATCAAACAAATGAGCAAACCCTGCCCACCACGGCACGGGCGGTGGTGATCGGTGGCGGTGTTGTGGGGGTGTCAACGCTTTATCACCTCGCCAAAAAAGGATGGACCGACGCGATCCTGATCGAACGTAAAGAGCTGACCTCCGGCTCCACCTGGCACGCCGCCGGGCTGTTGCCGCTGTTTAATATGAGCTATTCGGTTGGCCAGTTGCACAAATATTCGGTCGAGCTTTATGGCCGCTTGGGCGCAGAAGTGGGCATGGATGTGGGGCTGAGCACCGTCTCCAACATTCGCCTCGCCACCAATCAGGACCGGATGGACGAATATCATCAATATGCAGGCGTGGCGCAGACCATTGGTGTGGATGTTGAATTTCTCACCCCGGACGAAGTGGTAGAGCATTGGCCGCTGGCGGTGAAGGACGATCTGGTGGGGGCGATTCGACACCCCAATGATGGCTATGTGCAACCGGCGGACCTGACCCAGGCGCTGGCTCGCGGCGCGCGGTCCATGGGCGCGAAAATCCACCGTTACACCACGGTATTGGGCATCAGCCAGGCGGCCAATGGCGAATGGGTGATTGAAACCGACAAGGGCACCGTCACCTGCGAACATGTGATTTCGTGCACCGGCAACTTCGCCCGCCAGACAGGGCAGATGGTTGGATTGAAAGTGCCGGTCATGCCGGTGGAGCACCAGTTTATCGTCAGCGAACCGCACCCGGCCATTTTGGAGCGACGCGAGAAGGGCCTGCCGGAAATGGGTGTGCTGCGCGAATCTGATGGCTCCTGGTATATGCGGGAAGAAGCGGGCGGGCTGTTGCTCGGGCCCTATGAAGTGGGCGCCCCGGCTTGTTATGTAGACGGACCGGATCCGCAAAGCGAATATGAGCTGTTTCAGGAAGATGTGGAACGGCTGATGCCACACATTGAATCGGCCTTCCGCCGGGTGCCGATCTTTGAAGAGGTGGGTATCAAAAAAGTCTATAATGGCGCCATCGCCTATACGCCGGACGGCAATCCGATTGTCGGCCCGGCATGGGACAAGAAGAATTTCTGGTTGAATGAGGGCCACAGCTTTGGCATCACCGCCGCCGGCGGGGCCGGGTGGCAGCTTGCCGAGTGGATAGTGGAAGGCACACCGACGGTCGATATGCTGGGTGTCGATCCCCGCCGGTTTGGCGATTACACGACCAAATCTTTCCTGATCGAGAAGGGCGAAGAAGCCTACGCCAATGTGTTCACGGTGCACTATCCCGATGAAGAGCGGGAAGCGGCGCGGCCTTTGCGCACCTCCCCCTGCTATGACCGGATGAAGGAAAAAGGCGCGGTATTTGGCCAATTGTTCGGTTGGGAGCGGCCCAACTGGTTCGCGCCCGAAGGCGTGCCGCAAGAGGACGACTGGTCCTTCCGCCGTTCCGCCTGGTTTGAACATGTGGGCAATGAGTGCCGCAATGTGGCGGAAAATGTGGGGCTGTTGGATATGACCGCCTTTGCCAAGGCGCGGGTCAGCGGCCCTGGCGCAGAAGCGTTCCTTGATCGCATCCTCGCCAACCGCCTGCCGAAAAAGATCGGGCGGGTAGGCTTGTTGCATGGGCTGACACCACAAGGTGGGGTCCATTCAGAATTCACCATTCAACGCGAGGGGCCCGATCAGTTCTATCTGGTATCTGCCGGGGCGTGGCAGCGGCTGGACCATGACTGGCTGAAAAAGCAAATGCCAACAGATGGGTCGGTGCAGTTTGAAAATCTTACCGGCGCCATGGGTGTGCTGGTAGTGGCCGGACCAAAGGCGCGGGACTTGTTGCAGCCGATCTGCGGCGCGGATCTCTCCAATGAAGCCTTTCCTTGGCTCACCGGGCAGGAAACCTCCATCGGCCTGGCCCCGGTCAAATTGTTGCGGGTGAACTTTGTCGGCGAGCTGGGCTGGGAAATTCACCATCCGATCGAATATCAAAACCATATTTTTGATGCGATCTTTAAAAATGGCGACGCCCACGGGCTCAAACCCTTCGGCATTCGTGCCATGAACAATTTGCGGTTGGAAAAATCCTATCGGCTGACCGGCACCGAAATGTCGATTGAATATTCAGCTTACGAGTCCGGGCTGGACCGCTTTATCGCTCTGAAAAAGGGAGACTTTGTCGGCAGGGACAATCTGATCGCTTGGCAGGAACGCGGGGCCAATAACGCCTTCGCCACCCTTGAAGTGATTGGTAATGAGGATGCGGACGTGATCGGCAACAACCCGATTTATGCCAATGGCGAAGTTGTCGGCCGCGCCACCGGCGGCGGTTATGGCTTCCGTCTCAACAAATCGCTGGCGCTGGCCATGGTGCGCCCGGACTTGGCCAAGGAGGGTCAGGAGTTGGAAATCGATATTTTGGGACAACGCTACAAGGCGGTCGTCTTGCCGGAAAGTCCCTATGATCCAGACAATGAAAGGTTGCGCTCCTGATGCGGTATTCTGTGCGCTCACTGTTTGCCAATGCGCTCTCCGGCCACAAAAACTGGCCGGAGCAATGGCCTGATGCGACCCCGAAAAAATCCTATGACGTGATCATTGTGGGCGCCGGGGGCCACGGGCTTGGCGCGGCTTATTATCTGGCCAGCAAATATGGCGTCACCAATGTGGCGGTGATCGAAAAGGGGTGGCTCGGCGGCGGCAATACCGGCCGCAACACCACCATTATTCGCTCCAACTATCTCTATGATGAGAGCGCACGGCTTTATGACCATGCGGTGGATCTGTGGGATGGGCTGTCGCAGGAACTCAATTATAATGTGATGTTTTCCAAGCGCGGCGTGCTGATGCTGGCGCATAATGTGCATGATGTGCAAAGCTTTCAGCGTCATATCCACGCCAACCGCTTAAACGGGGTCGACAATCAATGGCTGACCCCGGAACAGTCCAAAGAGTTTTGCCCTCCGCTCGATATTTCTTCGCAAAAACGCTATCCCGTGATGGGCGGCGCGCTGCAAAAACGCGCTGGGGTTGCCCGGCACGATTCCGTGGCCTGGGGCTATGCCCGCGCCGCGGCGCAGTTGGGCGTCGATATCATCCAGAACTGCGCCGTCACCGGCATTAAGCGCGACGCCAATGGCGCCGTGGAAGGGGTGGAGACCGAAAAGGGCTTTATCGCCGCCAAAAAAATTGGTGTGTCCGCCGCCGGTAATTCCTCGATCATTATGAATATGGCCGGACTGGATTTCCCGTTGGAAAGCTATCCGCTGCAGGCGCTGGTGTCAGAACCGGTGAAACCGATCTTCCCCTGCGTGGTGATGTCCAATTCGGTACATGCCTATATCAGCCAATCGGATAAAGGCGAGCTGGTGATTGGCGCGGGGACGGACCAATATCTGTCTTATAGCCAGCGCGGCGCGCTGCATATTATTGAGCACACGCTCGCGGCGATTTGCGAGATTTTCCCGATCTTTAAGCGTATGCGCATGCTTAGAAGCTGGGGCGGCGCGGTGGATGTGACGCCGGATCGCTCCTGCATTCTGGGCAAAACCCCGGTGCAAGGCCTCTATGTCAATTGCGGTTGGGGCACGGGTGGCTTTAAAGCCACGCCGGGCGCCGCCGATTTGCTGGCCTACACCATCGCCAAAGACGAACCTCACCCGATCAATGCGCCGTTTACGCTGGAGCGCTTTACCACTGGTCGCCTGATCGATGAAGCGGCGGCGGCCGCGGTGGCCCACTAGGGAGCTTTTGCCATGATGTTGATTGAATGTCCCGTTTGCAAAGAAAAGCGGCCCGAACTGGAATTTCGTTATGCCGGGGAGGCGCATATTGCCCGCCCCGAAGACCCGGATGCCTTGAGCGATCAGGAATGGGCGAAATATCTGTTTATCCGCAGTAACCCGCGCGGCACCCATTTTGAACGCTGGGTGCATGCCCATGGCTGCGCCAAATTTTTCAACGCGGTGCGCGACACGGTGACCGACAAATTTGTCATGACCTATAAATGTGGCGAAGCGCGACCTTCGCCAGAACAGATTGCGGAGCGGCAATCATGAGCCAATATAGACGCACAAAAAAGGGTCGGGTCGACAGTCGGCAGCAGATCAGTTTTTCCTTTGATGGCAAAACCTATCAGGGCCTGAAGGGCGACACGCTGGCCTCGGCCCTGTTGGCCAATGGGGTCCATCTGGTCGGGCGTTCGTTCAAATATCACCGCCCGCGCGGCATCATGGCCGCCGGATCGGATGAGGCCAATGCCCTTGTGGCCTTTGATCGCGGGGAAGCGCGGGTCACCCCCAATATGCGGGCCACCACCTTGGAGCTTTATGACGGGTTCAAAGCCCAGAGCCAGAACAATTGGCCCTCGCTCAATTTTGATGTCACCGCCATCAATGATCGGCTGTCGGCCTTCTTTCCCGCGGGCTTTTACAACAAAACCTTTATGTGGCCGAAATCCTTCTGGGACAAAGTCTATGAACCCGCGATCCGTGCCACCGCCGGGCTCGGCCCGGCCCCTAAGGCAGCGGACCCGGACAAGTATGATGCGAACTACACCCATTGCGAAACGCTGATTGTGGGGGCAGGCCCTGCCGGTATCGCCGCCGCACGCGCTGCCGCCAAAAAGGGTGGGCGCGTCATATTGGTGGATGAACAGGGCGAATTGGGCGGCTCACTGCTCTCTGCGCCGGACCAAAAGATTGATGGTCAACCTGCATGGGACTGGCTGGCTGAAAGTCTTGCGGAACTGGACGCGGCGGAAAATGTCACCCTGATGCCCCGCACCACGGCGATCGGCTATTATCACGACAATTTTTTGGGGCTGGCCGAAAGGTTGACCGATCATTTGCCCGAGGACGCGGCGGAAGGGCCGCGCGAACGGTTGCATCGTGTATGGGCGCAAGAAGTCATCCTCGCCACGGGCGCCATTGAACGGCCGCTGGTTTTTGCGGGCAATGACCGCCCCGGCGTGATGTTGGCCTCTGCGGCGCAAACCTTCCTTAATCGCTATGGCGTGGCGGTCGGCGAAAAAATCGCCGTGGTCACCGGCCATGATAGCGCTTATAAGGCGGCGTTCGATCTGTCTGATGCTGACATTGAAATCGCTGTGATCGTAGATTGCCGGGCACAGGTGGATCAAAAGCTGATCGCCGAAGCGGAAAAGCGGGGTATCAGCCTTCGCACCGGCCACACTGTGACCGCCACCAAGGGCCGCCATCGGGTTAAATCGATCACGATCAACAAGGTTAATGGTGATCAGGTGGACCCCGCGGGTGAAACCCTTGAGTGCGATGCACTGATCATGTCCGGCGGGTGGACGCCAAGCGTGCACCTTTGGTCTCATTCCAAAGGTTCGCTACAGTGGCGCGACGACATCGCAGCCTATGTGCCCGACAAGCCCAATGAAAATGCCATATGCGTTGGCGCCTGCAATGGCGACTTTGGGATTGGCGCGGCCATGGCTGCAGGCGCGAAAGCAGCCGGCGGAGACCACACCTTTGATGTAGACGATACATGGCCGTGGACAGGTGCGGGCACGCTGGAAATTTTGCCCACCCACCGCGACGAGTCGCGCATCAAGGCGTTTGTGGATTTTCAGAATGATGTGACCGCCAAGGATATCCGCCTGGCGGTGCGCGAAGGCTTTAAATCCATTGAGCATATTAAGCGCTACACCACCACTGGCATGGCGACCGATCAGGGCAAAACCTCAAACCTTAATGGGTTGCAGATTGCCGCTAGCGCCTTGGGGCGGCCAGTGCCGCAAGTTGGCCTGACCACCTTCCGGCCGCCTTATACCCCCACCACCTATGGGGCGCTGGCGGGCAATAATGGCGGTGCGGCCTTTGATGTGGTGCGCAAAACCTCGATTGATGGTTGGGCGGAAGAACATGGCGCGGTGTTTGAACCGGTCGGCCTGTGGCGGCGCGCCCGCTATTTTCCGCGCGATGGCGAAGATATGCACCAGGCCGTGGCACGCGAAGGCAAAGCGACGCGCGACTCTTTGGGCATTTTTGATGCCTCGACCCTTGGGAAGATCGAAGTGGTCGGCCCCGATGCCGCCGAATTTTTGAATCGCATGTACACCAATCCCTGGACCAAGCTGGGCGTGGGCCGTTGCCGCTATGGCTTGATGCTGGGCGAAGATGGGTACATTATGGATGATGGGGTGATCGGACGGTTGGCCGATGACCGTTTTCATGTGACCACCACCACTGGCGGCGCACCACGGGTGCTGGCGCATATGGAGGATTATCTGCAAACCGAATGGCCGGACCTTGATGTCTGGCTCACCTCCATCACAGAGCAATGGGCGGTGATCGCCCTTAATGGCCCCAATGCCCGCAAGCTGATTGAACCATTTGTTGAAGGCGTAGATCTGTCGTCGGATGCCTTCCCGCATATGGCGGTACGCGAATGCAAGGTCTGCGGCATTGACGCCCGCCTGTTCCGTGTCAGCTTTTCTGGCGAGTTGGGCTTTGAGATTAATGTGCCGGCCCATTATGGCCGCGCCTTGTGGGAAACGCTTTATGCGGCGGGCCAGCAATATGACATCACACCTTATGGCACCGAAGTCATGCATGTGTTGCGGGCGGAAAAGGGTTTTATTATTGTCGGGCAGGATACGGACGGCACCGTCACGCCTTATGACGCGGGCATGAGCTGGGCGATTGGCAAAAAGAAAAAGGATTTTGTCGGCAAAAGATCGCTGGCGCGGCCCGATATTGTCGCCGAGGGCCGCAAGCAATTGGTCGGGCTAATGACGAAGAACCCCAAAACCGTATTGGAAGAGGGCGCGCAGATCGTGATGACCCCGAACCAGTCTATCCCCATGGAAATGGTGGGCCATGTCACCTCGTCCTATTGGAGCGAGACGCTGGGGCACTCTATTGCGCTCGCCCTTGTGGCGGACGGTCATGATCTTAAGGGCCAAACCATCTATGTGCCCATGCCTGATGAAATGATCGAAGCGGAGATCGTTGACACGATCTTTTATGACAAACAGGGGGAGCAGCTCAATGTTTTCTGATGCGGATAGCGGCAGCTTAAAGTTGGATCAGGGGGTACACATTGGTGATTGTCTGCGTCTGCCTGACCAGCGCTTTGACCTCAATCTGGTGGATGAACGTTCCCGCTTCTGCCTGAGAGTGCGCGAAACACATGTTTCGGCCTTTGCCAAAGCGTCTGGTCTGGCGCTGCCAACACAAGTGGGCACGACCCGTCAGGACGAAAACGCACTGATCATGTGCCTGTCGCCAGATGAATGGCTGATCATCGCGGCATCGGAAAGCAAGGATCTGATCAAACGCAAGACGGATCAATTTAAAAGTGCGCCCTTCAGCTTAGTAGACGTGTCCCATCGCAATGTTGCGTTCACGCTGCGAGGCGAGGGCGCGGCAGCGATGGTTAATGTCGGGTGTCCGTTGGATCTCGATTTGAAGGCGTTCCCGGTGGGCAAATGCACCCGCACGATTTTTGAGCGGGCAGAGATTATCCTATATCGACCGGCCGAGACAGAATTTCACATCGAAGTGTGGCGCTCTTTCGCGCCATATGTTTTGTCGGTTTTGTCCAATGGCGCACAAGCGCAATAGGGATATATCGCTTCAGGCCGTATTGCTGTTGGCGTAGCTTGGCAACATTGACAGCGAGGCTTCGCGCTCGGCAGACGGCGACTGTCCGAACAATTCCTTGTAGGCTTTGGCAAAGTGTGACGCCGAGGTGAAGCCGGTGGCCACCGCCACCTGAATGATCGGCATGGTGGTTTGCGCCAACAGTAATTTGGCGCGATGCAGCCGCACTTCCAGATAATAGCGGGTCGGGGTCTTGCTGAGATGCACCCGAAACAGCCGCTCAAGTTGGCGGGCGGACACTTGGGTGGACGCGGCAATATCATGGATCGACACTGGCGTTTCAATATTGGCTTCCATATGGGCAATGGCGGCCAGCAATTTGGGTTGGTTCAGCCCTGTCCGGTGTTTGATCGGCATGCGCTGGGTGTCGTGCGGCACGCGCACAAAATTATGCAAGAGCTGTTCAGCCACATTAACCGCGAGGTCGCGGCCATGGTCCTGCGCGATGCCATAAATCATCATATCAAGCGGCGCGGTGCCGCCAGAGCAGGTATAGCGATTGCGGTCAATCTCAAACAGGGTCGCGGTGATGTCGAGATGGGGGAAATTTTCGGCGAAGCCCTCCACATCTTCCCAATGGATGGTGCAACGGTGTCCGTCAAGCAATCCCGCATGCGCCAACAAATGACTGCCGGTGCACACGCTGCCCATGGTCGCTCCGGTGCGGGCATAGTCGCGCAACAGGGATAACAAGTGGGGCGTGCTATAGGTGCCAGCCTTCAAGCCTGCGCACACCACAAGCGTATCAAGAGCCGGTTTTTCTGCTAGCGCCGCGTCGGCGGCCACGCCCACCCCGTTGCTGGCATAAACATTGTCCCCATCCTGACTAAGGATTTTCCATTGATAAAGCGTCTTACCGCTCAACCGATTTGCCGCCCGCAAGGGCTCGATGGAAGAGGTGAACGCCATCATCGAAAATTCCGGCACGAGTAAAAACCCGATGATTTTGGGTGCCTTTTGGGCGTCTTTACTGAACATATGTCCCCCCATTTGCCGCCATACTGCGCCAAATACAGGGTGCATTATTTACTGCCGAAAAGATGACGCCAAGTATTTTTATGCGACAATTTGTCGTTTTTTGAAAAGTGGCGGTCGATTTTGAGACAGCTAGGCGGCTGAAAAACCACCATCATTTATGAACCACCGAAGAAGGTTTTTCTGACGTGGAGGCGTTGAGGACGCGCCGCGACATTGATGGTGGAGGAGGACGCACGCATGGCTTTGGACACAGTAATGGTCGAAGAGTTGCCACCCCCGGGATCTCCGGATATTGAGATTGCGCGCGCCGCTTCTATGCGCCCCATTATTGATTTGGCACAGGATCGGTTGGACATTCCCGCCGAGGCGCTTGTGCCCTATGGTCACCATAAAGCAAAACTCTCCCTCGATTATATTGCGTCCAAGGCTGATGCGCCAAAAGGCAAACTGGTTTTGGTGACGGCGGTGACCCCGACGCCGGCGGGCGAAGGCAAAACCACAACAAGTGTTGGCCTCAATGACGGATTAAACCGCATCGGGTTAAGCGCCATGGTGTGCCTTCGCGAGCCCTCCCTAGGCCCATGCTTTGGCATGAAAGGTGGTGCCGCCGGCGGCGGACGAGCGCAAGTGCTCCCCATGGAAGATATCAATCTTCACTTTAATGGTGACTTCCATGCCATCACCGCGGCCCACAGCCTGTTGGCCGCCATTTTGGATAATCATCTGCAATGGGGCAATGAGCAGAATATTGACCCGCGCCGCATTGTTTGGCGCCGGGTGGTCGATATGAACGACCGGGCGCTGCGCAATATCAATGTCGGGCTTGGCGGTGTCGCCCATGGGGTGCCGCGCGAGACCGGCTTTGACATTACCGTCGCCTCCGAGATTATGGCGATCCTCTGCCTTTCAACCGATATTGCCGATCTGCAGCGCCGGTTGGGCAATATTATTGTCGCCCGACGGCATGATAAAACCGCGGTCACTGCCCGCGACCTTGAGGCAGACGGGGCCATGGCGGTGTTGCTGAAAGACGCCCTTCAGCCCAATCTGGTGCAGAGCATTGAGCACAATCCCGCCTTTATCCATGGCGGGCCCTTTGCCAATATCGCTCATGGCTGCAACTCAGTGATGGCCACCAAGGCGGCGCTGTCGCTGTGTGATGTGGTGGTGACCGAAGCGGGCTTTGGCGCCGATCTGGGCGCTGAAAAGTTCCTCGACATTAAATGCCGCCAATCCGGCTTGCGGCCCGACGCCGTGGTGCTTGTGGCCACCATCCGCGCCTTGAAAATGCAGGGCGGTGTCGCCAAAGCGGAACTGGGCACTTCAGATCCCGCTGCCGTTGAGCGCGGTGCGATGAATCTGCGGCGACATATTGAAAATCTGCAAAAATTCGGCATTTCTCCGATTGTGGCGCTGAATCATTTTGTTCTGGACAGCGATGAGGAAATCGCCGTCGTCATGCAGGTTTGTAATGAACTTGGGGCGCGTTGCACGATTGCCAAACATTGGGCCGAAGGCGGCGAGGGGGCCGAAGATCTGGCCAGCGCTGTCAAAGAACAGCTTGAGCAGGGGTCACCCGAAATCAAGCTGCTTTATGAAGATGACGCGCCGCTCACCGAAAAAGTCGAGACGGTGGCCCGCGAGATCTATCGCGCCGCCGATGTAAGTTTCAGCGCGGCTGCCCTGCGCAGCATCAAGGAATTCACTAAGCTTGGTTACGGTCATCTGCCGGTTTGCATTGCCAAAACCCAATATAGTTTTTCCACCGATCCCGCAGCTGTTGGCGCGCCTGAAGGTCACACGCTGGAAGTGCGCGAGGCGCGGCTCTCTGCCGGCGCCGGGTTCGTGGTGATGGTGTGCGGCGATATTATGACCATGCCCGGGCTGCCCAAGCGCCCGGCAGCACTAGATATCGGCCTGAATGATGATGGTGACATTGTTGGTCTGGCTTAAAACTCACTATGTGGAGGAGTACCGAAAATGAGCCTGGATGATGAAGTAATCCTCCGTGATTTGAACGATGATGATCTTGTCGAGCAAATGAAAGACGATCTTTATGATGGTCTGGCCGACGAGGTGAAGGAAGGCACTCAAATTCTGCTTGAGCGGGGTTGGGATGCCAATCAGGTGCTCAGCGATGCACTGGTGGAAGGCATGCGGATTGTCGGCGTGGATTTTCGCGATGGCATCTTGTTTGTGCCCGAGGTGCTGCAATGTGCTCATGCCATGAAGGGCGGTATGGCCTTGCTAAGGCCCATTCTGGCGTCCAGCGAAAACACCTCCAAGATCGGCAAATATGTCATTGGGACCGTAAAGGGTGACATTCACGACATTGGTAAAAACCTTGTGGGGATGATGCTGGAAGGTGCCGGATTCGAAGTGATTGATATCGGGATCAATAATCCGGTCGAGAACTATCTTGAGGCCATCGATAAGCATGAACCCAATGTGCTGGGCATGTCCGCACTCCTGACCACCACCATGCCCTATATGGGCGTGGTGATTGAAGAGTTCGACAAGCGCGGTATTCTGAAAGAATTACCGGTCATGGTGGGCGGCGCGCCGCTCAACCAGGAATTTGCCGATGCCATTAACGCCACCTCATATGGCCGTGACGCAGCGCGCAGTGCCGAGCTGGCCAAAGCGCTTGTGGGGGTTAATCGCTGACATGGTGGTGGCACGTGGACATAAGCAAGACGGTCCGCGTCTTTTGGTGCTCGCCTGCGGCGCGCTGGCGAAGGAAATTGTCGCCCTGCGCAAGCAACTGGGCGAGCGGGCGGCCAATATGGAGCTGCAATGTCTTCCAGCAGATTTTCACAATCGCCCGCACAAAATTGCGCCGGCGATTGATCTGATCCTCACCGAACGCCGGGTGGATTTTGACCATGTGCTGGTGGGTTATGGCGAATGCGGCACCGGCGGCGAACTGGATAAAGTGCTGGCAAAGCACCACGCCGAACGCTTGCCCTTTGCCCATTGCTACGAATTTTTCGCCGGATCACCACTTTTCAATCAGATCACCGAGGAAGAAATTGGCAGTTTTTACCTCACCGATTATCTGGTTCGTCATTTTGACCGGCTGGTGATGGGAGGCTTGGGCCTCGATCGACATCCCGAACTGCGCGACCTCTATTTCGCCAATTATCGGCGCGTGGTTTATTTGGCGCAAACCCGAGATATCGGGTTGGAGGCGCAAGCCGCCACCGCCGCGGACAAGCTCGGATTGGCATTTGACTATCGCTATGTCGGCTATGGCGAATTGAAGTCTGCCATTGCGGCGGCCGCAGCCGAAATTGACCATGAGGAGCGTTACTATGTACGCAATTAGACGCTGGTCAAGCCGACACGCCAGAGGCCTGGAACGGCTTTATAAGGCGACAAGACCCGGCATTCTGTCGGGCTTGCGCTTGGTCACTCGCCTGTTTGGCAAGCGGCTCGACCGCCCGATCACCGCCACCGAGCGCTTGCTGAAAGGGGCGTTGTTTGATTGCCAAATGTGCGGTGATTGTGTGCTGTCCAAAACCGGCATGACCTGCCCGATGAACTGTCCAAAAGGCATTCGCAACGGCCCGTGTGGTGGCGTGCGCGCCAATGGCATGTGCGAGGTGAAGCCGGATATGCGCTGTGTTTGGGTGGATGCCTGGAACGGGGCGGCAAAAATGGAAGATGGCGACGCCATCAAAGACATAGAATTTGCGGTGGATCATAGCCGCGTTGGACAATCCTCCTGGTTGAGGCTCGCACGCGATGAGTGATGATCTCGATTTTGTAGAAGAATTTGGTGTTAACCCCGGTGACCCGCTGGTCCAGCGGCCGGGTCACGTTTCTCATGGTCGCTTTGAACGCGTCTTGCGGGCCGGCCACTTTGCCGTCACCACTGAGATTGCCCCGCCGGACTCTGTGGACCCGGACGAGGTGCTGGCCCGCGCCAAGCTGTTTGATGGCTATGTGGATGCTATCAATGCCACGGACGGTTCGGGTGCCAATTGTCACATGTCCAGCCTCGGGGTCTGCGCCATTCTCACGCGGGCGGGCTATTCGCCGATCATCCAGTTTTCATGCCGCGACCGCAACCGCATTGCCATGCAGGGCGATTTGCTGGGCGCCGCTGCGCTCGGGGTATGTTCGGTGCTGTGCCTCACTGGCGATGATGTGGGCGCGGGGGACCACCCGGAGGCCAAACCGGTTTTTGATCTGGACAGCATATCCCTTCTGCAAACCACCAAGATATTGCGCGACGAGTCCCGTTTTTTGAGCGGGCGACCGCTGGACGCTGCACCACGCCTTTTCGTGGGCGCTTCAATCAACCCGTTTGTGCCGCCGCTTGAAAACCGGGTGGATCAATTGGCCAAGAAAATCCGTGCTGGCGCCGAATTTATACAATCGCAATATTGCTTCGACATCGACCAACTTAAGCGCTTTATGGCCCGCGCTTGCGATATGGGATTGCACGAGCAAGCCTATATCCTGGTGGGCGTCGGCGTGCTGGGTTCGGCCAAAACCGCCAAATGGCTGCGCTCCAATGTGCCCGGTGTGCATATCCCCGATGCCATCATCAATCGCCTTGAGGGCGCCCGCAATCAAAAGGCGGAGGGCCGTCGCATCGCCGTGGAGCTGATGCAGCAAATCAAGGAAACACCTGGCGTTGCCGGGGCGCATTTGATGGCCTACCGCCATGAAGAATGGGTGGGGGAAATCGTGAAACAGTCAGGCGTATTGGGCGATCGCAAGCCTTGGGCGCCGGAGCCATTGGACTCAACGATCGGTGTCGTCACGCCGCTTGAAGAGGTCGTCGACAGCATAACAGGCACGGATAGTTAGGACCCGCTTATGACGCAAACCATTGTCAGTTCGGCATCAAAAGAAGTTCGCATCGGGTTCGACCAACCCTTTGTGATGATTGGTGAGCGGATCAACCCCACCGGCCGAAAGCTGCTCGCCGCGGAAATGAAGGCAGGCGATTATTCGCGCGTGGAAAAAGACGCGTTGGCACAAGTGGCTGCCGGGGCGCAAATGCTTGACGTGAATGCGGGCATTCCCTTGGCGGACGAACCCAAAATCCTCGCCGAGACCATTCAATTGGTGCAATCGATCACCGATGTGCCGCTTTCTATCGATTCTTCGGTGATTGAAGCACTTGAAGCGGGGCTTTCGGTCTATCAGGGCCGAGCGCTGGTCAATTCCACCACCGCAGAAGAAGAAGTGATGGAGCGCATTTTGCCGCTGGTCAAAAAATATGATGCGGCCGTGGTGGCCATTTCAAATGACGACACCGGCATTTCTGAAGATCCGGATGTGCGATTTGAGATCGCCAAGCGCATTGTTGAGCGTGCCGCCGACCATGGGATCAAGGCGGCAGATGTGGTGGTTGATCCGCTGGTGATGCCCATCGGTGCCATCAATCGCGCGGGCAAGGATGTGTTTTACTTGGTGCGGCGGTTGCGCGAGGAGCTTAAGGTCAACACCACCTGTGGGGCCTCCAATATCGGCTTTGGCTTGCCCAACCGCCACGCCATCAATAATGCCTTTCTGCCCATGGTGGCTGCCGCGGGCATGACCTCGGCCATCTTAAACCCGCTGCATGAGGGGCTGGTGCCTGCCATCAAGGCGGCAGATGTGCTGAATGGGGTCGATCCCCACTGTGGCAATTGGATCAGAACGTTCCGCGAGCCCCCGGCAGATAATGACGGGGAAGCGCCAAGAGGAGGACGTCGCCGTGGTCGCCGTCGTGCCTGAAATGCATAAGGGCGAGTGCCTGTGCGGGGCCGTGCAATTTGAAGCGCGCGGCCTGGCCGACATCTGGTTCTGCCATTGTCGGCAATGCCGCTATTTGAGCGGCCATTATGTGGCCGCCGCCGCGGTGGCGCGCGACAAGGTGAAGATTGAGGGTCCGCTGAAATGGGCACCTTTCACCCCGACGGCTGAATATGCCTTCTGTATCTCCTGCGGCACGCCATTGTTCTGGCGGCAGACGACCGGGCATACGCTTTCAGTTTTTGCCGGCAGCCTCGCCCACACCAAGGGGATTGAGGTGAAGGGGCACATCTTTGTCGCCGAAAAGGGTGATTATTACCAGATCACCGATGATCTACCGCAATTTCCCGGCCAGCCCCACGCGGGCGGGGTCAGAGAATCTTTTGAGGCCCAGGGGCCAAACCAGTCAACGCGATCGAATAAGGAGCAGTCAAATGCCTAGACCAGGACGAGAGGGCGGTCGCCGTGGCCGCACGGCGGGGAGTGGACCTGAACGTTCGGCGCAGCCCTTTATCACCCGCAACATACCGCCCTATGAAATTCTCGGCGAAGCGGATCTGAAGATCATTGAAGACAATGCCGATACGATTCTTGAAGAGATCGGCATTGATATCAAGGACGATCCAGACTCGATTGCCACCTTTGTGGCCGCTGGGGCCAGTGCTGACGGTGCGCGCGTGCGTTTTCCGCGCGGCATGTGTCGGGAAATCATCCAGAGCAGCGCCCCCAACATCTTCACCCAACATGCGCGCAACCCGGCGCGCAGTGTCGTGATCGGCGGCAATCATCTGGTGTTGGTGCCCGCCTATGGCTCGCCCTTTGTCTATAGCCGCGAAGGCGGCCGCCGCTACGCGACGATTGAGGATTTCCGCAATTTTGTGAAGTTGGCCTATATGAGCGATGGGCTGCACCATTCGGGGGGCACCATTTGCGAGCCGGTAGACCTGCCGGTCAACAAGCGCCATTTTGATATGCTCTATAGCCATATTAAATATTCCGACAAAGCCTTTATGGGCTCGGTCACCGCGCCGGAACGGGCGCAGGATTCCGTTGATATGGCCAAGATTGTGTTCGGCCAAGATTTTGTTGAAGACAATTGTGTGCTGGTCAATCTGATCAACGCCAACTCGCCAATGACCTTCGATTCGACCATGTTGGGCGCGCTCAAGGTTTACGCCCGGCACAATCAGGCCACAATGGTCAGCCCCTTTGTGGTGGCCGGGGCCATGTCACCGGTGACGACAGCAGCGGTGGCGGCGCAAAGTCTTGCGGAAGGTTTGTGCGGCATGGCGTTGGCGCAATTGACCCGGCCCGGTGCCCCGGTGATCTATGGCAATTTCGTCAGTTCCATGTCCATGCAGTCAGGTGCACCCACATTTGGCTCGCCCGAAGCTTCCATGGTGCTCAATATCGGGGCGGCGCTGGCCCGTCGCCTCGGGGTGCCGTTCCGCAGCGCTGGCGGCTTCACCGCCTCAAAAGTGCCGGACGCACAAGCGGCCTATGAAGCGGCCAACACCCTGCAACAGGGCCTGATGGCCGGAGTGAATTTCATGCTGCACACTGCAGGCTGGCTCGAAGGGGGACTGGCCATGGGCTACGAGAAATTCGTGATGGATGCGGATCAGGCCAATATGCTGGCGGTTTATGCCAATGGTGTCGACATGTCCGAAAACGGACAAGCGCTTGATGCCTTGCGCGAAGTGGGCCCGGGCCAGCATTTCCTCGGATGCGCCCATACGCAGGCGAACTTCAAATCTGCCTTTTATCGCTCCAACATTGCCGATAACAACAGTTACGAACAATGGATGGAGGATGGTGCCTTGACCGCCGAAATGCGGGCGGAAAAAATCTACAAGCAGATGCTGGCCGACTATCAGGCGCCAGAGCTTGACCCGGATATCGACCATCAGCTGGTCAGCTTTATTCATGACCGAAAGATGAGTTTTGAAGATTCCAATGTGGCTTGAAGATGGGCCGCGTGGTCGGCCCCTTTTCAAAAGCCATGTCGACATTCCTAGCGCGTTTCGTTACTACTAGATGATTGTTTTGCGGCCCCTATGGCGGCCAGTCTGACCGGGGGGATCGACATGAAACACATTGTCTTAGCTGGCGCGCTTACACTGCTGGCAACGCCTGCACTCGCAGGATTGGAAATCTGCAACAACGCCGCTGAGCGGCTGAGCTTGGCGATTGGCTATTCCAGTGACGGGGGCTGGGTTTCTGAAGGTTGGTGGAATATCGACCCTGGGGCCTGTAAAACCACAATAAGTGGCGATCTGAAGAACAGATATTACTATTATCGCGCCAATATGTCTGGCGACCCATTTGCCACTGGCGATTATAGCTTTTGCACCACCAAAGAAGCTTTTACCATCAAGGGCGACGAAAACTGCGTGGATCGCGGCTATGATGCCATGGGCTTTCGTAAGCTTGATACCGGCGAAACGGCTACTCATTTCACCTTGACCCTGAATGACAATCGCAAAAGCCAGAAGGACGCGGCCGCCAAAACAGTTACGCCACCACCGGTGTCCAGCACCGGGCCGGGCACCTATGGCGAGCCTTATTCGGACAACGTCATTCTGCAAGGCTGTGTCAGCGACGGGGGTCGCCAGTGTAATTTCCACGCCCGCGGCACCAGCTTTTTTGTTTATGATGATGGGCGCACGCCGCAATTTGTGTTCACGACAATGGAAGCGCTTGACCCTGGCACCCCCCTTTCTGTGGAAGGCGATCTTGAAGCTGTTTATGACCGTACGGCAGATGTGGTGCTGCAGGACGTCAGCGTCCGCCCCTGGAGTGAATATGATGGGTTGCTGAACCAGTTGCAGGGGCACTGGTATTCAGAAGACGACCCCAATTCCCAATTCACCATATTGGGGGCGGAGCGCGAAAACACCTATGATGGCAGTTTTATGGGCGTTGAATATTTGTGGGTGTCCGAAAGATGCGACCAATTTGAAGGTGGCGGACCCTATCTTTATGCCCGCGAAGAAGAGACGGGCGAAAGCTATTGCTACCAAATTGCCTATGTCGATCAGCTTCAGTTGGAGCTGATGTATTTGCCGCGCGGCAATATCCTGCGTTATCGCAAGTTGGACTAGGCTGGATCTCCGGTCTGCCGTGCCTCAATATAGCGCGCGAGCTTTTCTGTCTCGGTGGTGTTGGTCCGCAACCCCATTTTTGTGCGCCGCCACAAATAGTCGTCGGCGGTGCGCACCCATTCCTTCTCGATCACCCAGTCCAGCTCACACGCATAAATGCCGTGGCCGAAATGTTCACCCGCCTGATTTTCGCTTGCGACATCTGCAAAAATTTTCAGCGCGTCCGTGCCATAGGCCTTTATCAGTCGCCGCGCCGTTTTCTCGGTTAGAAAAGGGCTGCTGGTCATCAGCTGCTTGATCAACTCATCGCGACCATCATGGGGAAAATCGCCGCCCGGCAGCGGCACGCGCTTGGTCCACTCTTCTTTGATGTGCGGGAAAAAATGGGCGCATTTGGCAATGGCCGATTCCGCCAATCGACGATAGGTGGTGATCTTGCCACCGAAAATATTCAGCGCCGGCGCGTCGGCACTTTCATTCAGCTTGAGCACATATTCGCGGGTCGCGGCGGTGCTGGAGCTGGCATTGTCATCATAAAGCGGGCGGACGCCTGAATAGGTCCATATAATGTCATCAGAACTTATTGGCGTTTTGAAATAATTTGAGGCGAAATTACACAAATATTCTTGTTCTTCCGGGGTGCAGACCGGCGGATCGGAAATATCCGCATGATCCGCATCGGTGGTGCCGATCAGGGTGTAATCTTCCTCATAGGGGATGGCGAAAATAATCCGCCCATCTTCGCCTTGGAAGAAATAGGATTTGTCATGATCGAACAGTTTTTTCGTGACGATATGGCTGCCGCGCACCAACCGAATGCCCTCATTGGTGCGCATATCGGCCACATCATGGATGATATTTTCAACCCACGGCCCCGCGGCATTGATCAGCAGTTTGGCTTGAAAGTCAGTGGTTTCGCCGGTCAGTTGATCTTGAGTGGTCACGGTCCAAATGCCGTTTGATGAGGTGGCGCTGGCCACTTTGGTGCGGGTCATAATCTTCGCGCCGCGATCCGCCGCGTCACGGGCATTGAGCACCACTAGCCGCGAATCTTCGACCCAGCAATCGGAATATTCATAGGCGGTTTCAAACTTGTCTTTCAGTGGTTTGCCTTCTTTGGCCTGCCGCAGATCAAGGGTTTTGGTGCCCGGTAAGATTTCGCGGCCGCCCAGATGGTCATACATAAACAGGCCCAGCCGCAACAACCAGCCGGGGCGTTGGCCCTTTGTCCAGGGCATCACCGTCGAAAGCAGCTTAGAAGTCGGCGTTTCGCTCTCAAACCGCATATCCGGGTGATAGGGCAGCACAAAGCGCATGGGCCAGGAAATGTGGGGCATGGCCACCAGCAGGTTCTCCCGCTCGATCAGCGCTTCGCGCACTAAACGAAATTCAAAATATTCAAGATAGCGCAGACCACCGTGAAACAGTTTGGTGGAGGCGGAGGAGGTGGCTTGCGCCAGATCATCTTTTTCCGCCAGCGCGACAGACAAGCCGCGCCCAGCCGCATCGCGGGCAATGCCGCAGCCATTAATGCCGCCGCCGATAATAAACATGTCGAAGGGCTGTTCAGGGGTCTGTTTGGTCATCGGGTTATCCTGCAATCAAGAGTTGGGTGCCGGCGGCTTCGGCAGCTTGGGTAAATGCGGCGGAGGGTTCACCGTCCATCACCACAAAGTCCAGCTCGCTCAAATCGGCGATACGCACCGGGGCGTTGATTTCAAATTTGGACTGATCCGCCACCAGAATGCGGGTGCGGGCATTTTTCAAAATGGCGCGGGCCACCGCCACTTCGCGCGAGTCAAAATCGAGAATGGCGCCATCATCATCAATAGACGACGCGCCGATCACTGCATAATCAGCCTTATAACGGGAGATAAATTCCACCGCTTCTTCGCCCACCACGGCGCCATCACTTTGCCGCACCATGCCGCCTACTTGGATGAGGGTGCTTAGTGGCGTGGCCTGCAAAATGCTGATAATATTGATGTTGTTGGTGATGACCCGCAAATCCTTGTGCTTGGTCAAGGCACTTGCCACTTGCTCTGTGGTGGTGCCAATGTTCAAAATCACCGAACAGGCGTCAGGGATCAGTTCTGCCACTTTGCGCCCGATCGCGCTTTTGGCGGCAATATTGTTCATCCGCCGTGCTTCATATGAAAGCGACGCAGTGGAGGCCAGACGCCGCGCCCCACCATGCATGCGCGTGGCCAGCCCACGCTGGCACAATGTGGCCAGATCGCGCCGCACGGTCTGCTCTGTAACCGCGAATTGTTGCGCCAAATCGATCACATCGACTTGGCCATCTCGGTTGAGCATATCCAGAATTTTTTCCAACCGCTCGGGTTGCTGCATGGGGAAAACTCCAAATTTCCAACAAACATTACAATGTTCAAACGAACATGTAAATCAACAAAATGAACATCGTAAAATTCGAATATTGGCTCAAATCAGCGAAAAATACCGCAATTTCAAGGTGTTTATGTCTACTAAAAAAATAGTTTGACAAATTTAATAGTTCGTTCGAAGATGAATCGTGGCTGGAGTTGTCCGGCCAGGATTTTGGGAGGAACCTATGAGGAAGACGCAACTTCTTTGCGCCGTAGCGGCTGTCGCCGTTATGGCCGGGGCCCATTCAGCCTATGCAGGCGCGGATGAGGCCAAAAAATGGATCGAGGCTGAGTTTCAGCCGTCCACATTGACCAAAGATGAGCAAATGCAGGAGATGCAGTGGTTCATCGATGCGGCAGCACCATATGCCGGCATGGAAATCAATGTTCTGTCAGAGGGCATTCCAACCCACTCTTACGAGAGTGAAGTGTTGGCAAAGGCCTTCTTTGAAATCACCGGTATTAAAGTCAATCACCAGATTTTGGGCGAAGGCGAAGTGGTGCAGGCGGTGCAAACCCAAATGCAAACCAACCGCAATCTTTATGATGCCTATGTCAACGATTCTGACTTGATCGGCACCCACTCGCGTATGCAATTGGCGGTCAACCTGTCTGACTTTATGGCAGGCGAGGGCGCAGATGTGACCAACCCGATGCTGGATCTGGATGACTTTATGGGCACTCAGTTCACCACCGGGCCCGATGGTGACCTTTACCAATTGCCAGACCAACAATTTGCCAACCTTTACTGGTTCCGCAAAGACTGGTTCGATCGTGAAGACATTCGCGCAGCGTTTGAAGAGCGTTATGGCTATGAGCTCGGCGTGCCTGTTAACTGGTCCGCTTATGAAGACATTGCCGAGTTTTTCACCAAATATGTTGTCGATATTGATGGCACCACCGTTTATGGTCACATGGACTATGGTAAGCGCGCGCCCGATTTGGGTTGGCGCATGACGGATGCCTGGCTCTCCATGGCCGGGGCTGGCTCAAAAGGCCTGCCAAATGGTGTGCCGATTGATGAGTGGGGCATTCGCATGGAAGCGGATACCTGTAATCCTGTGGGTGCATCGGTAACCCGTGGTGGCGCCACCAACGGACCGGCAGCGGTATATGCGATCCGCAAATGGGATGAGTGGTTGCGCAATTATGCCCCACCAGCCGCCGCTTCGTTCGACTTCTATCAGTCTTTGCCAGCGTTGAGCATTGGCAATGTGGCCCAGCAAATTTTCTGGTACACTGCCTTTACCGCTGACATGGTGAAACCCCGCTCTGAAGGCAACATGACTGTGGATGAAGAGGGTAAGCCATTGTGGCGCATGGCCCCAAGCCCCCACGGCCCTTATTGGGAAACCGGCCAGAAAGTTGGCTATCAAGATGTGGGTTCATGGACCATTTTGAAATCAACACCAATGGAGCGCGCGAAAGCGGCTTGGCTTTATGCCCAGTTCGTTGTGTCCAAAACGGTGGATGTGAAAAAGTCCCATGTTGGTCTCACCTTCATTCGCGACAGCTCAGTTAATCACGAGAGCTTCACCGAGCGGTCTGAAAAGCTAGGTGGTCTGGTTGAATTCTATCGGTCACCAGAGCGCAACAAATGGACTCCGACTGGCGTGAACGTGCCTGACTATCCAAAGCTTGCCCAAATCTGGTGGCAGCAAATTGGTGACGTGAACTCCGGTGCCTTCACCCCACAAGAAGCGATGGACCGTTTGGCACAAGAAATGGACATCACCATGGCCCGCATGCAGGCGGCTGATGAAGCAGCCGGCGTATATGGCGGTTGTGGCCCGCGTCTGAATGAAGAAAAAGACGCCGAATGGTGGATGGCCAATGGTGGCGCCAAGCCGAAGCTCGACAATGAGAAGCCTCAAGGCGTGACCGTACGCTATGAAGATCTCGTGGCCAGCTGGGACTAAGACTCTCCATAAAATAGGACAGATTTTCCTCTGACCTTGTATCGGTTGGGGCCTAAGGGCCCCGACCCTTCGAATTTCAACCAGCCCAAGGCTGAAGGTGGCATCTTTGAATATGCCACGAGCAACAGGACAGGTGTGTCATGGCACTGGAGTTACAAAACATCACCAAAAAGGTCGGCGGGGTCACGCATATCAAGCCCACAAATCTGGTGTTGGAAAGCGGGCACTTTAACGTGTTGTTGGGCGAAACTGGCGCGGGCAAAACCTCGCTGATCAAACTGATGGCCGGGTTGGACCCAATTGCAGACGGTCAGCTGTTGATGGATGGGGAGGATGTGACCGGCCAAAGCACGCAAAAGCGCAATATTTCGCTCGTGCATCAGTTCTTCGTCAATTACCCGCATATGACCGTGTTTGAAAATATTGCCTCACCCCTCAAAGTTACCGGCATGGCCAAATCCGAGATTGAGGGACGGGTTGAAGAAGCGGCAAATATTTTGCAGCTCAAACCCATGCTCAATCGCAAACCGCATGAGCTTTCCGGCGGGCAACAACAGCGCTGCGCTTTGGCGCGCGCCATCGCCAAGCAGAGCAAGGCGGTGTTTCTGGACGAGCCGTTGGCGAACCTTGATTATAAATTGCGTGAAGAGTTGCGTGAGCAATTGCCCGAACTGTTTGCGGGACGCGGCGCGATTGTGGTTTATGCCACTTCAGAACCTGAAGAAGCCCTTTTGCTGGGCGGGAAAACCGCTTTGATGCAGGATGGTCAGGTGGCGCAATTCGGCCCCACCGCCGATATCTATCGCACACCCAACAGCTTGATGGCCGCGGGTATTTTCTCTGATCCGCCGATCAATATGGCAGAATTCACCAAAACCGGACGTATGGCCCATATGGGACGCAACATCAGCTGGGAGCTTTCTGACGAAAGAGCGGGGTTGAAAGATGGTGTTTATAAACTGGCCATTCGCCCGCACCATGTGCTGCCCTACAAAACAGACGCCGCCAGCGTGCCGATTGTGGGCAAAGTGTTGGTCACAGAATTGAGCGGCTCCGAATCCTCGGCCCATTTCGAGGCCGATATGGCGAACTGGGTCTCACTGGCCCGGGGCATTCACCCCTATCAGGTGGGCGAAAATCATCAATTTTTCATGGACCCGAACCAGTGCTTCATTTTTGCATTGGATGGCGCGCCAGTGGGAGGCGATCACCATGGCTAAAATCACACTCTCGCAACTCAGACACAGCTATTTCGACCAGCCGCGCGGGCCGGAAGATTACGCCCTCAAACAGATCGACCTGGATTGGCATGATGGCGGCGCCTATGCGCTGTTGGGGCCATCGGGGTGTGGCAAGTCCACTTTGTTGAACATTATTTCCGGGCTGCGGACTCCCTCTGAAGGTCGTATTTTGTTTGATGATCAGGACGTCACCCATTTGCCGCCGGATCAACGCAACATTGCGCAGGTGTTTCAGTTCCCTGTGATCTACGACACGATGAGCGTTTATGACAATCTGGCCTTTCCTTTGCGCAATCGTGGCGTGCCAGCCGCGCAGATTGACAAGCGGGTGCATGAAATCGCCCAAATGCTGGAAGTTGAAGAGATGCTCAATCTGCGGGCTGCGGGGCTCTCGCCGGACAATAAGCAGAAAATCTCCATGGGCCGTGGCCTGGTGCGCGATGACGTGAATGTGGTCATGTTTGACGAACCGCTCACCGTGATCGACCCGCATCTGAAATGGAAGCTGCGCTCAAAGCTCAAGGAACTGCACCAGCGGGTGCGGGCCACGATGATTTATGTGACCCACGATCAGACAGAGGCACTGACTTTTGCCGATCAGGTGGTGGTGATGCAGGACGGTGAGATTGTGCAGATCGGCACGCCTGTCGACTTGTTTGAACGCCCGGCCCACACTTTTGTGGGGCACTTTATCGGCTCACCGGGCATGAATGTGTTGCCCTGTGAGGTGAAAGAGGGCGGGGCCTTTATTGCCGGGCAACAAGTCGCGCTAGAGGGCGAGATTGTCGGCGGTAAACAGGGCCAAACCCAAATCGGTATTCGGCCAGAATATGTGTCGCTGGGCAGTGATGGTCTGCCGGCGACGGTGAAAAAAGTGGCAGATGTGGGCCGCCATTATGTGGTGGATGCGATGATGGGCGAGCAAAAAGTCTCGGCCATCATCAAACAAGACGTCCCCGAACCCGGCCAGGCCGTTCATCTGCAATTCAAGCCCGAACAGACAAGGCTTTATCGGGATAGTTGGCTGGCCACAGCAGCGCGGGAGGCAAGCGCATCATGAAAACCGAAAATCAAAAAGCATGGTTCTTTGTGCTGCCGGTGCTGATCCTGGTGGCCTTCAATGCCCTGATTCCGATGATGACAGTGGTCAACTATTCGGTGCAGGAAACCTTTGGTGACAATCTGTTTTTCTGGGAAGGGCTGACCTGGTTTGAAAACCTGTTGCGTTCGGAACGCTTTCATGCCGCGCTGGGCCGCCAGTTTCTGTTCACCTTTCTTATTCTGATCATTGAAGTGCCACTGGGCATTGCCATTGCCATGTCCATGCCGCGCAAGGGCATTTGGGTGCCTTTCTGCCTGGTGATCATGGCTTTGCCCATGCTCATTCCATGGAATGTGGTCGGGGCGATGTGGAATATCTTCACCCTGCCAGACATTGGCTTGATGGGGTACTTCCTCAACCATGTGCTGGGCATTTCCTATGATATGACACAAAATGTGTTTGCGGCCTGGGTCACCATCATCATTATGGATGTGTGGCACTGGACATCCCTTGTCGTGCTGCTGAGCTATGCGGGATTGGTTTCAATCCCCGAGGCTTACTATCAGGCGGCGAAAATTGACGGCGCCAGCAATTTTGCGGTGTTCCGCTTTATTCAGCTGCCGAAAATGAAAAATGTGCTGACCATCGCCATTTTGCTGCGCTTTATCGACAGCTTTAACATTTACACCGAGCCCTTTGTGCTCACCGGCGGTGGCCCGGGCAACTCCACCACGCTACTGTCGATTGATCTGGTGAAGATTGCCCTTGGGCAGTTCGATCTGGGCCCGGCGGCGGCCATGTCCCTCATATATTTCGCCATCACCCTTCTGGTCAGCTGGTTGTTCTACACGCTGATGACCAAAGATGATGTTAGGAGCTAGATGATGCAAAAACGTTCCATCGTCACCATTACCTATATCGTGTTCTTGTTGCTGCCTATCTATTGGCTGGTGGCCATGAGCTTCAAACCAACGAACGAAATTTTGGGTGGATTTTCCCTATTCCCCCAAACGTTCACGCTGGCCAACTATAAAGTGATTTTCACCGACCCGACCTGGTATTGGGGCTATATCAACTCGATCATTTATGTGACCCTGAACACGTTGATTTCGGTGGCTGTTGCTCTGCCCGCAGCCTACGCCTTCTCGCGTTACCGCTTTTTGGGCGACAAGCAATTATTCTTCTGGCTGTTGACAAACCGCATGGCGCCAGCGGCGGTATTTGCCTTGCCGTTCTTCCAGCTTTATTCGGCTGTGGGGCTGTTCGATACCCATTTGGCAGTGGCGTTGGCGCACACCTTGTTCAACGTGCCTTTGGCCGTGTGGATTTTGGAAGGCTTTATGGGTGGTGTGCCCAAAGAGCTGGACGAAACAGCCTATGTGGATGGTTATTCATTCCCTCGCTTTTTTGTCACCATTTTTGTTCCCACCATCAAAGCCGGGGTCGGCGTGGCCGCCTTCTTCTGCTTTATGTTCTCTTGGGTGGAACTGCTGTTGGGCAAAACGCTGACGTCCGTGGCCGCCAAACCCATCGCGGCGACCATGACCAAAACGGCCTCCAGTGCCGGTTATGAGTTGGGTTTGCTGGCGGCGGCCGGCACGCTGACCATTATTCCGGGGGCCATCGTTATCTATTTCGTGCGTAATTATATCGCGAAAGGTTTCGCGATGGGGAGGGTATAATGCTGACTTGGATGGCATGGACCTGGCCAACCGCCCTTGTGTTTATCGGCATCTTTTCTGCCATGGGCGTGTTGACCATTATCGAAATCAAATATCCCGGGGGTGGCGAACGCAAAGGGGCCCTCGGCCTTGTCACCACCCGTGGCGACCGGCTGTTTCTCACCCTCTTGGGCAGCGCCTATATCTTTCTGGCCTGGCTCGGTATTTTCGGTACCCCACTGTGGGCGCCATTGGCCATCGCCATCGGTTGGGGCGTGTTCTGCTTTTGGAAAGTGTAATCGGGCATGGCCAAGTCCTATATTCTGGCGATTGATCAGGGCACAACCTCCAGCCGGGCGATCATTTTTGATCGGGATTTGACCCCGGTGGCCACGGGGCAGGAAGAGTTTGAACAAATCTTTCCCCAGTCCGGCTGGGTGGAACATAATCCGGAAGATATCTGGTCCACCAGCGTGGCCATGTGCCATCAGGCGATTGAAAAGGCGCATATCTCACCGCGGGACATTGCCGCCATCGGCGTGACCAACCAGCGAGAGACCACCATTTTATGGGACCGGAAAACCGGGCGGCCGATCCATAATGCCATTGTGTGGCAGGATCGGCGCACGGCCCCCCTGTGTCAAAAGCTTAAAGATGATGGCCACGAGCCTATGGTGCGGGACAAAACCGGGCTATTGCTCGACCCCTACTTCTCCGCCACCAAGATCAATTGGATCTTGAATGAAGCGCCGGGTGCACTGGAAAAAGCAGTCCGGGGAGACATTTTGTTCGGCACGGTAGACAGTTATTTGATCTGGCATCTCACCGGCGGGCAGGTGCACGCCACCGACGCCACCAACGCCGCCCGCACCATGCTCTATAATATTGTGACCGGTGAATGGGATCAGGATTTATGCGATCTATTTGACGTGCCGATGGCGCTCTTGCCAGAGGTTAAAGACAGCGCCGATGATTTTGGCGTGACCCGCACAGATTTGTTTGGCGGCGAAGCCATCCCCATTCGTGGCGTCGCGGGCGACCAGCAGGCGGCCACGGTAGGGCAGGCCTGTTTTGAGCCAGGCATGGCTAAATCCACCTATGGGACGGGCTGTTTTGTGCTGCTCAATACCGGTAAAACACCAGTGTTTTCCAACAACCGCCTGTTGACGACCATTGCTTATCAGTTAAACGGCCAACCCACTTACGCGCTTGAGGGCGCGATTTTTGTCGCCGGGGCGGTGGTGCAATGGCTGCGAGATGGATTGAAGATTATCCGCGATGCGGCGGAGAGCGACAAGTTGGCCAAGGCGGCAGATGGCACACAATCGGTTTATTTTGTCCCCGCGTTCACCGGCCTCGGCGCGCCCTATTGGGATGCGGAAAGTCGTGGCGCCATTTTTGGGCTTACGCGCAATAGCGGGCCAGCAGAAATTGCCTGCGCCGCGCTCGAAAGCGTTGCGTTCCAAACACGTGATCTGATTGAGGCTATGCATGAAGATTGGGGCGACGAAGGCACGCGTATTTTGCGTATTGATGGGGGCATGGCCAACAATGAATTTGCTATGCAAAAACTTGCTGATCAGTTGCAGGCCCCGGTTGATAGACCGCACATCACAGAAACAACCGCACTGGGCGCGGCTTATCTCGCGGGATTAAGCGCCGGTCTCTTCGGCGGGCCAGAGCAGTTTGCCCGACAGTGGCAATCGGCCCATCAATTTGCGCCTAAAATTAAAAAATCGGCGGCCGATCAGGACTATGCGGGATGGCAATTGGCGGTGCAACGGGTGCTGTATAAAGGCGACTAGTGCGTGGCTTGCCAGATTAGATATTTAGTACTAAATTTCTCGTATTGTCCCTAGCAAAAGAAAAAGAAGTTTTATGGCCCGCAAGCACGATCCAGATTTTCTCACCAGCGTCGAGTTGGAGTTTATGAACGGACTTTGGGCAATTGGCAGCGGGACTGTTCGGGAAATTATGGCCAATATGGAGGCGGAAACGGATCGCGCCTACACATCTGGGGCCACAGTGATGCGGATTTTGGAGCAAAAAGGGTTTGTTTCCAGCTCGAAAGACGATCGCGCTTTCGTCTACACGCCGCTGATCAGTAAAACGGATTATCAGGGACGCTCAATCCGACATATGTCAAAGTCACTTTTTGGCGACACGCCAACCGCGCTTGTTGCCCGTCTTGTTGATGATGAAATGCTCACCGATGATATGATCGAGCAAATTCGCGATATGCTCGACACCAAGTTAGAGAAAAACGATGATTAATGGCTTGGTGAATTTTTATATCGATCTCAATATTGCGCTGTTGGCTGCTTTTGCGGTTTGGGTGGTTACCCGTTTTTTCCTGGCGCGTGTGGGCTATCGATTTTCATTCACCGCCGAACAATATCTGATCTTTGCTTTTATGGGCATTGCCCTTTTAGGGCCGTTATGCGCCCGATTTTTTGCTTATGTTTTGCCCGCCAATTTCAATCTGACGGATTGGTTGGTCGCTTGGTATTTGGGGGGCGGCTTACAAATGAGTGCGCGCGATTTCCAAAGTGTAATCGGTGCCAAGGGAGCTTTTGTTGAGCAAATATCGCGCCCCAACAATGTCATCACCCTGGTTTTCACCGTGTTGATGGTCTCAGGTTTCGGGTTTTTCTTGTTAAGACTGTGCCGCAGCATTTTCAGCCTCTCCAACATATTGTCGAACAGTTACTCCATCCACAGAATAGGGCGGGTGCATATCGTTGCGTCCGACCGGATCAATGTGCCTTTCACCACCCTGGGCTGGCGCGGCTTTTATGTGGTGGTCCCCATCGACATGCTGTCTCATGCAGGGCAGATGCGGATCGCCATTGCCCATGAAATGCAGCATATTCGGCATGGGGATGTAGCGTGGGAATATATGTGGAGCTTATTGCAGCCGCTTCTGTTCTGGAATCCGGCCTTCGCCCTGTTTCGCAGACGGCTCGGCGTGTTGCGAGAATTGATCTGTGACGCAGCCCTTTTAAAACGTCCCAGCTTCAGCAAGCGTCGCTATTGCGAGACCCTGATCAGCGTTGCGCGGTCTATGAGCAAGGCGCGTCACAGTGCAAATGCGCTGGCCGTGCCCTTTGTGGAGCCGAAGCGTCATTTGGCGCGCCGGGGGCAGTCCAGTTTGGAATATCGCATTCTTTATGCGTTGGAGTTGCCCAGCGCCCACCGCAGCATTAAGGGTGGAAACTGGGGCATTTTATTGCCGCTATGTTTGGCTTTGTTGCTGGTGCTTGTGCTGTTGCAACGGCCCAGTGAGTGGAGCCACGACAGAATTATGCTCTCCACGATTGTCAATCTGGAGCACCTTCAAACATTAAATGGCGGAAATTGAGGGCGCCTAAACGGGCTTTCGTTCGGCCTCTTTGGCCAGACGCAGCGCTTTGAGGCGCGCGGTGTTGTCACTGATGGTTTTCGCCTTTTGCTCGGCGGCTGTCAGCGTGATATTTTGGGGTTTTTGCAGCGCGGCGAAATGTTTTTCAGCTCTTGTGCGGGCATTATCGGTCATCTCGTGACCTTTCAAAAAATGAAAGGGCCGCGCGGTGCGCGGCCCAGATCGTCTTAGTCAACCAAAGCAAGGTCGGCAGCTGATTGCTTGCCGTCACGGCCGCTCTCAAGCTCATAAGTTACTTTCTGGCCTTCAGCGAGACCGGAAAGGCCTGCACGCTCTACAGCAGAAATATGAACGAAAGCGTCTTTGCCGCCATCTTCAGGTGAAATAAAGCCGAAGCCTTTGGTGGTGTTGAAAAATTTAACTGTGCCGGTTGTCATGGCATATACCTTATATAGATAGCTCGGCGCACATTGGGCGCACAAGCGAATTTCCCACGGGCAACATGCCCAAGGGTTTGCAACGTTTTTAGAAATCAGGGGAAGCCAAACAAACCGGTATACCGGCAGATCAGATAGCCAATGATGGCGTGAAACGTGAAGCCTGTATGCGCCTTATTCGCGCAAATAGCAAGCGATTTAATTTGTTTGGGGGAAAATAGGTGAAATGGCGTGTAAAATAAACGTCATCTGAGACCGATATGAGACCGAATGGATTGACGATTGCTCTCAATCCAATATAAGGGCCGCAACCATTTGGACCTTGGTGGGATGCCAAGGTGGCTCTTCCAGCCGCTCATCCGCTGGATAATCAAAATGAAGAACTCCAAACACAAATAAGCTTTTCAAGCTTATGGGTACAAAATCATCATGATGAATTTCTCTTATTATCGCCAACAATGGTTCGGCAACATTCGTGGCGATGTTCTCTCAGGTATTGTGGTTGCCCTTGCCCTAATCCCTGAAGCTATTGCCTTTTCCATTATTGCGGGCGTTGACCCGAAAGTCGGGCTTTATGCCAGCTTCTCCATCGCCGTGATCATCGCTTTCGTGGGCGGGCGCCCAGGCATGATCTCTGCCGCCACTGCCGCCACAGCGGTGTTGATGGTCACTTTGGTGAAAGAACATGGCTTGCAATATTTGCTTGCCGCCACCGTGTTGGCCGGATTGCTGCAGATCGGTGCGGGCTTTCTCAAGCTCGGCTATGTGATGCGCTTTGTGTCCAAATCGGTGATGACCGGTTTTGTGAACGCACTGGCGATCCTGATCTTTATGGCGCAATTGCCCGAGCTGGACCCGAGCAAAGTCCCGCCGCTCACCTATGCATTGGTGGCGCTGGGGCTGGCGATCATCTATCTGTTTCCACGCCTCACCAAAGCCGTGCCGTCACCCTTGGTGACCATTATTGTCCTGACCATTTTGACATTGGTGCTGGGGCTTGAAGTCCGCACAGTGGGCGATATGGGCGCTTTGCCCGATACGCTGCCGGTGTTTCTGATCCCGGACATTCCGTTGAATTTTGAGACCCTGCAGATCATTTTCCCATATTCATTGGCCGTCGCCGTCGTGGGCCTGTTGGAAAGCCTGATGACCCAGCAGATCGTCGATGATCTGACCGACACCACATCCGACCGAAACCAGGAATGTATCGGCCAGGGCTTGGCCAACACCGCCACTGGTTTTATTGGCGGCATGGCGGGCTGTGCCATGATCGGCCAGTCGATCATCAATGTGAAATCCGGCGGGCGCGGGCGGTTGTCTGCCTTTATCGCCGGCACCGTATTGCTGATCATGGTGGTGATTTTGGACGATATCGTGTCCATTATCCCCATGGCCGCGCTTGTGGCGATCATGATCATGGTGTCGATCGGCACCTTCTCCTGGTCCTCAATCAAGAATTTGAAAGAGCACCCGAAATCCTCTTCCATTGTGATGTTGGCCACCGTGTTCTTTGTGATCTACACCCACAATCTTGCCATTGGCGTGTTGGTGGGCGTGTTGCTGTCCGGCATTTTCTTTGCCTGGAAGATCGCGCAATTGTTCCGCGTGCGCACCGACATCACCGAAGATGGCAGCCACCGCACTTATTATGTGGAAGGTCAGCTGTTCTTTGCCTCTAGCGAAGACTTTATGAAAAGCTTTGACTTTAAAGAAGCGCCTGAAAAGGTCACTATTGATGTGAGCCGCGCCCATATCTGGGACATTTCGTCTGTGGCGGCCCTGGACATGGCGGTGCTAAAGTTCCGACGTGATGGGGCGGAAGTTGACATTGTGGGGCTGAACGAGGCCTCTGAAACCATTGTTGACCGGCTCGCCATACATGATAAGCCGGGTGCGCTTGATGAATTATTGGGCCACTAGGGGAGACATATAATGCAAAGCCAAACCATTCTAGCCCTGGTTGACGGGTCCGCCTATTCTGAAAGCGTATGCCATTACGCGGCCTGGATGGCGCAACGCACCCAGTCCAAGGTCAAAATCTATCACATTATGGGCCGCCGCAATGCGGCTGATAGTGACGATTTGAGCGGCGCGATTGTGTTGGGTGCCCGCACCCAATTGCTCGACAAGCTGAGCGCCCTCGATATGGAACGGGCCAAGCTGGCGCAAGAACATGGCCGCGCCATTTTGGAAGATGCCAAAGCCATTGTTCAGGGCGACGGCGACATTGAGGTGCAAACCCGGCTGCGTCAGGGCGATCTGGTGGAAACCGTTGCCGCCAAGGAAGAGACTGGCGATGTGATCGTGGTGGGTAAGCGTGGCGAAGCGCACAAATTGGCGTCGGGCCATTTGGGCTCGAATTTGGAGCGGGTGATCCGCGCCAGCCATAAGCCTGTGTTGGTTGCCAATCGCACCTTTAACCCGGTGAACAAAGTGCTTGTGGCTTTTGATGGCGGGGCGTCATCGCTCAAGGCGGTCGATATGGTCGCCAATTCGCCACTCTATCAGGGGCTCGAGGTAACGTTGGCTTATGTGGGCAAACCATCGGACAAGATACAGTCCGCCCTCGATGCAGCAACGGCCAAGCTGAAGGGCGCGGGGCTGGATGTTGACCAGCAGGTGCTGGCTGGTGAGGCAGACAAAGCTCTATCTGAGCTGACCAACAATGGCGACTATCAGATGCTGGTGATGGGGGCTTTCAGCCGCTCGCGCCTGCGTTCGCTGTTTATCGGCTCCACCACTATGGAAATGATCCGCGCCTGCAAAATCGCCATCATGCTGGTGCATTAGGCCCAACATCGCCGTCCAATCGGATTGAAAATCTATCTTGCCCGGACCTCAAGGTTCGGGCATTATATTTGAAGGGGGAGGCGATGGCGTCGCCACCGCATGTGTTGCGGCCTCTTTTCAACCATCCTGAACGCCGGGATCTTGCTTTTCCGCTTGCTCGGTGAAGGGAGGTCCAATCCCTCTCGGGCTAAGCGCACCGAGAAGGAGATATAGCGTGGATCGACCCGAATTTTACAGATTTCACCAAGGTGAACGGGTTTTGCCCTTTGCCGCCAGCGAATATGAGGACCGTCTTGCCGGGCTACGTCAGATCATGGAAGCTTTGGGGGTGGATGCTTGCCTGTTCACCTCAATGCATAATATCGCTTATTATTCCGGCTTTCTTTATTGTGCCTTTGGCCGCCCCTATGGCCTTGTTGTTACGCCAACTGAAAGCGTCACCATCAGCGCCGGTATTGATGCGGCGCAACCGTGGCGTCGGTCCCATGGGGACAACATCACCTACACAGACTGGCACCGCAACAATTATTGGCGGGCTGTGCGCTCTGTCACCGGTGAAGGTCGCACAATTGGTCTAGAAGGGGATCATCTCTCACTCTCACAAAAAGCCGTGCTCGATGCGTTTTTGACTCCGTTAAGCACTGTCGATGTTGCGCCGGCAACCATGCGCCAGCGCATGCACAAATCTCCGGCCGAAATCGAGCTGATCCGGCAAGGCGCGCAAGTGGCTGACGTTGGTGGCTATGCCATCAAGGACGCCATCAAAGTCGGCGCGCGCGAGATCGATGTGGCCATGGCGGGCCGCGATGCGATGGAGCTGGAAATCGCCAAACGCTTTCCGGATGCAGAATATAGGGACAGCTGGGTCTGGTTCCAATCAGGCATCAATACCGATGGGGCCCACAATCCGGTCACCGGTCGCAAGCTTGAGGTGGGCGATATTCTCAGCCTTAACACCTTCCCGATGATCTCAGGTTATTACACCGCGCTTGAACGCACCTTGTTTGTGCAGCATGTGGATGAAGCGTCGCTGAAGATTTGGGAAGCCAATGTGGCCGCCCATGAATATGGCATATCCCTGCTCAAACCGGGGATGAGCTGTGCCGGGATCACGGAAAAGATCAACGCGTTTTTCCAAGACCGCGATTTGCTGCAATACCGCACCTTTGGTTATGGCCATTCCTTCGGCGTGCTGAGCCATTATTATGGCCGCGAAGCCGGGCTTGAGTTGCGCGAGGACATCAATACCGTTTTGGAGCCAGGCATGGTGATTTCAATGGAGCCGATGCTGACCATCCCCGAAGGCCAACCGGGTGCCGGTGGCTATCGGGAACATGATATTCTGGTGATCACCGAGACCGGCAATGAAAATATCACTGGTTACCCCTATGGGCCGGCGTTCAACATTGTGGGCTAACCCCTAGCCGGAAATTGGCTTGAGCAATGCAATCACAATCGAAACGGTCGCCACTGACGCGATTGTGGAGATCAAAATGGATGCGGAGATTTTTTGCGGCGCCACCTCATAATGTTGCGCCAAAATATAAACATTGCCCGCCACAGGCAGGGCGGCGCAGGCGATCATGACGCTGGCGGCAAAAGGCTCAACGCCGAACACCCAAAGGGCGGCAACGGCCACCGCCAGCGGATGCAAAAACAGCTTGAGTCCCCCAAGCCAGAAAGCGGGCACAAGCCCACGCGCTTTGATGGTGGAAAGTGAAGCGCCAATCGCGACGAGGGCGCCCGGGGTGGCGGCGGCGCCAAGAATGGTGACAAAATCATCGAGGGGTTGCCACATGGGAATATTAAATCCTGACCAGCATAGCCCCAGGGTGATGGCAACAATCATCGGGTTGCGGATCAGGCCCGAAAAAGCCGACTTCGCCGCAGCGAGGGGGGTGGAGCGGTCCTTTGTGGAAGAGACCAAGACCACCACCAGTGTGCCAAACACCGTCAGGTCCATGGCCAGCACCAGAATGATGGGGCCAATTGCGGCTTCCCCCAACAGCAACACCAGCATGGGCACGCCCAAAAACCCCACATTGCCCACGATGGACGCGTGGGCTTCAAAGGCCATTTCGGCCAAATTCAGCCCCCGGCGCCACGCCGCCAGGGCGGCCACGGCATAGACAAAAAAGGTGCCCAGCACATAGGCGCCGACAAAGGTCCAATCAAACACCTCACCCAGCGACAGCCGCGCCGCAAAACGAAACAACATGGCCGATAGGGCGAAGTAAAAGACGAATTTGGTGAGATAGGCGATGGCCTCTTTCGAAAAAAAGCCCGTGCGCCCAGCGCCATATCCTAGGCCGATCAGCGCAAAAAAGGGCAATGTTTTCAAAAATATTTCCAGCATGGCCAAATGGTAGAGTGAAACATAGTTTTTGACGAGCCAAATTGCGCAGAATGCGTTCTTGCTCGTCGGTGAAGAGATGAGGGCTGGAAACGACGGGTCGGGGCAAAGCTTACGTCTGTCGATGCTGCTCAGGACGGATAAGTGTTGCCAGACCAGACCTGCAGGTTAAGGTAAGTGTCGGGAGGCTTGCATATGGACGAGGCGATCAATTGGGATGGGCAATTTGATTTTGTGATTGTGGGAGGCGGTACAGCTGGCTGCGTGTTGGCCAACCGGCTGTCGGCCAATCCCAATACGCAGGTGCTGCTGTTGGAAGCTGGAGGGCACGATAACTATCATTGGGTGCATATTCCGGTAGGCTATCTTTATTGTATTGGCAATCCGCGCACCGACTGGATGATGAAAACCGCGAGCGAACCCGGCCTGAACGGGCGCCGTCTGGTTTATCCCCGCGGCAAGCTGTTGGGCGGCTGCACCTCCATCAATGGGATGATCTATATGCGTGGTCAGGCTGCCGATTATGATCATTGGCGACAATTGGGCAATAAGGGTTGGGGCTGGGAAGATGTGCTGCCCTATTTCCAAAAATCTGAGGATTATCACGATCCTGAGGCACCCTTACATGGCACCGGCGGCGAGTGGAAAGTGACGCGCCAGCGGCTAAAATGGGAAATTTTGGACGCGGTGCAGGACGCGGCGGCGGAAAAAGGCATAATGCCTCGCAAAGATTTTAATGATGGCTCCAATGAAGGGTCCGGCTTTTTTGATGTGAACCAGAAAGATGGTGTGCGGTGGAACACGGCCAAAGCATTCTTGAAGCCGGCGCAAAAGCGGCCCAATCTCACTGTGCTGACCAAGGCGCACACGCACCGAGTGATCTTTGAGGGGCAAAAGGCCGTCGGTGTGGAATATGATCATCGCGGCCAATCCCTACGGGCACAGGCGGGCCGCGAGGTGATTGTGGCCGCGGGCGCGATCAACTCGCCGAAATTGCTGGAATTGTCCGGCGTTGGCAATCCCGATCTGTTGCGCGATTTTGACATTGAAATGGTACACGCCAACAAGGGCGTGGGCGAGAATTTGCAGGATCATTTGCAAATTCGCACGGTCTATCGGGTGGAGGGGGCTAAAACCCTCAACAAGCTGGCCAACAGTTTTTGGGGCAAGCTGAAAATGGGGCTGGAATATGGGCTCAAGCAATCCGGGCCCTTGTCTATGGCGCCGAGCCAGTTTGGCATGTTCACCAAATCCGCGCCGCATCTCGACACGCCTGATCTGGAATATCATGTGCAACCGCTCTCTACCGACAAGCTAGGCGATCCGCTACATGATTTCCCGGCCATCACCATGTCTGTGTGCAATTTGCGGCCACAAAGCGTAGGGGCGAGCCACATCAACAGCACCGACACAAAGACCCAACCGCATATTCAGCTTAACTATCTCTCCGCTGATGCGGACCGGCAGGTGGCGCTGAAAGCGGTGCGGCAAGCCCGCGATATTATGACCGCGTCTGCGCTGCAAAAATACCAGCCCACTGAAATTCTGCCGGGACTGCAAGTGGACAGCGATGCGGAGCTGCTAGAGAAGATCGGGGATATCGCAACAACGATCTTTCACCCCGTGGGCACCTGCAAAATGGGCCAGGATGCAGAGGCGGTGGTGGATGATCAGTTGCGGGTGCACGGGGTACAGAATTTACGCGTGGTCGACGCCTCGATCATGCCCAAAATCACCTCCGGCAACACCGCCTCGCCCGTGATTATGATTGCGGAAAAGGCCAGTGACCTAATTTTAGCGGCCCAAGGCTAAGCGGTCTTTTCTCGAACAATTCGCGCATTTTTAATGCCTCGCTACGCCTGTCCGACTTTTTTTAATTTGACATCCGAATTAAATATAATCTAGGTTGGCGGCGAGGAGAGGACTATGTATCTGGGACTAGATTTGGGCACCTCGGGCCTGCGCGGCCTGTTGATAGACGAACAGGGCGCTATAAAAGGCTCGGCGGCTGTCGCCTTTGGCACCGACCATCCCCATGCGGGCTGGAGTGAGCAGGAGCCGCATTTATGGATTGATGCGTGCGATAAAGTGCTGAGCGAATTGCACCGCACAGCGCCTGACGCAATGGCCAATCTCAAAGGCATTGGCATTTCCGGCCATATGCATGGCGCGGTGTTGTTAGACAAAAAGCTGAAGGTGCTGCGGCCCTGCATTTTGTGGAACGACACCAGAAGTCATGCAGAAGCGGCGACGCTGGACCAGATCAAAAATGTGCGCGAGCTGTCCGGCAATATTGTGTTTCCCGGCTTCACCGCGCCAAAATTGCTCTGGGTGAAGTCCTATGAACCCAAGATTTTTGCCAAAACCGCTCATGTGGTGCTGCCCAAAGATTATTTGCGGTTGCACCTGACCGGCCTGTTGCGCGCCGAGATTTCTGATGCGGCCGGGTCAAGCTGGCTGAACACGGGCACGCGGCGCTGGTCGCAACGCTTGCTGGAAGCGGGCCAGATCGACAATCTGGACATGCCTGATCTGGTGGAAGGCTCCGAGCCGGCGGGCAGCTTGCGCGATGAATTGCGCAGCCGATGGGGCATTGAGCACGAGGTGATGGTGGTAGGCGGTGGCGCCGACAATGCCGCTGCAGCTTGTGGCGCGGGCGTTTTGAAGGCGGGGCAGGGCTTTGTCTCGCTCGGCACCTCCGGTGTGATTCTGGTGGGACGCGATGAATTTGCCCCGCAGCCTGAAACCGCGGTGCACACCTTTTGCCATGCGGTGCCCGATCGCTGGTATCAGATGGGCGTGACCCTGGCGGCGACCGACAGCTTGAACTGGTATTCCAAGATTGCGGGCGTGGCCCCAGCCCAGCTCGCCAACGAGCTGGGCGAAAAGCTGAAAGCGCCGACACCAGTCCATTTCTTGCCCTATCTGTCGGGCGAACGCACCCCGATCAATGACAGCCATGTGCGCGGCAGCTTTGTCGGCCTTGATATCGCCCATGGCCGCGCGGAGCTGACCAAAGCGGTGATGCAGGGCGTGACATTTGCCTTGCGCCAGTGCCTTGAGGCATTGCACGCCACCGGTGCCGAGGTGGACCGGCTGCTGGCGATTGGCGGCGGGGCGCAGTCTGACTATTGGGTGCAAATGATGGCCACGGCCTTCAATATGCCCATTGATGTGCCGGAAAAAGGCGATTTCGGCGCGGCGCTGGGCGCGGCCCGGCTGGCCATTTGCGGCGTGACCGGGCGCGATCCGGAAGAGGTGATGACCCCGCCCGGCATCGCCCACACCGTGCGCCCCAATCAAAAATTACTGGCTGACTACAACGCAGCCTATGAGAAATTCATCCAGATTTATCCAGCAGTTAGAGCGGTACAATGAGCAGCAATTTTTTCAAGGACATCAGCAAGGTCAAATATGAGGGGGCCGACAGCACCAACCCCATGGCCTTCCATCACTACAATCCTGATGAGGTTGTGATGGGCAAACGCATGGAAGACCATTTGCGGTTTTCCATTGCCTATTGGCACTCGTTCGCCTGGCCGGGCGGGGACCCGTTTGGCGGGCAGACGTTTCAGCGCCCCTGGTTTGGCGACACGATGGAGCTGGCCAAATTGAAGGCCGACGTGGCATTTGAGATGTTCGATATTTTGGGCGCACCCTATTTCTGTTTCCACGATGTGGATGTGCGGCCGGAAGGCGATAATTTTAGTGAAAATACCCGTAATCTAGCTGAAATTACGGATTATTTTGCTGAAAAAATGCAAAGCCAAGGCACCAAGCTTTTGTGGGGCACGGCGAACCTGTTCTCCAACCGCCGTTATATGGCCGGTGCGGCCACCAACCCGGACCCTGAAGTGTTTGCGTTTGCCGCCGCGACAGTCAAAAGCTGCATGGACGCCACGCTGAAGCTGGGCGGTGAAAACTATGTGTTGTGGGGCGGTCGCGAGGGCTATGAAACCCTGTTGAACACCGACCTCAAGAAGGAGCAGGACCAGATGGGCCGCTTCCTCAATATGGTGGTGGACTACAAGCACAAGATTGGCTTTAAGGGCCAGATTCTGGTGGAGCCCAAACCGCAGGAGCCCACCAAGCACCAATATGATTATGACGCTGCCACCTGCTTCAGCTTCTTGCAAAAATATGGGCTGGAAAATGAGGTGAAGCTCAATCTGGAGCAGGGCCATGCGATCTTGGCGGGCCATTCCTTTGAGCATGAGATTGCCACCGCGATCGCGCTGGGCGTGTTTGGTTCCATCGATATGAACCGCAATGATTATCAGTCCGGCTGGGACACCGACCAGTTCCCCAACAATGTGCCGGAAGTGGCGTTGGTCTATTATTATATTTTGAAAAATGGCGGCTTTGACCAGGGCGGCACCAACTTTGATGCGCGATTGCGGCGTCAATCACTTGATCCGCAAGACCTGGTGGCCGCTCATATTGGCGGCATGGATATTTGTGCCCGTGGCCTGAAGGCGGCGGCGGCAATGCTGGACGATGGCGGGTTGGAAGACGCGCTGAAAGAGCGATATGCCGGGTGGGACAGCGCGTTCGGCAAGGAACTGCTCAACAGCTCGCTGGACGAGGTCGCCGCCAAAGTGGAGAGTGACAATATCAATCCTGAGCCACGCTCCGGTCGTCAGGAAATCCTGGAAAATTACGTCAACCGGTTCGTTTAGGCGCACCGGGGAAAGAGTACTAGATAATGAAGTTTTTTATTGATACGGCGGAAGTCAGCGAGATCAAAAAGTGGGCCGATTATGGCTTTCTTGACGGGGTGACGACCAACCCCAGCCTGATCGCCAAATCAGGCCGCAATTTTCTGGACGTGATCAAGGAAATCTGCGATCTGATCGACAGCCCGGTCTCGGCGGAAGTGGCGGCGCTTGATCATGACACCATGATGAAGGAAGCTGAAGTTCTCAAAGAGATCGCGCCCAATGTCGTGATCAAATTGCCCACCACGCTGGACGGGTTGAAAAGCTGTCGGCAACTTACCGCAATGGGCGTGAAAACCAATTTGACCCTTTGCTTTTCCACCAATCAGGCGCTGCTGGCCGCCAAAGCCGGAGCCACCTATGTGAGCCCCTTTATCGGCCGGTTGGACGATATCAATCTGGATGGCATGCACCTGATCCGAGATATTCGTCGCGTGTTTGATAACTATGGTTTTGGCACCGAAATCCTGGCCGCGTCCATCCGCACACCGAACCATGTCAGTGATGCCGCGATTGCGGGGGCCGATGTGGCCACCATTCCGGCTGCTACGCTGGAAAAACTGGCAAAGCATCCGCTGACGGATAAAGGGCTTGATGCTTTTGTTGCGGATTGGAAATCCACGGGCCAATCCATTTTATAGGTTCCCTAAATGTTGAAATTTGGCAAAGTTCTCAATCTTCCTCTTTTTCTCGCTTTGCTGAATTCCGGGGCTGGGGCCAATCGCCCCGGCCCCAATATTTTGCCCCGACAATTTGCAGGTAAGAGGAGGGCACATGCGGTTTAAGCTCGGCATAGGCATGCTGTTGGCCGGCACTCTCGTCACCTATGCGCAAAATATAGACCTGCCTGATTTTGAGCGCGCCACCTTTCCGGCCGTCAATATGAACAAGGTGAAATTGGGGCGTTTTTTGTTTTATGACCCGGTGTTGAGCGGCAATAAAACCGTTTCCTGCGCCAGTTGCCATCATTCGAAATTCGCCACCTCGGACGGTTTGCCGCTGGGCATTGGTGACGGGGGGATTGGCTTAGGTCCGGATCGCAAGCTGGACCCGGACAATCTGCCGGAAGAGCGGGTGCCGCGCAATTCGCCCGCCCTGTTCAATTTGGGCGCCGCACAATTTGTCACTATGTTCCACGATGGCCGGCTGGAGAAAGATGAAAGCCGCCAGTCCGGTATTCGTACCCCATTGGCAGACGAAATGGTGATGGGCTTTGACAATGTGTTGGCGGCGCAGGCCATGTTCCCCGTGCTGTCGCCAGACGAAATGGCTGGGCATTATCAGGAAAATGATGTGTCGCGCGCCGTCCGCATGGGGCTTTTGACCGGGGAAGGCGGCGCTTGGGACATTATCGCCCAACGGGTGCGCGATATTGATGAATATGTGGCGCTGTTTGAAGCGCTGGGTGTACCCAAGGATGAGATCTCCTTTGTGAAAATCGCCAACGCCATTGGCGCCTTTATCGCCTTTGAATGGCGGGCGGACAATAGCCCGTTTGACCAATATGTCTTTGAAGGCAAACCCTTGCCGGAACAGGCCGAAAAGGGCATGGACTTATTTTATGGCCGCGCCGATTGCGCCAGTTGCCATAGCGGCCTGTTTCAGACCGATCATCGGTTTCACGCCATCGCCATGCCGCAACTTGGCCCGGGCAAGGCCGCCCGGTTTGAGACCCATGCCCGCGATGTGGGCCGGGCACATGTGACCGGCAAGGCAGAAGATTTTTATCGCTTCCGCACCCCCAGCCTGCGCAATGTCACCGCGACAGCGCCCTATGGCCATTCGGGTGCCTATACTAAATTGAAAGATGTGATCCGGCACCATACGGACCCGGTCAAATATTTCGAAAACTATGAACGGGACGTGGCACTGCCCGAAATGCCCCATGACGATGACTGGCAGGTGATGGACAATCCCGTCGAACGTGTGGCGATCATCGAGGCCAACGACCTCGCGCCATTTGAATTGAGCGAGAGTGAGATTGAAGCGCTGGTGGCCTTTCTTGAAACGCTGACCGATCAACAAGGGCTTGATGGGCGATTGGGCACGCCGACGGATGTGCCCAGCGGCTTGCCGGTGGATCAGTAGAGTCTGTCACCGCCGCTTTGCCTAAACGTCACCGCTGCATGGATTACCGGGTCAAGCCCGGTAATGACGCTTAGGGGATGTGTTGATGCCCTGCCATTGGCGGCCTTCACGCCGTCACCACCGGACTTGATCCGGTGGTCCAAGCAGCATTAGAAGGGATGCTCTCAATATGCCGAAATCACCAGCGCTGCGCCATCGCGGGCAACTTGATAGGCTTGATTTGTCTCGAGCGTCTGCCAGTCGGATTTGGTTTGATCCGGCCAGATCACCTGCATCTCCACTTTCGCCTGATCGCCCAACCCGAAATGGGCCGGGGCCAATTGACCGCCGGCATGACCGCCGCCAACAGTGATCTCGCGGCTATAGGTGCGCTCTGGTGTGCGCACCTTGATCCAGGCACCAATGGCGTCGCGGTTGGGGGCGAGTTGCTCCAGCTTGATCGCCAGCCAATTGCCCGGATCGGCTGTGGTGTTTTGATAAATCTCTGCTTCGGCGCGGCGGTTATTGACCACCAGATCGAGCTTTCCATCCAGATTGAGATCAATGAGCGCACCGCCACGCGAGCGATCGAGACTGGCAATGCCCGCCACATCGCCCTGTTCCACAAAGCGCCCGTCGGGCTGCTGCACCAAAAGATTGTTGGGGTCCCGCATGGCCACACCGATCATTTGATCCACATTGCCCTTGGCGACAAAAATATCGTCCAGCCCGTCATTTTGCACATCGCCAAATTGGGCGTGCCAGCCGGTGGAGGGACGCCCTTCGTCCCCCAGATAGGGGCGGTGCGCCGTGATGCCTTTTTCATATGCCGCATCGGTGAAGGTGGGCCCTTCAGCATTTTGGGCGAGGCTATGCAATTTCTGATCGCCCATGGAGGTGAGGTAAACTTCCGGCACCCCGTCAAAATTGATGTCGCGGCTGGCAATGCCCATGCCCCAGATCTGATGCTTTTGCCAGCCTTCTCCGGCGGTCACCAAATGCGGCCTCTCGGCCGTGAATTGCCAAAGCTGTTCCTGCCCATCATTAAGATAATAATGACGATCGTTGCTGACCCGCAAATCCTGCTGCCCTTGCCCCGACCAGTCACTGAACAGGATCGAGAGGGCGCAGTAGCCCGGCGTCAGCTCGGTTGCTTCATTATATCGATTGCCCTCGGGGCGCAGCACAATATTGGGTTCACAGGTGCCAAAGGGGCCTTCGGGATCCTTGCGGTCCACATAATTGCCAAAGGCAAGGGTGGGCAGCTCTTGATTTGCTTCCCAGATGGCGGAAAACGCCGTGGTCCAATGGTCAACTTCCAGCCCGTCCAGCAAATCACTGCGGGCAAAGCGGCAATCGCCCTGGCCCTCAAACAGCATATTTTCGCCCACTCGCAAAATAACCAGATCAGTATGGGCGTCATTATTGATATTGAGGGGATAAGCGCCGATGACCCTGGTGAGCTCAATCTCTTCCGCCGCCATTTTCTCAAAATCAATGTCAGCGCCCCGTTCACCTGTCGCATTGCGCAAAAGCGTTGCGGGCGCCGTGCCGCCAGCGAAATAAAGTTCGGGCAATTGGTCATTATTGCAGTCAAAAGCGGCGACGCCACCGCCGACAAAATGCTCCCAACCACCCAGATATTGGTGGTCAATATGGGTGGCGCGCGGCGTGAATTGCGGGGCCGCCATGCTGGTGGCAACGGTGAGCAACAGCGCGACCGAATTGGCGGTGGTTCTATGCCACATGGCCGGCCAACTCCTGCAGGGTGAGTTCGCCCAAGCCCTCGATGGCATAAACCGCCGCACCGGTGGCCCACATTAAATCTCCCCATTTGTGCACCACAATTTCCGGCGGCGCGGCGTCGACTTGCACCACAATATCGCGAATGCTCTCCAACACCTCATCTGCAAACAGAAAGTCGAGCTGCATGCGCTCGCCAGACAGAATGATCAGTTTGGGATCAAAAATATTGACCAGATTGGCCAGCCCAATGGCGAACATACGTGCCGCGCGGTCCAGAACGCTATTGGCAGTTTTGTCGCCCGCGCGGGCCGCTTCGATCAACGCGGCCATATCTGCGGTGGTGTCCCTGTTACCGGTCAATTGGGTGCCCACCGCCATTTCGCGCAGCAAAGCATAGTCGGCCACATAGGCCTCAAGACAGCCGCGCTGACCACAACGGCAAAGTGCCCCGTCCAGATGCACCTTGGTATGGCCAAATTCCGCGCCGCAGCCGCGGGTGCCGCGATAAAGCTCATTGTTGAGCACGATACCCATGCCCACGCCATTTTCGATGGTGACGACCAGAAAATCGCTGACATTTTTGCCCATGCCGATATATTGCTCGGCCTTGGCCACCAGATTGGCATCATTGTCAATGAAAACCGGTTTGCCTAAACGCTGGCTCAGCACATCGCGCAGCTTGAAATTGCGCTCGGTGATCGAGGGTGACCAACGCACGACCCCTTCCACCACATCCACCATACCGGCGAGACCAAGCCCGAAGGCTGATATGTCGTTGAGCGACATGTCAGCTCTCGCCGTGGCCTGTTCCAATTCCGCCATCAGCATCGCCAACAGATCTTCTGGGGCATAGGTGGTGCGGTCGAGAGCAGACCAATATTCCGATAAGGTTTCCCCTTCAAAGTCGCAGATCACGATGGAAATCGAGCGGTTGGCCAGCTTGATGCCCGCCACATTAAAGGCTGCGCCGCAGATTTTAAGGTCCACTTTGGGACGGCCGCGTTTCAAATCTTTCCCTTTGGGTTCCACCGGGATCTCTTCGATCAAACCCCGCTCTAAAAGCTCGGCGGTGATGGTGGTGACCGTGGCGCGGCTGATGCCGGTTTGCTCGGAAAGCTCAATGCGGGGCAGGGGGCCGACTTTGCGAATTTGCGACAATAATGTCCGTCGACCCAGATTTCTTTGCTCGCCCAACATGGCAATCCCTCCCCTTTTTTCCACGATCTATACGCAAAACCGAGAAATTTGCAATTGGCACTTCTTAAAACAGAATTATTAATTCATATATTTCAGTTATTTAACGATTTTCCTTTATTTAATTTGACGTTCGAATTTAAAATTGTTACCCATATTATGTTGGTTGGCAACCCCTCATTTTGCACAAGGCAAGGGAATGCCGGCCTAGTTTCGGGAGGAAAATCGAATGAAGAAATTTATGTTGGCGACTGCCGCTGTGTTGAGCATGGGCGTCGCATCAAATGCTTTGGCCGCAGACCTCGTGGTGGGCGTAAGCTGGTCAAACTTTCAAGAAGAGCGTTGGAAAACGGACGAAGCCGCGATCAAATCAGCGCTTGAGGCTGTGGGTGCAGACTATATTTCTGCCGATGCGCAGGCCTCATCTTCCAAGCAGCTTTCTGACATTGAAAGCCTGATCGCGCGCGGTGCCAATGTGTTGATCATTCTGGCGCAAGATGCTTCAGCGGTTGGCCCAGCGGTAGACGCCGCCACCGATGAAGGCATTCCTGTCATCGCCTATGACCGGTTGATCGAAGATAGCCGCACATTCTATCTGACCTTTGACAATGTTGAAGTTGGCCGCATGCAGGCCCGGGCCATTCTGGAAGCGCAGCCTGAAGGCAACTACGTCATGATCAAAGGCTCGCCCACCGATCCCAACGCAGACTTTTTGCGTGGTGGTCAGCAAGAAGTGTTGCAGGACGCGATTGATGCGGGCGACATCACGATTGTTGACGAAGCCTATACAGATGGCTGGGTGCCTGCCAATGCGCAGCGCAATATGGAGCAGATCCTGACCGCCAATGACAACAATGTGGACGCTGTTGTGGCCTCAAATGACGGCACCGCCGGTGGCGTTGTCGCCGCGCTGACCGCACAGGGCATGGAAGGCATTCCTGTGTCCGGTCAGGATGGTGACCATGCGGCGCTGAACCGTGTGGCTTTGGGCACACAGACTGTCTCCGTGTGGAAAGATGCGCGCGATCTGGGCAAGGAAGCTGGCAATATCGCCGTGCAACTGGCCGGTGGCGCGTCTATGGACGAGATCGAAGGGGCCGAGCTGTGGACCTCACCAGCGGGCACCGAAATCCATGCCAAGTTCCTTGAGCCTGTGCCGATCACCAAAGACAATCTTGACGTTGTACTGGATGCCGGCTGGATTTCCAAAGAGGCACTTTGCGTTGGCGTTGATGGCGAAAACGTAGCTGTTTGTCAGTAACCAAACCGGGAAATGCCTCCCTTTGATTAGCGGAGGCATTTCTTCATTACTCGCGGTTTGCCGACAATTGGACTAAGATAGCCACGAGCGGCCCGTTTGCGCGTAGAGGTAGACTTCACCATGAAAGAGACGCTCAAAAAGTTCGTTGCCGGACTGGAGCTGGATACACGAATGCTGGGCATGATCGGTGCCCTCGTCATCCTTTGGCTTTCCTTTAATTTTATCACTGATGGCCGTTTCATCACGCCACGCAATATTTTCAACCTGTCTGTGCAAACCGCTTCCGTGGCGGTGATGGCCACGGGCATGGTGTTTGTGATTGTCACGCGACATATTGATCTGTCTGTGGGGTCCATGCTGGGGCTTTTGGGCATGATCATGGGGGCGCTGCAAGTGCATATTCTGCCGCAATATCTGGGGCTCGAACATCCGCTGATCTGGGTCATCACCATTGTGATCGGCGTGGGCGCAGGCATTTTGATCGGCGCCGCACAGGGCTGGGTGATCGGCTATCTGGCTGTGCCCTCCTTTATTGTGACGCTCGGCGGCCTTTTGATGTATCGCGGCGCGGCCTGGTGGGTGACCACCGGCCAGACCGTTGCGCCGTTGGATTCAACGTTCCGCCTGTTGGGTGGCGGTGCCGAAGGCACGCTCGGGGCAGATCTGAGTTGGCTGTTGGGCATTGTGGCCTCCATCGCCGCGGTGGTGATGATGGTGATGAGCCGTCGGCAGAAGAAAAGCCACGGTTTCAAACTCAAGCCGATCTGGGCGGAATATACGCTTGGTGCGATTGCTGTGGCATTGATCATGGGCTTTGTGGCTGTAATGAATTCCTATCCGGTACCGAAGGGTGCGGTGAAGCGCATTTATGAAGCGCGCGGCGAAGACATCCCGCAATATGCGGTAATGCATGGCATCGCCATCCCTGTGGTGATTGTGTTTGTGATCGCCATCATCATGACCATTATCGCCCGGCGCACGCGTTTTGGCCGCTATATCTTTGCCACAGGTGGCAACCCGGAAGCGGCAGAGCTGTCGGGCATTGATACGCGCCTTCTGACCGTAAAGGTTTTCGCCCTGATGGGTGCGCTGACGGCCATTGCGGCGGTCATCGCCTCCGCCCGTCTCGGCTCGGTCGGCAATGATCTGGGCACCCTGGACGAATTGCGGGTGATTGCGGCGGCCGTGATCGGCGGCACGGCTTTGGCGGGCGGTGTGGGCACGATCTATGGTGCCTTGCTGGGCGCGCTGATCATGCAAAGTCTGCAATCAGGCATGGCCATGGTGGGCGTTGACGCACCCTTGCAATCGATCGTTGTGGGCTTTGTGCTGGTCTTGGCGGTCTATCTCGACATCGCCTATCGGCGGCGCACGGGCCATTAAGGAGACAAGCCATGACACAAGCAAATGCGAACAGCACCCCCCTTGTTGAAATGCGCGACATCCAAGTGTCCTTTGGCGGCATTAAAGCGGTCGACCATGTGAGTATTGATGTGCATCCGGGCGAAGTTGTGGGCCTTCTCGGTCACAATGGCGCGGGCAAATCAACCCTGATCAAGGTGCTTTCCGGCGCGTATAAGCGCAATGGCGGCGAGATATACATTAACGGGGAAAAAGTGGAGATTCACAATCCCCGTGATGCGCGGGCACACAATATTGAAACCATCTATCAGACTCTAGCGCTGGCGGACAATTTGGATGCGGCCTCCAACCTGTTTTTGGGGCGCGAGATCACCAATAAGCTTGGCTTTGTTGACGATGACGCCATGGAGGCGGAAACACGCAAAATTATGGGCACTTTAAACCCGAATTTTGAAAAGTTCTCCGCCCCCGTCTCCGCACTATCCGGCGGGCAACGCCAGTCAGTGGCCATTGCCCGGGCCGTCTATTTCGACGCCCGTATTCTGATTATGGACGAACCCACGGCGGCGCTCGGCCCCCACGAAACCCAAATGGTGGCCGACCTGATCAAGCAATTGAAAAAGGCCGGCATCGGCATCTTTCTGATCAGCCATGACATTCACGATGTGCTCGATCTGTGTGATCGGGCCTCTGTGATGAAAAACGGTAAGCTGGTGGGTACGGTCAATGTGGATGAGGTCACCGACGATGATTTGTTGAGCATGATCATTTTGGGTAAAAAACCGGGGGATTAATTCTCTGTATAAAACCCAACTTTGTCCAACGGGATAGCGCATACAGCTTTAGCCCAGAAGCATGCCGCGTTCTTTTATGCGCCCCTCCAAACTTGCCCGCCGTAGTCACGGCGGGCACTTTTATTTACTCTAGGCGTTAAAGCCCCTCGATCAGGGTGATGCCGGGGAACACCAACAAAAGGATCAATGCCAAGATCTGCAAACAGATAAATGGCAAAAGCGATTGGAAAATCTCGCCAAGGCTTATATCCGGGGGCGCAACGCTTTTGAGATAGAACGCCGCGGGACCAAAGGGCGGGGACAAGAAGCTGACCTGCATGTTCATGGCGAACACCACGCCAAACCAAACCGGATCATATCCAAGGCTTACAACAATCGGGACGAAAATGGGCATGGCCAGCAAAGCGATGCCGACCCAATCCAAAAACATGCCAAGAACGAACAGAATGAGCATCATAAAGAGAATGATGACGATGGGTTCGTCGGAAATACCCGTGATCAATTGCGAGACAAAATTGATGCCGCCCATCAAATTGAACACACCGACAAGCGCGGTGGCCCCAATGCCGATCCAGACAATCATCCCCACTGTGGCCAGCGTTTGGCGCGCCGCACCAATAAGAAGTTGAAGGGAAAATTCGCCGCGTATCACAGTGGATAACGTAACGCCCAGCACACCCACAGCAGACGCCTCAGTGACACTGGCAATGCCGCCATAAATGGAGCCAAGCACGAAAAAAACCACCAGTGCGGGCAAAAACAAGCCCTTTAGCAGACGCAATTTCTCTGATCGTGGCAACTCATCCGGTTCCGGAATGGGGGCCAATGACGGGTTGAGGTAAGAACGAATAAGAATATAGGCAATATAAAGACCTGCCAACATCAGACCCGGCACAAAGGAAGCGGTGAACAAATCACCAATCGACACATTCGCGGTTAGGCCATAAACGATCAAAACGATCGAGGGCGGGATCATGGTGCCAAGCGCACCGCCGGCACAACACACGCCGATCGCCATTTTCCGATCATAACCGAGCCGCAGCATTTGTGGTAAAGCCAAGAGGCCGAGCAGCACCACTTCGCCCCCGATAATGCCGGACATTGCCGCCAACACCACCGCCACCAAAAGTGTTTGAATGGCAACGCCACCCCGCAATCGCCCGCCCACAAGGCGCATGGCGTCAAACAGGTCGCGCGCAATGCCCGATCGGTCAAGAATGGCCGCCATCAGCACAAACATGGGCACTGAGACAAAGACAAAGGAATTCACAAAGCTGAAGATGCGGCTGGTGATCAGCGGCACCGCCATGGGGCCAAACCAACCCAGCGCAAAAATCAGCGCCACCAACAAGGTGACGAAAGCGAGCGGCATGCCAGTTAACAGCAGCAGCAGCAGGGCAGCGAACATGGCGAAGGTTGCCCAGCCAATACCCATTGATTTGAAATCAGTCAGAAGCGCGAGCCATTCCATATTAGTGACTCTTCTTTTTGAAATAAGAGATCGCCAACACCAAGAACTGAATGGTCATCACGATCAGGATAAACAACAAGAACAATTTCAACAGGCCAGGGGTCGGCGGGTTCCAGGCCGAGCCGGATGTTTCCAGCCGAAATGCCCCGGCGGGGGTCCAGATGGCCCGTTCAACGCCTTTCCATGCCGCCCAGGCGAACATGCCAGAAGCCAGAAAACAGGCAATGGAAATGGCCAGGTCGAAATAGCGACGTATCTTTTGGGGCAAAATATCGTAGATCAAAACCACACGAATGTGCGCGTTGCGCGCCACCACATAGAGGCCCCCAAAAATAAAGGCAGTGGCCGAAAGGAAAATTACCGTTTCGTGGGCCCAAATTGTTGGGGCATTTAAGGCATAACGCAAAAAAATCTCAATCACGAGAATGGCGGCAGCGGCCAGAATGCCAACGGCAAACACGACCCCCAAACCATTAATGAGTTGGCCAAGTTTACCTGCATCGGGGTCCGGGCCGGGATCTGTCTGCAGCTTTTCAACAATCTCTTCGCGCATGGCGCCCCCTCCTTAAACACCATAACCCCGCCCACTGATGGCGGGCGGGGCCAATTATGGTTTGTGACCTATTCTGAGATCAAGCCATTGGTCAAAAGATAGTCTGTCAGCACATCATAGACGCGCTGCGCCGCTTCAGATTGGCTAGCAATTTTGCTCCATTCGCCTTTAGCAATGGCCCGGAACTTGGCCCGCTCTGCCGCAGACCAATTGTGCACGGTGATGTCCGGATCAGCAGTTGCTTCGGCGACGGCCACCATGTCCGCGGCAGCCAATTTGCCGACCATATTGTGGGCAAAGTCACGCACGGAGACTTCCAAAATGGCTTGCAGGTCTTCTGGCATGCTGTCCCATGTGGTTTTATTCATAGAAACCTCAACCAGCGGCATGGAATGGAACCCAGGATAAACTGGATGCGGTGCCACATCGTGCATGCCTTGCGCATGGTTGGTGGAAAACACAGTATAGTCGGCCGCATCAATCACGCCTTTATCAAGCGAGGTGAACACCTCAGACCCGGGCAGGTTTACCGGCGCCGCACCCGCTGCTGAGAACACTTGCTGCACCAAACCTTCCGGCGCGCGCATTTTCAAACCTTTCAAATCATCCACGCCTTCAAGCGGCACTTTGGAGATAAAGGCTTCAAGACCAGGTGTTGTGGCCCCGATGAAGTGCAGACCATAAGGGGCCAACAATTCGCGCATCAGCTCATTGCCACCGCCATATTCAAGAAATGCGAACATTTCATAAGGTGAGGACCACGCCCCGACCGGATTGGCGATCAGGCCGAACGCGGCATCCTTACCGGTGAAGTAGGATGTATCTGTGATATGGCCGTCAATGATGCCCGCGGCCACGGCGTCCTGGGTCTCTGTATGTTGCACGATTGAGTTGACGGGCAACATTTCGATTTCGACACGACCGCCGGTCAGTGTTTTGACGTGGGATGCCCACTCTTTCTTGAGCTCAAAATTGGGGTTGCCTGCCGGGTCTGACGACTGAAAGCGCAAAGAATAATCCTGAGCGATGGCAGCTGGTGCCAAGCCCAGCGCCAGCAAAGCCGTTACGGCGATTGATTTAAGTTTTAAAGACATTGATCTTCCTCCTCTTCAATGTTCTGAGTTCAACGCGGTCATGTCCGCGTTTTGCCGTGTGCGCATGGTGCGCGCCACGATGTCGACGATTTCTGTTTTCGGGAGGGCCACATCGACCGCGATCACGTCTTCTTGCGATGTGGGCGGTTCCAATGTTGCAATTTGGCTGTCCAGCAACGAAACAGGCATAAAATGATCGGCGCGTTTCACCAGACGATCAGCAATCATGTCGCGGTCACCATGCAAAAAAACGAATTGCACCTTGCCAATTTTGTCCCGCAACAAATCACGATAGCTGCGTTTGAGCGCCGAACAGGCCATCACCACTGGCCGCTTTTGTCGCGCGGCCTCTGCGGCCTCGGCCAGAGTTTTCAACCAGGGCAACCGCATTTCATCCGAAAGGGGAATGCCACTGGCCATTGCTTTGAGATTTTCCGCGGAATGATAATCATCCGCTTCAATGAAATCGGCGTTCAACGCTAAAGCGAGGGCGTGCCCTACTGATGTTTTACCAACACCGCAGACCCCAATAACAATCGTTGCGCTATATTGACCTTTGACGCTCAAAATAGGTTCCTCCCAGGCCAATATCCGTAAATGATAGCGCAACCATTTGTCAAATCCTCTTTTCATTTTAATTGAATTTGGTTATTATCTAATTGTGTTAATTGGATATTTTTGAATGAAGAAACCCACATTAAAAGACGTTGCTCGGGAATCAGGCGTTAGCGCAATCACTGTTTCTCGTGCCCTTCGAACACCAGATGCTGTGTCGGAAAAGTTGCGCGCGCGGATTGATGTCGCCATCGAGAAGTTGGGATATGTGGCCGACGCTGCCGCATCCACCCTGGCCTCAAACCGCTCGAATATCATCGGGGTTTTGGTGCCTTCATTCTCCAACAATGTGTTTTCTGATGTGCTTGCTGGTGCAAGCCGTGTGCTGGAAGGTACAAAATATTCGCTGCAAATCGGCAATACCGGCTATAGCGCTTTAACCGAAGAAGCGCTCATTCCCCGTTTTCTGACCTTGAAACCTGCTGGTTTGATTGTGGCGGGCATTGATCAAACAGAGAAATCGCGCCAGATGTTAGCGCAGGCTAACTGCCCGGTTGTCCAGGTGATGGACACCACACCTGACCCGATTGACGTGATTGTCGGCTTTTCCAACGAACAGGCCAGTTTTGAAGCCGTGGAGCACATGATTTCCCAAGGTTTTCGACGCGTCGCCTTTTTGGGCACGCGCATGGATCCGCGTACCCAGCAGCGGTTGGCGGGGTTTCGCGCCGCTCTGGAAAAGCATGGGCTTTATGATGAAAAACTGCTGATTACCACACCGCAAAAGTCCAATGTCGCCATTGGCCGCCACCTGTTGGCCACGCTTTTAGAAACCCATCCTGAGTGTGATGCCGTGTTTTGCAACAATGATGACGTGGCCGTTGGCGCGGCCCTCGAGTGCCAGCGGCGCCATATTCGGGTGCCGCAGCAATTGGGAATTTGCGGCTTCAACGATCTGGGCACCACTTCGCAGATGTATCCAGAAATCACATCCGTTTACACGCCGCGGACGGAGGTTGGCGCGCGCGCCATGCAATATATTCTGGACCGGAATGCAGATCAGCCGCCCCCCGAAAATCGCACAATCGATCTGGGCTTCGACCTTAGGATTCGGGCTTCCACACAACGGCACTAGTGACTTCTTGTTAGAGTGCGCGGGCTGTCCGACCTTTTGGCGAGCAATTACCTGTCGTAACTCATATAGGCAAAACAGGTGCTATCTGGTGACCAACAGGGCACATTTATGGTGCCTTGACCACCATAAAGGGCTGTCAAACTGCGACTTTCCCCACCCTCAGATGGCATCAAACGCAATTCCACATCCTTGCCAAAAGGGTGCCCTTCCGTGCCGGCGGGATAGGCAAGATAAAGAACATGACGACCATCTGGCGACGGGTGTGGAAACCAGTTCACGCTGTTTTCGTCGGTCATCTGCTGGAGATCGGTGCCATTAGGACGTATACGCCATAGCTGGACATCACCGCTAATCTCGCCATTGAACCAAATCCACGTGCCATCGGTCGTATAATCCGGACCATCGCAATGGTCGAACCCATGGGTCACCTGCGCTTCTTGGCCGCCGTCAACACTGATGGTAAAAATCTCAAACCCTTCACCCCGATTGGCGGTGTAGGCGAGCGTTTGGCCATCGGGCGACCAGCCATGCCAATAGGACGGTGTTTTCTCAGTGACACGCCTCGGCGTGCTCCCGCCAATGGGCAGTGTATAAATGGCGCTTTCTCCCGCCTCCGTTTCGTCGCTGATCACCAACCGCGTGCCGTCAGGCGAGATGCCATGGTCATTGTTCAGTTTCTTGGCGAATCCGGTATCGATCGCGTACAATTTCGGCGTATCAAGAGGCACATTAAAGAGCTTGCCCCCACCGTTAATCACCAGCCCAGTGCCATCGGGGCTCCAATTTGGCGCCTCCATATGGTCATCGAAGCTCAAAAGCAGCTTGTCGGTGCCGGTGGCCACATCATGGATCATCAAATTGCTTTTCATGACTTCTCCTTTGCTTTGGCCTAATGCGCAAACGCCACGGCCCTGCGGACTGTTGACGAAATTGATTGGCTAGGCAAGGTCAACCCAGCTTGAATTGTTCTGGCTCGAGCGAATACAGGCATCAATAAATTGCACGCCTTTCAACCCGTCCTGAACCGTGGGGAAATGCACCGCCGGATCAAGCTTTGTGCCGCTTTGTGCCGCACGGATCGCGGCGGCGGCTTCGCTATAAATATTGGCAAAGCCTTCCAGATAACCTTCTGGATGCCCCGGCGGAATGCGGCTGACGCGCCCTGCGGCCTCACCGGCACCGGGGCCGTTGCGCGTGATTTTGCGGGGTGGTTCGCTAAAGGGGGCATACCACAAATAGTTCGGGTCTTCCTGTGCCCATTCCAGCCCGCCCTTCTCCCCATAGATGCGCAGCCGCAACCCATTTTCGTTGCCCGGTGCCACCTGACTGCACCATAGCGTACCGCGTGCACCATCAGAAAAGCGCAGCATGATATGGGCATTATCGTCGACCTGACGCCCCGGCACAAAGGATTGCAAATCCGCCGCCAGATGCTCCACCTCCAGCCCGGAGACAAAGCAGGACAAATTGAACGCATGGGTGCCAATATCGCCAATGGAGCCGCCTGCGCCAGATCTTTTCGGGTCCGTGCGCCAGCTCGCCTGCTTATTGTCAGCCTCTTCGGTCAACCAGTCCTGCAGATATTCTGATTGTACCAGCCGGATACGGCCCAATTCACCATTCGCCACCATGTCGCGGGCTTGCCGGATCATGGGATAGGCGGTGTAATTATGGGTGAGGACGAACAGCGCATTTGATTTTTGCGCGGTGTCGTTCAGCAGCTTTGCATCCTCGAGATTTGAGGTGAGGGGCTTGTCGCAAATGACATGGATGCCCTTTTCCAAAAACAGTTTGGCCGGGGCAAAATGCATATGGTTGGGCGTAACAATCGCCACCGCCTCAATGCCATCCGGCCGATCGGCTTCCTGGGCCGCCATCTGTTCAAAATCATCATAGATCCGGTCTGGCGCCAAGCCCAGCGCCGCGCCGGAGGCCTGAGATTTTTCCGGCGTCGAGGCGAGGGCGCCTGCCACCAGTTGATGATGGCCATCAAGCCGCGCGGCGAAACGGTGAACCTCGCCGATAAAGGCGCCTTTGCCGCCGCCCACCATGCCCAGCCGGATCGGGCGTGCATAGTCTTTCTGTGTCATGATCAATCCAATCCCAACATTGCCCGATTGGCCGCCCGGTCGGTGCCGCCATCGGCAAAATCGTCAAATGCTCTTTCGGTGACTTCAATAATGTGATCGCGCACAAATTGTGCGCCTTCGCGGGCACCAGCCTCGGGATGCTTCAGGCAGCACTCCCATTCCACCACGGCCCAGCCGTCAAAATCATTGGCCGCCATTTTGGAAAAGATCGCGGAAAAATCCACCTGGCCGTCGCCCAGGCTTCTGAAGCGACCTGCACGATCCACCCAGCTCTGATAACCGCCATAAACGCCCTGCCGCCCGGTGGGGTTAAATTCGGCATCCTTGATGTGCAGCATTTTGATGCGGTCTTTATAGATGTCGATATGGTCGATATAATCCAGGCATTGCAGCACAAAGTGCGACGGGTCGTAGAGCATGTTGCAGCGCGGATGATTGTTCACCCGCTCCAAAAACATCTCAAAGGTGATGCCATCATGCAGATCTTCGCCCGGATGAATTTCATAGCAGACATCGACACCGCATTCTTCCGCATGATCGAGGATCGGCAGCCAGCGCCGCGCCAGCTCTTCAAATGCTTCATCAATCAAGCCGTCGGGCCGTTGCGGCCAAGGATAGATATAGGGCCAAGCCAAGGCGCCGGAAAAGGATGCCAATTGGCTTGTGCCGAAATGTTTTGAGGCGCTCAGCGCCAGTTTGACCTGCTCAACGGCCCATTCCTGCCGAGCTTTGGGGTTGTTGTGCACTTTGGCCGGGGCAAAACCGTCAAAGCCTTTATCATAGGCCGGATGTACCGCCACAAGCTGGCCCTGCAAATGGGTGGTCAGATCAGTGATCTCGACGCCATTTTCTTTGGCAATGCCCGCCAGCTTATCGCAATAATCCTTGGAGCTTGCTGCTTTGGCCAGATCAATCAGCCGCCCATCCCAACTGGGAAGTTGCACGCCGAGATAACCACAGTCAGCAGCCCATTTTGTAATGTCATTCCAATTGTTAAATGGGGCCGTGTCGCCCGCAAATTGCGCCAGGAACAGGGCCGGTCCTTTGATTGTTTTCACAAGATTTCTCCAGATTAATAGAGCGGCAAAGGGATGGACCTCCCTTTGCCGCCAAGGTTCTCGCCAGTCTTAGAACGGCGAGTCCGGGAAGTAGAAGTCCATCGCGTTTTCCTGGGTGATCAATGTCGCGCCCAAGATATAGCGACCAGCAACCGGGCCGTTTGATTTAAACGCATTGACGGTAACATCCATGGCTGTGGCGATCATCGCAGGCGGATAGAGCACATCCACCGGAATCAACTCATCGCCTTCAGAAATACGCTTGATGATCTGCTTCATGCCAGCACCGCCGACAACAAAGATGCCATCATCGTCGCGACTAGCTTGTTCAAGCGCGGCCATAACGCCAATAGCGATATCATCATCTTGCGCCCAAACCGCATCAATATCGGGGAAACGGCTGAGGAAATCCTGCATCACCTCAAACCCGTCATCGCGGTTCCAGTTGGCGTGTTTGTGATCCAGCACATTGATGCCAGAGCCTTCAATTTCTTCCATAAAGGCATCAAAACGCTCATTGTCGATCACGGTTGGAATACCGCGCAGAATAACGATATTGTCGCCTTCGTTCAGACGGGTTTTCATATATTGCGCGGAGACGCGGCCCAGTTCCGGGTTGTTGCCGGCCACATAAATGTCTTCAATATTTGGCTGGCTCAATCCCCGGTCAACCACTGTGATCAGGGCGCCGGACTTTTTGGCGTTCAGTACAGGATCTGTCAGCGGATCAGATTCAAACGGCAAGACCACAAGCGCATCAATGCCATGGGCGGACACAAGGTCTTCAATGGCGTTGGCCTGTTGACCGGAATCCGGTGAGTTCACCAAGATCAGGTCCACATCCGGATAAAGCTCTTCCAGACGCTTTTCTGCCTGTTCGGCATGCCAGTTCATGCCTGCTGCCCAGGCATGGGTTGGTGTGGGATAGGACACACCGATTTTGATCTTGTCTTCCTGCGCCGTGGCAGCACTTGCCAGGGCAAGCACACCAGCCGCGGCCAGCGACAATAGGGTTTTAGTTGGTCTCATTGGTTCCTCCCAATCAAGAATTTAGGGTGAGCGATACCGGTCACCGGCAAAGCTCGGTTCTTCACGTCGCCTGAGACGGGACGTAAATTCGCTAAGTGGTTTTCTTCTTGTTTTTGCCCCAGCTACCCCGTTGCAGCCACACAGCGACGATGATGATCAGCCCCTGCATTGTGCCGTTGAGATAGTTGGAGATCACATCGGTGAAATTCAAAATATTCCCGATCGTGGTTAGAATGAGCGCGCCCAATATGGTGCCGCCAATGCGGCCATAGCCGCCTTTGAGCACCGTGCCGCCAATGATCACCGCGGCGATGGCTTCCAGCTCCCACAGCACACCGGTGGTGCCCGATGCCGAGCCGAGACGCGGCACATAAATGATGGTGGCCAGCGCCACACACAGGCCCTGAATAATGTAGGTGTAGGTCTTGATGCGATCGACCTTGATGGCGGAATATTTCGCCACCGCTTCGCTGGACCCGATGGCGGTGCAAAAGCGGCCAAAGGCGGTGCGGTTCAAAAGGATCCAGCCCGCAATGGCGACAAAGATAAACACCCATACCGGCACGGGCAGCCCCAACACGCTTTCATAATAGACCGGGCGATAGGTGCCACGCAGGTCAAAATTGAGTGACAGGGTGCCGCCATCGGCGAAATAGGTCACCAGAGACCGGAAAATGCCCATGGTGCCGAGGGTGACGATAAAGGCTTCAATCTTGCCCTTGGTGGTCAAAAATCCGTTGATCCACCCGGCGCCGATGCCCAGAATGATGCTGCAGCCACACCCCAGAATAACGGTGGCCACGCCGGTGCCCAGCGTATCGACAGCGCTGTTCATGATGATGATCATCAGTCCGGCAATCACCGCCGCCATGGACCCCACAGACAGGTCAATGCCGCCGGCGGTGATCACAAAAGTGGCGCCCACCGCAATAATGCCGATAAAGGCGGAGCGGGTGAGCAGATTGGTGATGTTGCCCTCGCTTAAAAAGGCCGGGTTAAGCAAATACCCTATGACGCAAAGGATAAGCAATGCGATGGCGGGCCCCAATGTTTTGAAATCAATATCAGGCCATTTTGACTGTTTTTCGGGCGCGGCCGTTTGATCAACCATGTACTCTTGCCTCCTTCAAACCGGCGGCATACCGCACGATTTCTGTCTCATTATTGTCGTTTCCGGTTACAACGCCGGTGATCCGGCCTTCGCGCATCACCGCGACACGGTGGCAGACGCCGATGATTTCGGGCATTTCCGATGAAATCACCACCACTGACATGCCGTCTGCCGCCAGCGCCGCGATAAAATGATAAATCTGCTGCTTGGTGCCCACATCAATGCCGCGGGTTGGCTCATCAATAATTACAATACGCGGATCACATTCCATAATCTTGGCCAGCAGCAATTTCTGCTGGTTGCCGCCGGACATGTCGCCCACCTTCACCTTGGGGTCGCGGGCGCGAATATCAAACCGGCGGATGCCGCGTTTAAGGGCTTCTTCTTCTGCGGCCGTGTCCATCATGAAATTTTTCACAAATTTAGGCAGCGCCATCAGGGTGAGATTGGGCCGCATGGTCTTTTCCAGCAACAGCCCGCGCCCCTTACGATCTTTGGTGAGATAGGTCACCCCGGCATCGCGCGCTTCGGCAACATTTTTAAACTGCACGGGCTGGCCATCCAGATAGACCTGCCCCTCCTCGATAGAGGACAACCCGCAAATGGCCTCAAAAAGGGCGGTGCGGCCAGAGCCAACCAGCCCAGAGAAGCCCAGAATTTCACCCTTGCGCAGCTCAAATGAGACATTATTGACGTTGGGCGCCACCAGATTTTGCACCTGCAGCACGATATCTGAATCAACATCGGCTTCATTCTTTGGCGGATAGAGGTTGGACAGTTCGCGCCCCACCATCATTTGCGCCATCGAATCGAGACTCAACTCATCCACCGGCTTGGTGGCGATCCACTGGCCGTCGCGCAAAATGGTGACACGGTCAGCAATCTGATTCACTTCTGCCAGTTTATGGGACACGAATATAATGGCCACGCCGCGCTTTTTCAGTTTTTCCACTTGCTGGAAAAACAATTCGGTTTCGGCATCGGTGAGCACCGCTGTGGGCTCATCCATAATCAGTACGCGGGCATCGCGGCTCATGGCCTTGACGATTTCAACCATCTGCTTTTCGGCAATGGAAAGCTCTGAAATCCGGTCATTTGGCGAGATATTCATGCCCACTTCCTGCAACCAGCTTGCCACTTTTTGCGACATTTCCTTGCGGTCCAGAAACCCATTGCGGGACAGTTCGCGCCCGAGAAAGATGTTCTCTTCAACGGTCATCTGCTCGGCCAGATTAAGCTCCTGGTGAATAAGCACAATGCCCAGCGCTTCGGCCTGGCCATTAGGGGGCAGAACGGTTTCTTCCCCGTCATAAATCAGATTGCCTGAGGTAGGGGCGTGGAATCCGCCCAGAATTTTCATCAAGGTGGATTTGCCTGCGCCATTTTCTCCAATTAGGGCATGAACTTCGCCAGCCTGCACGTCAAAATTGACGCTGAACAGCACCGGCACTTCCCCAAATGACTTGCTGATCCGGTCAGCAAGCAATACGGCTTTATTGGATGAATCATCCATTGGCATAGTCTTAATCCTCCCCCGGCTGACACACCTCCAGATTGTGCCAACAAGAGCTATGTAAACCTTTTCATCAGGAATGTAAACCTTTTCATCTGTAAAAATGTAAACCTTTTCACTACAATCAGCCAAATCAATATATTAAGAGGGAAGGGAACTTGCGCTCCCAGCAGGTCTGACCCCGAATAGTGAAGGCGTAGCTTTTTGGAAAATCCCTCATCGAAACCAGCCACCATTGAAGATGTTGCCAAGATTGCGGGCGTTTCCATCGCCACGGTTAGCCGCGCCATCCGCATGCCGGAGAAAGTGGCCGAAAGTACCCGCAAAAAGGTGATCGCTGCTATTGCTCGCACCGGCTATACCGCCAATGCGATGGCACAAAATCTGCGCATGCAACGCTCCAAGATGGTGATGATATTGGCCCATTCCATCTCTGATCCGAACTTTCCCGGCATTTTGACCGGACTGGAGAAAGTGGCCAATGCCCGCGACTATGGTGTTTTGATCGGCAACACAGAAGCCAATATTGACGCGGAAGAAAAATATCTGCGCTTTCTGGCCACCGGCATGGCCGACGGGCTGGTGTTGTTGACCGGGCATCTGCCGGTGGCGGGCTGGGCCAAAAGCCCACCCAACACGTTCCCTGCCATGGTTTCTGTGTCCAAACCTGTCCCGCAAGAGGAGATCAGCTATGTCGGGGTGGATGATGAAAATGGGGCAAAGCTGGCGACCGACTATTTGATTTCATTGGGACATGAGCAAATCGCCTTTATCGGCGGGCCGCAGGGCGATATTGTTTCTGAGATGCGGTTTCAGGGCTATTGCAATGCGCTCACATCTCATTTCAAGCGGTCCTCGCCCTGGCGCGTGCAGGGAGATGGCAGCCATGAAGGCGGACGTGCCGCCATTGAGCGGCTGTTTATTCGCGACACACTGCCCACCGCCTTTGTCTGCTATAATGACGACACGGCCATTGGCGTAATATCGGCGCTGAATGCCCGCAAATATTACGTGCCCAGCGATTTTTCCGTTGTGGGGTTTGATGATATCCAGTTCGCCAGCAGCATGGTCCCGTCACTTACTACCGTGCGGCAGCCTCGCATCATGATCGGCGAGCGTGCCATGAATCAATTGTTGGATATTATCGCGACACCGGATACCAAACCGGTAAAGGAGCTTTTGCATGGCGATTTGGTGATCCGTGAATCCTGCGCACCACCGCGGGCGGGCGGCGCGCTTTAAGGCATTTTGCTTTCAGATATTGTCTAAAATCTCAGCCGCCTTTGGTGCTTTTTTAAGTGTATTTTCAATATGCGCACGCCAACGAGCGCCGGTATTAAGGGCCTCTTTATAGGCGGCCGCCAAATCGTCGGGCCGGTCTTCGGCCAGCACGTCGATTAGAAATGCTGCCTGTTCGCGGTCCTTGGCGGCTTTTAGATTGCCGTCTCCTTCACGCCGTCGGTCTGCAACAATTAGTTTGTGAATGGCAAATCGTTCGGGGCGCGGAATTTGCACCAATATGCCGGACCGGTAGAGCGCGGCCGCGGCGATCGGCTCAGCGATCAGAAAATTCAAATAATTGAGGGATTGGGCACTCACACCCAGCGAAGGTAGATCGCGAATGCCCTCTTGTCCGAAAGCAGGCGTGAGAAATTCAACCAGTTGCCCGCTGCCCCCCTGGGCCCAGCGCCATGTTTTACCATTTTCGAGACCGGGCAGGGGATCAAATTTGAGCGTTGAAAAGGTCTCGTGCAAGCTCGGGTCCACCTGATCCTCAAGCGCCAAGCTCAGCTTTTCAAACTGCGCAATGTCGATATCGCCCGTATTGGCCATCCCGCCTAAGGGTAGTCGGACACCAAGTTCGCCCTCATAGAGACGGAAGGCGTTGGTGCCGACCAAAGTGCCCCCCAGCCGAAAGGTGCCAGCCACGCCCATCGCCGACAGAATGGAGCCTGTGGCGCGATCTGTGGGGGTCATGCCCTCAGCGCGCAATAGCCGCACCAATCTTGCGCGCTCCGCTTGACGTTGCTTTGCCGTGGCGCGCAGTTCTTCCGTCCGCTCCATGCGGGCGCGGGTCTCCTCATTGTCTTCGCCAAGATAGATAAACCGCATATCCACGCCAACGCGGCGTGCCGCATACCAATAGGCTTTATCACCCCTTTGTTTGAGGGTGGGTTTACCTTCAATGCCGGACAATGCCTCGTCCTTTAACAAACGTACCAAATCAGTATATGCGCTCGTGGCAATGCTGCTGAGAGGGGTCATGCCTATCACTTTCATCTTTTGCTTGGCATGAGTATACCTATCAAAATATATTTTTGCTAGGCATATAGAAAATTACACTCATAAGGGTTAAAATGACTGAAAAATCCCATCAAACACCCACAAAATATGACACATTTTGTGCCTCAGTTGTGAGGCACACCACCAACATTCCTTTACATTATAACTGTGTTTTATTGAAAAATTGTTGTCGTGGCAATGTTGCTCGTGTAGGCTAACCGCATGAAAAAACGTAGAATTGTCTCATCGCGCCATCTGGCTTCTACCGAAGGGTGGCAACTTTCCGAATTCGAATATGGGTTGATTATTGCCTATAATGGCTTCAGCCGCTGGATGACCAAATGCATGGTGGCTTCTGGCTATCCTGAACTGTCGCCCCTGGAAATTCTGGTGCTGCACAATGTGAACCATCGGGAACGGCAAAAGCGGCTCAACGATATTTGCTTTCTGCTCAATATTGATGACAGCCACACGGTCAATTATGCCTTAAAAAAATTGCTCAAGGCTGGACTGATTGAAGGTGAAAAGCGCGGCAAGGAAATGTTTTATTCCACCACCACCAAAGGCTTTGAGCTGTGCGACAAATATCGCGAAGTGCGCGAGCAATGTCTTCTCGATAGCCTCAAGCATCTGGAAATCGACAAGGATCAGCTGAGCGAAATGGCAGCGATGATGAGAACGCTAAGCGGGCTTTATGATCAAGCTTCGCGCGCAGCGTCCTCTCTTTAAGCCAAATTTCTAGCCTCGCATCAGGCCGGGTAGCGCGGTCACGATCTGCGGGAACAGGGTGATCAACACCACCGCCAGCAGCAGCAACATGAAGAAGGGCAGGGCAGCCATGGCAATCTTGAAGATGTTTTGGCCCGTCAGCCCCTGAATCACGAACAGGTTGAACCCAACCGGCGGCGTGATTTGCGACATTTCCACCACGATCACCAGATAGATGCCGAACCAGAGCGGATCGATGCCCACCGATTCAATCATCGGCATGATGATGGCGGTGGTCAGCACCACCACGGAAATCCCGTCGAGGAAACAGCCCAGGACAATAAAGAACACGGTCAGCGCGGCCAAAAGCGCCCAAGGGCCAAGATTAAAGGTGTCAATCCAGCTCGCCAGATTGCGCGGAATGCCGGTAAAGCCCATGGAAACGGTCAAAAACGCCGCGCCCGCCAGAATGAAAGCGATCATGCAGGAGGTGATGGTGGCGTTCATCACCGCTTCGCGGAACATTTTCCAGGTCAGCGACCCGCTGGACCAGGCCAACACCAACGAGAGCACCACGCCCACCGCCGCCGCATCTGTGGGCGAAGCAATGCCGGCATAGATGGAACCGATCACCCCGGCAATCAGCGCGATAACGGGGAGCAACCGTTTTGAAGCGCTCAGCTTTTCCCGAATGGAAAAATTCAATTCTTCCTTGGGGAAAATCTCGGGCTTCAGCAGAGCAGTGATCGCGATAAAGGCGGCGAACATGGCCACCAGCATGGCGCCGGGCAGAATGCCCGCAATGAATAACCGCGCGATGGATTGTTCTGTCGCCACGCCATACACAATCAAAATAATAGAGGGCGGGATCAACAGGCCCAAGGTGGCCGAGCCTGCGAGCGTGCCCAGAATTAGCCGGTCCGGATAGCCGCGCTTTTGCAGCTCGGGCACAGACATTTTGCCGATGGTGGCCGCGGTCGCTGCGGATGAGCCGGACACGGCTGCGAAGATGGCACAGCCCAGAATGTTCACATGCAGCAATTTGCCGGGCACTTTGCCCAGCCACGGCGTCAGCCCGGAAAACATATCTTCCGACAGTCTGGAGCGCAGCAGGATTTCCCCCATCAGGATAAAGAGCGGCAACGCCGCCAGCGCCCAGGAATGGCTATGACCCCAAAAAGTGGTGGCGAGGATTGGCCCCAGCGGGGCAGAGGTGAACATAAACATGCCCAACGCCCCGGTGAGGGTGAGGGCGAAGCCGACCCACATGCCCATGGCCAACATGCCGAAAAGCGCGCCAACCAACACAATGATCATCATCAGCTCAGACATTGTGGTGCTCCTCTTCAATCTCATCGAGATGGCCGGATTTTGACACGCCCAGAATGGTGCAGACCAGATCGTCGACAAGGGCCAGGGTAAACAGGGCCAGCCCTATCACCAAGGTGCTTTGCGGCAACCAGAGGGGCACGGGAATAATGCCGGTGGATACATCGCCATAGGAAATGGATTCATGCAGATGGCCGATCATGGCGTAAGTCATGTAAACAGCGGCGACGGCGGCAAGCGCCAGCGTGATGATTTCCACCACCCGACCCAATGTGCCTTTCAAGAAATCTCTAAAAAGGGTGACCCGGATATGCCCCTCGTGCTTGAGCGTATAGGCCAGCGCCAGAAAAGAGGCTGCGGCCAACAAAAAGCCCGCAAAATCGGCATAAGACGGAATGGTATAGGCAAACTGGGTGCCCAGTAATTTGGTGATGAGATTAAAGATCACCTGCATGGTCACCAGCCCGCAGATGGTCAGAATACAAAGGGCGGACATCGCGCCCGCCGCGAGATAAATCAGATCCAGTGCCTTGCGCACGCGCAATCCTCCCCCAAAGATGAAACAGCAAAATGGACGGCCCCGTTGGGCCGTCCACTTCCAAGATTAATTGTAGTAAGCGTCGATAATCTTATCGGCTGCTGGGGTGGAATTGGCGCGCCAATCTTCCAGCAGTTCCACGCCAACTTTCGCCAAGCCGTCTTTCAGCTCTTGAGAAGGCTCTACAATGGTGATGCCATTGTCGGCCAGCTCTTGCGTTTTTTCTTCAGCTTCGCGACGGCTCATATTCCAACCGCGCTCTTCAGCTGCCGCGGCCGCTTCAAGCACCGCAGCCTGCGTTTCTTCGTCAAGCGCGTTGAAGGCGGCCATATTCACCACAACGATGTTTTTAGGCACCCAAGCATTGATCGGTGTATAGTGAGACAGGAAGTCCCACGCCTTGGAGTTGGCCCCAGTTGATGGTGACGTAATCATCGCCTCAACCTGACCGGTGGCAAAGGCCTGCGGAATGTCTGGCGCTTCAACCTGAGTTGGTGCGGCCCCGACCATGGTGGCAAACTTTTCCAAATTGGCGTTGTAAGAGCGGAACTTAAGGCCGTTCAGATCGTCGACGGTCTTGATTTCCTTTTTGGTGTAAAGCCCTTGGGGTGGCCATGGCACAGAAAACAATGGCTTCAAGCGTTGCTTGGCCAGCAATTCTGTGATCACGGGCTCCTGTGCTTCCCACAAGCGGGCTGCATCCTGATAGCTGACCGCCACCAGCGGCAATGAGTCAATGCCGAAGGCCGGGTCTTCATTGGCCAATAGTGAGAGAAAGAACTCGCCTGCGGGCACAATCTGGTTGCGGACCGAGTTTTTAATCTCACCATGTTTGATCAGCGAGCCGGCTGTATGCAGCTTGATGTTCAGCTCACCATTTGTCGCTTCGCGCACCTCATCAGCAAACTGCTGAATATTCACAGTGTGAAATGTTTTATCCGGGTATGGTGTAGGCATATCCCAGTCTTCTGCAAGACCAGCAGAAGTTGATGCGATGCCGAATACAGCTGCCGTGGCAACTGCCTTGAAAATCTTGTTCATATCTTCCTCCTGTTTACCACTGATTTTCAGTTTAGCATTTCGCCGACAGAAAAAAAGTGGCCATGTAACATTGACAAATTGTCATTAAATTATCAATAAAGCAACAGTAAATTGAATTTTTTCTCGGAGGAAGACATTGTGAGCGGCCAGTGGGATTTTTGGATTGATCGGGGTGGAACCTTTACAGATATTGTCGCGCGCACCCCGGCGGGCGAGCTGATCCCGCACAAACTTTTGTCAGAAAATCCAGAGGCTTATCCCGATGCGGCGCTGCAGGGCATTCGCGATTTGATGAGCGTTGGCAAAGGCGATCCCATTCCTTCCGATCAGATCGCTACGGTGAAAATGGGCACCACCGTCGCCACCAATGCATTGTTGGAGCGCAAAGGGGATCGCGTGCTGTTCCTCACCAATCGCGGCTTCGCTGATGCGCTCGAGATCGGCTATCAAGCCCGGCCCAAGCTGTTTGACCGTGAAATCAAAAAGCCCGAACTGCTTTATGAGCGCGTGGCCGAAGTGGCCGGGCGCTATTCTACCAAGGGCGAAGAGCTGGAGGCGTTTGACGCTGCCGCCGCAGAGGAGGCGCTGCAGGCCGCCTATGATGCAGGCATTCGCGCGGTCGCGATCGTTTTCATGCATGCATTTCATTATCCGGCCCATGAGCAAAAGGCGGCCGAGCTGGCGAAAAAAATCGGCTTCACCCAAATTTCAGCCAGCCATGAGGTTTCGCCCCTGATCAAGTTTGTCGGGCGCGGCGACACCACCGTGGTGGACGCCTATTTGTCCCCCATCCTTCGGCGCTATGTGGACCGGATGGCGGCGGAGTTGGATACGGAAAACACCAATCTGCGCCTGATGTTCATGATGTCCTCGGGCGGGTTGACCGCCGCCAACATGTTTCACGGGCGCGACGCAATTCTATCCGGCCCGGCGGGCGGCATTGTCGGCGCGGTGGAAACCAGCAAGCTGGCCGGCTATGACAAAATCATTGGCTTTGATATGGGCGGCACATCCACCGATGTGGCGCACTTTAATGGCGAGCTGGAAAAGGATTTTGAAACCGAAGTGGCCGGGGTGCGCATGCGCGCACCTATGATGAAGATCCACACAGTGGCCGCAGGCGGCGGGTCCATTCTCGAATATGACGGCCAGCGCTTCACGGCGGGGCCCCACTCCGCCGGGGCCAACCCCGGTCCGGCCAGCTATCGCCGCGGCGGCCCCTTGGCGGTGACCGATGCCAATGTGATGCTGAATAAAATTCAACCGCAATTTTTCCCGGAGATTTTTGGGCCAAATCAGGACCAGCCGCTGGATCAATTGCTGGTGTGCGATAAATTTGCCGCCATCGCCCAAGAGGCCGGATTGGAAAAGGCCGAAGATGTGGCCGAAGGCTTTTTGAAAATCGCCGTTGAAAATATGGCCAATGCGGTGAAGAAAATTTCGGTGCAGCGCGGCTATGATATTTCCAAATATGCGCTCACCTGCTTTGGCGGGGCAGGCGGGCAACATGCTTGCGCCGTGGCCGACCGGTTGGGCATGCGCACCGTATTGATCCATCCGTTCGCTGGTATTCTTTCCGCCTATGGCATGGGGCTGGCCGATATTAAGGCCAGCGCCCAGCGTGCCATAGGCGAAAGCCTGAGCGTTGACGCGCTGAAAGACACCAAATATGTCGCCGACGAATTGCGGCGTGACATGTTGTTCAAACTCCAGGACCAGGGTGTGACTGACGAGGCCTGCAGCGTGCGCCGCACGGCCCACCTGAAATATCGCGGCACCGATTCCACCATTGAGGTGACCCTGAGCAGCGAAATGGAAATGCGCGCCGAGTTTGAAAAAATTCACAAGGAGCGGTTTGGCTTTATCGAGCCCGATGCAGAAATTGTGATTGAATTTATTGAGGTGGAGGCCGCAGGCGGTCGTTCCACCCATCAAGAGCCCAGCTTGCAGACAAACGATGCAGCGCCAAAGCCAGTTGATCATACCCAATTCTATTCCGGCGGCGCTTGGCAGGAGGCGGATGTGTATCAACGCGACGATCTGCGCCCCGGGCAGCAAATTGCCGGTCCCGCACTGATCATTGAAGCCATCGGCACCATTGTGGTGGAGCCCGGCTGGGGCGCACAGCTTAAGGAAAACGGGTTGATTGTGCTGACCCGCGATCAAGCGCTGGGCGCGGAGCAGATTTCAGCCGATGAGGCCGATCCAGTGATGCTTGAGATTTTCAATAATCTCTTCATGTCTATCGCTGAGCAAATGGGCGTGCGGCTGCAAAATACCGCCCGCTCCACCAACATAAAAGAACGGCTGGACTTTTCCTGCGCCATTTTTGACCGCACGGGTGCGCTGATCGCCAATGCGCCGCATACACCGGTGCATCTGGGGTCGATGGATCGGTCTGTCGCCAGCGTAATCAAGGCCCATCCCGAGATGAAGCGCGGCGATGTGTTTGTGACCAATGCGCCTTATAATGGCGGCACCCACTTGCCTGACATTACCGTGGTTACCCCGGTCTTCGCCGCCAATAGCGACAAGCCGATGTTCTTTGTTGCCTCGCGCGGCCACCACGCGGATGTAGGCGGCATTGCGCCCGGGTCGATGACCCCGCTGGCCCGCTCCATCGAGGAAGAAGGTGTTATTCTCGACAATGAGATTTTGGTGAAACAGGGCAGCTTCCAACACGACTTTATCGAAAAAGCCCTGACCGGCGGCACCTATCCGTGCCGTAATCCGGATCAGAACATTGCTGACCTGAAGGCGCAGATCGCCGCCAATGAAAAGGGCGTGCAGGAATTGCTGCAGATGGTGGATAATTTTGGGCTTGAGGTGGTGAATGCCTATATGGGCTTTGTGCAGGATTATGCCGCCGATTGCGTGGGCCGCGCCATTGCCAAGCTTCAAGATGGCGAAGCCGTGGTGGAGTTTGACCAAGGCTGCCGGATCGCCGTATCGATCAAAATTGATAAGCAAACGGGCCGCGCCATTGTGGACTTCACCGGCACAAGCGAACAGCAGCCGGACAATTTTAACGCGCCGGAGCCGATCACCCGCGCCGCCATCCTTTATGCTTTCCGCTGCATGGTGGATGAAAATATCCCCATGAATGCGGGCTGCATGAAGCCGATTGATATACGCCTGCCTGAGAACTGCATGCTGACGCCGCAATATCCGGCTGCGGTGGTGGCGGGCAATGTTGAGGTGTCGCAAGCTGTCACCGATTGCCTGTTCGCCGCCATGGGCTCTATGGCCGGGGCGCAAGGCACCATGAACAATTTCAATTTCGGCAACGACACCTACCAGTACTATGAGACCATTTGCGGCGGCACCGGCGCGGGGCCGAACTTTAATGGCGCCGATGCGGTGCATTCTCACATGACCAATACGCGCCTGACCGACCCCGAAGTGCTGGAAGCCCGCTATCCGGTTTTGCTGGAAGACTTCCACATTCGCCGCAATAGCGGTGGTGGGGGCAAATTCAAAGGTGGCGACGGTGTGCATCGCCATATCACCTTCCTGGAGAGGATGGATATTTCCTTCCTCTGCGGCCACCGCATTGTGCCGCCCAAGGGGCTGAATGGCGGCCAGGATGGCCAGGTCGGGGCCAACTATAAAGTCACAAAGAGTGGCGGTCGCGAGAAAGTAGACGGCCGCTGCCAGATTGAATGCACCCCTGGCGAAGGTGTCATCATCGAAACCCCATCCGGCGGCGGATTTAGCAGATAGCGACCACGAGGCGCGGCACCCCAAAAGTGCCGCGCCACCAAGGCTTGCATTGTCTCAACAGCATGGTCGGTGAACAGATCGAAGACGCATGCGCCGGCCCGAAAGGAGAAAAATAAGTTCCATAAGATATCTTATACGAATTAGGTGTGTTAGCGGGTGCGCGCTACCTTGAAGTGCGACTTTTGTTTGAAAACAATAAGTTATCAAACGGAGGGATTATGCCATGGGACAAGCTTATTCGCAACTCACCCTTGAAGAGCGTCGCAAGATTGAACGCTGGCGCCATGCACGCGTATCTGTTGATGAAATCGCAAAGACCTTAAATCGTCACCGATCAACAATATTTCGAGAGCTACGACGCAATTATTTTTTGGATCCTGAGTTACCAGATGTGAAAGGCTATTTTGCGGTTGCAGCACAAACGCGTTCATCAAATAGACGTACTCAGCAACAAAAACTGATCAAGTTTCCTGATCTATGCCGCCGCATTGTAGAGAAGATAAAAATTGGCTGGACGCCAGAGCAAATTGCCAACCGCATGATTTTTGAAAACATACAACCAAGAGTCTGCCAGGAAACAATCTATCGCTACATTTATTCTGAAACTGGCATGGAACAAGAATTATGGTGGTATTTGCCCCTGCACCGCAAATCACGCTTACCCCGTAGAGCGCGAAAGAAGTTACCGTCTAAATTCCATCGTGACGTCAGTATTTTATTCCGTCCCGAGGCTGTCGCCCATCGCAGTCAATTTGGGCACTGGGAAGGCGATTTGATGCTGTTTAAGCAACATTTTGGTCAAGGCAATGTCACCTCGCTTGTGGAGCGTGTCAGTCGATTTACTGTGCTGTTGCGCAACTCGAGTAAACACACAAACCCTGTGATGAAAAAGATCGCTTCAGCGATAGGCTCCCTCCCCTTTATTGCGCGCCGCTCTATCACGTTTGACCGCGGTACCGAATTTGTATCCTGGCCGCACCTGCAATCGGAAATCGGGACACAAGCCTGGTTTTGTGATCCATCAGCACCTTGGCAAAAGGGCACGGTAGAAAACACCAATAGAAGAATAAGGCGATGGCTACCTCGCCAAATCAACCTCAAAGCGATCACAGATCATGAATTGAAAATGATCTGTGATCGCCTCAACCAAACACCGAGGAAATGTCTTGGGTGGAAAACGCCTGCCGAAGTGTTCAAAGAAAAGATGCTGGAGCAAGCCGAACGAACGCGTTAAAAAAGGAGAACAAAAGTCGCACCTCACTTAGCGGTCACACGCAAAGCTAAAATGTCACCCATGAGCAAAGCAGAAGTGTCACTATTCTTCAAGTCTAGCTTGGAGGATTTTGACCATGGGTTGGGTAACGATGAGCGAAAGAGAACTAAATCGAGTTGAGATCATTAGTCAGGTTGCGGAAGCGCAATTGGATGTGACGCAAGCGGCAGATCTTTTATGTATGTCACGCCGGCAGGTGTTTCGGCTTTTGAAGCGATATCGCCAAACTGGTCTATCAGGTTTGCGACATACCGCGCGCGGAAGATCACCAAACAACCGGATTAGAAGCGCGAAGAGACAATATATTCTCGAGCTGATCAGGGATAATTATCCAGATTTTGGACCAACCTTAGCCGCAGAGATGCTCGTGGCGCATCATCATATCGTGATTTCGCGAGAGACACTGCGCAAATGGATGATCGAAGACGGGTTATGGTTATCGCGCAAACAGCGTCGGACGTTCCACCAGCCCAGGTTACGGCGCGAATGTTATGGCGAACTGATCCAGATTGATGGCTCGGATCATTATTGGTTCGAGGATAGAGCACCGCCCTGCACTCTGCTGGTTTTCATTGATGATGCGACCAGCAGCTTGATGCAGCTTCGATTTGTAAAGTCTGAGAGCACCTTCAGCTACTTTGAGGCATTGGAGTTCTATCTCAAGCAACATGGACGTCCGGTGGCTTTCTACTCTGACAAGCATTGTGTATTTCGGGTGGCCAATCAGGGCGCAAAGTCGGGCCATGGCATGACCCAGTTTGGCCGGGCCTTAAATGAGTTAAACATTGAGATTCTTTGTGCCAATTCCTCTCAAGCTAAAGGGCGCGTTGAGCGGGTCAACAGAACTTTACAGGATCGCTTGGTCAAGGAACTTCGCATCGCAGACATATCTGATATTGAGCAAGCAAATGTGTTTCTGTCTGAGTTTGTGGCGCGACATAATTTCAAGTTCGCCAAGGCTGCCCGCCGTCCAGATAATCTACATCGCGCGCTCAATGTTGAACCGGACCGGCTAAAGGATATTTTATGTTGGCGTGATGAGCGGTATGTCGGGCGACAACTGGCGTTTTCCTATGATCGTAAGCGGATCATTCTTGAGCAGAATGAGATTACGCGCGCGCTTCCAGGCAAATATGTCGACAGCTATGAGTTTGCTGATGGACGCCTGGAGTTTCGACACAAAGGCATATCGTTGCCCTACGCTGTGTTTGACAAAGATCAGCGTGTCACTCACGCAGCGATCACGGAAAATAAGCGTCTTAGTGCTGTTTTGGAATATGTGAAGGCCGAACAGGAAAAGGCACCGCCAAAGCGAAAGCGGGCCGGAAAGCAACGGACACAATATACGCCTACCGGACGTAAGAATGATGGCTGGAATTCACTTGCGCGGCGTCAAAAAGCAGCCGATCAGGGCTGCGATATTTGAGGTCTCCACCCTGCTCGGCTGCTTAATCCTCAAACGCCCCGAGTGACATTTCTGCTTTGTAAAACCAGTGACAATTCTAAATGGTTGCAACAATGTATTTGAGCGGAATGAATGCCTAAATGCATACGTCGAACTCACGCATCCGCTGTTCCCTTCACTCATCTTCGTCTGCGTCCCTGCGCTGCGTTTCTTTTACAGGCTCAAGCAATTGTCGCATTTCAGCTGTAGCTGCGGCAAAGATCGCAAAGCTGCTTGTTGGCACTGCGCCAGGATCCTCTTGGTGATCCTGCGGCGGCCAGGTTTCGTTCAGGTTTGTCAGCAACCCATCAACAGCCGCTTTATCCTTATCCGCCACATATGTAAGAAGCCATTGCAACACATGCCGCTGCGCCGTTAAGCGTCCTTCCAGCTCCGCGGATGACAATTCCATACCTGAGTTCTCTTTAGTCATAGCATAATCCTGACTTGGTTTTGCTTGATCGCCGCCTGGCCTGAATTTAAGCGCGCAATTTTTTATTTATGTACACAACGCTACGAAAAAGATCGCCGTTCCAACATAACATCTGGATGCCATTGCTGCTAAAGGTTTGCCCGACCAAAATGCTGCGATTTTGGCTTGGGTCACCTTGTGCCAAACAAGTGAGCAAGATAAAAGAAAATCGGCAAAACACCATGTAGTTGCCTAGCTATCCAATGCTTTAGGACTTTTATTTTACGGCCCCAATATGAAACCCTCTCGCGATATCCAAACCCTAATTGACATAATGGCTCGCCTCCGCGATCCAAATGGCGGCTGTCCTTGGGATTTGGAGCAGGATTTTGACAGCATCAAGCCTCACACCATTGAAGAAGCCTATGAAGTGGCGGAAGCTATTGAAAATAAAGACTTTGAGGAGCTGCGCGACGAGCTCGGTGACCTGCTGTTTCAGCCCATCTATTATGCACAAATGGCGAAAGAAAAGGGTGAATTTGATTTCGGGGATATTGTTTATGGCATTTCAGCCAAACTAATCCGCCGCCACCCGCATGTGTTTGGCGATCTCGACACATCCGACCCCGTGGAAGTCAAAAAGGTGTGGGACGGGATCAAGGCCGAAGAACGGGCGGAAAAAGCCGCCCGGCAAGCGCATCCGGAAAAGCCGACGGGATATCTCGACGATATTCCCCGCGGCCAACCGGCGCTGATGCGGGCTGATAAGCTGGCCAAACGTGCCGCACGTATCGGCTTTGATTTTGCCGGTCCCGCCCAAGCGGCTGAAAAGCTGCATGAAGAATTGACCGAATTGCAGGACGAGATGAACGCCGATGCGCCAAAAGAGCGGCTGCACGAAGAGCTGGGCGATCTCTTGTTCGCGGTGGCCTCCCTCGCCCGCAAACTGAATATCGACCCGGAGACCGCCTTGCAGGACGCGAACGCCAAATTTATCCGGCGCTTTCAGCATATTGAACAAGGCGTGGCGCAGCAGAACAAAAAGCTTGATGAAACAGACTTTGCGACTCTGCAAAGCCTGTGGGACGAAGCCCGACTGGCGGATAAATCAAAGGGTTAGCCCCCTCTAGTGCATCAGCACATAGGGACCAAACTCCTCTAGAAAACCGGACATTTTGTTTTTCGGAATCCGCACCTGATAAACGATCGACAATTCATCGTCGCTGCTGGATTGGTCAATCACTTCGCCATTCTCAAACAACCAATGTGCTTTTCCCGCGGCCTCGTGTGGCAAGATCACCCGCTGCACTCGGCTGTTCTCAGCCAGCTTTTCCTCGATCATGCTGATCAATTTATCGATATTCTGTCCGGTAACAGCAGAGACTTCCACCACAGGCACATCACTCTTATGCTGCGCCCGCGCTTGCTCCAGCAGCCCCTCATCGGCTTGATCAATCTTGTTCCACACCTCAATAAAAGGCACATCTTCAGGCGTTACGCCTAAATCTTTCAGCACGTCTGCTACATCCTGTGCCTGGGCCAAATGGTCTGGATTTGAAACATCGCGCACGTGCAGCACCAAATGCGCATCGGTCACCTCTTCCAGCGTGGAGCGGAACGCGGCCACAAGATCGGTGGGCAGATCAGCGATAAAGCCAACCGTGTCGGAAAATACGACTTCCCGCTTATGGGGCAAAATGCGCCGCCGCACGGTGGTGTCGAGGGTGGCAAACAACATGTCCGCCTCCTCGGCGCTCGCGCCCGTCAGGCAGTTGAACAAGGTGGATTTGCCGGCATTCGTGTACCCAACCAAAGAGATGATCGGGTGTGGCACCACTTTACGGGCCTTGCGCTGTTCGGTGCGGGTCTTTTTCACTTTGTTGAGCCGCTGGGTCAACAGCGTGATCCGCTCCTGCAATTGTCGCCGGTCAGCCTCAATCTGGGTTTCCCCCGGCCCGCCAACAAAGCCCAAGCCACCACGTTGCCGCTCCAGGTGGGTCCATGACCGCACCAACCGGCCCTTTTGATAGTTCAGGTGCGCCAGCTCAACTTGCAACACCCCTTCCCGCGTGGCCGCGCGCTCGCCGAAAATCTCAAGGATCAGCGCTGTGCGGTCCAAAACCTTGGCACCCACCTGTTTTTCAAGGTTGCGCTGTTGAATGGGGGACAATTGACAATCAAGCAGCACCAGCTTGATCTTTTCATCGCGCACGGTCTCGGCAATAGCTTCCACATGACCGCCACCAATAAAGGTCGCTGGCTTAATCTCGCGCACCGAGACGATGATCGACTGCACCACAACCAAATTGATCGCTTCCGCCAAACCTTCAAATTCGGCCTTGCGGGCATCAATCGTCCGGCGATTGGGTTGTTTGGTAATGTCTGGCGTCACCAGCATGGCACGCGTGGGCGCAGCGCGGCGATCCACAAATGCTTTGGGCCCACGTGCAAATTCCACCCCTTCCTGCTGCTCAGGAAGTGGGTTGTCTTTTGATTTGTTCAACGGCTTACCTGTTGCTCTATATTAGCTCTTGTCCGAGTTTTCCGGGTCAAAAAGCTGTACCGGTGCCCCTGGCATGATGGTTGAAATTGCATGTTTATATACGAGCTGCGATTGAGCCTCCCGACGCAGCAACAAACAAAAATTATCAAACCAGGTAATCACGCCCTGTAGCTTTACCCCATTGACCAGAAAAACGGTCACTGGAATTTTGTTTTTACGCACATTATTGAGAAAAGAATCTTGCAGATTTTGGCTTTTATCGTTGGGCATTTGGGCCTCTTTTTTTAAACGGTGCTGACGCGCAACTTCATTCCAGTACCGTGATGGATGCCACTTTTTAGGGTAGATACGCACCCTTAAAATGGTCTGTTTATTCTAATGCCACGCACAATTACTCAATGCGGCATGTGCTTTTTTTAACGGGCTACTGCCGCAGCAAATTTGCGATTGCTGCAAAGATGATCAATATTTCAACTCGCCCTGCAAATGCAAATATAGCCATAAGAATAAGGGCTTGTCTACTGTGTTCCCCGCCACTATCCAGTCCAAGCTCGGTTAATGAGGCGATCGAGTTCAAGCTGCCCACGGCCAGAGAGAAAGCTTGGCCAAACTCGTAGCCGAGGGCGGAAAAGGCCATCAGCGCGACACTCAGGGAGAGAATGAATAAAAAGAAATAGCTCCAAACCGCCTTCACATTGCGCGCATCAAGGCTATGGCCCGAAATTTTGACATTGGCCAATACCGCATGTGGAAAAACCAATTGCCGGGCCTGATTGATGGACTGTTCAAGCATCGTGCCCAATCTGTGCAACGTAATCCCACCCGCAGTGGAATAGGTAGTGGCCCCACCAATCGCCAACATCCAGGCCAAGGTAAGCGGCACGCCGCTGCCCATATTCTGATTGTGCAAAATGCCTGTTGTCGTCATCAGCGCCGTGACATCGAAGACATTGGCTAGGAAGCTTGGATGGCGCTGGCCGCTAAAGATCAAGGTCTGGGCCGTAAACAACAAAAGTGCCGTTATCACCACCAGACTGATAAGGGCCATACTTTCGCGATGCTCGCCCAAAAGATCAAATCGCCGAAACACCACCATTTTGTGCCAAATGATCGAGGTGCCGCCGATCAACATAAAGATGATCAGCGTGATTTCCGCCGTATAGTTGTTGAAAATTGTGCCGCCAGATTGGGTGGGCAAAAACCCATTGGTCGACAGGCTGGAAAAGGCCGCCAAAAGCGCGGTCAATGGCCGAACGCCCTGCACCAAAAGCAGCAAGAAACAAGTGAATGTAAGCGTGGCATAGGGGACTGCGATCTCGCCCAAAGTCCGCATCAATTTGGGGCTGCCGCTCGTTGTCCCGTGCAACACAAAGCGCAAGTCACGATTGGGCAAACCGCCGACCTGAAATGGCGCTAAGATGTAAATGATGATCGATAGCGTCAGAAGCCCGCCATACCAACCCAGCACCCCGCGATAAGCCGCCATCGCGCTGGTGATTTTTTCGACCGGAAACGGTGTGACGCCCAGTGTTGTGGCCGCGGACACTGATTCAATCAACGCAAAATCCGCGCGTTGTCCTTCCAACAGAATAAAAGGCAAAGCCCCCGCAAGACAGAGCGAGAACCAAACGCAAACCGAAAGCAAAAACATGTCGCCACGTCGAAGCCGCCGCACCTTGCGATAAAGTGCCAGAATAAGCCCGCCCGACAACAAAAACAGCGCGATCGCCATCAGGGTAAACCCTTCCACCGCGGCCCAGTCCGGCCCGGTGAAGGCCACGATCAGGGGCACCAGCAGGCAAAGGGAGAGCCCGAAAACAATGATGGCCGAAAACACAATGATGGTGGGCATGATTTATGCGACGCGCGCGGCCCCTTTCTTGCTAGAAAAAGTCGATGCTAACGCGGAACATCTGCTCCACTTTTCGCACAGATTTGGCCAGGGCAAATACAATGACCAAATCGCCAGCTTCAATCCGGCTGTTGCCATTTGGCATGTGCACTTCACCACCGCGAATGATGGCGCCGATGCGCACCCCTTCGCCGAACTTGAATTCTTTCAACGGCTTGCCCACCAGCGGTGACGTTTCTAGCGCCTCGGCCTCAAGCAATTCGGCGGCCCCATTGTAAAGCGAGTAGACGCCACGAATGCGGCCGCGGCGCACATGCCGCAAGATCTTGGACACAGTGGCCGCACGCGGGTTCAAAAATGCGTCCACGTTCAATCGCCGGGCAAATCGCGGATATTGCGCCTGGTTCACCAGCGCAATGGTGGTGGCACCGCCCATTTCGTTCGCCAACACGCAGGAAAGGATGTTGGTTTCATCATCATTGGTGAGACCCAAAAACATTTGGCATTGCTCGATGCCCACTTCCCGCATGATTTCATCGTTCAGGGTCGACCCATAAACCACAATAGATTTTTCTAGCCGCTCCGCCGCTTGTTGTGCCTTGTCACGATTGGTCTCGATCAAACGTACAGAAATGCCGTCGCGGCTTTCTTCCAGCCGTCGCGCCACATATTGGCCCACATTGCCAGCGCCGGCGATCACCACCTTGTCCGGCAATTCTTCCTTGCGGCCAAACATGGAGAGCACGCGGTTGACCTGATCTTTCTCCACGCTCACAATGGCCTCGTCACCTGCCATCATGAAATCATCAGACTTGAGCGCCAGCATCTCACCGTCGCGGATCACCCCCATCACCATCGCCTGCAAATTGGGGAAAAGCTCGGTGAGTTGATGCAATGGCGTATCAATAATGGCGCAATCTTCCGCCACCGGCACGCTGAGCACCAACACCTGATCGTCATCAAACGAGACAATGTCACTGGCGCCGGGATAGGCCATACGCTGCAAAATCAGTTCGCCAACCTCCACTTCGGGCGAAATAATCACATCAATGGGCAAGTGATCGCGGGCGAACAAATTGGAAAATTCAGAACGCAGATAGTTCTGTGCCCGAATCCGGGCAATACGGATCGGCACATCAAAAATCGAGTGCGCCACCTGGCAGGCGGTCATATTGACCTCGTCCACCTGGGTCACTGCAATCAGCATATCGGCTTCGCGTGCACCGGCCTGTGCCAGAATTTCCGGGTGTGAGCCATGGCCGTGGATGCCCCGTGCATCAAGGGTATCGCGCACCCGCTGCACCAGCTCCGCATTGCTGTCAATCACTGTGACTTCAATGCCTTCCTGCGACAAACGTTCGGCAATGCCGTAGCCCACTTGCCCTGCACCGGAGATGATCACGCGCATATAAAAGCCCTTTTGCTATATCAGCTCGTTTATGTGTGCCGTGATGCGCAAAAAAATACAAGCCCCAGCACACATCATGCTGCCGGGCGCATCCTAGGGTCAAGACCTATTAAATTGACTGAAATGGCGTTCGAGTTGACGAGAAATGCAAGGAAAAGACTGCAGAGCGGGGTATATACCCCGGTCAAAGTCTTTGACGCAGCAGTTCGACTTCAGATCGAACGTTGCCTAAGGTTGCCCACGGATCGGACTAATTTGCACGGGCTGCTGCGTCGTAATCCCTTGAAAGGCAATAGCCTTCCTGCGGGCTTGCTCCTTGCATCCGCACAAATTCGCGCCGACCATTTCAGTCAATTTAATCGGTCCTGACCCTAGAGCCCCAGCGATTTAAGCTTGCGATGCAAGGCACTGCGTTCCATGCCCACAAATTCGGCTGTTTTTGAAATATTGCCGCCAAACCGCTCAATTTGCGCGGTCAGATATTGTCGTTCAAACACTTCACGCGCTTCACGCAAGGGCAACGACATCAAATGGGCGCTCGATTCGTCGTCACCCACCGTCGGCAATACCTCACCAATATCATTGGGCAGCATGTCGGCCGTAATCTCGCCATTCTCTGGCAAACTGTCGCGATGCAGAATAATCAGTCGCTCCAACGAATTGCGCAACTGCCTTGCGTTGCCAGGCCATTCCTGGGCTTGCAACACGGCCATCGCATCATCTGCCACCTTGAGCTTTTTGATATTGTGATTATCCGCGATGAGATAGAGCAACTGCATCACCAGCGGCGGAATGTCTTCCCGACGCTCTTTCAGCGCCGGTACATTAAGCGGGATCACGGCTAAGCGATGAAATAGGTCGCTGCGGAACCGCTGGCCCTCAACCATCTGCTTGATGTTGGATGAGCAGGAGGACACGACACGCACATCCACCTTCACATCCTGTTCGCCATTCACCCGTTGAAACTTGTTCTCCACCAGGGCGCGCAACAAATTGGTCTGAATCTCCGGCGGCAAAAACTCAATTTCCGACAGGAACAAAGTGCCGCCGTGCGCCCGCTCGAACGCGCCGCTGACAATAGTCTTGCCGCCATCGCTCAGCACTTCTTTGCCAAATAAAACTTCGGCCATCTCATCAATATTGAGCATGGCAAGTTTGACTTCGATAAAGGGCGCGTCAGCGCGGTGCGATTGATCATGCAATTGGCGGGCACAAAGCCCCTTCCCTGTGCCTGCCGGGCCGGCGAAAAACACACGGCTGTTGGTGGGCGCACAACGCTCTATTTGGCTTCTGATATTCGACAGAACAGAAGATTCGCCAACCAATTGTGCATGGGCAACGCCAGACCGTTTGCGCAGGTCCTGCACTTCCGATTTCAGACGATCCGTTTCCATGGCGCGCTTGGCCACAAGCAGTAAACGGTCCATCTTGAAAGGCTTTTCGATATAATCATAGGCTCCACGACGAATGGCGGACACGGCAGTCTCCACATTGCCATGGCCCGAAATCATCACCACGGGCAAGTCACTGTGCCGTTCCATCAGCGCGTCAAGCAGCTGCAACCCGTCGAGGCGCGACCCCTGCATCCAAATGTCAAGAAAGACCAGATTGGGCCGACGACTTTCGATTGCCTGCAACGCCGAATCCGCATCATGAGCTATTCGCGTGTCATACCCTTCATCCTCAAGAATGCCCGCAATCAGCTCGCGAATATCCTCCTCATCGTCCACGATGAGCACATCCAGTGCCATTAGGCTGTCCCCTTCACATCTTGGTCAATCGGTGCTGCCGCACCAATCGTGTGTGGTTTGTTCTCTTCTTTTTCTGGCGAGTTTGTGGCAATTGCCAAGCTATGCTCGCCTTTTTGCGTTTTGGGCAGCGTGAAAGCAAACACGGCGCCCACGCGACCCTGCTCATCCGGGTCGGCATCAAACAGCTCCACCCGGCCATTGTGCTGCTCTACAATCTTAGAAACGATAGCCAAGCCCAACCCTGTGCCCTTATCACGGGTGGTATTGTAGGGCTCCAGCAGGCGAAGGCGATTCTCTTTTGGCCAACCCTTGCCATTGTCACTGACAGTCACCTGAAACTCATCCCCCAAATCTTGAATACCGACCTTGATCATGGGAAGATCGATTTTGGCGAGATCAACCTCAATAGCTTCCGCCGCATTTTTAATCAGGTTGGTGAGGACTTGAGACATCAGCCGGTCATCATATTGCGCTGCCAAATTGCCATCGGGAATATCGGTATGAAGCGCAATCTCTGGGTGACGAACCCCTTCGGTAAAAATTGCCTGTCGCACTGTCTCACCCAAGTCATTGTGTTCAAAACTTGCGGATGGCATGCGCGCAAAGGTGGAAAACTCGTCAACCATCCGGCCGATATCGCCCACCTGCCGCACAATTGTGGTGGTGCATTTGTCGAACACCTCATAATCATCCGATAATTTGTCCTTATAGCGTCGACGCAATCGTTCAGCAGAAAGCTGAATTGGCGTAAGCGGGTTTTTGATCTCGTGGGCAATCCGCCGGGCCACATCGGCCCAAACGCTTGTGCGCTGCGCCGCGATCAAGTCAGAAATATCGTCAAGGGTGATCACGTAGCCTTTAGAACTATCAACAGTGCCCTCACGTGTGATCCGGACTTGATATGTCCGTTCTTCGCCCTGCCGGTTCTTCAACACAATCTGTTCTTGAATTTGGCCGGTCTTATCCGTCTGCGCCTCGTCAAAAATCTCGCCCAATTCCATCGCAACATCATGCAATGATACGCCGATAAGGTCTTTTTCATCGGCCTCAAATATATCGGCAGCCCGCCCGTTCACGATCGTCAAGTGGCCCTTTGGATCCAGCCCGATAATTCCCGCAGACACCCCCTCCAGAACCGCCTCGGTAAATTGTCGCCGCTGATCAATCGTTTCATTTGCGGAAATCAACGCCCCATGCTGGGCCGAAAGCTGCGACGTCATGCGATTGAACCGCGTCGACAAATCACGCATATCACCGGTTGTGCCGCGCGTGGGTACCCGCACATTCAAGTCACCCGCCGAAACACGGTTTGACGCGATCATCAGATTTCGAATGGGGGCCACCAGCCTGTTGGCCAGATAAATACCTACCCAAACTGCCGCGAGCAGCACCACAATCGCCAAGCCGATATACATGATGGCAAAAGTGATCTGAAAAACCAGCCGATTGGATTCATATTCGCGATATTCAGTCACGTTCTGCTCGGTAAGGCGCATATATTCGAGCACTTCTGCTTCCACGCCGCGGGCGACAAACAGATAATGATCGGGATAATTCTCCAACTTGATCACGCCCCCGACAAAAGAAAATTTTTCGCCCGGGCGCAAAAGCTCGATTCTATTTTCACCGACGCCTGCAAGCAAATCCTCGGGCAGTTTGGGCGGCGTACCTGCTGTACTGATTTGCGCCTTTTCGACAATCTCCATCTCGCCGTTCAACACATAAACAAATGGCAAAGAGCGGATTTGAGCTAAAGTTGTCAGGATACGGACAAAGTTTGGGCGATTTTCGTCGAACATATCCGCAACTCGCTCCAGTTCACCAGAAATGCCAATAATATCGTTCCGCAAAACGTTGGCATGTTCCTGCAGATAGGATTGAGCAACCTGGTTTGAACTCTCGACCATGGCCCGCGAACGCTCAGAAAACCAATGGTCGAGACCTTGGTTAAGGGCGAAACTGGCGATCAACGCCACGATAAAGGCAGGCACTGCAGCCGCCAGGGCAAACATGCCCACAAGCCGCACATGCAAGCCGGAGCCAGCCTGCTTCGACACGCGCGCCCGGATCAACATAAATCCTTCGGTGATCAGCAATGCAATCACAAGCACAACCAAAAGCGCATTAATCAGCCAGATGATGGCCCATACGCTTGGTTCGGGCTCGATTGAGGTGGCCCCCGTTAGAATCATGAAGGAAGTGACCGCACTGACCACAGACGCCAGCACCAGCACAACGCCAAAAATGCGCAGGGCTCGGTTTTGCCGCAAAGACAATTGCTTGATTTTCGGCTGGGCGGATTCGTTCACAAAAGCGACCTAAGCGTTACAAAAGGAGCAATAGTTCGAACACGCAATAGCTGACTAATGCGTTCAAACTGTGACATATTTATCAACAGCTTGGCCTATATGCGCAAGTGAAGCAAGGCTCTTGTGGCAAAAATGTTACAGGCGGTTAACGACTCTGGTTGGATTTGTTTATTTGAATGTCGTGATTTTGCAGCTTCTTGCGCAAGGTGTTCCGGTTCAAGCCGAGTAAATCTGATGCGCGAATCTGATTTCCATTACAATAGTTTAGCGTCATTTCCAAAAGTGGAACTTCAATTTCATCAATCAAACGCTGGTAAAGTCCATTTTCGGGTAAGTCCGGTTGTGCCTTTGCAAATACGCCCATCAAATAGCGCTCAACCATTCCGCCCAAATCATCGCTATTGTCACCATTGGCGCGAACTGGCGGCGCATTTTCGCCAACGCTCAGTTCCTGGCGCACAGTTTCAGCCGAGATCACCTCGTCTGGATAAAGCGCCACAAACCGCTGAACCAGATTCTCCAGTTCCCGCACATTGCCGGGCCAATCATGCTGACGCAGAACGTCCAGTGCTTCTTTTTCGAATGCTTTGACCGGTTCATCCTTTTCGGCAAACTTTTGGGCAAAATGTTGCGCGAGATCGGCCACATCGTCGCGGCGTTCGCGCAATGCAGGCATGTGCAATTGCACCACGTTGAGTCGATAATAGAGATCCTCGCGGAAAAGCCCCTGCCGGATCATTTGCTGCAAATCCCGGTGAGTCGCCGCAACAATGCGGACATCAGTCTCAATCGTGTCGCGTCCACCCACACGGGTGAACTCACCCTCTTGCAGCACGCGCAGCAGTCGCGTTTGGGCAGCCATGGGCATGTCACCGATCTCGTCAAGAAACAGGGTGCCGCCCGCCGCCCGCTCAAAATGACCGATCGAACGCCCATGCGCGCCGGTAAAGGCGCCCTTCTCGTGCCCGAACAGCTCAGACTCGATCAGATCCTGCGGGATCGCCGCCATATTGATGGCGTTGAATGGCCCACCCTTGCGCTTACCAAAATCATGCAGCGCGCGAGCCACAACTTCCTTACCGGTGCCGCTTTCGCCCGAAATCATCACAGTGAGATCTGTCTGGATTAACCGCGCCATCGTGCGATAAACTTCCTGCATCGGGCCAGAACGCCCCACCAGCGGCATTTCTTCATCCTTGGGCGCGTTGGCGGCGACGTCCTTTTTCTTTTGGCTATCGCGCTCGGCAAGTGCCTTTGCCACCGTGGCGGTAAGTTCGGATAGATCGAAGGGTTTGGGCAAATATTCAAAGGCCCCGGCCTCGCTGGCGCGCACCGCGGTCATAAAGGTGTTTTGCGCGCTCATCACGATAATCGGCAGATCGGGCCGCGCTTTCTTGATGCGCGGCAACAAATCGAATGCGCTGCCATCAGGCATCATCACATCGGTGATCAGCAAGTCACCATCACCGCGAGCAATATGGTTCCACATGGTCGATAGGTTGCTCATGGGGAACACTTCATAGTCGGCGCGGGTTAGCGCCTGGCTCAACACCATGCGAATGGATGCATCGTCATCCGCCACCAAAATTGTGCGTTCGCTCATGTCTTTTTCCCTTTATTGCCGCGTTTGGGTTTCGCCACGGGCAACAAGGTGCGCATAATCGTGCGCCCGCTATGGCTGTCCGCATCCACAATGCCCCCGTGTCCGCCAACTAATTTGGCCACCAGAGCGAGCCCCAGCCCACCACCAGTTTGTTTTGAGGTGACAAAAGGATCAAAAATGTGCGGCAATATATCTTCCGGTATGCCGCCGCCATTGTCCTCGACACAAATCTCTAGGGGTAATGACATGCGATTGCCCGATCCCGGCACCCCGATTGAAATGCCTGGCCGATAGGCTGTGCGCACCACAATTTCCCCATTTTCCTGCCCCCCAAGCGCTTCAGCGGCGTTCTTGAACAGGTTGAGGTAGATTTGAACAAGTTGGTCCCAATTGCCCAAAACCGGCGGTAAGGATGGATCAAAATGCTTGGAAATGGTCATGCCCTTGGCAAAGCCATTTTGTGCGATCAGCTCCACATGGTTGAGCACCTCGTGGATATTGACCGAACTGAACTCCGGCTGACGTTCGTCACCAAACGCCTCCATACGATCCACCAGCTTGACGATCCGCGCCACTTCTTCTTGCACAAGTCGCGCCAATGGCTGGTCTTTTTCTTCCGCTGATTGTTCCAGCAATTGTGCCGCACCTTTAATGCCCGAGAGCGGATTTTTGATCTCATGCGCCAGCATGGCGGCCAACCCGATGACAGACCTCGCGGCGCCTCTGGCGGTCAATTGTTTGTCGATCTTATCTGCCATCGTACGTTCAATCAGCGTCAGAACCGTCAGGCTGGCATCATTGGTCATGGGAGTGGCGTGGGCGTCCACCAGCCGCTCTTCCGGCATGTTGATATTGGCAATCGGAATGCGATGCTCGCGCGATCCAGCGTCGCGGCCACGCACCCGATCCAGCAAATTGAGCAAGGGCGAAGATGGAGCCACCAAATCGTCAACTTGCTGCCGTTTCAATCGGCTTTCTGAGGTGGAAAAAAAGTCCTGTGCCGCATAATTGGCCATGACGATCTTGTTGTCTGCATCGCAAATCAGAATCGGGTGGGCAATGGCTTGAAAAGCGGCATGGGCCAACTCAATTGATGTGGGGCTCATGCGGCTTTCACCTCAATCTGTTCAAATATCTGCGTTAAAAGAGCTGGAATATCGGCGCTGGAGGCTGCAGTCAGAAGCTGTTTGCGCAACGCGGTATCAATTTGCGCGCCCTCCTCAATCAATGCATCGAGATACCAGCCCAAATGTTTGCGCGCGCAACGAACGCCCAGATGTTCGCCATATTCGTCGATCATCATTGCATAGTGCTCGAGGATTAGATCAAGGCGGTCTTGCCCCGCGGGCGCGGGCTGAGGTGTTCTTCCGGCCAGCGCGTCACCGATTTGTCCCACAAGCCAAGGCCGCCCCTGGGCACCTCGGCCGATCATCACCGCTTGTGCGCCGGACTCGGCCAGCGCTTTCCGTGCTGCGTTCAGATCGATAATATCGCCATTCACCACCACGGGCACGGAAACCGCGTCGACAACATCACGGATCGGCGCCCAACGCGCCTGCCCTTTGTAAAATTGCTGACGCGTGCGGCCATGGACGGTCACCATCTGCACGCCACACGACTCTGCAGCTTTGGCCAACTGCGGCGCATTCAAATTGTCATCATTCCATCCAAGCCGCATTTTCAGGGTAACGGGCTGGCGCGTTGCGCCAACGACGGCCTCAATAATTTCAACTGCCTTATCCGGCACCCGCATTAAGGCAGACCCGGCATATCCGTTGGTGACCCTTTTGCTCGGGCATCCCATATTAATGTCGATAATATCCGCGCCAGCATCTTCGGCGATCCGCGCGCCCTCGGCCAACCAATGCGGCTCACACCCGGCCAATTGCACGATATGGGGCAATTTTTCTGGCCGCCCCAACCGGCGCGCCATGTCTTTATGACCGTTTGTCAGCGCCGCACTAGCGATCATCTCCGAGACCACCATGCCCGCGCCAAACCGGGCGGCAATCGTGCGAAAGCTCTTGTCCGTTATGCCGGACAAGGGGGCCAGGAAGGCGTTGTTCGGCAAAATGTGTTTGCCAATTTGGATGGGTGACGGCATGGGCGCTCATTTTTTAAGCAATGGTCAATTCTGCTTATTTTGTAGACAAAATTTGGTGATTTTGCAACCAATTTGCTGAATTTTCGATCAATTAAGACCCGAGATTGTAAAGAACAGGTCCGCGGCTGAGCTATCTCTTGCCATAAAATCCCGTCCCCGCTAAACCCGGAACAGATTACGCAGGATGAATTATGACCCGCCAAAACCAAAAGATTGCCGTTATCATTGTTGCCGCAGGCGCGGGGCGTCGTATGGGCACCGATGTGGCGCGCCCAAAGCAATATCAGCCAGTGGCGGGTGTGCCACTGCTCACCCGCACCGTCAACGCTTTTTTGCAAGCGGAAACGGTGGATATTATCCTGCCCGTGATCAGTCCCGATCATCATCATTTTTATGAGGCATTGGGGTTGGGCGACAAACGCCTGTTGTCCCCCGCCCTCGGCGGTGCCGAGCGTCAACAATCTGTGTTGGCGGGACTGGATGCCCTGTCGGCCACCACCTCACCGCCGGATATTGTTTTGATCCACGACGCAGCGCGCCCGTTTGTGTCCAACGAGCTGATTGATGCAACCATTGATGCCGCTATCACTTCAGGGGGTGCTATACCAGCCTTACAAGTGACGGACACGCTCAAGCAAGCCGACAAGGATCAAACAATCCAGCGGACACTGGATCGGACCATCCATCATCTGGCGCAGACCCCTCAGGCCTTTCGCTTTGCCGAGATTTACGCTGCCCATCAGCAGGCGGCCAAGACAGACCAGCTGTTTACCGATGATGCTTCCATCGCTGAATGGGCCGGCATGAATGTGAAGATTGTGCCAGGAACACCGGAAAATTATAAAATTACCATAGCTCAGGATGTGGAGCGTGCAGAGATGACCTTGATCCCGAGAATGGAAACCCGCGTCGGCACCGGGTTCGATGTGCATGCCTTTGAGACGGGTGACCATGTCACGCTGGGTGGCATTCAAATCCCCCACACGGCGAAACTTAAGGGCCACTCAGATGCCGATGTGGCGCTACACACCCTCACCGACGCACTCTATGGCGCCATGGCCGATGGTGACATCGGTCAGCATTTTCCACCCAGTGACATGGAGTGGCATCAGGCGGATTCCGCCATCTTTCTTGAGCATGCGGTCTCTCGACTGAAAGAGAGAGCTGGCCGTTTGGTGCATTTGGATTTGACACTGATCTGTGAAGCCCCCAAAGTCGGGCCGCATTGCGAAGAAATGCGACAACGCATCGCGCAGATTGCTGATGTTTCAATGTCTCGTGTTTCCGTGAAGGCCACAACAACGGAAAAACTCGGGTTCACGGGCCGCAAGGAAGGTATTGCGGCTCAAGCGGCGGTCACCATTGAGGTGCCAGTAAAGGATTAGATGATGCTTGAAGATGATGTGCTGCACCTTGCGCAAATCACCATTGAGCAATTAATTGCCAAACAAGCCACAATCGCTACAGCCGAAAGCTGCACCGGCGGACTGATTGCCGGTGCGCTCACCTCAGTGCCGGGCTCTTCCGAAGCTGTTTTTGGTGGGTATGTGACGTATTCCAATGAAGCGAAAACCCAAATGTTGGGCGTGCCCGTCCATTTGCTTGAGGATGTGGGCGCGGTCTCAAAGGAAGTGGCTTGCGCCATGGCTGAAGGAGCGCAGCGGATTTCGGGTGCCACAATTTCGGTGGCGGTCACTGGCATAGCAGGGCCAGGCGGTGGTTCACCGGAAAAGCCGGTGGGCTTAGTTCATTTTGCCTGCGCCGACGAAGATGGTTCGTGCCATATCGTGCGCAATTTTAAGGAAATGGAGCGCGACGAAGTGCGCGAAGAAACGGTACGCGTTGCCCTCACCTTGGTGCTGGCGCGGCTCGATCAGCGTCACTTGCCGTAAAGTTCGCCTGCCCGGCGCACAAAGGCATCCATGATTTCTTCCTGCTTTGTGGCGAACAAAGGCTCCGCCACCGCAGCAATCAGGCGGTTGGAGAGTTTAAAATCCACCTTGAATTGAATGTGGGTGCCTTCACCTTCCGGCAAAAACAGCCATTCCGACTCCAGGTGCGAAAAAGGGCCATCCACGGCGGTCGCCCGAATGCGCTTGTTTTGTCGATCTAGCTCAACCCGGCTCTCATAATCCTGAGAGATAGGCCCAAAGCTTATGCCCATCCGGGCATAGCAACTGGTGTCCGTCGGTCCGGGCCGCACATGCATATTGGAGCAATTGGGCACAAAAGTCGGATAGCCGCGCAGATCTGCCACCAGATCAAACATTTGTTCCGGCGTATAGGACACATGCCGTTCGAACGCGATCTTGGTCATAAATCAGCTTACTTTTTGGCATCCCGCGCTTTGCGCAGCTTTTCAAAATCGTCGCCTGCATGGTGCGAAGAGCGCGTCAAGGGTGAGGAAGAGACCATCAAGAAGCCCTTGGTATATGCGATCCGCTCAAATGCCTTAAACTCGTCTGGCGTGACGAAACGGTCAATTTTGTGATGCTTCTTGGTGGGCTGCAAATATTGCCCGATGGTCAAAAAGTCCACATCGGCAACCCGCAGATCATCCATCAATTGCAGCACTTCATTCCGTTCTTCACCCAAGCCAACCATGATGCCGGATTTGGTGAACATTTGCGGATCAATCTCTTTCACCTTTTGCAACAAGCGAATGGAGTGGAAATAGCGCGCCCCGGGCCGAACCGTCAGATAGTTGGACGGCACCGTCTCCAGATTATGGTTGAACACGTCTGGTTTCGCCGCCACCACAGTTTCCAACGCACCGTCTTTGCGCAAAAAGTCGGGCGTCAAAATCTCGATTGTGGTTTTTGGCGATGCCTCGCGCACGGCCTGAATCACATCCACAAAATGCTGCGCACCGCCATCTTCCAAATCGTCCCGGTCGACTGAGGTGATCACCACATGGTTTAGATCCAGCATTTTGACGGTATTGGCCACATTTTCCGGCTCTTTCGGGTCAAGCGCGGTCGGCAGGCCTGTGCGGACATTGCAAAAGGCGCAAGCACGGGTGCAGATTTCACCCATAATCATCATGGTGGCGTGCTTCTTGTCCCAACATTCGCCAATATTGGGGCAACCCGCCTCCTCACAAACCGTGACAATAGAATTGTCTTTCACGATCTTGCGGGTCTCATTATAGCCTTTGGACCCTGGTGCCTTCACCCGAATCCAATCCGGTTTGCGCAACACCTCATTGTCTGGTCTGTGTGCCTTTTCCGGGTGCCGCACATCGGCTTTGCCCCGTTTGGTGTTGTCCAGCAATGTAACCATGATAAATCCTTAAACCCGTTTGGCCTTCTTGGGACCGTTGTTCATGCCCTATATATTGAGGGCGCGATCATAGGCGTCAAGTACGCTCTCTTTCATCATTTCGGACAATGTGGGATGTGGGAAGATCGTATGCATCAATTCTTCCTCGGTGGTTTCAAGGTTCATCGCCACCACAAAGCCCTGAATAAGCTCGGTTACTTCCGCACCCACCATATGGGCGCCCAGCAACTCCCCGCTCTTGGCATCAAACACTGTTTTCACCAAACCATCAGGTTCGCCCAGCGCAATCGCCTTGCCATTGCCCACAAAGGGGAAGCGGCCGACGCGGATTTCCCGTCCGGTCTTTTTCGCTTGTTCTTCCGTCAAACCGACAGAAGCTACCTGTGGCTCGCAATAGGTGCAGCCCGGGATTTTGTTGTCGTCCATCGGATGGACATCCATGCCGGCGATTTTTTCAACACACAGCACGCCTTCGTGCTCTGCCTTGTGGGCCAGCATCGGTGGGCCGGCCACGTCACCAATGGCGTAAACGCCATCCACGTTGGTTTTGCAGAAGCCGTCAGTGACGATAAAGCCTTTTTCGGTCTTCACGCCCACTTCATCGAGACCAATGTTCTCAACGTTCGCTTGCACGCCCACGGCTGAAATCAGCTTCTCGGCTTCGATTTTTTCCTTGCGGCCATCCTTCAGCTCGATATGCGCCGTTACGCCGCCTTTGCCGTTCTCAACCTTGGCCACCTTTGCTTCGGTCAAAATCTTGATTCCGCGTTTCTCAAAGCGCTTGCGGGCATGGGCAGAGATTTCTTTGTCTTCAACCGGCATGATCTGAGGCAGCAGCTCCACCACAGTCACTTCTGCGCCCATGGAAGCATAGAAGCTGGCAAACTCAATGCCGATCGCCCCAGAGCCCATCACCAACAACGATTTTGGCATTTCGTCGGGCACCAGCGCTTCGAAATAGGTCCAGATATTTTTGCCATCCGGCTCAATGCCCGGCAGAATGCGCGGCCGCGCACCGGTTGCAACGATAATATGCTTGGCTTTGTAGGTCCCGTGCGGCAATACACCTTTTGGCGCGGGCACAGCAGGTTCCATTGCCGTTTTACTGGAGGGGCCAACTTCAACTTCGCCGCCCTTTTTCAACTTGGCTTCGCCCCAGATGATGTCGATCTTGTTCTTCTTCATCAAGAAGGACACGCCATTATTCATCCGCGCCGCGATCTGGCGTGAACGCTTCACGACATCTGAAATTTCAAAATCAAACTCGGTTGCTTTAAGGCCATAGTCTTTGGCGTGGCCCATATGCGAATAAATCTCCGCACTGCGCAGCAAGGCTTTGGTCGGGATACATCCCCAGTTCGAACAAATGCCGGCCATATGCTCACGTTCAACCACGCCAACCTTCATACCAAGTTGTGACGCGCGAATAGCGGCGACATAACCGCCTGGCCCACCGCCGATAACGATCAGATCATATTGATTAGCCGTTTGATTTGCCATGCATATTGCCTTTCATCAAAGCTCTTAAGAGGCCAAAATATCGCTGACCGCGGGGATCAACGCCTTGCCCAGTTTTTTTGTATTTTCTTGATCTAGGTGAAACCCGTCCATCGGATCCGGGCTCACATGTTTCGCCGCATCAAAAAAGGAAACATCATTTTCTTCCGCCACCAACCGATAGGCATCGGCATATTGACGGGACAGCGGCACCGCGCCCTGCATCACATGATTTGCAAATCTGTCGCCCCCGCGCTCAGTAAGTGGCGGCGAGACAACCAAAATTTGCGGCACTTTGTGGTTGGCTTTGTAGGGAAATGTTTTGACGATTGAAATCAAACGGCCAATCCCGGCTGCAGACCCTGCTGCGTTGCCGCAAATATGGGGCCGCATATCGTTTGTACCCAGCATCATGATCACCAGATCAAGTGGCTCATGTGTGGCCAAAACACTCGGCAGCATCTTGGCGCCATTGCGCTCTGAAGCTGCCGAATAATCGTCAAACACAGTCGTGCGGCCATTCAGGCCTTCAGCGAGCATTTGCACAGGCATTTTCAGGCCATCGGCCAAAACACTTGGCCAACGCGCCTCAAACGGATGCCGCGTCTGTGTCGCCGCATCATATCCCCATGTCAATGAATCGCCAAAGGCGAGAATGTTTTTCATCTACATACCCAATCTATCGGCGATATCTTGCAAGTCTCGTGAATGAGACCGGACGACCTTGGGTACAGCTGCACCCGCTCGTAAGTTGAATACGTTGCCCTTGGCACGATAGTAAATGTTTTTACCAAAATACTTGATCACGCCGCAAAGCCCCAATTCGCGATGGTTGGCAAAATCCATGCAAATAAGATTGCCAACTTTTTCATCTTTGGCTTTGCCGATCCACCATTTGCCAGCGTGTACCTTCTCTTCTCTTTTCGCCCAAACCAAAATTTTGCCGTTTGGAGCAAAGTAGGCCACTACGGTGCCACCAAAGGGGAAAGCATCTTTGCCTCGTCGTGCTGTACCCTTCATGCGTTTAAACGTAAATGTGTGATTGGAAATCTCTCCAAACGCGGATTTGGGGTCAGCATAACTGATTTCACGAGTTTCCCTTGAGGAAACCCGTTCAGCATTAATGTCTTTTGCTGCTGCCGAAAATGGCAGCAGCGCTATTGCAAAAAATATAATTAAAAAGCGTTTCATAAATCCTCTGAATAATTGCTTTTAGGCCAACATCATCACCGGATTTTCAATCAACGATTTGAACACGCCCAGCACTTCTGCCCCTAGCGCCCCGTCAACTGACCGGTGGTCACAAGACAAGGTCACCGTCATAAAGTTGCCAACGGTAATCTCGCCATTTTCCACAACGACCCGTTCTTCGCCCGCGCCGATGGCCAAAATGGTGCCATGTGGTGGGTTGATCACAGCGGAAAAATGCTTAATGCCGAACATGCCCAAATTGGAAACCGCTGTGGAGCCGCCTTGATATTCATGCGGGGCCAGCTTTTTCGATTTGGCACGTTTGGCAAAATCCTTCACTTCTTCAGAAATCTGCCGCAAGCTCTTTTGTTCAGCCTTCTTCACCACAGGGGTGAACAAGCCGCCAGGCACCGCCACGGCAACCGCCACATCAGAATGGTGGTGCAACAGCGTGCTTTCGCCAGCCCAAGTGGCATTCGCGGTTGGGATTTGCTGCAAGGCAATCGCCCAGGCCTTCACGATAAAATCATTCACAGAAAGCTTATATTCCGGCTTGCCGTTCTCATCCTTCTTGGCTTGCGCATTAATATTGGCGCGGGCTTCCAAAAGATTGTCCAGCTTGCAGTCCATGTTCAAATAGAAGTGCGGCACAGTCTGCTTTGCTTCTGTCAAACGGGCAGCAATGGTCTTGCGCATGCCATCATTCGGCACCGCATCATAAGTGCCGTCTTCATAAAGCGCAGTCACCTGCGCGTCTGACATGCCGGTGGCCAATTTGGCCCCCTGCTGGGCGGCGGCTGGTGCGGCTTGCTGCGGCACGCCTTCTTCCAAGGCTTTTTCGATATCCCGCTTCACGACCCGACCTTTTGGGCCTGATCCGCTCAATGCGCTGATATCAATGCTGTTTTCTTTCGCGAGGCGACGGGCAAGCGGCGAGGCAAACTGACGATTGCCGTCTTTTTTCGGCGCAGGTGCCTTCTCGGCTTTAGGCTCAGGCTTTGTCTCTTCCTTCGGCGCAGGTTTCTCGTCAGCCTTGGCCTCAGATTTTTCCGCAGACTTCTCTTCGGACTTCGCCTTTTCCTTCTTTTCCGAAGGCGCATCGGCACCAACATCAGAAGGAATATCGTCAGCGCTTTCGCCTTCTTCCAGCAACACTGCAATCACGCTATTGACCTTGACGTTTTGAGCGCCTTCCTCAACGAGGATCTTGCCCACAGTCCCTTCGTCAATGCTTTCCACTTCCATGGTCGCCTTGTCGGTCTCTATTTCAGCGATCACATCGCCTGCTGCGACGCTATCGCCTTCCTTGACCATCCATTTCGCCAAATTGCCCTCTTCCATGGTGGGCGAAAGTGCGGGCATCGTAATATTGATTGTCATCCCTGATTACTCCCTAAATCTGGCGATACGTTACGGCGTTTACGGCTTCGATCACTTCTTTGGTCGACGGCAAAGCCAACTTTTCCAAGTTCGCCGCATATGGAAGGGGCACGTCTTTACCCGTCACGCGGGCAACTGGCGCATCCAGATAATCAAACGCCTCATCCATCAAACGTGCCGCAATATCGGAGCCGATTGACCCTTGCGGCCAGCCTTCTTCCACGGTCACACAGCGACCGGTCTTCTTGACTGATTCCACGATGGTCGGCATATCCAGTGGCCGCAAAGTGCGCAAATCGATCAGCTCAACGTCAATACCTGATTCCACCAGTTTTTCCGTGGCTTCCGTGGCATAACGCATGCCCATTGAATGCGACACAAGCGTGACATCTGCGCCCTTGCGCACAACTTTGGCTTTGCCCAAGGGCACCGTCCAGTCGTCCAGCTTCGGCACATCAAATGATTGGCCGTACAACAATTCGTTTTCGAGGAACACGACCGGGTTGGGATTGCGGATTGCTGACTTCAGCAAACCTTTCGCATCTGCCGCCGTGTAGGGTGACACCACAATCAGTCCAGGGACGTGGGCATACCACGCAGAAAAGTCTTGGCTGTGCTGCGCGCCAACCCGTGCGGCCGGGCCATTCGGGCCGCGGAACACGATCGGTGAGCTCATTTGACCACCAGACATATAACGGGTTTTCGCCGCTGAGTTGATGATCTGGTCAATGGCCTGCATGGCGAAGTTGAAGGTCATAAACTCAACAATCGGCTTCAGCCCGGCAAATGCCGCACCCACGCCCAAACCGGCAAAGCCATGCTCGGTGATCGGGGTATCGACAACCCGCTTGGCGCCAAATTCCTGCAGCAAGCCTTGAGTGACCTTGTAGGCGCCTTGATATTCGGCAACTTCCTCACCCATCACAAACACATCGCCATCGGCGCGCATTTCTTCGGCCATGGCATCGCGCAGCGCTTCGCGCACGCTGGTGGAGACCATTTCTGTGCCCTCTGGCACTTCCATATCTTCTTCAGCATTGAAAGCTGGCTGAGCAGGAACAGAAGGTTTTTCTTCTTCGCTCGGGCCAGACTCTTCAGAATCCTTTTGCTCTTGCGCCGCTTCACCATCATCGGATTTTTCTGCTGACGCGTCGTCGCTGCTTTGCTCTTGGGATTTAGACTGTGAGGCGTCTGAATCAATATCGTCAGCGCTTTCGCCTTCTTCCAACAACACTGCAATCACACTGTTGACTTTGACGTTCTGCGTGCCCTCTTCAACAACGATTTTGCCGATCGTCCCCTCGTCAACAGCTTCCACTTCCATGGTGGCTTTATCGGTTTCGATTTCGGCAATCACATCGCCGGCCGCAACCTCATCGCCTTCCTTCACCAACCATTTGGACAAAGTGCCCTCTTCCATCGTCGGCGACAATGCAGGCATCGTAATTTCTACTGGCATCTAAATTCTCCTGATCTCGCTGACTTAAACTTCTACGGTGATATCGGTGTAGAGCTCATCTGGATCGGGCTCTGGATCATTGGTGGCAAAGTCGGCTGCTTCAGACACAACAGCACGGACATCTTTATCGATGCTTTTCAGCTCGTCTTCTGTTGCCCAGTCATTTTCGAGCAAACGGGCCTTCACTTGCTCAATCGGATCACGCTCTGTGCGCATGGATTGCACTTCATCCTTGGAGCGATATTTCGCCGGGTCAGACATAGAGTGGCCGCGATAGCGATAGGTCAGCATTTCGAGGATATAGGGGCCTTTGCCGTCACGCGCATGCTTGATGGCGCGTTCGGCAGCGTCGCGCACCATGCGCACATCCATGCCATCTACCTGTTCGCCGGGAATGTCGAATGACGCACCGCGCTGAGACAGGTCAGTGGTTGCGGCAGAGCGCTCCAAGCTGGTGCCCATAGCATATTTGTTGTTCTCAATAATATAAACGACCGGCAGGCTCCAAAGCTTCGCCATATTGAAGCTCTCATAAACCTGCCCCTGGTTGGCCGCGCCATCGCCCAAATAGGTCAGGCTCACATTGTCTTCTTCTTTATATTTCGCTGCAAAGGCCAACCCAGTACCCAAACTCACCTGTGCACCCACAATGCCATTGCCGCCATAAAAGCGCTCCTCACTGGAGAACATGTGCATCGAGCCGCCCTTGCCTCTGGACAAGCCGCCCTTACGCCCGGTCAATTCGGCCATCACGGCTTTCGGTTCAAGTCCCACAATCAACATATGGCCGTGATCACGATAGCCGGTGATCGAGTAGTCGCCTTTTTTTGAGGCCATGTGCACTCCGGTCACAACAGCTTCTTGACCGATATAGAGGTGACAGAAACCGCCAATCAGCCCCATCCCGTACATTTGACCCGCTTTTTCTTCAAAGCGCCTGATCAAAAGCATCTCTTTATAAGCGTGCAGTTCTTCTTCCTTGGTGAACGCGGGCATATTGGCCTTTGTGCTCGACTTGGCCGCCGCATCGGTCTTTTTAGGCATAGAAATCTCCATTTGGACCCGATTGTTCCGTCATTGAGACGTATTCTAGTTGGGGTGATACACAAAACAAAGCATTCAGAAACAAGCAAAAACTCAATCAAGCTATTGTTTTGTTTGGAATAATTGATCTTAACTGATTTCAGGTTAAAAACAAATATTAACTCGAAATAAGTTATTCTTTTTCTATCGCGATCAATATATCATCGGGGTTGCTCCATCCCAGAAGCCCCCGTGCCCGCTCGCTTAGCATATCAGGATCGAGCCGATCGGCAACCAGCAAAGAGTTGCGATTTTTAGCGCGTTCAATTTGAGCCTCAAGCGCCTCATTTTGCGCCATCAGCGTCGCCTTGCGTTCAACCAGCTGTTTTTGGGATTCAACGCCATATTGCCCATTGAGCGCGTGATGCGCCAAATATCCCTGAAAAGCCAGCAAGGCTGCCGTGATCAGCAATTTATTGGCGATGGAAGGTTTTTTAAGGCGGGTGGGCATATCAACCTTTAATGACGCAAAACTAAACTGGCTGGACTATACCAAACAAGCCGTTAACGCCTTCTTTCAAAAACATAAAGAGCGCCCAAAAGGACGCTCCTTCAAACTTTGAAGTCAAAAGCAAATTAGCCTTTCAAAATGCCCTTCCCGGCATAAGCGGCGGCAAATCCCAACTGTTCCTCAATGCGGATCAGCTGGTTATATTTTGCCAACCGGTCTGACCGGGCCAATGAACCGGTTTTGATCTGGCCACACCCAAGCGCAACTGCCAAATCAGCAATCGTTGCATCTTCGGTTTCGCCGGAACGGTGCGACATCACAGAGGTGTAATTGGCTTTGTGCGCCATATCCACGGCATTGATGGTTTCGGTCAAGGTGCCAATCTGGTTTACTTTCACCAGAATTGAGTTGCCAACGCCCATCTTGATGCCAGAGGCCAAGCGTTCTGAATTGGTCACAAACAAATCGTCGCCCACCAGCTGGCACTTGTCGCCAATCTTTTCGGTCAGTGCTTTCCAGCCGTCCCAATCATCTTCGGCCATGCCGTCTTCAATGGAAATGATCGGATAATTGTCGACCAGCTTGGCCAGATAATCCACCATCTCGCCAGCGTCGAGCACTTTGCCCTCGCCTTTCAGATGGTATTTATCGTCCTTGAAATATTCGGTGGAGGCACAATCGAGCGCCAGATACACATCTTCGCCCGGCTTGTAGCCCGCTTTTTCAATGGACTGCATGATAAAATCAAGCGCGGCGTTGGTGGAGGACAGGTTCGGCGCAAAGCCCCCCTCATCGCCCACATTGGTGTTGTGTCCCTCATCGCTCAGACCCTTTTTGAGCGTATGGAACACCTCACTGCCAATGCGTACCGCATCCGCGATGTTTTCCGCACCGACGGGCATAATCATAAATTCCTGCACATCGATTGGGTTATCGGCGTGCTCGCCGCCATTGATGATGTTCATCATCGGCACGGGCAGCAAATGCGCGTTGGCGCCGCCCACATAGCGATAAAGTGGCAATGCGGATGATTCAGCAGCCGCCTTGGCCACCGCAAGCGACACGCCCAAAATTGCATTGGCGCCCAGTTTGGCCTTGTTGCTGGTGCCGTCCAAATCAATCATCACCTGATCGATCGAACGCTGATCCAACGCATCCATGCCTTGAATCTCATTGAAAATGTGGGTGTTGACCGCATCCACAGCGTTCATGACACCTTTGCCTTTATAGGCATCGCCGCCATCGCGCAGTTCAACTGCTTCATGGGCACCGGTGGACGCACCCGAAGGTACAGCAGCCCGACCAAAGCTGCCATCATCCAAAACAACATCGACTTCAACGGTTGGATTGCCACGACTATCAAAAATCTGACGGCCGGTTACATCAATAATGGCAGACATGAAAAACTCCTCAAATGTAGTGATTTGGCCGCTTTCTTAGCGCTAATTCATCACAATGCAAAGTCTGTTTCACTTGAGTGTGGTCCTGAATTGCGAAAGGCGGCGCAATTTGCGCCGCCCAATTCATGAGATTTTCGGCTTATTGACCGCCCTCAACCGGACCGCCAGCTTCCTTCCAGTCTTTGAAGCCGCCGATATTGGTCACTGATTTATATCCCATTTCTTTGAGCGTTTTACCAGCCAATGCCGCTTGGCCGCCGGCGCCGCACAACAGATAAAGGTTGGTATCCTTTGTTAAGCGCGAGTCGTAAAATGGGGTGTCGGGATCGGCTGCAAATTCAATAAACCCCCTTGGAATGCGCAACGCTCCCTCAACTGTACCGCTTTTTTCGATCTCTGCGCTGTCGCGTACATCGATAAAAACACTTTCAGGCTGGCCGTGCTGCGCCTTGGCTTGCTCCACATCGATACGTTCAACCACCTTACTCGCTTCGTCCAAATAGTCTTTCGCGGTTTTCATAAAACCCTCTCCTCATTGAAATCTACATTGTCAGAACGGTTGAGACCCCAGTTTGGTTTCAATCCAATAAAAAAGGCCGCATGGTGCGGCCTAATCGTCCTTATTCAGCTTTTGTTGATCCAGCTTCTTTTGTGAAAGCCTTTTCTGCGCTTCGTGCAGCTTTTTAAGGGCTTTTGTTTGCCCATGTTTGTGGCGATTGGCAGAGGCGAGTTTTTCTTTTTCTTCTCGCTGTTTGTTCTTGCGGGCCTGCCGCAAATTCACAATCTCTGCCATAGTTCACCTAAACCAAACGACTCTGCTCAAGCGCAGCGTGCACAAACGAGCGGAATAAAGGATGCGGTTCGAACGGACGTGATTTCAGTTCCGGGTGGAACTGCACGCCGATAAACCAGGGATGATCGGTGCGCTCCACAATCTCAGGCAACTCGCCGTCTGGCGAAAGGCCAGAGAACAGAAGACCATTTGATTCAAGCACCTTGCGATAGTCCATATTGACTTCCCAGCGGTGACGATGACGTTCTGAGATACGGGTTGACCCATAAATATCGGCAACACGGGAGCCGCGCACCAATTGCGCTTCAAAAGCCCCGAGCCGCATGGTGCCGCCCAAATCACCTTCCTGGCTGCGCTTTTCCAACGCATTGCCCTTCATCCATTCGGTCATCAAGCCAACAACCGGCTCTTTGGCAGGGCCAAACTCTGTTGACGAGGCATTTTTGATCCCGGCCGTGTTGCGCGCGGCTTCAACGCAAGCCATTTGCATGCCGAAACAAATGCCGAAATATGGCACATCACGAATACGGGCAAATTTCGCTGCAGCAATCTTACCTTCTGCACCGCGCTCACCAAAGGCACCGGGCACCAAAATGCCATGCACACCTTCAAGGTAGGGCGATGGATCGTCCTGCTCGAACAGCTCGGCATTTACCCATTGCACATTCACCTTGACCTGATTGGCAATGCCACCATGCACCAAAGCCTCATTAAGCGACTTATAGGCGTCGAGCAATTCAGTATATTTGCCCACCACCGCAATGGTCACTTCCCCATCCGGGTTGTGAATACGTTTGGAAATCTCTCGCCATTTGCCCATATCGGGCGCTGGGGCATCTTCAATGCCAAACGCTGCCAAAACTTCGGTGTCCAGACCCTCATCATGATAGGCCACCGGCACATCATAAATGCTTTTGACATCGAGAGCCTGAATAACTGCCGTTTCCCGAACATTACAGAACAAAGAAAGTTTGCGCCGTTCGCTCTGGGGAATTTCGCGATCGCACCGCACAAGCAAAATATCTGGCTGGATACCGATCGAGCGCAGCTCTTTCACCGAGTGCTGCGTTGGTTTGGTTTTTAGCTCACCAGCGCTGGGGATATAGGGCATCAAAGTCAGATGCATATAAACCGCATCGCCCCGCGGCAATTCATTGCCCAATTGGCGAATGCTTTCAAAAAACGGCAACGCTTCAATGTCTCCCACCGTGCCGCCAATTTCACACAGCACAAAGTCGAAATCATCATTATCGGCCAGAACAAAATTTTTGATCTCGTCCGTCACATGCGGGATCACCTGCACTGTGGCGCCCAAATAGTCGCCGCGCCGTTCCCGCGCAATTATGTTTTGATAAATCCGACCTGTGGTGATGTTATCCTGCTGGTTCGCCGACCGTCCGGTAAACCGCTCATAATGCCCAAGATCAAGGTCCGTTTCTGCCCCGTCATCGGTGACAAAAACTTCACCATGCTGATAAGGAGACATGGTGCCCGGGTCCACGTTGAGATAGGGATCCAGCTTTTTCAAACGCACCTTATAGCCGCGCGCCTGAAGCGCTGCGCCAAGTGCGGCCGAAGCCAGCCCTTTACCCAAAGAGGAAACCACGCCACCAGTGATGAATATATACCGTGCCATGGGCTTTTACCTTACTACTGAACGGCCATGATTCGAAGCCGTAAAATTGCACATATCCAAAAAAAGACGGGGGATAAAACCCCCCGTCTGATCATTCCAAATTTTTCAACAGCTTACTGAGAAGGTGTTTCGGATGACTCGTCCGGTGCCGCCTCATTATTTGTCGGCACGGGCAGATCCAGCTCGTTTTCGTTGGCCGGTGTGTCCCCTTGCAGATTGTTCAGGGCATCAAGCACTGTCACGTCGCCGTCAGTCTGGTCTGTCGCCCGTTCCAAGATGCTGTCGGCACGATTGTCCAACTGCCCCAAAACGGTCAAGCCAATCGATGTCGCGAAAAACAGCGCCGCCAAAATGCCGGTCGTCCGGGTCAAGAGGTTCGCCGATGAGCGCGCAGACATAAAGCCCCCGCCGCCACCGCCACCGCCCATGCCGAGCGCGCCGCCTTCAGAGCGTTGCATCAAAATTACTGCAATCAGCGCCACCACAATAAAAAGGTGAGCTACGATCAATACTGTTTCCATGGTGAAAACACTTATCTGTTGAATGTCAAATCAGCGTGCGTTCTACACATTATGTCAGCAATTGGCTAGACAAAATTGGCGTTTTTTTGTTGTCGCCGATTTAAAGCGCCGCAACGATCCCTAAAAAGCTCTCCGCTTTTAGGCTTGCGCCACCAACCAATGCGCCATCCACATCCTGCGTGTGCAGCAATGTATTGGCATTTTCCGGCTTGACTGATCCGCCATACAAAATTTCGATTGTGTGGCCGCGGTCACCAAATTTATCCACCAATGTCTTGCGCAACGCCATGTGCATTTCCGCCACATCATCTGCGGATGCGGTCTTGCCAGTGCCAATTGCCCAGATTGGCTCATAGGCAATGGCAATCTCGCCATCCTTACTCAAACGATCCGGTGTCGAATCAGCAATTTGCTGGGTCACAAAGCCAATCGCTTCACCTTTTTCGCGCTGTTCAAGCGTTTCACCGCAACAGATTATCGGTTTAATTCCCTGTTCCAGCGCCGCTTCGGCCTTGGCTTTAACCGCTTCGTTGCTTTCATTATGGCCCTCGCGCCGCTCGGAATGGCCGACAATAACAAAGCTTCCGCCCAAATCTGCAATCATCTGCGCACTGATGTCACCGGTAAAGGCACCGCTTGTGGCACTGTGGCAATCCTGCGCCCCAATGTGCAGAGCATCGCCCGCCACAGCTCTCGCACCTGCCAAAAGAGTTGCTGGCGGGCATATCAAAAAAGTGCCCTTGTCAGCATAGTCGCCAACTTTTGCAGCAATTTGCTCAATTTCCTTCAGCGCAGCTTGCACGCCATTCATTTTCCAGTTGCCAGCGATCAATTTTTTGTTTTTTTCTGTCATGTCGACCTTTCCAAGAACCAAAATTAAGTTTAACCCCAGATTCAACTCTTTCAACGTCTTGCGATTTTTGGTCCACCCTGTCTATTATGCGCCGCTCGAGACCAGGGTTCCGAAACAGCAAACAAAAAACGGATAGACTATGCTTGATACCTTAAAACGCTACTCCAACACATGGGTGGCTAAGATTCTGATGGCCCTTCTTATTTTAAGCTTTGGCTTGTTCGGTATCGCAAATGTCTTCACAAATCTAGGCACCAGCTCTGTGGCGCGTGTAGGCAATCAGTCTATATCCGCGGTCGAGTTTGATCGCGCCTATCGCAGCCAGCTCAATAATATTGCCCGGCAAACCGGCCGTCAGCCCTCACCTGAAGAGGCAATGGCGTTTGGCATCCCGGGCTCTGTGCTCAATCAGTTGGCCTCCAACGCAGCGCTTGACCAAATGGTGGAAGATTTCGGTGTTGGTGCATCTGACGAGATGGTGTCCGAAATGATCGCGCAAGACCCGAATTTCGCCACCACACTGGGCGTGTTTGACCGTCAGCAATTCACCCAGATGCTGCGCCAGAACGGCTATACAGAAAGCGAATATATTGAAGCGCAAGCCGAATCCGTGCAGCGCTCGCAAGTGATCCGTGGCTTGTTTGGCGGTGCAATGGCACCCAAAACCATCCTGCAAATCACCAACCGTGTGCAGAACGATAGCCGCACGATTGATTATTTCACCATTTCAAACAATGTGCTTGATCCGATCGATCCGCCAACCGAAGACCAGTTGGTGAGCTATTTGGAAGAAAATCAGGCGCAATATCGCGCAGAGGCGAAAAAGAAAATTGAAGTGCTGGTGCTCACCCCGGAAAGCTTGGCCCGGTCGCTTGAGCCCACAGAAAGCGAGTTGCGCGCCGAATATGAACAGGCTGGTGATCAACTTACAAGTGATGAAACCCGCAATGTTACCCTTTGGCGCCTGAGAGATGACAGCCAGGCCGACACACTGGTGCAAGGCATTGCACAGGGCCAGTCACTGGATCAGATCCTAGCCGCCAACAATTTCGGAATCACCGCCACCCCATTGGGCCAAGTGAGCCGCGGTGATATTGAAAATGAAGCCATTGCCAGCGCCGCGTTCGATGGCGACAAGGGCTTGACCATCGCCGACACGGCAGATGGCAAGGTGGCCGTCATGGTGCGCAATATTGTCCCGGCCGAGCAACTCTCTTTTGAAGAGGCTCGCGACCAGCTTGTTGCAAATGTTGCTGCCGATCAGGCCCGGGATATCATCATCGACAAGATTGATGAGATCGAGGAACAACGCGCCACGCTCCGCCCCATCAGCGAAATCGCCGCGGATGTGGGACTGGAGACACAAACCGTCGAAATCACCCGATCCGGCGAGGGCTTGGACACGGTCAACGACCTGCCGCAAGATGGGCAGCAACGCCTGCTGACCGCCATCAATAATGCGGAACAGGATGCGCTGCTCCCCGCGGTAACCATCGGCGGCAATGCCATGGCTTGGTTTGATTTGCTGGAAGAAACACCTGCCCGCGACCTGACACTTGACGAAGTGCGCGACGAACTGGAAACCGCCTGGATGGAAGATCAGCGTGCCCAAGCTTTGGCCGAAAAAGCCAGTGAATTGGCGTCACGAGTAGAGCAAGGCACGCCGATTTTTGATGTGGCGTCAGAGGTCGGGCAAATTGCCCAACCATCCTTGCCCCTCACCCGTCGTGGCGACGGCTCCTTCATCACCGCCAATGTGGCCTCTGCGGCCTTCTCTGGCGGCGAAGGACATGCAGATGCAGTGCGGCTTCAGGATGGCACCTATCTGGTGTTCCAGGTCACTGGCGTCACACCGGCTGAGCCAATTGAAGTAACGCAGGACAATCTGTCCAGCGTCTCAGATAATGTCGCCGACGATCTCTATCAGCAGTTTATCACCGCACGTCGGGATGATTTGGGCGTGAACATCAATCAGGGCACACTCAATCAGATACTGTCTCTCGACCAATAAAGTAGGGCAAAAAAATGCAAAATACTGACTATGCCGCCTTCGCTTCAATTTATGAAAAAGGCGGCAGTCAGATTATGTGGCGTCGCATTGTTGCCGATCTGGAAACCCCGATCGGCACCTATTTGAAGCTGGCGGCGGGACGTAAAAATACATTTTTGCTTGAATCGGTCCATGGTGGCGCCACCCGCGGGCGTTATTCCATGATTGGCATGGAGCCCGACCTGCTGTTCCGCATTGATCGCGGCAAAGCGGCGGTGAACCGCAATCCGAAATTCCAGCCCGACCAGTTTGAGCCGATGTCGGGCAAACCGCTCGATGCTTTGCGGGAAATCCTTGCGGAATCTGCGCTAGAAATTCCATTGGACCTACCCCCCATGTCGGCGGGCATCTTTGGCTATCTCGGCTATGACATGGTGCGGGAAATGGAAGATATTCCTGACACCAAGGAAGACACCATCGGCGCACCAGATGCCTTGCTGATGCGCCCCTCCATCCTCGCCGTGTTCGACACCATCAAGGACGAACTCTATTTCGCCACGCCCGTTCGACCACAAGCGGACGTGACGGCCAAAATGGCCTTCGAAACGGCGAATGCGCGGCTGGATGATGCCACTCAGCGGCTGAATGAGCCGGTACAACGTGGCGGCACCGAAGAGAAAAGTGCTGACCTCAATTTTGAGTCCAACACCACGCCCGACCAGTTCAAACAGATTGTGGCGAAGGCCAAGGACTATATCGTGGACGGCGATATTTTTCAGGTGGTCCTGTCGCAACGCTTTACTGCAGATTTCACGCTGCCGCCTGTCGCGTTCTATCGCGCCCTGCGCCGCACCAACCCTTCGCCCTACATGTATTTCCTCGATTTTGAAGGCTTTGCCATTGCGGGCTCCAGCCCTGAAATTCTGGTGCGGGTGCAGGATGAAAAAGTCTCCATTCGTCCCATCGCCGGTACCCGCAAGCGCGGTTCAACCCCGGAGCGGGATCGCGAATTGGCCGACGAACTGCTGAATGACCCAAAAGAACTGGCAGAACATCTAATGCTGCTCGATCTGGGCCGCAACGATGTGGGGCGCGTGGCGGAAATCGGCTCTGTGGAAGTCACAGACAGCTTTTTCCTCGAATATTATTCCCACGTTATGCACATCGTCTCAAACGTTGAGGGCAAGCTGAAAAAGGGCCTCGATAATATCGATGCGCTGTCCGGCGGCTTCCCGGCCGGTACTGTGTCTGGTGCACCCAAAGTCCGCGCCATGGAGATCATCGATGAGCTGGAAAAACACCGTCGCGGCATCTATGCGGGCTGCGTGGGCTATTTCAGTGCCGATGGTTGGATGGATACCTGTATCGTTCTACGCACCGCGGTCATCAAAGACGGCAAAATCCATGTGCAGGCTGGTGCCGGGATTGTGGCCGACAGCGACCCGAAGCTGGAACAGCTCGAATGCGAAAACAAAGCGCGTGCGCTCGTCAGCGCCGCCCATGAAGCCTTGCGCTATGCGGATGAAGCGGAGATCGGCCAATGAACAAGATTCTTGTGATCGATAATTATGACAGCTTCACCTACAATCTGGTGCATCTGATCGGCTCGGTAGACCCGAATATCGAGGTCTACCGCAACGACAAAATCACCAGTGATGAGATCGCTGAAAAAGCGCCAAAGGCCATTGTTCTTTCACCGGGTCCTAAAACCCCGAATGATGCAGGCATCTGCCTTGAAGTGGTGGAACGCTTTGGCAGTGAAATCCCCATTTTCGGCGTTTGCTTAGGCCACCAATCCATCGGCCAGGTGTTCGGTGCTGATGTCGTACATGCGCGGCGCCTGATGCACGGCAAAACCAGCAAGGTGCGCCACAATGGCGAGGGACTTTTCAAAGGATTGAACCAGGATGGGATTGTGGCCACCAGATATCACTCCCTCACCCTTGACCCCGATACCATTGGCGATCATCTTGAAGTCACCGCGAAATCTGACGATGGCATGATTATGGCCGTAGCCCACAAAAGCTTGCCAATTCATTCGGTGCAATTCCACCCGGAAAGCATCGCATCGGAAAGCGGTGCGCAAATGATCAGCAATTTTTTGGAAATTGCCGACGCGTTCAACAAGAGTGCCGAGCGAGGATAAAATGACGATCAAACCCATTTTGAACAAACTTGCTGACGCTCAAGATTTGACCATGGACGAAATGCGCCAGGCGATGAATGTGATCATGTCCGGTGACGCCACCCCCTCTCAAATTGGCGCTTTTCTCATGGGCCTGCGGGTCAAAGGCGAAACCGTGGAAGAAATCGCAGGTGCGGTATCGATTTTGCGGGAAAAAATGACACGCGTCGATGCGCCGGATAACGCCATTGATATTGTCGGCACCGGCGGAGATGGCGTGGGCACCTACAATATCTCAACCGCCGCCTCGATCATTGTGGCCTCAAGCGGCACCCCAGTGGCCAAACATGGCAACAAGGCCCTCTCCTCGCGCTCTGGCAGCTCTGAGGCATTACAGATGCTTGGTGTCGAGCTGGACCTGAAAGCCAGCCAGATCGGCGAATGCATCAAGCAGGCGGGCATTGGCTTTATGTTTGCCCCCAACCATCATGCCGCTATGCGTTTTGTCGGCCCGTCCCGCCAGGAAATGGGCGTGCGCACCCTCTTCAACATTTTAGGTCCGCAATCCAACCCGGCTGGCGTCAAACAATATCTGCTCGGCGTTTATGACAAAAAATGGGTCCGCCCGGTGGCCGACGCGCTCTTGAAAAACGGGGCCACCTCCGCCTGGGTGGCGCATGGCAGCGATGGCTTGGACGAACTCACCACGACGGGTCATTCCTTTGTGGCGGAGATCAAAGACGGCAAAGTGCGCGAGTTTGAAGTCAGCCCTGAAGATGGCGGCCTGCCCGTGGCCAAGCTTGCCGATTTGCTGGGCGGCACACCGGAAGCAAACGCTGCGGCCATGCGTAAATTATTTGATGGCGAAAAATCGGCTTATCGTGACGTCGCCCTCTTCAACGCCGCCGCCGCCTTTATCGTGACGGGGCAGGCAAATGATTTGAAAACCGGGGTGAAACTGGCTTCGGAGCTGGTGGATAGCGGCAAGGCAAAAGCCAAATTGGATGAGCTGGTGACTGTTTCAAACGGAGTGGCGCAATCGTGAGCGTAGATATTCTCAAAAAAATCGAACTCTATAAGCGCGAAGAAATTGCGGCCGCTCAAGCGGAAAAACCCTTGGCCGAAATCGAAGCCATTGCCAGAGACCAATCCGCCCCGCGTGGCTTTCTTTCTGCTCTTAAAGCGAAAAAGAAAGCCGAAGAAATTGGCCTGATCGCTGAAATTAAAAAGGCAAGCCCGTCCAAAGGCTTGATCCGCGAGGATTTTAACCCGCCTGCACACGCCAAAGCCTACAAGGCTGGTGGGGCAGCTTGCCTGTCGATCTTGACCGACACGCCCTCTTTCCAAGGCGCACCAGACTTCATGATCGAGGCCCGTGCCGCCGTCGACCTGCCCGTCTTGCGCAAGGACTTTATGTTCGAGCCTTATCAGATCGCCGAAGCGCGCGCCTGGGGCGCGGACTGTATCCTGATTATTATGGCAGCCCTCAATGATGATGACGCCCTGCGCCTTACAGAAACGGCACTAGATTGGGGTATGGACGCACTGATCGAAGTGCACGACGCTGAAGAGCTGGATCGGGCGCTGAAACTGCCATCCAAGTTTATCGGCATCAATAACCGGAATTTGCGCACGTTTGAGACCACGCTGAACACCACCATCGAACTGGCTAAAAATGTGCCGGATGATTGCCTGCTGGTTAGCGAAAGCGGCATCTTCTCCTATGATGATGTGCACATGCTGGGCGAAAAGGCCAATGTCAGCACCTTCCTGGTGGGCGAAAGCCTGATGCGTCACGACGATGTGGAAGCGGCGACCCGTGCATTGCTGACCGGAGTGGAATAATGCCAGAAGATCGCCTGACGCACTTAAATGAGCAAGGCGAGGCCAATATGGTCGATGTGAGCGGCAAAGCGCCCACCAAACGGGTGGCTAAGGCCCAATCTTCCATCACCATGACCCAAGCGGCATTCGACGCGGTCAATCAAGGCGATCTGAAAAAAGGCGATGCGCTTGGCACTGCGCGATTGGCCGGCATTATGGCGGCCAAAAAAACGTCAGACCTGATCCCGCTCTGCCATCCACTTATGCTCAACAAGGTTGAGGTGGAGATTACCCCCGCCAGTGACGCACCGCGTTTTGACATCAACGCCACCGTGTCGGTAGAAGGCAAAACCGGGGTGGAGATGGAAGCACTCACCGCAGCCAGCGTGGCCGCCCTCACCCTTTATGATATGGCCAAAGCGCTCGACAAAGCCATGGTGATCGGCCCGACCGAATTAGTGGCCAAAAGCGGCGGCAAATCCGGCGATTATCAACGGAGCTGATATGCAAGATCTCAAGCCTGTGGATGAAGCCCTCGCAGATATCCTGAAGCGCGTCACCCCAACAGCAATTGAAACGATCGCATTGAGCGATGCATTAAATCGTACGCTTGCCGAACCAGTGATCGCCCGCACCAGCCAGCCGCCCTTCAATGGCTCTGCCATGGATGGCTATGCCCTTAAATCTGCCGACGGGCAAAGCGGCACAAAACTCAAAAATATCGGCATCGCCGCCGCCGGAACGCCTTTTGACCGCCCGCTGAAGTCCGGCGAATGTGCGCGTATCTATACAGGCGGTGAGCTGCCCGAGGGCGCCGATAGCGTCATCATGCAGGAAAAAGTGACTGTCGAAGGCGACGAAGTCACTTTAATTGATGATGTGAAAGAGAGCCAGAATGTGCGCCTTAAAGGCAACGACTTTGCCAAAGACCAAACCATTCTCGCGCCCGGCAAGTGCCTCAATCCATTCGATCTGTCACTAATCGCTGCTTCCGGCCATGGCGAGGTCGCAGCCTATCAAAAGCCGCACCTCCATCTGCTCGCCACAGGCGACGAACTGGTGCAGCCGGGCCAACCGCTGGCACCGGGCCAGATCTATGCCTCCAATGGCTTCGGACTGACGCCACTCTTCGCACAAGCGGGCGCAAAGGTAAAAGATTTTGGCGTCGCCATCGACGAACAGGACAAGCTTGAAGAAAAGCTGCGCGAAGCCTTAAAGGACGAACCTGAAATTCTGGTCACCACAGGCGGCGCGAGCGTCGGCGATAAGGACTATATGCTACCCGCCCTCAAAGCGATCGGCGCGGAACTCGATTTCTGGCGCATCGCGGTGCGCCCCGGCAAACCGCTTATGTTTGGACGCTTGGGGGAAACCCTAATTTTTGGCTTGCCGGGCAATCCCGTTTCCGCCTTGGTCACCGCAACCGTGTTTGTGCTGCCGGCCCTTCGTGCCCTTACCGGTCAACAGCCGGCCGCGCCATTGCTCACATTGCCTCTAATCGCCGATCTGCCCAAAAACGGCCCGCGACAATTCTATCGTCGTGCCCGCCTGATCAAAGATAGTGGCCACTTATCCGTTGATCCGATTTTGGAAACCGATAGCGCCCACCTCTCCTCTATGAGCCTGTGCGATGGCTTTATCGTGCAGCCCGCGTTTGGGGATGCACAAAGCAGCGGCAACTTGATTAGCTTTCTACCCATGCCTTGGGCGTTACGCTAACAGCGTGTGCCCTGCAAATCCTGGGGTGTAATCATGATCGTTTTCCAAATCGGCCGCTTGCACCGCCCGGCCACGACCCAGTTCCTTGGCCCGATATAGAGCCTGGTCTGCGCGCCGCACCACCATATCCGCTGAATGCCCATCATCTGGCCACCAGGCTACCCCAACGCTGGCCCCGACATAGAATTCGTGGCCTTCAAAGGATATCTTTTGGCAGACGCTTTCGATTAGGCGGTCACAAAGCATCATCACCTCGTCTTTGTGCGCAGCGTCATGCAAAAGGGCGATAAACTCATCGCCCCCAAGCCGCGCAACCATACCGAGGTCGCCAATAACATCGTGGATGCGACGTGCCACCACACGCAACACCTGATCCCCCGCATGGTGACCATAAGTGTCGTTGACCGGCTTAAAACGATCAAGATCAACACATAATACAGCGCACTTTTTCAAATAATTGCGGCCAATATCGCGCTTTAAGGCCAGTTCAAATCGATTTCGATTGGGCAAACCAGTCAATGCGTCATGCCCGGCGAGATAGCGGTTGCGTGCCTCTGCCTTGCGTGTCCGATAAACCAGTCGCGCATAAGCTATGGTTACTCCGAGCATCACAAATGCAATTACAGCCAGCATCAATGCCAGTGCGGGCGCAGACTTTGCCCATATCCCATGTGAAGGCAGTTCAGAAACCCAGCTTGCATAAATGGTCTGGTTGCTCAGCCCAGACGACAATTCGATTACATTTTCGCCATCAAGTGGTGGTGTCAAACGGATGTCAAAGTCGGCCAATTCAATTTCAGTTTGATAGGCAGCCATCCGCGCCGGCGTGAATGGGCGGAACGATACGAGAATATGAGCGGGTCCATCTGGCAAAACCATTTCGCCATCAGGCACAATGGCTTGCGCAACCACAATGCCGATTTCCCCGTCAATCCGGCGAATGTCATATACATAGAGCACCGGATCATCGCGTACCGGATCACCCTCTATCCAAAAGGCGCCGGCTTTGCCTACACGTTGTTCAATATATTTGGCTTGTGCTTGGCGCACCAAATCCATGGTTTGCGCGGCAAAGGACTGTGCGGGCGCATCGGGCGTAAACTCTTCACCGTCGGCATGTAGCAACACTTGGTGGTCTGGCGACATCAGCAATGAACGATCGATCCCATATTCTTTAGGAAACCAACCCAACATGGCATCAGCAAAAAAAGTGCGGTCGACCCCGTCACTCAGCGCAACCACAGAGGTGTCCCACCACGCTACTTCCGACTGACGCTGCGATAAATCCTCGATCTCACGCGAGACCAATCCTGAAACGGCGCGTTGATCGGCGTCCAGCTTCAACTCGTTGGCGGATTTGCTTGCAACATCCAAAACAAATAGCGACGAAATGATAAATCCGACAACCAACACGGCAAAGGCAACGAAGATTGACGCAATTGATGTAACGATTCGACTTGGCTTAGCTCTGTGCATTTGAGTCCCAATGTTCTTCAAGACTCATTTTCGACAGATAGGCTTGCATATACCTTAATGGCGTTAAGCAAATCGGGATAAGGTTAACAATTGACATAAGGATCGGATGACCAAAATTCGCTCGCTCTACACTTGCGGCGAACACGCTTCCTCAACGGACGACACAAAAATAAACACAGATAATGCAAGTCATTCGCATTACTGTTGCGAACGCTTCTCAATTGCAGTATAGCTGAATCATCGAGACAACTCCGTTGATGAGAGATGATCAAATGCGTACCTTGCTCAAATTATTGCCCGCTATTGCCCTTTCGGCAGGTTTTGCTGTAAATGCCGAGGCTCAGGATAAATTCAAAGCTGTCACCACCTTCACCGTTATCGCCGACATGGCGGAAAATGTCGCCGGTGACGCCGCCGAAGTGGTGTCCATCACCAAGCCCGGCGCTGAAATTCACAATTATCAGCCCACCCCAAAAGACATCATCAAGGCACAAGACGCCGACCTGGTGATCTGGAATGGCCTTAATCTGGAACTCTGGTTCGAGCAATTCTTTGAAAATCTCAGCGATGTGCCCTCTGTAGTGGTCACCGATGGCATTGAACCCATGGGCATCGCGTCAGGTCCCTACACGGGCAAACCAAATCCCCACGCCTGGATGTCGCCATCGGACGCAAAGATTTATGTCGATAATATCGCCAAGGCCTTTATTGAGCATGATCCGGCCAACGCAGAGACCTACAAGCAGAATGCCGAAGCTTATAAGGCCGAGATAGATGCCGTCATCACCCCAATCCGCGAAAAGCTGAACACTATTCCAGAAGAAGAGCGCTGGCTCGTCACATCAGAGGGTGCCTTCAGCTATCTGGCGCGCGATTTTGGGCTAAAGGAGCTATATTTATGGCCCATCAATGCTGATCAACAAGGCACGCCGCAACAGGTGCGCGAAGTGATTGATCAGGTGCGTAAAAACAATATCCGCGCCGTATTTTCTGAAAGCACCGTTTCTGATGCACCGGCCAAGCAAGTTGTGCGGGAAACCGATGCAAAATATGGCGGCGTGCTTTATGTTGATTCCCTAACAGATGCGGATGGTGAAGTGCCAACCTATCTGGATCTGCTGCGCGTAACCGCCAGCACCATTGCTGAGGGACTCACTCAATGAATGATTTGCGGGCAATAGAAGACGGTGGCATCAATGTCAGCCATGTCACCGTCACCTATCGCAACGGCCACACGGCACTAAAAGAAGCCAGTTTCAGCATCCCACGCGGCACGATCACCGCACTTGTGGGCGTAAACGGGTCAGGCAAGTCCACCCTGTTCAAAGCCATTATGGGTTTCGTGCCGGTCACCGAGGGGCAGGTCAAACTGCTGGGCAAGCCAGTGCAAGAGGCTTTGCGCAACAATCTGGTCGCCTATGTGCCCCAAAGTGAAGATGTTGACTGGGATTTTCCGGTCCTTGTTGAAGACGTGGTGATGATGGGGCGCTATGGCAAAATGGGGTTCTTTCGCATCCCCTCAAAGCGTGATCGGGAAATGGTCGATCAGGCGCTCGACCGGGTAAACATGGCGAAATACCGCAAACGCCAGATTGGCGAGCTATCAGGCGGGCAAAAAAAGCGGGTATTTTTGGCCCGCGCGCTGGCGCAGGAAGGCGAAGTGATCCTGCTCGACGAGCCCTTCACCGGTGTGGACGTGAAAACCGAGGATACAATTGTTCAACTCATGCGCGACTTGCGCGATGAAGGCAAAGTGATGTTGGTGTCCACGCACAATCTCGGTTCGGTGCCTGAATTCTGCGACCGCACCGTGCTGATCAAGGGCACCGTTCTTGATTACGGCCTCACCGAAAAAACCTTCACCCAAGCCAATCTGGAAAAAACCTTTGGCGGCGTACTGCGTCACTTTGTGCTGGGCGGTTCAGATCTGCATGATGATGAAGACACCCGCCAATTCGCCGTCATCACTGATGATGAGCGTCCGCTCGTCCTTTACGGTGAGGAGGACAAGATGGAAACCCAAACCAAGTCGGATAAATCCAATGATTGATCTGCTGCTTGAACCATTCTCTTACGGCTATATGCGCAACGCCATCTGGGTGACCGGACTGGTGGGGGCCGTGTGCGCCTTTCTCAGCGCCTATTTGATGCTCAAAGGCTGGTCGCTGATCGGCGATGCCCTCTCCCACTCCATCGTGCCCGGGGTTGCGGGTGCCTATATGTTGGGCCTGCCCTTTTCGCTCGGGGCGTTTTTCGCCGGCGGCCTCGCCGCCGCCGCCATGCTGTTTCTCAACCAACGGACAAAATTGCGCGAAGATGCCATCATCGGTTTGATCTTCACCTCCTTCTTTGGCCTTGGCCTGTTTATGGTGTCGCTTTCGCCTACCTCCGTGAATATTCAAACTATCGTTTTGGGCAACGTGCTGGCGATTACCCCATCAGATACCATGCAGCTGGTGATCATTTCCGTCATCACACTGGTAATCATGGGCACGAAGTGGAAAGACTTCCTCGCCGTTTTCTTTGATGAAAACCACGCCCGCTCCATCGGCCTGCGCCCGACCTTGCTGAAAATCGTCTTTTTCACGCTGTTGAGCGCCGCCACCGTCGCGGCCCTGCAAACCGTTGGCGCTTTTCTGGTAATCGCCATGGTGGTCACGCCCGGCGCCACCGCTTATCTGCTGACCGACCGGTTTCCCGTTTTGATCTGGCTCAGCATCGCCATTGGGTCCCTCACCTCGATTATAGGTGCATATGCGAGCTATTTCTTAGACGGCGCCACCGGCGGCATCATCGTGGTATTGCAAACGCTGTGCTTCCTCACCGCTTTTGTGTTTGCCCCCAAACATGGCTTGCGCGCCCAAAAAGCGCGCCGCACGCTGGAGCTTGGTTAAATGGAGTGGATTGAAACAAGCCTGATGGCATTCCAGTTTCCCTTTATGCAGCGCGCTTTTATCATTGCCATTTTGGTGGCAATACCCGCCGCACTGTTGTCTTGCTTCTTGGTGCTCAAGGGCTGGTCGTTGATGGGTGACGCGATCGCCCACGGCGTGCTGCCCGGCATTGTCATTGCCTATATTTTGGCCATACCCTTGGCCATCGGTGCCTTTGTGGCAGGCATGATCTGCGCCATGGGCACCGGCTACCTGAAAGAAAATAGCCGCGTGAAGGAAGATACGGTTATGGGTGTGGTCTTTTCCGGCATGTTTGCCTTGGGGTTGGTGCTCTACACAAAAATCGAAACCGATGTCCATCTTGACCACATCTTGTTCGGTAATATGTTGGGCACAAGCAATGCCGACCTGCTAGAGACCGGCATTATCGCCATTTTATTGACCCTGCTCGTTATTTCCCGTTGGCGGGATCTCAAGCTCTATGTCTTTGACCCCCAACACGCGGCCGCCATTGGCCTGCCCGTACGCTGGCTGCATTATGGACTTTTGGCCGCCATTTCACTGATTGTGGTGGCCGCGCTTAAAGCCGTGGGCATCATTCTGGCCATCGCCATCATGATCGCACCTGGCGCCATCGCCTATCTCTTGACCCGCCAATTGGGACCCATGCTGATCATCGCCACCATCGTGGCCATAGTTAGCGCCTTTACAGGCGTCTTGCTCAGCTTCCATCTGGATAGCGCGCCCGCGCCAACAATTGTGCTGATTATGACGGTCTTGTTTGTGATGGCCTTCTTCCTGTCTCCCGCCGCCCAACGGGCGCGCCAGCTTACCAGTGAAACAAATAACCGATAAATAAGGGGGCACGTAGCCCCCTTCTCTTTTGCCTGGATTAAAGCCCGATATCCTTGCGGATATGCGCGCTCAACTCTTCAACATTGCGGCGTTGGGTGCGCTTTGCGCGCCCCTTTTTCAGGACTTGACGCCGGTTGAAGATTTGGCGCCAAGCCAAACCTAATCGTTCAAAATAGTTCAGTGTGAGAGCATATTGTTTTTTCATTTTCTCTGACAAACGCGCAGCCGCGTTCGTTCCCCAAAATTGGAGTTGATAAAATGCACGCAGCCACGCGGAATCCCGCGCAAAAACGCACGATTAGCGATGAGTTCTCGAGCGCAAAAACGCCTAAGAAAGGTTGGTGTTAAAAGAAGTGACAGCGAGGACGCAGTCGGTGACGTCCCCTAAAGAACGTCGGTTATTGAAAAACCGGCGTGGTAAGTGCCGGGGAATTTCGAAGGATATGATAAAGGCTCATATTGATCCCCTTTGCTGGTTGCGGTGTCGGGGCCCCGGTTAAATGGGAGGACACCTCAGTTGAATTTACATCAGACGCTATACGCCGACTCTGCATTTATTGTCCATAGAGGGTGCGACAATTTGTTCACCTCAGTCAAACAAGTTGCATTTATGCAACATGCCGACATCCGGCGTGAATCCATTTAAAACTGTTAAACGATTGAAAATAAATATGAAATCCACTCCATTCAGCTAACCCTTGCAGAACATATAAAGAACAGCTATGGTTGTTCAATGTTTGTTCCGATTCTATAAAGGGAAAATCCATGCTGACCCGCAAGCAACATGAATTGCTGATGTTTATCCATGAACGGATGAAAGAAAGCGGTGTGCCCCCTTCTTTCGACGAAATGAAGGATGCGTTGGATCTGAAATCCAAATCGGGCATTCACCGTTTGATCACCGCCCTTGAAGAGCGCGGCTTTATTCGCCGCTTGCCCAATCGAGCCCGCGCCATGGAAGTGGTGCGCCTGCCCGACAGCATGAACCCATCGCTGGGCGGCAAAAAAGCCAAGTTTGAGCCAAGCGTGATTGAAGGCACGCTCGGCAAATCGCCAGAACCGCGCCAGCCTGCTCCCCAACACTCCGATGCACACGCCCCTGTGCATGTGCCCGTGATGGGTCGTATTGCTGCTGGTGTGCCGATCGAAGCCATCCAAACCCAGTCACACACGATCGCTGTGCCGTCAGAAATGCTGGCCGGTGGCGAGCACTATGCCCTTGAAGTGCGCGGTGACTCCATGATTGACGCGGGCATTTTTGATGGTGACACTGTGCTGATAAAAAAACAGCAAACCGCCACCAATGGCGAAATTGTTGTAGCGCTTGTGGATGGCGAAGAAGCAACGCTCAAACGGTTGCGGAAAAAGGGCAATTCCGTAGCGCTTGAGGCCGCGAACCCGGCTTATGAAACCCGCATTTTCGGGCCGGATCAGGTATCAGTTCAAGGGCGTTTGGTGGGGCTGTTCCGCAAATATTAGAAGCGGGACATCATCCATTCAGCGCTAGTTATATGAGATTCGCCATGGACGATTTGCATCGCGCACCGCATGGCGCACCTCAAAACGCGTGGTATCGTGGGCATCCCTCTTAAAATAGATTGCCGCGGCACCAAATTGGCGCATATCCCATTTGCGGACAATCGGGCTGCCAAAGGTACAATCCTGGTAGAGATAATCCTGCTCGACAATCAGGTCTACGCTCCCGCAATCCTCCAGAATGGCGATTTTTTCGCGAGCAAACAGCAGGCGTTGATCACCAATCTGCGCCACGCACCCCAAACGATCACATGTGCCGATTGTCTTTTGCTGCGCCAAATCTGCGCCCAGCCACTCTGCCCAGACCCGCGTGGTGAAATTATTGCCAATGCGGTTAAGTTGCGCCCATTGCCCCTTTTCAGTTTGTAAAAATGCCGAACGGGTTTGGTCGGAAATCAATAAATCCGGCAATGGTGCCTCGCCGAACAATCCGATCACGAGCGCCGCCACCAATGGCGGCAAAAACCGCCAGGCGCGTGATATCAGTAAAAATAGCATCAGGGCCAAGCCACACATGGGCAGCACCCAAAAATGCAGCGGCGACACATAGGTCCACTCGCCTCCAAGTTGGGTGAAGAACTGCGCAATTGTCACCACCTGATCAATTCCCCACCCCGCCACAATCAATAACGGCACTTCCAGGCCAAAAGGCATCAATAGGGCCGACAGGATAAGTGCCGGCAACACCAAAAAACCCACCAAGGGCACTGCAATTAGATTGGCAAACAAACCAAAAGGCGCAAACTGACTGAAATGTACCGCGGCAATGGGCGCAGTCGCCATGCCTGCTACCAGGCTGGTCAAGCTCAGTCCGGCAAAAAAGCGGGCCCATACCGGCGCTTGCCAAATTTGCCGCTGCGCCTTGATCCATTCATAAACACCTACAAGCGCGGCTACCGCCGCAAAAGAAAGTTGAAAACCGGGTTTAAACACCTCGTTCGGGTAGAGCAAAATCATCACAAGGCACACCAACGCCACATTGCGCAATGTAATTGCTCGTCGGCCGAGCAGCACGGCAATCAAAGCCACCATCAACATTATTGTCGCCCGCTGTGTGGCGATATTTGCCCCTGACAACCCCAGATAAAACAACGCCGCCGCCATCGCCGCAAACGCAGCAATGGATTTGGCAGGTGTTGCTGCCGGGAACAGCGGCAACGCCAAAGCGACACGTGTGCCAAAGAAAACACCACCCGCCACGAGACTTAAATGTAAGCCGGATATCGCCAGCAAATGCGCCAAACCGCTCACAGCAATCTTATCGCGTAGCGCTGGCGCAATCGCCGATTGGTCCCCAATGATCAACGCCCGGGCTATCGCAGCATTTGGCGCCGACATCGCCCGATGGAATCGTTCCGCAATGCCCATCCGCAACTCAAATATGCCAGTCCGTATATCTGCCCACAACGATGTTTCGTCACGGGGCAGTTCAATCGGATCCAAACTGGTCCCATATGCGCCTATGCCCTGAAAAAAACTGTGAAATTGCGGATCATAGCCACCAGGGTATGTTGGTTTTGGCACCGGTATAAACCGCGCCCGTACACGCATGACAGCACCGATCTTTGGCAAGCTTTCTTCACTCATATGCGCCTGCTGCACTGTGAGCCGAACCTGGCGCACCCCGGCAAGAGCGGCTGGCCGAGCCTCCCCCAAGAGCAACACGGTCCGCAGTCCTCCATCTGCCCTCAACTCCATATCCAGAACTTCGCCAGATATAACGCCTGCCGTTGGATAGGCCAGCAGCGGCGTGCCCCGCACCAACGCAGAGGCCGACATTAAAGCCACCCCAGCGGAAACTGTTCCCGCGAGCAACAAACCATTGTGCACCACCCAATGCTGCGCACCCCAAAAAGCGCATAAAAACAAAAGGAGACTGAGCACTGCGTAAAGCCAGACCGGCGGCTCCATTGAAAGTTGGGTATAAACACAAATACCGAAGATCAGTGCAAAGGGCTGCAGCACAACCCGCCTTCGACTAAAAACCGCCACATCTATTCTGGGCCGGGTCACAGCACTGTCACCCGAATGAAATAGAGGCTGGTTACCGTTGGGGGAAAAAGGCGAAAATAACCGTCCCCGGCGGGCAGAATATGGCTTTAAATCAACTTCTTTAAAAGACACGCAACATCCCGATCTTGCGCAATTCTTCACCTATGGTACACAGACAATCAAAATTCTCCAACAATTCCAAAATGAGTGCCTCATGAGCAAACAAGTCATCACCCGCTTTGCCCCTTCGCCCACCGGTTTTTTGCACATCGGCAATGCCCGCACCGCGCTGTTCAACTGGGCGCTGGCCAAGTCCACTGGTGGACAGATGTTGTTGCGCATTGAAGATACCGACAAGGCACGGTCTACCGAACCGGCCATCCGCGCCATTATCGACGGTTTGGAGTGGATGGGTATCGATTATGACGGTGAGCCGGTGATGCAATCCGAAAATGAGGAGCGGCACAAAGAAGTCGCTTATCAATTGCTTGAAAATGGCCACGCTTATAAATGCTATTGCACCGCTAAAGAGTTAGACGAAATGCGCGAAAAAGCCCGCGCCGAAGGCCGAAACGCCTTTTATGATCGGCGCTGGCGCGACAAAACTGATGCCGATGCACCTGAAGGCCAGCCCTACGTCATCCGGATCAAAGCCCCGCTTGAGGGCGAGATCGTGATTGACGATAAAGTGCAGGGCAAAGTCACCTTCAAGGCAGAAAACCTCGATGATTTCATCATCTTGCGGTCAGATGGTTCGCCTATCTATCAATTGGCCGTGGTGGTGGACGATCATGACATGGGCGTCACCCACATTATGCGCGGTGATGACCACCTCACCAATGCCGCCCGCCAGACCATCATCTATAATGCGCTGGGTTGGGACGTGCCGGTAATGGCGCACACACCGCTGATCCATGGACCGGATGGGGCCAAATTGTCCAAACGCCACGGGGCGCTGGGCATCGGTGAATATCGGCGAATGGGCTATTTGCCAGAAACCATTCGCAACTATTTTGCCCGTCTCGGCTGGTCTCATGGCGATGACGAAATCTTCAGCTCCGAGCAATTTATTGAGTGGTTCTCCTTTGAGGGGCTGAATAAAGCGGGCGCCCGCATGGATTTTGCCAAGCTGGAAAACATGAACGCCCACTATATCAAGGAAGCGGATGATGCGCGGCTTTATGATCTGATGGTTGGTTTGGCCGACGAACTGAGCTTTGAAGTGCAAAAGGCGGGCCTTGAAGCCCATAAAGAAACCGTCTTGCGCGCCCTGTCTTTGCTCAAGCCGCGGGCCAAAACCATACTCGATCTGATCACCGGCGCTGAATTCATTTTTGCCCAGCGCCCGCTGCAGTTCGAAGAAAAGGCCCAAAATGCCCTAGATGCGGATGCCGTAGAAATGCTGCGGGCGCTTGAACCTGAACTCGAAGCCCTTGAGAGCTGGGATCACGACACCATCAGCGACACGATGCGCAATTTCGCTGAAGCAAAAGAGCTGAAATTCGGCAAGGTCGCACAACCTTTGCGGGCTGCGCTTACAGGCAAGGCCGCCTCACCCGGCTGCTTTGATGTGCTTGAACTGTTCGGCAAGGCAGAGAGCCTGTCCCGTCTTAAAGAGACGACTAAGGTATAAATACTTAGGGTATCGGAAGTTTCCCCATTGGTAACTTGCTAAACGGGGGTAAATCCGATACCTGAAAGCCAACCCAATCCTTGGGCAGACAAGTTCACGTTAGTGGGGACGTAGACTTTAGTCATTTTTGAATCTTGAAGGAGGCCTAACCATGACCGATCGGATTGCAAAATTAGAGCTAAATGGCGAAAGCTATGAGTTCCCAGTTCTGTCCGGCACTGTCGGACCGGACGTGATCGACATTCGCACTCTCTATGCCAAAACCGGGCATTTCACGTTTGATCCGGGCTACACATCTACCGGCTCAACTGAATCTGGCATCACCTATATTGATGGTGGCCAGGGCACGCTGCTTTATCGCGGTTATCCAATTGAGCAATTGGCTGAAAAGTCCAGCTTCCTTGAAGTTTCCTATTTGTTGTTGAATGGCGAATTGCCCAGCAAGGCTGAGTTTGCGGAATTTGAAGAAAAGATCACGCGCCACACAATGCTCCACGAGCAGATGGTGAAGTTCTTTGAAGGCTTCCGCCGCGACGCGCACCCCATGGCCATCATTTGTGGCGCAGTGGGCGCAATGTCTGCCTTTTATCATGACTCAACGGACATCACAGATCCGAAACAGCGTGTCATCGCCTCCCATCGCTTGATCGCGAAGATGCCAACGATCGCTGCTTGGGCCTATAAATATTCTGTGGGCCAGCCCTTCATTTATCCGCGCAACGATTTGGGCTTTGCCGCCAACTTCCTGCGCATGTGTTTTGCCGTACCGGCGGAAGAATATGTGGTGTCACCCACCATGGCCCGGGCAATGGACCGTATTTTCACGCTCCACGCCGATCACGAGCAAAACGCTTCCACCTCCACCGTGCGTCTGGCAGGGTCATCCCACGCAAACCCATTTGCCTGTATCGCTGCTGGCGTGGCCTCACTTTGGGGCCCGGCCCATGGCGGTGCAAACGAAGCTTGCTTGAACATGTTGCGCGAAATTGGCTCTGTGGATCGCATTCCTGAGTTTATTGAACGTGCGAAAGACAAGAACGATCCATTCCGGCTGATGGGCTTTGGCCACCGCGTTTATAAAAATTTCGACCCGCGCGCGAAAGTGATGCAACAAACTGCACACGAAGTACTGTCTGAGCTGGGCGTGGAAAACAACCCCACCCTGCAAGTGGCTCAAGAGCTTGAGCGGATCGCGTTGGAAGATGATTACTTCATCGAGAAAAAGCTTTATCCGAACGTCGATTTCTATTCCGGCATTATTTTGGATGCGATTGGTTTCCCAACATCCATGTTCACTGCCATCTTTGCGCTGGCACGGACTGTTGGCTGGATTTCTCAGTGGAAAGAAATGATCGACGATCCAAAACAAAAAATCGGCCGCCCGCGTCAATTGTACACTGGTGCCACTGCCCGCGATTATATCGACATTTCCGAGCGCTAAGCGCTAGAGATAAGACAATATCCGGTCAACCGGATCCTGACGGGGCGCCTCTGGCGCCCCTTTTTGCATCAGCTCGCGTATTTCAGCAAATCCATCGCGCTGTCGCGCCCGCGTTGGTTCATCCTGCGCCAGCAATTCAGCAGCATGGCCAAGCTCAGCTAAGCGCGGCGTGGTCCCCACAATCTCAGGCACCAGCTCGCGCCCCAATAAAATGTTCGGCAACCCAACCAATGGGCGCCCTGCCTGCTCATAATGCGCGCCCAGTTTTTTATCGGCGACATAGAAAAGCACATGCGGCACGTCAGCAAATGCCAGTTCCAGAGTAACTGTACCGCTTACCGCGAGGGCCATTTTTGCGCGCGACAGCGCCGCTTCAAACGCAGCACGCCCGCTGGTCACCGATATGTCATGCCCCTTTAATTGATGGATCAGACGCGAGCGCAAATGCTCGACAGTGGCCAGATCAATTTGATCGAATTCCTGAAGATCGGCAGCAACCTTAAGCAATGATCCCAAATTGCGATCCAGTTCCCCTTGCCGGGATCCAGGCAGCAACAAGAGATGATCAGACTTCTCATTGGCCCCAATTCCGGACAACCGTTCACCACTATGCCCCACATAGGTACAGCTTGGACCGCCCAGCTTTTCAAAAACCTTGGGCTCAAAAGGCAATACTGAAAGGATTTCATTATAGAGCGGCCTTATCTTCGCCGCCCGTTCCGGGCGCCAGGCCCAAACCGATGGCGCGACATATAGGATAATGGGCACATTCGGCAAATGCTTGCGGACACCGGCGGCCACCCGCTGTGAAAATTCCTGCGAGTCGACAAGCAGCACAATATCCGGTTTTTGGCGCACAATGGCGTCGACCGTCTGCTTCAGTCGCCACAATAAGAGCGGCAACCGCAAATAAACATCGCGCCAGCCCATCACTGCCAAATCAGACATGGGAAACAAGGTTTTTACGCCTGCTGCCTGTAACGCCGGTCCTCCAACGCCAAACAACTCGACATCTTTTTGCTCGGCGAGCCTGTCCACAAGACCTGCGGCCAATTTATCGCCGGAGCTTTCTCCTGCAACCACGAACAGCCGCATCAGCCTGCCCCCAAAATGGTGACGCCATGCCGCTGGCACACATTCTCCATTTGATCCTGGTCGAGAACCAACGTGGCCCCCGCTTCAACGATGATGAGTTTGATATCAGCCGCTGCTGCCATCTCCACCGTGTGCTGCCCAATAGTGGGCAAATCCCCAACCCCGCTTTGTTGCGGCTTTTTAACCTTCACCAAAGCCAACGGTGCCGCAAAGCAGCTCTCGTTGCCGATGGCGCGCATGCGCAACAACAAAGCGTCTGTGCCACCAATATCCTCGCCCGCGACAGGCTGCAGCCCGGCGAACACCAGCGACTGCCCCAAATCGGTTTGGCCAAACAAATGGGTGACAGTCAACAAGCGCTCAATATGGGCTTCTGTTTGGGGATGTGGCGGTCCGAACAGGTGACCTGACTTAGCGAGCAAATCCTGTGCAAATTCCTGTACACCTATCGGTGTTGCCCCGATTTGGGCAGCGACATCGCCAAATGCCCGCTCCAACCCAAGATCAGATGTCCCGTCCTCCGCGTCCACATTGGGCGAGATGGTGCGTACCATGCGCTCCCGACGGGACTGAGGTAGATCAACCCGACCCGCCACACAAATATGTGTTGGCGCGTGCGCTTTGGCGGCTTGGATTGATGCCGACAGGTTATCGAGATCAAACAGCGGCAGGTCTGGCCAAGCCGCAGGCACCAAAGCCATGGGGACAATGCGGGCCGCCCCGTATCTCCTCTGCGCCGCCTGCAAGGCGACATTGGCCAACGCCCCTTCGCCCAAAAGCAGCGCCAGTTTGGTCATGACCCTACATCAACCCCATTTTTCGGCATACAAATAGCCCGCTCAGAAGGTTTGCGCACAAAAGCAACCACATCTTCCACCAACTTGTGGCCTTCAAACAGCTCAGCCGCGTCTTCCACGCGCTCGCGTAACGTGCCTTCGTTGGAAAAAATCATGCGGTAAGCTGCGCGCAGGGTGTGGATCTCTTCGCGATCAAAATTGCGGCGCTTTAGTCCCACAAGATTAAGACCGCCGAGATAGGCGCGATTCCCCAATACTGAGCCATAGGGAATAACATCATTTTCCACCATGCTCATAGCACCGACAAAGGCATGGGCGCCGATACGCACAAATTGATGCACCCCACTCAAGCCACCCACAATGGCATGACTGTCCACCAGGCAATGGCCGGCCAGAGTGGATTGGTTCACCATGATCACATGGTCGCCCAAGTGGCAATCATGCGCCACATGCGCCCCAGCCATCAACAAAACGTGGTCGCCAATGCGGGTTTCTAACCCACCACCTGATGTGCCCGGATTGATGGTCACATGCTCGCGAATGGTGCAGTAATCGCCAATGCTGAGGCAACTCTCTTCGCCGGAATATTTCAAATCCTGGGGCCGGTGCCCCACAGAGGCGAAGGGGAAGATTTCAGCATTGGTGCCAATTGTGGTGCGCCCCTTAAGAACGACGTGCGAATGCAATATAGAATCGTCACCAACGCGCACCGGCCCTTCCAGCACACAAAATGGGCCGACCTGAACATTGCGCCCAAGTTCAACTTCAGGTGAAACAACAGCTGTTGGATGAATAGTGGTCATCTTTATTCGTCGCGCACAATCATTGCACCGACTTCGGCCTCTGCGACCACAACACCATTCACCATTGCCCGCGCTTCATAGCGCCCAACAGTGCGACGACGATGTGCCTTTTTAATATGATACTCCAACACATCGCCAGGCCCAGCCGGTTTGCGGAATTTGGCTTTATCAATCGTTAGCAGGAACACAGAGTGTTTCTGGCCAGACTTTTGTTCTTCGGCAATAACAATTGCGCCGGCCGTTTGGGCCATGCCTTCGATAATCAATACACCAGGAAAAACCGGCGCACCAGGAAAGTGCCCTTGAAACATCGGCTCATTAAACGTGATGTTTTTGATCCCGATTGCCGAATTGTCCCCATCAATTTCAACAATTTTATCAACCATCAAAAACGGGTAGCGGTGCGGCAAACACTCCAATACCCGATTAATATCCAATGATGACAATTCTTTATCAGACATGCCCAACCTCAAACTCCACGCGTCACTCGCGCCCCATCATTTTCAACTTTGCCTGCATGCGGCGCCATTTTTTGAGCTCCACAGCAGGATTGCCCGCCAAAACACTATCCGCTTTTTGCGACTTGGTTACAATCGAACAGGCCATAACGACGCATCTATCCCCCAGTTTTGCTTTATTGACAATAGAGGCGCGTCCCCCAAACAGCACATTGTCACCAATTTCTGACGATCCTGCAAACCCTGATTTTGCGGCAATCTGACAATTACGCCCAATTTTCGTGTTGTGACCGATTTGAACTAAATTATCGATTTTTGTGTTTTCGCCAACAATTGTATCGTCAAGGGTACCGCGATCGACGCAACTATTTGCCCCAATTTCCACCCCATTTTGCAAGATCACCCGGCCCAATTGCGGGATCTTTTCGGGTCCTGAAGGTCGCGGCAGAAAGCCAAACCCCTCCACCCCAATACGGGCCCCCGAATGAATAACCACGCCATCGCCAATATGGGCACAGTGAATGGATACATTGTCGCCAATGGTGGCATTGTGACCAATGGTAACGCCCCGCCCGATCGAACAATTGGGACCGATCACCACATGATCCCCAATCTCAACATCGGCGCCAAAATAAACATTAGGGCTGAAATGCACACCAGTTCCCAATCGCGCAGGCGATGTATCGGCGCAATAACCAAGCAAGCGTAGTCCGTCGCGATAGAGATAGTTCGCCAAATGTGTGAACAAGAAATATGGGTCCGCACAGCGCACCAATACGCACCGCGGAGAGGCAGTCGTCGGCAAATCTGCACCCTCAGGCACCAAAATGATGCCATCTGTACAATCGGCAATCTGTGTTAAATAGCGCTTCTCTGCGACAAAACCCAACTCATTCGCATGCAGAAAGGGCACAGTACCTGCGCCGGCAAGCGGACGTTCCAGATCATTAGACGAAAGCGTTGCTGCCACATCTTCCTGGTCAAGGGCGCTAAGCGCGCTACCCAGCGTCACCTCTGGCTTTATGGTATAAAAACGCGGATCGACCATCGCCTGCCCCCTAAAGAAAAAGGACCGCGGATTTCGCCGCGATCCTTTTAAACTCGCTCATCCGTGTTCGATTAGAACAGGGTTGAGATGGTCAATGCAAACACTTGTGTCTCGTCTGCTGTGTCTTTGTCGATCACATGTGCAAAGTCACCACGCAGTGGCCCGAACGGGCTATCCCAGAGAATGCTGGCACCAATGGAAGTGCGGGTCTGCACACCGATGCCACTGTCGATCAGCGCCGGGTCAATGCTGTCATGACCAATATAGGCGGCATCTGCCCAAACAGCCCCTTTGAGGCCATAATTCTCGGGAAGCACTGGAAGTGGGAACTCCACCTCTGCTGTTAGCGCCAGATATTCTGTCATACCCAACGCGTTCCCGCTGCTATGCTGGGCACCGAACCCGCGACCTTTGAACCCGCGAATAATTTGCGATGAAGCCACGAAAGTCTGGGTTGGGTTTACATAGCCACCATCAAGTGCGTTGATGATACCACCTCGGCCCTTCAGAATACCAACAACACCGGCATCGGGCATAATTGGCTGATAATAGCTTGCCTTGGCCTCGGTCTTCAGCAAGTTGAAATCGCCGCCGACATATTGCTGGTTGAAGTTGAATGCGTAACCTTCACTCGGAGAGCGTACATCATCTACATCAGTATAAGTCAGGCCATAGCCGGTAGAAATCTCTGTGGTTTCTGACCCAAGTGCGGTGATATAGGATGGTGCGCTGCTGTCTTCGTCAATAAATACGGTCTGCTCGACACCAACAAAGGCAGAAGCTCTGAGATTATCGGTGATCGGGGCACCGGTGCGCAACCGGAAACCTGTCTTCGTCGTGCCATAGTCATAGAATTTGTCTTCTTGCGTTTCACGCCGATAGGCATCAACGCCGGCAGATATTCTCAAACCCATGAACCGCGGCTCAGTGAACGAAAAGTCATAGGTCCGCGCACCATCAGTTGCACCGACTGAAATCCGTAGATCCTGACCGCGCCCCAAGAAGTTGCGTTCGGTCAAAGACAACTCACCACCAATACCTGCGTCAGGCGAATAGTTCGCCCCGATTGCATAATTGCCGGTTGATTTCTCTTCCACAACCACATTGACAATCACTTTATCAGACGCACTGCCCTGATCCACTGAAACATTCACTGTGGAGAAGAAGCCAAGCCCCATCAAGGCCTCGCGGCCAGCCGCCAGGAAGGTGCGGTTAAACGGATCGCCTTCGGCGAACTCAAATTCGCGACGAATGACAAAATCACGTGTACGTGTGTTGCCGAAAATGTTGATCCGCTCAACATAAAGACGTGCACCTTCGTCCACCAGATAGGTTACATTGAAGGTGTTATTTTCAAGATTACGGTCAATCCGTGGGCGTACTTCAGCGAAGCTATAGCCCATATTGGCCGCGTCCTTAGACATTTCAGCCGCACTCTTTTGCAGATTGCTCAAGGAATAACGACGCCCCTCATGGGTGCGCACTGCGCCAGTAAGGCTATCAGGATTCAACCCCGAAATACTGGTCTCAATATTGATGTTGCCGAACTCGTAATACTCACCTTCATCAATGGTGAAATTGATGAAGTAGGCATTGCGCTCTGCGTCGAACTCAGCGACAGCCGACAGGACTTGCGCATCTGGATAGCCGCGGTTGGCGTAGTAAAGACGAATAAGCTCACGATCAACATTCAACTTGTCTTCGTCATAAACGTCATCACGGAACAAGAAACTGAGCAAATGAGACTCGCGCGTCTTGATCGCGGCACGAAGCTGCCCGTCACTGATCGCATTGTTGCCAGTGAAGCGGATAGCGGCGATTCCAGCACGGTCACCCTCGTTGATTTCGAACGTCACTTTAACGCGCGCATTATCCTGCACTTCAGAACGCGCTGTCACAGTTGCATTATCGAAGCCGGCTTGATCGTACGCCAACTCAATACTGCGAATATCTTGCTGCAGCGCCGCCTCGGTATATACGCCGCGCGACGACAAATTCACCATATCAGAAAGCTGAGCGTCCGAGAATTTTTGATTACCCTCAAACAGCACGCTTGAAATGATCGGGTTCTCTGTAACCTGCACATTCAGCGTGTTGCCGGACATAAACACTTTTACAGAAGAAAACAGGCCGCTTTGATAAAGTGAATCGATGGACTCATCAATCAATTGAGGCGTTGCGCGCTGCCCCTGTCGTACAGCAAGAAAGGAGATAACTGTGCTGTCATCGACCCGCTGATTACCGGTTACTGAGATTCGGGAAACTGTCTGGGCCTGTGCGGCTTCAACGCCCACCACTTCATTCAGTGCACCTGGCATCAATGGTGCGCCAAATATCAAGAAAAGTCCCAGAATGAAACTCGGCAAAAGCTTTGCGCGTACAATCATGTTTCTTGCAGCCTTTCTGCATTTGCGCAACAGACACGGCAAACCACCCGCCCCTCGCGACACTAACTCCACTATCCGTTTTACTGTTTATTAGCTCAAACGCAAGCCCAAATCCGACTCTCAGTTACCAAAAGATTGTTTAAAGTGTCCATTTGCAACACTTTGTAATCAATTGATTTCAAATATGCTTTGTCGAATAACCAGCGTTTGAATCGCTTTTTAAAAGATATCGTTGACCAGTGTAAACACCATCAACGACATGACCAGGAAAAGTCCGAAACGAAACCCCATTTCCTGAATCTCACGACTCAAGGGCCGCCCGCGAACCGCTTCGATCGCGTAATAAAGCAAGTGCCCGCCATCCAACAAGGGGATCGGAAACAGGTTGAAAATACCAATATTCAAAGACAATAGCGCGGTCAGGCTAATCAGGGAGAAAATACCCAAAGAGGCAGCCTCGCCGGAGATTTGAGCGATCTTAACCGGCCCCCCAAGCTGCTCCACATCGCCGCGCCCCATGAGCAATTCACCCAAAAATTTGAAGGAGCGGTCAACAATAAAAACAATTTCTTCAATTGTTATGCCAATCGCCTCGATGGGACCGGGCCGTACAAATCGCACATCTTGCTGCGTCGCATCTCGAGAAACGCCCAAAAAGCCAATCTCAGCATCATTCCCAAGCCTATCCTCCTGCATCCGCGCGCCGGTTTGCACCAATATCTCGAGCTCACGACCATTACGCTCGATCAAAAATGGAAGTGTCTGGTTTGGGCTGGTCGCGACAATCTTTTGAAAATCAGCAAAACTGCGCACTTGATAGCCATCGACAGCGAGAATCACATCGTCGACCATCAACTCAGACTGGGCTGCTGGCGTGTCTGGCGAAATGCCGTCAATCCGCGCCTCGATCATATAACGTCCCAACCCCAGCAACATGCCGTAAAGGATCACAAAGGTGAAAATAAAGTTTGCCAGCGGGCCCGCAGCCACAATGGCGATACGCTGCCAGACACTCTTGTAATAAAACAGGCGATTGCGCTCCTCAGGCGGAATCTGATCTAGCGCGTCATTGTCCGGCGAACTGGCGGGGTTCATATCCCCGACAAATTTGACATATCCTCCAAGCGGGATCGCCGATATCTTCCATCGCGTACCATTCTTGTCATGCCAACCGGCAATTTCCGGCCCAAATCCGATCGAAAAGCTTTCGACCGCGACATTATTCCACCGGGCCACAAGATAATGGCCCATCTCGTGAACGAAAACGATCACAACTAAAACGATGAGAAACGGAAGGAGAATACCAAACAAGCCGGTCATGATTGCCTTTATGAAATTGCGTTACCAGATAAGTACGCCCTGAGCCACCTGATCGGATGCCGCATGAATGACGCCAATCAAGAAAAGAAGAATGCCGCCGAAGGTAAAACTGTCAATACGATCTAGAATGCCGCCGTGTCCGGGAATAATATCACCGCTGTCCTTAATCAAGAAACGGCGTTTCAGCGCACTTTCCACAAGATCTCCCAGTTGCGCCACAATGCTCAACACTGATGCAATCAAGATCCCGATCCAAAACGGACTGTCGGTCGCCATGAGCCAGACGATTAGACCACCCATTGTGCCAAAAGCCAATCCACCAAGCGCACCAGACCAGGTCTTTGACGGCGAGATTTCAGGTGAAAGCTTTACACCGCCCAGCAAACGCCCGACGAAAAAGGCGCCACTATCGGTCAACCAGATCACCGCGGCAAGAAACACTGTGGCCCAGATGCCAGCAACACTATCGCCACGCAATGCTAAAATACAAATGGCGGCCACGCCGAAAAAAATCGCTCCCGCTGCATAATAAGGCAAGCGCCACTGTCGCCAGTCAACGGAGAGAGCCGCCACAAGGGCGCCAAGCACGAAAAACACTAGGCTCGCCGTGAACCCGGCAATCGGATAAACAACAGCTCCAACCGCCAGCAGTCCCATAATCAGATAGGTGAAGCGGTTCATTTTGCCCTGCCCCACCATGCGCGACCATTCCTGATAGGCAAGCGCGACGGCCACAGCCACCAGCGCAGCCACTGCTATATCGCCATATATAATGGCAGCCGCCACAATCGGTATAAGCAAAAAAGCAGACAGAAGGCGCGGACGTAGATCACTCCAATTCGGTCCTTTGCGACCCGCAGGGCTTTGGCTCATGTCTCTACGCCCCCAAATCTACGCTTGCGTCCAGCAAATTCGTCTAGAGTGCGCATAAAAATGTCGCGGTTGAATTCGGGCCAATATTCGTCGAAAAACACAAATTCAGCATAGGCGGCTTGCCACAACAAGAAGTTGGATAAACGCTCTTCACCACTTGATCTGAAGATCAGATCCGGGTCAGGCATGTTTGCCGTATATAGTTTTTGCGCGATCGCGGTTTCATCCACCTCATCCGGCTGCAATTTGCCGGCAGCCACATCCTGTGCAAGTGCGCGCACCGCATCGGTGATCTCTTGGCGGCCGCCATAATTGAAGGCAACATTGAGTTGCAGCCCCGTGCAGTGTGCAGTGCGGCTCTCCGCCTGTTCGATCATTTGCAAGATCGCTTTGGACAGGCCTTCGCGACGCCCTAATATGCGAACCCGAACATTATGGGCCACAAATTTACTGATATCCGACGCCACAAATCGCTTCATCAGCCCCAAAATGGCGTTAATCTCATCCTGAGGGCGTGTCCAGTTCTCCGAAGAAAAACTGAATATCGTCAAATATTCAATGTCGAACTCAACGGCACACGCAACCAATCGACGCAAGGCCTCAACACCGGCGCGGTGGCCCTCATTGCGCGGTTTACCTTGCACACTTGCCCACCGGCCATTGCCATCCATAATCACGCCGATATGCCGCGGCAAAACCGCGTATGCTGGCGCGTCAGATGACTCTATGGCCGGTTCATAAGACATTTTATCGCAATCTAAACTTGCATAATGTCGGCTTCTTTGGAGGCCAACAATTTGTCGACTTCCGCAACCGCATTGTCGGTAAGTTTTTGCACCTCGTCGGATTTCTGGTGCATATCATCCTTGCTGATATCGCCGTCTTTTTCTTGTTTTTTCAGCGCATCCATACCATCGCGACGGATGTGGCGAATCGCTACCTTAGCTTGCTCGGCATATTGGTGTGCAACCTTGGTAAGCTCCTTGCGGCGCTCTTCGTTCAACTCAGGCAGGGCCACGCGGATCACGGTACCTTCAGCCATCGGGTTCAAACCCAGGGAAGATTCACGGATGGCCTTTTCAACCGATTGGGTCATACCCTTGTCCCACACCTGCACAGAGAGCAACCGCGGCTCAGGCACAGAGACGGTAGCCACTTGATTCAAGGGCATTTTTGAGCCGTAGGCATCCACCATGATGGGGTCCAAAAGGCCGGTTGTTGCCCGTCCGGTGCGCAAGCCACCAAATTCTTCTTTCAGTGCCGCCAGCGACTTTTTCATGCGCTGGTCGAGATTTTGCAAAGAAAATTCGCTCATATTCTAATCCTTTGATTATAGCGATCATCCAACCCGAGTGGACAATGCCTTCCCCTCAATAATGGCCTGAACACCGCCCTCGACGTCCAGAGCATACACAAAAATTGGCAATTTGTTGTCACGCGCCAATGCAAATGCAGCCATATCCATAACTTTTAGGTCCCGCGCGATGACTTCATCGTACGAAATCTCATCAAATCGCTTGGCATCCGGGTTGGTTGACGGATCGTCATCATAGACCCCGTCCACCTTCGTGCCCTTAAATAGGGCATCACAATCTAGCTCTACGGCCTTTAATGCCGCCGCAGTATCTGTTGTGAAAAAGGGATTGCCGGTGCCCCCGGCGCAAATCGCGATGCCACCATCTTCCAGCGTTTTGCGAGCGTCTCTTGCGGTAAAATGATCCGCCACATCAGGCATGACCAGATTGGAGAAGACCCGCGAATTCCCGCCAGCGCGGCGAATCGCATCGCCCAACGCAAGGCAATTGATCACGGTGGCCAACATGCCCATATGATCACCAACCACGCGATCTGCGCCGCCTGCAGCCACAGCCATGCCGCGGAAAATATTCCCGCCGCCAACCACAATGGCTACTTCATATCCATTTTGAGTGAGATGGACGAGTTGGTTTGCAACTTCATCCAGGAATTGAGATTCGATCCCAAAAGATTCGTCTCCGGCGAGCGCTTCGCCGGAGACTTTGATCAATATACGTTTAAGCGATGGAGAGGCCATTGCCGCCCTAACCTAGTCTAGAGTTGGGAACTTTAGAAAAAAAGATTCTCGTTCCAGATCAGGTTATTAGTTACCAGCCGCGGCTGCAACCTCGGCGGCGAAATCGCTCTCTTCTTTTTCAATGCCTTCGCCAATGGCAAAGCGCTTAAAGTCAACCAGCTCAACAGGTGCGCCAGCTTCTTTTTCTGCGTTCTTTACAACGTCGCCAACTTTGGTTTCGCCATCAATAACGAATGTTTGAGACAGCAAGCACACTTCTTCGTAATATTTGCGCATGCGGCCTTCGACCATTTTCTCAACGATTTCAGCAGGTTTGCCTGAACCGGCGGCCTGCTCGGCAAAAACAGCGCGTTCGCGGTCCACAACGTCCTGGTCCAAACCTTCAGGCGAAATGGCCAATGGATTTGTAGCAGCGATATGCATAGCCAACTGACGGCCAATGCCTTCCAGCTTCGATGCGTCACCAGAAGTTTTCAATCCAACAAGAATGCCGATGCCGCCAAGACCGTCGACAACCGCGTTGTGCACATAGCTGCAAACAACGCCTTCATCCACAGAAACAGTGGCCGAACGACGCAAGGTCATGTTCTCGCCGATTTTTGCAACAGCATTTGTCACTTCGTCAGCAACGGAGTGGGACTTGCCAGGATAAGTTGCCGCAGCAAGCTGCTCGACATCATCGCCCTTTTCCAGTGCAAGGGTCGCAATATCGTTTACCAGACCTTGGAATTCGGCATTACGCGCCACAAAGTCGGTTTCAGAGTTCACTTCAACAACAGCACCTTTGGTGCCTGAAGTAACAACACCGACCAAACCTTCTGCCGCCACGCGACCGGCCTTTTTAGCGGCTTTGGCCAAACCTTTGGTGCGCAGCCAGTCAACAGCAGCTTCCAAGTCGCCATTGGTTTCGTTCAATGCTTTTTTGCAGTCCATCATGCCAACGCCGGTCTGCTCGCGCAATTCTTTCACAAGTGCAGCTGTGATCGCCATTTTAAATCTCCTATGTTGCCAGCCCTATGTCGGGCTGGCCCAATCGAAAGTATCGTATTTACCGTGTAAACACGCAGATTTTATGAAGCTAATTAAGCGCTCAACTCTTTGGCTTGGTCGATCCAGCCATCGCGCTCAATGCGGCCTTTGAAGTTCAAACGCTCGTCAACATTGGCAATGTCTTCTGCGCTGAAGTTTGCGATCTGAGCAAAGGTGTAAATACCCAAGTCATTCAGCTTTTGCTCCAGCACCGGACCAACACCAGAGATTTTCTTCAAATCATCTGCATCGCCGGCAGGCTTATCAAACAAAGGTGCATCGTCAGAGGCCACTGTCTCTGCAGGCGCTTCTTCGGCTGGCGCTGCTTCAGCAACCGGTGCAGCTTCTTCCAAAACAGGCTCGTTCACTTCAACGGCAGCACCCAAATCTTCGCCAATGGCAACAGATGAGCGCGAAATACCGTCAAGGGCAGCTTTGGAAACCAAAGAGCAATAGAGTTCGATGGCACGAGCAGCATCGTCATTGCCCGGAATTGGCAGGTCAACAGCTTCAGGATCGCAGTTTGTATCAGCAATCGCAATCACTGGGATGCCAAGACGACGTGCTTCATTAAGGGCCAGAGATTCTTTGTTGGTATCGATCACGAACAACAGGTTTGGCACGTTGCCCATGTCTTTAATGCCGCCCAGATCGCGCTCAAGACGCTCGCGCTCGCGAGACCGCTGCAAACGCTCTTTCTTGGTCAAGCCTTGCATGCCTTCAGATTCCTGGTCTTCCAGCTCACGCAAACGCGCAATTGACTTCGAAATGGTCTGCCAGTTGGTCAGCATGCCGCCCAACCAACGAGAGTTCACATAATATTGTGCGGACTGGCGCGCAGCTTCAGCCACCACAGGCGCAGCTTGACGCTTGGTGCCCACAAATAGAACGCGGCCACCTTCGGCCACAGTATCAGACACCATTTGCAATGCTTTATACAAAGCAGGTACTGTTTGCGCCAAATCGATAATGTGAATATCGTTACGCACACCAAAAATGAATTGTTCCATTTTTGGGTTCCAGCGATGTTTTTGGTGTCCGAAGTGTACGCCTGCTTCAAGCAGTTCGCGCATAGAAAAATCAGGAAGTGCCATCGGCCTTCTCTCCTTTTAACCGGTTATAACCTCCGCAAAGAGCTGCAACATATTTTGTCACCGGATGGCGGCCTCAACGGGCAGCCGTCTTTGCGTGCGAATTGATGAGCGCGGAAATACAGCAAACCCGCGCCCTTGGCAATAGCTAAATGGAGAATAATAAGCGCAAAGGGTAAAAAGCCGGAAATCGGCGGTTTTGCGCCACCTATCCGGCAGAAACCCCGGCACTCACCCGAGCGTCAGCTACACCGGGCATCACCTTGAGCGAACTGGCCAGCTCAGGCGTCAACCGGTATCCCCCAGGCAATTCAATTTCAAACTCATAATTATGGTTTTCATCCATCACCACAATGGCCACCTGGCCCTCACCGCCACGCTGCAATTGCTTGGCCAGATGCGGGATGCAGTCCTTACTGGTCAGATGCAGCACCAGCTTATTGGCCATCTTGGCCACGGCGCGCTCAATTGGGTGCAGATTGATCAGCCGCAACCGCACCCCATCAGGCTGCGCATCGGCTTCCACCTCCACCACAATGGAATTGCCCACGGTCAACACCTCATCAAACCGATCAAGCTGCTCAGAAAACACCAAGCATTCATAGGTGCCAGTAGGATCAGAGAGCGTAATGATCGACATGTTCGAGCCCTTACGGGTCTTACGATCATTGCGCGAGGCCAGCGTGCCCGCCAGCCGACCAGCGCTGGCGCCATTGCGGGCCGCTTTCTCAAATGCTTGCCAGGTCTGGGCATAACCTTCGGTGTAAATGGACTGGTATTCATCCAGCGGGTGGGCCGACAAATAAAAGCCAATCGCTGAGAATTCGCGCTGCAATCGCTCCGAATGGCTCCAGCTCGGCACATTTTTCGCTGGCTTGATCGGTTCAGGCGCCGCAGCGGTAAACATATCCATAATACCTTCATTGCGGTTACTCGTTGCCCGCTGGGCGGAACTCAACACCGTTTCCGTAAGCGAAGCCACTTCTTCGCGCCGCAAACCAAGATCATCAAACGCACCGGCATGTGTTAGCGTTTCGAAGGCACGCCGATTGACGATCTTTGGGTCAATTCGCTCAGCAAAATCCGCCAGGTCGGCAAAGGGTCGGTCACCCCGCACCGCCACAATATGCTCCGCGACATTGCGGCCAACGCCCTTCACTGCGCAAAGGCTATAATGGATATTGTTGCCCTCGACGGTGAAAATAACCTCAGATTTATTCACGCATGGCGGTTTAACTTCAATCTTAAGTCTTTGCGCCTCACGCTTGAAATCATTCAATTTATCGGTGTTTCCCATATCGAGTGTCATGGACGCGGCCAGAAACTCTTTTGGATAATGGGCTTTCAGATAGCCTGTTTGATAAGACACCAACGCATAGGCGGCAGCGTGAGATTTATTAAAGCCATAATTGGCAAATTTCGCCACAAGCTCAAAGATATTGTCGGCCTGGGCTTTCACCAGCCCATTCTTGACGGCGCCCTCCACAAAGCGGACCTTTTGCTTGTCCATCTCCGCCTTGATCTTCTTACCCATCGCGCGGCGCAACAAATCCGCTTCACCCAGCGAGTAACCGGACAGAACCTGGGCAATCTGCATCACCTGTTCCTGATAAACGATGATCCCATAAGTCTCTTTCAGAATATCGGTCAAACTATCATGCAGATAATCAGGTGTTTCGCGCCCATGTTTCCGGGCACAGAAGGTCGGGATATTGTCCATTGGACCCGGGCGGTAAAGCGCCACAATCGCGATAATGTCTTCGAACCGGTCGGGCTTGAGATCCAGAAGCGCCCGCCGCATCCCCGGACTTTCCACCTGAAACACGCCAACCGTTTCGCCCTTGGCATAAAGCTCATAGGTCTTTTCATCTTCAATCGAGATGTTTTCAATGGAGAAATCGCCGCCATCCCGGTTGATCAGCCGCTCGGCATATTCAATCACGGTCAGTGTTTTGAGGCCCAGAAAGTCAAATTTGACCAGCCCGGCCTCTTCCACCACCTTCATATTATATTGCGACACCGGCATATCGGAACGCGGATCGCGATAAAGCGGCACCAATTGCTGCAACGGCCGGTCACCAATCACGATACCCGCCGCATGAGTGGAGGCGTGACGATAAAGCCCTTCGAGCTTTTTGCCCATCTCCAGCAACTGCGCCACGGTTTCATCTTCGTCGCGCATGGCTTGCAAACGCGGCTCACCATCAATCGCTTCGGTCAACGTCACCGGATTGGCGGGGTTAGACGGCACCAGTTTGGAAATGCGATCCACCTGCGGATAAGGCATTTGCAACACCCGCCCCACATCGCGCAACACCGCTCGGGCCTGCAGCGTCCCGAAGGTAATGATCTGCGCCACCTGCTCGGCACCATATTTTTGCTGCACATATTGAATCACCTCTTCCCGCCGCTCCTGGCAGAAATCGATGTCAAAGTCGGGCATCGAGACCCGTTCCGGGTTCAAAAACCTTTCGAACAGCAACGCATAGCGCAACGGATCGAGGTTGGTAATAGTCAATGCATAGGCCACCAGCGACCCGGCACCAGAGCCCCGCCCCGGCCCCACCGAAATGCCATGCTCTTTCGCCCATTTGATAAAGTCGGCAACGATCAGGAAGTAGCCGGGAAACTTCATATTTTTGATAACGTTCAGCTCAAATTCAAGCCGTTCGCGATATTGATCAGCCGTCATCCCAGGCGCAGGACCATCCCGCTCCAATATCCGCTCCAGCCCCTCATGGGCTTGGCGCGAGAGCTCTTCGGCCTCCGCCTCAACCGCTTCGTCGGAGCTCATGCCCTCCGGCGCCGCAAAATTGGGCAAAATTGGCGCGCGCTTCAACGGCCGAAATGTTACCCGTTGCGCAATCTCAATTGTGTTTTCAATCGCCTCGGGCAAGTCCGCAAACAGCGCGCACATTTCCTTGCGGGTTTTGAAATAATGCTGATCGGATAATTTGCGCCGCTCGGTCTGCGCCACAACGCTGCCCTCGGCAATCGCCATCAACGCATCGTGCGACTCAAAATCATCGCTTTTGGGAAAGAAGGGCTCATTGGTCGCCACAATCGGCACATCATGAGCATAAGCATAGTCCAGCAATTGCGGTTCGCTGATGGCTTGGGCATCCTTACCATGCCGTTGCAATTCAATATAGAGCCGATCGCCAAAAATGCGGCGCAGATTATCCAGCCGCGTCACTGCTTGCTGGTCATAATCCTGCGCAAAAAGCGGATCAATCCCGCCTTCCAGCCCGCCGGTCAGGCAGATCAAATCTTCGTGCAAACCCTCATCAAACCAAGCAATCGGCGCTTTCAGAGCGCTGGCGTCCCCCAGCAGATAGGCCCGCGAGACCAATTCCGAGAGATTTTGAAAGCCCTGTTCGGTCTGGGCGATCAGCACCACAGATTCCTTGGCAAACTTTTTGCGCTCGCGCCCGGGCATATCCGAAGGCGGCTCAAATTCAATCGGCAACTCGCAACCCACAATTGGTTGCAGCCCCTTCTGGTTCGCAATATCCGAAAATTGGAGCGCCCCGAACAAATTGCCGGTGTCCGCAACCCCCAGCGCGACCTGCCCGTCATTAACAGCTAAGTCGATCAGCTTTTTCAGCTGTATCGCCCCTTCCAGCAAAGAATAGGACGAGTGGGCATGCAAATGGATGAAATCAGGTGTCGCGCTCATGGCTCTATCTATGCACAAAGCGCCCATGCTCGCCAAGCAAGCTTATGCGATGTTCACAGGCGCGTTGTTGCAAATCCTAAACGCCGCCCAGCTTGGTCAGCACATCCATCCACATCAGCGCCGCAGCACTAAACCCGGCCAGAGAGAACAGTGCCATCACATCTTTAATCAGAACAAACATAGCAACCTCCGTTGTTTCCTGTTTGTTCTTATATATTCTTCGTTTGTTCTCGTCTAGTGTGCATAGGACTGTGGGAAAGCTGTTGATGCTTTTATGGTTAATGGGCACAAGCAGTGCGCAACCTGTTCAAAGCCTGTGCACATCTGTGGACATAGGTGGATAAGTTTATTGGCACTATGGCAGCAGATTAAGCCAATTTGGTTGGCACGACGGCGCCACCATTTAACGTCACCACGCGATCCGCCCGCCGGGCAATATCGTGGTTGTGTGTTGCGATCAGCCCTGCCGCCTGATGGTCCTTGATAGAATTGGCCAGCAGATCAAACACATGTCCGCTTGTTTCAGGATCCAAATTGCCCGTCGGTTCGTCCGCCAAAATCAATCCCGGGTTGTTGGCCATGGCGCGGCCAATAGCCACCCGTTGCTGCTCCCCGCCGGACAGCTGGGCTGGACGATGGTCACCGCGCTCCTTGATCACCATATGGTTCAAAAGCGCATCTGCCCGTTCCTGCGCCGCGCCCCGTTCGACACCGGCAATCAATAGCGGCATCATAATATTCTCTCTGGCCGAAAATTCGGGCAGCAGATGGTGGAATTGATAAATATAGCCCACATTTTGCCGGCGCAGCAGCGTGCGCGCTCGGTCATTCAGCTCATGCGCTGACGTACCGCAAATCGTAATTTCCCCTTGCTGGGGCCGTTCCAAAAGGCCGCATACATGCAACAAGGTCGATTTGCCCGCGCCCGAAGGCGCCACCAGCGCCACAATCTCGCCCGCGGCGATATCAAGCGCGACATTCACTAAAATGTCGAGCCGTGCGTCTCGTTCCAGATAATGGCGATGCACACCACGTAAAGACAATTTCAAATCAGCCATAACGCAGGGCCTCAACTGGATCATATTGCGCCGCGCGCCACGCCGGATAAAGCGATGCGGCAAAACTCAAAATCAACGCCAGACTCACCACAAAGATCACCTCAAATGGATCAGTTTTCGACGGCAACGAGGAAAGGAAAAACACTTCAGGCGGAAACAGCGTGATGCCGATGGTCTCAGAAATCCAAGCTCGGATCGGTTCTGCATTCGAGGCCAAAACGAGTCCGGCAATCAGGCCGATCAATGTGCCCGCCACGCCAATCGCCGTGCCGGTCATGCAAAAGATGCGCATAATCGACGCCCGCGTCGCACCCATGGTGCGCAAAATGGCAATGTCGCTGTTTTTCTCTTTCACCAGCATAACCAGCGAAGAAATAATATTGAACACGGCCACCAGCACAATCATGGAGAGGATGACAAACATCACCACCCGCTCCACCTGCAGCGCCGAGAAGAAGGTTTCATTGCGGCGCTGCCAGTCTGACAAGATCATGGGCCGCCCCGCCGCTTCCTGGATCGGCTCGCGCATATCGTGGATGGAATCAGGATCATCCAGAAAAATTTCCAACCCGGTCACGGAATAAATCCGCTCATAGGCTTCGTCAATCTGCTCGTCGGTGGCGTCCAGTGGCAGCGGCTCAACACCATCTTTCAGCACATCGCGGAATAGTTTGAAATAATTCTGCGCCAGTTGCAGCGGCATATAGACGAAATAACTGTCAAACTCGACCATGCCCAATTCAAACACCACATCCACCGGATAGGTCCGGATTTGCGGCGCCGTACCAAAGGGCGTTACCGTGCCTTCCGGCGTAATAATCGTCACTGTATCGCCAACCGATACGCCCAAATTTTGTGCCAGGCGCATGCCGATGGCCACGCCCTTGCCTTCATTCCAGCCATCGAAGCCGCCCAACACCGCAGATTCGGCAAAAAGTGGCATCTTGTTCAGATCGCGCTCATTGATTCCGCGCACCGCCACGCCGGTGGAGCGGCCAATGCCCGAGGCCAGTGCCTGCCCTTCAGCAAACGCCACCACGGCTTCCACGCCGTCAACGCCCTCGATTTTGGGAATGATCTGATCATAGTCTTCGAACTGCTCTTCCAGCGGAAAGGCCGTAAAATGGCCATTCAGGCCCAAAATCTTGTCCAGCAGTTCAGCGCGAAACCCGTTCATCACCGACATCACTACGATCAAGGTGGCCACGCCAATGGCAATGCCGGTCAGGGTGAGCGCCGCAATCACCGAAATAAAGGCTTCTTCCCGGCGCGCACGCAGATAACGCCAAGCCACCATAAATTCAAACCGCGAAAAGGGACGGTTTTGCGGGGTCTGCGCGGCGTCACTCATATTTTAAATATCCTGTCTGCGTTCCGGCACAATGCGCTCAAGGAGGAAGTCAACGGCCTGTTCCAACGACACATTGGTGCGGTCGCCAGTTTTACGATTCTTGATCTCAACTTCGTTATTTTTAAGGCCGCGTGGTCCCACAATCATCTGATAAGGCAAGCCGATCAGATCAGCCGTGGCAAATTTGCCGCCAGCCCCCATATCACGATCATCATACAGAACTTCAATGCCCGCATTTTCAAGTTGCTGATAAAGCGCGTCACACTGTTCAACACAGCTCTCGTCGCCAGTCTTGAGATTGATCAGCGCCAGCTCGAAAGGCGCCACAGAAACCGGCCAGATAATGCCGTCATCATCATGGCTGGCCTCAATAATCGCCGGCACCAACCGCGTCAGGCCAATCCCGTAAGACCCCATATGCACCGGCACGTCTTTGCCATTGGCATCGGCTACAGTTGCGCCCATGGGCTCAGAATATTTCGTGCCGAAATAGAACACCTGCCCCACTTCAATGCCGCGCGCCTCAACCCGGCGCTCCTCGGGCACTTCCGCCTGGAACTTGTCCATATCGATCATATCTTCCGTGGCGGCATAGAGCTTGGTCCAGTCATTGACGTAAGAGGTCAAATCGCCATCATAATCCACATCTTTAGGTGGAATGGGCTGGTCCAGCAGTGCCTTGTCGCAGAACACGCCGCTTTCGCCGGTATCGGCGAGCACGATGAATTCATGGCTCAAATCGCCACCAATCGGCCCGGTCTCTGCCTGCATGGGAATAGCTGTCAGCCCCATACGGTAGTAAGTGCGCAAATAAGACACGAACATGCGGTGATAGGATTTGACTGACGCTTCCTTGTCCAAATCGAACGAATAGGCATCTTTCATCAAAAACTCGCGGCTCCGCATGGTGCCGAAACGTGGACGAATCTCGTCGCGGAATTTCCACTGGATGTGATAAAGATTGAGCGGCAGATCCTTATAAGACTTAACGTTCGAACGGAAAATCGAGGTGATCATTTCCTCATTGGTCGGCCCATAAAGCATGTCGCGCTCGTGCCGGTCAGTCACCCGCAGCATTTCCTTGCCATAGGCATCATAGCGACCACTCTCGCGCCACAGATCAGCAGGCTGCAAGGTCGGCATCAGCAACTCGATGGCCCCGGCCCGGTCCTGCTCCTGCTCAATAATGTTCTGCACCTTGCGCAACACCCGGTACCCCAACGGCAGCCAGGCATAAAGGCCGCTGGCCTCCTGCTTCAGCATCGCGGCGCGCAGCATCAGACGGTGCGAAACGATTTCCGCTTCCTTGGGTGTTTCTTTTAAAACAGGCAGAAAATATTTTGACAGGCGCATGATCTATTCTTGCTTTCTCTCGACTCGTCAAACAGGGTTAACAGCTGGCACAAAACGCCATAAGTCGCTTAGATGCAAGGTTTTTCGGGGCATTTTTTCTTCATCCAGCACCCACGTAAACCAATTTTCCAATTTTTATCAATTTGGCGCCAAAAACCGGGTGACAGGACCATTTTAAGTTGTTAGTGTCCAACCCCAATAAGAGGGCTGTTGATCAAATCCAGTCCCGTGTACGCTGACAAGGTCTAGGGAGGAACGTTGGCCTCGCTCTTTAAGAGCTTGAGTAAGTCCAACGAATTGTCGCGAAACTAATTAACAGGGCTTCGGCCCTGTTTTTTGTTGACTATCAATATGTTACAGAAGTTACTTCCAGTAATACTGCAAGCTTGGCAGCGCCAAAACCCATTGGGTAAGCCATAGCAATAGAAACGCACCAACCGTCGCCACCAACATTTTCTTGATCAAATGCGGCTTAGTGGGCGCGGCCGCTTCGGAACCCTTGTCCACCTCTATATTTTGCTCGGCGTGCGAGTGTGCGCCAATCGGAAGCGCCACAAAAAAGCACAACCACCACAACACAAAATAGAGCGCAATCGAAGAAACCAGTCCCATCTGCTTACACCTTATGGACGAACACTTTTACAATGGGCTTTTTACCCCAAAATTGATTCACTTCCGAGCGGACAGCTCGTCGCATGGCTTCCGCCAGCACTTCAGTTGCGCCACGCTTCTTGGCCGGCATTGAGCGGATGGTCCCATCAATAGCTTTGTTCACCACCTGCTCGAAATCTTCTTCCTCATCCTCAAGTTGCGGCAAGCCATACAGCTCAACTTGTGGCGCATCGCGCAATTGCCCTTTGCCATCAATCACCAGCGAAATGGCTATATGGCCGCCAAAGCTGAGCTTGCGTCGCTCACGCACCCCGCTTTCGTCCGGCGTACACAATATATCGCCATCAAGATAGAGGCGCCCGGAGGGAACCTCGTCCTTTAAAAACTCAGGTTTCGGATAAAGCATGGCCATATCGCCATTGCGGATCGACATGACGGTTTCAATGCCCGCTTCGCGTCCCAACTCCGCCTGCGCTTCCAAATGCGCCGCTTCCCCATGCACCGGCACCAACACATTCGGCTTCAACCAATTATAAAGCTGGCGCAGCTCGTCGCGACGCGGGTGGCCAGACACATGCACTAACGCATCCCGATCCGTGATCACTTTTACCCCCTGATTGATCAGCATGTTCTGAATATCCAGCACATCCTTCTCATTCCCCGGAATGGCCTTGGAGGAAAAGATTACCTGATCGCCCCGATTAAGCGTCAGCACCGGATGGTCATCCCGCGCAATTCGCGCCATCGCCGCCCTGGATTCCCCTTGTGACCCGGTGCAGATCAAACACACCTTCTCGCGGGGCAAATAACCAAATGCATCCTGATCCAGAAAGGGTTCAATACCTTCAAACAGGCCAAGATCACGCGCTATTTCAGATGTGCGGTGAATGGCACGACCGGAAGCCACCACATGCCGTCCCGCCTTTTGTGCAGCGCGGGCGATGGAAATCATCCGCCCCACATTGGAGGCAAAAATGGTTACGGCGACCCGATTGGGCGCCTCAAGCATCAGCTTTTCCAAGCTTTCAGCCACTTCACCCTCACCCGGGCTCACCCCGTCGCGCACGGCATTGGTGCTGTCGCAAATCAAGGCCAGTGGCGCATCCATTGCCCCGATCTCGCGCAAGCGCTTTTCGTCTGTCGGTGGGTTGCCTACAGGGGATGGGTCGATCTTCCAATCGCCCGTATGCAATGCCCGCCCGGCAGGTGTTTCGATATAAAGGGCAGAGCTTTCCGGAATTGAGTGGGCCACATTGATCAGTTCAACCTTGAACGGCCCCAGCTCGATCGTATCGCCCTGCTGCACCACTTTCACCGGCACTTCATAATCAAAATTGTTGGACCGACCCTTGGCTTTCAGCATTTCAGCGGCAAAGGGCGAAGCATAGACATCGCACTCCAGAAGCGGCCATAAATCCATCACCCCGCCATAATGGTCCTCATGGGCATGGGTGAGCACCATGCCCACAATATTATCGACCTCATCTTCCAAAAACCGCAAGTCTGGCATCACCAGCTCAATGCCGGGCAGGTCAGGACCGCCAAAAGTCAGCCCGCAATCCACGATCAGCCATTTCCGATCATCTGGTGCGCCAACACCATAAAGACCGAAATTCATACCGATCTCGCCAACGCCGCCTAAAGGGACAAAAACCAACTGGTCCTGCATAAAAAATACTTCCGTTATAAATTGAATATTTCGCCTGCGGTCACGATGCGCTGCCGACCCATATGATCAACAATCAATCCACCTGTCGGGTCCACCCCTTCAAGCCGCGCTTCATAGCTTTCCGCATTGGCATTAATCCGCATCACCTCGCCCATTCGATACGCATGGGCAAGCCAATCGGCTCTAATTTGATCAAACTGACTGCCACGCGCCCATTGGTCTATTCGCCGCGCCACCGCATCAGACAAAAACGCGAAGAAATGCGCGGGCGATGTGTTTAGTCCAAATGCAGCAAAGTTACTCGCCGGGTGGTTGGACTTGTCGGGGTGAAATGCCAAATTCACCCCCATACCGATCACCACAAAGCGGCTTTGCCCTTTCATACCACCTTCCAGCAATAGACCGGCACACTTTTTCCCATTGATCATCAGATCATTAGGCCATTTCAACTCCACGTCCAGGCCAGCAACACCTTGCGCCTCTGCGATCTGGCACACGGCATCCCGCAGAGCCAACGCCAGCACAAAAGACAACTGCGCCACCTTCTCGCTAGGCGCAGGATCACTCAACAACATGGAAGCGTAGAGATTGCCCGGCGGTGAGTGCCAGAACCGGCCGCGCCGCCCCTTGCCATCCACCTGCTCGTCAGCCACAAGCCAAACGGGGCCAGTGGCCCCGTCTAAAGCATCTTGCATCAATGTGGCGCTGGTGGAACCTATGCTCGGCACATGCCGTAAACCATAGCCCGCCGCCAGCGCGCGTTCACCAAGGCTAACCACTAAAAGAGGCTACCTGCTGCTGTTTGTGCCCATTGCGTCAACGGCACACCGAGCGTGAAATAATAGGTCACGATCAAAAAGCCCGAAATGGCGATAATGAAGCGCAGCGCGAACACAGACTCGTCGAATTGGTGAACCACCTCGTCGAAATACATCACTTTGATGATCCGAAGATAATAGAACGCGCTCACCGCACTGGCCAAAACGCCGATCACCGCCAACACAAACAATTGCGCTTCAATCGCCGCCAGAAACACCTGCCACTTGGCAAAGAAACCGGCCAAAGGTGGCAAGCCAATCAACGAGAACATGATGATGGCAATCCCGGCCGCCACAAACGGACGGGACTGGGCCAAACCGGCCAGATCATCAATCTGCTCCACATAGCCCTCATCGTTTTTGAGCGCCAGGATACAGGCGAACAGGCCAAGGGTCATGGTGAGGTAAATCGCCATATAAACGGCAACACCCTCAACCCCGATCTGAGATCCTGCAGAAAGCCCGACCAGGGCAAAGCCCACATGGCCGATGGACGAATAAGCAATCAGACGCTTGATATTTTTTTGCCCAATCGCTGCAAAGGCCGCCAGGATCATGGACGCGATTGAGATAAAGATCACAATCTGCTGCCAGTCTTTTGCAATTGGCTCAAATGTGTCGAAGACCACCCGAACAAACAACGCCATTGCCGCCACTTTCGGGGCAGAAGCAAAGAATGCGGTGACCGGTGTCGGCACACCCTGATAAACATCTGGTGTCCACATATGGAACGGTACGGCAGACACTTTAAACGCCAGACCCGCCAGCACAAACACAAGGCCAACGATGAGGCCAAGTGAAGGTTCGCCCAGCGAAATCGCTTCGGCGATCAGGTTTAGCTGTGTGTGGCCAGTAAAGCCATACACCATCGACGAACCATAAAGCAGCATGCCGGAAGACAAAGCGCCCAACACGAAATATTTCAAGCCAGCTTCGGTCGCCTTACCGGAGTCGCGCTTGAACGCCGCGATCACATAGAGCGACAGGGATTGCAGCTCGAGGCCAACATACAATGAGATCAGATCATTGGCTGAAATCATCATCAGCATGCCGAGCGTCGCCAGCACCACCAGCACCGGATACTCAAACTTGTTGAGCTTATGCTCGTCCGCACTGGAAACGGAGATCGCCAGCGCAAAGGCCGAACCAATCAGCACCAGCACTTTCATAAAGCGGGCAAAATCATCCTGGACGAACGCGCCGTTGAACAACACGCCATTGACCGGATGGATCACCTCAAGCACAGCCGTCAGGGCCAACAGGCCCATGGCAATGCCCAACACCACCTGGTTTGAGCTTTTAGCGGAGGTGAACACCCCCACCATCAGCAATACGATCGCCCCGATCGCCAGCATCAATTCAGGAAAGGCTGGCGCCAGATCTGCAAAAGAAGTCAAATCAGAATTCATTATATCCCCCTAGCGCGCAACTTCGGCAAGGGCGCCGACTTGCCCCAGGCTCATTTGATATTGGTTGACCAACTGCTCAACAGACGCGGCGGTCGCATCCAGAATTGGCGCTGGATAGAAGCCGAAAAAGATCGTCAGGAAGATCAAGGGCACGATCACCGCCATTTCGCGCGGGCTCATATCCATGATTGCCTTCAAATTCTCTTTTTCCAGCACGCCGAAAATCACCCGACGATAGAGCCACAAGGCGTAACCGGCGGAGAAGATCACCCCGAAGGCCGCACCGAAGGCCACCCAGGTATTCACCTGGAAAATGCCCATCAGCGTCAGGAACTCGCCCACAAAGCCGCTGGTACCCGGCAGGCCGACATTGGCCATGGTAAACACCATAAAGGCAAAGGCATATTTCGGCATACGCTCCACCAGGCCGCCATAAGCATCAATCTGGCGCGTGTGCATCCGGTCGTAAATCACGCCCACACACAAGAACAATGCGCCAGATACAATACCGTGCGAAATCATTTGGAAGATCGCGCCCTGTACGCCCAGGATATTGCCGGCGAAAATACCCATGGTCACATAACCCATATGCGCCACAGACGAATAAGCGATCAGTTTTTTGATATCTTCCTGCACCAACGCCACCAGCGAGGTGATGATGATCGCCGCAACGGACAACACGAACACAAAGTTCGAGAAATAAGCCGAAGCTTCCGGGAACATGGGCAAGGAGAACCGCAAGAAGCCGTAACCGCCCATTTTCAACAGAATCGCCGCCAGGATCACCGAACCAGCCGTTGGCGCTTCAACGTGCGCTTCTGGCAACCAGCGGTGGAACGGCCACATCGGCATCTTCACCGCAAGCGAAGCGAAGAACGCCAGCCAGAGCCAATATTGCGACTCCGAAGAGAACTCGAACTGCAACAGCTTCGAGATATCCAAGGTGCCAGCCTGCCAATACATGGCCATCACCGCCAACAGCATCAGCACCGAACCGATAAAGGTATAGAAGAAGAACTTATAGCTCGCCTGAATCCGCTTCTTGCCGCCCCATATCCCGATGATCAGGAACATGGGGATCAAACCGCCTTCAAAGAAGACATAGAACATCGCAAGATCAAGCGTGGCGAACACGCCGATCATCAAGAATTCAAGGATCAGGAACGCAACCATATATTCGCGCACCCGGTTTTGAACTGACTCCCAGCTCGCCAACACACACATGGGCATCAACAGACCGGTCAGAACGATAAACAGGATCGAAATCCCATCCACGCCCATCCGATAGCCGATCACATCATCGCCGATCCAGCTGTGGTTTTGCACAAACTGGAAACCGGGATTTGATGAATCAAACATGGCCCACATCACCAGAGAGAACACAAAGGTCACCAAGGTGGTCGCCAACGCAATCCGGCGCATATTGTTTTTGGCCAGTTCATCATTGCCCGGCACGATCAATAGGAAAAAGACACCCACCAATGGCAGGAAGGTCAGAATCGATAGGATGTTGTTATTTATAATATTCATCCGAGTAGGCCCCCTGCAGCAATCGCCCAGGTAATCAGTGCAGCCACGCCGATCAGCATGGCCAGTGCGTAGTGGTAGAGATAGCCAGATTGCAGTTTCACAACCTGATTGGTCACGTCTTTTACGCGCCGTGCCAGGCCGCCCACAATAATACCATCAACAAACCAGTCGTCGAACCCGCGCCACAACACGCGGCCAAGCCATTTGGCCGGGCGCACAAAGATGAAGTCGTAGAGTTCATCAAAGTACCATTTGTTGAGCAGGAAGGCGTAAAGTCCGGAATGTTCTTTCGCCAATGCTTTGGGCAGGCTCGGCTTGGCGATATAGAACCACCAGGCGGTGATAAAGCCAATAATCATGGCAAATGTGGCAGAAAGTTTCACCCAAACCGGCACATGGTGCGCCGCATCGATGATTTCTGCATCCACAACCACAGACCCGCGGAAGAACTCTTCCACATAGTGGGCATGACCAAAGAAGTCATTATAGAACACGATACCGGAAAGCACCGCGCCAACCGCCAGCACATAAAGTGGGATCAGCATCACATTCGGGCTCTCATGGGCATGGTCAAACACTTCTTTTGAAGCACGTGTCTTGCCATGGAAGGTCAAGTGCACGAGACGCCATGAATAGAAGCTTGTGAACAAGGCCGCCACAACCAGCAGATAGAACGCGAAGTTCCCCGCTTCCGTATGTGCACCATATGCCGCCTCAATAATGGCATCTTTGGAGAAGAAGCCGGCAAAGCCAAGATTTGGCAGAGCATCAGACACGAGATGGAATGGAATGCCCACCCCGGTCAGCGCCAAGGTGCCAATCATCATCATCCAATATGTCACAGGCACCTTGTTCTTAATGCCGCCCATTTTGCGCATGTCTTGCTCGTGGTGCATGGCGTGGATCACCGAACCAGCGCCAAGGAACAACAGTGCTTTAAAGAAAGCGTGGGTGAACAGGTGGAAGATACCAGCTGAGTATGCCCCTACCCCAAGCGCCACAAACATGTAGCCCAGTTGCGAACAGGTTGAATAGGCAATCACGCGTTTAATATCGTTCTGCACCAAACCGACCGTTGCTGCGAAGAACGCAGTGATCGCGCCGATCACCGTCACCACGGTCAAGGCCGTTGGTGAAGCTTCAAACATAGGCGATAAACGCGCCACCATGAACACACCTGCGGTCACCATGGTCGCGGCGTGGATCAATGCCGAAACGGGTGTCGGGCCTTCCATCGCGTCCGGCAACCAGGTGTGCAGCAGGAACTGGGCTGACTTACCCATCGCGCCAAGGAACAACAGCAAGCAGATGACGGTCATCGCATCCCATTGTCCCCAGAGGAAGTTGAAGGTCACGCCTTCCATATCCGCCACATGGGAAAAGGCTGTGTCAAAATCCATTGATCCCAGCATGATCACCGCGGCAAAGATGCCCAGGATAAAGCCAAAGTCACCCACACGGTTGACAATAAAGGCTTTCATCGCTGCCGCGTTGGCGCTTGGTTTTTTGTACCAGAAACCAATCAACAGATAAGACGCCAAGCCAACGCCTTCCCAGCCAAAGAACATTTGCAGGAAGTTGTCTGCCGTCACCAGCATCAACATGGCAAAGGTAAACAGAGACAAATAGGCAAAGAAGCGTGCACGGTGCGGATCTTCATGCATATAGCCGATGGAGTAGAGGTGCACCAAAGACGATACGGTGGTCACCACAACCAGCATCACCGCTGTCAGCGTATCGACCCGGATCATCCAGTAAAGATCAAGCCCGCCTGTGTCGATCCAGCGGAACAAGGTCACTTTCACCGATTCAGCGGCCATGAATGTATGGTCAGCGCCGTGTTCGGCGTCCGCAGCATGTTCGCCGCCACCACCGGTCATAATGCCGATGAAGACCAACCATGACAGCAATGCTGAAGCCATCAGCAAGCCGGTTGTGAGATATTCAGCCGCCTTGTGCCCGATTGACCGGCCGAAAAGCCCAGCAACCAAGGCCCCAATCAACGGGAGAAAGAGAATCGCAGAATAAATCATCTGTTTAGCCCTTCATCACGTTGACATCGTCCACAGCAATGGAGCCGCGGTTACGATAAAACACCACAAGGATCGCCAAACCGATCGCCGCTTCAGCCGCCGCAACGGTCAAAATCATCAAGGCGAACACCTGGCCAGCCAGATCTTGCAGATGGGCGCTGAACGCCACAAAGTTGATGTTCACTGCCAAAAGGATCAATTCCACTGACATGAGAATGATGATCACATTCTTCCGATTCAGAAATATGCCAAATACGCCAAGCGTAAATAAAATGGCCGCCACGGTCAGAAAATGACCAAGTCCGATATCCGGTATCATTTAGGCCCCCAATTAAATCCCTTTGCCGCTCTCGACGCTGACCACTTCGACAGCATCTTCGCGTTTGCGCGCAACCTGCGCATTAATATCCTGCCGCTTCACATTCGGCTTATGCTTCAATGTCAAAACGATCGCCCCGATCATCGCCACCAACAAAATCAGCCCGGCAGCTTCGAACAGATAGACATAGCGGGTGTAAAGCATGTTGCCCAAAGCCTCGGTGTTGGACATGCCTTCCACAAATGGCACTGCGCTTGATGTGGCCACTTCCGGTGTGATCACAAATGACCCAGCCACCAAAATCAGCTCAATCAGCAAAATGCCGCCAATCAAGGCGCCAATGGGCGCATATTGCAATATCCCCTGTCGCAATTCCGCGAAGTCGATGTCCAGCATCATCACCACAAACAGGAACAGCACCATCACCGCGCCCACATAAACAACGATGAGCAGCAGCGCCAAAAACTCAGCCCCGGCCAGCATGAAGATGCCCGCGCCATTCACAAAGGCGAGGATCAAAAACAGCACAGAATGCACCGGGTTACGCGCCGAAATCACCATCACTGCCGAGATGATCGCCACCGTTGAAAACAAATAGAAAAATGCGAGTTGAAGGGTCATATCATCAAGCTCCTAGCGATATGGTGCGTCGGCAGCAAGATTGGCAGCAATCTCACGTTCCCAACGGTCACCATTTTCCAAAAGCTTCTCCTTGTCGAAATAAAGCTCTTCGCGGGTTTCGGTCGCAAATTCAAAATTTGGCCCTTCCACAATCGCGTCCACGGGGCACGCTTCCTGGCAAAAGCCGCAATAGATGCATTTCACCATATCGATGTCGTACCGAACGGTGCGGCGGGTACCATCATTCTGGCGGGGCCCCGCTTCAATAGTGATCGCCTGTGCTGGGCAAATCGCTTCACACAATTTGCAGGCAATGCAACGCTCTTCCCCGTTCGGATAGCGGCGCAAGGCATGCTCTCCACGAAAACGCGGGCTCACTGGTCCCTTTTCAAACGGATAGTTGATGGTTGGCTTCGGTTTAAAGAAATAGCGCATCGCCAGAAAGAATGTCGAAACAAACTCTTTCAGCAATAACGAGTTGAGAAACTGAATTGCTCGCATTGGTCGTTTCCCCTTAAGCCACACCGCCGTGCCAGCCCCAGCCCGTAAGCTGCAGCACCAAAGCAACGGCAAAAATCATTACGATGGAAATCGGCAAGAACACTTTCCAGCCCAAACGCATCAATTGGTCATAGCGATAGCGCGGCACAAAGGCTTTCACCATCGCAAACATGAAGAACACAAGGCAGGTTTTCAGCACAAACCAGACCGCACCGGGAATCCAGTTCAGCGGCGCCACATCAATTGGCGGCAACCAGCCGCCCATAAACAGGATCGTGGTCAGTGCGCACATCAACACAATGGCCACATACTCGCCCAACATAAACATCATGTAAGGGGTTGAGCCATATTCCACCATAAAGCCCGCCACCAGCTCAGATTCAGCTTCCGGCAAATCGAATGGAGGACGGTTTGTTTCGGCCAAGGCCGAGATGAAAAAGATGATGAACATTGGGAACAAAGGCAGCCAGAACCAGTTGAGAAAGGACAACCAAGGCACGCCCAACATATGCGCCAGGCCCATTTCTCTTTGCGCAATCACAATGTCGGTCAGGTTCAAAGACCCGACGCACAGCAACACGGTGATGATCACAAAACCGATGGAAACTTCATAAGAAACCATTTGCGCGGCAGAACGCAAAGCGCCCAAAAACGGGTATTTCGAGTTGGAGGCCCACCCCCCCATGATCACGCCATAAACGCCGAGCGAAGAAATCGCCAGAATATACAAAATGCCGACATTGATGTCAGCCATGGCCCAGCCTTCATCAATTGGCACAACGGCCCAGGCCGCCAAAGACACCAGAACGGTGATAAACGGCGCCAGCAAAAACACGACTTTGTCAGACCCAGCTGGAATCAGTGGCTCCTTGAAGACGAACTTCAACAAGTCGGCAAAGCTTTGCAGCAAACCGAAGGCACCAACCACGTTCGGGCCACGACGAATCTGTACCGCTGCCCAGACTTTCCGGTCCGCCAGCAGCACATAGGCCACAAACACCAGCAACGTCACCAGCAGCAAGAGCGCTTTCCAAATAAACCCGATTTGTTCACCCAATCCCAAAAAGGGTACGCCGAGCAAATAATCAAGTGATGGGAGTAACCAATCCATAATTCAGCCCCTACTCCGCAGCTTCTTTAACTTGCCCAAGCGCCAATTGCGAACATTCAGCCATCACTTTGGATGCCCGCGCAATTGGATTGGTCAAATAGAAATCGTCAATTGGTGACACCAAAGCACCAGGTTTAATTTTTGCCGGCACCTTGGCCAATTTGGCCACATCAGCGGCTTTTGTTTCAACCGGGCCTTCCACAACAGCCAGATGCGGCACATCCGCAAACATCGCAGCGCGCAACTGGTTGAGATTGTCGAACGGCAATGTCGCGTCCAAATGAGCGCTCAACGCCCGCAAAATGGCCCAATCTTCTTTGGCCTCACCTGGTCCAAATACAGCGCGACTTGTGCGTTGCACAATACCTGCCGTATTCACATAGGTGACGCTCTTCTCAGTGTAGGCCGAACCCGGCAAGATCACATCCGCCGCATGGGCACCGCGATCACCATGGGAGCCGATATAAACCACAAAGCTATTTTCAAAGGCGCTCAGATCGTAATTGTCTGCCCCCAGCAAGAACACAACGTCCAGCTCGCCTTTTTTGGCCGCTGCCTGCATCTTGGCGGCATCCATGCCACCACGCTCAGGCACAAAGCCAACATCCAAACCGCCGACGCGACCTGCCGCGTTATGCAACACGGCAAAGCCGTTCCAATCATCGCTCAGCGCGCCATTGTCGGATGCGATTTGTGTGCTCAACGCCAACACATCCTTAGCCGTTGTGCCGGTCAAAGCGCCTTCACCCACAATAATCATGGGTTTCTTCGCCTTTTTCAGCACATTTGCAAACTTGTCGTCGCCTGCCGCCAAAGCCGCCAAAGCTTCCGTGCCGGTGCCCAGATAGGCATAATCATACTTCAGATCGGCATTTTCACCGATCACGGCGATCGGTGTGCCGTTCTGCCGCCAAGCTTTGCGGATCCGAGCATTGACCAAAGATGCCTCTTTGCGTGGGTCACTGCCCACAATCAAAATCGCATCTGCTTCTTCAATGCCGGTAATGCCAGCATTCATGATGTAGCTTGCGCGCCCCTTAGAAGGATCGATTGCCGAACCAACTGGCCGACAATCAAAGCTTTTTGCACCAACAGCGCTCAACAGCGCTTTCAGCGCATACATTTCTTCCGCACCAGCCAAATCGCCAGCCAACGCGCCGATTTTTGCTGGATCAGCTTTTTTCACCGCGCGAGCGATGGTCGCAAACGCGTCATTCCAGTCAGACGCCTGCAACTTGCGGTTCTTTTTCACATAAACCTTATCAAGGCGCTGTGACTTCAAGCCGTCCCAAATGAAGCGCGTCTTGTCTGAAATCCACTCTTCATTGATCGCCTCGTTCACCCGCGGCATCACGCGCATCACTTCGCGACCGCGGCTATCCACCCGAATGTTGGAGCCGACCGCGTCCATGACGTCGATGCTTTCAGTCTTGTTTAATTCCCAAGGCCGCGCCTGAAAGGCATAAGGCTTGGAGGTCAAGGCACCAACAGGACAAAGGTCAATCACATTGCCTTGCAACTCTGATGTCATTGCCTGCTCAAGATAAGTGGTGATTTCCGCATCTTCACCACGACCAATCAAACCAAGCTCGGAAATGCCCGCCACTTCGGTGGTGAACCGCACACAGCGTGTGCAGTGAATACAGCGGGTCATAATGGTTTTCACCAATGGCCCGATATATTTGTCTTCCACCGCGCGTTTATTTTCCTGATAGCGCGAATTGTCCATGCCATAAGCCATGGCCTGGTCTTGCAGGTCACACTCGCCGCCCTGGTCGCAAATCGGGCAATCCAGCGGGTGGTTGATCAGCAAAAATTCCATCACGCCTTCGCGCGCTTTTTTCACCATAGGTGTGTTGGTGAACACTTCAGGCGGTTGCCCTTCCGGCCCGGGGCGCAAATCGCGCACGCTCATGGCACAAGAAGCCGCAGGTTTTGGCGGGCCGCCCTTTACTTCCACAAGGCACATGCGGCAGTTGCCCGCCACAGAAAGCCGTTCGTGATAACAAAAACGTGGAATTTCAGCACCAGCTTCCTCACACGCCTGCATCAGCGTGTAGTGATCTGGAACCTCAATTTCATTACCGTCTACTTTAATATTGGCCATGCTCTTGCCGCCTTATTCCGCTGCAACAGAAGGCACAGCACCCTCTGCTTTCGCATTGTGCGTGTATTGATCAATCCGGGCTTCAATTTCCGGCCGGAAATTGCGGATCAAACCTTGAATGGGCCATGCCGCCGCATCGCCCAACGCACAAATTGTGTGTCCTTCAACCTGCTTGGTCACTTCAAACAGCATATCAATTTCACGCTTTTGCGCTTCGCCGCGCACCATGCGTTCCATCACACGATACATCCAGCCTGTGCCCTCACGACACGGGGTGCACTGACCGCAGCTTTCGTGCTTGTAGAAATAGGCCAGCCGCGCAATTGCCGCGATGATATCTGTCGATTTGTCCATCACAATAACAGCTGCCGTACCCAATGAAGAGCCAACTTCTTTCAGCCCGTCAAAATCCATAATGGCATCGCGCATCTTGTGGCCCGGCACACAGGGCACAGACGAACCGCCAGGAATAACCGCCAGCAAATTGTCCCAACCGCCGCGAATACCACCGCAATGTTTGTCGATCAATTCGCCGAAGGTGATGCCCATTTCTTCTTCAAATGTCGCTGGCTGGTTCACGTGGCCAGAAACGCAGAAAAGTTTCGAACCCGTGTTGTTTTCCCGGCCAAGACCGGCAAACCATGAGCCCCCGCGCCGCAAAATCTCCGGCACAACCGCAATCGATTCCACATTGTTCACGGTGGAGGGACAGCCATAAAGGCCCATACCCGCCGGGAAAGGTGGCTTCAACCGAGGCTGACCTTTTTTGCCTTCAAGGCTTTCCAGCAATGCGGTTTCTTCACCACAAATATACGCACCGGCACCATGGTGCACGACAATATCAAAGTCCCAGCCATGCACGTTGTTTTTGCCGATCAGATTGGCCTCATAGGCCTGATCCACAGCCGCCTGCAACCGTTCACGCTCGCGCACAAACTCGCCGCGCACATAAATATAAGCAGTGTGTGCATCCATCGCGCGGCCCGCCAACAAGCACCCTTCAACAAGGTGATGCGGGTCATGGCGCATAATTTCACGGTCTTTACAGGTGCCCGGCTCGGATTCATCAGCATTCACCACCAGATAGTGGGGGCGACCATCGCTTTGCTTGGGCATAAAGCTCCATTTAAGGCCAGTCGGGAAGCCAGCGCCACCACGACCACGCAGACCGGAACCCTTCACCTCTTCGGTGATCCAGTCGCGCCCCTTATCAATAAAGCTTTTTGTTTGCGACCATGAACCACGTTTTTTCGCGCCCTCAAGGCCCCAATCTTCAAAACCATATAGGTTGGTGAAAATGCGGTCTTTATCTGTAAGCATTATCGACGCCCCCGCATGAATGCATAAAACAATACCAGCCCGATGGCCGCGCTAACGACAACACCGAAAAGGCCATTTGTGAGAAAAGCGGCAAAGAACGCGATCAGACGAATGGCAATATAGGTGCCCACCATAAAGGCAATCGCCAACATGATGTTGTTCGCATTCAGCTCTATGCCCAAGAAACGTTCACTCATCAGCGTGGATCCTTACCAAAGACTCTGCGATATTCTTCAGCGCCACCTTTTGCCAATGCTTTGGCTTGCGCTTTCCAATCATCACGTTCAATGCGCCCTTTAAAGCTCAACCGATCGTCCACTTCAGCAATCTGCTTTTTGGTCAGTTTTGCCACTTGCGCATAGGTTGTGATGCCCAGATCGTTCAGTTTGCCTTCAAGCACGGGTCCAACGCCTGAAATTAGCTTCAAGTCGTCTTTTTGACCTTCCGGCGCTTCAAACAATGGCTCTTTCATCTGCTCATTGTCGGCCTTTGCCGCGGCTTTTTTTGCCGTCTTGCTCGGCTTCTTGACATCGGCACCCGGTTCTTCTGCCTTTTCTTTGGCAGTCGGTTTTGGTGCAGATGTTTTGGCATCAGCCTTTTTGGCAGGCTGACGCGCAGACTGTGCACGTGCGGGCACGTCAGTGAGCGTTACATGCCCACCTTCGGGTGCAGCAAATTGCCGATCAATCTGTGGCCCGGTCCTAACGTCTTTGCCTGCTTCAAATTCATCAATGATTTCTTCAAAGCGTTCCGGGGTCAAATCTTCATAAGTGTCTTTAAACACCATCACCATTGGCGCATTCACACATGCACCCAGGCATTCAACCTCTTCCCAGGAAAGCGTGCGCTCTTCATTGGTTTCAAAGGGCTGTTCATTGATCTTGCTTTTGCAAACTTTGATCAAATCGCCAGAGCCGCGCAGCATGCAAGGTGTGGTGCCACACACTTGGATATGCGCTTTGGTGCCAACCGGCTTAAGCTGAAACTGTGTATAGAAGGTCGCAACTTCCAAAACGCGGATATAAGGCATTTCAAGCATGTCGGCGACATGCTCAATCGCGGCCTTGGTCACCCAACCATCCTGCTCCTGCGCCCGCATCAACAACGGGATCACAGCAGATTGCTGACGGCCTTTTGGATATTTCGCAATGGTTTGCTTGGCCCACTTTTTATTGTCGGCATTAAACGCAAATTCTTGCGGTTGAATGTGATCTTCTGCGAGACGACGAACTGACATTAGCGATCCACCTCGCCAAAAACGATATCAAGAGTACCAATAATGGCTGACACGTCAGCCAACATATGGCCACGGCTCAAAAAGTCCATGGCCGACATATGTGCAAAGCCGGGTGCCCGGATTTTACAGCGATAAGGCTTGTTGCTGCCATCAGACACCAGATAAACGCCAAACTCGCCTTTCGGCGCTTCCACCGCCGCGTAAACCTCACCTTCAGGCACTTTGTAGCCTTCGGTATAAAGCTTAAAGTGGTGGATCAACCCTTCCATGGATTGCTTCATTTCGCTACGTTTTGGTGGCACAATCTTGCCATCCACCGACGATACAGGCCCCTGCCCATCGGGTGAGCGCAACAAATCAATGCACTGCTTCATAATTTTCACAGATTCACGCATCTCTTCCATGCGCACCAGATAGCGGTCGTAACAATCGCCATTTTTGCCCACGGCGATGTTGAAATCCAACTCATCATAGCATTCATAAGGCTGGCTTTTGCGCAAATCCCATTTCGCGCCAGAGCCACGCACCATCACGCCGGAAAAGCCCCATGCCCATGCATCTTCCAGTTTTACGGTGGCAATATCAACGTTCCGCTGCTTGAAAATACGGTTTTCGGTCAAAAGCCCTTCAATATCGTCCAGCACGCCTAAAAACGGATCACACCAAGCTTCGATATCGTCAATCAATTCAGGCGGCAGATCTTGGTGTACACCACCGGGGCGCACATAAGCTGCGTGCATGCGCGCGCCACAGGCCCGCTCATAAAAGATCATCAGCTTTTCGCGCTCTTCAAAGCCCCACAATGGCGGCGTCAGCGCACCAACGTCCATCGCTTGGGTGGTCACGTTCAGCAAATGGTTCAAAATCCGGCCGATTTCAGAATAAAGCACGCGGATCAACTGGCCGCGCTTTGGCACTGTAATGCCCAACAAGCGCTCAACTGCCAGTGCAAACGCATGCTCTTGGTTCATTGGCGCCACATAGTCGAGGCGATCGAAATAAGGCACAGCCTGCAAATAGGTCTTGTGCTCAATCAGCTTTTCCGTGCCGCGGTGCAACAGGCCTACGTGTGGATCGACCCGCTCTACCACTTCGCCATCCAGCTCCAGCACCAAACGCAACACGCCATGTGCGGCCGGGTGTTGGGGGCCAAAGTTGATGTTAAAATTTCTAAGTTGCGCTTCGCTCATACTTCGATCCTCAACCTTGCGCCTTTTCATCACCAGGAAGCACATAATCGGTGCCTTCCCAAGGTGACAAATAGTCAAATGAGCGGAATTCTTGCGTCAGCTTCACAGGCTCATAAACCACGCGCTGCAACTCCTCATTGTACCGCACTTCAACAAAGCCGGTCAGGGGGAAGTCTTTACGCAATGGGAACCCTTCAAACCCGTAATCAGTCAGAAGACGGCGTAGATCAGGGTGGTTGACGAACAAAATGCCATACATGTCATACGCTTCGCGCTCGAACCAATCAGCGCCCGGATACACGTCGCAAATTGATTGTACTGGCGTATCTTCGTCAGTTTTCAGCTTTACGCGGATGCGCAAATTCTGCGTCGGGCTCAAAAAGTGATAAACCACATCAAAACGATCAACCCGCTGCGGAAAATCCACGCCGCAAATATCAATGATGCAGCTAAACTGACATTGGCTGTCGTCACGCAGAAAACGCGCAACGTCCACAATCGTGTCTGTTGCCACGTTCAACGTCAGTTCACCAAAACCGCTCTCAACCGATTGCACAGCTTCCGGCAGTTTCGCGCTGATATATTCGCCAAGTTCTGTAAGGGTAGAATCCATTTGCCCCCTGCCCCTTATCGCTCAATTGTGCCGGTACGGCGCAACTTTTTCTGCAGCAACAACACACCATAAAGCAAGGCTTCGGCTGTCGGCGGACACCCGGGCACATAAATGTCCACAGGCACCACGCGGTCACACCCGCGCACAACAGAATATGAATAGTGATAATAACCGCCGCCATTTGCACATGACCCCATGGAGATCACATAGCGTGGCTCTGGCATCTGGTCATAAACTTTGCGCAAGGCCGGTGCCATTTTGTTGGTCAGGGTGCCTGCCACAATCATCACGTCTGATTGACGTGGGGACGCGCGTGGCGCAAAACCAAAGCGCTCAGCATCATAACGCGGCATGGACATGTGCATCATCTCAACCGCGCAACAGGCCAGACCAAAGGTCATCCACATCAACGAACCAGTCCGCGCCCAATTGATCAGATCATCGGTCGCGGTCACCAAAAAACCTTTATCGGCCAACTGGTCATTTACGTCGAGAAAGAATGGATCATCAGCACCAACCGGCTTCCCGGTCTTGGGGTCGATAATACCTTTTGGCTGCGGTGCAACCAATGTTGAATTATTGTCTAATCCCATTCCAGAGCCCCTTTGCGCCATTCATAGATAAAGCCGATGGTCAACACACCCAAAAAGATCATCATCGCCCAAAAGCCGAACCAGCCCACATCCTTAAACGCCACTGCCCAAGGGAAGAGGAACGCCACCTCAAGGTCGAAAATGATGAACAGGATGGCCACCAGATAGAAACGGATATCAAATTTCATCCGTGCATCATCAAATGCCTCAAAACCACACTCATACGCCGACACCTTTTCCGGGTCCGGGCGTTTAATTGCGATGATGAAAGGGGCAACCAAAAGTGCCAAACCGATCACGGCGGATAATCCGATAAATATGATCACGGGCAGATACTGAGAGAGCAATTCGGTCATAATTGCCTTGCCTTTTTTGACAGCTGAAACTCAGCCAAGATTATGTCCCAAGTCAGACTCACGCGAATGAGCCGAAACTTCGATTTGGTACGGCTTACGCCAACACCATACTCGTTTCAAGGGCTTTGGCTTTAAATTTTTAATTTATCTCCCCTTTGAAAACAATTTAGGCCCATAGCGTAAATGCTTTAAAAAACTTGATTTTTTTAGTCATAAAAAAAGAGCGCTCCGCTTGGAACGCTCTCTCTCGAACACTTTGTTGTGTCAAAAAAGCCTAGTTGAAGTACCAACGGGCTTTTGCATCAATGGCGTGGCTTGAAGTGCCGCCCTCATAGAAGGACCAATTATACTCAGAGCCAAGGGTCAGATCGTCCGATACAGCAAATTCGATACCAGCACCAACGATGCCTACCGCGTCGTCAAAGTGATAGCCGATACCACCAACACCGTAGAGCAACACATCATCTGAAACCAGATAACCTGCGCGACCTGTCAAATCATATTGGGCGCCATAATAGGTGCCGCCATCATAGTTGGCTTGAGCGCCAACCTCGAAACCAAACACCATTTGGTCGAACTGTGTGTTCATACCCGCAATGGCACCAATGCCCCAAACGTCTGATGCCGCATTAACATAAGCACCATTCACACCAGCATAAAACCGATTCCAGTCAAAGCCAGGATCAGAATATGCAGGCTGAGTTGGAGCCGGTGTATAATCAATCACAGGGTCCGCAGCGGACGCGCCTGCCGTCATTGCTGCTGATGCCAGCACCGCAATGGAAATTTTCTTCAAAATGCTCATAGTTGCCTCCATGGCTCTCTTAAGCGTTACTCTCGGCATATGGGTTTCGATTTTCAAAACGCAATGGCGAACCATCTGGTTCCACCAAAATTTTTTAAATCAACGCGCTGGGAAGAAAGCGCAAAGAATCCCTAACACCTGAACCCCTAAGTTAAAGGCAAAAGATGACCGGAATTGGTCTGAATTGTGGCGAATTTATTTCATGCCTAATGAAGTGTAAAAATGTCACACCACGCAACGCGGCGTGACATCATTATGTATCGGCAGAAATTGCGAGCTAGTTAAAATACCATCTCAATTTGGCGTCATACACATGCCCCGTAATGCCTCCGCCGTCTGTGATGTAGGTGTATTCACCGCCAAATGTGACATTGTCATGCACAGCGAATTCCAAACCGCCGCCGATGCCTGCAAATGCATCGCCAGTATTGTTGAACACAACACCGCCTGAAAGATATACGAGGGCCTCAGGTGCAACGAGATAGCCAGCGCGACCGAACAAATCATAAAGCGCGCCGGAATAGGTTCCCCCATTATAATATGCGGTACCCTGCACTTCGAGACCAAACACCCAATCTCCTGATTGCATGTTCAAGCCAGCCAGACCACCGAATCCTAGATATTGCGTGCCATCATTCATGCCACCACCGCTGAGACCAATATAGAAGCGGTCCCAATCAAATGTTGACGATGTAATCACCGGCGCCGGTTGGGGATATACGATCGGATCGGCGGCGATAGCACCCACCGTTCCAGCGGCAACCATGGTTGTTGCCATCAGTATGGATTTATACATTTTTGCCTCACCCTTTTATTAACTAAACGTAAAATTACGCCTAGGATTAAAAAGAGTCAAACACCAACATGCCACCACGCTCGTTCAGATGAGCGATCTGCACAAACAGCAAGGCAAATTTTGGGAAGAAAATGGCGGGAGTGACGGGACTCGAACCCGCGACCTCTGGCGTGACAGGCCAGCGCTCTAACCAACTGAGCTACACCCCCTTGAAGAAGAAACTCTCATCAAGAGTGAGCGTGGTTTAAAACTGATTGGCACATTAGTCAAGCGCCATTTTCAATCTTTATGACATTGTTTTCAAAGAGAAAAAGATTTCTTTTTGTCAACGCTGCCGAACCACGACAAGGACCAAAATGGTGGGCGGTGAGAGATTCGAACTCCCGACATCTTCGGTGTAAACGAAGCGCTCTACCAGCTGAGCTAACCGCCCCCGTTTGGTGATGCATCGTTTAGTGTGTTCTTTCGCGCTCGTCAACAAAAAAGGTCTCGATTTTCACCGAGACCTTCAAAAAAATGCAAAAAATTTTGCGCAGACTAGTTCACAGCGTCTTTGAGCTGCTTGCCTGGCTTGAATTTTGGTACATTTGTCGCAGGAATATCGATTTCTGCGCCAGTTGCTGGGTTGCGGCCTTTGGTGGCTTTACGGTGAGATACCGCAAAAGTGCCAAAACCAACCAAACGTACTTCGTTGCCGTCTTTCAATGTGCCGGTGATTGATTCAAATACGGCATCCACTGCACTGGCGGCATCTGCTTTTGTCAAACCAGCTTTTTCCGCAGTCGCAGCGACCAAATCATTTTTGTTCATTAGTCCATCCTCATTTTTTGGCCCGACTTACTCATTGTCGGGCAATACGCCATGAACCTTTTGACGATTCTTCCTCAAACGCAAGGAAATCCGGCCATTTCAGCCCGGTTTTAGGCAAAAAAAGAGCGGAAAAGTCGCCTTTCCCGCTCCAATGCTGTCAAATTGTGGAAAACCCTAGTGCGCAATGACTGAAGAGCCCTCACCTTTTTCCGCTTTTTTGCTGGCGGCATAGGCCTCAAAGTCCCACTCAATGGCCTTCGGCGCTTCCACCAAGGCGTGCCCCAAGACCTCTTCCATCTGCTTCACAGGGACAATTTCCAGCCCCTCTTTCACAATGTCGGGCACCTCGGTGAGGTCACGCACATTTTCTTCGGGAATCAGTACCTTTTTGATTCCCCCGCGCAACGCGGCCAGTAGTTTTTCCTTCAAACCACCAATCGGCAGCACCCGACCACGCAAGGTGATCTCACCAGTCATGGCCACATCGTGGCGCACAGGAATGCCGGTCATCACTGAAATGATCGCGGTGGCCATCCCAATACCGGCCGAAGGCCCGTCTTTTGGCGTGGCCCCTTCCGGCACGTGCACGTGAATGTCATGCGAATCAAACTTTGGCGGTTCGATGCCAAAATCTACAGCGCGCGAACGCACATAGGTCGCCGCCGCCGTGATTGATTCTTTCATAACGTCCTTCAAATTGCCGGTCACGGTCATTTTGCCCTTGCCGTGTGTCATGACCCCTTCAATGGTCAGCATTTCGCCGCCCACTTGGGTCCATGCCAGACCTGTCACAAGACCAACTTGCGGATCCAACTCGATTTCGCCGTAGCGGTGCTTTGGTGGCCCCAAATATTCCTCGACTTTTTCCATATCGAGCATGATGGACTTTTTCTTGTCATCCATCATCAATTCGGTCACCGCTTTCCGCATCAGATTCGCGATCTCACGTTTCAAGTTCCGCACCCCGGCTTCGCGGGTATAACGACGAATCAAAAACTCGAGACCTTTATCTGGCAACGCAATCTCTGATGTTTCCAAACCATGCTCTTTGATGGCGTCAGGAATCAGATGCTGACGGGCAATTTCCATCTTTTCGATTTCCGTATAGCCAGATAGACGAATGATCTCCATCCGGTCGAGCAACGGCCCTGGAATATTCAGCGTGTTGGCGGTGGTGATGAACATCACGTCCGACAAATCGAAATCCACTTCCAGATAGTGGTCTGAGAAGGTGTTGTTCTGTTCCGGATCCAACACCTCCAACAAAGCAGAGCTTGGGTCGCCGCGGAAATCCATGCCCATCTTGTCGATCTCATCGAGCAAGAACATCGGGTTGGACTTGCCCACCTTCTTCATGGACTGAATCACTTTACCCGGCATAGAGCCAATATAGGTCCGGCGGTGGCCGCGAATCTCGGCCTCATCACGCACGCCACCGAGTGACATGCGTGCAAATTCACGCCCAGTCGCCTTGGCAATGGATTTACCCAGAGAGGTCTTACCCACACCTGGAGGGCCAACAAGACACAGAATCGGACCTTTCAGCTTGCCGGTACGGCTTTGCACGGCAAGATATTCAATGATCCGTTCTTTGACCTTCTCAAGGCCATAATGATCCTCGTCCAACACATCTTGCGAGAATTTCAGGTCACGTTTGATCTTCGATTTTTTGCCCCAAGGCAGACCGAGCAGCCAATCAAGATAGTTGCGCACCACGGTCGCTTCGGCCGACATTGGGCTCATCGCCTTCAGCTTTTTGAGCTCGGCTTTGGCCTTTTCTTTCGCCTCTTTCGACAATTTGGTTTTCTTGATGCGCTCTTCCAGCTCTGTCAGCTCATCGCCGCCATCTTCAGAATCACCCAGCTCTTTCTGAATAGCCTTCATTTGCTCATTCAAATAATATTCGCGCTGGGTTTTCTCCATCTGCCGCTTCACGCGGGTGCGGATGCGCTTTTCAACCTGCAGCACACCGATTTCGCCTTCCATCAGCTCCAGCACGCGCTCCAAGCGCCCCGGCACAGAGGTGATCGACAAAATGTCCTGCTTGTCTTGAATCTTGACCGCAAGGTGCGACGCAATCGTGTCTGCCAGTTTTGAGTGATCCTCAATCTGAGATACGGCACCCACCACTTCCGGTGACACTTTTTTGTTCAGCTTGACGTAATTCTCAAACTCATTCACCGCAGAGCGCGCAAGTGCCTCGGCTTCCACTTCATCGTGGTCGTCGGTCGCCATGGCTGTGGCTTTGGCTTCGTAATACTCGTCGGTGCGCACAAATTCTTCAATGCTGGCGCGCGACAAACCTTCGATCAGCACTTTAACGGTGCCATCAGGCAATTTCAGCAATTGCAGCACCGATGCGATGGTGCCGACATCAAACACATCCTCAGGCGACGGGTCGTCTTCCTGCGCATTCTTCTGCGTCACAACAAGAATGTTCTTGTCGTCGCGCATCACTTCTTCAAGCGCTTTGACAGATTTTTCCCGCCCCACAAATAGCGGCACGATCATGCCCGGAAACGCAACAATGTCGCGCAGGGGTAAAACGGGATAAACCCGGCTTTCGCCTGGAGCCAAATCAAGTTCCGTTGTCTTGGATTCGGACATACAAATTCCTTTCATCAACCAGAATTGATTTCCCAAAAAAGCGGCAAAATCAATTCCGTTCTGGACCGACAATGGGTCACGCAAACGGTCACGCCCCGAACTGGACGCACCAAGACTCATTGATACTATTAGATAGGAAGTTTTGTTGGCCCTACAAGTGCATGCAGGGCCAAAATCACAAAACTTTACGCGCCGGCTTCCAGCTCTTCTTCCTTGCGATCGGAATAGATGTAGAGGGGACGTGCGTCCTTATCCTCAACCACATCTTCGCTGATCACAACTTCTTCCACGCCTTCTAGCGATGGAAGGTCATACATCGTGTCAAGCAAAATGCCTTCCATGATGGAACGCAGACCCCGTGCACCGGTTTTCCGGTCAATTGCCTGGCGCGCAATGGCCCGCAATGCATCTTCGTGGAATGTCAATTCAACTTCTTCCATCTGGAACAAGCGCTGATATTGCCGCACAAGCGCATTTTTCGGCTCGGTCAGAATTTGCACAAGCGCGCCTTCATCCAAGTCTTCCAATGTCGCAATCACCGGCAAGCGACCGATAAATTCGGGGATCAGGCCAAATTTCACCAGATCTTCTGGCTCGACCTCAGCAAACACCTCACCCAAACGACGATCTTTAGGATCGCTCACTTCGGCGTCGAAACCAATCGAGCTGTGCTCACCGCGCTCGGCAATAACCTTTTCAAGTCCAGCAAAGGCGCCACCAACGATAAACAGAATGTTGGTTGTATCCACTTGCAGGAATTCCTGCTGCGGATGCTTGCGTCCGCCCTGTGGTGGCACGCTGGCGACAGTGCCTTCCATAATCTTAAGCAAGGCCTGCTGCACGCCTTCACCTGAAACGTCACGCGTAATCGATGGGTTATCAGATTTACGGGAAATCTTGTCCACCTCGTCGATATAAACGATGCCGCGCTGCGCCTTCTCCACGTTATAGTCAGACGCCTGCAACAATTTCAGGATGATGTTCTCAACGTCTTCACCCACATAGCCGGCTTCGGTCAATGTGGTGGCGTCAGCCATGGTGAAGGGCACATCAATGATGCGCGCCAAAGTTTGCGCCAGATAGGTCTTACCGCAACCGGTTGGGCCAATCAGCAAGATGTTGGACTTGGCCAACTCAATGTCCTGATTTTTCGTTGCGTGGTTCAAGCGCTTATAATGGTTGTGCACCGCCACGGACAAAACACGTTTCGCCCGGGCTTGCCCAATCACATAATCGTCGAGCACTTCGCAGATTTCCGCCGGTGCCATCACCCCGTCTGAAGACTTCACCGTGGAAGATTTGTTCTCTTCCCGGATAATGTCCATACAAAGCTCGACGCACTCATCGCAGATAAAAACGGTAGGTCCGGCAATTAGCTTGCGCACTTCATGCTGGGATTTACCGCAGAATGAGCAGTAAAGCGTATTTTTTGAGCTGTCGCCGTTACCGTTATCTTTTGTCATCAAAGCACTCCTAAATGTGCACTTAGTCCAGCATATTCTAAAAACGCTATCACTTGCATATAAACAAAGTGTAAGCGTTTTTGTTAGCTTAGCTTTTCTCTTCTTGTCGCGCAAATGACGAATTAGGCATCAATTGTGTCATTTTTCCGTTATTTGCGCTGAAAAATGCTAGCGCCCTATTCGCCGGGCACCGCACGTTTGTCATATACCTTATCGACCAGACCAAACTCTTTGGCTTCCTCCGCAGACATGAAATTGTCGCGCTCGAGCGCCTGCTCAATCGTGTCGTAATCCTGCCCCGTATGGCGCACATAGATTTCGTTCAAGCGCCGCTTGAGGTTTTCCGTGTGCTTGGCATGGATCAAAATATCGGTCGCTGTGCCCTGATAGCCGCCAGAAGGCTGGTGCACCATCACAGATGCATTCGGCAACACGCCCCGCATGTCCTTTTCGCCTGCGGCCAGCAAAAGCGAGCCCATAGACGCCGCCTGCCCCACACAAAGGGTGGAGATTTTCGGGCGGATAAACTGCATGGTGTCATAAATCGACAGGCCTGCAGTGACAACCCCACCCGGCGAATTGATGTACATCGCGATTTCTTTCTTGGGGTTCTCACTCTCCAAGAACAAAAGCTGCGCCACAATCAAAGAGGCCATATTGTCCTCAACCGGCCCGGTCACAAAGATAATGCGCTCACGCAGCAAGCGTGAGTAGATATCAAAGGAACGCTCGCCCCGGTTGCTCTGTTCCACGACCATTGGCACCAGCGTATTGGTCAACATATCCATCGGATCTTTCATATAGTCCACCTTCTTTGCAATCGAATCGGTTGTTTCGATCAGATATGATCCTGTCTTAACTTAGCGTAAAGCCGCGAGATAGGCCCAACAACCAAGTCATTTAAGTCAGGGTTAATTTATTCGCTCATCGCCATCAACATGTCGGGCAGCTCTGCCATAATATCTGAAGCGATTAATCCTTCTTTTCCAAATTGTTGCGCCGCCGCCCCATGGATAAAGGCCCCGGCACACGCCGCATCAAATCCACTCATGCCGCGTGCCAGCATGCCGCCGATTATCCCCGCCAAAACATCTCCTGAACCCGCCGTGGCCAGAATGGCCGGCGCATTGGCATTGATCACCACACGTCCATCAGGGGCACCAATCACTGTATCTGCCCCTTTTAAAAGAACCTGCGCCCCACTCATGTGAGCAGCCTGACGCACTTTTTCAACCTTGCCCGCCGCTAAATCCAATCCGGCAAACAATCGCGCAAACTCGCCATCATGAGGTGTCAGCACAATTTTGTCCCCACCATACCTCTTTATATGGTCGAACAAGGCCTTTGGATCACCGGCAAACGCCGTCAAAGCATCGGCATCTAGCACACATGCCCGCTTTGCCGCAATGGCTGCCAACACCCGATCACGCAATTTTGCGTTGGCACCTGCGCCCGGCCCTAACACGAGGCAATTATTGCGCTCATCTTTCAGCAACTCATCCAACGGCTCGGGCTTGAGCATAATCTCGGTCACGTGAGGAGCTTGTGCCACCAAAGCACCACGCTCTCCAAATAGCGACACCAACCCTGCCCCCGATCGAAGTGCCGCCATCGCGCATAACCGCGCTGCACCACCACTCAATTCATCCCCGCTCAACACCAAGCAGTGTCCGCGGCTATATTTATGTCCGCCAGCCTCATAAGGCGGCATGGTCCACAAGTCCGGTCCATTATACCAAAGCTGCGCATCGATGCGCGGCAACACACTTTCCAAAATGCCAATCTGGCCCAAATGCACATTGCCGCAATAGCTTTTGCCCGGCAGCAGAAAGTGCCCCGGTTTCAACCGAAAGAAACTCACACTGGCCAACGCACGCACGGCCCTGCCGCGCACCTCGCCCGTGGCACCGTCAATGCCGCTGGGCATATCAATCGCCACAATCGGCTTGTGCGTGCGGTTCATGCGTTTGATCAGTTCGGCAAACGTACCAGTAACATCCCGATCCAGCCCCGCACCAAACAGCGCTTCCACCAGCAACTCACTATCAGCCAACACATCGTTGACCGGGCTGTCATCTGTGCCCCACAAATCCAAGTGCTTCCGCGCTGCATCACCCAGCTTTTCGCGCGCGCCCTGAAATGTTAGTTTGACAGACCAACCCGCATCGCGCAGCAAACGGGCAACCACAAAGCCATCACCACCATTATTTCCGGGTCCGCAAAGCACACCCACGGCGCAGGGCGCAAAATAGGTCAGAATATAATCTGCCACCACCTGCCCGGCATTTTGCATCAATTCAAATTCTGGCACTCCTTTTTGAATGGTCAGCCGATCGGCGGTGCCCATTTGGTCCGGTGTCAGTAAAAGGTGCTCTGATTCTTTTTTCATCGCCCATATGCTGGCATATTCGCCGCCTTTATTTCCATCCAAAAAACGAGGTCAACATAAAGACGTCTTCATCCAAATAAAAAGGCCGCCCGAAGGCGGCCTTAAATCAGTCAACTCACTCTTTTAGCAAGAGATTAGTCGTGGTTGTGCGGCTCGAGGTCTTCCTCTTCGCTCTCTTCAACCAATTTGATCAGCTCGTCTTTGCTGACTTTCTTGTCAGTCACATCCGCCAGCTCGAGCACGTAATCAACAACCTTGTCTTCAAAGATCGGAGCGCGAAGGCCAGCCAAAGCTTGCTGATTGTTGCGGAAATAGTCATATACCTGCTGCTCTTGACCAGGATATTTCTGCACTTCCGCGATCAGCGCTTTTTGGTGCTCTTCTTCGGTCACTTCGATCTCGTTTTTATTGCCGATTTCAGCAATTACGAGGCCAAGGCGCACACGACGATCGGCAATGGCGCGATATTCCTCGCGTGCCTTCTCTTCGGTGGTACCCTCATCTTCAAAGCTGCGACCATGATGTTCAATATCATGGGTCACACGATCCCAGATGCCTTTAAATTCAAGGTCAACCAGCTGCTCAGGCACATCAAACTTGTGCGCTTCGTCCAGAGCGTCCAGCACTTCGCGCTTCACGCGACGACGGGTCAAACCGTCCAACTGGCCTTTCAACTGGTCAGTAATCATCTCACGTAATTGCGCGATTGATTCCAAACCAAGTGTTTTGGCGAACTCGTCATCAATCTCAACATTCGACGGAGTTTCAACTTCCAAAACTTCCACATCAAATGTGGCATCTTTGCCAGCCAGGTTCTCGGCGCGATATTCCTCAGGGAATTTCACTTCAACAACCTTCTTGTCGCCTTTTTTCAGGCCAACAAGCTGCTCTTCAAAGCCCGGGATGAACTGGCCGGAACCAATCACCAATGGCGTTGAATCAGACTGACCGCCTTCAAATGGCTCGCCATCAACCTTGCCCAGGAAGGACATGGTCACGCGATCACCATTTTCCACCTTGCCGTCTTTGGCTTCAAATGGACGATTCTGGTCGATCACCGCGTTGAATTGTTCGTCGACTTCTTTCTCGTCAACTTCAACAACTGGGCGCTCAATTTTAATTTTTGAGAAGTCCATCAACTCGACGGCTGGCAAAATCTCATAAGCAACTGAGAAATCCAGATCGGACTTGCCTTCAAATACCTGGTTAAGAACTGTCTCGTCTTCGCCAAAATCAATTTCTGGCTGCGCGGCGGCTTTCTCGTCGCGCTCATTCAAAGTAGACTGAACAGAGCTGTTCACCGCTTCCTGAATCACATCGCCCATGACAGAACGGCCATAAACTTTTTTCAGATGCGCAAAAGGAACCTTACCCGGACGGAAACCCTTTAGATTTACTTGGCCCTTGAGTTCGTTCAATTTGGCATCGAGCTTTTCATTTAACTCAGAAGCCGGAATGCTCATTTCAAGCTTACGCTTCAGCCCCTCGTTAAGGGTTTCAGAAACCTGCATGCGGAATATCCCGTTCTTTAATTCGATCGATCATTGTTCGCTGGGGAGAATGGTGCGGGTGGAGGGACTTGAACCCCCACGCCTGAGGCACCAGAACCTAAAACTTGTGGGATATCCCAAAAGTCCCAGAAATCCTACACCTTCCCCAGTGTGGTTGTGACTCGACTGTCACGTTATGTCACAGCCGTGTCACAGTGTTTTTGGTGCGGGTGGAGGGACTTGAACCCCCACGGACAAAGCCGCTGGTACCTAAAACCAGTGCGTCTACCAATTTCGCCACACCCGCGTTGCGGCTGCTAATGGCACGTATCTATTTATGATGTCAATCGTCTTTATCCAAAAAGACACCAGCCATTCGCTAAAAGTCCAACAACGCCTCTCCAGCGGTGTCGAGATCATTCGCCACAAGATTGGTGTATCTCATGGTAGTTTGAATGCTCTTATGACCCATCCACTTCATTACCTTGGGTAGGTTCACGTTCTTGCGAACCATCCGAGTGCAACAAGTGTGCCGCAGCATATGAGGGACGAAGTCAGGATCATCCCCTGCTCCCATGTGGTGGCGCATACGGTTCCAATGATCCCTAAACGTGTCACGAGGGATTACCTTAAAAGGATATTCGAACTCAGTATGCTTCGCTACAATGTCCCAGCCCTCTTTTGCTGGCCCGATTAAGGGTACCAAGCGATTCGATCCATTCTTGGTATCCATGAACTTGACATACCCGCCACTCACATTGTTTCGGTGAACCTTATAGGCCTCACCCAAACGACAGCCCGTATACAAGAGGAAGTTAAATAGGGCTGCGGAGTTTTGTTGACCGATGTGGAATAGATATTCAACACACCGTTCTTCTTCGTGCCGCTCCAGTACCCGTTCGCGTCCCTTCCCTTCTTTTTGAAAGGGTATTTTGGGGCGCTTTGGGATAAGTTCACAATCCACAGCGTGAACCAGAAGCTTCGATAATGTGGATAATTTCCGATTGATCGTAGAGTTAGACAGCCTGTCCGCTTTCATCTTCTGGACGAGGTCTGCGATAACTTGGTTGGTGATCTTTGGAATTGGTTCTTCTGCCTTTATGTACTTTAGCAGAGTACGGCAGTTAATCTCTGTCGCTTGAGGTGCCTTGGTGTCACCCCATAAATAATCGAAATGTTCGTCAATGAATGCTTTGAAGGTCACTGACGAGTTGGTAGGGAGACCTTTGAGAATTGCCTTCTCATAAGTCTCCGCTTCCACCTGAGACGAGAAACCGCCCTTGCGGATACGTTCTCCGTTTATGACAACGTCAACTTGCCATCTATTCCCGCGCTTCCTTATCATTGACTAAACGCTCCTCGATATCTTTGATCAACGCTCGGCCCTTAGGCGTGAGCTTGAGTGTTTTCTTCCGACGATCCTCCCGGTTGGTGGTCACAGCAATCAAATGATGACCGCCACTGGCCATCTCTTTGTGACCATCCTCCCAGTAGTAAACGTTGCGAGATGCTGGTCCAGACAACATTCCCACGCGCTTCTCAATCTCTTGAACGCTAATGTCGCGCCCCTGTTGTTCAGCGTCAGCAATCTCTAAAAGTGTTAGAATTGTGCCAATCTGCATCTTATGGTCGATGCTGTTAAAAACCCGATTGGCGGCGATGTATCGTTTCAGTATTGATGCCATCTATTTCTCTCCTCTGATGTAATCATCTCGATTTCTGCGATTACTCCAATCATTAACATCTCTACGTTAACGTGCAAGAGGAACAGAAATAGAACATTCACACTATTCTTCTTCTTCCTCCTCTGTTACGTGGAACTCGTCAGCATTGACAATTTCCCTCGCAAGTAGGGTGTTACCAATGTTGCAAGCCTCCCAGTGATCAACACGTAGAGGCAACACGCAGATGGTCTCCCCGTCTTCCGCGAGGAAACAAAGATTCGTCTTCATATCTGTACTCCTTTGGAAGCATTAACTTGCACCGCGATCACATTTAATCACGGTTAACGCAGTTAATACGTTAACGTCGAGAACAAGCCTGTTCTAGACCTGATTTAGGTGTTCATTCAAGGGCAAAAGCCTCCCCCCTTAACCTTCTGTAAATATCATCGTTTTAGGAGTAGTCGGGACTCCACGCGGAAACCCGCAGGAATCCTAAGTATCTGTTTTTGCTGGATTACTTAGCTTGGTGTGGATATCCTGTGAATATTAACCTCCTTTCACTTTGGGTTGGACGAATCGTCACACCTGTAAACCATAAAAGCAGGGATTTCGGGCGGCTTTTCTAGACGCGCAAGCTTATGCATTGAACCCCTCCTCTCCGAACTCCTCGGTGACCTCCAAAAAGCCAATCACGTCGACACCCTCAGGCGTTTGAATGACCATGATGAAACCTTCCACGTCGATTGAACCCATTACTTTCTCCTTTGCGGTTCGTGTGTGTGTGTGTTGGTGCGGTATAGGAACAAGCTAAGAGGCCTCCGCAGTCCACCTACGGAAGCCCCCTGCTTGCGCTCTAGGGAGTTTTATGAGTTTGCCGCCTTACCCTTAGGTGGAATTACCATCTGTTCAGATGCCTTGGCCCGATAATAATGGTGCCGGACACTCTCCAACGCCTCCGCGAGGGTTTGCCTTCGGCCATTCGTGGGAACGTCAGGACTGATCCACTGACAGTGCCAATGCCAAGTCCCTGCAGTCGCGCCATAGTGTTCTGAACGTACAACTCCGACGACCCACCCGTTTCGTTTAACGTGGTGGATCGTGACAGTCTCATTGCGATGATAAAGGGTATAGGTCCATCTGTCGTTCATGGCGACACAAGATGCCATAGCCATGAGAACAGATCAAGAACAAACTAAACTGGTAGAGGTGCATTTTTCGCCCAGATCACCAGCGACAATACCGGGACGACAAGCACAAAGATTGCCATGAGGGCGACCTCAAACGGGTCCGGCCCTCGCTCCTGTTTAAGCCTTTCTAGGATATTCATTGAGGCCTCCTCAGTCTAACAGCCAGACGCCGCATGTCAGTTTGCGAGAAGCCCGACATAATCCAACTGGACGGACGCCATCCTGATCAACCATCCACCCATCTTTCACCACCTGAACGTGACCAGTGGTCCACACAAGATGACGGTGATGGCGCTTGAGGTATGGGATCAAATTCTTGAGTGACTTGCGCCGCACCGGAAGCGCCTTAGGCTTAACGCCAAAGTGTTTGAGCGCATTCATAATTAACTCCATCGAAAGATAACCCTTCCAGTTACTCCGACGATCCCTTGCGAAATGATCCCAGACAGTTTGGAAGTCCAGCCCAGCGGCCACCGCTACTGCCGTAATCCCACACACTGGACCTCGAGGCGTCCCATTTGGGACAGCCAGACCAATGTCACGAGGCACTTCAAACTCACGCTTAATCATCGTATGAATACTCCTCTGCAATGCTATCCAAGATCATTTTCTTCCGGTCTTCCGGTGTCTGTTCATTTTCAAAAAGATTTCCCAGAGACTGATGCAAGTCGTCGCAGTCGCTACCCGTTTCGAGTAACGACACCGCTTCGTCAGCCTTGCGATTGAACCTTCCAACACCCATGACCCCATCGTAGAGCCACTGATATTGATGCCCCTCATAATATATCAACATTACCGTTATTTCCCCGTTATCGTAGGTATTAGCCTATAACAAAGCCGGACTTGTCCTTACGAGCGTCACCCTTTGCGTAGAGCGCAACGATCACACCTTTGGGATCAAGATGTCGTAAGTCAGTCTCGTCTCCATTCACGATTGGAACCTCCTTTGTTGGCTCACCGAACAATGCAGTACCTTCAAACTTTTCGATTGTTTTCTTGTCGCGGAAAACCACGGCAACGTTACACCCAGTGTCGCTATGCGCCTTCTCAACAGCCATCGCATATTTACTATCGGCTTCACTATATGAAAGCACCAGCGTGTAATTATCAGGCAGATCACGATAAACCCGCTTGTAAATCTTGGTGTAATCGTAGAACTGAATGTTTGGGAATGCCTCAAAGATGTGGGCGTAATTCACCACGTAGTGCATCGGATCATCATGTTGGGTTTTATGAGTCCGAACACATGGATGCCCTACTTCCCATTGAATATCTGATGTCCCATTGAGACGCACCACGGGCTTCACACCTTTCTTGGCGCAGTAACGCTCAAACCGCTCGAGGTTGTCCACCAATTCACTCATGAACGCAGCACGATCTTTGTGATAACGCTGGGTCTTCGCAACACGAGCCTTTTGCACGTTGCTCATGCGACCACGTCCGGCAGTGTTGAGACACGCCTTGAGACACCCAGCCTTCTCAGCCATAGGGCAAACTGTTGGACCACCTGCCAATGTAGCTGGTGCAAGGTACATGATTGCAGTCTCAAATGCACCGTCACCCTTAACAGTCTTTGCGTTGTTTCCTGAGCGGATCAGTGTTCCGGCGAACATGGTATTCCCTCCGTTATCGTAGGTATTTAGACAAAAAAATAGCGTGGGTTTTCTCTGATTTTCCCACGCCATTAAGCGAAAACTTGCGATGTTCGGAGGCGACTAAACAGTCACATAAAGAGTCCAAAAATATAGCCCAACGGATATCCCAAAGAACCCAAAGAACGCCTTGTAAAACTGACGAGACCGCAGCGCATAAACTGCGGTGATCACCAGCAAAATCAGCGTGTAAGTGAGGTTTATTCGCATGAACATGGTGGAATAAAGGAAAGCAAAGACAATACCCAGTGAGAAGATGACCCACCAGTCCTTCCAGCTTTTCTTCTTGAGACCCACCACGGTTGAAACCACGAGAACCCCCAGCGATATTAAGACAAATATCAGGCCACGGATTTCGGAGTAACTTTCAAAACCCCACGACTGCAAAAGCAGGATCAATTCTAACGTCATATCCCCCTCAAATTGTTTCTTTAGTAGCTCAATCTGAGAACTGATAAGACCACCTTCCCCGCTTTTCAAGCCGCCTCTTGATTAACTTAATAAAGTGGTGACTAGAATTACTCATACGCCACCACCTTAGAACGTTAATCCCTATCTTTTGGTGGTTGATTGCTTTTGCCAGCCCGGTGCAATTGATGCCTACCAACCTGCTGCACGTCCAGATTTAGGGGATACTCTTAGGCGTATCTGTCCTGCATCTTTCAGTGGTCCTTGCGAGACTGGTCATGTCTCCTGCTGCCTACTGAAGCAATCTTTTGTGTCGAAACATTGTGCCTTTGGATAGGTCACACAATATCAGACAATTCATATTCACGATGTCAAAGAACTTAGGGGTTCGCACCCTATCCGCTCGAGCCGCCTAAGCGTCTGTCGCTGATTTCTGTTCAACGCTAACAATCTTCGTTAGTGCCGCCAACTACGTTATCGGAGATATTTATGAGAACTTTTCCGAACCGCGCAGATCACCTAGCTGTTGGCCTTTTGCCTGTTGCTGTTGTGGTGTCCGCTAGGCCGTTTGATTGCCTCAAATCGTCCGCAAACGTAATCTTCACAATGTCAAAGAACTGAAGCGTTGAGTGCTTCCCGCTGAAGTCTTTCGGTGTCCCGCTTCGTTCAGCGTGGTTACACCCTAGCTTACCTCCGTTATCGTAGTCAATATCTTTTTTGTAGATTTTTGAAAATTTTTTGAGAGACTTTTTCGCCCTATAATAAGTCACCCTTGGCGCGGTATAGGATCGCTGCGGTATCTTTGCGGTGTCTCTGCGTTATCTTTGCGGTGTCTTTGCGTGATATTTCAAAAAATGTGGGATCAGACAAAAAGACAAAAGAGACCAAAGGAAAGCGCGGGGCTTCTCTTGGGCATCTCATTGGTCACCCTACCTTTGCAGATGTGTTATCTAGTATGATATCTAATGTTTTCAGACACTTATCAAAAAGATGTGTCGCCAGTTGTGACAATTCTCGCGCCATATAGGGCATTTGCGACCCCCTACCCACCCCCACGGGGGAAACGAAGTCTTCACTCTCTACGAAATACCACTTCAGATTTTTTCAGAAAACCTCCGCGATATCTCAGAGGGACCCTCACAGCACACTCTAAACACCTCCGTGCTGCCCCACAGTTGCGATCTCAGAGGCTTCGCGAAGGTCTCCGCTAGGGATATACCAGAGAGAACATAAACGACTCTCACAGGTCATTTATTTAGGTCCGTTATCGGAGCTAACTTGCTACAGACAACCGGAGCTAAGACTGACCTGTGAGAAATCTATGAGTGAACGTGGAGATATCTTGCGAGATAACAATGAGAGAACTCTGGAGATATATCTTAGATATTATCTTTGCTGTTATATCTCATAATAATCTCATAAAGACCTTATGAGGTATCTCTAAGATATCTATGAGTTATATATGAGATAGGGTACTCGATTTTATCTCATTTGTCAATACCCCTACGTTAACGTGGGTAATTATTTTTGAGAGAAAACAGCAACAATGGTGTCTTAGAATGAAGTCCAAGCCATCTTAGACCCACCTGAGAACTCCTTGTTTAATGGAGACTCATGGAGACGTCTGATTTGCTCCTCTAACCACTCTTGATGCTGTCTATCAGCAACCGTTGCTGCGTCTTGGTTCATCAGCTCAACAAAATGACCAACCAACATTGCCAAGGTATCAATTCTGTCATCATGTCTCAGAGCGTCTTTTTGACGACAGATATGTGTCATCTGATAGAACAAACTCTTGTGGCTTCTGATGCTTGTCTCATACTTCTGAATAGACTTGTGGTCTTCTTCAATGACCGATGGGTCTACGATCAGGCGATGCTGAGAAATCACAGGTTCCAACACGTCGAGAATGCGCATTTCCTTCATGGTATTTGAACGAACTTCAACAATCTCGGCGTTGACGTCATTGCGTCTCAACACAGGCTCTAGAAGCTTCCCAAACATACCATCGCCGAAGTTACTTTCGATAACGATGGATTGAACCTTATGCATCTTAGCGATTGTCACAAGGGTCTGCAGAGTTTCTTCATCGTAACCACCAGAGAGACCCCCAGCGGCTGGCACCCAGATGTTCGAAGCAAGCATATAACCAACGGCATAACCTGTTTCGTCTTGACCTCGACCAGAGGGGTCAATTGCCATGACGCGATGTTGGTAGTGATCGAACTCATTCCCATGTCCTGCTGCTGCATACATGCGGTCACCGGACATACCATAGTTGGGAAGGTCTTTGAGTTCCCTGTCGGGATTCGGGAGCCAGAAGGTTTCGATTGGTGCCTTTTCAGGCGGCACCGGAAAGACCACAAGGTCCTTCAACTTCAAGGGGAAACGCTCCTCGTCCGACAGAGAGGTGTTGAGCATAAACTGCAACTGGTAACCTGCAAGCCCATACTCAGCCTTGCGGTCCATGAGTTCATCTAGATCGAAGCGATCAGGATCAACAGCTTGACCGAAACGACCCTCGTCGTACATCTTGCGGACCATCGGTGCCAGATCATCACCGTAGTTGACGATTTCTTCCTTGGTTGGCACCTGACTGGGCCAAATACGCTTGGTAAAGGTTTCAGGCAGCTTGTTGTAAATGCTGTCTTCCGTCTGGGGTGTACCCAGATAAATCACGCGAGAAGTCTCAAGGGGTTTCAGGATAGCCGAGAACTCTTTCGTTTTCTCGATCAACTTGTCGCGCATGGTGACAGTCGCAGAGTTGTTCACCACTTCGACGTCATCGACAATGATGATATCAGCACGACCACCAGTAAGCTGGCTGTCAATGCCCTTAGCGAAGACAGAGGGTGTCTGATCGGGTTCTGCGGGACCCACATCGAACTCAACGCGGCTTGAACGCTGCGATGGTCGAGGTTTGAGGTGTTGGAGTTGAGGGACAGTCTGGATCAACTGCATCGTGAAGGTCACGAAGTTGTCCGATCGGTTCTTCGACGCAGACACCACCATGATCTTCAACTGAGGGTTCTTGTAGAGTTCCCAAAGTACGTATGCAGAAGTGATGAATGACTTCCCGATCCCCCGGAAAGCTTCAATGCACATCTTGTTTGGTCCATGCTGAATGAACCGCGCGATGTCGTACTGAGCCGGGGTCGGATTAGGAAGATTGATGTGCTTCCAGATCATCCAAAGGAATTTTCGGAAGTCCTCCTTGAGAGGATCAACTTCCTCTTTGGGTTTAATGACCAAAAATAGACTCGTGGATTGAAATCTAGGGGGTCTGTGGAGTCGTTTTAAAGGCCCCCGCTATGGACATACCGGAGAGACTAAATCGGCCCCACAGAGCCGTTTAAATCAATGGACGTTGTCGTACTCGTCATCATCATCGAACTCAGGCATGGCGCTCATTTGTTCAGCGAGTGACGACACGTTTGAATTGAGATCCCCGATGGCCTCAATTCCATTGTCTTTGAGGAATTTAATGGCGTTTGCAAAATCAGACGCCGTGGCTTCGCCGGACGCGATGCGGTCTTTGAGTTCCTTCGCGACCAACTCATGCAGCGCAGCCATTTGAGATTTTGTAGCACTCATGAGAACAACAGCCCTTTCAAATTCGAGAGCCACCCGAGAACACCGATAGCGCCCATACCAATGCCAGTGAACAGGTTCAGACGAAATTTGGTGCTTTCGATGGCTTCACCATGCTCCTTTTTCGTCGCATCCAGCTCCTGCCAAAGATGCTTCTGATCGTCCAAAACCTGTAGAAGTCGCTCATTGATCTGGTCTTGCTTCCCCTCGATGCGCCCGAGAGAGTGGAGAAGGAAGGCCTCGCGACCCTCCTTTGTGGAAGGGAGGTTATCCGTCATTTGACTTTTTGCCCCCAATCTCAATTTTGGACCCGGACTTTTCGAAAGAACGGCCCAAACCGTAAACGGTAGTCCACATCGTGGTCAGGATGACCATGTCGTTTGAATCGATCTCAGGAAGGACACCAAACAACCCGTAATGGTTGAGGATGGGGCGCAAAATGAAGTTGTAAGGCCACAATAGCACAACCATCCACGCAAGCGTTGGACGCCAATTGCGCTGGAAAGCGGTGCCACTCACTTCAATCTTAGCGATATCGCCCATGACCTTATTGAGTTCTGTTTGCTGACTGATAAGTGCCGTTGTGATCTCGTTCTTCATGCGATCAGCTTCAGCTCGGTTCGGCACCACCTTGTCGATGATGGCCCCTACCCGTTCGATAATTACGGTTAGAACATTCATGATTATTTTTTCCGTAGCCACTCTACGAGAACCTTCGCGCCAACTTCGACAAGTGTCGCAAAGATTGAATTAGAAGCCTCCTGAGAGGCGTTTTTCGTTTCCGGTATATGGGTAGCTGTGACATCGCTCACGGACTCCTGAGAGGCGCCTGAGTCGATCTCTACGCCATATCCAGCCGCAAGGAGGGCTTTGTCATATTTCTTAGCCAGATCAGCTATCTTCCGAGCTTTATCTAGACCATTTACAGTGCGCCGAGCAGCGTAGAAATTACTCTTGCGAAGGTTGACAAATTCCTCGAGACGTTTTCCCGTCCACCATCCTTCCAAAGTACCTTTCACCAGAATTACTGCAGCGTATTCTGGCACCAACGCCAATTCAGGCTTCTTATCAAAGGGGATACCTGTTTCTCGTGCGGCTCGTTTATAGTTTTCTTCCCAAGTCATTTGGACGAAGCCGCGACCATGCCAAGGGTAATAACGCAGATTACGTTTGCGCCAATTCTCAGATAGCCAATAGGCTTCGACGACTGGTTCAAAGGTATGGTTTGTCTCCCATTGAGCTGTGGCCAAAAGATAGGCGGCTTGGTTTCGGAGAGCGCCTTGCTTTTCGCACTCTTGGAGAATGAGACGCATGTGTCCCTTCTCAGGAACCTTTAGAAAAAATTCCTTATAATTCATGATTTTACAATGGGTTTCTAAAGTATGAAACAAAGAAACCCCCAAGAGTTTTTTAGGCTCTCAGGGGTCTTTTCATGTGTGGGATCGGCTAGTTTACCAGCCGGAATTTATGTCGATTGCATCAAGTTCCGCTTCAGTTTGTGCGGCATCAATTTGATTGAACAATTGCTCTTTGCGAAGGAAGGTACTGTTGACGTGATCAAAAACTTCATCCGACAAAGCTTCCAATGCAGGAAGGTCAAATGGAACGAACATTCCCGGCGAGGCTTCCCATTTCACAATGGTACCCTCGGGTTTATTCTTGAGACCATTGATGGTATTCGCAAGCATGTTCTGCGCACTGCGCGTGGTTTTTACCGGAACGCCATTGTAGATAAAGCCGGAGTTCTCGACTTCTTCGCGCTTAACAGTCACGTCATTCTTCATGATCTCCTTGCGTTCCTCAAAGGACGGTTCAGGAGCCACGTAGGTTTCTAGACGATAACCTCCAAGTCCTTCCCAACCGTCAACGGCTGGCATGACCATGGCATCGCCAATTTTTACAGACCGACCTTCTACAACGTCCGTTCGCAGGACATTTCCAGAAGGATCAATTAGTTGGAGCATTTATCTCTATTTAGATCGTGAGATTGAAAGTGTTGGTCCAAGTTTTTCGCGCTGAGATGTTCACAGCGTTCGTTTCGCGACCAATTTCAATAAAGTTGGTACCGTCATAGCTGCCATAGAGGACCCAGCCAGTTGGATCACGGCCTTGGTCGTCATTCGCAGTACGGTATCGGTATTGGTTGAAGACCCAGCCACCAGCATTGCTCGTGAAATCCACTCGCACTCGGGTTCGTTTAGGCCCTGTCTGAAATGCGAGCCATTTTGTATTGGCGTTTAAATCAACAAGGTTTGGAGGTTGTTCAGCCGAAGGGTTGCTTTTGTCATCGGCGACAGTCGTGGAACCCCATGCGACAGCGTTACCGTTGTAAAGGAGCTGGAAGTCAGCGGCTTGGGCTTCGTCAGCCCACCAACTATCACCATATAGGCTAGTCAGTTGCCAACGAAGCGCCACAAAAGGTTTCGCGAGGTTAACACGCAAACTCGGAAAGAATGACATTTTAACCTTGGATATGTTCGACAGAAAGCGAGGTCACGCCGTTCACGCAGTGAATATAGATCATCATCTTAGCGTTTGCCGCTGTTGTGAAATCGTCATTATTCACTTTGTCAAAACCGACAATCGTCACGGCACCGCCACCCCCTGCTGCGTTTTCCACGAGAAGCACGAAGGTGTAACTGTTACCAAGTGTCGAAGGGTCTTTAGTGAGCGTGAAGTTTCCGTTGTTGGTGATACGGCCAAAGTTCCGACCATATTGGGAAGGAGATGGATAGAAGTTACCACCTGAGCTACTACCCAGATCGGCAGCGTTGGTCTCATAACCAGCGTCTAGACGTGAATTAGTGTCTTTATCTACTTTGGTACCCAACTCCGTCGACAATCCTGAGATGTCACCAATTGAGTGTCCGTGTCCTGTAGCAGACTTTCCATCCAAAGCAGATTGTAGACCAGATACATCGCTGATAGAATGACCATGACCATTGGAAGATTTATCATCCAATGCTGTTTGCAAACCCGACACATCGGAAATGCTGTGACCATGTCCGGTGTTGGACTTACCGTCGAGCGCGGTCTGGAGACCGGATATATCGGAGATGGAATGACCGTGTCCGGTCTCCGATTTACCACTCAAAGCACTATCAACTTCAGTCTTCGTATATGTTGAGCTTTTATCTGCCTTACCATCTAAAGCAGCCTGTTGTGCAACACTGACGGGCTTATCAGCATCAGATGTATTCTCAACGTTGCCAAGACCAAGGTTTGTCCTTGCCAAGGAAGCATCTGTCAAATCAGACAAATTGTTGCTGTTGATCAGTGCGCCGCCCAAGGTCACATAAGCGGCTACCCATTGGGTCCCATTATGCGCCCTCATTTCCTTCTCAGTGGTATTCCAGTAGATTTGCCCCTCAACACCCGCAGGATCGGATGCCATCTTTCCTAGATACCAAGCTTCGAACTCGCTGAGATGGTTAAACGCCAATGCCTCGGAGTTCGCTGCATTCGTTTCTGAGGTGGACGCAGCGGAAGCACTTGCAGAAGCTTCGGCAGCCTTCGTAGTGGCTGTTGTTGCGGCATCTTGTGCAGCAATCCGGTCTGCATCAGCCTGATCTCGATAGGTCTCAGTGGTGTTTCGGGCTGTTTCAGCGGCAGTCTTCGCAGTTTCGGCAGCGAGACGGTGTGCGTTTGTTTCGTCTCGATACCCCAGAGTGACGTCACGAGCCGTTTCAGATGCGCTCTGTGCGGCCAACGCTGTGGAAGCACTTGTTGAAGCTTCTGATGCCTTTGTTGAGGCCACATTCTCGGAGTTCGCCGAGTTTGTCTCGGAGGTTGCCGCGTTGCTCTCCGAAAGAGAAGCAGCCGCTGCGCTCACTGAAGCCTCAGACGCCTTTGTTGTTGCGGTAGAAGCTGCAGCTTGAGCTGCGATCCGGTCTGCATCCGCTTCATCGCGGTAACTTTGGGTCACATCTCGGGCTGTCTCGGCTGCGGTCTTTGCATTCTCAGCAGCAATTCGGTCCAGATCAGCCTCGTCACGATAACCTTGGGTTACATCACGAGCAGTTTCTGCGGCAGTTTGGGCAGCTTCGGTTGCTTGGCGATCCGCATCAGCTTCATCCCGATAAGTCTGTGCGGTGTCTCGAGCAGCCTCGGCAGCAGCCTGTGCGGCTTGCGTGGCAGCGAGGTTCGCTGCGTTCTCGCCAAAACGATCTTCCACATACTTTTTGGTTGCCGCATCCTGATCGTTTTTTGGCTGGGCTAAGTTTTTCAGAACCTGATTTGCAGCATCCCATTGTCCGTCGATGTCCTGTTGGAGAGACGCATCGGCCACCTCCTCTGAAATAAACAAGGACTGGAAAAAGGAGCGGTTTAGGTCATCATCGATTAGGACAGAACCATCAACGAACTCATTGATTGGTTCATCGGTTGGAGTTTGACGATAGATTTTGAGGTCGCCTACAGGAGGCGTATCCATGCGTACCATGTAAGTTGAAAGGAACGTGAATGACGCCGGAACGCCATCCACAGTTGCCTTCACATGACTAGCATCAAGGTACTCGAAGTTGATTGCGAAGTCGGTCAACGAACCGTTCGCGTCAGGATAGAGGTCGTAACTCTTTGCCATTATCTCTGTGATTTATTTGATAGCAGCGAAAGCCTCGTCCAACGGTGAGCCTCGAGTTGTATTCACATGCTCGATGACAGGTTTAACTGCCTTCTCTGCATCACCGTAAGTTGGATCGCTGGTAAAGGAGGTCCCATAACGGCCTCCTTCGAAGAGGTCCTTAGGCACCACAAGGTGAGTTTTAAGGTAATCTTTGGCTGCTTTCTTGAAGACACCAAATAGGGTCTTCCAGACTTTCACTCGAGCCTCAGGAGTCAGATCAGCATAGTCTTCGGCTTCAATGGTGCGACGAAGCGCGGCCTCAAAGTTTTCACCCTTCAAGATCGCAACGTGCAGATCATAACCTGTCACTTTGCGTTTGACGTCTTGATGGGCTTTACCTTCATAGACGCGATTGACGTAGGCCTCATAGGCATTACTGCCATTTTGGACCTTCATATCGGTCAATGAGGGTATACCTGAGTTGAAACCAAGGAGAGCTTCGCTGAAGTCTTGTAGACCGTTGTTCTGCAGCCCTAATTTACCCCAATCCTGTTTATTCAGGACGCTTGTTGGTTTATCGAGAACCATCGCCAAGCTTTCTGCAAGGTTTAACCTAGCGAACTCAGCATAGACAGGGTCTTCCAGAACCTTGTTTGGCTTGGTGTTTGTAGGGTCGATACCGCGAAGGCGGTCACCTGTGATGGGTTTACCGAGGAAGTCGCGCCGGACATAACCAACCTTAAAGCCGGAATATGCCAACATTTCTTCGATTAGCCCCTCACCCGCATACTGAGACCAGTTGTCTGTCCAGAAGCCTTCGTTCTTACCTGTGACTTTCACGATTGCTGGAACCATTTGCTTTGCAGAGTTCTTAGTGAACTTCGCAAGACCCTTTGTGTTCCCATCATTCATCGCTGTCATGACAGCATCCATGAAATCTGAAATACCACGAAGGGCAGCAGCGTCCGACAACATAGCCATGTAGGTAAAACCCACTGCGGGAAGATAAGAACCTACCAGCATAGCCTCATAGTCGTCGTTGGTGTATTCGCCACCTTCCATCTTTAGAGATTTTTGGCGGGTTTGGTCTTCAATCGCTCCGATCATGAGCAGCGGTGCCGAGAATGGGAGGAACCGTGTCAAATCGATTGCAGTATCTCCGATGATCAAAGAGGATGGAGGCAAGACCTGCTGACGTTGCATTTTGGCATCCCAGCGGCCCCACAGAGACGGTCCAGTTATATGGACGTCTTCTCGTGCTTGGACCATCGCATAGGCAGCACCAGCAGCCATCATGCCCATTCGTTGACGAGCCGTTGCAGCAGCTTGCGCTCGAGCGCCGTTTGCCCCAGTGAAATCGTCAAGAAACTTAGCAGATTTAACCAAACTCTCACCCCACTTCGTGTGCTTTGCAGCAGCCCGGATAGCCGAAGGCATCCCCGGTGGAATGATCGTTTGTGTTGCATGGCCCCCAATGTTCACGAGTGTACGCCACACAGGGATCGTGAAACGCGCCAAGGTTGAAGTAACGGCATTGGGCGACTGGCGATAACTATCCAGTGCTTCTGCCGCACGACCAGTGACATAACGGGTATCAAAGGCGTTTTGCCAAAGACCATTTTGGGCCTCAAACTTCAACGCGGTGTCTTTCAACAGACCGTTTTCGTCGAATTTTGCTTGCGCATATTGGCTGGCCATCTTTTTAGCATGTTGACCGCGCATACCGGACTTCATAGCCATCTCGAGACCGTCCGCATACGCAATACCGTAGGCACGAAGGGCAACCGAGGCATCCGCAGAAGCCACTGAGACGTCTGCAGCGCCTTTCCATAGACGCAAGGCCATGTAGCTTGCCCACTTACCGTTCTTGGCCAGACGATCATAATCGGCCTTAGAAGCGTGAGAACCATCCATGATATCGAAGTCGGTCGTGATACCGCGACCTTTCTTCAAAGCTATTCCGAACGTCTTTTTGAAACGCTCAAAACCCGCCAGATAACCAGCAAGTTCAGCTTTCGCTCGGCCAATACCACGAGCGCCCTTACCACCGAGGGTTTCTCGAGTGAGAGGCATGATGATATTGGACAGTGTGTTTGACATGACCTCCAACAAGGATGTCGAAGGTTGGCCAAGCAGAGCCGAAACATGGAGGTCTTGGAACAACTTCAAGTTACTCTCTTGGAGAGCATGGCGTTCAGCCTTGGTCATTTTGCCAAGACGCGAGTTTGCGATATTGTGAAGCACACCTTCTCTTAGTTTATCAAACTCCTCAAAGGCTTCTTCAAATACCTTGGTCATTTGCAGAACATCGAAACCATATTGCTCGGCCTCGAGGACTTTACCAACAATGAACTCTGATCGGGTGGCCCGTAGGTCCAGACCGTTGGCTTTGAGTTCATCCAAGATTTCAAGACGGTTCGCGTCTAGTTGGTCCAGATCAACATCACCAAACTTCCGTCCTTGACGGAGATGACCTGTGTAACCCCAAATCGAACCTTCCTCTCGCCAGAGTTCACCGAGCTTGACCATGGTCTTCTGGATACGCTGGTTGTAGTTCACCCATGCATCTTTGGTGAGCATATTTGGTGACTTACGGATTTCCTTGAGGACCAGTTGGTAATCTGCATCAAGTTCTGACATCACCCGACGAAGGAGCGATTGGCGGTAGAGGCCGTGGAATGTCTTCGCAGTGTTGGATTGAGTGTTAGCACCGCGCTTCAATAGACGTACAACTTCATCCATCTCACGCTTGTGGAGAGCTTGAAACACTTCGTCCGTATGGCGACCAAAGTCTGCAACTGATCCTTCCAAGAACTCTTGGTTGGCTTTGCGGTGACCCACATTTACCTCTGAGGACCGTTTAAGGCCTTTGACAACTGGTGCCATCACTTCATCGCGGAACACCTTAGCTTTCTGCACAGGAACTTTAGGGAGACCCTGCAAGGCGTCTTCACGACCAGCGCGATGGAGGTTGTGAATAAGTTCCTTGTCGCGGTTCTTGTTTAGAACCTCAGTTGCTTCATCTGCAGGACGTGAGGGAACCTCTGAGACTTTCTTTGCGGTCTCTTGGACAATCTCGTTGCCTCGGGCGACAGACGGAGACACCTCAGCATCAGGAGTAACGTCAGGAGAAGCCTTAGGTGTTTGATCTACTTCCTCAGAAACCGAACCAATCAGTTGGGCGGCTTCTTCCTCAGGAATTGCCTGACCGGATCGCAAACGGCTCACGATCTTTCCAACACCATCGATACCCATTTGCATTGCCTTACCGACACTGAGGTCAATTAGGAATGCTTTGAGCATTTTAACTCCATGGGAATCGTCTTCGTTGACCACCATGAAGTCTGGAGTGTGTTCTGGGAAGTGTTCTTCAAGAACGTTGACCAAGTTGTCTTCTGGTTCGAACGAACCTACAGCCACACCGGAACCCAAAAGAGCGCCACCAGTACCACCTGTAGCAACACCAGTGATCACTGCTGGGGCAACTTGGCCGATGAACTCTGTGACCTTCTCTGCGGTACCTTTTTCACTCTCGAATTTCGGGTCAAGAAAGTCTGCGATCTCATTGATGTCGCTACCAGTTTCAGCAAGACCTTCCCAGCCAAAGGTCTTACCTACGTTCTCAACTCCGGTGCCAAGAGCCTTAACGGCACCTTGTGAAAAGTCCATCATGAAGCCGCCATCTTCGGAGCGAGACAAGATGGCATTGATTTCAGTTTCGCTCTTACCTGTCATTGTGGCGAAGTCTTGCACCGCATTTGGGTATGCAGATGGGTTGGCTCTTACTTTCTCAATGAGTTCTGCAGATGGCATAAATGTACCGTCTGGCTGGGGAACCCATTGGCCAGTTTGTGCTTCAGACATATAGTTTCCTTATTGATATGTTGGGTCGTTCAACACTCGTTGTTGGGCCTCTGTCAGCTTTGTCATAGCTGTGTCGTGAAGCTTATTGAGTGCATCAAAGACCTCTAAAATAGGAACAGGACCTTCTGCGTTCTCAGCGTATTCAGCGAGTACCGCATCGACTGCCTCAGCGAAATCGCTACGGAACTTTCCCTTAGGAATGCTATTCAGCAAGGTTTCTGCGTATGGCTCGATACCGGGGCGCTGACGAACAGTTTTTGCTTTTAGTGCTGTATCGCGAAGGTTCATTGCTTTGACGTATGTGTCGTGATCAATCACACCACGCATGAATTGACCGAGGACATATTGAGGATAATCCTTGTGGGTCGGCTGAGTACGTTCATCGCCGTATTCAGGATCGCGAATGTTGGCTAGGAACTCAGCTTGAAACTCAGGATCGACCTCGGGAGGGTTTGCCAAGACACCTTTGAGGCGCGGGATTACCGTTCGGTATTCATCAGGAACCTCACCGATTGAGCTAAGGTCCCCTGCCCGAACGGCCTTATCGAACATAGAGATCGCCTCTCGACGTTTGGTCTCTATATCCAGCGCCGATTGAGCTTCTTGTTCTTCAAGGATTTCGTCACGAGCATCATAGATCATTTGGCGATCTGCCTTAGGAAGTCCCCAAGACGCCATGACGTCATCAAGGTCTAATCGTTTGGCATGTGCTGGGTTAGCTTGAATGAAATTCACAAGAGCTTTCGCGGCAATCTTTCGAGCCTCAGGTGTATCAACGCCAAGTTGCTCAGGAGATGTTGCCAAGACCTCATTCAAACGTTGCGGAGGTGTCGGTGCGGTCTCAGGGACAGCGTCATTGACGGAATCAGGTGCCGCATCTGCTACCCGAACCTTGGTGGGATCATTCTGGGTTGGAACTGGAGCGTCTTCGGCCAGACCAATGACGTTTCCTTTCTTGTCTTTTTTGACTATCGAAGGATCACGTACATAAGCCTCGCGGAACTGTATCAATGCAGCCACGCTCTTTTGCCAAGGCAGTGATGCTTTGTTCAGGCCATCACCGTCATAGAAACCTCGACCATCCGTACCCTTTAGACCAGCCCATTCTTTCCGTAGGTGTTCGTTGAGATATTCTTCGGCAGTGTACTTTCCTTCAAGAAAGCCGATGAAATCCCGTTCGGTAACCAAACGAGTGAAAGCCAGTCGATCCTGAATAGCCGGAGTGAATTTCACTGTCGCTGGATCAAGACCAGAAGCCCGGATTGTTTCCCTGAGAGTTTTTTCCACGAACTGGTAGCGACCAACTGCAGAACTGCCACTCCCATAATCTTTCCATTTCTTTGAAGATTGAAACTCAAGGACTTCATTCAACGTCATATCGGTAAACCGGATAGACGTGTTGTCTGCATGGCTGTGGAAAGCGTTATAGTTGTTATTGCTTTCAGGCCCCATCAACGTATCCATCATGACCGTGAATGCGTTTCCTTGACGTGCCATGGTCATTTCCAAATCAACCTGCTGCTGGATCAAGTTCTCTGCAGCTAGTTTGTTTTGGCTTTGAATGAATGTATCGAGGTTACCAGCATGGGTAAGGCCCATCTTTTGGAACACTGGACCTACATGAGTTACAAATCCGTGGTAGTAAGACGGATCAACATCTTTCAGCAACTCATTGAAGATGTGGTCTCGCTGAGATTGAACAAATGCCTGATAGGCCGCTGGATTGTCATTTTTATGCAATCCTGCTTCCGCGTATGCGTCTCGAAGTTGTCCGGCATACAAAGCAGCTTCTCGACGTCCCCGCTCGAGTTCATATGAATCGATCTGGACGGAAGCATCCCCATAGCCAAATAGGGATTTACCTTTAGCAAGTTTCAGACGATCTCGCTCGGCCCCCATCTGAGCCAGCGCGGCCAATTGAAGGTTTTCCTCTTTGGAAGGCTTATCGTTCTGCTCGTCCATCTTGGCACGTTTACTTGCAACTCCAAGAACTCGTGCAAGACCCGCTGCGGCACCAGAGCCTTGCTGGTGAAGGTAGTAAGCCACTGAGGGCTTAGGAATGTTGGCTGTCTCTTTGTAGACAGGAAGATTTCGTTGTTGTGGTGCTGGCATGAATTAACCGAATGCATTTGCGAAGGAACCAATGATCGTTGCGTTCGCCTTGGCGCGTTCAACTTCAATGCGATTATTGGCAGCGATGGTTGTGTGGTGACCCGAAGCAACATAGTTTGCACGGGCAGCGTCTTTACGGTCCTGAGCGTTGGCGATAGACAAAGCACCTTGACGGTTCTGTTCACCAATACGAAGGCCCTGAGTTGGACCTGCAGCTCGACCCATTGCAATCTCATATGAAACCGCGCGGTCTTTCTCGAGGGCAGCTTGATAAGCTTCCTTGTTTGCCGCGTTCTGCTCCACGAGATTTTCACGCTCTTGAGACGCATGTTCCAGTTTCGCTTGTTGGTTGATCATGCGCTTGTTCTTTTGGAACACGCTTGCAGCGCCAGCCGCTTTGAGGTGGACTTGTCTTAAAAAAGTGGACACGACCATGCTCTTTTTAAGCCGCTAGTTTTTCGTACGCCATTGGACTGATGT
>NZ_JAKGTI010000017.1 GCF_021568695.1 Maritalea mediterranea
CCTTACCTGACCGACAGCTCGTCTGCTCACCTGATGGGGTGGATGCCCCCTGCTCCGCGGCATCGAGGTGCCATAGCGTGGTTGGTGCTGAGCCTGACCACGAGGGAGAGGAGGCATCCATGGAGAAGGTTACGACAGTCGGTCTCGACTTGGCCAAGAGCGTTTTCCAGGTGCATGGGGTTAATGCAGCAGGCGGGGTGGTAGTGCGGCGCAAGCTCCGCCGGTCAGCCC
>NZ_JAKGTI010000018.1 GCF_021568695.1 Maritalea mediterranea
CATCCTCAAAGGCCAGTTTCATGGCCCGCACGCCGCCCGCGCCGCCGGGGGCCAACGCCGTCAACTGATAGGCATCAGCACAAGTGCCATAACCCAACACCGTACCCAGAATCGTCGCCCCACGCGCCCGCGCATGGCTCTCGCGCTCCAAAACCAGCGTGGCTGCCCCTTCCGAAAGCACACACCCCGCATGGTCCTCATCAAAGGGCCGTGAGGCTTTCGCTGGCTCA
>NZ_JAKGTI010000002.1 GCF_021568695.1 Maritalea mediterranea
ACATCAGTCCAATGGCGTACGAAAAACTAGCGGCTTAAAAAGAGCATGGTCGTGTCCACTTTTTTAAGACAAGTCCAGCACGCTTGCTGCTTTTCTTACGGAACTCACGGACGCGATCTAATCTTTCCGCCAGAAACTCGCTTTCCGTCGCCTCAGCAACCTGTTCATCAGCTATCCACAAACAGTAGCGGGAGCTGCCGTCTATGGAATCACTTGAGCCTATGAAACGCCTAACGAATGTGCTGAAGGTCTTTCCTTCAGACGATAACTTATCTGCCTCCGCTCGGGATAGAATCAACGCTCCACTATCTGTCGGCTTATTGCCGTAATCCATTTTTGATCGGTTTGAGATTGGCCTACTGGCCTTCTGGACAATGATATTTGGCGCAGCAGCTAAATATGGGTTGATGTTTGTAGCTTCGCGAACGACTGTTTCACCATCATCTGCCAAAGAATACAGCTCTCGTGACTGACCTGGATGATTGGATATCCCGACAATCGCTACAGTGACCCCTGCGTTGTGGCTAGCGAGGTTCGCCCATTTGAAGCTTGTGTGAGCAAAGGCGATTTCGTGCCCTGTCTGAAAAATCAGCGGCCACAGGATAGGCACAAGCTGCCCCTGACAGATCGAGTTGGTGGACACGAACGCCGCGCTGCTTTTCGTATGCATCCCGAAGTCAGTCGCCTTCATGAACCAGCCCGCCACATAATCGAGCGATTTCCAGCTCTTGGTGCGATGTCCGAAGATAGCTTCGAGGTCAGACTTCTGCTCGGATGATTGCCACGTCGATCCCAGATAAGGCGGGTTCCCACAGATGTAGGTCTCTCCACCTTCGTTCTCAAAGTCGATCTCAGCCTGATCGACGGGGGACATGAACAGGTCATCGGCATGGTGCTTCACCCCCGTGCCCGTGGGCGGACAGATGCTCAGCCAGTCGAGCCGAAGGGCGTTGCCGCAGGTGATCCAGTTCATGGCATCCAGCGGCAGAAACTCGGCAAGCGCCTCCTTCTGGCCGCGATAGGTCACGTCGCACTGATATTCGGCGATGATCAGCGCCAGCCGCGCGATCTCGGCGGGGAAGTCGCGCAGCTCGATACCACGAAAATTAGTCAGCGGGATGTCGGTGCGCCGGTCAGCCTCGCCGCGCCGCTTGTTGATCTCGGCCTCAATCGCCCGCATCTCCTTGTAGGCGATGACCAGGAAGTTGCCCGATCCGCAGGCGGGGTCGAAGACCCTGATCTTCGCCATACGGTTACGCAGGTTCAAAAGCTTGCGCGGGTTCTCGCCTGCCTCTTCCAACTTATCGCGCAGGTCATCGAGGAAGAGCGGATTGAGCACCTTCAAGATGTTCGGCACCGATGTATAGTGCATCCCCAGTGCGCCGCGTTCCTCGTCATCGGCAACGGCCTGGATCATCGACCCGAAAATGTCGGGGTTAATCTTTGTCCAGTCGAGGCTGCCTATATGCAGCAGGTACGAGCGCGCGATCTTGGAAAAGCGCGGTACGTCCGTTCCGCCCGAAAACAATCCACCGTTCACATAAGGAAAAATGTTCGCCCAACGGGCGATGCCTGCCGCCGCGCGATCGTCAGCCATGGTGTTCATGGCGCGGAAAAGTTCGCTGATCACCTCGTGGGTGTTCGAGCTATCTTTCTCGCTCATCCGCTCGATCGTGCCGGTAAACTGATCTGGTTGAGTGAAAATATCAGTGTCTTCGGCAAAGAAGCAAAAAATCAGCCGCGCCATGAAATGGTTCATATCGTGGTGTCGTGCGGCCGTGCCCCATTCGGGGTTGTCCTTCAACAGCTCGACATAGAGCCGATTGAGGCGGCCGGTCGCCTTGATGTCGAAGGCGCTCTCTCGGATTTGTTTGACCGTACTGATGCCTGCAAGCGGGAGAAAAAAACCGAAATGATCGGGGAAGTCCACATAAGCACAGGCGATCGTCTCGCCTGTGGCCAGGTCCTCTGCTTCAAGATCGACGCCATCGGTAGCCAGGACGAATTTCGCTTTAGCTTTGGTGGTAGCGGGGCTGGCTTTGAGCTGCGCCAGTGTCGTCGTGACCTCCCCTGCCCCACAAACCTTCAAATGAATATTGTTTGTCTGAAGAACACCGTCTTGGTCGGACTTGTTCGAAGAACCGCTACGCAGGCGTTTAATCGTAGTCGCCTTGTTGCCGAAGGCTTCGAGAAAGGCGAACGGGAACTCTTTTGCATTGAACGGCTGCTCAGCCAATGCCGATATGGCTTCCTCGATCTCAACAGCATTCATTCCTGTTTTTCCTCACTCAATCAAAGTTTTTTTCTCAAAGGTTGTTGCAGCAAGATATACCAGAAACTGTCGCAAAGAACATGGCCCGCGAACTGCACCTTTGTCCGCTCCCACAACTTGTGATGCCTAAATTCACCTTGGACTATTGCCGGCAGCGTCCAACCGACGGAGGATTTCGGCGCAGTCCTGATTATCTTGCTCACTCAGGACCGGCTGAAGATCTTCTCCATCGGGCCCTACACAAGGATTGAGCGCAAAGCTACCCATTTTTTTAAGACGATTGTAGATCTCTTCCTGGTGCTCTTTATGGAATGATCTAATTTCTTGAATGGTTTCGAACTGAAACCGTCCAATCAGCTTCCCCAATACTAATCTCTGACGTTCAATAGTCATTGCAGAACGGATATAGATTTCGTCGGTGCTTGAACGCTGGCCAATAAGAAAAAGAAGCTCGAGTTGTTCGCGTGGGATGTTTTTTGGCAATTGCGGATTCATATAAAAACCAAAGTGTGAGCAAAATATTCAGCCTATATGCCACCGAATAACCCAAATGTGAAGTTGAGCGGGCTGATTTCGGTAACCTTGTTCCAGGCAAACAAGATGCATGTAAATGTTTTCACGGCATACCAGTGGGCCTCAGATCGTGATAAGCATGAGGCCCTGAATTAAAAGGAAATCTAGCACTTGCCTAAATTATGCGCCACGATTTTGATCTTATTGAACACTTTTACGTTTTCTGCTGTTGCAGGAGCTCCTGTCCTCCCGGCTGGTTCAATTTTTGTGTGTACTCCTACCCATGTATGGGATGGCGACGGTCCAATCTGGTGCGAGGAGGGGCCGCGAGTTCGGCTAGCAGGTATTGCGGCAAGAGAGATAGGTGGAACATGCAATCAAGGGCACCCCTGCCCTTCTACTGGCGCAATTGTGTCGAGAGACGCTCTCGTTGCGCTATTGGGCACTGCTAGAGGGACTGGGCGCCATGGCCATATTCTTGTTACCGGACCTTCAATGAAATGCCTTTCAGATGGTTCCGCAGGCGGCAACCGCACTGCTGCATGGTGTAATTCACCAAAGAGTGGCGACGTTAATTGTGAAATGGTGCGCGGTGGATGGGCCGCAAAATGGAGCCGGTACTGGCGTGATCACCAGTGCAAATGAACCGGCACAATCGAAGCGCGCGCTTATTGTCTTGTCAGGTCGTTTTATTTGAAGAGCCTGGAGCACTTGTTAAGGCCTCCATTATTGGGAAGTCCGTAGATCCCATATAGCCGACATTGGGGCCACTTCATTTGATTTCCTCAAAGCAGACATTCATCAGCTGCGTTGCCTGAAATGAGATTAAGGGCGGCTTTGCGGACTAATTGACTGCCATTTTGGGAGAACCGTTTTAAGACAGAGAGAGTATGCATCAACTGAAAATTGGCATTCGCGCTCCAATCATTCAAAAATTTACACCCCCTTTAAAGACAATTGCCCCTGCATAAAAAGACTATTCTGAGCCTTGCATTCCTACGACGAAATTCCATTTATTAAGTCCAACATGTGCTCTGTAATTTTTGGATAAATCGTCAATCATTTATATAGTTTACCCGATAATTGTAAGCTGCATATGCGAGCATTTCTTAAACACTACAAACAGTGATGTGATCCCATGTTCTACTCTTAAAACCAAAAGGATGCGCAGATAAAAGTGTGCTTGCAGGCGTTCCGCCGATCGCTAAGAGAGGCTGTGTTTTGAAGACAAGGGTTAGAACGAGGATTAAGTTGCTGCAGTACTCGGTATAATCGGTCGACTAGCCTAACGGAAAATCCCAATGGCCACTGTAAAGCCGCTGACACTGATATCCTTCAACGCAATCGCCCTGCATCTATGATTCTCATTGGAAAATGCCAACTGATTTCAAGGAACCAAAATGAACACGACAATTCAAACACATATGAACAACAGAAATGTTCAAATCGGCAATATCTGCATACAGTTCACGCACCTCGAACTTCTTCTTGCGCAGGCAATTTGGTCCGCACTTGATTTAACAGAGAAGGCAGGTCTCAGCGTGACCGGCAGACTGGATATTGAAGCAAGGGCAAAATTGGCAGTCGAAATTTGCGAGGAGCGAGGCAAACCCGATAGCGTCATCAATGAGTTGAAGAACGTACGCAAAGAACTGCAGGCGTCCCGAATAATTGAGCGACGAAATCAAGCAGTTCACGGGCATCGATTTTCCGACCCCGACAACCCCGCTGCAGAGCTAGTTGTAGTGCATCGAGGGAAGAATGCAGGAGCCAAAATTAAACGCGCAGATAATGAGTTGGCACAGCTCGGAAAAGACATTGCTGCACTCCACAAACCACTGATGGAGGCGATGACCACTGCCAAAATGACCTACTAGAACAAAGAATCACGGTTCGTGGGACCTATTTTCAATTTCGTGTTGGACTCACTGCGGTCGTCGACTTTGCGGACAGATCTGACCTTCAGCGAGATCACCAAATAGGTACAATGGGCGAAGAGCCTTCATTCGCCGCAGGTACAAATGGCAGATTTGAGGGCCGATAGGGAAACGACATCCTTTGCTGCATGCGCCCCTTAGCTTCTATCCCTAGTCATGGCCTTCTAGCCGCCGCTCGTGGAAGTAGATTGACTCCCTTGCATAGCCCGAGGAGTGGAACTCGAGGCAACCAATGAAAGACAAGAAGAGTTTGTCGAAAATCGCTTGTGCCCTCAGTCCTTCCATTGCGAGCCGGTCAATGTTGTCGACCAGCCGCCCATGCACGATGGAATTCCGTGCGGCTATCATACTGGCGAGTCCTTTAAGTAGGTTCTGATCTGCCTGTTCCCACTGATCGGCGTATATAGTCGCCATTCGTTCTATGCGTTCGTGGAGAGTCAATGTGGGCGAAGAGGCAAAACCGCGCTTTAGTTGACCCGCCAGTTCCTCATCAAGGTCCAAATTGTCAATTGTTCGCTTGAGAGCCGATTTAATCGGTTTCCACTTTTGACGACTGACACGGTCCCGATCGAGGCTAGCGGCTCTTTCGTAGACAGTTACAAGCCGCTCAAGTGCCTCGACGCGGTCAGTCAGTTGAACTTCCAGCACAGGCGTACTAAAGGAGGCAGCGTAACCCCAAACAGCCGCGTGGAGTTGACTGCTTTGATCTTGGTAGATTGCCAAGTTTGGAGCCGCTTGAACAATGAAATCATCGAAGCGTCCGAAGAAGTCAACAAGGTCGAGGTGGCGGGTTTCCTGCCTCGGCTCGACTTCTACGCTGCGCCAAGTTGTTGTGATTTCATTCGGTGTAATGACCTGCTCCGAAAGTGGTGTTACGAACTGCCGGAACCAATACATCAGAAGGACACGAATACTAAACCACAAATCCCCAGCTGCTGCGACAAAAGCCTCAGCTGATATATCTGCAATGGGTTGAACTTCGACGCAAGGAATCTCAATCAATTCGATTTCCTGCGAAATTCTTGCTTCGTTCCGCCTGTATCTGTTCGTGAGCAACCGTAACTTTAACCCGAGCGAAGGCGCGCTTCGCCACTCCCCGCGCACTGATAGAGATTCGGTCAACCGCCTTGGATAAGCGTCCCACGCCGGTGGTCGCTGAAGAAATGCGTACACGGCAGACATTTTGGCGTCAGTTATTGTGATTGTTTCGACATGTACGTTGATTGCAAAACTTGCGAATTTCTGAATGCTGTCGCGTGCTATTGAGCTACCATTTGCCCTTCCACGTGTATTCAAAATGGCCGTTCCGTATGTTCGATGTTCTGGTTGACTATCATCCCGTTTCGGCCAGTCAGGGTTATCGTAGAGCTCCCACTTCAATTGCGAAATATTACTGATTGGTAGGAAGCGCCGGTAATCATCGTCATTTCCGACGAGTGACATCCGGTTCCAGTGCAGGAAGTGGGGGTCTCGCTCAAAAATGGCCGAAAAAACTGCTTCCCCACGGTCAGGGTGAAGCAGTCTTACGGAAGCGGTGCTCTCGAAATCTAGTCGCGACATTTTGTTAGTTTGTCTCAATTTGGCCGGGGCGGCAATCCCACGGGCCCTCCGCAATTTCTAAACATCGCCCACCGCAAAATGTCTTTTCATCAGAGAATTGCGGACGCCGTCTAGATGAGACTTCACTTCGGTTTGGTCGTGACGTTATTGGTGCACAACAATGAGGGTTCACAGTGGCAGTCAGCAATGCGGACAAAACTGTCATAAGGCGCAACTGCGGCTTCCAGATCGCACACGAGATATCATTAAAATACCAAAGGTCGAATACCTTTAAATTCCCCAGAAATAACCGTAGACAAATGCCGTTGAAAAAGCCGTGGTCATTTTGGCAACACCTAGCATCCCCACCGTATCTGGCAAAATTAATTCGACGGCACCTAGTAAGCTCTCTCGCCAGTATTGCAGATCTTTCCCGCTCTTTATTGCCTTTTTGTCTCTTTCAAGCTGACTTTTGATACCCAAATAGACATCGGAGAAATCCGGGGGAACTCCAACAGCCATAGCGCTGTACTTGACAACCACATTCTCTAGCTCCGCAAGGAACACCTCGTTTTCCAACGCGTACTCCATAGCGATTGCTGTTCGTTCCGCCCTTACTTCCTCGCTAGTCAGAAGTCTTTTGATTAGCCCAGGCCCCTCAGAGCCTCCGGCCTGCACTGTCGAAGCATTGGTCGTTACCAGTAATATCGCTAGAAGGGCGGAACACAAAACCGACACTTTGTTGAATTTGGTCAATTTTCAAACCTTTCTCAATAGACAGGCACAAATCGCTGATACCGCAATTCATCGTTCACATAGACCTGAAACAAAAATTCCCCTTGAACGCTTGCAAACGCGTTATTGGCAACGATAATTGGAAACTCAAGCGCGTCCTCGCCTATTTCGTAGCGGAATTGTTGCGTATACCAAAGCTCATCCGGCGCACGCCGAAAATTCCAGTGCATTTCAACTATGTCACCGACGTCTATTCCGGCCCAAAGCGCATATACTACACCTTTGTCTTTGTTTGATGGCCGATAATAGCCCTTGTCACGGGTCGCCAGGTCGGAAAGCCAAGACACAATCTTAGGTGTATTCATGCCCGTTACTTTTCGTCCAATTTGATCCCCGCTTTGCGATGAAACCAGAATTGAAATACCCTTCCGCGTTAGTAATTGCTTATGTGAGTATGCGGGCGCTAAGGTCAGTTTGGATTCTTGATACTCGCCGGAAATAAACGACGCGCAGAGATCGACTGCAGTTCCGCTCTTCAAGCTTGTATCGTCTAGCTCAATCCCAGCCTGACCGAGATACTTTCCAAGTGCCCGCTGGGTGCCAGGCCCATCAAGGCCATCAACGCCACCAGCCTTAAACCCCCGAAGGTTTAAAGCAGCTTGGACACATCGGACCGCCGATCTTTCATTTGCAGGCAATAGTCCTTCTTGAGCAAAACCCGTAGTAGAGAAAGAAGCCAGCAGGGTCAAAGCAATAGACAGGCGTCTTACACCTATTATCAGTAATTTAAAGTACATTCGTGGCTCCCTATGGATTGCCGCAAAATCATTATCTAATTTTAAAATGTTTTTTAATTTATTTGCAAAATCGAAAAAAGTAAAGCTGTGAGAAAAAGCGCCCGTCTTAATCCTAAGAACAACCGATAAGTTACGAATAAGATTCAGTCGTTTGATGCACTTGTCCAACTAGCACTATGGGCTCGAAACTGTCATTTGGCACCTGGGCCTCGTTCTTGGTCCAAAATCCCAAAAGCAGACATTCGGTTCCCGGATAGTTTTCAACTTGCGCCGCGCAAACACTGCTTTGCCTCCACGGCGAATTTAATGCATATGTTTACGCTGTGCTCGATCTAACGCGAGCTCCCTGACGATTATAGAGCTCTTATCCACGTGCGAATTTGGGCTTAAAACTTGTTAAACTTACTTGTAGTCGATACTTGTATGATGAGTGATTAAGCTTGACGGAGAACTTTGATCATAATGGGAACAGCGCGCACAATTGTATTGGAACTTAGAGACAAATTGGCCGCATTCATTGCCAATGGTGGCTTTAAAGCGGGTGACAAGCTGCCCACTGAGGCGGCGCTAACGGCGAAATATGGCGTGTCGCGCACTGCACTGCGTGAAGCCCTAAAGCTATTAGAGCAAAACGGCACCATTTATGTGCATCACGGCAAAGGGCGATATGTTGGGGGTATTGCAGAACTCAAAGTCGAGCGGCCGATCACACTTTTTGAAAGCGTTACCGCCCTTACCCGTGGCAATGGGTATGACCCCACCAATAAAGTACTGTCTATTGCCGAGCAACAAGCGCCTGCGCATATTTCCGAAGCGCTAAAAATAGCGCCCTCCGACCGGGTGTTGCGGTTAGAGCGCATCCGCATGCATCGCGATGATGTGTTGATGTATTGTGTGGATTACGTGCCACGACAGCTGATCAATGACAAAATCTACGATGTGGAATGGTCAGGCTCGCTGATCGCCCTTTTGGAAAGCTACGGACACAAGGCCACTATGTCGAGCGCCACAGCCGCCGCTGTGATGCTACCCGATGACGTGGTTGCCGCCAATAATTTGGAAGAGTTTGGCCCGGCTTTCCGCATTGTCGAAACGGTTTACACCGCCGCCGGCGAACCAATCGTTTATGCAGAAGATTACCATCGCGGCGATGCATTTGAATTTAGTTTTGTGCGCTCTTAATAGCGCTGCCAGGTCAATATACCGGCGCATATGATGATGGCGGCCCCCAAAAGCACAATCGGTTCGATTGGGGCAGCAAACAGCAATGCCCCGTAAATCACGCCCCAAATAATCTGGCTATATTGGAACGGGGCCACCAGATTAGCCGCCCGCGATCGTAAAGCACGCACCAATAAGCGGTGTCCACAATAAAAGCAAAAACCAGCGGCCAGCAATGGCAACGCAAAATCAGTTGTAAGCGGACGCACCTCGGAGAATGGTAACAAAAATCCCGCGCAGCAAATCAGGCCAATCAACACGGTACTGACCAGCGCCAAGTCCGTTTCACTGGCTTTCAAATTTCGCATGACCAACATGGAAGCGGCGAACACAAAAGCTGAGCCCAGGGCCGCCACATGCCCCCAACCGATCACGGAGATACCGGGACGCAACACTATGATAACACCCACAAATCCAAGCATCACCGCAAAGGATTGTTTGCGGGTCAACACTTCTTTGAACAGAATGGCTGAGAAAAACGCCACCAATATGGGCGTGAGAAATGCCAACACATAGGCTTCGGCCAGCGGCAACAGATCAAATGCAATATAGATCAACACCGTATCGATACCCAAAAACACCGCCCGAAGAACCGCAATTTTTGGATGTAGGGGCCAGAGCGCTTTGGGTCGTTTTTGAATGAAGGCATGCGCCACGGTAAAGCCAAGACCGACCACACTCACCATGATCGAAGTTTGTGCCACAGAATAATGGCTGGTCAGATATTTCACCATGGCGTCACACAACGACAAAACGGCAAATGCCGCTGGCGCCCACACTAAGCTTGCGGGCGCGATGGCAGAACTGATTTTCATTGCAACATGCCTAATGGCGCGCCGGAGGGGTGATCCGGCACGGGAGATTTATCGCCGGTAAGAGCGTTCATAACGGTTTTCAATGCGCGCTTGGATGGACTCCAAGCCGATGGACAGCAGCCAATAAATCAACGAAGCGGTGATCAGCATCTCAATATGTCTGAATTCGGTTTGACCCAATGTGCGTGACAGGTAGGTCAACTCCCAAACGCCCACAACTGACACCAAAGAGGAATCCTTGAGCATGGCAATAAACTGGCTGCCGGTTGGCGGCACGATCACCCGCATGGCTTGTGGCAAAATCACCAACCACATGGTCTGCAAGTGATTGAGGCCCAACGCTTGCGCGCCCTCAGATTGCCCTTTGGGAATGGATTGAATGCCAGCGCGAAAAATTTCAGTCATATAAGCGCCATAGCAAAGCGATAACGCGGTGATCCCCGCTGGAATGGCATCGATAATAAAGCCAAGCTGTGGCAATCCGAGATAAATCAAATAGACCTGCATCAAAAGTGGCAAACCACGAAACAGGGAGGTGTAGAACGTCGCCAAGCCATAAATTGCGCCATTTTTGGAGAGTTTGGCAATGGCCCCCACAAGCGCGATGACGGTGGCAATGGCGATGGAAACAGCAGAGATATATAGGGTGGTCATCACCCCACGCGTGACCAAAAATCCAATCTTGCGCAGAATGAATTCAAAACTGAGATCAAATGAATAGAAAAAGATCAGCAAGAGAACTAAAAGCTCAGCCCACACCACCAGCATTTGCTGTACGCGGCCAAATTTGCTGATCAATTTCCAGTTCAAAAAGAACAGTACCGCCACCAATGTGGCGCTGAAGATGCCTACAATAATGGGGCTCTGTTCTGCCGTGGGTGCAAGGCCGGGAACAAAGGCCAGAAATGTGTTTTCGCGCAACCCCACAAAGTAAAATGCAGCGGTGAGCGCAACAAACAAAACGCTTAGTCCCACCTGTTTGGTGGCTTCTGGATATTTGATCAATATTTCTCTGAGCATAGTCCCCCCAATGCTGTGTGGCGCTTAGCCACGTTCTTTCCACCAGTCCATGGCCTGCAACCCCCAATAGGTCATCTGCGCCGCAGCTTTGCCCACGGGCCCGCCGGTCCAGCTCAGGCCATATGGCGCAAATAATTCATATCGATTTGAGGTGCCTAAAAGGGCTTCGGCCACTATGGTGCCACCAATCGCTGTGGTGTTCAGCCCATGGCCACCAAACGCGGTGCAATACCAAATCTGATTGTTTAATTTGCCAATTTGCGGCATTTGATGGCGGGCATATGCCATGAGACCTGACCAGGCCAGTTCAACCTTGAGCGTCGCAAGTTCAGGAAATGTCCCTACCATTTGTTTGCGTAAAATCTGGGCCACATGTTCTGATTTGGCGGGCATGGTGGTGATCCGCCCACCCCACATGAGACGTTTGCCGCCCTCGACCAACCGATAATAATCCGCCGCACGGCGATCATCGCCAATCGCATCGCGGGTCTTAATCACATGTGCCAGTTGCTCTGGCGCGGCCTCGGTGATCAACACATAGGTGGCAATTGGCAAAAAGGCGCGCTTTAATTTGGGCAATAGGTTGCCGGTATAGCCACCGGTGGTCACCAACACTTGATCAGCTTTCACCCGACCATTCTTTGTGTGTATCAACACGCTGTCCGCACTTTTTTCGATGCGCTGGGCAGCAGATTGTTCAAAGATTATGCCGCCGTTTGCTTCCACCGCAGCGGCAAGGCCTCGCGCATAATTGAGCGGATGAATATGAAACGCATTCTTGTCGCGCAAGCCTTGATGATAGCAACTGGACTTGAGCCGATCCTGAACAGCGTCGCGGTCCAAAAACTCAAGCGGATAATCATAGTCTCGCAAGCTTTGCGCTGCAGCAATTTTCAGATCTTCGCCACTATCATATCGCGTTACCCCGGTGATTCCGGTAATCGGTTCCGCTGATGAAATGTCATATTGCTGAATATTGTCGCGCACAATTTCCATGCCTTCAATCGACATATTGTGCAGCGTGCGGGCGTCAGCATTGCCAATCTTTTTTGCAATTTGCGCCTCACCTACTGCATAGCCGGGGCTGACAAATCCGCCATTGCGACCAGATGCGCCCCACCCCACCATATCTGCCTCAAGCACGATGACTTTATTGCCGGCCTTTGCCAATTCAAGCGCAGCAGTGAGGCCGGCATAGCCTGCACCAATAATGCAGATTTGTGCCGCTTCCTGTCCTGCAAGAGCAGACCGCTCCTTTTGGTCCACCACAGTGCGGGCATAATAGCTGTCAACGTAATTCATGGTCTTGGTTCCCGAGAGATGGGGCAAAGGTGAGAAAATGCGCCGACCCTAAGGGCCGGCACATTACACTTATTCAGCGGCGTAGTTTTTGCCGTACCATTTGGTGCTGAACTCTGCGATCACGCCTTCCTCTTTCATGGCATTGAGGGTTTCAGTGATCTTATTGTTCCATTCTTCATCACCCTTTTCGGTGATCACCACCAAGGGCTCACGGAACGCATATTCATCTTCGATGATCCGCAATGGATAGCCATTTTCAATGGCTTGCCCTGCGGTTTGCTCTGGTGCAATCACCGCATCAACCCGTACACCTTGGCCAAGGCGCAAATCATCAAAAGGCAACATGGATTCTGCATAGGTGCGGATATCGCCAGGCTCAACCTTATATTCGATTGGCGGCTGGTCTGGCGCTGCAATATCCAATTGCCGACGAATATAATCTTCTGACGTGGTTGCGGTTTCCACACCGATTACCTTGCCATTCAAATCGTCCACCGTTTGAATGTCGGCATCTTCATGCACCACCCACACATAGGGGCTATAATAATAGGTGCCCGGAAAGTCGATCACTTGCGCTCGAGCTTTGGTGGGGGTCACAGACCCAACGCCCAAATCGTAGCGCCCTTTCCAGCGACCGCCGGTCATTGTGGCCCAATCAGGTGTTTCAAACCGCACCTCTACGCCCAGGCGATTGGCAATCTCTGTGGCCACATCAATATCAAAGCCCACCATTTCATTATCGTCATTGAGAAAGCTTTGTGGAGGCCAGCCCGAATTTGTGGCCACAACCATTTCACCACGGTCCATCACCCGATCCAGGGTTTCGCCGGCCATCGCCTGCGTGGTCGACAGCGCCAATGCGCCTGCCACCGCGAATTTAATAACATTGTTCAATTGTCTACTCCCTTTTGTAAAACATCAGCGATGCGTGCCGACCCACACCACCTAATGTTGTATGACAACTAATCGTTGCATGCACTTATTCACCTGTCAATATATGAAAAAGAAAATAATTGCGGACCATAAAGAACCGCGGATATGCACCCTAAAGTTTAGGGGATATATATACCAATATGTTGAAATCACAGTATTTTATAGGTGAGCATCACGTGTAGTGATCATCTATTTTAGTCAATTTGAGCCAGCTTGACAAAAATATTTTCTCATGCATGTTGTCATACAACCTATACAAGTTGTTTGAACTTTAGCTCACGAAGGGGGAGCCATGTTTAATTTTGATGCAGAGCGTTTTTTGCGAATCCAGGATGGGGCGGTTGCGCAGGCGCAGGCCCTGCGCCCGCACATCGCCGGCCTAGTTGAAAATGGGGCGCAAAACATTTTTCTGCTGGGCACAGGCGGCGCAGCGATTTTGATGGAACCCGCGGCAGATCTCTTGCGCAAGCGCTCTGCCTTTCCCGTATTCACAGAATTCACTGCCGAATTGAACATCGATGGCTCAGTCCATTTGGGCAGTAATTCCATTGTGGTCATCCCGTCCCTTTCAGGGACCACCAAGGAAAGCATCGAATTGCTGGAAACAGCGCAAAAGGCTGGCGCCCACGTGATCGTTTTGACCGGCCATGCCAACACGCCCTTGGCGCAAAAAGCAGACAAGGCGTTTGTCAATTTTGCTGAAGATGATACATCGTGCGAAAGCTTTTACATTCAGTCCTATGCTATTGCCCACGCTATTATGGCGGCGCGCGGCGAGCTGGAGAATGCACAGGCTCTTTATCAAGAGCTTGATCAATTGCCGCAAGTGCTGCTCTCAGTAAAGCAGCAATTTGAATCCGAGGCGGCGCAGATTGCCACCCATATTCAAAATATGGATTATCACATCATTGCTGGCGCCGGAAACACATGGCCAGAAGCGCATTATTATGGCATGTGCATTTTGGAGGAAATGCAGTGGATCCGCACGCGGCCTGTGCACGCCTCACATTTTTTCCACGGCACGCTAGAGATTTTGGAAAAGGATGTGAGTGTGTTGTTGTACAAGGGCGAAGATGCCTACCGGCCTCTTGTGGAACGCGTTGAAAACTTTGCCAAGCAATATACCAATGAGTTGATCATTTTTGATACGGCAAAGTTTGATATGAGCGACCTGTCTCCCACCGCGCGTGCCTATGCGTCGCCGATTGCCCTGGCCACCATGATGGAGCGCATGAGCGCACACTTGGAAAGCCTGCGCAATCATCCATTGACCACACGTCGCTATTATAAGCGCGTGGCCTATTAATTGAATTGATGTCGTCTTCGGCCGACATCTTTAAGGTTGGGGCAGTTTAATGCCATCATTTGATTTTGCTTGTGTCGGCGACAATTGTATCGATAGATTTGGCGCACCCCTTCACCAAATGCTGGTGGGCGGCAATGCACTGAATGTTGCGGTTCAATTGGCCCGACACGGAGAGAAGTCAGCCTATTTCGGCGCAGTTGGCCGGGATATAGATGGTGATGTAACCATCAAGACGTTAAATCAAAACAACGTGTCCAACGTCCATACTCAACGTCTTGACGCCCCAACCGCTTATACAAACCTTTCCTTCACCCCTGCCGGTGATCGCATAATTGACTTTGAAGAATTTGGCGCCAGCGGCCTCTATCGTCCCAGCTGTGCTGATTTAGACATTTTAAAAAAGATGCGCCATGTGCATATCGGCTGGCTCAAAGATGGCGGCACCACCAAACGCTTTTTGCGCGGTCACAATGTATTTGTCTCTCAGGATTTGGGCGTGAATGCCGCGCCAATTGATAAAGACCCTCAGGATCTCTCGCTCGCATTTGATTCTGCTGGTGATGATAAGTCCGTGGCCCGCACACGCGCTATAGACTTGATAAAGAAGGGCGCAAAATGCGCTATTGTCAGTTGTGGCGCCAAGGGCAGCGTCGGATTTGACGGCCATGATTGGGCCGAAACCAATAGCACCCCCGTCAACGTGGTCGACACAACGGGCGCCGGCGACAGCTTCGCCGCAGGCGTCATCGCCGCCCTGCACAAAGGCAAAAACCTGCAACAATCGCTGGAACAAGGCCGAGACTGGGCCGCCCTCACCTGCGGCCACCCGGGCGGTTTTCCGCAAAAAATGGCCTCCCAAACGCCCTGACGAATCCACCTTAATTGAAATAATGTCCGCGTCCACACACCAGATTTATGACGCGTACCAGTCTCCGAGAGAGCGCTATCCCAAAAGCCGACATTGGGACCGCTTCCATTGCGTCCCCCTAAGCAGATCTTCATCGGATGCCTTGCCAGGATTTGAATTAAAGGCGGATATGCGGGACATAATCGCCCTTCGGCTCGACCTATTTGAGACAATCCTGAACAATACAATGATTTTTTGTCGGCATTGCGTTGTTTCGACGAAGGGGTTTTCGAAGTATCTGTATAGGAGGTTTGGGAGGCATCATGGTCGTTGCACTTTTACTCCTCTCCCCCTCCCCTGATTTGGCAATACGGCAACATGCATCACATAAAAAAAGCGGCGGATGATCGCCGATCTTCCGTCGCCCCTTACACCGTGTTAACCCAAAGCTTCTAGCTTGAGGAACCTGCCCATAAATTGATATCGGCCTCGACGGCATAACGATCTATTTCGTCAAGCTCGGCAGTTGTAAATGAGAGGTTTTCGAGCGCTCCTACACAGTCAATGACCTGTTGTGGTTTTGACGCTCCGATCAATGCAGAGTTCACGCCACCATCCCTTAAAACCCATGCAATGGCCATTTGAGCGAGTGTTTGCCCGCGATTTTTTGCGATGGCGTTCAACTGCCGGATATTCTCCATGGCCTCCTCAGACAGGAAGCTTTTGCTCAGCGTGTCATTTTGGCTGGCCCGGCTGTCTTTGGGTACGCCCTTCAGGTATTTGTCCGTCAGCATGCCTTGAGCCAGGGGCGTAAAAACGATCGAACCGATACCCAACTCTTGCAATGTATCCTTGAGGCCGTCGCGTTCGATCCACCGGTTGAGCATGTTGTAGCTGGGCTGATGGATGAGACAAGGCGTACCGAGATTCTTTAGGATTTTTGCGGCCTCGCGTGTGCGCTCGGAATTATACGACGATATCCCCACATAGAGCGCTTTGCCGGATCTGACGATTTGATCAAGCGCGCCCATGGTTTCTTCCAACGGAGTGTTGGCATCAAACCGGTGCGAATAGAAAATATCGACATAGTCGACACCAAGACGTTTGAGGCTCTGGTCACAAGAGGCCATCAGGTATTTTCTGCTGCCCCCATCACCATAGGGGCCCTCCCACATATCCCAACCCGCCTTTGAGGAAATGATTAACTCGTCCCGATGACTGGCAAAATCTGTTCTCAGGATTTCACCAAAGGCCTCTTCGGCACTGCCTGCAGGCGGGCCATAATTATTCGCCAGATCAAAATGGGTAATACCCAAATCAAATGCCGTTCGACAAATAGATGATTTGACTTCATTGGAGGTCGAATGGCCAAAATTGTGCCAGAGGCCAAGTGAAATGGCAGGCAATTTCAGCCCACTATTGCCTACGTGATTGTAGGTCATTTTGGCATATCGTTCAGCGCTGGGTTGATAAGACATGTGTCACTTTCCTAGTATTGTGGTCGCACCCGTGCCCTCATCTCAAGGATTGAAGGCACGCGCACTGACTCGGGAATTGGAGGCGAACAGCTATTGGCGCAACCGGCCTGTTACGCCGAGGTGTCCCTATTGAAGGTCCTGACAACCCCGTTCGGATCGCAATCCGAGGGGGTTCCATAACCGCCTCCACCTGGTGTTGAGATTTCAATGATTTGACCTTCAACAAGATCGATAATACCGCGGAAATCCGTTCGGCCGTCACCGAAATCGAGTTTGCTGCCCATGGCAGAACCACCGCCTTCCAGCCCCCATGGAGCGGATAAAAGGCGCGACGTATCAATGGATAGCTGGCAGGCACGCTCAACCCGGTAAACCCGGCGCAAACCCATGCCGCCACGGAATTCGCCGTCACCGCCAGACCCATCCACGAGTTCATAACGCAGCAAGGTGAGCGGGTATTCACGTTCCAGCCCCTCAACAGGCAGGTTTGACGTATTCGTCATGTGCACCTGAATACCGCTTAGCCCATCTGCGGTTGGCCGCGCACCACCGCCACCACCAATTGTTTCAAGATAAACCCATATGTCGCCGTTCTCGTGCGTTCCGGAGAAGGTCGCGCCGGTGCAACAGCCGTTGCCAGCTGCTGCAATTTGGCCGGGCCGCGCCTCAGCCATTGCCCCCAGAATAAGGTCAGCCACACGCTGGCTGGGTGCAATGCGTCCATCCACTGCTGCGGGATGCTGGCAATTGAGAATGGACCCCACAGGCGCCGTCACCGACAGAGGCCGCGCCAGACCGGCATTAGGCAGAATGGTGGGGTCAATTGCTGATTTGACTGCGTAATAGCACGAGGCCAAAAGAGCCGTGTAAACCATGTTCAGCCCTGCCCGGACTTGCGGTGGTGCTGTGAAATCTAGCGCCATTGAATCGCCCGATATCGTGATGGCGACGCTCAGCTCCATTGCTTGTGTGAATTGATTGCTATCAAACGTATCGGAGAATCGATAAACACCATCCGGGATCGCGGCGATACCAGCCCGCATTTTCCGCTCGGCATAATCCTGCAAAGCATCGCCTGCCGCCAACACACGTTCGCTGCCATATTTCTCGCAAAGCCCTTGCACACGTTGCACACCCAGCCGGTTCGCCGACATTTGCGCGCGGAGATCGGAGAGACGCTCGCGTGGCACCTGACAGTTCAGCAGGAAAATATCCTGAACATCCGTTTGCAGTTCACCGGCCCGATAAAGTCGCACTGGCGGAATCCGAATGCCTTCTTGATAGATGTGCGAATGTCCGCGATCTGCGAAATCCGAGTGATGTGCGGTATTGATGGACCAAGCAACGATCTGGTCGTCAAAATAGATCGGCTCAGCCAAAACGATGTCCGGGAGGTGCGTTGCGCCGCCCACATAAGCATCATTGCCGATAAATACATCGCCAGGCCGGATATCATTCACAGCATGCCGATCAAGGATGTGGGCGATGATCCCGATAAAGCTTCCCAGATGCATGGGAATATGTTCCGCCTGACACAGCATGTTACCGCGATGATCGAACAGCGCGGTTGAGCAATCCCGGCGCTCTTTAATGTTGGTTGAATAGCTTGAGCGCACCAAGGCTTCGCCCATCTCTTCAACAATCGAAGTCATGGCGCTGCCAATGACTTCGATTGTGATTGGATCAAGATTCGTCATGCGCGATCCTCCAAAATCAGATTCAAATATGCATCCACCCGCGCACGCATTCCGGGAAGGATCAGTGTCGTTGTGTCCATTTGCTCAACAACCGCCGGGCCTTGAAATTCATGCCCAAACTGCAGATCATCTCTCTGATAGACCGGACTGGTGACCAGTCCCTCTGCTTCAGGCATCCAAACTTCTCGCGTACCCACCGGTTGCGGTAGTGACGAGGCTTTGTCCATCTTCGCCTGAATACTGGCTTTCTTTACGACCCCCACAGCCTCGGTACGCAAAGTGACAAGTTCAACAGCCTCGCCCTCAGGCGAGAACCCATAACGCTGAGCGTGGGCCGCCTCAAAATCTTCACGCAGTTTTGCCAACGTGTCTTTTGTTATTTCGCCCTCTGGGAATGATACTTGCAGTTCGTAATTCTGCCCCACGTAACGCAGATCGACTGTCCGCAAATACAGACGGCTTTCAGGTTCGATCTGTTCACGGTTGAACCAATCCAAGGCCTGTGCCTCGATTTGTTCAAATCGCTCGACCAATTGGCCCGGCTCGATCGCGGAAAGATTAGTCAGAAAGCTTTGCGCAAAATCCGCTTTGAGGTCTGTCATCAGTAGGCCAACTGCGCACAAAGCTCCCGGTGTTAAAGGTACAATGACCGTTTTAATATCCAGTTCGCGCGCCAATCTGGCTGCATGAAGCGGGCCACCGCCACCAAATGCCATCAAAGCATAGTCGCGCGGATCATGACCGCGCTGCACCGAAATGACGCGTATAGCCTTGGCCATGTTGGCGGTTGCGACCGAGATAATGCCTTGTGCTGTTTCCAGCAATTCGAGCTTGAGCGACTTTGCCAGTTTGCGGATTGCCTTCTCAGCCTTGGCCTTATTGACCTTCATGCGACCACCAAGCATTTCAACCGGATTCAGAATCTGCAGCACCACGTTGGCATCTGTGAGCGTGGGGCGCTCGCCGCCCAGATCATAGCAAACCGGTCCGGGATTTGCGCCCGCGCTTTCCGGACCAACCTTCAAAAGCCCGCCATTGTCGACATGGGCGATAGAGCCACCACCAGCACCAACGGTGTGAATGTCGAGCATGGGTGCTTTGATCGGATAGCCATGTACCTCAGCTTCGCCGGTTTTCTTGCAGGCGCGATTTTCCAGCAAGGCAACGTCCGACGAGGTGCCGCCGACATCGAAGGTAATAACATTGTCAAAACCTGCTAGCCCCGCGATTACCTGCGCCGCCACGACCCCTGTGGACGGTCCGGACAACAGAGTACGCACGGGAAACTGTGCAGCTGCTTCAAAGCCAATTACGCCGCCATTTGACTGAGTCAGGTGTGGCGATGTTTGCAAACCGGCTTCAACAAGGCGGGCTTCCAAGCGCTGAATATATCGCTCCATTACGGGGCCCAAAAAGGCGTTGACTACCGTTGTCGACAAACGTTCGTACTCGCGGAACTCGGGTGCAACCTCGCTTGAAAGTGAAACGAATATGTCTCCCAATTCTTCGCGAGTATCAGCCAGCACGGCCTGCTCATGAGTATCGTTCATAAAGCTATAGAGAAAGCACACCGCAAGTGCCTTGATGTCTTGGCTCGCGAGTTCCCTGAGTACAGTGCGCAGTTGCTCCTGATCGAGGTTCTGTTCCACGCTCCCATCGGGCCGCAGTCGCTCACTGATATTGAATCGTAAATTGCGCGGAACCAGAATTTCGGGCTTTTCAGCGAACATGTCATATAGGCTTGGGCGCTTTTGCCTGCCAATTTCCAGAAGGTCGCGAAACCCGTCTGTCGTAATCAATGCTGTTTTAACGCCCCGCAATTCGATTAAAGCATTCGTTGCCACCGTCGTGCCATGACCAAAAAACGTAATGGTTGAGAGATCTTCACCAACACGTTCTAGTCCTTGCTTGACTACTTCTGCGATTCCACGCGAAGGATCGTCCGGGGTCGACTGTGTTTTCCAGATTTCAATACGCCCCGTTTCCTCTTCGAAGAGGCAGATGTCTGTAAATGTACCGCCAGAATCCACGCCAACACGCCAGGCCATATGTTATTCTCCTTCTGCTTGAATGACAAAACCCTGTGATTTGCGTTTCCGTGTCGAACGGAAACGATCCAATCTGAATGGTTGAGGATCAACGGTAGTTTTGTCACCTGATATGATTTCTGCCATTAGTTGGCCGACCGCTGGGCCCGCTCCGAATCCATGCCCCGATAGGCCCGATGCTATGTATACGCCGGGCGCATAGTCTACCGCATCGATGATGGGCACACCATCCGGGGATGCATCAATTACCCCGCCCCAGGTATGCGTTATGCGCGCATTCCTGAACGCTGGGAATGCGGCTTTCAATCCCTTAAAAGCCGATTCAATCATCCAGTCGGGTGGTGGCGGATTTAGTGTGCGCTTTTCCTCGAATTCTGTACGAGCATCATTGGACCAAAACCGACGTTGTTTGAGTTCAGAGAAGAATTCGTGACCGAACGTCAGTCGCAGTTCACGCCAGCTATTCATGAATACAGGCAGATAGTCCAATAGCAGCCTGAAGCTGTCGGGCACGATGGGTGCAATGTTGATATTGCGCGGCCCGAGCGTATAACCGCCATCAAGGCGCTTGCGAATGCCATAGGTCGCGCCACCAACGGGCAAATCCGGCCCTTCGACGTCACCCTCAATGCGGGCTGCTGTGGCCACGAGGTTGAGCTGCGGCAAATGAATACCCGCATTGCCCAGGAATAACCTTGACCAGACACCACCGGCCACTACCACATTCGAACATTTGATCGAACCATGCTCCGTCACGACCCCAGATACGGCCCCTGCAGTGCGCTCGATACCGCGCACCGCACAATTAGTCACGATCACAGCACCACGCTCTTGAGCGGCTTTCGCAAAAGCCGGCACCGCTAGTGCCGGTTCCGCACGACCATCTGATGAGGTGTGCAAGCCGAAACTATGGCCGGATGAAATGCCAGGGAGCAACGCCTCAATTTCAGCACCATTCAGCATCTTGAGCGGCAAGCCATGCTCCTGGCCCGTTTTTGCCCAGCTTTGTGCCTGCTCGATTTCCCATTTTTTCTGGCACACATATGCAATCCCGGTTTCCCTGTAGCCGGCCTTGATACCAAATCGCGATTTCAGCGACCGCCAAAGGTTGAGACTTTGTATTGTGAGCGGCATCTCTAGCGGGTCACGCCCCATCTGTCGCGTCCAGCCCCAGTTCCTTGAAGACTGCTCAGCGGCAACCTCCCCTTTCTCACACACACAAACGCTTATGCCTTTTTCCGCAAGAAAGAGAGCAGTTGAAATTCCCGCTATACCCCCCCCCACTATCACCACATCGGACTGCGCCGGAATTGACGGCGCGCTGTCCACTCTATTGAGCGACGGAACCGCTCCGCGTTTCACATGCTCATGCATCAGTTACCCTCTATATATCCTGCGTTGGGTTATCATTGAGCACATAGCATTCACCGCATGCTCGCTTGTGACGTTATATGAGAGTTATGCGTGTTGATCAAGAGGTGCATGCACGATAATTTCCACAAAATAGCAATATTCTACATATATATGGCAATTCTCTCATTTTTTATGAAGCTTCTTGACAGAATATGACTGTTTGTGCATAACTGCGTGACGTTGCGAGATTGTGCGGAATGGAAGTGCGCTGCAACAACACCCGAAACCATGGTTTTGGGGAAGATAGAACGATAGAATTCAATCAATGGGAGGACGAACATGTCATTTAAATGGAATAGAAGTATTGTTAGCTCCGTAGTTGCGTTGAGCGTTGCTTGCGCATCGAGTGCAGCGATGGCCGAACCTGTAAAGTGGGATTTTTCGGATGAGTACGATCTGTCCGGCTTTACTGGGCAGGCTGCAAAACACTGCATTGCGGAAGTTGAAAAAATCGCAGGCGATGACATCGACATTACCTATCAGGGCAGCGGCGCACTTGGTTTCAGTTCAGCAGATCACTTTGATGCCGTACAGGACGGAAGTGTTCAGGCAGCCGTTACACTCTTGACACAGCTCAGTGGTGTTGATCCTATCTTTAGTCTCAGCTCATTGCCGTTCCTCGCCAACACGCCCGAGCAGGCATATTTGTTGTGGCAGGTTGCCCGTCCCGAATATGAAAAAGTATTCGAAGAAAATGGCATGAAACTGCTTTGGGCTGTTCCAAATGCGCCAAGCGGCATTCATGCTAAAAAGCCGATCACCTCGGTTGATGCGATCACGGGTCTGCGCATTCGCACCTATGACGTCAACGGAACAGAAACCCTAAAGCGCGCCGGCGCGGCTCCCTTGCAAATTGCATGGTCAGACCTCGTGCCGCAGCTTTCCACAGGCGGCGTGGATGCCGTGCTAACCTCAGCCGATGGCGGCAAGCAAATCTCCATTTGGGATTATCTAAGTGACTTCACAGAAGTCAATTATGCCATGGGCATCTTTGTGGCGCACGTAAATGCAGATGCATTCGATCGTTTGACCCCAGCCGCCCAGACCGCCTTGACCGTCACGATTGACGATTGTGACGCATTCAACTGGGAAGTCATGCAGAAGGCTATGACAAGTCCGTATGAAACGATGCGCGAAAATGGCATGACAATCACAACCGATGATGAAGTGCCCCAGGAAGTGTTTGACCATCTGAGAGAGGCGGCAAGCGAAGTGCATAAAGACTGGCTTGAAAAGACCGGCGAGCGCGGTGCCGCATTGCTTGATGCCTTTGAAAAAGCAAAGATGCAATAAACCTAAACGCTAAAGCTGGGTGGGGTCGAGAATGACCGATAACAACACACAAGAAGATCAGTCTATCAAGCGCCCCACCCCAAAATGGGTTAGCGTTCTGGAAATGATTTCCTCCCGGCTCAACAGGATTGCGGCTGGTATTTCCGCGATCCTGTTGGTGCTCATGGTCGGTCTGATTCTGGTGGAAATCGTCCTCAGGTTTTTCTCGCTGTCCACTTTCATGACTGACGTTCTTGTCGGTCATGGTGTTGCGGCCATTACATTTCTGGCCGCGGCATGGGCCCTTGAAGAAGGCAGCATGATCCGCATTTCCGCAGTCACGCAGGTATTGCGCGGACGGGTCCGCTGGGCCACGGAAGCGTTCTGTATTGTGAGTGTCGAGATCCTCATTGTCTGGCTGATGTATTTCGAATGGCGCACCGTAGGCAAGCTTTGGGCCCGCGGCTCCACTACCGAGCATTATCTGCCAATCCCTCTCTGGATTCCTGCTGCAATCTTCCTTGTGGGGCTGGCTCTACTCGGCTTGCAAATCTTAGTTCGTGGCGCGCGCCTGATCAGTCACGGCTACGACGAAAACTCTCTGCTCAAACTCTAGTAAAACGGGAATAGAACGCCATGTCACTCGTTGCAGCCTCAATCGTAGTTTTGTTGATGATGGCCCTGTTTCTGGGCGCTGGGGTCTGGATTTTTGCCGGCCTGATCATGGTGGGGGTCGGTGCTTTGTATATTGTGCTCGATTTTGACCTGATCCGCATCGGCACGATCGCCACAAAGGTGGTTTCCTCCAGTGCAGTGTCGTGGGAACTTGCCGCCATTCCAGTTTTCATCTGGATGGGCGACATCATTTTCCGCACCGACATTTCCCAAAGGCTGTTTCGCGGGCTGTCGCCGATCGTATCCCGCATTCCTGGCGGCTTACTGCACACCAATGTAATTGGCTGCACGATCTTTGCCGCGATCAGCGGCTCCAGCAATGCCACAACCGCGACTGTAGGCAAGATCACCATTCCGGAACTTTTAAAACGTGGCTATGACCTGAATCTGGCGTCCGGCTCACTGGCTGGCGCCGGAACATTCGGCCTGCTCATCCCGCCTTCGATTGCGATGATCATTTATGGAGTTCTCGCCGAAGTCTCGATCGTCAAGCTCTTTGCCGCTGGCCTCGTGCCCGGCCTGCTGATGGCCTTTTTGTATTCCGGTTACATTATTGTCGTGTCTTTCATCAAACCCGGTGCGGAACCTGCAAACGTCGAGAAGGCCAGCTTCAGGCAGATGCTGCGCGGTGTCTGGGACCTCGTGCCCATACTCGTTTTGATGCTCCTGGTTCTGGGGTCAATCTATTCAGGCCTTGCCACACCATCAGAGGCAGCAGCCGTTGGCGTCGCCGTTGCCATCCTGATCACGGTGTTTACGGGGCAGTTTTCCATCAAGATGATTGTGGACTCGCTGATGACCACAATCCGGATTTCAGCAATGATCTGCCTTTTGATTGCTGCTGCGTCTTTTTTGTCGGCCGCCTTTGCCTTTATGCACCTTCCCGTGCAGATCACCGAGGCCATTGCCAACATGAACCTGTCCCCCATCGGCGTTCTGGTCATTCTCGCCTTGCTCTATATCGTGCTGGGCATGTTCATCGACGGCACGTCAATGACCGTCATGACCGTGCCTATTGCAGTGCCCCTGATTATTCAGGCAGGCTTTGATCCCATTTGGTTTGGCGTCTTCCTCGTCATCATGATCGAGTTGAGCGCATTGACACCGCCCGTGGGACTAAACCTTTATATTTTGCAGGGCTTGACCACTGTTGGACTGGGCCGAACCGTGTGGGCCGCCCTGCCCTTCTTTCTACTGCTGTGCTTAGGAACCGCCTTGCTAGTGATTTTTCCACAATTGGCCCTTTGGCTTCCCGGTTTGCTATAGGAGACGATAACGCGCAGCATCGGGTTGAGTGTGTTTGTGCTTGGTATTATTGGATATTTTGTGCAAATAGATGTGTCGACACGCGCGTATGGAGGACGTCATGGACGATTCGCAGGAGAATAATTCTGAAGAGATGTTGCCGGCAGAACGGCGCCAACGCCTGATCGACTGGTTTGACATCAACTTTGCGGGGTCCAGCCAGGATCTGGCCGACCGGTTCAATATCTCAGTTTCAACCATCCGACGCGATCTAGATTTTCTGGCCAAGGAAGGCTATCTTAGCCGCACCCATGGCGGCGCGGTGCGCATGCGTCAACAATCCACCTATGAGCCAAGCACCGATCTGGCGCGCCGCACTGCGGTCGAAGAAAAAAATGCCATCGTCTCCGAAGCGCTCAAGCACATCAATGCCGACCAAAGCATCTTGATCGATACTGGTGCCATTTCACACCTGTTGGCAGATGCTATTGCCACGAGGACAGACCCGCTCACGGTCATCACCAATGATCTCTATGTCGCCCATGCCCTGACCTACAAGCCGCCGTTAAAACTAGTTGTGCCGGGCGGTTCCAACCGGTTTGGTGCCTATAGCCTCCTTGGCGAGCCGGGCATCAGCTTCTTGAATGATGTGAAATGCGATTTGTATTTCATGTCAGCGCAGGCAGTGGATTTTGAGTGCGCATCCGACACGGTTCTCGAACTGGTCGAATTGAAGCGCACTATGATGCAGGCCGCGCAAAAGACCATCCTTCTGGCAGACAGCAGCCGTTTCAATGCACGGGCGCTCTACCGCATTACAGAACTCAGCGAAATCCACATGATCATCACCGATTACGGCCTCCCGGCAAAAGACCGGGACAAAATCCATGCGCACGGGGTGGAACTGGTTTGCGTCAAAGTGTGAGCTAGCGACCGGCATCGGCGGATGGGCAGCTCTCCGTTTGAAATGGCCTAGCCACGACGGACCATGCCGCCAATGGATATGCTGGTCGGCGGTCGGAGCACAAGACTTCGAATCAAACCAAGGAGGTCCAACTATCGAGGCAAATGTTCATACTCCCTTAGCAGGCGATCCATTGGCCAATTAGGACTCTCGAGAGAAGTTCGCTCTTACTGAGCCTATAGTTTCGCCTTCAAGCGCTCGCGGCTCTTCGCCGACATTGGGAGCCTGGCTGCAATTAGTCAATATCCCAAAAGCGGACATTGGAGATAGGGCATTTATGCCGCAAGCTCGAACTTGCTTCGGACATCATGGACATGCCTCCTAAATCGCTCTTCCTAGGAATAGTACCAGGCCACCCATTGCAGCCCGACTATAGTGATAAGGGCTTTGATGGTGATTAAGAGATTGCGGGCGATTAAGCGTGATGTTCATGCTGCCCCGGATCAGCCAGCCACTTGCCGAGATAGAAGCGTTCAAACACAAAAACAGCGGCGATGGCGACCCAAGCAATCACCACAATTGTGGGGTCCATTTCCAGTTTCACCAACGTGAAGGCGGCCAGCACAACGGCATCAAATGTGAGGGCACACAGCAGGATGATTGACGAAGCGCCGATTTCTTTTCGCCGATAGCGGAAAACGCCCCAATGAACCGCCATATCCATCACCAGATAGAAAAAGGCGCCGAGTGACGCAATACGGCTCAAATCAAAAAACATGGCCAAAAAGGACGCGGTGACCACTGTATAAACCAGCGTATGGCGTTGGATCGTGCCGCTCATGCCGAAATGGCTGTGGGGGATCATTTTCATATCGGTGAGCATGGCCAACATGCGGGAGACAGCAAAAATACTGGCAATCACGCCTGAGACCGTCGCGATAACCGCCAGCAAGATCGTTAAGATAAACCCGACCTGCCCCAAGGCGGGCTCTGCAGCTTCGGCCAGCGCATAGTCTTTCGCCTCAATGATCCGATCAATTGGCAGGCTGGCATTCACTCCAAATGCGACGAGCAAATAGGCCGCGACACAGATCATGATTGAGATAAAAATGGCTCGGCCGACATTTTTGTGCGGGTCTTCAACTTCGGCGCCGCTATTGGTGATGGTGGTAAACCCCTTAAAGGCCAAAATACCAAAAGCAACGGAGGCAACAAAGCCAAATGCACTTGTTTGGGTGGGTTGTTTCACGATTGCAAAGTCAAACCCGCTGGCCCATAGCGCGGCGAAGCCAAATAGCGCGATCCCGGCAATTTTAAAGGCGGCCATGACGATTGAGATCATGCCCACAGACCGGTTGCCGGCAATATTGACGATAAAGGCGAATATGATCACCCCGACGGCCAGTATGGGCACCAAAATGCCGCCGGAAATGTCAAAAAACCGCAGCACATAGGTGGCAAATGTGCGGGCCACTAGACTCTCTGCGATTACCATGCTCAAGGCCATCAAAACAGCTGCCCCTGCCGCAATGCCGCCCGCGCCATAGCATTTTTGCAAGATCATGCCGATGCCGCCTGCTGACGGCCAGGCGTTGGACATTTTGATGTAACTATAGGCGCTGAAAAGGGTGACGATGGCCCCGATGATGAAGGCAAGCGGAAATAAATTGCCTGCCAGCTCGGCCATTTGTCCGGTAAGGGCAAAAATGCCGGCACCGATCATCACGCCGGTGCCCATGGCCACCGTGCCACTGAGAGAAAGGGAGTTGGCTTTATAGTCACCTTGGCGTCGGTCATCGTGCATGATCAAAATCCTTCGTCCCTGTCAATATACGCCACCACCATGCAACCTTCCAGCACTGGAAGGTCAAGCTATTGTGGCCGCGCGAAGCCGGCTTATGATGAAAAACCAATGGTTCAATGCCAATTCTGTGCAATATCTGCCCTTTTTTCACCCCATTGCTGCTGCAAAAGCAGGGCGAAGACCTGATGGATAGATTGACACGAAAATCGCCCTGTTTGATATTGGGCGGACTATTGGCAATCGGGCAACGATTCAGACCTGACAGGTGGTAAGCTGCATTGAGTATCAACAGCCGCAAATATTTTGGATGGGCAAATGGACTTTTTCTGGCCCTGGCAATGCTGCTGACGCTGGCCACTGCATTACCCTCCAATGGTGAGATGTTGATCTATGGTGAGCATGAGCACCAGACAACATTTACGGCTGAGGCCCATGAACATGCGCCCGCCACCGGCTATGAAATAGGGTGCGATGATCGCTCCAGCCTGCATTGCGGGGCAAAAATTGCGATCGGCAATATGGGGTTTCCCAGCCTGATCGTGCCGACCGGGCCCACTTTTATCAAACAAAAATCACCTATTTTGATGGCTCGTGCCATCGCGCAAGACACGCCTCCACCCCGCCTCTGATCGAGCAGCACATTTAAACGCTATTCGATTTAAAGAGGACAAAATGAACAAAATTGAACTGACGATTGGCGCGGTGTTTTCGCTTGCGATCACCGGCGCGGCGCTGGCGCATGGCGGGGCCACCGGCATTGTAAAAGAGCGTATGGACGGCATGATGGCGATGGGCAAAGCGGTAAAATCGCTGTCCTCTATGATGCGCGGTGATGTCGACTATGACGAAGCCGCCGTTAAATCACATGCGCAAACCATTGAGGCTCATGGGGGGGAAGCATTGGTCAGCCTGTTTCCAGAAGGCAGTGACGGCGCGCCGTCTGAGGCCAAACCGGAGATCTGGTCAGAGCCGGCCGAATTTGAAGCACTGGCGACCCAACTCAAAACCTATGCCGTTGCCCTGCAGGCCGCGGCCCCTAATGGCCTGATGATGCAAGAGCAGGACCAAACGGACATGATGGGCGGATCCGGCATGATGAGTGGCTCCTCCATGATGGAGAGCAGCGACATGATGGGGAACGATAATGGGATGATGAGTGGCTCTGGCATGATGGGCAATCGACCCATGATGGCCCCCGAACAATTGGCCGAAATGCCCGCTGACGGAGTGTTCAATATGTTGGCGCAAACCTGCGCCAGCTGCCATGCCAAATATCGGGCAGAGCAAAAATAATGCGCAAGAAAACAATTGTGTTTTTTGCAGGCGCGGCGGCTTTTGCCGTCGTGTCTGCCCTTGCCGTGATGCTCTGGCCCATCGGCAAAGAACCGCAACTTGAAACGCTTGAAGGCAACGCCCAGCGCGGTGCTTATCTGGCACGCATGTCGGGCTGTATCGCCTGCCACACGGATGCCGAAAATGGCGGCGCTCCGTTGGCAGGGGGCGTGGAGTTGGCGACCGAATTCGGCACCTTTTATTCCCCCAACCTCACCATGTCTGCACAGCACGGCATGGGGGAGTGGACAATTGAGATGTTTGCCAAAGCCGTTCGCCAAGGGGTCTCGCCCGATGGCGAGCCCTATTATCCGTCATTCCCCTATCCGTTCTATGCCAAGCTGACCGATCAGGACATTGCTGATCTTTGGGCGGCTTTTCAAACGGTGCCGGGTGTGGATGAGCCGTCAAAACCGCACCAGATGAGGTTTCCATATAATATGCGGGCGGGCCTCAAAGTGTGGCGTGCCGCTTTTCTGAATCCGAAACCCTTTGAGCCAGATCCATCGCAATCCAAGGCCTGGAATCGCGGCAAATATATCGTTGAAGGCCCGGCCCATTGCGGCGCCTGTCACACACCCCGCAATTTTGCCGGTGCGCGAGAAGCCAGCTTCAAGTTTCAGGGCGCCGACAAACTGCCCGACGGCGGAAAATCACCGTCCATTCATAGCTTTGCATTGAAGGAAAAGGGATGGACCCAGTCGACGCTTGCCTATGCCCTTAAAAGTGGCATCAAGCCAGACGGGGATGTGTTTGGCGGATCAATGGTGGAGGTCGTGCGCGATGGCACGTCCTTTTTAACGCCGCAGGACTTAGAGGCCATCGCCACTTATCTGGTAGGAGCAAATGACGATGCAGCTCAATAGACGGCAAATGTTAAAATGGATGGGTGCGACCACCTCACTTGCCTTGGGCCAGCCTGCGCTTTTCGCGCGGGCTGCCACCGGCACCGAGATTGAGCTGGAAGCCGCCCCTGTGATGCACAAGCTGCATCATGCCCCCGAAGCGCAAGCCTCCACCCTGTGGGGGTATGATGGGCAGGTGACCGGGCCAACTTTGCGATTCCGGCAAGGGGAGAAAGTGACCATTCACTTCACCAACAATCTGCCGGAACCCACATCCATTCACTGGCACGGTTTGCGCATCGCCAACGCCATGGACGGTGTGTCCGGCCTCACGCAGGAACCTGTGCAACCGGGCGAAAGCTTCACCTATGAGTTCGTCGCGCCGGATGCGGGCACCTATTGGTATCACGCGCATCACAAAAGCTGGGAACAAGTGGCGCGTGGGCTTTACGGTGGCCTGATCATTGATCCGGCGGAAGGTGAGATTTTGCCAGAGACGCAAGATCATTTAGTGATTATGGATGATTGGCGTTTGAATGAAACTGGCCGTTTCGATGCGGCCAGTTTGGGCGCGCCGATGGATTGGAGCCATGACGGGCGCTTGGGCAATTGGCTCACGGTCAATGGTGAAAGCCTGCCGCGCTTTTCTCTTTGCAAGGGCGCATCGCACCTGTTGCGCCTGGTCAATGCCAGCAACTCCCGCATCATGGAAATAGACCCGGAAAGATTTGGCGGCAAGATCATCAGCTTTGATGGCCAGGCCCTACCAAATGCGCCAACAGCATTGGGATATAAGCCCCTCTTGCTGGGGCCGGCACAGCGGGTGGATATTTTGGTGGAGCCACAAGAAAGCTTCACGCTGGAAGAACTGTCGCGCGAGCCCTTCGCGTTCTGTTTTTTTGACGTGACCACGCCATGTGAAAACGTCGCGCCCTTTGTGCCGCCAAGGCCCAATCCGCTGCCCGTGCCTGCCAAGGCCAACCGCTTCAAGTTTGACCTGCGCATGACCGGCGGGGCAATGGGACGACTTGGCGATATTGTCTATCAGGGCGAAAAAATGCAGCGCGGTGATTTTCAGCGCACCAAGCAATTCTGGGCGTTTAACAATGTGGCCAATTTAGCAGAAGAACCGCTCTTCACGGTGAAGCAGGGTGAAGCCGTAGAGTTGAATGTGATCAATGAAACCGCCTTTATGCATGCGATGCACGTGCATGGGCATCACTTTCTGGTTGAAGACCGCGATGGCAATGGTGTCGAGTTTGACCCCTTGTGGCGCGACACATTTCTCATTGGCACCCAACAATCGACCCAAATTGCCTTTGTAGCGGATAATCCGGGCAAATGGCTTTTCCATTGCCACATGTTGGAACATGCTGCCTCGGGCATGAATGCCTGGTTTCAGGTGGAAGGCTAAGAAGCACTTATGATTTCACTGGAAATGCGAGTCCGTGGCGGTTAGATTATCGTTATGCTACGCACCTTTACCCTTATGGTCACAGCTATATTGTTGTTGGGCCAGCTCAGCATGGCAACAAGTGCAGCGCAAGGCAAAGGCTTTGCGTTGGCAAGCGTGCTGGAGCAAGGGGTGGAAAAGGCCCATGGTTGTTGCGACGACGCCAAGGCGGCTCTTGATGCGAAAGACTACGCGAGCGATTGTGTGCATGCCATATTAGGTGAGTTGGCTTTGATGCTTTCCCCAAGCCCGGTTGAAGCCAACACGCCGTTTTTGGGCGCAATGCGCCCTATTCAGGAGTGGCCAAACGGCCCCCCACCCATATTAAACCGCATTTAAAGTCACCTTTTGATGTCGGAAAGCCTGCGCTGTTTATGCTCCTACCAAAGGGCACTTCGCGCACGGCCTATTTATATATGTGGTAAAAATGAACTCATCTCAATTCTCGCCAGAACGGCGACATATGCTTAAAGCCGCTGGCGCCTTCGCGCTGACCAGTGTGCTCGCCGGGTGCACAACAACAGCCGGTGAAGCACCAGATTTAAGCGCGGCAAAAGCTCTTTATGGGCCCTTGCCCAAAGAGCGCTTCCCAATCGCCGCGCTGCCTGTGGAAAAGATCGACCCGCAATATTATCGCCAAACCGTGCGGTACCGTACTAAGGAACCCGTTGGCACAATCATTGTCGATACGTCTTCTTTTTTCCTCTATCTTGTGCAGCCGGACAACAAAGCCATTCGATATGGTGTCGGTTTGGGGCGGGCCGGTTTTTCTTGGTCCGGCCGCGCTTTGGTTCAGTGGAAACGAAAATGGCCGACATGGACACCGCCTGCGGAAATGATCAAACGGGAACCCCATCTGGCCAAATATAGTCACGAGAATGGCGGCATGGCACCTGGACTTAAAAACCCTCTTGGAGCGCGGGCGCTATATATTTTTAAGAACGGCAAAGACAAGTCCAGATGCCGTCGTCGCTGAGGACGAGGATGTTGGGGAGCGCGAAAGAACAGCTGACGATGATGCTTATATACTTGGACTAGATGACTTCGAGAGGTCACTCGATCACATGATCAATGATGCCGCGGATAGCCCCGAATCGCTCAAAGCTCTGCTGGTGATCCAACTTGAAGTTGGCATGTGGATGCGTCTTCACCGCCTAGATGATTTTGATGGAGCGCGCGAGTTCTTGGGTCAATGGTTCATCAATGCGAGCAAACGCGGCCTAGCCAATGAAGATAGCGTGTCTGCTTTGACGCAGCACATCTTCACAACCGCTGCGATCCTTTCCGCATTCGCCGATAGCCCAGCCGACGCCGCACAGTTGGTCGCCCTGCACGATGCATTGGAGAGATTCTGTTCTCGTGCCGTTGGTAAAGAGCTGGCCATTGGAAGTCTCGTATCCGATCCGAAAACAGGATTCGCATCCACGCTCCTACCCGAGCTTGATACACACGCACTGAAAGCCGCGCTCATAGACGTGTTGACGACAAAAACACGTCGCCGCCAGCTTGAAGATGCGCTTTACCTTGCAGAGCGAAGAAAAGTCATTCCCAAAAACTGGGAGGTATTTGCTTCACCCATCGGTCGATCCCTCCATGCCAAACTGTCAAAACCTAACTGGAAGCAGCAGGTAAAGCGTGCCATTCCGAATTATCACGCATGTAGCCACTGTTGGTGCAGTTACCCGGTGCATGAACTCAATCAGCTCCGACGTCAGAGGATTGGTCACTGCATCCAGTGTCAAAAATACTCATTGGATCTAGAGCCATGAATATAGAACTTCCACAGAAGCCTTTTTTTCTTGCTCCGCTTGATCGCGAAAACAGCGGTGTTGATTTTTTGGGTCTGCGCCAAGCTAATCTTGACATGATGGGAGAGATGATCCCCTCTATCAACAACGTGACCTCTTATATTCGTCCATTCTCGCTTATGTCGTGGGTTTACTGGAAGTTTCACGACCTCTGCGAAGAAGCTGGAATTGAAGAAGCAAACAGTGATGATCTGAAGCTTTTCCGCGAAAGAATAGAAGTGCTGTTCACATGGGGTGCGAGCCACCACGAAACATCCGAGCGTATTCCAGGCATTTGGGCCACGCCTCCGCCAGACAAGGATGGCGTAAAACCGCTAAGCTTTGACGCTTGGGGCCGCGTGCAGAGCAGTACAAGTTTGATTGCCGCTCTTTGGTACGGACCTGCGCTAAAAACGGTAACAGGACTAGGATTTCTATCGCCCATTCCAGGACGCAGAGGATTCTTTAGGGTATCAAGCGCAGGCGCAGCTTTGGCACAATCATTGGACAAGAAACTTCGTGAGGATGGAGGGCGGTATGATCGTCTGTTGGCAACGCTTGATCCCGTCGAGGCAAACAAAGGCGATGCCATCGCCTTATGGTCACTTTGGTCTCCCGAAACGGTTGAACACAAAGAAATGGCGATATTCTCAAGCGCCCTGATGACTGAAGAGGCTGTTGGTTTGAACGATACATTGCTCAGCAAGCGCAGCACGACCCTCTCTCTCGCGCGCCATCATTTGCAAGAGGCGGGCACTCCACAGAGCATTCCAGAGATCAGACGAGGTATGTGCTTCTCCATTCGTACCGATGGCTCCACGTATGATATCCCAGCCGTGCTGGAGAAATGCCGCCGAAAATGGCTCACGCTTCAAATGCGACAACTACAACGACTTGCCTTGGAAACGCTACTCGGCTGGTGCGAAGATCAGATACTTCGCCACGACGTCGTCGATCCGTCGGCGATGGCTTCGCAATTCAAAACCTTATGGACACCCACCGATTTCGGTCTCGGCGAAGACAGAACCCTTGCAGAACTGATCAACGAACTGGATGCCAAGTCCAACTCAGTTGAGAATTTCATTGGAGCCATCAACAAACATGATCTTCCTGATCCCTTTTCGATCATGGCAGAAATCACCGATAAGTCTCGGCTGCGTGACCCAGATGCTGCAGCCTCGTGCTTCTTCGGGCTTCTCCAGTGTGCTTCGTTTGCAGGAGCGGAAAACGCCCCAGCGGACATGATACAACTCGGCACTGCGCCGCGCTTATCTCTTATTGTACTTCGAAACAGATTGACCGGTCTCGAAAATGTCAACATCGCGGAAGCCTTTGAGTACATTATGGAGGCCACGGTAATCAGCCAGCACTTCTCAACGGCTGTAAACCGTTTTGACGGCCGCAACCAACGCTTGAGGCTTGCCATTGAAGAAACCGGACTGACAGCCCTCGTAAGCTCTCCGTGGAAACCGACGGTTACGGAGGATCGCCTCGCGATGCTTCTTTCCCTCTCCGCACAATGTGGCCTTGTCAGTAAGAATTCTGACGGAGAATTTCTCAGCAATGAGGGGATTGAGAATGCGAGCATATAGGTATCGATCAGCGAAGAACAATGAATTTACACTAGATATTGTTCCGAGCAACCGACCTTATTGTGCGGATAGGACGAGCCTGAATAATCCAATGGAGGGTATATTTGCTCATTCATAGAGCAGACATAGGAATGAAGCACAATGTATCGTCAAAGACGTTGGCTCCGAAAAGAAGTCGATTTAAAATCTGCCCTCTATAAGTTGATTTTCAGTCGCATTTGCTCTGGTCGCATTACGCCGATAGATTCAACGGCCTTACCGCAGAAGTTGACCTACCCAGCAACAATCCCGTCATCAATCCGATTGAACATAGCGGGGCATTTGCTTTCTTGAATATGAATTAGGTCCAAGCTGAAGATGAAGCCTCAAGGACGACATTGTTTTCAAAATATGACGAATGGGAATACGATCGCGGAATCCGAATACCGAACAACACACTATATTTTCAACTCGAAAGCCCACAAACACGATAGCCACCGCAAGTCCAATAATTCGAGTCCACGAGAGAAATGTTCATTTGGCGGCCAGATCGAAAAAGCATAAAATCAGGAGACATTGATTAGGCTTTTCCTGAGACGGTGCAAAAACTAAATTAAGCCACAAAAAATGAACAAAACGTCGGTTTGTGCAGATATCCGCATTATCACTGAATCTGCGTCCCACCGCCACGCAAACTGTGTAAGGAGGTGTGTAAGAAACCTACACACACAACCTTAAGCCGTTAATTTAAAACAGCATTTCCTCTAACAATGGTGCGGTCGAGAAGACTCGAACTTCCACGGGTGTTACCCCACAGCGACCTCAACGCTGCGCGTCTACCAATTCCGCCACGACCGCATAATCGTCTTAAGCGCGCCACCATTTATCAAATGGTCATGTTGCACACAAGCTCTATTTATAACTTTTTATGGCTGAGGCGAACCTAAGGCTGTTTTGTGATCTTTTCCAGCACTTCAATTGAGAGTTGCCCATCATCAATCTTGATCTCCCCAGTGGCGACCAAGGTTTTGTTGGCATAGATTTTGAGCGGATCAAACTCCGTCGCGTCCAGCTCGATCACCGCGCCACGGCCCATGCGCAGCAGGTGATGCACCGGCATTTTGGTTGCGCCCAACTCAACAGTAATATCTACATCAATGGATTTTAACGCGTCCATGCAGTTCGGCCTCAAGCAACAGAATCATGTCATTGCACCTCAAAGCTATATGGCATAAACCAGAGGCGATGCAATTGACCTTGCACCGCCCATGGTTATCGAAGTCTTAACAAAACCCAAATTTACCGCACATTATGTCTCAAAATCCTACAATTCTGCGCCCTGATCAGCGCCCCACACACTGGAAGATCTCAGACCATCAGGTGGACTATCCAGATGCCTTGGCGCGCATGAAGGCGCATGTAGAAAAACTGGTGCGCGGCGAAGCGGAGGAACTCGCCTGGCTTTTGGAGCATCCGCCGCTTTACACAGCCGGCACATCGGCTAAAGCTGACGATTTGACTGACCCGAACATGCTGCCCGTATTCGACGCGGGCCGTGGTGGGCAATATACCTATCATGGCCCAGGCCAGCGCGTGGTTTATTTGATGCTGGATCTCAAGCAACGCGGCCGCGATGTACGCGCTTTCGTGCGGGCGATGGAACAATTGGTGATTGACACACTGGCTGATTTCAATATTGACGGCGAGCAACGCGATGGTCGGGTTGGCGTTTGGGTTAGACGGCCCGAAAAGGGCTTCAATAAAGAAGACAAGATCGCTGCGATTGGCGTACGTGTGTCCCGCTGGGTGAGTTTTCACGGGATTTCGATCAATCTCAATCCGGACCTCGATGATTATCGTGGCATCGTGCCGTGCGGCATCAGCGATCAAGGCGTCACCAGTTTTGAGGATTTGGGACAATTGGTTTCCATGCCGGAACTGGATAGCGCCCTTAGAAAGAATTTTGAACGTATATTTGGTCCGACAACCAGGGTTTAACCCCTTGTATGCTGGCCATATTTCCCCAAATTGTGCTAAAGCTTAAGGGCGATAGGACAACCACCCAGCCAAAGGTGACAAAATGAACACCGAAGACATCAAGAGATTGGCCACAAGCGGCACCATCTTCAATCTGGACCGCATGATTGCGCCAAAAATCATCAAGCTGCTTTATTTGCTTGGTCTGGGCACCATTGTGCTCTGGTCCATCAATCACTTATTCGCAACCTTTGCCGATTCCTTCGGCTCTGGTCTGTGGGGCATTTTGGAAGTCGGCATTTTTGGGCTCGGTGCTTTTGTGGCGTTGCGCGTTTTGTGCGAAACTTTGTTGGTGTTCTTCAAGAAAAACGAAAAGCTGATGGAAATTCAGCAACCTGTGCGTCCTGCCCTATCCATCTTCGATGATGTGAAGGACGCTTTGGAAGAACTCGCCGAGGATGATGAGGATGCACCGGCACGTGCAAAGGAACCAGCGACACCGGCACAACCTAAAGCTAAAGCCAGCGCTGCAAGTCCCCGTAAGACCACGACAAAGGCAAGTGCTGCTAAGCGCACAACGACCACGAAAGCTGCGCCCCGTAAAACACCCGCAAAACGCAAAACCACGGCCAAACGCCCAGCCGCTGCTCGAAATTCTAGCACCACCAAAGAATAATCCGCAGCGCATCAGTGACTTATACCTTGTCTTGGGTTCATGCTTTTCTGGCATGAACCCATTTTTATTTATCGCATTTTCATGCGCTGTTTGGGGGTCCAATTGACCCTCATTTTGGATAATATAGCCAAAACCATTCCATAAAGAGATCAAGCGCCTATGTCAGCTTTTGAATTTGCCCCGCCGCAATTTACCGAACAAGATGTCGCCGAATTGCTCGCCGCTAAATATGGGCTAGAGGGAAAGATACAAACACTGGACAGCGAGCGGGATCAAAATTTCGCGGTCTCTACTGACCAGGGAAGGTTTGTGTTTAAAATCGCCAATGCTGGCGAAGATGTCGATTTTCTGCACCTGCAGAATGATAGCCTGACTTTCTTAAAAAAAGCCGGTTTTGATGGATGCCCAGAACTGGTGCGAACCAGTGAGGGCGAACAGATGTTCGTAGCGCAAAAAACCGACAATGAACATCAAGTGCGGCTACTGACCTTTTTAGAAGGCGACCTTTACTCGCAAAAACCGGTATCACTGGACCGTCTGGCCGATCTAGGGCGCTTTATGGGCAAATTCTCAACAGCATTCAGTGGCTTTTATCACCCCGCTGCGCATCGGCCAGATTTCATCTGGAATTTGGACAACGCCTTGGCCGCCGAGGATTTTTTTCCTTCGATCGCTAACCCGTCCCATCGTGAACGTGCCGAGCAATTATTTGCGCATTATCGTGCGGAGACCGCGCCCAAACTGCAACATTTGCGCATGGCGGTAATCCATCAGGACGCAAACGACAATAATCTGGTGATCGATCCAAGTGATGAAAGCAAGGTCACAGGACTGATTGATTTTGGCGATATGTGCCATGGGCGACAAATCAACGAGCTGGCCGTGACGATGGCCTATGCCCTGATGGGTCAAGATGATCTGTTTGCGGCGTCGAAAGCGCTGGTCAGTAAATATTGCGCTGAATTTCCGCTGTTTGCGGAAGAACTAGATGTGCTGTTTGATTTGATCCGCATGCGCCTCACCGTCAGCGTGGCGATGTCCTCGCACCAGATCAAGGCTCATCCAGAAAATGAATATTTGCTGGTCTCACAAAAGCCAGCACTCGAGCTACTTGATCGGCTTGATGATGTTGACCCGCAATTTATGACGGCGCTGTTCCGCCATGCAGCGGGACTGGACGCTGTGGATCACACAAGCCACATCATTGAGTTTCTTGAGCGAAATCAGCCCAATACCGCCTCACTGTTCAAGCCTGATTTCAAATATGAAGCCCGGTTTGTCATACCTGCTGACGGCAGCGACACGACGGTTCCGCCCTTCAGCGACAAGGCTTTTAACGCCTGGTTCGATGACAAATGTGCCAAAGAAGAAGCCCGCTTCGGCATTGGCCGCTACGGCGAAGACCGCACGGTCTATCAAACCGATGCCTTCGCCTCCAAACTATCAAAAGAACGCCGCACCATCCATATGGGCGTGGACGTGTTTGTCCATGCCGACGAGCCCTTGCACGCGCCAATGGCGGGCGAAGTCTATGCCGTGCATGACAATGCGTTTGAGCTGGATTATGGCCCCACACTGATTCTAAAGCATGAAACGGATAAGGGCGTGCCATTCTACTCGCTTTACGGCCACCTCTCCCGCTCTATCTTTGATTTGCACCATGTGGGCGACAAAATCGAAAAAGGCCAATTGATCGGCCATATTGGCGATTGGGACGTGAATGGCGGCTGGTATCCGCATCTTCATGTCCAAATCATGACCTCAATGTTGAGCCAGTCCACCAATTTCAACGGCGTGGCGCACAAAAGCATGTGGGATGTGTGGCAGCAAATCTGCCCCAACCCGAATCTTTTGATGAACCAGGCTCCACAAACCTTTGAAATTGATGATCAAACACCAGACAAGCTAATTCAGCGCCGCGCCAATCTGCTCGGCCCGTCACTGAGCGTTTCCTATAATAAAAAGCTCAAAATGGTGTCTGGCAAAGGCGTGCATCTTTATGATCACACAGGCCGGGCCTTCGTGGATTGCGTCAACAACATCACCCATATCGGCCATTGCCACCCCCATTTGGTGGAGGCGATTTCGCGACAAGCCGCAATCCTCAACACCAATACCCGCTATTTGAGCGAGTTGGTGCTCGACTTTGCCGAACGCCTCACCTCAAAAATGCCGGAGCATTTGTCGGTCGCCTATTTTGTCAATTCAGGCACCGAGGCCAATGAACTGGCGCTGCGCATTGCGCGGCAGGCTACGGGCCAGAAAGACACAATCGTGCTGGATTGGGCCTATCACGGCAACTCGCAAGGTGCTGTTGATGTCAGCCCCTATAAATTCAAACGCAAAGGCGGCTTTCCACAGCCCGACTTTACCCATATCGCCGAATTCCCCGATCCATTCCGCGGGCCCTATCGCTATGGCGACAATGATGCGGGAGCGAAATATGCGGAGGATGTGAAACGGCGCATCGCGGAAATCAAAGCCAAAACGGGCAATGGCGCCGCCACCTTTATCGCTGAAAGCATTTCAGGTGTCGGCGGTCAGGTTGCATATCCGGAAGGCTATTTCAAAGCTGTTTACGAAGCCGTACGTGCCGAAGGCGGCGTGTGCATTGCTGACGAAGTACAATGCGGCTTTGGCCGTGTGGGCGAGCATTTCTGGGCCTATGAACTGCAAGATGTGGTGCCGGACATTGTGGTGATGGGCAAACCCATTGGCAACGGCCACCCCCTCGCCGCGGTGGTCACCACCAAGGAACTGGCCGACAAGTTCAACACCGGCATGGAATATTTCAACAGCTTCGGCGGCAACCCTGTATCGATGGCTGTGGGCATGGCGGTGATGGATGTGATTGAAAATGAGGGCCTGCAGGCCCATGCCAAAGAATTGGGCAATTACATTTTAGGCCGCTGGCAAACGATCAAAGACAAATATGATCTGGTGGGCGACGTACGCGGCCACGGCCTGTTTCTCGGCATGGAGCTGGTTGAAGATGAGCAATTGACCCCGGCAACGGAGAAAGCCAGCGCCATTGTAAATGCCATGCGCGACCGCTCCATTCTACTCTCAACCGATGGTCCGCTGGACAATGTGCTGAAATTCAAGCCGCCTATGGTGTTTAGCCGCGAAAATGCCGATTTTCTGTGCGACCAGTTGGATGAGGTGATTAGCACATTCTCCTAAGCCACAGCACTTGTGCTTGACGTAGGATTTGAGTGCGTTAGAAAGCCCATTCAAATCCTATTAAAGGCCGAACGGATGAACCAGAACCCAACCATCGGACTTGTCAGCCTTGGCTGCCCCAAGGCGCTTGTCGATTCAGAACGCATTTTGACCACTTTGCGCGCGCAGGGCTACAATTTCTCGCACTCCTATGAGGGCGCGGATTTGGTGATCGTCAATACATGCGGATTTTTGGACAGCGCCAAAGCTGAAAGCCTTGAGGCCATTGGCGAAGCCATCAATGAAAATGGCAAAGTGGTCGTTACTGGCTGTCTGGGCACCGAAGAGCAATTGATCCGCGACACGCACCCAAAAGTGCTCGCCGTGTCCGGCCCGCATCAATATGAAGCGGTGGTGGAAGCGGTTCATGAAAATCTGCCGCCCGTACATAAGCCATTTGAAGATCTAGTGCCTGCCGATGGATTGCGCCTAACGCCACGCCACTACGCCTATCTGAAAATTTCCGAAGGCTGTTCCAACCGCTGCACATTCTGCATCATCCCGTCCATCCGCGGTGATTTGCAGTCGCGCCCCGTGGCCAGCGTGCTTTATGAAGCCGAACGGCTGGTGAAGGCGGGCGTGAAAGAAATCATGGTGATTTCGCAAGACACAAGCGCTTACGGCCAAGACATCAAATATGCTACGTCCCGCTTTCACAAGCGCGATGTGGAAGCACGGTTCCACAATCTTTGTGAAGAGCTGGGCGAATTGGATGCATGGGTGCGCTTGCACTATGTTTACCCCTACCCGCATGTCGACAAGACCATCCCGCTGATGGCTGAAGGCAAAATCTTGCCGTACCTCGACATTCCATTCCAACACGCAGCGCCAAATGTGCTTAAAGCCATGCGCCGCCCGGCCAATCAGGTCAAAACCGCCGATCGCATCAAACATTGGCGCGACATCTGCCCGGATCTGGCCATCCGCTCTACCTTCATCGTGGGCTTCCCGGGTGAAACAGAAGACGACTTCCAGCAATTGCTCGATTGGCTGGACGAAACCCAAATCGACCGCTTGGGCGCGTTTCAATATGAGCCCGTGACCGGCGCGGTGGCCAATGAAATTGAAGGCGAAGTGCCCGACGAGATCAAGCAGGACCGCTATGATCGTTTGATGATCAAAGCGCAGGCCATCTCCGCCGAACGGTTGCGCCAGAAAGTCGGACGCGAGATTGATGTGTTGATCGACGATGTGGCCCCCGAAGACAACCGTGCACTCGGCCGTAGCCAATGGGACGCGCCAGATATTGATGGGCAAGTGTTTATCGACGATGTGCAAGGCGTAAAACCCGGCGACATGGTGAAGGTTAAACTGGTCGATAGCGACGAATATGACCTTTATGGCGAGCCTGCACAGCCTGAATTTGTGGCCAAACCCGCTGCAGAATGATGCATCAGGAGTTCAAATGGCAGCTCAAGTCTGGTGAAATCACACTGGGGCGCGATCCCCTTGTGATGGGCATTCTCAATGTCACGCCCGACAGCTTTTCTGACGGGGGTGACTTCACCGACCGCGATAAGATTATCGCGCAGGCGCAAAAGATGGTCGCCGAAGGTGCGCATATTTTGGACATTGGCGGCGAAAGCACCCGCCCCGGCTCCGAAGCTGTGGCGGCCCAAGAAGAGCTCGATCGCGTCTTGCCCGCCATCGATGCCCTCAAAGAATCAGGCATCACAGCCCCCATCTCTATTGACAGCTACAAGGCCATTGTCGGTCAACAGGCCATGGAAGCCGGAGCTGAAATCATCAATGATGTGTGGGGCTTTCAGCGCGACCCGGAACTGGCTGACGTCGCAGCCCATTATAGCTGCCCGGCCATATTGATGCACTGGGATCCAGACCGCGACCGCGAAAAAGATTTGATCGACGAGATGAATCGGTTCTTTGAGAAGAGTCTGCAAATCGCTGAAAACGCAGGCATTTCCAAATCTCAAATCGCCTTGGACCCCGGCTTTGGCTTTGCCAAAAACTTTGATGAGAACTACGAATTGCTGCGTCGGGTCGACGAACTGCATGCCCTTGGCTATCCGCTGCTAATTGGCACCTCCCGCAAATCCATGTTTGGCAAATTGCTGGGCAATACCCCAAAAGAACGGGTTGCGGCCACCGCCGCCTCTACGGTACTTGCATATGGAAAAGGCGCGCATATATTCCGCGTGCATGATGTGCGCGAGAATCGCGATGCACTGCAAGTCGCCAAGGCAATGCTTTATGGCCCGCCACCGCCAAAGGACGTTTAATTATGGCTCGCACGGACCGTGTCGAAGATAAGATCATTCTCTCAGATCTCGCTTTTTATGGCTATCATGGGGTGATGTTGGAAGAAAACACCCTAGGTCAACGCTTTCGTATTGACCTGGAGTGCGGTGTGGACCTACGCGAGCCAGGCAAAAGTGATGATGTGGAAACCACCATCTCCTATGCCGACATTTTTGAGCTGCTGCACGAAGCCATCACCGAAACGCGCTTCAAATTGATCGAAGCTCTAGGTCAGCATATTGTTGATCGGCTGTTTGAGGCGTTTCCGACGATTGAATGGATCAAAGTCCGCGTGCGCAAGCCGGAAGCCCCTATTCCTGTTGTGTCAGGCGAGTTTGCCATAGAAATCATTCGAGACCGGGAGACAGCATAATGGCGCGTGCTTGGCTGGCCCTCGGGGCAAATATTGGTCGCCCGCGCGCCCAACTGAAAGAGGCGCTGCGCCGGCTGGATGCCCACCCGGATATTCACATCATCAAAAAATCGACCATCATCGAAACCGATCCCTGGGGCAAAACCGACCAGAACCCGTTTTTAAACATGGCGATTGAGATCGAAACCTCTTTGGGCGCTGAAGGGTTGCTAGAAGCTGGCCTGATGATTGAAGAGGCCATGGGCCGCAAACGCGACGAGAAGTGGGGCCCACGCCTCATCGACATCGACGTGATCGCCTACGGCCGCAAAGTGATCAAAACCGACCGGCTGACCATCCCGCATCCCTACGCCCATGAACGCAGCTTCGTGACCGACCCGTTGGAAGAAATCGAACCCGCCATCGTGCAATGGCTGCGCGATCAGGCTTCGAATTCACAAAGCTAGGTCATATACTTAGCTCATTTTTTGGAATCACTATTTTAGTTTGCATCGCTAAGTCCTCCACCGTCACCCCAAGACTTGATCTTGGGGGGCCAATGCACGTGTCCACTCGCGGAAGCGCTGCGGATCTCATCACATGCGTTTCTACACGCGGAACGCTCAAATGGATTGCAAGATCAAGTCTTGCAATGACGCGGTGGTGGTGGTGACTTGCGTTGCGGAATCTGGGCCGTGAGCGTGATCCCGGCTCAAGGCCGGGATGGCCTCGTGTGCGGTAGCTCATTAGCCAAAACAGTGGCCGCCCCGGACTTGATCCGGGGCCGATTTCCTAAAGATCAAGCACTCACGAAATCAAAGACTTAATCAGACTTCCGGATTCAAAAGTTCAAACAGGCGCACCGCGGCATCATAGTCCTGGCGCTTGAAGGCGCGGGCGGCCATGGCCTGTTCGTCTTCGCCCCATTGGCTGGCCTGATAATTCTCATCCACATAGGCGGCAGTCCAAACCTGTTCAGACTCAAAGTGCCCTTCGCGCAGGCCGATGGCCAGCAGGGCCGAACCGGTGATTGAAGTGATCGACATGGCGGCGAAAGCGGAGAATAAGCCATAGCGCTGAACCAGCGCGTCGATTTTATCGAGGCTTTCCTGCGGCTGCATCACATGCATCACGCCGCCGACCAGTTCAAATTTCGCACCATATTCGCGCTCAAACATTTCGAGCGGCGCATCCCAATGCTGGCGCTGCAAGGCAACAAGGCTGTCCGGGCCGTCTGCCCGATAAAACAGCAAATCACTGCCGGCATATTTAAGCAGTTCAGCGCGCACCGGCTGCAAATGCTCTTCCCCGCTCTCAACAATCGTATTGCAAAGGCGCGTCAGCGGCATTTTGGAGGGATCGATCTTTTCTTCCGCCGCAGCCCACTCATCTGCCACTAATTGTGCCAGCTTTGGGTCCGGAAACTCAACTGTCTTTTTCCCCGGTGTCTTGATCGGCTTGCCATCAAGCAACACACGGTGCTTGCCCCCTACCTCGTCAGTGGAGACCTCTTTGTAAAACCGTTTGGGCAAGGGCTGCTTCGCATGTTCCTGCGCGCGTCCATAGCCATCCTGTATATGTGCTTCCGCTTCTTTGAGAATTTCCCGCATTAGCCCACTAACCCATCAATTGCGTCGTCAATATGCTCATATTTGTCGATCACGACATCCGCGCCATGCTCTAGCAAATCTGCCTTGTCGTGATAACCCCACGCCACGCCAATCGCCTTCACATTGGCCGCCTTGGCCATTTGCATGTCAAAGCGCGTGTCGCCCACCATCACAGTGCGGCCCGCCTCAACGCCCGTTTCATTGATCGCATTGTGCAACATGCCCGGATGCGGCTTTGACGGGTTATTGTCCGCCGCCTGCAGCGTCACAAAATGATGGCCGAAATCATGATTGTCGAACAGGCGATGCACGCCGCGCAAATGCTTGCCGGTGGCGATTCCCAACAAGGTCGTATCCTGCGCGCCCAATCGGTGGATCGCGTCATAAGCACCGTCATAAATATGCTCAATATGCGGCTCGTCGGTCACCTTGCCAAAGAAATAGTCGCGATAATGCCCGGCCAACCGGTCCACCAGAATATCATCATGCTCTTCCAGCAAATGCCCGATCGCTGTTTCCAGCTTAAGGCCAATGCCGTGGCGCACATCTTCGGCTGTGGGCAGCTTCAGCTTTTCCCGGTCAAAGGCATAGTGCGCCGCATCAATAATAATATGGGCACTATCGACAATAGTGCCGTCCACATCAAAAACAACAAGGCGCATCAATCTTCGTCCAATTCTTCGTCATTCGGGTCATATTGTGCTGCGTTAAAGCCAAACAGATCAAATGTCTGCTGCATATGCGCCGGCAGCGGCGCGGTGATGTCCAGGCGATGGCCATTCGGCAGCGGCAGCGCCAACCGACGGGCATGCAAATGCAATCCCTCACCCATGCCATCCGGCTTTTCCCAGTTCTCAATGGAGAAATAGCGCGGGTCATTAATGATCGGCGATTTCATTTGCGCCATATGCACCCGCAATTGGTGCGTCCGGCCGGTTACCGGCTTCAAAGTGACCCAAGCCACGCGCGTCGCCGCATCATCGGTCACTGAATAGTGGGTGATAGAGTGCTGCGCGCCCTCTTCGCCTTGCTCCACCACATGCATTTGCTCACCATCTTCCGTGGCGCGCCGCGCCAGAAAACAGGAGATCTTGCCCTGCTTCGGCGTCGGCATATGCGCAGTGACCGCCCAGTAAATCTTTCGGGCCGACCGCGAACGGAAAATCTTGCCAAAGTGTGAGGCTGCCGAACGGGTTTTCGCCACCAACAAACAGCCGGAGGTGTCCCGGTCCAATCGGTGGACCAAGCGTGGCTTTTCACCCTTTTTGTTGGGAATGCTCTCCAGCATCTTGTCCAAATGCCGTTTGGTGCCCGTGCCGCCTTGCACCGCAAGCCCATGCGGCTTGTTCAACACCAAAATCTGATCATCTTCATAAAGCGTGATATCGCGCAAAAATTGCACGTCTTTTTCATTGATCGGCTTGGGTTTGCTCGGCTTTACCCCGGCGTCGGCAATCGGAGGTACTCGCACGGTCTGCCCTGTTTCCAGCCGCTGATTGGCCTTCACGCGCCCCTTATCCACCCGCACTTCACCTTTGCGGATAATCCGGTTTAGACGCGAAAACGGCAAATCGGGAAAATGGATGGAAAACCAGCGGTCCAACCGCATGCCATCTTCTTCCTGTGTCACTTTTCGATGTTGAACACCACTCATATTGCACTCCCGCGCACCAACGTCATCGCCGCAAATAATGCCGCGATGGACAAAACAACTGACAAGCCCACATAGAGCAGCGCAGACATTGTCTGCCCCCGCTCATAAAGGCTGATAAAATCCAGCGAGAAGGCCGAAAAGGTGGTGAACCCGCCGCAAAACCCCGTCGCCAGCAACAAACGCGCTGAGTTTGACCACTCCGGCGTGTGACGTGCCAACAGTGCAATCACCAGCCCCATGATAAAGGAGCCAATAATATTCACCGCCAAGGTTGCATAGGGCCATCCGGTCAGGCCGAAACGCATAATCAACTGACCAATGCCAAAACGTCCCATGGCGCCGAAAGCACCACCTAAACCAACCAAAATGTAGGACATGACTGTCCTTCCCGCTTCAAAAAACTGTAGAGCTAGCTTTTGCCCGTTTGTCGCTTCAAACGCAAGCGTTTGAAATAATCAATCCGCTTTTGCAAGTCCCGCTCAAAGCCGCGCTCCACCGGCTCATAAAAAGTCTGCCGCCCCAACTTCTCCGGGAAATATTCTTGCCCCGAAAAGGCGTCCGGCGCATCATGGTCATACTGATAGCCATCACCATAGCCTTCTGATTTCATCAGCTTGGTCGGCGCATTCAAGATCACTTTGGGCGGCGTTGGCGACCCGGTTTCCCTGGCCACCCGCATTGCCGCGTTGAAAGCGTTGTAAGCAGCGTTGGATTTGGGCGCCAGCGCCAGATAAACGGCGGCCTGCCCCAACGCCAATTCGCCTTCGGGCGAACCCAGCATCTGATAGGCGTCGCGCGCGGCGATACAGTGCGGCAGTGCCTGCGGATCGGCCAGGCCGATATCTTCAGAGGCCATGCGGATCAGCCGCCGGGCGATAAACATCGGGTCTTCCCCCGCCACCAGCATCCGCGCCAAATAATAAAGCGCCGCATCCGGATCAGAGCCCCGAATGGTCTTGTGCAGCGCCGAGATCAGATTGTAGTGCCCGTCCTGCCCTTTGTCATAAACCGGCGCCCGCCGCTGCACCAACGCTTCAAGCGCCTTCTGATCCAGCACCTCATTATCCTTTGTCGCGGCATACACCTCTTCCAATAGCCCCAGGAGCGCCCTGCCGTCTCCATCCGCCATCTCATGAAGGGCGCGCCGCGCATCGTCGTCCAGCGGCGTTTTACGGCCTTCCAGCTCCGCCGCCCGGTCAATCAATTGCTCGGCTGCGTCCCGATCATGAGATTTGAAGCTGAGCACCTGCGCCCGCGACAAGAGCGCCGCGTTCAGTTCAAAGGATGGGTTTTCGGTGGTCGCGCCCACCAGCACGATGGTGCCATCTTCCATTACCGGCAAAAAACTGTCTTGTTGCGCTCGGTTGAACCGATGGATTTCATCCACAAACAACAAGGTCTTTTTGCCATTGGCGCGCATTTGCCGGGCCATCTCAAACGTCTTTTTAAGATCAGCCACGCCCGAAAAGATCGCCGAAATCTGGTGAAAATGATAATCCACCTGATCCGCCAGCAGCCGCGCCACCGTGGTTTTGCCCGAACCGGGCGGCCCCCAAAAGATCAGCGAGCCCAACCGCCCTGAATTGATCATGCGGGTGAGCACACCTTCTTGCCCCAGCAAATGATCTTGCCCCACCACCTCATCAAGAGTTTTGGGACGCAACCGATCCGCCAAGGGTCGATCTTCAAATTGCTCATGGGGCACGGCAGCCGGCGCATCCGTGCCGAATAAATCTGACATAGCCTATCCGCTGATGAACGAGTTTATAACTCGATTACCACGCTGAATGGTCAAACGCCAGCCACGCGCACCTTCGCCCACAAGCTCTTGAAAGCGATCAAGGGTCAGGCTCCGCTCACCATTAAGCGCGCGGATCACATCGCCAGGGCGCAAGCCCATCCGTTGCGCCGGGGAGCCACGCTGAACTTGCAACACCAGCACGCCCTCGACACTAGACGGCAAATCCAGCTCGTCACGATAATAGCCATTCAGTTGAACCAGCGTGGCGCCAGTAAAGCGCGAATTGCCTTTCACCGTGATTTGTCGGATTTCAGCATCGCGGCTGACTTCTTCCAGCGGCAGCACCAGTTCGACCTCTTGGCCCCGGCGCAAGACCAGCAAGTTGGCCTCGCCGCCCACCGGTTTGGTGGAGAGGCGGAAATCAAAGGCTTCGGGGTCTTCCACCATGCGGTCATCCAACATCAAAATCAGATCGCCTTCGCGCAATCCAGCCTTCTCTGCTGGTCCATTGGGATAGATCTCGGTGACCAACGCCCCCCGAATGCGCGACAGGCCGATGGAGCGGGCAATATCGCCAGTCACTTCCTGCAAACGTGCACCGAGCCAGGGCCGCACCAACTCACCGCCATTTTGCGCCGCATCCAGAATAAACTGGGCCATGCTGGCCGGGATCGCAAAGCCAATGCCATTGGAGCCACCAGAGCGCGAGAAGATCGCCGTATTGATGCCTACCAGCTTACCATCCATATCCACCAGTGCGCCGCCGGAATTGCCGGGGTTAATCGCTGCGTCGGTCTGAATAAAGAACTGATAATCGCTGACGCCGACGCCAGTCCTGGCCAATGCCGACACAATCCCACTGGTCACCGTTTGGCCCACACCGAAGGGGTTCCCGATGGCCAGCACCAGATCGCCCACCAAAAGGCTATCAGAATCCGCAAATTCGAGCGCGTCAAACCGGCGCCCATTGGCATCCTTGATCCGCAATACTGCCAAGTCGGTCTTTTTGTCCGCCAGCATCAGTTCCGTATGATATTCACGTCCATCGGCAAAGCTCACCCGGATATCGTCCGCACCGTCGACCACATGGAAATTGGTGAGAATCATGCCATCAGACTGCACCACCACACCGGACCCGAGCGACTGGCTTCTGCGCGGACGCCGCTCAAAAAACGGACTATCCTCGCCAAAGAACCGCTGAAAGAAAGGGTCATCAAACATCGAGTCCCGTTGCACCGTCATCTTGGTGGCGTAGACATTGACCACCGAGGGCGACGCCTTTTGCACCACGGGCGCATAGCTAAGCTGAATTTGCGTGCGATCTTGCGGCACCGTCCGCACCTGTTGCGCCAGTACGGGCTGAACAACCACAAAAGCGGCTATCAATATCATCAGGGAGCGAATAACCGGCATAGGGCTCCTCCTCGTTTGGACAAAACTGGTATCAATATTAAAACGTATTAGGGCAGATATAAGATCATTGTTCACCTGAAAACAGGTCCAAACAGAAAAAGCGCCCCCAAAATGGGAGCGCTTTTCAAATCTCTTGCAATCAAGCGAAAGCTTACGCTGCGTCGGCGCTTTCCGCTTCGTCGCGCTCAGCTGTTGGGCCAGAATCGGCACCTTTTGCTGAAGGATCGCGATCAACAAGCTCGATTACAGCCACAGGCGCATTATCGCCATGACGGAAACCAGCTTTCAACACGCGGGTGTAACCACCCTGACGCTCTTGATAACGAGGACCCAAAACGTCGAACAATTTCTTGGCCATGGCTTCATCACCAATGCGAGAAGCGGCAAGACGACGTGAGTTCAAGTCGCCTTTTTTGGCCAATGTGATCAGTTTTTCAACGATTGGACGAAGGTCTTTGGCTTTGGGCAAAGTTGTAACGATCTGCTCGTGCTTAATCAGCGCGGCAGCCATGTTGGCGAACATCGCTTTACGATGGCTCGCTGTCCGGTTCAACTTGCGACCAGCTTTACGGTGGCGCATTCTATTCTCCTGTCAACTCAGTGCGATGGTTTCAGATCAATAATGATCTTCAAAACGCTTCGCGAGGTCTTCAATGTTTTCAGGCGGCCAGTTGGCTACATCCATACCCAGATGCAAGCCCATTTGCGCCAGAACTTCTTTAATTTCATTCAGTGATTTACGACCAAAGTTCGGTGTGCGCAACATTTCCGCTTCCGACTTCTGGATCAAATCACCAATGTAAACGATGTTGTCGTTCTTCAGACAGTTTGCTGAACGAACAGACAATTCAAGTTCGTCAACCTTCTTGAGCAAGGCTGGGTTGAATGCCAATTCTGGGATGGCATCTTCAACAACCTCTTTTTCGGGCTCTTCGAAGTTCACAAACACATTCAGTTGATCCTGAAGGATACGTGCAGCAAACGCCACCGCATCTTCAGGCGTCACCGCACCATTTGTTTCCACGGTCAGGTTCAGCTTGTCATAGTCAAGCACCTGGCCTTCACGTGTGTTTTCTACTTTGTAGGACACACGCTTAATGGGCGAGAACAAAGCATCCACTGCCACATGACCGATCGGCGCATCCTCTGGACGATTGCGATCAGCCGGCACATAGCCCTTGCCAGTACCCACAGTGAATTCCATATTGATATCTGCACCATCATCGAGGTGGCACAAAACCAATTCTGGGTTCAAAATCTCAATATCGCCAGTGGTTTCGATATCACCAGCAAGCACTGCACCCGGACCTTTTTTGGACAATGAAAGACGCTTAGGCCCTTCATCTTCCATCCGGATCGCAATGTCTTTCACATTGAGCACCATATCGGTCACATCTTCGCGCACACCGGCGACTGAAGAGAACTCGTGCAACACGCCATCAATCTGGATGGCTGTTACCGCAGCACCTTGCAGCGAAGACAGCAAAACACGACGCAAAGCATTGCCCAATGTCAGACCGAAACCTCTTTCCAAAGGCTCAGCCACAATGGTGGCAACGCGCGCCGGATCATTTCCCGGTACAATGTCCAGCTTCGTCGGCTTAATCAATTCCTGCCAGTTTTTCTGGATCATTATAGTTTAACCCTTTCCCTATGCGATACATCCGCCAATGCTCGCATTGAAATGTAAGAACCTATTGAGTTGCCCAATCGATTAATTGGCCAAAATGGGCAAATCCCAATAAACTACACGCGACGCCGTTTGCGTGGACGACAGCCGTTGTGCGGAATGGAGGTTACGTCACGAATGCTTGTGACCGTAAAACCAGCAGCCTGCAACGCACGCAGCGCTGATTCACGACCTGAACCGGGGCCACAAACTTCAACTTCCAATGTCTTCATGCCGTGCTCTTGAGCTTTCTTGGCAGCATCTTCAGATGCAACCTGTGCGGCATATGGAGTTGATTTACGTGAGCCTTTAAAGCCCATGGTACCTGCAGATGACCAAGCAATGGCGTTGCCTTGCACATCTGTGATGGTAATCATGGTGTTGTTAAAAGTAGAATTTACGTGTGCAACACCGGAAGTAATATTTTTTCGTTCGCGACGGCGAACACGAGCTTCTTTAGCCATTCTTTTTCCTTAATGCGATCTCAACGCCACTGCACGTTCAAGCGGTGGCTCCACCGAACAAAAGGCACTTCATGATGAAGCGCCTTTCAAACTTACTTTTTCTTACCTGCAATCGGTTTTGCAGGGCCCTTACGTGTACGCGCATTATTGTGCGTATTTTGACCACGTACGGGAAGACCACGACGGTGACGCAACCCGCGATAGTTGCCCAAATCCATCAAACGCTTGATGTTCATAGCAACAGAGCGACGCAAGTCACCTTCTACAATGTAGTCACTGTCAATTGTTTCACGAATCTGAATCACTTCGGCATCAGAAAGTTCGTTCACACGACGCTCGGCCGCGATACCAACTTTGCCACAGATTTCAGACGCTTTTGATGCACCAATCCCATGAATATACTGAAGCGCAATTTCTACACGCTTGTTCGTTGGGATATTGACGCCAGCAATACGAGCCACGTCCCTGATCTCCTTAGTTAATGCAAATTGTCATTTTTGCAATTTGCGCCCAAACAACAACAAACGACCGGACCCCGATCCCTTGCTTTTTTCAAGAAACCGAACCCAGTCTTTCGCATTGCGTATGACTAAGCGCGGTTCATAACCGAGTTTTGGGCTATAAGTCAACACGCTTGTCGGCCCAAAAGCTCCAAATTTTAGTCAGCGTTAAGTGCGGACATTATTGAGGCCGTGACTTCATCGATTCCGGCCATCCCGTCAACACTTTTCAACAAGCCTTTGGCGGAATAATACTCCACCAGCGGCGCCGTCAATTCTTCATAGACTTCAAGACGGTTGCGCAACACTTCTTCGTTGTCATCAGCGCGCGCGCCGCCATTTTCCTGAGCCCGTTTCAGAATGCGGTCCACCAGAATATCGGCGTCAGCGCGAATCTCGACAACCGCATCCAGGGCAATCCCCTTATCCGCCAACAATTCATCAAGCGCTTCGGCCTGACCCGTTGTGCGGGGGAACCCGTCAAGAATAAAGCCGTTGGCACAATCCTCTTGATCGATACGATCTGAGATAATCCCCACCACGATTTCATCAGGCACAAGATCGCCACGTGCGATCATGTCTTTAACCTGCAAACCCAGCTCAGTTTCAGCGGCAATAGCTGCCCGCAACATATCACCAGTAGACAATTGCGGAATGCCGAATTTCTCGACCAAAAATTGCGCTTGCGTCCCCTTCCCCGCACCTGGCGGGCCCAACAAAATCAGCCTCATCTTTTCCGACGTCCTCCCAAACGAGATTTCTTCACCAAGCCCTCATATTGCTGTGCAACCAAATGGCTTTGAACTTGTGAAATCGTATCCAGTGTCACAGTCACCATAATCAGCAGTGATGTACCACCCAGGAAGGCAGAAACACCGAGGCTGGACACCAAAACTTCCGGAATCAAGGCAACCAAGGTCAAATAGGTTGCGCCCACCAACGTAACCCGCGTCAACACATAGTCAATGTGCTGGGCAGTCCGCTCACCCGGACGGATCCCCGGGATAAAGCCACCAGATTTTTTCAAGTTCTCGGCGGTATCAGTCGGGTTAAACACGATCGAGGTATAATAGAACGCAAAGAAGAAAATCAAAAAGGCAAACAGGCCCAGATATAGTGGCTGCCCCCGGCCCAGCACCGCAGACATGGTGGTCAACCACGTCGGCGCGTTACCCTGCGCAGCAAACCCGGCCATCGTGGCTGGCAGCAGCAGCAAAGATGAGGCAAAGATCACCGGAATAACACCAGCCGTGTTCAGCTTCAGTGGCAAATGCGATGTATCACCCTGGAACATCTTATTGCCAACCTGGCGCTTTGGATATTGCACCAATAGCCGCCGTTGTGCCCGTTCAAAGAACACAATGATGCCAATCACGACAATCGCCAACACCAGCAGACCGACAACGCCAACAGTCGGCAATGCACCAGTACGGCTCAATTCAAGGGTCTGCGCAATCGCAGTGGGCAATGTGGCCACAATGCCGGCGAAAATGATCAACGAAATGCCGTTGCCAACGCCACGTGCCGTCACCTGCTCGCCCAACCACATCAGGAACATGGTGCCACCAACAAGGGTGATCACGGTAGACAGGCGGAAGAACCAACCTGGATCGGTTACAACGCCTTCACTGGCCTCCAACCCAACGGCGATACCGTAGGCTTGCAACGCACAAAATACCACGGCCAGATACCGGGTATATTGATTGATCTTGCGGCGCCCCTGCTCGCCCTCTTTCTTGAGTTGCTCAAGACGAGTCGACGCGGTGGACAGCACCTGAATCACAATCGAGGCGGTAATGTAAGGAATAAGGTTCAGCGCGAAAATCGCCATCCGCTCAACCGCGCCCCCGGCAAACATGTTGAACATGCCGAAAATGCCGTTTTGCGCCCGGTCAAAGGTGGCCGCGAAAGCGTCCCCATCAATACCTGGAATTGGAATAAATGTACCGAACCGATAGACCAAAAGCGCACCCAGGGTAAACAGGATGCGCTGTTGAAGGTCTTTTGCCTTGGCAAAGGTCGAAAAATTCAAATTTCGGGCAAGTTGTTCTGCTGCCGAAGCCATAAACCTTAATCCTCAATAAATGAGAAGTAGCGGCGAATTATTCCGCCGCCGCTGGAAGATCGATTTTGCCGCCAGCAGCTTCAACAGCTGCTTGGGCACCTTTTGACGCATGGTCAACTTTAAAGGTCACTTTGGACGCTTTAAATTCGCCGCCAGCAATCAAACGTACACCATCTTTCGCACGGCGAATAACGCCGGCTTCAACGAGTGCTTTTGCGTCGATCACGCCTTTTGCGTCAAGTTTGCCAGAATCAATCGCTGATTGAATGCGATCAAGACGAACGGCATTGAACTTTTTCGCGAACGGATTGTTAAACCCGCGCTTAGGCATTTGCTGGATCAGGTTGGTCTGCTCACCACGGAACCCGTTAACGGATACACCTGAGCGTGACTTCTGACCCTTTACACCGCGGCCACCGGTTTTGCCTTTACCAGAACCAATACCACGACCAATGCGTGTGCGGTTCTTTGTGGCACCTTTATTGTCGGCCAACTCATTCAGTCGCATGACAAAACCCTTTTATTACTTCTCGTCGACAACGCGCACGAGATGCGAAACTTTTTTGATCATCCCACGCACAGCTGGAGTATCTTCCAGGGTGCGGCGACGATGCATCTTGTTCAAACCAAGACCAACAAGCGTGGCACGTTGATCTTGAGTCCGGCGGATCGGGCTACCAATCTGCTCAACAGTTACTGTTTTTTCAGCCATTTCTCAACTCCGTAAACGGTCAGTGGCGCGAGTTACGCACTCACCTGTTCGCCAACGTCAGATTCACGGCGACGACCTTGAATTTCAGAAACCTTCAAACCACGACGCGCAGCAACTGAGCGGGGGCTATCCAGATTTTTCAAAGCATCAAATGTTGCCCGAACCATGTTATATGGGTTTGCTGAGCCTTGTGACTTGGCCACAATGTCCGCAATGCCCAATGTTTCAAACACTGCACGCATTGGACCACCAGCAATGATACCTGTACCGGCAGGTGCCGCCCGCAGGAACACTTTACCCGCGCCGTGGCGACCGGCCACATCGTGGTGCAATGTACGTGCTTCGCGCAATGGTACGCGGATCATTTGACGTTTGGCTTGCTCAGTTGCCTTACGGATCGCTTCAGGCACTTCACGCGCCTTACCATGACCGAAACCAACACGGCCCTTTTGATCACCAACCACAACAAGTGCAGCAAAGCCGAAACGACGGCCGCCTTTCACCACTTTCGCCACGCGATTGATGTGGACCAGGCGATCAACAAATTCGCTATCGCGCTCTTGATTGTCTCTCATCGTCTCAACCAGTTCTCTTTAGATTCTGTTTTGTTTTGGCCATCGCGTTCATCTAGAAGCGCAGCCCGCCCTCACGTGCAGCATCTGCCAATGCTTTCACGCGGCCGTGATAAAGATATTCACCACGATCGAAAATCACTTCACCAACACCAGCTTTCACAGCGCGCTCGGCAACAAGTTTGCCAACTTCCTGTGCAGCTTGTTGGTTGCTGCCATTTTCAATCTTCAGATCTTTGTCCAAAGTTGACGCGGCAGCCAGTGTGTGGCCGGTCGTGTCATCGATGACTTGAGCATAGATATTCTTGCCCGAACGGAAAACCGACAAACGCGGACGACCGTTTGCGCGCAAACGAATTGCGCGACGTACTCTCGCCTTGCGGCGGTCTTTGCTAGACATATTCGCCATTCTCTTGCGCCCTTACTTCTTCTTACCTTCTTTGCGGAAGATATATTCGTCCTCGTAACGGATACCTTTGCCTTTGTAAGGCTCTGGTGGCCGGAACTCACGGATATTGGCAGCAACCTGCCCAACCGCTTGTTTATCAATGCCTGACACAATCACTTCAGTGGGTTGTGGTGCTTCGAATTTAATGCCTTCAGGTGCCTTGACAATCACATCATGTGAAAAGCCAAGAGCCAATTTCAGGTCATTGCCTTGCATCTGTGCACGAAAACCAACACCGTTGATTGTCAGCTTCTTCGAAAAGCCCTCTTTCACACCAGTGACGATATTGTTCACCAATGTGCGTGACATACCCCAAGCAGAACGCGCTTCTTTGCTATCGTTCACAGGGTCGACCTGGACACCCTCGTCGGTCTGTTTAACTGTCACCAAGTCAACCAAATCAACAGACAATTCGCCCTTAGGGCCCTTTGCCTTAACAGTCTGGCCGTCGATTGTGACCGTCACGCCATCTAAAAGGGCGACTGGTTTCTTGCCAATACGCGACATGTTCTTTTGCCTTTTCGGTTCAAACCGTAGCTTAATAGTGAGATCAGTGTGTTTAACGCCTTAAAAGACGCGACACAACACTTCACCACCAACGTTATTTTGACGTGCTTCATGATCAGCCATCACACCTTTAGGTGTTGAAACAATGGAAACCCCGAGGCCGTTCGCAACTTGTGGAATGTTCTTCACAGAAGCGTACACACGACGACCTGGCTTCGAAACACGTTGGATTTCGCGGATCACTGGTTGATTGTCGAGATATTTCAACTCAACATTATACTCAGCAGAGCCGTTTTCAAATTCGGTCACGCTATAGCCGCGAATAAAGCCCTCAGACTTCAAAACGTCCAAAACACGTGCCCGCAATTTAGATGCAGGTGTTGTTACACTTGTCCGGTTGCGCATTTGGGCATTCCGGATACGTGTCAACATATCACCAAGCGGATCAGTAAAACTCATCGCTTATGTCTCCTTACCAGCTCGACTTGACGAGGCCAGGAATCTTACCTTGGTTACCCAATTCACGTAACGAAATACGTGACATTTTGAGTTTCCGGTAATAGCCACGTGGCCGACCTGTAACTTCACAACGATTGCGTACACGAACAGCTGCACTGTTGCGTGGCAATTCAGCCAACTTCAATGTTGCAGCGAAACGTTCTTCAATAGGAAGAGAACGATCGTCAACAATCGCCTTCAGAGAAGCACGCTTAGCGGCATATTTATCTGCCAGCCGACGCTTTTTCTCATTATTTTCTACGGCGCTTTTCTTTGCCATCTTCTTTGATCCTTATTCGATCGTCTCGTTCGTCACTACTGACGGAACGGGAAGTTAAAGCCTTTAAGAAGCGCCAGGGCTTCTTCATCGGTATTTGCAGTGGTGCACACAATAATGTCCATCCCCCACATTTGATCAACTTGGTCATAATTGATCTCAGGGAAAACGATGTGTTCTTTAATGCCCATTGCAAAATTGCCGCGGCCGTCAAAGCTTTTTGGGTTCAAGCCACGAAAGTCCCGAACGCGAGGCAAAGCAATGTTCACCAAACGATCAACAAATTCGTACATACGTGTCTTGCGCAAAGTCACTTTCACGCCCAAAGGCATTTCTTCACGAACTTTAAAGCCCGCAATAGACTTTTTCGCATACGTAATAACAGGCTTTTGACCAGCGATTGCTTCCATGTCAGCCAAGGCGGATTTAACCTTCTTGGTGTCATTAACAGCTTCGCCAACACCCATGTTCAATACCACTTTTTCCAACTTTGGAACTTGCAAGTGGTTCTGGTAATTAAACTGGTCAGTCAGGCCAGCGCGCACCACATCATTATAATGTGTGCGCAGACGTGGGACGTAATTCTCAGCCATCGATCACATCTCCTGAGCGCTTAGCAACGCGCTTCTTCTCGCCATCCTTGACCACAAAACCAACGCGAGTTGGCTTGTTTTCTTTCGGGTCAACCAATGCAATGTTTGACAAATGAATTGGCGCTTCTTTGTTTAAGATGCCGCCTTCACTTGTTTGGCTTGCACGTTGATGACGTTTCACCAAATTCACACCTTGAACAACGGCGCGGTTCTCAGCTGGCGCAACGCGCAAAACTTCACCAGTCTTGCCTTTGTCGCGGCCAGTCAACACGATAACCTTGTCGCCCTTTTTAATTTTGGCAGCCATGGTTACAGCACCTCCGGCGCAAGTGAGACAATCTTCATGTGGCTCTTTGAGCGCAATTCACGAGGAACTGGTCCAAAGATACGTGTGCCGATTGGCTCTTTATTGTTGTTCACCAAAACCGCTGCGTTGCGGTCAAAACGGATCACGGTACCATCAGGGCGGCGAATATCTTTCGCTGTACGCACAACTACTGCGCGCATCACTTGACCCTTCTTAACGCGGCCACGCGGAATAGCTTCTTTCACGGACACAACAATGATGTCGCCCACAGAAGCGTACTTACGCTTGGAACCGCCCAGCACCTTGATGCACATAACACGACGTGCGCCGGAATTATCCGCGACATCGAGATTCGTCTGCATCTGAATCATGACTGGTTGCCTTCTATACTTTGGTTGATTCTACACAACCGATTTTCAACATTCATTCCGATATTCAAAAGCTCTTTACGAAGCTTGAATAACGGCCCATCTTTTATTCTTTGAAATTGGTGCACATTCCTGAATTTGAACGATATCACCAATTTTGGCCGCATTCGCTTCGTCATGCGCCTGATATTTTTTTGAACGACGAACTGTCTTTTTCAAAAGTGGGTGCGTAAAACGGCGTTCAACACGTACCACAACAGTTTTCTCGTTCTTGTCAGAGACCACAGTCCCTTGCAATATACGCTTTGGCATCAAAACGCTCCTACTGGCCTGCTACGCTTTTTTCGCGCAGGATGGTCTTAATCCGTGCAATGTCGCGGCGAACTTGCCGAACACGCGCGGTATTTTCAAGCTGCTGGGTTGCGCGTTGAAAACGCAGATTGAACTGCTCTTTTTTCAAATCAACCAACTCTTGCTTTAGCTCGTCTGCGGTTTTTGTCCGCACTTCACTCGCATTCATGAGACGTGCCCCTTAGTCCGCAATACGGGTAACAACCCGTGTTTTGATCGGCAATTTCATTGCTGCCAAGCGCAAGGCTTCGCGTGCAACTTCGTCCGACACACCATCAATTTCAAACATCACCCGACCAGGCTTAACCCGAGCGGCCCAATAATCTGGTGAGCCTTTACCTTTACCCATCCGAACTTCTGTCGGCTTGGAGCTGACAGGTACGTCTGGGAATACACGGATCCAAACACGACCGGCACGCTTCATGTGACGGGTCATTGCACGACGTGCAGCTTCGATCTGACGTGATGTAATACGCTCAGGCTCTTGAGCTTTAAGGCCATGAGACCCAAAGTTCAATGTAAAACCACCCTTGGCTGCACCATGGATGCGGCCTTTGTGCATTTTACGGAATTTTGTACGTTTAGGTTGCAGCATGATAAGTTAACTCCTTAGCCTGCAGCCTGCTGACGACGCTGACGCTGAGGCTTTTTATCGCCACCACCGCTAGCTTCAATCGCACGACGCTCGTGTGCCATTGGGTCATGTTCCAGAATTTCGCCTTTGGAAATCCAAACCTTGATCCCGATGATCCCGAATGTAGTTTCAGCTTCCGCGGTGCCGTAATCAATGTCAGCACGCAAAGTGTGCAAAGACACACGGCCCTCACGGTACCATTCAGTCCGCGCAATATCTGCGCCGCCCAAACGACCCGCAACGTTCACCCGGATGCCCTCGGCGCCCATGCGCATCGCAGTTTGCACTGCACGCTTCATGGCACGACGGAAGGAAACACGACGCTCAAGCTGTTGCGCAATACCCTGAGCAACAAGGTTCGCATCTGTCTCAGGCTTACGTACTTCAACAATGTTGATGTGTACTTCTGAGTCAGTGAAACGGCGAATTTTGTTGCGCAGCTTTTCAATGTCCGCACCTTTTTTACCGATCACAATGCCAGGACGCGCTGTGTGAATAGACACGCGGCATTTACGGTGGGGGCGCTCAATGACGATTTTAGAAACCGCAGCTTGCTTGAGATCTTTTTCAAGCATCTTACGGATCTTCAAATCTTCCTGCAACAAGCTACCATATTCACCTTTGTTGGCGAACCAGCGGCTGTCCCATGTCCGGTTAACACCAAGACGGAAACCGATTGGATTAATCTTGTGACCCATTATGCGGCCTCCTCGACTTCACGAACTACGATGGTCAAATGTGAGAAAGGCTTCAAAATCTTACCCACACGGCCACGAGCCCGCGGACGGAAACGCTTCATGACCAATGATTTGCCGACATAAGCTTCAGCAACAACCAGTGAGTCTGTGTCCAGACCGTGATTGTTCTCAGCATTGGCAATGGCGCTTTCCAACGTCTTTTTCACATCTTTTGCAATGCGCTTTTGAGAAAAGGTGAGTTCAGCCAAAGCCTTCTCAACCTTTTTACCCCGGATAGCGCTTGCAACAAGGTTCAATTTCTGAGGGCTCGTGCGCAACATGCGCAACACGGCCCGCGCCTCATTGTCTTTAAGCGTACGCTCACGCTTTGGCTTACCCATTGTTACTTCCTCTTCGCCTTTTTGTCGGCGCCGTGGCCATAATAGGTACGAGATGGTGCGAATTCACCAAACTTGTGACCGATCATTTCCTCAGTTACGAGAACTGGTACGTGCTTCTGGCCGTTGTAAACACCAAAGTTGAGGCCCACAAACTGTGGCAAAATCGTTGAGCGACGGCTCCAGATTTTGATCACTTCGTGACGGCCGGACTCACGGACTTTCTCCGCTTTTTTGATCAGATATCCGTCAACAAACGGACCTTTCCAAACAGAACGTGCCATAGTGACCTACCTGCCCTTTTTCTGATGACGTGAACGAACAATAAATTTGTCCGTTTGTTTATTAGAGCGTGTACGCTTGCCCTTAGTTGGCTTACCCCAAGGTGTCACTGGGTGACGACCACCAGAGGTCCGGCCCTCACCACCACCATGGGGGTGGTCAATCGGGTTCATGGCCACACCACGAACCTGAGGACGCTTGCCCAACCAACGCTTACGACCAGCTTTACCCAAATTGGTGTTTGAGTGGTCTGCGTTGGAAACGGCGCCAACAGTGGCCATGCAAGAACCTGGCACCAAACGGGTTTCACCTGAGTTCAACCGCAAGATCGCCATGCCCTGGTCACGTCCAACATATTGAACATAAGTACCGGCAGAACGTGCAATCTGACCGCCTTTCAAAGGCTTCATCTCAACGTTGTGCACAATGGTACCCACTGGCATTTTTTCCAATGGCATCGCATTGCCTGGCTTCACATCAACATTGTTGCGTGAGGCCACAACCTGGTCACCGGCAGCCAAACGCTGTGGCGCCAAGATGTAGGCTTGCTCGCCATCATCATAATTTACAAGTGCGATGAACGCCGTGCGGTTTGGATCATATTCCAAACGCTCTACCGTACCGACAACGTCATATTTGCGACGCTTAAAGTCGATCATCCGGTAGGCACGCTTCACACCACCGCCCTGACGACGCATAGTAATACGGCCAGAATTGTTGCGACCGCCCTTGCTTGTCAGACCTTCAGTCAATTTCTTGACTGGACCGCCCTTCCAAAGTCCTGAACGGTTCACACCGATCAGCGCACGTTGGCCTGGCGAGGTTGGATTATATTGCTTCAAAGCCATTTTCTAATCTTTCCTGCCTATAGTCCGGTCGCAATGTCAATTGACTGACCTTCAGCCAATGTCACAATTGCTTTCTTCACGTCTTTGCGCTGACCGATACGGCCGCGGAAACGCTTTTCCTTGCCTTTGCGGACCAATGTGTTGACGGCTTTCACCTTTACAGAGAACAAACCTTCAACCGCTGCCTTGATTTCAGGCTTGGTCGCATCAATCGCAACGTCAAACACAACTTGGTTGTGCTCAGACGCATAGGTGGACTTTTCAGTCACAACCGGATTGCGAATAATATCGTATGCTTTCACCATGCTCATGAGAAACGAGCCTCCAAGCTTTCCAAAGCAGCTTTGGTCAACACCAGTTTAGTGCGACGCAAAATGTCATAAACATTGATGCCCTGGGCTGGCAGCACGTCGATGTGACCAATGTTCCGCGCTGCAAGCGCAAAATTTTGATCCAACTCAGAACCGCCAATAATAAGCGCATTGTCCAAGCCCAACTCGCCAAATGCCTTTTTCAAAGCAGATGTCTTGCCGTCTTTGCTTTCGGCTTTGTCCAAAATGACCAAATCGCCAGATTTCGCTTTTGAAGACAATGCATGTTTCAAGGCCAAAGCCCGCATCTTCTTCGGCAACTCAATCGCATGTGAGCGAGGAGTTGGGCCGAATGCACGACCACCACCACGGAAAATTGGAACCTTGCGGTTACCGTGACGTGCGCCGCCTGAACCTTTTTGGCGCACAAATTTCTTTGTGGTGCCGCGGATTTCAGCGCGGTTTTTCACATCATGCGTGCCAGCCATTTTCTTCAATTGCTGGTAACGCACCATGCGGTGCAAAATGTCCTGACGCGGCTCAAGACCGAATACGTCATCTGACAAAGTCACTTTGCCGGCAGATTTGCCATCAAGAGATACAACTGAAAGTTCCATTATTCAGCACTCCCTTCCACAACGGCTTCGCCTGAAGCAACCTTGAATGAACCCGGTGTTGGAGCGTCTGCAGATGCTGGCTTCTTCACCGCATCGCGAACCATAATCCAACCACCTTTTGAACCTGGCACAGAACCCTGAACCATGATCAAGCCACGCTCAACATCAACTTTCACAACCTTGAGGTTCTGAGTTGTTGTCCGAACAGCGCCCATGTGACCAGCCATCTTCTTACCTTTGAAGACTTTACCTGGATCCTGACACTGACCGGTTGAACCGTGTGCACGGTGAGAGATAGACACACCGTGAGTGGCGCGCATACCGCCAAAATTGTGACGCTTCATAGCACCGGCAAAACCTTTACCGATAGATGTGCCTGAAACATCCACAAATTGGCCAACATGGAAGTGATCAGCCAGCATTTCGGCGCCAACTTCAATCATGTTGTCTTCGGAAACGCGGAATTCCGCAACTTTCCGTTTGGGTTCAACTTTTGCAACGGCAAAGTGCCCACGGGCTGCTTTGCTTACATTCTTCACTTTGGCTGTACCCGCACCCAATTGGAGTGCTGTATAACCATTTTTGTCCGCCGTCCGCTGAGCGACAACTTGGCAGTTCTGAAGACCAAGAACCGTTACAGGGACATCTCTGCCCTCTTCTGTAAAGATCCGGGTCATGCCCAGCTTCTGTGCGATCACACCTGAACGCATCGGTTTACACCTTTTCTAAAGTTCTAAAGTTTGATCTCGACGTCCACACCGGCCGCCAAGTCCAACTTCATAAGCGCATCCACTGTCTGTGGAGTAGGCTCCACAATGTCCAAAAGACGCTTGTGAGTCCGAATTTCAAATTGTTCGCGGCTCTTCTTATTGACGTGCGGCGAACGGTTGACAGTGTATTTCTCAATTCGTGTAGGCAAAGGGATTGGGCCACGAACCTGAGCGCCTGTGCGCTTGGCTGTGTTCACAATCTCATGCGTTGAGCTATCGAGGACTCGATGATCGAACGCTTTCAGCCGAATACGAATGTTTTGACCATTCATGTCGATGTTTCCCGAAAAAGACGCTGCGGCGCTCTATAAGAACGCCGCACAGCGCTTGTAAAATTTACTACTCGATGATTTTGGCAACAACGCCGGCGCCCACGGTGCGGCCGCCTTCGCGGATCGCAAAGCGCAACTGCTCTTCCATCGCGATCGGCACGATCAACTCAACATTGACCTCAACACGGTCACCAGGCATCACCATTTCTGTACCTTCTGGCAAAGTCACAACGCCAGTCACGTCAGTTGTACGGAAGTAGAACTGGGGACGGTAGTTGGTGAAGAATGGTGTGTGACGACCACCTTCGTCTTTGGTCAAAATGTACGCCTCACCAACAAATTTGGTGTGCGGGGTAACTGAACCGGGCTTACACAAAACCTGACCACGCTCAACTTGCTCACGGTCAATACCACGGATCAAGGCACCAATATTGTCACCAGCTTCACCGCTATCCAGCAGCTTGCGGAACATTTCAACGCCAGTCACAGTGGTTTTCTGTGTGTCTTTAATGCCAACGATCTCAACTTCTTCGCCAACATTGATCACGCCACGCTCAACACGACCGGTCACAACTGTACCACGGCCAGAAATTGAGAACACGTCTTCAATTGGCATCAAGAAAGGCTGGTCCTTAGGACGCGCTGGGGTTGGCACATAATCGTCAACAGCAGCCATCAGCTCAAGAATCTTGTTCTTGCCGATTTCGTCATCACGGCCTTCCAACGCCGCCAAAGCTGAACCGGCTACAATCGGAATATCGTCGCCTGGGAACTCGTAAGAAGAAAGAAGCTCACGCACTTCCATCTCAACCAATTCCAACAACTCTTCGTCGTCAACCTGGTCAACTTTGTTCAAGAACACAACAAGCGCTGGCACACCAACCTGACGGGCCAACAAAATGTGCTCACGGGTCTGTGGCATTGGGCCATCAGCTGCGTTCACAACCAAAATGCCGCCATCCATCTGCGCCGCACCAGTGATCATGTTTTTCACATAGTCAGCGTGGCCTGGGCAGTCAACGTGTGCGTAGTGACGGTTTTCTGTCTCATACTCAACGTGCGCTGTTGAAATGGTAATGCCGCGGGCTTTCTCTTCAGGCGCCTTGTCGATCTCGTCAAAAGCTGTGCCCTTACCACCAGATGCCTCAGACAATACTTTCGTAATCGCTGCGGTCAATGTGGTCTTACCATGGTCAACGTGACCAATCGTCCCAATGTTTACGTGCGGTTTCGTCCGCTCAAACTTTTCCTTCGCCATATCGCTCTCTCCGTATTTCGTTCAGCGTAGTGCTGGCGTTTCAATTCAAATTAACCGGCGTGTTTCGCCATGACTTCATCAGCCACGTTTTGTGGCACTTGCTCGTAATGGCCAAACACCATGGTGAAGTTTGCTCGTCCCTGGCTCATAGAGCGCAAAGAGTTCACATAACCAAACATGTTCGCCAAAGGCACGAAGGCGTCGATCACGGTCGCATTGCCGCGCACGTCTTGGCCTTGCACCTGCCCGCGACGGGAGGTCAAATCACCGATGATAGAGCCGGTGTATTCTTCTGGGCTCACCACTTCAACCTTCATGATCGGCTCAAGAAGTTTCGGGCCAGCCTGGCGGATCGCCTCACGGAAACCGGCACGACCGGCAATCTCAAAGGCCATCACAGAGGAGTCAACATCGTGATAAGCACCATCATTCAGCACAAACTTCACATCAACCAATGGGAAGCCGGCCAATGGGCCTGCAGTCATCACAGATTCAACACCTTTTTGAACGCCTGGAATATATTCCTTCGGCACGTTACCGCCAACAACGGTATCGGAGAAGTCCAGACCAGAACCAGCTTCACCAGGTTCGATGGTGAATTTAATCCGCGCGAACTGACCAGAACCACCAGATTGTTTCTTGTGGGTATAGTCATGATCAACGGCTTTAGTAATGGTTTCGCGATAGGCAACCTGCGGCTGACCGATATTCGCTTCCACTTTAAATTCACGCTTCATGCGATCGACAAGAATGTCGAGGTGCAATTCACCCATGCCCGCAATAATGGTCTGACCGCTCTCTTCGTCAGATTTTACACGGAAGCTTGGATCTTCTGCCGCCAAACGGTTCAGGGCCAGACCCATCTTTTCTTGGTCAGCTTTAGATTTTGGCTCAACCGCAATCTCAATAACCGGATCAGGAAATTCCATGCGCTCAAGAATAACTTTTGAGTTCGGGGCGCAGAGTGTGTCACCAGTCGTGGTTTGCTTCAAACCAACGATAGCAACGATATCGCCTGCATAAGCCTCCTGGATTTGTTCACGGCTGTTTGAGTGCATTTGGAACATACGACCAACGCGCTCTTTTTTCTCTTTAACCGTATTCTCCAAAGATGCACCAGCTTCAAGCACGCCTGAATAGATGCGGCAGAAAGTCAATGAACCCATGTGAGGGTCGTTAGCAATCTTAAAGGCCAACATAGACAATGGCTCATTGTCATCAGCCTTGCGAGAAACTTCTTGCTCGGTTGCCACATCGATACCGCGGATCGCTGGAATATCGATCGGAGACGGCAGGAAGTCAACCACTGCATCAAGAAGCGGCTGTACGCCCTTGTTTTTAAAAGCAGAACCGCAAAGAACTGGGAAGAACTCCACATTAATTGTACCCTTACGGATCAATTCACGGATCTTATCATTGTCAGGCATATCGCCTTCCAAATAAGCTTCCATTGCAGCTTCGTCAGCTTCAACGACAGTCTCGATCAACAGCTCACGATATTCTTCAGCACGATCCTTCAGATCGGCAGGAATGTCGACGATGTCCCACTCGGCGCCAAGGTTTTCACCCTGCCACACATAAGCTTTCATCTCTATCAGATCGACAACACCAGCAAATTCGTTTTCCGCACCAATTGGCAACTGGATAACAACAGGTGTAGCACCCAAACGCTTTTTGATCATGTCGACTGAGTTGTAGAAGTCAGCGCCAATCTTGTCCATTTTGTTGACAAAGATCATACGAGGCACTTCGTACTTGTCAGCCTGACGCCAAACGGTTTCTGTTTGCGGCTCAACGCCAGCATTGGCGTCCAGCAGCGCAACTGCACCGTCAAGCACACGCAAAGACCGCTCAACTTCAATCGTGAAGTCTACGTGGCCAGGTGTATCAATGATGTTGAAGCGACGCTTTTTGCCATCACGACCTTCCCAGAAGGTTGTTGTGGCCGCAGAGGTAATTGTAATCCCCCGCTCTTGCTCTTGCTCCATCCAGTCCATGGTGGCAGCACCATCATGAACTTCACCGATTTTGTGGCTTTTGCCTGTATAGAACAAAATGCGCTCAGTTGTTGTGGTTTTACCCGCATCAATGTGCGCCATAATGCCGAAATTGCGATAGTCTTCGATCTTGTAATCGCGAGCCATGATCGTGATACCTTTAAAAACTTACCAGCGGTAATGTGAGAAAGCACGGTTGGCGTCTGCCATCCGGTGCGTATCTTCACGCTTCTTAACAGCCTGACCGCGACCATTGAGTGCATCGAGCAACTCACCTGACAAACGGTCGACCATTGTGTTCTCACCACGGTTCCGTGCAGCACCGATTAACCAACGAATGGCCAATGCTTGCTGACGCTCAGAGCGCACTTCAACAGGAACCTGGTAGGTTGCACCACCAACACGACGAGAACGTACTTCAACCGCAGGACGCACATTGTCGAGGGCCTGATGGAACACCTCTACAGGGTCTTGCTTCGTACGTGCTTCAACCGCGTCAAATGCACCATATACAATACGCTCAGCGACGGACTTCTTACCGTCTACCATGAGCGAATTCATGAATTTCGTAACAACGAGATCACCGAACTTCGGATCCGGGTTGATCTCACGTTTTTCCGCGCGATGCCGACGTGACATTGAACGTAAACTCCTTACTTAGGCCGCTTAGCGCCGTATTTAGAACGACGCTGCTTACGATCCTTGACGCTTTGGGTATCCAAAACGCCCCGCAAAATATGATACCGCACACCAGGAAGGTCACGGACACGACCGCCACGAATAAGAACAACAGAGTGTTCTTGCAGATTGTGGCCTTCACCCGGAATATAAGAAATCACTTCCCGCTGGTTTGTAAGGCGCACTTTGGCCACTTTACGCAACGCGGAGTTGGGCTTCTTAGGGGTCGTTGTGTACACACGTGTGCAAACACCACGCTTTTGCGGGTTTGCTTCCATAGCCGGAACTTTGTTCCGCTTTGGCTTCGCCTGCCGAGGCTTGCGGATCAGCTGATTAATGGTCGGCATATTGCTCGAACCTTCTTTCCATCCGTTCAAAACTCAATTCATCAGATCACAACAATCAAATGGCGCTCCCCATCGGCCCAAAGGCTCGGCGGCACCATTTAAAAACAGAGGATCGCCAGGCTATTGACCTAGAGATCTTGTGTCTCGCTATTGTCGCGTCTGTTACCCGACGGTGTGTTTGAAGCATATGTGTCTGGGTTTTTTTGTTAACCGAGACGGGTCAAATGCTCCACGACCTACCGCGAAGGTAGGGCGTTACTAAATCGAACCGGGCTCTACGTCAAGGGTTATCGCGGTTTTTTTCTATAAAGGCGAAAAAATCCGGCTTTAAGACCGTCTTAAGAGACGGATTTTGATCTCGAGGACAAATCCGACCTCATATCAGATCACTTCTCTTAAAATACAAGCCAATATTTGGCGCAAATGATCTTAAGTTCAAGAGGCTGATTCCGTTTTGCACTGAAATCAGAATCGATTCCCCAAAAAAGAAAGGGCGCCCAAATGGACGCCCTCTCCCAATGCTTAATATACGAGCAAACTATTCGCCGGCTTGGTCCGAAGAGTCGCTTGACGCAGCTTCAATGCGCAAGGCATTTCGTGCGGCCAGCTCTTCATCAGCTTGACGCTGGCGTTCCGCCAAGATCAAATCATCACGCTTCGCCGCAATCTTTTGTGTAGATGCGGTAAAGGCACCGGTGCCCACTGGGATCAGTCGGCCCACAATGATGTTTTCCTTCAAGCCTTCCAGCGGATCGGCCTTGCCACTCACAGCAGCTTCGGTCAATACGCGCGTTGTTTCCTGGAACGACGCGGCAGAGAAGAACGACCGTGTTTGCAGCGATGCTTTGGTGATGCCCAACAGAACCGGCACAGCCTGTGCTGGTTTGCGGCCATCCGCCTCGAGACGCTGGTTCAACTCATCAAAGTCGATATGGTCAATATGCTCTTCTTTGATCAAGCCTGAATCACCTGGATCGGTGATTTCAACCTTTTGCAGCATTTGACGTACAATCACTTCGATGTGCTTGTCGTTAATGCCCACACCTTGCAAGCGATAAACTTCCTGGATTTCATTGACCAGATATTTGGCCAATTCTTCCACGCCCTTAATCGCCAGAATATCGTGTGGCGCGGGGTTGCCGTCCAACAGATACTCACCACGCTCAATGGTGTCGCCTTCTTGCAAGTGGAACGGCTTGCCTTTTGGAATGAGATATTCCACTGGCTCCCCGCCTTCTTCATGCGGCTCGATCACAATGCGACGCTTGTTCTTATAGTCACGGCCAAAGCGGATGGTCCCATCGATCTCTGCGATAATCGCATGATCTTTAGGCCGACGCGCTTCAAACAATTCCGCTACCCGTGGCAGACCACCGGTAATGTCTTTTGTTTTCGCGCTCTCCAATGGCGTACGTGCAATAACGTCACCAGGGTTCACCTTCGTGCCCGGATCAACCGCAATCACCGCATCAACAGAAAGCAGATAACGGGCTTCGCCGCCACGATCCAGCTTGATGGCTTTGCCATCTTTGCCGGTGATGGCCAGAGCAGGCTTCAAATGCTCGCCACGTGGGTTTGAACGCCAGTCGATCACCAAGCGTTTGGTAAAGCCGGTGCTCTCGTCAGTTTGTTCAGAAACAGACGCACCTTCCACCAAATCTTCAAAGGCGATCTCACCTTCAACTTCTGCCAGAACAGGACGTACATATGGGTCCCATTCAGCAATCCGCTGACCGGCCTTGACGGTTTCGCCAATCTTGACCCGCAACAACGCGCCATATGGCACTTTGTGGGTCCCGCGCTCATTGCCGTCTTCATCAGAAATGGCCAGCACCAGGTTCCGGCTCATATTCACCGTACGCCCGTCACTGTCTTCGGCCACCTGACCCGACTTCACAGACACAACACCTTCGTGGTTCGCTTCAATAAAGGAGCTGTCCACGACCTGCGCTGTACCGCCAATGTGGAAGGTCCGCATGGTCAACTGTGTGCCCGGTTCACCAATGGATTGCGCGGCGATAACACCAACCGCTTCACCCATATTCACCGGTGTACCGCGGGCAAGGTCACGGCCATAACATGTGCCGCAAACGCCCTGACGTTGCTTACAAGTCAACACTGAACGGATCTTGATGGACTGAACTTTCGCCGCTTCGATGCGCTCGACGTCAGCTTCTTCAACCATCACGCCATTTGCAACGATGACTTCATCGGTTTTCGGATCCAGCACATCTTCAGCAGTGGTCCGACCCAACACACGGCTGCCCAAAGACGCAATGACGTTACCACTATCAATGATAGGGGTCATTGTCAGGCCTTCTTCTGAACCGCAATCTTTGCCAGTGATGATACAATCTTGCGCCACGTCAACCAGACGACGAGTCAGATAACCTGAGTTCGCTGTCTTCATCGCGGTATCCGCCAAGCCCTTACGGGCACCGTGGGTCGAGTTAAAGTACTCGTTCACGGTCAAACCTTCTTTAAAGTTTGAGATAATTGGCGTTTCAATGATGCCACCATCCGGACGCGCCATCAAACCACGCATACCAGCAAGCTGTTTCATCTGCGCTGGCGAACCACGCGCACCTGAGTGAGACATCATATAAACCGAGTTAATCGGTGTCTGACGTTTGGTTTCCTCATCGATCTGAACCGAAGAAATCCGGCTCATCATCTCGTCGGCCACCTTGTCACCACACTTGGCCCAAGCATCAACAACTTTGTTGTACTTCTCGCCGCGGGTGATCAAGCCGTCATTATATTGCTGTTCAAACTCTTCAACCTGCTTGCGGGTGGTTTCAACGATACCCACTTTGGTGTCCGGGATAACCATGTCATCCTTACCAAAGGAAATACCGGCCTTACAGGCATAGCGGAAACCAAGATCCATGATCTGGTCACAGAAGATCACTGTGTCCTTCTGACCGCACGCACGGTAAACCGTGTCGATCAGTTTCGAGATCATTTTCTTGGTCATCAGCTGGTTGCACGCCTCAAACGGCACCGCATGGTTTTTCGGCAGCAATTGCGCAATCATCATGCGACCAGGTGTGGTCTCATGAATCTGGCTTACCTCATTGCCATCCTCATCAATGGTCTTGAACCGACCTTTGATTTTGGTGTGCAAGGTGATGACCTTGTTTTCGAGCGCATATTCAATCTCGCCCATATTGCCGAAGGCCATGCCCTCACCTGGCTCATTTTCATTCATCAATGAGAGGTAATAAAGCCCCAGAACAATATCCTGCGATGGCACGATCACGGGTGAACCGTTGGCCGGGTGCAAGATGTTGTTGGTGGACATCATCAATACGCGCGCTTCGAGCTGTGCTTCGAGCGACAATGGCACGTGTACCGCCATTTGGTCACCGTCAAAGTCAGCGTTAAAGGCCGCACAGACCAGCGGGTGAAGCTGAATAGCTTTACCTTCGATCAACGTCGGTTCGAAAGCTTGGATACCCAAACGGTGAAGTGTTGGCGCACGGTTAAGCATAACCGGGTGCTCACGGATCACTTCATCCAAAATATCCCAAACTTCGGGACGCTCTTTCTCTACCAGCTTTTTCGCCTGCTTCACGGTTGAAGACAAACCTTTGGCTTCAAGACGTGAGTAGATGAACGGCTTGAACAATTCCAAAGCCATCTTCTTGGGCAAGCCACACTGGTGCAGCTTCAATTCGGGACCAACGGTGATCACCGAACGGCCGGAATAGTCAACCCGCTTACCCAGCAAGTTCTGACGGAAACGGCCTTGCTTACCCTTGAGCATATCTGACAAGGATTTCAGCGGACGCTTGTTCGCACCAGTAATGGTGCGGCCACGACGACCATTATCGAACAGCGCATCAACTGACTCTTGCAGCATACGCTTTTCGTTCCGGATAATGATGTCCGGTGCGCGCAGCTCCATCAACCGCTTCAACCGGTTGTTCCGGTTGATCACACGACGATAAAGATCGTTCAGATCAGATGTCGCAAAGCGACCACCGTCCAGCGGCACCAAGGGGCGCAGTTCAGGCGGGATAACCGGAATAACGGTCATGATCATCCATTCAGGACGGTTGCCTGAAACGATGAAGTGCTCAACCACTTTCAACCGCTTGCCAAGTTTTTTCGGCTTCAATTCGGTTGTGGCTTCAGCAATCTCAACGCGCAACTCAGCGGCCAGCTTTTCAAGATCAAGCGCCGCCAGCATTTCGCGCACCGCTTCCGCACCAATCATCGCGGTGAAGGCATCGGCACCATACTCATCCTGGGCGTCGATATATTCTTCTTCCGTGATCAACTGGTTCACAGCAAACGGGCTGAGCCCCGGCTCGATCACCACATAGTTTTCGAAATACAAAATCCGCTCGACATCTTTCAATGTCATATCGAGCAACAGCGCGATACGGGATGGCAATGATTTCAAGAACCAGATGTGGGCAACGGGCGCAGCCAGTTCGATATGGCCCATGCGTTCACGGCGCACGCGAGACAAGGTGACTTCAACGCCACACTTCTCACAGATCACGCCTTTAAACTTCATGCGCTTATATTTGCCGCACAAGCACTCATAGTCCTTTTGCGGACCAAAGGTGCGCGCACAGAACAAACCGTCCCGCTCAGGCTTAAACGTACGGTAATTGATGGTCTCTGGCTTTTTGATTTCACCAAAGGACCATGACAAGATTTTCTCGGGGCTCGCAATGTTGATCTTTACCTGATCAAACACTTGGGCCTGGGCCTGCGGATTGAAAAGATCCATAACTTGATGGTTCATTTTCCTGTCTCCTTTAATGCAGGGGTGGGATGAAATCGCCGCTCATCCCTAAACCCGCTGCTAAAAATTAAGCGATTAGGTTACGTTTAATGACGTGCTATTCCGCAGCATCCTGTGAAGAGCCTTCAATGGCCTCCAACGTATCCCCGTCATCGTCACCCTCGTCTTCGCTTGAGCTCAATTCAACATTGAGGCCAAGAGACCGGATTTCTTTGACCAACACGTTAAAGCTTTCTGGAACTCCAGCTTCAAACGTGTCATCGCCCCGTACAATCGCTTCATAGACCTTTGTGCGCCCTGCAACATCGTCTGACTTAACTGTCAGCATTTCTTGCAAGGTGTACGCCGCACCATAAGCCTCAAGCGCCCAAACTTCCATCTCACCAAAGCGCTGACCACCAAACTGTGCCTTACCGCCCAATGGCTGCTGAGTCACAAGTGAGTATGGTCCAATTGACCGCGCGTGGATCTTATCGTCCACCAAGTGGTGCAATTTCAGCATGTAGATGTAGCCAACAGTCACGTCACGGTGGAATTCTTCACCGGTCCGGCCGTCGATCAAGCGGGACTGACCAGAGCCTTCAAGCCCTGCCCGTTCCAGCATATCCACGATGTCTGGCTCTTTCGCCCCGTCAAATACCGGGGTGGAAATGGAGACGCCGTTTTGCAAGTAGTCTGCCAAGCGAACAACGCTGTCATCATCAAGATTTTCAACGTAGTCATCGCCTTTATAAACGTGGTTCAACTCTTCACGCAGCGGGGTCACATCTTTGGTCTCTGCACGACGATAAGTGTCATACATTTCACCAATGCGCTTGCCCATGCCGGCACAAGCCCAGCCAAGGTGCGTTTCAAGAATTTGACCAACGTTCATCCGGCTTGGCACGCCAAGAGGGTTCAAAACGATATCAACTGGCGTACCATCGGCCAAGTGAGGCATATCCTCGATGGGCATGATGCGGGACACCACACCCTTGTTCCCGTGACGGCCAGCCATTTTATCGCCTGACTGAATCTTGCGCTTGGTCGCAACAAAGACTTTCACCATCTTCATCACGCCCGGTGGCAATTCATCACCACGCTGTAGCTTATCAACCTTGTCAATAAAGCGCTGCTCAAGCTGTTTACGGCTGTCTTCATATTGGCCTTGAAGGGCTTCAATTTCAGACATGACCTTGTCGTCATCAACCGCAAACTGCCACCATTTTGAACGTGGATGCGCTTCAAAAATTGCATCATTCAATTTGGTGCCAGCAACATAGCCTTTTGGCCCTGCAGTTGCTTCTTTGCCGAACAACATCTCTTTCAAACGTGCAAACACGTTTCGGTCGAGAATTGACTGTTCGTCGTCGCGGTCTTTTGCCAAGCGTTCAATTTCTTCACGCTCAATGGCCATCGCACGTTCATCTTTGTCGATGCCGTGACGGTTAAACACACGTACTTCAACAACAGTACCCGCATCACCTGGCGGCACACGCAAAGATGTGTCACGCACGTCAGACGCTTTCTCACCAAAGATCGCACGCAGCAGCTTTTCTTCCGGTGTCATTGGGCTTTCGCCTTTTGGTGTGATTTTACCCACCAAAATGTCACCAGCTTCAACATCGGCACCAATGTGCACAATGCCCGCCTCGTCCAAATTCTTCAGTGCTTCTTCTGAAACGTTTGGAATGTCGCGTGTGATTTCTTCAGGACCCAATTTGGTGTCCCGCGCCATCACTTCAAATTCCTCAATGTGAATTGAGGTGAACACGTCATCCTTCACGATATTTTCGGAAAGAAGAATAGAGTCTTCGTAGTTGTAACCATTCCAAGGCATAAACGCGACGAGCACGTTCCGGCCAAGCGCCAAATCACCTAGATCGGTTGAAGGACCGTCGGCAATAATATCGCCAGCTTCAACATGGTCACCCACCACAACCAAAGGACGCTGGTTAATGCAGGTAGACTGGTTGGAGCGTTGGAACTTCATCAGGGTATAGATATCCACGCCGGTTTTCGATGCGTCTGTTTCTTCAGTCGCCCGAATAACGATACGTGTCGCATCCACTTGATCAACGATACCAGTACGCTTTGCCACAATCGCGGCACCAGAGTCGCGGGCCACGACAGGCTCCATGCCTGTGCCCACAAATGGCGCTTGAGACCGCAGCAATGGCACAGCCTGACGCTGCATGTTAGAGCCCATCAAGGCGCGGTTCGCATCGTCATTTTCCAAGAATGGAATAAGCGACGCCGCAACTGAAATCACCTGTTTCGGGTTAACGTCCATCAGGTCGATATTTTCGCGCGGGATCAACATCACCTCACCTGCCCGACGACCGGTCACCAGATCATTCTGGAATTCATTGTCGTCAGTCAGCTTAGCGTTGGCCTGCGCAATATTGTACCGCGCCTCTTCCATGGCGGAGAGATAAACAACATCGTCTGTCACTTTACCGTCTTCCACCTTGCGATAAGGGGTTTCGATAAAGCCATATTTGTTGACGCGTGCAAATGTGGCCAAAGAGTTGATCAAACCAATGTTTGGCCCCTCAGGCGTTTCAATCGGGCAAATTCGACCATAGTGGGTCGGGTGCACGTCACGCACTTCAAAGCCAGCACGCTCACGGGTCAAACCACCTGGCCCAAGCGCAGACAAGCGACGCTTGTGGGTGATTTCAGACAATGGGTTTGTCTGGTCCATAAACTGAGACAATTGTGACGAGCCAAAGAACTCTCGTACCGCAGCCGCCGCAGGCTTCGCGTTGATCAAATCCTGTGGCATCACAGTGTCGATCTCGACAGAAGACATCCGCTCCTTGATCGCGCGCTCCATGCGCAACAAACCAAGACGGTAGTGGTTTTCCATCAATTCGCCAACTGAACGCACACGACGGTTGCCTAGATTGTCGATATCGTCGATCTCACCGCGACCATCGCGCAGATCAACCAAGGTGCGAACAACTTCAACAATGTCGTCTTTGCGCAATGTCCGTACAGTGTCTTCACACTCTACATTCAAGCGCATGTTCATTTTCACACGACCAACGGCCGACAGATCATAGCGCTCTGAATCAAAGAACAATGACTCAAACATCGCTTCTGCAGTTTCGATGGTGGGCGGCTCACCCGGACGCATCACACGATAAATATCGAACAATGCATCTTCGCGGCTCTCGTTCTTGTCGATTGCCAAAGTGTTGCGCAAATAAGCGCCGATATTCACATGGTCAATATCCAAGATCGGAATTTCGGTGAGGCCGGCTTCGACCAGCTTGGTCAACGAATCCGCATCAATCTCATCGCCAGCTTCTGCGTAGATTTCGCCCGTGTCCATATTGAGCAGATCTTCAGCGATATAGCTGCCGAACAGTTCTGCATCATCCACCAAAATGTGGGTCATGCCGCCTTCAGCCAGCTTTTTCGCTGCACGTGCAGACAATTTCTTGCCCGCTTCATGCACGACGTCGCCGCTGTCAGCATCCACCAAGTCAAAAGCAGGTTTGGTGCCGCGGAATTTCTCCCACTCAAATGGCTGACGCCAGCCACCTTTGGTACGTTCAAAAGAGATCGTGTTGTAATAAGTGTTCAAAATCTCTTCAGCGTCCATGCCCAAAGCTTTGAGCAATGAGGTCACTGGAATTTTACGCCGACGGTCGATGCGGGCGTAAACAATATCCTTGGCATCAAATTCAATATCGAGCCAAGAACCGCGATAAGGAATGATCCGTGCCGCAAACAGCAACTTGCCTGAAGAGTGAGATTTGCCTTTATCATGGTCAAAGAACACGCCAGGCGAACGGTGCATTTGTGAAACGATCACCCGCTCGGTGCCGTTCACCACAAAGGTGCCGTTAGATGTCATGAACGGCATATCGCCCATATAAACATCTTGCTCTTTAATGTCTTTAACTGAGCGCGCGCCGGTTTCTTCGTCAACTTCAAACACGATCAAACGCAACGTCACCTTAAGGGGCGCTGCGTATGTCATGTCGCGCTGGCGACACTCATCAACATCATATTTAGGCTGTTCAAAGTCATAGGACACAAAGTCCAATGACGCTGTGTTGGCAAAATCTGTGATCGGAAATACCGATTTAAACACAGATTGCAAACCTTCATCGGCACGCCCGCCTTCTGGTTGATCTACCAACAAAAATTGATCATACGAAGCTTTTTGAACTTCAATGAGATTTGGCATCTCCGTGACTTCACGAATGCTGCCGAAGGACTTCCGTACCTTACGTCGACCGTTATAGGTGGTGGCCATGCCCGCTCCTATGTTTTTAAAATGCCTGAAGGGCAAGTATCCAGAACACCGACAATCAGCCGACGGTGCTCGGGATATCTGCCCTACTTTAGGTTTCCGCAACTTCGTCTGATTTGGTTGATAAAATCAGACCTATATGCTGAATTACGCCAGCAAAATTGAGTGGCGACCCGCAAGGACCGCCACCCAAAAAGAACTACTTAAGCTCAACAGAAGCGCCAGCTGCTTCAAGCTTAGCTTTGATTTCTTCAGCTTCAGCTTTAGCAACGCCTTCTTTAACGGCTTTAGGTGCACCTTCAACCAGGTCTTTAGCTTCTTTCAAGCCAAGACCGGTGATTGCGCGTACTTCTTTAATCACGTTGATTTTCTTGTCGCCTGCACCAGCAAGAATGACGTCAAATTCGTCTTTTTCTTCTGCAGCAGCACCACCAGCGTCACCGCCAGCAGCAGCAGCAACTGCAACAGGTGCAGCAGCTGAAACGCCCCATTTTTCTTCAAGCATTTTTGACAATTCTGAAGCTTCAAGAACTGTAAGGGCAGATAGGTCTTCAACGAGCTTTTCTAGATCAGCCATTGTATTCCTCTTTTGTGTTTAAATGTTTCGAACCGTGGGTGGTTGCGAAGCGCCTTATGCCGCTTCGCCCTTTTCTGAATATGCCGAGACCACGCGGGCAACTTGACCGCCTGGAGCTTGAAGAACAGACGCAATTTTCGCAGCAGGCTGTGTAAGCATGCCGGCGATTTTCGCACGAAGTTCATCAAGAGATGGCAATTCTGACAATGCAGCAACAGCAGCTGCATCCAATTTGGTTTCGCCCATCGCGCCGCCCAAAATGACATATTTGTCATTTGCTTTGGCAAATTTGGCAGAGATTTTCGCTGCCGTGATAGGGTCTTCCGCATAGGTCAGAACAGTCGGACCAGTGAGAAACTCACTAAAGTCCGCAATCTCTGCATTTTCAAGAGCGCGCTTGGCAAGGCGGTTTTTTGCAACCTTGACCTGACCACCTGCCTGTTTCATCTGCACGCGCAGATCTTCCATTTTGGCAACTGACAAGCCCGAGTAATGAGCGACTACGACAGAGCCCGATGCGTTGAACGCATCCTGCAATGACGAGACCAGCTCACGCTTTTCCGCTTTATCCACTGCTTCTCTCCACTATAAAGCCCGGAAAAATTTCCGAACATTTTGCAGATTTGCTGCTTGTTTAAGAGCTGGTTGAAACCAGCCTTCCCCAAGCAACGGTGAAATGCCTGTAGATTAGCGGCTTTAACGCCAAACCAATCCGGTTCGAACCAAACACATATGGCTTGCGCCAAATCTGTTTCATTCTCACCCCATCTATTGCAGGCTTTTCGCTGATTAAGCACCAATGGTGCACCTACAGTCTCGGACAGGACTTTTAGGAACCCAATTGCTCGGGTTCCCATGATCAGACTTTCGCCTGAAACTTTATTGCGCGTTCAATTAGCCTTGAACGCTTGAAACGTCAATATGCACGCCTGGGCCCATTGTCGAAGACAACGCCACACGACGGATATAAGTGCCTTTTGCACCAGCGGGTTTCGCTTTTGAAACGGCGTCAGCAAAGGCCTTGATGTTCTCAACCAATTTGGCTTCATCAAATGAGGCTTTGCCTACACCAGCATGCAAAATACCAGCTTTTTCAACGCGGAATTCAACTGAACCGGCTTTAGCAGCTTCAACAGCAGTTTTCACGTCGGGTGTCACTGTGCCCACTTTTGGGTTTGGCATCAGGTTACGAGGACCCAAAACTTTACCCAAACGTCCTACCAAAGGCATCATGTCTGGTGTCGCAATGCAGCGATCAAAGTCGATATTGCCTTTTTGAACTTCTTCAACAAGGTCTTCTGCACCAACAATGTCTGCACCCGCAGCCTTGGCTTCTTCAGCCTTCGCATCGCGGGCAAACACAGCGACGCGTACGTCACGGCCTGTACCATTAGGCAATGCCACAACACCACGCACCATTTGGTCAGCGTGACGTGGGTCCACACCCAAATTCATCGCCACTTCGATGGTTTCGTCGAACTTAGCGCTGGCATTGCTTTTCACCAAAGCAACAGCTTCGCCCAATTCGTACAATTTCTTACGATCAACTGCTTCGCGGGCAGCTTTAGTCCGTTTACCAAGTTTGGCCATCTCGCTTACTCCGCTACTTCCAGACCCATTGAACGGGCAGAACCAGCAATTTGTGCCATTGCCGCTTCAACTGTGTCCGCATTCAGGTCTTTCATTTTCTTTTCTGCAATGTCGCGCAACTGATCTTGAGAGATCGTGCCCGCAGAAGCGTGTCCAGGTGTTTGTGAACCGCTCTTGATGTTCAATGCTTGCTTCAAGAAATAGCTCACCGGCGGCATCTTCATCTCGAAAGTGAAGCTCTTATCCGCAAAAATGGTGATCACGACCGGAACCGGTGCGCCTTTATCCATTTCCTGAGACGCTGCGTTGAACGCCTTACAGAATTCCATGATGTTCAAGCCGCGCTGACCAAGAGCGGGGCCGATTGGAGGTGACGGCGTGGCGCTGCCCGCCGGCACTTGAAGCTTGAGATAGCCATCAATCTTTTTTGCCATTTGTCGTGCCTTTATTTAGTTGGCCCTGAAATCTCAGGGCCGATTTAACGACAGTGCGGTCACGAGGTTCAGTGCATCGATGTGGCAACATCAACACCCTCTCCCGCACCATTAAATGATCAGAGCTTTTCAACCTGACCATATTCCAATTCAACCGGCGTAGCCCGACCGAAAATAGAAACTTCAACTTTAAGCCGTGCGCGTTCTTCATCGACTTCTTCCACCAAGCCGTTAAAGCTGGCGAAAGGACCATCGGACACGCGAACCTGTTCACCTACTTCAAAGCTCACAGAAGGCTTCGGACGATCCACACCTTCTTGAACCTGCGTCAAAATGGCTTGCGCTTCTGACTCAGAAATCGGGATCGGCTTGTGATCAGACCCCAAAAAGCCGGTGACTTTAGGCTGGTTCTTGATCAGGTGAAATGTTTCGTCGGTCAATTCCATTTTGACCAAAACATAGCCAGGGAAGAACTTGCGCTCTGCATCGACTTTGCGTCCGCGGCGCACTTCCACCACTTTTTCCGTGGGCACCAAAACCTCATCAAACAAATGGTCAAGCCCGGAGCTCGCCACTTTTTCTTTGATGGATTCCGCTACCTTACGCTCAAAATTTGAGTAGGCCTGGACAATGTACCAGCGCTTTGCCATGCGTTTAAACCTTACCGCTTTTTGTTAAACCTCAGCCCAAGCTGAGCAAAAGTCCTACAATCCATGAATTAATCTGATCCGCCGCCAGAAAAAACAGGCTGGCCAGCGTGATCATAATCAAAACCATAACTGTCGAAATCAATGTCTCGTTACGGGTTGGCCACACAACCTTTGCAACCTCTGAGCGCACTTGCTGCAAAAATGTAAAAGGATTCGTCCGTGCCATATTTAATCCTGACTGTTCAAACCGTGAAGAATCAATGCCTTATCGGCGTTTCTTCACATATTCAGATACCCATAACCAAATAGCCGCGCGAAAGTCCCGCACGGCTGGTTGCGCCTACATAGCTTTATCCCCATCAAAACGCAACCCCTTATTGAGGCAAAACCGAAGCCGAAAATCCTAGCTATGCATTGAGTGCGCCACATCGGCGACCACCACAATTGCACCCGCTACACCAACGGTTTATCGATGTGTTGAAAAATGGCAGGGGCGGAGAGACTCGAACTCACGACCCTCGGTTTTGGAGACCGATGCTCTACCAACTGAGCTACACCCCTGCAAATCGGCATAAATACCGCTGGCATGGTCTAATGCCAACGGCGTTTTCTTTCAAGTGTATTTATGCGCTTTTTTCACTTTTTTATCCAAAAAGTGGCAGCGCCATCATCACAAGGCCGACAAATCCGATGATCCAAACCACAGAGCGCAGCCAAGGCACCGCCAGCAAATAACACACGGCATAAACAATCCGTGCCACAAGAAAAATCTGTGCCCCCAACATCGCTTCAGCCTCATTGCCGTTTACAATCGCAAGGATCGCCAGCGGCAAGAAGAGAAATAGGCTCTCTTTCAAATTGTTCAAGGCGCGCGATGCACGCTGCCCCGAAACCGGCAACTCGGGCAAATCGTCCCGACTGCCGACATATCGCTGTAACCCGATTTGAGAAAAGCGAAAAAGTGCCGGTGTAAAGAGTTGCACCAAATAAAGCGCCAGCACAGCAAGCAAGATCGTCGCCATTATGTCCTCCCAGATCGTATTTAACGGCGCCAACCTAAACTGAGTCCGCTCGATTACATAGATAATTCATCCAATTACCCAGCACCGTGAATCAAGCAATCAATAGAGAGGGAGGAACACATATTAATCTGATCGGCCATGCTGTACCATCCGCCTGCATATTAAATCCGATTTTTTAAATTTTAATTCAAACAATTATTAGGAAACATAATGAAACTTCCAATACTTACCCGGGGCTGCCTTTGCACCGCCCTACTCCTAGCCGGATCTGTTGGAGCCGCTAGCGCCGCTGATCCAAATGGTTCGCGATATGATAATTGGTCGCAAAATGCGGTCTGGCTCAATCATTATGGTCGCTACACAGATGGCGGCTGGGTCTCATCTAAATATCCTCGAATGTTCGGTGACGTGAATGGCGATGGCATGCAAGATGTGGTGGCCTTTGGGCAAACCGGTGTTTATATCGGCATTTCGAACGGCACTTCGTTCGTGCATGACTCCAGTGTCTGGGTCTCCGATTTTGGATATGGCGATGGTTGGCGCGTGGATACCGATCCGCGCTTTACAGCGGATATGAATGGCGATGGCAAAGACGATCTGGTCGGCTTTGGCAGCGATGGCGTCTATGTCGCACTTTCTACCGGCACATCATTTAATGCCGCGACACAATGGACAAACCAATTTGCCAGCTCAGTCTGGCCGAACAGCAACTGGATCCGCACGCTCGGCGATGTAAATGGCGATGGCCATCCCGACGCCGTCGGCTTTGGTAGCGACGGGGTCTATGTCGGGTTAGGCAATCCCTCGAGCAGCAAATTTGATGATGCCACCCGCTGGATCCAGAATTATGGCACAGACCAAGCTTGGAACACGACGGACTACACCAGGCTGCTCGCGGATGTAAATGGCGATGGCAAAGACGATATTGTCGGCTATGGCATTCAGGGCACCTATGTCTCTTTAGCCCAGCCCAACAACACCTTTAATGCCGCCGGCCTTGTTGTGGCCAATTTCGGCTCTGACCAAATGTGGAACAACACCACCCATCTTCGCACCGCGGCCGACGTAAACGGCGATGGTTATGCCGACCTTGTCGGCTTTGGCGACAGCGCCACCTATGTGGGATATTCGAATGGCACCAACACTGCAAATTCGTGGACATTCGCCACGCTGACCAACCAATTTAGCCATGGTTCCGGTTGGACAATTGACGGTACCTTGCGTTTTGTGACCGATATCAATGGTGACCGCAAGGCCGACATTGTTGGATTTAACGCACCTGGGATGCAAGTTGCCCTCGCCCAAGGTCAGGGACAAGACGTCACTTACACAAGCGCGGCCCAATGGGTGAACGATTTCGGCTCCGATCAGGCCTGGGTGGTTGGCGAAAGCCCCCGCTTTTTGGTGGATGTGAACGGCGACGGCCGGCCAGAACCAGCGGGCTACGGCTATTACGGTGTCTATGTTTCCCCATCAGCTTCACTATATTGCTGCGATAAGATTGATTTTCTCGACACTGGCTCCACCCCACCCAATCAGCAGGTAAATGGAGCTTGGATTGGACGCACATATCTGCCGCGGGCACAACTGGTGCTAAACGCGCCCAATAATCCCGACACCTGCGAAACCAACCCGACCTACAAAAACCCCGTGGAACCGATTGTGGCAAACGCCACCGGCTATGGCCCGTGGAGCAATCAATATTCAGCCCGGCTGTTCATCAACGCCAATTTCTTCGACATCGGCGCTGGCAATCCATATGTAACGCCCTGTACAACGGCACTTGGCTGGACCCTCGGCAACACACAAACAATATCAACTTATGCAACAGTGCATGATGGCGCCACGCAAACCATGGCGTTTTTCACACCGGCCCACGCCCAATCCACGGGCACATATGCCGAAATTTTGGGCAACAACGCCGTGTCGGCCCAACGTGACAACATCCAGAATGCCGTGTCCGGTTTCACTCTGGTCTCTGATGGCCAGTATAATGACCAATCCAAGGGCATCTCGCCGACGACCAATCGCGCCCGGGCGGCAATCGGCCTGACACGGGATGGCAAAACGCTGATCATAGCGGTCGTGAACAATGGCCATGATGGCGGCTCCTACCCCGATGGGGGCACAACGCTGAAAGGGCTGGCAGATCTCCTCATTTCAAAAGGCGCCTATTCAGCACTGACCCTGGACGGTTCAGGCTCATCACAGCTGATCTTCACAAACGGCAGTGTCACCTTCAAATCCGTGGGCAGTGATAATGCTCAGGGCGGAACCCACCAATATCGTCCGGTGCCCGTCTTTTTGGGCGTGCGATAGACACTGAAAACGAAAAAGGCGATCGGTGATGATCGCCTTTTTCTTCTATATTCTCACACCTGCCTCAATCGGCGCGCATAACCCATCGGCGGCAACAAAAAACCAAGCTCCCAGCGCCTTCAGCTTTTCGCGCCCATCCGCATTGTCGATTATGACCACCTGCACATTCCCAAGGCGACTAGGACCAACATAATAGGCACCGGCTGATACGATCCGCGCGAGCTGCCGCTCTTCAGATTCAAACGGCGAAAAAACCACCGCCATTTCACCGGTGTCAGGTGCTTTGGCCAAACCGACAACCGCAAATCCCATCATGATCACCATCAAGGCAACCATCGGGATAAAAAACACCCATCCCTCCTTGTTCGAGGGATGGGCTCGCTTATTTGTAGCTGGTTGGTGACCGCTCATAGCGTGCGCAACATCATCAGGATGCTTTAGAGAATGCACTGCCCTGCTGCCGCTGGGTCGAACCATTCAACCGGAAGACCTCAACAATTTGATCCAGCTCGGCCGTTTGACCTTCCGTCTGCTCGATTGCCGCATTGGTTTCCTCCACCAGCGCCGCATTATGCTGGGTCATTTCTTCCAATGTCTTCATGGAGTGGGTTACCCCGTCGATTGAACTGGCCTGAGCTTCACTTTGCTCGGCAATAGCCTCCATAAGTTCGGTCATCTCCCGCACAGCGCTTACAATCCCGGTCAAACTCTCAGACGCCTGCGACACCAATTGCGTGCCACCTTTCACTTCGCTGGAGGATTGCTCAACCAGATTTTTCACATCTGAAGAGGCCTCCGCCGCAGATTGCGCAAGCCGCCGCACTTCCACTGCAACCACGGCAAAGCCTTGCCCTGCTTCACCAGCGCGAGCCGCTTCAACCGAAGCATTCAACGCCAGCAAATTGGTTTGAAACGCAATGTCATCGATAAGCGAGATAATATCCGAAATCTTGCCAGATGCTTCGGTGATGCGGGCCATCGCATCGTTGGCATCCGCCATCACAGTAGCCCCTTCATTTGCGGTATGCTGGGCCTGCCGCGCCGAAGCCCGCGCATTCTGAGCGCGTTTCGAGTTTTCAGCAACGGTTTCGGAAAGCTGATACATGGCATTTGACGTTTCTTCCAAAGTCGACGCTTGCTTCGACGTACGCGCATTCAAATCGACCACGCCAGACAAAATATCACTTGTCGCCGTGCGCAATGTGCCAGATGTCTGCTTGAGCTGCCCAATCACATCTGTCAGTTTTTCGGCCACCCGGTTGGTGTCGGTTTTCAATTGGTCGAATGCGCCATGATAGTTGCCGGACATGCGTTGTGTCAGGTCCGCATCCGCCAATGCAGACAAAACACGACCCGTTTCGCTCACACCGCGATCGACCTCCTGCACCAACGCATTGATGTCATGTGCAAGATTGTTGAGCGCCTCATTATTGAAATCCCGGTCAACACGGCGAGAAAAGTCGCCCTTGCTCGCCGCTGCCACCACGCGGCCAAACTCTTCTTGCAAATCTTCCAGCATCCGCGCGCGCTCTGCCCGGTTAGCCTCAGATTTGCGTGCATCCTCTTCGCTCATCACCCGCACCTGATCTGCCTGCGCCGCCGCTTCTTCAGATTTGGTATCCGCAAAGTCCAGCAAGCGCGTTGTGTTCCAGGTCATCCATACCAGGGCCAAGGCTTCAAAAATCAGCACAACCGCATGCAACAAGACCCGGCCAAATGAACCACCGCCGTAAAACACCAGAGAATCCAGGGTCAGCCCCAATCCCAAATGGTGCACTGCCACAACAGCCGCCCCCACCAGAATGGCCCGAAAATCATAAAGCAATGCGCAAAGAGCCAGCGCGGCAAAGAACGTCATGTGCATATCAATTTGGTACGGATGCCCCTGAGCTGCGATCAACAAGGCAATCACTTGCGCCATCATTACCGTCACCGCCAAATAGCGAAAAGCAGACGACCGACGATTCCAGAAAAACATACCTGCCAAAAACACCAGCCCGACAAGGGCAAGTCCTGCGCCCATGCCCAAAGCCCCTTGCACCAGAAACTCTGTCGCTGAAACGCATAAAAACAAGAGGATGGAGGCAACTGAAATCGCAATCGTTCCTCTAACGCGCAGCTCTTCTACATTCATTTTTGCATTCCCGGTTAAATTCAGAATTTGTTATATTTGGTATAAAGATGCCTGTGCGGCGTGAAAAATGTGTTACCTGAAGCCCCGATTTCGCCCCACCCAGAATGACATACTGTTGCAAAAAATGAAGCAAATCTCCGGATGACGACTGACTGGAGAACCAAAGAAGGTTTGGTTTTAAGATTGCTATGGGCGAACAGCCGCGTTTGAATATCATCGTGATGGTTTGTGGGGTGCGCCTCACCCTCAACCTCATCATCCAATTCTCAGTTGGCCTTCAACGTGATCGAGACGCGCATGTGTGCAAGGCCGGTGCAGATTTTTTGTGGGGCATTGGCGCACGCACCATTCAATGATCACCAACAAAAAAGGCGGCCCCAAAGGACCGCCTTAATTTCATTCGTCTTCTTAAAAAAGACTACTCGATGATTTTGGCAACAACGCCGGCGCCCACGGTGCGGCCGCCTTCGCGGATCGCAAAGCGCAACTGCTCTTCCATCGCGATCGGCACGATCAACTCAACATTGACCTCAACACGGTCACCAGGCATCACCATTTCTGTACCTTCTGGCAAAGTCACAACGCCGGTCACGTCAGTTGTACGGAAGTAGAACTGTGGACGGTAGTTGGTGAAGAATGGTGTGTGACGACCACCTTCGTCTTTGGTCAAAATGTACGCCTCACCAACAAATTTGGTGTGCGGGGTAACTGAACCGGGCTTACACAAAACCTGACCACGCTCAACTTGCTCACGGTCAATACCACGGATCAAGGCACCAATATTGTCACCAGCTTCACCGCTATCCAGCAGCTTGCGGAACATTTCAACGCCAGTCACAGTGGTTTTCTGTGTGTCTTTAATGCCAACGATCTCAACTTCTTCGCCAACATTGATCACGCCACGCTCAACACGACCGGTCACAACTGTACCACGGCCAGAAATTGAGAACACGTCTTCAATTGGCATCAAGAAAGGCTGGTCCTTAGGACGCGCTGGAGTTGGCACATAATCGTCAACAGCAGCCATCAGCTCAAGAATCTTGTTCTTGCCAATTTCGTCATCACGGCCTTCCAACGCCGCCAAAGCAGAACCGGCTACAATCGGAATATCGTCGCCTGGGAATTCGTAAGAAGAAAGAAGCTCACGCACTTCCATCTCAACCAATTCCAACAACTCTTCGTCGTCAACCTGGTCAACTTTGTTCAAGAACACAACAAGCGCTGGCACACCAACCTGACGGGCCAACAAAATGTGCTCACGGGTCTGTGGCATTGGGCCATCAGCTGCGTTCACAACCAAAATGCCGCCATCCATCTGCGCCGCACCAGTGATCATGTTTTTCACATAGTCAGCGTGGCCTGGGCAGTCAACGTGTGCGTAGTGACGGTTCTCTGTCTCATACTCAACGTGCGCTGTTGAAATGGTAATGCCGCGGGCTTTCTCTTCAGGCGCCTTGTCGATTTCGTCAAAAGCTGTGCCCTTACCACCAGTCGCCTCAGACAATACTTTCGTAATCGCTGCGGTCAATGTGGTCTTACCATGGTCAACGTGACCAATCGTCCCAATGTTTACGTGCGGTTTCGTCCGCTCAAACTTTTCCTTCGCCATGCGTATAATCTCCGTTCGCTTAGCATCCGGCTAATTATTTAAACACGGGACAGGTCCCCTGCCGGAATTCGATGCGTCTATTAACCCAAATTTTCCAAAGACAAAAGCCCTAATTTGCATCTTATTCATTGCAAACTTCTATTCGGCCGACTTTGGGTAAATTTGCTGCTGTTAGTTGTATCGACCAATCCGCTCAATTAAGAAATCAAAGAACATATCCCGATCAACACCGTAGGCCCATTGGGCGTTCGCCTGCTTGCCGGTCACCCCCCAAAAATCAACCGCCGTGTGCCCCCGCGTCAGCTCACTGCGGGTCTCAATTTCAATATGGCAGGGCTTGAGTTGAAACAGCTCCGGCTTCAGCATCCACGCCACGGTACATGGATCATGCAAAGGCCCCCCTTCCGCGCTATATTTTGCCGCATCATACTGGCCGAAAAACTCAAGCATCCCCGCGCAGGATTTGGCGACATCACTGCCCAATGCATTAAGGCGATCAACAATTTCGGGACTGGTCATCACCTTGTGGGTGACGTCCAGCCCAAACATGGCAATCGGCCGACCACATTTCATCACGATATCGGCCGCTTGCGGATCCACATAGATGTTGAACTCAGCCGAGGGCGTCACGTTGCCCGCCTCAAAGGAGGCCCCGCCCATAATGGCAATCTGCTTGATCTTACCGGCAATATCCGGCGCCTTTTTCAGCGCCATCCCCAGATTGGTCATTGGCCCGGTGATCACCATTTCCACACTGTCATCGGCCGCGGCCCGCAAGGTCTCGATTATAAAGTCGACACCGTGCTGTGCCTGTTCAGGCAGGCTCGGTTCAAAAAACGCGATCCCGTCAATCCCGGTTTCGCCATGCACATATTCAGCGGTGAACAATGGCTCCACCATCGGCCCTAAACAGCCAGCAAAAACCGGCACATCGCCGCGGCCCGCCATTTCCACCAGAATGCGACAGTTTATTTCCGTGCGAGCAAGCGGCACATTGCCACCAACGGCCACCACGCCGAGCACATCAAGCTCGGGCGCATTCAAGGCCAAAAACAGCATCAAGGCATCGTCTTGACCAGGATCACAATCGATAATTACGGGACGTTTATCTAAAACTGCAGCACACATAATGTCACTCAATGAGAATAAAAGATGGCGCCATCATAGACAGCGGTCACGATGACGCAATCTCATATTTGACCAAGTGAACAAAAATGTGCGGTCACATACAGTTCTTGCACTTTGTGGCATAGGGTATGGCGTTCAGCCGTTCATCCGAAATATCTTCACCACATTCCACGCAAGTGCCAAAGGTGCCGTTTTTGATGCGGGTCAAGGCGTGCTCGATCTGCTGCAACTCAGCTTTGCCCGCATTGCCTAGGCCCTCCAGCATCTCATCATCCTCGCGCTCAACCGCACGCTCTTCTGTGTCTGGGTTCGGCTCATCGTCCAATTGGTCTTCAATATTGTGCAACCGGACATCTAATTCCTTTTGCCGGTCCAACAAGCGTTGTTTGTAGGTCTCAATATCTCGCATAGATCACCTCTGATTTGGTTCTCTATTATATTGCATCAAACGCCTTGCGCCAAATTGATCTGGCGCAAGTCAAAAGCTTATGGCGCAGCGACAGGTAGGAACAGTCCAAACCGCAGACCACGGGACCGCTGAACCGAAAAAAGCACAATCACCGTCAGACCAAACATGAGCAAATCACCGAGTGGTGAAGCAAACCATATTCCCCATTCGCCAAAAAATTGCGGCACAATCAGCAACAGGGGCAAACCGAACAAATAGTTCCGCGACAGGCTGAGAATTGCTGCCCGTTTTGCATCGCCAATGGCCTGAAAATACCCAGCCATCACATTGATCGGCGCCCCGAGAAAGAAAAAGATCACCAGGACCGGTAAAATCCGCGCCGTCTCTGCAATCATCTCGGCATCGTCCACGAATATATCGGCAATGGCACGGGCTTGGGTTACAAAGATAATCTCCATCAAAAGCGCATAGGCAAATGCCACCCCGAGTGCCACCCGAATGCTGGTGTTCACCCGCAAAGGCAATTGGCCACCATAATTGTTGCCCACAATTGACTGAAACGCCATGGACACGCCCAAGAGCGGCATAAAGGTGAAGGTCATCAAGCGGGTGATGATGCCATAGGCCCCTCTACCGTGGCCTCATATTGGCTGGCATCGACCATTTTGAGCGTCGCCACCACCATGCCCGCGACCAGCGAGATCAACAAATAGTTCAAGCTCAAAGGTGCCCCAAGCGCCAGATTCTCCTTCGCCAGAGCAATAAAGGTGCCGCGTGGTGGCACAGAAAAGCCCAGTTTGGAATGCCCACGCATCCGATAGCCCATCAACAGGGCCAGCGCCAGCAATTGCGCCGCAACCGTACCCCAGGCTGAGCCAGCCACGCCCCAGCCCAACACGCCGATAAAGACATAATTGAAACCGATATTAAACAGGGTCACGCTGGTGGACATAATCGCCATGGCCGCCATCTTGCCCTCGCTGCGCAAGGCATCGAACTGGATCGACAGCAGGAACATCCAGGGCGACGTGAACATCAGAATGGACATATAGGTCCACGCCATGCGCGCCAGCTCATCATTGCCTTCGGTCACCCAGGCCACAAGCTGCGCGCCCCCAAAGATAAAGAACACCATAAGGATGGCAGCAAGCCCGATCCCTAGCAAAATGGCGACAGCAAAGCTTTGCGCTGCCCCATGCAGATCATGCGCCCCAAAGCGCCGGGCGACAATTGACGCAAAACCGTTTGAGATCATATTGCTCAAAGCAATGATCAACATCTGAATCGGAAACATCATGGTGACAGCGGTTAACGCCGCCGCCCCCACATAGACACCGAGAAAATAGGCATCCACCAGATTAAACAGGCCATTCACCGCCATGATCATCACGATCGGCGCCGCGGTCGACAGGAACAGCTTCCCCATCGGCTGGGTCAAATATTTATTACCTTCAACAACTTGTGCGGTCATCTGGAATCACTTTCCTCAGTCTCTGGCACCAGAGAAGGGTCAAACGCCACGGCAGAAATCTGAATAATGTGTGCGCGCAACCCCTCGGGCCAGTCGGCAATAACATTGATAAATTCCTCTTCTTCCGCAGCGAAAAGCGCTCGGATCGCATCTTCATAATTGGGCAAATCGCCCGCCACCGCCGTCATCAAACGATAGGTGGATTGCTGCGCGGTGCGTTGGGCCGCCAACGGATCAGCCGCCTTCATCGCTTCACCCACCAGACGACGTAGCGTAACGGACGCCCCGCCCCGCTGCTGCGCCAACCATTCCCAATGTTTGGGCAGCAAGGTCACTTCCTTGCTCACCACGCCTAATTTGGGGCGACCCGGCTTTTTGACCTTGGTTTTGGATTCGGGCGGCTTTTGCTGTTTCTCCAGCCGCTCAAACACATCTTCCATGCTGCCGCGCAAATCCACCTCAATGGGCCGCGATTGCGCATGGTCGAAAATCAAAATCATGTCATTCGGATGCGCATCATGATGGCGCTTGACCTCATTCACCACCTCGACAAGCGGTCCAGTAGCGATGAGCTGCGGACCGACAAAAGCGGCGCAAAGCTGTTCAGGCGAATAATACATAGCCAATTCCTTTCATTGTCCACAGGTTTTACCCGGGTAATTTAAAAGAGTCAATATTACCCGGGTAAAATTTTAAAATGCAAAAAAGAAGGCCGCTTTCGCGACCTTCTTTTTAAATATCTCATATATTTTAGTTATTTAGCGCATTCACCAAGGCTGGCAGCGATTGATCATATCTGTAATCCAGCGAGAAATGATCGTCCGGAAATTCCTCATACACATGCTCAATGCCACGTTTTTCCAATTGCTGGTGCATTTGTCGGGCGGGATAGACCATATTAAACCGGTCCTTGTCCCCACACTCAATCCACAGCATTTTTAGCTTTTTCAGATTGTCGCCATACTGATCCAGCATCACAATCGGATCATAGGCCTTCCAGGCGGCCCATTTGGCCTCATTCAGCTCGCAGGTGTGCAGATCAACGGGCAAGCTCACCCCGCAATAAGCGTCAGGGTCTGGATCAAAACTCGCCCCCATCGCCAACAGCATCAGTGCGTGTATATCGTCGCCCTTATAGTGCGGCCCTTCATCAAATGCTTTCAGAAATTTTTCGAAGCTCATATCATGCGGTGCCAAGGCGCGAAGCACTTTTGGCATGTCGGGCAAAAACACCCATTCAAAGCCCATATCCGCCGAATGCACCCCGGCCGCAGACCAGACTTTCGGATATTTCAACGCATGATACATGGCACCATATCCACCGGAGGAGCGGCCAAACACGCCGCGTCGTCCGGCACCCCCACAGCCGATCTTCTCCTCAATCGCGGGCAACATGTCTTCAATCAGAAAATCTTCCCACCGCCCCATGGCGATCGAGTTGATATATTGATTGCCGCCCAGGCCCGTGAAACCATCAGGCATCGCCACCACCACCGGCGGCAAGGTGCCTTCGGCAATCAGGCGGTCGAGCCGATGCGGCAGGCTTTCGCCAAAATTGCGCCAATTGGCGTGGGCCAGCCCGCTGCCGGTGAACCCGGCCAAATCGACCAGCAAGGGCAAGTCCTTACCATCATGCCCAAACGGCACATAAACGAGCACGTCACGACGATCCGCGTCGCCGATCATATTTTCAGCCAAAGCCTTGGATTGAAGTGTAAGACGGAAAAAGCTGCCGTCTGGCGTGGTCTTGTTATAGGGCATAAAAAAACCTTGGTTTGCGGGATCGTACGCGCCGATCCTATCAATCCAAGGTCAAACATCAACCATCATAAAAAGGCTATCGCGCTTATTTCACCGAGGCCAGCTTGCTTTCGTCTTGTTCGAACGTCGAAATACCGGTCACGACCCGGTTTCGACCCTTTGCTTTGGCATAAAACAAACGATTGTCCGCCTTAGCAAACACCTCAGCGGGTGTGTGCCCCGGCGTCGCATGAGCCACGCCAATGCTTGCGGTCATTTCCAACCCTTCAGCCAACGTTGTCCAATTATACATTTCGATTGATGTGCGTAGCCGTTCACACACCTGATGGATTTGCTTTGGCGTCGATCCGCTAAATATCAGCGCGAATTCTTCACCACCGATACGACATATCAAGTCTGTTCCACGGCAACCATTCGTTAATTGATCCGCCACCTTGCGCAAGACCTTATCTCCCAAAACATGCGAGAACGCATCATTCACGGCCTTAAAATGATCTAGGTCCAGCACTGCGATCGCATATTTATGGCCGCATTGCAGGTATAATTGCTCCATATGCTGATCAAAGGCCCGCCGGTTGGCCAACCCGGTCAACGGGTCGGTCAGAGCCTCTTCTTTCAACCGCTCCATGTCGCTTGACGCATCCTGCAAGAGCGCTTTGACGCGCTCCATCTCCTGATTGAGTTCGTCCACCTTGCCCTTCCAACGCCCCTTTTCTGCAGTACGGCGCCGAAATTCATTGTGGAACAATTTATGCATTTCAAGTGCTGACTTATAGTCCCCCGCCACTTCATAAGCGCGTCCGAGGCGCCGCACAGCATTGGCATAATTGTCAGCAGACGAAATATTCTTTGCAGCATCAATCGCTTGGTGCCCTGCTTTTAACGCTGCATCGATATTGCCGCGCTCAAGTTCAAAGTCACAAAGCGTATAATAATAATGAACCCAATTGCCAGGCGTGGCGATATCCTGCATCTTTTGCCAGTTTTCGAGCCAAGCCAATGCCTCATCGAAGCGACCAAAATCGGACATAAATTCCGCAAGATTTGCCGACCCCACCAATTCGATGCGCCGATTGCCGGACTCGCGCGCCATTTGAATGGCCTGCTCAGTTTGATGCAACGCGATCTCAAGATATTCGTCGTGACTCTTTTGATCCCCTTCCTCCAGCTTGCCTTCAGCAATTCGGGTGTTCAACAATCCGATATGCATGAGCAACATGGCGGAAACCCGGTCGAAGCCATGTTGATCGGCAATCATGACGGCCTCATCCAACAAAGGAGCGGCAGAACGAAAATCGTCGGCAAAAATCATCACGAGTGCCTGAAGGTCCATTGCTTTAAGCAAAACATCTGCCTGCTCGGGACTTGTCGCCATTGAGGCCGCGCGAGAGGCCTCCTCATAGCACTCTGTGTCCAACCCGACTTCCAACAGAATATTGGCATACACGGCACGCGCACGTGCCTCGCGAACTTGATCGTTGCGCTTGACGACCCGTTGTAGAATACGCTGCACATATTCAATTGCTTCTTCAGAACGGCCAAGCCAGCCCAGCGCCGCGCCGCATTGAATGCCAGCATCACAGAAGGCATCTTCATGTGCCCCATCTGCCGCTAGCGCAAACGCGCGTTCCGAAAGTGAAAGCGCTTGTCTGAAGTCACCTGTTTGTCCGAGTTCCAAAGCTTGGGAAAGGATCGTATCGATCTCAATCTGAGTCGAATTTTTAGCATTCATGAAACACCACTCCCACTACGTCCCCGGAAAATATCGCATATCGATAAACAATCGCTTAAACCAGAAGCGACCAAGCATCTCCCCAAAAAGCGCTCCATGGGATAGGCGAACTTCATCGATTAAGGGTAAATCCAATCGATAAAATCTAACACATTTGCAGCCAGCATCGAAAAGCCGTTCAAGCTCAATTTCTTTTGACCGCAAGTCGAATATGTTTGCTCTACCATCGGACCAAACCGGCAGTGATTTCCGCGTTACAAAGCCTTTAAAGTAGAACCAGATCAGGCAGAAGCCGCCTTTGTGTCCACTTCAGGGATCGCCTGACATGCTTGCCCGCGCCCACCGGTTTTGGCACGATAAAGTGCTTCGTCCGCACTGCGGATCACTGTTTTGGCAGTCATGGCATCGTCCGGCCACCATGCCACACCGATGCTTGCACCCACTGCGGCACGACCATTGTCGAACACCACATCCTCACACACGCTTTCGATAATGGTGTCGCAAAGCATCATCACACTTGCTTCGTCCAGACCATCTCGCAATAGAATGATAAATTCGTCGCCGCCTACCCGTGCGGCCATGCCCTTATCATCGATAATCTTGGCCACACGCTGGGCAACCGTGCGGATCACCGCATCCCCAGCCTGATGGCCATAGGTGTCGTTGACGGCCTTGAACTTGTCCAAATCCATGCACAGGATCGCGCATCGATCCAACGCGCCCTCGGCGATGATTTTATCGAGTTCATTGTCGAATTGCAGTCGGTTGGGCAATCCCGTTAGCGCGTCATGCTGGGCAAGAAAACGGTTCTTTTCCTCGCTTTTTTGCACCTGATTTGCAACCCGGCCATATAATAGGGCAATCACCAGCAGCCCAAATGCGATGGCGCCAAATATCAGTGTAAACACCGGCAGCACCTGATCCCAGATATTCTGCGAAGGCTGCGCGACAGTCCAACTTGCAGAAATGGGCTCATTCGCGGTGCCGCCAACATTCATTGTCGTCGCACCGTCTGGTACAGCGCTAGACGGCAAAATCTGGAAATTTTTCAGCCCCAGTTGCTCGGAAATAGCCGTAAACAGCTCTTGATCCAACATATGAAAGGTCAACAGAGTTTTAGGGTTGCCGTCCGGTATCGACAGTTCAAAGTCCGGCACAATCGCTTGTGCCACCACAATACCGGTTTCTCCCTCAAACGTTCTGAAATCAGCAGCATAAAGCGGCTGTTGATGATAGATCGGATCTCCAAAAGTCGCATAGCCCACGCCCCGCGCTTTGCGCAGATCGAAATAATTTGCTGTTGCTGCTTTAACAAGATCCGCATGCGCATCAACAAAAGATTGCATATCGCCTGCCGCAACCTGCTCTCCTTCAAAAATGGAAATTTGCGGCGCCCCATCTTCGTCGATCACGGTCGCATGACGGACAAAATTGTCTTCCCAGAACCAATCAGCCATTTCATATTCAATGAATTCCGGGTCTGGATCGGCGCCGTAAAGCTCGATCACGCTTTCATCCCAATATGATACTTCCGACTGGACTGAGGCGCTCTGCTGGATTTGCAGCACCACCTCATTGCGCACCAGGTTGCTTTCGCCTTCCCATTGCACATTGTTGGCCGCATTACCTGCAACGTGAAGAATGTAAAAATTTGAAAACGCAAACGCCATGACGATCAAAATGCTGATGGCATAGATACCAACCGCCAAATTGATTTTATGCACCAATTTACTTAGCTTCATGTCACCCCCCCAAAGCCGGAATTGCACGCACTATAGGCAGGGAACCTTGATCTTTACCTAAGCAAACTGGTTGTCAAAGCATTAATGAAACTGATGCCCACAAGTGTTTAGCCGCAGTATTTTCCAACCATCTCAGATGTAACTTAAATAAATACAGAGTTAACAAATAGCTATTTATAAAGTTGGCGAGTTCAGGGGGGAAAAATGAAATTTCAATCAGAGACGAACTGGCAACATCGGCACAACCTGTCGTTGAAACAACAACTCAAGCACATACTGCAACAACTCAACCTTCTACCTGCACCAAACATCAACGATGATTGGGCAAGAATCATCTATCAAGACTGCAATCATTGTATGGTGCGGGCCCATGTGCGGTTGCACAATATTCGTGTCGAACCGGACGAGGATGGCCTAACCCAAACCCTGTTCCACGCCTCAAACCGCGATCAGGGTCCCATCAGCCTCGCCGCATCACAGGTGATTGAGGCGCACACGATGCAGGGCAGGATTATCACAGATTTTGGCGCACATCTGCGGCAACTCATGCAGCAACAAAACGGAAAGAGAGGCCTGTGGAGGAGTTGGAGCGGGTAGCGGGAATCGAACCCGCATATTCAGCTTGGAAGGCTGCTGCACTACCATTGTGCTATACCCGCAACGCAAGCTGAATGGTGGAGGGGACTGGATTCGAACCAGTGTAGCCTAAGGCGCCAGATTTACAGTCTGGTGGTATTAACCACTCACCCACCCCTCCAAGCATTTCAGCACTCTTGAAGAAGAGTCTTGTCGATTTCGTGACGAAACCAACGGCGCGATTTATGGTCACCAAGCCCGCTTCTGTCAACACCCAATCTGTTGTTTTTTTGTGGTTCTTTCCACTTATGTGAAGTTTTCTTCTTCCCCCTGCCCAATCTATGCGATTGTTGCTGGACCCAAAGCCACAAAATCGCTACGCCATATTTATGAACCAGAAAAAACGCTTCGACCCCAAAACCTATAAAAAACGTCCCAACAAGCGCCTACCCGCTGACGATGGGCAGCTCTATATCTATGGGCTCCATCCCGTTATCGCTGCGCTGGCCAACAAACAACGGTTCAAACACACGCTCTTTGCGACACCCAATGCGCTGGCAAAACTGGAAGCCGCCGGCGCAGATATTTGTGTGAAAGTCAAAGACGTCACGCCAAAAAAACTGGATGAAATGCTGGGGACAGATGCCGTCCATCAAGGCGTAGCCCTGCATGTGAAGCCGATTGAGCGAGACGCACTAAGGGATTTGCACGAAAAATCACTGGTTGTGGTGCTGGACCAAGTCACCGACCCGCACAATGTGGGCGCAATTCTGCGCACAGCCTGTGCCTTTGGCGCCGATGCGGTGATCACCACCATGCGCTTTGCGCCACAGGAAACTGGCGTTCTGGCCAAATCCGCCTCTGGGGCGCTGGACTATACATCGCTGATCGAAGTGAAAAATCTCGGCAACGCCATCGAAGAGCTTAAGAATCACGGATTCACCTGCTTAGGCTTTGATTCGGAGGCAGAAACCGCCCTCACCGCCCATATGCAATCTGACAAACTGGCGATTGTGCTGGGGGCCGAACATAAAGGCTTGCGCCAACGCACGCGCGAATTGTGCAATCAAATGGTCAAACTGGAGATGAAAGGCCCCATAAAATCGCTCAACGTCTCCAACGCCGCGGCCATTGCCTTGTTCGCGGCGACTTCGGGCACCTGATCGGCGACAAAAGGGGCATCTGATGCGATTCAAAACACTTTTGTATCTATTGATGCCTTTGTTGTTCATCGTCCCCTCTTTTGCGCAAACGGATGCCCTCACGCGCGAGCTCACGCAGTTTCTAAACGTGCCAGACGTCGATGGTGCTGTGTTTTGGGCGGATCTTGACGGAGAGCAAATTGAGTTGGCAGCGGGCCAAGTCCAGCGTGACCCATTTATGGCCACAACATCTCAGCACCGCTTTTATATCGCCTCGTCCGGTAAAATGATGGTGGCGGCCGCAATCCTGCATCACGTTGCTTCGGGACAGCTTGAGCTTGACGAGTTGGCGTGGCCGCACATCAACAATATTGAGGGCATTGACCGCCTCGAAAACGCGGACCGGGTGACCATAAGACAATTGCTGCAGCACACCTCCGGCCTCGCTGAATATCTGTCCGACGAATTTGATACTGCCAGTTGGGACGACCCAACCCATCAATGGGCGGTCGCTGAGGCCCTCTCCTTTGCATATGACGAGCCTGCCGCTTTCCCGCCAGGCACGGACTATGAATACACCAACACCAACTATGTTTTGCTTGGACATATGCTGGCGCAACTCGATGGTTCTTTAGCACAGTCTCTTGACCGTCACATCTTCACCCCCGCCAACATGACACAGAGCACTGTGGGCGCGAACGCTAATGCGCCCAACCTGGCCCGCGGCTATGATCGCGATGGCGAAGATGCCAGCGCGCTGGCATGGGCCAGCACGTTGGGTGATGGTCCCGTGGTAACCACAGCTGGAGATTTGGGTCGCTTTTTGCGCGCGCTTTTTCAGGAAAATTCCATATTGGAACCGGATATGCTATCCCTAATGCTCCAAGGTTCGCGACACGAACCCACCTATGGATTGGGCGTCGGTGTCCAATCTGATGAGTGGGGCACTTGGTATGGTCATTCAGGTGCCTATGACGGGTTTGAAGCCTTTGAGCGCCATTATCCCGAACGACGCGCAACACTGGTTATCCTCTTAAACGGCAATCCGGCACAAGATGGCAATTTTTTAGACAGAGCGGCAAAAATATTGTTTTCCGCACCATAAGGTCCTCAACAGGGTAACGACAAAGTGAAAGGCGGCCGCGAATAGTGCGGCCTCATTATGCACAAACTATTTGAAGAACTCGATTATTGCCCCACCCCCATCGGTCCGCTCAGCCTGCGCCGTCGGCTGGACCCTGCCCTCAAGCAGGATGTTTATGAAATCTTGCTCGGCGACGATTACCTGATGACCAGCCTATTCACCGATTCCGAGGTGGCATTGGGCAAAGAGGGCGTGAAGGCTTGCAATGGCGACAAACTTGATATCGTGGTCGGCGGGTTGGGTCTGGGCTATACCGCAGAGGCTGTTTTGGCGGCACAAAAGGTCGCCAATCTGTTGGTTGTCGATTATCTCGCCCCAGTCATCGAGTGGCATCAATCCGGCATTCTGCCCATGGGCACCACGGTCGCCAATGATCCGCGCACCCGCCTGATTGAAGGTGATTTCTTCGCCATGGCCAAGGGCGACGGGTTCGACCCAGCACACAATGGACGCACATTTGATGCTATCCTGGCCGACATTGATCATGCGCCAGACAATCTGCTGGACGCGCGCAGTGATAGCTTTTATCAACCCGACGGCTTAGGTAAATTGGCAAGATTTCTAAAGCCCGGCGGCATTTTTGGACTCTGGTCAAACGAGACAACGGACCAACGCTTTCTCGACCGCCTCGGTACAACCTTTGCCGCCGCCTGGGCCGAGCCGGTGCAGTTCAACAATCCAATTTCAGGTCAAGCTTTTCACCAAACCGTATATCTCGCCCGAAAAGAAATATAATTGAGTTAACAATCATTTATATGAATATCTTCATATATTGAATAAGATTGGTCAATTGGGGTCCTGCTCACTTAGATTGAGCTGCCGGGGAATGCCGGTCGCAATGGCCCAAAACCCCATTTGTTTTTTGATCAACCACAACAGAGCCACGATAGAAAGAATGGTGGCCAAAACCGTCGCGCTTGCCGCCCCAACAATGCCAAATGTCGGCACGAGGACCAAATTGAGGCCAGCATTGATCACAACAGTCGCCAACAGCACCACAGACATCTGTTTTTGTCCCCCTGTCATAGCGAGGCAAAATTTTGCCGCCGCGGTATAGCTTTGCAAAAGCACACCAAAGGCCAAAATCATCATCGGCAAATAGGCGGCAAGATAAACGCTGCCAAAAAGTGACAACAACAGCGTGCCGCCCAGCAACAACACCACAAACCCGGCCAGAGTTGGCCAAAAAGCCAAATTGGAGAAATGGTGAGTTAACCGCCGCACCTTATCCACATCACCCCGGCCATGAGCTGCCGCTATGGGTTTGCCGGCGCTTGCGCTGATGGCGAAGGTCACAAAACTCAGTAAAGCCGCGATCTTGGTCCCGACAAAATAAATGGCCAGTTCAGCAGGACTGGTGAAAAACTTGAGCACCAATATATCCGTATTCGCCAACAACAAATTGTAGGCTTCCACAGCGGTCAACGGCAAAGCGGTAAACAGCCAGACCCGGCCCATGCGCGGCGATTCTTCAGTATTTTCTTGCCCGGCGCGCAACGGTGCACGCATAAAAGACCATTGCCAAAGCAGCGGCAGCACCAAGGCGACCAAAGTGATATAAACAATATGCACCGCTGTCAGCGTCCATCCCATAATGAGATAGAGACCGACGCCTGCGAGCAAGAGGATGGGACGAAACAAAAAGGCAGGCGCATAAGCAACAACATTTCGGCCAAAGCCCCGCGCAATGCCCTTGCCCACCTCAGTTAGCGTGAACAGTGGAATGCAAAACGCTCCGATAAGCAATGCCGGCCGAAAAATTGGTTCCACAATATATTCAGGTGCGAAAAAGCTTACGGCGAACATGGCACAAGCTGCACCAAACGCCACCAGCAAACCAACAATGCCGGCATAAAGAATGAAACGACGCAATAGAGACTGCTTTTGCTGATCCTGATAGGTGGACACAAACTTCGTCGCCGCCACCGGCAAACCGATTCCGGAGAACGTGCCCAAAAGCACGATCACTGTCCAAGCAAAAACATAAACGCCATATTGGGCTGGATCAACCAGACGCGCCAATACGACATGTGACAAAAAGCCGATACCCGCACCACCCAAACGCACCGCCAAGGTGGCGATGGAGGCAAAACCAGCCGTCGATTTATACTTCGAGAAGGCGCGCGTGATTGCCAAGAAATTGCCCTTTAACTCACCTTACGGTCATTTGAGTTCCGTTGATCAAATTGCGAATCAAGCTCGCGCTCATTTCCCGCCCCGACATATTGTTGGTCATCGCGCTGCGAAGGCAGCACACGCCGCTCAGGCTTGCCCTGCTTAAACCATTTATTGCGCCGCAAAAACCGCCCGCCTAGGGCAAAATACTCAAGGAATGCCGGTTTCAAATCATCCCAAACAAAACTGTCTGACACCTCAACACCGCGCATGCACCGCACCAAATGCTGGACCGTTTCGCCAATGGCGAAAAAGGGCAAAAACCGGTTAGGCCGACTGTCGTCTTCGATATAGTGGATCATAGACAACATGAGATTTCGGCCCACAACACCTGTGCGATATTCACGTTTGAAGCTGCCGCGCCCAGACGGCAGATGGACATCGAGCAACATGGCTGGAAAATCTACACCCAAGGCAAGCGGCAAAGGCATTGATCCCCAAGGGCGCGCATTGACTTCCAAGAGCACCCATTTGCCGGTGTCCGCTGACCGCCGGAATTCATACATGGCCACGCCATTTAGCTTCACAGCCTCCGTGAGGCGAGTGACGGCCGTAAGCATTTTTTCGTCCAGCTCTTCACTAATACGGACTGAGCTCGATCCGCCACCCGGCTTCTCGGTAAGCCGTTTATGTTGAAAAGCTGCAAGAATGCTACCATTGCGCGCGGCAACTGAAACACCTAGGCCCTCGGCTGCCCCCTGCTGTGGAAAGACCTGCTCGACAAAATAGACGTCCTCATCTTCAATAGCGGCCAGAGCTTCGATCAGCGCTTCGCGGGTGGCAATCGCCACAACATCGCCACGCACCTCCAGGCTCTGGACAGAATATGATCTGCGCGCCTTCAACATAAGCGGCAATCCATACCGCGCGATCAATTCGTCTGCATCCGCCCCCGGAGCAACCGCCTCACCAGGCGCAACAGCCACCTCCAGCTCAGTGGCCAAGCTACGGGTTTCAATCTTATCGAAAAAACGTGCCATCGCCATTTCACCGGGATGGGCCACTTTAAAGCCTTCCAGTTGATCACGCTGGGCAAATAACGGCAGCAATGACCGTTCGCAACACGGGATCACAAGATCAAAATTATGCGCCTTGTTGAGGCCGCGCATCGAGCTGAGCCAGCTCTTCGTCCAACTCCCGACACGGGGCAAGTAATGGACTTTTCGAATATACTTGGAGGTCAAAGCTGGCGCGTGCCAATCAAATGGTGCGGCATGAACTTCAACACCCTGCCGCCCCAAAGATCGGGCGCAAGCCAAAAAGGCACGCATGTCGTCGCCAATCAGCAGCACTCGCCGATGAGTCTGGGCCTCATTGTTTGATACTTGCTTTGTCACGTCCCGCACACCTTACCTTTCGCACTTTCACCTAAGCCACAATTTGGTTAAACAAATTACAAATTTAAAAATGAATTGGTTTCCAGCGTGGCGTAATGCAGGCACGTCGGTGTCATAACACAGTTACAAACTACACCTTCATGACGAGAAACGCATTAAAAGTTGATTGTTAAGGTTAAGAGGGAGCCACCCCAAATTGCGCACCTTAATTGCCTGACAATAAAAGCTTTTTTTGAGGACTTAATCCAACAATGTTGCGACGGATCGCAAGCAATCCCTGAGTGGATTCACTCAACTACTGCAGGACATTTAAAGGGGGAAAAACTGGTGCCGGCTGAGAGACTTGAACTCCCGACCCACTGATTACAAATCAGTTGCTCTACCAACTGAGCTAAGCCGGCTCCGCGCGCTTGCTAGCACCCAATTTTGTTTTGCGCAAGCCTGATTTTTGAAAAATTTCCCAAAATTTCCGACCACCTGAACAAACCTTGGCTTTTTCTCTGAATGAGGCTTTCACATCCCGCCCCGAGTGTGCAATCTATACCCAACCGCATTGGCAAGGATAACAAGCGTGCCGCAAAAAAAGTTCGAGAAAATTTGCTTTATCTCCAATGGCTCTGACCAGTCCAAGGCAGCGCTGCAAGAGCTTGTGGTGCTTTATGGCAATTGCGAATTCGATGAGGCCGACATTATCGTTGCCCTTGGCGGTGATGGGTTAATGCTGGAAACGCTGCACCGTGTGATGGATCGCGGCATACCGGTCTATGGCATGAATTTCGGCTCCATCGGTTTTTTGATGAACGAATATCGCGTGGAAGATTTGCGCGACCGGTTACATGCCGCCGAACAAAGCGACATACACCCTTTGCGGATGCGGGTTGTCGATAAGGACGGGGCAACACATGAGGCCCTGGCACTCAACGAAGTCTCCCTGCTGCGTGCATCCTATCAGGCGGCCAAGCTGCAAATTCTAATTGACGGCAAAACGCGTCTCGATGAACTGGTGTGCGATGGCATATTGGTAGCGACGCCTGCTGGATCCACCGCCTACAATTTGTCAGCGCACGGCCCTATCCTACCTATCGATTCACCGCTTCTTGCCCTCACGCCCATTTCGCCCTTTCGACCCCGGCGCTGGCGCGGGGCCATCTTGCCAAACAGGGCCGAAGTGACGCTTATACCGCACGAGGTCGACAAACGCCCCGTAAATGCGGTGGCCGACAGCAAGCCTTTCAAGAAAATCACGAAAGTTTCGATCAAAGAAGACCGCACCCACAAGGTCACACTGCTATTCGATCCCGGTCACAGCCTGGATGAGCGCGTGCTCAACGAACAATTCGGCTATTAGGCCTTTTTTATTTAAGCTGCAGGCAACGCGAGTGCTTCACCGCGCAATTGCGTAACCGACAACCGAGCCTCTTGAGGCACTTGATCGCAGAACGTTGCCATAACGCCCCTCGCCGCGTTGCGGGCGAGAGTGACATTCATTTCATTCAAATAGGCGAAAATCGCCTCCAGCGCCTCAGGCACATCCCCGTCATACTCATCAATAAGCGCTGAGATCAATTGCGACACAACGAAATGCCGTGCCGCTTGATCTATGGCGAGATTATGAGGGCGCGCCAAAAGCACCAGGCGACACATAAGGTTGCCGATAGGCGCATCGAATCCGGCTTTGTGGAAAAGCGCATGCATGCCCCGGCGAGAGCCTTTGCCCAGCGTGGCGGCGACACGAACCTGCGGCACTTTGGCCAACTGCCCCAAACACGCGGCAAAAAAACTGTGACGCCCATACAAATAGGCATTGATCAACAAGCGCGGCGTCAACCGCTCGCTTTCGATCAGCGCTTCAATATAGGCGTGGGCACTTTGGCCCTGCGAATCGTTGCCGATATGTGTGGTGGCATCATCCACCAAATCTCGCATCATGCGCTTTAAACGCGCCGGTTGTATGGCCCCCTTAACAAACCGTGTCCGAGCCAGATCCTCTGCAATCTGCTCAGTCAGCAAATAACGACCTGCGGCAGGCAGAACTGGTTGGGCCAACAATAAGCCACGCATTTCTGAATCATCCGCCCAGCGATCACACAGTTCCAGCAGACTTGCTTCAGACAAATGCGCATCTTGGCTTTCGATCAAACGCCGATCCACTTGTTTATTCTGCTTGGCCAACAATGCAGCCGTGAGTTTTGGCGATAAATCCTGACGACCTGCAATTGATAGCAATACGGGCTCATCCGCGGCCTTCGCCAAAACGTTCAAATCCGCCTCGCGCAAAACAGGCGAATATTGCACCACAGCTGTTGCGATTATCGGATCATCCTGCACCAAAGCAAACATTACCGGACGTGGCGCGTGCACCGAGCGCAGCAATTCATAAGCAAGGGCGGCCCGCACCTTGACGCTGGTATCATCCAGAAAACTCAACACCGCCGCATATAGCGCTGCATGTTCATCGGCTGGCCCGTCATGATCCAAATAGGCCCGCGCAGCAATACGCGCCGCCTGCCCGCGCTCTTCAGCATGGGGAGACTGTGAAAGATCAAGATAATCTTGATAAGCAAGCACGCGATTTACCCTTGTGACTCAAATCTTGAGACCAACCTAGCGTGCAAGAATTAAAGAAGCGTTCACCATAAATCGGGTGGCGAGTGACCGAACTCATTTCTTATATAAAGAACTGAAAAAACTCTGTTTCTTAGCGCCGCTATCCGCGTCATCCGTTTGATAGCTGTTGGAAGGAACACCGGTCGGCCGATAAAGCGATTCAAATGGATTCACCAAGCTCGCGGGCTGGCGCACGGCAAATGGCCCTTTATTATCCAGCGCCATTTGTTGCGCCGCGAACTGGGTTGCCGCAGCCTGATCCGCATTTTCCGGCGCATGATGACGCACCAACACCTGATACACCTCTTTAATCGTTCGGGGCTGATCCCCTTTATAAAAAATCGATCGATTGGCGCGCGCCTGCGGGCCAAAATGATCTGCGGCTATGGCGTTGGGCTGCTCCAGCCCTAATTCAAACAGTTTTTCCGCGCCGCCTGCCCCCAAAAAGTGCGCAATATAAAGCTCACCAGGGCTGGGCATACGACCAAACTTGTCCTTTAAATAGTCGCCATTGCGGCGGGTGAAGGCGGCCGCAAGATCGGCAGCCATCTCCGGGTCTTCGCGCAACGCAAGAATACGGGATTTTTCCTGCGGGTTGATCACCTCATAGCCACGATCAGAACGCCTGATCTTATTGGCCAGATCACCATAACCCAACTTCGGCCCCTCTTCTTTGATCACCTCCAGCCAGGTGCCTTCCAAAAACTGGAACAGACCAACCGCTGAGGAGGTTGCTGCCTTGGCCTCAGGATCTAGTGAGCTTTCGCGCATCGCCGTTTGCAGCAAATAACCAAAATCCACACCATTTTTGTCCCCCGCGCGGGTCAGCGCTCGGGTCAATTCTGGCGAAAGGCTATTCGGGTCGATGGTGGGCACAAAACCCTCGCAACTTTTTGATTGTTAAGGTGTTAGAGTAGCAAATTTTGACGCGTTTGCCCAACTATTCATGCCAGTAGCTCACCACATCGCGCAGTTTCGGCCTGTCGCGCTCTTGCGGCGGCACCTCTGGCGTACCGATATGGACAAAGCCCACAAACTGCTCCCCTTCGTGTGCGCCAAGCATGGTTGCCGCCTCGTGATCAAAGCTGAACCAACGAGTAACCCAATGGGCGGCATAGCCGTGCGCGTGCGCTGCATGTACCAGGTTAAAGCACACGCAGCCCGCAGAAAGAAGCTGTTCAAGCTCCGGCACTTTCGGATGGGACTGAGGCCGCGCCAACACGCCGATGGTCACTGGTGCGGGCAAAAAGCGTTTCCGCTCGACATCCAGCATTTCTGCATCCGCTTCAGGATGTTTGGCCTGCCAAATTTTCGCCAGCTTCTCACCAACAGTTTCACGCATTGCACCCTGATAAACCACCATCCGCCAGGGCGCGATTTTGCCGTGATCTGGGACGCGGATACCAATTTCCATAATCTGATCCAGCTCTGCCACTGTCGGGCCCGGACTGGACAGAAAAGGAGCTGTTACAGAACGGCGGGTTTTCAGATACTCAATGAGCGAGTCGTGTTGCGTCATCAGTCAGTCCTTTATTGTGCATTTTTTCTAACCAATTTAACCAATTGCACTTATGTCATAGCTAATGCACATTCTGAATACGCATTGCCAAAATTTGAACCAAATCTAAGCTAAAGTGCACCTATGGTCATCACAAATCGCCCGTCTCGTTTATTGGCAGCTTTTATTGCCCTCTCGCTCAGCCTTGGTGGCATTGCCGCTTACGCGCAGGAAAGCGCCCCCGTGCCACCACCGCGGCCCCCAGAGCAAGGCGGCAACCCCGAAAACGCGCCCGCGACTTCGGTTGACCCGGAGGAAGCGACGCCAGCAATAACCCGCACACCGCCGACCCCTGGCAAACCACAGCCGGTAACAATCGCCGCCAAAGTGGCCGAGGATGGCGACATCATCCCGCAAGGCATTATTTGGCGAATCTTTAGCACAACACCCAACGAACAGGGTGAGTTGGAATTGCTCGACAAAACGGACGAAACCCCAGCTGTTTTCAGCCTTTCACCGGGACAATATGTGGTCCATGCTGCCTATGGCCTGGCGCAGGCATCCGACACAGTCACCGTGGAACCCGGCCCGAATCAATTGGACATCATTTTGGATGTTGGCGGGTTAAAACTAAACGCCGCGATCTCAGGCGATATCGACATCCCGGATCGGTTTGTCCGTTTTAATGTGCACACCCGCGATGCCGAGGGACAATCTGTGCTGGTCGCCCGCGCCGTTCAGCCTGACCAAACATTGCACCTCAACTCAGGCACCTATTCTGTCACCTCCTATTTCGGCAATGTAAACGCCACGGCAAAAGCAGACCTGCAAGTTAGCCCCGGGCAACTCACAGAAGCCACTCTCTATCACAAGGCCGCGCAAGTCACTTTCAAACTGGTCTCCGAGCCGGGTGGCGAAGCCATTGCCGACACCAGCTGGATTGTCAAATCCCTAGCGGGTGAAACCGTTTATGAGGAAGCAACAGCTTTCCCGGCAACTGTGTTGGCGCAAGGCGAATATATTTTGTTGGCGAAACTTGGCGATCGCGTTTTCAACCGAGAATTTGAAGTATTGCCCGGATTGCCGCGCGAAATCGAGATCATCACCGAATAGGCCCGCGCAATTAACTAATCTAATTGAGGAGCAAGCGCGTAGATAACCCAACACAATGGAGTTACCTATGCGCACCTTATCGCTAACTTTTGCAGCCCTTTTGTCGCTATTTATCACAGCCAATACCGCTCTTGCTCAGCAGTTCCCAAATATCAGCGCCAAAGATCTGAATGGGCGCAGCGTCAATCTACCTGCAGATTTTAATGCCAACCGCTCGCTCCTGTTTATCGCATTCGAACAGGAACAACAGGCTCAGGTGAACACGTGGCTGCCCTTTGCCCAGCAGCTGGAAAATGCGGGGCAAGCCAAATTCTACGAACTTCCCGTTCTGCCTTCAGCGTTGCGCTTGATTGGTGGTGCAATTGAAAACGGCATGCGGTCGGGCATCCCGTCTCAGGCGACCCGCGCGAAAACCCTCACGCTTTACACCAATGTAACGCGTTTTCGCAAAAATTTAGGACTAGGTGGAAAAAATCAAATCTATGCTGTGGTCATTGACCGGCAAGGCCGCGTATTGGCCGTGCAAAGCGGCGCATATTCATCAGCCAAAGCCAATCAAATACGCGCCGCTCTTTAATCTATTTCAAGTCAGGAGGTGTGGCTTCCGCCGCTAAAGAAGCAACCGCTTCATCAACGCTCACGACCTTCTGGCCTTTTTCGCCAAGGCGACGAATGGAAACGGTCCCCTCTTCGGCTTCCCGCTCGCCAAGCACCAGAATGGCGGGCACTTTCTGGGTGGAGTGTTCCCGCACCTTATAGTTGATCTTTTCGTTGCGGAAATCCGTCTCGACCCGCAAGCCAGCCGCTTTCAGCTTTTCCACGACCTTCATGGCCGCTGGATCAACGTCAGAAATGATGGTTGCAACCACCGCCTGTACTGGCGCCAGCCACATGGGCATCCGGCCCGCATGGTTCTCGATCAAAATGCCGATAAAGCGCTCAAGCGAACCCAAAATAGCGCGGTGAAGCATCACGGGCCGTTGGCGAGAGCCATCCTCCGCGATGTAAGACGCATCCAAACGCTCGGGCAAAACAAAGTCGAGCTGCAAGGTGCCGCACTGCCAGGAGCGGCCAATAGCATCCTTCAAATGGAACTCCAGTTTTGGCCCATAAAAGGCGCCCTCACCCTCGGCGATTTCGAACTCTCGACCAGTCTGGCGCAGGGCGTCACCTAGCCCTTTCTCAGCCTGATCCCAAGTTTCATCGGTGCCTGCACGCGTATCAGGGCGTGTCGCCAAAAGGATTTTCACCTCGGTAAAGCCCATGTCCTCATAAATGGAATCGAGCAATGCACAAAAGGCCTCGGTTTCTGAAGTGATTTGATCTTCCCGACAGAATACGTGCCCATCATCCTGAGTCATTTGACGCACGCGCATCAGCCCGTGCAACGCCCCATGCGCCTCATTCCGGTGACAACAGCCAAACTCAGCGAAGCGCAGCGGCAGATCGCGATAGGATTTGATGCCCTGATTGAACACCTGAATGTGCGCCGGACAGTTCATGGGCTTCAACGCCATCAATTTGGCTTCGGGGTCTACTTCCAGCTGGTCGGCGTCAGATGAAAACTCAAGATCCGGCACCACAAACATGTCCTCACGGAATTTACTCCAGTGGCCTGACTTTTCCCAAAGTTTGCTGTCCATCAGCTGCGGGGTTTTAATCTCTTTATAGCCTGCAGCGTTCACCTTGCGGCGAATATAGCTTTCCATCTGATTATAGATGTTAAAACCCTTTGGATGCCAGAACACTGAGCCCTGCGCCTCTTCCTGCAAATGGAACAGGTCCAGCTCTTTGCCCAACTTCCGGTGGTCACGCTTTTCCGCTTCCTCGATCATGTGCAAATAGGCTTTAAGCTGCTTTGGGTTGGCCCAGGCGGTGCCATAAATGCGCGACAACATCTTATTGTTGCTGTCCCCGCGCCAATAGGCTCCGGCCACCTTGGTCAGCTTAAACGCCATGCCCACATCTTTAGTGCTGCGCATGTGTGGACCACGGCACAAGTCAAACCATTGACCTTGCTTATAAATCTTCAAATCTTCATCGCCGGGAATGGCGTCGATCAATTCAACTTTGTAATCTTCGCCCTTGGCCGCAAAAACCCGTTTGGCTTCTTCTCGATCCCAAACTTCCTTGGTGAACTCAGCGCCGCGCTCTATGATTTGAGCCATCTTTTTCTCAATGGCCTCAAAATCCTGCTCGGTAAAATGCTGATCGCGGGCAAAGTCGTAATAAAAGCCATTCTCGATTACGGGGCCAATGGTCACCTGAGTGTCTGGCCACAATTCCTGCACCGCTTCCGCCAGCACGTGCGCACAATCGTGACGGATCAGCTCCAATGCCGCCTCGTCATCACGCTGCACAAACTCAATGGCGCAATCTTCATTCAACGGGTCGGACAAATCGGACAATTCGCCATCGATACGCATGGCCACAGTTTTCTTGGCCAACGACTTGGAAATGGACTCAACGATGGTGGTGCCGGTGGTACCCCGAGGATATTCTCGAATTGCACCATCAGGAAACGACACATTGACCATGATCTTTCTCCATTTCATCTCGTCAATCGCCACGCGCACTATTGCGCTGTGGTCCGTCAAAGGGCTTGCTTTAGCATGTTTTGAAATTATTTCCAGCGCCCAAACCGCCAAGGGGCATACCATTTTGCCTTTTTTGGCAAATTGTCAGGTACAGGATCAAATCCATCCGTGCCACCGGGCCGGCATCGATAGATGCGCGCTGCCCCCATCCACCCGCCGGGCCAAAAGCCATGTTGTTTGATTGCGAGCAAGGTAAACTCGGAGCAACTTGGCGCGTGCCGACAGGTGCGCCCCATAAAGGCCGACAAGGTATAACGGTATAGAGTGATCAATCCGATAGCACTCCAGCGAAAGGGAAAATCTAGGATACGCCCGATCCAATGCAACAGCTTCATGCGCTTTTGGCTTGCTGCTCAATTTGGTCCAGCGCATCGCAGATCGCTTCAAACACCAGCATTACAGATGCATGGCGTTGCGGAAAATCTCTCACCGGCTCCAAATATTTCAAATCTTCAAACCGGCCCGTTGGCGGGGGTCCGTTGCTCTTCAGCATCGCCTGCATTTGTGTGCGCACCAGGCGCAGCTCATCCGGGGTCGCACCAATAATATGCTGCGCCATGATCGACGCTGCGGTTTGGCCCAGCGCACAGGTTGCCACCTCATGGCCATAGGCGGCAACCACGCCCTTTTTCAGAATCATATCAATTTCGATTGTCGAACCACACACCCGCGAATGCCGCCGAGCGCTCGCATCTGGTGCATCCAAACGCGGCAGATCGGGCAGATTGCCCGCATATTCAAGAATTTTTTGATTATAAATATCGCCAAACGACATTGTGAACCTGCCTAAGCGCCAGACTACTTGTTTCTTTTTAGGTAAGCATCATATAGTGCAGGTCAAGCAAAACCAAGCCAGTGCCCGGAATTTCACTTTGGCGTGTGAAATGGCAATCCGTTCAGTCGCTGGCTCCGTATAAAAGGTCGACGCCATCAGGAGATGATTATGGATGCGACCATCAAACCCCTAAAAAAAGAAATATCTGAGCCCAAAACAATTGTTCGCCCTTCCCGCGAAGAGGCAGAACAGGCCGTGCGCACATTGTTGGCATGGGCTGGCGAAGATGTGTCCCGCGAAGGGTTGCAAGAAACCCCGAAACGGGTGGTTAAAGCCTATGAAGAATTCTTTGAGGGCTATCGCCTCGATGCTGAGGAAGTGCTCAACAAAACCTTCCGCGATGTCGGCGGTTATGATGATATCGTGCTCGTGAAGGACATTCCGTTCTTTTCACATTGCGAACACCATATGGTGCCCTTTGTCGGCAAGGCACACATCGCTTATTTGCCGACCGACAGTGTGGTGGGCCTGTCCAAGCTTGGTCGCGTAACAGACGTGTTTGCCAAGCGTTTCCAGACGCAGGAAAACCTCACCCAACAGATTATTGACGCGATCAATGACAGTCTTAATCCGCGCGGCGCGGCGGTTATGCTTGAAGCAGAACATATGTGTATGTCGCTGCGGGGCGTGAAAAAGCACGGCGCCATAACGTTGACCCAGCGGTTTACCGGCGTATTCGCAGAAGAACCGAAGGAACAAGATCGCTTCTTCCAGCTGCTGGCCCTGCAAAAATAATCAAAATCGATATAGAATTCCTCATAGGCGCATCCTATAAAGCGCCTATGAGCAAAATGACCGATCCCAAATCCCTATCGAAAACCGAACTTGAAACCGGCCCCGCCTTTGCACCCCGTTTGGACGCAAATGGGCTGATTCTTGCCGTTGTGACTGACGCGGAATCAGATGCCCTTCTAATGGCCGCCTATATGAACGAAGAAGCGCTCAACCTGACTTTCGAGACCGGCTACGTTCACTTTTTCTCTCGCTCGCGCAACAGCTTATGGAAAAAAGGCGAATCATCAGGCGAACTCCTGGAATTCGTGGAGATGAGAGTCGATTGCGACCAGGACATATTGCAAGTTCGCGCCACCCCTGCCGGCGCAGGCGCCACCTGCCACACGGGCCGCAAAACCTGCTTCTACCGGACGGTTGAAAAAACGGCGGATGGATATGTGGTCGATAACCTCGGGATCGACCCGCTGTTCGACCCGGCAGAAAAATACAAATAACGGTTAAAACAACCGCCGCTCCAGCCAAGCGACCGCGAAGAACCCTGCAACGAAGCCAGCTATATGTGCTTCCCACGCGACATTCGCGCCTTCCATGCCCATGAGCTGTGGGAACAGACCGAACAGCAGGTTCACCCCCATCCAAACGACAGTGAACCCTACAGCCCGCTGGTCTTTCACCAATTCCGATGGTGAGGCCAATCTTCGACCGAGAATGCGCACCTCACCGGTTTCCTCATCTATTTCCTTTAAAAGCGGTTGGTACATAAAGCGCAGCGCGCCCCCCATCAGCGCAGAAACCGCACCGGACGCGCCAATCAATATGCCCGTAGTGTTATGATGCACCAGCATATACCCGATGACCCCGCCAATCAGGCCCAGTCCGAACACAACTGCAAAGCCGAGTGGCCCATAACGACGCGAGATCGGCGTGCCGAAAACAGCGAGCCAAAGCATGTTAAAAGTTAAATGCATCCAGTCCGCATGCAAGAACCCATGGGTAAACGGCGTCCAGAATAAGGCCCCCACCCCGCCAGGCATTTCCGGTGCATATTGCAACCGCACAGGTGCAAAGCCAAAAGTTAAGAAAAAGCGGTAAAGTGACTGATCGGTCAGAATAAGATTCGCGCTAAAATGCAACAACACCATAAACAGCACCAGCGCAGTCACCACCGGCGGCAGATTGATCGCAGGCGGATTTTTACCCGAATTCTGGGGGTTTTGCTCATTCTGGGGATTATTCATGTCGACTCCAAAGTGGGTAAGTACCCGTTTATGCCCGCTATTTTCGAATTTTTCCACACCTTGCCCACCGCGTTAACCTTAATAAAGGTTTAAGGGCGATTTTTCTGATCGTTTGAGTCACATTGGCCCCAACGACAAATCAAAAAATGCGGCGTCGAAATTCACAACAGAATTGACGAACCAGTGGGGCGAAACGAGACCATGCAAAAGCTAAGCACGCGCACACTATATAATTATTGGAACAACCTTCGGGGCACACGCAGCGCACCAGAGCGTCGCGATGTAGACCCTACAAAGATTCGTCATGCGCTGGCCAATACCTTTATTCTTGAAGCGGACAATTTGGGCACAGGTTTTAACTTCCGCCTGGCGGGCTCTCATATTTGTTCTGCCTACAATCGTGAACTGAAAACACGCCCCTTTCTTGATCTGTGGCGCCGCAAAGATCGTGACGCGATTGAAACGCTGATCAAGGCGGTTACCGACGACCATGCCGCCGCATTGGTGACTTTTACCGGCACCAGCCAGCACAATCATCCACTGTCTTTTGAAAGCATCTTGCTCCCCTTGCGCCACAATGGGGCCACCAACACCCGCATCATTGGCGCAATTACCGCCATTGAAGAGCCCTATTGGTTCGGCACCCACCCGATTATGGACCAGAAAATCACAGGTCTGCGCCTGATCTGGCCTGACGATCATCCCACAGACTTGTCTGGGCGCGACATGCAGGCAGAAGTGCCACCAGAAAATGATTTGGTAGATCTGCAAGAAAATTACGGCGGTCAGGTGTCTGTTTTTGGGCGTTCTGCCCGACGCTACCAGCACTTGGCAGTGATTGACGGCGGCAAACAATAAGGCCGAAACAAATCCTCAACACTTACATTCGGTTAACCAAAAGCCGATAAGGTTTATCCACGATCTTTCTTTTGTGGATAATCTTGTTGGTATGTTGAACGTGACCGCTCAGAAATATGGTTCTTCCGTGGCGCCCAGCTTCGACCCCTCTCGCTTTCAAAGCGTAAAGGTGTCGCTTCTCGGGCGCTACATGCTTGAGGATCGTCGCGAATTCCCCTGCCAGATTATTGAGATGTCACCGGGCGACGCACATGTGATTGCCCCGGCCAGCGGTAAATTAGGCGAAAAAATCATTGCCTATATTGACCATGTGGGTCGCATTGAGGGCAAAATTCTCGATCTGATCGATGGTGGTTTCCATATGGAAGTCTGTGTGTCGCCGCGCAAACGAGACAGCATTGCTGCTCAGCTCACTTGGTTTGCCAACAAAGATATCTTGAACCTGCCCGAAGATCGCCGCCATGACCGACAGGTCCCAGATATCCGCCATTCCAGCATCATTCTGGATGATGGCCGCAAATATAATTGCAAGATCATCGATATCTCATTGTCGGGCGCGGCGGTGGAAATTGATGTGCGCCCCCAAATGGGCACACCTGTCACGCTGGGCCGGATGCGCGCCCGGGTCGTGCGCCATTTTGATGATGGCATTGCGGTGGAATTCTCTTCTGTTCAAGAAGTCTTCTCAGTCGTACAGCGCAATTTGCACACCGGCTACTAGCGCCCCCCCCCAATCCAATTGGACATTACAAGCCCCGCGGCCCCGCCGATCGGGGCTTTTTCATGCTTAACGGGTGTTGAATCTTTTGGCTCAAGCTTGATTTAAACCCCACCATTTTTTTTCGTTAGGGGGAAAAGTCTCTTCTTCATTCTGGTCTCTGTCAGGGAGATTTGAAATGAAGATTTTAAACGCGAAAGTACGCAAATTAGCCATGGCCGTTGCCGCATTGCCCGCCCTTTGGTCGGCACCAGCGCTGGCCATTACCGAAAACCAGGCCTTTGTATTGGATGTGCGCGAAACATCTATTCCCATTGGTCATGCACAGTTTTGCCAATCTCGCCCGGCAGAGTGCGGGCAAAACAATGATCTCATCACATATGAAACGCTCACCCAAGCCAAATGGGATGAACTCCTGCAAGTGAATGCCCATTGGAATAGAGCCGTTCGCCCAATCAACGATATCGATCTGTATCAGACCGAAGAATTCTGGACCTATCCCCGCCAATATGGGGACTGTGAGGACTATGTTCTGGCCAAACGCCGCAGCCTGATCGAGCGCGGCTGGGCGCCGAGCACCTTGCTGATCACCGTGGTCAAACAAGCCAATGGCGAGGGGCATGCTGTGCTAACTGTGCGCACGGACAGAGGCGACCTGATCTTGGACAATCAGGAAGGTCTGATCAAAGTCTGGAGCGAAACCAACTACACCTATATCAAGCGCCAATCTCAGCAGCATCAAGGTCGCTGGATGGAACTTGCGGACAATCGCGAGGTGATCCTCGCGTCACGATAATTCGGCCACCCTTCCAACCCCTGACACTCTCGGCCGAATAGAAGGGTCAGCTTCCCCGAGCTGGCCCTTCGCCCTTTCAGTCAGGATCTTTGCACAACCCCGCGGCGAACAGTTGAGCCCGTTCAATATAGCGCTGTGCTTGATCAAGTCGCGCCTCGATTGAATCAACTTCCAACGTTTTCTTCACCCGCCCCGGCTGCCCCAACACCACTGAGAATGGCGGCACTTTGGTCCCCTCGGTCACGATCGCCCCGGCGCCAATAATGCTGCCCTCGCCAATCACCGCGCCGTTCATCACAATCGCGCCCATGCCCACCAGTACGCCCCGCTCGAGCGTGCAGCCATGCACGATGGCGCTGTGGCCGATCGTGCAATAATCACCAATCAATGCAGGAAATCCGGGATCGCAGTGCACAACAGCATTGTCTTGCACATTGCTGCCTTTGCCGATGGAAATTATGTCCGCATCACCGCGCAACACAGCACCGAACCAGATGCTCGTCATGGATGCCGCTCTCACCTTGCCGACAACCGAAGCATTAGGTGCCACGAACATGGCCTCAATCTGGGGGCGATCCGCCCCGAGTTGGTAAAGCGGCGACATCGGCCTACGCGCCGATTACGGCCAAAAAGACGCTGAGGGCCAAAAGACCGGTGATAAAGCTCCAACCAAAAGCGATAAAGGCAGACAGCAAGACACTACTCATCGATAGAGAGTTTTGTCCGTCGCTGCGCCATCCCAGATGTAACATGATCATGGGGCCACACATGAAGCTCATCAATAAATGCCCGAGGGAGCCAAGATAGGTTCGCCCGTCAAAGCGCAACATCGCCTCCTGTTTGAACACCATCTGATAAAAATAGGTGCCCACACCAGCCACGGCCAGCCCAACGGCAACAATATATAGCGCAATTAAAAATTCGATGGACATCGCTTCCCCGCTCGCAACTTGGCAATTTCTTAACGTTTTATTAAACATATTTCCGCCTACATCAAAAGTCACGTCCCATTGATGCGCATGGTTAATGCCGAAAGTTGGAAGTTGGCCCGTACAAAAAAGAAAAAAAGCAACACAAAACAAAGCGTTATCATGAACAGCCTGTTCCTGATGGCCTTATTGTCGATCGTCGGGTTGGGGATAATCTATGGGCTCGAAGCGCTGGAGCCCGAAAAAACTGAAATTGATCCCGACTTTGTAGGCGAGAAACAACAAGTCGCGCTGGGGTTTGGCGAAGTTTTTGTGCCAAACAATTGGCTAGTCGCGCCAATGGGCGAAGGACAACACGCCGTCGAAACACTGCAATTGCTCATTCCGATCCAATTGGAAACCAAAGTGGTGGAAGTGCCTGTAGACCTGGTACCCGCAAGCCGCACCACGCCAAGTGCCTATTTGCTGGACGCCCTTTATATCCACCGCTTCGCTTCCGAGCCGGCGCGCTATGAAAACGGATTGGTGGGTCGCAAACTTAAAGATGGCGAAGGCTATCAAAATGAAAGCGTGTGGTACGACCCGCTGCGCCCTCAGCCCTTTGTGGCCAAGTGCGTTGAGCCGGTTGATGAATCGGTAGAAGTGCCAAACTGTCTGGAAACCAAGTTGGTGACCCGGCGGGTCGCCGCCATGATAAAGTTCCCGGCGCAATATCTGCCCCAGTGGAAAATGTTTGACGCACAAATGCGCGCCAAACTCAATTTAATGACAAAGCCCGATTAACCGGCAACTTCGTCCAAATCAATGTCCAAAATCGCCATTTGGAAGTTGAAAGAGCGCTCGCCCTCATCTTCGTCCAGATAGAGCACGCCAATAAATTCTTCACCAAGATATACTTCGGCGGAATCATCTTTTTTTGGCCGCGCCTTCACCAGCAATTGCGGATTGCCAAATTTGGCCTGCAGATATTTTTGCAGATTCACCAGTTCGTCTTTTCTCATTATGCACTCCGCATCTGTTTGTTTGGTTGCGCACGATAGTCAGATTTCCGCGCGTCTCAAGTTTTGGTGGGACTTTTTTAAAAACTATCCTCACCTTCCACAAAAATATGGAATTGTTTACGCCATTGCCGATCCGTGAAGCGCCAAAGGGACAGGTGTGTGGTCAATCGCCCATCCGCTTCAGGCACACGAAACGCTAGACAACAGCTGTCCTTTTGGCCCTGTTCGCGCCACAATAATCGCGCCCGATCCGCGGCCAAAGAACCAGAACGGAGCTGCGCCGCAAATTGTTCCTTGGTCAGCGTCCGTCCATCGGGTGTAAAACTCACAAAATCTGCGGCGAAAACCTCCGCTGCTTGAGCGCGTTGCGCCAAAACTTCTTGCTCACGCGCCCAGAGCATATCTGCCGCGTCCAGTTCTTCAGCCGCTTCCATGGAGTCGAAATCCTTAATTGGGCTCGTCGAGCAGCATCTGGTCCATGCGCAGCGCCGGTTCGGCACATCCAGCCTCGCCCACCACTTTGGCGGGCACACCGGCCACGGTCATGCATTCCGGCACATCTTTGAGCACCACTGAACCGGCCGCCACGCGGGCGCAATTGCCAATTTTGATGTTGCCCAAAATCTTTGCGCCAGCACCAATCATAACGCCCGATCCGATTTTCGGGTGGCGATCTCCATCTTCCTTGCCAGTGCCACCCAGCGTCACCGCGTGCAGGATCGAGACATTATCACCAACGACTGCTGTTTCGCCAATAACCAGACCAGTGGCATGGTCCACCATGATCCCCGCACCAATCCGCGCCGCCGGGTGGATATCCACCTGAAACACCTGCGAAACGCGGCTCTGCAAATATTTCGCAAAATCTTTGCGGCCTGCATTCCACAATTCGTGGAAAAACCGGTAAGTCTGAATAGCTTGGAACCCTTTAAAATAGAGCAATGGCTCAATTGCCCGGTTGGTGGCCGGGTCACGTTCCAGCGTGGCCGCTAAATCTGTACGGAAATAATTGGCCAGTTCCGGCTTGGTTTGCAACATATCGTCGAAGGCCCGGCGGATAATCGCCGCAGACATGTCCGCATGCTCCAACAATTCGGACAAGCGATAGGCCATCGCCTCTTCCAAGCTGTTGTGGTTGAGCACGTTGGAAATCACGAAATTGGAAAAAGCCGGTTCGTCAGCCATAATCTGTCGCGCTTCAGCGCACACATCGTGCCACACCGGATCAACAATTCTGGGCTTTTTGTCGCGATTAATATTGCCAACCATAGCTATATCCAATTCGTTTTTCACGTCGTTGCTTTATCCAGCGGGATAAACCCGAGAAAAGAAGTCTAGCACACCTTCTTTAAACTGTTTATCCCCAGTCGCGCGCATGTGATCACGACCTTCGATCACCAGGCTTTCGCCGCGATCCATCAGCTCCGCCAACGGCTCCGGGCGTCCGCCCACATCATCTTCACTGCCGACCGCAACGAGCACAGGCACCTCGATCTTGGACACATCTTCTTTGGAAATCTTTTGCCGTGACGACCCCATACAGGCGGCCAGTGCCTTGAGGTCGCTCTTGGTATGTTCAGCAAAAATGCGGAAGGTGCGGCCCGTGCGATCCTTCACCTCTTCCAAACTTGGGGCCAAAAGCGCATCCACAATTGTGGTGGAATTGCTCATGCCCACCGTCATGCGCTCGCCTAGCCCGCCAAAAACGGCACAAGCGACTTTTTCTGGTGCACTCATGGCCACATAGGCAGAAATACGCGCGCCCATGGAATAGCCCATTATCGCGACTTGTTTCACGCCGAGATAATCAATCAGGTTGATCGAATCCTTGGCCATTTCGCTGGAGGGATAGGCAGCCGTGTCATAGATTTTTTCTGATTTGCCATGACCGCGATTGTCGATGGTCACCACGCGATAACCGGCCTCAACCAGTTCATCCACCCAATTGGTTTCCACCCAATTCACCTTGCCGTTTGAGGCAAAGCCATGCACCAACAACACCGTTGGCCCCTCACCATAAATCGAAAAGGCAATCTCATAGCCTTCAGACATAAAAGTCGGCATACCGCATCTATCCTCATATGGCCGAGCAAACCTCAAAACTTTGCATTTTCAAGTGGTGTTTGCTCTGGTTTTTTTCAATCGAGTTCGTTAATGTCCGCCACACTTAACCTCTCGCATTCAATTGGGCAATGAGTCGATTAGACAATGGCAAATCAAATCACACCACATTTTCAGAACAGCATGGGCGTCGCAAAAATCGAGATCGGCACCAAAGAGTTTAAGTGCATCGGTGCGCTGCCGCCCTATGACCATCCACATGTTTACCTGGATATGGGCGACGAAAATGAAATTGTCTGCCCCTATTGCTCGACTCATTTTGTGCACAATGCCGATTTGAAGCCGGCCGCCGCGTCCCCGGCTGAAGCCGCCTACAACAAACAGTCTGCTTAAGTTTTACAGCACAGCTGGAGCGCCGCATGGCCAACAGCGATAAAACCATTGCTATTGCAGGCGCGGGCATTGCCGGCCTGACGCTCGCGATCGCTTTGGCCAAATTTGGCTTTCGCGTGGTGGTGGCGGAAAAACAAACGGTGCCGAGCGAATATGGCGCCGGTCTGCAAATCAGTCCAAATGCCCGGCGCGTGCTGAACATGTTGGGGCTTGATGAAAATTTCGCCGCCAACAGCTTTGCGCCTGAAGCAATCGATATTTACCCGCATAACGCTGAAAAACCAATCAATTCGGTGCAGCTGGGGGCATTCGCCAGTCAACGCTATAATGGCATACCCTATGCCGTCGCGCACCGGGCCGACCTCCTCAATTGCCTCTATCGCGCCGCGAAGAAATTCGCCAATATTGACATGCATTTTGGTGTTGAGGACATTGACACGACCCCAGCTGCCAACGGCGTCTCGATCATATTAAAGGACCAGCGCGGCACACCATATCCGGTCACAGCCCGGGCGCTGATTGGCGCGGATGGCGTGCGCTCACCCACGCGGATCAATCATGTAAACGGCCAAGCCCCAAAGTTCACTGGCTATATTGCCTGGCGCACGCTCATGCCCTTAACGCATTTGGACGCGCATTTATCCACCATCCACACCAGTCTGTTTTGGGGACCTGACTATCATGTGGTGGTCTATCCCCTCCCACACCAGCAACGCGCCAATGTTGCGCTCTTCACCCGACATAGCCGGAAAAATGTGTCTCGCGAAGATGAGATTGCACTTGATCCAAACCGAATTTCGATCAAGAAAAACAATATCTTATCTGCATTTCTCGACTCATTTTATGACCAATTCACCCTCTGGCCACTGTTCGGCGTAAATTGTGAAACCTGGTATAAAGGCAATATCGCGCTGATCGGTGATGCAGCCCACGCCATGTTGCCTTTTCAAGCACAGGGGGCCGCTATGGGCATGGAGGATGCGGGGTTGCTCGCCGTGCTGCTGGCTGGCGAAGCGAACAATGCCAAAGCATTTGCGCAATACCAAAAGCTGCGCAAACCACGCGTGGACAAGGTGCAACAGCAATCTGCTAAAAACGGAAAGATCTTCCATATGCGCCCACCCAAGGCTTGGGCGCGAGATTTTGTGGTTGCGCGCCAGTCGCCCGACGCGCAACTCAAAAGGCTGGATTGGATTTATGCCCATGACCCCTTTGAAGGGATGCTAGACAAATCAAACACAGCCTAGCTTAATCCAACGCTGGCCCGAATTTGCCGGCGGCATAATCTTGAAAGGCGTGATAGATTTCGCTCTTTGTGTTCATCACAAACGGCCCACCCTTTGCGATCGGCTCATTCAACGCCTCGCCCGTGGCCAGCACAAACCGCCCACCTGTGTCACTATGCACTTCAATAGCGTCGCCCGCTTTACTCAGCTCGATAAGGCTGCCTTCGCCATAAAGCGCTGTGGTTTCATCCGAATCCAAAAGGCTAATTGTGCCCTCGACCACCAGTATAAACCCTTGACGCCCATCTAGCGGTTCCGCAAGCGTACCCCCCGCCTGAAGTGTCACATCCAAAATAAAGGGGCGCGTGTCCCGGTCCAGAAAGTGGCCCTTGGTGCCCTGGCTGGTCTCACCCGCGATGACCCGCAGGCTAGCCTTCTCGCGTTTTTCAACCGCCAGCTTGGAGATATCGAGGTTGGTATATTCTGGCGCATCCGCCTTTTGCGCCGCAGGCAGGTTCAGCCAAAATTGCAGGCCTGACAAATCCTCATCGCCTTCCACGCGGGGCATTTCTGAGTGGATAATGCCATTGGCCGCTTTCATCCATTGCACGCCGCCTGGCCCCACTTCTGCTGTGTTGCCAATATTGTCGCGGTGGCCCATATGACCACTCAACATCAGTGTAATGGTTTCAAACCCGCGGTGGGGATGCGGCGGAAACCCCGGAATTGCGCCCTTGGGGCTTTCAACTTTGAACCAGTCCAGCATCAAGAAGGGATTGATCACATCAATATCGGGCGTCCCGATATAGCGATGCACCATAATTCCTTCACCTTCTTGGACATGATGGCCACGACTCATTTTCGCAGCATGTTTCAATTTGGCAGTCATAATCGCCTCCATTGGTTTGTGCAGCAAAAATAGGCGCATTTTGATTTACAAAAATAGCGGAAACATCAAATGATTGTTCACATAATCAACCCTAATAAATAGAAATCCGCCATCGGGTGGTGCAAAATTGACTTGCGCACCCTATATGCAGCATGTCTATTGACGAAAATACCCGCCTAAAGGAAACCCATGACCGCAGCAAAGAACTCAAAGCTGGCGCTCGCCTTCATTTTGATCACGGTTCTGATCGACATTATCGGGCTGGGGATCATTATTCCGGTGCTGCCACATCTGATTGAGGAGTTGACCGGTGGCACCGTGGCTGAAGCGGCGGTTTATGGCGGTTTTCTGCTGTTTGTCTATGCCTTGATGCAGTTTATTTTTTCGCCGATTTTGGGCAATTTGAGCGACCGTTTCGGGCGGCGTCCTGTGCTGCTGCTCTCGCTGTTGGGGCTGACGCTCGACTATATTTTAATGGGGTTCGCGCCCACATTGGCCTGGCTATTCGTTGGGCGGGTGCTTTCGGGCATTATGGGCGCTGCGGTCTCCACCGCCACCGCCTATATCGCTGATATTTCCACCCGCGAAAAACGAGCACAGAATTTCGGCCTGATCGGCGCGGCCTTTGGTGCAGGCTTTATCATCGGGCCGGTGGTTGGCGGCCAACTGGGCGAATTCGGGGCGCGCGTACCCTTTTTCGCCGCCGCAGCGCTGGCCTTTGTCAATCTGATCTTTGGCTATTTCGTGCTGCCCGAAAGCCTGACCATGCGCAAGCGCCGGCGTTTTGAGATCAAGCGCGCGAACCCGCTGGGCACGCTGATGTCCTTGCGTAAATATCCCTATGTATTGTCCTTCATCGCCGTTTTGTTCTTTTTCTCATTGGCCGCGCAGACCTATCCCAGCATCTGGAACTTTTTCACCATTGAGCGGTTTGACTGGTCGCCTTCACAAGTGGGCTACTCTTTGGGCGCCTTCGGCATCATGTTCGCGATCGTGCAAGCACTGGTAATTCGCCCCTCCATGCGATGGTTTGGTGAGGTCAAAACTGTTTTGATCGGCCTCACCTTTGCCGTGATCGCCTTTTTCGGCATGGCTTTTATCGACACCCCACTCGGCCTTTATACCTTCCTGGCGATGGGCGCCATGGGCGGCCTGGTCGTGCCCGGCCTTACCGGACTGATGGCCAACCGCGTTGCCGACAATGCACAAGGCGAACTGCAGGGCGGCATCAATGCCGTCAACTCAATCACCTCTATTGTTGGTCCACTGGCGGCCACCCAGCTCTTTTCCTTTTTTACCACCTCGCCAAAAGCGTTCACTTATTTTCCGGGGGTGCCATTCTTCGCCGCAGGTATTGCGGTGACGCTTGGCGCGGCATGGTTCGTCACCACAGCCATACGCGCAGGCCTTCTGTTGCGGCGCAAAGCCCATTTTGGCCAATCCGCCGTCCCAAAAGAACCAGACGAATAGTGCTTTACTTTTTTGCGGCCCAAATATCGTAGATGGCATTGGCCACCATCAAATCGAGATGTGCCCCACCGCCATTCTTAAACAGCGTGATATCGTCTTCGTGGGTGCGCAGCGAACATTCCGGCTGCACCATATCGTAATAGTCTGCCAACACATCGGCTTCGCTGATCACACCGCGGGCAATCGGGTCCTTAAGCTCGCCAATATGCTCGATGGTCGTCTCGCGGCTATCAACAAACAGTTTTGCCTTTTGCATCAAGCCATCATCTGCTTCGCGCATCCCGTCTTTAAACGCCCCTATCAGATCGAAATGCGTGCCGGGTGTCGCCCATGCGCCTTGAATAAAGGGCTCACGCGCCATCGTCGCGCTGGTCACAATATCCGCCTCGCTCACGGCTTTGGCCAAATCCTCAACCGCCTCACATTGTTTTTGTGCCGCCAGCTCCTGCGCATTAGCATGGGTGCGGCTCCAAATTTGAATGCGGTCCAGATCGGGGAAAATCTCACGATAGGCATCCACCAGTGATTCGGCGACCACGCCGGAGCCGACCACCAGCAATTTGCGCGCGTCCTTCCGCGCCAGCAGCCGCGCGCCCAAAACGGAATCAGCCGCGGTTTTCCATTTGGTCACCAACTGCCCATCCACCAGCGCTTTCACCTGTCCGCTCTCATCATCAAACAGAATCACCACCCCATGAATGGTGGGGATCGCAGGCTCACGTTGGGCATTTTTCGGGTAAACCGTCACCGCTTTCATGGCTAGGCCCAGATCATCAATCCAGGCGGCGCGGTTCAGCATGGTAGATTGGTCTTCCGCACGGTTTAAAAACAAATCGCCCAACCGCGCCTTGCTGCGCTTATGGCCGTCAAAAATCGCATCAGCCACTTTGCCCCAACGTAACTGGTCTTCGATTTCTTCACGTCCGATAAATGGAATAGACATGTTGATCCCCTTTTTTGCGCCATAGTGCAAAATTGCGCGCACCATTTCAAAGCCGATAAATCGATTTTCGACCATTTGCCGACGAATGTCGTAGAAACGACATGGAAAAACGGCTTAGTCTGGCCCAGCAAATGGAGTGCACCTATGAAAATCGCAGTTATTGGCGTGGGATATGTGGGTCTGGTGTCCGGGGTTTGCCTCGCTGAGGTGGGTCATGAGATCACCTGTGTGGATCTGGATCAGGCAAAGATCGATAAACTGAACCAAAATCACGTCCCCATCTATGAGCGTGGGCTTGAAGACATGGTCGCCGCAAACCGAGCCGCCGGTCATCTGCATTTCACGACCGACCTGGCCGCCGCGCTTAAAGATGCCGAAGCGGCCTTTATCGCCGTGGGTACCCCGTCGCGTGAAAGCGACGGTCACGCCGATTTGAGCTATATCTATGCCGCCGCCAAAAACATTGCCGAACAGGCCACCGACCCATTGGTGATCATCAACAAATCCACAGTTCCTGTGGGCACTGGCGATGAGGTGGAAAACATCGTCAAAACAACGCGGCCCGATCTGCAATTCGACATTGTCTCCAACCCGGAATTTTTGCGCGAAGGCGCGGCCATCGAGGACTTTATGGCCCCGGATCGAATCGTGATCGGCGTGGAAACCGACCATGCCAGAAAGGTGATGGCCGAAATCTATGCGCCATTCGCTGCGCAAGGCTACCCGATCCTTTACGTCAACCGCCGCACAAGCGAACTCACCAAATATGCCGCCAATTCCTTTCTGGCGCTCAAACTTGCTTACATCAACGAAGTCGCCGAGCTGTGCGAAGTGGTTGGCGCCGACATTAAAGGCGTCTCAAAGGGCATCGGTCTGGACCCACGCATTGGTGAAAAGTTCCTCAATGCCGGTCCCGGCTATGGCGGCTCCTGCTTTCCAAAAGACACGCTGGCGCTGGTGCGCACAGCGCAGGACCATGAGCGCCCGCTACGCCTGATCGAAATGATCGTCTCCATCAACGAATATCGCAAACGCGCCATGTCCCGCAAAATCGCACAAATGTGTGAGAATGAGGTCAAAGGCAAAAAAATCGCCATATTGGGCCTCACCTTCAAACCCAACACCGACGATATGCGCGAAGCCCCCTCCATCGCGATCATACAAGGTCTGCAGGATATGGGCACCACCATCCACGCCTACGATCCGGAAGGCATGGAGAACGCAAAGCGCTATCTCAACAACATCACCTATTGCGACAGCGCCCTCGCCTGCGTTGACAGCGCCGATGCCGCAGTGATCGTCACCGAATGGGATGAATTCCGCACCCTGCCCTTTGCTGAGATCAAAACCAGGATGCGGAAACCGGTCCTTGTAGACCTGCGTAACCTCTATGATGGGCAGAGCTTAAAGGCCGTGGGATTTGACTATCAGTGCGTGGGCCGACCGCAGGAAACGGTGATCAATTCAATGCCTGTTAGTGACGACTAAGATGATTATTTTCGAATAATCTCAAAGTCCTATCACATATGCGTACCCGTCCAACCCTGCCAACATGACCAATTCCACTATCGGGCCGATTCCCATTTGCAATGCGCTAAAATTTTGATTATGAAAACCACACTCTTCAGTGCGGACGTGGTGAAATTGGTAAACACAAGGGACTTAAAATCCCTCGCCCTAACCGGCTTACGGGTTCAAGTCCCGTCGTCCGCACCAAAAATCTTCAGCTTCACCTCATTATACCGGCAACGCTCACTTCCGCGCCTTGAGCAGATTGTTGCGCTCGCTCGCCGCTGTTAGTTCCAGCAGGAACAGCGCCAGCGACACGGTAAGCAACAGCATGGCAAGAATGAAGCTGAAGGCGATCAGGCCGGACAGGTCCGGGGCCACATAGTCGCCGAGGAAAATAAACACCACCACCAGGCAAATCAAAATGCCCGCGGCCACGCTGAGGCGGCTGGACCATAGAATATAGGCGATGCGCCGCAGATTGCGGATGCGCTCCTTTGTGCCGCCTTCATGCTCATCCAGACGATCAACGATTCTATTGAGTCGCCCAGCCAACACATTGAGCAAACCACCAATGGCGGTGAGCAAAAAGACCGGGGCTACAGAAAGCTGAATTTCTTCGGCAATGCTCGAAGTTGATAAAATACTTTCCATCGTGCACCGCCTTTTTCTGCTTAATCTTGCGCCCCGTCGCGGATCGGCGGTGCGTAGGACACATCCATATCCCATGGGAAATAGATCCAGGTGTCTTGCGAAACCTCAGTGACAAAACTGTTCACCAGATCGCGGGCTAAGGGTTTGGCGTAGACGGTAGAGAAATGCGCATTGGGCAACATGGCGCGCACGGCACGACCGGTTTTGCCCGTATCCACCAGATCATCGATAATCAGAATGCGACCATTTTTGTCGAGATCAATAATATCTTGACAGATAGGCTTTACCACATTCAGCTCACCTTGCTTTTGGTAGTCATGGTAGGAGCTGATCGACACGCTCTCAATCACGCGAATGCCCAGCTCGCGGGCGATGATCGCAGCCGGCACCAGCCCGCCCCGTGTGATGCACACAATGGCGTCAAACGGCTCTTCATTCATCAGGCGCCAGGCCAAAGCGCGGCTGTCGCGGTGGAATTGATCCCAGGATACCGGAAAGGATTTGTTCTGCGGAGCGGTCATATTGTGGATCCCTGTCCCTTTTTCGCTTTTTCAAACAGGTCGTCCACAATGGCCTGGGCTTCATGGCGCACCTGTTCCAATATTTTCTCATCGCTTGAGCGCATCACAATCTGGGTCATATATTCATCCGACCCCAATTGCGGATAAGACCCGATTTTTACCGTTTGGTATGAAGATTGCAATGCCGCAAGGGGGGCAGAAAGCACGCCTTCCCCAACTTGTGAGTTCACAAACACCGAATATTGCGGCACTCCGGTCTTCAATTTAGGCGCAATGCTCTCCAGCATGGCTTGCAATATTTTAGGCACCCCCGCCATCACAAACACATTTTCAATGTGAATGCCCGGCGCGCCGGAAACAGGATTGTCGATCAATTCCCCGCCTTCAGGAATCCGCGCCATGCGCAGCCGTCCTTCGGTCATTTCATAATTTACAAACCGCGCTTGCATCGCCTCAATGGCGCGCTGGTCTACATTCAGCTCCACGCCGAAAGCCTTGGCCACTGCGTCGGCTGTGATGTCATCATGGGTGGGGCCAATCCCGCCGCTGGTGAACACATAATCATATTTCGCCCGCAGTGCATTAAGCGCGTCAACGATCTCGTCGATCTCATCGGCCACGATCCGCGCTTCGCTGAGATCAATGCTCAGATCTGCGCAAAAATCGGCGATGGTGCCAATATTCTTGTCCTTGGTGCGGCCGGAGAGAATTTCATCGCCCACCACCAGCATGGCAGCTGTTACAGCTTGGGATTGGTCTTGTTTTGTCATCATCACTTTGAAATAAAGGATCGGTTTTGAATTGCAACCTATTTCAACGTTTGGACCGCCTGAATGGATTTCCCTTCGCCGCTGCTGCGCGGCACTTTGATCAAACGCTACAAACGCTTTCTGGCTGATATTCGCCTGGATGATGGTGAGATTATCACCGCCCATTGCGCCAATCCCGGTGCCATGCTGGGGTTGAAAGAGCCCGGCCTGCCCGTCTGGCTCTCTAAATCCGACAATCCCAAGCGCAAATTGCAATATTCATGGGAGCTCACCGAAGTGGATGGGCATCTGGTGGGCATCAACACCGCCCTGCCCAACCGGATCGTGGCCGAAGCGCTGCTAAACAAGCAAATCAAAGAACTCGCCGCCTACGAACACATCCGGCCGGAGGTCAAATATGGTGAAAAATCCCGGATTGATTTTCTCCTTACCGGCGACGGCTTGCCGGATTGCTATCTCGAGGTGAAAAATGTGCACCTTCTGCGCGGCGATGCTCTCGCCGAATTCCCGGACAGCAAAACCGCCCGCGGCGCCAAACATCTGGCCGAGCTGAGCAATATGGTCGCCGCGGGCCATCGCGCTGTAAATCTCTATCTGGTGCAGCGCACCGATTGCAGCCATTTCAGCTTCGCGGCAGACCTCGACCCCACCTATGCCGAGGCGGCAGAATTGGCCTTGAATGCGGGGGTTGAATTTCTATGTTATGATTGCACCATTGATCAGAACCAAATATGCCTCAACCATCCCCTTCCCATTTTGCCGGTGAAGCGGTAGGTTCAGCGCAAAACGAACATTTAAGAGCACTTCATGGTCACCTATACCCAAGCCAAACCCAACCAAAAACGCACCCCCGGCATCATTCCCCTGCACGGGGAAGAAGGCTTTGAAGGCATGCGAAAAGCCGGTGCTTTGGCCGCACAGGCCCTCGACATGCTTTATGAATTTGCCCAACCGGGTGTCACCACAGCCGAGCTGGACCGGCGCGCCTTGGAATTTGCTCTGGATAATAATGCGGTGCCCGCCACGCTCAACTATCGCGGCTATCGCCACTCAATCTGCACCAGCATCAACCATGTGGTGTGCCACGGTATTCCAAACGAAAAGCCACTAAAAAATGGCGACATCGTCAATATCGATATCACGCTGATCGTGGATGGCTGGCATGGCGACACCTCGCGCATGTTCCCCATTGGTGACATTTCCCGGAAGGCCGAGCGACTGATAGAAGTGACCTATGAAAGCCTGGCGCGCGCCATTGAAGTGGCCAAACCGGGCAACACCACCGGCGATATTGGCCACGCCATCCAAAGCTTTGCCGAAAGCGAGCGCTGCGGCGTGGTGCGCGATTTTGTCGGCCACGGTCTGGGGCGTCTGTTCCACGACGAGCCGAACATCTTGCACTTTGGGGATCCTGGCACCGGCCCGGAGCTGAAACAGGGCATGATTTTCACCATCGAGCCGATGATCAATTTGGGTCGCCCGGATGTAAAGGTGTTAGGCGACGGCTGGACCGCGGTCACCCGTGACCGCACCCTTTCAGCCCAGTGCGAACACTCCATCGGCATTACCGAACATGGCTGCGAAATTTTCACCCAATCGCCCAACGGATTGTTCAACCCTCTTGAAGCGCGGCGGTAAGCACGGCACATGAGCGACGCGGACGAGTCCCAAGCCGATCAGCCAGCTCCGGGCAAAAAGCCCAAGCTGCATTATCACGGCCACCGCGACCGTCTGCGCCAGCGTTTTGAACGTGATCTCGGCGCATCGTTTGAAGATTATGAATTGCTGGAGCTGTTGCTGTTCCGCCTCCTGCCGCGCCGCGACACCAAGCCCATCGCCAAGCAAATGATCGCCCGGTTCGGCAGCTTCTCGCAAGCCCTCGCGGCCCCGGCCCACCTGCTGCAAGAGATTGATGGCATCGGCCCCACAGCGGCAATGGATCTCAAGATCATGCACGCCGCCGCCAAGCGCTATGCGAAAGATGCGCTGCCCGAACGCCCCATCCTCAACTCATGGGATGCGCTGCTGGATTATTGCAAGTCGGAAATGGCGTTTGAGGATAAAGAACAATTCCGCCTGCTCTTCCTAGACAAGCGCAACAAGCTGATCGCCGACGAAGTGCAGCAAATCGGCACGGTGGACCACACCCCGGTCTATCCCCGCGAAGTCATCAAACGCTGCCTGGAACTCTCCGCCACTGCCATGATTTTGGTGCACAACCACCCCTCTGGCGATCCAACCCCGTCCAATGCCGACATTCAGATGACCCGCGCCATCGCCGACATCGCCAAACCCCTCGGCATCACCTTGCATGACCACATCATCATCGCCAAAGACGGCCACAGCTCCCTACGCGCGCTGAAACTGTTTTAGGATACATCGCAACTCGCCCCACTCCTCGTGGCCATCCCGGCCCTGAGCCGGGATCAAACCGGCCCCGGATCACGTCCGGGGCGGCCACGTAACGGCAAACAACCAATAAAACCCACCCGTCATTCCCGCGCAGACGGGAATCCAGGTCGGAGCGTCAACCCGCACATCACCGGCGGATTACAACTCGCTCAATCACAACTGGATCCCCGCCTGCGCGGGGATGACGACTTTAGAGCGCGTTGGCCTCTGTTCGTTAGTCACCAATGCGCAAAGCAATGCTAGGCGATGGGCGCAGCCCCTATTCAATATAGGGGCAAGGCCATCAACGCCGCAGTGCGCAGCGCATTTTTGACTAAATTAGCCGAAGTTTTGGAGGACGGGGAACGTCTCCAACAACCAGAAACTGATCCGCGTGAAATCGCCGGTCAGGAACAAAATGCCGGTGATGATCAGGAACACGCCCATCACCTTCTCAACGGTGCCAAGGTGTTTTTTGAAATTCTGGAAGAAGTTCATAAAGGGCCGAATGGCCAGCGCTGCCGCCAAAAACGGCAGGCCGAGCCCCGCAGAATAAACCGCCAAAAGCCCCGCGCCCTGCCAGGCTGTCTCCGACGTCCCGGCAATCGGTAAAATCGCCGCCAGAATGGGGCCGATACATGGGGTCCAGCCCAGCGCGAAGGCCAGGCCCAACCCATAGCCACCCAGCGGCCCGGTGGCCGTTGTTGGCCCGCTCATGCGCGCTTGACGATAAAGCAAGTTGATCCGCAACAGCCCCAAAAAATGCAGGCCCATCACGATGATCACAATCCCCGCCAAGGGCACCAGCCAATCCAGCGCCGAGCGCAAGGCACTGCCCAAAAAGGTTGCAGATGCGCCCATCAGAACAAAGATGGTCGAAAAGCCAAGGATAAAGAACAGCGACGTGATGACCGTACGCCACCAGACTTTGGTGCCGGTATTGCCCTCATCCTGCAACTGCTCAAAGGTGGTGCCGGCCATATAAGAGAGATAGGGCGGTACCAACGGCAAAACGCAGGGCGACAGGAAACTCAAAATGCCCGCACCAAACACAACGGGGAGGCTGACCGAAATCATCGCAAAATCCTTTGGCGAGATCTAAAACTATCACCTTTTGAACCTGTTATATCATGAATGCAAGCGACCGAATGTCGCCCTAACGGGATTGTGACAAGAGGTGAAGATTCACCCTTTGGGCAATTGGCATTTGTCAACCTTCATGGTAACAGGTGCGCACATTCCCAAAATCAAGGCTGCATCTACCCAGGGGAGCCCCCAAATGAGCCAATTGCCAATTAAAATTGCACCTTCAATTCTTTCTGCTGATTTTGCCCGCTTGGGCGACGAAGTCCGCGCCATTGATGAAGGCGGCGCCGAATGGGTGCATGTGGATGTGATGGACGGTCACTTTGTACCTAACATCACCATTGGCCCTATGATTGTGGAGGCCATTCGCCCCGTCACCAAGAAAATCTTGGATGTTCATCTGATGATCGCGCCAGCTGATCCGTTTCTTGAAGCTTTTGCCAAGGCTGGGTCTGACATTATCACGGTGCATGCCGAAGCTGGCCCGCATCTTGATCGTTCCCTTCAGGCCATCAAGTCCATGGGCAAAAAAGCCGGTGTCTCGCTCAATCCATCCACCCCTGTCTCTGCGATTGAGAATGTGATTGACCGGTTAGACCTCATTCTGATTATGAGCGTAAACCCGGGCTTTGGAGGACAGAGTTTTATCCCCCAAGCCATTGAAAAAATTAAACAAGCCAAAGCATTGATCGGCGATCGCCCCATCGACCTTGAGGTTGATGGCGGGGTTACAGCAAACAATGCTGAGGACATTGCACGCGCCGGGGCAAACGCGCTGGTTGCTGGGTCAGCAATTTATAAAGGTAACGATCCTGCCACCTATGCCCCCCGCATAAGCGATATTCGAAAGGCCGCCGAAAGGGGGCAGTAAACCCGCCGAACTTAACTGCACATCATAAAGGTCCCTATTTATGTCTATGCGCAATTGGCTCTTCTTTGTTTTCTTCTCTCAGCCGGTCGCGCTTGGCGCCTGGCTACCCCGCATTCCTGAGGTGCAAGAAAAACTTGCCCTCAGCCCTGCTGAACTTGCAATCGCCCTTATCGGCGCGCCCATCGGCACGTTGTCGTCCCTGTTGGTGGCCGGTCGCATTGGCGATTGGCTCGGCGCGCAAAAAACAATGATGATTTTCTATCCATTGTTCTTTTTGGCGATGACGCTGCCTTTCTTGGCCAATTCTCAGCTCACCCTGATGCTTTCTTTGGCCGTAATGGGGTCCACCTTGTCCCTGCTGGAACTCGGCATGAATGTATCGGCTGACCTTTATGAGAAACAGCGTAAAAAACTGGTCATGAGCCGCGCACACGGCCTTTGGAGTCTTGGCTTGATGACCGGCACAATCGTCGGTTCTGCCGCAGCGGCCATCCGTTTCGATGCATTCCTGATGGAAGTGGCCATTTTTGCAGTGCTGATCCTGCCCAGCCTATACGCGGTCAAACAGGTCAAACTTGATCAACCGGTGCTTGAGCCATCCACCATTACGTCTGGCAAGTCAGGCTTCACCATGCCCCATATGCTGCTGCTCGGCATTTGCTTGTTCACGTTCGGCACCACATTGACCGAAGGCGCTGTCGCCGATTGGGCGGCCATCTTTATGCGTGATGTGCATAGCGCCGAGCCCGGCTTTGCCGGCCTGTCGCTCACCGTCTTCACCATGGCCGCCGCGCTCACCCGACTAACGGGCGACAAATTGCGCGAGCATTTTGCCACATCCGATTTGGCCCGCACCCTTGCCATTGTGGGTGTCATTGGACTGGGGGTGATTTATTTCGCACCCAACGCCTTTGTCGCCTTATTCGGCTTTGCCTTACTGGGCTGCGGCATCGCGCTTGGCTTCCCGCTGGCGGTCACCGCCGCCGCAAATGCCCCCGGTAAAAGCTCAGCCAGCAACGTGGCTGTCCTCACCTTCTTAGCCCTCAGCGGCTTTTTGGTCGGCCCGATTTCCATCGGCTTTGTCGCTGAAGCCACCAACATTAAGATCGGCTTGATGATCATCACGCCGATGTTGGTGATTAGTGCCGTGCTCGCCAGCACGCTTAAACCCAAATCCAACCAACTTGAAACCCACGAAAGTCAAACCACATGATCCCCCGTTATTCACGCGATGAAATGGTGTCCATCTGGTCACCAGAATCCAAATTTCGCATCTGGTTCGAAATCGAAGCCCACGCCGCCTCAGCCCAGGCCAAACTCGGGATTGTGCCCGAAGAGGCTGCTAAAATCGTTTGGGAAAAAGGCGAAAACGCCCAGTTCGATGTGGATCGGATCGATGAAATCGAGCGCGAAGTAAAACATGATGTGATCGCATTTCTCACCCATTTGGCCGAAATCGTTGGCCCCGAAGCCCGTTTCGTGCACCAGGGCATGACCTCGTCAGATGTGTTGGACACTTGCCTGAATGTGCAATTGACCCGCGCAGCAGATCTGCTGCTGGCTGATATGGACAAGCTGCTCGCCGCCCTCAAAAAGCGTGCGCTCGAGCACAAGGACACCATCACCATTGGCCGTTCCCACGGCATTCACGCTGAGCCAACCACTTTCGGCGTCAAGTTGGCTCAGGCCTATGCCGAGTTCGACCGCTGCAAAAAGCGCCTTGAAATCGCTCGCGAAGAAATCGCCACTTGTGCTATTTCCGGCGCCGTGGGCACCTTCGCCAATATCGACCCTTCCGTTGAGCAATATGTGGCGGAAAAACTCGGCTTGGCTGTAGAGCCTGTATCCACGCAGGTCATCCCACGCGACCGTCATGCGATGTTCTTTGCTGTTTTGGGCGTGGTGGCGTCATCCATCGAGCGTTTGGCCACCGAAGTCCGCCATTTGCAGCGCACCGAAGTGCTGGAAGCCGAAGAATTCTTCTCCAAGGGCCAAAAAGGCTCCTCCGCCATGCCGCACAAACGCAATCCTGTGCTGACGGAAAACCTCACCGGTCTCGCCCGCATCGTGCGCGGCATGGTCACGCCAGCGCTGGAAAACGTTGCCCTGTGGCACGAGCGCGATATCTCGCACTCTTCTGTTGAGCGCATGATCGGCCCAGACGCCACCGTGACCCTCGATTTCGCTTTGGCACGTTTGACCAATGTGGTGGAAAATCTGGTGGTCTATCCCGAGAACATGAAAGCCAATATGGATAAGCTGGGCGGCCTGCACAATTCGCAACGTGTGTTGCTGGCCCTCACCCAAGCTGGTCTGTCCCGTGAAGATAGCTACCGCGCCGTTCAGCGCAACGCCATGAAGGTTTGGCGCGGCGAAGGCGAGTTTGAGGCCTTCTTGAAAGCAGACGAAGAAGTATCCAACGCCCTGAGTGATGCCCAAATCGACGACATGTTTGACGACGGCTACCACCTCAAACATGTGGACACCATTTTCGCCCGCGTCTTTGGCGAATAAGCCCCTTAAAAAAGCCCGGCATTTCTGCCGGGCTTTTTGTTGATCAGCACTTTTGATCTTGCCATCTCAAATAATGATATGCGCTTCACGCATAAATCTAAACATCTGAAATATAGTATATTTCAGCTTCTATACACATTCAGAAACGTGAAATGGTCGGACATCTTGCAGGTTTGGAAATAAACGCCAGCTTGACCAAAGTCAGCAGTCCTGTCCTAATCGCCCCGACTTGCTAACTCGATCACTGGATCTGCCCCAATGCCCTTGAAAGATTTATTTCTCGCCCTACTGGTCGTCGCCATATGGGGCTTCAACTTTGTGGTGATCAAAGTCGGGGTCGAGGATGTGCCTCCACTGCTATTGAATGGCATTCGATTCTCGCTCGTGGTACTGCCCTGGATATTTATCTTCAAGAAGCCCAACGTAAGCTGGCCGCTGATTATCGGGTTTGGCATGTTCCTCGGCGTGATCCAGTTCGGATTGTTGTTCACCGCTATGAAATGGGGCGTCAGCGCGTCGCTGGCCTCTATTGTGCTGCAGTTGCAGGCATTTTTCACAATCCTGTTTGCATTTCTGCTGTTGGGCGAAAAACCCAAAAGTTGGCAGATCATGGGAGCCTTTATCGCCTTTTCCGGCATCGGCATTATTGCCGCCGAGCGGTATAATGGCGGTGCCCTGGTGCCCTTCCTGATGTGCGTTGCAGCTGCCGCGTCATGGGGTTTGGCCAACATCATGACCAAAAAAGCAGGACAAGTAGACATGCTGAATTTCGTGATCTGGGGCAGCCTCGTGCCGCCCATCCCGCTGTTCATCTTGTCCTTTATCCTAGAGGATCATGCGGCGATCTGGGCCACCTTCAACGAACCTAAGCTCACTGCAATGGGCGCAGCTCTCTATCTGGCCTATCCCTCAACTATTCTGGGATTTGGCATCTGGAACCAATTGTTGAAAAAGCATCCAGCGAGTTTGGTTGCCCCGTTCTCGCTTATGGTGCCGGTATTTGGCGTACTTTCCGGGGCGATCGTATTGGGCGAAGGCATGAGCAGGGCTGCCATTATTGGCGGCACCATCATTCTACTCGGATTGCTGCTCAACGTATTTGGCGGCCGATTGGTGGCTAGATGGCCAACAACGGACAGTCAGATTTGAGCGCAGCAAGAGTTTTCCCTTGCGTCCCGATGTAAAAATCGGGCATCAAAGTCCTATGAAAATCGCCGAAGCAGACATATTGATTGTACCCGGTTTGGGCGGCGCCAGTGCGGATCATTGGCAAACCAACTGGGTTAACAAAATGCCCACCGCCCGATTGGTGGAGCAGGAAAATTGGACGAATCCGGACCCCGAGAAATGGGCAAACAAGCTGCATCATGCCATCATGATGTGTACCCGACCGGTGGTGCTTGTGGGCCATTCACTGGGCGTGCACACGATCTCGCGCACCGCCCAAAAGCTGACCGATAGCAAGGTGGCTGGCGCATTTCTGGTGACCCCGCCGGACGTTGAAAACAATAAAAATGTTTCAAAAAAATCGAAACGCTTTGCCCCGATTGTGCAAGAGCCGCTGCCGTTCCCCTCAATCATGATCGGGTCCAGCAACGATCCATTTTGTGATGTGGAAGCTGCGGCACAAATGGCGGCCGCCTGGGGCGCTAACTTCAACAATGCAGGCGAGATCGGCCACGTCAATCCAAAAGCAGGCTTTGGTCCCTGGCCCGAAGGCTTAATGGCGTTTGCCAATTTGATGCGCCGGATTTAACCGCCGACTATCCCGCCTTGGAAGTCGGCCACACCGGGTGGTGCCGATCAATCCTGATCTTGTGCCGATGTACAATTTCCTCGTGCTTATGCGGATGGGCATGTGGCTCTGGCCCTTCCCATCCCTCATGGTCATGCTGGTGATGGTCGCCATGGAAATGCACATGGTCATGATAAATCGCTTCATGCTTATGGGTCAGCGGCACCTCGCTTTCGCGCGTCCATAGCCGCAAGGCCGCCAACAATGCCAGCGAACAAAAAGTGGCGATCAGCATTAATGTCGTCCCCATGCCGACCAGCTCAGGCAAAAAGCCAGCCATAGGATAAGCCAACAACCAACACGAATGGGAAAGCGCAAACTGTGCTGACAGCAGTTTGGGTAGATCCTCTTCGTTGGCTGAACGCCTAAATACACGCCCGGCAGGCGTCTGCACCAGGCTGGACCCCAGCCCCAAGAGAGGCCAGATCAGTATCAGGGCTATGTAGGTAAGGCTTTCGACCAGCAGGGCCAGCAACGCGACACCGGTCAACAACACCAATGCGCCAGAAACCATTACGGCCCGGTCGCCCCACCGCGCCGTCAATTTCGGCACCAAAATGGCGGCCAGCAGCGATCCGCTGCCAAAAGCGGCCATAGCCCAAGCCAAAGCGCTTTCGCCCAGGCTCAATTTCTCCCGCACCAGCACAACGCTATTCACAATCACCATCGCTCCGGCAAAGGCCACCAGAAAATAAAGGGCGAACACGCCACGCAAGCGCGGCGTCTTGGCGTAAATCTGAAAACCTTGTGTCAATTTGCGTTTCAGCGGATCCGCCACATTGTCCAGCGCCAAATGCGGCACATGCGCCCGCGCCACCAACCCGGCCGAAATCAGAAAGGCAATGCCATTGGCGATAAAAAAGCTCTCAAAGCTCACAAACAGCAACAAAAGGGCCGCGATGGTCGGACTGAGCAAGTTCTCCAGATCATAGGCCACCCGCGACAGGCTGAGCGCCTTGGTATAGTCAGCATCCTGTTCAAACAATTGCGGAATGATGGATTGAAAGGTGGGAGTGAACCCGGCCGAAGCAGCATTAAGCACAAACATCAGCACATAAATCTGCCAGATCTCAGTCACGAAGGGCAGCGCCAACACGCACAGCGCCCGCACCCCATCCAGCGCAATCAATACCTGTTTGCGCTTATCGCCCGGAATGATGGCGCTGATCACAGGCGCGATGAAAATATATGCGATCATTTTCAGCGTCAGCGCTATGCCCAGCACTTGCCCCGCCGCCTCGCCGGCCAACTCAAAGGCCAAAAGTGCCAATGCGATTGTGGTCAGCCCGGTCCCGGCCAGCGCGATCACTTGAGCCGCGTAAAGCTTTCGATAGTCCGGATGCTTGAGCACGCCAAATGAAAATTGCATAAACCCTCCAAGGATTCAGATTTTCATGTTCCCCCGCAAAAGAAAAGGCCCGCGCAAAGCACGGGCCCTTTAATCGAACAATGCGCAAAGCTTATTTGGCTTCTTGCACCTGCATTTCAGCTTTCAAATAAAGCGTGCGCATTTTTTCGCGCAATTCTTCTTCCGAGACATTCACGCCAGCGGCTTTGAAGTCGCCGCTTACTTTGCGATACACATCTTCATCACCAGCCTCTTCAAAGTCAGATGCCACCACTTCAGTTACATAGGTGTTTACGTCTGCTTCATCTGTTTTGCCCAAAAGGCCAGCCGCCCAAAGGCCCAACAATTTATTGCGCCGCGCTTCAATTTTGAACTTCAACGCCTGATCATGCGCATATTTAGCTTCTTCCGCCTTTTCGCGATCGTCAAATCCGGCCATTTTTTTCTCCGTGCATAAAGATAGGGTTCGCCCTATTACGTAACTCACGCTTGGAGATAATGCCAAACACAAAGAAAATCAACGATTCTGCGTCCTGAAGCCGTCGGAAAGTTCAGATTCGCGGCAATTGGGCATCCAAAGTTGACAACATCGGTTAAAACCCACAAAGAATGCAGTGAAAATTGATTAAACACTTGCATTTTGCCCCCAAAAGGGGACATGAAGCTGCCATACAGACATTTCAGGAATCGCAGGATTTGAACATGAGCCGTCGGCGTCGCCTCTATGAAGGCAAAGCGAAAGTTCTCTATGAAGGTCCCGAACCCGGCACATTGGTGCAGCATTTCAAAGATGATGCCACCGCCGGCAATGGCGAGAAGCACGAAGTGATTGACGGCAAAGGCGTGCTCAACAATCGCATTTCAGAATTCATCTTCACACAGCTGAACGATCTGGGCATCCCGACCCACTTTATCAAACGCCTCAATATGCGCGAGCAACTGATCCGCGAAGTTGAAATCATCCCGCTGGAAGTGGTGGTGCGCAACGTAGCGGCCGGTTCTATTTGCAAACGATTGGGTTTGGAAAGCGGCACCCGCCTGCCTCGGTCGATCATCGAGTTCTATTACAAGGACGACAAGCTGGGCGATCCCATTGTGGCCGAAGAGCATATCACGGCTTTTGGCTGGGCCAACCCGCAAGAGCTGGACGACATCATGTCGATGGCCGTCCGCATCAACGACTTCTTGTGCGGCATGTTTTTGGGCGCCGGCATTCAGTTGGTGGATTTCAAGATTGAGCTCGGCCGTCTTTATGAAGACGACACGATGCGCATCGTTTTGGCAGACGAGATTTCACCGGACAGTTGCCGACTATGGGATGTAAAAACCCAAAACAAACTGGATAAAGACCGGTTCCGCCAGGATTTGGGCGGACTGGTTGACGCTTATCGCGAAGTGGCCCAGCGCCTGGGCATTTTGTCAGAAGCAGATAACGCGCTGGCCACCGGCCCGCGTCTGGTACAATAATCAAAGATTGAGACTTGGATAAATGCACGCACGCATATTTGTGACACTGAAAAACGGCGTTCTGGACCCTCAAGGTCAGGCTATCGAAGGCTCCCTCTCCAGCTTGGGTTTTGAAGGCGTGGACGCGGTTCGCCAGGGCAAAATCTTTGATGTGAAGCTCGATGAGACCGATCATGAAGTGGCCAAGGAAAAACTGGCCCAAATGTGTGAAAAGCTGTTGGCCAACACAGTGATCGAGAATTATTCGATCGAGATCGTCGACTAAGCATCCATAATTTGTTTACCAGTTGTCGCCACTTTGTTCGCGTGGAACATGTGGGGCGCGCTGAATTCTAATAAAATCGTCACAACCACATGATAGGGATGGTGATAAGTGATTTATCACCGGATGGGTAACCAGTATGATTAAACGGCTCTCGCTCACCGCAGCATTTTTCCTTGCTTTGGCCATTATGGCCGGTGCGTACAGCACTGTGCCTCTGGCCTAGGCACCTCATCGGCTTGCTGAAACCGCTGCACAATTGATGATTTTCATCCGTTTCAAAATTAAGTAAAATTTTACGATTTAAACAAAAGCATTAACCTCACTGGTAATTTTCCCAGCAAAAACAACGTTAGTGCATTCTTATATTCACAGTTTCGCGATATAAACGGCCATCTTACTTTGCGAGGGTGGACAAATGGCGAATGCAAAACGTTTGGACTGGGTAGACGCTGCCAAGGGGATCTCAATACTCCTTGTAGTGATGATGCATTCAACTCTTGGTGTGGGTCAGGATGCAGGTGATATCGGCTTTATGCATTATGCCGTAACTTACTCTGCGCCCTTCCGCATGCCTGAATTCTTTTTGATTTCCGGGCTTTTCCTATCTTATGTCATAGGACGCAGCTGGGGCCGCTATGCCGACCGTCGGGTGGTGCATTATTTGTACTTCTACGCGCTGTGGGCCATCATTTTGTTGTTCTTTAAAACAGTGATCGCCTCTGGCGATGTGGCCAGCTTTGTGTCCGGTATTTTCTTTGCCGTCTTCGAACCCTATTCCATCTTGTGGTTCATCTACATGCTGGCATTTTTCTCAGCCGCCACAAAGCTGCTGCACAACAATCATGTGCCGCACTGGTTGGTTTTGTCGGTCACCGCAATCTTACAAATGCTGCCCTCGGCAAGCGGCGGCACACTTATCGGCTATTTCGCTGACTATTTCGTGTTCTTCTATGCCGGTTATGCCTTTGCACCCCAGATTTTCAAGATCACCCGATGGGCACAAGAAAACATTATCCTGGCTGTTCTCGGCTTGTTGGTGTGGGCTGGCGTCAATGTCGGTTTAGTATTTTGGCCGAGTGTCGACATGCAACCCGATCACGTTTCAACCGGCTACGCCTCTTTGCCTGGTGTTCACTTGATCCTGGCCTTTGCTGGCGCCACGGCCATCTGCGTGTTCTCTGCCCTTTTGGCGCGGTTTAACCTCTCAGGCCCGTTGGCCTATATCGGCGAACGCTCACTGGCCGTTTATGTGGCGTTCGTTATTCCCATGGCAATCTTCCGTACCGTCATGTTCAAACTTGGCATCATCACAGATGTAGGTGCCATCAGCCTGTTGGTGATGATCGTCGCCGCAACCGCTTCTTTGATCGTTTACGAGATCATCCAAAAGGTCGGCTATGGCAAGTTTTTGTATGAACGCCCTGAATGGGCAAAACTTGAAGCCGCGCGGGAAAAACCTGACCAACGAGTCAAAAACGGCACCCCGGCTGAATAGTTTTCCAAAAAAACTCGGATTTCTTTGAAAAAAGCGGCGCGAGACCTCTCGCGCCTCTTGCTTTTTGGGGGCTTTTTGAACCATTAAGAGCCAAACCCAACCGCATCTTTTCAGCGCCCAGAGCGCGGATGCAAATTGTGCCTTTGCACACCGAAAAGGAATCACGCTCATGAAGTCTGCAGTGATTGTCTTCCCCGGCCTCAACCGCGACAGAGACATGATCGCCGCACTTGAAAAAGTGACGGGAGAAAAACCACATCTAGCTTGGCACGGCGATAGCGACCTGCCAGACGTTGATTTGGTTGTGGTCCCCGGCGGTTTCTCCTATGGCGACTATTTGCGTGCTGGCGCCATTGCCGCGCGCTCGCCCATGCTGAAGCGGGTGAAGGAACATGCAGATCGCGGCGGGCTGACCTTGGGCGTGTGCAACGGCTTCCAAATCCTCACTGAAACAGGCCTCCTGCCCGGCGCATTGATGCGGAATCGGGATTTGAAGTTTTTGTGCAAAGTGATTCATTTAAAAGCAGAAAACACAACTTCACCGTTCACCTCAGCCTATAAGGGCCACGAGGCATTCCCATGCCCCATCGCTCACCATGATGGCAATTATTTCATCGATCCGGACGGCCTGAAAGCCCTTGAAGACAACAACCAGATCGCTTTCCGCTATTGCGATGAAAACGGCAATGTCACCCTTGAAGCCAACCCGAATGGCTCCATTGAAAACATCGCCGGCATCACCAACAAGCAGGGCAATGTGTTGGGCATGATGCCCCACCCGGAAAACCTTATCGAAGCAGCTCATGGCGGCATTGAAGGCCGCTACATCTTTGACAGCCTAGTGGCAGCGGTGGCGTAAATGTTGAAAAATCAGAATATCGAAATCACCCCTGAATTGATCGCCAGCCATGGCCTCAATGAAGAAGAATACGCCAAAATCCTTGAGCTGATTGGCCGCGAACCCACTTACACTGAGTTGGGCATTTTCTCAGCCATGTGGAACGAGCACTGCTCTTACAAATCCTCAAAGAAATGGCTGAAAACCCTGCCAACAACAGGCGACCGTGTAATCCACGGGCCGGGCGAAAATGCGGGCGTTGTGGATATTGATGATGGCCAGGCCGTGGTGTTCAAAATGGAAAGCCACAACCACCCGTCATACATTGAGCCTTATCAAGGCGCAGCCACAGGCGTTGGCGGCATTTTGCGTGATGTGTTCACCATGGGCGCCCGCCCGATCGCAGCGATGAACGCCCTACGCTTTGGCGCACCCGATCACGAAAAAACCCGTCACCTTGTGTCGGGCGTTGTGGCTGGCGTTGGCGGCTATGGCAACTCCTTCGGCGTACCCACCGTTGGTGGCGAGGTTGAGTTCGACCCACGCTACAATGGCAACATCTTGGTCAATGCGTTCGCCGCGGGCCTTGCCGATGCCGATAAAATCTTCCTTTGCGCCGCCAAAGGTGTTGGCCTGCCCATCGTTTATCTTGGCGCCAAAACCGGACGCGATGGCGTTGGTGGCGCGACGATGGCGTCTGCCGAATTCGGCGATGACATTGATGAAAAGCGCCCCACCGTACAGGTGGGTGACCCGTTCACCGAAAAATGCCTGCTCGAAGCCTGCTTGGAGCTGATGCAAACGGGTGCGGTGATCGCCATTCAAGATATGGGTGCCGCTGGCCTCACCTGTTCTGCTGTGGAAATGGGCGCGCAAGGCAATCTCGGCGTTGAGCTTTATCTGGATGATGTCCCCACCCGCGAAGAAGCGATGACAGCCTATGAAATGATGTTGTCTGAAAGCCAAGAGCGCATGCTCATGGTGCTTGATCCTGAAAAAGAAGATGTGGCCAAGGCCATCTTCCACAAATGGGATCTCGACTTCGCCATCGTTGGCAAAACCACCGACGATCTGCGTTTCCGCGTGATCCATGAAGGCGCCGAAGTCGCCAACTTGCCGATTAAAGATTTGGGCGACGAAGCCCCCGAATATGATCGGCCGCGTGCAGCCTATCCCGCCCCCTCAACACTTGGCGAAATCGACAGCAATATCGATATCGCCCAAGCGTTGCTGACTCTTGTGGGCAATGCAAACGGCGCGTCACGCCGCTGGGTTTGGGAGCAATATGATACGCTGATTCAAGGCAATTCTGTGCAAGTGCCGGGCGGTGACGCCGGTGTGGTGCGTGTGGAAGGGGCAGACGGCAAAAAAGCCCTCGCCTTCTCCGTCGACGTAACCCCACGCTATTGCGAAGCCAACCCGCGAGAAGGTGGCAAGCAGGCTGTCGCCGAATGCTGGCGCAACCTCTCTGCTGTTGGCGCACTGCCCTTGGCCGCAACTGACAATTTGAATTTCGGCAATCCCGAAAAGCCAGAAATCATGGAGCAGTTCTCACAAGCCATTCTCGGCATTGGCGATGCCTGCCGCGCGCTTGAGTTCCCAATCGTCTCTGGCAACGTGTCGCTTTACAACGAAACCAACGGTATTGGCATTTTACCAACTCCAGCCATTGGCGGCGTTGGCCTGCTGAAAGACTGGGCAAAAATGATGACTCTTTCCTTCAAAGAAGAAGGCGAAGTGATTCTTTTGATTGGCGAAAAAGGCACCCACCTTGGCCAATCCGCCCTACTGCGCGATTGCTTCAACCGCATTGAAGGCGATGCGCCAACGGTTGATCTGGAAAAAGAAGCCAAGCATGGCGCACTGATCCGTGATCTCATTGATCAGCAACAGCTCACCGCCTGCCACGATCTCTCGGATGGCGGCCTAGTGGTGGCATTGGCAGAGATGGCGATGAAGGGCAAAATCGGCGCGCAGCTAGAGCTTTCAAATGATCTGGGTGAATTGTTCGGTGAAGATCAAGCCCGCTATATCGTGACGGTAAAATCTGATAATCTTGAGTCGGTTCTGGCCGCTGCCAAGGTACAAAATGTGCCGGTGACCCAATTGGGCACCGTAGGTGGCGATAAGCTGGAAGCAAAAGATATATTTGCCGTATCGGTTGCGGAACTCAGCGATTTCCATGAAAGTTGGTTCCCAGACTATATGGCAGCAGAAGCGGCGCAATAGCCGCCTGATTGGAGATTGTTGTTTATGTCTATTGGTACCGCTGAAATCGAACGTTTGATCACCGAAGCCATTCCCGGCGCAGAAGTGAATGCGGATACAGATGACGGCCATCACTATACCGCTGTTGTTGTGGCAGAAGCCTTCCGCGGCAAATCCCGCGTGCAACAGCACCAAATGGTCAATGCTGCACTGAAACAAGTGCTCGATAGCGGCGAACTTCACGCCCTTGCCCTGAAAACAAACGCACCGGAATAATTCCGGTGCGGTCCATTCTTTTTGATGTGGATGGCGTGGTCATCCACTCCATTTTTCATCAAGACCCCGGGCGGATTCGCAGCTGGAAGCAGCACCTTCACATGGATTTCGGAATTGAAGTGGAAACCTTCAAATCCTTCTTCCGCGATCATTACAGTGGGGTCGTGACAGGCGAACGATCGATTGTTTCTGCCCTTGATGAATTTTTGCCAAGCATCGGCGCAGACCATATCAACAGCCTCGACCTGCTTGAATATTGGTTCAAAAACGACATGGCCATAAACCGTCAATTGCTCGACGGCATCAAAAAACTCAAGCAAAAAGCAGACGTCAAAATCTACCTCGCCACCAATCAGGAGCACCTCCGCGCCTTTTATATGTGGCATGATTTAAAGCTCAGCCATATTTTCGATGATATGTTTTACGCCGCTCGCCTCGGCGTTGCGAAACCTGACCCATCCTTTTTCCAAAAAGTAGATCAACTGCTTGGTCCTCAAAGCGAGGCGCCACTATTTTTTGACGATGGCCAAAGAAACGTGGATGCTGGGAACCAGCAAGGCTGGGATTCGGCCCTGTTTGTCACTAAAAATGATTTTTTTGAGCACCCTTGGGTGAATAAATTTTTGAAATGAAACATACTTTATACCCCTGGGACCGCGGCTTTACTCTGCGATCCTGGCGTGAAGAAGATAGCCATGCAATGGCCGATCTGCACCGCCGGTCCATTTTTGCATCTGGTGAGGACCATTACACCAAAGAGCAACAAGAGAGTTGGGCCCACGGCTTAACTGCAAATGGCTATACAGAATGCGCAAAAGATGGCGAAGTCTACATAGTCGCCGTCGACGAGACTGACACCCCTATCGCCTTTTGCGGCTACAAGAATAGTGAGATATGCGGCCTCTATGTCGATCCGGCACACCAGGGCCGAGATATCGGACGGCGACTTTTGTTTCGCGCGTTTATAAATATTTCTCAAATAAAACCAGATAAAATCACTCTGTCGGCAAGCGCTCCGGCCAAAACATTTTATGAGAAATATGGATACAAATCAGTTGGCGAACGCACCTACAAAACCCGTGGCGGCATTGGCATAAATGTCTACGACATGGAAACTGACCAAATTAAATATTCCGATCAATTGGGTCCACACAATGGTCGCGAACTTTCATTAATGCTGGCAGGGCAAAAACGGGTGGCATTTTTTGACGAGCTCAATCCGGTTGAGGCTTTCGAACCTCACATAAGTGAAGGTAAAATTTGCTGCCACAACTTTCCGGAAATTTCGCAAGACCTTTATGACCTCATCAAAATTCGTGAATCACAACTGATGTCATTCGACACCGCCGCTCTTTACTATTTGCCCGGCGAAGAAGCGCGCATGTTAGAGCTAAAAGCTGCCCTACTCGAACTAACCCAAAGAAATACCCGAGAGCGGTTTTTCCAATTACACCGCCGCGTTGGCAAACTCTTGGATTATCCCGACGAAGCGATTAATTATTACATTGAACGGCGACGGCAACGACTGGAAGAAAAACATGGGTAAGCTGCACAATCGATGCCAGCCCCATTATCCTTTGACGCTGGGCAAAAAAAAGTAGATGCTGAACAGACGCGAGGGCGACAAGCTGCTGCAAAATTTGAAAGAGAAGATTTTTTCGAGCGCCTATGGGTGAAAAACCAATTGGAGCCACAAAGGTAAAAATCGTCCCCATCGCCGATGAGCATTGGGACCAACTCCCTGACATTCACAGGGCGGCCATTCTGGCTGTGCCGAACAAGTTTCATGATCGTACCGCCCGCGAAAGCTGGGCACATGGCCTCATTCCCGAAGGCTATAAACAGTCTGCACAGGATGGCGAGGTCTTTTTTGTGGCCTTAGATGAAAACGATTGCCCGATCGGCTTTAGCGGCCACCGCGGCTATGAAATGACTGCGCTGTTCGTTGCGCCCGAGCATCAGCACAAAGGCGTTGCCACAGCGCTTTATAACCGCACGATCAGCGAAATATTAAAGGGCCGCCCGGAAAAGATCGTCCTCACCTCATCCCATCCGGCCCTCGGTTTTTATGAGAAACAGGGCTTTATTGCCGTGCAAGAACGCGAAGAGATCACACGCGGCGGCGCGTTCATCCTTGTGTTCGATATGGAAGCGCCAGTCAATCGCCCGCCCCATGAGGGCCGCGAACTTGATTTGATGCTGGGTGGACGCAAAAAAATCGCTTATTTCGGCGACAATGATCCAGAAGAGACTTTCCGTCCATATGTGATCTCCGAACAGATCAAGCGCTATGTCTGGCAGGAACGTGCCGACTATTTGCAGCAATTGTTCAAGGAAAGCGGCCAATTGGACATCGTGCCCGTGGCTCCCGTGATCTATTATCTGCCACAATATGAAGCAGAAAAAGACCGGCTCGTCACCCTTTTGCGCAAGCATATGATTGAAGGTGAGCATGATCTGCGCGAGGAGTTGGAAATGAGCGAGTTGCTCGGCTATCCCTCCTATGCGGTCAAGGCCTTCCTCGAGCGCATGCGCGCCATGCGACAAAATTGATGAGCATCATCCTCGACATTTAGGTCTGTCTATCCTATTTAGGGCCTAATTGGTCACCTTGTCGGGCCTTAACCCCGAATATAAAGGAAAGCATTATGAGCGACATCAACGCATTTATCGACGAACAAGTAAAAAACAATGACGTGTTTCTGTTTATGAAAGGCACGCCGGATTTCCCCCAGTGCGGTTTCTCCGGCCAAGTGGCTCAGATCTTGAACTATCTTGAAGTCGAATATGCCAGCGCCAATGTGCTGGAAAGCAACGAGCTGCGCGAAGGCATCAAGCAATATTCAAACTGGCCCACCATTCCCCAGCTTTATGTGAAGGGCGAATTTGTTGGCGGTTGCGACATTATCCGCGAGATGGCGCAAGAAGGCGAATTGCAGCAGCTTTTTGCTGATAAAGGCATCAAAGCCAAACAGGCCAGCTAATGACCCGCATTTGGAACGTCTATCTTTCTGGCGAAATCCACACCGATTGGCGCGAGGAAATCGAAAAGGGCTGTGAAGCTGCAGGCTTGCCGGTCGAATTTTCCGCACCCGTCACCGATCATGGCGCGTCCGATGATTGCGGCGTCGCCATTATGGGCGAAGAGCCAAACAAGTTCTGGCACGACCATAAGGGCGCCAAGTTGAACGCCATCCGCACCCGCACCCTCTTGGGCGAAGCCGACATTGTGGTGGTGCGTTTTGGCGACAAATATAAGCAGTGGAACGCCGCTTTCGACGCCGGATTCGCTGCGGCCCTTGGCTTACCATTGATCGTGATGCATGGCGCTGACCATCAACACGCGCTCAAGGAAGTGGATGCCTCAGCCCTCGCGGTGATCGAAACACCGGAGCAGGTGGTGCACATCCTTGAATATGTGATCAACGGTAAACTGCCCGGATAGAAAACTTTAGCCCTGACGGAAACCTTCTGTCAGGGCTTGCCAATTGGTCAAACCTCCCGCATCAATAGCGCACTTCATTTTTTTGCGACTAATCCGATGCGTTTAAAGCTTAATCCCAACACCAACTATATCGAATTCGTGCTGCTGGCCGCCACCCTGATGGCGCTCAATGCGGTGGCCATTGATATAATGTTGCCCGCCCTGCCGGAAATCGCGACCTCCCTGGGCGCAATCGGCGACAATCAGCAGCAATTGGTGATCACCTATTACTTGGTGGGGTTTGGCCTGAGCCAACTTTTCTACGGCCCGCTATCTGACGCCATCGGCCGTCGCAACACAGCCTTTATCGGCATTTTGATTTTCTTTGTGCCCGTCGCCCTTGCCGCGTTCGTCACCGATTTCAACTCCCTGCTCGTGCTGCGGCTGGTGCAAGGCCTCGGCGCGGGCGCGTCCCGCGTGATCGCTTTTGCCGTGGTGCGCGATGTGTTTGAGGGTAAAAAGCTGGCCAAAACCATGTCACTGATTGTGATGGTGTTTATGGCCATGCCCATCATCGCGCCCAGCCTGGGCCAATTGCTGATCACCTTTTTGCCCTGGCAAAGCACTTTTGCCTTTATGGCCATCATGGCGGTGATCGCACTGGTCTGGGTGTTTCTGCGCCTGCCGGAAACATTGTCTATCGAAAACACCCGAGCCTTTCGCCCCAAAATCATATTGGAAGGCTTTCGCATCGTTTTCACCACGCCGTCATCGCTCTTATTCGGCTGGGCCCAGGCGCTGCTGCTGGGCGCCATTATCGGCTTTTTGGGCACCTCCCCCCAAATATATCTTGAGATTTATGACCTTGGCCCCATCTATCCTTTGATGATTGCCCTTACAGCGTCCAATCTAGCGGTCGCTTCCTTTATCAATTCTCGTCTGGTGGATCGATTTTCAGTTGAAAAGGTCGCCTTCGTGGCCAGCGCCACCTTTGCCCTGTTGGGCGCAATTTGGCTGACCTTCTCGCTCGTCATGGGCGTGCTGCCGCTCTGGCTGCTGGTGTTGCTGCACCAACCGCTCAATTTCTGCTTCGGGCTGGCCGGGGTTAATCAGAATAGCCTCGCCATGATCCCCATGAAGCGGGTGGCTGGCACAGCGGCATCCGTGCTCGGCTTCATTTCCAGCGCCGGCGGCGCCGTGGTCGGTGCCATTATTGGCAGCTTCTATAATGATACGATTGCCCCCATCGCCGCAGGCTTTATGGTGGTGGGCATTTTGTCCTGCTGTGCCAGCTTGCTCGGTGCGCGCTTGCAGCCCACTATGCCCCTACCCACCAGCGCGCCAGCAAAATAATCACCGGCAGGGTGAAGAAGGAAAGTGCAGTCTGGATGGTCGCGATAGAGGCATAAAGCTCAGCATCACCGCCCATCTTCTTGGCCAACACATAGCCATTCATGGCGGTGGGCACCCCGGCACTAATCATCAAAATGATAAAGGCATCACCGGTGACGCCGAACAGCACCGAAAAGCCGAACATCACAATCGGCACAAGGATCAGCTTGCTGACGACGGCCACGCCGACCACCGGACTAGGCTTCAGCGCCGCGCGCAAGCTCAACCCCGCCCCCAGCGCCAGCAGCGAAATGCCAAGTGCTGCCCGGCCCAGCAAATCAAGAAAGGTCAACACCGGGTCCCAAACGGGCATACCTGTGAAGTTGACCACAATGCCCACAATACAGCCCCACAGAATCGGATTGCGAGAAATCTGCTTTAACACATTGAAATAGCTAAATTTATGCTCTTCCGAAAATACGGACAGCACTGTCACATTCAGCAATTGCAAAACCGGCACCAGCGCCACAAACGCAACGGCAATCACCGCCAGCCCCGGATCGCCGAAAAATTTCAGCACCAGCGCCATAGCAATAAAACCATGCCAGCGCGTCACGGATTGAAACAAAGTTGTATATTGCGGGCGCCGCAATTGCATCACCTTGCGAAAGAAGGGATAGAGCGCCAGAAAGATCACCGCCATGGTGGTGATCATGCCCATCAACACCAACAGGATTTTGTCAAACTCGATGGTGCCCAAATCGGTGTTGATCAGCGTGCTGGCCAAGAGCGCGGGAAACAATATCCAAAAGCACAGCTCATCCACCACCTGCCATTTGCTGGCCTCCACAAAGTTAAAGCGCCGCAGCAAAAAGCCCAGCACAATAATGGCAAAGACCGGCAAAATACTCTCAAACACACCCAGCATAGGCACTCCTTCACCCCGCATGGGGCCATCAACTGCACGTCACCTAGGCCGGTTTCTGCCCCCGGTCAACCAATTGGTCAAACCTATTGCGCTTTTTTGCCTTAGCTGGCATGATTGTCTGACATATCGACCTGGCTGTTTCGCGATTCCTCCCAGATCTTCGCGCAGCCTGGGGGTTAGTCGACAACCTCACTCAGGTGACCCATGAAAATTGCAAAATTGAATCCGTCCGTAAACCGGATTGAGTTTATCGGACTGGCTGCGCTGATTATGGCGCTCAATGCTTTGGCCATTGATGTGATGCTGCCTGCCCTGCCCATGATTGGCGAGGCCATGCAGGTGGAAGCGGAAAATCACCGGCAATTCATCGTCACCTTCTTTTTGATCGGCTTTGGCTTCTCCCAGCTGTTCTTCGGCCCGCTTTGCGATGCCATTGGGCGCCGAAACACTTTTCTGATCGGGGTCACCATTTACATCCTTGCCGCTGTAGGTGGGGCCATGACCACAGACTTAAACGCCATGCTGGTGATGCGCGTCATTCAGGGCTTGGGCGCTGGCGCATCCCGCGTGGTGGCGCTGTCTATGGTGCGCGATTGCTTTGGCGGCCGCGCCATGGCTGAAGTGATGTCACTGATCATGATGGTCTTTATGATCATGCCCGTGCTGGCCCCCACCTTTGGGCAGTTGATCATTCTGTTCGGTCCCTGGCAGTTTATCTATTATGCCATGGCGCTAATTGCCATTTTTGCCGCCATCTGGACCATCACGCGCCTGCCCGAAACACTGGCACCCGAAAACCGGCGCGCCTTCCGCCCCAAAATCATTATAGAGGGCTTTGCCATTGTGTTCTCAAACCGCATGGCGCTGTCCTACGGCTTGGCCAATATGGTCGCCTTGGGCGCGCTGTTCGGCTTTCTGGCCCCATCGCAGCAAATCTATGGCGAATTGTATGGCCTTGGCCCCTGGTTCCCCGCCGCCTTTGCCTTTATCGCCACGGTTATGTCGCTGGCCTCCTTCATCAATTCGCGACTTGTGGGCCGGTTCGGCATGCGCAAATTATCCCATAGCGCCCTGATCGGCTTTATTTCTCTAAGCCTGTTGTGGTCTATCCTCGCTTATTTGGGCGCCTTACCTTTATGGGCCTTTATGGCGATCCAAGCCCCGGTCATGTTCCTGTTCGGCCTCATGGGCACCAATTTCAACTCACTCTCGATGGAGCCATTGGGCCGCGTGGCCGGCACCGCTGCCTCCGTTTTTGGTTTTATGCAAACCGTCGGCGGTGCCCTGCTCGGCACGTTTATTGGCCAGGCTTATAATGGCTCTGTGCTGCCCATTGCCCTGGGCTATGTGGTATTGGGCAGCGTCAGCATGTGCTTCGTGTTGATTGCCGAAAACGGTAGATTGTTCAAACCGCAATTTGATCCAATATCCTGAGTTTTGGCCGGGCTAAACTCGATTGCAGTATTGTTGATCAAAAAATTTGATTTGCCCATTTGAAGTGATCAGGGCAATTTATGTGCCTGAACCTTGCGAGAGCCTATGAGCACCACCGCAACCACCCCACTCGCGCCCGTGCGCGTTCCGTTGACCTTCATCATCATTGCTGGTTGTTTAATCGCGATGATGTCCTTTGGCGTGCGCTCCACCGCGGGGCTGTTTACTGTGCCCGTCACGGCTGAATTTGGCTGGTCACGCGAAACATGGGGCCTCGCGTTTGCTGTCCAAAACCTGATCTGGGGCCTGATCCAGCCGATCGCAGGTGGCTTTGCCGATAAGCATGGCACCGCCAAAACCCTTGTCATCGGCACCATCGTCTATGCGTTGGGCGTGCTGCTGCTCGCCTATGGGGGCACAGAATGGACGCTATTTTTGGGCGCAGGCCTGTTGATGGGCTTAGGCATCGGCACCGCGTCGTTCGCCGTGGTGATGGCCGCCTTCGGCCGTGCCGTTCCGGCGGAAAAGCGCAGCTTTGTTTTTGGCATCGCCACCGCCGCCTCTTCTGCCGGTCAGTTTGTATTTGCGCCGGTGGGTCAACAATTGATCAATGGCTTTGGCTGGCAAAACGCGTTGCTGATTTTTGCCATCACCTTGCTGGCGATTATCCCGCTTTCCTTCTTTTTGCGCGGCAAATCCGAACACCAGGCCGACGATGGCCGCGACATGCCAGTGTTTGAAACCCTGCGCGAGGCCTTCAAACACCGCTCCTATGTACTGCTGGTGATTGGCTTTTTCGTCTGTGGTTTCCATTTGGCCTTCGTTACCGTGCATATGCCCGCCTATCTGGTGCAGTGTGGGCTCAGCCCCACCGTGGGCAGCTGGGCGTTGGCACTGATCGGTCTGTTCAACATTGTCGGATCGTTGGGTGCGGGCTATCTGGCCGGACGCTTGCCCAAACAGTTCCTGCTGGCCAGCATCTATCTCAGCCGTGTGGTGATCACCGGCCTGTTCCTGCTGCTGCCGATTTCAGAATGGACCACCTATATCTTTGCCGCCATCACCGGCCTACTGTGGCTGGCCACTGTGCCGCCCACCGCCGCGCTGGTCACAGACTTCTTTGGCCCCAAATATATGGGCATGCTTTATGGCTTTGCGTTCCTGTCCCACCAGATCGGCTCCTTCTTCGGCGTCTGGTTGGGCGGCGTCAGCTTTGATCTGACCGGCAATTATGATCTGGTGTGGTATCTGGGCATGATGATCGGCCTGCTTTCTGCAGCACTGCATTTGCCCATCAAGCAAAACCGTGCACCTCACTTTGCCGTGGTCGCGCCGGGCGAATAATCAGGCGGGCGCGTCACCACCAAAATCAAATAGCTCGGGGTCCAGCAAATGGCTGGCTTTGACATTCTGCAGGGCCGCAAACATGCGGTCCTTGCGTCCCGGTGATTTGCGCTCCATATCCGCCAGCATCTGCTTCATCATTTGCCGTTGCAATCCATCCTGAGACCCGCAAAGGTCGCACGGTATGATCGGGAATTGCATTCCGTCGGCAAATTTTTGCAAATCCTGCTCTTCACACAGGGCCAGTGGGCGCAACACCGCCAAGTCCCCCTCATCATTGGTGAGTTTGGGCGGCATGGTGGCCATTTTGCCGCCAAAGAACATGTTGAGCAAAAAAGTCTCCAGCATATCGTCGCGATGGTGCCCCAACACCACGGCGGAACATCCTTCTTCCCGGGCGATGCGATAGAGGTGCCCGCGCCGCAACCGTGAGCAAAGCGAGCAATAGGTATTTCCCTCCGGCACCTTGTCTTTCACGATGGAATAGGTGTCGCGATATTCAATGCGATGGGCGATGCCAAGACTGTCCAGATAGTTCGGCAGCACCTCTTTAGGGAAATGAGGCTGGCCCTGATCCAGATTGCAAGCGAGAATATCCTGTTTCAGCACACCACGCGATTGCAGTTCCAGCAGCAGCGCCAGCAAACCATAAGAATCCTTGCCGCCCGAGAGCGCCACCAGCCAACGGCCCTCTACTTGATGCATATGATAGGTGTTCAGCGCTGTTTCCACCTGCCGCAGCAGGCGCTTGCGCAACTTGCCGAACTCCACTGATTTGGGCATGTCGGCAAAAAGGTTCTGAATGGGCAAAACGGCTCGATCCATGGGCGCACTCATTGATTAATCAAGGCCCCGGCATAACGGTTTTTGCATCAACAATAAAGGGATTTACGCGTTTTCCTGCGCTTTGCGCCGGGCTGCCGCTTTGGCCTTTTCGCGTTCCTTAATCTGCGCCAACGAGCGCCAAAACACCACATAAACCGCAAAATCGCTGGTAAAGCTGACAAACTCGTGTGGCACATCTGCCTCTACGGGCACCACATCCCCAATCTGCATATCGTGTCTTTGGCCCGCAATCGAGATATCAGCGCGTCCACGAATGGCCATATAAATGATATTTACACCTGGCGGGGTCGGATAGGTGCCCGTCTTGGGCGTATAGAGTTGCACGGAAAGGGTGTCTGAGGAGAACGCAGGCGCAAACCAAACCCCATTCGGCCACTTGCGCGTGGCCGGTCCAGGAAGTTTTTCCAGCAAGTCGTCAAATCTGACACGCATAGTCCACCCATAAATATGCTAAAGCGAAAAGGCTTTCGCCTAAAATGACAAAAAAACGAAAATATGGTGTTAATAATACACTATTTAGCCAAAGATTACACAAATGCCGTTAATAAATTGATGTCTTGAAGAAATTTGATTTACACACCTTCCAAATTTTGCATCTATTGATTGAAAATCTTGGGAGGCATTTATATGTTTCGTTCGTTCTTTCCGGCACCAAAGCTGTTCTTCGGCAGCGCCGTGGTGTGGGCCGCCCTTTGCTTCTTGATCTGGTTCACCATTGGTCCGGCACTTCAAAGCGTCATCAGTCTTGATCCAATACTTACGCCAAATCCCGGTGATGATCCAACCCCCTTCCTCACCAACCAGAAGGTCTGGCTCTATCAATTTGTGATCATGGGCGTTTATTTGTTTTGTGTGCCTTGGTATTTTGTCCAACGTCATCGCTGGTATTGGTGGTCCGTTGTGGGTTCCGCAACGATCATTCTGATGCTGTTTGCAAACGTACAGGTGCAGGCTTGGTTGAACGACTGGTATGGCGATTTCTTCAATATTGTTCAAACCGCACTGACCAACCCTGGCAGCATCGCGCCGGAAGACTATTGGGGCAATTTGATTTTTGTGGCCTATGTTGCTGCGCCCAATATCCTGCTTATCGTACTGATTAACTTCTTCACCAGCCATTATGTCTTCCGCTGGAGAACGGCGATGAACTTCTATTATATGAGTTTTTGGCCACATTTGCGACATGTAGAGGGTGCCTCCCAGCGTATTCAGGAAGATGCGATGCGATTTGCTGATGGCTTGGAATCATTGGGCGTGAATTTTGTTTACGCCTTGATGACCTTGGCTGTGTTCCTGCCAATTTTGTGGGGCCTCTCTCAGCAAATCACAGCCCTTCCATTGATCGGCGAAGTACCCGGCTCGCTAATCTGGGTTGCGCTGCTCTCTGCCGCATTCGGTACAGTGGTGTTGGCCGCTGTGGGTATTAAGCTGCCGGGCTTGGAGTTTAACAACCAAAAAGTAGAAGCGGCATATCGCAAGGAATTGGTGTATGCGGAAGATCATGAAGAGCGGGCACAGCCCCAAACGGTGAAAGAGCTCTATTTGGATGTGCAGAAAAACTATTTTCGCCTGTTCTTCCACTACCTCTATTTCAATCTGGTTCGCTCTGCTTACAATCAGGCGTCAAACTTTATCCCGCTTATTGCGCTTGGCCCTTCGATTCTGGCTGGAGCCATCACGCTTGGCGTTTACCAACAGGTGGCCAACGCCTTTGGTCGCGTGGAAAGTTCCTTGCAATATCTGGTGGATTCATGGCCGGCCATCATCAAGCTGATGTCGGTCTATAAACGTTTGCGCAAATTTGAGGCAGAAATTCCTGAAGGCTCACCATTGCCCGAATCTCCTGTTTGATCGGACAGGCGTTTTCCCAAACAAAAAAGGCCGCCCAAACGGGCGGCCTTTTCTTTGATCTTCGTCTCGACTTAACGAGAGTAAAATTCAACAACCAAGTTTGGTTCCATTTGAACCGGATATGGCACATCGGACAACTGGGGGATGCGGGTCAATGAAGCTGTCATTTTAGAATGATCAACGTCTACATAGTCAGGCACATCGCGCTCGGCCAATTGTGTCGCTTCCAGAACCAATGCCAGCTGCTTTGATTTTTCACGGATCTCAACCACATCGCCAACATTGAGGCGGTAGGATGGAATGTTCACGCGCTGGCCGTTCACCAACACATGGCCGTGGTTGACGAACTGACGGGCCGCAAAAACGGTCGGCACAAACTTGGCGCGGTAAACAACAGCGTCCAAACGTTGCTCAAGCAAACCGATCAACAATTCACCGGTGTCGCCTTTTTGACGTGTCGCTTCATTATATACGCGCTTGAATGATTTCTCAGTCAGGTTGCCGTAATAGCCTTTAAGCTTTTGCTTGGCGCGCAACTGCAAACCAAAGTCAGAAAGCTTGCCGCGACGACGCTGGCCGTGCTGGCCTGGGCCATATTCACGACGGTTTACAGGGCTTTTCGGACGGCCCCAGATATTTTCGCCCAAGCGGCGGTCAATTTTATATTTCTCAGAATGGCGTTTAGACATCGCTCGTCCTTCTTAAATCGTAATGAATGACTGCGCCCTCCTCTGCTCCGCCTCTATAAATAGAGTCGAAACCGACAGATCTTGCGAAAAACACGCTTGCTGCGGGTAAACCGCGCATGAAAACCGAAGATCCCGGGTGCACAATTGATTGAAACAACCAATTGATCGCGCTGAATTAGATCAGCCCTTACAAAAAGTCAACCGCAAAACCCGCCAAATTCCGGGCTTCTGACGATTAACTGTAAGTTTTTTGCCCCTGCCTCTTTAAAAAGCACTTGCATCTCCCATTTAGTGTGTTACAACTCTAATACACTAGATGAGTGAGACACAATGAACAATTGGAATGAAACACAGCCGATATTTGTTCAGATCAGAGAGCGATTGACCGACATGATTATCACAGGTTCGGTTAATGAAGGCGAAGCGTTACCCTCGGTGCGGCATATTGCGACAGACTTGTCAGTCAACCCGCTCACGGTCACCAAAGCCTACCAGTCACTTGTTGATCTGGGCGTCATCGAAAAAAGAAGAGGCTTAGGCATGTTTGTTGCTGAAGGCGCGCGCAAGGAGCTTTTGGCGCATGAACGCGAGGCATTTTTGAAAAATGAATGGCCGCGCATTGTGAAACAAATCAAAGCATTAGATCTCGATATGAACGAGCTGATGCGCCACGCTGAAAAATAGAGGCGAGTTATGAACGAGACAGCTAAGCCCCTGATTGAAGCCCGCAATTTGCGCAAGAGCTTCAACAAAAAAGAGATTTTGCACGGGCTGAATTTCACCATTCCCAAGGGGCGCATTGTGGGCCTGGTGGGGCACAATGGTGCCGGCAAAACCACCACTTTGAATGCGATTTTGGGCCTGACCGACTGCGAGGGCGACATAACCGTCCTCGGCCAGAATCCATATCAACACCGCGCAAACTTGATGAATGACATTGCATTCATCTCCGACGTCGCCAGCTTGCCGCGCTTTCTCAAGGTGCGTGAACTGTTTGATTTGATTGAAGATATACACCCCAACTTTTCCAGGGAGAAGGCAAATGGATTTCTTGAGGGCACAGACATCCGCGCTAATGCAAAGATCAAAGCTTTATCAAAAGGTATGGTCGCTCAGCTGCACCTTGCTATCGTCATGGCGATCGATGCTTCGCTTCTAGTTTTGGACGAGCCAACCCTTGGCTTGGACATTACCTACCGCAAGCGCTTCTATAAGCGATTGTTGGAAGATTATATGCATGAAGAGCGCACCCTGCTGATCACCACCCATCAGGTGGATGAGATCGAATTTATGCTTTCCGACATTATGTTCATCAAAGATGGCGAATTGGTTCTGGATTGCCCGATGGAAGATGTGGGCACCCGCTATCACCAGCTTGTCACCGATGAGAAGGAACTGGACGCCCTGCACGCGCTCAAGCCCATCTATGTCGAGCAGAAATTCGGCCAGACCATTATGGTGTTCGATGGCGTGGCTGCCGATCAATTGGCACCATTTGGCAAGGTCAGCACCCCAACCATTTCAGATTTGTTTGTCGCGCTGATGCAGCGTGAAGATACCCGTCAGGGAGAGATAATATGAAACCCTATATCGCGCTCGTAAAACGGGAATTTTTGGAACATCGCGGTGCGTTTTTGATTGCACCGGCCGTTATCACGCTCATCATTATCACTGTGTTTGCCTCGGCCATCTTGCTGGGCCACAGCGAAATTGAAAGCGAAATCCGGGCGGAATTCACGACCATGGATTCCAAAGCAACTTTGTTCACCGCCTTTTATGGCATTTCCATTGTGCTATGGACCATCTATTTGATGATCGCACTGTTCTTCTATTATGCGGATTCCTTCAGTGCCGACCGGAAGAATAACGGGCTATTGTTCTGGAAAAGCATGCCGCAATCAGACCTGAAAATTCTGGGCTCAAAAGTGTTGGCAGGCGGAACGGTCTTCCCGCTGGCCATTGGCGTATGGATTTTGATTGCCGGTGTGATGGCCTATTTGTTCTCCATCTGGATTTCAAGCCTTGTGCCTGGTGTCAGCACCGCAGATCCAATCAGCTTTGTCAGCACCTATATTCAGATGAGCATCTCAGCCGCTGTCATGGTTTTGCTTGCCCTGTTGTGGTACGCTCCCTTCTTTGCCTGGGTGGCGCTGCTGTCCACCGTATTTAAGCGCTGGAGCATTCCGTTGGCGTTCGTGGTGCCGGGGTTGCTGGTTTTGGCCGAACGCATCTTTTATTTCAGCGTGGACAATTTTGAGAGCCGGATCGGCAATTTCATTTCCTATCGACTGGAAAGCATGTTCGCCAATGAAAATTTGCTGGAAGAAACGGTCATTCAAGAAGGCTTCAACGCCGCCACTTTTATCTTTACGATGCTCAACCAATATAACTGGTTTCACATGTTCATCGGCTTGGCGATCACCGCAGGTTTTGTTTATGGCGCAAGCGAATATCGTCGCCGCCTGATCGAAGCCTAGGCTCAGGCCTGCAAAAATACCTTCAAAACTGAAAGGACGCCTATTCGGCGTCCTTTTTTTGTTGCTGGCGCTGTTTTTCCCGGTGAGGGTTCGGCCGCTCATGCCGCCGGTCAAGTGCGGCGACAATACCACGAAAGGTCCGCACCTCCTGCACATTGAACTTGGCCCGCCCCAGCATCGAGCGAATATTATTCACCATGGAGGGGCGCTTGTGCGCCACCTTGAAATAGTTCGACCGATCCAGCGCATCTTCCAAATGTTCGTAAAGCCCCACCAGCTGTTCGCGCGGCGCAGGTTCGCCCAAATCGCCGGCAAAGGGCAAATCCTTGGCCCCATTCACCGCCCGCCGCCATTCATAAGCCAGCACCAGCACCGCCTGTGCGATGTTGAGCGAGGCAAAGGCAGGTTCCACCGGCAGGGTTACGATGGAGTCGCAAAGCGCCACTTCTTCATTGTTCAACCCCCAGCGCTCACGACCAAACAAGACGCCCGCCTTCTGGCCGGAATGAATATGCGGCACCATCTGGTTTGCCGCCTCGTCCGGCCCGATCACCGGCTTAAACATATCGCGCGACCGTGCCGTGGTGGCATAGACGAGATTGAGATCGGCGATGGCGTCTTCCACCCGATCAAACACCTGCACCCGGTCAATCACATGATCCGCCTTGGCCGCAGCGCCCCGCGCCCGCTCGCTTGGCCACCCATCCCGCGGATTGACGATGCGCAGATCCCACAGACCAAAATTGGCCATGGCCCGCGCGGCCGTGCCGATATTTTCCCCCAATTGAGGTTCACACAAAATCACCGCCGGGGTGGGTTTCAGCTCAAACCCTTTGGAGCTATCCGTGCCTGCCATGGTCATCGTCCTTCACATAAGTCGCAGACACATAGAGCGGAAGGCCTACAAAAATCAAGACCTATGCGCCCGCCACTCATCTTCCAAAATGGCATAGATATACATATGATCCCACTCGCCCTTGAAAAGCCCATGCTCTCTTAAATCCGCCTCTCGCCGCATATTCAGCTTTTCCATCAACCGCCAGGACGCATCATTGGCGGCAGAGCAGCGCGCGCAAATGCGGTGCAGATTAAACGCGTCAAAACAGACATCCATAAAGGCGTTGGTCGCTTCATAAGCATAGCCTTTGCCCTGAAATTCGGGCGAAAACACATAGCCAACTTCACCCTGCCGCGCTTCTTCATTGAGATAAAACAGCAGCACCTCGCCAATCACTTCGCCCGTCTCTTTCAGCTCCACGGCCAGAAACAGTGCATCGCCGCCGGGCTCCAGCTCCGCCAGCGCCACCCGCTTGTTCAGCGCCTCTTTCATGCCTGCCTCGTCCCTCGGTTCATAGGGCAGATAGCGGCATACATCCGGGTCGGAATGGATGGGAAACAGCGCATCAAAATCATCATGGCGCACCCGGCGCAATCGCAGCCGGTCCGTTTCAATCGGCAAATCAAAGATTTTCATTGGTAAAGGTCGATACTCGCAATTTAGTGAATTGATTCAACGCGGGAAACGCGCAAAACTCGAATGATGAAAGAAGCAGATATTCGCGCGGAATGTGCATGCGGTCAAGCAAAGTTGACACTTTCAGGTCCGCCCAAAACAACGATGCTGTGCGCCTGTAAGGATTGCCAAAAATCCACCGGCACCGACCATGCAGCGCTGGCCATTTGGCCAGAGGATCGGTTGCAGTTTGAAGGCGAAACGACTCATTTTGATACCACGGCAGATAGTGGCGCCACGGTGCATCGCCACCGCTGCACCCGCTGCGGCACGCCTGTCTATGGCATCTCCACGCGCCTGAAGGGGCACCGGTTGATTCCGCTTGGCCTGTTGGGCGAGGCAGCAAACCAATTCGCGCCAAAATCAATGATTTTCGCCCGTTCCAAATATGAATGGGACCACACCAGCGATGGGTTGGCGCAATATGCCACCTATCGCGACAGCTAATTTTCATTTGGGGGGAAAGAATGCAGCAAAAAGGGCAATGCCATTGCGGCCAGGTCACATTTACCGTCACCGGTGAGCCATTGCGGATGGCCTCTTGCCACTGCGGCGCCTGCCGCCGTCTCTCGGGCACCGGGCATATGTCGCAAGCCTTTTATAAAAAGGATCAAGTGGACATTAGGGGCGAAACAAAAACCTATCGCTCGGCCGCGGATTCAGGAGAGATGCGCACCCGTCATTTCTGCCCCAATTGCGGCTCTCGCCTATTTGCAGAACATGACAAACGGCCCGACACCGTTGGCATCGCGGTAGGTACATTTGACAATTCTGACTGGTTCAAGCCACAAGTTGCCCTTTATACGGCCGAGCGTCCAGCCTGGGACTATATGGACCCCGATTTGAAAAAAGCGGACCACATGACATGAGTGAAGAACGCGAAACATTGGCAAATCGCATCCGCAACATCATCGGCGATGATCCTAACATTGAAGAAAAGAAAATGTTCGGCGGCATCGCCTTTATGCTCAACGGCAACATGCTGGTGGGCACCCATAAAGATGGCACGCTGATGGCGCGGGTCGGGCCAGAGCTTTATGAAGAAGCCCTCTCCCGCCCCGGCGCCAAGGTAATGGATTTTACGGGCAAAACGATGAAGGGCTTCATTCATGTGCACCCAGACAAAATTACCGACGACAAGGCCTTACGCACATGGATCGCCCTGGCCACAGAATTTGTCGGCGCATTGCCCCCGAAATAGCTAAACTTCGCCGCGATATTCGCCACGGGCGGGGTAATTTTTCTCAATAACAAAGTCCAGAGCACCCAACATCTCTCTAAAGCTGGGGCGTACAAATGGCATGGTCTGCACTGAGCTGAAATAAAGGCTTCGATCGGGCGAGATCAAAAACAAGCCGGGTTCGGCAAAAAGGTCCGGTTCTTCAACACCCACTGAAGTTTTTCCGTTCGATGTCGAAATAAAAAGTCCCCAATCCCGCGCTTCCGTCAGCGGAAGGCCATAACCAAAGCGCAGATTTTTTGCGTCGACTTTGTCCCGCATCAGTTCAGCTCTATCCTTGGCATCAGAGCTGACCGCGATCACATTTATGCCGCGCTTTTCAAACTCGGGTACCAAGCGATCAAGTTCCGTCAAATACTTAATACAAAGTGGACAGTGATAGCCGCGATAAAAGCAAATCAAGGTGCCGCGTTGTGACTGTTCGTTCGAGAGTTTAAACTCGCCATGATCCAATGTGGCCAGTTCAAGATCTGGTGTTTTTTGTCGTGGAAATAGCATTTGAGCTCCTATCAATTGACTAACCCCACATATAGCAGTACTTTTGATTGTATTGGTATCAATTTTCCGACTTTTTGGACTAATGGCAAAACATGATCGTTTAACAGCGCTCTTTGACAGATTTCGCTTTTCAGTGCGTTCAACATACATTTGCGACGCAAATTTGGTGGCTTATCAAGGCAACAGCTCAACGCAGTTGGTGTTTCAACCCGGCCAATGTATTTCAGAAATTGGTGGCGCCAAACCGCTCTTCACCCTCTATGTGGACTTTGGGCAATTAACCCGTTCCCTCGCCTCTGCGCTGCCAAACGGCTTGCAGGAAACCGTCAAACCCAACAGCGATCTGGCGATGCTTGTTGAATTGATCACCGCCGAGACGAACCAACAAAGATGTGGCGCAAAAGCCGTGATTGAGCGACTAGGCGAGATTTTGATTGTGCGCATTTTGCGCATGCAACTGGACAAGGGTGTTGCGACACCAGGCCTATTGGCAGGCTTGTCGGATGATCGGATTAGCCGCGCGCTTGTGTCCATCCACGAACAACCGGAGCAATTTTGGCGCACGGCTGATCTGGCAGATGTCGCGGGGCTTTCACAGAGCCGTTTTAAAACTCTTTTTGCCGATTTGGTCGGTGAATCTCCAGGCACTTATCTACGCCGCTGGCGGTTGATGCTGGCCAAAGCGGACATCGAGAGTGGGGAACGGGTCGACAAAATCTCGAGAAAATATGGATATAAGGCGCCGGACGCCTTCTCTCGTGCCTATCTTAAGGAATATGGCCAGCGTCCGAAAAAAGCGTCTCTTGAAGCTACTCGATAAACCGCACCTTGCCGATATAGGGCAGATTGCGGTTGCGTTGAGCATAATCGATGCCATAACCCACCACAAACTCATCCGGAATTTCAAACCCGGTCCAGGTGGCGCTGATGTCCACTTCGCGCCGCGATGGCTTATCCAGAAGTGCGCACACCTCAAGCCGCTTGGGCTCGCGCGATTGTAGCATATGCAGCACATGGTTGAGCGTGTGGCCCGTATCCACAATATCTTCCACCACCAAAACATCACGCCCTTCAATCTCGCCGCGCAAATCCTTTAATATCCGCACTTCGCGCGAGGAATGCATGCTGTCGCCATAGGAGGACGTTTCCAGAAAATCCACTTCCACCGGCAGATCAAGCTCACGCACCAGATCGGAAATAAACACAAAAGAGCCGCGCAACAGGCCGACCACAATCAGCTTATTGGTGTCTGCAAAATTGGCCGAAATCTCTTCCGCCAGCGCTTCCACCCGCGCCGCAATGGATTTGGCGGAAATCATCTGGTCGATCACATAGTTAGAATGGTCCATAAGCCCTCACCTTCAGGCGCAATTTAAACAGGCGGAACGCCCCTGTCATCTACACATTACGCTGATCCACAAGCTGAACACCATCTGCCGCATCAACTTAGCTTGTGCGGACATCAGATTTGGCTAATCTGCTCAAAGAGTTGCAAAGAGACCAAAATGAGAGATCAACACATTAAAGCCGGAAAATGCGCCTGCGGCGCCGTCACCTTTAAAGTCAAGGCACCCTACACCTATGGGGCCTGCCATTGTGAAATGTGCCGCCGCTGGTGTGGCGGCCTTTGGATGGGCCTGGTGTGCGATGAGATTGTCGAACTCAATGGCCCGGTACAGGAATGGAACTCCTCTAACATCGCCAGCCGCGCCTTTTGCGCTCAATGCGGCGCGTCCGTCTGGCACAAGCCGAAACAATCGGAAAAGTTCACTTTCGGCCAAGGCTTGTTTGACGACCAGAATGGCTGGACACTCACCCGCGAAATCTGCGCCGACGATCAACCAGATCACTATGCCCTTGCGGACAAAGGGCAAAAATCCTTCACCGGTTGGGGCACGCTCATGGCCGTTCTCACCGGCCGCTTGCCTAAATAGCGTTCTAAGCACCCCGAATCTGGCTCCCAAAAGACTGGCCGAACCGATCAATCTGATCGTCTAAACATTGGCGCCCCTCAAGCAGTGTTCCTCCCACGTAGAAGTTTTACCGCAAGCAAATCTCTATCCCCGCACCCATCAAGACCTCCCCCTTCAAAACAACAAACTGCTCACCCCACATTAAAATAACTTACTCGTCAGTTATAGATTGTTTAAGTTTAGGAGGCAGCAATGACGATGGACAGTCTATATTATGAAGCCTATGGCGACCCAGCGGGTACCCGCTGATCTATTGCCATGGCAGCCCCGGCAGCCATCTGGAAGCCCGTTGGCTGCACCAAACAGCCCTCGATCACAAAATACGCATTATCGCCTTTGATCGGCCCGGTCTGGGTAAAAGCCCGTTCCAAAAATTGACGAATGTGCACAGTGAAGCGGGACTGGTTGAAGCATTGGCCAACAGGTTGCAACTGAAAAAGTTCAGCATTATCGGCCTGTCCGGTGGTGGGGCCACCGCGCTCGCCACGGCATTTCATATGCCAAAACGGCTGCACTTTTGCGCCAGCATGGTAGGCTGGGCTCCCGTTCATGACAATCCGCAATTGCACCAACACCTCGCGCCGGCAGACCGCCTCTTTCTGCGTCTAGCCCGCTATATGCCGTGGCTGTTCCGCTTCGGCTGTGCCTATCTCGGGCACCACCTTCAACGTGATAAAGAGTCTATTCTCAAGCTCATAGCAGGCTCGCTTAGCGCAACGGATAAGGAAGCGCTCAATACCGCCGAATTCAGCGACTTCTTTTTAGAAGACCTCCGCCTCGCCTTCGCACAAGGGGCAAAGGGCCCCGCGCAAGACGCTTATTTACGCTATCAACCGTGGGGCTTTGAACTGTCAGACATCGCCTGCCCGGTGCACCTTTATGCCGCCGAGCAGGACAAGTTTGTGCCCCTTGCCTTTGTCCAAACGCTGCACACGCAAATACCGGAGAGCAAACTGTATATATTTGAACAGGCTGGCCACCTCACCGCCATTCAGCATTTCGATCAGGTGGCCAAAGACTTAAGTGCTATGCACGCCCGAAAATAAGCGTGGCATTCACCCCACCAAAGCCAAACCCGTTCGACAACACATAATCAATATCCCTTTTCACCGGCCTATCCTTGGCCAGCTCATATTGCGCCGCGGGCTCAATCGGATTGTCGATATTGATGCCGGGCGGCACCGTTTGCTCCCGCAGGGCCAGCAGCGAATAGACAGCCTCAATTGCCCCGGCGGCGCCCAACAAATGGCCCACAGACGCTTTGGTCGAGTTCACCGCCAATGAGGTTCCGCGATCGCCAAACACCGTATTGATCGCCGCAATCTCGGCCTCATCTCCCACTGGCGTGGACGTGCTGTGGGCGTTCACATAATCGATCTGGTCCGGCACCATGCCAGCATCCTCAAAGGCCAGTTTCATGGCCCGCACGCCGCCCGCGCCGCCGGGGGCCAACGCCGTCAAATGATAGGCATCAGCACAAGTGCCATAACCCAACACCGTACCCAGAATCTTCGCCCCACGCGCCCGCGCATGGCTCTCGCGCTCCAAAACCAGCGTGGCTGCCCCTTCCGAAAGCACAAACCCCGCATGGTCCTCATCAAAGGGCCGTGAGGCTTTCGCTGGCTCATCATTATATTTGGTGCAAAGCGCCCGCGCCGCGCCAAACCCGCCAATCGAGACAGGATCAACGCAGGCATCCGAACCACCGCACACAGCCACATCCGCCTCACCGGATCGCAACAGGCGCACCCCGTCACCAATCGCCTGGGCCGAGGCAGCGCACGCCGTGATCGGCGAACCAATCGTGCCTTTAAACCCATAGCGGATGGAAATATGACCTGCCGCCATGTTGCCCAAGAAGGACGGTACCGTGAACGGTGACAGGCGGCGCGGCCCCTTCTCGCGGATCACTTCGGTGGCTTTTGTAATGGCCGGAAAACCGCCAACCCCGGTGGCGATCACCGTGGCGGTGCGCTCTTGCTGTTCCACGGTTTCGGCCACCCAGTTCGCCTGTTTCAACGCTTCAACCGTTGCGGCCATGGCATATTGAATAAACAAATCCATCTTCTTTTGATCTTTGGGATCAATAAAATCATTGGCATCAAACCCTTGTGGATCATTTTCTTTGCTGGGCACCAGCCCGGCCACTTTTGCGCTATAGTCGCTCACGTCAAACCGGTCATTTTTCACAATGCCGCTCTGCCCCGCCAACAATCGCGTCCAGTTGGTCTCAACACCCACACCCAGCGGCGACACAGCACCCATGCCGGTCACCACAATCGGATCTTCAAATTTTGGTCGCATATCGCTCTCCATTCTCGTGTATATACACTAAGTTACACCCATTAAGGCGCACCATCCCGGGCTGCCCCTCAGGTCAACCGCATTCACCAAACGCCTTCGCGTCTACATCATTCCATACTCACCGGGCGCTACAGCTCACTGACACTCATCGCACCAAGCTGCTGAATACATGGCCAATAACCAAATCCATTGCCAATCACCGAATACAACGTGCCATCACGCCCCTAAGACAACATATTCCACTCTTTGTGTATATACACAAAATTAGGCAAATAATAGGCTCAGCATTTGGCCACCCGCCGCAGCACATTCAGCGCCGCATCCAGTTCTTCCCGGCTCACCACCTGCAAAATCGCCTCCTGCGCTGCCCGCCAATGGGGCACCATCTCTTCAAACAGCGCCTGCCCTTTCGGCGTCAGGCTATAAACCACGCCATTGCCCTTGTCGGCCCGGCGCTTCTGCACCACGCCTTTCCGCTCCAGCAACGCCAAATTGCGCGACAGGGTGGAACGCTCAATCGCCAGATAGTCCGCCAGCGCCGACACGGAATCATGCTCCGCCCCGGCCAGCGAGGCGATCAGCGAGAACTGCTCTGTCGTGATCTCAAATCGGCCCAACCGCTTGGCAAAGCTGCGTGTCATCATGCGCGATGCCGCGCGCGTGTTGCGCAACACGCATCTTTCCAATTCTTTTTGCGCTTCCTGGCTTTGCGCATCCCAATTTTTGACGTTTTTATTCATACCGCCCTTTTGCCGTGTATTTACACATACGTCAAGCGCATTTGATCATGTCATTTGTGCACCAATCAGCCTTTGCCTTTTTCGCCACAAATGCTATAGGGGCGGACGAACTCCCGCCTCACTTATGGCGGGCCTCCCAACATTTTAGCTTTGCGGAGTTCTCATGAGCAAAATTAAGGTTACCAATCCGGTCGTCGAACTCGATGGCGACGAGATGACACGGATCATCTGGCAATTCATTAAAGATAAGCTGATCCACCCCTATCTCGATATTGATCTTGAATATTACGACTTGGGCATTGAGGCGCGGGACGCGACCGATGACCAGATCACTGTAGACGCAGCAAACGCCATCAAAAAACACGGCGTAGGCGTTAAATGTGCCACAATCACCCCGGATGAAGACCGCGTTGAAGAGTTTGGCTTGAAGCGCATGTATCGCTCGCCAAACGGCACCATCCGCAACATTTTGGGCGGCGTTATTTTCCGCGAGCCCATCATTTGTCGCAACGTGCCGCGCTTGGTTCCCGGCTGGACCCAGCCGATCATCGTTGGCCGTCACGCTTTTGGTGACCAATATCGCGCGACAGACTTCAAATTCCCCGGCAAAGGCAAATTGTCCATCAAATTTGTTGGTGAAGATGGCCAGGAAATCGAGCACGAAGTGTACGATGCGCCAAGTTCAGGCGTGGCGATGGCCATGTACAATCTGGACGATTCCATCCGTGATTTCGCCCGCGCCAGCATGAACTATGCGCTGAACCGCAAAGTGCCGTGCTACTTGTCCACCAAAAACACCATTTTGAAAGCTTATGATGGCCGCTTCAAAGACCTCTTCCAGGAAGTCTATGAAGCTGAGTTTAAAGACAAGTTCGAAGAAGCCAAAATCTGGTACGAGCACCGCTTGATCGACGATATGGTGGCCTCTGCCCTTAAATGGTCAGGCGGCTATGTTTGGGCCTGTAAAAACTATGATGGCGACGTGCAGTCTGACACCGTGGCCCAGGGCTTTGGCTCACTCGGCCTGATGACCTCTGTGTTGATGTCACCTGATGGCAAGACTGTTGAAGCCGAAGCGGCGCACGGCACTGTGACACGCCACTACCGTCAACACCAAAAAGGCGAAGCCACATCAACCAACTCTACAGCGTCAATCTTTGCTTGGTCACGTGGTCTTGCCCACCGCGCCAAGCTGGACGACAATGAAGAACTGGCCAATTTCGCTGCCACTTTGGAAAAAACCGTCATCGACACCATCGAAGGCGGCCAAATGACCAAAGATTTGGCGCTGTTGGTTGGCCCGGATCAGGAATGGCTCTCCACCATCGGCTTCTTGGAAGCGATTGACCAGAACCTGCAAAAAGCCCTGAGCAAATAAGCTAAGAGTTTGAGTCAAGAAAAGCCGCGAAGATATTGTCTTCGCGGCTTTTTCTGTTTGAAGCACACTGATTGAACAATCATAACTTTGCAACGCCCCCTGCATCGCTTATTTCATCACCAATATGTGTCTTAGCAACAACAAATGGTGACTTTATGCGAATTACCCCGCCAAAGCCGTCGCGGCTGTGAAACAGACCACCAGCTTGACGCAATTTGCAAAATTCAGCGCTGTTGGACTGGCGCTCGGTGCCATATTGGTCAGCGCTAATCCGGGCTGGGCTGACGAGAGTCAGGTTTATGATTTCTCCGGCTTCACTAAAATCGAAATTTCGGAGTCAATTGATGGGTTTGTGACGCAAGACGATCGATATCCATAAGTATGGGATACCCTGCTCACTAGGCAGTTCAGCAGATTAAAAATATCATATTTGCACATGCGACGTTGCGAGCTATGATAAGCCTGTTTTCTCACGTGGCGGCAAATCATGTTCGTATCCAAGTTTTTCTTTCTGCTAAAACAACTCTTGTCTGAAATTTGGGTGCGTCTGACAGCCTTCTCATTATTGGCCGTCATGACCGCGCTGGCCGCCATCGCTTTGCGGCCCTTTCTGCCTGAATCGTGGTTGTGGGGACTCAGTGGCCAATCGGTGGAAACCATCTTGAACATTATCGCATCCTCAATGCTGGCGGTTTCAACCTTTTCATTGGGCATAATGGCAAACGCAATGACTGGCGCAGCCCAATCGACCACGCCACGAGCTACCCAGCTACTACTGGGCGACAAAACCTCGCAAAACGTACTCACTACGTTTCTTGGGGCTTTTATATTTGCTTTGGTCGGTATTATCGCTTTGCATATGGGCGTTTATGACGAAGGGGGCCGTATGGTCCTGCTGGTCACCACGATCATCATTTTGGTGATTATTTTGGCCTCGTTTATTCGTTGGATTGACTTGCTACGTGTATTTGGCCGAATTCCGGATACGCTCGACCGGGTGGAAAAAGCCACGCTTACAACCCTGGAAAATTGGCAAGTCGATCCTCATTTGGGGTGCAATCCTTATCGCGAAGGTGAACTGAAAACCGCGGATTGGACTCCAATTCACGCACCCAACTCCCAATTTGTGCAGCATGTCGATCTCAAGGCGTTGAATGAATTCGCCCAAGAACATAATGCACGCATTCTGGTTGCCGCCCAGCCCGGTGCCTTTGCTTGCCCCACAATGCCGCTTGCTTGGAGTTCAAAAAAGCTGGAAAACGACGAGGTCGATAAGATCCTGAGCCGTTTTCATTTGGCCAATGAACGCACATTTGCACAGGACCCAGAGTTGGGGTTCATCATCTTAGCAGAGACAGGTGCCCGCGCCCTTTCAGCTGCGATCAATGACCCAGGGACCGCAATTGATTGCCTCAATCGTGGTCAGCGTATTTTGCTTCAATTTGAGCCCGAGGGCTTTGATTCGCCTGACTACGAACATCTCTGGATTTCTCCGGTGCCCTTGGAAAAGATATTGAAATCGCTTTTTACCGCAATCATGCGCGATGGTGCTGAAGTATTTGAGGTCCAGGCCACCATCGTGCGCTGCATCGAAGATTTATTGGCGGCCAACAAACATTTGTTCTTTGAGCCGCTTCAACCGCTTATTCGCAAACATATTGACTATATTGAAGCCGGATCGTTATTGAATGACGAAAAGCAGGACCTTTTGGCGCGGCTAAAAAAGCTGCAATGATTGCCCAATTGCAGATATTTTCGTCGCACCACTCTGCCTGCCTACGAAACTAACTCAACCATCTGCCCACCCGCTTTGCGGTTACAAATCACCTCCCCGCGCGCTTCCAAATCCAGCTTGACTGTAGTGAGATACCAGCTTACTGACCCGTCAAATTTGCCCTGCAACTGGTCCTTCACCGCCACTGTCAACTCTTTAAACCGCAGCGGCCCCCGCGCCCGCAAAGTCTCGAGAATAGCGGTGCGCATGGCCTCATATTTGTGCTGCTCAATGTTTCCCCCCGCGCGCCCTTCCGGGTGCTGCGTCAGGATACGCCCTGTCTGTCCCATCATTCGCTCCTTGCCAACTCATGTATGTGACGATATGATCACGTTACTATTTAGTCACATGTTAAATTACAGGTCAAGGAGATGATAATGGATTTGAACTGGATTGCGATTATCGGCGCTGCCATCGGCATGCAGATATTGGGCGCCTTGTGGTGGATGCCCTTTATGTTCGGCAAGCCATGGATGCGGGCCATGGGTGTCACCCAGCATGATCTGTCGCTCAGCGGTGTGCCCACCGGATTGGCCTATGCGGGAGCGTTTAACGCGAACCTGCTGATCGCCATCGGCCTGGCGGTTCTGTTTGCTCTTGTGTCCCCTGCTGGGCTGATCATGGCGCTCCTGTGGGCTGCGGGCACGTGGCTTGCCTTTGCGCTTAGCGTTAAAACCAAGACCAGCCTGTTTGAAGGACGGACGCTGCCCATTTTCTTGATCAGTGAAGGCCAAGAATTGGCCGCGTTTCTGCTGGCCGGAGGCATTCTCAGTGTCTTCACCTAGATTTGACGCCGCCAATCTGTCCCCAGAGGAGCTGAAATGCGACTTGCTGTTCAAGGCATTGGCCGACTATAACCGCCGCATGATTTTGCAAGCTGTAGTGGATCAGCCTGAGATCAATCTCACCGATCTTTGCAGCTTTTTCCCCATGTCGCGCTTCGCGATTATGAAACATATCAGTGTGCTGGTCAGCGCGGAATTGCTGACTGTGGAAAGCGATGGCAAATTCAAGCGCTATCGGGCGCAGCTCGCACCGCTCGAAAGCCATCTGATGCCCTGGCTGCACCAGTTAAACAGCACATAAAAAAGGCCGCCCACAAGGCGGCCTTTCTCAATCAATGATAAACGCGCGTTACTCCGCGAGTTTCGCCCGCACAGCGTCAATCGCGTCTTGTGCCTTGTCCGCATTCGGGCCGCCGCCTTGCGCCATATCGGGCCGGCCACCGCCGCCCTTGCCGCCCAGCTTTTCAACGGCGAGCTTCACAAAGTCCACAGCGCTCAGCTTGTCGGTCAAATCATCGGTGACCCCGACAGCAACGCCAACTTTGCCATCATCGCCAATGCCCACAATGGCCACCACGCCGGATTTGATCTGGTCTTTGCCCTGATCCACCAGCCCGCGTAATTCCTTGCTCGGCAGGCCCTCGGCCACGCGACCCATAAAACTGATCTCGCCGACTTTTTCCACTTCGCTGCCGCCCCCGGCACCGCCGCCCATGGCCAATTTTTGCCGCGCATCGGCCAATTGTTTTTCAAGCTGCTTGCGCTCTTCAATCAGCGCGTCCACGCGGCTCACCACATCTTTGGGCGACACTTTCAGCCGGTCGGCCAGCTGCCGCACCCGGGCTTCCTGCTCGGCAAAATAAGCGCGCGCCGCGTCACCGGTCAGCGCCTCAATCCGGCGCACACCGGAGGCCACGGCACTTTCGCCCACAACGGCCACCACGCCAATTTCGCCAGTGGCTTTCACATGGGTGCCACCACACAATTCCATAGAATAAGGCTTGTTGCCCTTATTGTCGTTCAGCGGCTTGCCCATGGAAACCACGCGCACTTCGTCGCCATATTTTTCGCCAAACAGCGCCATGGCCCCGGCCTCAATGGCGTCATCCACTTCCATCAGGCGGGTCTCAACTGGGCTGTTCTGCAGCACCACTGCATTGGCCATTTGCTCAATTTTTTGCATTTCAGCCTGCCCCACCGCTTTGGTGTGGGAAAAGTCAAAGCGCAACCGATCCGGCGCCACCAGCGAGCCTTTTTGTGCCACATGGTCGCCCAATGTCTCGCGCAGCGCTTCGTGCAGAAGGTGCGTTGCAGAGTGGTTGGCCCGAATGGCTTGCCGACGGGAGGCATCCACGCTCAAATGCAGCGCATCGCCCACCTTCACGGTGCCATTTGCCACTTTCGCATGATGGGCAAAAACACCAGCCATTTTGGTGGTATTGGAAATCTCCACAGCCACATCTTCTTCATGTGCCCGACCAGTATCACCCACCTGGCCGCCGCTTTCCCCATAAAACGGGGTCTGGTTGAACACCAGAATGCCGCTCTCACCCGCGCTCAGCTGATCGACTTCGGCGCCATCTTTGACAATGGCCACCAACTCGCCATCCGCCTGCTCGGTTTCATAGCCTAAAAACTCTGTCGTGCCCTTCTCATCGGCAATCTTGAACCAGATGGCTTCAGATGCAGCGTCGCCAGACCCGGACCAGTTTTTGCGGGCTTCGGCCTTTTGGGCCGCCATGGCTTCATCAAAGCCCTTCTGGTCGACCTCAATGCCCCGCTGGCGCAATGCATCCTGGGTTAAATCAAGCGGGAAACCATAGGTATCATAAAGCTTGAATGCGGTGGCACCGTCCAGCGTCGCCCCTTTGCTCAAATTTTCGGTTTCGTCCTCAAGGATCTGCAAGCCGCGGCTCAAGGTTTTAAGGAAGCGCTCTTCCTCAAGCTTGATGGTTTCCTTGATCATCGCTTCACCGCGCGACAGTTCCGGATAGGCTTGGCCCATCTCTCGCACCAAGCTGCCCACCAGCTTGTTGATCACCGGCTCATTAGTGCCCAGCAAAGTCGCGTGACGCATGGCGCGGCGCATGATCCGGCGCAGCACATAGCCCCGGCCCTCATTGGAGGGCAGCACGCCCTCAGAAATCAGGAAAGACATAGACCTCAAATGGTCGGCAATCACACGGCGGCTCTGGTCGCCCTTATCGCCAATATCGGTGTTGGTGACATCGGCGACGCCGGCCAACAGTGATTTGAACATGTCGGTTTCATAATTGTCATGGGTGCCTTGCAACACCGCGGCGATGCGCTCCAAACCCATGCCCGTATCGATGGACGGACGGGGCAGATTTGTACGGTCACCATTGGCGTGCTGTTCATATTGCATGAACACCAGGTTCCAAATCTCAATGAAACGATCGCCATCTTCTTCGGGACTGCCTGGAGGCCCACCCCAAATATGCTCCCCATGATCGTAAAAGATTTCAGACGACGGACCGCACGGGCCGGTATCGCCCATCATCCAGAAATTGTCATTGGTGGCGATACGGATGATTTTGTCATCGTTCAAGCCAGCGATCTTTTTCCAAAGGTCAAACGCCTCATCATCCTCGTGATAGACAGTGACCAGCAGCTTGTCTTTGGGCAGGCCAAGCTCCTTATTGACCATCTCCCAGGCATGTTCGATCGCCTGCTCCTTGAAATAGTCGCCGAACGAGAAATTGCCCAACATTTCAAAAAATGTGTGGTGACGCGCTGTGAAACCTACATTGTCCAAATCATTGTGCTTGCCCCCGGCGCGCACACATTTTTGGGCACTGGTGGCGCGGCTATAGTCGCGTTTTTCCACACCGGTGAACACATTTTTGAATGGCACCATGCCCGAATTCACAAACATCAGGGTTGGATCATTGCGCGGCACCAAAGGCGCGCTTTCGACCAATTCGTGATCATGCGAGCTGAAATAATCAAGAAACTTGGAACGAATATCGTTTACGCTGGTCATAAATCTCTATTGGCCTTGCACAAATGGTCAGAACTTGAGGCGGTTTTACACGCCACAACCCGCCCTGTCTAGCGCTTCAATCGGGCGCAAAGCCCGTCCTGACAACAAAAAGGGCGCCGATCAAATCAGCGCCCAAATGGTCAGCAAGGATAAAGTCTAAAATCAGACCATGGTGAGGATCTACTTGTCCGACTTATCGTCAAGCTCCGCCTTCTCTTCTTGCGGCGGCGCAATCATATTGTCGGTCAAAAGCCCGGCACTCTCGCGCACACCACTTTCAATCTCATAGGCGATTTGTGGGTTATCTTTAAGGAACTGACGCGCATTCTCACGCCCCTGCCCCAAACGCTGGCTGTCGTAAGAGAACCAGGAGCCTGATTTCTCAACCAGCCCGGCCTTCACCCCAAGATCCAGCAATTCACCGGTTTTGGAAATGCCTTCGCCATACATAATATCAAATTCAACCTGACGGAATGGTGGGGCAAGCTTGTTCTTCACCACCTTCACCCGCGTCTGGTTGCCCACCACCTCATCACGGTCCTTGATGGATCCAATCCGGCGAATGTCCAAGCGCACAGACGAGTAGAATTTGAGCGCATTACCACCGGTTGTGGTCTCAGGCGAACCAAACATCACACCAATCTTCATCCGGATCTGGTTGATGAAAATCACCATTGTTTTGGAGCGGGAAATAGAGGCGGTCAGCTTGCGCATAGCTTGGCTCATCAAGCGGGCTTGCAAGCCAGGCAGACTGTCGCCCATCTCACCTTCCAGTTCGGCCTTCGGCGTCAATGCCGCCACCGAGTCCACCACAAGCAAATCAATCGCCCCGGAACGCACCAGCGTATCCGCAATTTCCAGCGCCTGCTCGCCTGTGTCCGGCTGTGAAATGAGTAAATCATCAATATTCACGCCAAGTTTGCGGGCGTAGACCGGATCCAGCGCGTGTTCAGCATCCACAAAGGCACAAATACCACCTGCTTTTTGCGCTTCCGCAATCGCGTGCAGCGTCAGCGTGGTTTTACCGGAACTTTCAGGTCCAAACACTTCCACGATCCGTCCCCGTGGCAAGCCACCGATACCCAGCGCAATGTCCAGGCCCAAAGACCCTGTCGGCACAGTTTCAACTTCTACGGCGGAGTTCTCGCCCAACCGCATCACAGAGCCCTTGCCGAAATTGCGCTCAATCTGGGAGAGCGCAGCTTCAAGAGCTTTATTCTTATCCATAGATCCCCCTTCGACCACGCGAAGCTGTGAATTTGCCATATGCCCTCTCCTTATTCCAAAGTCCAAGGGCCCTTGCAAATTTATTCGGACCCGGGGTGATATATAATTTGTACTATATTTGTTCTCATATTTTCACCCATATGTCAATCCAAATAAACATCTGAAATATATGCGAAATTTAAATTTGTTCTTTTTTTGATCCAAAACACATGCAAATTAACCAAGTTCAGCGTCCTGTCCCCGCGCAACTTAGGATTGTCACGCCAAGGGGCCAGTTGAAGAGAATCAGGCGCGTCGCCTAGTCCTGGTCATCCTCGCCGTCAGTTTCCCCAGACAGCACATTTTTCACCTTCGCTGCCAACTGTTTTAGCGAGAACGGCTTGGGCAAAAATTCAACACTGACATCGTCTTCTAGACCTTTACGGACATTTTCTTCCGCATAGCCGGAAACAAAGATCACCTTAATGTCTGGATATTTTTCACGCATTTCGCCCAACAAGGTCGGGCCGTCCATTTCCGGCATCACCACGTCGGAGATCAGCAAATCGATCTCGCCGTCAATATCCTCGAGCACCTCAAGAGCTTCCACGCCACTATCCGCTTCATGCACCTCATAACCGGCAGAGGCGAGCGCCCGGGCAGAGAAGGCCCGTACGCTATCCTCATCCTCAACAATCAGAATGCGCTCCTTGCCCGTCAAATCGCGCCGCTGGTGGGCCGCACGCTCCGTCACCTCTTTTGTCACCTGGGCATAACGCGGCAGGAATATCCGGAAAGTAGTGCCTTTGCCCAACTCGCTATCGGCATAAATGAAGCCGCCCGTTTGTTTCACAATCCCATATACTGTAGAGAGCCCCAGCCCAGTGCCCTTGCCAATATCTTTGGTGGTAAAGAAGGGTTCAAAGATTTTCTCCATCACCTCTTGGGTCATGCCCGTGCCGGTGTCCTCCACCTCGATCAGCACATAATCTGCCGCTGGCATACCGCGATAATTGAAGGTAGCGGCTTCGGCTTCACCCACATTGCGGGTACGAATATTCACTGACCCGCCGTCCGGCATCGCATCGCGCGCATTCACCACCAGATTGATCACCACCTGCTCAAGCTGCACATGGTCGGCCCGCACCGGCCAGAGCTCGGCCGCATGTTCCACACTCAAACTGATGCTGTCACCAATCAGCCGCTTGAACAGAACAGTCAGATCATCCACAAGCAAAGAGACTTCCAACACTTCCAGCCGCAAAGTCTGCCGCCGAGAGAAAGCCAGCAATTGCCGCACCAAACCGGCAGCGCGGTTGGCGTTCTGCTTGATCTCCATCGTGTCCTTAAAGGACGGGTCGTTGGGCCGCAAATTGAGCAGCAACAGATCAGAAAAACCGATGACCGCCGTCAAAATATTGTTCAAATCATGGGCAATGCCGCCGGCCAATTGCCCCACGGCCTGCATTTTCTGGCTCTGCGCAAATTGCTGTTCCAAAATCCGCTGCTGCGTCGTGTCCAGCGCGTAAACAATGGCACTTTCACCCTGTTCATCAGGGTCCTCAATGCCAGACACATAGAGCCGCACACTGCGCTCATTATCGCTCTTAAGCACCGCATCCACCGGATCAATCGAGGATTGGTTGGCATTGGCCTGTTCCAGCGCAGTCAGCAATTTGCCCTTGGCGTCATCAGCCACAAAATCGGCTAGCGGCAAGTGATCAGTGGCCCGCTCGCCGCGCTCATTATCAAAAGTGCGCATAAAGGGCGCGTTGGTACGCAAAATCCGGCCCTCAGAATCCACCGCCGCTATCGCAAACGGCGTATCATTAAAGAAGCGGGAGAATTTGACCTCTGCCGTGCGTAATTCTTCAGACAAGTCTGCGCCTTTTGAGCGGTCCAACACCAGTGTGCGCGTCTCGCCCAAATCGCCTTCGGCCAGCCGCGCTGCCCGATGCAACAAGCGCACTGGCAAATTGGTGCCGTCACGTTTCACAAAATCAATATCGATGATTTCGGTTTTGATCTGCCCATCGGCTGAACCGCCTAGCAACAGGCCAGACCCATCACCGCGCACAATTTCTGAAAGATGGATCGACCCGGTTTCAAATTCTGCCAAATCATATCCCAACCAATTGGCCAATGTGGCGTTGAGATATTGGATCTGCCCACTGCCATTGGTGGAAAAGAAACCGGCGGGTGCATGATCGAGATAGTCGATCGCGCGCTGAAGCTCCAAAAAGATATTTTCCTGCTTGGCCCGATCGCGCGAAATATCTTCCACGCTCCACATCACCAACGGTTTGCCCCCGGCTTGCTCCACAGCAGGTAAAGGTTGCACCCGCACCCGATACCAGATCGGCATATCCGGCGTTTCGCCGGTCAAAGATGTGGTCAGGCGAATATCCTCGACCCCGCGACGACCTTCCTGCGCCGCCCGCGACAAGCGATAAATCGGCTCGGCCGCTTCAGGCGCGCTCGCGAACAAGCGCGGCACACTGGCCAACGCCGTTCGGTCCAACCCCGCCACCAGCTCGCCATAAGCGGCATTGGCATAAACGATACGCCCATCCCGATCGGCAACCACAGCGCCATAATCAAGACTGTCAACAATTGCGTTTTGCAGTGCTGGGCCATCATCACTATGGGCCAATCGAAACAGCCCCGCTGCCATGCCGAATAGGCTGAAAACGCCCAAAACAGCCAGCAAGCCGAGCACAAGCATCAATATATCAGCGGAAATCTGATCGCCATAAAAGGCATAAACCACCGCAAGGCCAACGAAAAATAAAGTCAGCACCACCACGCGCCAAAGCCCGGGATTGCCCAGAGACTTTTTCACGGCAGGTTGCGGATATGTGTCCTCTTGAAGCGGGGTCACCGCCATAGTCTATGCCCTCTCACACTACTCTTGATTGGCGTTGAGAATCACCAAAATTAACCCTTCATAAATCTTTGCGCCAATTACGTCCAACCACAAGGGAAAGGGGGAATTATTTTCTCTTTTTGCCCGGTCGCCAACAGCCTATGAGGATTTTGCACTCCAGGAGCGGACACGACGCAACCGCATCACATAGCCAATCACCTCAGCCACCGCTTTGAAGTGGGTCGGCGGTATCGGCTCTTCAAGCTCCACTGTAGCATAAAGTGCCCGGGCCAGGGGCGGATTTTCCACAATCGGAATTTCGTGTTCATTCGCCATTTCACGAATTTTAAGCGCCACCTTGTCAACGCCCTTGGCCAGGCAAACCGGGGCAGACATGCCCGCTTCATATTTCAGCGCCACCGCATAGTGGGTCGGGTTGGTGATGATCACACTGGCATCAGGCACATTTTGCATCATGCGCTGGCGGCCGCGTTCCGATCGGATTTGCCGCAATTTGGCTTTGACCTTCGGGTCACCCTCCATCTGCTTATATTCGTCGCGCACTTCCTTGATGGTCATTTTTTGTTTTTCAAACCATTTGTTGCGCTGATACATAAAATCAAGCCCTGCCACCACGGTCACAACCGCCAAAGTTGCGAGAATGATCTTGATGCCCATTTCCTGAAAGGTCAGCATCAGGGTGGTGGGATCAGCGGTCACCAACGTGTCCAGTCGGTCACGTTCGGGCCACATCACCAGAAACATGATGATCGACACGATCGAAAGCTTGGCCAAACCCTTGGCAAAGTTCACCAGCGCATCTTTGGAAAACAAGCGCTTCGCACCGCTCAGCGGCGACACTTTTGACCATTTTGGCTTTAGCGGATCCAGCGACCAAACCGGCTTGTGCTGCACCAAATTGGCCGCCAAAGCAAACCCGGCCAAAATCAGCAAGGGCACCAGCGCCACCAGCAGCACCGTGCCCGCCAATTCATACCAGAAACCGGCAAAGCCGGATTCACCAATTTCATATTGGTCAGCATTGGCCATCACATTTTTCAACATGTCGGTCAGTGACCCGGCCGTAATTGGCGCCATCAATGAGAAAATCAGCGCCGTGCCCAGCATCATAAACCAGGTGGTCAGTTCCTGGCTTTTGGCCACGTCCCCTCTTTTGTGCGCATCCTGCAGCTTTTTCTCGGAGGGGTCCTCGGTTTTCTCGGACTTATCCGGTTCGTCAGCCATTATCTCACTCCAACAAGCGCCATAAAGAATGCTTCAAGATGGCCGACATAAAGTGCCATCATTACGCTCAGCAACAAGGCAAACAGCAATAGCCCCAAAGCAATATTGGCCGGCATGGCGATAAAGAACACCTGCAATTGCGGCATCAGGCGGGCCAAGAGGCCCAAGCCAAAATAAAACACCAGACCAAACACAATAAAGGGTGCTGCCATTTGCACGCCCACCACAAAGCTCGAGGAAATTACCTCCAGCGCCATGGTGCCCGCATCTTCCAACATAATCGGCGCACCGGGGGTGAAAATCTCATAGCTGTGATAAATCCCCGCCAGCACCAGATGATGCAGATCCATCGAGAAGATCAACGTCACCCCAAGCACCGCAATAAAGTTGCCGAAAATCGCCCCCTGCAAACCGCCCTGTGTCGGGTCAGAGGTTTGCGCAAAGGACAAACCGGTCTGAAACGCGATGGTCGAACCGGCCACCTGCGCCGCCGATGTCAACAACCTTGCCGTGCCGCCCAACACAAAGCCCACCGCCAGCTCAGAGGCCAACAAGGCAATCACCGGATAAAAGGCCAGATTGCCCTGCGGGTAAGTCTGCGAGATCAGCGGGTACATGATGAAGGTGAAGGTGAGTGCCAGCGCCAAACGCATGCGCACCGACAATCGGCTGGACGAGAACCCCGGCATCAACATGATCAGCGTGCCCAAACGGGCAAAGATCAGGAAATAGAGCAACACCGTTTGTGGCAGCCAATTGATGCTTAAGTTCATGGCTAGCCGCCGGTGATGATCAGATCAACCATCCGGTCCATATAGCCAGCCATTTGCGCGCCCATAAACGGCAGTGTCAGCAGCATGGTGATAAAGATCGCCAAAATCTTGGGCACAAACACCAAAGTCATTTCCTGAATTTGGGTCAGGGCCTGAAACAGCGCAATCACAACGCCGACCACAAGCCCAACAATCATCAACGGCGCGGATATATAAATCAGCGTCCAAATACCATCCTGAGCTACGTCGAGAACTTGTGCGCCGGTCAACAACGCCTCCTAGTTGTGCCGTTTGTTAGATCGGCATCTGCATGATTGATTCATAGGCGGTGATCACCCGGTCACGAATCGTCACCACCGTTTCCATCGCAATCTCAGTTTCCGAGATCGCGGTCACAACATCAACCACGTTCGACTCGCCATTCACAAGATCCATCGCCTTCTGATCGGCGACACGACCTGTTTCCACCACATCAGTCAGACTTTGGGTCAGCATCTCACCAAAATCTGGACCAGCGGTTGGCTTTTGGGCCAATTGTGCTCCTTGTTGGCCAACATTGCCCAACTGGGCAGCGCTGGCATAGGCATTGGACGCAGCTGCAAATGGTACGCTCATAAAAATTCCCCAATTAATTTTGGCCTAGTCCAGCGCGCCATTCCCCAATTTTGCGCTGCACAGCCCTTCCCGATCTATCCGCGTAGAATGTCCAGCGTGCCGCCCAGCATCTGCCGGGTCACGGTCACCACATTCAAGTTCGCTTCATAAGTGCGCTGGGCTTCGCGCATATCCATGGTTTCCACTAGGCTATTTACGTTGGGATAAAGCACATAGCCGCGCTCATCCGCTGCCGGGTGACCCGGCTCATAGCGTGATTGAAAATCGCTCTGGTCATAGGCGACGCGGCCAATCTTCACTTCATTGGCCATCAGCTCATTGTTATAGACCGCCTCAAATGTCGGCACTTTCCGCCGATATGGGTCGGCCCCTGGCTCTTTCGCAGCTGAACTGGAGTTCGCCATGTTTTCGGCAATGATCCGCATCCGCGCTGATTGCGCGTGCAGGCCGGTTGCCGCAATTTTCAGCGAATTCATAAAGTCAGAAGACATCACTCACCTCGTCAAATTACTGTTTGCCCAAAGCGGTCCTGATCAACCGCAGGGAGCGTTTGTAAACGGCTGTCGCCGCTTGGTAGTCCATCTGGTTGCTGGAGACCTTCATCATTTCATCTTCCAGCACCACACCATTGCCTTCTGGCGTAATTTCGAAATTGTTCATTTGGCGCGGCCCGAATCCGTCCGCGCCCTGACCGACCACCGAGATGTGCCGAGCGTTCGTCACCCGAGTCGAAACGGTGCTCATTTTCAAATCTCTTTGATGCTGGGCAAAGTCGAACTGCTTCAAATCCCGCCCGCGATAGTCTGGGGTATCAGCGTTGGCGATATTCTCCGCCAGCAAGGTTTGCCGTGTCTGGTGCCACTTCATTTTTTGCGTTAACGCGTCAAAAAGCGGCAACTTCGCAATCGTCATACCAACCTCATAGCTTCAGTAGGCAGATATTGCCGGGCAAATGGTTAATGCGGCGTTAATAATCTTTGCAATTTTCAATAAATGCCATCAGTTGGTGTTCCAAAAAGCACCAATTTGAAACTGCGGACTTGCACTAGGCATTTTTTGCCATCATCATTTTGCGATGGCAAAACGCGTTCACCACATTTTGACCAGATATATTGCATATGCCACACCGAAGTAAGAGACGAACATAGAGGCGATAATGGGTTTTTTAACTGAACTATTGGGCGACGATCTGGGCAATATTGCCATTGTAATTGGCGGGCTATTCATCACGATTTTGGCCATCATTCTGGTGGTCTGGCTTATCAAAATTGCGTTTCGGGCCAGCCGCGATGGGGTGCGTAATCGCATGCGTCGCCTCGCCGTTTTACAGTCCGCACCGGTAGATAACAAACGCCAGCTCGTGATTATACGTCGAGACAATCAGGAACATTTGCTTATGATCGGTGGCCCCAATGATGTGGTGATCGAAACCGGGTTCCAAAACCCGCAAGAGCCCTATCAGCAGGTCCCCGCTGCCAAAACTGAACCGCCACAATCCGAATCCATGCAGGCCAAAATGGAACCGACGGAGGGCGCCAAACCTTCTGCACCGCTGGTGGCCAAACCCCGCCCCGCGGGCCCATCACGCACCACTCCAGTGTCCCCTCTGGAAGAGAGGGTTGAACCCAAATTGGGTGAGAGCAACCATAAATCGGAAAGCAACGTCACCCCGATGCCAAATCTTGCCCCGATGGAAAAACTTCAGGAACTGGCTCGGTCCAGACCCGATTCTCAGGCCCAAACCTTGAAATATCCGGGCCTGTTGCGCGGCGGCAATAAGCAAAAAGACGTGGATAGCCCTGTTTCTGCCAACAAAAACGAGGAAGCGAATGCCGACTCAGATAAATTGGCGGGCAAGAATGCTCCAGAAGTTGAGCATCAAGGAGCTGACACGACCGCACATGGGAAAGACAAAGCCAAACAGGATTAGTTTGCGCCATGCGCTGGCGGCGTCGCCGTCAGTGCCCCGGTTTACCTCTGATCGGCTAAAATCAGTTGCCTGGTTCAGCGTCAAATCATTTAGCTTTTGCTTTGTAATCCTGATGGCGGGGGCGTTACTCGCCTTTCCCGGCTTTGCGCAAGATATTTCAATTGATTTTGAAGACCAAACCACTTTGACAGAGCGGGCGGTGCAGTTGATCGGGATCATCACGATCCTGTCGCTCGCCCCCTCGATTCTGGTGATGGTGACTTCGTTCACGCGCATCGTTGTGGTGCTCTCATTGCTGCGCACAGCCATTGGCTTGCAAACCGCGCCCCCAAACTCGGTCATGATTTCGTTGGCCCTGTTTCTCACCGCCTTTATCATGGCCCCGACCTTGCAAGATTCCTACGATCAGGGCATTGCGCCGCTTGTCGCAGGCGACTTGCAAATCGAAGAGGCTGTGCCACAAGCCATCGCGCCCTTACACGAATTTATGCGCGCCCATGTGCGCGACAAAGATGTTCAACTGTTTCTCGATCTAACTGAAACCCCGATCCCGGAGAATCCCGAAGAGCTGGACATCACAATCCTTGTTCCGGCCTTTATGATCTCGGAATTACGGCGCGCCTTTGAAATTGGCTTTTTGCTGTTTGTACCGTTCATTGTCATCGATATGGTGGTCGCCTCGGTCCTTATGTCGATGGGCATGATGATGCTACCGCCCATCGTGATTTCACTGCCGTTTAAACTGATCTTTTTTGTGCTGGTTGACGGGTGGAACCTGGTGGCTGGCTCACTGATCCGAAGTTACATCGGATAAACAGGCGACCTATAAGATATCCTGATCTGGCGACAATGCGCCTTGGGTGCCATAGCGCTCCCGATAGGCGGCCAAGAATGAATTGAGTGAATCCACGTCAGCAATTTGCCGGGCAAGCGCCTTAAACTCTTTTGTACCGAAGGCCGTTTTGCTCGTCACAAATTCAAAGACGGGCCATTCCGGTGTCGATGCCATGCGGTTCGAAAATTTCGCCCGCAACCGGGTCAGTCCAATCTCATCATTGCCCAACGTGTACGCAACCGCAGCTTTCACCAGATCGTTGCGCACGCTGGTGGGCAATGATTCACCCCCGGTATATTGATCGGCATAAATGCGTTCAATCAGCTCTCCAGCCTCGCGATAGCGGCGACCAGACCAATGCGCATCCACTTCCAACAACCGGGCATCAAACCCTTCAATGTTGCGCAAAATGTCCACGGCCAGCTCGTCACGCCCTGCATCAATCAACGCTTTGGCCTCCAGAATGCGCCGCTGCCGCTCCAGTTGCGGCACCAAATTGGCCAACCGCGACTTATAGAGCGTTTTCAGCGCAAGGTCAGGCCGACGATTGGCAATCTGAATCACTGCAAGATCGGCAGCAATCTTCGAACGCGCGACCCCTTCCAAGCGATTTTCAATCTGATAGTCCAACAATTCTGCGGCTTGATCCAACAAATCTACCCGCACCAAACGGCGCGCCAGATTGCGGATCATCTCATCGCCCTTAGCGCCTGAAGGTGTCAATTTGCGGAAGTCGTAGTAAAGCCCAAGTGCCCGCACCGGCTCCAGCCGGTCTGCCTCGCCATTCAGGAACAAGTCTTCGAAAATTTTACGAGCCAATTCGTAATGTCTTGTTTCTTGTGGTGTATCCTGATGCGCAACTTGCATACGCTGCAATGTCTCAAATCCGCCGCGATAGTCATGATTCTTAAATTGTAGGCGGCCATAGAGTTCCTGGATGTTGGCACCAAGTTCGCCGCCCCGCCAAGTCAAGGATTGGATCGACAACGTGTCCACCGCTTTGTCGAGATCGATATTGCCCTTCTTTTCTAGAACCAGAAGCGTCCGATAAACCGCCTCGGCATAGGTTGGGCGCACATCCATGTTCAGCACGCTGCCATATGTTTCCAGCGCTTCATCATATTGCTCGTCCACCTCGTCCACGCGTCCGGCGAGCAGGTCATACCGGCTGAGATCTTCTTTGTTGAGCGACCCAAAATCGATCCCGCCCAAATAGCGAATTGCTGCCGCGGAATCGCCCGTCTCCACCGCTGCGCGTGCAGCCGCAAAATAGAATTCATTGGCAACCCAAAGAGGGTAAACCTCCACAGCCTCTTCAGCTAATAATGCATCGTTGCGCGCAATTTCATACTCACCGCGCCGCGACCGGGAAATTGTGCGCCAGATAATTGCATCTGCCGCCTCCACAAACGGTTCTTCCAGCAATATTTCCAACGCATCATCATGGCGGTTGGCCAACACACTGGCCGCTGCCTTGAGCATATTGCCCTCATCAGCCAATTGCGGTCGCTTGGTGTCCTCTTCCCAAACGCGCAGAACACCCAAGGCTTCGTGCATCAACTTGTTGGCCAGATAATAGCGTGCCAACTCCACCCGCGCGCTCTCGCGGGCCTTGCCTTCAGCCTCTGCAGCACGCACCATAATCTCTTCACGTTCGGCGACAAATTCATTCGGGCGAGAAAGGCTGGCCCCCGACAGGTCCAAATAGCCCACGCGCTCACCCACCTCCACTGGCTCATCGCGGTTGATATCGGTAGAAGAGGACAGCAACAGACCGTCTTTGGCATCAATGACCACTTCTGCCCCTTCAATCCGCAATTCGAGGTCAGAATGGTGCGGCTGTACGACGAGACCGTGAACCGCCCGCAGTGCTTTGAAATCCACATATTCCAAATCCCGCACAATGGCGCGAGAGGGCGGATAGGCCGTTACCACCTGAAGCAAATCCCCCACATTTGGGTCACGCATTTGATGGACGCGGGCCGGACGCAGAATGTCCGCCACCAAAACCGTGCGCCCATCGCTTTGAGCTTGCTGGGTCAAAGTCATAGGCTCAGTCGGTGCGATCAGAATATCGCCCAAAGACAGCACCCAGGATCGCCCCTCAGACCCTAACGTAGCAAGTCGGTCCGCATTCATTTTCATCTCGACAATCTGGGTCTCGCCCGCCCGGTTGACCTTGATGTCGCTGGTGATGCCGCCCAGCAAGTCCATATCAGCAGGGGAATCGATCGCTACATGGGTATCGAAGACCATCCACACGGTTTCACCGCGCTTGAACACAGCGGCCGGTGTGTCTTGCTCAAACGGAAAAATCAGGCGAACCGTTCCGCCGATTTTATTCACAAAGGGTGTGATCCGCGTTTGTCGCGATAAGGCAGGCGTTTTGCGCAACAACGGATCAATTTCTTCGACGACATCCTCAACCACTTCGCGATCGGCAATCTCCTCAGGCAATTGCTCCGGGGCAATCTCGGTAATGGGCACGCCCACATCTTCTCGCGTAGAAAAGTCGAGATCCAGTGTATAGTTGCGCTTGTCTTCCTTGAAAAAGCGCGGCTCAACATTCTCACTCAATTCAAAGCGCACCATCAACCCGTCTGGTGTCACCTCTTTCTCAACCTTTTCAATCTCCTCGGGCAACTCAGACTGGATGGCGTAAAGATCAACATCGATCGGCCATTCAAATCGCAACGTGCCGCCTTTTGGCGTCTCTGTCCAACTGGCCTCTGTATCAATAGTCCATTGAAACTTAACCCGCGTGAAGGTGGGGTGACGGCCCACGCGTACAATAGCGTTTGGCTTGGATTCCCGGGCGATTCGCTCTTTTCGCCTTTGTTCAGCCAGCTTTGCCGCCCGCTCAGCGCGCAATGCCAATTCAGCCACCACATCTTCGGGCAAAGCAGGGTCCAGCCCCTGCCAGTCTCGGGGAATAAAATCAACAAACAGCCGTTCACCGGCCTCAATTCGATTGATGCGGTAGTCGCGTTTCAACCCGAAACGGATGCCTTTATAGTCAGGGTCAACCCGCGCGACCGCCACATACTCGCCCAACTGCTCGGTCACATCCGGCAACTGAACGTCTATCGGCTGAGAAAACTCAATGCTCATAACCCCGCCGCTGGTGGAAATGGAATAGGATGGCAGATTCAACCGGTCGACAAATGTCAGGATGATCCGGCCAAAACCTTCTTGCCCCTGAGCCACCACCTCCAGGCGCTGACGCTCGGTCTGATTTTGGGCCACTGCCACTTGCGGTATTGTGGACATCGCAAAGCCAGCCGCGCACGCTGCCATAACCAGCGTGCGGCACAATCCTTTTTGCAGGGCTTTAAACAACACCATTTATGGGTGGGCCTCTTTGCGATCAATCGTTGGGATCAATCTAACGCCTAGCAATTAACACTTTACTTACCACAAGCCGCAAAGCCGCTTACTGCCCAACAATTTGCGGCAGGCCGTCTTGTGTCTGCTCGTCAGCGTTCTCATTGTTCTGCAAGTTTGGGTTGGCCAGATTGATGGTCAAGGCTTCTGCTTTTTCAGCATTCATATCCGCCAGAATCGCCGCCATCTTGCGCGGATTCATTTGCTCCACCATACGCACCAGAACCATCATATCAAGCCGATCAAAGATGCGAGCGGCATCTTGGGATTTCATATTCTCATACATGGACACAAGTGATTTGAACTGCTCATCTTCCAGGCCCTGCTTGCGATCTACCAGCTCTTGAATACGCGCTTCAATCTGCTGCAATTCGGCTGCGCGGGTTTCCAGCCGCTTTTCCGCCGCCCGCACAATGTCCTCCTGTACTCTGAGCTGCTCTTCCAGCGCGTCCAGTTCTTTCCGCCGTTCACTCAGCCGCGCCAAAATCGCCCGTTCGGTATCTGCCAGCTGGCCCTCATCAAGCCCAACAATCTCGCCACTCTTGGTGAGTTTAATCGGCGAGGCGTCAGTATTTGATTCCTCAGCAGCCATGTCGCCTTCAGATTTTGTCGCACTATCCGCAAGGCTGTTGCCGGTTGGCTTTGGGGTATTGTCGACTTGCACCTGCGCGTCCTGCGGCTTGGCTGGTGCCTCTTGCGCACTCACCATTTGTGCCCCGCTCAGGCTGTAGCCCTCGCCAGATACGATTCCGAGTACTTTAAACAAGAACAGCGCTCCTGCAGCCACCATGACCACCGGCAACAAGCGAACTGAATTCATGCGGCTTCACCTTTAGAACGGGTGTATTTATCGAGCTGCGACAAGGCATTGCGCGCCCGGGGCGTGCTTGGTTCAACAGGCCGTTCCGCAGCAGGCGGCACTGGCCGATAGCCCGCACCTCCTTTTTGCGCTTCAGCGTCACGTGCCGTCTTTGCGATCTGACCAATCTTATGCAGCAGCTCTTGCCCCGCTTGTACTTGTTCATTCATTTCGCGGGAGAAGCCCTCAGCCTGTTGAAGCCGCGCCCGCAACTGCGCGTCGCTCTCAGCGGCGGTCTGCTTCATACCCTGAATAGCGCCATTGGCCATATCCGTGGCCCGCACCAAATCGGTGATCATGGCCCGCAGGGCATCGCGATCGGCGTGTAGCCGTTTCAGGCGCACATTGAGCACATAGCAATAGCCAATGGTCAGCATCAACAAGATGGCCACAGCCCCTTCAACGATCAATCCAAATGCCAGTCCGCCCATATTAATCACTCCCCTGCTCGTCCATCGCCTCAAACACCGACATATTCACTTTCGGTGGGTTGAGCGGACGGGTTACCCTTACAGAAACATATTTGCCGATATGACCCATCTGGGCTTCGGTCAATTTCACATCGCCACAACGCAGGGACACCGGATCATTAGGCGTGCGCTCAAACATCAGCGTATCGCCCTGTTCGATATTCATCGCTTGCGAGAGTGGAATTTCCCATTCGTGCAGCACCGCTTCCAGCTCCGTTTCCGCGGCGTAAATTTCCGAGGCCAAGTGCCCTTCCCAAATCGGGTCACGGCCGAACTTTTCCCCCATGAACATTTGCAGCAATTGTTCACGGATCGGTTCAATCGTCGCATAGGGCAACAGGATCTCGACCTTACCGCCCCGGTCATCCATATCAATGCGCAACTCGATCAAAATCGCCGCGTTGGCAGGCCGCGCAATCGCGGCAAAGCGCGGATTGGTTTCCATGCGCTCCACATTGAACGTGACAGGTGTCAGCGGCTCAAAGGCCTTCATCATATCATCGAGGATCAACTCGATCATACGCTTGGTCAGGCTCATCTCGATGGTGGTATAGGGCCGCCCTTCCACCCGGATCGTATTGTTGCCGCGACGCCCGCCCAACAACACATCGATCATGGAGTAAATCAGATTACTCTCGACCGTCATCAGGCCAAAATTGTCCCACTCTTCAGCTTTAAGCACGGTCAGTATTGCTGGCAAAGGCACCGAGTTCAAATAGTCGCCAAACCGCACCGAGGTGATGCTGTCGAGGGACACTTCCACATTGTCCGAAGTGAAATTGCGCAAGGAGGTTGTTGTTAACCGCACCAGACGGTCAAATACAATCTCCAACATCGGCAAACGTTCATAGGAGACAAGAGCCGAATTGATCAGCGCCTGCACCCCGGACATCTCGCCTTCATTCAAGTCCGCCTGGTCAAAACCAAGCAGATTATCAATCTCATCCTGATTAAGGATGCGGTCGGCTTGGGATTCATTATCACCATCGTCCGCACCTTCGATCATCGAGGCCCATTCAGACGCCATATCGTCGTCATTTTTGGACTGTTCTTCGTCCAGAGCACTCATCAGATCGTCTTTTTCATCAGCCATGATGTAAACCTATTGAACCAGAATTTCTTTAAACAGAATGCTGTCCACCTGCGCGGGAAACACTGCAAGATTGACCCGGCGACGCAATTCCTCCTTCAACCGATAAATCCCGGCAGAACCTTCCAAATCAGATCGCCGAAGTTCGCGTAGATAGACTTGGAACGTGTCCAACACCCGAGGCATACGCGGCTCAACAATCTCAATAAGGGACTCATCAGAGAGCTCAAGCGCAATCGCAAGCTTCAAAAACACTTCATCATTGTCCGCATCATCGTTCAGATTGACCGTGATGGTGGGCAGGTCATAAAAAATGGCCGCGCGCACATCTTGCAGCTCGGCATTGTCCTGTTCCGCATTGGCAAACATAAAGAAGTAGACAGCCGCGCCGATCGCCGCCAAAAGCAACACAGCCCCCCCGATGATGATCATCATGGGCGGCTTTTTCTTTTTGGCTTCACCTTCTTCCCCATCGATGGGGTCGATATTTGCATCTTCGTTGGCCATGCCGGTCCTCAATAGTCCTTAGAATCATAGGCGCTGCGCGCACATTGCCTATACATACTAGTGGTAAGGTCGAGAAGGTTAACGAAGGGTTACTTTTTGCATTTTGCGGCAATTTTTGCCCGGTAAATTTTTCCACCCTGCAGATATGCCATTGCACTATTCGGTTCGCATTTTCATAAAAATTGAATAAAATCATACACTTAAAAAACTGGCACGATCCTCGCATTACTGATGGCAGACCCGCCGACTTGGGGAAGTCGAACGGTCAAACATTAAATTGGGGAGACAGGTGCCATGGAAAACGCACAGCTCATCGGCTTATCAAGACAAATCGCACTGCGGCGGCAAATGGATGTCGTGGCCAACAATATGGCTAACTTGAACACTGTCGGTTACAAAAATATGGACATTCTTTTCGAAGAATATGTCATGCCGGTCGCCCGTCATAAAGATTTTGAAATGCTGGACCAGCCGCTTTCTTACACACAGGATTGGGCGACAGTTCACGACTTTTCTTCCGGCAGCATCACGCAAACAGGCAACCCGCTGGATGTCGCCATCCAGGGCAAGGGCTTCTTTGTTATTGATACGCCGGGCGGCGAGCGTTACACCCGCAACGGTTCATTTCAGTTGAACGAGCGGGGCGAACTGGTCACATCCGAGGGCTATAACGTGTTGGCCGATGGTGGCTTTGTAACTTTCGGCCCGGAAGAAACCGGCATAACCATCACCGCAGAGGGCCGCGTGACCTCCTCCGCTGGCGACAAAGGTATTCTGCGTGTTGCCGAGTTTGATAATCCGCAAAGCTTGCGGCGCGAGGGCGACACCATGTTCTCAGGCGAAAACCCAATTTACGACAACCCATCCCGCTTTGTGCAAATGGCTATTGAGCGCTCCAATGTCTCTGGCGTTTCTGAAATGACCGAGATGATCCGCGTCACAAAGGCCTATGAATCCATTTCGGGCATGCAACAACGCCAGGACGAATTGCGCCGCACAGCGATCCGCAAACTTGGCGACACCAAAGCTTAAGTGAAAGCGAAAGGAACAGAATTATGAAGGCACTCTATATCGCTTCCACAGGCATGTCAGCGCAGGAACGCAATGTGGAGATTATCTCCAACAACATCGCCAACATGCGCACCACCGGCTTCAAACGCCAACGTGCCGACTTTCAGGATTTGCTCTATCAAGTCTATCGACGCGCCGGCTCGCAAACTTCCGCCGCTGGCACCCAGTTGCCTACAGGCGTTGAAATTGGCTCAGGTGTAAAAACCGGTGCCACACCTCGCGTGATGAGCCAAGGCAATATCCAGCCGACAGAAAAAGAGCTAGATATCGCCATTCGCGGCGAAGGCTTTTTCTCGATCAACCTGCCGGATGGCCGCACAGGGTACACCCGCGACGGCTCATTTGAACGTGATTCCAACGGCGATCTGGTGACCATCGAGGGCTACATCGTGCAGCCGGGCATCAACATTCCTGCAAATGCCCGCGCAGTATCGATCTCAGCCGACGGCACAGTCGAAGCGTTTCTGGACAATGAATCAACGCCAACCGCCCTCGGGCAAATCCAGCTCAGTCGTTTTGCCAACAAGGCGGGCCTCGAAAGCATTGGCGACAACGCCTATGTGGAAACCGCCGCTTCCGGGCCAGCGCAAAACGGCGTCGCCAATCAGGATGGGTTCGGCAATATGCTGCAAAAACATTTGGAACTCGCCAACGTCAATGCGGTAACAGAAATTGCAGATCTGATTGCTGCGCAGCGTGCCTATGAAATGAACGCACGTGTCATTTCTGGGGCTGACCAGATGCTGCAAGCTACATCGCAGATCCGCTAGGGGTAGGTTGAGAACATGTTTAAAACACTCACAAAAACTGCACTGGTGCTTGCCACTTCCCTTCTGGCGCAAAATGCGTGGGCCACCCCTGTGCTCAAGCCGTCCATCATTGTGGACACCAAAATCGTCACCGTCGGAGACATGTTCGACAATGCCGGTATTCACGCCGAAACCGCCCTTTTTCGCAGCCCTGCGCCGGGGACTGTCGGCGCGGTCCCACTTGCATCTGTACAATTGGCTGCCCAGCGGGCCGGACTGGAAAACTACGATACGGCGGGCCTGTCCCAAGTGCGGGTTGAGCGCGCTGGCATCAAAATCGACAACAATTTTGTTGCACAATTGGTCAATGAAGAACTGGCGGCCCGGCAATTGTTGCTGGCGGGGGAAACCGCCCAGGTGCGTTTGAACACCGGTTTGAACAAGCTGTTTGCCGATAGCGCTTCGGACAATCCGGTCATGGTACTTGATTTTGAAGTTGGCCCTCAAACGCGCACCTTCACGGCGCGCCTGGCCCTCGCCGGCCATAGACAACCGCTGCAAATTAACGGCCGGATCGACATTTTGATCGAGGCGCCTTTTGTGGCCACATCCAAAGCTAAGGGCGAAATCTTGAAACTGAGCGATATTGAAATGCGGCCCGCCTCAGAGCAAGTGGTGCGTGCACAAGGTTCAGTTCAAATCGAAGATCTGGTGGGCAAAAGCCTCACCCGCTCCCTGCGAGGTGGCAGCCCAATCCGGATGTCCGATGTAACCGAGCCCGATGTGATCAACCGCAATGATCTGGTTACGCTTTATTTCAAAAAGGGTGCCCTCACCCTCACCGTGAAGGCCAAGGCATTGCAATCAGCTGCCATCGATGAGCCGGTCACTGTTCTCAATCTGATGTCCAACAAACCAATTCAGGGCATCGTTACTGGCGCAGGCGCCGTGGCCATCCCAACCGGTCCCGCCAAAATCGCGACAGCGAATTAGGAGCGCGAAGATGAAACTTATTCAACTCGTCATATTGATCGCCATGGGCATCTCATTGACTGCCTGCACCACCGCCAACCGGATTGCCAGCATCGGCAAGGCACCGTCCTTGACCGCCATCGAAAACCCGCAGGCCAGAGCAGGCTACAAGCCAGTGTCGATGCCGATGCCGGAGCCTGAAAAGGTCTCCTATCAGCCAAACTCATTGTTTATCTCTGGCAAGCGTGGCTTCTTCAAAGACCAACGCGCCAGCAAGGTGGGCGATATTCTCACCGTGGATGTGACCATTGCTGACAAAGCCCAGATTGCCAACAAAACATCACGCTCCCGCACCAGCACAAATGATGCAGGCGCTGGTGGGGTGGTCGGCTCCATCTTTAACTCCGTCGTGCCCGACGTTTCAGCAAATGGCGCGATCGAACTCAGCTCTGGTTCTGCCGACACAGGCGATGGTTCGGTGAACCGCTCTGAAACCCTAGACACATCTGTTGCAGCCGTGGTGGTACAGGTACTGCCCAATGGCAACCTGGTAATCGAAGGACGTCAGGAAGTGCGGGTAAACTTTGAAGTCCGCGACCTGATCATCGCTGGTGTGGTCCGGCCCGAAGATATCGGCGCCAACAACACCATCCCGTCAGAAAAGATTGCCCAGGCCCGCATCTCATATGGCGGCCGCGGCCAGATCACCGATGTACAACAGCCACGTTATGGCCAGCAATTTATGGACGCCATTCTCCCCTTCTAAGGTGTCCATATATTGGCTGATCGCTTTCCCCAATTTGTGATCAGCCCTTCCCCAAAGGGCGCGACTTTCCCCAATTGGTCGCGCCCTTTTTGTTTTTAAAGCGCTACGGTCAGGACCTAGCCTTTCCGGCCAAAATTGGCCCCATTGAAAATCACCACCCCGGCGATCACAGCCGCACCGCCCAGCACCACCATCAAGGTCAGGTCTTCGCGCAAAAAGGTCGCGGCCAAAATTGCGCCAACCAGCGCAATAACCGGTCCGATCTGGCTCAAATAGACGGGCCCGCCGCGCTTTTGCAGCACAAAATAGAAGCCGAACCCGGCAGCAAAACACAGCATTTGCGCGCCCATCACCACAAGGCCCGCCTTGCTGACTGTTTCATGGCTCAACTCACCAGTGAGCAGCGCAAATAAATAGCTATAGAGCCCGGCCATGATCAGCATCCAGGGCGCCAGCGCCAAGGGTGCCGCATCTTTGGGCCAAAAGCGCGAGCGGAAAATATTACCCAACGCCAAAAACACTGGCCCCATCAGACTGACAATGATCCAGAGCGGCGCAATGCTGGTGTCCGTCAATTTGCCAAACGCCAGCAACATCGCCCCCAACAGCGCCATGGCGACGCCAAAGATTTTGCCTAACGAAAAGCGGTCATCACCAATCGCCACAGCAACAAAAAAGGTCAGCACCGGCGCAAAAGCGGTGGCAAAAGCAATAAAGCCCGCCCCCACATACCGCACGGCAAAAAAGAACATCAGATTGGGCACCACAAACAACAGGCCGGACATAAAATTATAGCGCCAAACACCTGCATCAAATCGGGCTCGCTGACCAAAAAGGCTGGTTCCCGCGAGCATCAACAGCCCGCCCCCCAGCGTGGTGTGGGCCAGATAAATGGTCGGCGTCCAGCCCGTATTGATTGCCACTTTGCCCAAAACGGCGGTGACGCCCAGAAAGAACCCCACAATCAGCAACAAGAGCAACATGCCGAAATCAAATTGATGCCAAAAGCGCCGCATTGGGGACGCGCCAAGATTGATGGTTGGATTTTGTGACAGGTTGGTCATACTCATATTCTGTTTGGACTTCAATTTATCTTACCATAAAGTATCTTGACATTAAGATAAAGGAAAAAATATGGATCGCGCAGCGTTGGCCGCCAAACAATGGCAAAAAGAACGTCCGGAACTGGACCCCGTCCCCATGGAAACCCTGGGGCGCATCGCCGAATTATCCTTGCGGGCCCAGCGCGATCACATCGAGCCACTCTTTGCACGCTACGGATTGCAACCAGGCGAATTTGATGTGCTGGCCACACTGCGCCGCGCCGGGGCGCCCTTTGCCCTGTCGCCAACCGCGCTTTATGAAGCCACCATGGTCTCCTCCGGCGGCATGACCAACCGCATCGACAAGCTGGAAAAAGCCGGGCTGATCGAACGCCGCCCCAACCCCAATGATCGCCGCTCAAATCTGGTGGCGCTCACCGCCGCAGGCCGCGCCAAAATCGATGAAATGGTGCCAGAACATGTCGCCAACGAAGCCAGTTTGCTCGCGGCCCTCAGTGCTGATGAAATCACCCAGCTCAATCACTTGACCCGAAAACTGTTAGTCCACCTTGATCAGCTCGAACAAAATGAGGGGTCCCAATAGCGATATCCGCCAAACCGCGGATCAGCCCAGTCACGAAAGGCGTCGTCCGTACCTGGCGCATACAATCATGTCATTTGAGCCAATCAATATGGGCGGCCCCTCTCCCCCGCCGCTCCAGAAATAGAAACCTTTTTATACATCAACGCGCTAGCAGATAAATCCGACTCACCATCTCAAGCAATCGGCCGACATACCTTTTGACAATTTCTCATACCGAAGCAGCGGCAAGGCGCACTGCCCCCGCTGCAACCACCACAAAAAACGGCGCCAAAAATGGCGCCGTTTTGGATGATAGCGAACGATAAACGAGCGCTTAATTAAACCGATCGCGGGCCCGATCAAATGCACTGGTGATGTTTGTCCAAGCCTGTTCAAAGCCGCCCTTCATGTCCTTCCAAGCATCATCGCTTGCGTTGCGGAGCTCTTCCAACCGCTCTTGCGCATCTTCGCGCTGGGCGCGCATTTCATCCAGCTCTTTTTGATATTCCATCTTGGCGTCAGCGTCGGCCTCTTCAACTTTGGCCTTCATTTTTTTAATTTCGGCATCCCATTGGTCAAGTTTGGCTTGAGTTTTCTGGATATAAATATCTTTATCGGACATGATTGCCTCCATTTCTGCTCTGTGGCCCGCACGCTGCCATAGCGTGACAGCAGCGCAAGGGCCATAGGGCTTTGATTTGAAGGTATAACGCGAACACCCCCAATAAAGTTGCATGTAAAGAGGAAAATCTGAAAATAGACTATTTCAGGAAATGCCGTTTTTGCGACAACTCAGCGAGAAGTGGATCGATATGATCGCCAAAATCATCCGCGCGCATCTGTCGGATTTGCTTGAGCACGCCCATGGCGTGATCCGCGGTAAACCGCTCTAAAAAGCTCTTGGCGTCAGCGTCGTGGTGCCACAAATTAGACAGGCGGCGATTGATATATTCTTCCACCAGATATTGCTGGCGCTGAATGGATTGACCAAAGGTGCCCAGATTCCAGGCCATTTTCAGGGCGAAAATGTCTACGCCTGCCCTGTTTGCACCAGAAAGGCCAAAGCGCTGCATATATTGGCGGGATTTGATTTCAAACCGTTCCGGCGCATAATCAGCCGTCACATCCTGCCAGCCCCGCATTTTCAGCTGAGCCACCAGGCCCGAAGGGGTTGTGCGCTCGCGAAATTTAATGCCAAAACGTTCAGAATCGGCCAGAATCTTGATCACCAGATCCGAACAGGATAGCCATTCCTTGATCTGCTTGGCGTTCTGATTGTCCTTGGGCCCGCGACCAAAGCCGATAAAGCGCCGCAAACTATATTTTGATTCAATATAGCGCCACGCACGCATCATGCTCTCGGCCCCGAAAAAAGTATCCGGCGAGCGCAAGTCCGGACAACGCAATACCAAAAAATCGCGATATCGTTTTTTGCTGTCATAGCAAAGGTCAATCACCGGCACGAACCGCACCCCGCCCGGATGCAGCATGTCGGTATAATAGCCCTTGACCGCCCTCGGATAGGCCTCAACAGCCGTCAGTTCAGACCCCACAAGAGCACAATGGGTGAATTTCCGCGAGGACTTGAAAGCATCCAGATCAAAGGCGTGCTGAAAGGTGACATTTACACGAGATTTTGGACCGCGTGAGCGATAAAAAACCACATCATAAGGTTGGGATACGGGCCAGCTTTCGGGCGAAACTCGTTGCGGCTTCCCGGCCGTCGGCCGTTCCACCTCCATCTCTCGCCCAGCCTGTGCTGTCATAGCGCCCACCCTTGAAACAACGCCCTCATTCAACCAGATGTGCCAACTCTCGCCCGCCGCCAAGACACAAACATAGTTTGTCCCAACTTATAACTATAAGTCAAATCAAACCATTAAAAGGCACATCTAGTCGTCGCGATAAACCTTCTCGCGCCGCTCGTGTTTTTCCTGCGCTTCAAGAGATAGGGTTGCAATCGGCCGCGCATCGAGACGCGCAAGACCAATCGGCTCGCCAGTTTCTTCGCAATAGCCATAGGTGCCATCATCCACGCGCTTCAGCGCCGCATCAATTTTTGAAATCAGCTTGCGTTGACGGTCCCGTGTCCGCAGTTCCAACGCCCGATCACTCTCAGAAGACGCCCGGTCAGCAATGTCCGGGTGGTTCTGGCTTTCTTCCTGCAAGGCATCCAATGTTTCCTTGCTTTCACGCAAAATATCATTTTTCCACGCCAGCAACTTGCGGCGGAAATAGGCCAATTGCTTTGGATTCATAAACTCTTCGTCCTCGCTGGGACGATAGTTATCAATTTCCTGCTTATCCAACTCGGGTGCAGTAATTTCGCTTTCCAAGTCCATCGACATTGAGTCTTACTCCCTCAACTAATGTGGGCCATATATAATCGCCAAACGCCGTTGCGACAAGCCGCTAATTTCATTGCGGTCTAAGCGTTATTCATGACGGTAAAATGACGAAGACTTATCCACAAAATTTGGGGAGTTTCGGTCAAAGACGGCCAAGCTTGGCCAGCTCCACCTGCACGCGCAATTCGATATCATCTATCACTGCTTTTAGCGCGGGATCGTCAGTGGTGGGCGCATTTTTCAAAATTTTATGCATGTTTTGCAGTCGGGCTTCACTCACCCGCCCAACCAGTAGATCGGTTTTCAACCGCTCAAGACCATCCAGCAACTGGTGACCTCGCTTTACGCTTTTCTTTTTGGCCAGAGTTGGATCTTCAACGCTTTGTAGCGCCAAAAGCGCATCAACACTGCCCACATGCTCCACACCGGCAGAGTGCCGCGCTTGCCCGGCGCTCTTTTCCTGTTCCACCGAAAATGTCTCACCTTGGCCACGCCCTTTCGCCGTTTTGTTAGGCGCGGTTCGGCTGGTTCTATTGGTATCTGTGATGCGCATTAAAAATTCCGTTTTTTGCGACCGGCAATTTATGCCCAGCCCCTTTTGCCAATTCCTGACAATGGGCATTATTTACCTAGAGAAACTAGCATTTTCAAACCAAAAACAAAAGCAAAAGCCACGCAAACTCAATTTTATTCAAATAACTCAGCACTTTAATCACTTTACTCATCAACTGGCACGGTTTTCGCTTTTATGAGGACACGCCGCACCTGATTGGGGAATGAGGTCGGCAAGTTAAATGGGGAAAATGATGAGAACTGTTTTTGCAAGAACGACAAAATGGATGATGGCCATAATGGCCATTGCGCTGCTGGCGGCCGAGGCCAATGCCGCGCGCATCAAAGATATTGTCACCATTGAAGGTGTGCGCGAAAACCAATTGGTCGGGTACGGCCTTGTGGTCGGCCTTAACGGCACGGGCGATGGCCTCAACAACGCGCCATTCACCCGGCAAAGCCTCGTGGCCATGCTGGAGCGCATGGGGGTCAATACCCGCGGCACCAATATGCGCACCGCCAATGTGGCCGCCGTCATGGTCACGGCCAATTTGCCCGCCTTTGCCACCCAAGGCTCCCGGCTTGACGTCGCTGTGTCGGCATTGGGAGACGCCAAAAGCCTGCAGGGCGGCACCTTGTTGGTGACCCCGCTGATGGGCGCCGATGGCGAAGTCTATGCGATCGCGCAAGGCCCAATCGCCATCAATGGTTTTCAGGCTGAAGGTGACGGCGCCACGATCGTTTCAGGTGTCCCCACCACTGGTCGCATTTCCGATGGCGCCTTGATTGAACGCGAAGTTGATTTCGATCTGGGGGCCCGCCGCGCCGTCCGTTTGGCCTTGCGTAACCCAGATTTCACCACCGCCCGCCGTATTGCACTGGCCATCAATAATCTGATTGGCATGCCGACAGCCGTGCCGCTGGACAATGCGACGGTCAACCTAACCCTGCCCCGCGGGTTTAACGGCAATATTGTCGATCTGATCACCGATATTGAACAATTGGTCATCACCCCGGACCTGCCGGCGAAGATTGTGATTGACGAAAATTCCGGCATTGTGGTGATGGGGCGCGACGTGCGTGTCTCCACCGTCGCCATTGCGCAGTCCAACTTGACCGTCACCATCACCGAAGATCCCCAGGTTGAACAGCCCAACCCGCTGGCAAACGGACAAACCGTAGTCGTGCCGCGCACAGAGATTCAAGTTGATCAGGTTGACAGCAATCTCGCGACACTCAATGAAACCGTTACCCTTCAAGAACTGGTTGATGGGCTGAACTCGCTGGGTATTTCGCCGCGCGATCTGATCTCCATTCTGCAGGCAATCAAGGCCGCTGGCGCCTTGCAAGCTGAAATCGAGGTGATCTGATGTCGATGGCAAACGTTTATTACCCGGTTCAAAAACCATTCAATATGACAGAGGCACAATTTGCCTCCCTCAAGGAAAAATCGGTTGAGCTTGAAGGCGTGTTTTTGAACACCTTGATGAGCGAAATGACCAAAGCCAGCGATTCCGAAGGCATGTTTGGCGGCGGCTATGCCGAAGAAACATGGCGCGGCATGCTTGGTGAGGAATATGCCAAAAACATGGCCGGCAATGGCGGCATTGGCCTGGCCGACGATATTTTGCGCGATCTTATCTTGTCACAACAATCAATCAATGCACCGCGACCAGCGGCGCAGCCTAACCCTGCTTATGTATCAGGAGCGTACCAACAATGACCCCACATCAGTTAAGAGCCCAGACGCTGGCCAAAAAGCCTCCGATTCCCCTGCCGGGTGAGCCAGAAGAGGTTTGCATTGCGGCGCGGGACACGCTGACCCGATTGGTGGATATCATGAATAATGAAACCACCCTTTTACGCGCCGGGCGTCTGCTGCAGGCAAGCGAACTCGCCGCCCCCAAGGCGGAACTGGCGCAAAAATATGTGGGGTTGGCCCGGGCCATCCAACACAATGTGGACAGCTTAAAACAAACAGCCCCGCATTTGCTGGAAGAGCTGCAAAAGAGCCAAACTGCCCTCGCCACCCAAATGGCTGAGAATATGAGGGTGCTGGCCACTGCAAAATCCCTGTCTGAGGAAATTGTAGGCGATGTTGCGGCGCAATTGGGACGCGCCCAAAAGCCAAAAACTTATGGCGGCAACGGCGTAACAGCGCAAAAAAGCGAAAGCCTGCAAGGCGTTTCCATCAACAAAACCAGCTAATTAGAATTGCTTCGCAGGCGGCAGAAGTGTCGCCTGCTATTTATTCAATTTTTATTTAAATAACAACTCACCACATTACACATACGCAATCTCTTTTCTCCAAGATGCACCCAGGCAAGAAGTGCCGAAATTTTCATGGAGAAGAGCCGTGACCGTCAGAATAGACTCTGCCGCCGGTTTTCAAGGTGGCGCCGCTCAAAGCGGGAACGCACGCCCTCAACAGGATTACAAACCGCAGGATGCGGCCTCGACGAAGCCACAGGTAGGCAGCGCCCAAGCAGCGCCACCTGCAAACCCCCAGCGTGTCAATCCAGTCGCCGACGACGGGCTGCCAGACATCCCCAAATTGGTGGGACCGGCAGCACCAGCAAGCCTTTTATTTGAAGCCTCCCTGGCCGCAAATGCGGAAGAAGGAGAACCGGGTCATATTGATTTTCCCCGAATGATCAATCGCCGATGGGTCCCCTCTCCCGATCTGTTGCGTCAGTTGCAATCAATTAAGGGCTAAGTATCTGTAAAATCGCTGTTAACCATGCCAGTTAAACAGCGATTTACCATAGGAGTTCCTCGCCCTGTGCGATTAAGAGTTAGTTCACTTGATCGATGGTTTAAGAGGGATATCGCGGGAAGTGGCGGTCAAAGAATTGACTGAAACTTTTCAATCGAAAGCGCGGGCCAGAAAGGCCCGTTGGTAAAGCCAGAATGGAGTATTTAGTATCATGGCTATTCAACTATCATCAGCTGTCCGTCAGAACCTTACCGCCCTTCAGGGCACGGCTGACATGCTCAGCAAAACGCAGAACCGCCTTTCAACTGGCTTGAAAGTGAACTCTGCGTTGGACAACCCAGGTTCATTCTTCACCGCTCAATCCTTGAACTCTCGTGCATCAGACCTGTCATCTTTGTTGGATGACCAAGGCCAGGCCGTTCAAACATTGAAAGCCGCGGATGAAGGTATCCAAGCCATCACCAAGCTCGCAGAAGCGGCAAAGGCGAAGGCGAACCAAGCGCTGCAGTCATCTTCTACAGCTGACCGTCGTAAATTTGCCGGCGAATATAACGAACTGCTCAACCAAATCGAAACATTGGCCAAAGACTCTGGCTACTCAGGTAAGAACCTGTTGGCGGGTACAGGCAACGATTTGTCAGTGGTGTTTAACGAAGATGGTACATCTAAGTTGGACATCTCTGCGGTAGACTATACCGACACATCCGGCTCTCTTGGTCTTTCAGATTTGACCGTAGGCACAAACGGCACATTGTCAATCACCGAATCCGCTCTGGAAGGCGGTGACGAAGCCGGTGACACATTGGATGTTCAGGTTGGCGGCTCGACCGTAGCAACCATTGACTATGGCACGGGCACAACAACAGAAGACGTTGTAACGGCATTGAACGCGATTGACGGCGTAACAGCTTCAACCGACGGCACCACAGTTAGCATCACATCCGAAAATGGTGACATCACCATCGACGACAGCAACACAACTGCTGATTTGGCCACCCAAACTGGTTCAGGATATGCTCAAGGTTCATTTGACACTGATGCATCCATCAACTCCACTTTGGACAGCTTGACCAGCGCGCTGGGCACCTTGCGGTCGCAAGCTTCAACATTCGGTACAAATTTGACCGTTGTTGAAAACCGCCAGGATTTCACCAAGTCAATGATCAATACATTGCAAGAAGGTTCAGGCAAGCTGACATTGGCTGACACGAACGAAGAAGGCGCGAACTTGCTGGCATTGCAAACACGTCAGACACTTGCATCAACATCATTGTCTTTTGCATCGCAGGCCGACCAGAACGTATTGCGCTTGCTGTAGTCAAGGCCAACACTTATCATTTGGAAAGGCGGGCTTCGGCCCGCCTTTTTTATATTCGATTTTCAGCATTAATGGTTCATTAGGCATATTCATTCATTTTCTAGCTGTTCCAGGAAGGAATATCAGTACCTAGAAAAGGAAGTTATATGAGTATTCAACTCTCTTCAGCCGTGCGGCAGAACCTACTGTCATTGCAAAACACTGCTGATCTCATGTCTAAAACGCAGAACCGTCTTGCCACTGGTCTCAAGGTTAACTCGGCCCTTGACAATCCCGGTTCTTTCTTCACCGCCTCATCCTTGAACAACCGCGCTGGTGACCTCACCAACCTGTTGGACGATATGGGGCAGTCTGTGCAGACCCTCAAAGCGGCGGACGAAGGTATTCAGTCCATCACCAAATTGGTGGAAGCTGCTAAAGGTAAAGCCAATCAGGCCTTGCAATCATCATCGACTGCCGACCGTCGTAAATTTGCGGGCGAGTACAACGAACTCCTGTCGCAAATTGAAGATTTGGCAAAAGATGCTGGCTATTCTGGCAAGAACCTTTTGGCGGGCACGGGCAACGATTTGTCAGTCGTGTTCAATGAAGATGGCACCTCAAACCTGAGTGTATCAGCTGTAGACTATACCGACACCTCTGGTGCGCTTGGCCTATCAGATTTGACTGTGGGCACAAACGGCACATTGTCGATCACCGAATCCGCTCTGGAAGGCGGTGACGAAGCCGGTGACACATTGGATGTTCAGGTTGGCGGCTCGACCGTAGCAACCATTGACTATGGCACGGGCACAACAACAGAAGACGTTGTAACAGCGTTGAACGCGATTGACGGCGTAACAGCTTCAACCGACGGCACCACAGTCAGCATCACATCCGAAAATGGTGACATCACCATCGACGACAGCAACACAACTGCTGACCTGGCTACCCAAACTGGTTCAGGCTATGCTCAAGGTTCGTTTGACACAGATTCAAGCATCAACGATTCACTAACATCGTTGAACACAGCGTTGAACACCTTGCGGTCTCAAGCTTCAACATTCGGTACAAACCTGACTGTTGTTGAAAACCGCCAGAATTTTACCACTCGTTTGATCAACACTTTGGAAGAAGGTGCAGGCAAGCTCACCCTTGCAGACACCAACGAAGAAGGCGCGAACTTGCTGGCGTTGCAAACACGTCAACAGCTCTCCTCGACTTCACTTTCCTTCGCCTCACAGGCCGATCAGAACGTGTTGCGTTTGTTCTAAGGATAAAGAATTTAGTATTGCGTACTTTATCGCAATGGGCGGTGTGCGGATCATGCACCGCCCATTTTTTTGAAATTTTTCAACCCCTTACCGCAGCATTAACTTTTGATTAACCGCCCATTTGCTAATGGTAATTTGTCCAGGATGGACAATTGTGCAAACCAGAAGTTAGTTTATGAACATCCAGCTTTCCTCGGCGGTCCGGCAAAATCTCCTGTCGCTCCAATCCACCGCAGACATGATGTCCAAAACGCAAAATCGCCTCGCCACCGGCTTGAAGGTGAATTCTGCTATGGACAATCCTAGCTCGTTCTTCACGGCATCCGCGCTCAATGATCGCTCGAGCGATCTGGGCAATCTGCTTGATGATATGGGCCAGTCGATCCAAACGCTCAAAGCGGCCGATGAGGGCATCAAAACGATCACCAAACTGGTCGAGGCAGCCAAAGGCAAAGCCAATCAGGCGCTGCAATCATCCAGCACAGCCGACCGGGCAAAATTTGCGACTGAATATAACGAATTGCTCGGCCAAATAGAACAACTCGCCAAAGATGCAGGCTATAACGGCAAGAATTTGCTTGCGGGCACTGGCAATGATTTGGACGTTGTGTTCAATGAGGACGGGACGAGCAAGCTTGGCATTGGGGCAGTTGACTATACCGATGTGGCATCATCTTTAGGGCTGGCTGATATCGAAGGCGTATCTGCCAACACCCCCGGCTCATTTACCATCAGTGATGCCGATCTAGCCAATAATATGAATACCGGTGACACCTTTATTATTGAGGATGGTGATGGAAACACCTTGATTGCGGCTGGTGACCCCGGTCCCGGTGGCACCAGTTTCTCTGAATATATTGCAAATGAGATCAATACAGCAGGTGTCCCCGGCTTGTCTGCTACTTTTACACCCGGCATGATGACAGGCTCACTAACGGTGTCCTACACCGAGGGCAACGTCTCAATAGACGATTCTGTTACGACGGATGATCTGCCAAAGACGACATCTTCAAACTTCGTCGCAGGAAGCACAAGTGGCTTCGAAACTGATGCGCAAATCAACGCAGCATTAGATAAGCTGAACACCGCCCTCAACACATTGCGCTCACAAGCCTCCACATTTGGCACCAATCTTACCGTCGTTGAGAATCGCCAAAGCTTCACAAAATCCTTGATCAACACGTTGGAAGAAGGTGCAGGCAAGCTGACATTGGCAGACACCAACGAGGAAGGTGCAAATCTGTTGGCCTTGCAAACGCGCCAGCAATTGTCGTCAACCTCCCTCTCCTTCGCCTCCCAAGCGGATCAGAACGTTCTCCGACTCTTCTAAAATACTGAAATATATATGCTATTCACAAGGCGGACTTCGGTTCGCCTTTTTTAATGCCCAAATGATTTTTCGCACTTTGCAACAAAAACCGCATTTTGCAACGGCCATTAAGTTTCAATTAACCATGTTCCAGCATGATTGAAAGTGCCCCAGAATCGGGCCTTAGAAACCATGAAGGAATAGAACTTTGACAATGATCCACTTGTCCGCTGCAGTGCGGCAAAACCTCCTTTCACTGCAAGGCACAGCAGACTTGATGTCAAAAACGCAGAATCGTTTGGCAACAGGTCTTAAAGTAAACTCAGCCCTTGATAACCCAAACTCTTTCTTCACCGCCTCTGCGTTGAACAACCGCGCTTCAGATCTAGGTGGGTTGTTGGATGATATGGGACAAGGCGTTCAAACCCTTAAAGCTGCCGATGACGGTATCCAGGCGATCACCAAGCTTGTTGAAGCCGCCAAAGGTAAAGCCAACCAGGCGCTACAATCCAACAAAGTTGCTGATCGTCGTCGCTTCGCACAGGAATATAACGATCTGCTGGGCCAAATCGAAGATCTCGCCAAAGACGCGGGCTACAAAGGTAAAAACCTTTTGGCAGGCGCCGGGAATGATCTGCAAGTTACGTTCAATGAGGACGGCACATCATCCGTCACAATCAGCGCGGTCGATTACACCGACACTTCTGGCGCTCTTGGGTTGGCAGACTTGACTGTGGGCACCAGCGGCACCTTGAGCATCACGGAATCTGCGCTGGAAGCAGGCGATGAAGCGGGCGATACATTGGATGTGCAGGTCGGCGGCTCTACCGTAGCAACAATCGACTACGGCGCAGGCACTACAGCTGAAGATGTCATCACCGCGCTGAACGCGATTGACGGTGTGACCGCCTCTACTGATGGCACGACCATCAGTATCACGTCCGAGAACGGCGACATCGTTATCGACGACAGTAACACAACCGCTGACTTGGCCACACAAACCGGTTCAGGCTATGCGCAAGGTTCGTTCGACACTGACACCAGCGTGAACACGTCACTTGCATCGCTGAATACAGCATTGAACACCCTGCGTTCTCAGGCCTCAACATTTGGTACAAATCTGACAGTGGTTGAAAACCGTCAGAATTTTACCAAGCGTTTGATCAATACGCTGGAAGAAGGCGCGGGCAAATTGACCTTGGCCGACACCAACGAGGAAGGTGCAAACTTGCTGGCCTTGCAGACGCGGCAGCAATTGGCTTCAACCTCCCTCTCCTTCGCCTCTCAGGCCGACCAAGCAGTGTTGCGTCTCTTCGGATAAGACTCAACACGCCCTGGCTCATAGAGCTATTTCTTCAAAAAAAGGCGTCGATATTCTCGACGTCTTTTTTTATGTCTAAATCCAGTCGGCAATTTTTTCCGCCCGTTTTGTGGATAATCGCCCATAATGACCCGATTTGAACCATTCTGTTAATCCGCGTTAACCTTTCAGTAAGGTTAACAATTCATTGTCACGAAGAATCGTGGCAAAACTTTATTAACACTTCCAGGAAGGATGGTTTGCGATGACCGACATCACACTTTCACAATCAGTTCGCCAAAATCTCTTATCGCTGCAGCGTACTGCTGACATGATGGGCCGCACGCAAAACCGTCTGGCCACGGGCCTGAAGGTCAATTCGGCACTGGACAATCCAAATTCATTTTTCACCGCGCAGGGATTAAACAGCCGCGCCAACGACTTAGGCAGCCTGCTTGATTCAATGGGCCAAGGCGTACAAACCCTCAAAGCCGCCGACAACGGCATCACCAATATTGTAAATTTAGTGGAAGCGGCAAAAGCCAAGGCCAATCAGGCCAATCAAACGAACAAAATCGCCGATCGTCGCGTGTTTGCCAGCGAATATAATAGCCTATTGCAGCAGATCGAGGATCTCGCCAAAGATTCAGGCTATAATGGCAAGAACCTGTTGGCCGGCGCTGGCAATGATCTACAAGTCACCTTCAACGAAGACAGCACCTCAAAACTCATCATTCAAGCTGTTGATTTAACAGACACTTCCGGCTTCCTTGGCTTGGATGACGTCACCGTGGGCTCATCCTCCACCGCCACAGTTACCGAGGCCAATTTGATTGCCGGGCGCGAGGCTGGAGATCAGTTGACCCTTACAATCGGCACTGACACCTACACAATAGACTATGGTGCCACCACTACGGCGACTGACATCATCAACGCCCTGGATGCAATTCCAGATGTATCGGCCTCAACAGACGGTACAACGGTCACCATCACGACCGCAGCCGGCAACTTCACCCTGGATGACACGGACACAACTTCTGATATGGCCACGGTCACCGGCAACGGCTATGTCCAAGGTAGCTTTGATACAGAAACCTCCGTCAATGCGGTGCTGAACAGCATAACGGAAGCCTTAAATCTGCTGCGCGACCAGGCGTCCACTTTTGGCACCAACATGACCGTGGTCGAAAACCGCACCAATTTCACCAAACAAATGATTTCGACATTGGCGACGGGTGCGGATAAACTGACACTGGCGGATACCAACGAAGAGGGCGCAAACCTGCTGGCCTTGCAAACACGGCAGCAATTGTCATCGACAGCCCTGTCCATGGCATCCCAGGCAGACCAGAACGTATTGAGACTCTTCCAATAGGTTTGGCAGAGCATAGTTCTGCGTAACATCATGAGGACGACATGGCCCTAAAAGTTGAACTAAAGCCGAAGGAACGGCTGATCGTCGGTGATTGTGTCATCACCAATTCCGATCAACGCACCCGGCTCTATGTCTCTGGCAGATCACCGATTCTGCGCGAAAAAGACATTATGCGCATCGAGGATGCATCCTCGCCCGCAAAGCGAGTCTATTTTGCTGTGCAATTAATGTATCTGGATGATGACGTTGATAAAGTGCAAGAGGAATATTTCAGTCTTGTCAATGATTTAGTAAAAGCCGCTCCTTCTATGACTCCAATTGTCGATGAAATTAATAATGAGATATTAACCGGTTCACTTTATAAAGCTCTGAAGAAGGCTAAAAAACTGATCGAATACGAACGGGAGCTGATCGGCGATGCAACAACAGGCGGCTTTGGCGTACCAACAAACAGCCAAGAAAACAGCTAGTCCACGCGAACTGGAAGCTTCTTTGCTGTCCAAATCCGCAGCGCAATTGCAGCGCATTCGTGATGATTGGGAGGGCAAAAAGTCCGAGCTGGATGGTGCCCTCACCTATAATCGCAAATTGTGGACGGTGTTTATGACGTCGGTCACCGGTGATGACAATCCTTTGCCCACATTGATCAAACAGAATGTGGCCAATCTGGGCATTTTTGTCATGAACCACACAATTGCCACCCTTGCGAACCCGGAAGCCCGCAAGTTGGATGTTTTGATCAATATCAACAAAGAATTGGCTGCTGGTCTGCGGACACAGCAGGCGAAAGAAAACGAAGCGCAACCTACTCCCGCACAATAAAAATGGGCGCCAGCGGCGCCCTATCCTATTGAATTTCTCCCTAGATACCGTCGATACGCGACTTATCGCATATAGTTGACCATGGAGAGCTGGTTGACGATCGAAGTGGTCTGATAGCTCGCTTCCATGCGGGTTTTAAGCTGCATGATCTGCACGGCGACCTCTTCCATTGAAACCGATTCAATTTCACTGAGCATCGATTCCAGTGTCGCCTTTTGCTGACCATGCCGCTCTGCGACGCGGGCCGCTGAGGTCTTGGCCAGGCCTAACTCCATTTGCACAACCTCAATAGACCCCTTCTGAGAATTATTGGTCTCCGCCAATCTCTGCCGCACCACACTGTTCATCGCCTCATAACGCGCGCTTGAATTCGGGTCAGATGCTGGAAATCCTTCGGCCGCGAAAACTGCAAGTGATTGCATTAATGTCGCAAATCCCTTTTCGTTGGCCTGTACGCCATAATTCACCCGCGTACTTTCATCCACACGCGCCCGCGATGTCAGACGCGGGTTTGTGGCACTTTCGCCCTGATACCAGATCACCGTATCTGCATCTGTAGCAGCTACTAGTGCGGTTGCGCTGTCATAGGGAGGCCCATCCACCCGCATGGCTGGCTCGCCATTGGAATTGAAAAAGTCCTCCGCCGCCGCATAGGCCGAAGCTGCCGACAGTTTTGTATCTGCGTAATAACCAAGGCGCTCGTTTAGCGCCGCCTGCATATAGGCCGCTGTATCGGCTGTTGAGCCGCCAATCTGAAACTCGTTTGGACTTTGAGGCGCGCCCGCTACGGCTTTAAGTTCAAGTGTAAATGTGGTCCCATCGGGCAAATCCAGCCCGATCATAATCCGCTCATTATCTGCTGGCTGGCTGGTGAATTCTATGCTGGCGCTGCCCGGTGCGCCGCTAGGACCGGTTAGAGTGGTCGAACTGCCATCCGACGACAAACTGTCTAGCTTAAACCCGAACGGATGGGCACCATCTTCGGCAATGGAAACAGTGGACCCGACAACGCCATTGGTCATCCGTCCTTGTCCGGATGCACCCAAGTCCGCATCACGACGCTGGGACATTATCGTGCGAAACCCGTCTTTGCCATCAGCGCCATTCATCAGGGCATCATAACTGGGCACCGGATCATTTTCCGTCGCATTGCCGGCCAAAAGATGTCGCCCGTTCAAATCTGCGTTGAGCAGGTCGACCACCTCTTTCATCCGGTTTTCTGCCAAATATTGTGCGGCGGTCATGTTCACGCCATTGATCTCAAACGATCCCTGTTGTGCAGATGAGCGTGTGTTGTCCTCAATCTCGTCGATCCGCTTCATCACATCATCTAGATAGTTCAGTCGAACATCCACATTGTCCAGATTTTGCTGATAGGTTCCCAACGATGCTATACGGGCACGTAACGTCATATCCACAACGCGATCAGCGCCCAACTCGGAAAGTGATTGCGCCCGCTGGCCGGTGGCCAATTGCTGGTTTAGCTTGTCCAGCTGATCGCGCATATCTGAAATGGCGCGGAAGCTGAATTTTGCGGGGAATAGCGAGTTATTTACGATCATCTCTCAATCCCTTAAAAGGCTTGCATCAAACGGTCGAGCAGCTCTTGCACGATGGTCATCACCCGCGCATTTGCCGAATAGGCATTTTGCAGTTGCAAAAGCTTGCCCATTTCCTTGTCGATATCTACGCCGTAGGCATCTTCTGCCCGCATTTCCAGCGTCTCAATCAACTTGCCCTGATGCGCATGCGCTTGTTTGGTCGTGGAAATCTCATTGCCCTGATAGTTGAGTGTTTGGCGGACAATCTCCTCCACATTGCCATTCAGACGAAACGCCCCTTGCCCTTGCGCGGCACTTTCAGCCCGGAAGGTCATGGAGCCGAGCCGGTCGATCAAATAATTGGGTCGATCCGCATCACCAATTGGCGTGGCCGGTGAGGTAGAGTGCTTCACCAACAATGTATTATCGGCCACCACATCTTGATTGACACCAATGCGCAGAGCAAAGCCGCGCTTTTGCGGCGTGCCGTCAAGCGAGTTGGTGAACGCGCCTGAACTATCAACAAACAGTGACATCCCCAGCCCCTGGTTCTGGGTGCCGGTCGCCGTGGTTTGAACCAGCATGGAGTGGATATCAGAGGTGTTTGACGCCCCATCATCCATAATGCGCAACACGCTGCCTGACGGATTTGAAACGGTTACCGCCGCCCCCAAAGCGCTGTCGAGACTAGACGCAACCGCGCCAATGCCACCTGAAAAATCCAGCCCAATGGTGCGCAAACCGTTTTCATCGGTAGAGTCCATTGGCAGCTTGGAGGCATCATCCACCCTCACAACCCGGACCTTTTGTTGCGCGCCGCCCACCTCATAAGTCACAGTAAAGCTGTTGCCCGGCAACATATTGCTTAGATCGGCCTCAAGCCCCTCGGCGCCAGCCGCTGACACAGCTGTTCCATCTGTATCAATCGTGGACATGGCTTGCGCTAGCCCTGCCGCAATTTCATCCAGCTGGTCCTGTGCGGTCACCAACCGGTTGTCGCGCAGGTCCAACAGGGCGGAAAGCCGCCCCGAGGTCAAAACATCATGCGCAACCACGTCAATCCCAAGGTTGGCCGGGGTAACAATTTTTAAGCTGCCGACACCGCTTTCAACTGGATCGACATTATATAGCGAGGTTGGCGACAGACTGCCGGCATTTTCAAACTGGAAGGTGGAAAACTTCTCGCCATCCAACAGGCCAATGCCTGTCTTTGTGGCAACATTGATTGTGCCATTATCGTTATATTGGACATGAATATCGACCAACTCGCTCATCTCAGCAAGCAATCGATCCCGTTCATCCAAAATGCCCAGCCGTGTGTCGTCGACCTTGGTGGTGTCCATCAACTCTTGGTTGATCTTGGCCAGAGTTGCCAGATCCTGGTTGAGGTTGGCCACATGAACTGTCATCTGGCTTTCTGTTTCCTGCCGCATGCCCTGCACGGAGCGGGAGAGAAAGTTCAATGACTCTGCCATGGTCTGGGCGCGATCCACCACATCGGCACGACCCACAAAATCTTCCGGGCTGGTGGCTAGCGTTTCCAGCGCACTCTTTAAATTGGACAGCTGTGTGTCCATCGAGTTGATGTCACCCGGCTTTCCCAACAGCAACTCTAATCGCCCCATATATTCGGCACGTACATCCAACGCACCCATAAGGCTGGTTTCGCGTTGGGTCTGGGTTTCCAACGCCTGCACATAGGCCCGTTGAATTTTGGCGACATGCACGCTGGCACTTGATCCGCGAAAGCCGTCAACCAGTTCAACACTTTGTCGGTGATAGCCAGGCGTGCCCGCATTGGCAACGTTACGCGAAACGATGTCCAGGCTGCGCTGGTTAACATCCATCCCCGATAAAGCATTACTCAATGTAACAGAAAGGCCCATAGGTCACCCTTTAGTGCATCAAAATAAGGGGCGGCGCAAAACCGCCCCAAAAGTCCAACTACCGAACCATGTTCAGCGCTTCTTGCAACATCTCATCCGAACTGGTCACGATCCGTGTCCCCGCCGCATAAGCCTGCTGCGTCACAATCAACTTGGTGAATTCTTCTGATATGTCAGTATTTGACTGTTCCAGCGCTGCGCCGGTGACCTGCCCGTCAATATCCAAAATGGGCGTGCCCGATTCTGAAGTTGCCGAATAAAGCCCGCCATCATAGCGCTTGAGTTCATTGACCGAGTTGAAGTTGGCGGTTACCACCTGCGCGATTTCCACCTTTTTGCCGTTAGAATAGTTGGCCACAATCCGGCCTTCCCGGCTCACCTCAACAGAGACAAATTCACCGGCAGGATAACCATTTTGCGACAATTTGGTTACTTCGGTCGTGCCGTTCGCATCCGCAAACTGGGTCACGCCATTGCTGCCATGCTGCAAGATCACATCGCCAATAGAGATCCCATCAATCGTCAGGCCAGTTAGGTTCACTGAGGAAATGGAAGGCGAAAGTGAGCCGTTTGTGCCAAACACATAATCCGTGCCCACATTCTGCCATTGTGGGTCAGTGCCTGTGGCATCTCCATCCACTTGGTAGAACAGGTTCCACGTGTCAGCGCCGCCATTGGCATAACTGTCGGTTTTCGCCCAGCGCAACTGCACGTTGGCCGGAGCACCATTTTCCGCATAAACAGTTATTGCGCCACCTGCGATTGAGTCTTGCAAAAACTTATCGCTCTCGTTGGCAGTAACAACGCCGCCACCGCCAGTGGTTGGGTCGGCGGTGTAATCAGCCGAGTCCAATAGCTCAGAGTTGACGTTTACCGGATCATAACCAGCATTCTTGGGCAATTGCGGCAAGTTCAATTGATAGTTGAACACCCCGGTCCGTTGCGCGGGCAAAAACGCATTGTCCAACTGGATCACTTCAGGCACGGAACCAGCAACGTTGCCGGTCACTGTATCAATGGGCAAGCCTTTCAGAAAAGCGTTTGATCCATTAACCAGATAGCCCTCTTTATCGACGTCAAAATCGCCGCGTCTTGTGTAAAAGTCTGTACCGCCAAAAACTGCGTTGCCATCATTGGTGCCGATCTTTTGCTCCACCACGAAGAAGCCGTCGCCATTGATCGCCATATAAGTGTTGCGACCCGCGGTGGTCACATCGCCCTGTATATCGTTGGTTGCACGGGATTGTGCCATCACCGCCCCAGCAACTTGACGCGGCACTGGTGCATCCGGGATCAAATCCACAAAGTCCGTTTCAATCCGTTTATAGGCCGTTGTTTGCGAGTTGGCGATATTGCCAGAGATATGTTCCAACGCGAAAGACTGAGCCTGAAGCCCAGTTACAGCCGTCGAAAGCGCCCCATAGATACCCATTTGTTTCTCCTTACTGTCGATGCGGACACCGAAATCCACCCAAAGTAATGCAAAAGGAGTGCCAACTTTTAAGCCCTTGACTTCATTAATCTTTTATACGAACCACCCTCACTATAAGACCAAGACACGGAATCTTTTGCCAGCATAGGGGCAATTTTTGCCCATCCACGCCAAAATTGCCGAACTGTCAAAGCCATCGGTGACTTGAGAGACAGCGCGAAACCCGCTAAGACGCCTTTGGAACACAGGAACCGAGCCATGATTTTTGAAACGCCAGAAGAGTTTTTGAAAATGCCGCGCAAGTGCATCACTGCATTTGGCATGTCTGGCGTGGGCAAAACCCATTTCGCCAACAATTTGCGCGATCAGAACTGGTTCCACTACTCCGTCGATTATCGCATTGGCACCCGCTATATGGGCGAGCATATTGTCGACAATTTCAAACAGATCGCGATGAAGGACCCGTTTCTGGCCAAATTGCTGCGCACAGACAGCATCTATATTGGCTCAAACATCACCTTCAACAATCTCTCGCCGCTCTCCACCTATTTGGGCAAGCCGGGCAATCCTGAACTGGGCGGCATCCCGTTTGAAGAATATAAGCGCCGTCAGGCCCAGCACCGTCAGGCCGAAATCTCGGCCATGCTGGACACCCCCTATTTCATCGACCGCGCCAAGCGTATCTATGATTATGATCATTTTATTGCTGACAGCTCAGGCTCATTCTGTGAGGTAGTTGACCTCGAAAATCCAAATGACCCGGTTTTGGAAGCGGTAACCGGGTCATCGGCAGTGCTCTATATTCGCGGCACGGAAGAAGATGAGGAAAAGCTCATCGCCCGGTTTAAAAAAGCGCCCAAGCCAATGTATTATGCCCCCGATCTGCTCGACCGGAAATGGGCCCAATTCAAGCAAGAGAATAAGATTACCCACGATAAAGACGTTGACCCAGACGCCTTTATGGTGTGGGGCTTTTCCTCTCTCTTGCGCCACCGCCTTCCCCTTTATCAGCAAATCGCTGATCAACACGGCTACATCATTGAAGCCGCGGATTTGGCGACCATGCGAGACGAAGCTGATTTCGACGCGATGATGGCGGATGCCATCGCCCGTCGCAACAAAGCTTGAACAATCTCTCATTACCGCCTAAACCAAACCACCATCTAAAATCCATTGGAGAACTCTAATGCCCATCAAGATTCCTAACCATTTGCCCGCGCGTCAAATTTTGGAAGATGAGGGCATTATGGTGATGGACGAGACCCGCGCCGCCACCCAGGATATTCGCCCGCTGCAAATCGGCCTGCTCAATCTGATGCCCAACAAGGAGCGCACGGAAACCCAGTTCGCCCGTCTGATCGGTGCCACCCCGCTGCAGGTGGATTTGACACTCGTGCGCATTTCAAACCATCAGTCTAAGAATGTGGCGCAGGACCATCTGGAAGCCTTTTATCAGACCTGGGACGAGGTGAAGGACCGCAAGTTCGACGGCTTTATCGTCACTGGCGCCCCCATCGCCCATCTTGAATTCACCGACGTCGGCTATTGGGACGAAATGGTGGATATCATGAACTGGACCCGCACCAATGTGCACACCACCATGTTTGTGTGCTGGGGGGCGCAGGCCGCACTGCACCATTTCTACAATGTGCAGCGCTTCCGTCGCCCGAAGAAAGCCTTCGGCGTCTACCGCCACCAGGCGGCCACCCACGCCTCGCCCTATCTGCTGGGCTTTTCAGACGATTTCGCCATTCCCGTTTCGCGCATCAACGATATCGACCACGCCTCGGTGCCAAACGATCTGGAAGTGCTGATCAACTCCAAGGAAGTGGGTCTTTGCCTGCTCAACGAGCCAAAACACCGCCAGCTCTTCATGCTGAACCATCTGGAATATGATCACAAATCACTGGTGGAAGAATATTTGCGGGACAAGGAGGCTGGCCTCGACACGCCACCCCCGGTCAACACCTTCCCCAATGACGACATCACCCAGGAACCCCTCAACCGCTGGCGCTCCCACGCCTATTTGCTATTCGGCAATTGGATCAACCAGATGTATCAAAATACCGAATATGATCTGAATAAAATCGGCACCAAATAAGCTGGATCAACTCGCGAAACACATGAGCCAAGCAATTGTTTTAACAGCATTCGCTTGGCTCTCTTTTTAGCCGCCACCGGTCGCTCATTTGCAGCGCTCACGCCACGCAGGCAGCCTCCCGTCCCCGGCACCCCCGCCACTTTTCCCGCCGCCACCGGTCGCTTCCGCTCCCGTCCCCGGCACCCGCGCCACTTTTCCTGCCGCCACCGGTCGCTTTCGCTCCCGTCCCCGGCACCCGCGCCACTTTTCTCGCCGCCACCGGTCGCTGTCGCTCCCGTCCCCGGCACCCCCGCCACTTTTCTTGCCGCCACCGGCCGCTTGTCGCTCCCTTCCCCGGCACCCCCGCCACTTTTCTCGCCGCCACCGGTCGCTGTCGCCCCCGTCCCCGGCACCCCCGGCTCTTTTTCTTGCCGCCGTCGCTCACTACGTTCGCTACCCCGGCACCCCCGCCATTGGCACCCCAAGTTGACGTTAGGACAATCCGCGTTCTCCCGACGTCATTACCGGGCTTGCCCCGGTAATCCATGCAGCACCCGAAATGTTTGCACCTACATCTCCCCACCCACCGCGTCATTGCAAGACTTGATCTTGCAATCCATTTGCAACCAGCCACACGGCACCTAGTTAAATCATTCACCCACAGCCATCCCCAGCCTGCGGCGCGCGAGCGCAAAATAAAGTTCCGATGATCAAGACAAAACCACACACCCCTATTGCAAATATATCTACTAGATATATATAAGACGCAGTTTTGCTTTTTGGAGTCCCCTCATGAAACGGTTTTGGTTTATCGCGCCCCCCCTAATTTTGCTCGTCGGCGGCGTCGTCCTAATCCTCAATATGCTGCAGCCCGCGCTGCCGAACCCTTCCGGCCCGAACCTCGTCGGCTACCAGCGCACCAATCTCGAACAGGGCGACCGTTGGGTGGACATACAAATCTTCTACCCCGCGACAGAAAAGACCGACCAGCAACCTGCGGCCATGCCCCCCGTGCTCGCTGCCCAAATGGCGAAAAGCTTTGGTGCGCCAGAGGCAGCAATGCAAGATGACCGACCGCTGCCCGTCTATATCGGTGCCGAAGCCGTTGCCGGGCCTCATCCGGTGATCATCTTCAACCATGGCCATGGTATGTATGCAGGGCAAAACAGCCACCAGGTGATCGAATTGGCCAGCCACGGCTATGTCGTCATGGCCATCAGCCACCCGGGCCACAGCCTTGTTGCATTCAAAGGGGTAGAGCCAACGCTGAAATCCGAAGATGTGGCCAACTATCCGCCGGAAGTCGCAAAGGCTCTGCTCACCCGCCAAGCCGAAGGCTATGACCAACTGCGCGAAGCCGCCACAATGGACGAATGGACCACCGCCATGGCCGCCCTCGAAACCGAAGCCTTTGGCCAAATCAGCGGCCAATTCCAAGACTGGATCGACAACAACACTCTATTGCTGGATCAACTCCCTGCGCTGCAAGCTGGCACCGTCACCACCGCCATAGCAGGCACCCTGGACCTCGATAAAATCGGCTATTTCGGCCACTCCTTCGGCGGCGCAGTCGCAACGCACATGAACATGCAAGATGACCGCGTCAGCGCCTCTTATAGCTTAGACGGCCCCGCCTTCACCTGGTCAATCGCGGACGCCCCCAACGGTGCGTTCTGTTTCGCCTATGGCAATGCCAACAACCAGGCGGGCATCAAGTCAGATATGTCGTGGGTCAACCAGCAAATCGCAAAAGCCACCAATGGCTGCGAACTGGTGTTTGATGGCGCAGCCCACATGAATTTCAGCGATTTGAATGAAATCTCATTCCTGAAATTCTTCGGCATGTTGGGGCCAGTTGATCATCACGTGATGCGTAACAGCCTCAATCAATCCCTTGTTGAGTTCTTCAATTCCACCTTGCGCAACCAAGGAGAAATGACCGAAGTTGAAGGTACCACACTCGTTCAGCACGATTTGAAGGGTTAAATCCAATTCAAGATAAGATCATTCTTGGCCTGTTGGCCTTTCAAGACGCCACATTATACGATCTGAAAAAGACGATGGAGCGGTCCACCACGATGTTTTACAACACATCGTTTGGCTCCATCCACCCGGCCCTGCAAAAGCTGGAGCGGGAAAATCTGGTCACTGTGCGGCAGGAGGCCAACGGCAAGCGCGTGCGCAAAATCTATTCGCGCACAGCCAAAGGCGCGAAAACCTTTCAAGACTGGATTAGCGAGCCCGTCGCCGTCTTCAAAACCAAAGACGAAAGCATGCTGCGCCTCTTCTATTTCGGCCACATCGAAGGCGACGTCGCCCCACACATCCAACTCTATATCGACGAAGCGAACAATTGGATCGCCGCGCTGGAAACCCTACTCCGCACCCAAGACCTCTCAAAGGTCCCCACCGAGTTCCAAAAAATGGCCTTCTTCCAATTCGCCACTATGCGCTACGGCCTCGACGTGATCAAATTCAGCAAAGGCTGGTATGAGCAATTGCTGGAGGATTATAAGGCGCAGGGGTTTGAGTAGACGCTAATCTCCAGATTATGCTTTTGGCCGCTCCGGACCTGATCCGGGGCCAACTCCACCATTCCTTGGCAATTTGATCCCGGCTCAAGGCCGGGATGGCCCGAGCAGCAACGGCAGTTATGGCAGTATTGCCCTAGAGCTTCCTCATGCAGCAGTTTTGTAGGAAGACATCTCCCACCGTCATTGCAAGACGTAATCTTGCAATCCATTTCACGACAACCCACGGCACGAAAGAGCCTATTCAACGCCAGCGCCGCCTCCCCCAACGTCACCCTAGGGCCTGACCCGAGGGTCCATGAAGAGTTGGCAACATGGGAAGCACGCGCCAAGTGCACGCCCACTGCGACAAGCGGAGCAGCGGCATGGATTGTCGGGTCAAGCCCGACAATGACGCTGAGAATAACAGAACGCAGGCCCTCAATGCAGAGAATAGAATTCCCTCCCCTCGATGGGGAGGGATAAAGGGTGGGGTGGGGTGGGGTGGGGCAATAAGCCTACCCCGCGACCGCCCCGGACTAGATCCGCGGCCAAATCACCGCCAGTACCCAAGCACTACCGCTGAGCCCCCCGCCGCGCCTTAACCCGCCGGATCAACTCCACCGCCTCCGCAGGCGGCTTCTGCTCCACCCGCAAATAATCCGATCCATCCCGATTGCGGGTCAGCAAACCCAGCCCAACCATCATCCGCCGCAACAGCGCTGCATCGCCAAAGCTGTGTACCTGATCCAGAAGCGCATTCACCTCGCGCTCATGCAAATGCTCGCCTTTAGGCAAAGCTGCCCAAAACAGCCAAATGCAATTCTCCTGCACCCGTCGGCGCGAGGGCCAGCGGTGCATCTCCCCAGCGGCATCAATATGCTGCAAACAGCGCGACACCAACGCATGATCCATCTGCGCGGTTTCTGCGCTATCCGCCATTTTCTGGCCGGACTTATGCGCCGCCCGCATATGTTGGAAATTACGAAACCCCGCCGCACGCGCCAGCATATTCATCAAGCTGAGATGGCTCGGCACCGCCACATCCTGGCTCAATTGCTTGGCTAAACTGCGAGAAAATTGAGAAATATCCGCTGCATAAAGCGGAATAGATTGCTTTATCATTTTACATTCCTAGCTGCCGCATCGAATGTCGTTGGTCGCTGACTTAACGACGCGGCATTGAATATAAAACCCAAATGCATTGCGTGAATTAAAGCAGATTTAGCACTCCAAACCCGGAGCAGCGACGCCTTGGCATTCTGCCAACCATGGGCAATGCTAGCGCAAACATTGGCGCAAAACAAGTGAATCAAATCACGAAACCTAGGGCGCAAATCATTGTCATCACATTACTTCTTACTGTAATCTGAGTACATATTTACAAGAAGTATAGCTATAAAAATGAAACTCGAAGAGACAATGCATCCAATCTGGAACGTTATATATTTCCTGATCCTAGCCTATCTTTTCCCAATATTTATTGTCCAACTCCTATTCCCGAGCTTCATTGATCCCATCCACGACTTCTTTGAGCCCTCCATTAAAATAGTTGTCCCCTCTCATTCTTTGAGTGTGGGCACAAGCACTGAGCAACTTTACACTAAACTTTTGGGGTACGAACTTGCGCGGGAAATGTCACAAATTCGTGCAATATATCAATATTTATTTTTAATCGGCATAGTCAGCTTTAGCCCGATTATTATGATAAACATTCGAGCAATTTTGATAAACGTCGCGAAGTTTAAGAAAATCCATTTGTTATACATCTTTGTGCCAATATCATTTATGTGCATTTGGATACTTTTTTATTCGGTAGACCCAGTTAGCGCAGAAGGTAGAGTTGACGATTTTAGACATAATCCAAAGGGACCCATGCCGACAATATTGATGTATCTATTCGCCGTAATCGGTCTTTGGTCTACCTTAGTGGTTCCAACAATATTTGTTGGCAGCATCATAAGGAGTTGGGTAAATCGAAGTTAGTCAGCTCTGGAAACGGAAAACGAAAATAGGGAACATTCAATTGCGCCCCCAACCCCTTGCCCCATAAAATAAAATCCCTACCTTAAAGGCAGCACTTAAGTTGAGGAATCCTGCCTGATGGCCAATTGGACCGATGAGACCCGCATCGCCCTGGATAATATGCGCGACAGCGTCACCGGCCTGTTTGTGCCCACAATCAGGCTAGGGGTGACTGGTCTATCCCGCGCGGGCAAAACCGTGTTCATCACCTCGATGATTCAAAATCTGATCGAGGGCGACAATCTCTCGCTGTTTGCACCGCTGGCCGAGGGGCGGCTGATTGGCGCGCAGCTCAGTCCGCACCCAAACGCCGCCATGCCGCGCTTTGCTTATGAGGAGCATTTGAAAGCCCTCAAAGGTGAAGATCGCCACTGGCCGCAATCCACCCGGCAGATTTCGCAAGTGCGGCTGATGCTCAAATTCCAGCCCGACCATTGGGCCACCGCCTGGGCCGGACCGCGCGAAGTGCATCTGGATATTGTCGATTACCCCGGCGAGTGGCTACTCGATTTGCCCCTGCTCGACAAAAACTATCGCGAATGGTCCGACGATGCGTTGCAGAAAGCCCACGCCCCCGCCCGCGCCAATATCGCGGAAGACTGGCTCAATCTGACCCTGAAGGCAGACGCCACCGCCCCGCTGGATGAAGAGATGGCCACGCGCCTCTCCAACGCCTTTAAAGCCTATTTGCAAGCCTGCCGCGCTGATGAACATGCCTTGAGCGCCCTGCCGCCCGGCCGCTTTCTGATGCCCGGCGATATGGACGGCTCGCCCGCCCTCACCTTTGCGCCATTGCCCGCGCCCGACGCGACGCCGAAAAGCGACAGCCTTTATGCGCAGATGGAGCGCCGCTATGAGGCGTATAAAAACATCGTCGTGCGCCCCTTCTTCCGTGATCATTTCGCCCGGCTGGACCGCCAAATCATTCTGGTCGACGCCCTCACCGCGCTCAATGCCGGCAGCGATGCGGTCAAAGATTTGGAAAAGGCCCTCAGCGAAATTTTGACCTGTTTTAAAACCGGCAACAATCCGCTTTGGACCCGCTTTTTCTCCACCCATATCGACAAGATCCTGTTCGCCGCCACCAAGGCAGACCATATGCCCCACACCAATCATGATCGGTTGGGCGATGTGCTCGGCCTGCTGGTCAAAGGTGCGCGCCAACGCGCCCATTATCAGGGGGCCGAAACCCAATCCATGGCCCTCGCTGCCATCCGCGCCACCCACGAGGGCGAGGTGGAGCATGAAGGCAAAATGCTCAAAACCATCATCGGCACGCCGCAAAAAGGCGAAAGCCTGGGCGACAAAAATTATGACGGCACCAGCGAAATCGCTCTATATCCCGGCAACTTACCGGAAAACCCGGACTCAATTTTTGAGGATGAGCAAAGCTATAAGGGCAAGCTGAAATTCCTGCGCTTCCGCCCACCTGTACTCGACAATGCCACCCGGCAAAAATCCGGCCTGCCGCATATCCGGCTAGACCGCGCGCTGAATTTCCTCTTGGGAGATAAATTGCAATGACCGATCCTTTTGCCGTCGATCTCTCCCCCAAGGACGAGAAGAAAAAGCCCGAACAAGACGAGCTTGGCCCGCTTGCCTTTGAGGTCGATCAGGCCATCAATGTCAGCACTGAGATTGAGCCGGAAGCAGACCTCGCCACCGCGCCAAAGCGCTCCTTTTGGCCGCGCCTGTTCTGGGGCAGCCTTACCTTGCTGGTCACCCTCGGCATCGGCCTGGCGCTCGAGCGACTGGTGCGTGATCTGTTCAGCGCCTATCCGGCCCTCGGCTATGTCGGCCTTGGCCTCGTGGCGCTGATGGTGGTCGCCTTATTGGCCCTCATCATCCGCGAGTTTCTCGGCCTCCGCCGCCTTAAAACCCTTGCCAAGCTGAAACATGAGGCCAGCGCCGCCCACACTGGCAAAAACCTGCCCGAGGCGCAAAAGGCAGTGCAGCAGCTCCGCACCATTTATGAGGGCAACCCGGCCATGGCCCGGCAACTGGCCGATTTTGACCGCCACGCCAAAGACATTCTGGATGGCGACCAATTGCTGGAATTTGCCGAACGCACCCTGCTCGTCCCGCTCGATGAAAAGGCCAAAGCCATCATCGCCAATTCGGCCCAGCGCATATCGCTGGTCACCGCGGTCAGCCCCCGCGCCTTTTTTGACATTATGTTCGTGCTCTATGAGGCCGCGCGCCTCACGCGCCGCATTGCCCAGCTGTATGGCGCCCGGCCTTCCTTTTTCGGCTTTATTGAAATGTCGAAATCGGTCATGGCCCATCTGGCGCTCACCGGCGGCATTGCCTTGGGCGACAGCGTGGTGCAGCAACTGCTGGGCCACGGCCTCGCCGCCCGCCTGTCCGCAAAGCTGGGCGAAGGGGTGATCAATGGCTTGATGACCGTGCGCGTCGGCATTGCCGCCATCGCGGTGATCCGCCCGCTGCCCTATATGCTGAAAAAAGGCCCCGCGGTCAGCGATTTCCTCCCCGCCCTCACCAAGCTGGCCAAAGAGCAGGATCAGACCAAAGGCCAATAGGCGCAGAACCCTTTTGCCCGCTTTTGCGCTTGACTGGTTGGACCAGTGCGCCTACTCCAAATCAATGAGCATCTTTGTCAAGCATCGCGCCTTCCTGCGCTCGCCCTATTTTATGCTGATCCTCATGGCCATCGCCATGCAGCTCAGCTTTGCCTCCTGGCAAAATTTCCTCAACAATTTCGCCCACGACAGGGCCGCCTTCACCGGCGCCGATATGGGCCTGTTGCAATCCATTCGGGAAATTCCGGGCTTCCTCGCCTTCACCGCGGTGTTTGTGTTGCTCCTTTTGCGCGAACAAACCTTTGCCCTGATCTCGCTGGCCCTTCTGGGCCTGGGCGTTGCCGTCACCGGCTATTTCCCCAGCCTCACGGGCCTGTTGATCACCACCTTCATCATGTCCGTCGGCTTTCATTATTATGAGACCATGAACCAGTCTTTGCAGCTGCAATGGCTGCCCAAAGAAACCGCCCCGCGCCAATTGGGCGTTATTCTCGCGGTCGGTTCGTTCGGGCAATTGATGGTGTTTGGCCTGATCATCTGGCTCTATCAATGGGCCGAACTGCCATATACGACCCTGTTCGCCATTTTTGGCGGCCTCACGCTGGCGCTGGTGGCCTTTATGGTGTTCTGGTTCCCGCAATTTAAGGAAGAAGTGCCGCAGATCAACAAGATCGTGCTGCGCAAACGCTATTGGCTTTATTACGCGCTCACCTTCATGTCCGGCGCCCGCCGCCAAATCTTTGTGGTGTTTGCCGCCTGGATGATGGTGGAAAAATTCGGCTTTGAGGTACACGAGGTCTCCATCCTCTTCCTCATCAATGTGGCGTTCAACATGTATTTCGCCCCCAAAATCGGCGCGGCCATCATCCGCTTTGGCGAACGCACCGCCCTCACCATTGAATATATCGGCCTGATTTTGGTGTTCACCGCCTATGCGTTCGTGAATGACCCGATCCTTGGCGCCAGCCTTTATGTGATCGACCATTTCTTCTTCGCACTGGCCATTGCGCTGAAAACCTATTTCCAAAAAATCGCCGACCCCCGCGACATGGCCCCCACCGCCTCCGTCGCCTTCACCATCAACCACATCGCCGCCGTGGTCATCCCGGTCGTCTTCGGCCTCATCTGGATCACCAACCCAGCAGCGGTGTTCCTCGCTGGCGCAGGCTTTGCGTTTATCTCGCTTTTGCTGGCCCGGCTCATCCCGCGTCATCCGATGGAAGGGCATGAGACGGTTTTGGGAAAGAAGGCAGTTGTTGTGGGGGAGTAGAGACGAGCTGAGTCTTCATAGCCCCTGTCTTCGATTTGGAGACTAAAACTCAAATTACAATTTCTAGCGGAGATTTAATTACTTCATTTGCTAGATTTCGGTTCAGAGAAAAAACACAATACAAAAACCAATGCCAACACAAAAGAACGCGAGATAGTCAGCCTTAGCTCTCTTTTTTGAGTACTCTTCCTCCTTACCCAACTCCTCATCAGCCCTACTTTGATCGAAGAATATCTTTGTAAAGGGATATCTGTACTTATACATATTTGTCCAATATCTATCGAAAAAGATAAGATATACAAACGGGACGAACACCAAAAAGGCCCCGATTATCAAGACAATATCTCTGATACCAAGCAAGAAATCACCTAATTATACCGCCAAAATATAGGATTAGATATTAGCAACCATAAGTTTCAGACACAACCAAAACTACCAGTTCCGGCAAGTCGCCTCCACCATCAACCACATCGCCGCCGTGGTCATCCCTGTCGTGTTCGGCCTCATCTGGATTCCCGCCTTCGCGGGAATGACGGTGGTGGGTGGCGTGGGGGCTGAGGAAAGCAATTGGTGCGCATGGCCGTTGCGACGATAGTGCCTTACAGGCAGTGTTAGTGGTTGCGGGGTTAGTGGTTGCGGGCCCCCTTACCCTCCCCGTCATCCTCGGGCTTGACCCGGGGATCCAGTTAAGCGCAAATCAAGGCATGAGCGCGTTTGTGTACATCATGGCCAGCCAGAGAAACGGCACATTATATGTGGGCGTGACCAATGATCTGGTGCGGCGCGTGTGGGAGCATCGCCAAGGTCAAGTGGATGGCTTCACAAAGCAGCATGGTGTGAAAATGCTCGTCCACTACGAGCAACACGACAATTTCGAAAGCGCCATCACCCGTGAGAAGGCGCTGAAGAAGTGGAACCGCAAGTGGAAGTTGAACCTCATTGAAAAAGGCAATCCGAATTGGAATGACCTTTATGATGAGGTGTGCCGATAGTCCCATCTGGATTCCCGACATATTATGCTCACGCCGGATGGCTTGGCGGGAATGACGGCGGTGGATGCGGGCAGCCCGTTCCCCTCCCCGACGTCACCCTCGGGCTTGACCCGAGGGTCCATGATGAGCTGGCCACGCAGGAAATGGGCGTATTCCCCCAAACTGTTGAATACTGCTTGTGTAGAGATGCGGACCGGAAAGCGAAGCGGACGTTAGCGCATCTCGCGCACCTTGCGGCAAGTGGAACGGCGTCATGGATACTCGGGTCAAGCCCGAGTATGACGACTGATGTGTGGTCGCAAAATGTACAATAAAACAACTTTAGGTTGACAATTGAAATCACACACAAACTTTCATTTCCGCAACCAATTGCAATCAACCCACTGAAAAACCGAAATAACTTCACCCACCAAAACCACCCCACCCACCACAATCCGTCACCCCGCCTCACAAACTTATCCCCGCCCCCAAAACCCGTGGTAAAATGCTGCCATCTTCTGCCCCACGCGGTTGTCGACGGACAACGGGGTATATCTGTTTCCCTGTCGCGCAGTCGGCAGGATGCCGCGCATCGGCGCAAGCAATGCGATCGCATTCACCCCTGTGCCGGGCCAGCCTGTCCGGCGAGAGGACAGCAAATGCGACCGTAGCGCCCGCTATCGGCCCTCTAATTGGCGGGGGTGTCGGGGTAGTGAGCGCAGCGAACGACGGCGTCGCGTAAAAATGCCGGGGGTGCCCAGCAGCCACGCGGCGTGAGCGCGTAAACTGCGAGCGAAGCGACCGCTATCGGCCCCTCAATATGGCGGGGGTGCCGGGGACGGGAGCCAGCCTGCGCGGCGTGAGCGCTGCAAAAGAGCGACCGGTGGCGGCAAGAAACAGACGAATGAAGAAGCGGTTGGTGGGCCGGACGCGGCGCACCGCGTCTTTGATTTGATTGCGCCCGACACCGAGGGCGGGCCACCCGGTGCAACGCACCGGGGCGGTCGGGACTATTGGGTAAGCACCCCACATAATCAGACCAAGGTGCGAAAAACGCCGCTGGCGCGAGACGTGAACGGTCTCAATTCTCTGCGCAACCACGAGCCCCGAAACGTCTCGTGCCCCGCAAACCTTGTCCCCTGAATGCGTGCCGCATGTCAGGCGCTTTGGTGTGTCTGCGCGAATGTGAACGGAAGCGGAATTGATCCCGGCTCAAGGCCGGGATGGTCGAGGGGGATGTGATGGAGCACTTGATCCACCGCCCAGAAAACGCCGGTGAGGCGCACCAATCGGCGGGGATGTCGGGGTAGTGAGCGTAGCGAACGACGGCGACACGTAACAATGCCAAGCATGTTTTGGCAAAGCACCAACCACCCTCACCGCGTCATTGCAAGACTTGATCTTGCAATCCATTTGAGTAGTCGGCTTGTAGGAGCGCAGGTGAATAAACCGCCGCCACCTCAGCAAGCGGACAAGTGAAATGGACCCCAAGATCAAGTCTTGGGGTGACGGCGGTGTGTGTGGCTGGTGTCGCGGAAAGCATTGGCGCGTGGCACCAATCGGCGGGGGTGCCGGGGACGGGAGCGCAGCGACCGGTGGCGGCAAGAAAAATGGCGGGGTTTCGGGGTAGTGAGCGGTGGCGGCGCGTAGTAATGCCGGGGGTGCCGGGCCAGCCTGCGCGGCGCGGGCGCTAAAAAAGAGACACCGGTGGCGGCGCATAAAAAATGCCCCACAAGCGCAAACGCCGGGGGGGCACCTAAACAAGGCTTGGGCGGCCAGCCCGGCGCACTTTTGCGCCGCGCCGTCGCAGGTTAGCTGGCCGGTGCGAGGCACCGACCAGCGCTCAACCGTGAGACAAACTCATGCAACCTCGGCGTCGGGCTTTGCGCTCGGCGCCAGAGACACTTTTAATCCATCGAGCTCTTCGCTCATCAGAATTTGACAGGAAAGGCGCGAATTGTCCTCAACATCAGGCACCATGTCGAGCATGTCCTCCTCCTCGTCCGAGGCGGCGTGGAGTTTGTCCTGCCAGTCGGGATCAACAAACACATGGCAAGTTGCACACGCACATGCGCCACCGCATTCGGCTTTGATGGGCAAGCCCCAATCGCGGATCACTTCCATGACGCGCCAGCCTTCCAGCGCTTCCAGCTCATGTTCCTTGCCATTATGATCGGTGACGTAAATATGCATTATTTCACCCCAAGCTTTTTCTGCAGTTTGGTGGAAGAGGTTGTGTATTGGAACACAACTTTTTCATCCGGGTGGATGATTTTCTTGGCCGCCTGCGCCATCAGCGCCGCTTCATGGAAGCCCGACAAAATCAGCTTCAACTTGCCCGGATAGTAATTGATGTCGCCAATCGCAAAAATGCCCTCTTCGGATGTGGCGAACTTTTCCGTGTCCACCTCGATCAGGTTTTCATGCAGATTGAGGCCCCAATTGGCCACCGGACCCAGCTTCATGGTGAGGCCGAAGAAAGGCATCAAACGGGTCGCCGGCAGGCTTTTTTCGCCGTCAGCATTTTTGATGTTCACCGCGCTGATCTGGCCGTTTTCGCCCTCAAGCGAGGCGATTTGGCCCAGCTCAAAGTTGATTTTGCCTTCTTCCACCAAGGCGCGCATTTTGTTCACGCTGTCGGTGTGGGCGCGAAAGCTGTCGCGACGGTGCACCAGCGTCAGGCTTTTGGCCAAAGGCGCAAGGTTCAAGGTCCAGTCGAGCGCGCTGTCGCCGCCGCCAACAATCACGATATCATGATCGCGGAAATCATCCATTTTGCGCACGGCATAGAAAACAGACGTGTTTTCATAGTCTTCAATGTTCGGCACAGGCGGACGCTTTGGCTGGAACGAACCACCACCCGCAGCAATCACCACAACCTTACACCGGAATGTTTCACCCGCATCGGTTTTCACCAGATAGTCGCCTTTGTCCTGCTTTTCCAGCTCATTGACCATGCGATTATAGTGATAGGTCGGGCCAAACGGCTCCGCCTGTTTCAGCAAATTATCGGTCAGCTCTTGCCCGGAAATTTCGGGAAAGGCTGGAATGTCATAGATCGGCTTTTCCGGATAAAGCTCAGCGCATTGGCCGCCCGGCTTGTCCAGAATGTCAATCAAATGGCATTTGATGTCCAGAAGGCCCAGTTCAAACACCGCAAAAAGTCCAACAGGACCCGCACCGATAATCACCACATCGGTGACGATCTCTTGTTCGCTCATTTATTCACTCACTTCGTGTCTTATTCCAGGCGCTGGACCGCCTGCGGTTTAAAGGGTGCTGGACCACCCCAAAAAGATTATTTCACCCGCCGCAAGAAAGGGCGTGTGCCCGCGGGCACCTCAATGTCGCGGCCTGTGGGCTGCATAAACACTGAAACACCTGCAATGGCATCGTTTTCTAGTGCGTTTCGCGTTGGTCCGTCAACAACCACCAGGCTGTCAAAGCCGCACCGGCGCAAAAACTGCACCTGGTCAGTCAATATGTCGCCCCGGGCGCGCAGTTCGCCCTCAAAGCCATATCGCTCACGCAACAGGCGGGCGGAAGAATATCCACGACCATCAGCGAATTTGGGAAACTCAACCGCAATCGCCGAAAAGCGGTTCGCATCGTCACCGACCTGGTGCACATCGTCACCCGGCTCCACAATCAGACCAATGGCCCCATTGCTGCTCAAAATCCGCTCCTTATGCTCAAGATACAGCGCAAACGGCACAAAGACATGATCAAGATCAATCAGCGCTTCATCTTCCGCAAGATCACGCCATTGATCTACAACAAATTGACCGTCCTTAAAAAGCGTCTTCATGCTCTGTCCCTTGGCCTGCGGCTTCGCGATTTTGCCGCTCACATCAAAATGAATTCCACATTCGGTTTTGTCGCGCCCGCGCCAGCGACCGGAGCGAGGGTCTTCCCCCTCCTTCACGATTGAGGTACACGGCGCACAACCGATAGACAAATAGCCCGCATTAAACAAGGGATGCGGCGGCAGATTATGCTCGGCGCGATAGGCTTTCACATCCTCAAAATCCCAATAAGCCAACGGGTTGACCTTGATGCGTTCGTCGCTGGTCAACTCAAAATGCGGCAGCACCCCGCGATCATTGGTTTGAAAGCGCTTACGCCCGGTCACCCAGCCACCATAACCCTTCAAGGCCGCTTCAAGCGGCTCGGTTTTGCGAATGTGGCAGCAGCTATCAGGATCGGTCTGCCAAAGGTCACCCTTCGGATCAAACCGCTCCAAATCGCTGGTGTCGGGCTCCAGAAACCGCACATTGGTCAGGCCAAGATGCTTTTTCATGGTCTCGACATATTCAAGCGTTTCGGGGAAATGCTTGCCGGTTTCTAAAAACAGGACTTCTTGATGCGGATTGATCTGCGCAACCATATGCAGCAGCACAGAAGAATCCGCGCCGAAAGAAGAGACCATCGCGATGGGGTGCGAGGTCAATTCTTCCAGCGCATGGCGCAACACGCTCAGCGCGTCACGCTCATCAAACATGCCGTTCAGCGCCACCAGCTCCAAGTCGCTGATGCGCTCTTTAGGCGTGAAAGCTTCGGCGGTGTTCACATTAGCCATAAAGCGCCTCCTTAAACGGGGCTTCGCCCAGCCGGCGGAACGCATCCAGGAATGGTTCGTCCGCACTTTCGCGCCGGTCCATATAAACGTTCAATAGCTTTTCAAGCGCGTCAGGCACCTCATCACCCGTGACCCCGCGGCCCAGAATGTTGCCGACAGCAGCCTGCTCAGTGGCATCACCACCCACGGTGATCTGATAAAGCTCGGTGCCCTTTTTCTCCACGCCGAGAATACCGATATGGCCCACATGATGGTGGCCACAGGCGTTGATGCAGCCAGAAATTTTGACCTTCAACTCACCAAATTCGTCCTCACGATCGGCAAAGCGCTTGGCAATATCCTGCGCAATCGGGATCGAACGCGCATTGGCCAGGGCACAATAATCAAGCCCGGGGCATGCAATAATGTCAGAGATCAAACCGGCATTGCCTTCGGCGAGCCCAATCTCGACCAAACGCTCATAGATGGCACGCACATCTGATTTTTTCACATGCGGCAAGACCAAATTCTGCTCGTGACTCACGCGCAGCTCGTCAAAGCTATAGTCGCGAGCCAACTCGGCGATGGCATCCATCTGCTCGTCGGTCGCGTCACCGGGCACCTCACCCACTGATTTCAACGAGACGGTAATGGATGTGTAGCCGGGCTGGCGGTGCTTAAACAGGTTGCGCTTCAAGAACTTCGCATATTGCGCATTCTCCAAGGCATGTTGCTCCGCGTCCAACACATCGTCCGCATCGGCAGCGAACGGCGGTGCGGCGAAATAAGTCGAAATCCGGTCCAGCTCGTCCTGCGGCAGGGTCAACACCCCGTCCTTCAGTTGTGCAAACTCGGCTTCAACTTCCTCACGAATTTGATCAATGCCGGTTTCGTGCACCAAAATCTTGATCCGCGCCTTATATTTATTGTCGCGACGCCCATGCAGATTGTAGACCCGCAAAATCGCTTCCAGATAGGCCAGCAAATCTTCGTGCGGCACGAAATCATTAATTTCCTTACCAACCATTGGCGTCCGGCCCAAACCGCCGCCCACAAAGATGCGCCAGCCAACCTGACCGTTTTTTTCATTGGCCATCAAGCCAATATCGTGGAACTTCACTGCGGCACGGTCCTGCGGTGCGCCAGTGATGGCGATTTTAAACTTACGCGGCAGGAACGAGAATTCCGGATGCAAGCTCGACCATTGACGAATGATCTCAGCCACCGGGCGTGGATCAATGATCTCGTCATGGGCCGCACCGGCAAACTGATCGGTCGTCACATTGCGAATGCAGTTGCCTGAGGTTTGAATGGCGTGCATTTCAACTTCCGCCAATTCCTCAAGAATTTTCGGCACGTCCTGCAATTTCGGCCAGTTATACTGGATATTCTGCCGCGTGGTGAAATGGCCATAGCCCCGGTCATAAGTGCGGGCGATATGCGCCAATTTGTGCATCTGGCGCGAATTCAGCGTGCCATAAGGCACCGCCACCCGCAGCATATAGGCGTGCAGTTGCAGATAGAGACCGTTCATCAAGCGCAACGGGCGGAATTGATCTTCAGTCAATTCACCCGCGATGCGGCGTTTTACCTGATCAGAAAACTGAGCCGTCCGCTCGCGAACAAAGGCTGCGTCAAATTCATCATAGCGATACATAGTCAGCCTCACTTAAATGCTGACGTCCATAATTGCCCACGGTCGGGCCCTTGGCGCGGATCTCCTCGCGCAACCGATTGGTGCGCACAATTTTGTTGTCTTCGCGTTCAACGGGGATCGCCTCAAGGCTCATCACCCGGTCCTTCTTGGCGGTTGCATCCAGTACCGCGTCCAATTCAGGCGCCTTGTCGTCAAACACTTCTGCCTGCTGCAAATCCATGCCCCAGCGATCTTCGCCATAATAATAAATGACGGCGCCGGACAGCAGTTCATTGCCGGTAATAACTTTCATTGCCCCACCCTATGCCACTTGCAATGTTTGAGGAATTTGCGCCTCAAACTGTTGCCAATTACCACTCGCAATCGCTTCACCAATGAAAACGATCGCCGGCCCTTCGGCCAATTGTTCTTTCAGTTGCGCCGCCCCGGCCAGAGTGCCGAAATAGCGAGAGCTGTTTTCACGCCCGGCATTCACCACAACACCCACCGGTGTTGATCCGGTCAAGCCTTCAGCGATCAACTGATCAGCCACCTCGTCAATAATCGATTTGCCCATATAAATACCCAGCGAAATGCCGGATTTGGCCAGGCTCGCCCAATGGGTCACCACTTGATTGTCGGCCCCATGTGCCGTGGCGAACACAATGCCGGAAGACACGTTGCGCAAGGTCACCGGCGTTTCACTGTCCGCGGCTGCGGCCAGCGCCGAAGTGATGCCCGGCACAATGTCAAAGTCCACATTGTTGGCCCGCAGATGCGCGATCTCCTCGCCGGCGCGGCCAAAGATCATCGGATCGCCAGATTTCAACCGCACAACACGCTTGCCCTGTTTGGCGAAGTCCACAAGCATCTGATTGATGCGCTTCTGGGTGAAAGAATGACGACCCTTGGCCTTGCCCACAGCGACACGTTCCGCATCACGGCGGCCCATTTCCACAATCACATCCGGCACCAACTGGTCATGCACAATCACATCAGCGCTTTGCAGCACCCGTTGCGCCCGCAAGGTAAGCAAATCTTCGGCGCCCGGACCGGCACCAACCAGATGCACGAACCCTTCACCCTCGGCGCGCGCCTGCATCAACCAATCGGCGAACAAATGCGCGTCCTGATCGCGATCATCGGCCACGAGCTGCTCATATTTCGGCGACGCCAGCAAATCCTGATAGAACTTACGGCGCTGATCACCTGAATGAATCGTTTGCTCCACCTTGTCGCGCAACCCGCCGGTAAACTTCACAATTTTCCCCAAAGACAATGGCAACAAGGCCTCTATTTTTGCCCGCACCAAACGCGCCATCACCGGCGCTTCCCCTTCTGAGGAGATCGCGACGGACAAGGGCGCCCGGTCGACAATTGCCGGCGTGTAAAAATCGCATTCGTCAGGCTTGTCGACGACATTTAAAGGAATGCTGTGAGCGCGCGCTGCTGCCTTGGCCAAATCCGCATCCGGCCCTTCATCACCTGAAAACACCATCGCCGCGCCATCCAACAGGTCATCTGTGAAGGGCTGCTCGAGAACTGTGACGTCCAGGCCAGAGAAATCAGCAAAAATCTTGCGCGCCACTACAATGGTGTGCGCATCCGTCTTGGCCGCCAACCGGGCTTTCGCCAAAGCTTCCGGGCCGCCACCGGCAATCACAATTTTTTTGCCCCGCACCTTCATGGATACTGGGAAAATGCCAAGTTTGGTCATCATCGCGCCTCATTTAAATCTGGGACTTAAAATAATCGAGGGGCGAACTATTGCCAAGCTACTGAAATAAAATAGCTTTTTTATTTCCCCTTTGGCAGGGAAAAGGAGAAAACCCAACCCAAAAAGAAAGGGACGGTGAGTATTTTAAACTCACAATCCGCCCCTTTAATAGAATTTTTGCGCCAAATGGCGATTTTGGAAAAAGAATTCTATGCCTGTTCTTCCGGCACATGAACCACCAAGCCATCCAACTCGTCGCTCACCTTGATCTGGCAGGACAAGCGGCTGCGATCATTCACGTCAAATGCAAAATCCAACATGTCTTCTTCCATCATGGATGGGCCGCCTGTGACACTGATCCACTCTGGGTCCACATAAACGTGACAGGTCGCGCAGGTGCATGCGCCGCCGCATTCGGCCACGATGCCGGGCACCGCATTGCGAATAGCATTTTCCATAACGGTGGAGCCGTTTTCTGCCTCCACCTCATGCTTGGTGCCATTGGCTTCAACATATGTGATTTTTGCCATTAACATTTCCCCTAACTGTGTTCTGCCGCCATATAGCGCTCCCGCGCAACAATGACAACCTCCAGCACAGTCAAGTAAGACTTAGTGACCCAAAATATCGTCAATAAAGTGCAAGGTCTCGGCAACAGTCTTTGCCAATTGCGTATAGATATCGGCGATATGTCCGCCATTCTCGCGCAAATCCACTTCAGCAGCCTTGCTCAATTCGGCAATGGAGACCGCTCCCACCCCCAAAGCAGCTGACCGCATGGAATGCAAATTGATGACCAAGTTAGGCAAAGCTTTCGCCTTGTGCCAATCCGGCTCAAACTTGCGCAATTGCGTCCGATAAAGCTGCAAAATATCGCTCTCAAGCGCTTTATTCCCCATTGTCTGACGAGCCAGAAAGGCCAAATCAATGGCCCGACGGTGCGGATTATGACGAATAATGTTTGCGACCATTGGGTCTGTTGCCAGCTCGCCCATTAGGGAACGCTCCTTACATTTTCAAACTATCCACAGCCTATCAAACAAGCCTGAATCAAGCTTTAAAGCCCGTAAGTTGCGGCTTGGACTATGAAATTTTAATCATAGCTCCACTTGCGCGTTAACTAATTTTTAATAAAAATGTCTCGATCGCCTTCAATTGGTGTATAAAGGCATGATACCAACGTTCGGCGGCGTTGGGTACTGTGGCCCGAAATGCATTATATTTTAATGCTTTATTAAGTTCCGGAGGACGCTCCGGGTGTGTTCAAAATGCACAAAACTTGCCTCAGCTCACCCTAAGTTCGCCGGGCATTGTGCGGACGCAAAAGGTAGTATTGAGTATGGCAAAGAATAAAAACTCCTCCAATGATCCAGCCACGCTGGCGTTTTCCGCAGTGGAGAGCGCTCTGGAGTCCCAAACCGGTGCCGATGCAAAATCGGAAAAAGCGCAGAAGCTGGACAAAGCCACCTCTAACGAAGACAAGCGGAGCCGCAGCACGCGGTCCAGCGAGAATCGCTCACGCTCGGCCGAGCGCATTGCCAGTCGTGCGGCCAACGTGGCCAACGATGACAGGTCGTCGGCAGCCGGCATCCTTTATTCCATGCAATCCAAGCCCTCCACCACGCCATACTGGTTGGCGGCTTTGGCAACACTTTGCTGGATCGCGATCATTGGCACACTCGGCTATATGCGTTTCGGCGCGGATTTGGCCAACATGGAGCTCACAACTCTTGCTCAAACGCCCGACTTTGCAGGATTCTCTGCCCTCCTGCTGATTCCAATTGTCGCCTTCTTCGCCATTGCACTCATAGTGCGTCGTGCCCAAGATTTGCGTTTGGCCGCTTCTTCCATGACACAGGCCGCGTTGCGCTTGACCGAACCCGAATCAACTGCCACGGCACAGATCACAACTGTCGGTCAGGCCGTGCGTCGCGAAGTGAACGCCATCGGCGATGGGTTGGAACGGGCTCTCTCCCGCGCGGGTGAGCTGGAAGTGATGGTTCACAACGAAGTGAACTCGCTTGAGCGCACCTATGCGGACAACGAACTGCGCATGCGCGCGCTGATCGAAGAGTTGGCCAACCAACGCAATGCTGTGGTGACCAATTCAGAACGGGTCCGTGAAGCGATCTCTGACGTGCATTCAGGTTTTGCTCAGAAATTGGACGAAGTCGGGAGCTCTGTGGTCGATAAGTTGCGCACAACAGGCGGTGAAATCACCCAGTCTATCGCTGGCCAAGGCGACCACATCACCAGTGCTTTTAAGGAACAGTCTGACAGGTTTGAGAACACCATCGTGAATCGCCGCACAGATCTTGTCGCGGCTTTGGACGAGAGCACCGATAAATTTAACATCGTGGTGGATGACCGCACGGCTGCAATGGTGTCGGCGCTGGCCGAACAAAGCGCACAGTTTGACGACACACTGGCGCGGCGTGCGGATGATTTGGCCGACAAGGTGGCCAACCGCACCGAACAATTAAACGATACGCTTTCTGCCCACAGCGAAAGCTTTGATCAAACTCTTGCTATGCGCTCGGATGAGTTGTCTGAAAAAGTTGCGATGCGTACGGAAGAGCTGGGCACCACCCTCTCAGAGCAGAATGAACGTTTTGACAAGACTTTAGTGGAACGTACAGAGCAGCTTTCTAGTGAAGTTGCGGACCGGACAGCCCGCCTCAATCAGGTGTTGAGCGCCCGTGCCAACAATTTCAGTGAAACGCTCGATAGCAAACGCGACGAGCTGGATACACTGCTCAACGAGCGTACAACCTACATGCTCGACGCCTTTGGCGAACGCCACACCAATCTGGCCGAAACCATTGATGAGCGCACCAACGCCCTCAATGAGGTGCTGGCGCGCGGGTCCAGCAGCTTTAGCGAAAATGTCGATGAACGGATCGCCCGTCTGACAAAGTCGCTGGAGGATGGCACATCAGAACTCAGCAGCGTGATCGAAGAGCGCACAAATATGTTGTCAGGTGTTCTGCGTGCATCAAGCGAATCCGTGTTGGTAGACCTCAATTTGCGCGGTGAGGAAATCACCAGCAATATGGAAAATGTGGGCTCCAATCTGGCCTCCAAAATTTTGCAAAATGCTGAATATGCCCAACGCACCCTTTCTGACTTCGGGGCCGGTGTCGACGAGAGCATTTCAATCCAGACCAACAATCTGGAAAGCGCCGTGCAATCTGCGCTGCTGCAACTGGGCGGTACATTGGACGAAAGGGCAAACGAAGCTCGCGAACTGCTGGCCAATGCTGGCCAGGACACCATCGCACAGCTCACCAGCCGTGTGGATGAAGTCGCTGTAATCTTGGACAGCCGCTTGCATTCCATGGACGAAATTATGAGCGAGAAAGGCGAACGTCTGATCACCACGCTCAATGAAAATGAGCAAGGCTTCAAGCAGCACGCTCAATCGCTTGAAAGCACGATCAATCAGCGCACATCCGAATTCAATACAGTGCTGCAAACCAGCGCGGCGGATTTGGACGCCACCATGCGCAACCGCACCAAGGAACTGGGCACCACATTTGAAAAATCGGGTCAGTTCTTCCGCGAAAGCATCGATGAGAGCTTGCGGGATGTAAACGAAACCATGGAAAGCCGCACCAATCATGTGTCGCAAATGATTGAGGAGCAAGTGGCGCGTGTAAACGACAATTTGGGCAACCAGATTGATGCAGCCATCGCTCGTTTGTCAGACGCTGAAACCGGCGTGGCAGGAAAGGTCACTGATGCCGTCTCCAACATCGAGGCAAGCACCGAGACCTTGGCAGGTCGCGTAGAAGACGCGGTCAGCAGCTCTGCAGGCCTGTTTGAAAAAGCCACGAGCGAGCTGGATCAAACCATCGGTAGCCGTCTATCAGCCACAGAGCAGCGCTTGTCAGCTGCGGCAAACAACATTTCAAGCTCGATGCAGGAACGCGCGCAAGAGGCTGAAGAACGGATCACGGCGGCCACGCAAAGCCTGTCTGATGCGATGGAAGCCCGCACACGCGGCAGCGAAGAGCGCATGTTGGCGGCGACGCAAAACATGTCATCATCGCTTGAAGAGCGAGCAAAAGACGCGGAGGAGCGCATTGCTGGCGCCACTGAAGGGCTATCAAGCTCAATCGAGGCACGTGTCGCGGAAAGCGAAGAGCGTTTGTCACTTTCAGCTGAACACCTATCGCGCACCATCGATGACAAGCTGGGCACCCTGCCGAACGCCATCGCCCAACGCGCCAACGAGACCGCCACACGCCTGAGCGAAATGAACTCGGCCGTTACCGAAAGTCTCAATAAGGCATTGGGCAATGTGGACAGCGGGGCCAACCGGATTGTGACCGCGCTTGATGAGAAACTCACCGGCCTGACCGGCGACATCTCATCAGATGTCGAGAAAACAGCCTCTCGGATGGACCTTGTGATCCGAGGTGCGATGGAGCAATTGCACGCTGCTTCTACTGCCATGGAAGAGCTCGTGTCCGTGCGTGCCGTCAACACGGCAGAAGAACTGAGCGACAAAGCCCGCGCCATGAACCAAGTGGTGGCGGTGCAATCCGACACCTTGTCAAAATTGATCGACAAGAAAACGAACGATATCGAGCAACGTCTGGCCAATCAGCAAAATCTGTTGCGCAGCGCATTGGAAGAAAACGCCCGCGGTGCCGAAGAGATTATGGCCTACTCTACCTCACGAATTGAGGAAGATGTCACACGCGCTCTCGCAAAACTGAACGACTCCAACATGCTGCTGCAGCAAGTGCTGGAATCTTCAACCACCAATTTGGCAACCCTCGAAGATGGCGTGGCCAAACACACAGCGCGCTATTCCGATGCCGTTCGCGAAGCGCTGGCCGGCACAGACGATGCAGGCCGCTTGATGGGTGAGCATGTAAATGCGCTGCAAAGCACCATCAATGGTTTGCTTGCCGAAGTGGGCGAAATCAAGCACGTGTTGGACGGTCAAGCTTCCGGCTTTACCAACGCAGCGAAAGAACTCACCGACGCGTCTATCGTCACCGTGGACACCATTGAAGGTGGCCGCACAGCCATGGATGCCCTTGTGGAAGGCTTCACCAAGCGTGCCGAGGAAATCGACGCCCGCTTGCGCACATTTGCCAAGTCACTATCTGACACGGTGGCTGAAACAGAGGGTCGCATCGCCGAAACTCAGGAGAACCTGACCCAAACTGTGAACAGCGCCTCCAACACGGTTTCAAGCAATCTGCGTGATTTGACCGAGACCGCCGGGGTGGAAAGCCAGCGCGCGTCCACAGCACTGCAGCAGGCACAAAAGTCGCTGATTGACGAGATGCAAGCATCAATCAAAACTGCGGTTGAGCGCTTCAATGAGACCTCCAAAGCCATGCGCCTGACAGCAAAAGAGTTGAGCGAAGAGTTGAACTCGACCCGCTCTGAATTGCAACGTGGCGTCATGGAACTGCCTGAGGAAACAAAAGCCAGCGCAGCCGCAATGCGACAGGTGGTGGCAGAGCAAATCGAAGCGCTTGAAGAATTGAACAAAATCGTCAATGCACAGCCGGTTGCACCACGGTCAACGCCAACGACTGCGACGGCGACGCCAACCCTTGAACAACGGCCGACTACGCCACAGCGGGATCTATCGCGCGCTGCTGCTGCACCACGTGCAGAAGCGCCCCGCACGGAACCAACGCCGCAGCCCACTCCAGCGCGTCAAGAACCACCACGTCAGCCGCAAGCACAGCGCCAAGAGCGTCCACTTGCACCGACACCGGCACAGCCAAAACCGACGCCTGCACCGACCCGCAATGACGACGCCTTTGAGGATGACATCTCATCCGAACAATTGGCGGCGTTGCTGGAGAAGCAGATCGAAGAGCAGGACGCGCGCGCCGCAGAGGCGGAACGCAAAAAAGCGGCACAACAACAGGCCCCCGCTGCACCGCAGCGGCCAGCTGCCACGGCTGCCAAAGAAAAAGATGAAGAAGGCAGCTGGGTGCGCAGCCTGTTGCGCAATGCCTCTGCCAATCAGCAGGCCAGCAGCGCACGCCGCGGCGGCAACCTCAAGAACCTAACCGCGGAGATGGTTGAGGCGGTTGACCACAAGACCCTTGTGGATGCATGGCGCCGATACCAAAACGGGGAAAGCGGCGTGTTCTCTCGTCGACTTTACACTTTGTCCGGTCAGAGCATTTTTGATGATGTACGCAACGCCCTGAAGCAAGATCAGGAATTTGCAGGCACGGCAAAAGACTTCATGGCCGAATTTGAGCATTTGTTGCGCGATGCGGCAAGCGGAGCGGACCCTGTGCGCGACACCCAAGCCTTGCTGACATCGGATCGAGGCAAGATCTACACGATGTTAGCCCATGCTCAAGGTCGCTTAAACTAGAGAGACGATCGGCCATCTATCAAACAAAAACGGCGCTCCATAAGGGGCGCCGTTTTCTTTTGCGGTGGATCGATTGAAGGCGAGACCTCTATGCCTCGCGCCGTGGGTTGACCAAGAGCAACGACACCAGCACCAGTACCCCACCGAGGCCAGCTAAAAGAGCCGATAAAAAGAAAGTTGGCGCGCCAAACACGGCAAAAACCAACCCGAACACAGCAATGAAGGTGGCAAGACTGGCCTGCGACACAACATGCACCATGCTCTGCGCTTCAGCCGCAAAGCTGTCTGCAGTCCAATTGGCAACAAAATTCAACGTGCCAAGATAGGTGATACCAAAGCTGATGGCGTGCAGCAATTGCAACAGGAAAAAGCCCCACACCGGCAGATCAAACCCCATGCCGACCCAACGCACACAAGTCACCGCTGCGGCAAAAATCAGCAGATGTCGGGCTGAAAATCGCTTGGCCACCCGGGCAAACACAAAAAAGGTCAGGATTTCGGCCGCCGACCCGATGGCCCAAAGTGGACCAATGATCGTGGATGGAAGGCCGACCTGGTCCCATAAGATTGAGCCAAAAGCATAAAGCGGCCCATGTGAGGCCACAATAAAGGCCGAGCCCAATATTGCGAACGCAAACCAAGGTCGAAAGACATGATTGAATTGCTGGGCTTGCAGCGGATGCGGCGGCGGCACATGCTTTCTCTCGCCGGTCTTTAGGTGTTTATCTTCGGGCGCCTCCGAACGAAATCTCGGCAATTGTAGCGACATCAGCCCGCGCATCAGACAAAAGCTGACGAAAAGCGGCAAAAACAATCCGACCCCGGACAAATCCAGCATCCAGCCAGAGAAAAGATTGGCGGCCACGTAGCCCCCCGTGCCCCACACCCGGATCATGGCAAAATCAATATTGCGGCGGCGCGACATCCGCACCGTTGCGGCATCGGTGACGGGTGCCCCCACCATGAAGGGCAGAACCGTCAGGGTCCAGCAAAACAGGATGGCCCAAAACCCATCAGCGAAAAACAAGGTGGTGGACGCCAAACCTGACAAAACGCTGGCCGCAACAATCACCTGCCGCCAATCGCTGGCTTTGTCGGCGATCCGCCCAACAAAGATGTTGATCAACACCATGCACCAAATGGGAACAGAATTGATCAAGCCGACTTGAGAGTCGCTCAACCCCTGTGATTTGAGCCACAGGGGCAGAAACGGCACGGCGATGCCGACCGCCAGAAATTTGAAAGCATAAAAGCTGGAAGCGCGCCCTTGATGGGACAAGAGCGCTTCGCGCATAGAAAACAACATGAGGGACAACCTTTAAACACGACCCGCCAAGGTTGCGCTGATTTGTCCCGACTGACAAGTCCAAAGGATTGAATTTGGTCTCAGCTTAAATCTAGGCCGATCAGGCGGCTTTTTCCTGACCGTCAAACGCAGGCACCAAATAGCGCCTAAACAGCTCTGCACAGCTCGCCCAGCTATATTTAAGCGCATGCGCGCGGGCATTGGCCCGGTCCAATTTCAGCGCATATTGAACAGCAAGCGCCAAGTTCTCATCCATCACACCGGCGTTGGGATCCGTCAGTACATCGATTGGCCCCATCACCGGATAGGCCGCAACGGGCACGCCGCAAGCCATCGCTTCCAGCATCACATTGCCAAAAGTGTCGGTTTTGGAAGGAAACACAAAGACATCAGCGCTTTGATAATGCGCGGTCAATTCCGCACCCTGTTTGCGCCCGACAAAATGGGCATGAGGGTATTTTGCCTCCAACTCGGCGCGCTGCGGCCCGTCGCCGACCACAATTTTGGTGCCCGGTACATCCAACTTTAAAAAGGCTTCGACATTTTTTTCCACCGCCACACGCCCCACACACACCAGATGAGGGCCCGGCAAATCTTGATAGACCGATTTTGGCCCCGGCGTGAACCGATCCGCGTCAACGCCCCTCGTCCATTCAACAACGTGTTGAAATTCTTTATCTTTCAGATCCTCAACAACGGTGCGCGTAGGCGCCAATGTGTGGGCTGCCGCATCGTGAAACCAGCGCAAATAAGCGTATGACCATTCACAAGGCACCGGCAATCGTGCGGCCACATATTCGGGAAAACGTGTGTGATAGCTGGTGGTGAAGGCCAAATGATGGGTCGTGCAATAATGGCGGGCCAAGAGCCCAAGAGGACCTTCTGTCGCAATATGAATATTGTGTGGGGCAAACCCTTCTATAATCTCGCCAATTTCGCCCAACGAGGCCAGCGACAAGCGTATTTCCGGATAGGTGGGCATGGGCATGGTCCAAAACCGTTCCGGGGTGAGGTACTCCACCTCATAACCGATTGTCCGAAGCTCCTGCCCCACCTTGTCCAAACAGCGTACAACGCCGTTAACTTGCGGGTGCCAGGCATCGGTGACAATCAGCAGGCGTGTCATGCTGCTTCACGCGCCTTTTTTCGGCGCCCCTCACGGTTAGGTGTGGTCGCCATATCGGTCCAGCGGATCAACTCAAATTCCCCGTCATGATTTTCAACAATCGCGGTGCAGCTTTCCACCCAATCGCCGGTGTTTATATAACGGGTACCGTAGGTATCGTGCATGTCCGCATGGTGAATATGACCACAGATAACCCCATCCACACCGGTTTCCTTGGCCTCATGAGCCAAAGCTTCTTCGTAACGGCCGATAAAACTGACCGCGTTTTTGACCTTGTGCTTGGCCCACGCGGAAAGCGACCAATAGTTCAGTCCTAACTTCCGGCGCACCCAATTGACCAATATATTAACGCGCAATGCCGTGTTGTAAGCCCAGTCGCCCACATGAGCCAGCCATTTGGCGTGGCGCACCACGACATCAAACTGATCTCCGTGAATAACAAGATATTGCTTGCCGTCAGCGCCATGGTGGATCACGCGATCAACGATCTCTATATCGCCAAAATGAGTACCCAGATAATCACGTAAAAACTCATCATGATTGCCCGGCAAATAAACAATGCGGGCACCTTTGCGCGCTTTGCGCAATAGCTTTTGCGCCAAAATGTTGTAAGTGGTGGGCCAATACCAAGACTTCTGCAATCGCCAGCCATCAATAATGTCGCCGACAAGATAAATGGTCTCTGCATCATGCACGCGCAAGAAATTTATTAATTGCTCCACCCGAATATTCCGCATGCCCAAATGGACATCAGAAATAAACAAGGCCTTCACATGCCGGGTTTCTTCATTTTGCATCATCGTTCTTACGCTCACCCTCCATTCGCGCCAGATTATTTAACTCGATTCCGGCGTCATTTTTGTGACAGCATAACGCGATGAACCGCCCGGCGCAAAATTTGCACGCCTATAGTCTTGCCTTCAGGCCCACAATGCGCCTGTAGCTGCGCTCAATCATTTGCGCGAATGCCGGGTCACGCTCGGCTTCACTCACCAATAGATTGATAATCTTGTCTGGCAATTCAAGGCTGGGCTCGCGCGTATTGGAAAAAAGCAGAATATCATTGCCCGCTCGCACGGCGGCCAACACCGCTTCCTTGAAGCCATAATGCTCGGTGATTGCACCCATTTCTAAATCATCGGAGACCACCACCCCGTCAAAGCCCAGCCCTTGCCGCAACACCCCGTCAATCGCCACCGACGAAAGACTAGCCGGATAATCATTCTGCGCCGCTTCAGCAAAACTTTTATGATAGAGATGCCCCACCATCACCAATTGGGCCAGATTCTGACCAATCAATTTCTGATAGGGCTCGTATTCGGTATCGCGCCAAGTTGTGGAAATATCCGCAAAGCCCAAATGGCTGTCGGCCTGGCTGGAGCCATGGCCCGGAAAGTGTTTTAGCGCCGTGAGAACCCCTGCTGCCTTATGCCCGCGCACAAAGGCTGCCGCATAATCGGCAACCACCTCTGGATCAGCGGAAAAAGAGCGGCCAAATTTGGCAATGATGGGATTGTTGCGATTGACATTCACATCCACCACAGGGCCAAAATTGATGTTGAATCCCAAACTCGCCAACCGCCGCGCCAAATCCTCATATAGCGCTTGCGCCGCTTGAAGGCTCAACGACTTGGCAACATCCTCCGCGCTTGCGATCTCCGCAAAACCGACTGATTTGGTCAATCGCTCTACTTTGCCACCCTCTTGGTCTATGGCGATCAACAAAGGCAAGTTCGCCGGCGCTGCAGCCTGCCAATCGGCATTCTTTTGCTTAACGGTGCCCACGGCGGCCACATTATATTTCAAGTAAAGCACACCGCCAATTTTGCCCTGTTCTGTCAGGCGCTTAATGCCATTGTGCCACTGGCCAGAGGCTTGGTCGCCCTGAAAACCAATCATCACCATTTGGCCGGCCATATCGCGCAAAGATTGCGCATGGGCAGGCAAGCTGAAACTGGCCAGCATGATCGAAAAAATTAGGAAAAGTCTCATCTACACCGCTCTGAGAATCAAAAAAATCTTTATGCAAAAGGAATATGCCGGAATTGCGATTACACCGCATCTTTTTCCGCAACTGCGTTGTAGTTTTCCAACAAGGTGCAGAACTCCTCGCGGTCCAGCGGTTTGCCAAACAAATAGCCCTGGCCGATGTGGCACCCTGCCCGATGCAGAAGGCGGGCTTGTTCCTCAGTTTCGATACCTTCAGCAACAATTTTCTTGTCCATATGCTTGGACAGCGACACCACCGCGTTGATGATCGCCATAGATTGCTTGTCCTCCGGCAGATGACGGACAAATGCCTTATCGATCTTGATTTTGTTGACTGGCAGTTTGCTCAGATAACTCAATGACGAATAGCCGGTCCCAAAATCATCCAATGCAATACCAACCCCGCGCTCGATGATGCTATCCAGGATTCCAATGGTCTTATCTTGTTTGGACACGAAAACGCTTTCCGTGATTTCAATGTCCAGCCGTGAAGGGGCCAAACCAGATTCTTTTAGCGCGTAATCGATATCAGCCAACACGTCGCCATACTCAAACTGAACAGCCGACACATTTACCGCTATTCGTCCCGTTGTGGCCGATTTAGCCGCATCGATGCACGACTGCAACAAAACCCAACGGCCAATTTCAATAATCATACCACTGTTTTCTGCCACAGAAATAAACCGATCCGGCCGCACAAAGCCCAAATCCGGATGGCGCCAGCGCACAAGGGATTCTGCGCCGATAATCTTGTTACTGGCGAGGTCGACTTGCGGTTGATATTGGACGAAAAGCTGTTTGTTGACCACTGCATCCAATAGCGCGACCTCAATCGCCTGCCGGTCACGCACCCGCGCGCTCAACTCACTGCGATAGGCAAAGAAGCTGTTGCCGGGCATCGACTTGGCTTCTGAGTGCGCCATATCTGCATGGGTCAGCAGGTTCTCCGCTTCGTGTCCGGAATTTTCTGTGTCGGTCATGCCCAGACTGGCCCCGATCAGTGCGCGGTGCGCACCTATGGTATAGGGAGCCACAATCGCAACCAGTACACTGTTTGCGAAAGGCGCAATCTCCTCTTCAGTTAGCAGTTGCGGATAGACGGCCGCAAACCGATCCCCCCCCAGTCGTGTCACGCTATAGAGTCCCAAGTTGCTTAACCGCTTTGCGACCTGCTTTAGCAATTGATCACCGATACCTATGCCCAACGTATCATTGATGTTTTTAAAGCGGTCCAAGTCCAACAGCAGTAAGGTCATGTGCCGCGGCTTGTCTGATCTTGGACGACAATATTGATCAAGCTCGGAAACCAGTTTTTGCCTGGTAAAAGCCCCGGTCAAACCGTCATAATTGGCCAGATAGGACAAGCGATTTTCGTGGTTCAACCGCTCAGTCACATCTCGGAACGTAAGGCACGCCACCTGCTCAACTATGCCATGCCCCCGATCAATGCGGGAAACCGTAATAGAATATTCTAGGGCGACTGGCTTACCCACATAGCCTTTGTCTGCGTGAATACCTTGCTCGAACACATGCAAATTGGAGACCTTGGAAGGAATCCCCTCCACCACTTTCCCGCGCAAGAGCCTTACAGCCTCTTTATATAGGACGCCGGGCAGGACCTGTGCATTCTTTCCAGCCAAGCTTTGGCCCGCCTGCAACAACTCTTGTGCGGGTACGCTGGCCAACAAAATCTTCTCCCGACCATCAATGATAATCACACCATCAAAATTGTCTTCGACAACACGGTCAAGTATGGCCTGCATGCGTACATTCTCGATGCTTGCCGTTTCCAAAGCCGTTCGCCGGGTCTGTAATTCATTGAACATAAAAAACAGAATATAACCGACCATTACACCGTGCGCAGCGGTGGTGTTGAACAAAACATTGGCCTCTGACTGCGCGAAAAATGCAACGCTTTCTACCAACAAAATGCTGGAGCCATAGACAAAGAGCATTCCCGGCACGGGAATAGGCCTTCCCCGTACAACAAAGAACAGAATGAAGCCAAAGATGACCAGGATTGTGGGCAAGCCTCCCATTGGGTATATGCGATTGCCAGTCAACCGACTCTCCGCAGCCAAAGTCAAAAGCGCAACTCCGGGGATGTGTCCGTATTTGGGAACCAACACTACATCGCCAAGTTCGACCGCCGTCGCTCCGACCAAAACAGACTTGCCTTCTAGACGTTCCGGCGCCACCCGACGCTGGATTAAGTCAATCGCGGGAATGATATCGATCTGCGACAAATCAAGCCCATAGTTGACGATAATAGAGGGTTCAATTTCCGGCTCCATGAACTGGGTAATTGCCAAGGGCAGACTCTTCAAATTCTGATTGGCCACGCGCGCCCCGCTATCTATACGACGGATCTTACCATCTTCGCCTGGTCTAACATTTACAACTACCGGTTCGCCGTGTTCACGGAATTGTGCCAATGGCAATGCCGGCGCCAATGTCGTGCTGCCGTCGCGTTGCCGCACCAATTGATTAAAACTTGCCAAGTAAGTAAATCCACCTGCCCGCTCCAGTGCGCCAGCCAACAGCTGATCGTCAACTGCATTGGAAGGTTGAGATAGATCAATATCCAACGCTATCTCATCAACATTGTAGTTGAGCATCTCATCGATCAATTTCGCATGAACCCGTCGAGGCCAAGGCCATTGACCGACTTCTTTGATGCTTTGCGGATCAATCGCTACAATCACAAACTTTTCAGATACCGCTTGATCGATAGATCGGTAGCGTAAATCGCGCAAAAAATGGTCGATCGGTCGGTAAATGCCTGTGATGTCAACAAGCAGCGCCAGAATAGTCACCATGACCAACGCAATAATCTTTTTAATCTGCAGTTGTGTCATGTCGCTCCGCACCAAATTAATAGCTAACGACACCACAATGTCGCTACAATTCGCTAGATGCATGAAAACATGAATTGGTTGCTATTCAATTTACATAAAATAAAAGGGCCGCCTAAACAAAAAGCGACCCAATACTAAAAAGGAAGACTTAGCAATCTCGATTTGAGCGCCGCATAGCGGCTATTATTTTTGTTTCCCTTTATTGTTTTCGCCCGCGGTGGCGCTGCCCTTGCCGCCGCTGGATTTGCCTTTACTATCGGCGGCGGCGCCCTTGTCTCCTGAATCAGTGCTTTTTTCTATGCCGCTCGCGCCAGCATCGCCGCTTTTTTTACCACTACTGGCTTCACCAGCTGTGCTGCCTGCTGCTGCGCCGAGTTTACCACCGGCCATTTTGCCGCTATTCCCGCCAATATTGGCATTTTCTGCAGCCTTATTGTTGCCTCCTGCATAATTTGGCTGCTGCACCAGATCTGATTTAGGTCCCTGCTTGAAATTCGGCCCCAATTTGGCCTTTAGCTCCAAACTATTCGCGGCGATCGTTTTGTTCGAAGTCATGCTGACAAAGGGTTCCATAGACCCACGTCCGTTCACCTCAACCATAGCATTTTAACCGGTTGAACGCGCCGCTTTTTGCCCCTCTTTAACGTCTACTTTAAGCCCCATCTGAGGATCTTGCACCTCAACACGCCCACGACGAACCTTCACTTCAGTACCCAAGCCAGACTTGTCGGCTTTCACCGTGAACTTGGTTCCCTTCACCACGGCTGTAAGTAAAGGGGCCTTCACAGCAAAATGTTGAACATTTTTTTTATCAACATCTACTGTGATTTCGCCAAAGTCCTGCTCTACTACCGTTTTAAGTTCTCCCCCTCGATCATTAATTCGAATGCGGGTGTCGCCGCCCACCTTGATTGATTCTTTTCCGTGAGTGAAAACAACAAGGGCATCTGGCTTGGTTTGGATGGCACAGGAACTGTCTACCGTATAACCCCGGAATATCTGTTGCCATTGTGTCCCGTCAAAAACGAATACCCCTCCGCGCAACTTGTCTGCCACCCATTCTTCAGCTTGCGTGCTTGTTGTGACAAGCATTCCCAACATAAATGCCGGCAAGAGAAGAGTTTTGATCAGAAAATTCATTTATAAGCCACCTCGATAAATGCAGTTTTCCTGCCATTCACGTCTGTTGGCGATAAAACGCCAGTCTTCCTCAAAACGGCCCAAAATCAACTGGAGCAAACCACTTCCCTTGTTGATCCATCACGGTTTAGAGATCCAAATCAATTAAACCGTCGTCGTCTTCTTCGTCGTCTTCCTCGTCGTCTTCTTCGTCGTCTTCTTCGTCGTCTTCCTCGAGCAATGAACCGACTTCTTCGACGATATCATCCACTAGATTTCCGTCGTCAGCCTCTTCGGTCGGCTGATTTTGACTGCTGTCAGTTCCTGTCGTACCGGTGCCGCTCGAGCCAGTGCCAGTCGCACCAGCCAGCTCTTCCTCAACCTGAGCAGGATTGGTATTAGTTCCTGTTAGGGAGGTGTTTGTTCCATTCTCGCCTAGTTGCACCGCATTGGGTTGCACCAAACCTAATTCAACCTGCAACTGCGTTTGATCTTGGGCTACAACTTGATTTGTCTGCATATCGAGATAAGGCTCAACCGTGCCGCGTCCTTCAACTTTAACAACAGCATTGGTGCCCACGCTTCGTTGAGCTTTCTGGCCTGGCTTCACATTGACCTTAACTTTACGTTCTTGGTCTTGCACCTCAACCAGACCGCGCTGCACCCTAATTTCGGACAAACGGCCCTTCTTTTCAGCGCGAACTGTGAATTTGGTCCCCTTTACCACAGCGGTGAGCAAAGGTGCCTTCACTGCAAAGTGCTGAACATTTTTCTTGTTCACGTCGACGGTTATTTCACCGAAATCATGTTCCACGACGGTGTCCAATTGCCCGACGCGATCTTTGATGCGAATGCGAGTATCGCCGCGCACATCGATAGACTCCCTTCCCCGAGTGAAAACCACTCGTGACTTAGGTGCCGTCTGTATTGCCCGTGAACTATCTACCTTGTGGCCACGATAAATCTGTTGCCAAGCAACGCCGTCAAATACGAAAACCGCACCGCGTAATTTACTGGCAACCCACATTTCCGCAAATGCAGTTTGTGTAGATATACTAAGAATAAAAATCGTCAAAAGAATGGAATTTTTAACGAATTTGGCCATTTGAGCCCCCTCTTAATCCTTGGGCCCACTATAGAAAACAGCCTGCAAATAAGGTGTTAACTGATTTTTTTGATACAAAATATGGTTAATTAAAGCTAATAAAAAAGCCAAAACAAACGCGCGCCGCGCGGCTTCCACCGCACGGCGCGCCAAAAACATGAACGATTACAAAGCTTAGCGGTTTTCGCGATTTTCGATCAAATCATCAACCACAGATGGGTCCGCAAGTGTCGATGTATCGCCCAATGAGCCGAAATCGTTCTCAGCCACCTTGCGCAGAATGCGGCGCATGATTTTGCCTGAGCGGGTTTTGGGCAAACCGGGTGCGAACTGGATCAGGTCTGGCGACGCAATAGGACCTATTTCTTTGCGGACCCAATTGCGCAACTCTTTCTTCAGCTCGTCACTTGGTTCTTCACCCGTCATCAAGGTGACATAGCAATAAACGCCCTGCCCCTTCACATCATGCGGATAGCCCACCACGGCAGCTTCAGACACTTTGTCGTGTGCCACCAACGCGCTTTCAATCTCGGCGGTGCCCATCCGGTGACCGGAAACATTCAACACGTCATCCACGCGACCAGTGATCCAATAATAGCCATCCTTATCGCGGCGACAGCCATCGCCGGAGAAGTAATAGCCCTTATAGGTCTCGAAATATGTGGAAACGAACCGCTTATGGTCGCCATATACGGTGCGCATCTGGCCGGGCCAGCTGTCTTTGATGCAGAGCACACCCTCTGTCTCTGTTTCCGTCTGGACCTTGCCTTCCTGATCCAGAATTTCCGGCTGCACGCCATAGAAAGGCTTGGTGGCAGAACCCGGCTTGGTTGGCGTCGCGCCCGGCAAAGGCGTGATCATAAAACCACCAGTTTCTGTCTGCCACCATGTGTCAACAATCGCGCATTTTCCGCGGCCCACATGCTTGTTGTACCATTCCCAGGCTTCGGGGTTGATGGGCTCGCCCACCGTGCCCAAAATCCGTAATGAGGACAGGTCCGCCCCTTCAACATATTTGTCGCCGGCGCCCATCAAGGCCCGGATCGCGGTTGGCGCGGTATAAAAAATGTTAACCTTGTGCTTGTCACACACCTGCCAGAAGCGTGAGGCGTCCGGATAGTTTGGCACCCCTTCAAACATCAAAGTGGTCGCACCGTTCGCCAGTGGACCGTAAAGAATATAGGAGTGACCAGTGACCCAGCCCACATCAGCCGTGCACCAGTAAATATCACCCTGGCGATAGTCGAAGGTCACTTCATGGGTCAGCGAGGCATAAACCAGATAACCACCTGTGGTGTGCAACACACCCTTTGGCGTGCCGGTGGAACCAGAAGTGTAAAGAATGAAAAGCGGATCTTCTGCATTCATGCGTTCCGGTTTGCAAAACTCGTCAATGCCATTTGCCGCTTCGTGCCACCATACATCGCGGCCGCCCTTCATTTTGATGTCGTTGCCGGTGTTCTCGACCACCAGCACTTTCTCCACCCCATGGGCATGTTTAAGAGCTTCGTCCACATTGGCTTTCAACGGAACGGTCTTACCGCCACGACGGCCTTCGTCAGCGGTGATCACGACCGCGCTGTCGCAGTCGTTAATGCGGCCCGCAAGGGCTTCGGGCGAGAAACCGCCAAATACAACCGAGTGCACTGCACCAATGCGGGTACAGGCCAGCATGGCATAAGCGGCTTCCGGGATCATGGGCAGATAGATGGTAACGCGGTCACCTTTTTTGACGCCCAGCTCTTTCAGCACATTGGCAAAGCGGCACACGCGACGGTGTAGCTGCGCATAAGTGATGTGCTCATCCGTGTCCGGCTCATCGCCTTCCCAGATGATGGCGGTTTCGTCCGCACGGTCTTTCAAATGCCGGTCGATACAGTTAACGGAAACGTTCAACTCGCCATCTTCAAACCATTTGATGGACACATCGGGATATTCAAATGTGGTGTTTTTGATTTTGGTCGGCTCTTTCATCCAGTCGATGCGTTTGGCCTGCTCTTTCCAAAATCCTTCAGGGTCATTCACAGACTGCGCGTAAAGCGCGTCATATTGATCCTTTGTGGTCAATGTGCGTGAGACAATATCTTCAGGTGGTTGGTAAATGTCCGAACTCATTGGACGGTTCCTCCTCGATCAATCCAATCATAAAGAGATCGTTGCCGACCTCTCGTTGAATACGGTCAACACACATCCATTTGAATATGTGAGTTGTCCCCACAACACCGTGATAAAAGGGCTAATGGTTGCGACGCGTTCGGTCAATATCACCAATGGTTTTTTAGACCTGTTTTCGTATTTCTTTGTGCCAAACCATCCATATTCAACACTTTTAAAGAACATTACCGCATACTCCAGCGCGGACCAAATGGGGGAAATCGACATGTCTGACGCCAAAACGCCGAACTTTCGGCCCGCCCGTCGCGACGAGATTGAATGGGTGCTGCACACGGTGCATCAGGCCATAGATGAATCAGAATTTTACTGTGACGAATTCAAACAAACCGAACGCGAACGGATGAACATCCATTTTCTCACCGCGCTGTGGGAATATGATCCAAACCATTTGCATGTGTTGTGCAAAGGCGACGAGAAGGTCGGCATTATGCTATCCGGGCCAGACAATGGCGTCGTGTTTCTGTATTGGTCCTACATCTTTCCAGAACATCGGGCATCAACCATCGCGATCAAAGCCAACAAGGCCTTTATCAACATGTTCGACAATGGCCATTGGCATAAGCTGGTGACTTTCACCCGCACGAGCAACGAGAAAGCCAACATCATCCTCGCCCGCTATGGCTGGACCGAGGTGGCGCAACTCGACAAGCATATTTTTGGTGAAGATTATAAGATCTTCGAAATCCAGCTGGAAAAAACCGTGCCGGGCTATAAACCCTTCCGTGTGCCAGGGCGCTTGGAACGGCTGAAACGCAAACTCCTCAATCCCCTGAAAGATCATGATTAAAGATTGGATTGCCATCGCGACCCTGCCCCATGTGCGCAGAAGATGCATCAAAACAGCCCTGATTGTCGGTACCCTGCTAATGCTGATCAACTATCTGGATCGCTTGCTGGCTGGCCAGGTGAGCGGGTTGGACTGGCTCAAAATCATCCTTACCTACTTCGTGCCATATATTGTGTGCGCCAGTGCTTCCGTGAGCGCAATCATGGAAAATCGCCGCGCCACCAAATAATCCAACGAAACAAAATTGCGTTCGGCCCATTGTCCTGCCAAGATGGCGCACCAGATCGGACCCTATCGCCCATCAACAAACACGGCACGGCGCCGCTTGGGGAGACTATGGACCTTTTAAGCAGTATTTCTTTGGCCACATCATTCTATCTGGCTATTGTTATTGGCGTCACTCTGCGCATTTTGGCCCGTAAACATATCTCCAGCGCCGCGCGGCTGGCCTGGTTCACGGTGGTGGTTACACTGCCCGCCTTTGGCATTGTGCTCTATACCCTTTTGGGGGAAGTGCATATATCGCGGAAATTGCGCGCCAAAAAGGCGCGCCTGTTGCGCCAGATGAAAAAACTGGAGTTTGATCGGCTTGAAGGCGAACCTGACCCGTATCGCAAAGTGCCGCAGCGCTATCACGCGATCTTTCAATATGCCCAGACCATCAACCGCTTTCCCCTCTCCAACGGCAACCGCGCCGAATTGTTGTATGACGCGGAAGACACCCGCAAACGAATTATCGCGGATATCGATCAAGCCAAAGATCATGTGCACTTGCTCTACTATATTTGGCTGAATGATCATACCGGCACCGACATCGCCCATGCGGTGATCCGTGCCGCCCAGCGTGGTGTTGCATGCCGGGTGATGGCCGACGCGATCGGATCGCGTGTTCTGCTCAAATCTGATCTGTGGGTCGAGATGCAACGGGCGGGCGTGCAAACGGAAACGGCCATGCCGTTTGAATCCATGATTGCCACCCATCTCTTGAACCGATTTGACCTGCGCAATCACCGCAAGATCACCGTTATTGACGGTAAGATCGCCTATTGCGGCAGCCAGAATTGTGCTGACCCCGAATTTCGACCCAAGGCAAAATATGCCCCGTGGATCGATATTATGGCACGTTTGGAAGGCCCCGTGGTCAACCAGACTCAATTGCTGTTTGCTAGCGACTGGATGAGCCGGCGCGAAGAGTCCACGCTAAAAGATTTTCCACTAAATGCCCGGCCGCTCAAAAATGGCTTTGTTGCCCAAGTGAACGGCAATGGGCCCACCGAGCGTCGCGGCGCCGCGGCACATTTATTCGCCACTCTGATTGCCTCAGCCGATCAGGAAATCAACATCACGACGCCCTATTTTGTGCCGGATATTATTGTGCTCAACGCCCTGTGCGCAGCGGCCATTCGCGGGGTAAAGATCAATCTGATTGTCCCGCGCATCAATGATAGCTGGGTGGTGGCTGCGGCCTCAAAATCCTTTTATTCCGAAATTCTGGCGGCCGGTGTGCGGGTTCATGAATATGTGGGCGGTTTGTTGCACGTCAAATGTCTGACCATTGATGGGCAAATCACCATGATAGGGTCATCCAACCTCGATTTGCGCAGCTTTGACCTGAACTATGAAAACAACACCATTATCTACGACAAGAAATTCACACAGCAGGTCAATGACCGTCAGGACCAATATTTGAAAAGTGCGATCGAGGTTCAATTGCAAGAGGTACGGCAATGGCGTTTGCCAACACGCATTTGGCATAATGTGATCGGCACGCTGGGGCCAGTGCTCTAAGCCAGCCCTATTGTGGATCGCTCGGTCCCTTTTTACGAAGATTATTGATCATGCGCCCCAAATTGGCCTTCACATCACGCGCCAAAAACAAGGTTTCGCCCAAAATGCGAGGCACCAGCCAATGGGCATAATTCATCACTGGCGGCACTGTGGTGATCGCACCCTTTTTGCCCACCATACCTTTTTTGAACTGGTGCAACCCTAAAAAGCCATCGGTCCCCCCAAGATCATACCATTCAACGCGGGGTTGCCGCGCCAGCCAACGCATGATTTCCCAATGCATAAAATAGCCAGCCTGCATGGGCAACGCCTTATCGTTGGTGGCACCATAAAGATAAACCGCCGTGTCACCGCCTACAAAGATAATGGCGCCGGCCACCGCTTCGCCCATATCATCGTAAACCATGAAGATTTCCGGTCGAATGGAAGGGTCAATATTATCCATCAAATGATTGAGGGAGTCGTACGCGGAGTAGTCTGGAAACTGTTTACGCGCAGTCATGGCTTCATAAAGCGCATTAAACTCTGACATGCGGTCCGGCCCAACATGTTCAAACCGCAGTTGATTCTTTTCAGAATCGCGCAAATGCTTGCGCCATTTCTGATTAAAGCTAGCCCGCATTTCGTCATCAGACAGGGAAACATTGACGAAATAGCGATTGGGAAAGGGCAACCCGGCGCCTTTCTTGAACCCGATCTGTCGTAAATATTCCAACGCAGGGTTGACCTCTGTCGGCACAGCTCGCGGCAGTATAGACAGCATCAAGCGTCGCTTAATCGCATATTCCTGCACCAAAAGGTCGACGATTGCCTGATAGTCATTTTGTGCGCTGGGCAAGTTGCTTTTCAACAACATGGGCCCCCATTTGCACACGGCCAGACCGCCCAACCCAAACGGAGCTGTCTTATGCATCACCAAACAGCCGCCAACCAGCCGGTCACCATCATAGAAATTCAATCGATCCAGCGCCATGGCTGGCCAACGTTCCGCCGCAAAAACATCCAGCTGTTCCTGGCACACATCATCGAAAATGTGTGCCTGCGCATCCCATTCTGCTGCATTCAACTGCTCGACCCTTAAGGTCATATCGCCAGCGAACTGGTCCATCTTTGCTGCCAACACCTTATCACTCATCAATCGCTTCACCACGATCCAACCAGATCACCTTTGCACGGATATCCAGTTGGCCGACCACAAGTTGGGTCAAACTTAGTTAAAACACGACAAGTGATAAGATTTGGTAAGGGAGACTAGGCGCCTTCCAACTCAATATGGCGCTGCTCTGCCCATTGCGCATATTCTTTCATGCTGAGCAAGGAGGCTGCGTCCTCATCCACCACCACAACCGCATGCTGGTGCATTTGCAACGCAGAGGCCGGGCAAGAGGCCGAAACCGGACCTTCCACACAACCGCGCACCGCCTCGGCCTTGTTAGGGCCAGTCGCCAACAACATCACTTCTTTGGCGTCCAAAATGGTGCCTATCCCGGTGGTTATGGCATCGGTGGGCTGAAACTCATCTGTATCAAAATAACGTGAGTTTGCTTTGATGGTGGATTTGGTGAGCGTTTTCACCCGCGTGCGCGAGGCCAAGCTAGACAAAGGCTCGTTAAAGCCAATATGGCCATTCACCCCAATACCAAGCAACTGCAGGTCGATGCCGCCTGCAGCCTGAATAGCTTGCTCATAGCGCAAACATTCCGCATTGGGATCTTCTGCTGCCCCGTTGGGTACATGGGTGCGCGCCTGATCGATATCGACATGATCAAACAGCTTGTTATTCATAAAATAGCGATAGCTTTGAGTGTGATCGCCAGATAACCCGATATATTCGTCCAGATTAAAGCTGGTCACATCTTTGAAGCTGACATCGCCACGCTTATTGGCTTCGATCAAACGCTGATAAAGCGCGACCGGCGACGAGCCGGTGGCCAAACCCAACACTGATTTTGGTTGCTTGTTTAAATGCTCAACGAAATAATTGCATGCAAAATCAGCTACGGCCTCGGCATTTTCCAAAATGACCAATCGCACCTTTATCTCCACTCATTTGATGTTTGCGGCGGCTACTCCGCCCGCATTTCGGTTGCAAATACATACCGGTCCCCACGATAATAGGACCGTGTAAACTCCATTGCAGCACCTTCTTGATCAAATGAACGTCGCTCAATATCCAAAACGGCGTCGCCCTCTTTCACCCCCAAATAGCCTGCCAGTTCAGCAGAGCAATTCACCGCCCGCAGACTTTGCTGCGCCTTCACCGGGCGATAGCCGCTGGCCTGCAGCAACTCATAGAGCGAGTCACCTTCAGACACATTGTCAGCATTGATGATGGAGGTTGGAAAATAAGCCAGCTCATAGGCCATGATTGCACTATCCGCATAGCGGATCCGGCGAAAGCAGGAAACCAGTGTGTCGAATGAAACACCGAGCGCCATGGCCACATCCGGCTGGGGCAAAACCACGCCCTTGAAGACCAGCTTGGAACTGGGCTCCATACCGCGATTGCGAATGTCTTCAGAAAAACCGTTCAAAAAGGCCAGCGACTTTTCAATCGACCGCGGACGATTGCGCGGCACATAAGTACCCAATCCCCGTTTTTGAACCAACTGACCATCATTCAATAGTGGCTTGAATGCGCTGCGGATTGTCACCCGCGACAGGCCAAGTTTTTCAGACAGCTCGCGCTCCGCCGGCAAAAAGTCGCCAGGCCCCAAAACGCCACGCTCAATAGCATCGCGCAACCCTTCAGTCAGCACGCCGTAACGTGCCCCTGGTCGGGTCAGAGCTGATTTCAAATGATCTATAAGCTGAGCAGGATCATGCTCTTGCGTCGCCAATTCGTCCACTCTATCCCCCCACCATGCACCAGCTGAACACTGTCTGCTTAACAAAATACCGGTGCATGTTTCAAAGGCCTCTACCAATAGTCGACTCGGCAACGAAGATGCTGCCCGCCAAAAATACCAATAAAATACCTATGCCGTCAATTTGAAACTGCACCCTGCGCTGGACTCACCAGTTGCACCTGTCAGTGTAGCCGTAAAAATTTCTCTGAAAAGCCGATAATGAACTTTTTGCTTCATCACTTAGGCCTTGGCAGATCCACCGGACCAAAAAATCGGCACCGTACCCGTCCATAAAATGCGCGCTGGCTTGTCGGTTACGTTGCGCCAACTATGTTGCCGTGTGGAGCGGAAGTGCAAACTATCCCCTTCACCCAACGCCACAGATTCGCCTTCCACATCAGTCGTCACTTCGCCCTCAAGGATATAAATGATCTCTTCCCCTTCGTGACTTACAGTCTCGGACTGATAACCCGCCGGGACAGTTATGATAAACGATGAGAGCTGATTGCCGGCAAAGTCTGCTCCCAGCCGTTCATATTTCAACGAAGAGGAATCTACAGAAAAGCTTTCGCGTTCGCCTGCCTTTGTGGTTCCACGGATGACCGCCGGCGATGAAATGAAATATTCCATTTCCACATCCAGGCTGCGGGATATGAGCGAGAGTGCCCCAAGTGAAGGCGTAGCCTGGTCCCGCTCCACCTGACTCAAAAAGCCAACCGACAAATTGGCCGCCTCACCTAACGCCTTCAATGTCATATTCAACTTGCGCCGCCGTTCGCGGATCAGCGCACCAACCAAGGGCTGGCCTGATTGTGAATCGAAGGATTTGGATCGGGCATTTGTCATATTTTCGCTTACCTATCGAAAAATTTTTGATATAACAAAACTTGTTTTACTGTTCTGTCAGAATTGTTCGCAGTTGAACGATTCTCAGTTCTCCATCGCTTTACATAAAGCTTCGCTTAAAAATCACATTGCGCCGCCAAATACTAGGAAAAAAACCGAATATTCAGGTGGCTAGACCTACAGAGTACCATACAAATATGCAAGAATTGGCAAGAATCCTCGCACAACCCGACGCTGAAACCAAAATGTTCGAATTGCTCGAACAAGACGTTCAAAGCAAAATCAGCGCAAAACTGGTCACCCTGATGTGGCTAGATTACCCAGCAGGTCGTGCGCGGCGAATCTATACCAACCGGCCGGATTTATACCCGACGAAAGATAGCAAACCGATCAGCACCAACCCTTGGTATGAACATGTGATCGTGGGGCAAAACACATTTGTTGCCAACACCCTTGACGAGATGGACGAACAGTTCACCGACAAAGATTTTTTTGCCGCCCACGGCTGCGCCTCAGTGCTCAACATGCCCGTCGTGATAAACGGCAAAACAGTTGGATCGCTCAATCTGCTGCATGAAGAAAATCATTTTACGCCGGCGCGTGTTGAGCGCACGAAGGAGCTTGTCCTGACGGCTATGGTTTGTATTATGTTGCAACAGTCCAACCTCAACAACGCTTAGACCGGCATCCCATTATGCAGTTTGACGAACTCGTTACCTCCACCACTCAATGGGCCACTCAGTATGGCATGGCGCTCATTATTGCCCTCATCGTTCTGGCGATCGGCTGGATTGCTTCGAAATGGTTATCCAGCGCCATATTGAAAGTCCTGCCTCATAATAAGGCGTTCGATGAAACCATCGCCCCGATGGTTAGTCAGATCGTGCGCTATGTCGTCATCATCGTCGCGATTGTGATCGCGCTGAGCGAATTGGGCGTTCAAACTGCATCCATTCTGGCAGTACTGGGTGCCGCGGGCCTGGCCATCGCCTTGGCCCTGCAAGGCACCTTGTCCAACATTGCAGCTGGCGTCATGCTGATCTGGCTACGTCCCTTTAATGTGGGTGATTATGTGGAGGCCGACGGCATCAACGGCGTCGTCAAACAGGTGGGTTTGTTCGCCACTCAAATGCGCACGGTTGATGGCAAATTTTTATTCGCCCCCAACTCTAAAATTTGGAACGCCACCATCGTCAACTTCAACCGGGAGATGACCCGGCGGGTCGACTTCAAGGTTGGCATCGCCTATGACGCCGATATTGCAAAAGCGCGCGAAGTGTTGCTGGAAACCGCCGCTGCCGATGACCGCGTTCTCAAGGTGCCCGAACCGGTCGTCTACGTGATGGGGCTGGGGGCAAGCTCTGTTGATTTGCAGCTGCGCTGCTGGACGAAAACGGCAGATTATTGGGAAACGGCCATGGCCATCAACGAGCGCGGCAAATTGGCATTGGACAAAGCCGGTGTTGAAATCCCCTTCCCACACGTGCATCTTGTGGCTCCAGGACTGAACGCAAATATCACGTCGGATTCGTCCAAAGAAACAAAATAGGATTTCCCCATGTCCCCTTCTCTCGACTGGCGCCAAACCCAAACCATTCCGGCACTCGGGTTGGGCTGTTGGGCCATTGGGGGACCCTATTGGGCTGATGCCATTCCGCTGGGGTTGGCTGACACGGACGATTCCACTGCCAAATCGGCGCTAAAGGCGGCGCTTGATCATGGCATTCAATATTTCGATGTGGCCGATGTTTATGGCGCAGGCCACGCAGAAGAGCTGCTGGGCAGCGTTTTGAAACGCCGCGACGACGTGCTGATCGCCACCAAGTTCGGCCACAAATTTGATGCGACGACCAAACAGGTGCAGGGCAAAGCCACCAGCGCCGATGACATTCGCGAAGCGGTACATGGGTCACTGCGGCGGCTCAAACGCGAGCAAATCGATCTTTATGAACTGCATCTGGAAGAATTGGACGCCGACGAAGCCGGTGAAGTCGCAGATGAGCTAGACAGGCTTGTGCAACAGGGCAAAATTGCGGCCTATGGCTGGGTGACCGATCATGTGAGCGACGTCGAAAACTGGGCCGGACGCGATGATTTCGCCGCCGTGCAACACGAATTTAACCTGCTGCATCCGGCCAATGAATTGCGCGAGAAATGCGCCGCGCATAATTTGGTTTCTGTGTGCCGCGCGCCGTTTGCCATGGGGCTCTTGAGCCACCAGATCAACTACGCCAATAGCTTCGGCGACGCGGACAGCGTGCCCGAACATCTCGCCCACTATCTTAAAGGCGACGACCCCCAGACACGTTTGGAAAAAATCCACGATCTGCTGCGCACAGATGGCCGCACCATTGCTCAAGGGGCACTGGGCTGGATCTGGGCCACAGACAGCAATGCCTTGCCCATCCCTGGCTTTCGCACCGCAGATCACGTAAAAGAAAACGCAAAGGCCCTCGAGTTAGGGCCTCTGCCTGACGATGTGGTGGACGAGCTAAACGCCCTCACCTAGCGCTATTTCTCAATGCCCCTATAGGCCTGATCGCCCCAGAGCGCCTCTACCCGTTTATCGCGACCGCAGGTGAAGCGATAGAAATTGTAGCGCACCGGGTTCTTCTTGTAATAGTCCTGGTGATAATCTTCCGCTTTGTAAAAGCGATCATCTTCAATAATCGGGGTCACAATGCGCTGGCCCAAGGCCTCTTCCGCCTCAGCCTTTGAGGCAAGGGCGGCAGCTTCCTGATCGGCCGTGCGGGTGAAGACCGCCGTGCGATAACTGTTGCCACGGTCGCAGAATTGGCCGCCAGCGTCTACTGGATCAATGGTGCGCCACAAAATGTCGACCAGTTCGCGATAGCTCACCTTGTCATTGTCAAAAATGATCTCCACCGCTTCATAGTGGCCGGTGTTGCCGCCTGTCACCTGTTCATAGGTGGGGTTGTCCACCGTGCCACCAATATAACCGGAAATGGCTTCTTTCACCCCATCCACTTTTTCAAAGTCGGCCTCGACGCACCAGAAACAACCGCCGGCGAAGACCGCCTTTTCCTCTGCGGCCTGAACGGTGCTGACGCTCAACAGGGCCGCCATCACAATGTAAATCAATGCACGCATATTCATTCTCCTTTATTGGACAACGAAAATGGGGCGGGCAGAGTTCACTTACAAATCAAATGGAATTGAGCAAATTGTCAAAAAGGCGCCGAAACAAATTCGACGCCTTCTCGTATCACATAACCTATGAGTCAGCGGGATTGGGTTCTCGCCCCTTCCCTATGAGTCAGGTTGCGCCGTCGGCGCTCCTTTCCCCATGAGTCAATTTATCCCGCCATGGCCCCCTGCGCTGACGCACCACGCTCCACCAACAGGCGGTTATAGGCATTCAGATAGGCCCGAGCCGAGGCCACCAACGTGTCTGGCTCTGCGGTTCGCCCAGAAGCAATCTTGCCGTCCATTTCCAAACGCACATGGGCATTGGCTTGAGCATCGGTGCCACCGGTCACCGCATCTACGCCATAGAGCACCAAATGCGGATCCGCCCCGACGGCGGCTTTAATGGCATTGAAAATCGCATCAACTGAGCCCGTGCCCGTGACGCTAACAGATTTCTGCTCACCTTCAATCGACAACACCAAATCGCACCGGTGTTCACCCCCTGTCGACGTACTCACGCTCATGGAGACCAGCTTGATCTTGTCTTCCACCGAGCCCATTTCATCGTCGACCAACGCCACCAAGTCTTCGTCATAGACGTGCTTTTTACGGTCAGCCAGTTCTTTGAAGCGCTGAAAGGCTTCCTGGAATGCATTATCGCCCAGATCATAGCCCAACTCTTTCAACTTTTCCTTGAAGGCATGGCGACCGGAATGCTTGCCCATCACCAACGAGGTGGCCTTAATCCCGACGCTCTCCGGCGTCATGATTTCGTAGGTCTCGGCATTCTTCAACATGCCATCCTGGTGGATGCCACTTTCATGGGCAAATGCGTTTTTGCCCACAATGGCCTTATTAAACTGCACATTGAAGTTGGAGGCAGCCGCGACGATTTTCGACGCGCGGGCCAAATGGGTTGAATCAATGCCAGTGTGATAGGGCATGGTATCGCCGCGGGTTTTGATCGCCATCACAATCTCTTCCAGCGCCGCATTGCCAGCCCGCTCGCCCAAGCCATTGATGGTGCATTCGACCTGACGAGCACCAGCACGCACACCAGCCAACGAATTGGCGACAGCCAAACCCAAATCATCGTGGCAATGGGTGGAAAAGATCGCTTTGTCCGCATTCGGCACCGTCTCGATCAAGGTCTTGATCATGTTGTAATATTCTTCCGGCACCGCATAGCCGACTGTGTCGGGAATATTGATGGTGGTGGCACCAGCGTTAATCGCCGCTTCCACACATTTGGCCAAAAAGTCCATCGGCGTGCGGGTGGCGTCCATGCCGGACCATTCCACATCATCAATCAAGTTGCGGGCCTGCGTGACGGTTTGGGTGACAATCTCCAGCACTTCATCCTGCGTTTTGCGCATCTGGTGCGCCAAATGGATGGGGGATGTGGAGACGAAAGTATGGATACGACCGCGATTGGCATATCGCACCGCTTCAGCCGCGCGATCAATATCGGCGGGAATGGCGCGGGCCAACCCTGCAATCACCGCGTTTTTCGACCGCCGGGCGATTTCAGCAACCGCTTCAAAGTCTCCATTGGAGGCAATGGGAAAGCCCGCCTCAATAATATCGACGCCCATATCATCCAGAATTTCCGCCACCTGCAGTTTTTCCTCAAACGTCATGGTGGCGCCGGGCGACTGCTCGCCATCGCGCAATGTGGTGTCGAAAATAAAGACTTGATCGGTATTGGTGTTCTGTTCGCTCATTTTAAAAACTTCTCTCTAGACAGGGCGCATCGCCCAAATTTGACCTTTGGTGTGCAAATTTCCCCTAAATACCCGTTCTCCCTGATGAGAACCGTCGGTACTCAGGGGCTGATAAGGAGTAGGTCTAGAGATAGGTTTTGCGCGCGCAGCAGTGCAGCATCGCCAAGGTGGCGACGGCTCAAAATCTCGGTGCTGTGCAACATACGGGTCATAGCCTACCCAAAACTGTCTAACGCAAACAAATTCAAATCAATTTCAGTCTAATCGAGACCGGACTGGATTTCTAGACATTTTTGCCCAAATCCGACCAGCCGCAAAGAATTTAGCTCATAAGGTCAAGCTCGCCCTGCGCATTGATCACAACATGACCGCCCAACCCAACATGCACCAGCTTGCCTGCTTCCATTTTGGCTTGCGCCTCGATAAAGCTCGGGCGCCCCATTTCGGCCCCTTGGCGCACCACAATATCCGTCTGCCCCTCACCAAATCGACCGGCCGCCGCCAACTGCCCAACCATGGCCGATACAGCAGAGCCAGTGGCTGCATCTTCTTCGAGATTGTCAAAATCAACGAAGGCGCGGGTCGCATAATCGTTTTCATCTTCTTGCGGGGTAGGCGTATAAGCCAATACGCCCTTCACTTCGTGCCCAAAAATTTTTGTCCAGCCGCGGCGTTGAAATTGAATTTCCCTCAGCACGCTGGCATCTTTGACCGGCACCAGAGTGTAAGCTACGCCTGCAGAATAGTTCGCTGGCATCACATCATCAAAGCCGATCTGATGGGGCATTAGGCTCAAATGCGCGGCCATCGCGTCAATGTCGGGTGCATCACCAATGCGTTCGGGCAACTTGGGCAAGCCAAAACGCGCATGACCCGAGGCCTTGCCGGTGGGGGTCATCACTGCCACCACCGTGCCAATCTGTTCATCAAGCCGAATGGCGCTGGTTTTGTGGCGCAAACCCAAGGCCACAGACACGCCCACAGTGGGGTGCCCCGAAAAAGGCAATTCAAATTTTGGGGTAAAAATACGCACTTTGGCCAAATGGCGCACCGATTGTGGCTTATGAACAAAGATCGTCTCAGACAGATTGAACTCGCGCGCAATCTTCAACATGGTCTCGTCCGGAAGCCCATCCGCCTCAAACACGATGGCCAGCGGATTGCCCGCAAAGCGCTCCTTCGTGAACACATCCGCGATCATAAATGGATATTTCATGCCAACCCCAACATTGCATTGTTCCGATTTTTGAAACAGTTGCAGATTACGGCACCACGCCTAATGAAGTTTGAACATTTGGACAAAAAAAGGGGCGCCGAAGCGCCCCTAAGTTAGCTCTGGGAGAGCTAGGGTTTAACTGTTTGAAAGCTTAGTTCTTGTCTTTATCGACCAAGGCACCAGCTTTAATCCAAGGCATCATATCGCGAAGTTTTTCACCAACTTCTTCAATTTGATGCGCGTCATTATTGCGGCGAGTTGCTTTAAAGCTTGGCTGACCCGCTTTACATTCCAACATCCAATCGCGCGTAAAGCGGCCGGATTGAATATCTTCAAGCACACGCTTCATTTCGGCCTTTGTTTCTGACGTCACGATGCGTGGGCCAGTAACATATTCGCCATATTCGGCTGTGTTTGAAATTGAGTAGTTCATGTTGGCAATGCCGCCCTGATAAATCAGGTCTACAATCAATTTCACTTCGTGCAAGCACTCGAAATAGGCCATTTCTGGTGCGTATCCAGCTTCCACCAATGTTTCAAAGCCGGCGCGGATCAATTCAACCAAACCGCCGCACAAAACAGCCTGCTCACCGAACAAATCGGTTTCACATTCTTCTTTAAAGGTGGTCTCAATGATACCTGAGCGACCGCCGCCAACGCCAGAAGCGTAAGCCAATGCAACGTCCTGCGCATTACCAGTTGCATCGTGGTGGATCGCCACAAGACAAGGCACACCGCCACCTTTTTCAAATTCACCACGCACTGTGTGACCTGGGCCTTTTGGCGCGACCATGATCACGTCAACGCTGTCTTTTGGCTCAATCAAACCGTAATGCACATTCAAACCATGTGCAAAGGCAATTGCGGCACCATCACGAATATTTGGCGCAATTTCGTTATTGTAGATGTCTGCCTGCAACTCATCAGGGGTTGCCATCATCATCACATCGGCCCAAGCGGCGATTTCCGCAACGCTCATCACCTTCAGCCCGTCCGCTTCAACTTTCTTTGCAGTTGAAGAGCCCTCACGCAGGCCAATTGCAATGTCAGTGACGCCAGAATCTTTCAGGTTCAGTGCGTGCGCACGGCCCTGGCTGCCATACCCAATAATGGCAACTTTTTTGTTCTTGATCAGATTAAGATCAGCGTCTTGATCGTAATAAACACGCATAATTGCGTTTCCCCTTAATTTATCTTTGGTTCTTACCTGCGTGGGGCAGATTAATTGTCATCTATTAGGCGCCGTACAATTTCAAAAACTGCTCAGTCGCCCGTTTTGCGTCTCGGATAACGTCTTGATCTGAAAGCTCAAACTCGTCACCCAACAGAAGCCGAATTTGAACATCCCTCAGCACCAGGCCGAAAAATGTACGAAACGCCTCCTCCTCGTCGTCAAAGCGAAGCAAACCAGCGCCCCGCCCTGCCTTCAACAAAGGCTTCAACCGTTTCCCAACCGCAAAGCGGCCATTGGTCAAAACCGTATGTCCCAAATTGCTCAGCGGCCCAGCATGGGTAATCGCCAAACGGTTCAGCGCCACCGAAATGTCGCCGGAAATCACTTTGAGCCAGTCATAGGCAAACCGCTCAAGATTGGCCTGCAACGCCTCAATGCTCATGCGCTGTGGCCCCAAGGGCACCGGACGAACTTTAGCCGCCTGCCACTGCACAATGGCCGTCAACAATCCATCCCGATCGCCAAACCACTTATAGAGTGACTCTTTTGAACAGCGTGCGCGCCGCGCCACACCGGTCATGGTCAATTTATCACCAACTTCAACCAACAAGGACAACGCAATATCCAGCACGTCCTGCTGGCGCTGCGTTAGTTCTTCATCACCCAATTTAATGGCAGCCGACAATTTCACCTCCATTGATCGGTCGCGAACCACCGCGCCCGTCTGCACCCCAAAATTTAAAGGCCCAACCTGCCTTTTCACTCCGAAGCGCTCAATCTGATATAGGAACCGTACCGTACGGTTCGGAAAATGTCAATAAAAAGTTACACGCAGATTTTGGACCGGAAAATCAATAGAAATTCAACCAATTACAGAAAGGGGCGCCGAAGCGCCCCTTAAATCTCTTACATTGGGAGGCGTTTTACGCCTTATCCAAGGCCTGCTCGATATCAGCAATGATATCATCCACATGCTCAATACCCACAGAGATCCGTACCAGATCGCTGGATACGCCAGCGGCCTTGAGCTCTTCCTCATTCAACTGACGGTGCGTTGTAGACGCCGGGTGACAGGCCAAAGATTTCGCATCACCGATATTCACCAGCCGCAAGATCATCTGTAGTGCATCGATGAAGCGCGCGCCGGCTTCCTGGCCGCCTTTAATGCCAAAGCTCAAAATGCCAGAAGCCTTACCACCAGAGATTTTGTTGGCCAACTCATTGTAAGGTGAGGATTTTAGACCCGCATAATTGACCCATTCTACCTTGTCATGGGCTTCCAGATATTCCGCGACCTTATGGGCGTTCTCGCAGTGACGTTCCATGCGCAATCCGAGTGTTTCTAGGCCTTGCAAGATTTGGAACGCATTCATCGGCGAAATTGCGGCACCTGTATTGCGCAACGGCACCACGCGGGCGCGGCCGATAAAGGCCGCCGGGCCAAGCGCTTCGGTGTACACCACACCGTGGTAAGAAGGATCAGGCTCATTCAGCACCGCAAAGCGCTTCTTGTCGGCAGCCCAATCGAACTTGCCGCTATCAACAATAATGCCGCCAACGGAGGTGCCGTGCCCGCCAATATATTTGGTCAAGGAATGCACCACAATGTCAGCCCCATGCTCAATGGGGCGGCACAGGAATGGTGATGCAACTGTGTTGTCCACGATCAGCGGCACGCCATGCTTGTGGGCAATCTCGGCCAGCTTTTGGATGTCTACAACATTGCCCGCCGGGTTGCCGATACTTTCGCAGAACACTGCCTTGGTGTTTTCGTCAAACAATTTGTCGATACCCTCAAAGCTGGCATCCACCATGCGAACATCAATGCCCTGACGCGGGAAGCTGTGTTCAAACAGATTGTAAGTGCCGCCATAAAGCTGGCTGACCGATACGATGTTGTCGCCGACGCCGGCAATGGTTTGGATGGCATAGGTGATGGCTGCCATGCCTGAGGCGAGCCCCAACCCGGCAATGCCGCCTTCCATCTCCGCCACGCGTTGCTCCAGCACCGCAGTCGTGGGGTTCATGATCCGGGTGTAAATATTGCCTTCCACCTTAAGATCAAACAGGTCAGCCCCGTGCTGGGTGTTGTCAAAGGTGTAGCTGGTGGTCTGATAAATCGGCACAGCCGCAGCCTTTGTGGTGGCTTCGGACTCATAGCCATGATGTAGGGCGAGTGATTCCAGTTTCATAATATTTTCCCGATGTTTGACAGAGTTCGGCGCATCTTATCATTTGATAAGGAACCGCAAAGGTGCAATTGGGAAAATACAGTCCAATTACAAGCAATTTTGGAAAAAACTATGCCACGCCCTGCTGGCCAATGTGACCATTTTGCTGGTGCAGCAGATTCAGCAGCTTGGCTTGCGACATCGGGCGGGCAAAATGGAAACCTTGATAGTACTCGCACCCCAAACCCTCAAGAACATGCAAATGGTCGCTTGAACTAATGCCCTGAGCCACCACCCTCAAATTTAGCCCCTGTGCCAATTCCACAATCTTGCGCACCAATATCCGGCTTTGGGTGGAGAAGCGCAGATCGCAGATCAACTCAGAATCCAGCTTCACCGCATAGATCGGCAGTTGATGCAAATGGCTGAAATTGGACAGCCGACCACCAAAATCGTCCAGCGAGATACTAAAGCCAAACCCGGCCAACCGTTCAAGCATCTTCTGGGCCTGTTCGGGCTGGTCATACAAAACATTCTCAGAAATCTCGAAAATGATGCGGTTTGGTGAAATGCCCTTTTGATGGGTGATATCCATCAAAGCCCGCACCACATGTGGTTCAACCACATCTGAAGCGGATAAATTGAAGCTCAATTTGAGATATTTGGTCCAATGCAACATGCAATCGGTGGCTTTTTCGAACAATGCCAGCGTAAGCTTGTTCATCAGCCCCATGGCCTCAGCCACCGGAATAAATGTGTCCGGCAGGATCTCCAGCCCGTCTGGGCGATGCCACCGCGCTAAAGCTTCCACACAAGTCACATTGTTGTTTTCAGCGCTCACCACCGGCTGGAAAATCATCTCCATTTCATCAATAAACTGGCTGTCGCGCAAACCTTGAGCAATCTCCGCAGAGTCGCGGGTTACACGCTCGTGCTTAGGCTCAAAGAGCAACGCATGGCCGAGATGATATGTTTTGGCATAATAAAGCGCGTGATCAGCCCGTTCAAACAAGGTCTCAGGATCACTAGCGTCCACACCGGCGCGCGCAAAACCAAGGGACGCCGATAGCTTGACCTGCACACCACTTTTAAGCACAAACGGCACTTTAAGCGCCGCGCAGATGGCCCGCCCGAGCGCAATAATCTCGTGATCCGTCATTTTTTGCAGGGTGACCAACGCAAATTCATCGCCGCCGACGCGCGCGACAAAAACTTCTTCGCCCAGAAATTCGACTAAACGGTGCGCAATCTTGCGTAGTAGATCATCACCAGATGGGTGGCCATAAATATCGTTAATCGGCTTAAAACCATCGAGATCAATCAGCCCCAACGTTAGTGAATGGCCATCCGAATTTGGAAATTTCCGTCGCAAAAAATGAAAAAATCCGCGGCGGTTATCCAAGTCTGTCAACACATCTTTGTAAGCCAAGAACCGCATCTCTTCCGCCTGAGCCTTGGCATCAGCTTGGGTCTGGTACAACCGCGAGCGTTGATCAATAAAGGTCTCAAAATCACGCCCAAAAAAATGAGTGATAACCGTAATGATTCCAACGATAAATATAAAGTGGAGCGTGAGCGCAGAATGGAACTCAGCAGACCAGACCAAACTGTAGGAAAACATTGGCACGCTTACACTCAAGATAAGCATAAGCGCCGCTTGTCGCAGATAGGCGAGGCAAAACAGCCCGCCCAGCAAGGAGAGCAACACGAAAATACCCACTTCAGTGTAGGATTGTGAATTGTCGTGGGTGCACACGAAAATGGTCCAGCTTGTAAAAACGAAACCCAACAAACCTGCGGAATATGCAACGGTTTGCAGCTTTTTACGGACCTGCTCCGCACTCAAACCAGTCGCTTTAAACCGGACCCAATAGACCAGACGCCAGATAGACAAAGCAATAAGGACGCCACTGCCCACAACAGTTGGCAGATCAAAGCCATGGGCCAATCGCTGTTGTCCGATCACCAGAAGTGCAGAAAATGTAAGGAAATACACAAAAGGCAGGCGAACTTGCATCATGCGCAATTGAGCACGGATCAATGGTTCGTTCGAACCATCAATTGTGAACATGCTCTTTAGCCATGTAACCCACCGCCTAAACAAATTCTTCCCCACCCTCGCTCCAAGATCGGGTAATCTATTTAGATTCGATCAAAGAATAGATTGAATTGCTTAGCTCAATTTGAGCTAAAAACGCTCATTTTGAAAAAATGAAAAACCTCAAAATTAATTAAAATTTTAAACATATAAGTGTAACCAATTAACTAACTGAATTATCAGACAAAATTGAATACAAAACCGGCATTCGAAAATGCCGATTCTTTTGCGTTGCGAAATTGAGGGTTTTAGACTGTAAGATAACGGTCGCGTAAATGCCGTTTGAACACGTCAACATCCAGCACTTCACCGGTCGCATCCTTAACCATCTCATCCATCGACACTGATGACGCGCGATGATGCACATTGGTGCGGAGCCAATTGAAGACCGAAGCAAAGTCGCCCCGGCGCACATCATCATCCCACCCGTCGACTTGGGATTGCAACGCCTGGAACAGTTGCGCTGCCGTCATCGCGCCGATCGTATAGGTGGGGAAGTAGCCCAAAGCCCCGCCAGACCAATGAATATCCTGCATGCAGCCATTGCCCACACAATCGGGCCGCACACCGATATTCTTTTCCATTTCATCATCCCAATAGCCTGGCAAATCAGCCACTTGCAAATCACCGCTCAACAGGGTTTTTTCGATCCGATAACGCAACATCACATGCAGCGGATAGGTCACCTCATCTGCATCCACGCGGATCAAACCGCGTTTTACCCGCAGGATGGAGCGCTTGAAATTCTCCATTTCCCATGCTTCGCCCATCACACCAAATGCCTCGCGCACTTTCGGCAAAGCAAAGGCCAAAAAGGCATCTGACCGGCAAAGCTGCATGTCGAGAAACAGCGACTGGCTTTCATGCATGCTCATGCCGCGCGCCTGCCCCACGGGCTGGCCACGCCAATCCGCCGGCAAGCCTATTTCATACATGGCATGGCCCGTCTCGTGCAGCACTCCATAAAGGCTGGTGGTGAAGGCATGTTCATTATAACGCGTGGTCAGGCGCACATCGCCAGGCACCCCGCCGCAAAACGGATGGGCCGACACATCGATGCGCCCGTGATTAAAATCAAAACCGAGCGCCTCCATAAAGCGACGCCCCAGTGCCTCCTGTGCGCCCACAGGCGTTTCCCCGTCCAGCGGCTTCACCGGGCGATTTGTCTCCTGAAATTCAATCACCTCATCCAGAAAACCGGGCAAGAAGGCGCCCAATTCATCGAAATACTGATCCACCTTGGTTGTGCGCATGCCCGGATCAAATGTGTCCAACTGTGCATCATAGGCGCTCAATCCCAAGGCCTCGGCCTTAGCGTCAGCCGCCTGGCGCACCAGCCCCAACAGCGGCTCAAGTTTGGCCGCAAAGCTCTCGAAATCATTTTCAGGTCGCGCATGCTGCCACACATGGGTGGTCTCGGACTGCGCCTTGCTCAATGCCCGAACCAAATCATTCGGCACCGCGTTGGCGTGCAGATAAACCCGCTCCATCTCTTTAAGATTGGCCGCATCCCAACCATCTAGCTCTTCTTCTTGCGCTTGCGCGATTAGATCACCGAGGTCCGGCGCAGTGTATTTTTCATGGGCCACAGCCGCGAGCGCCGCCAGTTGTTCCCCGCGCACATCAGAAGACCCCTTGGGCATAAAGGTTTCTGCATCCCAACTCAGCATGGATGCTGCCCCCTCAATGGCAGAAATTTGCGCAAAACGATTCTTTAATTCAGCGTAGGCGGCCATGCCCGTCTCCCCAGATATAATGATGGTGCCCGCATCGGCAGGATGTGATGCGGTTGGACCAAACAGTAACGCTTTGTCCCAATTGAACGCAAGAACCTTGTCATACAGAAAAGGGCCCCGCCGCAGCGAGGCCCTTATGCATGTCAGCAATGAAGAATTGGCGTTAGTGCGCCATCAGCACGGGCACTTCGGCTTTGCTCAGCACATCACGCGTCGCCCCGCCAAGCACCCATTCACGGAAACGAGAATGGCCATAACCGCCCATCACGAGCAGATCGGCATCGCTACGCTCAACCTCGTTAAGCAACGCGGCGGCAGCGTCTGACCACCCATTGATGTTTCGCACCTCGACATTCACGCCGTGGCGATCCAAATGGCGGGCGATATCGGCGCCTGGCTCCACGCGACGTTCCTCAGCTGCTTCCTCGTCGCTCACAATTGCGACAGTGACCTGATCTGCCCTTTGCATAAAGGGGATCGCGTCAGCCACGGCGCGCGCGGTTTGCTTTGAATTACGCCAACCCAGCACAATATTATTGTACGGTCCTTTGCTCGCCGGAATGGCGGGCGGCACAAACAGGCAAGCACGCCCGGAATTGAACAACACATTCTCAAATATCTCGGGCTTTTCTGAAAAGTGCTTGTACGGACGTGTCGCGATAAATATATCCGCCAACCGCGCCTCATTGGCGATTGACTGCCCCATATAGGAAGGCGTGGCACTGATCCGGCGCAAATCTGAGCGGAACTCATGCTTGGCGAACCGAGCATCAAGTTCCTTCTCAAATCGATCACCCTGCTCTTCAGCTTCCTGCTGAAGTTCAGCCGCAACCTGCCCTACTGAGAATACGCCGTCACCGGCGCTAACAATATCGGGCAGTTCAACACACAGGAGCCCGGTCAAAAACGCATCATGCTGTTGGGCAATGGGCTCAGCATAGGATAGGCGCACCTCATCCTCTTTTGTCCCATCCAAATATACCATTACATCTTTGATCATCATGACCTCCTGAGCTGATCTCTCTGTAACCATATATTGCGCCTTTCAGGCGGCGTTGCCTTGATCTGTATCAAAGCCGCAAGCCGGACCAATGTACGCCGGATGCAGAACCTAAGCCGCCTTATATTTTGGCGATGATTTTTCCCGCGCGGCCTTCAGCGCATCGGCCCACCACACCAGATCGTCAAGCAAATCATCGGCTTTTGGCCCAATGATCTTATCAATGGCCGACATCTCTTGATTGTCGCCCATAGGGCTGACTTTCATAAATTCCCCGCCGCCAATGTGCACGGTCTCGCGGATGGGCGCCATCTGAAGTTCTGCGACGATACCACGCAAATGTTCGACAGCGCGAGATGCGCCGACCCCGCCATAGCCGACAAACGCCGCGGGCTTTCGCACCCATTCAAGATACGCCTGATCCAGCGCATTTTTCAGCACAGCAGGAATGGAGTGGTTATATTCGGCCGTCACGAAAATAAACCCATCATATTTGGCCAGCTTTTGCTGCCATTGTACGGCGCGTGCGTCCTCTGACGGCGCCCACAAATTGGTGGCTTTTTCGTTGAAGAACGGCAGATCAAAATCGCGCAGATCGATCAAATCAGCCTCAATCGAGTCATGCTTATTCGCTTTGTCCAAAATCCATTTCGCTGGTTTCTCGGCAAATCGACTATCGCGTGTTGTCGACATGATGATTCCGATCTTGAGCATATATCTCTCCTACATTTCCGAAAGCGCGCAGCAATACGCCCTGCGCATCAATGATGATGGAAGAGAAACGATTGCCCCGTCAGATCAGTTCCGCAATCAGATGATCAAAAAGATGTTACTTGCCCAATGCCTTATTATATTGGCGCACCGCCTCAGCGAAGCCCATCAGCAGTGCATCTGCAGTGATCCCATGGCCGATAGAGACTTCGTGCAGTTCCGGCATCATTTCTTTGAACGCGGGCAGGTTTTCCAAAGTCAGATCATGGCCCGCATTAATGCCAAGCCCCGCTGCCTGCGCCGCCTGCGCGGTCACCTGCATGCGGTGCAAATGATGGTCACCTTCAGGCGTACCGAAGCTGGCCCCGTAGGGGCCCGTATAGATTTCAATGCGGTCCGCCCCAATCTCTGCCGCATCCGGCGGCACGCTGGGGTCTTCATCCACAAACAATGAAACGCGAATACCAGCGTCCTTCATCCGTTTAATAGCTGGCACCAAAAGATTATGGGCGCCACGCACATCCCACCCATGGTCGGACGTGGCCTGATCTGGCGAATCTGGCACAAAGGTCACCTGGTCGGGCTTATTGGCGATCACGAGATCGAGAAACTCATCATCCGGGTAGCCTTCAATATTGAATTCCTTATCCGGATATTCATCCTTCACCAACGCCGCCAACTCCGGCACATCAGACCGGCGAATATGCCGCTCATCGGGCCGCGGGTGCACGGTGATTCCGTCAGCGCCTGCATCCAGCACCACGCGCCCCATGCCCACCACACTGGGCCAGGGCAAATCACGTTGGTTACGCAACAAGGCAACCTTGTTCAAATTGACTGAAAGCGCGGTCATAGCTGCTCCGGAGACACACGAAAAGAGAAATTGTTCCAACCAATCGGTAAGGTAATTTGCTGAAACTGGCAACCTCACTATTGGTCAATTGCAACAGCGAAATGACAAATCCGCAACCGAACGGTTTCAGTCCAAAGCGATTTGTCTTTTGCCCGACCGATGCCTATAAAAGCGTCACCGTCCCTGTCGTAAAAGCAAATATATGTCCTATCCCCGCATTATCTTTATGCGCCACGGCGAGACCGAATGGAATCTTGCCGGCCGCGCCCAAGGCCACCTCAATTCTCCCCTCACCGAAAAAGGCCGCGCCCAAGCGCAAAAGCTTGGCGAAATCCTGAAACGAGAGCTGGGCTCTCCTGAAGGCTTTGCCCAAATGGTAAGCCCTATTGGCCGCACACTGGAAACCGCTGAAAACATCAAAAAGCACTTCCCGTTTGACCCAACGCCAATTGATTTGCTCAAGGAAATCGATCTGGGCAAGTTGAGCGGCCTCAACCGTGCGGAGATGGACGCGCAATATCCCGACCATATGGCAGGCAAGCCGGATTATGACTGGTATTTCGGCGCCCCAGGCGGCGAGACCATGGGCGAAATGCGCATGCGCGCGGGCAAATGGCTTGATAGCTTGACCGGCCCCACCATCGCCGTGGCCCATGGTCAGATCGGCAAGGTGATCCGCGGCATTTATCTTGGCCTAAGTGACGAGCAGATCTTGCGCCTGAAAGAGCCGCAAGGCGTGGTGCATATGCTGGATGACGGCAAAGAAACCATCTGGACATAAAAAAGGCGGCCCCAGGCCGCCTTTTCTCTGATGATCACGATGAGCTTACATGCCCTCTTTGCCACGTGAAATGGCGGTGAGGCCCGTTCGAACCACCTCAACAAGGCCCAACGGCTGCATCAAAGAGATAAACTGCTCGACCTTTGTGGGACGACCGGTAATCTCAAACACGAAGCTCTCTATTGAAGCGTCCACCACATTGGCGCGAAACGCTTCGGCCAGACGCAAAGTCTCTACCCGATTTTCGCCTTTGCCCGCCACTTTAATTAGGGCCAGCTCACGTTCCAACGAATTGCCTTCAGCGGTCAAATCATGCACGCGGTGCACCGGCACAAGGCGTTCCAATTGAAGCTTGATCTGCGATAAAACCTTTGGCGTAGCGACCGTAACAATGGTGATGCGCGAGCGGTGACGATCATGCTCGGTTTCTGAAACCGTCAGACTGTCAATGTTAAACCCGCGGGCGGAGAAAAGCCCCACAACCCGGGCAAGAACACCCGGCTCGTTGTCAACAAGAACGGTCAGAGTGTGACGTTCAACGCTTTGGCTGCGTTCCAAATCCCAACTTGGCTTAAACAAGGACCTTCCCCTTCTCATCAATAATGTTGCCGATATCTGCCGTATCCGGCAAAAGGATCTCATTGTGCGCCTTGCCCGACGGGATCATCGGCAGGCAGTTTTCTTCCTTGGTCACGCGGCAATCAAACAGCACCGGCTTGTCCACTTCGATCATTTCCATGATCTTGTCGTCCAGCTCCTTGGGGTCATCGCACATAATGCCATAGGCCCCGAACGCTTCTGCCATTTTCACAAAGTCCGGCAAGCTGTCGGAATAAGAATTGGAATAACGCCCGCCATGCAGCAATTCCTGCCACTGGCGCACCATGCCCATATATTCATTGTTCAAAATGAAAATCTTGATCGGCAGCCCATATTGAACCGCGGTCGACATTTCCTGCATGGTCATTTGCACGCTGGCTTCACCGGCAATATCAATCACCAACGCATCGCGGTGCGCCACCTGCACGCCAACAGCAGCTGGTAAGCCATAACCCATGGTGCCGAGGCCACCAGACGTCATCCAGCGGTTTGGCTGATTAAAGTGGAAATGCTGCGCCGCCCACATCTGGTGCTGACCAACTTCTGTGGTGATGTAAACATCCCGCTCTTTGGTCAACTGATAAAGGCGTTCAATTGCATATTGCGGCTTGATCACATCATCTGAATTTTCATAGCGCAGGGATTTCACCTCACGCCATTGATCAATCTGCTTGAGCCAGGGCTGAATATCCTCCGTGCGCGGTGCGTTGGTTTTGGACCGCCACAAGCGCACCATTTCTTCCAGCACATGGCCGCAATCGCCCACAATCGGCAAATCCACCAAAATGTTCTTGTTGATTGAGGACGGATCAATATCGATATGGATTTTGCGCGAATTTGGCGAGAAGGCATCAACGCGGCCGGTGATCCGGTCATCAAACCGGGCGCCAACGCAAATCATCAGATCGCAATCATGCATCGCCATATTGGCTTCGTACGTGCCGTGCATGCCCAACATGCCCAGCCATTGCTCGCCATCTGCCGGATAGGCGCCAAGGCCCATCAGGGTTGAGGTGACAGGAAAGCCCGTCAGCTCCGCAATCTCGCGCAAAGATTTAGTCGCATCATCGCCTGAGTTGATCACGCCGCCGCCTGTGTAAAACACCGGACGTTCGGCCTTAAGCATCATGTCCACAGCGATCTTGATCGCGTCCAGCTCGCCTTCCATTTGCGGCTTATAGGTCGGGTGGCTGGAAATATTCGGGTTGGCATAATTGCCCAGGGCAAACTGCACATCCTTTGGAATATCGATCACCACCGGGCCGGGCCGACCTGAAGTGGCCACATAAAAGGCCTCATGCAAAATGCGTGGCAAATCCTCAACCGACTTCACCAGATAATTGTGCTTGGTGCAATTGCGGGTGATGCCAACCGTGTCGCACTCCTGAAAGGCGTCCGAGCCAATCAAAGGCGTGGGCACCTGCCCGGTAATGCAGACCATGGGGATGGAATCAAGAAGCGCATCGGTCAGGCCAGTCACCGCGTTGGTTGCACCGGGACCGGAGGTCACCAGCACCACTCCACATTTGCCGGTTGAACGGGCATAGCCTTCTGCGGCATGGGTTGCGCCCTGCTCGTGCCGCACAAGAATGTGCTCGATCTTATCATTTTGAAAAATCGCGTCATAAATTGGCAGCACTGCCCCACCCGGATAGCCGAAAATATGTTCGACTCCCTGATCGATCAGCGCCTGAATGACCATTTCTGCCCCGGTCATTTGCTCAGCCATAGCTCTTCTTTCTCCTCACGCCCTAATGCAATTTTTTCAAACTGCGCTTCGCCAATTTGATTGGCCATAAAAAAAGGCCCCTTTTGGGACCTTGGCATGCACCGACACTCACGAACCTCACTTAGATGTTCGCGCCGCCGGTGCCACTAATCACGAGTACGAGTGCCTGATGCATCTTCTGCCTCAATAAATTACGTTGGACATATTGGTAGAGCGAGAGGAATCATTGGTCAAGTACCAATTTCGCCCCAACCGTCCATTTCAGCAGGATTGAAATTCGCTCTTCCCCCACTTGACCGTTCGATTCAAATTGAAAAGACTGCGCGAAACATTCCCTCCTGATCCCAATCATCTAGAAAGTCGCGTTATGAGCAATTTCAATCTGGACACTGTCACTTCTCATATTGAGCAGGACTTCGACAATAGCGTGAACCGCCTGATCGAATGGCTGAAAATCCCCTCTGTCTCCACTGATCCGGCTTATAATGACGATGTGCGCAAAGCCGCCGACTGGATGATTAATGAGCTCAAGGGCATGGGTTTCGACATCAAGCTGATCGAAACCGAAGGGCACCCCGTTGTGTTTGCCGAGCGCAAATCATCGAACAAAGACGCGAAGACCCTGCTTTATTACGGCCACTATGATGTACAGCCCGGCGATCCATTTGAACTGTGGGACACGGCGCCATTTGAACCGGCCATTGTCGACAGCCCCCACGGCAAGAAAATCGTTGCCCGCGGCGCCGAGGACGATAAAGGCCAGGTGATGACCTTTATCGAAGCCTTCCGCGCTTATGTCGCCACCCATGATGCTTTGCCTTGCCACATCAAGATCATGCTGGAAGGCGAAGAGGAAACCGGCAGTCCCAGCCTTGAGAAATTCCTGAATGACAATAAGGACATTCTGGGGGCCGATATTTGCGTGGTATGTGATACGGCCATGTGGGACATTGATACGCCTGCCATCACCTATTCATTGCGCGGTCTGGTCGATGCGCAAGTCAGCATCAAGGGCCCTAGTCGTGACTTGCACTCTGGTCTATATGGCGGCGCGGTGATCAACCCGCTCCACGCTTTGGCCAATATTGTCTCGCAACTGCACGACGACGAAGGCAAAGTGCAAATCCCACATTTCTACGACAAAGTGCCGCCCCTCACCGACGCCGAGCGCGCCAATCTGGCTGCGCTCAATTTCGACGAGAACGCGTTTTTGGGTGAAATCGACCTATCGCAACCAGCAGGCGAAGCCGGCTACAGCACCATTGAACGCACCTATGCCCGGCCGACGTGCGATGTGAACGGCATGTGGGGTGGTTATATCGGCGAAGGCCACAAAACGGTGATTGCCTCAGAGGCCCATGTGAAGCTTTCTTGCCGCCTGGTGGGCGATCAGGACCCTGTCGACATCGCCAAAAACATCGAAAAATTCTTTAAGGATAGACTGCCTGAAGACTTCACCATGAAATTCCACACTTTTGGTGCGGCCTATGCCTTAAAGCTGCCCATCGACAGCCCCTATCTCAATGCGGCACAGGAAGGGTTGCGCACCGAATATGGCCGCGACACCAAAATGATCGGCATGGGCGGTTCTATCCCAGCAGTCGGCGCCATCAAGAATATTCTAGGGCTGGACAGTGTGATGGTGGGCTTTGGCCTGTCTGACGACAATATCCACAGCCCGAACGAGAAATATGAACTCACTTGCCTGCGCCGGGGCATCCGCTCCCACGCGGCGATTTTGCATGAGATTGCGAAAGTCTAACCTATGGCCGACCTCAGCAAATCTGAACAACGGGTGGACGCGGTGTTGCGCGCCCACCAACTCACCACTGAAATTGTGCAATTGGATGGCAACGCCCACACTGCCCAGCAAGCAGCGGATGCGCTGGGCATTGAAGTGGCACAGATCGTCAAATCACTGGTGTTTCGCGGCGCGGAAAGCGACAAGGCCTTTCTGCTGCTGGTGTCCGGTGCCAATAGGGTGCATGAAAAGCGGGCTGGACGACAGATCGGTGAAAAGCTGGGCCGCGCCGATGCTGATTTTGTGCGCGAACATACCGGTTTCGCGATCGGCGGCGTGTCGCCGTTGGGCGCCACGGGCCAAGTGGAAATCTTTATTGATGAAACACTGTTTCAATATGACGAAATCTGGGCCGCTGCGGGCCATCCACGTTCCGTTTTCCCCACCCATGCCGAAGAACTGGTGACACTCACAGGAGCGCAAAAAATAAATGTATTGTAATATAAAAAAGCTCTTGCTTGTGCTTAGCACATTGGCCTTTTCAACCAGTCCCGCCCTCGCGAAAAATTTGTCCGCCAGTTATTTAGCGAAGTTTTTCGGACCGATTCAGGAACGCTCCATCGCCGAAAACCGCGAATATTGCGGCTATTTCGGTCTGGACGCCGCGGGCAAGTTGATCGCCACAAAACCTAAACGCGGGCGTGCGGACAGTTGCAGCGCCAACCCGAGCGACAATATGGTGGTAGTGTTCGCCTCATACCACACCCATGGTGCGTTCCATATTGATGCAGATTCTGAAACGCCATCATCCGACGATCTGGAAGCAGATATATACGAAGAGGTCGACGGTTATGTTGCAACGCCGGGCGGTCGAATCTGGAAAAATGATTGGGATCGTGGACGTGCATTCCTGTTGTGCGGCCGCAATTGTACCATTTCCGACCCGGATTATGACAACCAGGCCTTTCCCACTGTCAATAACAGCTACACACTGGACGGGCTCTATGATCGGGACGATATGTCTTACTAGTCCAGCCTATGCCCCTGCCCGTGACGCCCCCCCCTTGCGCAAATTGGGGTCAACATCGCCCCCGCTGCCATCACGAAATTGGCAAAGCCGAAGATTAACGCTGGTTGCGGGATGGACCGCACCTTGGATACAATCGACATACGCCCTCTACTGATCCATCCCGCAAAATTAAAAGGGATTATGGCTTAAAAAGCTTACCCCTATTTATAAACCGCGCCTTCGTCAAATACGCGGCCTTTACCCACCTCATGGTAGGTGACAAACACATTATCCTTGAGACCCAACTCCTCGCTTAATGAACGACCTGCTGCTTCAAGCGTCGCCTCAATCGCTGCATCGTCTTTGCCTTCAAGACACAGAAGCGTAGCGACAGGTGGATGGGTTTTGGCCGGCTGTTGCAACGCCCCGCCATGGCCGCCCACCACATAATGGTCGGGTTCGATTTCCTGCCAAGTGGCTGAGACATATTCCACCGGACAGTGATAGGCCTCCGCAATGGCAATGCAGGTTCTGCGCAACGCCTCGGGCACATTCACGCTGGCAGGTTACGGCAGGGCTTTCACATGAAGTACAGGCATAGTGACCTCCTTATGGCTCAGCGCCTATTCAAATGGATCAATCCAGCGCCAATCCTTCATTCGGTTGCGAAACCAGGTGCGTTGACGCTTGGCATATTGTCGCGTGGCGGTGATGGCTTTGTCCATCGCCTCATCCAAACTCATTTCATCACGCATCACGGCGGCCAACTCCGGCACGCCAATGGCGCGCATGGCGGGCAGGCTCGGGTCGAGCTCACGGGCCAACAATGCCTTCACCTCGTCCATGGCCGGCCCTGCCATCATCAGTTCAAACCTTTTGGCTATACGCGCGCGCAGCAGCTCGCGTTCCGGGTTGAGCACAATTTTTTCTGTCGCCCAGTCCTTGATCAGGCTGGGGGCATTGTCATCATCCTGCCAATCAGCTAGAGAACGATTTGTGGCTTCCATCACCGAGATGGCCCGGGCCACGCGCTGCGGATCCGGGGCATTCAATCGCGCTGCCATCTTGGGATCTTTGTCCGCAAGATAGGCCGCGCGTTCATCGTCGCTCATGGGTTGAATCACTGCTTCAACTTCTTGAATCACTTCTTGAGCTATTTCGGGTATCTGGGCGAATCCATTTATCAAGGCATCAAAATAAAGCCCTGTACCGCCAACAAAAATCAGCTCCCGTCCAGATTGGGCCGCCTCGCGGACAAGTGGCGCCACATCATCCAGCCAGGCCCCGGTGGAATAACGCACTGCGGGGTCCACATGGCCGAACAATTCATGTTTGGCCTGGGCCAACTCCTCTGTCGAAGGCCTTGCAGTCAGCACGTTTAGAACATCATATACCTGCATGGAATCGGTATTGACGATCAACGCGTCCGAAGCCTGTGCACGCTCAATGGCATATGCCGTCTTGCCGCTGGCCGTTGGACCCGCTATCAACAATGCGCGTTGCATATTCACCCCATCAACCCAAAGCAGGAAACTAAATGTCCGTTTTAGTGCTTTCCACCAACCCCGCCAACCCCGAACTGGATAATGACCTGGTCAATCAGGTTAAAAGCGATATTGGCGGCCAACTCAACTGGCTGCAGCAGGACGTCGCCTGCGAACTGATCCAAATCAAAGCCAAGGACGGACTGGAGACAGCACAGACGGCATTTGCCAATCATGCGGTAGATGTCAATCTGGTCGAGGATCAAAAGCGCCGGAAGCGGCTTTTGATTGCCGATATGGACAGCACCATGATCAATGAAGAATGCATTGATGAATTGGGCGATGCGTTGGGCATTAAAGCTGAAATAGCCGAAATCACGGCCCGTGCCATGCGTGGCGAATTGGATTTTGAGGCGGCGCTGAACGCCCGGGTGAAGCTGTTGAAAGGCTTGCCGCTGGACCGCATTAAAGAGGTGCGGCGCGAACAGATTTCTTACGCGCCAGGCGGCCGGGTGCTGGTGCAAACCATGCGTGCCTATGGCGCCTATACGGCACTCGTTTCTGGCGGCTTCACGCTGTTTGCTGATTATTTCGCCAAGCGGATCGGCTTTGACGAAGCGACGGCCAACATACTGGAATTTGAAGATGATATTTTGACCGGCACCGTCGCGCGGCCGATTGTGGGGCAGGACACCAAATTGGAAAAATTACATGGTCTTGCCAAGGCCCATAAATTGGACCTCAGCCAAACCATGGCGGTGGGCGATGGCGCTAATGATCTGAAAATGATCAAAGCCGCAGGTATGGGCGTGGCTATTCATGCCAAGCCGGTGGTCGCTGCCGAAGCGCAATATTGCTTCAACCATTCCGACCTGACCGGTCTGCTCTTCCTGCAAGGCTTCGCAGACGAAGATTTTATCCGCTAGCGCTATTTGTTCAAACGGATCGCAACGAACCGTCGATTGCCAATCGGGTCAGCAATTTTGAGCAAGATGACTTCCCGACCGGTCTCAATGGCGGTGCCCAGCAGGGTGCGCAATTCTGCGGCGGTAAAGATCGATTGCTGATTGACTTCCACCACGCGATGGCCAGCGCGGATGCCCTTTTCTTCCGCGTCGCTTTGCGGCAGCACCAGCGTGATCAGCACGCCTTCTGTTTCAGCGCCCAAGCCATATTTCTTGCGGTTTTCCGGGTTTAAATCCTCAAACTCAAATCCGAGCATTTCGTCCATACCTTCAGGCGGCTGGTCCATGGGCATGTCTTGTAAATCAGCCAGTGGATTCTCTTGGGCCAAAAGCCCCAATTCGATTTCAAAGATTTCCTTTTGGCCCCGCCGCTCAACGACAACATCGACGCGCTTGCCCACGTCTGTTTCCGCAACGAAACGGGGCAAATCCCGCATCCGTTCAATCTGACGCCCGTCAAATTCAAGGATCAAATCACCTTCTTGCAGGATGCCGAAGGAGGGCCCTTCGGGATCCACAGACAGCACCAACGCCCCGTTATTGTTGGGACGCCCCAGGCTGAGTGCGATATCTTCAGACACATCCTGAATACCGATACCAAGCCAGCCGCGGCGAGTTTCCCCAAATTCAATCAATTGGCGGATCACCGGCTTGGCCAAATTGATCGGGATCGAAAACCCAATGCCAAGCGAACCGCCGGTACGGGAAATAATGGCGGTGTTGATGCCCACCACTTCGCCATCGACATTGAACAGCGGGCCACCCGAATTGCCCTGATTGATGGCGGCATCGGTTTGAATAAAATTATCGTAAGGGCCCGAATTAATATCGCGATTGCGGGCGGAGACAATCCCGGCGCTGATGGAGCCGCCAAGGCCGAACGGATTGCCAATCGCCATCACCCAATCGCCAATCTCCGCCGCATCGGAATCGCCAAGGCGCACCGCAGGCAGATTGCGGTTGGATTCAACCTTCAAAACGGCAATGTCAGTCTTCTGATCCACCCCTAAAATGCGGGCACGCAGGCGTGTGCCGTCCACAAAGGAGGCCCAGATTTCCGTGGCCCCTTCAATCACATGATAGTTCGTCACAATCGTGCCTTCGGCATCGATCACAAAGCCAGAGCCGAGCGACCGGCTTTCCAACGGTTCTTCATGCTCAAAATCGGGCTCTTGAAACCGCTCAAAAAGGTCCATGAGCGGCGAATTCTCGGGCAATTCGGGAAACTCAAAGCCAAGATCACGACGCGTGGCCATGCGCGTGGTGGATATGTTCACAACGGCAGGTTGAAGCTCTTTCACGAGCGGGGCGAAGGATACGGGCCCCTGCCCTTGCGCCATGAAAGGCAGCATAGCCATAAAAAAAACAGCAAGCGCCAAGCGCGCCGCTGTTCTCAGCTTCAACTCAAATAAACGCATTTGGGCCCTCCCTGCCTTAAAATGCTGTGCCCGCCGATCGTTTAAACCGCACGCAACCAGACCACCACAATAAAGCCTATGATGGCTGTTGTAATCCCGATCACGCGAATTTGTGATTCAGGTGTTTCCAGCAATACAGCAATTGCCCGCTTCATTTGTTGTGGAAGGGCCGCATAAAGCAGCCCTTCCAAACAGATGGCCAAAGCCAACGCAATGAAAAGATCTTTCATTACTGCCCCGTGGGTTGATCTTCACTCGCTTCCGCTTGTGGAACGGGTGTAGTCGCCTCAGGTGTTTGGGGGTCTGGAACATTTTCAAATGTCCCGACACTGTCAGACCTGAAATATTGGAAGAACTCGGAATTCGGGCTCAACAACATGGTTGTGCCGGTCCCCTGCAATGCGCTGCGATAAGACTGCATTGAGCGATAGAATTCAAAGAACTCCGCATCTTTAGTAAAGGCCTCAGCAAAAATCCGGTTCCGCTCGGCGTCACCTTCACCACGCAGGATATCCGCATCCCGCTGTGCCGTGGCGACAATCTCAACGGCCTGACGGTCAGCTTGCGCCCGCAAAGTTTGGGCCAGCTCTTGACCGCGAGCCCGCAAGCGCGCCGCTTCGGCCAAACGTTCAGCCTTCATCCGATCAAAGGTCTGCTGTGACACTTCGGCGGTCAAGTCTGTGCGGATAATCCGAACGTCAACCACCTCAAGACCGATCACCTCAAGCTCATCAGAGACCTGCGCCTGCACTTCGCGCATCATGGACGTCCGCTCTTCAGACAAGGCGTCTTCAAACTGGCGCAAACCATAAACGTCACGCAATGCGTTTTCCAAACGTGTATCGATACGTTGTTCAGCAGTTGCAATGGAGCCAAACACAGACTCACGGAAACGGGTCGGATCGACAATGCGGTAGGTGATGAATGCATCAACCACGTAGAATTTACCGCCAGAAACCTGCACCCGCAGATCTTCCAATTCATAGCGCAAAATCCGGTCATCAATGATCTGAACCGTTTCTACAAAATTGGTCGGCAGTTTGAAGTTCAACCCCGGTTCGGTTTCAACCCGCACAATCTCACCAAAGCGCAGAACAATTGCCTGTTGGCGCTCATTCAGCACAAAGATCGAGGAGAATAACAAATAGATCGCGACAATCGCGACGACAATAGCAATAATTGCACGATTACCCATGATTATCTCCCCGCATTCGAGTTGCTGCGCTTTTGCACTTCAGGCAGCGGCAGATACGGCACGACACCGGTGCCCCCCTCGCCACTTTCCATAATCACTTTCTCAGACTGGGAAAGAACACTTTCCATCGTCTCAAGGAACAAGCGTTTACGGGTTACTTCAGGCGCTTTTGCATATTCTTCATAAACGGAGACAAAGCGGGCAGCCTCACCTTCAGCCTGTTTGACTACACGGTCCTTATAGGCAGCAGCTTCTTCGCGCAATTGCGCAGCTTCACCACGGGCCTGACCCAAACGGGTGTTGGCATATTGACGTGCTTCTTCCTGGAAGCGGTCTTCGTCCTGCTCGGCACGCTGCACTTCATCAAACGCATCCGCCACCTCATTCGGGGGCGCCGCATCTTCGATTGAAATACCAGCAATATTGATGCCCGCACCGTATTCATCCAGAATGCTTTGGGTAATTTTCTCAACGTCAACCGCAATCTCTGTACGCTTATCACGGAATACGTCTTGAGCCGGCCGACGGCCAACTACTTCGCGCATCGCACTTTCAGCCACCCGACGGATCACGCCATCTGGATCCCGTACGTTGAACAAATAGGCAGCAGGATCAGAAATGCGCCACAGCACAGAAAAGCCCAAATCAACGATGTTCTGGTCACCGGTAAGCATCAGACCTTCACTGAATTGGCCAGAACGGCCCGAACTACGGATAGAACCAATCCGCGTTTGGTTTTGCGTGGTGGTCACCTTTTCCACCGTTTCAATCGGCCAGAAATGGAAATGCAAACCAGATTGCGAGAGTTCCTGCTTTGGCTGACCAAACAGCAACTCCACGCCCACTTCCTGCGCGTCCACCGTATAAATGCTTTGATACAGCCAAAACACGACAATCAGCGCCAGAATGGCCAGCAAGCCTAGCCGTCCACCGGGCACACCGCCCTTAAATTGTTCGCGGCTTTGCTTGAACAATTCTTCAATGTTTGGACCATTTGGGCGTCGGGGTCCACCGCCACCGCCGGAGCCGCTACCGCTAGGGCCTTGCCCCCACGGTCCGCCACTATTGTTTTCATTCCAAGGCATTTCTTACCCTTCAGTTAGAATAGATGTGTGTCGTCTATATAGGAAACCTAGCGCTTTCAATCAATCGCCGCGCCAAATTAGTTTTGGCGTTCATAGGTAGCAATATAGTAAGTTTCGGTATCCCGTTCATGTGGTTCAAAGCTCGGCCGATCCACCTCAACCCAACTCTTGTCAATTTTGGGGAAGACCGTATCGCCATCAGGTGCCGCGTCAATGTGGGTGATATAAAGCCGATCAGCGCGATCAATGGTCGCTTCGTAGATCTCACCACCTCCAATGATCATGATTTCATCCACCTTGTCCGCGCGCGCGATGTGCTTGGCGTGGTCAATCGCCGCATCCAGATCATTAATGACCAAAACGCCGTCCGGCTGATAGTCCTTGCGCCGGGTTACCACTATGTTGGTGCGCCCGGGCAAAGGCCGCCCAACGGTTTCAAACTGCTTTCGCCCCATCACCATCGGCTTGCCCATGGTGGTGGCTTTGAAAAATTTGAAATCAGAGGGCAAATACCATGGCATATCGCCGTCGATCCCTATAATATGATTTTGCGGCACAGCGGCGATCAACGCAATTTTAACATCATCTTGTGCGGCCATTATTGCTCATCCTGCGGTAAATATTTAAACCATTTGCGCGTCACAGCGTCTTCAATATCAATCCCATTATGTTGGACAAAAAGCAAAAGCTGCGCAAACACGTCTGCCACTTCTGCTTCCATTGATGCGCGTGCATTTTCCGGCGTGCGCGCTGCATCAAACCGGCCTCTTTGGGTCATACGCAAATAGGCGGCCGTCAGCTCACCCAATTCTTCATTTAATTTAAGCAAGTACCAGTCATCGTCGCGCGCAATGTTGCATCTTTCGGCGTAAGTGTCAGATACTCTTGAAATTTTATCCGTCAAACGATCAAGCGTTTCAGCATTCATACCGCGATTGGCGCCTTGATGGTCGGATGTGGATCATAGCCTTCGAACGCGAAATCTTCATAAACAAAATCAAAAATGGAGGTGCGCGCCTCATTGATGATCAATTTTGGCAAGGGACGCGGTGCCCGCGTGAGCTGCAGCCGCACCTGATCAAAATGATTGTGGTAGATGTGGGCGTCGCCGAAGGAGTGGACAAATTCGCCAACTTTCAAACCCGTCACCTGCGCCACCATATGGGTGAGCAACGCATAGGACGCGATATTAAAGGGCACGCCCAGAAAAATATCCGCCGAGCGCTGATAGAGTTGGCAGGACAATTTGCCCTCGGCCACAAAGAATTGGAACAAGCAGTGACAGGGGGGCAACGCCATATTGTCCACCTCTGCCGGGTTCCAGGCCGTCACAATATGTCGGCGCGAGTTGGGATTGTTTTTGATGCCCTCAATCAGTTTTGTGATCTGATCAATACTTTCCCCGTTGGGCGCGGGCCAGGACCGCCATTGCGACCCGTATACGGGCCCCAAATCGCCATTTTCATCAGCCCAATCATCCCAGATGCGGACCTTATTGTCCTGCAAATATTTGATGTTGGTTTCACCCATCAAAAACCACAGCAGCTCATGAATGATAGAGCGCAAATGCAGTTTTTTGGTTGTGACCAGCGGGAAACCTTTTTCAAGGTCAAACCGCATTTGATAGCCGAATACGCCGCGCGTGCCGGTGCCCGTACGGTCGCCCCGGTCCACGCCATTTTCCATCACATGAGACAATAGGTCTAAATAAGCTTGCATAGCACCGATAATAAGCGATTCTTTTGGCCCTGTACGGCAAAATCGGTGCTTTTACCCACCTTCGCTAACGGCCCAAGGTCGGCCAGTTTGCGTCCGCCTGCTTGATAAAACCGGGTATATCCGCAAACCATAATTTTTGAACATTCTGGTCAAAGTTCAAATAGAGTTTGCCATTTTCAATATGCCAAACCTCCGGATCGCCTTTTGCCAAATAGCCTTTGGCCGCCGCATAGGCACAATGTCCGCCATATTGAGGCGCATATCTCTCGGGGTCCGCGGCATACATGTCTCGGTTTTCAACGCTGGCAAAGCGCCAAATGGCGCCCCCATAATCTAAAGTAATGTCAGGACTGCCCTTAATAGCCTGCCCCTCAGTGAAATAGGTCACACTGTCATAGCCCCCCACAGCCGTATCGGGCACCAGACCTGTATAAATCCTGCCGGTTTGCGCCATAGCTGGGTAAACAGCCAACCCACTTGCCCCGATCAGGGCAAGTCCAATAAACACACGTCGATCCATTAAATCCTCCCGGCTATTGATGCGTTTTTATGGCACGGGCTGGGAGGACGGTGTGGTCAAACCGGATCACAATTTTGCGAGCAACGCCGTCCCCGCTACGAAGTGACGTTTGCAAGCTAACATTGACGCTTAAACTCAGCCAAAGACGCCCAGTTTTCCGGTTTTCTTGGCACAGAGATAATAGAAGGTCAGCCGCTCTTTCATGCGGTCCGCTTTCATGTCCTGCGCAACTTCGGCAATAACTGCGTCCAACTTGTCATCGCTATCTTTCAGACCAAGCTTCTTTTTCAAAAAGTTCTCGCGAACAGTTTTCAACTCTTTCGGGTCAGAGGTCGACACATAGGCGCTATCACGCTTGGACAACACCAACCGATAGGTTTTCGCCATTTTGTCCACAATGGCCGGGTCGGCCGCAGGGTCATATTTTTGGATTTCCGCCAAATGATTGCTCATCTTCATTTCCTCTTCTACACCTATCGCCGCAACGCAGGAGCCTCCCCCGGTAAACGACTGTTAACTTTTAAACATTTCCACAGCTTCATGAAGGTGTAAAGACTGTTTAACGTTCGCCACCCCTTTGCAATCTGACAAAAAGCTCCTATATATGAGGTGCTGGCAACAGCTATGGCGATAAATGGAAATCGTAATAAACCATTCGGACCCGGGGGCGGTACCCGGCGCCTCCACCAAATTTTCAGCAAGGCTGATGTGGCCGCTAGAACGCTGAAATATGGGGGCGAAATAGGATCGACGAGGGTGTAAAGGATTGTCTTTCGCTCGGCATGGTACCACCGTATCGGACCATTATGATAGTTGCAAATGACAACTTCGCTGAGGCACGTCTAGCTGCGTAATGCGGTTCGACACCTCGAATTAAAGCCCTTTTCCTCTAGCAAGGACTAGGCGGGGTCCGCAGGCACCTGGCAACAGAAGCCTGCATTTTACCTTCTAATTAATTCGAACCTTATGGTTTCATCCCCTTGCATTTCATGGCAAATTAAGTCTGTTATGCAGCTCTAGAGATTCTCGACAGCAAAAAGGTGCGCCCAAATGGCAGAAGACCTCATTCGGTATGATATTTTGGCACAAGAAGCATTGCGCGGTGTGGTGCGCAAGGTGTTGAATGAAGTGGCCAAAACCGGGTTGCCAGGCGAGCATCATTTCTTCATTTCATTTGTTACCACTGCGCCGGGCGTGCGCATCTCCCAGCGTTTGCTGGAGCAATATAAAAATGAAATGACCATTGTGCTGCAAAATCAGTATTGGGACCTGAAAACCACTGAGACGGGCTTCGAAGTGGGCCTGTCCTTCGATGGCCAGCCTGAAATTTTGGTGGTGCCCTACTCTGCCATTAAAGGCTTCTTCGACCCATCTGTCCAATTTGGCCTGCAATTTGATGTGACTGACGAAAACGGCGAGAGCCAAGAAGATTTGGAAGATATCCCATCCAGCACGCTGGCCGCCGATAATGGCGACACGCCGGAGAAGGCCGAAAAAGACGCTGAAGCCGACACGGCAAAGAGCGACGAAGAGGAAGGCGAAAATGTCGTTAGCCTCGATTCCTTCCGTAAAAAACCATAAACACCTCAGCTAAATGAAAAAGCGCTCCATCACCATCGCCGGCCATCGCACCAGCGTGGCGCTGGAACCGGAGTTTTGGGCGCTGATTGAGAAAATGGCCAGTGAACAGAATCTGTCTTTGGCCGATTTTATCGCACAGATTGACGAAACCAGGGCCCAGAACAATCTGGCCTCGGCCTTGCGGCTAACTGTGTTGGACTGGCTTCAAGAGCAGCTCGGGCAGGACGAATAATCGCGCAGATCTACTCCAACCCATCCGTAAGATCGAGCGGCGACTGGTCCTCCAGATAAAGCGCATTTGGATCGAAATAAATCGGTTCTCCCGTCTCCGGATCGTAAGCGATTGGTGCACCGGGATCCAATGCCAGTGGCGCCGTTTCTTCACGGCTTTGTTGTTGCTGTTGTTCTTGTGCGGCTTTGCGCGCGGCTTCTTCAGCTTGCGCCCGCGCTGCAGCCTCTTGCGCTTCCCGCGCAGCTTGTTCGGCCATGCGCCGCTGTTGTTCAGCCGCCTGCGCCCGCGCCCGTGCCTCTTGCTCTGCACGCAATCGTTCAAGCTCCTCGACCTCTAGCTCAAACGCGCGCATCTGGATCGCATCAGCCATTGGTGCAACATCCACGCTAACGTCGGGATCAAACAGTTTGCCCCCCACGCGATAGGCGATTTGCGCGGCATTTTCGCTCAACACTTCGCCATCGCCAAACGATTGTGTTGGCGTCAGCGTCCAGTCCCCCTGCAAACCCAACTGCGACAGCTCGAGCGTCAACTCGCCAAACAGCCGGGCACGGTCATCTTCCACCGCGAAATTCCGCAACAATAATTTGCCGTTGGCGACCGAAAACACCCCATCTGCAGAGGGCACACTCAATTGTCCCTTTTCCAACTGTTGGTCAATTTGGGCCTTGAACGCCGCTGGCTCCAGCTCGGTCAAATTGTTCATATCGGCTATATGCGTGAAAATATCGCTATTGACCCCCTCAATCGCAAAGTCGGACAAGGAGAAACTGCCCTCGCCCCCCATTGCAGCAAACATCTGGGCATAATCGGCGCCCCGCGCGGCAAAACGACCCGCCCCATCAACAAATCCGGACAAGGTCGACGTGGCTGGCCCCACCAGCACATCGCCCAGCGCCACCCCGTCCAACCGGAAACGACCGTTAAGTTGCTTTTGGCTTTCACTCCCATGGCAGCAAAGCGTAACGTCAAGGCCCACTTCACCCTCGCCACGCGCCCCTAAGAGATTGCGAATACGATTTTCGTTGGCGGTCCAGCTCAAATCAAAGCTGACGCCGGTGAGGAAGGTTCGGTCATTGGCCATGACCAACGGGGTCTCAATGCCAATGCGGCCTCGGTGTTTACGGCTTTGTTGCGCAATGTTAAACGGCCCGTCCGGCCAAAGCTGGGCCTCACTATCCATCAACGCCGTCGGACCGCCCAGATAGTGGGCTAACCCATCAACACTTAAGCGCGAAACCCGCAAATCGCCGCCATAGACTGCGCTTTCACCCAAGCGGCTCATGCTGATATTACCCGTCACATCTTCGTCAACGGCCCGGGCCCGAATATCCGTCAGCTCATATTTTTCTGTGCCCGTAAACTTTAGCGCTGCCGTGCCCTGCAGCGGTGGCAGATAAAGCCCGTTCAGACCCAAGAGATCACTTATGCCTTCTATATCGGCAATCTCGCCCTGCACCTGGCCACGGCCACGCAGATTAGCTAGGTCCGAAACGATCAGCGAACCTGCATAGGTTAAATCGCTCGCGCCCGATTCATATCCAATTTCAGCCTCAATGGAGTTCGACAATGTCCCCTGATATTCAAATGACAATTGAGCTGGCGTGTCGGTTGAGAATCCATCACCATCAAGCATCAGCCCATTGAAAAGCGCTGGTCCATGTCGCGCCGAAATGAACACGGCGCCTGCCGAAGGCGCTGTGGCGGCGTTTAGGGCACCCTCGGCAAAATCAAACGCCGCATCAACCTTCAAATCGGCATTCACCGCTTCGATGGTCATTTTCTGCGCCTCATTTTCCGGCTGCATCAATTCCACGTCATAGCGAGCAGGCCGGTTGGCGCGCATGATCTCCACCATTTTCGGGTGGATGCCACCGGGCCAGAACATCGCCCAGCGATCAATATTGGCGCGGGGCTGTACATCAAACCGCGCAGTGCCCCACAATTGCGGCGCTTCAAAAGAGCCCGCCAAGGTGCCACTGGACTGAATAGAAATGCCAGCCACATCATTGGCCGACAAATCATCGAACTCAATGCCTTCACTTGACCATTTACCGCTTGCCGCCGCGTCCCGCACCGGCGTTTGTGCAAAGACCAACTGATCTGCCTTCACTTTAAAGCGGCCCAAGGGAAAGGTTTGATTGAATTTTTGATCCCTGCCAAACTCTGGCAAAAAGGCCAAGAGACGCTCGGTGCTTTGGGCGCCAAATTGGCCCAGCTCCGCATTAATCACCAGCCGCCGAGCCTTCTCTTCCCGCCAATCGATCACAAGATCCAATTGGTCATCGTCAAGCTTAAAGCCGTCTGCGGCAATATTGACCCCACTGGACGACAGGCGTAATCGGCCTTGGCCTTGCGCTGTGGCCCCAAACAAAGGGTTGTCATCGGTAAAGCTACGCCAGCCCCGTGCCAGCGCATCCAGACGCTCGGAAGCAAAGGAAAAGCGTCCATCAAAAGCAGCCTGGCCTTGCGCTTCAATCAACTCGCCCGACAAAGTGAACATACTGTCGCCAGCCAGCCGGGTGGTAAATGATTTTACCGTCCACACATCATCATCAAGGTGAAGATCGGCAGCAACGTCGCGCAAAGCGAATTCACCCAGCCCCAGCTCTCCGATATCCACCTGCACATCACCCGTGGCCACAGCCAATTTGGGCGGTGGCGGCAAATTGATCAGCAAATCCACCAGCGCATAGGGATCGGCAGTGCGATCGCGCAGGGCATCCTGCGGAATAAGTGGCACAACACCGCCGGAAATCAGTGCATCAAGATGCCGGGTTTCGCCCAACGCCAGCGTGGCGTTGCCCACCATTCGCGTGCCGGCCCGATTTTCATCTGGCACAAGGTTGAATTCTTCCACCCGCAATTGCTGCGCATCCAACGTAATTTTGGTCTTCACTGTCAGATCGCCACGCACATCATTTTCGTCGCGGCGCTCCGGCCGAACCCGCAAATCTGCGCTTCCCGCAAATTGAGCACGTGCGCCGTTGGTGGATAAAAGGCCTTCACTGGTCAAAGAAAACTGGCGGTTGGTGGGGGCGATAAAGCTGCTGAGCCGCATTTGCCCCTGATTGTTCAATTCAGAGCTGGTCAAGCGCAGCGTGTAATCCCGCCCCTGCATCACCCCTTTGGCATCCAGCGCAAATGGCCCGCGCAACCCGGCTGCGCTCAAATTGCCATTGAGTCGTTCCAAACGCCAGGATTCACCGGATCGCTGATCCGCCAGCACAATTTGAGCATCCCGCAATACGGCATCTTCTATTGAAACATTGCCCTGTGGCACATCTTGCGGCAGTTGGATCGGCATGCGCCATTGACCATTTTCATCAATGGTCAGATGCAGCTTCAATCCCTCAAGATTGAGTTGCTGCACTGCGTAAATATCGCGCAAAAATTCCATCAGGTTGAGATGCGCATCTGCCCGGTCCACCTCCAGCAAAGGTGTCTGTGCATCACCAACGACAATATCGGCAATGGTCATTTGCGGCTGCGGCAGCAGCGTAAAGGACAAATCACCGCGAATCGCCACATCGGTGCCCAGCGCTTCAGCCGCAATGGCTTCAACGCGTTCCCGATACACATTCCAATCGTAGAAGCGCGGCACCACAAAGGCTGCCGCCAACACCAGAATGAGCAAGATGCCAATAGCAATATATACGCGATTCAACACGAGATTTGTTTACCCATCTCCATACTTGCCAAAAGGTTAAAGCTTTCAGCGCCCTACGTCACGCCCTCAATTGCAGATTTCCGCGCAAAAAAGCAGACATGAACAGCCTTTTATGGCGCCAAGTCTTGCCCTGCCCCCTGATAAAGGCTTATCAAATAATCAAAACAACCAAAATGTGTCGGGAGTGAGTACACCGCAAAAATGGCCAAAAATGCCCGCCTGATCTACCGTGTCGTGCAAAAGTGGGTGCAACCACACCTGACAACATTTCAGGCCGCGCAACTGCCTAAACTGTGGCTACTCGCCATTGCCGCCGGCGTAGCCGGAGGGGCCGTGGCCATTCTGTTCCGCTCTGCCATTGCCTTGGCTCAATATATCTGGATACAGAATGCGACTGAACTCTATCTTGAGCGTCTCGCAGCCCTCCCCTGGTATTATGTTATTGTGGGCCCCGTCACCGGCGGCATTATTGTGGGCATGATCATGTATATGTGGCGTCGCGACGCCCGCCCGGGCGGCGTGGCCGATGTGATCGAAGCCCGCGCCCATGATGGCAAAAAACTATCCTTGCGCAATTCGCTGGTCGCCAGCATGATCTCGGCTATTTCCTTAGGGTTTGGCGCAAGCGCGGGACGGGAGGGCCCCGTGGTTTATTTTGCCGCCTCCGTGTCCAAATCGCTGTTCCGCTTTTTCGAGTTGCCGCCTTCGGCCCGCCGCATCATGCTGGGCTGTGGCGTGGCGGCAGCCATTTCGGCCTCCTTTAACGCGCCCATCGCCGGGGTGCTGTTTGCCCACGAAGTCATTTTGGGGCATTTCGCCATGTCGGCCTTTGTGCCGATTGTGATCGCATCTGTTATTGCCTCCACCATGTCTCGCGCCTGGTTTGGTGACAATCCGGCCTTTCTGGTGCCGGACTTTCAGATTACCTCCTACTGGGAAATCCCCGCCTTTGCGCTGCTGGGGCTAACATGCGCGGTCGTCGCCATTGCCTTTCAAACCTCACTGATCGGCACGGACTGGGTCGCACGCCATTTTCGCGTGAAAGACTATTTCCGTCCCGCCATCGGCGGCTTTATGATCGGCATCATTGCCCTGGCCTTCCCGCAAGTGTTGGGCGTGGGCTATGAAGCCACCAACGCTGCGCTAACCAACCAAATGGGCCTTTGGACCATGCTCTCGCTGATCGTGGCCAAAACAGCGGCCACAGCCATCACACTGGCGTCTCGGTTTGGCGGCGGCATCTTTTCCCCCGCGCTTTATCTTGGCGCCATGACCGGCGGAGCCTTTGGCCTGATGGCCGCCAGCGTTTTCCCTGAATTGGCCTCCTCTGAGGCGCTTTATTCAATTATTGGCATGGGAGCTGTCGCGGCCGCCGTGCTGGGCGCACCCATCTCCACCACAGTGATGATTTTTGAACTGACCGGCGGCTTCGCCTTTTCCATCGCGCTGCTGTTCGCAGTATCCATTGCAACCGGTCTGACCCAAGCTGTTATGGGGCGCTCATTTTTCTATTGGCAGCTCTATACCCGCGGCATCATGTTGGAAGAAGGCCCGCACGCCCATTTCATCAAATATTACAGGGTGCGCGATTTCATGTCGCCCTATGTAAAAAGCGAAGAGGAGCCACCCTTTGACATCCTCTCTGGCAAACCCTGGCTGAAAACCGGCGACACACTGGAAACGGCCCTCCGCGCCTTTGACGCGACTGATGAGTCGCGCTTGCCCGTTATGGATGGCTCGGGCAAGCGCATGAAACAGGTGGGCTGGGTGACCCATGTGAAGGCGTTGGCCAGTTTCAACAAAGCTTTGGTTGAGCAAAGCCGCGAAGAACACCTTTAGGGACAAACTAGCCCCCTTGCGGCAAAGCACTCTCGTCATATTGTGCGGCGAATTCTGCACTTGGCGGAATAGGCTGGATCACATCAATCATAATCCCATTCGGATCTGCAGTGATGAAATGGCGTTGGCCAAAATCTTCACTTTTGATGTCCAGCAGCAAGGGCAACCCGGCCTCTTTTAGTCGGCCATATTGCGCATCCACATCCTCCACCTCAAAATTTAGGATCAGCCCCTGCGTTTTCGCCTGCGCTGGCTTCGGCACCGTGGGGTGATCAAATTGCAGCACCGCCAGATTTGTGCTTGGCACCAACTCAGATTGCAAATGCACATACCAATCGCTCTCAAAACGCGGCACAAACCCGAAATGCTGGGTAAAGAACGCCACCGTTTTTGCCACATCAGCCACCATAATCACGGGATAATATGAAGTTGTTTTCATCTCTTTTCTCCAAATCAAAAATAACATACAATCTGTATGTATATTTCAATTAACATACAGGCTGTATGTATGCAAACACAAAATCGTCGATCAAATAAAGAACGGTCAGAGACCACCCGTGCGCAATTGATCGCAGCAGCGCGAAAACTATTTATTTCAGATGGTTATGCAGAAACGGGCACCCCAGCCATTGTGAAAAAAGCTGAGGTGACGCGGGGCGCGCTTTACCACCATTTCAAAGATAAAGCGGACTTATTGCGCGCCATATTGGTGATGGAATCAGAAGCGATTGCCAAAGAAATCGCCAAGGCAGACCTCGACATAAATGACCCCCTCGCCTCATTGATCAACGGCACCGAAGCCTATTTCCGCGCCATGAAGGTGCCGGGCCGCACCAAACTGCTGCTCGATATTGGCCCGGCATTTTTGGGAAAAGATGAGATGGCGCAGATTGATGGGGAGAATGCGCAGCAAGAACTGATTGTGGGCCTCAAAGCCGCCTTTGAGCAGAAAGGCGCTGTGCCAACCCATCTCAATGCGATAGCGGACCTACTTTCAGCCTCATTTGACCAAGCTGCCCGCGCCATCGCCGATGGTGCAGATGAACAGCACTATAATGCGGCCATGCGACAATTGGTGGTGGGGGTGGTGAACGGGGCTGGCGCCGCTTAAGCCGCCACCCGCACCACTACAGCTCCCACCTTGTGCCCACCATCCACAAGACGGTGCGCATCGGCGATTTTTTCAAAGGGGAAACTGGTGTCAATCACCGGTTTCAACACGCCCTGCGCTGCCAGATCCATCAGGTGGGCGTACATTTTGTTGCCCATCACTTCTTTTTCAGAATCTGAAGTGAGCATCACCGCGCGCTTATTGGTCAACACTTTGATCATTTCAAGTGCATTGGCAAAAATCACCACCAGCGTTTTCCCGTCTGGCTTGAGCATATGCTTGACCTTGGCAAAAGGCGCATTGCCCACATTATCCATCACAAAGTCAAACTTGTCGGTAGAGGCTTTAAAGTCCTCCTTGGTGTAATCAATCACATGATCAGCGCCTAGTGATTTCACCAGCTCAACATTTTTACCAGAACAGACACCCGTTACCGTTGCGCCCATATGTTTGGCAATTTGCACAGCCGCAACGCCAACCGCGCCAGACGCCCCATTGATCAAAATATTGTCACCCGCCTTCAAGCCCGCAGCATTGAAGTAACCCATCGCCGTGCTACCGCCGAACAGCACCGACACTGCCTCTTCATGGGTCAGGTTGTCCGGCTTTTGCACCAGCGCACTATCGCCACCCACTTTGATGAATTCTGCATGTGCCCCGAAACGGAAACCGGAAGAGCCAACAACCTCTTGGCCAACCTTGTAGGCGGAGACGTTAGCCCCCACTGCCTCAACGATGCCGGAAAACTGCAAACCGAAAATCGGATATTTCGGCTTAAACAGCCCCATCGCAAGACGGGTGGGGAAACTCAGACCTTTCGGAACCCGCAGCGCACGTATGCGCACATCGGCTATGTCCACCGTGCTTGCCACGACCTTCACCAACACTTCGTCAGCCCCCGGCATTGGCTTTTCCACTTCTTCGATTTTTACATTCTCGGCTGGCCCATAGGCACGGCAAACAGCGGCTTTCATTATTTCCCCCAATGGCAACAAACAAAGTCTACGCTTCAAGTGGGCACGCGATTCAAATATTCAAGTCAATCCAAGGCTTTAAATTCATTTTTTAACTGCCGCGCCCGCGCTTTTAGTGACGCCGCCCCCTTTTCAAGCGCCATATTGAGCTTTTGCTGTAAGCGATTCAATTGACTCTCATTTTCAACATGAAGCCGAACATCAGCATCCAGCGCCCACACCTGCACCAAGGTCTTCTTATCGTCCGAAAGCGCAGGCAATGCAGCCGCAACTTTCTCACGTTTAATTTGCGCAAAATCCAGGAATTGCACCGACTGAAGCGCATGCAATTTCGGCTCCCAATGCCTGTATTGATCCGCGGCATCAAACATGGCTTCGACGACATTGGCCGGAACCTCTTTGCTGCGCTCCAACGCGCTTTTCACCAGCCACGTCGCCCCGGTTTGAAACACCACATTGTCATGGGAAAAATAATCAGTAAGCGCCAGAAAGTCATCCGAATCCGCAGCAGCCAACCCCTGCTTCAATGGCGCTACTTGCTTGCCATCAAACGCCAACAAAGCTTGAATCAATGGGTTCATCATATCCTCCAACCGATTCAAATCTAACCGCTTTTCCCATAAAGAAAAGCCCGAGCGTTTCCGCCCGGGCCAATATTGAAAATCTAGGCAAGACCTACATTTTGCCGATGGAGAAGAACAAGGTTTCACCCGAGTGGTCGTCTACGCCATCATTGTCTGTCATCGCGAACCCTTCGCCTGCCGCGTCGATGGCAAAGCTTTCGATCTTGTCGAGCACAAAGCCGTTCAACGCTTTCATGTCGGGCAAGAAATCGTGCACTTCAGTTTTCTCAACCAATGGCAATTCGCTACCCAACGGTGCTGCCTGCATTTGGTCCACTGAAATGGCATAAAGCTTTTTGATCTTCGCATTGGCAGCCAACTGATTGTCACGCTCTACAACATAAATCATGTCGCCATAGGCCGTGATTTCAGAAAGGCCAACCCAGCCTTTTTCACCCTGATCTAACGGATAGTGCACCGCACCCCATTCGCCAGTGGCAGGCGTGTAGGAAACAAGCTTCACTTCGCCTTTGTCGTCGTCAGCCCATTCGCGCTGGATAGCGATCCAAAGCACCATCTCATCGCCTTCACCAACCGCAGTGATGCCCTCAGCACCAAAGCGTTTTTCAACGGCCAGCAGTTCAGCCGGGAACGGCACTTCTTTCTCGATCTCGCCTTCTGCATTCACATGGTAAAGCGCATGTGGGGTCAATCGATCTGTCCGGCCTTCAGAGGCAAGCCAGAAACCACCGTCACCATCAAGCGTGATGCCTTCAAGGTCCAGTTTCTGTGCTGGTGCGCCATCACGCGTCACGCCGATACGACGCACAATTTTGGCAGGTGATTGGGTGGCATCAATCTCATAGATGGACGGCTGTGCCCGCAAAAAACTGTCATTCACCGCATAAAGCTTGCCCGCAACTTCTGCATCAGCCACAAGGCCCGAAAGCGCAGTCCAACCGATTGGACGATCGCCATCCATTTTTGAGATGATTTGCGGGTATGCTGGTGTTTGTGCAGTGCGCGCATAAACCATCACATGCGACCCCGGCCCGCCATCTTCACGCAAATCCTTTTCGTTGGCCGTCACCAGCAAGTCTTTTGCGGAAATGGCCACCGCACCTTCAGGAGCGATGCCGGATGGCAAAGCTTGAATAAATTCAGGTTCGCCACCGGTATCTTTATACACCAACACCAAAGAAGCACGTTCCAACAGCACAAAGATCAATGTGTCAGCACCAAACTTGGCAACTTCCAAACCTTCAGGCTCAGAGCCTTTATTGTCAGAGCGTTTTTCTGGGTAGTGGCCCAAACGTGCCACCAAATGGTCCACGCTCATGCCGGAATCCCAAACGATAGATCCGTCTTTATTCCAAATGGTGAAGCCGCGTGAGCCACCTTCATAATCACCTTCATTGGCGGTCACGAAGCGGTCATTATCCAGCCATTTCACAGCGTCTGGCTCACGCACAACGGCGCTCAATGTGCCATCAAATGTAAGGGCCCGTTCTTCTTCTGTGTCCACATTGACCAAATCGACAGCGCCGGCGGAGAAGTGGTTTTTCACCTCGCCGGTCACGCCATCAAGAACAACAAGGTGGTTGTTTTCCTGCAGCGTCACAACCAATTCGCCTGCCATGTTGAAATCAACAAATTCTGGCTCAGGGTCAGAAGCACCGACTTCAGCCAAACCTGTCAAATCCACTTTGATTTGGCTGTCGCAATCCAGCGCACCCTCTGCCACCTTAAACAAGGCCACAAAGCCAGCAGGCGCCTGTGGGAGCACGCCATCATTCAAATCTTCGTCGCGCTCATTCTCAATCGCCACGGCAAGCATCGCCCCGTCTTTTGACGCAGCTATTGAATCGGGCTGACCACCAAGATCACATGTCGCCACAATTTCCTGGCTTGCGGCATTGATCACGGCCACATGGCCTGAGGGCGCCGTGTAGCTTTCAGATGTGTTTACCCCTGCAAACACCTGCTCACCGATCACAGCAACTGATGTCGGTTCGCCGTCCAGCGCCACGAAACCTTTGGCGGTGGTGCTGCCATCTTCAAAGAGGCCGATAAAGCCGAGACCACCAGCCGGGCTGTCTGAATATACAAGCCAGGAACCATCTGCATTGGCGGCAATGATTTCCGCCGAGGTTTCTTCGGCTTCCGGTGCGTTTTGTGCCACTGGAAAGCTATTCACCCGATCGAAATACGGGCTGGCCAGTGCAGCCATAGACCCCAGGCTCACACTCGACAGTGCAGCCAGGCTGATTGTTTTGAAAAGCGACATAAGTTTCCCCTTAGGTTTAAGTCGTCCGCTTTTCGCTTAGGGAGTTGTCGCAACAGACACGTGACAAAATTGTTGCACAAATTTGACATTGCACAACTCAAGCCTCACAAGGGTTTTTGGTTCTCGACATATACAAGAAAGAATGTCTCCCCTATAAAGAACAAAAAGAGATTCGAAACGGACCGAATGACCGATAGACCAGCAAAACCTCAAGGTTTAGGCGCTGGCCCGATCACTTCTCAATTGGGCGCGCGAACACCGCAATATTTAGATGGCTTAAACCCCGAGCAGCACGATGCCATTGTGTCTGTGGATGGGCCATTGCTGGTGTTGGCTGGCGCAGGCACAGGCAAAACGCGGGTATTGACCACACGCATTGCCCACATCTTGCACACCCGCCGTGCCCGAGCGCATGAAATTCTGGCCGTAACCTTCACCAACAAAGCCGCCCGCGAAATGAAAGAGCGGATCGGCAAATTTGTGGGTGGTGCCATTGAAGGCATGCCTTGGCTGGGCACTTTCCACTCCATCGGCGCCCGTATCTTGCGCCGCCATGCCGAGTTGGTGGGCCTCAAGTCTGATTTCACCATTCTGGATACTGACGATCAGATCCGCCTGCTCAAGCAATTGCTGCAAGCCGAAAATGTGGATGAAAAACGCTGGCCCGCCCGGCAGCTGGCCCACGTGATCGACGGGTGGAAAAACAAAGGGCTCCAACCCAGCCAACTTTCCGAAGCCGATGCGGGTGTTTTTGCCGATGGCAAAGCAGTCAAAATCTATCAGCAATATCAATCGCGCCTTAAGGTGCTGAACGCCGCAGACTTTGGCGATTTGCTGCTGGAAGGCATTCGCCTGTTTAAAGAAAACCCAACCGTTCTGGCCGAATATCATCAGCGCTTCAAATATATGCTGGTGGACGAATATCAGGATACCAACGTGGCGCAATATTTGTGGTTGCGCCTGTTGGCCCAAACCAACGAACACCGCGACACCGCCAATGTGTGCGTGGTGGGCGACGATGACCAATCCATCTATGGCTGGCGCGGCGCCGAAGTGGACAATATTTTGCGCTTTGAAAAAGACTTTCCCGGCGCCAAAGTCATCCGGCTGGAGCGCAATTATCGCTCCACCTCAAAAATCCTGAAAGCCGCTTCGCACCTGATTGCCCACAATGAAGATCGCTTGGGCAAAACATTGCAAACCGATGTCGGCGAAGAAGGCGAGCCAATCGCGGTCACCTCCGTGTGGGATTCTGAAGAAGAAGCCCGCAATATTGGCGAAGATATTGAGCAATTGCAGCGCCAGGGCCATGCGCTCAACTCTATGGCCATTCTGGTGCGCGCCTCATTCCAAATGCGCGAATTTGAAGATCGCTTCATCACGCTCGGGTTGAACTACCGCGTCATTGGCGGCCCGCGCTTCTATGAGCGCCGCGAAATCCGTGACGCCCTTGCCTATTTGCGCATCGTGACCCAGCCCGCAGATGACTTGGCATTTGAACGGATCGTCAATGTGCCCAAGCGCGGCTTGGGCGACGCCACAATCCGTTTGCTGCATGATGCGGCCCGCGCCGCCAATGTGCCGCTGGTGCAAGCCACCCGCGAGCTGGTGGAAACCGATGAATTGAAACCAAAACAGCGCTCTACCCTGCGTGGGCTGCTCAGCCAATTTGATGAATGGGCCATGCGGTTGCAAACCCTGCCCCACTCTGAAGTGGCGGAAGCGATTTTGGACGAGAGCGGGTACACACAGATGTGGCAGAACGACAAATCTGCTGACGCGCCGGGTCGATTGGAAAACCTCAAAGAATTCATCCGCTCCATGGAGGAATTTGAAACCCTTGGCGGATTTTTGGAGCATATCGCCTTGGTGATGGATCGCGACAGTGCCGATGCAGACGATGCGGTCTCCATCATGACCCTGCACGCTGCCAAAGGCTTGGAATTCGACACCGTATTTCTGCCGGGCTGGGAAGAAGGCCTGTTCCCCCACCAGCGCGCCTTGGACGAATCCGGCAAAGCCGGGTTGGAAGAAGAACGCCGCCTCGCCTATGTGGGCATCACCCGCGCGCGCAAACGCGCCAAACTGAGCCTCGCCCAAAACCGACGCATTCATGGCTTGTGGCAATCCGCCATTCCGTCCCGCTTTCTTGATGAGCTGCCTGCGGATGCGGTTGAGGTCAAAGATACCGGCTCATCCTATGGCGGCATCAATTATGGCGGCCGCGACCAAGCCACCAAATTCGATCGACGCGATCCATTTGAAAGCGTCTATGAAACACCCGGCTGGCAACGCGCCCAACGGCAACATAAATCGCGCGGCTATGACCGCGGCCCCACCATTGAGGGCGAATTGGTGGCCCGGTCCACCAACACCGCCAACTCTTCCTCTCGCTACAAGGCGGGCGACAAGGTACTGCACCTCAAATTCGGCGAAGGCACCGTGGCCGGCGTTGAAGGCAACAAGCTGAGCATTGACTTTCCCAGCGTAGGCCGCAAAAAGGTGCTGGAAAGCTTTGTTCAAAAACCGTGAGACTTTAATCCATGTCCCTAAATCAGATCAGCGTGCCCCTCACCAAAGAAGAAGCCTATAAGCTGGTCGATGCGGTCAGCGAGATGGAAGATATGGCGCTTTCCGCTGTGGCTTATGAAGGCCCGGATGGCGAACATTGGGTATTTGAAGCCACATGCGATGTAAAGCCGGACATCGAAAAATTCAATGCACTGGCCAAGCAGGTGTTGGGCGACGATGTTGAATTTGAAGTGGCCCCGGTGCCGGACAAAGACTGGGTGGCCCATTCGCTGGAAGGCTTGAAACCCGTTGAGGCGGGTGGATTTTTTGTCCATGGCTCGCATGATGATGCGCCTAGCGAAAACGTGATCCCGATCAGAATTGATGCAGGTCAGGCCTTTGGGACCGGCCATCATGAAACCACGTCCGGTTGTCTCGCGGCACTAGACCTTTACCTAAAAGACAACACACCTGAAGCCATATTGGATCTAGGCACCGGTACTGGGATTCTGGCCATCGCGGCCGCCAAACGCACCGAACTCAACATTCTCGCGACAGACATTGACCCCAAAGCCGTCGAAGTCACCATTGAAAACGCCGAGATTAATGGGGTGCTGGATCAGATCATCGCCGAAACTGCTGACGGTTTTGCTCACCCTATCTTTGCCGAACATGGCCCGTTTGATCTGATCATGGCCAATATTTTGGCCGGGCCGCTGATTGAGTTGGCACCGCAATTGGTGGCACAGGCTAAACCTGGCGCCACCATCATTCTGGCTGGGCTACTGACGCGGCAGGCAGAAGATGTGATTGCCGCCTACACCGCACAAAAAACAACCCTCCTCGCGCATAGCGAGAAGGGTGATTGGTCGATCCTAACACTAAAAGCCGAGTAGCTCGGCTTTTACGACTTCTTAGAAGCCGTTTGTGTGATCATATGAACCGAGCAGATGACGATAAGACTTTGTCGCCACATATTCTTTCTGCTCACGCGGATCATGAAAATCACGTGTTTTGGACATTGCGCTCACGAAATTTTGGAAAAAGGTTTTGGTCGCAGACATTTTAAACACCTAGCTCAATAGAGGGCTCTGGGCCCATTTATTATTTATAATTGCGATCGTTTGCATTGAGAAAATGGTTGATATGGCGCTCAGCTTGCTTTGAGCGTGCAGCCACCATTGCGTCCAACATGTTACGGAAAAGGCCAGCTTTTTGTGTCATCGAAATTCTCCTTTGCAAATCGGATGCATCCACTTGCATCTCTCGATCTGTTGACCCAATGTAGCGCAGCAAAAAAATTTTAGTAGACCCTGCTTTCGCACTACAGCCATGCACAAAAAGCATGGCTGAGCCGTTTTTAGCAGCAACCTATGCGTGTCGGACCAAGAGGAACATGGGAACCATGTCAGCCAAATCAACAGCAAACAGATTTCAAACCTTTGAAGAGCGCGCCAACCCGGCGCTGGTGGCACCGCGGGTTGCCGCCCTGCGCAACCAGCTCAAATCTCATAAACTGGCCGCCTTCTTGGTGCCGCGGGCCGACGCCCATCGCGGGGAAAACGTGCCCGCAGGGGACGAACGTCTTGCTTATATGACCAGCTTTACCGGTTCTGCTGGCATGGCCGTCGTGGCCCTGGAGAAGGCAGCATTGATCGTTGACGGTCGCTACACCTTGCAGGCACCGCAGCAAACCGACATCAACACCTTTGAAATTGTCGATCTGAGCCCCACCGCCACAGCGGACTGGCTGACCAAGAACCTGAAAAAGGGCGACAAGGTTGGCTATGATGGTTGGCTGCACACACCCAAGGAAATCGCGGCGCTCGAAAAGAAATTGAGCGAAAAGGGCATAGAACTGGTCGAAGTACACAATCTGGTAGATGCGATTTGGGAAGACCGCCCCGCGCCGCCGACCAACGATATCTATACGCTTGAAGACAGCCAAACCGGCAAAAACGCCGCCGACAAACTGGCCGAGATTCAAGCTAAAATGGTCGAGAAAAATGCCGACCATCTGGTGCTCACCCTGCCCGAGTCGACTAACTGGCTGTTGAACATTCGCGGCAGCGACATCTCCAACACGCCGGTGAGCCTCGGATTTGCCATAGTGCCACAACATGGCGTCACTCGCTTCTTTGTGCAGCCCGCCAAAATCAATCCGGTTATTCAGGCCGAATTGAGCGACGTGACCGTGCTCGAGCCTATCGAAGAGCTGGAAGAAGCGCTCAAATCCATGATGACGGATAGTGTCTGGTTCGATGACGCGACAACGCCCATCAAATTGTTGAACATCGCCAAATCAGTGGGCGCAACAATTATCACCGACAAGGACCCGGTGGTGATCGCCAAGGCCCGCAAAAACCCGGCCGAAATCGACGGCATGAAGGCAGCGCAAAAATCGGATGCCATCGCCATGGCAAAATTCCTTTCTTGGCTGGATGCAGAAGCGCCCAAGGGGGGACTTACCGAGATCGATATTGTTGAAAAGCTAGAGGATTGTCGGCGCGAGTCCAATGAATTGCTGGACATCAGCTTTGAAACCATTTCCGGCTCCGGCCCCAATGGCGCCATTGTCCATTATCGCGTGACCGAGAACACCAACCGCACGCTCAATCCCGGCGAACTGATGCTGGTGGACAGCGGTGGCCAATATCGCAATGGCACCACAGACATCACCCGCACCATGGCCACCGGCGACACCACGGCTGAACAACGCAAGCATTTCACTTTGGTGCTCAAAGGCATGATCGCCTTAAGCCGCGTGCACTTTCACAAGGGTGCCACAGGGGCACATCTCGATGCGCTGGCCCGCCAGTTTCTGTGGAACGAGGGCTTGAACTATTTACACGGTACCGGCCACGGCGTCGGCGCATTGCTCGGCGTGCACGAAGGCCCATGCGGCATTTCACACGTCAATCACAATGTGCTGGAGGAAGGCAATATCCTGTCCAACGAACCGGGGTTCTATCTTGAGGGTGAATATGGCATTCGCATTGAAAATCTGATCATGGTGGTGCCCAGTGAAAAGAACGAGAAGTTCTTGAAGTTTGACACCCTTACCTACACCCCCATCGATTTGCGGCTGATTGAAAAAGAGCTGATGACGCCGGACGAGATCGAATGGCTCAATGACTATCATCAGAAATGCTATGAACTGATTGCCGATCGTCTTGAAGATGACAAGAAAGAATGGTTGAAACAGGCAACGCGGGCCATCTAACTCAGCAAAAAGGCACGCATAATTCTCCGCGACGGGCTTTTCTATGCGTGCCTTTTTTGAGCTTTTCAGCATCTTTCTGAAACTGGGCCTCACCTCCTTTGGCGGCCCCGTGGCCCATTTGGGCTATTTTCGCACGGAATTTGTGGACCGGCGCAAATGGTTTGATGATGCGCAATATGCGGATGTGGTGGCGCTGTGCCAATTTCTGCCTGGCCCTGCCAGCTCGCAGGTCGGCTTCGCCATCGGCGTGCAACGCGGCGGCATTGTTGGCGGCATCGCCGCTTTTCTGGGCTTCACCCTTCCCTCGATCATCATACTGTTGAGCTTCGCGGCGGCCATCCCGCTTTTGCAAGGCGATCTCGGCCGGGGCCTGATCCGCGGCTTGAAACTGATGGCTGTCGCGATTGTGGCCCACGCAGTGCTGGGCATGGCCCAAAGCCTCGCCAACACCACACAAAAGGCGCTCATCGCGGCAGGCGCTTTAATCCTCTGCATGTTGTTGACGGGATTTGTCGGGCAAATCCTGGCCATCCTACTCGGCGCAATCATGGGCTTTCTGATTTTGGAAGCTCCTGCCGCCCAAGCGCAAAACAACGAACAGGCCACACGTTTCGCATGGTCACACGCCACGGCCATCGCCAGCTTCTTCATCCTGCTTATTGCCCTGCCCCTTCTCGCCGTGAGCACGAACCAAACTGCATTCGCACTGGCCGATATTTTTTACCGGGCCGGTGCCTTGGTGTTTGGCGGCGGCCATGTGGTGTTGCCGCTGCTGCAAGCTGAAATGGTGCCCGAATTTCTAGACCAGAACCTGTTCCTTGCCGGTTATGGCGCCACCCAGGCCCTGCCCGGTCCCATCTTTTCCTTCGCCAGCTATCTTGGCGCCATGGCCATCGACACACCATTGGTTGGTGTCCTGATTGGCGCTACCGCCATCTTCGTACCCGGCTTTTTGCTCACCTATGGCGCCCTGCCGATCTGGCAAGGGCTGCGGACTAATCAAATCGCCCGCAAAGCGTTGCTCGGCACCAATGCGGCAGTGGTTGGCCTGCTCGCGGCGGCGCTGATCAATCCAATAGCACTGCAGGCCCTCACCCAACCGCTGGATTGGGCTATTGCCCTAATCGGTTTTACTATTCTGTGGAAACTAAAATGGCCCGCATGGATGCTGGTGTTGGCCGGTGGCGCAACCGGCGCGCTGTTTGCGCTTATTGGTCTATATTAGATCAAGCCAAACAGGCTGCGCAGGACCACAACAGAAATGACACCGACAACCACAACCGCCCAAAGCGGCAAGCGGAACGCCACTAACAGCGTGATCAATGCAGCCAGACTTTCAGCTGGGCCGGTGGCCAAAATGGTGGGTGCAATCACCGCCATCAGCACAGCAGCAGGCACCGCCTCCAAAGCGGCTCGGGCACGGCCCTCAATGGTGAAAAACCGTACAATCACCAAACCCGCAACACGGGTGAAATAAGTCACCAGCCCCATGCCGAGAATGGTGGCCAGAACCATTGGGTCAACGCTAAACACTTCAGCCACGGTCCAGTGCTCCCTTATACTCTTCAGGATCAGCCGTGAACGCGCCCACCAACATGCCCGCCACCGCGCCTGCCGCGATATACCACGCGCCGTCCACATAGGTCTTGGTGAGGATCGCAGCGGCCCCGCTGGCCGCCAGCACCATGGCGGTACTCTTGCCCTTCCAGAACCCCACGATCAGGCCGATGAAAATGGCGGGAAAGGCAAAATCAAGCCCATATTGTGCCGGGTCGAGGTCGACAAACATTTTGCCCAGCAACGCGCCAATGGCGGTCATCAACACCCAATTGAGATAGAACGGCGTCACCAGCCCCATATAAAAGGCAAAGCTGAGATGTTGTTTACGCCCGCGATGTTCGGAGAGGGCCCAAATCTCATCGGCGAGAAACATATAAGCGATCATCTGCTTGCCCCACCCCATATGCCGGGTCTTTAGGCCGAGCGACGCGCTCATCAGAATATGGCGCACATTCACCAGCAAGGCAGACAGAATAATCGCCGCCCAGGGCACCGGACTGGCCCAAAAATCAATGGCGACAAATTGCGAGCCGCCCGCAAACACCACGGCGCTCATCAAGCCCACTTCCAAAGGGCTCAAGCCCTTTTGCGCGGCCAACCCGCCAAACACCAAAGAGATTGGCACCATAGCCACCAGAAGCGGCGCGATATGCTTGATTCCGGCAATATAATCGCTGTCGCGCAGGGGCATGTCACCACTGATCTCACTCATTCTTCGATCCAATCTAAGCGATATTGCGGTAGGCCCCGGGGGCGACACCAATGCGTTTTTTAAAGTGGCGATTAAGATGGCTTTGATCGTAAAAGCCGCAATCAAATGCCACTTGGGTTGGTTCAACGCCCTGCGCCAATTGCGCCCGCGCCTGTCGCACCCGCACGTCAGTCAAAAATGAATGCGGCGTCTGCCCCATATGTTTGGCGAATACACGCACCAGATAGCTTTTGGACATGCCCGAGAGGGCGCAAAGCTGGTCCAGATCCACTTCTTCATCATAATGCGCCCGCATATAATCGCACATATCGCGCACGGCTTTGGGCGCCCGCCCCACAACGGGCTCCTTACGCCAGCTGCCATAGCGGCCAATCACTTGGCCCAGCGCCAAATAAATTGCCTCATCCTTTTCCAGCGGATCAAGGCTTTGCTCCAATTGCGCATGCAGGCGCAGTAAATGCTCGGCCAGCGTATCGTCTTGCACCATTAACTGTTTGAAAAACAGGCTACCACGCCCGGGCGCAACACCGGGCAAATCCCGCGCCACCTTATGCATCAGCTCGACTGAGGGATAAAGCATGCGATAGCTATAGCCGCCCGCCATAGGTCGCCCGTCATGCACTTCTTCCGGATTAAGCATAAAGACAGAGCCGGGCCCGCCGATCGATTCATTGCCCTTCAGCTTGTGCTGTTGCTGGCCGGAAACAATCGCCCCGATCACAAAGGTATCATGGGTATGCGGTGCATAGGTGTGGGTGCGGAAAGTCGCGGTGAGACATTCCAAATCGCAATGCCGCGCCTCGCGCCAAAATTTGGCACGTTCCCCTGAGAATAACTCCGTCGCCGTAGCGGTTTCCTGCGTTTGTAGATCCATATGCCCAGCCTAGCCGATCAGAGGCGCAAGTCTTGGACAAAATTGCACCCCTGTCTAGAGCTGCGCTTCGCCAAATGCTGATGGCGCAATCAATTCTGGTGATCAAAGCCCGTCGATCAGCTCAAACCAGCCATCTTCATCCATGGTGGTCACGCCCAAATCCTGCGCCTTCTTCAGCTTGGACCCAGCCCCCGGCCCGGCCACCAGAATATCAGTTTTGCCCGACACGGAACCAGAAACTTTCGCACCCAGCCGTTCGGCCATCGCCTTGGCCTCCGAACGTGACATTTTTTCCAAACTGCCTGTGAAGACAATGGTTTTGCCCGCAACAGGGCTTTCGTCAGCGCTGGCCACTTCATAGGTCTTGGGATTGACCTGCTCGAGCAATTTATCAAGCGCCTCGACATTCTGCTCATTGGCAAAAAAGTCGACCAGCGAATTCACCACCGTTTCGCCGATGCCATCAATGGCAATAAAGCTTTCACGCGCCGACTCACCGCCCGCGGCAGCGTCCCGGGCAGCTTTCTCAAAGTCAGCAAAATTACCGAAATTGCGGGCAAACATGGCCGCTGTGGTTTCCCCCACATGGCGAATGCCCAGCGCGAAGATAAACCGGTCCAGCTCCGGTTCGCGCGTCTCCTCAATGGCTTCAAACAGTTTGCGGACTGAGGTACTGCCCCAGCCTTCTTGATCTTTCAGCTTTTGCAAAGCTGCTTCGTCGCGTTGCTGCAGCGTGAAAATATCCGCAGGCGTTTTCACCCGACCTTCTTCAAAAAAAGCCGCAACCTGCTTGGCCCCAAGCCCATCAATATCCATCGCATTGCGGGAGACAAAATGCTTGAGATGCTCCACCGCCTGCGCCGAACAGATCAGACCGCCCGTGCAGCGCCGTACAGCATCCAGCTTGCCTGTCTTTTCGTTCACTTCACGCACCGCGGGCGATCCGCAAACCGGACAGGTTTCCGGCATTTCAAACTTACGCGCGTCATCCGGGCGATGATCGAGCACTGGCCCCAGCACTTGCGGGATCACGTCCCCCGCCCGCTGAATGGTCACCATATCGCCAATCAAAACGCCCTTGCGCTCAATCTCATCTTCATTGTGCAGCGTGGCATTCGACACAACCACGCCACCCACCGTCACCGGCTCCAGCTTCGCCACCGGGGTCAGTGCGCCCGTACGGCCCACCTGAATTTCAATATCATTGAGCCGCGTGACCGCTTTCTCCGCCGGGAATTTATAGGCAATGGCCCAACGCGGCGCGCGGGCGACAAAGCCCCACCGCTGCTGCAAATCCAAGCGGTTGAGCTTATAAACCACTCCGTCAATATCATAGCCGAGCAAGGCACGCTCCTCGCCGATCATGGTGTGATGGGCGATCATTTCCTCAACGCTGGTCACCAGCTTCATCATCGGGTTGATTTTGAATCCCCAATCGCCCAGCTTTTGCACCACCTCATATTGCGTTTCTGCAGGCAAGGCAGAGACATCGCCCCAAGCATAAGCGAAGAAGTTCAAATTGCGCGCTGCAGTCACCCGCGAATCCAATTGGCGCAGCGAGCCGGCGGCGGTGTTGCGTGGATTGACGTACGTGTCCTTGCCCTGTGCTTCCAGCTCCTTGTTCAGGCGTTCAAACTCTGCGTGAGACATGTAAACTTCGCCGCGCACCTCAAACACATCCGGCACATCATCGCCTTCAAGTTTTTTCGGAATGTCGGCAATGGTTTTCAAATTCTCGGTGATGTCCTCACCTTCAGTGCCATCGCCGCGCGTGGCACCTTGCACGAACACGCCATTTTCATATCGAAGCGAGGCAGAAAGCCCATCAATTTTCGGTTCGGCCGTAAAGCCCAGTTCCAGCCCGGCATCGCGAGCAAAATAGCGTTTGGCGCGATCGACAAAGTCTTCCAGATCTTCATCAGAAAAGGCATTGCCCAGCGACAGCATCGGCACACGATGCACGACCTTTTTAAAGCCCTCGGCCACCTGAAATCCGACGCGATTGGTCGGGCTGTCTTGTCGCACCAGATTGGGGAAACGGGCTTCAATCTCGTCATTGCGGCGGCGCAGCGCGTCATATTCTGCGTCTGAGACTTCTGGCGCATCCTGCTGGTGATAGCGTTCATCATGATAGGCAATGGCTTCCGCCAAATGTGCCAATTCTTCCATGGCCTCTTGCCGGGTCAGCTCCTCAACGGACTTTTTGTCGCTCACGCCACCACCTCATCACGCAATCTATTGGCCGCAGCGCGCGCCTCATCTGTAATCTCCGACCCCGCCAACATGCGGGCAATTTCTTCGCGGCGTGCCGCCTCATCCAAGGGCTTCACATGGGTGCGCGTCAGGCTCCCCTCATCCACCACCTGCTTTTCAATCAGCAAATGCTGGCTGGCCCGCGCCGCCACCTGCGGCGCGTGGGTGACGCACAAAACCTGAACTTTTTCTGAAAGCCGCGCCAAGCGCTTGCCAATGGCATCCGCCACCGCACCACCCACACCGGTATCAATCTCGTCAAAAATCAACACGGGGGCTGAACCCTTATCGGCCAATACCACTTTCAGCGCCAGCAGAAAGCGCGAGAGTTCACCACCTGAGGCCACCTTCATCATCGGGCCGGGATTGGTTCCCGGGTTGGTCTGCACATGAAATTCGATTATATCAAAGCCGTTGGCGCTGACCCGGTTTTCATCCACCTTCTGGTCCACCAGAAACCGCGCTTGCCCCAGTTTTAGATCGGGCAATTCCGCCTCAACAGCTTTGATCAAATCCTCCGCCGTATTGGCCCGTGCTTCGCTGAGCGCAATCGCTGCACCGCGATAGTCAGTTTCAGCTTTGGCCAAGGCCTCGCGCAATTGCGTCAAATCCTCGTCGCCGCGCTCCAGATCCTGAATGGCTTTTTGATACTTCGCCAGAATGTCGGGCAAATCATCCACCAGGCATTGATGTTTACGCGCCGCCGCCCGCAGAGCAAACAACCGCTCCTCGGCATTTTCCAACTCGAGCGGGTCAAATTCCATCTGACGCTTGATGTCGTCCAGGGCCTCAGACGTGCGGTCGAGCGCGACCAGTGCGGCATCGATATTCTCAATCACCGGGGTGAACAGATTTTGCTCGCCTTCCCCCTTGCGCATCAATTGCCGCATGAGGCCGGCCAAAGCCGTTGAGGGTGCGGATGGTCCATTGATCACCTCGTCGGCATCGCGCACTTCGTCTGCCGCTTTTTCCAGCTCCATCAGGCGCTGGCGCTGGGCCGCCAAATCATCCTCTTCGCCCTTTTCGGTGTTCAGCTCTTCCAGCTCCGCCACCACATGCCGGGCGAAATCCTCGTCGGCCCGCGCCTTCTCCACCGCTGCTTCTTGGCGATTCAAGGCGTCCTGAGCTGCCGTCAGCGCTTTGTGCGCGTCCTTGGTGGCGGCCAGCAATTGACGGTGCCCACCATAGGCATCCAGCAAATGCCGGTGGGTCGTCGGGTCCACCAGCGCGCGATCATCATGCTGGCCGTGAATTTCGATCAGTTCCTGACCAATCTTTTGCATCAATTTTGCGGAAATGGGCTGATCATTCACAAAGCCGCGGGTGCGGCCATCGCCATATTGCACCCGGCGCAAAATGATTTCACCGTCGCTCATCAGCTCATTTTCTTGCAGCAACGCCATCACCCGATGGTCCATAGGCAATTCAACGCTGGCCACAACCTGGCCGCGCTCGGTGCCCTTGCGCACCAAGCCATTGTCGCCGCGCCCCCCAAGGGCCAGCGAAAGCGAATCAAGAAGAATGGATTTACCGGCCCCGGTCTCACCCGTCAGGGCGGTCATGCCGCCCTCAAGTGGCAAATCCAGCTGATCGATCAGAACAATATTTTGTATTGATATGGCTGATAGCATGCCCGAAAAACCCATATTTAGGCCGCCAAGGCACCTATGGGTTAGCTGTTGAGCGATCCTGCCAGCCAGCTACCCTCGTTCACCTCAGGGGCCAAACCCTGCTTTTGCAGCAGCTTATACGCATCCTGATACCATTCGCTAGAGGGATAGTTGTGCCCCAGCACCGCAGCAGCAGTTTGCGCTTCTTGTACCAGTCCTAACGCCATATAGGCTTCGGTCAAGCGCAACAGCGCCTCTTCCACATGTGTTGAGGTCTGATGATCCTCAACAACGGTGCGGAAACGGTTGATCGCACCTGTATATTGCTTATTGCCCAGATAATAGCGGCCCACCGACATTTCCTTGCCTGCCAACTGATCTCTGGCGATCAGAATGCGTTCTTTGGCGTCTTTGGCATAACGGCTGTCCGGATAATTATTAATGATCGTCTGGAACGTCGCAATCGCATCTTCAGCTGTTTGCTGATCCCGGGTCAGATCCTTGATCCGGTTATATTGCGAGGCCCCTTTCAGATATAAGGCATATGGCGCCTCTGATGAAGACGGATAGAGTGCCAGGAACCGATCCGCCGCCAGAATGGTGCGGTCATAGTCGCCCAAACGGAAATAGATGAAAGTGGTCATCATCCGGGAACGCTCTGTAAACTCTGAGTATGGATGCTGCCGCTCTAGCTTTTCAAAGCTCTCTAGCGCAGATTTATACCGATCGCGCTCCATAAAGTCGATCGCTTGATCATAAAGAGTTTCGGCAGGAATGATTTCTTCTTCGGTAATTTTTGGCTTACCAAAAAGGCTCATGCCAGCGCAGCCTGTCAATGTTGTTGCTAACGCGCCAACAATCACTGCCCGCATCAATGTTTTTGCAACGCCATTTTGAAGGTTTGCAATACCCATAATTAAAACGCCTTTATCAACCGAAGCCCACACTTTACATCCGATGTAGGGAGGAAAATGAACGAAACTAAGGCAAGATACAAGTTGATTGTACCGATTCAGCCAACAGATCGGATATAGCCGCGCAACTCAAGCCCCTCAGGCAGTTGCTCCAGCGCATCAAACTCCAGTGGCAGGTCACTTGCGGGCACGATTTCATAATTTTGCTCGCTGGCGAACAGTGAGTTTAGCACCAAAGCGTTCAAACCATGCCCACCTTTGTAAGAACGGAATTTACCATAAATAGGCATGCCGGCCAGCGCGAGATCACCCACAGCATCCAGCAGCTTGTGACGAACAAATTCATCTTCGTAGCGCAGACCGTCTTTGTTCAAAATCTCATTTTCATCTACTGCGATAGAGTTTTCCAACGATGACCCCAAGGCATACCCAGCCTGACGCAAAACCTTCGCATCTTTGATAAACCCGAACGTGCGTGCGCGCGATACATCGTCAACATACCGCTTTGGCGACCAATCAAATATCATGCGTTGGCGGCCGATCACATCACTTTCAAAGTCAATCTCTACATCAAACGCACGACCATTATATGGCTCAAGCGCAGCAAACGCATCGTTAGAACGCACCGTTACACTGCGTTTGATTTTGATGAATTTCTTTTCAGCAGGCTGGGTCTCAATCCCCGCCTCCACGATCGCATCCACATATCTGCCAGCACTACCGTCAAGAACCGGACATTCAGTCCCCTCGACTGTGATCAGCGCATTGTCGATACCCATACCTGAAAGCGCAGACACCATGTGCTCAATCATGGAAATTGTGCCCGCATCACCCAAATCAATGGCTGTACACAAATAGGTGCGTGAAACTCGATTGTGGTGCAAAGGCAAAATCTCGGAGTAGCTATCGTCTTGCAATTTTCGACGGATGGCGAAACCGCTATCAACGGCAGCAGGCTCGATCGTCAGGTTGGCTGGCTGGCCATTATGAACGCCAATGCCCGCAAAGCTAAGTACGCGCCCCACGGTGCACTGTTTGGTTGCAAATCTATTCATCTACTACTCCGGCTTATCAGGATTATATCCCTGCCTTTTTTAAAACTTGATAAACAAAAAAGACCCGAGGCGAAAGCCGCCCCGGGTCTTTTTTTCTTACTATGCCCTTAAAACTATCCGTGGCGTTTTAAGAAACTTGGAATTTCCAGCTGTTCCTTTTGGCCATTTGGCTGCGGTGTTGGCCGACCGGTCTGGTCAAGCTGTCCTTGCGCGCCCTGAGGCTTGGAAGGCCGTTGAGGGCTAGCTTCCACAGCATTGCGGGCCATGGCATCATCAGCTTTTTTCTCGTCAAATTCTTCCTTGCCCTGCAGGCCCACATTGCTGGCCAAGCGGCGGAAAAGGGCGCGCGCATTGCGCGGCTCTTTTTCTTCTTCTTGTTGCGCTTGCGCAACGGTTTCCTGAGCCACGCGGGGCAACTCTTCTGTGCGCGGCATACGACGAGGCGCGACTCGCTCTGCACTTTGCGGCACATACGTGGGACGAGGTTCCACATCTCGTGGTTTTGGTTCATCATCAATATTGGCCACAGGCTCAGCGCTCGGGCGATAAGGCTCAACCGTTACACTTTCCTTTTGTGGCGCCTGATGCTGCGGCTTGGACGCAAAGGCCTCGTTTACCGCTTTTTGCATCGCCATATCCAGCTCGTCAGCCGGTGAGGATTCTTCAAGCTTCGGCTCAGCCTGCTTCGCAGTAGACTGCACGTCATGCTCTGACTTTGGAGCGGCTGGCGCTTCACGGTTCACGCGAATGGCCCGCTCAGCGTTCGGCTCCACCGGATCCATGGCTTGAACCATTGTGGCGTCTGTACCGGTTGCCACGACAGACACGCGAATTTGACCGTCAAGACTGTCATCAAATGTAGCACCGAGAATGATGTTCGCGTCTGAATCCACTTCTTCGCGGATACGGCTTGCCGCCTCATCCACTTCATAAAGGGTCAGATCAGAACCACCGGTGATCGAAATCAACAGGCCGCGTGCACCTTGCATGGAGATATCATCCAGCAATGGGTTGGCAATCGCCGCTTCGGCGGCGTGACGGGCACGATCTTCGCCCTCGGCCTCGCCTGTGCCCATCATGGCTTTGCCCATGCCGCGCATTACCGCACGCACGTCAGCAAAGTCCAGGTTGATCAGCCCTTCCTTCACCATCAAATCGGTGATGCAGGCCACCCCTGAGAACAGCACTTCGTCCGCCATGGAGAAGGCATCTGCAAATGTGGTCTTCTCATTGGCCACGCGGAACAGATTTTGGTTCGGGATCACAATCAGCGTATCAACATGACGATGCAATTCGTCAATGCCATCTTCGGCCAAGCGCATCCGGCGCGCGCCCTCAAATTGGAACGGCTTGGTGACCACACCGACCGTCAAAATGCCTTGCTCGCGAGCTGCGCGCGCCACAACGGGTGCGGCGCCTGTGCCCGTACCACCGCCCATGCCGGCGGTGATGAAGCACATGTGCGACCCATTCAAATGGTCGGCAATCTCGTCAATTGTTTCTTCGGCTGCGGCACGCCCCACCTCGGGGTGCGATCCGGCGCCGAGACCTTCGGTTACGCCGACGCCTAACTGCACAACGCGCTCTGCCTTAGACAGGGCGAGGGCTTGGGCGTCTGTGTTGGCCACAACGAATTCGACCCCTTCTAGGCCCGAATCGATCATATTGTTCACCGCATTGCCGCCGGCACCGCCAACGCCAAACACGGTAATGCGTGGCTTAAGTTCTTGAATATCTGGAATTTGAAGTTTGATGCTCATTTCTGGCCCCATTGTGCTCCGTTGGCTATAAAATTACTGCCAGAACGTTAAGCACTCCCTAACAATTGCATCATTTTTGTTAACTCTGATGCATTTTGCGTCACTTCATGACCGACTGATCAAGTTTTTATTTAGGATAACAAAGCGTTAAAGCAGAATTTTAACCGCTCAAACCTCGCGATTGAAAACATTACAATGTGCAGATGAATCAGAAGCTGGATTTAAGCCAATGGCCAATATGTTTGAACCAGCCAAATTTGCTGTCACCGCCAGCTTTGACTTTCTGATCGACGAACTCGAGCTCGCACACTTGCGGATAGATCAACATGCCCACCACAGTGGAAAAGGCCGGGCCTTTCGCCACAGTGGGCAGCTTGGCCACGCCCAATGGCCTGCCCTGCCGCACATTACGCGCCAACACGCGTCTGGCGATCTCGGGCAAACCTGTCATTTCACTGGCCCCACCGGTCAACACAAAACGCCGGCCACACACATCCATCATGCCCGTGGCCACCATCCGGTCGCGCAAAATTGTGAGAATATCTTCCACTTGGGGCCGCACAATGCGGGTCAAAGTCGTACGGGGAATTTGGGTTGGCGCTTCATCCTCACCGGCACCCACTGGCTGGATCGGCACCATATCGCGCTCGTCGCTTTGCCCGGGCAAAACCGAGGTGAACAGTGTTTTCAACCGTTCCGCATCCTCAAAGCTCACCGAAAGCTGACGGGCAATTTCATGGGTGATGTTCTGGCCGCCGACATTGATCGAATCAGCATAGACCAGATAACCATCCTTAAAGACGCTCATCGTGGTGGTGGCCCCGCCAAAATCAACAATCGCCACCCCCAACTGCGCTTCATCATCTACCAGACAGGACAAACCACTGGCATAAGGCGTTGCCATAAAGGCCTCCACCTGCAAGTGGCAGCGGTTAAGCACCAACTCAATATTGCGCATGGACAATGTTTCGGCACTCACCACGGCCACGTCCACGCCCAGCGTGTCCCCCACCATGCCCCGCGGGTCCTGAATGCCTTTATGGCCATCCAACGCATAGCCAATCGGCAGCGCGTGCAACACCGACCGTTCGTCGCGGATAGAGCGCTCATTCACGGTTTGCAAAACTTTGGCCAAATCTCTGGGTTCCACCTCATGCCCGTCCAGCGACACGGTGGCAGCAAATGTTTCGGACCCCAGCCGCCCGGCGGAGACGTTTACAATAAGTGATTGCACAGTCACGCCTGCATTGCGCTCGGCCATGCCGACCACGGAGCGCACCGCATGCTCCGCCGCATCAAGATCGGTGACAATGCCCTTATTTACACCTTGCGAGGGGCCAAAGGCAAAGCCCAGCACTTCCGCTTGGTGCGTGCGTCCCCGCAGCGCCTTGCCCTCCGGCTGCGGCGTCAGGCGCGCGATAATGCAGCATATTTTGGTCGAGCCCACATCCAAAACGGTCACCAGGCTGGCTTTGCCTGGTTGCACCGGCTTAAGCCGCGCCGTCATTGCCTCTGAGATCATTGGGCGTTGGCCTCATCCTGGTCTGTTCCGGTACGATCTACGGGTCGTACGGCGATAAAATCTTTTAAACGAAAATCTAAAATTTCGATGTCGCGAGACAGCAACTGCTTTTCCGCGTCCAATTCAACAATTTTGGCCATCGCCTGATCGACACCGTTTTCGGGCAACATGATGCGCAGCCCCGATTCATAGATCAGATCCCACCGGCGGTCACCGATGCGGCTGGCGGCCAACAGATCCTGCTGTAGCAACTCATAGGGCTTAAGCATTTCAATCAGCATGGCCGCGTCGTCCGCGGCACCATCACCAATAAACAAAGGCAAGCCATCAATGCCGCCTTGCTCTAGGCTCACCAGCTTGTCACCCTTTTTATCAATGGCAAAGCTCACCCCATCGATCCGCCACACAGCAATCGGTGTTTTTTCCACCAATTCGATATTCAACGAATTCGGATAAATCTTGCGGATGGTCGCGCTTTCAATGGAGGGCAAAGCCTCAATCCGTTGGCGCGCCGCTTCCGCGTCGAAATTCACCAGCGAAATATTGCCTTGCAGCCCAATCGCCTCAAACAGATCTTCTTCCTTGGTGAGACCATATCCAGACAGCGAAACTTCCGACACCGCCAAGCCCGCCTGCGCAAACAGGCTGGCAGCCCGCTCGGTCAACAACGTGGCCCCATTCACCAAATGGTTGCGGTTGATCATGCCGACGCCCAGGATCAACACCACAAGCATAAGCGCCACAAGCTGCACGCCCAGCCGCTTATGCAGCACCCATGCCCGCTGCCCGCGCGCCACCAGCTGACTGGTTTTGCGCAGAGCCGGCAATTGCCGCATTGGCGCAGGTAGAGCCAGGGCACGTGCTTGAGGCTTTCTTATCTGTCGCAAGAGGCGTCCTCCAAAATCCAGCGGACCAGTTCTTCAAAATCATGCCCGGCATGGGCTGCCATTTCCGGCACAAGAGATGTGGGGGTCATGCCCGGTTGCGTGTTGATTTCAAGGCAAATCAGGTCGCCTTCTTCGCCACCATGCATGGACAAACGGAAGTCTGTGCGGGTGACCCCTTTGCACCCCAAACTCTCATGAGCCTTCAACGCCAGTTTCTGCGCAGTTTGGTAAATATTCGATGAAACCTCTGCTGGGAAAATATGCTTCGATCTGCCTTGTGCATATTTGGCTTCATAATTATAAAAATTCAAATCTGTGATCACTTCGGTCACCGCCAGCGCGACACCGCCCATCACTGCACAGGTCAATTCACGTCCGGCAATATACCGTTCCACCATCAGCTCATCACCGCTCTTCCAATCGGTGCGCAAAATCTCCTGTGGCGGATGCTCCGTACCCTGCTTGACAATAAAAACACCAACGCTTGATCCATCAGCCACCGGCTTGATCACATAGGGCGGTTCCATTTGATGTTTGCGGGCGACTTCATCGCGATTGGCTACGAAGTGATCGGTGACTGGGATACCGTTGGCCTTGAAAAACACTTTGGACAAATGTTTGTTCATGGCAATTGAGGAGGCGGAAACGCCCGAATGCGTGTAGGGAATGCCCATAATTTCGAGCAAACCCTGAACCGTTCCATCTTCACCAAAACGGCCATGTAGCGCATTGAAGGCGACATCGGGCTTCAACTCCTCCAGTACATGCCCCAAATCGCGATCAACATCGATACGGGACACCTGGTAGCCGCACCGCTCCAGCGCGTCGGCACATGCTTTGCCAGAAGACAGTGAGACTTCGCGCTCGCTCGCCCAGCCACCCATTAACACTGCTACATGTTTGGTCATGCTCACACCTGCCCGGTGAACACATCACCATCTAAGAATTCTCTAACTTCATGGCCGGGCACAAAATGGCCCATACGCCGAATTTCCCAGCGCAACTCAATGCCAGAGTTTTCGCGCACGCGGTTGCGAACGGTTTCACCCAAAGTTTCGATGTCGTGTGCTGTCGCTTCGCCCAGATTCAACAAAAAGTTGCAGTGCTTTTCCGAAACCTGCGCATCGCCAACCCTAAGGCCGCGACATCCAGCGGCATCCACCAATTTCCAGGAGGAATGGCCTTCCGGGTTTTTGAAGGTCGACCCGCCGGTACGCGCACGTGTGGGCTGGGAGCCCTCACGGGTCTCTGTGATTTCCTTCATCCGCGCCTTAATATCGTCCGGATCGCCTGCAAATCCCTGATAAACCGCCTGAGTAAACACCACGCCACGCGGGCCGTTATTTTTGCGATATTGATACCCCATATCCGCATTGGTGAGCGTAACGATCTCGCCATCGCGATCCACACCCCGCAGTTCCACCATGCGGTCTTTGGTTTCCGTGCCATAGCAACCCGCATTCATATAAAGCGCGCCGCCAATTCCGCCGGGAATGCCCCGGTAAAAGGTCAAACCGTCAATGCCATTATCTGCGGCAGCGGTTGCCACTTTGACATCTGGCAACGCCGCGCCCACGCGCAATTTGTGGTCGCCTAACGCCTCAACCTTGCCGAACCCTTTGCCGGACAAGCGCAGCACGACACCATCAAGCCCGCCATCCCGCACCAAAAGGTTGGACCCCAAACCGATCACTGTCAGCTTGATGTCCTTGGGCAGATTTTTCAAAAACAATTGCAGATCGGCCTCATCTGCAGGCTGAAAATAAAGCTGCGCCGGGCCACCGACGCGAAACCAGGTTATCTCGCTTAAAGGCTGGTTGGGAATAAGTTTGCCGCGAATATCATTTGTCCATTCGCCAAGTTGGGGCAATAAATCAGGAAAGCTCATTATGTCTTCTCACCAATGTATGTGTTGAGTTCATCCGGCAGCGTGGCTGCCCATTGGGTGATGTTGCCTGCCCCCAGACACACCACATAATCATCTGGCTTCACACGCTCGGAGAGCACTTTGGCCAGATGTTCGGGTCCTTCCAAAATGCGGGCATCACGATGGCCTTTCGCCCGCATACGCTCAACAAGCGTTTCATTGGTCACCCCTTCGCGCGGCTGCTCACCCGCTGCAAAAACCGGCGCAACAAGCACCGTGTTCGCATCGTTGAAGCATCCGGCAAATTCTTCAAACAAATCGTCCAGTCGCGAATAGCGGTGCGGCTGCATCACCGCGATCACATCGCCTTTCGCAGCGCTACGTGCGGCGGTCAATACGGATGCGATTTCCACCGGATGGTGAGCATAATCATCAATAATGCGCACACCATTCACCACACCCGTAGTGGTGAAACGCCGCTTCACGCCGGAAAAGCCCATCAGACCTTTGCGAATATCTTCTGGCGACACCCCAAGCCGGTTGGCCACCGCGATCGCCGCAGTGGCGTTCAGCGCGTTGTAAATGCCCGGCATCGGCAATTCCAAACCATCAATATGGGTCTCGCCCCCTTGGATGCGATGACGGATCACCACATCAAAAACATTATGCCCATTCTCGACGCGCACATTTTTCAACAACACGTCTGACTGCGGATTTTGCCCATAAGTGATCACGCGACGGTCAGTGATTTCACCCACCAGCGCCTGCACCACGGGGTGATCCATGCACATCACCGCAAAGCCATAAAAGGGCACATTCTCCACAAAGTGGATAAACGCCTTTTTCACCTCGTCAAAAGAGCCATAATGGTCCAGGTGCTCGGGGTCGACATTGGTCACGACCGCAACGTCGGCCGGCAATTTCACAAAGGTGCCATCGCTCTCGTCCGCTTCAACCACCATCCATTCGCCATCGCCCAGGCGGGCGTTTGTACCATAGGCATTAATAATCCCGCCATTAATCACCGTGGGGTCCATATTGCCTGCTTCCAACAAGGTGGAAACCAAAGAGGTCGTTGTGGTTTTACCGTGGGTGCCGCCAATGGCAATTGCGTTCTTAAAGCGCATAATCTCGGCCAACATTTCGGCGCGCCGCACAATCGGCAGCGCCCGCGCCCGCGCTTCCATCAATTCGGGATTATCTTTCTTGATGGCCGAAGAAATGACCACAACAGCAGCATCTTTGAGGTTTTCAGCGCGCTGGCCAATTTCGACTGCGATGCCTTTTTCCTGCAGGCGCATGACATTCGGATTCTGGTTCAAATCCGACCCGCGCACCGTATAGCCTTGGTTATGCAACACTTCGGCAATGCCGCTCATCCCGATCCCGCCAATGCCCACAAAGTGCACTGGACCAATATTTTGTGGCATTTTCATCAATGCTCTCCTTTATCCGGCTTTTGCCGTTTGTTCTGTGAGATCGGCCAAACGCTGAACAGCGTCGGGCATGCCGACATTTTTGGCATTTGTCGCCATTTGTTGCAGTTGCGCAGGGTGCGCCAAAAGCTCGGTGATCTTTGTGGCAAGTGAATGCGGTGAAAGTGCGGCTTGTTCCATCACCACACCGCCACCCGCTGCTTCCATCCGTTTGGCATTATTCAATTGGTCCTGGTCCAGCGAACCAGGCAAGGGCACATAAATGGCTGGTCGCCCAATCGCTCCCAACTCAGACACGGTCAATGCACCCGCACGGCAAATCACCAAATGGGATTTGGCCATCAGCCGCGGCAAATCCTTAAAAAAGGGTGCGGCATCAACATTCACCCGCGTTTGCGCATAAACTTCCGCCATGCGCTGCAAATCCTCTTCCCGACATTGCTGCACCAACTTCAAACGTGCGCGCAATTCATCTGGCAAAGCCGCAATAGCCCCAGGCAAGACCTGCGAAAATATTTGCGCACCCTGCGAGCCGCCAAACACTGTGATCCGCACATCATGCTCAGCGCCCAGCGGAGGATAGGGTATATTGGCGACTTGATGCACCATATCGCGCACCGGATTGCCGGTAATTACCGTTTTATCGCTAAACCGCTCAGCATATTTGGTATCTTCAAATCCCAACGCCAGCTTTTCGCAGAAACGCACCAACGCTCGGTTCGCGCGCCCCAGCACAGAGTTGGCCTCATGCAAAACCCCTGGAATGCCCAACATTGACGCCGCTAAAAAGGGCGGGAAGGTGGGATAGCCACCAAACCCCACAATCGCGTCCGGCTTAATCCGTTTTAGGGCTTTACGGGCTTTGCGCACCCCGGCCAAAATCGTGAACCCGGCTTTAATCGCTTTAAACGGATGGCGAAAGCTTGGTGTGGCCGCTGGCACAATGATGGTTTCAAGGGCGGGGAAGTCACCACCATAATTTTTGGCGCGTGCGTCGGTCATCAAATAGACCGTGTGCCCCCGCCTTAAAAGCTCTTCGGCCAGCGCTTGGGCGGGAAATAAATGTCCGCCTGTGCCCCCGGCCACCATCACAAATTTGCTCATAATGCTTCTTGCCGTACCGTCAGCCGGGATACCGGCAAGCCTGACGGAATGGTCTCCTGTGGTTTTCTGCGGGTCAGCCCTATCAAAAGCCCCATACCAAAAGCAACGGCAATCATCGATGTACCGCCATAAGACACAAAGGGCAGCGTCATGCCCTTGGGCGGGATAAGGTTCAAGTTCACCGCCAGATTGATCGCTGACTGCACCCCGAATTGAATGGCCAGTGCACTCACCGCCAGCCGCGCAAACAGATTGCTTTGCTGCTGCGCCAACAATAGCGACCGCACCACGATAAAGGCAATCAAGCTCACAACCACCAAGCAAAACAAAATACCAAACTCCCCCGCCGCCGCCGAAAACACAAAGTCCGCGTGGGCATCAGGCAAAGAACGTTTGGCGACACCTTCGCCCGGCCCAAGGCCAAACCAGCCGCCCTCCAGCAGAGATTGCAGCGCTTTTTCCACCTGATAATTGTCACCAGTCTCGGGATTAAAAAACGCATCAAATCGCCGTGTCACGTGCGGAAAGAAAAAATAGGCGCCGGTGATCGCTGCCAGCGCCATGCCGCCCAACAGAAAGATCAACCACCAGCTGATGCCGGAGATAAACAGCAATCCCGCCCAGGTGAAAATCACCAAAGCCGTTTGCCCAATATCCGGTTGCAACAGCAATATTCCGACAATCATCACCATCAACATGATGGTCATGGAATGGCCGGGCACATCCTGCAGACGCATTTTCTCAGAAATCAGCCATGCCGCCATCACCGCGAATGCGGGCTTCACAAACTCGATGGGCTGAAAAGAAAAGCCGCCAAGGGAAATCCAACGCTGCGACCCCTTTGCCTCGTAGCCCACCAGCAAGGTGCCCGCCAAAGCCACCAGGCCAAACGCCAGCACCAGCAAGGCCGCCTGTCGCGCCATGCGCGGGGTGAGAAAACTCCCCATAATCAACACGATCGTTGCCGGCAGCAAAAAGAAGATGTGGCGCACGATAAAGTGCCATTCGCTCAAGCCAAGGCGAGAGGCCACGGCCGGGCTGGCGGCAAAGGACATAATCACCCCTGCCCCCATCAAGGCAAAAAAGGCAGCCAGTAGCGGCCGATCAACCGTCCACCACCATTCCGCCAAGGGGGTTTTACGCTCTCGTGAAAACTCGCGGGAAAACATCAAATGCCATCACCAAATCAGTACTGTTACTCTAGGTGAATAAAGTTACACCAAAAGTGGTTACCAACTCGCAACCATTTGCCGTTTGGTAAAGAAAATGATGATGTTTTTGCTTAACGGAGCTTTAAGGAGCTCAGGCCAACCATAGCCAACACAAAGGCTATAATCCAAAAGCGGATCACGATTTGACTTTCGGTCCACCCCAAATGCTCAAAATGGTGATGGATTGGCGCCATCTTGAAGATGCGCTTGCCCGTGGTCTTGAATGAAATAACCTGAACAATAACCGATACGGTCTCCAGCACGAACAGCCCGCCAATAATGGCCAGCACAATTTCGTGCTTTGTCGCCACCGCAATCGCCCCCAGCATGCCGCCCAAAGCCAGTGAACCCGTATCGCCCATAAAAATGGAGGCCGGCGGCGCATTAAACCACAAAAAGCCCAATCCGGCGCCAATCAACGCCCCACAGAGCACTGCCAGTTCACCAGTGCCCGGCACAAAATTGATGAGCAGATAATTAGCGAAAATTTCGTTGCCGACCAGATAGGCAATCAAGCCGAAGGACCCGGCAGCAATCATCACTGGCACAATCGCAAGCCCGTCCAACCCATCGGTCAAATTCACGGAATTGCCCGCTGAGACAATGACAAACGCTCCAAAAATCACAAAGAACCAGCCCAGGTCGAGCATAAAATCTTTGATGAAGGGAAAGGCCAAAGATGTCGAAAAGGGCGTTTCGCCCAATTGTGCCACAAAGAAACAGGCAATGCCTGAAATCGCCGCCTCCAACGCCAAACGTTGCCGCCCGCCAAACCCGTTGTTGGTGGCTTTAGATACCTTCAGATAATCGTCATAAAAACCGATGGCCCCGAACCCGACGGTGACGCCCAACACAATCCAAACATAGGGGTTGGTAAGATTAGCCCACAACAGGGTCGAAGCGGTTAAGGACAAAAGGATCATCAGGCCACCCATCGTCGGCGTGCCCTTTTTCGTGATCAGGTGGCTGGCCGGGCCGTCCTCGCGGATTGGCTGACCGTGCCCCTGGCGAATACGCAATGAATTGATCAGTTGCGGACCAAACAAAAACACGAAGAATAAGGCCGTGATGGTGGCGCCACCCGTGCGGAAGGTGAGATAGCGAAACACATTAAACGGCGCAAACACATCGCCAAATTGCTGCAAAAAATAGAACATGTCTCGGCTTTATCCTTTTTACGCGCTTATTCTTCGGTCGGCGGCCACTTTTTGCGGCACGCTTCCACCAGCGCCCCTAAACCAATCCCGTTTGACCCTTTGACCATAATTAAATCGCCCGGTGCAAGCCAATTTGACAGTTTTGGTAAAACCTCATTCTGGTTTTCCACCCAGTCCACAGGCAAATGATCGACCACGGCATCAAAGAGATGTCTCATCATCGGGCCCACCAGCAAGACTTGATCCGGCGCCAGTTTGATCAATGGCTCGGCCAAAGATCTGTGCAGATTTGCACTCTCTTCACCCAGTTCCAACATATCGCCGAGCACCACGCAATTGCGTCCTTGGTGTTGATTGCGCGCCAGCGTATCAATTGCCGCCAGCATTGAAGCCGGGTTTGCGTTATAGCTTTCATCAACCAGCGTGATGTGGCCATCGGCAATGGGGAGTTTTGCAACCTCTCCCCGTCCGGACGCTGCATGATAATGGCCCAAGGCCCACAGCAAATCATCCTGCGCAATGCCAAGCTTTCGACCAATCAAATAGGCACATGCGGCGTTGGCCAAAGCGTGTGCGCCCAATTGCGGCACATCAAGATGCCCGGCCTCATCCTTCCAACCAAAGCCACATCCAATATGTCCATTGTGCAAGTGCGGCTCGCCCAACACCAGGTCAGCTTGGGCGGCAAATCCAAAGGTCGTCACATCTGTAAAACCTAGGCCGGCAGCGCGGCCCCGCAAGTAATCCACATAGTCATGATCGGCACCCAAAAGAATACTGCCACCTGACTGAAGCCCCTCAAATATTTCCGCCTTGGCGTCTGCAATCCCTTGAAGATTCTGAAAGTTTTCAAGATGAGCCGGTGCAATTTTGGTGATCACGGCGAGATGAGGTGACACCAGCTTCACCAGCGGCCGGATTTCGTTTTCGTGGCTCATGCCCAACTCAAAAACAGCAAACTCGGTGTCCGCCGGCATGCGCGCCAGCATGAGCGGCACGCCCCAGTGATTATTGAATGATTTGATGGAGAAATGCGTCTTGCCGAACTGCTCAAGTGTAATGCGAATGGCCTCCTTGGTGGAGGTTTTACCCACACTGCCGGTGACGGCAATGACCTTACCTTGCATCCGCTGGCGCGCCGCGACACCGAGGTGCTCAAGCCCCTCAAGCGCATCCGTCACGACAATCAACTGCTCCATTTCCGGGTGATCCTGCGCAAAACCAGCACTCACCAAAGCAGCAATCGCCCCCTGCTCCAGCGCTTTGGCCACAAAGTCATGGCCATCAAACCGGTCCCCCTTGATGGCGACAAACAGTTCGCCCGCACCAATAGTGCGGCTATCGATCGACACCCCTGTTATGGGCAAGCCCACGTCAAGACCCGTGGCGCGCCCGTCGGTTGCCTGACAAATCTCATCAATGGTCCACAGCTGGGTCACTTTGATCCAATGGCTTCCAAAATTACATCATGGTCCGAAAAGTCCTGCTTTTCTGTCCCGATGATCTGATAATCCTCATGGCCTTTGCCAGCCACAAGCAACACGTCGCCTTCACCCATCATGTCAAGGCCGGTTTCGATTGCTCTGCGTCGATCGCCCACATCCATGCAATCAGGCGCGGCTTTGAGCACTTCGTCCCGAATAGCCTGCGGATCTTCGGTGCGTGGATTATCATCGGTCAAAATCGCCACATCAGCAAATTCAGCAGCGATTTTGCCCATTGGACCACGTTTCCCCTTGTCGCGGTCGCCCCCACAACCGAACACAACGATCAGCTTGCCCGTCACAAACGGCCGCAAACTTTCCAATGCGGTTTGTAGAGCGTCGGGGGTATGGGAATAGTCCACATAAACGGCGCCGCCATTATGTTCGGCAACTTTTTCCAGTCGCCCCTTGGCCCCTTCCAAGCGCTCTAAACTGTCCAACGCATCATGCTTTTCAACGCCCGTCGCCACCGCCATCGCCAAGGCCACCAAAGCATTGCTCACCTGAAACTTGCCTGCCAATGGCAGCAAAAATTCGACGTCCTCGCCCACGAGACGCCCTTTAACCCGTTGACCATACCCCTCAGGCTCAACAGACAGCAGTTCGAAATAGGCACCATTTTCGCCAACAGTCAGCACAGTACCGTTGCGTTCCAACCCAGCCATCATAAAAGGCATCGCCTCATCATCATCCATATTGATGACGCACGTGCCCCCCTCGGTCAGTAACTCGCGAAACAGTCTTAATTTGGCGTCATGATAGGCTTCCATCGTCTCGTGGTAATCCAGATGGTCACGCGAAAGATTGGTGAAGCCCACCACACGGAACTTCATCCCATCCAAGCGCCGTTGATCCAGCCCATGGCTGGAGGCCTCAAGTGCGATGTGATCAACGCCTTCTTTTTTGAGTTGGTTAAGCTCCCGGTGCAATTCCATCGGCCCAGGCGTCGTCAATTCGCCTTCAATGTGCTTGGTTTTGGTTACGATGCCCAATGTGCCAACAGAAGCGGCATTAATGTGGTTATCAATCCAGATCTGGCGTAGAAACGACACAACAGACGTCTTGCCATTGGTGCCGGTTACGGCCACCGGATAAGCAGGCTGTGGCTCGTTTACACGGCGCGCCGCCCGGGCATAGGCCGCCCGCACATCGTTCACCAAATAGATCGGGACACCGGGATTAAACTCCAACCCGCGGTCTGTGACGATGGCGACAGCCCCTAGGCGCACCACATCCTTTGCAAATTCGTTGCCGTGCACATTTTCACCAGGCAGCGCGAAAAAAGCGTCGCCTTTGGTAATTTTGCGGGAATCTGAGGTCACGCCTTCAACATCAAGATCCATAAATTCCTGAGAGCTCTCGGCACCGACCAAAAGCTTTTTAATGGAAAAGCTCATATTTCCCCCAAATCGCGCAACTCTACTGGCACCAGCCGCGCATCTATTTCTGGATCATGGTTTGGCATGACCCCCAACATCGGGGCAACCTTTTCCACAATCCGACCTGTTACTTCACCTGCGTTCCACGCCGCTGTGCGGCCGCTTTGTTCGTTCTCTCGTTTCGGCTCATCCACCAAAATCACCATGGCATATTTTGGCGCATCCATGGGAAATGCAGAGGCAAACACAGCGAGACTTTTTTCCCGAGAATAACGACCATCCACAACCTTTTCAGCAGTGCCGGTCTTACCCCCTACGCGATAGCCATCTGGCGCGGCCTTACGACCGGAGCCTTCCAGCGCATTTAACCGCATCAAATACCGAATATAGTTACTGGTTCGTTCACTCACGACCTGTTTTGACGAAGAAAGTGCCGCAATTTCATCGCGCGGGAACAAGGTGGGCTCTACATAATTACCGCCATTGACCAAGGCACTGATTGCCGTAACCAATTGCAACGGCGTCACAGAAAAGCCATGTCCGAACGAGGCCGTGGCCGCCTCCACTTCTCCAAAACTATTCGAAATCTGAGCGGATGTGCGCTCAGGCAGTTCAATCACGGGCGCGCCTTCAAAACCCATTTTACCGAGAAAATCGCGATAGGCCTCTTTCCCGATCACCTGCATCATTTTGATGGTCCCGATATTAGAGGAATATTTGAAGACCTCCGGCACGGTTAAAACCCGATTCTTGCCGTGAAAATCGCCAATGGAATAGCGCCCGAAGCGCACCGGTTTGGTTGCATCGAATTCGTCGGTAATCCGCACCAATCCGCTGTCCAGCGCGGCGGCCATCGTCATGGTCTTAAATACAGACCCCAGTTCGAACTTGCCCGCTGTAATCCGGTTTAATCGCCCCTCTTCCAACGCTGTTGCGGGTTCATTGGGGTCAAAGTCTGGCAAGCTGGCCAGGGCGATGATTTCCCCGGTTTGCACATTCATCATAACGCCGGCGGCAGCGATAGCCTGATAACGGTCCAGCGCGTCCTTCAGTTGGTTGTGCATAATGTGCTGCACGCGCAAATCGATCGACAAATTGACCGGCTGCAAGGACCGATTGCGCGCCAGCCCCAGCTCTTGCAACAACGCCACATCCTGGCTGTCCAGATATCGTTCAATACCGGCAATGCCCACATTATCCACATTCACGGCCCCAAGGATATGGGACGCTACCGCACCGCCGGGATAGAAACGGCGACTTTCGGTCACAAAATCAACGCCGGGAATGCCCAGGCGCAAAATCCGCTCTTTTTGCTGTGGGGTCAATTCGCGTTCCAGCCAAACAAAACCTTCGTCTCCATCCAGTCGATCACGCAGCCATTTGCGGTCAAGATGCGGTAATTCCACGCTCAACGCATCTACCGCTTCATCCAAATCCACAATGCGCCGCGGCTCAGCAAAAAGGCTGGGCACTTGAATATCCACCGCCAATTGCCGCCCATTGCGATCAAGAATTTCCGGTCGGGTCGCGGTCAAAGCTGGACGTTCCTGCCCCGCATTGTTCTGTGCGACCTCAGTATTGGCAATATTGATTAGCCTTGCCCCCACAACGCCAAACAGCAGCAAGGCAACCACCAAGGCCAGCCGGATTCGGCTGTGGGTCATGTGGCCCCGCGCCTTGCGTGCCCCCTCAAGGGTGATGGTAGAGCTATGGGTCGTGCCTAAATCACTCATGGGCGGCGCTCCGGCGGGGTAATGGTGGGCAGCTCAGACATTTCATTGGGGTCCACCCCGGCCTCGAGCGACAGCAAAAGCACTTCCAAACCTTCAGCATCGGGACCATCCGGGCGCATAGGAATATCTTCGATTGTTTTATATTGCTCGGTTTTGATAGGTGCCAAATCCAGAACCGCCGCATGGCGTTCTACAATTGGCTGCAGTCGACCGGGCTGGTTTAAATAGGCCCAGTCGGCTCTCAGCGTACTCAATTCCTGCGTTTTTTCGGCGATCTCATCTTCCAACGTCGAAACCTGGACGCTCAAATCTTCCGCATGATATTTTTGCGCATAGACCAGAATAAGCGCACAAAAGCTGGTGAGCAGCAGGCCAAAATTAATCCAACGCAGCATTATTTGGCCCCCACTTCCTGCTTTTTCGCCATGCCGGGCACACCAAGCCCATCCATGCTGAAGGGGCGTGCCTGCACCTCGTTGCGGGTGGCATAACGCAGGGTGGCCGAACGGGCGCGTGGATTATCTGCCAATTCTTTTTTCGACGGACGTACGGGCTTGGATATGTCACGCCAGCACTGCGGGGCTTCGTCAGCCAGGGGCATATGGCGCGATTGCTGTGTCTGGGGTTTGAGAAAGCGCTTAACGATCCGGTCTTCCATCGAGTGGAACGTCACCACCGCCAACTTACCACCGGGCGGCAATTTGGCTTCCGCGTCAAAAAGACCATGCACCAATTGATTATATTCCGCATTCACGGCGATGCGCAGCGCCTGAAAGGTCTTGGTGGCGGGGTGTGCTTTGCCGGGCTTGCCCTTTCCCAGAGTTTTCTCAATCAAATCGGCCAACTGCTTTGTGGTGGTCAGTGGCGCCTCCTCGCGTGCGGTCACGATAGCATTGACCAGAGCCCTTGCCCGCCGCTCTTCACCAAAACCGAAAATCAGATCAGACAATTCTCGCGCTTCCAGCCCATTCACCAGATCCGCCGCAGTTACGCCGTGCTGTTCCATGCGCATATCCAACGGCCCATCGCGCATAAAGGAAAAGCCGCGCTCGCCTTGATCGAGCTGCATAGAACTTACGCCAATATCCAGCACCACCGCATCAATTTCATCAATTTCCGCTTCTGCAAGCAACGCCGCCAACTGCCCGAATTGACCTGGCAAAAAGCGAAATCTCGAACCAAAATCATTGTCCAACTTTTTGACAAAGGGCGCCACTGCCGGGTCGCGATCGATGCCAATCACCTGCGCACCCGCCTGCAACAGATAGCGGGAATAGCCGCCCGCACCAAAGGTGCCGTCGACAATCACTTTGCCATCAATTGGGGAAAGGCCTTCGATAACTTCTTGAATAAGAACAGGAATATGCGACCCATTAGACGACATATTTTGTGCGTCCTGATGTTGAACCATCAGTTGTGATACTCCTGTTGAACCCAATACTCATGCGGCCACAATTCGGGCGCTTATAACTCACTCCACAAAATATAGCTAACCGAGCCTTAAGATTAGGTTTCAAATTCGAGTAAATCTGGATTTTGGCAAGGAAAATGTCAGTTGGTCTATAAGCCGGATTCTGTAAGGCAGATAAATCTGCGTGGCAGCCATTCATCTGATCCGCCTGTTGCCAGACGGCTTGTGCAACCAACCCGGATGACTGACCTGGAAACCGATCCGGACAAGCGATGCTTGCCCTGTGCCATCCCTATTTGGTCTTGCTCCCGGTGGGGTTTACCATGCCGATCCTGTTACCAGGCTCGCGGTGCGCTCTTACCGCACCCTTTCACCCTTACCGCGAAAAACGCGGCGGTTTGCTTTCTGTGGCACTTTCCCTAAGGTCGCCCTCGCCGGACGTTATCCGGCACCGTGTTTCCTTGGAGTCCGGACTTTCCTCTCCTCAAAAAGGAGCGACTGCCCGACCAACTGACCCGCTTTCAATAGGGACGCAAAAGGGATGGGTCAAGCTTTATGCAGGTGTAGACGAACTGGATTGTCGAATTTCCAAAATCTGATCATAGGCATGATTGATGGCCGCCATCTTTTTGGTGGTGAGCTGCACCAACTCGGCAGGCACACCTTTGGCCATCAGCCGATCTGGATGATGTTCGGCAACCAATTTGCGATAAGCATCGCGCAAGCCATCATCATCAATGTCGCGCTCGACACCCAAAACAAAATACGGGTCACTATCCCCGGCCACCATATGCTGGGCGCTCAAACGGTCAAACTCATCTTCGGTCAGCCCGAAAATCACGCTCACTGTTTCCAGATAGGCCAACTCATCCTCGTGGATCAGCCCATCGGCCTCGGCTATATGAAACAGCCCGTCCAACACATGCTCCAACGTTTCAGGACTGTCCTGAAACAGCCGCGCCACCCGGCGAGCATAGGTTTCAAACCCGGCCACGTCTTGCTGGGCCAAATCAAACACCCGCGCCACCTGCTCTTCGGCTCCGGCGGGAATTTCAACATTTTCACGGAACGCCCGAATTTCATCAGCGGTCACCACCCCGTCCGCCGCTGCCATTTTGGCCGACAGTGCCACCAATGACAGGGTAAAGGCGGCTTCCTTGCCGCCCAGCAACCAGGTTTCGGGGTCCAGCAGCGAGGCCAGCGATCCCGCCAGCCCCGTGCGTTCAGAAAAGGAACCAATCTTTTGCGCTATTATTGTCCATACAGACATTTTTCCCTCCGCAGCCAACTGGTTGCCAGATATAGGCGACATTATGTCCGATTCCAGACAATAAAACGAGTTTTAGCCCCTTGAAATCTCCGGCCGCCGCCCCAATAGACGCGCCAATGCATAGACCAAAGGCGACCGATTCATGGTATAAAAATGGAACTCGGTGACTCCACGGTCCACCAATTCTGTCACCTGCTCGGCCGCCACAGCCGCCGCCACCAGCGCATGGGTTTCAGGATCATCTTCCAACCCCTCGAACCGCTCTGCAATCCAGCTTGGAATGGATGAGCCGCATTTCCCCGCGAAGCTGGCAATCTGTTTGAAGTTGTGTATCGGCTGAATGCCAGCCACAATCGGCGCCTCTACGCCTGCATTGCGCGCCCGATCCACATAGCGGAAATAGAGCTCATTATCGAAAAACATCTGCGTAATGGCGCGGCTGGCACCCGCATCAATCTTGCGCTTCAGATTTTCGAACTCGGCGTACCAATCCGGGCTTTGTGGATGCTTTTCGGGATAGCAGGCCACAGAGATATCAAAACTGCCAATTGTGCGAATGCCCGCCACCAGTTCCGCAGCACTTCGATAGCCTTCAGGATGCGGCTGAAACGGCTGGCCTACCCCCTCAGGCGGGTCGCCCCGCAAAGCCACGATCCGGGAAATCCCGGCGTCCTTATAGCCGCGCACAACGTCGTTTACTTCGTCTTTGCTGGCGCCTACACAGGTCAAATGCGCGGCCGCCTTAACGCCTGTTTGTTTTTCAATTTGCGAGACCATGCGGGTCGTGCGCCCGCGTGTCGTGCCGCCAGCGCCATACGTCACCGACACGAAACGCGGTGATAGTGGTGCGAGTCGATCCAATGTTTCCCAAAACCGGGCTTCCATTTTGTCGGTCTTTGGCGGGAAAAACTCAAATGACAAATCAAGCTTTGCCAATTCCTTGTCAGATTGTCGCGACAAACGGTCGGGGGTGGATAAAATAGGTGTATCACTCATATCAAAATCAATTCTTTTCTTTGTCCGTAAGGTGCCAAATGCACACGGTTAGTCCATCGTCGGGTCCGGGATGCGGAATTTCTTGCGCCTGCATCACTTCCAATTGCGCGCTGCGCGCCCAGGCCTGCATTTGAACATGGGAAAGCCCCAGGCGTCGGTGCGCCTGCTCTTCCCGCAAAAACTCCAGCTTGTGGGGCATAAAATCCACCACCATGATCGCCCCGCCCTGCTTCAAGGCAAGCTGCGCATTTCGCAGTGCAATGCCGGGATCATCAAAATGGTGGAGCACCTGATGCAACATGACAAAATCAGCGCTGTCGCGATATTCGGTTAGATCGCTGATATCCGCGAGACGCACCTGCACATTTTTGAGGCCAGCCTTATCAAACTTGGTCCGCGCCACTGAAATCATCTCGCGGCTGGCATCAAGCCCGACACCCTTTTTGTACTGGTCAGCTAATAATTCTAGCATTCGGCCAGTGCCTGTGCCCAAATCTAGGAAAGTCTTAAAGAATTTGTCCTTAAGCATCGCCTGAATGGCGGCTTCCACCGCTTCATCTGGCGCATGCAACGTCCGCAGTCGGTCCCAATCTTTCGCCACCTTGGCGAAGAATGTGGCGGCCCGCGCCTGATGGTCACGCCGCACCGCGGCAAGCCGCTCGCGGTCAGCCACCAACAACTCATCTTCCAAGTTAAGTCGCCCCAAAATATGCTCGACCAACGCGGCAGATTCCAGCTCGTCGGACAGGCGAAAAAACGCCCACGCGCCCTCAGCATGCCGAGTGATCAGGCCCGATTCGGTCAATAAACGTAGATGACGGGACACGCGTGGCTGGCTTTGGTCCAGAATCTCAGTTAAATCCTTCACCGAGAGTTCCCCTTCAGCCAAAAGCGCAAGCAAGCGCAACCGGGTGAACTCGCCCGCTGACCGTAAGATTTCCACCATTTCGCGCAAATTCGTCACGTCGACCTCATATGATATAAAGGTTTCTTTATATCCTAAATACAGAATTTGGCAATGAAATAGGTTAAAGCGGTGTGGGTAAATTTCTTACCTCAGATGAAACGCTTCATCAATTAAATCAACCATTAAATAAGAGTCGTTAAAAAGATGACAAACGAACGTCACAGTACGGCAAATAACTCGTCAAATGATCGCGATAGAATGTGCGTGATTCTGAGTGCCCTTGCGGACCCTGTCAGATTGTCCATTGTGGAACAATTGGCAGAAAAGGGTGAGTTGCCAGTGGGGGCGATCTCGTCACCGCACAATATTACGGCACCCGCTATTTCCCGCCATTTGCGGGTGTTGGAATCTGCCGGCGTGATCGAACGCCGCATCGACCGCCAATGGCGAATCTGCTCGCTGCAAAAACCAACCATTCAAGATGTCATTGATTGGGCACAACGGCTCATCAACTGACCCCCGCCACGTCGCAAGTTCCTGCGACGAGCTTAAAAGCCAAAGTGTTATCCAGTTGACCGCCTCAGCTTCAGGCCACGTGTGCTTTTTGCTGGGGCCGGCGAAAACTGTGCGCGCGCCACATTTCAAAAATCTCGCGTGCATCATGATAGGAAAGTGTTTCATAGCGCGCTGCGGCAAGCTGTAAATCATTTGTGCCAAGCTTCTCCCGCCACGGCACGATGGCAATAGCTTTGGCAAAGCTTTGCGACGACATATCCAATGCCCGGGCTGCCACAGTAAACGCGCCGACATCTTGGCCAGCAAACCATTTCACCATGACATCAGGTTTTATTTTCAACATCAATGCAATCGCAGCTGCTGTGTGGTGGGCATAAGAGAAGCGACAGAACCGCTCAAGAGCGCTCATATCCAATTTCCGACGATCGCTTAGAGCTTTTACCTGGCCCCACGCCACATTCCACTCGGCGGCGTTGAAACCCACCTGCTCTTTGATTTTGTTGACCACAACATTTTTGGCCGCCTCTACGTTGGCTTGGTCGACCTTCATGTGGGTACGGGCCAACTGGGTGAAAACGCGTTTGCTCGCATGGTCCAACGTTTCATAGATCGACCGCCAGTCCACATCTTGTCGATGGGCCATCTTTCCTGCGATGGTCGCGTCCTTCGCAGCGCGGCTGATCAAAATAGGTCCCGCCTCTGGACCAATAACGGCGTTTTCATTTTCCATCAACTTCACGATGGTTTCATTTTCTGCATGATCACAAATTGAACTGCTAACACGATCCGTCACCGGATTGCGCCCGGCTATCGCGGCGCGGTGCCCCTCAGTCTGCGACTCGATAATTTCAATCAGATCATCATCGGACAACACACTGGAAAACTCGAGCAGCGGCGCGGCGACTTCAACCTCATCGTGGGCGAGCTTGATCACCACTGTGCCCGGCGCACGGGATAGTGGCGCAAGAATTTTGGCTACTTCTGCGCGCGCTTCGCTCTCAACCAGTTCGGCGAGCTGACACAACACGTCGTCATATTGGGATATCTGTTCGTCGTCACAACGGTCTACAACGTGGCTGAACAATGTGGCCATATTCCGGATCAAATGCTCGCATTCAGCCGGACTGCTATCGTGGTTCAGTGCTCGAAAGTTCGAGAATGCTGTCCCCTTGGAATGATCGATTTCCATCGCTACCTCCTTCGGTGCTTTTGCACCATTCCGCCCACTCTACAACGGGCGGACTAAAGCAAATGCTGGCGTTTCCGCTAAAGTTTGGGTCAAATTTTATCGGTAGGCGAAAGAATTGATTAACCAAAAAAGCGCCACCTCAGGTTGAGGCGGCGCCTCTCTTTATTCAATCTTGGGTTGCACTTAGCCCTTAAGAGCGGCCCGCACCCCGTTTCCATAATCAGGGTGAATCTGGTCAAATAGGGCCAATTGGCGATCAATGATGTGTTGCGGCACTCCATCCATAGCATCCGCAATGTTAGAAAACAGCCGCTGCTTCTGATCCGCATCGAAGAGCTCGAACAATGCGCGCGGCTGCGAAAAGTCATCATTGCCGTCCCGATGGTTATAGCGATCGGCATCGCCCTCAATCGGCAGAGCCGGTTCCTTATACTCGGGCGCTTCCTTCGCGGACTCATCGATAGAGTTCGGCTCATAATAAGCGTCCACATGGCCGGTCTTCTGACCAAAGAAGTTCATCTGACCATCCTTGTGATAGTGATGTACGCCATTTTTCGGCTGGTTCACCGGCAGGGCTTCATAGTGGGTGCCCAGACGATAACGGTGCGCATCCGCATAGGAGAAGATCCGCGCCTGCAGCATTTTATCCGGTGAAAAGCCAATGCCGGGCACCACGTTGGAGGGAGAGAACGCGGCCTGTTCGATCTCGGCGAAATAGTTCTCAGCATTACGGTTTAGTTCCATCACACCCAGATCGATTGGCGGGAAGTCCCCATGCGGCCAAACCTTGGTCAGATCGAAGGGATTATGCTCAAACTTGGCCGCCTGTTCTTCGGTCATGATCTGCACTTGCATTTTCCACCGTGGATAATGCCCGGCCTCAATCGAGCCAAACAGAGCTTCCTGGTAGGTTTCGCGGCTTTCGCCCACCACCTGTTTCGCCTCTTCATTAGTGAAGTGCGCGTGGCCTTGCTCGGTCTTGAAATGGAACTTCACCCATACGCGCTCGCCCTTTTCATTCCATAAGGAATAGGTGTGCGAGCCATAACCGTTCATATGCATGGGCGCTGTGGGCAAGCCACGGTCAGACATCAAAATGGTGACCTGATGTAAGCTCTCGGGTGACAGGGACCAGAAGTCCCACATGGCAGTGGGAGACCGCAGATTGGTTTTCGGGTGACGCTTTTGGGTGTGAATAAAATCAGGGAATTTATACGGATCACGCACAAAGAACACAGGTGTGTTGTTGCCCACCAAATCCCAGTTGCCTTCTTCCGTGTAAAATTTAAGGGCAAAGCCGCGCACATCGCGCTCGGCGTCTGCCGCGCCCTGCTCGCCCGCCACGGTGGAGAAGCGCGCCAACATGTCTGTTTCTGCACCCGGCTGCAGCACCTTGGCGGAGGTATATTTGGAAATATCGCCGGTGATTTTCAGCTTACCAAATGCACCCCAGCCTTTGGCATGCACCACCCGCTCAGGAATACGCTCGCGGTTCTGATGCGCCAGCTTTTCAATCAGCTGATAGTCCTGCAACAGCAATGGCCCGCGGGGCCCCGCCGTAATTGAATTCTGATTATCGGAAATCGGCGCACCGGCCGTGGTGGTCAAAGTTTTCTTGCTCATATCGCTCCCTTTCTTTCGATTGAGTCAAAGGTAGGCGCACCACACCCAAAATACAAATTGATTAATTTTTCAATTTTGATAAGTTTTTCTTATGAGAAAAATGACGTTGAAACAGATGCGCTATGCCCTTGCCGTGCAAAAGCACGGCCATTTCGGCACGGCAGCCGAAAAGAGCCATGTGACACAACCCGCCCTGTCGCAACAAATCAGCGCGCTCGAAACCTATTGTGGCAAAAAGCTTTTTGAACGGCTGGGAAAACGCGTCATCCCCACCCGCTTTGGCGAGGTATTTTTGCTGGAAGCCGCGCGCATTGTCGCGCAGGTTGATGCCTTGGAAGAAGCGGCGCACGAAGCCCGATTTGGCCTCAGCGCTCCCATTCGCGGGGCGTTGATTCCCACCATTGCCCCCTATTTCCTGCCCCACCTGCTCACAACTTTGGCCGAAAACTTTCCCACCCAATTGTTCAATTTAGGCGAAATGCAAACCGAAATGTTGTTGAGGCAATTGGCCGATGGCGAGCTGGATTTCGGCATTATCGGCACCAAACCACCCTTGGACCGGTTTGAAGCGCAACCACTTTTTGACGATCCTTTCGTCTTGGCCGCCGCGCGCCACAAAAACATTCAGGACCCGGTAGACCTGAACCTGATGCAGAATGAAGAATTATTGCTGCTTTCAGAAGGTCATTGCTTTCGTGATCAGGCCATAGAGGCCTGCAGCCTCGACCCAAAGGGCGGCAGTAAAGATCAAGCCTTCGCAGCCACTTCACTGGCCACCATTGTGGAACTTGTGGCCAAGGGGTTTGGCGTCACTCTTCTACCCGCCATGTGTTTGGTACGGGAAATTCGCAGCGATTCCCTTGCGCTGCATGAGTTAAAGTCCCCCGGCGCGCACCGCACCATTTCCATGGTCTGGCGCCGCACCTCGGCGCAAAAGCAGCAATTGCGTCAAATCGCGACCCTCGCCGCATCCCTTGCCACGGCCTGCCTGGCCATGCCGACTAGATCGAAGGCTGATAGAGCTGCTGGGGCCACACCCGCACCTTGATCTCATCACCCTGGCGCACAGTGCCGGGGCGCTCCACCCAAGCCACCAGACCGCGCAAATCCTCAGCCGCCTTCACAAAACCCAGCTCAATATCGTCGCGCCCGGCATAATCGGCCTGCAGCGCAGCCCCGGCAATCTTACACGGGGCATTGTATCCATCGATGCGCAGCACAGCACCAGACGGAAAAAAGAATTGTGTGCGCGATGGCACCTGCGAAAAATTTGGCAAACCCTTGATCAGCATATTGGCACCAATGCGCCCCGCATCAAAATGATCCACATTCAGGCGTTCAGCAATGATGGCCACTTCTTCCACTGACAAAAGCGACACCTGCCGCTCATTGCGCATTTCAGTACCGCGCTTGTACCAAGGCTCACGCCCGCCAGATTTGCGCGTCAGCCCCGCATGATGGTCCCCGACGATCCCTTCAAAATTCAGTTCCAACGCCGACACAGATTTAGAGATGAAATCATCACCATCAGCCAGAAAGAGATCGGCAAGTTCAGCTTTGAACTTTTGTGTGGGAATTTGGGTCATAGCATCACCTTCTTACGGTCACGCGCTACTTGGCGCTGGCGGATATAGGAATCATAAGTAAAGATGGCCAAGGAGACCCAGATCAGCACAAAGCTGAACAGCCGCGCTTCATTCAACGGTTCACCCAGCAGCCAGACGGCCAGCACAAAATGCATGGACGGCGCGATATATTGGAAAATGCCGATTGTGGTCATGCGCAAGCGCTTGGCCCCAAAGGAAAACAGGATTAGCGGCCCCGCCGTCAGTGGCCCACTCATGAACAGCAAAAACCAGATCAGCAGCCCCGCCTCAGGCGTGGCCATTGGATAGGCTGGGCCAAGCACGGCCAGCATGATCAGCGCCACTGGCGTGATCATCAGCGTTTCGATCAACAGCCCCGGCGCAGCGCCCACATCGACGGTTTTGCGGAAATAGCCATAAAAGGCGAAACTAAAAGCCAAGGCCAGCGAGATCCACGGCACGCCGCCAAGACCGATCGCCTGAACACTAACGGCGATAACGGCGATCCCAATGGCCACAGCCTGAAACACATTCTGCCGCTCGCCCAACAACAACATGCCCAGCGCCACATTAACCAGCGGAGTCATAAAATAGCCAAAGCTCACTGACAACACATTTTCGGTGCCCGCCGCGCCCACAAAGATCGCCCAATTAATGGAGATGGCAATGGTAGATGCCGCCAGCCACACCATAGATTTTTTGGATTTAAAGACCGCTTTTATTTCGCCCAGCCGATTGGCAATCAACAAAAAGATCGCCACCATAATCGCCGACCAGATCACCCGATGCGCCACCACAATATAAGGACTGACATCGCCCAACAGCCTGAAAAACAGCGGAAACAATCCCCATGACGTGTATGCCGACAGCGCCGCGAGGGCGCCCAATTGGGTCTGGCGAAGCGATTCATCAGTGGTCATCATGGGCCTTTCATGTTCAGGAATGCCTCGCGTACACCTTTTTGACTGGTTTGACCAATCAAACTGTTAAATAGGGCCAATCAAAATCGGAGATAGCATCATTCACAAAGGCGGCTAAAGTGTTGCGAGAAAACTGCTCAAAAGGCCATTGAACGTTTCCGGGTCTTCCATATTGGGCAAATGGCCTGTCTTCGGCATCACTTGCGCCTCGGCCCGCCGCGCCTCTTGGGCAATCTGTGCGTTGAGCCGTAAATAATAACTTGAATCATAGCCGCCAGCGACCAGAAGCATTGGCACGTCAATCTCGGGCAACCGAGAATATGTTTCAGGCCGCTGTTGTTTTTGGCTCAACCGCTTATGCCGCAAACGCTGACCATTCATGTCTAAAAACAGAGCGCGTAGATGGGCGCCAACGCGCCCTTCTTCTGCCCGCACCCCATCTAGCCAAACACGCGCTTCGAATTGATTGAACGCCTCCAAGTCCGTTTCGGCTTCCATCGCGTCATACTGGGCTGCAATGTGCTTTTCGCCTGGTTCCAACTCCAAATCAGGCATGCCGGTATAAGATGCGGCCACCAACATCAGCCCGCCGACACGATCCGGATATCGCAGCGCAAAGGCAGCTGCAAGACCACCGCCCTGAGAACATCCCACCAAAACGGCCCGCCCGATGCGAAAGTGATTGAGCACCACCAAAAGGTCATCCAGCTCCGAATAAACAACATCCTCGCTTGTGGTGCGCCCAAACCCTCGTCGGTCATATGCGATGGCCTGAATGCCCATATCCATCGCATCCAATTGCGGCAACCACATACGATGATCGGCCACGCCGGCATGGAGAAACACAACCGGTGCGCCGAAGCCCTGTTCAACGCCGTAAAGTCGGGCGCCATTGTGCTCAATCGTAAAACCGGCCATTTCCGCCTCCACGTTGCGGCCAAAATGCCAATTGATATGAAACACAATCGGCGTATCATACGTTCTACCTTGCGCACCTTAACTCGAAAAGGAAAGGGCAAAAGGATGAAACCAACAATCACATGGCTTTTGGTTGCAAACGGAACGGAAGCGAAAATATTTGAAAACACCGGGCCAAACAAAGGCCTTACACCGCTGACCGACCAAGGACGACAGCGCGAAGCCCTCAAAACCAGTGAGATTGTGGCGAATGATCGGGGCAGAACCTTTACATCAGCCGGTGACGGCCGCAGCGCCATGGAACAACAGACTGACCCGGACGATGTGGAACACGAAAAGTTCTCTCGCGAAGTGGCTGACCATTTGAACCGGGCGGCGCAAGAGAACAAGTTCGACCGCCTCATCATCGCCGCACCACCAAAGAGTCTTGGCGAGATGCGCCAGCATTTCAACAAGCATCTTGAACAGAAGCTGGAGGATGATGTGCCCAAGGATTTGACCAACATCCCAACAGCCGATCTGCCGGACTATTTCAAAAATATGGTGGTGTTTTAATCCTGCCTGAACAGCAAAACGCCCCGCCAAGGCGGGGCGTTTGAAATTGTTTCAATCTAACCGATTTACCGTGTAAGCGGTTTATAGGTCACACGTTTTGGGTTTGCCGCATCCGGCCCCAAACGGCGGATTTTGTCTTCTTCATAATCGGCAAAATTGCCCTCAAACCATTCCACATGGCTGTCGCCTTCAAAGGCCAGCATATGCGTGGCCAACCGGTCAAGGAACATCCGGTCGTGAGAAATAATCACCGCGCAACCGGCAAATTCCTCCAACGCTTCTTCGAGCGCCGCCAAAGTTTCGGTGTCCAGGTCGTTGGTCGGTTCGTCGAGCAGCAGCACATTGGCGCCGGATTTCAGCATCTTGGCCAAATGCACGCGGTTGCGTTGACCGCCGGACAAATTACCAACCTTCTGCTGTTGGTCACCGCCACGGAAGTTAAAGGCCGATGTATAGGCCCGACTGTTCATCTCGCGCTTGCCCAGCGTGATGATGTCGTTGCCCTCGGAAATCTCTTCCCAAACGGTTTTGTTCGGGTCCAGCGCATCGCGGCTTTGGTCAACATAGCCCAGCTTGACAGTCTCCCCAATGGTGATGCTGCCTTCATCTGGCTCTTCCTGACCGGTGAGCATTTTGAACAGGGTTGATTTACCCGCACCGTTTGGCCCGATCACCCCAACAATGCCACCAGCCGGCAGGCTGAAATTGAGATCGTCGATCAACAGGCGATCCTCGAAGCCTTTTTTCAGCCCTTCAACATTGATCACCTGATCACCCAAACGCGGGCCAGGTGGAATGATGATTTGCGCTTTGTTGGATTGGGTCCGCGCCTCGTTGGCCTTCACCAACTCGTCATAAGCTTTAATACGCGCCTTGGATTTGGCCTGACGGGCCTTCGGTGAGGCCGCAATCCACTCCTGCTCGCTTTGCAGCACGCGTTGACGGGCGGCATCCTCTGCGGCTTCTTGCTTAAAGCGTTTCGCTTTTTGGCCCAGATAAGCCGAGTAATTGCCTTCATAGGGAATGCCACGCCCACGGTCCAATTCCAAAATCCAGCCTGTCACATTGTCCAGGAAATATCGGTCGTGGGTGATGATCAACACAGCACCGGGGAATTCGCGCAAATGCTTTTCCAACCAGGCCGTTGTTTCCGCATCCAAATGGTTGGTCGGTTCGTCGAGCAGCAACAGGTCTGGCGCTGATAGCAGCAATTGGCAAAGGGCCACCCGGCGCTTTTCACCGCCTGATAGGCTATCAACTGACGCATGCCCTGGCGGACACCGCAGCGCTTCCATCGCCATTTCCACCTGCGAGTCCAGATCCCATAAGTTTTCCGCATCGATCTGATCCTGCAGCCGTGCGCCCTCTTCCGCCGTCTCGTCGGAATAGTTCATCATCAGCTCGTTGTAACGGTCGAGGATGGCTTGTTTTTCCTTCACCCCTTCCATCACATTGCCGCGCACATCAAGGCTTGGGTCAAGCTGTGGTTCCTGCGCGAGATAACCGACTTTGGCGCCATCAGCTACCCAGGCTTCGCCCTGAAACTCAGTGTCGATGCCTGCCATGATTTTCAACAGGGTCGATTTACCCGCCCCGTTTGGCCCCAAAACACCAATTTTGGCGTCGGGATAGAAACTCAGATGAATGTTGTCCAATACCTTCTTTCCACCGGCATAAGTTTTGGACATGCCATGCATGTGATAAATAAATTGACGCGCCATAATGCGAACCTCAAATAATAAATGTCTTGCCCAAGCGTTTAAGAGATTGGAACCAAAGACGCAACCACAGATGCGGGAATTTCGCCTGTTCTGCCCGGTTATGCGCTAAACCGGCAACCCTGTCATGGGTTTGACCACCCGAATGGCCAGGTTGGACTGAATGCGCGCGACGTGCGGTAGGCGCGACAATCGAGTGCGGTGTAGACGCTCGAAATGATCCGCATCCTCACAAACAAGCCGCAATAAATAGTCAGATGCACCTGCCACCAGCGAAGCTTCCAGAATCTCAGGCGCCGAGCGCACCGCCTCTTCAAACTCCATCAAGGTGGCTTCGCTCTGGTCGGTCACGCTTACCTCGACATAAAACAACATGCCAAAGCCCAAAATGTCGGGATTCAAATGGGCGTGATAGCCCGAAATCAAGCCGCGCTCTTCCAGTAATTTCACCCGCCGATGGCAGGCCGAGGTCGACAAACCAACTTGCTCTCCCAATTCCTGCATCGAAATCCGGCAATCAGCCTGCAGCGCGCGAATTATTCGCTTATCCAATTGATCAAGAGAAAAAATATCAATGTTCCTTTCAACGACAGGATATTTTTCAACCAATGTAATTGTACTTACACAAAATTGCAATTTTTTCCCCCGTTTATTAGCCTATACTGTTCGCCAAATTTTAATGCGGAGGACGTCTTCAATGAAAATCGGTGTACCCAAAGAAATCAAAAACCATGAATATCGCGTTGGTTTGACGCCTGAGAGCGTGGCTGAGCTGATCGCCAATGGCCACGAGCTTTACGTGGAAACCAACGCGGGTGAAGGTATTGGCGCAGCCAATGAGGTTTATGAACAAGCTGGCGCAAAAATTCTTTCGAGCGCCAAAGACGTTTTCGACATTGCAGATATGATTGTGAAGGTAAAAGAACCGCAGGCCAATGAGCGCGCGATGCTCAAGCCCGGTCAAATCCTTTACACTTATCTGCACTTGGCCCCGGATCCTGAACAAACCAAAGATTTGGTCGATAGCGGTGCCGTTTGCATTGCTTATGAAACTGTGACCGACGATGCAGGTGGCTTGCCGCTGCTCAAGCCGATGAGCCAAGTGGCTGGACGCATGTCGATCCAAGCTGGCGCAGCCGCCTTGGAAAAAGCCCATGGCGGTCGCGGCGTTTTGATGGGTGGTGTGCCAGGCGTATTACCGGCCAAAGTGGTTGTTGTGGGCGGCGGTGTTGTCGGCTTTAACGCGGCGCAAATGGCTGTTGGCATGCATGCTGACGTGACCATTTTGGACCGCAACCCTGCCCAGCTTGAGCGCTTGTCCAACCATTTCGAAGCCAGCGCCAAAGTGGTTTACTCCACAAAGGCCGCGCTTGAAGATTTGGTGAAGGAAGCTGATTTGGTGATCGGTGCTGTGTTGGTGCCTGGTGCTGCTGCACCTAAATTGGTGAACCGAGAAATGTTGAAAACCATGCAGCCCGGCGCTGTGTTGGTTGACGTGGCGATTGACCAAGGCGGCTGCTTTGAAACATCAAAAGCAACCACCCACGCAGACCCAGCCTACATCATTGACGATGTAGTGCATTATTGCGTGGCCAACATGCCTGGTGCTGTTGCCCGCACATCAACTTACGCATTGAACAATGCCACATTGCACCACGCCGTGCAGATCGCCAACAAAGGTTGGAAGCAGGCATTGAAAGATGACGCACACCTGAAAAACGGCCTCAATGTGTGTGATGGCAAAGTGACCTGTGCGCCCGTCGCTCGTGATCTTGGCTATGATTTTGTGAGCGCAGACACGTTCCTGATCTAATTGCTCTGCCTCACCCTTAAAAAAAGCCGCGCGGTTTCCTCCCACCGTCGCGGCTTTTTTGCGTCTTGTGATCCGGAGGGGGCATTGTTTCGTTATAATGAACAAAGCAGTTCAAAAATCGTTGTGCCTGATAGGACAAGATTGATGACAAGGAAAATTTGGCCATAAGGTGAATTGACATTGTTTAGTTTTTTAAACTTAATCAGGTCAAATTGATGGCTTTTGTTTGAAGGAATAGTATAATGGATATGCTCAACGCCATGCAAACCTTCGTCGCTGTGGCTGAAAACCACGGCATCACTGCGGCAGCTGACAAGCTGGGCTGCTCGAAAGCCATTGTTTCGCGCACATTGAGCCTGTTGGAAGAACGGTTGGACGTGCGCCTGTTGAACCGCACAACGCGGCGCGTTTCTCTGACCGAGGCAGGCAATGAATATCTAGAACATTGCCGAAATATTTTGGAACAGAATGCCGAAATCGAAAGCCGATTTGCCGAGAAAAGCCTGGAGCCACAGGGAAGGCTTCGGATCGCCGTGCCGGTAACTTTTGGCTCAAGATATATCGCGCCTCTGTTGCCCGCCTTCTTAGAGCGACACAAAAAGGTGCAAGTGGATTTGCATATGTCCGACCGCTATGTCGATATTATCGAAGAGGGCATGGACATGGCGATCCGAATTGGCGCCACCGGGTCGGACTCGTTGATCGTGCGCAAATTTGCTGAAACGCATCACAAGCTGGCTGCGTCGCCAGAGCTGATTAAGCGGATGGGCGGGCAGCCCAAGGACGTGACCGAACTCAAAAACTGGCCATCAATCACTTACTCCCTGCGGCAGAACGCACCTGCTTGGCAAAATTTCCGCGTGGCACCGGATAGCATCCGCACCAGCACCAATAATGGTGACACAATCGTCACCTTGGCTGAACAGAGCGTTGGCTACTGTTATTTGCCGACCTTTATTCTGAACACGGCCTTGGAACGGGGCACATTGGTGCCAATGTTGGAAGATGAGGCGTCGGACACCACGCCACTCTACGTGCTTTATCCGCATCGACGTCGCTTGCCGCTCAAAACGCGGGTCTTTATTGACTTCATGGTGGAAAATTTCTCTGATCTCTAGTCAATGCCATCCGACACGAAAAAGGTCAGCCGTCCAGAGCTGACCTTTCTTCGCTTTATGGCTGATCAGGCCAAACCCTTATTCATAAAAGGTCGCGATCTCGTCTAACGGTTTTTTCTCTGTCGCATGACGGGGAATTTTGGCGTTTTCATCCGGATACCCCACCACCAGCAAAATATAGGGCTTGTCCGATTTCGGTCGGTCGCAAATTTCATTGAGAAAGCTCATCGGGTTGGGCGTATGCGTAAGCGTGGCCAACCCGGCTTTGTGCAGCGCCACCAGCAAAAAGCCAGTGGCGATGGAGACGGATTCCGGCACGTAATAATTTTTGTATTTATTGCCATCCGCGCCAATGCTGCGCCGTTCGCCAAAAATGGCAATCAACCACGGCGCTTTTTCCAAAAACGGTTTGGAGGCGTCAGTGCCAATCGGTTTCAGTGCCTTCAGCCATTCATCACCGGCCCGCCCTTCATAAAAGGTCTTCTCCTCAATCTCCGCCTCTTCGCGAATACGGCGCTTCATTTCCGCATTGCCAATCACGGCAAAGTGCCAAGGCTGATGATTGGCGCCATTTGGCGCGGTGCCTGCCGCCTTTAGGCAAGTTTCGATGATGTCCCGCGGCACAGGCCGATCAGAAAACTCACGCACTGTGTGGCGCGTCTTAATGTCACCATAAAAAGCCTGCGCGGCAGCGCGCATTTCAGCTTGCGACATTTCCTTGTAGTTTGGCAAATCGATGGGCTCAAACTCCTGCCCGAACTGTTGATCGACCATCTCTCCCCCAACGCTATTATTGTCCATCATTATTGTCTGACAATATCAAACGACACGACAATGTCAAGCCGCAGCAGCGACCATCATCATACTTGTAATGGACGAAAACCGATCAGCTTTGAGGCACCATCTCGCGTTTAAAATGGTTACTGGGCAAAGCCTGGACCATTTCGCCTGCATTCAAAATATGCTGACGCATCGCCGCGGCAGCTTCAAGCGCCTGTCCCGCCACCATGTGTTTTACAATGTCGCGATGGTCCTGGTTGGTGCGAAATACCGATTGTTGATCCACCAACACCCGGAATTGCAACCAGTATATGGACGTTTCGAACTGCAGAATGACATTTTTCAAATATTCATTATCCGCCAAATCCGCGAGATGATGATGAAAGGCGGTATTCAACTGCGAAAATTCGGTCAGGTCACGCTCAGCTTCTGCCGCATCCATTTTCCGCTGCAGCTCTTCAACATAAGCGGGCGCCGCATGCACGTGCGGCGTGGCGAGCTGCACCCCGAGCGCTTCCAGAGTGGCACGCAGCACATATAAATCGTTGACTTGTTTTCGGGTGAATTGGCGCACACTGACGCCACGGTGCCGTTCCGACACCAGCAAGCCAGCCGCAATCAGGCGTTGGAATCCTTCACGCACAGTGGACCGGCTGACCCCTAGATTTTGTGTGAATTCGGCCTCAACCAGACGCATGCCTGGCGCCAAACGCCCCGTGCGCACAGCATCCGTGATCATCTGCACAACAGATTCTACGCTGGATTCTGACACCAGTCCCCCCAATTGTTACGCCCCATGGACAAGCAGAGATTGAATTTGTCCATTATTCGCACGCTAAAAAGAAAGAGTCCGCTTTGCAACCGAATTGCATTGCAATTCGTCCACTTTTCCGAAGATTTTTCCGTATAAATGCGGATTATTCTCTATTATTGTCCGACAATATAGCCGAGCAAATCACAAGAACGGAGGAGATGTAAATGGCGTGGATCAAAACGATTCCATTTGAACAAGCAACGGGGCGACTAAAGCAGCTCTATCAGCGGGTCACCGGCCCAAACAATAATGTCGACAATATTATGATGATGCATTCGCTCCGCCCCCATTCCATGGAAGGGCATATGGCGATCTATAAATATGTGCTCCACCACGCCAACAACACCATTCCCAAGTGGTTTTTGGAATGCATTGGCACCTATGTCAGCTATTTGAATAAGTGTAATTACTGCTTCGAGCACCATTTCGTCGGCATGAAGCGCAATCTCAACCATGATGAACGCGCCGATGCCATTAAGGCCGCCATCTAGCGCCATGACATTTCAAGCGCCCCCCTCTCCCATCAGGAATTGGCCGCCCTCGCCTACGCACAAAAGCTCAACAACCAGCCAAGCGAAATGGTGGAAGCCGATGTCGCGGCCTTGCGTGATGCAGGCTATGACGATGGTGAAATATTAGAAATCAACCAAGTGACCGCCTATTTCGGCTATGCCAACCGCACCGTCCTCGGCCTCGGCTGCTCCACCGATGGCGATATCATCGGCCTTTCGCCCAACAATTCCGACGATCCGGATGATTGGAACCATAGTTAGGCCACAGCCGCGCCCCACGCTCATACGTCATCCTCGAGCCAGCCTCGCTTAACAATATACCGAGAATCCAAGCAACAGCTATTCTAAGCGCACAACGCCGACGACTTACCCACGGATAGTCCTTCTGGATTCCCGCCTACGCGGGAATGACGGGAGGTACACCTGGGCGAGCGAGAAGTCCCTCCCCCTTGTGGGGAGGGATTTAGGGTGGGGGTCAAAACCGCGCAATGCCACCCGGTGCCCCCGCATAAAGCTGCAATCCAGCCTCTGCCGCCTTATCCAGCGCCAACGCCGTCGGCGCAGAAATCGACAGCAGCGCCCCCACATTATGCCGCGCCGCCTTTTCGACAATTTCAAAGGAACACCGGCTGGACACCATCAAAAACCCTTGAGGAAAAGCCTCGCCAGCCAACGCCGCCCGCGCCCGTGCCCCGAGCAGCTTATCCACCGCGTTGTGGCGGCCCACATCCTCACGCACCGCGATAATGTCACCCGAGAGCGACACCCACGCGGCGCCATGCACTGAATGGGTTTGCTGATTAAGCTGTTGATGCGACGAGAAGGCGGCCATGGCCTTATCCATCGCGTCCTTGGCTGGCGTCACCGCAGCCACTTTCGGCAATTTCGCCAAAAACTGATCCGCATTGTCCAGTCCACACAGGCCGCACCCGGATGCGCCCACAAGATGCCGCCGCCGCTGGGTTAAATCCAGCCGCTCCAGCCGCTTCTCGTCAATCTCCATATGCAAATCAATGCCCAGCACATTTGGTACGGCCCGCACAGATTTGATCTCAGATGCATCGGACACGACGCGTTCACTGATGGAAAAACCATAGGCAAAGTCAGTTAAATCCTGCGGGCTGGCCAGCATCACGGCATAGTTGCGCTGGTGATAGACCAGGGCCAACGGGCACTCATTCGCCAACTGCCATTGATCGCGCGTGCCATCAATGTCGATATCGACAGCCCGCGCCACCTCTTGCTCATGGTCCGCCACTATTCAGCCGGCTCTTTCGACTCGTCCATCAATTGGCGCAAACTTGGCGTTTCCAACTCATATTGCTCTTGCCACTCGGACTTGTGGTTGGCCGGAGCCACTTCCACCGCGGTCACCTTATATTCCGGACAATTGGTGGCCCAATCGGAATTTTCCGTGGTGATCACATTCGCGCCCGTTTCCGGGTGGTGGAAGGTGGTATAAACCACCCCCGGTGCCATCCGCTCGGAAATCACAGCCCGAAGGCTGGTTTCGCCCTTGCGCGACCGCAAGGACACCCAATGGCCATCGCGAATGCCCCGCGTTTCGGCATCACTTGGATGGATTTCCAACACATCCTCGCCCCACCAATCAATATTGGAGGTCCGCCGTGTCTGCGCGCCCACATTATACTGGCTCAAAATCCGACCCGTGGTCAGGATCAGCGGGAATTTGCGGTTGGTTTTCTCGGTGGTCGGCACATATTCGGTGACCACAAAGGCCCCCTTGCCGCGCACAAAGCCATCCACATGCATGATCGGCGTACCATCCGGCGCATCATCATTGCACGGCCATTGCACCGAGCCGTCACGGTCCAACCGCTCAAAGCTCACCCCGGCAAATGTCGGCGTCAGCGCCGCAATCTCATCCATGATTTCGCTGGCATCATTATAGTTCATTTCCGCATAGCCCATTTCATTGGCGAGCCGCTGCGTCACTTCCCATTCTTCCAGCCCAGTCGCAGGCTTCATCACCGGCCGCACGCGGTTGATCCGACGTTCCGCATTAATGAACGTCCCGTCTTTTTCCAAAAAGCTGGTGCCCGGCAAGAAGACATGGGCGAACCGCGCTGTTTCATTCAAAAACAGATCCTGCACGATCAGCATATCGAGCGAGCGCAAAGCCTCTTCCACATGCTTGGTGTTGGGATCAGACTGAGCGATATCCTCGCCCTGCACATACATGCCCTTATAATGGCCTGAAATGGCTTCATCGAACATATTGGGAATGCGGAATCCCGGCACACCATCGAGCTCACGCTGCCAGGCCTGTTCAAAGCTGCCGCGCACCTCTTTATCCTCAATACTGCGATAACCAGGAAGTTCATGCGGGAATGAACCCATATCGCATGAGCCCTGCACATTGTTCTGCCCACGCAGCGGGTTCACGCCCACGCCGCGCACGCCAATATTGCCGGTGGCCATTGCCAGATTGGCCATGCCCATCACCATGGTGGAGCCTTGGCTGTGCTCGGTGACGCCCAAGCCATAATAGATAGCAGCCTTGCCGCCTGTAGCGTATAGCCGGGCCGCCTCGCGGATCGCATCCGCATCCACGCCGCATTCCGCCGCCACGCTTTCGGGCGAATTGATCTCATCGGTGATGAAATCAAACCATTCCTTATAGCTCTGCAAATCGCAGCGCTCATCGACAAAACCCTGATCCATCAAGCCTTCTGTTGCCACCACATAGGCGATCGCATTGATCAGGGCCACATTGGTGCCTGGCTTCAGCGGCAAATGGTAATCTGCCTCAATATGCGCGGACCGCACCAAATCGATCTTGCGCGGATCAGCCACGATCAGCTTCGCCCCCTGGCGCAGCCGCCGCTTCATCTGTGACGCAAAAACCGGGTGCGCATCGGTGGGGTTGGCCCCGATCACCATGATCACATCGGCTTCTTCCACTGAGTCAAAATCCTGCGTCCCGGCGGACGTGCCAAAGGTCTGCTTCAAGCCATAGCCGGTGGGCGAATGGCAGACGCGCGCGCATGTATCCACATTATTGTTGCCAAAGGCGGTGCGGATCATTTTTTGCACCACCCACACTTCTTCTGCCGTGCAGCGTGATGAGGTGATGCCGCCAATGGACTTACGCCCATATTTCTCTTGGGCTTTTTTCAGGCCGTCAGCCGCAAATTTGATTGCTTCGTCCCAGCTCACTTCGCGCCATGGATCGGTGATCTTGTCGCGGATCATGGGTTGCGTAATCCGGTCTTTATGGGTGGCATAGCCCCAGGCAAAACGGCCCTTTACGCAAGAATGGCCGTGATTGGCTTTACCATCCTTATACGGCACCATGCGGATCACCTGATCACCACGCATCTCCGCCTTAAACGAACAGCCCACGCCGCAATAGGCGCATGTCGTCAACACAGTGCGGTTCGGCACCCCATGGTCGATCACAGCCTTTTCTTCCAAGGTCGCTGTCGGACAGGCCTGCACGCAAGCGCCGCACGACACACATTCAGAGGAAAAGAAATCTTCCGTGCCCAACGCCACCTTGCTGTCAAATGCCCGACCAGAAATGGTCAGTGCCAGAGTGCCCTGCACCTCGTCGCACGCCCGCACGCAGCGCGAACACACAATGCATTTGCTCGGATCAAAGGTGAAATAGGGATTGCTCTCATCCTTGGGCGCATCAAAATGATTTGCCCCCTCATAGCCATAGCGCACATCGCGCAGGCCCACTTCGCCCGCCATATCCTGCAATTCGCAATCGCCATTGGCGGCGCAGGTCAAGCAATCGAGCGGGTGGTCGGAAATATAGAGTTCCATCACCCCGCGGCGCAGTTTCTCGAGGCGCGGCGTTTGGGTAGAAATGCTCATACCTTCAGCCACAGGCGTGGTGCAGCTGGCGGGGGTGCCTTTGCGCCCTTCAATCTCCACCAGACACAAGCGACACGAGCCAAACGAATTCATGCTGTCGGTGGCGCAAAGTTTGGGAATATCCAAGCCCACCGTCGCCGCCGCGCGCATCACGCTGGTGCCTTCAGGCACGCTCACCTCAAACCCGTCTATGGTCACCGACACTTGTTTGTCGGATTTCGATGCGGGGGTGCCAAAATCTTTTTCTTTCAGGATCGACATATCGTCCTCCTATTCCGCTGCACGGGCAGCTTGGTCTGGCTCAAAATCGTCTGGAAAGTGCTTTTTCGCGCTCATCACGGGGATCGGGGTCATCCCGCCCATGGCGCACAAAGAGCCATCCACCATCAACTCGCAAAGGTCGTCGAGCAGCACCATATTTTGCGCCCAATCCTCGCCTTTTGCAATGCGTTCCATCACTTCAGTGCCGCGCACGGCGCCCACACGGCACGGCGTGCACTTGCCGCAGCTCTCTTCCGCACAGAATTCAAAGGCATAATGCGCCTGCTCACGCAGATTGACCTGATCGTCAAAAACGACCAACCCGCCATGGCCAACGCCCGCGCCATGTTCCGCCAGCGTTTCATAATCCATTGGCAGGTCCAGCAAGTCTTCCGGCAGATATGCGCCCAACGGTCCACCAATCTGCACCGCGCGAAATGGTCGCCCGCTGCGGGTGCCGCCGCCAAAATCTTCAATCAAGGTGCGCAGCGAGAGGCCAAAGGCTTTCTCCACCAAACCGCCCTGGGCAATATTGCCCGCCAATTGAAACGCCAGTGTGCCTTTGGATTTGCCCATGCCATAATCGGCGTAATATTCACCGCCTTTGGCCAGGATGATCGGCACACTGCACAGGGAAATCACATTGTGCACAAGGGTCGGTTTGCCGAACAAGCCTTCCAGCGCCGGCAGCGGCGGCTTGGCCCGCACCTGCCCGCGCTTGCCTTCCAAGCTTTCAAGCAAAGAGGTCTCTTCACCGCAAATATATGCGCCCGCACCGACAAACACGTCGAGATCAAATGCCCGATTCGATCCCAGAACATTGTCGCCCAACAGATTGTTTTCACGGGCAATTTCGATTGCTTGATTCAATACTTTAAGAGCGACCGGATATTCGGACCGCAGATAGATATAGCCCTTGGTGGCGCCCACGCCCAACCCGGCAATCGCCATGCCTTCGATCAGGCAAAACGGGTCGCCTTCCATGATCATCCGGTCCGCAAAGGTGCCGCTATCGCCTTCATCTGCGTTGCAAACAATATATTTCTGGTCGGCTTCGGCCTCGCTCACGGTTTTGCACTTGATGCCCGCCGGAAAGCCAGCCCCGCCGCGCCCGCGCAGTCCGGATAGCATCACATCGCCGACAATTTCCTCGCGGTTCAACTCAATAGCCCGCTTCAACCCGACCAAGCCGCCATGTTCTTGATAAGCGTCTATATCCAACGGATCGATAATGCCGCAGCGCGCAAAAGTCAGCCGTTCCTGCTTTGCTAGAAATGGATGCGCATCCACCTCGCCGATGCAACTTTGGTGATCTGCTTTGGTCAAAAAACCCGCCTCAAACAGAGAAGACACATCGCCTTCATCCACATTGGCAAAGCCGATCCGCTTGCCTTCCTGCTCAACCTCAACCAGCGGCTCCAACCAGTGCATCCCGCGCGAGCCATTGCGCACCAATTGCACAGAGGCATCGCGCTTTTGCGCTTCGCTCAAAATCGCTTCGGCCACCTCGTCGGCCCCAAGGGCAATTGCGGCGCTGTCTAAAGGCACATAAATCTTGATCATGCTATGCCTCCACCCGCTCGGCGATTTTATCAGCATCGGCCTTAGCCACCAATTTGCCGTTCACTTCGGCTGCAGGCGACACCGAGCAAAGCCCGAGGCAATAAACCGGCTCAATCGTCAGCTCCCGCGCCAAATCCGTTTCACCCAGCTTCAGGGCAAAACGCTCCTCCAGCGCCGTCACAAGCTCACGCGACCCCACGGACTGGCAGCTCTCCGCCACGCAAACGCGCACATGATTGGCGCCCGCCCGTTGATCGCGGAAATCAGCATAAAAACTGATCACGCCCTTCACTTCGGCTTTGGTTTGGTTGAAAAGGTCTGCCGCCACGGGCAGCACATCCTCAGGCAAATAACCCAACTCTGCTTGCACCGCGTGCATCGCCGAAATCAGGCCGCCTGTTTCGCCCACATAGGGCGCAATAATGTCGTGCAACTTCTCTGTCATGGCGTGAGCTTCCCCCTCCCGCACGCAACCGTCAAGCGGTTGATGCGTCATACCTTTGTTCAGGGCAGCCGAAATTCTAAGCCGCATGCGCCCTAAATCATTTTAACCTTAAAATAAATGTAGGCGCAATCCAATTCTACATCGAATTTGCCATGCAACCAAATGACATTTGATTGAAAAGCAGCATCAGCCGTAGTGCACCAGCCCAAGCTTTTCTCGCTGGGCAAAGCGAATGGTCAACAACACAGCCACTACCGCAAGGCCAAGCGCCATGCCTGCCCATACGCCAATGCCGCGCCATTCAAACACGAAGCCGAGCAAATAACCCACGGGAATGCCCACAACCCAATAGCCAAACAAGGCAATAGCCATCGGCACTTTGGTATCTGAAAGGCCACGCAAGGAGGCGGCAGCCATCACCTGCCCGCCATCCACCAATTGGAAAACGCCAGCAATCATGATGTAGGTCACCGCAAAGTTGAACGCCGCAACATTCTCCGGGTCGGCCGGATTTAGGAAGAACTGGACAAAAAACCCAGGGAACAGAATGTACAACATGCAGGTGAACACCATAAAGCCAACACCCATGGCGATATTGGTCCAGCCAGCAACCATCACCCCGATGGGCGACCGACGCCCATGGCAAATGCCAACACGCACCGTTGTGGCTTGGCTAATGCCAAGTGGCACCATAAATGAAATCGCGGTGATCTGTAGCGCGATCGCATGGGCAGCCAATTCCGGCTTGCTCAGCCAGCCCATCATAAAGGCGGCCACAGAAAACATCCCGACCTCCGCCATCAACATAAAACCGATGGGGACGCCCACACGGATCACATCGAAAAAGCGTTGCCAATCCGGTTTCCAAAAACGCTGCAACAAATTGTAATCTTTAAAGCGCTTGAGCGCGAGCGCATAAAACAGCGCGAACAGGAAGGTGGCGCTGTGCACAATCACAGTTGAGATACCAGCCCCCAACAGTTCCAGCCGCGGCAGGCCAAAATTGCCGAACATCAAGCCATAATTGCCGATAATATTGAGCACGATCCCCACCAAAGTAGCGAGCAGAACAATCATGGTGATGTTGTGCGCCGCCAAGAAGGACCGCATCACCGCAAACAGCAGAAAAGGATAAAACTGAAAGGCCCCAACCCGGGCATAGGTCTCCGCCAACACGGCAATGTCTGGCTCCTGCCCCAGCAGCAAAAAGATATGATCAATTTGCAGCATAAAGGGAATGACGATTGTGCTGAACGCAATGCACACCCAAAAGCCCTGACGCACCGTACGGCGCACCGAAACCTCATCTTCCTCACCAATGGCTTTCGCCATCATGGGCGCAACAGCTGTCACCAGCCCCATGCCGAAAATCAGGAAGAAAAACATAAAAGAGTGCGCCAGCGCCCCGGCGCCCAGAAACTCAGGCCCAAGCCAGCCCATCATGATCACATCTGATGTGCTCAACCCGATCTGCGCCAATTGCGCCAACACCAACGGCCACGCCAACTTAAACGTCACCCGCGCCTCATCTAACCACATATTGCCCACGCCCTGGGCATTTTGCACTTGTGCCACAGCTAAATCCTTCGATCATATAGTTCTGGATCGCCTGAGAGGCGCAAATCGCGCGTGAGGCCAGAAATTAGTATGGCTGAAAATCTGTCAGCCGGATTCAGATTTGGCAAGATGTGATCGAAAAATTTTCATCGAAAATCAGATGGACGTGCTCGGAAAAGGAAAATGGTGGCCAAAAGGTCACCATTCGCAGGCCTAAGAGCAAAGCCTCCACAAGAATATTTTCCCTCCCCGTCACCACCGGGCTTGACCCGGTGGTCCATGCAGCAACTGAAGACTGGTTAAAAGGGTTATGGTCTTGGCCCATGTCTGCGCCAACTCGCGAACACATCGCCAACTGGCCAAGCGCAAATGGATTACCGGATCAAGTCCGGTAATGACGTGGGGGTGTAATGACAGGCAGCGTAATTCAAGCCAATCGACGCAGCAAGTGCGCGTCTGGCCCAAATCGCAACCTACATATTCGGATAATTCGGTCCCTCACCGCCCTGCGGGGTGGTCCACACAATATTGCGGGCCGGGTCTTTGATGTCGCAGGTTTTGCAGTGCACGCAGTTTTGCGCATTGATCACAAATTTCGGGCCAGACCCATCATTTTGCTCAACCACTTCATAAACCCCCGCCGGGCAATAGCGTTGCGATGGCTCATCATATTCCGGCAGTGTTTTTTCAATTGGGACAGACGGGTCTTTGAGCTTCAAATGGCACGGCTGCTCTTCCGCATGGTTGGTGAAGGAAAAGCTCACATTGGTCAGCCGGTCAAAGCTCAACTCACCATCCGGTTTCGGATAGGTGAGCTTCGGATAATCTGCCGCTTTGCCAGTCGCCTCCGCGTCAGAAACGCCATGGCTCTGCGTGCCGAACAGCGGTTTGCCGAACAAAGACGCCCACCACATATCCATGCCGGAGAGCATCACGCCAAACGGACCCTTTTTGCCCAAGGGCTTCACATTGCGCACCTTGTCGATATCTTTAAAGATTGGACCCGTCCGCACTTCGGTCTCGTAAGCGGTCAACTCGTCGCCCGCGCGTCCAGCGCTCAATGCTTCAACCGCAGCATCGGCAGCCGCGATGCCAGACAGCATCGCATTATGATTGCCTTTAAGCCGCGCAAAATTGAGCGTGCCTGCCGCACAGCCCAAAAGCGCGCCGCCGGGGAACACCATTTTCGGCAGCGATTGAATACCGCCACCAGAAATCACCCGCGCACCATAAGCAGTGCGACGCCCACCTTTCAGCAGCTCGGCCACATGTGGATGGTGCTTGAATTTTTGGAACTCGCCATACGGGAAAAGGTGCGGGTTTTTGTAATCCAGATGCACCACAAACCCGACATAAACCTGATTATCTTCCAAATGATAAATAAAGGAGCCGCCGCCCGCATCCTTGTCCAGCGGCCAGCCCATGGAGTGTTCCACATGCCCAAGCTTGTGCTTGGCCGGGTCAATCTCCCAAATCTCTTTCATGCCCAGACCATATTTCTGATGGTCGGCATCTTTCGCCAGATCAAATTTCTCAATCAATTGCTGCGACAGAGATCCGCGCGCACCTTCTGAGAAAAACACATATTTGCCGCGCAGCTCCATGCCTAACTCATAGTTTGGCCCGGGCGTGCCATCCGGGTTCAGGCCGAATTCGCCCGCCACAACGCCCGCCACTTCGCCATTCTCGCCATAAACAAGTTCGGACGCCGCAAAACCAGGAAACACTTCAACGCCAATCGCTTCAGCCTGCTCAGCCATCCACCGGCAGACATTGCCCATGGACACGATATAGCAGCCTTTGTTGCTCAAAAGTGGCGGCATAAACGCGTGCGGAATGGTCTTTTTGCCAGTCTCGGAAAACACATGAAAATGGTCCGTGCCGACCGCAGTTTTGATCGGCGCATCTTTTTCCTGCCAATCAGGGATCAATTCATTGAGGCCGGACACATCCAAAATCGCGCCAGACAGAATATGCGCGCCAACTTCGGAGCCTTTTTCCAGCACCACCACAGAAACATCGTCGCCCGCTTTTTGCTTGATGCGGATCGCTGCCGAAAGCCCTGCAGGCCCCGCGCCAATAATCACCACATCATATTCCATCGCTTCGCGTTCGATTTCTGCCATGCTGTTCCCCTGAAACCTTATGCCTTTAGGTTGTGCGCAACGCGCATTATTTAAACCCTAAAGCAAGTCATACCGCAAACAAATCGGGCTGCCAATTGACCCTTTTGCATAAACAAATGCGCAATTGGCATCAGCAGCCCTATTTTTGCTAAACTTTAGCGGCGGTGATCATGATCTCTACATCAAAATCAGGCGTCGCCAACTTGCTTTCGCCGCACGCGCGCGCGGGTGGGTTGGCTGGATCGATCCATTCATCCCAAACCGCATTCATTTCATTGAAATGCTTCATGTCTGAAAGCCAGATTTCAGCCTTCAGGACATTTGATTTAGACGTGCCGGATTCAGCCAACAAACGGTCGATCTTGTCCAAAATGCTTTTGGTTTGCTCTTCGATGCTCGCAGCAGGCGTGCCCACTTGGCCTGCCAAATAGACCATATTTTCAAAGATAACAGCTTGGCTCATGCGTGAACCGGGTTCGATGCGTTTAATGCTCATTTTTTCTTCCTCTTAGTGTTCAAATCGCGCAGGCGAAAGGCTGTCCACCAGCCATTGCTCTGCAAATGTAGGTAATTCCACTTCCATCAATTGGCAGGCTGCCAATTCTGACAGGGCCGCGGAGGTCTGAATGCCATATCCACCTTGCCCCGCAAGCCAGAAAAAGCCTTTTTGGTCCGCTGAATAGCCAGAAATTGGGGTGCCATCTGGCGGAAACACCCGCAGCCCGGCCCAGCTATGCTCCAGCCGGGTCACTTCAAAATTCATCATCTCTTCAAAGCGAAAAAGCCCTTCGGCCAATACCATATCGTCAACAAAGGCATCATGCGGCTCGACCAGATCTTCATCGGCGGGCGACACCAAAAACTGCCCCGCATCGGGCTTCATATACCAAGTCTCCCCGGCATCAACCAGCATTGGCCAATGCATGGATTGCTCCGGCTGTGGCGAGGGCAAAACACCAATAGACCGGCGCTTTGGTTGCAAGCCCACCGGACGCACACCACACCGTTCAGCCACCACATCGCCCCACGCACCAGCAGCATTGACAATTTTGTCCGCTTCAACTGGCCCGGAATTTGTCTCCAAAACCCAATGGCCCGATGCATTGCTGCCGGAAAGCACTTCGCTGTCCGTGCGCACTTCGCCACCATTTTGCTTGATCTGCTTCAGCCAGCCTTGATGCAGGCCCGCCACGTCCAGATCTTTTGCATTGGGTTCGTGCGCCGCGGCCACAAGCCGCTCTTTGTTCAACAGCGGCATCATTTCAATCGCTTGCTCCACGCTGATAGGGATCAACCCCTCGCCTGCCGCCAGCAACTCGTCCAAATGCGGTTTGTGCGCTTCATTGGCCACAAACAAAATGCCCCGATCACCCAAAACGGAATAATCGAAAATATCTTTCGGCGGATTTTGGAAATATTGGAATGACGCGCGGCTGAGCGCCCGAATGGTATCATTGCCATAATTTTGCACGAAAATCGCAGCGGATCGGCCTGTGCTGTGCACGCCGGGTCGGTCCTCTGATTCGAGCAGAACAATTTTCAGCCCACGCTGCGCCAGTTGCGCACCTATGCCTGCCGCCGCAATCCCTGCGCCGACAATGGCCACATCATACTTCTCTGCCAATTTTAAAACTGTCCCTTGATTGGAAGTGTCATCCCACCGACGCGCAAAGCATGGCATTTCTCACGGCATATTTCCACCATGAATTCCGCCCTTATCAGCGCCAATTAGCGCCCCACCGCGTAGCCTTGCATTTGCCTCGGATTGGCCGCCGCCCGCAAAAAGCCATCGCTGGTCTGCGCTGCGGTCATCCGGCCAATGGCCCACTCGCTATCGGCCACCACATTGTGGCCCTTTGCCCGCAGGGCCTCAATAGTTTGCTGGCCAAAACGCGTTTCCACCTCCAAGTGCCCAGCATCGATCTCACGCGGATAGAAGCTCGAGGTGATATGATTGGTGAAAAAGCCCGGTGAATCGATATTTTCCTGCAAATTCAGGCTGAAATGCACATGGCGCAAGAAGAAATGCAGCGACCATTGGTCCTGCTGATCCCCGCCCGGGGTGCCGAAGATCAACTCCGGCTGACCATCCTTAAGGGCCATATTGACTGAAAGCGTAGTCCGCGGCCGCCGCTTCGGCGCCAAGGCACTCGGCGATTTTTCATCCAGCCAATACATTTGCGCCCGGTTGGTCAGGCAAAAGCCCAAGCCCTCCACAACGGGCGAACTTTGCAGCCAGCCCCCGCTTGGCGTGGCGGTCACCATATTGCCCCAACGATCGATAATATCCAGATGGCAGGTATCGCCCTTCACGCTGCCATTCTCACCCAGTTCCTGATGGTCAAATTTGGCCACTGTCGGTTCGCCCATACTGGTATTATTGCGGCCCTCTTCGGTCTGCCCCTTAGGGCGATCGATGGCGAACGGCGTGTCATCGCCGATCTGCCCCGCCATCAATTGCAGGGAGGCCATATCGCCAATCAATTGCCGCCGCGCATCATTATAATCATCGCTCAGCAACACATCCATCGGCACATCCACAAAGTCCGGATCGCCATAATAGGCTTCACGGTCGGCAAAGGCCAATTTGCTGGCCTCAGTCACCAGATGAACAAATTGCGGGTCGCGTTCGTCCAGCGCATCCAGATCAAAGCCCTTGAGCAGCGCCAATTGCTGCAACAAGGTGGGCCCCTGCGTCCACGGCCCGGCCTTCAGCACCTCATTTCCACCATACTCATAGCTGAGCGGCGCTTCATAGCTGGCCTGCCAATTGGCCATATCATCCGCTGTCAACACGCCCTTGTGTGCGCGGCCAGATGTGTCCATCAATTCATTATTAGCAAAGAAATCGCCAATGGCCTCCGCGACAAAACCGCGATACCACGCGTCCCGCGCCTTATCCACTTGCGACTCACGCCCGCTCACCACTTTCGATTCCTCAATAATCCGTCGATAAGTTGCCGCCAATTGCGGGTTGGTGAATTTGCCGTTCAAGCTGGGCACGTTGCCGTTTGGCAAATAGATCGCACCGGAGCTCTTCCAATGATCAGTGAACAAATCTTTCACCTTGCCAATCGTACCCACAATATTGGGCACCAGCGGAATGCCCGCCTCTGCATAATGAATGGCATAGCTCAAAACATCCTCGACGCTCATGGTGCCATAATCGCGCAGCACCATCATCCAGGCGTCAAACGCGCCCGGCACCACCGCGGACAACAGCCCCGAGCCCGGCATAATATCAAAGCCTTCATTGCGGTAATGGGCGATGGTCGCCCCTTCCGGCGCAACACCCTGCCCGCACACCACTTGTGGCGCTTCGCCGGCCTTGGCGATAATCATCGGCACCTCGCCGCCCGGCCCGTTCAAATGTGGCTCCACCACTTGCAACACAAACCCGGTAGCCACCGCCGCATCAAACGCGTTGCCGCCCCGTTCCAGCACCGCCATGCCAACAGCACTGGCAATCCAATGCGTGCTGGCCACAACGCCAAAATCACCACGAATTTCTGGTCGGGTTGTAAAGTGTTGCATGGGCTAGCCTCCTGTCGCCGCGTGATCGCGTTAGGATCGTCGATTGGTTGCACCAATATTCACGCCAATTGCAGCAAGGTCAACACAGTATAGGTGCGAAATTGGCAATATTGTTGTGCCGAAATACGACCCGATTGTGAATTAAACACATGCAATGATTGCATTTCCCCCCATTTGCGCTAAGAATCATAAAAACCAATCGAAAGCGGGGAAAAATTTGGCACCTTCACCAAAGCCCGACATGCAGGACACCGCCCAAAAGCCAGCGCCTGAGCGCGCATATGAGGCGGTGATCGCAAAAATTCGCGTCATGATCGAAGAAAAAAATCTCGGCCCGGGAGACACATTGCCCCCTGAGCGGCAGTTGGCCGAAATCTTCAATGTGTCGCGACATTCGTTGCGCGAGGCCATCCGTGTGCTGCAGGAAAAAGGCGTGCTGGCTGCTCGCCAAGGCAGCGGCAATTATATCCAGTCCGCCACCCGCGGCGATTTGATGCGCACCTTGGCTGTCACCACCAACACAGGGTCTCGCCGCGCCCTTGAAATTTTCCAACTGCGCGAAATTCTAGAGCCCCAACTGGCAGCCCTCGCCGCCGAAATGGGTGAACCCCGCCACATCGAAATGCTGGAAGCACTGCTGGAAAAACAGGGCCAGACCACGGACGGGATTGAACTTCGAAAAATCGATCACGAATTCCACGAAACCCTCGCCGCCGCCACCGGCAATGCCACCCTTTACGAACTGGCCAAAAACATCAACCGCTCGCTTCTGCCCCCCAAAACCAAAATCTACGACAACCGCGAACGCCAAGTGATTTCACTTGAAGGCCACCGCAAGATTTTGGACGCCATCAAAAACAAAGATGTCGAAGGCGCAAAAGCCGAAATGCGCGCCCATATCGCACGGGTAAAATCGACGGTTTTTTAGGATGCCCCTACCGCCACCTCTTGGCCGTCCCGGACCTGATCCGGGACCAAAACTGATCCCGGCTCAAGGCCGGGAATGCGCAGGAGAATATCGCAACGCCCGAGCAAACAGGCTCGTGATTTGCCACCACCTTCACAAGCCCCATCCACGTCATTGCAAGACTTGATCTTGCAATCCATTTGAGGACAACGGTGCGGCACCTAATGGATTAATTCGGGAAAACGTTCATCAAATAGCTTCTACCCTGCGCCTCAGCCAACGTGAAATGGACCCCAAGATCAAGTCTTGGGGTGACCGCGGGGGATGTGATGGGCCGCAGCAAACCACCTCCCCGTCATTCCCGCGAAGGCGGGAATCCAGGCCGGATTGTCCACTGGCAATTCATCAGCATTGTGCATCTTGAGTAGCCCCTGCCTGGTTCCCCGGGTCAAGCTCGAGGATGAAGCTGTGTGCGACGATAAAGCTAGCGCAAACAGCTGCTTACCTCCCCTTGATGGCCAGCCTTCCGGCGCGAGCACAAAAGAGAGACTAAGGGTGGGGTGCCATCAGGGGCAAAAACCTACCCCAAATAACCCTTATAATCACTCACCAGCAAATGCGTCGGTGCTTCATCTTCTTCGATCTCGGCAAATCGTCCAATCGGCTCACGGAAAATATTGTCGGTTTCATCATCATTGACGGTAGAAACCTCACCAATCAGCACATCGCCCCCCTCGCCCCAAAAGGCGTGCCAATCGCCCGGCATCAGGGTCACGCTTTCTCCCGGCGCAAATTTCAGCTTCTCGCCCGGCGCAAAAGGCCGTTCAATGCCGTCACACAGCACCATGCCACCGCGGTCTTCGGCAAAATTTCCGTCATCGTCGGAGCCGAAAAGCTCGATCACCATGGTCGCGCCGCCGCGATTGATGATGTCTTCGGCTTTGATCACATGGGTATGCATGGGCGACAGCTGATCCTGTCGAGAAATCAGTAGCTTTTCCGCATAACACATGCCACCGCCGCGCTGCAGGTCCGCCAAGCGGCCATTGCGCAGGGTAAACAAAAACAGGCCCATTTCATCAAACCGACCCGCGCCATAGTCAGTAATATCCCAACCACACCGCGCATCAATCAAGGCCCGCGCTTTGTCGGCATTGGCCTTAAACTCTTCCGGCGTCCAATAGGCAAAGGGCGGCAGCACAAAACCAAAAGACTGGATCATCTCATCGGCTTCAGCCATAATTTCATTAATTCGGGAACGTTTCATTTAAAACTCTTTGGGACAGACAGGGACAATCGTGAGGCTCTAGTGTTAAAGCCTCACCTTGATTTATCAAGCCCCGAAAGCGCCTAAATGACCTCTCGCAAATGCCGGACCGGACGCCCCTGCACAATATTTTGCGCCACGCTCACAATCGCATCGGCATTGATGCCATAATGAGCGTAAAGATCCGCAATGGTGCCCGTTTGGCCAAAGTGCTCCACGCCAAGCGGCACGGTGCGGTGGCCAGCGACAGCGCCCAGCCAGCCCAAAGTGGCCGGATGCCCGTCTGTCACCGTGATGATCGTGCAATGCGGCGGCAACTGCGCCAGCAGCCGATCAATATGCGACTGCGCATTGGCCTGCCCGCGCCGCCGCGCCCGTTGTGCTGCGGTCCATCCTGCGTTCAGCCGGTCGGCTGAAGTGCAGGCTAAAACGCCGATGTCGCGCCGATCTTCGCCAATGCGTCCGGCAGCCTCGATCACCTCCGGCGCCACCACACCTTGATAGGCAATTACAATTTCTGCATTCGGCCCCGGCTCACGCATCCAATAAGCGCCGTCGATCACGCCCTGCTTGAACCCCTCATCCTTGCGCCATTGCGGCTGCTCAATTGGGTTGGTCGACAGGCGCAGATAAACCGAGCCGCCGGTTTCATCGCGCAGCCAAGTCCGCTCGTCCGGGTCGCCCTCGCCATTGCGCTGCATATAGTCAAAGGCCCAATGCATAATGGCCGACAATTCATCCACATAGGCAGGCTCAAACGCCGCCAGTCCATCTTGGCTCATGCCGATCAATTGCGTGCCGATGGATTGGTGCGCGCCGCCTTCCGGGGCCAACGTCACGCCCGAGGGCGTGCCCACAATCATAAAGCGACTATCCTGATAACAGGCATAATTGAGCGCATCCAAGCCCCGTGCCACAAAGGGATCATAAACCGCGCCAATGGGCAGCAACCGCTCACCAAACACAGAGTGAGACAGCCCCGCCGCGCCCAACAGCAAGAACAAATTCATCTCGGCAATGCCCAGCTCAATATGCTGACCATCAGGCGAAAACGCCCATTTCTGCGCTGACGGAATCCGCTGATCCTTAAACTCATCATTGAGTTCATTGCGCGCAAACAGGCCCTTACGGTTCACCCAACCGCTCAAATTCGTCGTCACCGTCACATCAGGCGACGTGGTCACAATCCGCTCCGACAAAGTCGGGTTATTCTTGGCAATTTCATCCAAAATCTTGCCAAACCCGGCTTGGCTGGCAATCTCCCGATCATTCAATTCAACGGGTGCGCCCACCTCAACGGATGGTGCGGAGAAGCGGCGCGTGCCCTTGGCGAAGAACGGCACCTGATCCAAGAATTTCTGTGTCGCAGCCGCGTCTTTCACAAGTGAGAATTTTTCCCACTCGTCGCCATCAGCCACCCCCATCTGGCGCTTAAATTCATCCATTTGAGTTGTGGTCATCAACCCACCATGATTGTCCTTATGCCCCGCCAGCGGCGTGCTCCAGCCCTTAATGGTGTAGGAGATAAACACCGTGGGCCGATCATGATCGATGCTCTCAAAAGCTTCCACCAAGCTTTCCACGCACTGGCCACCGAGATTGTTCATCAACTCGGCCAATTCGTCATCGGAATAGCTTTCAATCAGCTTGGTCACATCGCCCTGATCGCCAATCTCATCGAGCAAACGTGCACGCCACGCTTTACCGCCCTGATAGGTCAGTGCCGAATAAAGCTGGTTCGGGCAATTATCGATCCACTCTTTCAGCTTGTCGCCGCCGGATCGTTCAAATGCCGCGCGTTGCTTCACGCCATATTTCAGGCGCACAACCTCCCAGCCGAACGCTTCAAAAATCGGTTCCAGCCGCCTCCACAAGCCTTCGCGGATTACGCCATCTAGGCTCTGGCGGTTATAATCAATGATCCACCACACATTGCGCAGATCATGCTTCCAGCCTTCTTGAAGGCATTCGAAAATATTGCCTTCATCCATTTCAGCATCGCCCACAAGTGCCACCATTTTGCCCATTGGCTTTTCGGCGGCCCAGCTCTTGTGCTGAATATAATCCTGGATCATGGAGGCGAAGGCCGTGATGCCGACACCCAGTCCAACGGACCCAGTGGAGAAATCCACATCATCAATATCCTTGGTGCGGCTGGGGTAAGATTGCACCCCGCCAAAGCCGCGGAAGTTCTTCATCCGGTCCAGCTCTTGATTGCCCATCAAATATTGGATCGCATGGAAAATGGGTGAGGCGTGCGGCTTCACCGCCACCCGATCTTCGGGCTTGAGCACACTAAAATAGAGCGCGGTCATGATCGACACGATCGAGGCAGAAGACGCCTGATGCCCGCCGATCTTGATCTGCTGGTCACCTTTCGGGCGGATATGGTTGGCATGATGTACCATCCAGCACGCCAGCCACAAAATCTGCCCTTCCAGCTCTTTCAGCTGCCCTATTTTCTTGCTCATCGCCCCACTCCCTTTGATCTAGCTTACGCAACCTGCGCTTTTGCTGCTGGCAAAGCCTGCTCCAAATCGGCCCAGATGTCCTCAACCTCTTCAAGGCCAACTGACAACCGCACCAAGCCTTCGGAAATGCCATGTTCGCCCCGCTCTTCCGGCGTGTAAGTCGAATGGGTCATAGACGCCGGGTGCTGGATCAATGTTTCCGCATCCCCAAGGCTCACCGCCCGTTGGATCATATCCAAACGGTTCATGGTGGAAATGCCTGCATGCATGCCGCCAATCAGTTCAAACGCAATCATACCACCAAAGTCAGTCATTTGTTTTTTCGCCAGCTCATGCTGCTCAAAGCTCGGCAAGCCGGGGAAATAGACTTTGGAAATCATCGGATGCTGTTCCAAACGCTGGGCGATTTCCATCGCGCTCGCACAATGGCGGTCCATGCGCAATTGCAAGGTTTTCAACCCGCGCATAATCAGCATGGCGTTGAACGGTGCCATCACCGCGCCCGTCATATCTTTCATGCCCACCAGACGAATCTGATCGATATCTTCTTTGCGGCCCGCAATCAGCCCGGCGATCACATCGCCATGGCCGCCCAAATATTTTGTGGCCGAGTGCAGCACCAAATCCGCACCATGTTCAATCGGGCGGGTCAGGTAAGGCGTTGCATAAGTGTTGTCGACGATCACCTTGGCATCAAACTCATGGGCAATGGCACTCACCGCTTCAATATCCACCAGGCGCATATTCGGGTTGGCCGGGGTTTCAAAGTAAACCACTTTGGTGTTGCCGCTGATCGCTTTGGCCACATTTTGCGGGTCCGTCATATCCACATGGGTGATGTCCACGCCAAACTTTTGCAGCCCGTGGCGCATATAAGCAAAGGTGCAACCATAAAGCGTCGTGTCTACAATGATCTCGTCGCCCGGCGCCACAAAGGTCCAAAGCGCTGAAGTGATGGACCCCATGCCAGACGCATTGGCCAGCGCCGCTTCCGCACCTTCCAACACCGCCATGCGCTGTTCCAACAAATCATTGGTGGGGTTGGAGATGCGCGAATAAACATGCCCCTCACGATCACCAGCAAAAATTTCCCCGCCATGCTCCGCTGTTGGAAAAGCGAAGGTCGAGGTCAAGTGCAGAGGAGGTGTCAGCGCACCGCCCTCGTCTTGCGGGTCATAGGCATGGTGAATGGCTTTGGTAGCAAAACCTTGGTTTTTATTATTGTGGGTCATGTCGCGCACCTCCAATTTCTGTGGCAGACCGAACGGTCCTCTCTTACCCAAAAGAATAAAAGAAATGCCGCGCAATGTTCTGGCGAACTTCACCCTCAAATGATATATTTCGGCAATATTCTGCCAACAAATAGCGATCTAATGGACAAAATAGATCAAAAAATCATCCGCGAGCTGCAACGCGATGGCCGCCTGACCAATCAGGAACTGGCCGAACGGGTCAACCTTTCCCCCTCGCCCTGTCTGCGTCGCCTGCGTAATCTAGAACAACAAGGCATTATCCGCGGCTACAGCGCCATCGTCGATCAAAAACGCTATGGGCTCCCCGTCACCGTGTTTGTCCGCATCAAACTGCAGCACCACACCGAGCAAGCCGTCGGCGAATTTGAAACCGCCATCAAAAATATCGATGAAATTCTGGAAGCCCATCTAATGACCGGCGATTGGGATTATCTTTTGCGCGTGATCGTCGCCAGCCTAGAAGACTACGAACGCTTCACCCGCCAATCCATCCATCGCATTCCCGGCGTGGCTGGCATTGAAACCAGCTTTGCTTACGGCGAAGTAAAACGCACCAATCTGTTTCCAGCGATATAGTGCGTCAAGATAGCTATCGACCGTGTTGCAACTTCAATAGCCTGAGATGGATCTTGGACAAAGACTTAAACATCGCCGCATAGATAGGCTCGCGGGTGGGCGTGCAGCAGGTGGCATAGAGTACACCCAGTTTCCCGCCAACGGCTTCGAGTTGGTCAATAAAGGCGGCAGCATCATCGGGCGCCATACTGTCCAGCGCTAATTGATCCTGGCCAAGGCGCTCAACTTCCGCGATTAAGCCCGTCATCTTTTCGCCGCGTTTATTCAGGCAGCATGTTTTCTGCAGCTCGACCAGTTCAGCCTTGCACACCGCAATCTGCGCCTCAATCAACTGTTTCTGCTTGTCCGCACCGCCCATTTGGCGCCCCCCCCCTTGTGTTAATGCAATGGCAAATTGATGCAGCTTGCAGTAACGGTAAGGTCAAGCAGAAGAATGCAAAAAATTACGCTTGACCTTCCAGCGAAGGGAAGCGCTATCGATGCCAAAAACGAAAGGATATTTGAATGACAAAATTTAATGTACCCGACATGACATGCGGCCATTGCGAGGCAGCAGTTTTAAAAGCAATCAAGGACGTGGACAGCAGTGCTGACATCAAAGTGGATTTGAGCGAACACAAAATCGACGTCACCTCAAAGGCGGACAATGATGACATCCTCGCCGCACTGAACGCGGCTGGCTATCCATCAAGCCTGGCTTCTTGACCGACAAGCTAATCGAAGGCCCATTGCGGGGCAGACCATGATCCATGCCAGATGATCTGGACCGTCTGCCCCCACCTCGCTATGCTTTGGCCTCCATCGCAGTGAGTCCATTTTCGCTATGACGTTAAAAACTGATCGCCGCATCCCCAAACAGGCCCGCAGCCGCCAGAAGGTGGACATGATTTTGCGCACCGCCCGCCAATTGATCGGTGCACATGGCAATGATGCGGTGAGCATGCGCGAGATTGCGGCAAAGGCCGAAATGCCGATCAGCACCATCTATCAATATTTTCCCGACAAAAGCGCCCTGCTGCACCTGATCATGCAGCATTACCTTGATCTGACCCGCGACCAGTTGCGCGCCCACTTTGACGCGGTGAGCAGCACAGAACAATTTCTGACCCAGATCGATCCGGCCATTGATGATTTTTTTGACCTGTTTCAACAAGACCCTGCGCTGGCGGTGCTGTGGGGGGCCATGCAGGCAGATCCAAAACTCTGCAGCCTTGAGGCGGAAACCAGCCAATCAAATGCCGTCTATCTCAGCAACAAGCTGACAGATTTGGCGCCGCATATTGAAGCTGATGCCGCCAAACTGGCCCTATGGCACATGCTGCACAGCGTCAGCACCAGCGCGCAATTGGCTTTGTACATGAGTAAAAAAGACCGCGACCGCCTTGCTGACGAGTTGAAACTCACCCTGCGCCTGCGGCTGAAGGCATTGCTGGCCGACTAAGCCCGGCGGGATCCTCCCCATCATAGACTGATTCCCATCTTGCAAAATACGATCATTGATCATATATAAAACTGAACATTGATCAGCTTTAGGATATTTCATGCAAGCGGTGCTCACTTCGCGCTATGGAGACGAAACCCAATTGGAACTTGGTGAACTTGCTTCACCGGCGATCGGACTGAAAGAAATTTTGATAGAGGTGAAAGCCGCCGGACTAAATCCGGTAGACTGGAAGGTGTTGCGCGGAGATGCGCGCTTGTTCAGCGGCTGGACGCGACCACCAAGAATATTGGGCGCCGATTTTGCCGGACTTGTGAAGCAGGTCGGCCCCAAAGTGCCCAATTATCAGCCGGGAGACAAAGTGTTTGGCATGGTCCCGGCCTTCAAAGGCGGCGCCTTTGCCCAGCAAATAATCGTCACCGCCAACAATATCGCGCCCATGCCCACCCATCTCGACTTCTCCGAAGCCGCGGCGATGCCTCTGGTTGCCCTCACTGCGCATCAATTTATGTTTCAAAAGGCGCAACTCCAACCGGGTCGTCATGTGTTGATCAATGGCTGCACCGGCGGGCTTGGTCATATTGCCGTGCAATTGGCCAAAGCATCAGGCGCAACCGTCACCGGTGTGTGCAGCGGCAAAAATGCGGCCCTGGCAAAACAATTGGGCTGCGACGAGGTGATCGATTATCGGCAACATGACCCGCTCACCTTGAATGGGCAATATGACCTGATCTTTGACACCGCCTCCACCATGCGGTTCCGCACCGCCCGCAAGCGACTTTCCCCAAAAGGCGCTTTCGCCACGGCGCTGCCTTCCCTGCAAAATCTGTTTGTCGCGCCGCTGCTCAACGGGTTACGGGCGCAAAAGGAACATGGCCTTTGGGTCGCGCCAAATGACAAAGCGCTCGCGCACATCGCCGATTCGAGCCAAACACACCATATCCGCCCGCACATCGAGCAAACCTACCCGATCACAGATATCGCCCGGGCCATCGGCCACAGCAAAAGCGGCAAAGTACGCGGCAAATTGGTTCTGACCTTCCCCGCGGCAGATTAACATACCATTTGCAGACCAATATGTTTGCTGATAATACAGACGGGTCAACCTGTCCCTCTAGTATCAGTAGTTCAATGTCTTTTATCTCGCTTTCGCCGGCGCGCAGATCTGCCGCGCCGCTGTTCCTTTATCTGTTCCTGACCGCAACAATTGGGGTGCTCTCATTTCCCATTCGCGCGCTTTTTGTTACGCAGACATTGGGCGGTTCCACCTTTGAGAATGGATTATCTTTTGCCGTTCCGGCGATCATTTCGCTCGTGGTTTTACCCATTATCGGCGATTTTTCGGATCGCATGCGCGAGCGTCGACTGATCATGACCGTCGGCTTTGTTGTGCTGGCGCTAAGTTATGCCCTCACGTCGATTGCAACAACAGCATGGTTCGTTCTCATCCTGGTTTGCATTGCAATCCCTTTTATGGTGGCTGCCAACGCACAATTTTTCGCTTGGGCACAAGAGCGTGAAACCGAGCGGTTTGGTGATAAGGCCACAGAAAGTGGCGAGCTGCGCATTGGTTTTATTGCCGGTTGGGTGGTTGGCCCCGCTATTGCCGGCCTCCTGCTCACCTATGGTTTGAGCTACAGAAACATTTTCCAAATTCAGGCCGTTGGCTATTTAGTTATGGCCGCCGCAATCTGGCTATTTGCGCGGGTCGTGGTGACCAAGCCGAAACCAAAAGGAGAGAACTTCAGTTGGCTCAAATGGCGAGCCGTGCCGCGCAATCTTTTGCTGATAGGGCTTTTTGTAGCATTGGTTTTATCTGGTGACATTGTAAGACTAGCCAATCTCGCACTGTTCATTGATGCCAATATCTCCAAAAATCCGGTTGATCTCACCATCGCCTTTGCCGCAACGCCTGTGGTTGAGGTGCCGGCAACCGCGCTTTGCATTTATTTGGCAAAACGCGGCAGCAAAAAGTTTGTTTTAGGCTTTGGTTTTGTTGCGGCATTATTGCATTTTGGCCTTTTCCCGTTCGCGCAAAACCTTACTCAAGTTGTGATTTTGCAGGCCCTTTATGCGTTCATTCCCGCCTCAGCACTTGGCGTCGGCATTAGCTATGCTCAAAAATGTGCGCCCGATCGCATGGGATTCGCCACATCGGTCATTTTTTCCGGCCAATCGCTCGCCATTCTGCTCGGCGGCTCCATCGCCACTTTAGGAGGATTGTTTTTATCGATTGAAATGACCTATTTTGTACCACTTTTTCTTATCCTGCTTTCAGGCCTCATTTGGTGGAAACTGGAGGAGCTTTAATGCCCATTGAAATCAGAGATACGCAAAATATTGACCGGCAAGCCCTGCACGCGGCCATGTTGGATGCCTTCTCTGATTATGACATTCCGTTGCAACCTACGCTGGACCAGTTTAATGCCATGCTGGCCCAGCGCCAGTTTGATCCGGCACTTTCCTCTGTGGCGATGGACGGGGATCAGGTGTTGGCTTTCTGGCTTATCGGCACCGATGATCACCGCGCCCACTTGATCGCCAGCGGCACCCGCATCGCCCATCGCGGCAAAGGCCTCGCCAAGAAAATCGCCGCGCGCGCAGAAGCAGAGATCATCAAGGCAGGCTACAAACTGATTCAGTTTGAATGCCTCACCAGCAACCAGCGCGCCCTTGACCTCTATTTAAAGCAAGGCCACGAGATCGAACGTGAATTTGATTGCTTTTCCATGGAGATAGGCGACTGGGCGGAATCAGATTGTCACATCAAACAAGTGGATTGGGACATTGTCGCACCACACACTGACAAGCTGCGCGATGTGATGCCCTCCTGGCAGAATGAAGATTTTGCTATCGCCGCCGCGCCAGAAGCAATCTGCCTCGCCGCCTATCAAGAAACCCAGCTAGTTGGCTATATCGCGACCGCCCCCAGCGACGCGGTCTACCAACTCGCCGTCGCCCCCACGTGCCGCCACCAGCATATCGGCCAAACGCTGATAAAGCGCGCCGCACATTTGATCGGCAAACCCACCATGGCCTTCATCAATATCGACAAGGCCGCCGAGGAAACTATCGGCTTTCTGACCCATTTAGGCGCCCGAAAAACCGTCAGCCAATATGAGCTGATCAAACGCTTTTAGCGCTCCATGGCTCCTTTGCCAGCAATAATGTGATCTCGGAATTTCGCAATGCGATTGATCCGCGTTTCTGACTTTTTCGCCCCGTTCAAATTGATCGCATAGCTGCGCTGCCGCCCGGGCGTCAAATTGTGAAATGCTTCGGCCAATTCCGGATCACTATCCAGCGCATCAATCATTTCGTCCGGCAAATCAAGCTCACGCTCCACCTTCGGCGGCTTGATGCCCTTTTCTGCGGCCTCCATCAGCTCGCGAATATAGGCGCGAATGGTCGACTCCAGAGCTGTTACCTGTTCATTTGCGGTAAATTTGATCACGCTCGGCGTTTGCGAGTTGGGCCCATTCGGCACCAAAACACCCTCAGGATCGCTCAATAGACCCGCATTGAAAAAGGACAGGCGAAAATCATTCCGCAAAGCCCCAAATAGCGCAATATTGCGATCCTTGTGCATATAACACGGGTGCGCCCATTTCACATGCTCTTCAAGGCCCATATCTTGGCAAATCCGCCGCAATTCGTTCAGCCCGTCAATCCAGGTCCGTGTCACACAATCCGGCGTGCCAAACTTGTCGCACCGTCCACATCCTTTGGTGAAAAAGTCCTCAACATCCGTAATCATCATCGCGACCTCTCCCACGCAGCACAATTCGAGACCCCGAACATAATACACCCCAAATGCAATGACCAGCTACGCTCTGATTCAAAAACCGGGCAGAATAAAACCGCGGCCCAGCAAACCGCCCCCCAATAAGGCACCTAACCCAGGCTTGGGCGGCCAGCCCGGCGCACTTTTGCGCCACCCCATCGGAGCGTGAGCGCAGCGAACTTGCGTGATATAGAAGAATGGTGGGCCCGGTAGGACTCGAACCTACGACCAGACCGTTATGAGCGGTCGGCTCTAACCAACTGAGCTACAGGCCCAACCCGAATTGCTCATAGCAAGGGTCAAAAGCAATTGAAAGAGATTTCTTTCATCTCAGAGTATTCAACAGAACAGGTTTTAGGGAATACCCTATAATTAGCCACTTACCAGTTGATCACATAGGCAAGTACGCATATCGTTAAGCCCGATTGGTTGGGCGATTCTGAATATTTCTGGAAAATGCTAGCGGATTTCCGCTGTCATAAAGCATCCTGCGCAACAATCAAGTCTGTACTTAAAAAAATAAGAGCTACATGCTCAATTGAGGGAACAATGAGTCTACAAGCGGTTGATTTGCAGGGGAAATCCCCCGAAAACTCGGACGTTAGTCTGGATACGGATCAAACTTCAGTCTTTCTCAAAGCCATCGCCCATGAAGGCAGGTTATCTATTTTGTGCCGTCTGGCAGAAGGCGAAGCTTCAGTTTCTGATCTGGAGAATTTGCTGAATGCACGGCAGGCAGCTGTTTCACAACAATTGGCGCGGCTACGGCAAGAAGGCCTCGTGAACACGAGGCGTGACGGTAAAGCAATCTACTATTCTTTGGAGAAGAAGCCGGTCCGTACCAACATCGAAAACCTCTACAGGACCTTCTGCATCGAGTAAGTGCGCTACTCGTGCGACATTTGAAACAATTGCCAGCTCGCCCGTCGGTTAGATACGGTGGCGGGCATAATTGTTGTGGAGGTACTCAGATGAAAAAACTTTCTTTGCTCGTGGCCGTGCTGCTCGCATTCAACGCGCCAGCGTTCGCCGATGGTGACGCTGATGAAGGCGAAGGTGTTTTCAAAAAATGCAAGTCCTGCCACATGGTAGGTGAAGGCGCCAAAAGCCGTGTTGGGCCACCACTGAACAACATTTTTGGTCAAACTGCCGGCACTCAGGAGGGCTATAAATATTCCAACGCTCTTGTCGAGGCTGGCGAAGAGGGTCTGGTGTGGACACCTGAGACAATTGACCAATATTTAGAAAAGCCGCGCGCTTTCGTCAAAGGCACCAAGATGTCTTTTGCAGGCCTTCGAAAAGAAGAGGATCGTGCAGATCTTATTGCCTATCTGCTGCAATTCTCACCGGACTATAACCCGGAAGCGGTCAGCGATGGAGTAACACAATAGCACCCGATTGATGCCGTAAAAGCGTCGCAAATCATTGGCAGGATCGTCACCATAATATGATGGAGATAAACATGCTTAAAGCGATTCTGCCCATGACGGCGGCCCTATCTCTGGTCGCCTTTTCCACCCCCGCAATCTTTGCGGATGAAAATAACTACACTGCTACCATCAATATTTCCGGTGTCGGCGAAATCAACGCCGCGCCAGATATGGCCATCGTCACCTCTGGCGTGGTCACAGATGGAGAAACCGCCCGCGAAGCCCTGACGGCCAACACAGAGGCCATGACCGCACTCGTCGATGTGCTGAAGCAGGCTGGAATCGACAGCAAGGATATTCAGACATCCGGTTTTTCCGTTCAGCCCAACTATGTGCACACAGACAAGCGTGATGAAAATGGCTATCACTTGCCGCCCAAAATCGCGGGCTATCGTGTGTCCAACAATGTGACCGTGCGCATTCTTGATCTGGATAATATCGGTGCGGTGCTTGATTCTGCAGTCACCGTTGGGGCCAACACCATCAATGGCATCAATTTCGCGGTTTCCGACACTGACGAGCTGATGAAAGAAGCCCGCAAACGGGCCATGAAAAATGCCATGGAGACCGCACAAGTCTACACGGATACCGCGGGCGTTGCGCTTGGCAAGGTAATGAGTATTTCAGAAAATCAAAATTATGCACCAAGCCCCATGAAGATGGGCGCGCGCATGGCGATGATGGAAGCGGACATGGCTGTGCCTGTGGAAGCAGGAGAAATGACCTATTCTATCACCGTCAATGTGCAGTGGGAAATTGAACAGTCTGACGGAACAGACTATTAGTTTTCGCACGAACGCGCTGGCGCGCTACAATTGTGTAGCGCGTTAGCCCCCGATCGCTTTGAGGATCATGCGAACACCCACAATCAGCAGATAAATGGTCAGCACGCGCTTGAGCCACTCGCCCGACAGCTTGTGGGCGATCGCCGCACCAAGGGGCGCAAACAATATGGCCCCTACAGCCAACGCCAAAAAGGCAGGCAGATAGATATAGCCCAATGCATAATTCGGCACACCGCCAACGCCCCAGCCGGAAAGCACAAAGCCCAGCGCGCCGGGAACCGCGATAAACACGCCAAGTGCGGAACTGGTGCCCACAGCCTGATGAACCTTGCGCCCAAGCGCCGCCATCGTCGGTACACTCAGTGAACCACCGCCGATTCCCATCAAAGAAGAAATATAGCCAATTACAGCTGCACTAATACGATGGGTCTTTGCAGAATCAGACAGGTGAGCCATCAGCTTTTTCTGGATCGGCACCACAGAATTGACTGCAATCAAGATGGCCATCACGCCGAAAATCAACCGCATCACCAACGAAGAATAAAACCCCGCACTGATACCGCCCAAAAAGCTGGCCGCCACCATCGACGGGGCCCACAATTTCAAAAGCTCGCCGGAAACCGCGCCCTTACGATGGTGCGCTAACGCGCTCGATAGGCCTGTCGGCACAATCACCGCCAAAGATGTAGCCACCGCCACATGCAGGATTACGGCCTCCTCCATGCCCTGCGCTGCAAAAATTACGCTCATCACCGGCACCATCACAATGCCGCCGCCGACGCCCAGCAAACCGGCGATAATACCTGCCGCTACGCCCGCCAGCCCCAGCGCTCCATATTCAACAAGCAACGATGTTAGAAAGTCCATATCCGGTCCCGATCCATAAATTGCGAAGACTAGCGGCTCATCGCCTCACGCAGCATATTGACGATCAACTCCCGTTCTGTTTGCGGGCGTTTGCACGTATCGTCAAGCGCGGTTTTGTCGCCTTTGCCCTTCATATGTGGATTTGCTCCGGCCTCAAGCAGCAATGACACAATGTTTACACTGCACCAACTGGCTGCGTTTTGCAGCGGCAAACGTCCGTCGCTGTTGGCCGCATTCGGGTCAGCCCCCGCCTGCAACAACACCAACGTTACCTCCGCGCCGCCCTTTGGCCCTGCCGCGATATAAATAAGGGGACCAGCGCTCTCGGACGCAAAGTTTGGGTCCGCCCCTTCCGCCAACATTTGCTGAACCTTGAGCGCGTTGTTGTCGCGCACGGCTTGCTCCAGCTCGCTGGGCTTGCCCGGGCGCTCATCACACGCCATCAAGGCCGCAAAAAGAGGCAGGATCAACAACAGCTTTAATGGGCCTAAACGACCTAACATGGCATCACTCGGCTTGGGGCGTGACCTGAAGCATAGGGGGGGCGGGCCGCGCATATTCAGCCACATAGTCGATAACTCTGCCCGCCAGGTCAAGGCCTGTCGCGCTTTCAATCCCTTCCAAGCCGGGCGAGGCATTCACTTCCATCACCACCGGACCTGCCTCGGTGCGCATTATATCGACACCCGCAAACCGCAAGCCCATGGCCTTGGCCGCCCGGAGTGCCATCTGCCGCTCCAATTTGGATATCTTGACTTGCTTGGCGCTCCCGCCCTGATGGTAGTTGGCGCGGAAATCACCTGCTTTCGCGGTGCGTTGCACTGCGGCGATCACCTTCTTGCCCAAAACCATAATCCGCATATCTGCATTCTTTTGCGACTCCAATTTGGGCTGAACCAACAGCTTTTCATCCAAATCGTCAAAGGCATCCAAAAGGCTCTTGGCGGTCAGCCTATCCTGCGCCAGCAGAACGCCACGGCCGCGTTCGCTTTTGCGGGTTTTCAATACATAGGGGCCGTCCCCAGCCTTGCGGACCATGGCACGCCCATCGCGCCCATGAAATGCGCTCAAGGTCAGTGGCACCTCAATGCCGGCTTTGGCCATATATTGATAACTCCACAATTTGTCGCGCGCCGCAGCAATGGCTGAAGCCCCATTAAGCACATAGCTGCCCATCAATTCGCACTGACGCACGACCGCCAGCCCATGTTGTGTTATGGGCGCCCCAATGCGCGGAATAATCGCATCATAGCGAGGCAACGGCTCCCCGCGCAAAAACAGGCCGGGACTTTGCGCTTCGACCTGCAGGGTACAGCGGGCAATGTCGATCAAATCTACTTGATGCCCATGGCTTTCAATCGCTTCAACCAACCGTTGAGTGGAATAGGCATTGGGTGCACAGGTTAAAATGCCGAAATTCAGTGTCTTGCTGGTGGCGGCCTCAACATGTTCGCCATAAAACTCACCCTTTGGCACGCCATTTATGCAAGCATCAAACGGGTCCACAACAATGCGGCCCTCCATAGCTGTGCGGCCCAACAGCATGCGGTAGTTCATGGTTTCCCGGTTGGTCAGGCTCAATTCAATGGGCCAACTCTGCCCGGCCAAATGCAGTTCAACCTGCACAAAGGGGCGCATTTCCGCCATGCCGTTGGAGGAGATCACTTCGCGATAATCGATGAGCGGCGCATTGCACCATACATGTAGCTTGGGGTCATCAGGTTTTGGCTGCACCCCAAAATGGATATGGGTCACCCCATCAATCTCGATCTCTTCGAAAGCAAAGCTGTGCAAGGCCGAAGTGCGGGCCCCAGTATCTACTTTTGCCAAAATGGCGGGCAAGCCAATCTCAGGCATCCCAATCCATTCTTCCCAACCAACTGTGATTTTGGGTTTTTTGGCTCCCGCCATATATGCGCCTCGTCAATCATTGAACCAATCGGCCGCCAAATCATGTGCGGCACAACTGCACTAGATCAAACTTGTGACGCCTCGACAATCCGATATGTGCAGCGGCGCGCGCCACTCACAATATGGCTTTCGCGCACCACATTGACCTGTTTGCCCAAAACGTCGCGAAACAGATTGAGTTCCGAGCGGCAAAATCCTTGGCATTTCGTGGCCGCCACACAGATGGGGCAATGATTCTCGTGCAGAAAATATCCATTATCGCACGGCTCCACTTCGGTCATATAGCCTTCGCGCTCGCGCAGATCGGCCAGGGCCTGCACCTTACCCTGCAATGTGGGCTGGGCTGACACCTTTTTGCGATAAAGCTCAAATGCACGTTTTTCCCGCGCGGAAATCAGTCGCTCGAGACCTTCTTCACCATAAATATCTTCAATAGACCCTAAAAGTTCAGTAGTCAGATCAGAATGGCGATCAGGAAAACGGCTATGGCCCTTTTCGGTCAGCTTCCAATATTTTTTGGGCCGCCCCACCGATTCGCGGCGATCCTCACCGGCCACCAGCCCTTGCTCCAGCAATTTTTCCATATGCTGGCGCACGGCAACCGGCGTGGTCCCAACGCTTTCCGCCAAACTCACCGCGGTTTGATCACCGCGTGACTTTAGAAGATAGAGCAACCGCTCAATGGTTTTGTCTTCGCTTTGTTTCATGCACAATTCCGTCCTTTCGCAAATTAGATAAAAAAAGATTTGACTTGTCAAATACCCATTTTAATATAAGAAAAGATTTTGCTTATTAAATAGGACCTCCTGCCGCATATGAGTGATCAAGCCCTACCCCCGGCAGACGACAAGGCCCGGTTCGCTGACCTGCTCAGTGAAGGCCGGGCCTTGTTGTCCCTCACGCTGGTGATCGCCATTGGGTCGCATGCGATCAATCTATTTGCGGTGCGCACTGTGTTGCCGACCATTGTTGAAGATATTGGTGGCGCCAAAATACTGTTCTGGTCGACAGCCCTTTTCTCCCTGACGGCAATTCTGGGCGGCATGCTCACCATCAATCTCAAATCGCGCATTGGCGCGCGCACCAGCTTCTATTTGGCTGCAGCGTTGTTGATCTTGGGCTCGGCAATCGGCGGCTTTGCCCCCAGATTTGAAGTCATCATTGTGGGGCGCGGCATTCAGGGCTTTGCCGAAGGGGTATTGGTGTCCCTGTCATACATGGTGTTGGCAGATAGCTATAAGGGCAATTTGATGACCCGGATGATCGGCGTTTTGGCCATTGTGTGGGCGCTCGCTGCAGCCATTGGCCCCATGGCCGCTGGTATATTAGAACATTTCTTCACCTGGCGCGGCACCTTTCTGGTCAATTTTGTCATCGGCGTGGTGATTGCCGTTCAGGCCTTTTTTGCCGTGCCCGACACCAAACGATTGGGCGCCGCCACCAAGCCCGACATGCGCGTTTTACTGCCGCTTATTCTGGCCATAACCATTTTGTGCTTTATGGGCCAGTTCACCGATCCCTTGCCCATCGCTGCTTTATTGATCGCAGCAGCTGGCTTGATTTTCATTGGATTGCGCGCCGAACGCCACAGCAAGCGCCGTATGCTACCTCTCCGCCTGTTTGATCCGCGTAGCCCGGTGGCCATTGCCTATCTGGTGACCCTGCTGGTCAACGTGCTGAACACGGCGAACGCGCTTTATAACGTGGCCTATGTGCAAACGCTTTGGAATATCGATTTGACCCTGGCCGGGTACATGACCGCCCTGCCCGCCGCGTTCTGGACGGTTGGGTCCTGGTCCGTCTCCGGCGTGTCCACCTATCCGGCCCAGCGCCGTTGGATCATCATCGGCATCTATGCCATCTGGCTCAGCGTTGGTCTCAGCGCTATTGCCCTCAAGCTTGCCAGCCTGCCCCTGTTCCTGCTTTCCCTGACCCTTTTGGGTTTGGGGCTGGGCTGGCAAAACATCTTCATCGAAAAGATCGCCGTGCAATTTGTGCGCGGTCGAGAGCGCGACCGGGCCGCCGCCATGCTGCCCCCTATGGATAATGCTGCGTCTGCCTTTGGCGCTGCATTGGCTGGCTTGGTCGCCCTCAATATTGCCCTCATCAACCCCGACGCACCCAATGGCCTATTCACCGCAGATGGGGTACAATCTTTTGCACCGTTGATGTCGGCACTTTTCTTTGTGCTGCACACGCCAATGCTGGTGTTGCCGCATATCCTGCCCAAAACGCCACCGCGCAAAATCACCTAGGTTTTCCCATGCTCGCCACTGCTGATACAGATTCAAAAGCCGGTATTTTCTCCACCGCTTTTCTCCCCATCACCCTGATGAACATTCTGGTGGTCACCTCCCACGCCGTAAATGGCTTTATCACCTCCGTCATTGCCCCCTCCATCGTCGTGGATCTGGGTGGGCGCGAGCTGATGTTCTGGTTGTTTGCCCTTTTTCAGGTGGGGTCGATCAGCGCAGGCGTAATTGCAGGCAATTTCAAAGTCCGTTTCGGCGCCCGTCCCATCTTTATGACCGCCGCGGCCCTATTGGCCTTCGGCTCCATCATGGGCGGTCTCGCCACCAATCTCGCTTGGGTGATCGTGGCCCGTGGCCTGCAAGGGATTGCCGAAGGCATGTTGATCTCGCTGGTCTATGTTGTGATCGCCGACCATCTGCCCGCGCGATTACTGCCGCGCATTTTTGCGCTCAGTTCCACCCTCTGGTCGATCGCCGCCGCCACCACGCCGCTTTTTGCCGGGCTGCTGACCCAATATGTCTCTTGGCGCGTCGCTTTCCTGTTCAATCTGCCGCTGGTGCTGATTCTGATCGCGCTCGCCTTCAAATTTCTGCCGGCCACCGTACCCTCAGACGAAGCGCCGAAACCCTTTCCATTGCGCCGCCTGCTGCTTTTGGTGGCAGCCCTCTTGATCACCGGATTTGCCGGACAGATCGAGCAAATCGGGTTTTTGGCCCTGATCATTGCGGCATCCAGCACATTGCTGGTGGTGTTCGCCACGCTGGATCAAAAGGCAGTCGAGCGCTTTATGCCACCCAACCTGTTTTCCCTGCGCACCAATCTGGGGCGCTGCTTCACCATGTTGGGCCTGTTCTCTATCGGGGCCAGCGGCCGCGTCGTCTATATCGTGGCGCTATTGCAGGCGATCTGGTTGCTCTCACCATTGGCGGCTGGCTATGCCGCCTCCTCCATCGCCTTTTCCTGGACGCTGGCTGCCTGGATGTCTAACCGTATCGAAAAAATGGAAAACCGCCTGATCTCCATTCGCCTCGGCGCTAGCCTGATTATGGCGGGTGGGTTTCTCAGCGCCTATGCGGTGTGGAGCGCTCAATTCTGGCTGTTGCTGGCCAGCCTGATTACTACCGGTTTGGGCTATGGGGCCTCCAGCCCTCTGATCCGACAAATCATCATCACCCAGGCGCCAAAAGAACATCGTTCGATCGCCTCAGGTGCCATGACGCCAATCCAGTTTACCGGCGCCGTGTTCGGCGCCGCCATCGCCGGGTTCTGCGCACTCGCTTTTGGCCTGTTCGAAGGCGCTGTCGCCGGATCAATTTTCACGGTAGACGCGGCTCGAAATGCAGGTGCTGGTTTATTGCTCGTGTTCGCAGCATTTGCCACACTGGGCATGCTGGTCAGCTTTGGCCTCACCAGCACACCCGACCATGACGAGGTCGAGCAAAAATCAGAGGCGCTTGCCTAAAAAGTCTGCGATAACCGTGGCCACAAAAAAGATGATCATAAAGATGAAGATGGTCACAATGTTAAACTGACCATCAATAAAAAACACCAAGCCGCCAAAAATGACAGCCGCGATGACTGCATATAAAAGACGGTTCAAAAGGTGATGTTTCAAACTTCGTTTTTCTGGCCCGCGGTGAGACGGATCAGACATTCTCTCCCCCATCAAAAAGCGTTTTGCCGCGCTCGGAAATGATCTGCTCGCCCTTGGCCAAAATTGCCTTCTCTGCCATCTCAGCATTTGGCAATTTGTCGGCGCGGATAAATTGCACCGCATCCATGTCGCCATTTTCATATGACCGTTCAATGCGGCCACACAATTGATATTCTTGGCCCGCCTTCATTTCAATCGCGACAATGCGCAGCCCTTCGAAGGTAGATTCGCCCAGAATCTTCGGCCCTGAACCGCCCTTGCTTCCTCCACCGAACAGCTTTTTCAAAAAGGACATAATGCACTCCAAAACATGATTTGATCCTGCTTATAGCACGGCTTTTATTCTGACCAAACCGTTCCGGATGCAACTTTAACCCCGCGCTAATCTTTACCCGATAGGACAGTGCCGCTGCCGCTCGGCACATTCTCAGATGATGATTCAATAAATACGCGCAAGCCATTGGAAACAGATTCATTTTGTTTGTTCAGGCAGCTTGATCCGCTTCAGGCTAGAATTCACCCTAGATGGACCACACGTCCAAATCGGCCTAGCCCAATCACGCTCATAAACTGATTCAACTTATCCCGATAAACCGTTCGTGCTGAATCACTTTCAGTTCCTAGGCCTGCATTGCGCGCAAGGCTACGCGCTTAAATTCCATTTTAATTTGCAATCAAATAATATGTGAGTCATTTCAGAATCTTAGACTGGTTTTGGCGGCATGGGCCTAACACTGTGGTGTGTTTCAGGGGCAAATCCACGCTTCAGATCGAATTAAATCGCCGTAAAAACACTATTATTAAAGTTGTCGCAACCTTGCCGCATGCCGCTCCACTGCTTTGGCGCTTAGCTTAAAACCATGCCCCACATGAAATTGGGCGCCGCCCATCTCCAGCACTTGCTCCAACGCTTTGGCCACTTCGTGCGGCTCTTCTTCAAAGGGCGTTCGTTGCGGTCTGTCTACCGGCAGCAATCCGCCCAGTGCATAACCGCTCGCGAGAAGATCACTGACAAAGGCTTGGCCATCATCAAGCAGCACTGAGATTGAACCCGGTGTATGTCCAGGCGTGAAGATCACGCGTCCGTCCAATCCGTAGGGGCGCAGATCCAACTCGTCATGATCTCGCATCACAATGTCGGGCGAAAAATAAGTGTAGGGTTCCATCGGCAAACCTCGGCGATAAAGATAGCGCCCCACCCACCCGGTCGGGCACAATTTCATCTTCGCCTCACCCGCACAATATTTAGCTTCTGCCTCATGGATCACAACCGGCGCACCGCTGAGTGCGCGCAACTTGGCAGCGCCACCTGCATGGTCCACATGGCCATGGGTCACGATGATCAATTTCAGATCATCCCAGCCCAGCCCCATTCTTTTAAGCTGCCCCGCAGTTTTTCCTTCGGTCCCCATCAGGCCCGTATCCACCAGCACAGCCCCCTTACTGGTTTGCAGCAAAAAAGCATTGATCATCCCCAGCGGGGCAATCGGCACTCGTTGTATTCTGTAAGTCATCACCATCTCCATTTGCCGCCATTTAAGCAGGCAGAAATGGGCTGACAATCCGTTACAATTTTGTGCCCTATAGCCATTTGCGACAACAGCCCTTAATCTATTTGCGTTGATCAAAGACGAGGGGAAATCATGGAAATCGATCCACCCGCACTTTATGCAGATGATGTCCTAAGCTGTCCGGTGGCGGCAGCGGTGCAAACCTTTTCCGGCAAATGGAAACCGATCCTCTTGCATATGCTGTGCGAGCAGAAAATGCACTTTGCCCAAATTGCCCGCGCGCTGCCCAAGGCCAGCAAAAAAGTGCTCACGGCGCAGTTGCGCGAACTGGAAGCCGATGGGCTGATCACCCGCACACCAACTGACGAACCGCGTGTACGCGTCATCTACGCCATGTCAGAAAGCGGCAAGCAATTGGCACCCATTCTCTTACAACTCTATAGTTGGGAGAAAATGCGCCGGTTGGATGATCTTTACCAGGCTGCTTAGCTCTTTGCCTTACACAAGCTGACCCGCGCCAGCCCTTTCATATGCGTCACATATTCCTCTTGCGTCCAACCGCATTCATGGCGCAGTTGCGCCCAGTTGCGCACGGAAAGCAAAGTCCATAATAAATCCGTCGCCTTGGCCTCACTCAATCGCGGCGCAAGCTGCCCGTCACGCGCCAAATCACGCACCGCGGCCGCACATCCATGGCGCACGGCCTGCATCCGGTCATCCCACGCGGCGCGCGCCTCTTCATCGCTATCCATCATCGCCATCAGGGCTTTGCCGATGCCATATATCTCGGGGATATAATTCCCCCAAACTTCAACCCAGGCATCTAACCGCTCCACTCCGGTTTGGGCTGTTCGGCTTTTTTCCAGCCGGGCATCAACATCATTCTTTTCATCGAGATAGCGTGTGGCCGCAATCAACAAATCTGCACGCTTGGGAAAATGCAAATAGACCGCTTGTCGGCTGATCCCTGCAGTCTTGGCAATATCTGACATTCGCACAGCACCACCGGTACCGCTTTCCAGCAATTCAACCGCGGCGCGCAAAATGCGCGCACGCGTATCGCGCTTTTCACTTGACATGGTGTCAATCCCCCACTAATTGACACGATGTAAAGTTTACATCGTGTAAAGTTATCTCTGCTTACCGCATAGGAGCAAAAAATGAAAGTCATTATCTTCGGTGCCACAGGCACTATCGGTCGATTGGTTGTTGATGAGGCGCTGGCCGCGGGCCATCAAGTCACTGCCTTTGCCCGCCATCCGCAAAATCTGAACATCAGCCACCAAGCCCTCACCCGCCATGCGGGCGACGCCACCAACGCAGCGGAGGTCGCTGCAGCCCTCAAAGATCAAGATGCTGCCATCATCACTTTGGGCGCCGGCATGTCGCGCAAAAGCCGCATACGTTCTGTCGGCACAGCCAATGTCATTGCAGGCATGAAACAACTCGGGATCACCCGCTTGATTTGCCAATCCACCCTTGGCGCCCATGAAAGCTGGGAAAATCTCAACTTCTTTTGGAAACGCATCATGTTTGGCGCTCTGCTCGCACCGGTTTTTAAAGATCATGAGCGGCAAGAGGCGTTGGTGCGTGACAGTGGGTTGGATTGGACCATTGTACGCCCCAGCGCCTTCACCCAAGATCCGGCTACCGGCCGTTTTAAAACGGCGTTTGGTCCTGAAGAACGCAGATTAACGCTCCAGATCAGCCGCGCCGACGTCGCTGCCTTTATCAAAGACCAGATTTTGGGCACAGATTTTTGTCGCCGTGTGGTCGCGATCTCAAATTAACCCGCTGCAGCAAACAACTGGCATGCTTTAATAAATCTTTAACAACTTGCCCCTTTCACAATTTTGTGTTAACGAATTGTCAACAATTGATTGGGGTTGGGGGAAGTCAAATTGTATAAGATTTTGAAGTTGCTAGTGACTTTAGTTGTGATGACTTACGCATCGCCAGCACTAGCCGGAATGACCGTTACGCTCCCCCCACCGACCTTTTCGCCGGTGGACGACACTTCGGCATCTATCGGACTTCGGTTCGAGTTCGGCGACATCATAAGCCCAAGTCTCGTTGGCGCGGTACGCACGACTCATACGTCGACTGAAAATGTGGTCACTGGTGGTATGGTGGATATAGCAATTCCCATCGGACCCGATTTAAACTTTCAACCTACTATTCGGTTGATGGGAATCTTCGGCAACACTCAAATCCAAGGCTTAGCCGGTGCTGGTTTTGATTTTGGACAAAACCAAGGAATTTTAGCGCTCGGCACGCAGATCAAACATCTTGAAGGCGGGATGCACATCGGCCTTGAAGGCGGTCTATTTCCCTATGTCGGCGCTTCATCATATGGAGGCCCACCTGAGCGGGAAACCTCTTCTCCGCCTCCGCCAGATTGATAGGCAAAATCCATACAGGGGCTAGTTAGGTGAGCTGTTCAACAACAGCTCGGCCAAAAAATTTTAGGTGTTGGGCAAGAATAACGCTTGCTCGACATCACTTATGAGGGCTTGAACTTGGCAGAATTTGGCCAACAAATTCTTTATTTCATATCGCTCGACCAGACGCACTGGATTGCGACCCTCGCGCTGATTCTATTTTTTTTCCCCTTAGAACGCCTTTTTCCAAAAGTCGTGCGGAACACGGCATTTTCCCGAATTTCTGTTGTACTCATCCTCGCAATTTGCGCCAATTTCACAATATGGCTCATCAAGAACACTGTCTATTTTGACATCATTCGATTCTATTTAAATCTACAGATCTATAGTATCTCGAAAGCACCAATACCGACATTGCTGATCTATGCCATCTGCTTCTTGGCGATTGATCTGGCTGTCTACATTTATCATCTGCTCTCGCATAAAATAACGCCATTGTGGAAACTTCATTCGATTCATCACGCCGACGAGACGGTGGATGCATCAACCGGAATCCTGCAACATCCGTTCGAGACAGTGGGTAGCCTTCTATTTGTTCTTCTAATTGTTGTCGCTTTCGGCTTCCCCGTTCTCACACTTGTCGTTTTTACTGCGGCGGGAACGCTCCACAACATGTTTTCCCACGCAAATATCGCCTTGCCTGTCTGGGTCGATCGAATATTGCGGCTCGTGATTGTGACACCCGACATGCACCGCACACACCATTCCATTGATCTACGAGAAGGTAATGCGAATTTCGGCCAAATATTCTCATTTTGGGATCGCATGTTTGGTACATATATTGATCGTCCGGCTTCTGGAGAAGCCGACCTTATAATGGGCCTGCCTGTTGCAGAAAAACCAAAAAGCTTCACGGTTCGTGGATTACTTTTTCACCCCTTTGCAGGTTTAGTCCCCGGCCGCAAAGGAACAAAACGCCCACGTCGATAGCGCACCTGTAGCCGCCATCCTGAAGTTTGGCAGAAAGGCCTATCCCGATGGCAAATCTTATTTGGATGAGTTAAACGGCGCTCAGTGTTCCATTGCCCGAAACTCGGTTTCTCTACGCATTTTGCCTTGGTTGAGAGCACGCGTCTGTTAAAAGCTAAACTGGGAGTGCACCTTGCCACTAAAACCATCCTTCAGCACCCAACGCTTGCACGTTGCACCGTGGCCCGCAACTCGAGGGACCTACGGCCGTCAACAATTGGTGACCGAACTCCGCTCTATCCTTACAGCGAACGTGCTGAAGTTCCTGCCAGAACCGCTTCAGTTCCAGGACAGCCAATCCACGATTGAAGATTGGATTGATGCCCGCAACGCCGAAAGCGATGTGCTGAGCGTACGCACCCTTGAGGATAAAGCCCTTGTCGGCCTGCTGATCCTAGCACAATTTGAAAGCCCGGACATCTCGCTCGAGGTGCACCTCGGCTATTTGTTCGGCGAAACGGCATGGGGCAAAGGCTATGCAACAGAGTTGATCACGGGCCTCGTTGCCTGGTTCCGGGCACAAGGCACACCAGCCCATTTGTGGGGCGGCGTCGAAACCGCCAATCCCGCCTCCGCCAAAGTACTGCGAAAGGCTGGTTTGCAAAGCGATCCAACCCACTCCAACGACGAAACAGAGATGTTTAAGCTGGTGATTTAGAACGGCGGGCATGCAAACTGTGCTCTGCGCGGTCTCGCCGAAAGCCCCCGCCTTTATGCTGGATCCGTTCACGGTCGCGGACTTCAACTCAGTCATAACAATTGTGCGGCGTGACGCGCCTGATGACATTGTTGTAACGCCCCTTTATCCTCGCAAGCAAATCGGACAAAGGGAGCGCAAAGCTGAACGTGAACATTGATGCATCCTTGGTCCAGCACTTGATTGAACGCCAGTTCCCGGGCCTTAGCCATCTCCCTGTCCGACCGGTAAGCAAACAAGGCTGGGACAACCGCACTTTCAGGTTAGGCAACAATCTGGCTGTCCGCCTGCCAAGTGAAGCTGGCTATGCCGCTGCGGTTAAAAAAGAGGCAACGGCCCTCGCTGCGCTTGGTCCTTACCTTCCGGTGGACATACCGAAGGTCTACGCCTTAGGTGAGCCAAGTGAGGTTTATCCGCTTCCATGGTCCATCCGCCATTGGCTGGACGGCGAAACGTTGGAGAACGCGCCACCTTCGGACCGGACCCGTTTCGCAACTCAACTTGCCACCATCCTGATCGCGCTCCGGACCGCAGCGCCAGACAACGCACTGGGCGCCGGTGAACACTCTTTCCATCGAGGCTGCCATCCCAACATCTACGAAGACCGAGTGATCAAAAGCCTCAACATTTTGAACGATCAGGTGGATGCAAACGCCTGTTGGCAAATCTGGCAGATAACCACCCAGAGCCAATGGCTAGAGGCACCGGTATGGATTCACGGTGACATCGCCGTCGGCAATATCCTGATGAGCAAAGACCAAATCACCGCCCTCATTGACTTTGGCACCTGCGGCGTGGGCGATCCCGCATGCGATTACGCCATCGCTTGGACCTACTTCAACGCAGACGAACGCCCCCATTTCAAAGAAACGCTGCACATTGACGAGGATACATGGCACCGCGCCAAAGCATGGGCCCTCTGGAAAGCATTGGTGACCCTTGCCGGTCTCTCAAGCCCAGATGAAAATGGCGTTCAGGCCAAAGCGCTGGCGGAAGTTTTGAACGAGGCAAAATAGGCATTTTCACCTGAAAACCAAGGTGACTCAGATCAATGCGGCATCATCCCAGAGATGTATCATGGGAAGGTCAGGGCGCAGATCGGACAATTCTGTTGGCCGATCCATATCATTGCAGATCCGCGCCCGAAACGATGGAAGGAGCATGCAAATGTTCAAGAATATCATGACGGCTGTGGATTTGGAGCACGCCGACAAGCTGGCGGATGCACTGGATTGTGCGGCCGATTTAGCCAAGCATTACGGCGCACCCCTTACCTATGTGGGCGTTGCCTCTTCGGCACCAAGCGCCGCGGCACATAACCCGGAAGAATATCGCCAGAAGCTGCAAGCCTTTGCTGAGAGTGAGGGCAAAAAGCACGGAATTGAAGCCTCCGCCCATATGGAAGTGGCCAATGATCCGGCGACAGAAGTTGATGATGCGCTCCTCAAGGCAATTGAGGCCAGTGGGACCGATTTGATTGTGATGGCCAGCCATGTTCCCGGCGTGGCAGACTATATTTTGCCCTCAAATGGCGGGCAGGTCGCCCATCACGCCAAATGCTCAGTCATGCTGATACGACCTTAGCCACGCGCCATCAATGCTTAGCGCCCATGGCTCCGGTCATAGCCATTGGACGGCGGTGATTGCCAATCGCCTAGCGCCTCGGCAGGTGTTTCAAACACCTCCACTTTGAGCGGGTAGCAGGCTGCGGTATCCGAAGAATGCTCGGCGGAACAATCGCCCCCCGGGCAAGTGGAGAGCGCGCCCAGCAAGGGTACTTCGGCGAAAAACTCGATAAAATCGTCAGGCCGCACCGGGCTGGCCTTCATAAAATACTGCCCCGTATCGCGGGTGAAGCCGGTGCACATAAACACATTGAGCACATCATGCACATGCGCCTCCGCTTCGTGCAGCGTCAGGCCTGTGGCATCCGCCAGCGCCCGCGTCAGATTGGAATGGCAGCAATGATGATAATGCCCGCCCGAGAGCAGATTATTGGTATAAGGATCGCAGCGTGTGCCGATCACATCATGCACCCCGCCGCCAAATTCATCCTTGCCGTACCAGTCCAGCGTGTCCGCAACAATTGTCGCCAGCGGCCGCAATACTGGAAAATTCGACCAAAGCTGATGCCCCTCGGTAACATGAGTGCCGTGCAAAGCGCGGGTCTTGCCGGAAAAGAACCACTCATTCAAATCATCCGCGTGCCACAGGTTCAAATCTCCCACCTGTGGCCCCTCCACCGAAGTAATCCGGAAAAAGCCGCCAGCGGGCACCTTAAAGCTCAACGCATCCCGCGGCGGCACCACCAACTCATCGATCTTCGTGGCGTGCGTCCGGAACTTTTGATAAGCCCCAAGATCTGGCTGAGGCAGGCTATCGACCGGATAGCAGATCACAGGTTCAACAGCGCGGCGGGCAGCCGCATCTTTGGGTTCGGCCATGTTCACTCCCAATATCGGCAAGATCAGTTCAATCGATCATTTACACATAAACAAAAGGCGCCCCAATGAAAATGGAGCGCCTTCAAAATTCTATCGAAAAAGCGGCTAGGCTTAGCTATCCAGGAAGCTGCGCAGTTTGCGGCTACGGCTTGGGTGCTTCAGCTTGCGCAAGGCCTTCGCCTCGATTTGACGAATACGTTCCCGTGTCACGCTGAACTGCTGGCCCACTTCTTCAAGCGTATGGTCGGTGTTCATGCCGATACCAAAGCGCATCCGCAACACACGTTCTTCACGCGGCGTCAGCGACGCCAGCACACGGGTTGTGGTTTCGCGCAAGTTGGATTGGATCGCAGAATCGATCGGCTGCACTGCGTTTGAATCCGGGATGAAATCGCCCAGATTGCTGTCTTCTTCGTCGCCAATCGGCGTTTCCAAAGAAATCGGCTCTTTCGCGATTTTGAGTACCTTACGCACCTTATCCAAAGGCATTTGCAGCTTTTCGCTCAATTCCTCTGGTGTCGGCTCGCGGCCAATCTCGTGCAACATCTGGCGCGATGTCCGCACAATCTTGTTGATCGTTTCGATCATATGCACTGGAATACGGATCGTACGCGCTTGGTCGGCAATAGACCGAGTGATCGCCTGACGAATCCACCAAGTGGCATAAGTCGAGAATTTATAGCCCCGGCGATATTCAAACTTGTCCACCGCCTTCATCAAACCGATATTACCCTCCTGAATCAGATCCAGGAACTGCAAACCACGGTTTGTGTATTTTTTCGCAATCGAAATCACGAGACGCAGGTTTGCCTCAACCATTTCTTTTTTCGCAATGGCGGCTTCGCGCTCACCCTTTTGTACTTTGTGCACAATCTTGCGATATTCAGAAATGTCCATGCCGGTTTCAGTGGCAAGGGTTTTGATTTCTTCGCGCAACTCTTCAATCGTGTCACGCTCGGCCACAGCAAAGTTGGTCCAGCCCGGCTTCGGCAAGGTGGAAATGGTGTCCACCCAATCCGGTGCCAATTCATTGCCGTGATATTCAGTCAAAAAGTCTTCGCGCGGAATGCCATAGCTTTCCGCCAGGCGCAACAAACGGCCTTCAATACGCACCAGACCTTTGTTGATGTCATAAAGCTGCTCAACCAGCGCTTCAATCCGGCCATTGTGCAAGGAAAGTGATTTCACTTCCGCGATCACTTCAGCTTTCAACGCATCCAGCTTTTTCAGCTGTTTTTCCGAAAGCGAGCTGGACGCCAGTTTTTGCTCGACCTGCTCATCATGCAGCTTGCGCAATTTGGCATAAGTGCTGGCGATCTGGTCAAAGGTTTCAACAACCTGCGGCTTCAGTTCGGCTTCCATCGCAGACAAGGAGAGATTGTTCTCAAACTCATCATCATCGTCGTCGTCGCCGCCTTCACCTTCTTGCTCGGCGCCGTCTTCAGCTTTGCTTTCCGTTTCAGCGGGTTTGTTGGTCTCGCCTTCTGCCGGAATGGTCGGCTCTTCCTTGGCATCCGGGCCAGCATAGGTGGCTTCCAAATCGATAATGTCACGCAGCAAAATCTCGCCCTCGGCCAGCTGATCGCGCCAAATAATAATCGCCTGGAAAGTCAATGGGCTTTCACAAAGCCCCTCGATCATGGTTTCGCGGCCCGCCTCAATACGCTTGGCAATGGCAATCTCGCCCTCGCGTGACAGCAATTCCACCGTGCCCATTTCGCGCAGATACATGCGCACCGGGTCATCGGTGCGGTCAGAACCTTCGCGGGCATTGGATTTGGACGCCACAGCAGTGCCGGTGGCCACGGTCAGCTCGGTGCTGGTGGATTCTTTTTCCGCCTCGCGCTCTTCGGCCTCATCTTCTTCGATCACAGAGATGCCCATTTCCGAGAGCATCGCCATCACATCTTCAATCTGCTCTGAAGACACCTGATCAGAAGGCAAAACTTCATTCAGCTCTTCATAAGTGACATAGCCGCGTTTCTTTGCGGCCCGAATCATTTTTTTGACAGATGATGCTGAAAGATCGAGGAGCGGCCCGTCCTGGGCTTCTGCGCTTGTGTCCTGCTTCTCGTTTTCCTTAGCCTTTGTCGCCATTCATTGTTCTCCTGAACGCGGGGATGGCAGAATTGCCTGCGTTTATCTCGCTCCGAACAAGGTACGGATATTTGCTTGATACCCTAGCGCATACCCAAATCTCATTTCACATTCGTTACCTTGGAGAGTATTTGAACGTCAAATACGCGAAAACCGCCGACCGAGCCCTTTCCTTTTAAAAAAGAAATTAAAGACTCCGCGTCGAGCGCCCAGATAACGAACCAAACCCTTCAATCAAAGCTTCCGTGCCATCAACACTGGATATCTGGTTCTGTATGTCGCGTAGCCGTTCATAAGATTCTTCACTTGGGTCATTTCCAAGTGCCAATTCGGCCGCTTTCAGCTCCTTATTTAATCGAACTGATTTATAATGCAAGGCCAAAGCGTGATTTAAGCCGATTTCAGCGTCGCTTTTGTCCGCTTTTTGGTCCACTTGCCAAATGCCCTGACGCTGCACCTGCGCCGTAATTGTATTGAGTGCATCCAGCAGACCACGCTGTTCAATCTGCGCGCGCAGCTTATCTGCCGAAATAGACGGGTCCATGGCAACGGTGTTCATCAACATGTCCAACATCTGGCTGGCCGCTTGGCTGGTCAGCTCCAGATTGGCCAAATCTTCCATGTGCTGTTCCGCCAGTTCAGGATGGTTGATCAGCCCCAGCAAGATCACCGCCTCGCGAGGGTGGATTGCCCCGGCACCAGTATTTTTAAGCCTTTGCATCAAGCTCGATGTGGGTGAATAACTCTTGCGGCCGTTGGTTTTGATCGAACCATAGTTTGAGTTGCGCCCGCCACCGCCGCCGCTGCCACGTCCACGGTAGTTTGGTTTTCCCTGCGGCCGGAAAAAGCGATAAAGCATGTCATTGAACGCCTGGCCATAATGCTTTTTCACCGACGGATCGGCAATCTCATTGGCCAGGCCACGCAGCCGCGCCTCAAGCTCAGCCCGCGCCTCTGGCGTCTCCACATTGGCATTTTGGGTTTCGCGCTGCCAGATCGCTTGCGACAGCGGCACCGCGCTGGCGAGCAGATCCTCAAACCCCTTGCGCCCTTCTGCCTTGATCAAATCGTCCGGGTCCACCCCTTCCGGCAAAGTCACAATTTTGGCGCTTTGCCCCGGCTTGAGCATCGGCAGCATCACATCCATAGACCGCCCAGCAGCCCGCTGCCCGGCGCTGTCGCCGTCAAAACAAAGGATCGGTGTGCCGGTCATTTTCCACAACAATCCCAAATGCTCGTCGGTCAGCGCGGTGCCCAGCGGTGCCACGGCACCATGGAAGCCAGCCTGCACACAGGCAATCACATCCATATAGCCCTCAACCACCACCAGCGGCTTGCCGTCATGCGCCGCCTGCCGCGCCATTTGGCCGTTATAAAGCGTACGGCGCTTGTGAAACAGCTCGGTTTCCGGCGAATTGAGATATTTCGCCCGCGCCTCGGGCGACATGGCCCGCCCGCCAAACGCCACCACCCGGCCACGAAAATCCTCAATTGGAAACATCAACCGGTTGCGAAACCGATCAAACGGCACCGCAATATCGTCACCCGCGACCAGTAAGCCGCAATCGATCATTTGCCGCGCAGTCACTTGATTTTGCGCCAAAAACTCTTTCAGCCCATTGCGACTGTCTGGCGCAAAGCCGAGGCGGAACTGCTCCTGAATTTTAGGCGACACGCCCCTCTCATTCAAATAGCCGCGCGCCCGTGCACCCACATTGGCCGCCAGTGCCTGTTCAAAATATTGGGTGGCCAGTTCCATTACATCATAAAGGCTGTTGCGCTTTTGCTGCCGCGCCTCTTGCTGCGGGTCACGCGCCGGCAGTTGCACCCCCGCCTGACCGGCAAGGCGCTCCACCGCCTCAGGAAAGCTCAAACCACCCTTTTCCACCAGAAAACGGAAATGGTCGCCCGTCACCCCACAGCCAAAGCAGTGATAAATCCCCTTGCGATCATCAGCGTGAAAGCTGGGCGTCTTTTCCCCATGGAACGGACAACAAGCCCAAAAATCGCCACGCCCGGGCTGGGATTTGCGCTTATCCCAGGTCACATACTCGCCCACCACCTGCGAAATATTCAGGCGCTCGCGAATTTCATCCAAAAACTGGTCACTAAAGCGCATATCGTCCAATCAATTAAACCACAGGGCAAAAATGCCCCCCTGCCCACCTGTCATGTCCGAAAAGCGTTCAAGCACGTCCAAATCAACCACTCGCCCCTTTTCCATATAGGGGGCAAAGGCAGCACCATGCACCATTAAAAACAGGTCGAGATCGCTCGGCGCAGTCAAAAACTTGTTCACATTCACCCCGACGCCTTCTGCACCGCCGCGGTCCAGCCGCCAAAACGGCACCAGGGCCTCCCCGGCCAAAACCGCCCCAAGCTCGCCCAACACATCCTGCCATCCGGCAGCCATCTCTTCGGTCACAGGCACACCAAACGCCGATTGCTGGTTCGGGTTCGGCAGCCATTCTGCCTGGTCATCTTCCTCCAGCGCCACCAAGCGCCAAAATTCTTTATTGGCCGCAATCATAGCTTGAAAGTGCACCAGTGCTTTTTGGGTCCGCGCCTGATCCGGAGGCCCCTGCAGCGCATTGATAACAATAGCAATCGTATCGATAATATTGTCATCACCAAAGATGGGGTCGCGATCAACCTTGCCCAACTCGCGCATCCGCGCCACGCCGTCAGTCACCTTCGTGATCGCCGGGGTGGGGTCAACCGATAGCACCATCTCCGCCATGCCCTGCAGCACATGGGTATAAGCCAACAGCCAACGCCCGTCGGCCCGATCAAATTGAACAAACGGTAACGCTTCACCGCGCGCAGCCGGCACATTCATACCGCCCGCCATCATCCACAGCAGACCTTCGTCCGGACTTTGCTTTCCATCGCTGTCCACGTCAAACCAGATATGTTGCAGATTGATCATCAGGCCAAATTCTTCGTCGCCCATTTGCTCCAAATGATTTTGCGCTCTGGCCCACCGCTCATTCGCCCCTTTTAGGGCCATTTCAACAAACGCCGGGTCAAATTGTGCGTCCGGGTTCAGCCGCAATTGGCTGCGCCCGCCCGGCACCAGCGGCAGTCGGCCCGAATAATTGTCGTAGCGCACCTGAAAAATATGCTCCACCGCCTGCAAAGCGGTCAGCGCCCCCAAGGCAAAGCGCTGTTCGTCCCCATCCAGCGCGGTCTCGGCATAGTCCAGCCCACCGGCCAATCCCCCTTCCGCCAAAGCAGCGCTCAACGGCGAGGGCACCAGTTCCTCCGCCATGACAACCGAGCTGGCCAACGCAAAACACATTCCTAAACTGGTTAAAAATCGCCGCATAACATCTCCCCGCGCTGCCGCGCCTGGCTGCAAAAAAGCTGAAAATCTACTGAACCATTGAGGCGGCAGAAAAGCAAATCAATCTGATCGAATTCAGGCGGGTTCCACAATCAGCATCTGTTCAAAATGCGCCACATCGCCATCAAACCCGAAAGCGGCACCACCATCCTGGTCCACCCGGTTGACGCCAAAGCCGCATTTTTCCAGCACCCGCACCGAGCCGGGATTGCTGGAAAGCGCATGCGCTGTGGCCACGTCAAAGCCTTCTTCCTTCAACCAATCCAGCGCGCATTGCACCATCTGGGTGGCAATGCCCTGCCCCGCATGGCTTTCCCCCACGCGATAGCCAATATCTGCCTGCTCACCATCAAACACCAGATTGAGCCGGGCGATCACCTCATCGCCCTTCAGCACCACAAAATAGGCACCTTGGCCCGTCTCAGCTTCGTGGCAGAGCTGTTTTACCGCCGCCGCCATGCCCTTATCGGTCAACATCTTTAGCGGTCGCTTGGGCACAAATTGTGCAAAATAGTCAGCATTGCTCCGCTCAAATCGCAGCAGCGCGGGCACATGATCAATGTGAACCGGAGTCAGCTCAACCGCAATGGACATGGTCTAACCGTTCAGTTTGGCTTTCACGCTCTTGGAAGCTGCACCGAAATCAATCCGACCGGGATATTTCGATTTCAACACACCCACCACTTTGCCCATATCCTTAAGGCTCTCAGCGCCGGTTTCAGCAATCGCCGCCTCGATCGCGGCGTCCACTTCCTCGTCGGTCAACGGCTTGGGCAAAAACTCCTGAATCACTTCAATTTCCGCCCGTTCCTGCTCAGCCAGCTCATCGCGGTTATTCTCCGCGTACACGGCAGCAGATTCTTCGCGCTGCTTCACCATTTTTTGCAAAAGCTGCAAGATTTCCGCATCGTCCACAGCCTCTTTGCCCTTGCCCCGCGCCTCAATATCCCGATCCTTGATGGCAGCACTGATCAGGCGCAAAGTCCCCATCCGTCGCTTATCGCGGTTTTTAAGGGCATGTTTAAGGGCTTGGTTGATTTGGTCTCGCATGAAGCATCATCTTTAGCTGTTAAAACAAGGCTTGAGTTATACCTAAGGCGAACCTTTCTGCCAATGCCTCAATATAAAAACATCTAAGTCATTGAATTTGTGGGATTAAATCTTTAAGGAATCGGTTGATTTTCCGGCTCTTCTCCCTTAGTGTCCATCCGATCCAGACCAAATCGGGCAAGCCTCAGCGCGGCACATCTCAAGCCGCCCTAAAGCTGCACCCAAATGGCGGATCGGTTACATTCACAGATCAAAAGGAATGGCCGAATGTCGGGTTGGCAAGAAACCAAAGCAACAGCGCTGCTTATCTTTCAAGACGGAACAATTGTCGAAGGCCAGGGTCTTGGCGCAACAGGTCACGCGGTGGGCGAAGTGTGTTTTAACACTGCCATCACTGGCTATCAGGAAATCCTGACAGACCTGTCCTATGCCGGGCAAATCATCACTTTCACCTTCCCCCACATTGGCAATATCGGTGCCAATGCGGAAGATGTGGAAACCGTGAAAATGGCCTCCGCCCCCGGCGCCCGTGGCTGCGTGCTCAAAGCCGACATCACCAATCCATCAAACTATCGCTCTGCCGAACATTTGAATGACTGGCTCAAAGCCAACAATATTATCGGCATTGCCGGAGTCGATACCCGCGCCCTCACCGCCATGATCCGCGATAAAGGTTTTGCCAACGCCATCATCGCCCACGATCCCGAAGGCAATTTCGACATTGACGTCCTCAAAGCTGAAGCGGCGAAATTTGCAGGGCTGGAAAATCTTGATCTGGCGAAAACCGTTTCTACCGCCCAGACCTATAAGTGGAACGAACGCACCTGGGAATGGGAAGTGCGTCAGGTGGACCCGAAAGAAGCCGAACACCACATTGTTGCAGTTGATTATGGCGCCAAAGCCAATATTTTGCGCTGCCTTGTGGATCAGGATGCAACCGTGACGGTGGTCAATGCCCAAACCCCGGCCAAAGACATTCTGGCGCTTAACCCGGATGGTATTTTCCTGTCCAACGGCCCGGGTGACCCGGCCGCCACAGGCGAATATGCCGTGCCAATCATCAAAGAATTGATTGAAAGTGGTCTACCCATCTTTGGCATCTGCCTCGGCCACCAATTGCTGGCCCTCGCCTTGGGCGCAAAAACCAAAAAGATGCACCAGGGCCATCACGGCGCCAACCATCCGGTGCAGGATTTGACGACCACCAAAGTGGAAATCACATCCATGAACCATGGCTTTGCCGTGGATTCAGCCAGTCTGCCAGCCAATGTGATTGAAACCCACAAATCCCTGTTTGACGAGTCAAACTGCGGCCTGATGGTGAAGGACAAGCCGATCTTCTCCGTGCAACACCACCCGGAAGCCTCTCCCGGCCCGCACGACAGCCACTATCTGTTCGCCCGCTTTATGGACAATGTGAAATCACACAAAGCAAAAGCGGCCTAGCACAACCACGCCCTAGTCGGCGGATAAGCAACAAATAAGACGAGCAGGATGTAAATCTTGCTCGTCTTTTTTTGGGCGTCCAGGTGTAACCATTTCTATTTTCAGTCGTTTTTAAAAGCTTCGCACAGCTTATCCACCGGGCGACACAAAATTTTTGACCAAATTGTCAAAAATCATACATTATTCCGTCATCGAAACGTTAAAGGTGCCCGGCAGAAGTCACCCGTCTCGATTGTTACTTCGCCTATTCCATGGAGGGAATAATGTCTCATTTAAACTCAATTTCTCGTCGCGCTTTCCTTGCGGGCGCGGCTGGTGCTGGCACATTGATCGCCATGCACCCCTTCTCCGCAATGGCTAACCCGTCGCAAGCTCATTTGCGCCTGATGGAAACGACGGATATTCACGTCGCCATCCACCCTTATGATTATTATGCGGACCGCCCAAACGATACGATGGGCTTGGCCCGCACCGCTAAACTGATCGAAAATATTCGCGCCGAAGCCACCAACTCCATGTTGGTCGACAATGGCGATTTGATCCAGGGCAACCCCATGGGCGACTATGTCGCTTATGAACGCGGCTTTAAAGAAGGCGATCTGCACCCCATGATCGCCGCCATGAACACACTGGGCTATGATATCGCCACCGTGGGCAACCACGAATTCAACTATGGCCTGCCGTTCCTTGAAAAAGCTTTGGCTGGTTCAAATTTCCCGTTCGTCTGCGCGAACGTTGTTATGGGTACTGTCTTGGGTGAAGACCCCACCAAAGACAAAACCTTGCTGCCGCCGTTTAAAATTTTAGAAAAAGAAGTGGTCGACGGCGCTGGTGAAAAACACACTGTCAAAATTGGCTTTATCGGCTTTTTGCCGCCCCAAATCATGGTGTGGGATTTCCAACACCTGAACGGCAAAGTGATGACCCGCGACATCGTGAAAACCGCCGAAGCCTATGTGCCCTTGATGAAAGAACAAGGCGCCGATTTGATCGTGGCCCTGTCACACTCAGGCATTAGCGGTGAACCGCAAACCGACATGATGGGCAACGCTTCGCTCTATCTCGCCGGTGTTGAAGGCATTGATGTGGTGTTCACGGGGCACCACCACAATGTGTTCCCCAGCTCACAATATGATGGAATTGAGGGCGTGGACACGGCCAATGGCACACTGCTCGGCAAACCATCGGTCATGCCTGGTTTCTGGGGCTCCCATATGGGCCTGATTGATTTGCTGATCGAAAAAAGCGGCAATGAGTGGAAGATCATCTCCCACACGTCAGAAGCCCGCCCGATCTACGAGCGGGTAGAACGCGAGGTCAAACCGTTGGTTGAATCTGTCCCCGCCGTTCTGGCCTCTGTGCAGCAAACCCACGACGAAACGCTTGAATATGTGCGGACGGCTGTGGGCGAAACCGAAGCGAAATTGCATTCCTATTTCGCGCTGGTCGCCGATGATCCATCCGTGCAAATCGTATCGCAGGCCCAGCTTTGGTACACCGAGCAAATGATGCGCGGCACCGAGTGGGAAGATCTACCGATCCTATCTGCCGCCGCACCGTTTAAAGCCGGTGGCCGGGGTGGCCCAGACTACTATACTGACGTTCCTGTAGGTCCGGTCGCCATCAAAAATGTGGCCGACCTTTATCTCTATCCCAACACCGTGCGCGCCGTTTTGATTGACGGGCGAGGCGTGAAGGAATGGCTGGAGCGCTCTGCTGGCATCTTTAATCAGGTGGAGCCGGGATCAACCGATCAAAAACTGATCAATGATGAGTTCCCCTCCTACAACTTTGATGTGATCGATGGCGTAACCTACAAAATCGACATCTCCCAGCCCTCGAAATATCCCCCACGCGGCGGCGAGGCCATCAACCCGGATGCGTCACGTATTGTGGATCTGCGCTATAATGGCGAACCGATCGATATGGATCAGAAGTTCGTCGTAGCCACCAACAATTATCGCGCATCTGGTGGCGGCAGCTTCCCGGGCCTGGGCGATGATGTGATCATCTTTGTGGGGCCAGACACCAACCGCGACGTGATTGTGCGCTACATTGTTGAAAAAGGCACCATCAATCCAAAGGCAGACAATAACTGGTCTTTGGCGCCGTTGGACGACACCACCGTGTTGTTTGAAACCGGGCCGAAAGCCAAGGAACATCTGGCCGACGTAACTGAGGTGAAAATCGATTATGTGGGCGAAGCCGAAAGCGGCTTTGGTACCTATCGCATCACGCTTTAAGCGGTCCATCTTCCTTTTTGACATCGGGGCGACGCCTTATGGCGCCGCCCCATATCTTTACCCTCAAAATATCGAACAGTTTATTGACCAACTAATTCACTGTTCACCTGTATCCGTTTGCCACATTCGCGCGTTATGCTCCCGACCATAATCAGGGAGGCTTAAATGACTATTTCAAGACGAGACTTACTCCGTACCGGTGCCATTGTAGCTGGCGGCATCACCTTTATCCCATTTTCTGCGTTCGCCGACGGGCACGATATGCATGAATTTCAAACCGCAAATGGAACGGTCAAAGTGCATCCCATCGGCCACGCATCCATCGTGCTGGAAACACCTGAAGGCGTGATCTATGTGGATACCGTTGGCGATCCCGCGCAATATGCTGATCTGCCGAAACCGGACCTGATCCTCATCACCCACGAGCATGGCGACCACTATAATGCGGAAACTTTGGCCGCGCTGAAAAGTGAAGATACCCCATTGATCACGAACCCGGCCGTCTATGACATGTTGCCGGAAAATCTGACAGCAAATGCCACGCAAATCGGCAATGGCGGCACCACCAGCTTTAAGGCGGTGAATATTGATGCCATTCCAGCGTACAACACCACGGAAGAGCGCAAAAATTTCCACCCGGAAGGTCGCGACAATGGCTATGTGCTCACGGTCGATGGTTTCCGCATCTATATTTCTGGCGACACCGAAGATATTCCTGAAATGCGGGCACTAGAAGATATTGATTTGGCGTTCGTGTGCATGAATTTGCCGTTCACGATGGACGCCAATGCCGCCGCTTCAGCAGTGGCAGAATTCAAACCAAAAGTGGTCTACCCCTACCACTATCGTGGCCGCGATGGTGGCACTCAGGACCCGGCAGAATTTGCCAAACTGGTTGGCGATGCCGCCAAAGTCAAAATGGGCGACTGGTACTAAGCCATATCATCATCATCTTACTCCCAACCGTGCACAGCGCCAGCTGTGTGCGGTATTTTTTGACCTCATCGACATTCACAACCAGACAATTTTCTCAACTTGACGCCTTACGTTTGTTCACTTATTGTTCTTTTATTCGCTAACTCCTGAAGCGCAAAAATCAAATAGAAAGAATGAGTTATGATCAAGGGAAGCTGTTGCTGCGGCGCGGTAAAGTTTGAATTGAAAAACAAACCATCCATGCTGGGCACCTGCCACTGCTCCCGCTGCCGCAAGGTTGGCGCCAGCGCTATTATCTTCGTTAAAAAAGCCGACTTGGTATGGGTGCAAGGCAAAGACCATGTGGCCGTTTACAAGCCGGAAGCGCCCTATAAATATGAGCGCACTTTCTGTAAAAATTGCGGCACCTCATTGGGCGAAATTCTGTCTGATGACGATAGTTTCCCCATCGCCGCCAATGCTATTGATAGCGAGCTTGATCTGAAGAATCAGATGCATGAATTTATTGCTGATAAACCCTCATGGTACGAAATTTGCGACGAGGCCGCCCAAAATTTGGAGCACCCTGCCTAAACGCAAATGGTCCGGTGCGGAGGGCTGGCACCGGACCTGCTGCGCATGCTCTAGGGAGAAGAGCGATACGATATCGAGCAGACCTCAGAGCGGGTTAAAAACCGTTTCTCGCGGCCATTATCAAGCGAAAACATGCCGCCGCGCCCGGGCACCACATCAATAATCAGCTTGGTGTGCTTCCACACCTCATATTGATCGCCGCCAATGTAAAACGGTGCGCCGCCAATCTCACCAAGCAACACATCATCATCGCCCAGTAAGAAGTCGCCTTGCGCATAACACATGGGTGACGACCCATCACAACACCCACCCGATTGATGGAACATAATCGGACCGTGATCGCGCTTGATCTCTTCAATCAGCTCAAGCGCCGCCGGGGTTGCACTCACCTTTTGCTCGGTCATGATGCACCTCTTGAAAAGTGGGGGCTGATCGCTCAGCCCCGCTCCATTCGATCAAAAGAAACCAAGTTTTTGTGGCGCATAGCTCACCAGCATATTTTTGGTTTGTTGATAATGATCCAACATTTTCAAATGGTTCTCACGGCCAATGCCAGACTGCTTATAACCGCCGAACGCCGCATGGGCTGGGTAAGCGTGGTAGCAGTTGGTCCACACGCGGCCCGCTTGAATGGCGCGACCAAAGCGATAGCACGTGTTGGCATCGCGGCTCCACACGCCAGCGCCCAGGCCATAAAGCGTGTCATTGGCAATCGAAAGCGCCTCATCATTGTCCTTAAATGTGGTCACAGACACAACGGGTCCAAAAATCTCTTCTTGGAAAATGCGCATCTTGTTGTCGCCCTTAAACACGGTCGGCTGAACGTAATAGCCGTTCTCCAGATCACCGCCCAAATGCGCCTGCCCGCCACCGGCCAGCACTTCCGCGCCTTCCTGACGGCCAATATCGAGATAAGACAAGATTTTCTCAAGCTGCTCTGAAGACGCCTGCGCACCAATCATGGTGGCTGAATCCAGCGGGTTGCCCTGCACAATTGCATTCACCCGCTTCAACGCCCGCTCCATAAATTCATCATAAATATCTTCATGGATCAGCGCGCGGCTGGGGCAAGTGCACACTTCGCCCTGGTTCAACGCAAACATCACAAAGCCTTCAATCGCCTTGTCGAAATAGTCGTCATCCTCACGCGTCACATCTTTAAAGAAGATGTTCGGCGACTTGCCGCCCAACTCCAACGTCACGGGAATAATGTTCTGGCTGGCATATTGCATGATGAGGCGGCCGGTTGTGGTCTCGCCGGTAAAGGCGATCTTGGCGATCCGCTTGCTGGAGGCCAAAGGCTTGCCCGCTTCAAGGCCAAACCCGTTCACCACGTTCAACACGCCTTTCGGCAACACATCCGCGATCAATTCCAGCAACACCATAATGGAGGCCGGGGTCTGCTCCGCTGGCTTCAATACTACGCAGTTACCCGCCGCCAAAGCCGGGGCCAGTTTCCACGTCGCCATCAAAATCGGGAAGTTCCACGGAATGATCTGCCCCACAACGCCCAATGGCTCATGGAAGTGATAGGCAATCGTGTCATTGTCGATTTCGGCAATCGAGCCTTCCTGCGCCCGGATCACGCCGCCAAAATAGCGGAAATGGTCAATCGCCAAGGGCAAATCAGCCGCCGTCGTTTCGCGGATCGGCTTGCCATTGTCCCATGTTTCGGCTTCCGCCAACAGGTCCAGATTGGCTTCCATTATGTCCGCAATCTTGTTCAGCATCACCGCCCGCTCTGCTTGGCTGGTGCGGCCCCAAGCATCTTTCGCCGCATGCGCAGCATCCAGCGCCGCTTCAATATCCGCTTCGTTAGAGCGGGCCACTTCGCAGAGCACCTGACCATTCACGGGCGAAGTATTCTCAAAATATTTGCCAGACTTCGGCTCCACAAATTCACCATTGATGAAGTTGCCATATTTGGCCTTGTAGATGCGCGATGCAGATTTGGTAATATCAATCTTGTTCATTCTATCCTCCTCAAATCCCTTTCTCCCAAAAGGGGTGGAGATCACCATGCATGGGGCACCAACCAAGGTCAGCCCATCCACAACATCGCACCCTCTCAACCTGTCTCACTTTCGCGACAGATTGGGTCGCAAATCACCTTCCACACCGCCGGTGTGGATTTACCCCCCTATTGCAGCGCAATCTCTTCTGCTAATCTTTTAGCTGGGAGGAAATTGATCATGGCAACATCGCGTTCACATGCGGAATATGTCCGTTCAATTGTCGAAAAAGATCAGCATGCAACCCAGTCCAGCCTGGCCGCCTCTTGGCGCCGATCTATGCTGCATTATGGCCTGACGCCAGAGCAGCGGCGGCGCGCCGAGCAGGTCTCGGGCACCCAATTGGGCGAAGCGCTGGGTCAGCTTGATTTTTTGATGCATGTGGCCCGCCCCACCCTTGAAAAACTGTTCCAGACCGTCAGCCAATCCGGCTGTTGCGTGGTGCTGTCTGATCTTGATGGCGTCATTCTCAATGCCCATTCGCAAGCGGGCGACGAGACCACCTTCAACCAATGGGGCCTCACCAAAGGCGCCATCTGGAGCGAGGCCAACCAGGGCACCAATGGCATTGGCACCTGCGCCGCCGAGCAGCGCCCGGTGGTGATCCATCGCGACCAGCACTTCCGCAGCCAGAACACCATGATGAGCTGCATGGGCGCGCCGGTCTTTGACAATGAAGGCAAAATGATCGCCGTGCTCGACATTTCGAGCTGCCGCAACGACATGACCAGCGGCATCGCCCATGTGTTCGGCAAGGTGGTGGCCGACACGGCTCAGCGCATCGAGCAAGACTATTTCCGCGCCACCTATCGCGATTCCCGCGTCATCATCGCCCCTACCGAAGATTTAAACGCCACCGCCCTGTTTGCCGTCGATCAAGATGATCTCGTCATCGGCGCCAACCGCCACGCGCGCCGCGCCTTCGGCGTCGATCAGGCCATGCTGGCCGACCCCACGCCCATCAGCGATATTGTCAGCACATCGGAAAGCCGCACCAATCTACAAAGCGCCGAAAAGTCAGAATTCCGCCGCGCCCTCGCCCGCACCAAAGGCAATGTCTCCCTCGCCGCCAAAGATCTCGGCATCAGCCGCGCCACCATGTACCGCCGCATGCAAAAGCTTGGTATCTCGTCGAACTAAGCGGGGCCGCACACAAAAATGGCGCAGATCATTTCTGCACCTTTTGCTTGCTGATTTGTCTCAGCTTCGCGCCAGAAATCCTTTTTCCACAGCCCCGAGTCTCAATTCTGAGACAGTTTCGCCCCTAAAAAAGCTTCAGCTTTTTAAAGATCAGATATTCGATACCAAAAATGACGAAAACCAGACCGCAGATCGCTGCGAAACCGTAAGGGCTGTCCATCAGCGGCACGCCCCCAACATTCATCCCCAGCAATCCGGTCAAAAACCCGACGGGCAGAAAAAACGCCGCCACAATCGTCAATACCAGCATTTGCTTGTTCATCAATTCGGCACGCTCATCCATAATCTGATCATGAATGATCTGCGCCCGGTCACGCAAGGAGTCTAGTTCTTCACAAACGCGGGTCACCCGCTCCACCGCTTCGCGCAAATGGCTCAGCGTCAACTTTGAAATCCAACTGAACCCTTCCACCTCAAAGGTGGTCAGCGCATCACGTTGCGGAAACATAAACCGGCGCAGAATAATTGAAGACCGTCTGATTTCAGCCAAATGCCGGCGCACGGCAGACATATCCTCAATCTCAAGCGTCTCTTCCACGCCATCAACCTGTTCGTTCAATTCGGCCACCACCGGTTCCACGCGATCGGCCAGCCGCAACGCGAAGACGGCGACCAAATCCCCTGCGGTTCTGGGCGCGCGACCACTTGTGATCATATCCACCACATCGTCGATCGCCTTCAGCGGGCGGATCCCGCAGCTCACCACCCGGTGCTGCTCCACCCAAATGCGGATCGACACCATATCTTCCGGTTGTGCCCCCTCATTCAGATTAACGCCGCGCAAAATGATAATCGCCCCATTGCCGATGGGCGTACATCTGGGCCGTGTCTCGGCGGCCGTCAGCGCATTAACGATCAGCGGGTCAAGATTTTGCCGGGCAAGCGCCTCGCGCAATTGCTCACGATGCCCATGCACGTGAACCCACTGAAAACCATTGGACGCAGGCGCATCCTTTGGTGTGGCCGCAACATCCATATCGATATTTTTTGACGTACCGTCTTTAAAAATATCATATGCAAACGCGTAATTTTGATCAGGTTCCATGCCCAAACAATAGCAATAAAAACACGATTTGAAATGCCCATTTATCCAAAAAACACTGAAATATCTTGCGTGTAACAGCACGACCATAAATTTGGGATCGGTCAGAGGGGCCAGTTTTTATTTGCTCGTGCCGGTCCGGTCGATTAACAATTCCGCCACCATACCCCACCGATGTTTAGGTCATCTCATGTCAAAACTTCAAATACGCCCCGCCCGACGTGACGACATCGCCACGATTCTCATGCTATCCATTGGCGGCAACGCACCGGGTCGCGAAATTGTTGATGATCCAGAGGCGGCGCAAAGCGATGATTATCAACGCGCCTTTGACCGGATTGAAAAGGATCCCAACAATCTATTCTTTATCGCAGAGCTGAAGGGCGAAGCGGTCGGCTGCATGCAGATCAATCTTTTGCTCGGCATAGCCGGGCGTGGCCGTCTGCGCGCGCAATTGGAAGGTGTGCATATCCGCGCCGATCACCGAGGTCAGGGGCTGGGCGGGGAAATGATGCAGTGGGCCATCGCATTCGCCAAATCCAAAGGCGCGGGCATGGTGCAGCTCACCTCGTCAAAAAATCGTCCAGAAGCACATCGATTCTATGAACGACTGGGCTTTGTGCGTTCCCACGAAGGATTTAAATTGTCGCTCTAACCGCGCTATTTTTTAAAGGATTGTGTTGATGAAACTTCTGATCTCCCACGCTTCACCCTACGCCCGCAAATGCCGCGTCACCGCGCTTGAAAAGGGCATCGCTGACATCGAGGAAGTGCATGTCAGCCCGCTGGATGAGCCGGAGAAACTTAATCACCTCAATCCGCTGGGCAAAATCCCCTGCCTGATCTATGGCGAAAACAAAACCCTGTTCGACAGCCCAGTGATCTGCGCCTATTTTGATGAAATTGGCGAAGGCCCGCGCCTGATGCCGCAAGAGGGGGATGCCCATTGGGCCATGCGCCGGCATGAAGCGCTGTTTGACGGCATCTTGGACAGCGCCCTCAACATCGTCACCGACATCCGCAAACCGCAAGAACAGCATTCGGCTCAATGGCAACAGCGCTGGGGCTGCGCCATTGATCGTGGACTGTCGCAGGCCCAGAACGAGTTGGACAAGATTGAAGGCGACATTTCCACCGCCCAGATCGCTTTGGCCTGCGCCATCGGCTATGTCCAGTTTCGCTTGAGGGATCATGATTGGCTCTCACCCTATTCCTATCTAAAGGAGTGGCATGATGAGTTTGCCCAACGGCCCTCAATGCGGGCCACTGAGCCCAAATAATGACCCGCAATCGTGCCACGCTGATCGGCGCCACCTCAATTCTGAACTGGTCGTTCCTGGCGCTGTTCACCGCCGCAAGCGGAACAGTGCCGCCATTTCAGCTTTCCGCCATGGCTTTTGCCGTCGGCGCCCTAGTGGGCATGGTGCGTTGGATAAAGCAACCACAAGCCATCCATCAGCTCAAACAGCCTTTATTGGTGTGGCTGCTCGGTATCGGTGGCTTGTTTGGCTACCACTTTTTCTATTTCACCTCTCTGCGGAACGCCCCACCCGTTGATGCGGGGCTGATCAACTATCTCTGGCCACTGCTTATTGTGCTGTTTTCTGCCTTGCTGCCGGGTGAAAAGTTGCGTGTCCACCATATTGTGGGGGCATTAATGGGGCTTATTGGCGCGGCGCTCATTGTTACCAAAGGGCGTGGCATTGAGGTTGAACCCCAATATGCATTTGGCTATGCCATCGGCATTTGCGGCGCTCTTACCTGGTCGAGCTATTCGGTGCTCTCACGCCGCGTCGCCCACGTACCCACAAATGCTGTCACCGGCTTCTGCGCCGCCACCGCAATTCTATCGCTCTTGTGCCATTTCATTTGGGAGCAGACCGTCTGGCCCGCCGATCTCGGCCAATGGTTGGCGGTGTTGGGACTCGGCCTGGGTCCATTGGGCACAGCCTTTTACACGTGGGATCTAGGCATGAAAAAGGGCGATATTCAATTGCTCGGCGCTGGCGCCTACCTTGCGCCGCTCCTGTCCACCTTGATCCTGATTGGCTTCGGCTTGGGCGAATTCACCTTGGCTATAGGTGGGGCCTGTGTGCTCATCACCGCTGGTGCGCTTGTTGCGTCTAAGGACATGATATTTGGCAAACGCCCCAAAACGCCTCCTCCAACCACAGGGCTTGGGCCTGAATAAATCACACTCAAATGTGCACCATTCGAAGAAATTAAAATTTTCTTGCGTTATGGGGTTTCCCTTTTCGGTTTTTCGGCCTAAAACGCCCGCTTAGCCACATGATTTGAATCGCAACCCGGCGCTTTGGACCCTTGCAAGCCAAAGCGCTGCTTGATGCCGAGTGATGCTATGCCAAAACGTGAAGATATCTCCTCCATTCTTATTGTCGGTGCCGGCCCAATTATTATTGGTCAGGCCTGCGAATTTGACTATTCAGGCACCCAGGCCTGTAAGGCCCTGAAGGCGGAGGGATACCGCATTATTTTGGTCAACTCCAACCCGGCCACCATCATGACCGACCCGGACATGGCGGATGCGACCTATATGGAACCGATCACCCCGGAAGTGGTGGCCAAGATCATTGAAAAAGAGCGCCCCGACGCAATCTTGCCCACCATGGGCGGCCAGACGGCGCTAAACTGCGCCCTCTCCTTGCGCAAAATGGGCGTGTTGGAAAAATATGGTGTGGAAATGATCGGCGCGACCGCCGAAGCCATCGACAAAGCGGAAGACCGCGAATTGTTCCGCGCAGCCATGGACAAAATCGGGCTGGAAACAGCCAAATCCATGCTGGCCCACAACATCACCGAAGCGATGGAAGCGCTCGAATTTGTTGGTTTGCCCGCCATTATCCGCCCATCCTTCACCATGGGCGGCACTGGTGGTGGCGTGGCTTATAACCGGGAAGAGTATCTCTCGATTGTAGAGGCAGGCATCGACGCGTCCCCCACCAACGAAGTGCTGGTGGAAGAAAGCATTATCGGCTGGAAAGAATATGAGATGGAAGTTGTCCGCGATAAAAAGGACAATTGCATCATCATCTGCTCCATCGAAAATATCGACCCGATGGGCGTGCACACCGGCGACAGCATCACCGTGGCCCCGGCCCTCACATTGACCGATAAAGAATATCAGATCATGCGCGACGCCTCTCTGGCGGTGCTGCGCGAGATCGGTGTGGAAACCGGCGGCTCGAACGTGCAGTTCGCCGTGAACCCGGCAGATGGCCGCCTGATCGTGATTGAAATGAACCCGCGTGTGTCGCGTTCCTCCGCGCTGGCCTCGAAAGCCACAGGCTTCCCCATCGCCAAGGTCGCCGCACGTCTGGCGGTCGGCTACACACTAGACGAGCTGGAAAACGACATCACCGGCGGCGCAACACCGGCCAGCTTTGAGCCAAGCATCGATTATGTGGTCACCAAAATCCCACGCTTTGCCTTTGAGAAATTCCCTGGCTCAGACAATCGTTTGACCACCGCTATGAAATCCGTGGGCGAAGCCATGGCCATAGGTCGTACCTTCCAGGAAAGCTTCCAAAAAGCGTTGCGCTCTTTGGAAACCGGCCTCTCCGGCTTCAACGAAATCGAAATTAAAGGCCTTGGCTCCGGCGACGATAAAAACGCCGTGCGCGCCGCCTTGGGCACCCCAACGCCAGATCGCATTTTGGTGGTGGCACAGGCCATGCGGCTGGGCTTTGACGATGAGTTTATCTTCCGCGCCTGCGCCATCGACCCATGGGTATTGGAGCAAATTCGCGGCATTGTTGAGATGGAAGAAAAGGTCAAAGCCTATGGCCTGCCGGACAATGCCCAACAAATGCGCAAACTGAAAAGCATGGGCTTTTCTGATGCGCGGCTGGCTGACCTTTCTGGCAAAAAGCCCCGCGAAATCAAAGCCATTCGCGACGAAATGGACGTACATCCGGTCTACAAGCGCATCGACACGTGCGCCGCTGAGTTCGCCTCACCGACCGCCTATATGTACTCGACCTATGAAGCGCCTTTTGCCGGTGAATTGGTGAATGAGGCCGAGCCGAGCGACCGCAAAAAGATCGTGATTCTGGGCGGCGGCCCCAACCGGATTGGTCAGGGCATCGAGTTCGACTATTGCTGCTGTCACGCCTCGTTCGCCTGCGCAGATGCAGGATATGAAACCATCATGGTCAACTGCAACCCCGAAACCGTTTCCACTGACTATGACACATCTGATCGGCTCTATTTTGAGCCGTTGACCAAGGAAGATGTGCTGGAAATCCTGCGTACCGAGCAGTCTAAAGGCACATTGGCGGGCGTAATCGTACAGTTTGGCGGACAGACCCCGCTGAAGCTTGCCAACGATATTAAACGCGCGGGCTTCCCGATCCTCGGCACCCAGCCAGAGCAGATTGATCTCGCCGAAGACCGGGATCACTTTAAAAAGCTCTTGGACGATCTAGAGTTGACCCAGCCCTCAAACGGCATTGCCCACTCGCTGGAACAGGCGCGCATTGTGGCAGAAAATATCTCCTATCCGCTGGTGATCCGCCCCTCCAACGTGCTGGGCGGTCGTGCGATGGTGATTGCGCACAATTCGGATGAGTTTGAAGATTATGTGCAAGGCACCCTCACCGAACTGGTGCCCCCTCATATCCGGCAAAAATATCCAAATGACAAAACCGGCCAGATCAACTCTGTGCTCGCTGAAGGCCCGCTGCTGTTTGACAGCTATCTCGGCGGCGCGATCGAGATTGATGTGGATGCATTGTGCGATGGCAAAGATGTCTTTGTTGCCGGAATCATGGAACATATTGAAGAAGCTGGTGTGCACTCTGGCGACAGCGCCTGCACCCTGCCGCCGCGGTCCTTGAGCGATGAGACGATCGAGGAAATCAAACGCCAGACCCGCGATCTGGCCCTAGCCCTGAATGTGGGCGGCCTGATGAATGTGCAATATGCGCTCAAAGACGATCAGCTCTATGTGCTGGAGGTGAACCCACGTGCCTCACGGACCGTGCCGTTCGTCGCCAAAGTTATCGGCTACCCGATTGCCGCCATCGCCTCCCGCATTATGGCGGGCGAAAGCCTCGCCAGCTTTGGCCTGACAGAGCGTAAGCTAAAACATATTGCGGTCAAGGAAGCGGTCTTCCCCTTCGCCCGTTTCCCGGGTGTGGATACGGTTTTGGGGCCGGAAATGCGCTCCACTGGTGAAGTGATCGGCATGGACAATGATTACGCCATCGCCTTTGCCAAAAGCCAGTTGGGCGGCGGCACCAAGGTGCCTAAGTCCGGCACCGTATTCGTCTCCGTGCGCGATCAGGACAAGGCCGCGATTTTGGCCTCTGTGCAAAAGCTGGCCGAAGTCGGCTTTAAAGTCATCGCCACCAGCGGCACCAAACGCTATCTCACCGAAAATGGCATTGAGTGTAAAAAGGTCAATAAAGTGCTTGAAGGGCGCCCCCACATTGTCGACGCCATGAAAAATGGTGAAGTGCAATTGGTGATCAATACCACCGAAGGGGCACAGGCCCTGCGCGACAGCCGCGACTTGCGGCGCACGGCTTTGTTAAACAAAATCCCTTATTACACCACCATTGCCGGCGCGATTGCTGCGGTTGAGGGTATCGTGGCCTACTCAACCGACAATTTGAAAGTCACCTCGGTACAGGATTATTTCGCGGCATAGCTATTTCTGATCGCGTTTGAAAAATTGAGTGGGCAGCCCGACCAATAGGCTGCCCACTTTTTTGCGCGCACAAACCAAAGGCGTGAGATCTTAAAGGGCGCCTGTCAGTGCAAACCATGCCCCGTCTCGGCATGGGCGCAAATCCCCACAGCAAAAGCCAGGGGGCCATCAGGAGAAAACGGTGAAATGGAGAATGTTTCATCAGCCGATAACTCCCAATATGTAAAGCAGTGTCACCACCACCAATATTGCTTTCCAGAACCAGAAACCCGTTTTTGCTGCCAAGATAAACTGGCACCCCACTGGATCACGGCTCAACGCAATTTGCGGCTCAGCAAAATGCTGTCGTTCAGAAAACACCACGATGACAAAAAGGCTCATCATCAAAACCGTCAGGCCCATAAAGACATAAACAACATACATCATGCCTGCACTCCCAATTCCTCATCCGGATCATAAAACATGCCCATCATCAGGCTGCGGGCAATATTGCGGGCGCGGTCATTGAAAAAAGCTTTGGCTTCGGGGCTGGGCGCAATCTCTTCAAGATTTTCATCAAACAGCTGCAGCCATTTGGCAAAATGCGCCTTGGTCACATTTTTCAGCTTGAGATGCGCCGGCATGGGGCGCCCTTCATATTCACCAGTCTTCAAGGCAATGGCCCGCCAAAACTGCTTCATCTTGATCAGATGCGGCTCCCATTGATCCTCAATCACCTGATCAAAGATCGGGCCCAGCTCAGGATCATTGCGCACTTTGGTGTAAAACCCGTCCACCATGGCCGATACAAAGTCTGCATCAATGCCATAGGCCTTGGCCTGACGCCGATAATTCTCGCGATGCACCTCTGCAAAACTCATTTGAATCGCCTTCATAAAAGATGTATATTAAATGCATCTTTACAAATCCGGCCAAAAAATTCAACCGTTAATTTAGCCAAATCGACAAGTGAGACAATTTGTGCAGCTAACATCACAAACAGACTACAGCCTTCGCCTCCTCATGCTGCTGGGCATGGTGGCCCCCAAAAAGATGACCATTGGGCAGGTCGCCAACATTTTGCGGCTGAAAAAGAACCACCTCACCAAAATTGTGCATCATCTGGCCAAGCACAATATTCTGCACACCACGCGCGGCAAAGCCGGCGGCATCAGCCTAAGTGATGAAGCCGCAAATAAAACAATTGCCGAACTCATCCGCATCTCAGAGCCGAACTTTTCATTAGTCGAGTGTCTTGATCGGCAAAAATGCGCCTGTGAATTCGCCGGATATTGTGAACTAACTACACTGTTTACTTCAGCAAGAAGTGCTTTTTTTGATGTGTTGGGGGAAAAAACTTTGAGCGATATTTTAAAAAGCAAAAAACAATCATCTCCGTTACTTAATCAACGGATTGTATCCGAAAACTTGTAAAATTTTATTCGGAAAACAGGTTTGTTTTGACTTGAAAATGTCACAAATAACTCTTACTCTTCAACCATCGACTATTGGCCGAACGATCTGGCCGGAGCTACCTCCGCGAACTAAACCGTTTCTACCAACATCGATTACAGCCCTGGTGCGATCGATGCATTGGGGAAACTGGCACTACATTCGCGAAAGGAATTACTATGCCTCAAGGTACCGTTAAATGGTTCAACACCCAAAAGGGCTATGGCTTCATTCAACCTGACGAAGGCGGCAACGACGTTTTTGTACACATTTCAGCTGTACAAAAAGCGGGCATGCCAAGCTTGGACGAAGGTCAAAAAGTCTCTTACGAGATTTTGCAGGACCAGCGTTCTGGCAAATCTTCTGCTGGTGAACTGGCAGCGCTTTAAGTTTGGCACCTTGCCAGATTTATGCCACCATTGACTGATTAAGGTGGCACCACCAAATAATGATCGCGGCTTGTCAAATGTCCAGTCGCGATTATAATTATAAAAGATAAGGAATGCGGCTCCACATGAAGGGGCCGATTTTTCGTTTAGCGACCGTTTGCAACAAACCGATTTGGTCGGGCTTGCCCGGCCGGAAGAAGCTTTGTGTAAGCGCAACTAAAAGGATGTGAGCTTTATGGATAAAATCCCAATGACCGTTTCGGGTCACCAGGCCTTGCGCGAAGAACTGAACAATCGCCTGTCAGTCGAACGCCCGCGCATCATCCAAGATATTTCTGAAGCGCGCGCCCATGGCGACCTGTCAGAAAATGCCGAATATCACGCGGCAAAAGAACAGCAGAGCCTCAATGAAGGGCGCATTCAGGAGCTGGAAAGCATTCTAGCGCTTGCCGATGTCATTGATGTGTCCAAACTGCGTGGCGACACGGTTAAATTTGGCGCCACCGTGCTCTTGATTGACGAAGATACTGAGCAGGAAAAAACCTATCAGATCGTCGGCGATCCTGAAGCAGACGCCAGTGCGGGCCGAATCTCAATCTCCTCTCCTATTTCCCGTGCTTTGATCGGCAAAGAAGTGGGTGACAGCATTGAAGTGACCGCCCCCGGTGGCGCCCGCTCGTACGAGATTTTGGAAGTCAAATATATCTAATTTGACCGCATGTCTGAGACAAATTGCCCCGGCTTTGCCAAAAGCCGGGGTTTTCTTTTCTCTTTTTGTGCACGTAGCCCCGCGACTTCTTGCAACCGGGCACAGCGATACATAAACTATAGACAACACTAATATTCGAAGAGAAGGTTGCGCATATGCACGCTCCTGTCATGATCATTGGCTCCGGCCCGGCAGGCTATTCGGCCGCCATCTATGCCGCTCGCGCCATGCTTGAACCGGTTGTAATTCAGGGCATTCAGCCCGGCGGACAACTCACCATCACCACCGAGGTAGAAAACTATCCGGGCTTCGCCGATATGATCCAAGGCCCCTGGCTGATGGAACAGATGAAAGCGCAGGCCGAAAATATGGGCACCAAAATGGTCACCGACACCGTTGTCGGCGTTGATCTGGACAAACGTCCCTTCACCCTCACCGGCGATAGCGGCACCATCTATACCTGCGATGCGCTGGTGATCGCCACTGGCGCCCAGGCCAAATGGCTCGGCCTGCCGTCTGAACAGGCCTTCCAAGGCTTTGGCGTTTCTGCCTGTGCCACCTGCGATGGCTTTTTCTATCGCGACAAGCATGTGATCGTTGTGGGCGGCGGCAACACCGCTGTGGAAGAAGCCCTGTTCCTCACAAACTTCGCCTCCAAGGTCACCGTGGTCCACCGCCGCGATTCGTTCCGCGCTGAAAAAATCTTGCAGCAGCGTCTGTTCAAAAATGAAAAAATCGAAGTCATTTGGGACAGCGAGTTGGAAGAAGTCACCGGCACGGACGGGATTCCAAAATCCGTTACGGGCGCAAAAATCAAAAACCGCAACACCGGCGAAATTACTGAGATGGACGTGGATGGCATCTTTATCGCCATTGGCCACGCCCCAGCAACCAACCTGTTTGAAGGAAAATTGGAGATGAAGCATGGCGGCTATCTGGTCACCGCACCGGACAGCACTGCCACCAGCATCCCAGGCGTATATGCCGCGGGCGACGTGACGGACGATATTTATCGTCAGGCGGTCACTGCCGCAGGCATGGGCTGTATGGCCGCACTGGAAGCTGAGAAGTTTTTGGCTGAACAAGAAGTCGCCGAGGCGGCTGAATAATGGCCATTGATTGGGACCGCCTCAGAATTTTTCATGTCGTTGCCGAAGCTGGCAGTTTTACCCATGCGGGTGAGCGTTTGGGCATGAGCCAATCGGCGGTCTCCCGTCAAATCTCGTCTCTCGAGGATAGTCTGGGCCTCAAACTGTTTATTCGCCATGCCCGCGGCCTGGTGATGACAGAGGTGGGCGAGCAATTGTTCCGCACCGCCCACCGCATGGCTTGGGAACTGCAATCGGTTGAAGCCCAAATGACCGAAAGTCAGGACATGCCGTCTGGCCCGCTTCTGGTCACCACCACAGTTGGCTTCGGCTCAACTTGGCTCACTTCGCGGATAGACGAGTTTTTGGACCGCTACCCCACTATCCAACTTGAAATCAAATTGAACGATTCTGAATTGGATCTAGCCATGCGTGAGGCGGATGTCGCCATCCGTTTGCACCGCCCCAACCAGTCCGAACTGATTCAACGCAAATTGTTCACCGTGCACTTCCACCTCTATGCCGCAACGTCCTACCTAGAAAAATTCGGCATCCCCAATAGTGTGGAAGATCTCGACAATCATCGAATTATCACGTTCGGGAATCCCAGCCCTGAATATTTGGGCGATGTGAATTATCTTGAGCGTCTGGGCCGTCCGGAGAACAATCCACGCCAGCCCATTTTACGCGTCAACGCCATTTACGGCATGATGCAAGCGGCGCGCGAAGGCATTGGCATCGCCATGCTGCCTGACTATATCACTGAGGGCGAGCCTAGCCTTGTGCAAGTGTTGGACGATGCGGAAACCCCTGAATTTGAAACATATTTCGTTTATCCACCCGCTTTGAAAGCCTCAAAACGGGTCGGCGTTTTCCGCGATTTTCTGGTCTCCAAAGCCCGCGATTGGGCGTTCTAACCACATCTGATTTCGACATATGCATAGAACGCATATCTGATATGAGCAATTAACATTTGCTAAACCAAAGCGCTGTGTGCATAACGCGCCTCAAGAAAAGCGGCAAACAAAAGTTGTTCCTCCTCCCTCAACTTTGTCGCTATTCCCTCCTTGTAAGAGGTTTCCTCTTGAATTCTCAGCCCCATCTTCGGATGGGGCTTTTTTTTGTGCAAATATACCAAACAAGCAGCCATGCAAATTGCGCATACCCCATATGCGCCAACCCCCATTGGCAAACCGGATGTGATGCGCCATATAGGGGTCATAACGTGATGACAACGTCCTCCTCCTCCCAAGTTGTCAAATCGTTTTAGGCAGACAACGTCCCTCCTCCCTCGCTGTCTGCCCTACTTATTCCAAGACCTCGCCTCCTCCCGGCGAGGTCTTTTTTTTTGCGCTGATTTGTAGGGCTCAGCACCCATGCGAAAAGCGCACGGCTTCTATGCGCAGATGCCTCTTGTTTTTTGTCCCGGGAAGGAACATATCTCCCTCATAAGAGTTGAGCACGTACCTCCTCCCAACGAGTGAGACTCTTCAGAGTAAAGCAGACTCGTCCCTCCTCCCTCGACGTCTGCTGCAACTTCAAAGACCCCATCCAGACGGTGGGGTCTTTTTTTTGCGCCCATATTGGCGCGCGGTCGGCCCCATGCTATCCCCATCAACTGATAGGGGATTGTCATTATGCTTTGGTCCGAAATTCTGACCTTCACCTTTGTTGCCACTTTGTTGGTTATCTCCCCCGGCCCCAACGGTGTGCTCATCGCCAAAACGGTCCCCACCTCAGGCCGCGCCACAGGCTTTGCCAATGTGCTGGGCTTTCTCACAGCCTTTTACCTGCATGGCGCGCTCTCCATTCTGGGCATCTCCGTCATTCTTGTGAATTCTGCTTTTGCCTTCACCCTGGTCAAATATCTGGGCGCTGCCTATTTGTGCTGGATTGGGTTTAAAGCACTCTGGGCCGCCTATAAGGGCATTGCACCTACCGCGGAGATTGCCCCAGCCCGGCGCAAAAGAAGCTTGTTCAAAGCCTATGTGGAGGGCTTACTCACCAATGCCCTCAACCCAAAAGTGTCCATGTTCTATCTCGCCGCCTTCCCGCAATTCATAACGCCCGGTGAAGCGGCAATCGCCACATCATTCCTGCTGGTCTTTATCCATTCAACGATCAATGCGATCTGGTTTGGCGCGATGGTGCTGCTTTTTTCCGGGCTAACGGGATTTGCACGGTCGGGCAAGGTGCAGCGCCGGCTTAAGGGCGTCACCGGGTTGGTCTTTGTTGGCTTTGGCCTCAAACTGGCCAGTTTCCGCCCAAACGCATAGGTCTCGAGCACCCATGCAAAAAGCGCATCCCTCATATGCAATCTGAACGCTTGTAAATCACCCGACCGAGGCGCATATAAGGGGCATAAGAGTTGAGAACGCATCCTCCTCCCAGCGAACTTAACTCTCACAAGAACAGCAAACTCGTCCCTCCTCCCTCGATGTTTGCTGTACCAATTAAGGCTTCGCTTCGTGCGGGGCCTTTTTTGGTTTTGGGGCCAAAAAAGTGGGCCCGCACGCGGCAGGCCCATAAAGGGGCCATTCTTACAAATTCAAGTCGGTCAGCGATAAAGCCGATCGCCCAAATCCTCCATGCCGGTATAAAGGCTGGCCACCTCTTCACCATAGCCATTGAACAATTGTGTCGGCACATATTCGCCCGTATGCAACACACGCTCTCGCGCCTGGCTCCAGCGCGGATGCGGCACCTCCGGGTTCACATTGGCCCAAAAGCCATATTCACGCGCCTGCAATTGCTCCCAAAAGCTCACGGGCTGCTGATCGGTAAATTCAAACCGCACAATCGATTTAATGGATTTAAAGCCATATTTCCAAGGCACCGCCAATCGCAGTGGCGCCCCCATCTGGTCGGCCACCACTTTGCCATAGGCGCCCACCACCAGAAACGCCAGATCATTGGTGGCCTCGGCCATGGTCAGCCCTTCCACATAGGGCCAGGGATACCAGGGCTGGGTCTTGATTCCCCGCGCCACGCTGGGATCATTAAACGTTTCCATGCGCACATATTTGGCACCGGACGTTGGCGCGGCCATCTCCACCAGCTTGCGCAGCGGAAAGCCGATCCACGGCACAGTCATCGACCACGCTTCAACGCATCGATGACGATACAGCCGTTCTTCCAACGTCATCTTGGCCATCAGCTCATCAATGTCCATTTTGATCGGCTTTTCCACCATCCCGTCAATGGTCACTTCCCAAGGGCGCGCTTCAAGCGCCTGGGCCGCGCTGGCAATTTCCTTGTGCGATCCAAATTCATAAAAATTGTTATATTCGAGATTGAACTTTTCCGGCGTCAAATCGCGATCCAGCTGATAGGCATCATTTCGCGCCGCTTCTAGCGCCATGCGATCTTCTTGGGCGAAGGCTTTGGAAATGCCCAACCCACCGCTTGCTGCAATCGCGCCAGCCGCCAGTCCGCCGGCCATAATCTGGCGACGATTTAGATAAACCGACTCCGGCGTCGCCTCAGCCTGCTTGAGTTGCCAGCGTGGTGATTTGCGAATATGCATGAAGTGAACTCCCTTGTTTGGGAGATTAAAGACCGGTTCGCGTTCACGGGCAAATGATCAACGATAAAATCCGCGTGAGCAAGATCAGGCTCGACAATACAGTAATTTTTTGATCAAAAGGTCAAAATAAAGATCATCAACCAAAAAGGTGGGGTTGGTTATGAGCATCATCAATTTCGGGTCAATCAATATTGACTATGTGCACCGCGTGCCACACTTCCCGCAGCCGGGTGAAACACTGGCGGCCATTTCCTTCGAGAAAGGCTTGGGCGGCAAAGGCGCCAACCAGTCCATCGCCATCGCCCGCGCCAAAGGCGACATCCGGCATTTTGGCCAAATCGGACAAGACGATGGCTGGGTGCTCGACATTTTGAAAGATGCCGGTGTGAATATTGATAAAGTGGCGGTCACCGACACCCCCACCGGCCACGCCATTATTTATGTCGACGATCATGGTGAGAACAATATTGTGCTCAATGGCGGGGCCAACCAGAACTTCACCGATGATGCGATTGAAGCCGCCTTGGCCGAGGCGAACGCAAACGACTGGTTGCTCTTTCAAAACGAAACCAACAATGTCGACCATGCCTTGAAAACCGCCCAACAGCGCGGCATGAAGATCGCTTATGCCGCCGCACCTTTCGATGCCCAGCGCGCCGCCAGCATCATCCCGCATGTGGATTTGATCGCGGTCAACGAGATCGAAGCCCAGCAACTGGCGCAAGCCTCCGGCAAACCCATAGATCAGCTCGAATGCGATTATGTGTTGGTCACCAAGGGCGAAAAAGGCGCAGAGCTGCGCACGCCATCGGGCACTTTCACCAGCGCCAGCTTTAAGGTCGATGCCATCGACACCACAGGCGCGGGCGACACGTTTCTTGGCTTCTTCCTGGCCGAGCTCGACAAGGGCACTGAACCGGAAAAAGCCCTCAAAATCGCAAGCGCTGCCAGCGCCATCCAGGTCACCCGCCTCGGGGCCGCCAGTGCCATTCCCACTTATGACGAAGTTCAAACCTTTTTGGAGACCCATTCATGAGCCAACACAAAATCATTCTTGATACCGATCCGGGCATTGATGATGCCATGGCCATCCATCACATCTATGCCGATCCGCGTCTGGAATTGCTGGGCATGACCACCATTTTCGGCAATGTGCCGGTCACCACCGCCACCCGCAACGCCTTGCATCTGGCTGAAATGGTGGGGGCGGATACGCCTGTGGCCGAAGGGGCCAAAGTGCCCTTGGTGCAAACCCCGAACCCGCACGCTGATTTCGTGCATGGCGTTGAAGGTTTTGGCGATTATCCCCGCACCAATCCGTCGCGCAAAAAAGACCCGCGCAGCGCTGCCGAGTTTTTGTGCGAAATGACTGCGGCCCATCCGGGCGAAATCACCATCTGCGCCGTTGGCCCGCTCACCAATCTGGCGCTGGCGCTGGCGCATGACCCGGCGATCGCCAAAAATGCGAAAAATGTCGTCATCATGGGCGGTGCCGTCGATGCGCCGGGCAATGTCACCGAATTTGCCGAAGCCAATGTCTGGAACGACCCCCACGCGGCGCAAAAAGTGTTTGATGCCGAATGGGATGTCACCCTAGTTGGCCTCGATGTGACCCAAAAAATCGTCTGCACCCTGGATGATTTTGCCAAGGTCAGCGAAAGCTCCCCGGAAATCGGCGAATTCTTGAGCCAGATTTCCACCTACTACATCAATTTCTACGTGAACAATGTCGGCCTGCAAGGCTGCGCGCTGCACGACCCAGCGGCCATTATCGCTCTTACCGACCCGGATCTGTTTGAAACCAAACATGTACCGCTGAACACGGTGCTGGATGGCAATGAGGTGGGCAACACCGTAGAAATCGCCGACGGCACCCGCCGTGTTCATGTCTGCACCACTGCCGACAGCGAAGCCGTGCGCAAAGTGTTCCTCGACACGCTAGCCAACGCCGACGCCCGCAAAGCCGCACGGCAATAGCTCCAAAGCAAACACACAGGTGATCCCGGCTCAAGGCCGGGACTGCCCTTTGGGTTGATCACGACATATCCCCCTGTCCGCCCCGGACTTGATCCGGGGCCAAACACCCTTAGCCCACGGTAAATATTGGTCCCGCATCAAGTGCGGGACAGCCCTTGGGGAAGCGCATGCACCAAATGCACCCGCGTCATTGCAAGACCTGATCTTGCAATCCATTTGCGGCTAGCAACACAACACTCCACCAGCGCACTTTGGGCCCACCAAGCAGCAAAGCACAACTATCTCCCTCCCCTTGATGGCAGGGCTATCGCATATGAAAAAGCGGTGGTTAGCGATGCGCAGCCCAAGCACATATTTAGCGCCTCGGCGCGAGCCTTGGTGTTACGTGGCCTCATCTTCTCCGTGGGGGCCTCCCCGGACTTGATCCGGGGTCTGAGCAGCGCTGGCGGTCGGCGATGGTTTGGCTTTTTACCCAACGAATTGATTCAAAAATAACTGGTTACACTCATATGCGATTACCCTCCCCTTGATGGGGAGGGATTAAGGGTGGGGTGACAGCCCCTACGTCAACCCCTTGCAATAAGCCTCAATCCGATCACAAGCCCGCTCAAGCTCGGGCAGGGACAAGGCATAAGACACCCGAAAATAGGGCGACAGCCCATAGGCACCGCCATGCACGCTGGCAACATTTTGCTCCGCCAACAGGCCCATCACAAAATCCTCGTCATTCTCGATGACTTTGCCATCGGCGCGCGTCTTGCCGATAAAAGCAGCGCAAGACGGATAGACATAAAACGCCCCGTCAGGCGTGAGACACTCAATGTCCTCAATCTTGTTCAAGCGACCCACGACAAAATCACGACGGCTGCCAAAGGCGGCGCGCCAGTCGGTCAGAAAGCTCTGATCGCCTTCCAGCGCTTCCACGCTGGCCCATTGTGCAATTGAACAGGGGTTAGAAGTAGATTGGCCCTGCAATTTGTTCATCGCTTTGATCAACCAGCTTGGCCCGGTGCAATAGCCAATGCGCCAGCCGGTCATGGCATAGGCTTTTGAAACGCCATTCATGGTCACCACCCGATCCTGCAGATCAGGTGCCACTTCAACCATGGTGGCAAATTGCGTATCGCCATAAACAAGATGCTCGTAAATATCATCCATCAGCACCATCACTTGAGGATGCTTGCGCAACACTTCGGCAAGTGCTTTCAGCTCTTCAGCGCTATACACTGCGCCGGTGGGGTTAGACGGACTATTGAGCAACAGCCACACCGTCTTGTCGTTGATCGCATCTTCCAATTGCTGCGATGTGATCTTAAAGCCCTGCGCAGCGTCCGCTTCCAAAATGATCGGCGTTGCCCCGGTCAGGCGCACCATTTCCGGGTAGGACACCCAATAAGGCGCGGGCACAATCGCCTCGTCACCTTCATCCAATGTCGCCATCAGCGCATTGTAGATGATCTGCTTGCCGCCCGTCGCCACAAAGCAATCGGCCGGATCTGTTTTAATATTATTATCGCGCTCATATTTGCGAGCGATCGCAGCCTTAAGCTCCGGAATACCGCTGGCGGCTGTGTAACGGGTTTTGCCCGCATCCATTGCCCGTTTAGCCGCATCACGAATGGGTTCTGGCGTATCAAAATCCGGCTCTCCTGCGCTTAGGGCAATTACATCTTCCCCAGCTGCTTTCTTTTCTAAGGCCAATTGCGAAATAGCCATAGAGGCAGACGGCTTGATGCGGCGCAGCGCAGCGGAGATTTTTTCCATGAGATAAACCAGATTCAAGTTGCAAGTGGCCTGATATGAACAATTTAGTGGCTTTTTGGCAACGCATATTTCGTTAAGCTTTATGGCAGCCACAAATTGGCCTAATTTTTTGCCGGAATTTTTCTTATTTCATTCAAAATTCACCCGCACTTAGGGGGCACAGTCGATCCTGTTCAAAGGAGCGATGACATGAAAAAGCAATCGAAGTTTCTCACCATACTATCCGTTGGTTTCGCGCTTTTCCTCGGTGCAGGCGTTGTTGCCGGCCCTGCGGTCGCCGCGACCCATAATCCTGCAGACCAGGTCGCCCTTGGTATAATCATTCCAGCCCTATTAATTTGTCTGGCCATTATCGTCGAACTTTGGCGGACAACAGCAGGCCCCAAGCGCCGCACCTCCCCCGTGCGGGTACGGGAAAACAAAAACCGATCCAGCAAATAACTCCCCCTCCAAAGCGGTTTTTGTTTTGACCAGCCCTTTTTAAAGGGCTGGTTTTTTAATGGCTTAAACTAGCACCTTCCTCGTTTCTTACCAAACTTACCAATTTGTCATCTAACGGCAAACTTCCCGCAATCTGGCTTTTCCTATCTTCAATCTCGATCAGACACACAACTTGGATCGAAAGGAAGATCAAAATGAAAAAGCTTTCAACACTCGCCCTCACCGCCGCCATGGTCGGCACGCTCGCCGTTTCTGCAATGGCCCCTGCTGCCGCTTATGCCGACAATCACGGCGACGGCAAACGCGCCGAACAGCAACATAAGGGCAAAAAAGGTGGCCACCACCGCATGACCCGCGGCGGCCACGGTTTCCTTGGCATGATCTGCGCGCCCCAAGGTGCTGAAAAAGCCGTCAAACGCCTCGACAAGATGGCGGAAAAGCTGCAATTGACTGCGGACCAGACCTCAGCCTTTGAAACGCTCAAAGCCACCGTCACCGAGGCTCAGGCCGATGCCGCCGAAGCCTGCGCGCCATTGAAGGATAACAAACCTGCTAGCCCAGTGGACCGCATGGAAAAACGCCAGGCCATCATGCAATTGCAGCTTGATGCGATGGGCCAAATCACGCCGGTCTTTGCCGATTTTTACGAGACGCTGAACGACGAGCAGAAAGCCGAACTGAGCAAGAAAGGCCCCAAAGGAAAGCATACTCATGATCGTGATGACGACGATGAAGATGATGAGGATGACAGCGACGCGTAATTCTACCCGTAACATTATGTGACGTTGTCGCTGGCGGCCTCCCGTGCCCATGGGCTGCCAGCACCCTCTCTCCAATGCCACATATGTCTCTCCTGATTGGTCGCCCGCATCAGTTTTTGTGGGCGACCCATCAATATTTTCAATGGGCAAAACAGCCAGTTTCCCGCTTGCCAACGCGTCAATCCCCCGATACCACTTTGGTACAACCAAAGGGGGACGATCATGACGCTGCCATTTAATCCGGCAACTTTCCGTGCACACTTTCCAGCATTTAATGAAGACAGCCTGAAGGGCTGGGGCTTTTTTGAGAATGCAGGTGGCTCCTATATGTGCAAGCAGGTCATTGATCGCTACAACCACTATTTCACCGCCCATAAGTTGCAGCCCTATGGCCAATATCCGGCTTCAAAGGAAGCAGGGGTGGAAATGGATGAAGGCCATGTTGCATTGGCCCGGCTGCTCAATGTCGATGTGAGCTGGATTCACTTTGGCCCTTCCACCAGCGCCAACACCTACACTTTGGCTCATGCTTTTGGTCAAATGCTCAAGGCCGGTGATGCGATCATTGTCACCAATCAGGACCATGAAGCCAACACTGGTGCCGTACGCCGCATGGCGGAAGAAAAAGGCCTTGAGGTCCGCGAGTGGAAGGTGAATTCGACCACTGGCTCGCTGGAAATGGATGCGTTTGAAAACCTGTTGGACAACAAGGTGAAACTGATCACCTTCCCCCACGCCTCAAACATTGTCGGCGAGATCAACCCCGTGGCCGAAATCTGTGCGGCGGCAAAAAAAGTGGGTGCCAAAACCATTGTCGACGGCGTGGCCTATGCGCCACACACCATGCCCGACCTGTCAGCTTTGGGGGCAGATGTCTATCTGTTCTCCACCTACAAAACCTTTGGTCCGCATCAGGGTCTGATGGCGATTAATCCGTCCTTGGCCGGGCAGTTGCCCAATCAGGGGCATTTCTTCAATAACGGAATCCCGCGCAAGCGGTTGGTCCCGGCGGGGCCGGATCACGCGCAAATTGCAGCCAGCGCTGGCATCGCCGCTTATTTCGATCAAATTGCTGACGAGATGAACATTGCCCGCCCCAACAATGGTGAGCGCAAATTGTTCAGCGCCTTGCGCGAGCAGGAAACCGCCTTGCTTACACCTTTGATGGATTATTTGAAATCCTCCAACAAAGTGCGCCTCGTCGGCACCGACGATTTGGACGCGCGGGTACCCACCATTTCCATGATCTGCGAGAAGCCGGGACTGGAACTGGCCCGCGATCTGGCCGAACATAAGATCATGGCCGCTGGCGGTCATTTCTATGTCTATCGCTTGATGGAAGGCATGGAGATCGACCCGAACCATGGGGTCTTGCGCACCTCGTTCGTTCACTTTACGGATGAGGCTGAAGTCCAACAATTGATCAGCGCTCTCGATCAGGTGCTCTAACCTCCCTCACACATTGCGGACTATGCCTATGCCTCGCTCCCTGGCGACCCTTATTATGATTATTGCCACCATGGTGTGGGGCTTTGCCTTTATCGCGCAAAAGTCCGCGATGGACTCCATGGGCCCGCTCACCTTCCTGGCCTCACGCTATTTGCTGGGTGGCATTGTCATTCTGCCTTTGGCCTGGTTCGAGCATAAGCGCCAGAAGGAGCCGATTTCAAAACGCGCCTGGGGATTGATCTTTATCCTCAGCGCCGCCTTCTTCCTCGGCTCATGGCTGCAACAGGCCGGTTTGCTCACAGCAACAGTCACCAATGCCGGTTTCCTCACCGGGCTTTACGTGATGTTTGTGCCCTTTATTCTTACGCTTTTCTTTCGCCAGCGCCTGCCCAGCATCGTCTGGATTTGCATGCCGCTGGCCCTGCTCGGCCTTTATCTTCTCAACGGTGCCCGTCTCGACAATTTCGTGATCGGTGATTTCTTAGTGATGAGCAGCGCCATTTTCTGGGCCGTGCATGTGCTTTTGCTGGGCTACACCGCGGCGCTGACAAAACGCCCGATCACCATCTCAGCTCTCATCTTCATCCTCGCCGGGCTCTACAGCCTGGGCGGTGGTTTCGCTCTTGAAACGGTCAATATTGAAGTGCTGCAACTTGGCTGGAAAGAGATTGTTTATGCGGGCTTGTTGTCGACGGCTGTGGGCTTCACTCTGCAAGCCATCGGCCAACAACATGTACCCGCAGCCAATGCGGCCATCATTCTGTCTGGGGAAAGTCTTTTCGCCGCCATTGGCGCCGCCCTGGTGTTGGGCGAACGCCTGAGCCTGGTTGGATACGCTGGCGCGGCATTGATTTTCTTTGCGATCGTTTTGGTGGAAACCGTGCCCATCATTCAGGCCAAACGGGAGAAAAAACACCCGATCGACCCCGTGACAAATCTGGAATTATAAATCAGAGAATTTGTCGAGGGTCACTTCTTCACACCAGATCAGCATGCATGCATCCACTTTCAGCTTATTAGGCGAAAGCTGGGTTACGTTGCCGCGAATAGTGTGGCCGCGCAATGTGATCTTGCCGCGCCATTTGTTTTCAGCACGCTGGGGCAATTCTGAAAACAAATAGGTGCCCAAAAGCTGCTTGTTATCAGCATTCTGATGCTCTGGCTGGATCCAGTGCACCAAGCCGCACAGCTTGGTGTTGTCTTCCCCGCAAAAAGTGATCTTATAGCGCGACTCTTTGTTCGCAGGCTGCCAGATGCCCTCAGGGGACATATCTTGTGCCGAGCCCGCACCAACTGAAAAAAGGCCAAAAAGGCTTGCCAAAATCACTGTCTTAAAATTGCGCATTGAATGCTCCTTGTTCAAGCGCCACCCGCATAATATTCCTTACATAGTGATCATGGCGCGAATGTGAATAGCTAACGCAAACCTTAAATGAATGTTCCATCGCCTAACTGCTCAGTTTACCCATAACCTTGTGACCGGTCACAAAACCGTCACATTGCCGACACCAAACTGTAAACAACGGCTCCTAACCTGGCCGATATTGAGGATGAACATTCCCGTTCTCAACCCAACTGTTGCAATAGCCCCGAAAATTGCAACCGGCGTGCGCCCCCAAATGCATGCCATTGGCCGCTCCGCCAGCGGCCTTCTTTTTTGGTCAATCCTTTTATCTGTGGCGAACTGATCTTTTTCCCGCCGTCCTGCTTCAATTTTCGCGCAACTGAGTCATAATAAAACCATCGAATCTGAAATGGGCGCCACAAAGGACCAAGGGCATGGCCAAACTCTATTTCTCCTATGCTGCCATGAATGCAGGCAAATCCACCATTTTGCTGCAGGCCGCCCACAATTATCAGGAACGGGGCATGAATGCCCTGCTTTACACATCGGCCCTTTACGCTGAAGGCGGGGTAGGCAAAATCTCGTCCCGCATCGGTTTGGATGTGGAAGCCAACCTTTATCGTGCTGAAGACAATCTACTCGAGCAGATTATAACCGCCAACAAGCAGCAAAAGATCGACTGCATCTTTGTCGATGAGGCTCAGTTTCTCACCGCCCAGCAGGTCTGGCAATTGGCGCGGGTAGCAGACCATATGAACATTCCGGTCATGTGCTATGGCCTGCGCACCGATTTTCAGGGCAAATTGTTTGAAGGATCGGCAGAGCTTCTGGCCATCGCCGATATTCTGCGCGAAATCCGCACCATATGTGAATGCGGCAGCAAGGCCACCATGGTGGTGCGCTTTGATGAACATGGCCAACCCATGCGTGAGGGCGACCAAGTGGCCATCGGCAAGGAAATCTATGTCTCCATGTGCCGCAAACATTGGGAAGAAAAAATGCGGGACCCGTCCGTGGTCACCGCTTTTCGACTAGAGCCCAATGCGGCAACGCCGATAAGCTTGGACGAGGATGAGGACGACGAGTCCCTGGCGCAATTAGGATAGGTGACCATTATGCCGCATCAGGAAGAGCCCAAAGGTGAATTGACCCTGCGCACCGTCGCCATGCCTGCCGACACCAATCCCGCGGGCGATATTTTTGGCGGCTGGGTTCTGAGCCAGATGGACATTGCCGGCGGCATCGCCGCCTCTGAGCGCGCCAACAGCCGCGTGGTCACCGTGGCGATTGAAGCCATGACCTTCATCGCCCCGGTCAAAATCGGTGATGTGCTATGCGTTTACACCACCATTGAGAAAACCGGCACCACCTCGATCACCGTCTATATGGAGGCCTGGGCCCGCCGCAACCGCGCGGCAGATCGTGTCAAAGTCACCGACGGCACCTTTGTCTATGTGGCGCTCGACGCGTCTGGCAAACCCAGCTCATTCGCCCAGTAAGGCACATTATCATTGAAACTGCCGGGATCTAGCCTCCCGAGCCTCTGCCAACGCGCATTGGCGCTGGACCGCGTATGCACTCGTGCACGCTGACATTTACTGCCAAAAGCCGGCGCGTTTTAATATGAACAGAATATTAACACGCTCGTTCAGCAACCATTCAGGCGCAATATTGTTTTATCTCCAAGACGAACACATCGGATCATTCAGGGAGAGAAAAATGAGCCTACGTCTATTTGTATTAACTACGAGCTTGGCCCTTGCCGGCATGGCCATGTTTACGAGTGCTGCATCGGCTTTCCCGGCATCATCTAAAACAGCCCTCAATGTGCGCTCTGGCCCGGGCACAGAATATCGCGTGGTCGATGCGCTTTATGCGGGCGAACGCGTCAATGTTGAGCGCTGCACCAACTCTCGCAGCTGGTGCTACATCACACATACCGGCCCAGACGGCTGGGTTTCCGCAAAATATCTGCAACGCCACGGTGGCGGAAACTACGATGGCGGCAACAATGGCGGTGGCCATACGGGTGGAGAATATCAGGCCCGTGCCACGACAGCGCTGAATGTTCGCTCTGGTCCAAGCACCCATCGCAGCATTGTTGACGCACTATATGAAGGCGAGCGCGTAACTGTTGAACGTTGCCGCAGCAGCTGGTGCTACATCACCCATAACGGCCCGGACGGCTGGGTCGCCAAACAATATCTCGCCCGCATTGGCGGCGGCAATACTGGCGGTGGTCACCAAGGCGGAAACAACAAACCGAACTTCTCCATCCAATTTGGCAGTGATGGCGAGTTCAGCTTCAGCTTCGGCAATTTGCCGCCGCAGCATGAAGATGCCCGCGCCTGCTTCTATAGTGAGCCCCACTATCGCGGCCGAAGCTTCTGCCTGGATGAAGGTGAAAGCGTGCGTCGACTGCGCGACGGCTGGAACGATGAAATCAGCTCTATGCGTGTGTTTGGCGATGTCGACGTAACGGTTTGTGAACATGCACGCTTCCGCGGATTCTGCCGCACGGTAGATCGCAGCTACCCGCGCATCGGCCCACGGCTAGACAATGAAATCTCATCCATCAGAGTCCACTAGGACTTTGTAGATCGCGTGAGCGCAGCAACACCCCCGGGGTTTACTCGGGGGTGTTGTCATTCCAACTCAACCCACATTGGCACCGAAACCGTTTTTGGCTCAATCAGTGTCCTCGCGTGCTCAGTTAGCGATCAACGCAGCACATTTGACCCAAACGCTAATTCTTCCCGCCAAACGTCTGTACCACTCAATATAGATATCAATCCTACTATAAAGTCCTAGTCGAAAAGCAGATTCAGCAAGCCATCGATTTGCTTTACAAAACTCAAAATAAAAGAATCATCAAATATACCGCAACTTTTCTTCCAAAAAATCGTTTTGCCTCTTGATCGGAAAAACGTTTAACGATGATGGGAGAGTAAAATGTATCTGAGACAAGTTCTATATACTTTCGCCGCCGCCATTACAGGGGTCACCCTGATGGCTGGCTCCGCGATGGCCTATTCAGCAACATCCACAACCGCGCTCAATGTGCGTAGCGGCCCCAGTACCGATTATCGCGTAGTCGACACGCTCTATGCCGGGGAAGAAGTCAATGTTGAGCGGTGCAGCAGTTCACGTAATTGGTGCTACATCACCCACACTGGCCCAGACGGCTGGGTTTCCGCCCGTTACTTGAATCGCACGGGCGGCGGCAATACTGGCGGCAATGGCAATGATTATGACGGCGGTACCGCAGTAAATTACACCGCCCGCGCAACAGTCGCCTTGAACGTACGCTCAGGCCCGGGCACGGGTTACCGCGTGGTAGACGCTCTGTACCGTGGCGAGCGTGTAAACGTTGAACGCTGTTCGGGAAGCTGGTGTTACATTACCCATGATGGCCCTGATGGCTGGGTCGCCGCACGCTATCTAAGCCGCACCAGTGGAGGTGGTGACACGGGTGGCAACCAAAATGAACCAGGCTTTAGCGTCGAGTTCGGCAGCGACGGCGAGTTCAGCTTTAGCATCGGCAACCGCCCAGAACCCGAACCGGACGAGAATGACCAAGCCTGTTTCTATCGTGATTTCGCCTATGGCGGACCAAGCTTCTGCTTGGAAAAAGGCGAAGGCGTGAGCCTGCTTCAGGGCAGTTGGAACGATTCCATCAGTTCCATTCGCGTTGAAGGTGATGTTCAGGTCACGGCATGTATGCACGCCAATTTCGGCGGCAATTGCATTGTCACCGACAAAAATATCCGCTCCCTTGGAGCCAACATGAATGATGAGATCTCATCTATTCAGGTGCGGTAAAAACTCATGACCTGATCAGCGCGGCAGCACTCCTCGGGGTTTACCCCACGGGTGCTGTCGCATTTTGGCCGTGATTTTGTACTTTTCTAGACGCGGGCTTGGGGAGGAACTCATGCGCACAGCCATCATCATTTCTGCCATATTGCTCGCCCTGGGTGTTTCAGGCGCTGGCTGGCTTGCCGGTCAATCGCTGGAACGTTCGCGCGAACCTATTCGTACCGTCACGGTGAAAGGTCTAGCCGAACAGCAGGTGAAGGCCGATCTCGGGTTCTGGCCGATCAAATTTGTGGCCACCGGCCCCACCTTGGATACGGCCCGCGCTGAGCTCGAACAGGCGGAAAAAGCCGTGCGCGCTTTTCTGGCCAATAATGGCTTTGGGCCAGACACGATTGAAGTGCAAAACATAAAGGTCGAAGACCGGTTCACCGGCTATAATGGCGGCAATTATCCTGCCGAAGCCCGTTTCACCCTCACCGAGGACTTGCTGGTCACCACCAACGAGGTCGATCAGCTGGCCGAAGCTGCCCGCAATATCACCGATTTGCTTCGCGCCGGGGTGGTGTTTTCGTCCGATGCCTGGTCGGGCGGCCCATCCTTTGTCTTTACCGATCTCAACGATCTGAAAGGCGATATGCTGACCGAGGCGACGCAACGGGCCCGCGAGGCGGCTCAGCAATTCGCCATTCAGTCAGATTCCAAAGTCGGCAATATCCAAACCGCCAATCAAGGTGTGTTCCAAATCCTGCCCGCCGTCGATATCCCCAATGACCGTCCCGACCGGCAAATTGAGAAGAAGGTACGCGTGGTGACCACAATCACTTATTTCCTTATCGACTAGCAAGAAGGACCCCGCAGGGCCCTCCAAACTACTGCGCAGCCACGGCTTCCCGCGCGTCAGCCGGGCGGCGCACCATCCAGGCCGCTGCCACTGCAAACATGTAGATCACCGCGCCACACATAAAGGCCCAGCGGATGCCCTCGGTCAGCGCGGGCACTTCGGCCAGCCCCGCTTCGCTCGCAAGGCGAGACTGCACCGCCATCACCGCCACAAACAGCGCCACACCGGCCGCGCCAGAGACTTGTTGGATGCTGCCCAGCATGGCACTGCCGTGGGAATACAGCTGCGGCGGCACTGAGCCAAGCCCGGACGTAAAGAGCGGTGTAAACACCAGGGCCAGCCCGAGGCTCAACACCACATGGCCGATCAGAATATTGTAAATGCTGGTGGTCTCGCCCACTTGGGTCAGCGCCCACAACACCGCCGAGACCAGCAATGTACCCGGGATCACCAAAGGTCGCGGTCCATAGCGGTCATAGAGCCGCCCCACCGTTGGCGCCAAAAGTCCCATCAGCAAGCCACCTGGCATCAGCAGCAATCCGGTTTGCAAAGCATCAATCCCCAACACATTCTGGGTATAGATTGGCAGCAGGATCACTGTGCCCAACAGCACCGCCATGCTGATCGCAAGCATGCCCACACAGATCGAATAAAGCCGCGACTGAAAGGTGCGAAAATCGAGCAGCGCACTGTCTTTCTTTTGCAAGTGCAATTGCCGCGCGATAAAGATCACCATCACCACAGCACCAATGACCAGCGGCGCCCAGCTGGGCAGCCCGGCAATCGCTACCGTGCCTTCACCGCCAAAGCTTGACAGGCCATAGACCAACCCGCCAAAGGCGATGGCAGACAGGATCACCGACAAAATATCCAGCGGCGCATAGCGCGGCTCGGTCACATTTTTCATATATTTGGACCCGGCAGCCAGCGCTAAAAGCGCAATTGGCATCACCAGAATAAACAGCCAGCGCCATTCCATATAGTTGAGCACAAAGCCTGATATGGTCGGGCCGATGGCAGGCGCCACCGAGATCACAATAGAAATGTTACCCATGGTTTTGCCCCGGCCTTCCGGCGGCACCAGGGTCATAACCGTGGTCATCAACAAGGGCATCATGATCGCGGTGCCCACCGCTTGGGTCACGCGCCCGAAAATCAAAAGTTCCAACCCCGGCGAAACCGCACACACAAAGGTACCAACGCTGAAAACGCTCATGGCCAATATAAAGATTGGCCGCGTGTTCATTTGCTGAATCAGGAAGCCCGTAATCGGGATCACCACGGCCATAGTCAGCAAAAAGGCTGTCGTCAGCCACTGCACGGCACCTGCCGATACGTCCAAAGCCACCATCAGTCGCGGCAGCGCGACGGTCATGATGGTTTCATTGAGAAACACCACGAAAGTCGAAATGAGCAAAAGCGCAATCACCAGTCGGTTGCGCCCCGTATGGTCGGGCGCGGCCTCTTCCGGAGGCAATGCCTCGGCAGCGGAATTAAGATCAGTCATGGGAGCCTTCTTCGTGGGAGAGCTAAAATATGGGCCTAAGGGCTGGCCAAAATGCACCCGGGTGCGACAATCTGTCAACTGCTTTGGGCCAAATTTCCTTTTCTTGCGGAACCACCCTTGTTCTCTTTACGTTCCAACCTACATTGCCTATACTGATCTTAACAGACTCGCGGTCCGTATCTGCAGCACATCCGCACCAAGGTAGTTTTCATGAGCGACGATAACAAATCTCAACGGCCCGCCAAGGCCGACTTTTCCATCGACGAATTCATCAATGAAATCGAAAAAGCGGAAGAGATCGAAGCCTCAAAGCCGTTGCCGCAGCAGCGCCTGAAAAACAAACGCGCGCTTGATCGGGCTGACGCCGATGCAGCCAAGCGTAAAACCACCAAAACCTCGAATCCGGACACCAAAACCGGCATGTCGAAACGTTCGCCCAAATCCAAGGCAAACGCGGTTGAGCGCCCCACAAACCTTGATGGGTTTGAAGAAGCGCCTCAGGCGGGGTTCAATCATATTCCAGAGGCCAAAGCCAAGAGTAAAGAGAATGCAAAATCACTGACAGGCTCCACTGGCGGCGTTACCGCAACGGTGCAGGCGCTGCAGGATTTGATCGAGCATGGCCGGAAAGAAGTGGAAGGCACCGAGGCATGGCAACCGCACCGCCCAGCCCGTCCGGCCAAACTGGAAGGCGGCCAACGCTTTGAGCTGGCCACCGATTTTGAACCGCGCGGCGACCAGCCCACGGCCATCGCAGAGCTTGGCGAAGGCATTGAAAATGGCGAAACCGATCAGGTGCTTTTGGGCGTTACCGGCTCCGGTAAAACCTTCACCGTCGCGTCGCTTATCGCGCAAACCCAACGCCCGGCCTTGATCCTTGCCCCCAACAAAACATTGGCGGCGCAGCTTTATGGCGAATTCAAAAGCTTCTTCCCCAACAATGCGGTGGAATATTTCGTTTCCTACTACGATTATTACCAGCCCGAAGCCTATGTGCCACGCACCGACACCTATATTGAAAAAGAATCCACCATCAATGAGCAGATCGACCGGATGCGCCACTCGGCCACCCGTGCCGTGCTCGAACGCGATGACGTGATCATCGTCGCCTCGGTGTCCTGCATTTACGGTATCGGCTCGGTAGAGGGCTATACCTCCATGATTGTCGATCTGTCCGAAGGGCAAAAAATCGATCAGCGCGAGCTGCTCGCCGAGCTGGTGGCGCTGCAATATAAGCGCAACGAAGCCGCCTTCACCCGCGGCACCTTCCGCGTGCGCGGCGACACCATCGAGATTTTCCCCGCCCACTATGACACCGCCGCCTGGCGCGTCACCCTGTGGGGCGATGAGATTGAAGAAATCGTGGAATTTGATCCGTTGACGGGCAAAAAGGCCGCCAAGCTCAAACATATCCGCCTCTATGCGAACTCGCACTATGTGACCCCGCGCCCGACCCTGACCCAGGCGATCAAGCATATCAAAACCGAGTTGCAAGGTCGTTTGCAGGAACTCAACGGCGCAGGCCGTTTCCTCGAAGCCCAACGCTTGGAACAGCGCACCCTCTTCGATCTGGAAATGATGGAAGCCACTGGCTCCTGCGCGGGCATCGAAAACTATTCGCGCTATCTCACCGGCCGCAAGCCCGGCGAGCCACCCCCAACCCTGTTCGAATATCTGCCCGATAACGCTATGCTGTTCGTGGACGAAAGCCACGTGACCATCGGACAGTTGGGCGCCATGTATCGCGGCGACTTCCGCCGCAAGGCCACCTTGGCCGAATATGGTTTCCGCCTGCCATCCGCCATGGACAACCGTCCACTGCGCTTTGAAGAGTGGAACGCCATGCGGCCACAATCGGTCTATGTCTCGGCCACCCCGGGCAATTGGGAAATGGATCAGACGGGCGGCGTGTTCGCCGAGCAGGTCATTCGCCCTACCGGCCTTATTGATCCACCTGTGGAAATCCGCCCGGCCACCAATCAGGTAGACGATGTAATCGACGAAGTGAAAAAGGTCGCCAAGCAGGGCTACCGCACCTTGCTGACCACTTTGACCAAAAAGATGGCCGAAGACCTCACCGAATATATGCATGAGCAAGGCATCAAGGTCCGCTACATGCATTCGGACGTGGATACGGTGGAGCGAATTGAGATCATCCGCGATCTCCGCCTTGGCGCGTTCGATGTGCTGGTGGGCATCAACCTGTTGCGTGAGGGCTTGGACATTCCCGAATGTGCCCTCGTCGCCATTCTCGATGCGGACAAGGAGGGTTTCCTTCGCTCGGAAACCTCATTGATCCAAACCATCGGTCGCGCTGCGCGGAACGCTGATGGACGCGTTGTGCTTTACGCCGATCGCGTCACCGGTTCCATGGAACGGGCAATGGCCGAAACCAATCGCCGGCGCGAAAAGCAGCTCGCCTACAATGAAGAGCATGGCATCACGCCGCAAACGGTCAAATCAAACATCAAAAACATCATGGAATCCGTCTATGAAGGCGACCGCGTCACCGTGGCCACCGGCAAAGACAAATTCTCCAAGGGTGATGTGCATGTGGGCGACAACCTCGCCGCGACGATTAAAGACCTCGAAGCCAAAATGCGCGACGCCGCCACCAACCTCGAGTTCGAAGAAGCCGCCCGCCTCCGCGATGAGGTCAAGCGCCTGAAAGAAATGGAACTCGACGTGATGGACTCGCATCTGGGCGAATAACATCTCTGGCGGATGGTGAATTTCCTCATCATCCGCCACGCCTTCTCCACTCATGTCTAGATCTCCGCGCCACAAAAGAGACGAAAAAAGCTCACTTCCGCGGTCTTTTTTAAAGCGTCTGCACGCGCAAAATCACAAAAACCCTCAATAAGATCAATTAGTTTTAATCAGTTTGATTTCTTGACCAACCCCTAAAGCTCAACTAAAAATCAGTTAAAGCAATCAAACAAGGAAATCACATGCGTTACATCATTTTGGCCCTGCTGGTTGGATTAGGGTTCACCTCTCCTGCCGCCGCCCAAACCTTCAGCAGCGGCGACTGGGCCGCCAGCAAAATCGGTCAGGTTTGTTACGTCTTCACCACCCGCTCTGCCCGCGATACTTCCGGCGCGCTGGTTTTCCGGTTTGAGGAGAAAGGCTACAACGCAGGCTTCAGCTATGAATATGCACCCTGGCCCGGTGAAACGGGCGCACCTTGGGGTGAAGACGATTATGTCGTGCTGGAAATTGACGGAGAAGCGACATGGCTCGGCGACGAAATGTCCACGGACCTTGGCCCCACTGGCTACAACGCATCCATGACCAGCGGCTTCGTGTCCGAAATGATCACCGAGATCAACCGGGCATCAAACGCAGTGGGCTTCGCCATGGAACGACAATCAGACGGTGAAACCGTGCTGTACGGCTTGTTCTCACCCGCCGGGTTTACCGAAAGCATGGCCCGTGCTGGCGAAATGTGCCAGTTCAGCCCAAGCGCTTTGCCCACCAGCTAAACAGCTACAATTGGCGCGCCCCGCAAATTGCGGGGCCTTCCTCTCCATCGCGACCAAACATAACGGTTGAAGGCCGCACGGTCGCATATCATTCAGGCTCAATCTGCATTACAGTTGCCCGCGAATCCGCGACCAAACTTATTGTCTTAACTTTGAGCCTATGACCAACACCCCCCTCAGCATTCTACGCGACTATTACGGATATGACGCCTTTCGCGGCCAGCAGGAAGACGTCATCAATCATGTTGTCAAGGGTGGCAATGCCTTTGTGCTGATGCCAACGGGCGCGGGTAAGTCACTTTGCTATCAGATCCCGGCGCTTTGCCGCAAAGGCGTTGCGGTTGTGGTCTCGCCGCTGATCGCTTTGATGCAGGACCAGATCAACGCCCTTGATCAGATGAACATCAAATCTGCCGCGATCAACTCAACCATGACTTTCGAAGAAGTGAGCGCCGTACGGCGGCAGGTGCGCGAAGGTACAATTGACCTGCTCTATGTCGCCCCCGAACGGCTGATGATGCCAGACTTTTTGTCCTTCCTCGACAAATGCAACATCGCCCTGTTCGCCATCGACGAAGCCCACTGCGTCTCCGAATGGGGCCACGATTTCCGCCCTGATTACGCGGCGCTCTCGATGCTGGCCGAACGTTTTCCCAACGTGCCCCGCGTTGCCCTTACCGCCACCGCAGATGCGCAAACCCGTGCTGACATTGTTCACCGCCTCGCGCTCGACGATGGCCGCAGCTTTATCGGCGGCTTCGACCGTCCCAACATCAATTATTCAATTGCCCTGCGCAATTCCCCCCGCAATCAGGTCCTGCGTTTCCTCAAAGATAAGCACCCGGAAGATTGCGGGATCATCTATTGCCTGTCGCGCAAAAATGTTGAGGAGATGGCCGCATGGCTGTGTGAACAGGGCATCGAAGCACTGCCTTATCATGCCGGGCTTTCAAGCGAAGTGCGCGCGCAAAATCAACAGGCCTTTTTGCAGGGCGAGCGGGTGATCATGGTCGCCACCATCGCCTTTGGCATGGGGATCGACAAACCCGATGTGCGCTTTGTGGTGCACATGAACACGCCAAAAAATATCGAAGCCTATTATCAGGAAACCGGCCGCGCCGGGCGCGACGGCCTGCCCTCAAACGCGCTGATGCTCTATGGCTTGGAAGATGCAGCCCAGCAACGCCAATGGATTGAAGCCTCCACCGCCCCACAAGCGCAAAAACACATTCAGCATCAAAAACTTGGCGCCCTATTCGGCCTCTGCGAAACCGCAAAATGCCGTCGGCAGGTGCTGCTCAATTATTTCGACGATCATTGCGAGCCGTGCGGAAATTGCGACACCTGCGAACAGCCCCCGGAAACCTTCGACGCCTCGATTCCGGCACAAAAAGCCATCTCTTGCGTCTATCGCACCGGCGAACGGTTCGGCATCGCCTATCTGGTCGATGTGCTGCTCGGCACCGAAAACGATCGCATCACCCAATTTGGCCACGACCAACTCCCCACCTTCGGCGTCGGTCAGGATTTGACCAAACCCGAATGGCAAAACGTCTTCCGCCAATTGATCGCCAGCAATTTGCTGTGCCTCAATCCCGAAGGTCAGGGCGGCTTTATGATCACCCGCGCCGGGCGCAAATTCTTGAACGAAAAACCCGCCCTGCCCATGCGGCATTACGTAAAACCCCTCCGCAACAAACGCAAAGCCGGCAGCGGCCTCGCAACATCAGCACCGCTCAACACAGAAGATCAAACTCTGCTCAACACGCTAAGATCCGTGCGCAGCGAGCTGGCCAAAACCAACAAGGTCCCCGCCTACGTCATCTTCCACGACCGCACCCTTGTGGAACTGGCCCAAGCCAAACCCACCAATCTGGACGCCATGCTGGAGATCAACGGCATCGGCAAATCCAAACTCGACCGCTATGGGCAAGTGTTTCTAGACGCCATCGCCAATGAGGCCAGCTCGGCCTAGTCAACGAAACACCGCAAAGTCTCCCTCCCCTCGACAGCAGGGTAATCGCATATGAATGCGACTAGTCATTTTCTAAATCAAATCGCTAGACAACCACGTCAGAGCCGACCAGCGGCGCTGAATAGACCCCGGATCAAGTCCGGGGCGACAACGGAGGTGGTCATGCGAAGAAGCTGCAAAACTTGCTTTTAACGCGTTTCACAGACCAATTCCATTTGCATGCGATTCCCTCCCCCTCGATGGGAAGGGGCTAGGGGTGGGATGCCAACTAACGCCAGCAAAGTGCAAAGCGGACAACTCAAATGGATTACCGGATCAAGTCCGGTAATGACGTGTGAGTGTTGAACACACAGCAGAACATACCGAACCATTTGCCCAAGCCCGACCTCCCCAGGGGGCCGCCCCGGACCTGATCCGGGGCCAAAAAGCATCTCCAACATGGCACCGCCCCACCACTCTCCCCCACGTCATTGCAAGACTTGATCTTGCAATCCATTTGCGCTCGATCACACGGCGATTCATCCAAATCTGAGACCAATGCCGGCGCCCTGCTCACCCGTCATCCTCGGACTTGACCCGGAGATCCAGACAAGCACAGTTTAAGACGCACAAAGCCAGCGACTTGCCCGCCGACATTCATTTCTGGATTCCCGCCTACGCGGGAATGACGGTCACCTATTATGACAAACGCACCCCCCAAACGCCGTCACCCTCGGACCTGATCCGGGGCCGAAAAGCATCTCCAACTTAGCACCGCCCCACCACTCTTCCCCACGTCATTGCAAGACTTGATCTTGCAATCCATTTGCGCTCGATCACACGGCGATTCATCCAAATCTGAGACCAATGCCGACGCCCCGCTCTCCCGTCACCCTCGGGCCTGACCCGAGGGGCCAATCAGCATCCAGAGCGAGGTACAGCGCCCAACCCAACTCCAACGCTCAACCAACATGCAAGACCCCCGACTGAAGAAACAGGCGGGCGCATTGCCTTTTAAAGATCGTTCCAAACACACAACCTAAAATAGAAAGCGCTCCAGGACTGCCTTATATCGCCCGCTCCCATGCGACCATACTAACTCATTGACAAACAAAATCTTTCAATAGGCTCAAACACAAAACGCACGCCAAACTTCCCACCGGACCAACAAAAACTTATCCCCGCCCCGCTGGCCGGTGGTATAATGGCCCCACTTTTCGCACCAACGCTTTCCAGCGGCTTGTTGACGGACAAGGGGAAAGATGGGGCTTGCCTCATGTGGGAAAAGAGCAAGGCACCCAGTCGGACGCGAAAGGGTGGCCAGCTCAATTGGATTTGCCCGCCACCAACGGCAGCGCCCCCATGGCGCGGGAGATATAAGGGTCAGCCCTCCGAAATCCATTGAGATATGGAAAAATCCTTGCTGCGCGGGGTCATGTTTGCCTCACGCTTAAACCTAGGATGCCGAGTTGAATATGACCTCGCGTACCGCAAATCCTTCAAAAACCCGGTGGCTAAGCCAACCGGGCCAATGGTGCTGCGCAGGATAATAGGGGAAACAAATAGATCGGCCGTGCATTTCTGCATTAGTGGAGCATTTTCGGCCCGCTATTTGATTTATATCAAATAAAGGCCTGCTCCGATCAGATAACTTAACCTCAAGAGGACGAGAAATGTTGGAAAAGCCTTCTTTAATACGCCGTGCCGCAATAGGCAAAATCATCGGGTTGGCGTTTGGTTTGATCGCATTTTTTGCACTGCCGCTGTTTGTGCCGGATTTATCGATGACGTTCCGGCTCGGCGTGGCATTGTACCTCATAATGATGGGCTGCTTCATCGGAATCATGGGGGTTTTGACCTACCATCCGGTGTTGCATATGCCGATGCCCTGGTGGGTGCGCGGTCCGTTAATCGGCGGCTTTATGATGCTGATTTTATGGATGTTGGCACAAACCGAATTTGATGCGGTGGCTGTGGCCATCTTTGGGGAGGGGGCGATCTTCTCCTCAGGTGCCTGGTCCATAGTTGACGGCATCATCATCGGCGCCCTGATGAGTTTCCTTGCCACCCGGTTTGGAGGGGAAGGCAAAGAAACTGTCGACCGGTAGCGAGTAGAAATCGGTCGATAGAATAGGCGCAACTCCGGCATAAGCTGGGCGGCATTCATCTCATGCCTCGCAAGGGCCCAGATTATCCGGGTTGCGTCTTTCTAAATCGGACAGGTGTTGGGCATGACCTCGCGATCATCCCCTATCTGATCTCTCCGCGAATGCCCGCGCCTGTCCGTATTTTTTTCTGCCGCTCTCGCCACCACACGGTCAGACCCGCGCCTACGGTGATCATCGCGCCGATCAGGCTGATGCCATCGATCAAATCGCCAAAAGCGATAAAGCTGAACACAATTGCCACGGGCAGCATCATAAAGTTAAAGGGCTGCAAAATGCTTGCCGGGGCTTCACGCAGCGACATGGTGAACAGTGTATGGGCAATATTGGCGGTGATGATGATTCCGCCAATCATCAACCAACCCTTTGGGCCGAAATTTTCAAAACTGGTGATGCCCACAGCGGTCGACAGCACAATGCCCACCAGCGCCATATAGGCCATAGAGGTGGACGTACGGTCATGGGGTGCCAGCATGCGGGTCACAATGGTGTAGCCCGCAAAGCTGAACACCGCACCGAGCTGGAAAATGACGCCCATATTAAACTCTTGAAAGCCAGGGCGGATCACAATCAGGGTGCCGATAAACCCAACAACAATCGCCACCCATCGGATAAGCCCCACCTGCTCGCCCAGCAAAGGAATCGCCAACATGGTGGTCACAATCGGGAACAACATGAAGATCGCCTGCGTGTCGGCCAACGGCAAAAAGGTCAGAGCTGCCGAGAAGCACCAGATGTCCGTCACCAAAAGGGTGCCGCGCGTGATTTGCAACAGTGGCCTTTTGCTCTTGAACGCGGTGCGCAACGTACCCTCGCGCCACAACCATGCGAGAATAAACACGCCCACACCCCAAAAGCGCACCATCACAACTTGGGTGAAGGGATAATCATTGACCATGATTTTGACCATCACGTCCTGCACCCCAAACACAAGAATTGCGGCTAGCGTTAGGCTGATCCCTTTGGCCACGTTGGCGTCGGCCGGCACCTGAAGCACAGACATGTTGAATTCCCTATTCACAATAGACAGAACCGCGATATAGTCGCAGAGGCGGCAAGAGCCTAACGCTAGCAGCGAAACGATCACTTGCCTACGCCAAATACGTCGTCGAGGATGACATTTGCAAATGAGCCCATCACAAAAGGAAATCATTTATGCCGCACATTATTGTTGAGCATTCGCGTTATTTGGCAGGTGATCAGCACATGCGAGAAGTGTGTCTGGAAATCTTCGACCAAATGGCAGCCCACCCCACCTTTCCGAACCCCGCCGCAATTAAAGTGCGAGCCATTGACTACAGCCAAAATGTGCAAGCCTTGGAGAATGACCATTTTGTGCACGCGACCATCAAGCTGCTGCCGGGGCGTGATGAAGCCACTAAAAAGCAACTTACCCAAAACCTGCTCGACCTGTTGATGGAAAAGCTGCCAGAGGCTGCGAGCTTCTCTGTTGACATCGAGGACCTCACAAGCGCCTATGTGAAGGCCTCACGCTAAAGGAGTTAAGACATGCACCGCCTTGTTCAAAATCTCGGCTTCGCCCTGCTGGCGGCAATGATCGCAATGCCCACCAGTGCCAGCGCCGAAACCTTTGGCGAAGACCGTCGCTATTTCAAAGACTGGTTGGCCGCTTGCCGCCCCACCACTGGCTATTGCTCTGCCACCGCCTATATCAACCCCAATCCGCCTAGCGGCATCGTGGCAGATTATGTGTTGCGCGTGGGCCGAAACTCCGGCACCGACGCCTGGGAAATTTCGCTGTCCACTGTTGCCACCATGGCCACCGACGACAGTTTTGTCACCATCGGCGAAGAACCTGACTTTCTCTTTTTCCAACGCACAGAAGATTTTGTAGCCTTTGGCGCGATCAATGATTTTTTCTTTTTGGGCAACAACGCCCGGCATTTGCTGCACAAAATGTTGGCCGACCAAACCCTCAACATCGAATTGGATACCGATCAGGGCCGGAAAGAATTGCAATTCTCGCTAAGTGGCCTCACCGCTTCTTTGTTGTGGATAGATGAGCAGCAAGACGCCGTCGGCAGCCCGCGCCTCGCAGGATATGCACCGCGAGATCAGCAACGGGCCTTTGCCCTACCCAATCCGCCTGCGACCGTCCCGCAAGCGATCAAGGATATGCATTTTGGTGGCGACCAGTGCGAATTTGGCCCAGATCATGAGTTCAGCGACGAATGGGAAAATATGCAGCTCGACCAGACCCGTAGCCTGTTTATGCTGCCTTGCTCGGCTGGTGCTTACAATTATCTTTTCCGCTTCTATGTCTGGGATCAAGCACAGCAAATCGCGAGCGCACAGCATTTTGTCGATTATAATGACAGCACCGGCTGGACGTCGACGGACATGCTGGTGAACCCCTCGCTCGACCGGCATAGCATCACCATTTCGTCCTTCAACAAATTCCGCGGATTGGGCGATTGCGGCAGCTCGGGCACGTGGCAATGGGCCGGTTACGGGCTTCAATTGCGCGAATATTATTACCAGCCCATTTGCGGTCTCGATTATGATGAAAACGCGGACCTGAGCTACCCGCAAATCTTTCCCGAGGCCGATTAGTGCGCCTATTTCTACTGACCAGTCTGGCGATGGTGGCCTTCGCCGCCAACTCGCTGCTCAACCGCGCAGCTTTGGCTGAGCAAGCCATCGACCCTTACAATTTCACCCTGCTGCGCCTCGGGTCCGGGGCGCTGACATTGGTGCTGATCGCCATGTTGGTGAACCGCAAAAGCGTTCAACAGATTGCCGCTGCTGGCGACTGGCGCAGCGCTGTGGCGCTGTTCGTCTATGCCATCGGGTTTTCCATCGCCTATTTATGGCTGGGGGCAGGCATGGGCGCGCTTATATTGTTCGCAATGGTACAATTCACCATGCTGGGCACCGCCATTGTTAAAGGGGATCGACCGACTGGCTTGGAAATAGCCGGTCTTGCCATGGCGTTGATCGGGTTTGTCGCGCTTGTCAGCCCCGGATTTGACCAGGCACCAAATCTGATCGCGGTCGGCCTGATGGCCAGCGCCGGTATCGCCTGGGGCGTCTATTCACTCCTGGGCCGCGGCTCAACCACCCCCACCCTCGACACGGCGGGCAACTTCTGGCGCGCCTTTTTGATCGGCTCAATCGTGATCGTGCCGGTGCTTTTGCTCCAGCTCAATCCGGCCCTTATCAGTTTTAAAGGTCTGGCGTTGGCCATCGCCTCCGGTGCCGTGGCGTCCGGCATGGGTTATGCGATCTGGTACACCGCCCTGCCTGGCCTCACCCGCACCCGCGCGGGCATCGTGCAGTTAAGCGTGCCCGCCCTTGCGGCCATCGCCGGGGTGGTGTTGTTGGGCGAGCCACTCACGCTGAAATTCGCCTTGCTGACAGCCTTGATTTTGGCCGGGGTTGGCATCGCCACCGTGGCGAAGGCCAAATCAGCTTAAAAAGGTGCGGAAAATGAAACCGAGCGAGATAAAATAGGGCACCAGCAATGCGACAATAAATACCCGCGCCCAAACCGCACGGAACCGCCACATCAGCAAGGCCGCCAGCCCCACACCGACCACCAGCTCAATGGCGCTGACAATTTCGCCGTAATTGGCGCTTTGATAGTAGGAAACGGGCGAATAGAATCGCCAATCCGTGATCGGCCAGAAATGCACGTGCGCATCGTCAGTATGGACGGGAAAGTCCATCACCACATGCAATAGCGCCCCCGCCGCAAAGATGCTGATCAAACGCCAATAATGCCGGTAAAGCGGCACATTCATGGCCAGCAACCAGCCCGAAAGGATCAAAAGCGCATAAAGCGGTATCGAGTTGGAGATGGCCGAAAAGCTTTGCCACGGTTCCTGCCAATAAAGCCCATCTGGACTGCGCCACATATTGCCGCGTCCAACCCCGGTGATGGCCGAATAGGCCACCATGATAAACACCGAAAGGTCCGGCACAAAACCGCCCACAAAGGCCAAAATATTCTGCCGCCGCGGCGCGTCACGTCGGGTCAGTAAGGCACCTGCCACTAGCACATGTGTAGTTGTGATCATATGGCAACGTCCCTTTCTCCAAAAGCCGGAGTTTGGCGCAAATCCGATTGACTGGCCAGTGCGTTAACAAGATTGTGAGAACAATCACAAACACCAAATCAAACATTTTTCGATGAAAAGGTTGGAAACTGAACTCAATACCTTTAAATCTCGTCCACACATACCATATCAAGTGCTCTTGTGTTTTGCGGCATATCTAGTATCTAGCTGTCGCAAATGATCGTTCAAAAAGGTTGCAATGCCCTATTTTCTGCTCATCTTGGGATTAGCCACGCTCGTTGTTACTGGTGATTTGCTCGTGCGTGGCGCGGTTGGCGTGTCCAATCGCATGGGTATTCCCCCGCTGGTCATTGGCTTAACAGTCGTCGCCTTCGGCACATCCGCACCTGAATTGGTTGTTTCAATTTCCGCTGCGCTTGACGGCGCGTCGGGACTGTCGATCGGCAATGTTGTCGGCTCCAATATCACCAACATTCTATTGGTATTGGGCTTTCCGGCGCTGTTTTTTACCATTGATTGCAAGCAGACAGGATTGCGGCGCTCCACCAGCTTTATGATCATCGTCTCAGTGCTGCTGATCATTTTGAGCATTGACGGGGTGATCAACCATGTGGACGGGCTGATTTTTCTGGGTCTGTTGGCCGGCTACCTGCTTTATAACGGGTTTGAAGCCAACAAAATGCGCAAGCGTGGCCAGAACATCGAAGAATTGATGGAAGAGATTGAGGACGCGCCGGAAGATCCGAAAAAAATCGCGATCTATTTGATCATCGGTATCATCGGCCTGCCTCTGGGCGGCAAGCTGACGACAGACAGCGCGTTGGACATTGCCGCAATCTGGGGCGTGGCCGACAGCGCTGTAGGCCTAACCATCGTGGCACTGGGCACCTCGCTGCCTGAACTGGCCGCCGGCATGGCAGCGGCGCTGCGGCGCCACTCCGCCGTGGCCATTGGCAATGCGGTGGGCTCCAACATCTTCAATATCTTGTCGATCCTGGGCATCACATCCCTGATCGTACCATTGAAAGTGGCACCCAACTTTATGGCTTTCGACTATTGGGTCATGCTGTTTATCGCCATCGCTCTGGCACCGATCGTGTTTATGCACCGCGCTATCGGCAAAATTGAAGGTGGGGTGATGACCATCGCCTATCTCGTGTATCTTGTGGTTGTTTTCCAAATTGGACACGAACTGGCTGAAGGGCTACCCATTGGATAATGCAAAAACAAACTTTTCTCATCACGGGCGCCGCTAACCGTATCGGCGCGGCCATGGCCGAGGGCCTGGCCAAAGACGGGCATCAGGTGGTTATTCATTATAACCGCTCAGACGACGAAGCCGCCAAGCTGGCTGAAAAGCTGAACGCGCAAGGCTGCAAAACAGCCATTGAAGGCGCGGACCTGACCGACGCCGGCCAATATGACACGCTGGTGGAGCGTGCCGCCAAGCATTTTGGGCCGCTCACCGGGTTGATCAACAATGCCAGCCTGTTTAAACCGGACAACATTGACGACCTGACCCACGAGCTTTGGCACAAACACTTCAGCGTACACGCGGAAGCCACCATGTTTTTGGCCAAGCATTTCGCGGCACAATTACCAGACGATCAACAAGGCTTGATTGTCAATATGATTGACCAGCGGGTCTGGGCGCTCAAGCCGAGCTTTTTCAGCTATACGCTGTCAAAGTCGGTATTGTGGACTGCAACCCAAACGCTGGCGCAAGCGCTGGCACCACGCATCCGCGTCAATGCTATTGGCCCCGGCCCCACCCTGCAAAATGAACATCAGACCGAGGCTGATTTTGAGGACGAACTGAAAAGTCTGCCGTTAAAAACTGGCCCGGCGCTGGACGAAATCGTAGACACAGTCCGCTATTTCCTCAACGCCAAATCAGTAACCGGACAAATGATCGCCATGGATGGCGGGCAGCATCTGATGTGGACTGATATTGGTGAAACAAATTAGTTTTTGCGCTATGTTTGAGTCGCAATGAACGAACCAACCGCATCCCCCGGCCCAGACATCATCAAACGCTTTGTGAAAACCCTGCCCTCTGGGCCCGGGGTTTATCGCATGCTGGATGAACAGCAGAATGTGATCTATGTGGGCAAGGCCCGCAACCTCAAGGCGCGGGTGACCAACTATACCCGCTATGAAGGCAATTCGGTGCGCATTGGCCGCATGATCGCGGCCACCCGCTCCATGGAGTTTGTGACCACAAACACCGAGAGTGAGGCGCTGCTGCTCGAAGCCAATATGATCAAGCGCTTGCGGCCCCGCTATAATGTGTTGCTGCGCGACGACAAAAGCTTCCCCTATATTTTGCTGGCCACCGAGCACGAAGCAGCCGAGCTGACCAAGCACCGCGGGGTGCGCCGCCGCAAGGGCCATTATTTTGGCCCCTTTGCCTCGGTGACCGCAGTGAACCGCACGATCACCGCACTACAAAAAGCCTTCTTGCTGCGCAATTGTTCCGACAGCTATTATCAGGGCCGCACCCGCCCCTGCTTGCAGCACCAGATCAAACGCTGCGCTGCCCCTTGCACCGGGGAAATCTCCATCGAGGATTATCAAAAGCTGGTGCAGGATGCCGTAGACTTTTTGTCCGGCAAGTCGAAAAGCGTGCAGGCACAATTGTCGAAAGAAATGCAGCAAGCTTCAGAAGAACTGGACTTTGAGCGCGCTGCCATGTTGCGTGACCGGATTTCGGCGCTGGCCATGATCCAGTCGCAAGGCGATATGAGCGCGCAAAGCCTGTCTGAAGGCGACATCTTCGCCATTCACCAAGAAGCAGGCCGGTTCTGCATTCAGGTGTTTTTCTTCCGCGCGCATCAAAACTGGGGTAACCGTGCCTATTATCCGCGGGCTGACAAAAGCCTTGAGGAGGGGGAAGTGCTGGAAGCCTTTGTGGCGCAATTTTATGAAAACCGCACACCGCCCAAAGTGGTGTTGCTCTCGCATCCGGTGGAGAACCCGAAACTCTTGCAGGAAGCGCTCAGCATTCGGGCCGACCGAAAGATTGACGTGCAAACCCCGCAGCGCGGCGAAAAACGGCAATTTGTGGAGCATGCGCTCGATAATGCCCGCCAGGCGCTGGGGCGGCAATTGGCGGAAAGCGCCTCACAAACCAGCCTTTTGGAAGGCATGACCAAAACCTTTGAACTGGACGAGCCGCCCAAACGCATCGAGATTTATGATAACTCGCACATTCAGGGCACCCATGCGGTGGGCGCCATGGTGGTGGCGGGGCGCGAAGGCCTCTCCAAAAAACATTACCGCACCTTCAACATCAAGTCCGAAGAGCTGACCCCGGGCGACGATTTCGGCATGATGAATGAGGTGCTCACTCGCCGGTTCAAACGGCTGGTGAATGAATATAAAGCGCCCGATGAAGATCTACTGAAAGACCCGAGCCAAATGCCGGAATGGCCTGATGTGTTGCTGATTGACGGTGGCAAGGGGCAATTGAGCGCTGTGCGCAAAGTGCTGGAGCAGTTCGACCTGCCGCAGAAAGTCACGCTGATCGGCATCGCCAAAGGCGAAGAGCGCAATGCGGGACGCGAGACCTTCTTCATTGAAGGCCGCGAGCCCTTTATGCTGCCGGCGCGTGACCCGGTGCTTTATTATGTGCAGCGCCTGCGCGACGAAGCGCACCGATTTGCCATTGGCACCCACCGGGCCAAACGCTCAAAAGCGATTGTGAAAAACCCGCTCGATGAGATCGAAGGCATTGGGCCCAGCCGCAAGCGCAATCTGCTCAACCATTTCGGCTCCGCCAAATCCGTGGGCCGTGCAGCGCTGGCTGATCTGCAATCGGTGCCCGGCATTTCAAAACAAATGGCACAGACCATTTACGACTATTTCAATAGGTCATAAACTCGGCCAAAATTTCCGACATAAAGGCACCCTTATGAACTTGCCCAATCTTCTGACCATTTTTCGCATCGTCGCGATTCCGGTGATCATCTGGCTGGTCTTTATCGACAATGATATTGCGCGGCAGGTGGCCTTTGCCCTTTATGTCGTGGCGTGCCTCACCGACTATCTTGACGGCTATCTGGCCCGCAAAATGAACATTGTCTCAGACCTGGGGCGCATGCTGGACCCCATCGCGGACAAGCTGTTGGTCGGCACTTTGCTGATTGCCTTCGCCTATACGGGCGAGTTCAACCTGATCGAAACCTGGCTGGCAATTGCGATCATGTTCCGAGAGATTGCCGTGGCGGGCTTGCGCGAATATTTGGGCAATGCGCAAATCACCGTGCATGTCTCGAAGCTGGCCAAATATAAAACCACGGTGCAATTGGTGGCGCTCGCCATCTTTATGGTTGTGCCCTTGGTGCCCAGTGTCGGCTCCGCTGCGCATGGCCTGCTATGGCTGGCCGCGGCGTTGACGGTCTATACCGGCTATGAATATTTCGCAGGCGCCTGGCCGAAACTGACAGGCAAGGCGGAAGCCAAATGATTATTCGCTATTTCGCCTGGATACGTGAACGGCTGAACCGCGACCAGCAAGAGCTGGCGCTGCCGGAGAGCGTGCAGACTGTGGCGGATGCCCTTGACCACCTGCGCGCAACGGATGAAGATTTTGCCGCCATTTTGCCGCCGGAAACCGTATTTCGAGTGGCCTTGGATGATGAGTTGGTGGAGCTGGATACGCCATTGGGCAATGCCAAAGAACTCTCCATCTTCCCGCCCATGACGGGGGGATAATGACCGTCACCGTCAATTTGCAGCAAGAAATGTTTGACGCGGGTGCCTTGGTCAATCAATTCACACGCGATCTGCCCGAGGCAGGCGCGGTGGCGACCTTTACCGGGCTGGTGCGCTCCACCCCTGACAAGCCGATCCGGGCACTGATATTGGAACACCACCCCACCATGGCGCAAAAGCAGATTGAGCGTTTTGCGCAGGAGGCGACTGATCGTTTCGACCTGCTGGCCATCGAGGTGGTGCACCGTTTTGGCGAAATGCAGGTGGGCGAACCCATTGTGCAGGTGATGGCCGCCAGCCATCATCGGCAGTCCGCTTTTGACGGCGCAAACTATGTGATGGATTGGCTTAAAACTGATGCACCCTTTTGGAAAAAGGAAGTGGGGCCTGACGGCAGCTATTGGGTGGATGCACGCGAGACCGACGAAACCGCCAAAGAAAAGTGGACAAAATAAAACGCCGCCTCAATCGAAGCGGCGTTTTTCAATTCTCTTGAGAACCTTGCTTACTCAGCAGCGGCCTTTTTCGGCTGCACCGCCTCGGCATAGGCTTCGATCATTTTCTGGCAAATTTCGCGCTTTTCAAACACGGTGCCTTCAATTTCAGCGACAGGGGTCACTTCCGCCGCAGAGCCCGTGAGGAAGCATTCTTCAAACTCACCAATCTCTTCAGGCTTGATGATCCGCTCAATCACATTGATGCCTTGCTCCTTGGCAAGACCGATCACGGTGCGGCGGGTGATGCCATCCAAGAAACAATCCGGCTTCGGCGTATGGATCTCACCATCTTTGATGAAGAACACGTTCGCGCCAGTTGCTTCCGCCACATAGCCGCGATAATCGCGCATCAGCGCATCGGAATAGCCTTTGGCTTCTGCGGCATGTTTGGACAGTGTACAGATCATATAAAGACCCGACGCCTTAGACGCAAAGGGCGCAGAATCTGGCGCAGGGCGCTGCCAATCTGACCAGGCCAGGCGTACGCCTTTCAGCTTTTCTTCCATAGAAAACAGGCTCGGCCATTCCCAGGCGGCAATCGCCAAATGGACCGGATTATTATGGGCGCCCAGACCAAGCTCGTGTGAACCGCGCCACGCCAAGGGACGCATATAGGCGTTGGTCAGGTTGTTTTTCTCCAACACCTCACGGCAAGCCGCATCAATCTCATCAGCAGAATATGGAATTTCAAAGTCCAAAATATTGGCAGACTTGCGCAACCGCTCCGAGTGCTCATGCAGTTTGAACACTTCACCATTATACGCCCGTTGTCCCTCAAACACGCTCGACGCATAGTGCAGCGCATGGGTCAACACATGCACCTTGCACTCTTTCCATTCGCGCATTTCCCCATCAAACCAGATCCAACCATCGCGTTGGTCTAAAGGTACACCGGCCATTTTCTTCTCCCTAACATCGGCTTTTGGCCCGAAATTTCTCTGATTATCACATTGCCGGGCCATCAAACTGCAAAATTTAGATTTGGCAAGCTGCCGATCTTGGCAAATGGCCCCAGCTTTGGGATAAGTGTAAATCAAACTGTGAACAGGGTGAAGCATGACAGCCAACAAAATAAATGTCAACAAGGCTGACATAAATTCTGAAAAAGAAAATGCGTCACAGGACAAAATGGACGCCATGCCCCTTGATCTGATGGGGCTTTTATTCTTCGCCTACAGGGATTTTGTGCATGAGGCGGACGAGCTTTTGTCGCGGCAAGGCTTTGGCCGCGCCCACCATCGGGTACTCTATTTCGTCAATTTGCGTCCGGGCATGACTGTGGCGGACCTGCTGGACCTGTTAAAAATCACCAAACAAAGCCTGGCACGTGTGCTGCGACAATTGATTGATAATGGCTATATCGAGCAACGTACCGGCCAGAAAGACCGGCGCAAACGCCTGTTGTACCCTACGGAACAAGGCGCAGAATTTTTCACCCTACTGTCCGCCAACCAATCGCAACGCATGCGTGAGGCACTGGACAAGCTCCCCCCCGAAACCAAGGATACTGTCGCAAAGTTTTTCGTGGAAATGATCGATCCAGAAGATCACAGTAAGCTGAAAAATCTAAGCCTGATCGATATCGACTAACCCATAGCGACGGGCTGGCGCGCGTCAGGCGACATCAACGCCGTTCTCAAAAACCTGGTGTTGGCCGCGACCTGCCCGCTTGGCCCCATAAAGCGCCATATCCGCCTCTGCACGCAGCCGCTCCGCATCAACCTCGGCCCCTTGCGCCCGGGTAATGCCAATGCTGACCTTGCAGCTTAGCTGATGCCCCTCAATGTCCAGCGGTGTTCCAAGTGCATTTTTAACATCTAAAGCCAGCATTTCTGCCTCTTCAACAGTGCGGAACCGCCCCGATATGATGGCAAACTCATCCCCGCCAAGACGGGCCGCAAAATCGGAAGGGTCAATTGCTTTTAAGATCATTTCGCCGGCATGGCGCAAAAGCGCATCACCCGCATTATGCCCGTTCATGTCGTTGACTTGCTTGAAATGATCAAGATCTACAAATAGCAAGGTGAGCGGCAACCCAGCCGCGTTTGCCTCTTTGATTTTCCGATCAATTTCCTTGTCAAAATAACGCCTGTTGGGAAGATTGGTCAGTGCATCATGGGTAGACTCATACGATAAACGACGTTCCAACGCCCTGATGTCGGTGACATCCTCATGGGTGGCGATCCATCCCCCCAAAGGGGTCGAAGAATGAACCGACTTGATAATGCGTCCATCAGCCATGCGTGTTTCCGCAACAAAAACGTCTTTTGACAGCAATGTCTTTTCCAGCTTGTCCCGATAGAGCGCGGGGTCTCCCTCAAAATTACCCCTCAATTGCTGCGATCTTAACATGTCCATAAAACCTACGCCCTCATAGATTTCCGATTGCTGCATACCGAACATGTCGACATATTTATCATTCCAGACCGTGAGTTTATGATCGGCATTAAAGCAGGAAACACCTTGGTTCATGTTCGCCAGCGTGATGGACAATTGCAAATTGCTTTTGGTGATCAGCGCCCGTGACCGCGCCAAGTCGGCAACAGTGACTGATATCGCATAAAACGGCAAAACAGCCAGCAAGGTCAGCAATTGGGCCTCAAAAACCTGATCACGCAAACTAAGATCAGTTTGGGGCTGTGGCCACCAACCAAACACCACAGCCAATGAAACGGCAACGACCAGCAAAGAACCCACTGTGGCAACTTTGAACGGCTTACCTTTAAGCGCGAGCCAGCAACTCGGCACCATAAACGCCAAAGCCATGGGCAAGTTCAACGCATAAAGCGCGGCCAACCCGAAGATCGAGCAAGCGAGAAATACAGCGAATGACTTTATCAGTCTTGGCACTGCCACCGTTTTTGGCCACAGACCACGCCATTGCGGCCAACCGGTTGATAATAAAGGCAACAAAACGATCACTGAGCTCACGGTGTCCCCTGCCCACAAATAGGTCAGGCTTTTTGTGAACGGCAAATTCAGCTCGACATTTAAAAAGTAGGCGCCAATCAGGGCCCCCGGCAAAACTGCCGCAATCAGGGTGCCCAACAAAATAAAGAACGTTGCGGGCGTCTCCACAGGAGCTTCATCCAGTTTGAGTGCCCGCAGCCCCAAACTGACCAGCAAAATCTCTAAATTGTTGGCGATGGGCAGCCCAAAGGCCAACAGCAACGGGTCGCCAAACAACAAAAGGCTCGCAATATTACCGAGAAGTGCGCCCAATAGCACGGAGGGCAGATATGCTAAACCAAGGACCAGAATCAAGGCGACCATGGCTGCGTTCGCGGGCCAAAAAACAGCAACACCATGAGACATGTGCGCCAAGACCACGCCAATACTGGCCAAGATGACGAACATCACAAATGAAGCAATAAAGATCTTGCCGTGCTGGACGGCACTTGAGACCTTCAAAACCCTTATCCCCAACCAAAACCCCTAGATGTGCGTTGCACATTGTTAAACAGTTTGGCTGCAAAAGATTGATTGCACGTTACTTTAAATAACAAAAACGGCGTGAAAATCGAGATTTCGCAAAGAAAAAGGCGTCAAAATCCGACTAAAACGCCGTTTTAACGCCTAGAACCGATGAGAATTCGGCAATGCGCTACATCAAGCGCTGGCCGTTTGGTACTTTTTTGTCGGTGGCGGCAAGCACAATATCGCCCTTTTCGTCTTCAAAGCCCAAGGTGAGCACTTCCGAGCGAAAGGGTCCAATTTGCCGTGGTGGAAAATTGACCACAGCCATCACCTGCCGCCCAACCAGATCGTCAGCTTCATAATGCACTGTAATCTGCGCGGATGATTTTTTGATGCCGATCTCGTCGCCAAAATCGATCAGCATAATGTGCGCCGGTTTGCGAGCCTCTGGAAACGGACGCACTTCGACAATGGTGCCGGTGCGAATATCGACCTTCATAAAATCATCAAAGCTGATTTCTTCGGCAATTTTACTCATCGTCACCCAACTCCCGAGCGCGCTCAATGGCGGCTCTGACTGTTTTTTCCATCAACGGCTCCAGCCCGTCTTCGGCCATCAAAACCTGCAATCCGGCATAGGTGGTACCATTGGGCGATGTCACATTTTCACGCAATTGCGCGGCGCTGGTCTGGGAATCATATTCCATCAGCCCCGCAGCCCCGACCACCGTCTGGCGCGCAAATTTCATCGCCAAATCCGGCGGCATTCCATTGGCCTCCGCGGCCTCGGCCAGCGCCTCAACCATATAAAACACATAAGCTGGCCCGGACCCGGCAACACCTGTGACCTTGTTGATGTCATCCTCAGAATTTAGCCAGGCGACCGTGCCGGCAGCTTCGAGCAGATTGTCAGCAACCATCCGGTCTTGTGGATCGACGGCTTTATTCGAAAATACCCCCGTAATGCCTTTGCCAATTTGTGCCGGCGTGTTGGGCATGGCGCGGATCACTTTGGCGCACCCGGACAGTTCTTCCATTTTGGCAATAGAAATCCCGGCCATCACAGAAATCAGCACCGTTTCGTCGCCAATGGCCGGTTTGATTGAGGCCAGCACATCGTCGGCAACTTGCGGCTTGACCGCCAACACCACCACCTGTGCATGTTTGTCGGGCACCGATTGGTAAATGGTGAGGCCAACAGTCGACGCTTTATTGCGCACGGACGAAGAAGGATTGGGATCAACCAGAATCAACCGATCCGGCGAAAGGCCGGCATCCAGCCAGCCATCAGCCATGGCCATACCCATTTTGCCAGCGCCAACAAGAACAACCGGCCCCACATCAGATAACATTTATGCCTCACCCACCGTTTCAAATATCACATGCGACAGCGCTTCTGCGGCAGGCTTGCCAGCCCAAACCACAAATTGAAAGGCCTGATAATATTGATCACAGCTTTCAATTGCAGAATTGAGCAAAGCTTCGCACTGGGAAGGAGACACTTCCGCCCCGCCACTCAATAGATGCGCGTTACGGAACAGAACCATATTTTCTTTGCGCCAAATGTCAAAATGGCCAATCCACAATTGCTCATTAATCTGCGTGACCAGCTGTTTAACTTCAGCGCGGCGCGCCTCAGGCACCTTCAGATCAAACGCGCAGGCAATGTGCAGCGATTCCAGATTTTCCATCCAGGAAAAAGAAACATGATAGTCTGTCCAGCTGCCCTTGACCGAAATGGCAATTTCGTCAGCATCCTGGCGCTCAAAGACCCAATCGTTGATGCCTGCAATATGCTCGATAATATCCACCGGGTGTACCACCCGATCCTGTTCCATCTGTAATAGCGACATAATGCGCCTCGCAAAAAGCTCGTGTTGCAGGGGGCAAACCCGAAGCTCACCCGATTTAGATACGCAAAGATACTCAAGATTTGGCCCGAATTCTGGACCTACGCGCTGGTCAGAGTGCGTCGCCTTTGCGAATCTACCGCGTTGCGACAAAGCCTAGCACCGACCATCAAATGGGAAACCCGGCAAAAGGAGAATCCCACATCATTATTTTTTGATGATCGGCCCGAGATGGTTAATGAGGCGTTAAGAACAGTAACTTATCCACCGGAAACCCGGTTCAAATTGGTACAGATTACTTCTTTTTCAGCTTATCGAGATCAGCGCGGAGCTGCTCAATTTCTTCATTCTGCGCCGCCAATTGCGCCTTCACCGCTTCAAATTCTTCGCGTTTGACCAATTCCATATCATTGACCACACGCTCCATTTGCGATTTGACTGCGGTTTCGATTTCGCGGCGCACGCCATCGGCCACACCAGCGGCATCATTCATCAATTTGCTCAAATCGTCGAAAAACTTATTGCCTTCACGCATAATTGTACCTGCCTTTCAAAAAGGGTACGTGAGTTCTATATGCCCTATGTAAGCACCCAATTGCGGCTTGACCAGCCCCCAAAGGGGCGGCAAGCTGTCGCCAACTGCTGATTTGGGTCCTGACCATAGGTCATTGGGACCCGCAAGAGTGAAACAAGAACAGGAACGTGAACCAACGTGCCCTTCCCCGATATTGATCCCATTGCTATCTCGATCGGCCCGCTGGCCATTCGCTGGTATGCCCTTGCCTATCTGGCGGGCATCGGCTTCGCCTATTTTTATGGCCGCGCCCTGTTGAAACAAAAGCCACTCTGGCACCAATCCACGCCTCCCATGAGCGCCGCCCAACTGTCCGACTTTGTGTTTTGGGCCATTATCGGCGTGATTTTGGGCGGCCGTCTTGCCTATGTGCTGTTCTATTCCATTCTGGTGGGTGGCGATTATTATTTGCAAAACCCGCTGTCGATCTTCGCCGTTTGGGAAGGCGGCATGTCGTTCCATGGCGGGCTGATCGGCGTAGCACTAGCGGCCATTTTCTACGCCCGACATGTCAAGCAAAATGCACTTTCCGCTCTGGATCTGATGGGCACCATTGCCCCTATCGGGCTGTTTTTAGGCCGCATTGCAAACTTCATCAATGGTGAGCTTTTTGGGCGTGTAACCACCATGCCCTGGGGCGTTGTATTTCCCGAGGGCGGGCCAGAGCCGCGCCATCCCAGCCAGCTCTATGAAGGGCTGTTGGAAGGCTTGCTCTGCTTCATTATTCTGCGCGTCGCGACCCACAATGCGATGGCGCTGCGCAAGCCCGGACTGGTGGCCGGCATGTTCGCTGTGATTTACGCCCTGTCGCGCATTCTGGTGGAATTTGTGCGCGAGCCGGACGCCCATATCGGCCTGTTGCCCTATGGCCTGACCATGGGCATGGCCCTCTCCATCCCTGTGGGGCTGATTGGCATCGCCCTGATCATCAATGCCGGACGCCGCAAAAAAGGAGGCCGCGCTATATGAGCGATCAACTCAGCTTGTCTGATCTGATCAATGTGCAGATTGAAGCGCAGGGTCCCATGTCTCTATCGACCTATATGAATTTGTGCCTTACCCACCCGACGCTGGGCTATTACCGCAAAAGTGATCCGCTGGGGCGCACTGGTGATTTCATCACCGCGCCGGAAATCAGCCAGATGTTTGGCGAAATGCTGGGCGTGTGGGTGGCCCAAATATGGCAGCAGCTCGACAAACCGAACCGCCTCACCCTGGTTGAGCTTGGCCCCGGCCGCGGCACCTTGATGGCCGATATGGTGCGCATTTTTCAAAGCGTGCCAGGCTTGCTGGATGCACTCAATGTGCAATTGCTGGAAACCAATCCGGTGCTGAAGCAGCAGCAAGCAGAGAAGATCAAGGGCGTCACGCTGAGTTGGGTGGAAGAAATTCATCAGCTGAAAGAGGTGGATGGCCCGATCATCTCGATCGCCAATGAATTTTTTGACGCCCTGCCGATCAAGCAGTTCCAATATATCAAGGGCAATTGGTATGAACGGCTGGTGGGCCTGAAAGACGGTCAACGGGTCTGGGGCCTATCCCCCACCCCGATGCCCGCTGATGCCTTTCCACCGCAATTGGGCACACCGGAAGAGAATGCCATTTGGGAAATGGCCTATCCGGCGCAAAAAAACATGGAAGAGCTCGGTGCGCTGCTGGCGGAAAAGACAGGTGCCCTGCTCGCCATTGATTATGGCTATGCCCAAACCCAGACCGGCGAAACGTTGCAAGCCCTGGAAAAACACAAAATGGTCGACCCGCTCGATCATCCCGGCGAAGCGGACATCACGGCCCATGTAGATTTTGAAGCGCTGACTGAAAAGCTAGACAGGGAGCGGCTCAATATCTGCCCCTTGATCACCCAAGGTCAATTCTTGAAAGCCATGGGCATCGAAATGCGCGCCAAAGCCATCATAGATCATATCCCCGACGCGAAGCAAAAGGTGGAAAATGATCTTGACCGTCTTATTGGGGCCCAACAAATGGGTGAGCTTTTTAAGGTGCAGGCCATCGGATCGAAAAATATGGTACCCTATCCTTTTGAGGCAGGCTGATGACAAAATACGCGCTTGAAGCAGATCATTTGAGTTTTGACGGCATCGCCCACGGCTTTTTTGGTCGTGAAGGCGGTGTGTCGCCTGCGCCCTTTGACAGCTTGAACGTGTCGACCAAACAGGGTGACAGCGCGGACAATGTGAACCAAAATCTGACCCTGATTGCAAAGGAGTTGGGCGTAAAACCCTCCCAGATGGGGCTTCTCAAACAGGTTCACTCCATCAATGTTGTGCAATTTAACGGCAAAGCTGATTGGGATAGCCGCCCCGAGGGTGACGGCATTGTGAGCAACATTCCAGGCACCGCCATTGGCATTCAAACGGCGGATTGCGGCCCGGTGCTGTTCTGCGACTCGGAAAACAAGGTGATTGGCGCCTGCCATGCGGGCTGGAAAGGCGCGGTGGGCGGCATTGTCCACCGCACGCTGGACGCCATGGAAGAGCTGGGCGCCAACCGCCACAAAATTCACGCGGTGCTCGGCCCCTGCATCCACCCGGAAAATTACGAGGTGGGCGACGAGTTCAAACAAAATGTGCTTAAGGACTGGCCGGAGCTTGAAAGCCATTTTCCCTACCCGCCCGGCGCAGTTAAACCGCATTTTGACCTGCCCGGCACTATTATGCACCAGCTCGAATCGGCGCATTTGCACACGGCGGTCAATCTCAATATTTGCACATATGCGAACAATGCGACCTATTTCTCCCACCGCAAGGCGACTCATTTGGGCACAAAGACCGGTCGGCAGCTCTCGGCCATTGCAATTTTCTGACAAAAATTAAGCAAAACGCACGATTCAACTTTCGACTGTGTTGAACCCAAGGCCAAAGGGGGCTAAGCAGGGCCTAGCTGGGCATCAGCTATGGGCGTGGATCAGAATTATCTCAAAGGGCATGGGCAAATGAAACTGGTAACAGGGAACTCCAACCTTCCGCTGGCCAAGGCAGTCTCCGAATATTTGGAGACGCCTTTAACCGATTGTGTGGTCACTAAGTTCGCTGACAAAGAAATCTTTGTTGAAATAAACGAGAATGTGCGCGGGGAAGACGTTTTCGTTATTCAATCAACTTCCTACCCCGCCAATGACAATTTGATGGAACTGCTGATCGTCATCGATGCATTGCGTCGATCATCAGCACGACGGGTCACTGCGGTTCTGCCGTATTACGGCTATGCGCGGCAAGATCGGAAATCAGCGCCACGGACGCCAATTTCGGCCAAGCTGGTGGCCAATCTGATCACCGAAGCGGGCGCCAATCGCGTCCTGACCCTTGATCTTCACGCCAATCAAATTCAGGGCTTTTTCGACCTGCCCACCGACAATTTGTTTTCTGCACCGGTAATGGTGCGCGACATCAAACAGCATTATGACACAGAAAAAGTAATGGTGGTCTCCCCGGATGTGGGCGGCGTGGTTCGCGCCCGCAACGTGGCCAGCCGCATCGGCGCGCCATTGGCAATTGTTGATAAACGTCGGCCAAAAGCCGGTGTCTCCGAGGTGATGAATGTGATCGGCGATGTCGAGGGCCATTCCTGCATCCTGATCGACGATATTGTGGATAGTGGCGGCACATTGTGCAACGCGGCTGAAGCCCTGTTGGACAAAGGCGCCAAGGAAGTTTCCGCCTATATCACCCACGGCGTGCTCTCCGGCTCCGCCTGCGAACGTGTCGGCGGCTCCAAGCTGAAAGAATTGGTCATCTCCGACTCAATTTTGGAAACCGATGTGGAACGCGACACCAAAAATATTCGCCGTTTCTCCATTGCTGAACTGATGGGCGAAGCCATTGCGCGCACCGCCTCAGAACAGTCCGTGTCTTCGCTTTTCGACTAGAACTCGCAAAGCGCGTGAATGATTTTGGGGGCGCAATTTCAGCGCCCCTTATTTTTTGCCTGAAATGGGCGAAGAATCTTTGCAAACCCCATTGCCCAAACGCCATAAACCCAGTATACACCGGGCCTTGAAACGCCGCGTGCACCCCTGGAGGACGTCGGCGTGCATTCAGGACATGGGGTTCTGATGCATCAAACATTATTGGAGAATATCCATGAGCGCTGAGCTTAAGGCTAAAGCGCGGGACCGAGTTGGCAAGGGGGCCTCTCGTGCACTGCGTCGTGAAGGCCTAGTTCCTGCCGTTATTTACGGTGACAACAAATCCCCGCTTTCAATCACAGTTACCTATAAAGATGCCATCAAACGCATCCATCAAGGTGGTTTTCTGTCTCAAGTGATCACGGTTGACGTGGATGGCGAAAGCCACCGCGTAATTCCACGTGATTATCAACTTGAGCCAGTACGTGATTTCCTCGTGCATATCGACTTTTTGCGCGTGTCAAAAACGTCCGTTCTGAACGTTGAAGTGCCTGTACACTTCCTAAACGAAGAAAAATCACCTGGCCTGAAACGCGGCGGCGTGTTGAACGTTGTGCGCCACACGGTGGAATTGAGCTGCCCAGCTGACAGCATCCCAGAAGCTTTGGAAATTGACCTGAGCACTGCGGAAGTTGGCGACAGCCTGCACATTTCATCCGTTGCGTTGCCTGAAGGTGTAAAGCCGGTCATCACCGACCGTGACTTCACCATCGCAACAATTGCAGCACCTTCTGCCCTCAAGTCTGAAGAAGGCGAAGAGGACGAAGAAGCCGTTGCACCTGACGAAGTGCCAGCCACTGAAGTCAAAAGCGACGACGACAACGAATAAGACTTTTGATGTGAGGCGGCGTCCAGTCGCCTCATCTCTTTAGTGGACGTTTTATGCGCTTAATTGTCGGTCTAGGAAATCCCGGAAGCAAATATGCCAAAAACCGCCACAATGTCGGTTTTATGGCCGTGGAAGAGATCGCAAGCCAACACCACTTTCCCCCGTTCAAGAAAAAGTTCAATGGCCTGCTCACCGAAGGTGTGATCGATGGGCAGAAGGTTGGCCTGTTGCTGCCGCAAACCTTTATGAACAAGTCAGGCGATAGCGTGATCGCCGCCATGAGCTTTTTTAAAATCAAGCCCGAAGATATTTATGTGCTCTATGATGAGCTGGATTTGGCGCCGGGCAAGGTACGCGTGAAAAAGGGCGGTGGCAATGGCGGCCATAATGGCATTCGGTCGATCGAAAGCCATTTGGGCAAAGAGTTTAATCGCGTGCGCATCGGCATCGGCCATCCGGGCCATAAAGACCGTGTGCACGCTTATGTGCTGGGCGATTTTGCCAAGGCCGACCATCAAGAATGGTTGGATGACCTGCTGATTGAATTTGGGCGCAACGCGGACTGCCTTGCCAATGGCGACGGACCGAAACTGATGAACAAATTGGCGCTGGCGGCACAAGCCAGACAAAGCGCCGAACCGGCAAAAGAGCCAAAGGCAGACGCGGCCAACCCAAAGGGCCAAAGCCATATTCGCCAGGCGCGCCAAGCCAAAAAACCAAATGTGCCCGAAAAGGGCCCCATGGCCGATATGCTGAAAAAGCTGTTCGGCAAAGGAGAGAATTAAGATGGGTTTCAAATGCGGCATTGTGGGCCTGCCCAACGTAGGCAAATCCACACTTTTCAACGCCCTCACCCGCACGGCGGCGGCACAAGCGGCCAACTTCCCCTTCTGCACCATTGAACCCAATGTGGGCGAAGTGAGCGTGCCCGATGAACGGTTGCACAAAATCGCCGCCATCGGCAAATCAGCTGAAATCATCCCCACACGTTTGAGCTTTGTGGACATTGCAGGCCTGGTAAAAGGCGCGGCGCAAGGCGAAGGCCTGGGCAACCAGTTCTTGGCCAATATCCGCGAAGTGGACGCGATTGCCTATGTGCTGCGTTGTTTTGAAAATGACGATATTGTCCACGTTTCCGGCAAGATCGACCCGCTGACGGACGCGGAAGTGGTGGAAACCGAATTGATGCTCGCGGACATGGAAAGCCTTGAGAAGCGCATTCCAAACCTTGAGAAAAAGCTGCGCGGCCAAGATAAGGATGCCAAAGCAACCCTTGAGCTGGTGAACCGCGCCTTGGCCGTTTTGCGCGAAGGCAAACCGGCCCGCAATGTCGAAATCAGCGACGACGAGAGGAAGGCATTTAAAGAGCTGAACCTGCTCACCTCCAAACCCGCGCTCTATATCTGCAATGTGGACGAAGACTCCGCTGCCGAAGGCAATGAGCTGACCAAAAAGGTTGAGGAATATGCCAAGGCGCAAAATGCCCGCATGGTCATTATTTCCGCCGAAATCGAATCTCAACTGAGCCAGCTGGATGACGACGAGCAGGCAGAGTTCTTGGAAAGCCTGGGGCTGGAAGAACCGGGCCTGAACCGGATCATTCGCGAAGGCTATAAACTGCTGAACCTGCAAACCTACTTCACTGTGGGCCCGAAAGAAGCCCGCGCCTGGACCATCACGGAAGGCACCAAAGCGCCGCAAGCGGCTGGTGTGATCCACACAGACTTTGAACGCGGCTTTATCCGCGCCCAAACCATCGCCTATGATGACTTTGTGGCGCTCGGCGGAGAGGCTGCGGCCAAAGAAGCCGGAAAGGCGCGCGATGAAGGCAAGGAATATGTGGTGAAAGACGGCGACATCATGCTGTTCAAATTCAACACCTAGGTCATATAGACAACAGAATGAATTGCCCCCCGGATGAAATGTTCATCCGGGGTATTTTGTGATTTTCGGGTTGCCGTAATCGTAAATTGATGTACCATCGCGTCAACCTTCCAACTGCATGAGATGTGATCGCAATGAACTCTCAAGACCGGCTACATTATGAAGACCTTGAAGAAGGCACAATCATTCAGCTTGGGCAGCACACCATCACCAAGGATGAGATCATTTCTTTTGCAAAAGAGTTTGATCCCCTGCCCTTCCATTTGGATGAAGAGGTCGCGAAAAAGTCGCTGCTGGGCGGGCTGGCCTCCTCTGGCTGGCAAACTGCAGGCATCACCCTGCGCATGCTGGTGGATGCCTTTTTGGGCAATGTGGCCTCCAAGGGAGGCCTCGGCTTTGAAAATCTCAAATGGAAGAAGCCCCTCATGAAGGGGGACACTTTGACCGGCACCGTAACCTTATCATCTCTGCGCCTCTCCAAAAGTCATCCGGAAAAAGCGGTGATGATTTTTGAGTTCGACATGCGCAACCAGAAAAACCAGCAGGTCATGACCATGAGTCTGGCCAATCTTGTCGCGGTGCGTCACCCCAAAAAGACTGAAGGAGCAAGCGCATGACCCTTTGGTTTGAAGACATCGAACCCGGCACCAGCTGGGACTTGGGCAGCCACACTTTCACTGAAGAAGAGATCATCAAGTTCGGCAAGCTTTATGATCCGCAATATTTTCATATTGACCCGGAAGAAGCCAAACATGGCCCGTTCGGCGGACTAGTCGCATCGGGATGGCACACGGTTTCTATGGGCCATAAAATCATGGTGGATTATCTCTACGCCCACGATGATATGATGCGTGCCAATGGCGAAGAGCCAGGCGTCTCCGGCCCGTCTCCCGGCGTCAATAAGATGCAGTTTAAGGCGCCAGTGCGTCCGGGCGACGAAATCCGTTTCAAAATCACGGTGCAATCCAAGCGCAAATCGGCCTCGTTGCCCGGTTGGGGCGTATTGCTCAACATTATTGAAGCGTTCAACCAGGAAGATGAGCTCGTCTATCGCTCGGAAATCGCCAGCTTTTCCAAACTTCGTGACTTTAAACCTGGCTTGCGCTTGCGCATGGGCATGGCCCTGGCCGCCATGCCGATCATCGGTAAAATGATCCGCCGCAAATAGATTTAAACCCACCCTAGAGGCGCGCTCTTGACGATACGGCAAAGATTATGCATCTTTGCCGTCTCCAACCATGAGGTGACGCCTAAAATGATCCGCTAAGATTTTCCGACGCGACCAATGTTCATGCGCCTGAGTGCTTTCCCTAAAGCACGATGCGAACATATGGACACGGCGAAAATCTTGACGATCACTTGACGGCTTTCGTCGTCTCCCGCGTCGATATTTCCAACATTGCAAATGAACACTGCGCCACCTCGGCGCACCATACTTTTATTATATTCTCATGGAGAGCATCATGATTTCAATTCCACAACTTCATCAGCAACCAAAGAACCGATTACAGCGCGTCGCCCATGGGCCGCGCCACCTGATGAAAGGAATGTCGCATGAAAGCGCCCTTTACGCACGCCAACCCCAAGGGGAGCAAGGCACCTAAACAACCAAAAAATTTCTCCAACAATCAACCGCCCTTCGGGCCGAAAAAGCAACAGCTGCGCACGCCAAAACCAGCGGCGAAACAGCTGCCAAAAAGCTTGAATGATCTGTTGAAGAAATAAAGAATAGCCCTGCCCGACTTTTGTCGGGCGGGGCGTCGGCTAGTTTCGAGACGATGAATCAATCGCCTTCAAATTCCACCAGAAAATGGGTACTCACATTCTGCGCGCGAATTTTTTCTGCGCCGCCCAAATCCGGCAAATCAATCACAAAGGCCGCGTCTTCCAGCACCGCACCAGAACGACGGATCAATGATATGGCCGCAATCGCGGTGCCACCGGTGGCCACCAAATCATCCACCAGCAACACTTTGTCCCCTTCTTTCACGGCTCCAGCATGCATCTCGATGGTGTCCACACCATATTCCAATGCATAATTTTGTCCGATGGTTTCCCCCGGCAACTTGCCCGCCTTGCGGATCGGCACAAAGCCGACGCCCAACTCAATCGCCAATCCAGCGCCAAAAATAAACCCACGCGCCTCAATACCTGCCACATGGGTAATCCCCTTGTCGCGGAACGGCGCGGCCAATTGGCGGATGCTTTCGCGAAATCCGTCGGGGTGCTCAATCAAGGAGGTGATGTCGCGAAATTGTACCCCGGCCTTGGGATAATCAGGAATCGTGCGGATAAGTGTTTTAAGGTCCATATTGCCAGTGCCTTTTTCGGTTTAGCGCGTTGAATTCACAAGTGACCGATAGCGTTTTTACCAGCCAGCCACCGCCAAGGCCACCGTGAAAGCAAAATTTTGAACAAACAATAAAAAGCCCGACCAAATGGCCGGGCTCTTTGTGTTGTGAGATCAATGAGGTCTAGTGATCAACATTGCTCCAAAGCTTGCGCTTGACCATATACATCAAGCCCGCAAACAGGAACAGGAACATCAAGACGTTAAAGCCCAAGGCTTTGCGTGATGTCATGTCTGGCTCAGCCAACCACATCATAAAGGCCGCAATGTCCTTTGAATATTGCTCAACCGTTTCAGGGGCCTGGCCTTCATAATCCACCATCTCGTCATAGAGAGGTTGGGCCATGGCCAATGTGCCACCCGTACCGTGGAAATGATCGTTCCAATAAGTACCCGCACCAACATCTACACCTTCAGGCGGCTCATTGTAACCGGTCAGAAGATTATAGATATAGTCGGCGCCGCCTTCCTGATAGGCGGTGAAATAGTTGCCAATCCAGTTCGGGAACTTTTGTGGCACGTTACGCGCCTTCGCCAAAACGGAGAAGTCTGGCGGATAAACACCGCCATTGGCATCAATCGCATCTTGCTTGGTTTCAAACGGGCTTGGCCATGCGTCTGCAGGCACACCTGACCGTTCGCCATCAATATGCTCTGGGTCTTGAATGGTGTAGCTGGCCGCAAGTGCTTTGACCTGCTCTTCAGAATATTCAGGGCCGCCCTCTTTCGAAAGCATGCGGAAGCTGAACAATTCTGCAGAGTGGCAAGACGAACAGATTTCCTGGAAAACCTGGAAACCGCGTTGCAGTTGCGCTTTGTCATAAGTGCCGAAAACGCCACCAAAGGTCCAATCGATCAAGGTGGGCTCTGGCGCTTTAAAGTCGCCGCCACCAGCGGCATAAGCGCCGCCAGAAACCAACCCAGAAGCAGCAATAAGAGCCGCACCGATGAGTGAATTCAGTTTTTTCATCATCTCAACTCCTATTCTGCAGCTTCTGTTTTGTGTTTTGCCAACACGCTTTCAGAAATGCTTGCAGGCAATGGCAATGTGGTTTCAATCCGCGGCAAGAAAGGCAGAATGATCAAGAAGTAAGCGAAATAATAGAATGTCGCTGTCTTCGACAAGATCACATATACGCCTTCAGCAGGCTGCGCGCCGAGATAGGTCAAGCCAATAAAGTTCACAACCCAAATCCAGTAGAACCATTTGAACATCGGACGGAAGGCACCTGAGCGCACTTTCGAACGGTCCAACCATGGCACCACGAACCAGATTGCAATCGAACCGAACATCGCGATAACGCCGCCAAGTTTACTGTCGATCGGACCGATATTGAAATCGATCGCCCGCAGGATGGCGTAGAAGGGCAAGAAGTACCATTCAGGCACAATGTGCGGCGGTGTCACTTGCGGATCAGCCGGGATGTAGTTGTCAGGGTGACCCAAAATGTCTGGTGCGAAGAAGACGAACCAAGCAAATGGGATCATGAACACGACGATCGCGAACAGATCTTTCATGGTCAAATAGGGGTGGAACGGCACGGTGTCCGCTTTTGTTTTCACCTCAACGCCAGTTGGGTTGTTGTTGCCCGGCACGTGCAATGCCCAAATGTGCAGGCCAACGACGCCGGCAATCATAAAGGGCAGCAAATAGTGAAGTGAGAAGAAGCGGTTCAAAGTGGCGTTGTCTACCGCAAAGGCACCGCGCAAGAACACCATCAAACCTTCACCGACCAACGGAATGGCAGAGAAGAAGTTGGTGATCACGGTCGCTGCCCAGAAGCTCATTTGGCCCCAAGGTAGAACGTAACCCATAAAGGCGGTCGCCATCATCAACAAGAAGATCACAACGCCCAAAATCCATAGCACTTCGCGCGGCGCTTTATATGAACCATAATAAAGACCACGGAAAATGTGGATGTAAACAGCGAGGAAGAAGAACGACGCGCCGTTTGCGTGGGCGGCCTGGATCAACCGGCCCCAGTTCACATCGCGACGAATGTGCTCAACAGAGTTGAACGCCAAGTCCGCGTGCGGCGTATAGTGCATCGCCAGGATCACACCGGTTACAATCTGGATCACCAAAAAGATCGCCAGAATGCCACCGAAGGTCCAGAAATAGTTCAAATTCTTTGGGGATGGAAAATCCACAAATGAATCATAACCCAAACGGATGATGGGCAAGCGCTCATCCATCCATTTTTCAAAACCGGTTTTCGGTTCGTATGTACTTTTATGTGACATGAATGCCCCCCTTAACCGATCTGAACGACTGTGTCGGACAGGAACTGATATTCCGGCACGACAAGGTTTTTCGGAGCTGGACCCTTGCGGATACGGCCAGCCGTATCATAGTGCGAACCGTGGCATGGGCAGAACCAGCCATCATATTCGCCCGCTTCACCGACGGGCACACAACCAAGGTGCGTGCAGTTCGCGATCATGATCAGCCACTCTTCATGGCCTTCTTTCACGCGTTGCGCATCGGTTTCAGGATCCTTCAATGCATCCAACGGCACGGCGCGCGCTTCTTCGATCTCTTCTGGTGTCCGGTGACGCACAAATACCGGGAAACCCCGCCATTTGATGGTCACAGACTCCCCGACCCCAACAGAGGACAGGTCGAATTCGATCGACGCCAACGCCAGAACGGAAGCATCTGGATTCATTTGATCAATAAGGGGCCATGCCACTGCGGCAGCGCCTACAGCACCAACGGCACCCGTTGCAACATAGAGAAAATCTCTTCTGTTTGTTTGTTTTTCGCTTTGTGTAGCCAAGGTCTCTGATCCCTACCTAAGATCGTTGGTCCGCCCTAAAAACTCCAACATCGTGCCTAACGCAATACAAAAGATGTCAGAATCGCCCCCACTTGAACCCCAAGTGAAGCGGAAATCGAGTTCTTTTTGCACTCATTGCGCCGCTTGTCCAGCCTTTGAGCATATTCATTGGGGAAAGTGCGACACTATACCGTAAAAATCTGTTATTTTTCCTAGTGAATAGGCTAGTCATTGGCTCGCAAAACTGCAAATTGGCCCTTCCAGAAACAATCGAAAAGCCCTATGCCCCTTTCACTTGCCCTCTATCAGCCGGACATCCCGCAAAATGCCGGCACCCTGATGCGCCTTGGTGCCTGTTTGAATATTCAGGTGCACCTTATCCACCCCACAGGCTTTCTGTTTTCACAAAAAGCCTTTCGCCGCGCTGGGATGGATTATCTCGATCAGGTCGACCTGAAAGAGCATAATAGCTTTGACGCTTTCAATGCGTGGCGGCAAGAGCAGCAAAAGCGATTGGTGTTGTTGACCACCAAGTCTTCTATCCGTCACGCCGATGCCCAATTCACCGCTGATGATGTTTTGATGGTCGGGCGGGAAAGCGCTGGCGTGCCTGACCATGTGGCCGAAGCCAGTGACCTCAATGTGCGCATTCCTATGCGACAAGATACACGCTCGCTGAATGTTGCCATTGCGGGGGCAATCGTTCTAAGCGAGGCGGCACAACAAACAAAACTATGGGCGGACCTTATATGACCGGTACAGACCTCGACATCAAAAAGGACAAAGCCAGCGCCTGGTTTAAAAAGCTGCGCGACGAAATCTGTTTTGAGTTTGAAAATCTGGAAGACGAGCTGGCCGCGCCATTGCGCAAAGCCCCCGCCGGGCGGTTTGAACGCAAAAAATGGGACCGGATCGACCAGACAACCGGTGAACCCGGCGGCGGCGGTGAAATGTCGATGATGCATGGCCGCGTGTTTGAAAAAGTCGGCGTGCATATCTCCACCGTGCATGGTGAATTTAGCGAAGATTTCGCCAAAGGCATGCCCGGCACGGAAAACAGCCGCAAATTCTGGGCCAGCGGCATTTCGCTTATCGCACATTTGCAAAATCCCCACGTGCCCGCCGTGCACATGAACACCCGGATGGTGGCCACCGAAGAATGGTGGTTTGGCGGCGGCGCCGACCTGACCCCGGTTCTGCTGGACCGTCGCAATCAGGACGACCCGGACAGCAAGGACTTCCATGCGGCCATGAAAGAAGCCTGCGACGCCCACGCCTGCGCCGACTATGATAAATATAAGCAATGGTGCGACGACTACTTCTTCCTGCCTCACCGCAATGAACCACGCGGCATTGGTGGCATTTTCTATGACCGCCACAATTCCGGCAATTGGGATGATGACTTCGCCTTCACGAAAGATGTAGGCAAGGCGTTCAAGAACATTTACCCCGATCTGGTGCGCCGCAATTTCAACATGCCGTGGACGGATGAAGAGCGGGAAGAACAGCTGGTGCGTCGTGGTCGCTATGTCGAATTCAATCTGCTCTATGACCGCGGAACAACCTTCGGTTTGAAAACCGGCGGCAACGTGGAATCCATCTTGTCTTCCATGCCACCAGCGGTGAAGTGGCCGTAAAAAAGAGTGCAATAATTTTTCCGCCTCTGTCGAAATGGCAGCCCGCCAATCGACATGATATTGTAAGCGCAATCAAGCGCGTGATGAGGAAGGAAAAACAATGCAATTTATGGCACTTATTTACTCGGCAGATGGGGCAGAACAAAATTATCCCGGCGGGCCGGACAAAATGATGGCGGACTATTATGCCTATACCGAGGAGGCCAAAAAAGCGGGCGTGATGGTGGCTGGCGACGCGTTGCAACCCACCAGCACCGCAACCTCTATCCGCGAGCGGGAGGGCAAAACCAGCCTGACCGATGGTCCTTTCGCCGAAACCAAGGAACAGTTGGGCGGCTATTATCTCCTCGACTGCAAGGATCTGGACGAAGCCATCAAATGGGCTGGCAAAATCCCCACCGCCAAATATGGCACCATTGAAGTGCGTCCAGTCATGATCTGGGACCAGTGAACCCATTAGAAGCTGAGCTGACCCGGATTGTGCGCGCCAATTCGGGTCGGATTCTATCAGCGCTGATCAAGGTCACGCAGGATTTTACCCTGGCACAAGACGCCTTGCAGGACGCGATCACCCAGGCGGTGCAGCAATGGCCCCAACAGGGCCTACCCCAAAATGGCGGTGCATGGCTCTATGTGGCCGCAAAGCGGCGCGCCATTGATCTGGTGCGCAAAGAAAGCCGCCACCATGCCGACGCCACGCAGGAAGTGTTGACGGATTTGCAGAACGACCAACCAGAAACGGCAGAGTGGGAACAGGACATTCCCGACGAACGCCTACGCCTGCTTTTCACCTGTTGTCACCCGGCGCTGAATATAGACGCGCAAGTGGCCCTCACCCTGCGCACGCTGGGCGGCTTGACTGTGCGGGAAATTGCGCGTGCCTTTCTGGCCAGCGAAGCCACGATCGGCCAGCGCATCACCCGCGCCAAACAAAAAATTAGAACTGCTAACATCCCTTACGAAATCCCGGGACAAGAAGATATTCAGGCCAGACGCGATGGCGTGTTGAAAACCATCTATCTGATCTTTAACGAGAGCTACACCGCCTATGAAGGTCAAAGCCTGACCCGCGAGGATCTGGCCGGTGAGGCCATTCGCCTGTGCACTATACTCAACCAGCTTGACCCCGACTCGGAGACCGCGGGACTTTTGTGCTTGATGCGGTTAACACATGCCCGCCGCGCCGCGCGACAAGATAAAGCGGGCCAACTTGTGCCGCTGGAACAGCAGGACCGTACGCTTTGGGATCACGAGGAAATCAAAGAGGCCCACACTCAACTGCTCGAGACCTTCACCAAAGGAGAATTCGGCCCTTTCCAATTGCAAGCCGCGATCAGCGCCCTGCATTGTCTGGCGCCAAGCTGGAACGACACTGACTGGCAGCAAATCTACGCACTTTATGGCGCCCTGACGACTTTTGATCGCTCCCCAATCATTCAGCTCAATCAGGCCGTCGCCCTCGCCCAAATGGGCGGCATCGGTAAAGCCTTGGATCAGCTCAACAATCTGGAATCCACACTGCGCACCTACCAACCCTATTACGCTGCACGGGCCGATATCCTGTCGCGCTGCGGGCAAGAAAAGGCCGCCAAGCTCGACTATGACCGCGCAATCCAATTAAGCAAAAACCAAGTAGAAAAGCGATTTTTATTTCAAAAGCGCAACGCCCTCGCCGCCTCAGTCAAAAATTTCAAGTAAAAATCCGCCATTTAATTGCCTGTTAACCGATCGAGGCGGATACTTGTCGCATGAAAGTACAGCTATATGGTTCGCGCTTATCGCTATATAAATCCAACCAGCTCTGGCGTGAAGCCCGCGCACGGCACAACAAGCGTGACTCCCAAGTCCATGACATGATGAATCGGGCCATATTTAACAGCACATACAGTTTGAGCTATGGTCGCAACTCCATGATCATCAAGCAAGCGGCCCTTCGCGTGCTTAAATCCATTTAGAAACTTCTTTTCGATGCGCGCGTAAACCAGCCATTAACGCTTTATTCACCATAATATACACTATGAAAGCACAACTTTATGGTACGCGGGTCTCTCTTTATAAATCCAACCAGATGTGGCGGGCGGCGCGCGCCAAGCACATCCAGCGCGATTTGCAAAGCACCCAACTCATGACCAACTCTATTTTTGGCAGCATGACCAACTTTACCTATGGCCAAAACTCCCAAATCATCAAACAGGCCACTCTGCGGGCATTGAAGTCTGTCTAAATCGCAAAATCGCTTTTGGCTTTGTCCAGCAACGCTTCCCGGCCCGGCTTGAAGTCTTTATCCACCCAATATTGTTCCAGCGTTTTCAGGACTTTGCCCAGCTCTTCACCAGGTGTCATGCCCAGTTCAATCAAATCTTTGCCACCAATCGGAAATGCCGGGGCTGTCCAGGCCTGAGCCCGCTCCATATGCTGGTGCAAAGCGCCGATTTGACCCATCAGCTCCATATTCTCATCTTGCTTCAGTTTCTGCCGCAACGCGGCTAAATCCAAACAGATCCGGTCGAGAATGGCGGTCTGATTGCCCCAATAGAGCAGTTTATCCAATTCTTTGGCGCTGGTTTCCGGTGCAATAACCGGTTGCAGCGCCCAATTGTGCAGGCGTGCTGCTTCATCGTTGGACAATTTGAGGCGGTCGGCCAGCACCTTCGTTTTCTCCGCTTGTGGCGGGATAATGGAAATTAGACGAAAGAGCGGGTCAATCTGCCAGTTTAGTTCCTGCTCGGCCGCCACGACCCCATGAATAGCATCCATACCCCATTTTTCGCCCTCGGGCAGCACCATGGCCAGTACGCCGGTGGTGCGCATCCACAAAAGAGCGCGCGATGGGTCCGGGGCGGAAAGGATCTTTTTGAATTCGGCCCATACCCGCTCTGCTGAAAGCTGCTTCACGCCAGTCTTGAGTTTGGCGGCCGCCTTCAGGCCACCCGCCTCAGGTCGGCCCGCGCCATAATAGGCAAAAAAGCGGAAAAAGCGTAGGATGCGCAGATAATCCTCTTCGATCCGCGCGACAGCATCGCCGATAAAATGAACATTGCGGTCCAAACAATCCTGAACCCCGTTGAGCGGGTCAAAAAGTGTGCCGTCGGCCATCACATAAAGCGCATTCATGGTGAAATCGCGCCGCTTGGCATCCTCTTCCCAATCGGTGCCAAACACCACCTTCGCATGGCGGCCATTGGTGGCCACATCTTGGCGAAGCGTCGTCACCTCGATGGTTTCATCGTCAAACACCAGCGTTACGGTCCCATGTTCAATCCCCGTGGGGATCGCCCTGATCTTCGCTTTTGCCGCGCGATCCAACACTTCTTCGGGTGTGAATATGCTGGCCATATCCACATCGCTCACCGGATCGCCCAGAATGGTGTTGCGCACAATGCCACCCACGGCCCGCACATGGCCTTGATCGCCGTCGAGCAAATCAAAGACTGCGCGCACGGCAGGGCGGTTGAGCCAGCTCGCTTGCTTCACCCGCGCAAGGGCCTCGCTTAAATCAGTCATTCATCTTCCTTTGAGGTCAAAACCAGGTCGCGGAACATGCGGGTCATCGACGCTGTAATGCCCCAGATCGCACGATCTTCATAGTCGATACGCCAGGTCTCCCGTTGCGCTTCATCACCGCGCACAAAGCGGATCTTTGAGTAATGATTAGCGGGAAGAAGATGCGGCAAGGGCACCTCAAAAAAGCTGGCCACTTCGTCGGGATTGGCCACAAAGGGCTTACGCGGCTTGATGGTGGCGACCACAGGCGTGATGAGATAATTGGTGCCGGAAAGATAGTTCGGCAAAAATCCCAAAACATCGACATCATCCTGATGAAGATCGACCTCTTCTTCCGCTTCCCGCAGAGCGGTCATCACCGCATCGGTGTCGCCCTCTTCCACCCGACCGCCGGGAAACGCAATTTGCCCGGCGTGAGCACGCAGATGAGAAGAACGTTCAATATAAAGCACCTGGCTCAGCGGCCCGCGCTCCACCAACCCAATCAACACGGCCGAATGTTTGGGCTCCCGCGCTGCATTGAGCGGGGGTACGCCATCCACCTTGTGGCAGCCAATATCTTGACTGTCATCAGGCTGATCCAACAGCCGATGCTTGATTTGTGCCAGCAATGTTTCGTCTTGCATAAAGACTATTCCGCAATCGAATTCCTACTTGTCACCGCTCCAAAATGAGATCGGACCGGTGAGTCCTTTCTTCACTTTAGCACTTTTGACATGCGCCAACACCCGCATTGGGTCAACCGGCGCGGGAAAATCGATTTTTTGGGGAGAAATAGCTTCAAAGCCCAGCGGCTCATAATAGGCCCGATCGCCAACCAACAGCACAAATTTGCAGCCCGGTTTCTCGAAAGCCATTTGGGTGACATGCAAAGTGAGCAACCGCCCCGCCCCCATGCGCCGCCGATGCGGGTCGGTGACCAACGGGCCGAGCAAATAGCCGTTCATACCCGACAGATTGATCGGTGCCATTTTCACATTGGCCACCGGCACACCCTCATGTTCGGCCACAAGGCTGAGGCTATCATCCACCCCAAACCGCTCGCGAATGCGAAACGCCGCCCGGGCAAACCGACCGGGGCCAAAGCATAATTCATGCAAATGTTCCACCCAGTCCGCATCAGCAGGCGTTTCGTGACGAACATCCAACTTGTGCATATTTTGGGCGAGCTGGGGTGAAAGGTGAGACGCAGATAAGGTGTCAGTCATGGCGATATTGATCTTTTCTAAATTTACGGCAGCAAGAAGGGGACGGGGCGTTACAGCGCTCGTCGCTCTCGTCGCAGCAATAGAAAAGTCAATTTCTGTCTCATAAAATGACATAAACCCCACATTGCGGAAATTGTCGAGACATATTTTGCAAAAAATGCGCAAAACTGAGCAAATAGTAGGCAATATATAATCAAAATGATAGAAATTTGTACATTCTGGTACAGGGACGAAAATACCTCAAACTGATTGTTCACGATAAAGGGGTTTGTTGCCGTCGAATTATACCTATTTTACCGCTCAAGCGAACAAACAATAGAGGACGAACATGGGACTTCTAATCGACGGCAAATGGTCGACCCAATGGTACGACACCAAAAGCAATGGTGGTAAGTTCAAGCGAAGCGCGGCGGCATTCCGCAATTGGGTGACCAAAGATGGCAGTGCCGGGCCGAGCGGTGAAGGTGGTTTTGAACCAGAAAGCGGGCGCTATCATCTTTATGTGTCCCTCGCCTGTCCCTGGGCGCACCGCACGCTGATTTTCCGCAAGCTCAAAGACCTGACCGACCATATCGATGTCACGGTCGTGGACGCCAAAATGCCTGATGAGCATGGCTGGACGATTCCAGATGGCGCTGACCCCGTGAACAATGCCAAAACCATGTGGCAAGTTTATGTGGCCGCGAAAAGCGATTATACAGGCCGCGTGACCGTGCCCGTGCTGTGGGATAAAAAGCGCAACACCATCGTCTCAAATGAAAGTGCGGAAATTATCCGCATGTTCAATTCGGCCTTTAATGACATCACCGGCAACACCGACGATTATTACCCTGAAGCGCTGCATAGCGAAATTGATGCGGTGAACGAGCGTGTCTATCACACCGTGAACAATGGCGTTTACAAATCAGGCTTTGCCACCACGCAGGAAGCCTATGATGAAGCCGTGACTGAATTATTTGACAGTCTTGAATGGCTGGAAGACAAGCTGGGCAAGCAAAAATATCTGGCGGGCGACCAACTCACCGAGGCGGACTGGCGCTTGTTCACCACGCTGGTGCGGTTTGACCCGGTCTATCACGGCCACTTCAAGTGCAACATCAAACGGATTGCGGACTATCCGAACATCACACGGCTGGTGAAAGAATTGGTGGCGGTGCCGGGCGTGCACGAAACCATCAATATGGAGCACATCAAAACCCATTATTATTGGAGCCACACTACGATCAACCCCCACAGAATCGTGCCTAAAGGGCCGCTGATCGACTATTAGGCTACCATTTTTCGGCAGGTGGCGCGTTGTTGAAATACTCATCAACCCGCCGCCGCACCCCATCATTTATGTCTTCAGGCAAGTCTTGATGATGAAACCAGCCCATTTCGACAATCTCTGCATTTGGGCGAAATTCATGCACCTCGTCAAACGCCGTGGCCACATAAAAACAGACATGGTCGCGAATGCTCAGCCCGTTATCATTGTGAAACACCCCATGCAGCCGGGGGGAACCTTGCACACGCAGGCCGGTTTCCTCAAACGTTTCGCGCATGCCCGCTTCTAAAGCGGTTTCGCCTGGCTCGACCCCACCGCCGGGAAACTGCCAGCCCCGAACATAGGTCTGGCGGATCAGCAAAACCCTCTCACCATCCACAAGCATAATGCGCGCACCAATTGTCATGCGTCGCCACATGCCGATCAAGGTGAGATAGGCCCGCATACGCCAGCGGGAATAGAGTTTTTGCTGCATTTGCGCCTCCATTGTGCATCTTCGTTAAACCATCAGGGGATGAAAATTGTACAAACGCCCCTTTTTTTAGCTCGCAACATTCCCCATAGTGCCCGCAACCGCATGGAGCCGAATGACTATATGACCACAATTGCCCATATTTCTGATGTGCATTTGCCCTATCATGAAAAGATCACCTGGCCGCAGCTGCTCAATAAGCGCATCACAGGCTATCTGAACTGGAAGATGATCCGGGGTCATGCCATTGAGAATACGGCGTTACAAGCCCTGATGGCGCACCTGAAAACACAACAATATGATCACTTGGCCATCACCGGCGACCTGATCAATCTGTCATTGGAGCAAGAGTTTGCCCTCGGACAGCAATGGCTGAAAAGCACCGAAACGCCAGATCGCGCCATGTTCATCCCCGGGAATCATGACATATATGTGCCGTCCGGCAAAAGCTATATGGCGCACTATTGGCATGAATATATGCAAGGCCAGCGCGCGGACGAACGCTATCCTTTCCCATTCTGGCGACAGGTTGATGATGTGGCCCTGATTGGCTGCAACAGCGCCATCGCCACCCCACCCTTTTTCGCCAATGGCACCTTTTCACGCCGACAGGAACGGTTGCTGGAAAAGCTCCTGATCAAAACCAAAGAAATGGGGCTTTTCCGCATTGTGATGATCCATCATCCGCCCCATGACGACGTGGCGCAGATTTGGCGCCGTGGCCTAACAAATCGTCACCGCTTCAAGCGGGTAATCAAAAAGCACGGGGCTGACCTCATTTTGCACGGTCACCTGCATAGATCTGAGGTTAAATCTCTGCCGGGGCCGGACGCCCCAATTCCGCTGATCGGTATTGCCTCGGCCTCCATGGGCCCCAATGCGGGACAACCGCCAGCGCGCTATAATCTTTATAAAATTGAGAAGACCAATGGTAAGTTCGCCTGCACCCTGCACGAATATGGTTTTAAACGCTTTGGCGAGGAGATTGAAAAACGCTCCGAACTGGTGCTTGTCTAATCACGTGAACTTGTTTTTAACATAATTTTGGTGATCACTCTGCCCATGAGCATTTTCGTCATCCATCCCGCCGAATTTCACGCCGAGACCGGCGAGGTACGTTTTCACTATCAACTCGAAGACCATCGCTTCACAGAGCGGTTGGAGCTTGGTGTGGGTTTCGCGCTTGAGCGCGCCCAAAGCCTGGACTTTGCCCATTTGCTGGATGTGGCTGCGGCCATTTTGGGCGTCTCCTATTATAAGCTCAAAGCGCCAACGCAGATTGATTTGACCGCGCTTAGCCTGACTGCTGAAGATCAAAAGTTGATTCAGGATGTATATGAAAACGGGCTCGGGGAATTTTATACCCGAAACGATCTCAAACGATTTGGCCAAATTGATTTCAATTTCGCGCCGACGTTGAAACCCGTCCATGATCTGGACTGGCCCGAACAATCGCTGGTGTTGATTGGGGGCGGCAAGGATAGCTTGGTCTCCGTTGATCTGCTCACCCGGGCCGAAATCCCGTTCACGCCCTTCGCGGTCAACCCGAAAGGGCCAATCGTGACCTCCACGGATCAGATCAAGCAAAAACCAATTTTTGTCCGCCGCTATTTGTCGCCCAACCTGTTCGACCTGAACAATCAACCCGGCTTTTACAATGGCCATGTGCCCTCAACCGCGATCAACTCGGCGATTGCGGCGCTGATTACAGCGCTCTATGGCTATAACGAGATTATTCTCTCAAACGAACGCTCTGCCAGCGAAGGCAATGTGGAGTTTGACGGGCGTCAGGTGAACCACCAGCACTCCAAAAGCTTCAATTTTGAGCAACTCATTGCCGAAAGCTTCGCTGCCGCCAGCCAGAACAAGCTCGACTATTTTTCCCTGCTACGGCCGTTCTCAGAAGTTCGAATTGGTCAGCTTTTTGCGCGCACTGATAAGTTCGATCAGCATTTTTCAAGCTGCAATGAGAATTTCAAGCAAAATCAGGACGGCCCCACACGCTGGTGCACCAATTGTCCCAAATGCCACTTTGTGTCGCTGATTTTAGCGCCCTTTATGGCCCCGAATCGGTTGCAAAAAATTGTCGGCAAGAATGTGCTGGATGATGCAACCAAGCTGAATGCGTTTCGCGAACTGTCCGGCCTGACCGGCCACAAGCCTTGGGAATGTGTAGGCGAGATTTTGGAAGCCGCTGCAGCGCTTTGGCACCTAGCCCATCAGGACCAGTGGCGGGACGTCGCCATTGTGAAAACGCTTAAGCCGGAGCTGGATGCATTCTATGGTGCTCCCACCCTCGAAAGCGCCTGGGATCAATTGCTTCAGGATACGAACCAGCATAATGTTCCGGAAAAATATCAATTGAACGAGATTGCCCGTGCAAGCTGATCAATACTTTACCAACGCCGTGCTGCTCTATGGCGCAGGCATTGAAGCCAAATCCACCCGCGATTTTCTCGCCGAATTTGCGCCTGATGTAAAAGTCTTTGTCACTGCCGATCAGGGCGATATCTTTATGCCGGAAAGCACCATCATTGCCCCCGATGAGGTGGAGGCGCTGTGCGAAAAAGGCAAGATCGGCACCATTGTGCGCTCGGCCGGTGTGTCGATCTATAAGCCGGAAATTCTGGCCGCCAAAAAGCATGGGATGGAGGTGACCACCAACATCAATTTGTGGGACAAGTTCAAGCGCAAGGGCGCCAAGCTGGTGGCGGTGACCGGCACCAAAGGCAAAAGCACCACGGTGAAACTGACCGAAACCATGCTTGCCTGCGCCGGCATTGATGCAAGACTGGGCGGCAATTTCGGCGTCGCGCCGCTGGATCTGGATGATCATGAGATCATTGTGATGGAATTGTCCTCCTACCAAGTGGCAGATTTGACGGCACAGCCTGATTTTGTCGGCTTCACCAATCTGTTCCCCGAGCATGTGCATTGGCACAATCACTCTCTGTCGCAATATTTCCATGACAAGCTCAATTTGCTGCGTCGCGACGGGCCTTATGCCTATGCCCTCGGCGCGCAAGCGGCAGTGAATCAGAAGGTGCAAGAAGCCCTGCCCAAATATGCCCATGAACTGGCCGCCCCAAGCGCGGAGCTAGTGGCGGCGCTGCACGCCACCATGCGCAAATCACGCCTCAAAGGCCCCCACAATGCGGATAATATGATCATTGCCGCCAAATTGGCCCTAGGCCTCGGCGCCAGCGAAGAGGGTATTTTGAAGGGCCTCGAAACCTTTGCCCCACCAGCTCATCGACTGGAAGAACACAAGATCAGCGAGTTGCTTTTTGTGGACGATTCCATCGCCACCACCCCGGAGGCGACCATGGCCGCTATCGCCTCCTACCCGGATGAAAAGATTGCCCTACTGGTTGGTGGCTATGATCGAGAGCAAAATTATGACGAATTGGCCCGCACTGTGATCGGCAGTAATGTGACCACGTTGTGTTGCCTGCCCACCACTGGCGAACGCATGCAGGCCGCAATGGACAAACTCGACCACACAATAGATGTGTTTGCAGCAGAAGGGCTAACCGATGCCATGGCTGGACTGAAGCGCCGCGATGGTTTCGACACCATCATCCTGTCGCCTGCCGCCCCTTCCTTCAATCAATATGAGAATTACATTGCCCGGGGCGAACACTTCATCAAACTGGCAAACGAGATTTTTGGCTGATGTTTGGCACTGGTATTTACCGGCGAGGCAATCAGCCCGGCACCCTCACCGCTGAATGGTTGGACGATCGCATGGTGGCCGCCGGGACAAAAGCGGGCACCGGCTTTGCCAAAAACGGTCCGGCCAACGGTTTTGTCGGTGATTATGACATCACCTATGTTTCTGGGGAACAGCACGTTGACCTGAAGCTGACCATTCGCGCCGAAGGTCCGAACTTTCGCCTGGCTTGGTACAAGAACGACACGCTGATTGATCAAGGCATCGCCTTTCAATCCGGCGACATTCTCATCCTCAGCTATCAATCAATTTAGAGGTTTCACGATGCCCCAAGGCTATATTTATCTCGCCATTGCGATTTTGGGTGAAGTGGTCGCCACCTCGGCGCTTAAGGCCGCCAACGGCTTCAGCGAAACCCTGCCCTCCATTCTGGTGGTCATCGGCTATGGCGTCGCCTTTTATTATTTGAGCCTGTCGATCAAAACCATTCCCCTCGGCATTTCCTATGCGATCTGGTCTGGTGTAGGCGTTGCTGCCGTATCGGTCGTGGGTTGGGTCTATTATAAACAAGCGTTGGACCTGGCCGCCCTTATCGGCATGGCGATGATTTTGGGTGGCGTTTTGGTCATCCATCTATTCTCCAACACAGCTGCGCATTGAAGAATTCCCACCGATCGCAATAGACTATTTACCAAGCTACACTAAAACAAAAACCTCAACTTATTGATATATCTACCATTTAATCAATTAGCTAAATATTTATCTAGTTTATTGGCGATTGAACAATCCCCTCTTTCTAAACTTTCAATGTTCGCAATCATGCGAGCCGCATTGGGAGTGAGAAAAATGGAAGCAATTGCTTTGGCATTCACATCAGCAATGATTTCTTGGGGCTTGTTTACCTTGACCCCGGATCAACCCGTTCGCGCTAAGGCCAAGCGCCGGCGCTAACGCATTTCAATCAAGTTCAGGGGGACATTATGAAAACTTTAATCGCAGCAACAGTCGCATTTCTGCTGGTATCAGCCGGTTTTGCATTGGACATCAACGTCACAACAACCGCCGACACCAGCTTCAATACAGCGATCAATACGCAGATCGTGAATTAAAACATGCAACCGCACCATAAATTGCTGGCGACCCAACTGTTCGCAGCCGCGATTTTAATCGGTGTAATAACAATGGCTTCAACACCGCTCGCGCTGTTTGAACGTCAATCTGAACCGCAATATGCCATGATACGCTAGGGTGAGAACCCGCAAGGCTCAGATGAGGAAATTTATGTCCGTGAGTGCAAAAGGACCTCGGTCCTAAAACGGCAGTTCTTTTTAAGGACTGCCGTTATTTTTTGACCTCTTCCAACTCGATCAAGGTGCCATCAAAATCTTTCGGGTGCAAAAAAAGCACCGGCATTCCATGCGCCCCTATCTTGGGCTCGCCATCCCCCAAAACCCGTCCACCCTCTTCCGACAGCTTTTGCGCTGCGGCACGGATATCTTCCACCTCAAAACACATATGATGCATGCCGCCCGATGGATTCTTTTCCAAAAAGGCCGCAATCGGTGAATTCTCGCCCAGCGGATGCAACAACTCCAACTTGGTGTTGGGCATTTTCACAAACACCACTGTCACCCCATGCTCAGGCAGCTCTTGCGGCTCCGAAACGGCCGCCCCCAACTGATCCCGATATTTGGCCGTCGCCGCTGCCAAATCTGGCACCGCAATCGCGACATGGTTGAGATTACCGATCATGGCTCGTTCCTTAGTTTGCCCTCAATCCGCGACATCACCGCATTGGCAGCGTCCAGCACATTGGTGCCGGGGCCGAAAATATCGGACACGCCCGCATCACGCAGCGCTTGATAGTCCTGTTCCGGGATCACCCCACCCGCAAAGACCGAGATATGCGCCGCATTTTTCTGGCGCAGCAAATCGATCAGCTCTGGAATAAGCGTTTTGTGCCCTGCGGCCAGGGATGATGCACCGATGGCATCAACGTTCAAATCAACGGCCTTTTCGGCAACCTCTTCAGGCGTTTCAAACAGCTCGCCGATGTGCACATCAAAGCCCATATCCGCGAAGGCAGTCGCGATAACTTTCGCGCCGCGATCATGGCCATCCTGCCCCATTTTTCCAATATAAATAGAGGGTTGCCGGGATTGAGTCGATTTGAATTCGGCCACGCGCTGGGTGATCGCCTGATATTCAGGGTCATCCGCATATTGCTCGCTATAGACACCCGAAATCACCTTCGTGGTGGGGCGATGGCGGCCAAACACCTCTTCCATTGCGTCGGAAATCTCACCCAATGTGGCACGGGCGCGAGCGGCATCAATCGCCGCGGCCAGCAAATTGCCCTCGCGCGTTTCTGCCACCTGCCGCAGGGTCGCCAGCGCTTTGTCGCAGGCCTCTTGATTGCGGCTGGCCCGAATTTGTTTCAGGGCTTCAACCTGCCCCGCACGCACCTTCTTATTGTCGATATCGAGAATATCGAGCTCGTCTTCTTTATCGAGACGATAGCGGTTGACGCCGACGATCACATCATCGCCCTTATCCACACGGGTCTGGCGAATGGCGGCAGCGCGTTCAATCTCCAGTTTGGGAAGCCCCTCGTCGACCGCCTTGGTCATGCCGCCTTTTGCTTCAATCTCGGCGATCATTTCGCCCGCTTTGGCCACCATGTCCGCGGTTAGGCGCTCGACATAATAGGAGCCGCCCAGCGGATCCACCACGTCGGTAACGCGGGTTTCATGGTCCAAAATCAACTGGGTGTTGCGGGCAATGCGCGAGGAAAACTCGGTCGGCAACGCAATCGCCTCGTCAAACGAATTGGTGTGCAGGCTCTGGGTGCCGCCCAAAATCGCCGCCATCGCTTCATAGGCGGTGCGCACAATATTGTTGTACGGGTCCTGCTCCGTCAGCGACACGCCAGACGTTTGGCAGTGTGTCCGCAACATCATGGAACGCGGGTTTTTCGCGCCCAAATCCTTCATAATATCGGCCCAAAGGGTACGCGCCGCCCGCAGCTTCGCCACCTCAGAAAAGAAATTCATGCCAATGCCGAAAAAGAACGACAAGCGCCCGGCAAACGCATCAATATCTAAGCCCCGTGCCTGCGCCGCGCGGACATATTCCATGCCATCGGCCAGCGTATAAGCCAGCTCCTGCACCGCAGTCGCGCCCGCTTCATGCATATGGTAGCCAGAGATCGAAATGGAGTTGAATTTCGGCATGAATTCAGCCGTGTGCGCAATAATATCCGCAATGATCCGCATGCTGGGTTCTGGCGGATAGATAAAGGTGTTGCGCACCATAAATTCTTTCAAAATGTCATTTTGAATGGTGCCGGAGAGCTTGTCCTGGCTCACGCCTTGCTCTTCCGCCGCCACCACAAACATGGCCAGCACCGGGATCACCGCACCATTCATCGTCATCGACACGGACATTTCATCCAGCGGAATACCGTCAAACAGCACCTTCATATCTTCAACGCTGTCGATGGCCACCCCGGCCTTGCCCACATCGCCCACCACGCGTTCATGATCACTGTCATACCCACGGTGGGTGGCCAGATCAAACGCCACCGAAAGGCCCTTTTGCCCCTTCTCCAGCGCTTGCCGATAAAAGCGATTGCTCTCTTTCGCGGTAGAAAAGCCCGCATATTGCCGGATGGTCCAGGGGCGGTTGGCATACATGGTGGCGCGCACGCCACGGGTGAACGGTGCTTCGCCGGGCATCGCCTCGGCGGCGCGTTCAGGCAGATCGTCGGCGAAATAGGCGGGTTTGATGGGCACGCCGCCATAGTCGGTTTCCAGATCAGCCGGTTCGCGCCCACGCAGTTCTTTTTCGGCGAGCGCCTGCCATTTTTTGTAGGTCTCGTTGGAGAGGGTCATTGGTCTTCAAACTCCATGATCACATCATCCACCGCCAAAATGGATCCCACATCCGCCGCGATTTTGGAGACGATCGCCTTCTTTTCCGCCCGCAGCACATTTTCCATTTTCATGGCTTCAACAATGGCCAGCGGCTGGCCTTCCTGCACCTCGTCACCTTCGGCAACTTCAAGGCGCACCACCTGCCCAGGCATCGGGCAGAGCAGGAATTTGGACATGTCCGGCGGCATTTTCACCGGCATATGCACCATCAGATCGGCCACATGTGGTTCAAACACCTGCACATTCATATCCGCGCCGCGATAACGCACACGGAAGCCCGTGGCCTTGCGCGTGACTTGCGCGACAATGTGATCGTCGCCCACCCGCGCACGGATCAGCGTTTCGCCCGGGCCCCAATCGGTTTCGACGCGCATCAGCATTTCGAAATCATCTTCGCGATCACGCCAGATGACGGCCTCTTCCAGCACATCAAAGTCAAACCGCTCATCGCCAATCATCACGGACCGCGCCACATCTTTGATCGACAGGTCCAGCGTGTCCGCTTCGGCAAAGCCGCGATGCTGGCTGTGAAAGCCGATATAGGCCGCCAACCCGGCGATGTTTTTCTTGGCCGCATTGCCCAGCTCAACGCCGTTAAAGCCATCGGGAAATTCTTCAGCGATATAGCCCGTGGTCAGGCGACCTTCCTTAAAGCGATCCTGCTCCATCACAGCAGACAGGAACGGGATATTGTGGCCAATGCCTTCCACCTCAAACGCGTCCAGCGCATCTGACATGGCGGAAATGGCGGCGGCCCGATCTGGCGCCCATGTGCACAATTTGGCGATCATCGGGTCGTAGAAGGTGGAGATTTCTCCCCCATCAAACACCCCGGTATCGTTGCGCACCACAAGGTCTTCAGATTCAAATTCTGACGGCGGGCGATAGGTCGTCAATCGTCCAATGGAAGGCAGGAAATTGCGATAGGGGTCTTCGGCATAAAGTCGAGACTCAATTGCCCACCCATTGAGCGTGACCTCATCCTGAGCGATCGACAATTTCTCGCCCGCCGCAACGCGGAGCATTTGCTCCACTAGGTCAATCCCTGTGATCAATTCGGTGACAGGGTGTTCCACCTGCAACCGCGTATTCATCTCAAGGAAATAGAAATTCTTGTCGCCATCCACGATGAATTCCACCGTGCCCGCGCTGGCATAGCCAACCGCCTTGGCCAGGGCCACCGACTGTTCGCCCATCTTCTTGCGCGTTTCTTCATCCAAAAATGGCGATGGCGCTTCTTCAATCACCTTCTGGTTGCGGCGCTGAATGGAACATTCGCGCTCGCCCAGATAAATGCAATTGCCATGCTTGTCGGCCAACACCTGAATTTCAATATGGCGCGGGTCGGTGACAAACTTTTCGATAAAGATACGATCATCACCAAAGCTAGACGCCGCTTCTGATTTGGAGCGCTCAAAACCCTCGCGGGCTTCCGCATCATTCCAGGCGATCCGCATGCCCTTGCCACCGCCGCCAGCGGAGGCCTTGATCATCACCGGATAGCCAATCTCATTGGAGATCTTCACCGCCTCATCCGTGTCTTCAATCAGGCCCATATAGCCCGGCACGGTGGACACATTGGCTTCCTTGGCGATCTTTTTGGACGTGATCTTATCCCCCATCGCCTCAATGGCGTTGGGTGGTGGCCCGATAAAGGTAATGCCCGCTTTCTCCAGCGCTTCACAGAACTTGGCGTTCTCGCTCAAAAACCCATAGCCCGGATGCACTGCTTCGGCCCCGGTTTCCTTGCAGGCCGCGATGATCTTGTCGCCCAGCAAATAGCTTTCCGAGGCGGGTGATCCCCCAATATGCACCGCCTCATCCGCCATGCTCACATGCAACGCTTCCCGATCCGCATCCGAATAAACCGCAACGGTTTTGATGCCCATGATCTTGGCCGTTTTAATCACCCGACAGGCAATCTCGCCCCGGTTGGCTATAAGAATTTTCGAGAACATTATCTTTGTTTCTCCATTTTCGCGCCGTGCGCAATCTTTCACTTGGCCGTCCCGGACTTGATCCGGGACCAACCTGTAAACCGATCCCGGATCAAGTCCGGGAATGGCCCTAGGGCGCTCCCTTGGTAAGGGAGTGGCCGAAAGCTATTCCGGCCGCTTACAGATAAAATCAATTTCCACCAGCGCATGCAGCGCCAATCCGGTGACGCCGATGGTCGTGCGTGCCGGGCGACGATCCTTGGGGAAAAAGCTCTGATAGGTTTCGTTGAACTGGGCATAGTCCCGATAAAAATCGGTGATATAGCACCGCGCCATCATCACATGCTCCAGCCCCATATCAATGCCCCCCAAAACGATCTTGAGGTTCTCCATCACCCGCACCGTCTGCGCTTCAATCCCCTCCGGCAAAGGCGCATCCGGCGCATCGGGAAAAGTTGGCATTTGCCCGGTGACAAACACCCACCCATTGGCCTCGGTGGCATGGGAGAATGGTGCCACAGGCCGTGGTCCGTCAGAAATCATATGGAATAGTGGATCAGTCATTTTTCGCTCCTTTATGCCTTCGGCGCAGCTTCAACTAACTAAATGGTGTCCCAACAAAACAATGATGGTTGTTCCCACAAAAGCGAACGTTATGAGAAAAAATGGCGCGCCATATTTGACTAATATGCTGTACTTCAGTCGAAGCCATTCAATGCTTGTTCCTTGCTGCGCCTTAAATAGCTTAATCTTCGGGTCAAGCAGCATTTCTTGTGTACCAAAATTTGCGATCTGACGGAGGATCGCGTACCCAACTGCGATACCAGCGCTACTTAGCATCAGCAAAAGAGTTGTTAGGGCTATCATGCCTTCAAGATACCAACCCTCACCATCATACTGCCGAACTAAAAACAGGAAGAAGGCCAACAACCCCGCAGAAATTGAGAAGCTAAATTTCGCCGTTTCTGACCTGCGCAGCGCCGCATCTTTTAGCTCATCCAACATCGCGCACACCCCTACAACGGAATATTGTCGTGCTTCTTAATCGGCATCGACTGTTGTTTATTCTTCAGGCTTTCAAACGCCCGCGCCACCCGGCGGCGTGTGTTGTGGGGCATGATCACGTCGTCGATAAAGCCGCGCTCCGCTGCCACGAAGGGGTTGGCGAAGCGGTCTTCGTAATCCTTGGTGCGCTTGGCGATTTTTTCCTGATCACCCAGCTCGGAACGATAAAGAATTTCCGTCGCGCCCTTCGCGCCCATCACCGCGATTTCTGCGCTCGGCCAAGCGTAGTTCACGTCGGCGCGAATATGCTTTGAGGCCATCACGTCATAGGCGCCGCCATAGGCTTTGCGGGTGATGACGGTGACTTTCGGCACCGTCGCCTCCGCATAGGCGAACAGCAATTTCGCGCCATGCTTGATGATGCCGCCATATTCCTGTGCGGTGCCGGGCAAAAAGCCGGGCACATCAACAAGGGTGAGGATCGGAATATTGAAGCTGTCGCAAAAGCGCACGAAGCGTGCTGCCTTTTTGGAGGAGTTGATGTCGAGACACCCGGCCAACACCAGCGGCTGGTTGGCCACCACGCCGACAGACTGGCCGTTAATGCGCACAAAGCCCGTAACGATGTTGCCCGCATGATCTTTTTGCAGCTCCAAAAACTCGCCTTCATCAGCGATCTTGTGGATCACCTCTTTCATATCGTAAGGCACGTTAGGGCTGTCCGGAATGATGGTATCCAGGCTCATTTCGGGCCGATCCACCTGATCATTCACATCCACCTTCGGCGCTTTCTCCTGCGCATTCAGGGGCAGATAGTCAAATAGTCGACGGACCTCCAACAAGGTTTCAACATCATTGTCGAAGGCCGCGTCGGCCACGGAGGAAATCTTGGTGTGCGTGCTCGCCCCGCCCAATTCTTCTTGCGTCACCGTTTCATTGGTCACGGTTTTCACCACGTCCGGCCCGGTCACAAACATATAGCTTGTGTCTTTCACCATATAGATGAAGTCGGTCATCGCCGGAGAGTACACGGCACCGCCCGCGCAGGGCCCCATAATCACAGAAATCTGCGGCACCGCACCAGAGGCCATCACATTGCGCAAGAACACATCAGCATAACCGCCAAGAGAGGCCACACCTTCCTGAATCCGCGCACCGCCACTATCATTCAGCCCGATCACCGGCGCGCCATTTTGCACCGCCAGCTCCATGATTTTACAGATTTTCTGCGCATGGGTTTCAGACAAGGAGCCGCCAAACACGGTGAAATCCTGCGAAAACACATAGGTAAGTCGCCCATTAATAGTGCCCCACCCGGTCACCACCCCGTCGCCGGGAATAATGTTTTCCTCCATGCCAAAATCGGTGCAGCGATGGGTGACAAACATGTCATATTCCTCAAAGCTGCCCGGATCGAGCAACACAGAAAGCCGCTCCCGCGCGGTGAGCTTGCCCTTGCCATGTTGTGTATCAATCCGACGCTGCCCGCCCCCAAGCCGCGCCCCGGCACGCTTTTGTTCCAACTGCTCGATAATGTCCTGCATATATCAGCCCCTACGAAAGAATTCAAAATCGCGATCTTTTGCACAGCCTGCCAAATGCAAACGCGACTTTAAAGGGCTGAAAGTGTAAACAAGAACACCTTTTTAACATTGCAAATTGTAAATTTGTGAATTTTGTGTAATTCTGATGGGAAGGTAGTTGCGGCCGTGCCATTCGCCTGTGCCGTCATTCCCGCGTAGGCGGGAATCTAGGTGTGAATGTCGACAGTGAAATCGTTGGCGCTTTGCTCCTTGGCCACCCCTGCCTGGATTACCGGGGCTCTGTTTCGCGCTCACGCCGCGCGGCTGGCCCGGTAATGACGGCGGGTGTGATGCGTGCGTCTCTCAAAGACACCACCGCATGGCGCCAATCGGCGGGGGTGCCGGGGGCGGGAGCGCAGCGACCGGTGGCGGCGCGTTAAATGTCCGGGAGTTGCCGGGGTGGTGAACGAAGCGAGCGACGGCGGCGGGCAATAATGCCTAGGATGACCGCCGAGAGCACCCCACCCTTAATCCCTCCCCATCAAGGGGAGGGAGATAAGGTGGTCCGTGTTGAAGAGCAGAAGACAATAGTGGCAACACGCCACAAGGCAGATAAATAACCAAGATCCCAGTCCCCCTCCCCTTAATGGGGAGGGGCTAGGGGTGGGGTGAAAGGAAGCCGGAAAATGGCACAACGAAAAATCTTTGCAGGCGTCAAACTTCGCGCGCTTCGGGAGCAGCAAAAACTAACCCAGGCCGAATTCGCCGCGCGGCTGGATATTTCCACCTCTTACGTCAACCAGCTTGAAAACAATCAACGCCCGGTCACTGCGGCGATCATGTTGTCGCTGGCGGAAAACTTTAACGTCGATGTGACCAGCCTGCTCGCCGACAAGTCGGACCGGTTGATCATCGATCTGAAAGAGATATTTGCCGACCCGCTTTTTGCCGATAACCCCCCGGGACTGCAGGAACTGAAATCCCTCGCCACCAACACGCCGCAAACCGCCCACGCCTTTATGCGGCTATATGAGGCCTATCGAAAATCCAATGAGCGCATGGCCGGGGTGGACGATGTGCTGATGCGCGAACAGGCGGGCAATCTGCAAACCTCTTATGAAGAGGTGCGCGACTTTTTTCATTATGCCGACAATTATATCGATCCGCTGGACCGCGCGGCCGAAGATCTTGCCATCGAGCAAGCCCTTGATGGCCACGACAAAATGGACAGGCTCGTCAAATATTGCGAGCGGGTGCACGATTTGACTGTGGAGTTTGTCATGCCCAACAAGCGCGACATGATCCGGCAATTTGACCGGACACGGCGCGTGATCCGCCTCAACACCACCTTGGACAAATCAACCCAGTTTTTCCAACTCGCCAACCAACTGGCACTGCTGGAACAAACCTCGCTGATCAATCAGATTTTGACCGATGCCAATTTCAAGCGTGACGAAGCCCGCGCCATCTGCCGCATCGGGCTGGCCAACTATTATGCGGGAGCGCTGCTGATGCCCTACACTCAGTTTTTGAAGGAAGCGCAGACCGTGCGCTACGACATCGAAATCATGGCGCAACGCTTTGGCGCCAGTCTGGAGCAAGTCGCCCACCGCCTCTCCACCCTGCAGCGCCCGCAATTGCGCGGCATTCCGTTTTTCTTTGCGCGGGTGGATCAGGCAGGCACCATCACCAAGCGCCACTCGGCCACAGCCCTTCAATTTGCCCGGTTCGGCGGCGCCTGCCCCCTGTGGAATGTGCACCGCGCCTTTGAATCGCCGCAGCGGATCATCCGCCAGCGCGCCGAAACACCAGATGGCAAACGCTATTTATGCCTGGCCTGGGCCAGCGAAAAACGCGCCGGCGGATTCCGCCAGCCCACCCGCCGCTACGCCTATGCGCTGGGCTGCGAAATCGACCATGCAAGCGAACTGATCTATTCCGACGATCTCGATATTGGCGAAGATGCCGCGTTCGACCCGATCGGCATTTCCTGCCGCACCTGCGAACGCCGCCACTGCACCCAACGGTCTGTGCCGCCCATCGCCGCCGAAATTTCCATCACCCCGGATGAACGCAGCGTTGTGCCGTACGAAATTAACTAGAGCCAAGATGATCCTGCCTCAACCACAACCTAAAATGGCAAAAATCGCCACCATCGCGACAAATTTTGTTGCAAACCCAACAAAATTCTGGCAGCATAATGGGACGGAATATGGTTCTTAGAAACGCGAGAACTATCAAGAGATACAATGGGTTATTCCCTTTTCGCACTTGCCAAAGGCATAGCTTCGCGTACTAAGATAAAACCACACCCGCCAACAAACTATTTTTTATGCAGAATGTCGACTTCTGAGTGGTTTGGTGCGTCTGCACCTTGATATACCCGCCACCCAGAATTTGAAAATAAAAAGGCGCCCATCTAAGTGAAGAGCGCCTCGCAGTGTTTAGTCTTTTACATATTTGTGAGCTTCAGGAAATTTTCGCTTATTCTTTATCTCGCTAATGCGAGCCTGATTCACTTCGTAAAAGGCTGCAATTCTACTTTGAATATAGCCTTGCTTCAGCATTTTCAAAATTTGAATTGCATCGTCCAAAGTGAGCTTATTGCTCGGCTTTCTTGGCGGTAGCATAGCTAACCTCCTTCAAGTTGCGCCGAACTCAGTTGTCAGACACACCTTTTTCTGTTTAGTGTGCATATGCTGACCTGACGAGCTGCGCTCGGCTGGTTCAAATTATGGCTCAAGTAGCACCAACTACTTGGGCCATTTTTATATCTAGATTTTTCCGGATTCTTGATCAAGCGCGATTTCTTGGAGATTCAGGCAAAATAATCAAAGTAATCAAGAAAATATAGCTGACAGGAATATTTTTGTTGCATGTTGTGCAACTAGAACGCATAATAGTCGCCTAGATGGTTACTTGAGTATTATTGATTTCATTTGAGGAATCAACCCATTAGGCCGAATCAATTCAGATTTGGAAAATTCCGTAGTTTCTGACGCCCAAGTCAATACCTATTAAAATGACATCTATGCCAGAAGTCTGAGATTTCTGTGGTTTTCCCATAATCCAGAAGCGTTTGGCGCGAATCAAACAAAAAAAGCGCGGGACCTTGCCCGCGCCATATTGATCGATTTCGGAAAATCTTATTAGACAGTGACGTCCACCAGGCGGCCCGTGCCATCGGCCGGGAGGCTTTTGGTTTCGTCCGTTTTTCGTTCGGCAAATTCTTCAACTGCCGTCTTTTTGGCCTCAAGCTGCTCCACCTCGCCTTTTTCTTTGGCGGGCGGTGCGGCTGGTTCAGAGGGCACATATTGTACGGGCTGGCTCACCGCTGAAATTGAACTCATTCTGCGTCTCCTTTAATCGGCATTATGATTTGCCTTTTGGAAAAGACAATTGTCCAAGGCTGAGCCTACAGCGCCCGCCATAATGGGCGATTAGGGGAATAGGTCGCATTTAACGAAAATCTTATCTAACCCGCTATATTAAGGTAGTAGGCGCACAGGCGCGTGGGCATCAGGCGCCGATCGGCATGGATCCGATAGACATGACGCGTTTCAGTATCATGGTCGGGCGGGATTTGTTCGCGCCGCCATCGCGCAGGGGTTGCTGCATATAAAAGAGCGGGCCATACATGATGCCCATGCCTTGAATGATCGCGTCGGCCATCATTCAACCGAAGGGTGACAAAGCGTCGCCCTTGCCTTTCTGTACGAGACGGGATAGCGCTAAAACATAGATTGTCTGACAAAGGCGAACATATGACGAAGGCGCACACAACCGATCCGCAACATAAATGGCATGAAGACATTCAGGCCGTGCTTTTGGGTACGCTGCTGATCGCGCTGGGCGTCACCATGTATAAAACCGCTATGCTGGGCACCGGCGGCATTAACGGGCTGGCGCTGCTGCTCTCCTATATTTCGCCGCTGGAATTTGGTCTGCTGTTCTTTGCGCTCAACCTGCCCTTTTATTGGTTTGCCTATGTACGCATTGGCCCCGCCTTCACCATCAAGACCTTCGCCTCTGTGGGCCTGGTGTCGCTGTTCGCTCAACTCACACCGCAATGGATCAGCTTTGACATGCTGCACCCGCTTTATGCCAGCGTGATCGGCGGCGGGATTATCGGCGTGGGCCTATTGATCCTGTTTCGCCACAAATCCGGCTTGGGCGGCGTGAATATTTTGGCGGTATACCTGCAAGATCGCTATGGCATTCGCGCAGGCTATTTGCAAATGGGCGTGGACGCGGCCATTTTATGTGGCTCCTTCTTCATCCTCACCTGGCAACAAGTCGGCTTATCGGTGTTGGGCGCGGTGGTGCTCAATCTGGTGATCGCCACCAATTACCGGCCCGGCCGCTATGTCGGCTTTTCCGGCGCATTTTTTGCCCAAAGCAAAAAGAAAGAGGATTAGACCTCGCCCTCATAAAGCGGCAAGCTGACACGAAAACAGGCGCCAAAGCCATCGCCCTTGACCAACTCAATCTTGCCCTTCATCCGCGCAATGATCTGCGATGAAATGGCCAATCCGAGCCCGGAACCGGTTTGCCCGCTCGTAGCCCCGCGCTGGCCACGGGCGAACTTTTCAAAGACACGGCGACGTTCTTTCGCCGCGATACCTGGGCCGTTATCCTGAAACTCTATCAAAAGCCGTTTGCCGTGGTTGCTGAACCGCACTTCGACATAAGGATGTGGTTCGTCATTATATTTGATGGCATTGGTGATCAGATTGATGAACACTTGCGCCAGTCGGTCCGCATGCCCCAACACCATCGCCTGCGCGGGCACATTGTGGCGCCTGATCTGCATATTTTTCGGCCGCGCCAGACTTTCACAAACTGAGACCGCCCGATCCATCGCGTCCACCACATCGACCGGCGCATTGGTCCAGACTTTTTCGCCCCGCTCCAAGGCACTCAGATCCAAAATTTCGTCCAACAATTGGGTGAGCCGCAAACTCTCCGTGTGAATGGTGGACAAAAAGCGTTGCCGGTCTTGCTCGTCCAACTCTTCTGGCTCCAGCAGGATTTCAGAGAAGGAGCGGATCGATGTCATGGGGGTGCGCACTTCATGGCTGACCTGCGACAAGAACTCGTCCTTTTGCTGGTCCAGCTCGCGCAGTTTGGCATTGGCATCCTGCAGCTTTTCCGCGGTGAGCCGAAGTTCTTCCGATTTCTGTTCCAACTGCTGCGAATATTCGATCACCTGCTGGGTTTCGTCAGCAATCTTCATCACTTCCTGCAAGGAAATATTGTCGCCGGACACCACTTGCGAGATCATGACGTGCGCCGAGGCGGCACCAATCGAACCGGCCAGCTCTTTTTCCAGCAGTGCGATAAACTCTGGTGTGGGTTCAAGGTTGGTGCGGCTGCGCCCCTGCTCGCGGGCAAAGCTGTCAAACACCGCCCCTGCCCGCTCGGCCCCCAACACCCGTTGCGCCACAAAGAACAAATCATTGGTGGCTGCAGACGTGCGCATAAACCGGGTTTCAATGCCCGGCATACGGCGAAACGCATCCACAAACAGTGCGCTTTGAATACGCTCCAACACGCTTTGAGACGTGGAAAGCGACACCAGCACAAGGGCAACCGTATTGGCGAAAAGACTCCAGAACACGGAATGAACCAGCGGATCCATCCCCGTCAGGCCGAACAGGGCCTGCGGTTTTAAAAACTCAATGCCATAGGGGCCGTTTTGCACCCATTGCGCCACACTGATGCTGGATTCTTCGAAGCTGGGCAAAAACATGGAATAGGCCCAGACCACAAAACCGATAAACAGCCCGGCCCCGGCGCCCTTGGCCGTTGCATCGCGCCAGAACAGGGCCGCCACAATGGCAGGTAAGGTCTGTGCGACACCGGCAAACGAAATCAACCCGATCAGCGCCAGTGCACCGGAGCCGTTGGTGAGCCAGAAATATAAAAAGCCCAACCCCAAGATCACACAGATGGAAATACGACGGCTGGTGAGCAGCAAGTCGGTGACCCCGCCCCCCTCGTCATCATCACTGCGGCCGGGCAGGCGCAGGGCGATGGGCACCACAATATGGTTGGACACCATAATCGACAGGGCAATCGAGGCGATGATAATCATGGAGGTGGCTGAAGAGAATCCGCCAATAAAGGCGAACAGCGCCAAACCCTCCTGGCCAAAATTAAGTGGAAGGGTGAGCACAAACATATCCGGATCGCTGCCCGGCGGCAGCATCGCCGTGCCCACGATCGCGATGGGTAAAGTGAAGATGCTCATGGCGAACAAATAGAGCGGGAAGGCCCAACTGGCCGTGCGCAAATGGTTTTCGTTAGAGTTTTCCACCACCGTGATCTGGAACTGGCGCGGCAGGCAGATAATTGCCGCAGCCGACAAGATGATCATGGCCACCCAGCGCGAGTTGAACCCGCCATATTCAAAGGCGTTGATCTGCGCCGCATCAGCACGAGCAAACACTTCTGAAAATCCATCGCCCAGCCCGTACACCACAAATATGCCGACAGCCAAAAGGGCAATAAGCTTGATGATCGCTTCAAACGCAATCGCAGCCACCACCCCGTGATGCTGCTCTTTTGCATCCACATTTCGGGTACCAAACAAAATGGTGAAGATGGCCATAGCGACCGCCACGCCAAGCGCCAGGCGCACATCATCCACATTCAGACCCGGCTGGTCCACATTGACGCCCAGCGTCATCACATTCAAGCTGGTGGTGATGGCTTTGAGCTGCAACGCAATATAGGGCGTTGTGCCAATCACCGCGATCAAGGTCACCAACACCGCCAGCCGCGAGCTTTTGCCAAAGCGTGAGGAAATCAAATCCGCCAGCGAGGTGATCCGCTGGGTACGGCCCACCCGGACCAACTTGCGCAGGCCAAACCACCAGCCGACAAAAACCAGTGTGGGCCCGAGATAAATCGTAAAAATCTCATAGCCCGTGCGCGCCGCCGAACCCACGGCACCGTAAAATGTCCAGCTGGTACAATAAACAGAAATCGCCAGCGTGTAGATAAGCGGCGAGCGCAAAAACTTGCCGGCCTCTCCCTTGGCCCAGCGCTCGCTGAAATATGCCAGCGCAAACAGCAGCACCACATAGCCCAGCGCAATCAGAATAATCAGATTGGTGGGAATCATCTATCTTGATCCCGATCAAAGCGCTCGAGGCGCTGTGGCGTTTCATCCTGTTGTGGCAGCCATCGCGAAAGGATGAAGGCCGCGACAATTAAGAAAAGCCACACACCGAAAATGTAGGTGAAAATGATAGGCAGGCCAAAAACGCTTCCACCGCGATCAAATAATTGCACAATCGGCGGCATGATCAGAATGACACCCAATATGGGCAGAAAAAATCCAAAGCCCTCGCTGCGCCGCCGATTCGCCATCAGTTCACCCTTTGCTGGTCCCCGATCAGGGCTCTGACGGCCCCCACAACATCAGAATTGGCATAGGGCTTGGTCACAAAGCTGTTGGCCCCCAACTCTTCGGCAATGCGGCGGTCTTGTGCTTGGCCTTTGGCCGTCAGCATCAGAACCGGCAGATTTACGGTCTGCTCATCCTGCCGCAACAATTTGAGCACCTCAAAACCGGATTTTTTCGGCAACATGACATCCAGCACAACAACGCGCGGCTTGATTTCACGCACTGCTTTCAAGGCGGCCTCCCCATCCTGCGCCGATTGGGTCGACCATCCAGCGCGCCGCAAAATAAAGTCGAGCGAGTCCAGTATACTGGGCTCGTCCTCAACAATAAGGACATCTATGGTCACAAATTCCTCCTCCTCGCACCCAGACCTCCCAATCTGACTGCTCCCCGAACATAGGGCGAAAATCACGCCTCGCCAATATCGAAATTAATATCGGTTAAGGGCAAGCGCACAGTATGCGTCTCACTCGCCCCCGTAAACATCTCCTCTTGTCGACTTTCGCATGAGCGTCGAATGCACATGCGGCACGTGGGGCCGACCGGCACATCAACCTGCGGATTATCCAAATTCATGCCCCGGCCATAAACCGTCTGGTCGGCGTAAAGCACATCCGAAACCAGCATCACCGAGGTATAAAGCGGCCGCGACTGAAATCGGTCTGCGCGCTTGGCAAAAGACTTGGCCAACATCAAATAACGGCCGCCATCGGGATAGCTCACTGTTTGCCGCACCACTTCATTGGGATGGCGGAAAGCGTCAAACAATGTCCAAAGCGGGCAGCCATGCCCCGCATTGGGCCACGCCATGCCGGGTAAGGGAAAATGCTTCGACAAACGCCCTGAAGGATCGGCGCGCAAGAATCCAAATGGAATGCCTTCAGCGCCAGGACGACGCAGGGTCACCAGCCGATGTGCCACCTGCTCAAAACTGGCCGCATAGCGCTGGCTCAAATAATCAATATCATAAGAGCTTTGCTCTGCCTCCTGCAAAAAATCATCGTAGGGAAAAATCAACGCGCCCGCCAAATAAGACCCTAAAGCCCGCACTGCCAGCCGACGGGCCGCGGCTGAACTAAGCCGCGCATCACTGGCAAGCTCAATGAGCAGATCGCGCGCTTTCAACTCACCATAAAGCCGCGCCAGTTGAAATTGCCGTGTCGCCAGCGTCGCACTGCCTTGAAACCACAAGACCTTATCGGACGCATCATAACGATATTGCATGGGGAACCCGCTATCAGATCGGGACAATTGCGCGACACGTTTCGCTTCTATGCCAAACTCGTCGTGTAATTGCGCCGCCAAATCCGCTTCCAATACGCTGCCGCGTTTTTCAAATCTTTTCCGCATTTCATCAGCCGCCTCTTCAAGCAAAGGGAAATAATTCTTCTCCTCAACAATCAGATCATCCAATTCCCGCGCTGGGGTGAGGGAGCGGTTGCGCCCCGCCTCCCCCTCAAACTGATTGATCAACGTCTGCGCGACGTCAGAGAGCGCCCGGCTTTCTTGCGACACCATTTTATGAAAGCGCTGTTGCTCCAAAACCTCCAAATCAGGCACGTCCGTCAAAATTTCCGCAGAAGACCGTACGGCCGTGATTTGCGACAACATCTGGTGCAGCAAATCTGCCAAAAGCGGATCAGATTTAAGGCGATTGGAATATGCCTCAGCCTCGGCCACCGCTTCAGCATAAGCCCGGTAGGTTTGGTGCAACGCCCGGGCCGCGCGGGGGTTGGTCGCCACCAGCTCCCGTGCATCCTCCGCCCCCATTTTGAGTGATTCTAAAGCCGGGTCAGAAAAAATTTCTTCTAGCGCACTGAGCAATCTTTGCTCATTCTCGCCGGTCAATTCGTCTAATGCGACATCTAAGTTTTGCGCAATTGATTGCAACAGCGTGCCGCCCACATCACGCTTATTGGCCTCAATCAGGTTGAGATAGCTGGGCGAAATACCCAGCATTTTGGCAAAGTTGCTCTGGGAGTAACCCAAAGATTTCCGCTGGTTACGGATTTTCAATCCGATCGGCGCCCGCATTTCAAATCTCCCCACCCACCAAATTTGTAAAAAATTTTACAAGCATTTGTAAATTTAAGTACACATTTTTACAAAATATTCCTTATATTACAAGCACCTATTGAAATATTTTCAAAACTACCGCTTAATCAGCCACGATGCGGCGCATGGGAGTTCATTTTATGGAAGCGTCCATCAATTTAAAGGAGGAGAATAATGACTGAACGCAATGATGGCCCTTCACGCCGTCGAGTTCTTAAGGGTGCCGCTGCTGGTCTCGTGACCGCCGGTGTTGCCCCCACCATAATCACCAGTGCGTACGCCCAGGAATATCGGAACAAGCCAACAGGCGACACCGTGACCCTTGGCTTCAACGTGCCGCAAACCGGCCCTTACGCTGATGAGGGCGCTGACGAGTTGCGCGCTTACGAATTGGCCGTTGAACATTTGAATGGCGAGGGTGACGGCGGCATGCTGACCACCATGCAGCCATCAAACCTGACCGGGAATGGCATCCTGGGCAAAAAAGTTGCCTATGTGACGGGTGACACACAAACCAAATCAGACGCAGCGCGGGCATCTGCCAAGCGGATGATTGAAAAAGACGGCGCCTTGATGATTACAGGTGGTTCGTCATCTGGTGTGGCTGTGGCTGTGCAAAGTTTGTGTCAGGAAATGGGCACCATCTTTATGGCTGGCCTGACCCACTCCGATGACACAACTGGTAAAGATAAGCGGCGTTATGGTTTCCGGCACTTCTTTAACACCTATATGTCCGGTGCCGCCCTTGGCCCTGTGTTGTCCGATGAATATGGCAATGAGCGTCGGGCCTATCACCTAACAGCCGACTATAACTGGGGTTACACTCAAGAACGCGCCATGAAGGACTCGACCGAAGCGATCGGTTGGGAAACCGTGAACACGGTAAAAACCCCTGTGGGCGCCGGTGACTTCTCTCAATATATCACCCCTGTGTTGAACTCAGGTGCTGACGTATTGATCCTGAACCACTATGGCCGCGACATGGTGAACTCCTTGACTCAGGCCGTTCAGTTCGGTCTGCGTGACAAGCAGGTTAACGGCAAAAACTTCGAAATCGTTGTGCCGTTGTTCTCTCGTTTGATGGCGCAAGGTGCTGGCGACAACATTAAAGGCATTTTGGGTTCAGCGAACTGGAACTGGTCACTGCAGGATGAAGGTTCACAAGCGTTTGTGAAATCCTTCGGCGCCAAATATGGCTTCCCACCCTCCATGGCAGCCCATACCTGCTATGTACAAACCTTGCTTTATGCCGATGCATGCGAACGCGCAGGCACCTTCTATCCGCCTGATGTGATCCGGGCATTGGAAGGCCACAAGTTTGACGGCATGGGCAATGGCCCAACTGAATATCGTGCAGCTGACCACCAGTGCTTCAAGAGCGTGCTGGTTGTGCGCGGTAACGCCAACCCAACATCTCAGTTTGACCTTCTCGAAGTGGTACAAGAAGTGCCGCGCGAACAGGTTGAGTATGATCCCGCAATCTTTGGCGGCGAGTTGGGACCTTACGAAGTCGCAATGTAATTTCAGACTTATTGTTGCCGGGGCGGCCCTGTCGCCCCGGTTTACAGGCCATTTGTATGTGGGGGGAGTAACCACATGGACGCGATTCTACTACAATTATTAAACGGGTTGGACAAAGGCGGCGCCTATGCGCTGATCGCTTTGGGCCTAACCCTCGTTTTCGGCACCTTGGGTGTTGTAAACTTCGCCCACGGCGCATTGTTTATGCTCGGCGCATTTTGTGCTGTTGCCTTGCGTAAATTACTGACCCTTGAAAAGGTCGTTCTGGATACAGAAAATCTGACGGCATGGGGAACACCAACAGAAATACGCACCCCCTATGTGGAGACCTGGTTCGGCGAATTCGGTGCCGTGCTGGTCAACTATTCTGTGCCACTTTCCATTCTGGTCGCCATACCGGTTATGCTCGTCATCGGCGTAGCGATGGAGCGCGGTTTGATCAAACATTTCTACCGCCGCCCGCACGCTGAGCAGATTTTGGTGACCTTCGGTCTCGCCATTGTGCTTCAAGAAGTGATCAAGCATTTCTTTGGCGCGAACCCGATTCCGCAGCCCATGCCTGAAAACTTTGCCGGCGCGGCCGATGTCGGCGCCATGTTGGGCATGGATCCCAATGTTATTGTTTATCCTTGGTGGCGGCTCATCTATTTTGCCTTCTCTGTCGCCGTAATCGCAGCGGTTTTCGCTTTCTTGCAATTCACCACATTTGGTATGGTGGTGCGCGCTGGCATGGCCGACCGTGAAACCGTCGGCCTGATCGGGATCGATATCGACAAGCGCTTCACGGCCATGTTCGGCTTGGCAGCCGTTGTCGCGGGCGTTGCTGGCGTCATGTACACCCCACTTCTTCCGCCTGATTATCACTTGGGTATGGACTTTTTGGTTCTCACCTTTGTTGTTGTGGTTGTTGGTGGCATGGGTTCCTTGCCCGGCGCTGTCGCCGCGGGCTTCCTGCTCGGCATTTTGCAAAGCTTTGCCTCAATGACCGAAGTTAAAGACATCATTCCCGGCATCGACCAAATCATCATCTATCTTGTTGCCGTGATCATCTTGCTGGTACGTCCACGCGGGCTTTTGGGCCGCAAGGGCGTCATGGAAAGCTAAGGGAGAATAATAATGAACTTTCAAGGCATCTTTTCCATGTCGCGCAAAGACGTGACCACCCTTGTGATCTTTTCCATCGTCGTTCTGGCCATGCCAATCTGGTTGCAACCATTTGGTGCGGCCTATCCTGACCTGATGCAACGCTTTGCGATTTTCGGGATATTGGCCATCGGCTTCAACATCCTGTTTGGCCTGACCGGCTATCTCAGCTTCGGCCACGCCGCCTTCTTGGGTGTTGGCTCTTACACTGCGGTTTGGACCTTCAAGTTGTTTTCAATGAACCCAATCCCCGCATTGTTCTTTGCAGTGATCTTGTCCGGTCTTTTCGCGCTAGTGATTGGCTATGTCAGCCTGCGTCGTTCGGGGATTTACTTCTCGATCCTCACCCTGGCCTTTGCCCAGATGTCCTATAATCTGGCCTATTCTGTGCTGACCCCGATCACCATGGGTGAAACCGGGTTGCAACTGGAAGCCAGTGACCCGCGCATCATCGACAGCATGTTTGTGGGTGAAGAAGCAGGCTTGCCAGTCTCCAACATATTTGGGCTGGAAATGACCGGGATCCCAGGGTTCTATTTCTGCGCGATCTTCCTGCTCATCGGGTTTTTTATCACCCAACGCATCTTCGCCTCACCTTTCGGCATGATGCTACGTGGCATTAAATCAAACCAGACCCGTATGAACTATACCGGCTTCAACACGCGGCCTTACACGCTAACTGCTTTTGTGATCTCCGGCATGTATGCCGGTCTGGCAGGTGGCTTGATGGCGGTGACGGATCCGCTGGCGGGTGCCGAACGCATGCAATGGACCGCCTCAGGTGAGATTGTTTTGATGACCATCTTGGGTGGTGTGGGCACATTGTTGGGTCCAATCATTGGCGCCTGGCTGATCAAATATTTTGAAAACATTTTCTCCAGTTTCAACGAGAATGTGTTGCACAATTTGTTCGGCTTTTTGCCTGACGGGCTTGAAGGCTTCGTGGTGGAAATCACCTCCATGTTTGTTGGCGAAGGCTGGCACCTGACATTGGGTCTAGTGTTTGTGCTGGTCGTGACCTTCCTGCCCGGCGGGATGATGGAAGGCTATAGACGCATCACAACCCTGTTTACCGGCGGCGGTGGCGATGGCGACAAAGCCAAATCCGAAGACACCCAAACCCAACCGGCCGAATAGCCAAAGGAGCACATAAATGACAATCGCAAGCGAAAATGTCGTTCTGAACGTTGCCGATGTGCACAAAACCTTTGGCGGGTTGCACGCACTCAGCGATATTGACCTTCAAATCGAAGAAGGCAAAACACACGCCATTATCGGCCCCAATGGGGCCGGTAAATCCACCCTGCTCAATGTGGTGGTGGGTCGTTTGGCCCCCACACGCGGCGCGGTGGTGTTCGACGGTCAGGTACTGACCGGCAAACAGCCGCACGAGATCAATCAGATCGGCGTGGCCCGGGTTTTTCAGACCCCCGAAATCTTTCCGGACCTGCCGGTATTACAAAATGTGATGGCCCCGGCCTTCGCCAAGCGCGATGGGTCCTTCACCCTCAATTTCCTATCGTCGTTAGCCGATGAGAAGGAAATTCGGGAAGAGGCCGAACATATGTTGGAAGATGTCGGCTTGATCCATCAAAAAGACATGAATGCGGGCTCGCTTTCACGCGGCGATAAGCGCCGGATGGAGCTGGCCATGTGCCTGATGCAGCATCCTAAATTGCTGCTGTTGGACGAACCAACCGCTGGCATGTCACGCCACGATACCAACACCACCATCGAGCTATTACGTAAAATTAAAGAACGCGGCATGACGAAGGTGATCATTGAACACGACATGCATGTGGTGTTCTCACTGGCTGACAAAATCTCGGTGCTTGCAGGCGGGCGCATTATCGCCGAAGGTACGCCAGACGAAGTGCGCAACAACCCAAAAGTGCAAGAAGCCTACTTGGGAGGGGCACACTAATGAATGCAATGACAACGGAAAGCAATATCATGAGCGATGCACAACCCAAACCAACAGAGGCACGGCCCTTTCTGTCAGTAAAGGATGTGCATGCCTATTACGGTGAAAGCTATATTGTACAGGGCATTAGCCTTGACCTGAATGACGGCGAAATCCTTGCGCTGTTGGGGCGCAATGGGGCGGGCAAAACCTCGACCCTGCGCACCTTGGCCCGCGTGGCGGACCCGCAGCTGACCAAGGGCGAAATTTGGCTGGATGGCCAACCCCTGCACAAAATGCGGGCCCATGAAGCAGCCCAGGCCGGGCTGCAGATGGTGCCGGAAGATCGTCGCATCATCCAGGGCCTCACCGTTGAGGAAAACCTGACCCTGGCGCAGGTTGCGCCGGGCCATGGGTGGACGATTGAACAAGTTTACGAGCGTTTCCCACGCCTCGCTGAACGCCGCAATCAGGAAGGCGTGACCCTTTCTGGCGGTGAACAGCAAATGCTGGCCATTGGTCGCGCATTGGTGCGGGATGTCAAACTCTTGCTGCTGGACGAGCCCTATGAGGGCCTGGCACCGGTGATTGTGCAAGAGATTGAAAAGATCCTGTTGGAAATTAAAAAACTCGGGATCACAACCATTATCGTCGAGCAAAACGCGGTTGCCGCGCTCAAGCTCGCCGATAAAGCCGTTATCTTTGACACAGGCGAAATCGTTTATAGCGGTGCCGCCAAAGAAGTGCTGGATAACGAGCAATTGCGTCACGAATATCTGGCCATCTAGCCAGATATTCCGCCGCGCAAATGGGCGACCGGGAGCGATAGGGTCCGGCCACCATTTTGAAGATGTGTAACTTTAAAAATGGGCATTGCTGACCACGTGTCAGCAATGAGAGGGAAAGCTATGTCCGGCAAAACCTATCCGGTGTTTGAGACGTGGGCGCAAAACGCCCACATCAGCAAACAAAAATATGAAGACATGTATGCCCAATCGGTGAATAACCCCGATGCATTTTGGGCAGAACAAGCCAAACGACTTGATTGGATCAAAGAACCAACCATCATCAAAAACACCAGCTTTGATCCGGTGTCGATCAAATGGTTTGAAGACGGTGTGCTCAATGTGGCGCACAATTGCATTGATCGCCATTTGGAAAAGCGGGGCGACCAGGTTGCCTTCTATTGGGAACCTGACCACCCGGATCAACCGGCGCAGGTGATCACCTACAATCAATTGCATGAGCGCGTATGCCGCTTTGCAAATGTGCTGAAAGAACTGGGCGTCAAAAAGGGTGACCGAGTCACGCTTTATCTGCCCATGATCCCCGAAATCACCTATGCCATGCTGGCCTGTGCCCGCATCGGGGCTGTACATTCGGTGGTGTTTGCCGGCTTCTCTCCCGAAGCACTGGCCGGGCGGATCAATGATTGTGACAGCACCATTGTCATCACCGCCGATGAGGGCCGCCGGGGCGGCAAAACCATTCCGCTGAAAAAGAATGTGGATGACGCCCTGCCCCACGCACTGGGCGTGGATAAGGTTTTGGTGGTTGAACACACCGGTGCCAACATCACCATGAAGGGTGGCCGCGATGTGTGGTGGCACGAAGCCGCGGCCGGGGTCGACGAATTCTGCGAGATCGAGCCGATGAACGCCGAAGACCCGCTGTTTATTCTTTACACCTCCGGTTCCACCGGCAAGCCCAAAGGCGTGGTGCACACAGCAGGCGGTTATCTGACCTATATCTCCTTGGCCCACGAAACCGTTTTCAATTACGAAGATGGCGATGTGTTCTGGTGCGGGGCCGATCTGGGCTGGATCACCGGCCACAGTTTCACCCTTTATGCGCCCCTTTCAAACGGGGCCATTTCGGTGATGTATGAGGGCGTGCCGAACTACCCGGACGCGTCGCGCTTCTGGCAGATCATCGACAAATATAAGGTCAACCAGTTCTACACCGCCCCCACCGCCATTCGCGCTTTAATGGGCGCAGGCGACGATTTTGTCACCAAGACCAGCCGCAAATCACTCAAGCTGCTGGGCACCGCGGGCGAACCGATCAACCCCGAGGCCTGGGAATGGTATTTCCACGTTGTGGGCGATGGGCGCTGCCCGATTGTCGACACCTGGTGGCAAACTGAGACCGGCGGTTGCATGATCACCCCGTTTCCAGGGGCGACCGACATGAAGCCGGGCGCGGCGACAACGCCATTTTTCGGCGTCAAACCGCAATTGGTGGACAATGACGGCAATGTGCTGGACGGCGAAGCCGAGGGCAATTTGTGCATTCTCGACAGTTGGCCCGCACAGGCCCGTACCATCTATGGCGACCATCAACGCTTTGTGGAAACCTATTTCACCACCTATAAGGGCAAATATTTCACCTCCGACGGCTGCAAGCGCGATGCAGATGGCGACTACTGGATCACCGGGCGCGTCGATGACGTGCTGAACGTTTCCGGCCACCGTATGGGCACCGCGGAAGTGGAAAGCGCCCTGGTCTCGCATGATCTTGTCTCCGAGGCCGCTGTGGTGGGCTATCCACACGATGTGAAGGGCCAGGGCATTTATGTTTATGTGACCCTGATGGCGGGCGTGAAACAAAGCGATGATCTGGCCAAAGATTTGCGCCAATGGGTGCGCAAGGAAATTGGCCCCATCGCCACGCCAGACTTGCTGCAATTTGCCCCCGACCTGCCCAAAACCCGGTCCGGCAAAATCATGCGGCGCATTTTGCGCAAAATTGCAGAAGACGACTTTTCCAATCTTGGCGACATCTCGACATTGGCCGACCCCTCTGTGGTCGACACGCTGATCAATGATCGCCAGAACAGATCGGCCTAAAGCAACTGTCCCCACTTTGTTTGGGCCGTATATGGGGCGCTTCCATCCTTGGGGCGCCCCTCAATTTTATCCCTTAAACACGTCAGCCCATTCGGGGTGGCGACTATATTGTGCTTTCACGAAGGGACATAAGGGCACAATTTTGAAGCCATTCTCTCGCGCATCCGCAACCAGAAATTCGACCAACGCTTTGCCCACACCCTGCCCCTTCAAGGCATCGGGTACGCCAGTATGATCGGCAATGATGCCGGTTTTGCTGTAGCGCGAGAAGGTTAATTCAGCTTCATGTCCGTCGACCACAGTGACATAACGCCCGCGTGTCTCACCGTCTTCTTTAACGATTTCAATGCTCATCAGTCTGCCTCGAAGCCGACCGCTTTGTGGCTGCCATCACAAAATGGCTTGTTTTTGGACGCCCCGCATCGGCACATGGCAAACTTTTCACCACACGCAATGCGGCGGCCAGAGCCCGACACGACCTCAAGATGACCAGAGACCATCAAAGGGCCATTTTTGACGGGGTTTAGATTGACTTCGCCACCCCGGTCATCCGGTGCGCGATCCGCATCAGCTTTCGCTGGCACCTCACCTGTGGCCTCAAATCCATCGAGATGGCTATTGTCACAAAACGGTTTGTTCTTGGACTTTCCGCAGCGACAGATCACCGCCCGCGTCATCTTTTCCTGCCCAGCAATCTCCAACCGACCCCGATATTCAACCGGGCCATTTTCCCACAATTTAGCCGTGTTGATCGGCTGAACAGTTTCCGAAAGATCAGCTTTTTTTGCCCGATATTTCAACGCGCCCGAGGGGCAACTCTCGACAACTTTTGCAATATCATCAGCTTTGGCATGATCGGGAAACATCCACTGGCCCTTGGCCCCCGGATTAAAAACATCCGGCAATCCCAATACGCAGCGACGGGCGTGAATGCACTTCTTCCCGTCAAATTCGATGCGGATATCATCATTCTCGGCATAGCCCATAGCAACCTCCCCTAGCATTGAACTTATCCCAGTGTGATCGCTGTTGTGGACGAGCGCAATGGCTTGCCCTTCACATGTTTGTCAGGGGCATAAGATTGCGCCGTTATTCATGGGCAAAACCTAAACTGCTTTGGAATGCCTGGCGGTGCCGCGGCCAAAATAAGCGTCAAACTTGGCGGCGATGGCGCGGACAAATGGCTTGCCGTGGCCCACCACAGCAAAGCGATGCTCGTCATTCTCAATAAAGCCGTCCTGATGCTGTGCCGCGATCAGATTGGCTTCACGCAGAATAGCCTTCGCCGCATCGCCATAGCGCGCCACCAGCTCAATCTTATCAAATGAGAATTGGCACATAAGCTGCTCGATCACATGGCCGCGCATCCGATCTTCCTCGGTAAGGGCATAGCCTTTACCCACGGCCAACTCGCCCTTATCGATCATGGCCTGATATTGACCGGTGGGCACCACATTCTGGATATATCCATCGCGGTTTTGACCAATGGCGGACCCGCCAAAGCCGATCATCGCATCGGCCGGATCTACTGTGTAGCCTTGGAAATTACGCCGCAACGTGCCGTTACGCGCTGCCACCGCCATCTTGTCTTGTGGCAAAGCGAAATGATCAAACCCCACGCGCTCATAGCCCGCATCCACCAGCGCGTCCGCCGCAAGCATCGCATGCTCGAACCGCTCATCGGTGCCTGGCAACGCCGCTTCATCAATCATTTTCTGGTGCGTTTTCATCCAGGGCACATGGGCATAACCGAACAGGGCAATCCGATCCGGCTGCAAAAAGGCGGTTTTGGCCACCGTATCCATCAACCGTTCAGTGGTTTGATGCGGCAGGCCATAAAGCACGTCCAGATTGATCGACTTGATGCCTTGCGCACGCAATGCCTCCACCACATCGCGGGTGATCTCAAAGCTCTGCGGCCGGTTGATCGCCTTTTGCACCACGTCGGAAAAATCCTGCACGCCAATGCTGGCGCGGGTGAGGCCGAAATCCACCATGCCCTTGATCTGCTCCGACGTCACATCGCTTGGGTCGATCTCAATGGAGATTTCCGCATCATCAGCAAAATCAAAATGGGTGCGCAGCACATCTTTCAGGCGGGCGAAATCATCCGCCTGCAACAGGGTTGGTGAGCCGCCGCCCAAATGCAGCGACACCACACGCAAGCGGTGCGGCAGCTTAGCGGCCACCATTTCAATCTCTTTATAAAGCCGTTTCAAATAGGCCTGCACCGGTGCATATTTTAATGTCTGCTTGGTGTTGCAGCCGCAAAACCAGCACAGTCGATCACAAAAGGGAATATGGATATAAAGCGATAGCTGATCACCAACCCGAAAGCCGTTCAGCCATTCCGCGTAAACTGCATTGTTGACTTCGTCGGAGAAGTGCGGTGCCGTTGGATATGAAGTGTAGCGCGGCACGGGCGCCGCATATTTTTCAATTAAAGCGTGATCCATTTTCGTCCCCTATTTGGTGACGCTAAACTAGCAGGCCCGGGAATTCCTTCCTTGATCAAGGTCAAAAAGGGTGCAACAAAAAGGCTCACATTTTTGCGCCGCAAAGAGCGCAACAAGAATACAATTAGGGGATATATATGACCGATCAGCCACAAAAGATCTTTGATGGCCATAATGATATTTTGCTGAAATTGCTGGACGAGTGCAAAGCTGACCCGGTGAAAGGCTTTTTCAGCCCGCGTGAGGGCCAGCATATCGATCTGCAATCTGCCCAACAGGGCGGCTTTGCCGGCGGCTTGTTTGCCATGTTTATCCCCCCCGAGGATGGCAAATCTTACGGAAAAGCGCCCAGCCAGACCTACGCCATTGGTGAAACCAACAAAATGATCCGCCTGCTGCGCGACATTCAAAAAGCGTCCGAAGGCCAGGTGACGATCTGCAAAAGCGTCGCTGAAATTGAAGACGCTTTTGCCCGCAACCAGATGGCACCGGTGCTGCATATTGAAGGGGCAGAGGCCGTAATGCCCGACCTCTCCAATCTGGAGAATCTCTATAAGGAAGGTCTGCGTTCGCTCGGCCCCGTATGGAGCCGCGAAAATGATTTTGCCTATGGTGTGCCATTCAAATTCCCCGCGTCCCCAGACACGGGCCCCGGCCTGAAAGAAGCGGGCGTGGAACTGGTCAAAGCCTGCAACCAGTTGGGCATCGCCATCGATCTCAGCCATATCAATGAAAAAGGCTTTTGGGATGTGGCCAAACATAGCGACAAGCCGCTGATCGCCAGCCATTCCAACGCCCATGCCAAATGCCAATCCACCCGCAATTTGCTGGACAAACAATTGGACGCCATCAAGGAAACTGGTGGCATCGCCGGGCTGAATTTCGGCACCATTTTCCTCAACCCCAAAGGCGTGGCCGACAGCACGGTGCCGCTCTCCATTATGGTGGACCAGGTCAAATATTTGGTCGACCGGATGGGCATCGATCATGTGGGGATCGGCTCAGACTATGATGGTACCGGCGTACCCAACGAGGTGAACAGCACAGCCAAACTGCCCAATCTGGTGAATGCCTTGCGCGACAGCGGGTTTGACCAGGACGAGCTGGACAAGATAGCCCACAAGAACTGGTTCCGCGTGCTGCGCGACACTTGGGGCGAATAGCTCTCAAAAATTACGATCTAAAAGGCGCTGCCCTAGATGGGTGTGCGCCTTTTTTGTGCGCCCTGAATGTGAATGGGCTTGGGCTCCACCGGTCTGCCGACGCGCACAGGCCGCGGGGCAAAGCGGCCCAGCGTGGCAATCCGATCATACATCACAATGGCGCCCGCCGTGGCCACATTCAGGCAAAAGCTAGTGGGGATTTTGATGATATGGTCGCACATCTCCATAATCTCTGGCGACAATGATGCGCGCTCCGGGCCCAGAATATAGGCGGCCTGTGTGGGGTGGCGAAAGCTGGGCAGCTCGATCGCATCATCGGTCAATTCAATGCCCACCAACTGGCACCGATCCGGCAGCGTGATATCGTCTGGCGATTGCCACGCATAGTAGGGCATATTGGTCAGTGAGTTCGAGGTGTCCGAAACCATATCATTCAGCCGCAACCGCTCCGCCGCCACAGTGAAGCAGAAGCTGGCGCCAAAACCGTGCCCGGTCCGCGCCAGATTGCCGAAATTCTTGATCTTGGAAATTTTCTCCGCCCCAATGGCAAAATATCCACGCATAAATCACCCTTTTTGCCAAAGGATTTAGCCAGATTCCGGCGCTTTGGAAAGATCGGCTAGGTCACCCGCGGCGGAGAAGTGCACAAATTTGATCAAAATAAGAGTCAAAATGCCCAGGATCAAAGTCAAACTGCCGCCCACAATAAACGGTACACCCAACTCGTAAAGCGCCGCCAGACTGGCACCGATAAAAGGCGCACTCATCATCGCGACAATGCTGGTCATCTCATTAACCGCCGTCACCCGACCCATCTTGTCGGGCGGTGTTTCAAGCTGCAACACAATTCGAATCGGGACGAAGGTGCCCACATTGATCACCCCCACTGTGAAAAATGCGGCAATGAACACATAAGAGGGAATCACCCAGCCATTGATCGCCAACCACCCGAGCAAGATGGTGAAACCAGACACAATAATCATGGAAGGCCCCATCAACAAATAGGGATGAATCTGCCTTTTCACCGATCCCAACAACAGCGCACCCAGCACGCCGCCGCCGCCAACTGCCGCGATGGACATACCCAGAATAGTCTGGTCGAAGCCCAGTTCACGGGTGAGCGGACCAAGGAGGGTATCATACAGGAAAATCGCAAAGAAACCCATCGCCGCCAGCCCGATGGTCACCCAAAGCGCGGGCTTTTCCAACACCACGGCAAAGCCTTTGGCTATTTCGCTGAACATCGAAGTAGATTTGTCGCCCACATCGGTGGATGTATCTGTTTTTGGTTTGAGGTTAGCGGGCAGCCCCAAAAGAATGGCCATGGCCAATAAAGACACCACACCATTGACCACAAATACCATTTGCGGGCTGATCAGCAGCAGCAAAGCGCCCCCCACAGCCGGTCCGGCCACCTTGGAAGTCTGGTTGATCACATGGCTGGCAGAATTGGTGGCCATCAATTCATCGCGCGTGGCAAGGGTCTGAATTGCCACCTGTTTGGCCGGAGAAAAGAAACTGTCGACAGCCCCACGCAGCGCCACCAAAACCAGCATGAGTTCGGGCAGCCCCGCAAAAGCGAGCGCAAATGTCGTGAGCGCACGGCCAAAATTGGCACCGACCATCACCCCTTTCAGATCGAACCGATCCACCAGCGCCCCGGCCAACGGGCCAATTACCACATAGGGGCCAGTGAGACAGACAATGAACCAGGCAAAATAGACCGGATCGACCTGCCACGTGTAGGTGAAAAGTGAAATGATGGCGACATAGTCCAGCCAGTCAGCAAAGTCGGCCGGTAACTGCGCCAACAAAATCCGGCGCATATGCGAATTTTGGGGTAAGCGCAAATCATCCTCCTCAATCCTTATGCTCTGCATATAGGTTGAGAAGGACGATCTTCAAACACCTTCTAATTTAGCTCAGTGATCTGCTGCAACGTCGCAAGCGAACCAAGACACGCGGCCACGGCCTCGCGACCCTTGTTCTCCGCATCGTCAGAACTGCGCACCACAGCCTGCTCCTGGGTGTAGGTGGTGAGAATGCCAAAGCAGATCGGCACTTCGGTCTCCAGACTTGCCTCCACAATGCCCATGGTGGCGCCAAGGGAGATGAACTCAAAATGCGCCGTATCGCCCTTGATCACGCAGCCAAGGCAGACCACCCCGTCATAGCGTCCGGATTTCGCCAGTTTTTTGGCGATCAATGGCATTTCAAAAGCGCCTGGCGCGTCGAAAATATCCTTATTGGCCAAATTCAATCCGGCATCAGCCATTTCCAGTTTTGCCCCGGCTAGCAATCCCTGGGTCACCTTTGGGTTAAACTGGCTAACCACCACCGCCACGCGTGCGTTATCAATAATGGTGGTTTGGCCTCTACTTTTGATTTGCTCGCTCATATTAGACTTTTTCCGGTAGATTATGGTTGAGTTTTACGCGTTTGGTGTCGAGATAATGGGCATTTTGCGCCGTGGCGCCCACCTGCAGCGGGCGCACTTCATTCAAGTGAATGCCCATATTGGCCAAAGCTTCGGCTTTGGCCGGGTTGTTAGAGAGCAAGCTGGCGCGCTCAAGCCCCATGTCCTTTAGAATGGCCGCCGCAATATCAAACTGACGTGCGTCCACAGGCAGACCAAGCGCCCGGTTGGCATCAACAGTGTCCATGCCCTTATCCTGCAATTGATAGGCGCGGATTTTATTGGCAATGCCAATGCCGCGCCCTTCATGGCCGCGCAGATAGATGATTACGCCGCCATCCGGATGGGCATCGATTTCCGAAATTGCCGCCTGCAATTGCGGCCCACAATCACAGCGCTGCGAGCCGAACGCATCGCCGGTCAAACATTCAGAATGTACCCGCACCAGCGGATTGTCGCCCATGGGCTGGTTGACCAATGCCACATGCTCTTCACCACTGGCCAGTTCGCGATAGGCCACAATATCAAAATCATGCACCGCATGCTGGGTGGGCAATTGGCTAGCAGCCACACGCACCAGCGGGGTATGCGGCGCCGACTTTGGCCCGCCCAAATGATCCACCAGCTCGGCGATGGAGAGCATGGGCAACTCATGGCGCTTGGCGAAATCTTCCAACTCATCGCCCTTGGCCATATGCCCATCTTCACCCATCACTTCGCAGATCACGGCAGCCGGGTTCAGTCCGGCCAGTTTCATCAGATCGACAGAGGCTTCCGTGTGCCCATTGCGCACCTGGCTACCGCCTTCGGCTGCCCGTAGCGGAAACACGTGGCCGGGCGACACAATCTCGCCGGGCAATACATCCGGCTTGATGGCCGTCAAAATGGTTTGCGACCGGTCATAGGCGGAAATACCTGTGGTGATGCCTTCGCGCGCCTCAATCGATACCGTAAAGGCCGTGGAGCGGTTGGCGCGATTTTGCTTGACCATGGGCGGCAGGCCCAGCTTGTCGATTTGTTCGCCACTCATGGGCAAACAGATCAGGCCACAGCCTTCTTTCGCCATAAAGCGGATCACTTCTGGCGTGGCAAACTCAGCCGCCACCACTAGATCGCCTTCATTTTCACGGTCCTCATCGTCGGTCAGAACGATCATGCCGCCATTTTTCAAATGCTCTATTGCGCGTTGTAACCGTGACATAGCCGCTCCACATATTTTGCGATAACATCATTTTCCACATGGATTTGATCGCCCACCTGCCGTGTTTGCAGATTGGTGTGGGTCCATGTGTGGGGAATAATGGTCAACCCAATGCGTGTGCCTTCAGCATGATCGATCAGCGTGTTGATGGTGAGGCTGATCCCGTCCAGCGAGATAGAGCCTTTTTCGACGCAATAACGGCCCAGCGTTTTGGACAGCTCCAATTCAATCAGATGCGCCCCGGCCTGCTCCTCAATTGAAGCGAGCGTGGCAATACCGTCCACATGGCCTTGCACCAAATGACCCGAAAGCTTCGTTTCCAGCGCCACAGCCCGCTCCAGATTCACGCGATCTCCTGTTTGCAGCGCGCCCAATGAGGTGCGGGCCAGGCTTTCCGGGCTGACATAAAACTCGGCCAACCCCGCCGCATCGAAGGTGACCACTGTGAGGCAAACGCCATTGACCGCCACACTCTCGCCCAACGCCAAATCTGCATAGGTCGTGGCGATCTCAAAGACTCGCGCGCCATCGTCGTCGCGCACCGCCTTGACCTCGCCCAAGCGATCAATAATCCCCGAAAACATCGGCTTCTCCTTTAAAAGAACTGCTGTTCAGCTTGTCGTCGGCATAGCGCGCGCGGATGCAATCTTGTTCGGCCTGTCGCTCAATCGTGATGTCGAGCTGCACCAATTTCTGCTCACGACACGCCGCGGCCAGCTCCGGCCCAGCTTCCACAAGCACTTCCATGCAGCCGCGCGCGCCCAGCTCCGCCAAAGCGGCATTGAGATCGGTCACAAGTTTCGGGACAAACCCACGTGCGTGCGCCGCTTTCATGTAGCGCTCCTGCACCCGCCCCCGTCGATCAAGAATAAAGAGCGGCCGCACTTTGCCGGGCACATCATCCACATGCCGCACGGTAAAATGCGGATCATCCGCCAGGATTGTGCCGGAACCGGTGAGAATAGCATCGGCCCGACGGCGCAATTTGTGGGCAAATTTAAGCGAAGATGGACGGGTAAAGGTTTTTTCGCCAGCGGGCGGGATCATACTGCCCGCAGCATCTTGAGCCACCTTCAGGGTGACAAATGGCCGTTGCGTTTTGGCATAGTGCAAAAAGGGTGCAATCAAACGTTGGCAATTCAGCGCCAATGATTGCGAGATTTCATCGGCCAAGTCCGACAGAAAGCGCACTTCGATCCCAGCATCGCGCAATTTGCCAGCGCCGCCGCCTTCGACACGCGGATTCAAATCCCGCGCCCCAATCCAAACCTCTTTCACCCCGGCTTCGATCAATGCATCGACGCAAGGCGGGGTGCGGCCAAAATGGGCGCACGGCTCAAGGGTCACCACGGCGATATGCGGATTTGTGGCCGGCGGCAAGTCCGCTAGCGCGGCGCGCTCCGCATGGGGCTTGCCGGCGGCTTGATGGGCACCAATGGATAAAATATCGCCAAACGCGTCGAGAAGCGCACAGCCCACAGGCGGGTTGGGTGCGGTCGCGCCTTCAAAAATGCGGGCAGCCTTAAGGGCAAACCGAAAGGCCTTTCGGATGTGCGCGACGTCAAACTCTGTTTTTGCGATCTGGTCAAAATCCATTCGCCCACCTCAATTCATGATAGGGCGAAACACGCGCCAAACGGCGCGAACGGCATGTGTGAAACCACACTGCCGACAAGACAATGGCGCAACCACCCACTACGGGCGTTGCTGTCTTTGTTCTCTCACATCCGGACTTTAACCGTCGGCTCCGGAATTACACCGGATCTGCTTGACCCTTCTGGCAGGAGCCAAAAGGCGCTCGCGGGCTCATGGAATTCTCCAAATACCGCCGGTGGGGAATTTCACCCCGCCCCGAGAACGGCCGCACTGCGACCTTTAGCGCAGAACTTAATTCATTTCGGCGTTCGCGTAAAGACAACAATCGATCAGCAATAAGTGAACAGTTTACACGGGTCTAACGGGTTGACGCAAAATGGTTTTCAGCTTTTCCGGTGCGACACGCCGCGGGTCATTAAGATAAATCTCATGATGCTTCATGTACATTTTCAGCCCCTGTTCGGGAATATATTCATGGTGCATTTTATGCAGAATCGGCCCTTCATCATCATAAGAGCCCACATGCAACACCTGAACACAATCGCCCTCTTTATAGGTTTCAAGCCTGACTATGCGCAGCAGCGCTTCGCTGGTGGGCGGCTCTTTTTTCTTGGCATTTTTCGCGATGGTTTGCGCCCGCACCTGTTCCAGATGGTCCTGTGTCAACCATTCCGGCTGGCGGATCATCATGGTCCATAGCCACTGATCCTTTTGCCGCGTGATAAAGGTGTTCATATCCTCAGCCCACCAAAGTCCCTGTAACGGACCCACCACAAAATCCTTCTCAAGTTCGGTCTTTGACAAGAATTTCAACCCGTAGCTCAAGCCATAAAGCGCCGCCAGGGACGGCGGATAGCTTTCGCCCACCGGGCCGCCTTCGCCGTCAATCATCAAATAGTTCATCGGCGGCACCTCCAGCCGGTCAAACCGGCCCACCTTGCCCGCATAATAGGCCTTGTCACGCTTTTTAAAATCCAGCTTTTCCATGTTTATTCATCCGCCAAAGGCATATAGATATCTGTCAGCAATTCCGATGGTGCCACTTCGCGCGGATTATTGAGATAATCTTCCACACAGGGCGCGTCGCGCAACTCCACCCCGCTATTGTTCAGCCAAGTGCCATAAAGCCAGCGATAGGCGGTCGACATTTCGGCATAGGCACCGCGATAGCGCAAAACCGCATATCGGCCGCCCTCAATCGTGCGTGATTCAAAATGATCGGGCACATCGACGGTCGCCGCAAAAACGGCCCCGGCAAAGGAACGCAAGTCGGCTTCCGGCACGCTGTCCGGGTCGTCATAATAGGTGGCCATGGCGTGGCGCATTTGCGGCAGTAAACCCGCCTGCCCCATCCAGCCAAACACCGGTTCAAACACGCGACCAATATTCATATAATCGCCCTGATGCGGCAGCCCAATCAGTGTCATGGGCTCAATGGTCTTGATCTCAACCGGAAACAATTGCCCTTCTCCCCGTTCGATCGCCGACTGCAGCCTGGTGTGGGAACCAGCCCGACGATATTGCGCGGGTGGCTGTCCATAGACTTGTGTAAAGGCACGGGTGAACGCCGCGAGGCTGCAATAGCCCGACCGTTCGGCAATCTCCTCAATCGAGATTTTGCTCTGTGCCAACTGGCCCGCCGCGCGATGCAGGCGCAAACGCTTTACGGTGGCGGCAATGGTTTCGCCCTGAATCGCCCGATAAACCCGGTGCCAGTGATAGGGCGACATACACGCCACATCAGCCAAATGCTGCAAATCGATAGGCTCATCCAGATGGTCATAAATATAATTCACCACCCGATCGATGCGCTTGCGATAGCTTATTTGCTGCTGGCTCATTTGCATTTGGTCTATTCCACTTGCTAAAAGACTGGACTTGCGTTCAGCTTAGACGTAACTCAATCACGATTGATAAATCTTGCGCATTTCGGCCCAAAGGAACACCCATGTCGACCTATTTCTATTTTGCATATGGCTCAAATCTGTTGAACGAGCGGCTGCAGAATAGGTGCCCCACTGCCCGGCCCGTGGCCACCGCCTTTGCGCCAGGTTGGAGCGTAAATTTTGGCAAAATCGGCCATGACGACCATGGCGGATCGGGCAAAGGCACGATTTTCAAAACTGAAAATGAGGCCGATCGGGTTTATGGCGTGGTTTATGAAATGCATCTCGAAGAGGCACCAGTTCTGGACCGGATTGAAGGCATTCACTTGACCCTGCCCACCACCTATATTCGAGACGCGAATTTTCTGGTGCAGACAGATCAGGGCGACCAATTCCAGTCGGTGACCTATATTGCCGAGCCGGACCCGACCCCGCCAAAACCATACACATGGTATTGGGCGCTTTGCCTTTCCGGCGCCATTCAAAATGGTTTGCCCAAATCCCATCAGGACCATCTGGCCAGCTTTGACCATATGCCCGACCCGGACCCGCAACGCCCGGGCAAGCTGGAAGCCGAAATGCTGCTGAAAAAGAGCGGCTTTGACCATTTGTTGACGCCTGAAAGCGCCTGATGCGGCCACCGCTTGATTATCAGCCGCCGCAAGAGCCGCTGAAAGTGGTGTTCGAAGATGATGAAATGCTGGTGGTCGACAAGCCCTCCGGCCTGCTCACCGTGCCCGGCAAGGCCGAACATTTGTGGGACTGCCTTGAATTTCGCGCCAAACAATATTGCCCCGACGCTCGCATCATCCACCGGCTGGATATGGACACATCAGGCATTGTGATCCTGGCCAAAAACGCCACTGCCCATCGCCATATCGGCCTGCAATTTGAACGTCGGCACACCAGCAAAATCTATCAGGCCCTCGCTTGGGGGCAGGCAGCTCAAGATGAAGGCCTGATCGACCTGCCTTTACGTTGCGATTGGCCAAATCGCCCATTGCAACTTATCGATTTTGCAAGAGGAAAGGCGGCGCAAACGCGCTATAAGCTGCTTAAACAAAGCGATCACACCTGTAGATTTGACCTGTTCCCGATCACCGGACGATCGCACCAATTGCGGGTGCACCTGCTTGCTTTGGGGCATCCAATTTTGGGTGACAGTTTCTATGCCCCACCCTTTGTGCAAGCGGCCAGTAGCCGCCTGTGTTTACATGCGCGTTTTCTGGAAATTCACCACCCCATTGGCGGCAAACGTATCAGCTTTGTAAGTGAAGTGCCGTTCTGAGGGGCGAGGACTTGATCGCGCCCTGGGCGAGATAGGCTTCGATTTCTCGCGCGCTGGAGCAATAGGTGACCGGCACCCCCGCTTCTGCCAATTTTGCCTCCAATATCGGATGCATATCGCGATCAAAATTAATAATCGATGCGAAAAATGGCAGATAGAAGCCTTCGGGACAATCGGGCGCAACGGTGGGGCGCACGCGATTATAGTAACGGGCCAGCCGACATAAAACGCGAAAAAGACACAGCCATTTCGACGGGCGCAGATAAACCACATGCGTTGCGCGCGCCAATCGCTGATCAAGGGTTGCAATGAAATTTCCATCCATCACCCAATTTGGCTGTGAACACAGTTGTACTGTGCGCCGTCTCCACGCGGATAAAGGTGGTTTGGTCCAATTTGGTAAATAATATTCTTCGTCCAAATAGACCGGAGGTATCGACAATTGCCCTGCCAATCTTTTTGCAAATGTAGACTTACCGGCACCATATGCGCCCAGCACCAAAATACGCGGCATCCGAATTCTCCCCCAAAATATGGCGAAGAAGTTAAATGATTAATCAAATCTTAACAAGGCGTTGCGTCGCTTATGATTAACACCGCAAGCTTTCCAGCCACAACTTAACGGAACGTGTGCTTGTAAAAATTCGATTTGGGCAATTTGTGCCCGCCAACAATTCCCTGATCTTCGGCGCCCGCTGGCGGCGGAAGTTCAAGACATAGAGCAAAAATTGCGGGTCAAACCGCTCTGGGCAACCTGTTGCCGAATCCGGACGCACCTTACCCCAGCCGAGCGTGGTGCGCTTCAGCACTCGCCAAAAGCAAAGCCAGGTTGGAAAATCGAGAAAGATGATCAGGTCCGCCCGCGATAGGCGAATATCGTGGGTTTTACTGTAATTGCCATCCATCACCCATTTTTCTTGCGCACATAGCGCAGCAACGGTAGCGCGCCAGTCATCATGATCCGGCTCCACCCAGCCGGATGAGAAATAGTGCTGATCCATATGGACAACAGGTAGGTCAAGCGCAGCGCCAAGCTTGCGCGCCAAGGTGGATTTGCCCGAGCCCGAGCCGCCTAAAATTGCAATACGTTGCACCACCCACTCCCCCAAAAGGAGGCGGGTTTTAGACGATCAACTAGTTGTTGGCAAGTTGCACGACAGATTTAAAGCGCGGTTGCTCGCCCGGCACCAGGCTGACGACTTTATAACCGCGGGCTTCCATATCTTTGAGCAGTTGCGGCAACATTTTCACGGTGCGGTTATGAATATCGTGGAACAGCACAATGCCACGCCCGGCACTGGCCATGCGATTGAGCGTACGCTGGCGCACCTGATCGGCACTGTCGCTATAATAATCCTTAGAATCCACACCAACATCCATAATCACATAGCCGGAATTTTTCACGGCGGTACGCAATTGCGCATTCTGCGCCAGATAGGGAAAGCGGAAAAACGGCGCGGGCGTTTTGTTGATCGGCGACAGGGCGGCCACAACTGGACGCTCCCCACGCTCAATCTCGGCCAGCGCGGCGGCAATGTTCATCTTGGTCAGGTCACCATGCGAATGGGTGTGCAAGCCAACCGTATGACCACGCTTGGCCACCTCCCGCACCAAGCCAGGATGGGATTGCGCCGAACGACCAAGCATCAAAAACATCGCCTTGACGTCATGATCGTCAAGAATATCGAGGATTTTTTCGGTTTTGCCCGGGCGTGGCCCATCATCAAAAGTCAAGACAAACTCGCCCTTGGCCAGTTGAATATCCTTTTGCATCGAGACAGTAAGGGTGCGCCCCTCAAGGGCTTGACCGCTCCTCCGCAATTCCAATTGCGGCGATATAGACGCCGTTCTTACAGGATCCACCTTGGGATCAGAATTGCCGGTCAACAGTGTGCGCGCAATTTGCTCTTTTTCGTCAGCCTTTGCGGGCATTTCTTGAGTATAGGCGGAGCGACTTGTTGTCGGTCCATTTTGCGGTGGTTTTGCACATCCACCCAGCATGGCAAGCACTGCCACACCAAAAATTACGCCACGCAACTGAACCATCACTCAAACCCAAAATCATGTAATCACACAATTTTTACTGGGCTTATGGTTAATATTGCGTTGCCGATAGTTAGATTTGAACGGTTTCGTTCATCACCACTACATCGTTAGATTCGATTGCCGCCATTAATTTTTCAAAAGCACGGCGCTCAATAACATACATCTGATCGCCGGAAGGCGTGTATATGATTTGCTTCTCAACGCGCGCTAACGCGTCAAGCAGACTATTATGTTCCATTTCGATGGCCTCGTCGTCGAATTAAATGGTCTAGGGAAATTGTCGTCTAGTTCGAACAACCTGCGCTATATACCAAAGTAAAAAAATTTTACCAGTAGAAAAAATTATGTTCCGACCATCTCTGATAAGTTGTGACAAATATGTAACGAACCTATAATTACGGTAACGTATTTTAAGACAGTGCTGCGCAATATAAATTAAACTACCACTTTCGCGCTTCTAAGCAGTCACTGTTTTTGTTAAACAGATCACCCCGCCACACGTTCGAAATGTGGTGTGCACCCGAAATTGGAGGAAATTATGACGCGTCGCCAACGCTTGGAAACACTATTTGCGCAAGCTGCCGGCTATATTGATCAGCAAACCGGTGGCGTGGTGCCCGCAATACAGCCCTCCACCACTTTTGTACGTGATGAAAACTATCAACTCTTGCGCGACAACAATATCTATGCCCGCGACGATAACGATATTGTCCGTTTGGCCGAAAAGATTCTCGCCACCGCAGAAAATGCGGACGATGCGCTGGTGTTCCCCACCGGCATGGCCGCCATTGCGGCGCTGATGCGCACGGTGCCTGCAGGTGAAACCATTTTGATGCAATCGCAAATCTATTGGGGCACCACAAAATGGGTACGCGAATATTGTGACCGGCGCGACATTAAGCTGATCGAACAGGACACCAGCGACACCGCTGCGGCCGTGGCGGCAATCGAACAAGCCTCGCCCACCATCGTATTTGTGGAAACGCCCTCCAACCCATGGCTGCGCATTACCGATTTGCAGGCGTTGGCCGAGGCGACAGACCGCGCAGGCGGCGTGCTGGCCGTAGATTCAACGGCAGCTGGCCCCGCCATCTCCAACCCAATCGATCTGGGCGCCCACATTGTAATGCATTCAGGCACCAAAAGCATCAATGGCCACTCTGACGTGCTGGCCGGGGTGCTGGCGATTGATGATGAAAACCGAGCCCTTTGGGAACATATCAAAGTGGACCGCCACGATGCGGGCGCAGTGATTGGCAGTTTTGAAGCCTATTTGCTGATCCGCGGCATGCGCACCTTGCCGGTGCGCATGGAGCGCATGAGCGAAAATGCCATGGCCGTCGCGACCTATTTGCAGGGCCATGATCAAGTGGATCATGTGTATTACCCCGGCCTTGAAAGCCATGAAGCCCATGAGTTGGCCAAAAAGCAAATGCAGAATGGTTTCGGCCCCCTGCTCTCCTTCACCGTGAAAGGCGACAAACAGCGCGCGCTTGATGTGGTGGGCAAACTCAACTTGTTCAAACGCGCCACGTCTCTAGGCGGCGTGGAGAGTTTGGTTGAACACCGTTTTACCATTGAAAGCACAACCGGCATTCCCGAAACGCTGATCCGCCTCTCCGTGGGCATTGAACATATTGACGACCTGATCGCTGATCTAGACTCAGCGTTAAGCTAAGCCAATTGCGCCAAAAGCTGCTGTGGTGTGCGACCAATCAGGGCCGAGAACGTTTTGGTGAAATGGGCCTGATCAAAATATCCAAGGCGATGGGCGAGTTCAGTCAATGATCGCTCCTCGCCTTGATTGATCGCCTCCACCGCTTCAATCATGCGATAGCGGTCAATCACCCATTTCGGCGACACACCGATATAGTGCGCGAACAGGCGCTGTAATTGCCGGGCATTGAGACCTGATTGTGCCGCCAGTTCGGATACGCGGGTGAGCTCGGAATCAGCCTCGACCATGTGCACCAACTGGTTGGCAAGTTCCGCTTTTTGGTCCGCTGGTGCTTCGAGCGCTGCCAAATGTTGGTCAAGTATCTCTGCCATTTCTGATGGCGGATCCAGCGCCACAAACGATGTTTCCAACGCCACCAGGTCGATGTCCAAAGGCGTGAGGTCGGTCTCGGACGTGTCCGTCAATGTTGAAACGGCTTGCCCCCAAAGGGGAAGCAGATAACCGGGCCGAAATTTGGCGCCAATCACCCGCCCTTTTCCGGACAAATCGTAAAAGAAACGCTTTGTCTGCACCCCAAACAGGCCGGACCCCGCTTGCGGGTCCAGCACCAGATGGGCGCTGGGATGCGGCAAGTTCTCCTGTTGAAATACAGGTTTGTCACCGCGATCCCATTCGATCACCCAATAGTTTTCCACCCAACGCCCGGCAGCCGCCGATGGCGCGATGCGGGTCAGGTCAAATTCGGCCATGGAGAGACGCTTGGCAATAAGCCCGCGCGCCGGGCCGAGCTGGGGATCAGATTTTTCCATTCAGATTGTCGCGAAATTACAATTCAACTGCGCCCGACTTTGCCAAGCTCAAGGCAAATCAACAAGGGAAATAAAGATGAAACTTTCCGGCACGTACACTCACCTCTCTTGGGACGAAACTATGATCGAACAGGTCAATGAAACCCAAAAGCTCAGCGAAGCGTTGGTAAAAGAAGAATTTGACGGCGATTTGCAAGGCAGCGCCAGCATCAAAATGCAGCTCTTTTATTGCGATGACGCCACCGCCCACTATCATGGCTTTCGTCTATTCAACGGCAGCCATAACGGCAAGTCCGGCACCATGACCATTTTGGAAACCGGCACCTGGGTCAAGGACAAGGCCACCACCCATTGGCAGATTGTTGACGGCTCCGGCACCGGCGCTTTTGAAGGCGCGGCAGGCCAGGGCGGCTATGAGGCCGGGCACACCAAGCAGGTCAATTGGCATTTGGATGTGCAGATCTAGCTTTCAGACTCAGGCGTCAGATAGACCGAGAGAAAATAACAACTGGCGAAAATGAGCGCCGCCCCCGCCCATTGCAGCGGGGTTGGGACATGCGAAAACAGCACGAGCCCCAGCAAGGCGGCCCAGACCACGCTGGTGTTGTCGGTGATCGCAAAAACGCCCACCGGCAATTGCTTAAGCGCGATCACAGACCAATACCCCGCAAAGGCCCCTACCACGCAAGTCACCGCCAATATGCCCCACTGTCCCATACTTAAGGGTACATAGTGCATAAGGCCCGGCGACAGGATTAGAGCCGACAGCGACAATTGGATGGCCGACATCAAAATCGGCCCCTCCTTTTGCGTATGGAACTTGAGAAAAGCAAGCAATGTGGCTTCCAAGATCGGCACGGCAATCAGCGCCAGCAGCGGCAGAAGCGACAAATTGATTTCGGCAGAAAACAACCCCTCGCTGATCAGGAACAGCAACGCCCCCGCCATGCCGACAATCAGTGCCAAGCCGATCTTGCCGTCAAACCTCTCCTTAAAGAACAGTACCCCATAAAGCGTGCTGATCAATTGTCCCGTGAGCGCAAAGGCCGCCACTGTGACAAGGGCGAAGTGGGCGAGTGCAAAATACATGCACAGGGTGACCAATGCCGCCCCGGCAGCGCGCAAAACATGCAAGCGCCATTGCACGCCTGCAAACTGAAGATGCTGCCCCCATAGCGCGACACCGAGGAAAAGTAAGGCGCTGCCCAAAGTGCGCAAAAAGGCGACCTGCCCGACCGGCAGGCTGACCACCAGCACCTTCGCCAGCGCATCCATTAAGGCAAAGGCAAACATGGCCAAAAGCGCCAGGCCCAGTGCAGAGGGGTTTATCCGGTGGAGCAACCTGTTCATCGTTTAGGCGTGCGGCGCACTTGCTGGCGCCCCACCAACAGGCAGGCGACAATAATCATGATCGCCCCACCCCATGTGGTGAGTGCGGGCACTTCCATAAAGAAGATTAAGCCGAACAAGGCCGCCCAGAGCAGCGCCGTATTTTCAGTGAGCACAAAAACAGAGGCGGGCAGATTGCGCAACGCCGACACATAAAGCACAAAACCCAGCGCGCCCAAAAAGCCGACACTGGCGAGGCGCAGACCAATCACCGCATCCGGCACATCAAGCTGCACCACCGCGAAGGGCGCGGCCACCAGCGCAATGAAAAAGGCTTGCAAAAACGTGATGGTGGTGGCGTCTGCTTGGCGGCTCTGGCTTTTCATCACCACAATGCTGAGCGCATAGCCAAACGGCCCCAACAATGCCGCAACCCAGGCCCACAAATCGCCACTTGCGGAAAAATCAGCCCCATTGCTGCCACCAAAAACGATCACCATCGCCCCGGCAAAGCCCAGCAATGTGCCGAATACCAGCGTTTTCGTGACGTCCTCTTTCAAAAACACAACGCCCATAATGCTCACCAATATCGGAGCCACCATAAAGATGGCCGTGACCAGCATCAGCGGCAATTCGCCAACTGCATAAAAGAAAGAAAAGGCGGTCGCACCGATCATCATGGCGCGGACAAAATGCAAGGGCAGTTGGGCCTTTGTGGGGAAGCGCGAGCGCTTATAAATCGCCAACGCGCCGAGCAGAATGGCAGCCACACCCTGGCGAAAAAACAAAATGGTCAGCGTTGAGGCGTCGCCAGACAGCGATTTGACGCTGGCATCCATCATGGAAATGACGGCAATCGCCGCCACTGCAAACAGCAGTGCTTTAGATGTCGACATGTCCATTGTGCGCCAGCCCAAAATTGGTGTGAGCGACAATGGTTAGACCAATTCGCTTTTTGCGGCAAGGGTATGGACCACAACTATGCTCCGTGTCTCCCCCACCAGTGGAGAGCTAAAGGGCTGTGCAATTCGACAATGATCCCGAGGAGGACGAAGGACTTCTCGCGCCGTCAACGCTGCTTGGCCCCCGGATCAAGTCCGGGGTGACGGGGAACTGGTCACGTCATGAGCTACAGAACGCGCTTAGATTGTGCACCGCTAAGCACCACTATTCCAAAAGCGATTCCCCCTCCCCTTGATGGGGAGGGGCTAGGGGTGGGGTGGAGAAACAAGCGTGAGAAAGGGAGACTAGCCCTCAATTTCCTCGCGCAGCATCTCGATTTCCAGCCACTCTTCTTCCGCCGCGTCCAGTCTTTGCTGGGTCGCGCCCAATTCTTCGGTCAGCTTTTGGAATTTCTCAGGTGACTTGGCATAGAGATCCGGGTCGGCCAACTCGTCATTTAATTTCGCCACCTTGGCTTCCAGCTCTTCCATCAGCTTGGGCAGGGTTTCCAGCGCGTGCTTATGTTTAAAGCTGAGTTTTTTCTGTGGTTTAGGGGTAACCGGTTTGGCGGCTTGTTTGGGCTTATCCTTTTTCGGCTTCTCTTCGCGTTTGCGCTGCCCGACCCCATGTCCACGCAGGGCCACCATATCGGAATACCCCCCCGCATATTCATGCCAATGCCCCTCGCCTTCATGCACAAGAATGGAGGTGGCCACGCGGTCCAAAAAGTCACGGTCGTGGCTGACGACAATCACGGTGCCATGATAATCGGCCAGCATTTCCTGCAGCAAATCCAGCGTTTCCAAATCCAGATCATTGGTCGGCTCGTCAAGGATCAACAGGTTGGACGGTTGCGCCATGGCTTTGGCCAGCAAGACACGGGCGCGTTCGCCCCCAGACAATTTACCCACGGCGGTGCCCGCTTGTTCTGGCGTGAACAAGAAATCCTTCATATAGCCGATCACATGCTTGGTCTGATCGCCAATGATAATATTGTCGCTACCGCCACCGGTCAGGCTGTCTTTCAGGCTGGTTTCGGGATCAAGCTGCGCCCGTTTCTGGTCCAGCACCGCGATCTCGAGCTTGGTGCCCAATTGCACCTCGCCCTCGTCGGGCGCCAACTCGCCAGTGATCAGCTTGATCAAGGTAGATTTGCCCGCGCCGTTTGGCCCGACAATGCCCAGCCGATCACCGCGCATCACCCGCAGGCTGAAATCCTTCACGATGGTCAAATCGCCAAAGCTTTTCGACACATTTTTCACATCGGCAACAATGGCGCCAGATTGCTGACCTTCCGTGGCCTGCATCTTCACATTGCCGGTCGGTCCTCGATGGTCGGCGCGTTTCTCGCGCAAATCGGCCAGCTCTGACATCCGGCGCACATTGCGTTTGCGCCGCGCGGTCACGCCATAACGTACCCAATGCTCCTCGCGCACAATCTGCCGATCCAGCTTGTGCTGTTCCAATTCCTCCTGCGCCAACAGCTCATCCCGCCACTGCTCGAAATGGGCAAAGCCCTGGCTGGTTTGGCGCGTGCGGCCCCGGTCCAACCAGACGGTGGATTGGGTCAAATCCGAAAGAAAACGTCTATCGTGCGAGATGATCACCATCGCCGATTTCATGCTTTTCAATTCATCTTGCAGCCACTCAATGGCCGGCAAATCCAAATGGTTGGTTGGCTCATCCAACAGCAACACATCTGGCTCCGGCGCCAATGTCCGCGCCAGCGCCGCGCGGCGTGCCTCGCCACCTGAAAGGCCTTTTGGCGATGCCTCAGGATCAAGCCCCAACTCACCGAGCAGATAAGGCGCCCGATATTGATCGTCAGCTTCGGCCAGCCCTTCCTGCACATAATCCAACACGGTGGCGTAGGCACTCAAATCTGGTTCTTGTTGCAAATAGCGCCAGGTCACGCCTGGCTGCACAAAGCGCTTGCCACTGTCCGGCTCGACGTCACCCGCCAATATTTTCAGCAAGGTAGATTTGCCTGACCCATTGCGGCCCACCAAGGCAATTCGCTCGCCCGGCGCCACAAACAGTTCGGCCCCTTCCAAAAGCGGGGTACCGCCAAAGGTGAGAAAAATATCTTGAAGTGAAAGAACTGCGCTGGCCATATTTATTCTCCGTTCGCCGATGTACTATCATTGATTGACGGAAACGCAATGCCATTCACACGCGAGGCAAATATGAGTGACAATCTGGACCAATATCTGATCGAGGCTGACGAACTGGCGAACAAGCTGGGGCAGGACAATCTCGTGATCTTTGATGCCTCCATGCATCTGCCGAACGCCAATCGCGATGCAGCCAAGGAATATGAGGAAAAACACATTCCCGGCGCACAGTTCTTTTCGATCAAAGACCTGTCCGATCCCAACTCAAGCCTCTCGCACACCATGCCCAGCGCCAACTTCTTCGAAGATCAAATGCGGCAAACGGGCGTGAAAAATGATGATGAAATCGTGGTCTACGACACTCAGGGCCTGTTCTCTGCGGCCCGCGCCTGGTGGATGCTGACGCAAATGGGCGCGCAAAATGTACGCATTCTCAATGGCGGTTTCCCCTATTGGGAAAAACAAAGTCATCCCACTGAAGGGGGCACGCCAGCCCCGAAGGAAAGAGGCGATTTCACGGCCCATTTCGATGCGCAAAAGCTGGTACCATTTGAAGAGCTTCTGGAACTGGTGAACAAGGGCGATCATAGCTGCAACATTCTTGATGCCCGCGGCCCCGGCCGCTTTAAGGGCGAAACAGACGAACCGCGCGAAGGCATGCGAGCGGGCCATATGCCCGGCGCGCAAAATCTGCACTATGCCGCGTTTCTAGATGGTGATGGCCGATTGCTGCCGAAAGCGGAGCTCGCCCAGATCGTAGAAGAAAAATTCGACAGCACGAAGCCGACGATTGCCACGTGCGGCTCCGGTGTCACCGCCTGTGTGATCCTGCTTATCCTCGATATTCTGGGCCATAAAAACACTCGGCTCTATGATGGCTCCTGGTCCGAATGGGGCGCACGCCCGGAAACGCCAATCGTGAAGGGCTAGACATAAACCTCCCTATTACCCCCGGCACCAAGTGCTAGGTGGCTACGTCGAGGCTAGCGCCCTTGAATACAGGCGCACCACGCCACTTCCTATCACGTCATTACCGGGCTTGACCCGGTAATCCATGAAGCTTTTCGGTTTATCGAAATGCACCGCATAACCACGATGCTGCTTGGACCCCGGATCAAGTCCGGGGTGACGCGGGGTGTCAGGTGACTTAGTTCAAAGCATCAGCACTTTGATCCCCTTCCCAGTACAGGAGGGGTTATGGGTGGGGCGCTTCGATACTCAAGTTTAATCACACCCGTTCCGTCCATGGCGCACACCGCTCCGCACCGTCCCGGCCTTGAGCCGGGATCTACTGCCGCCAGACCCCGCATCAAATGCGGGGTGGTAGGGAAAGTTAATGTCTACCCTTGGCGGACATTTGGGGTAGACATCGCCAGCCAGACTCTATATTGCAAATGTATAACAAACAAACTTTTGCAATATGGGCGCATGTCACTCACGGATTTAGAACAACGATTATTGGCTGCGATCACCGCGCATCCCTATGCCAGCCAGAAGGAACTGGGCGAGCAATTGGGCGTGGCACGGGCAACAGTGGCCAATTATATTGAGCGCTTGCAGGCTAAGGGCTTCATCCTTGGTCGCGCCTATATTGTCGCCCAACAGCAAAGCATTTTGTGCATAGGCGGCGCGGTGATGGACCGGGTGCTTAAACTCAAAGAGCCCGGTATTTTGGAAACCTCTAACCCGGCCAGCGCCGAGGAAACTCGCGGGGGCGTGGCCCGCAATGTGGCGGAAAATCTGGCGCGGTTGGGTGAAGCCACCAAACTGCTGTCTATTGTTGGCGACGACGGTGCTGCGGACGCATTGATCAGCGCGACAGCAGAAAGCGGCGTTGATCTGAGCCATATGGTGCGCACTACCAAGGGCACCACCGGCACCTACACCGCGATCATGCAGCCCAATGGCAGCCTTTATCTCGGCGTGGCCGATATGGACATTTTCAACCAAATGGATGCCCAATTTGTGCAATCCAATATCGGGTTGGTTAGTGGTGCGGCGCTGGTTTTTGCTGACACAAACTTACCCGCCGACGGGTTGGCAAAGCTAATCACCCATTGCCGCGACCAACAGATTCAACTGGCGATCGACAGCGTCTCCATTCCCAAGTTCAAGCGCTTGCCGCAAGATTTGTCTGGCGTCAGCTATCTCTTCTGCAACAAAGATGAAGCAGCAGCGACCACTGGTGAACGTGAACCACAAGCCATTTTGGATGCATTGCTCACGCGCGGCGCGGCACACGCTATTATGACCAATGGCGCCAATGGCGTCTATCTGGCCGCACAAAACGATCAACCCAAAACCATGCAGCACCTTGCCGTGCCTGCCGCCGAAATTGTGGACGTTTCTGGCGCGGGCGATGCCTTTGTGGCGGGCACGCTGCATGGCCTTAATCAACAACGCCCGCTCAGCCACGCGGCTCAATTTGGCATTGGCGCGGCGCAACACACCCTAAAATCCACCCTGCGCAACAGCCCCGACCTCTCCCATTCGGCGGTTGAAACATTCGCGCAGCAGCATTTTCAATAAGGATTCCTCCCATGAATTTTGATCTTCAATTTGGCGCACATGTTGCCGAAGCCCTTCGCAATGACAACCCAATCGTGGCACTTGAAACCACCGTGGTGACCCATGGCATGGCCTATCCCAGCAATCTGGAAACAGCCTTAGCCATGGAAAATGCCGTGAAGGAAGCTGGTGCATGCCCGGCCACTTTGGGCATCGTGAACGGGCAGGTCACCGTTGGCCTGTCTGAAGAGCAGCTCAAGGATTTCGCCACAAGTGAACGCGGTTCAATCGCCAAATGCTCGCGCCGCGACTTCGCACCGCTTTTGGGCAAAAAACAGTCTGGCTCACTCACCGTCGCGGGCACCATGATTGTGGCCGCAGCCGCAAAGATCGATATCTTTGCCACCGGCGGCATTGGCGGCGTACATCGCGGCCATCCATTTGACGTGTCGGCAGACTTGACCGAACTGGGCAAAACCCCGGTTGCTGTGGTGTGTGCAGGCGCAAAATCAATTCTCGATTTGCCGCTCACCCTGGAAGTGCTGGAAACCCAAGGCGTGCCAATCATTGGCTATCAAACCCCGAACCTGCCCGCCTTCTACACCCGCGATAGCGGCATGGCCCTGCCCCACAGCGTGGACAATGTGAACGAGGCTGCCGCCACCTTTAACGCATGGCGCGACTTGGGCGCGGATAGCGGTTTGCTGTTCACCAACCCGGTGCCGGAAGCAGACGCGCTGAGCAATGATGAAATGGAAACCATCATCGACAAAGCGATCGCCGAAGCCGATGCCAATGGCGTCAAAGGCGCGGCTGTGACGCCATTTGTTTTGGGTAAAGTGGTTGAATTGAGCGGCGGCCGTTCACTCAAAGCCAACATTGCGCTATTGATCAACAATGCGAAGCTGGCCGGGGAAATCGCCGTCGCCGCAAAAGGATAGAAAAATGGGGCCAATTGCTTGTGAATGATCAGCAAAATCTAAAAGCTATCGGCCCTATTTTGAAATATTCATTGATCACAGGCGTTGCCCTTTTGCTGGGGCTGCGCCTTTTCTTTTGGTTCAGCGGCAACATGGTCGCCGACGAAGCCTACTATTGGATGTGGTCGCAGCACCCGGCCATTTCCTACTACGACCATCCGCCACTGAATGCCTGGATGCTTTGGCTTGCCTCAAAACTGTTCGGCTGGAACGTGCTCGCCCTACGCGTTGGCCCGATCCTGACCTTTTTGGCAGACATTTGGATTTTGTGGGCCATTTCCAAACAGATCAGCGACCAGCCAAAACATCATTTTGCGCTCACACTGACCCTGTTTTTGGCCACCCCAATTTTCCTCACCATGACCATGCTGGCCCTGCCCGACCATTTGATGGTGATGCTGCTGCTTTTGGCCCTGCTGTGCTTCGTCAAATTCTTCAAGGCAGTGGAGCAAGGCGAACGCCCTTGGACATGGCTTTACGTCGCCTGCATTTGCGTGGGCTTGGCCACATTGGCAAAATACAACGCGGTGCTGCTGGGTGCCGGGGCCTTTCTTTATGCCCTAACCTACAAGCAAGCGCGCGCCATATTTAAACATTGGCAAAGCTATGCTGGATTTGGCCTTTTCTTGTTGGTGGTTGGCCCCGAAATTTATTGGAACATCAACACCAACGCCTCATCCATCACCTTTATTTTGCGCGACCGCCATGCGGGCCTGCCAACGGAAAACAATTTTAGCGGCCTCATCGGCTATTTGGGCGGGATGATCGGGTTCCTCTCGCCCTTCCTGCTGTGGCCCTTGGCCAAAAGCCTTTGGCCAAACAGCAAAAAAATTCCGCAGCTTGGGCTGGCGCAATGTATCTTTTTGGTTTCAACCCTCTTGTTTCTAGCGCTATCGCTCACCACCGACATCATGTTCCATTGGAACTTGGTGGCCTATATCGCCATCCTGCCGTTCCTCGCCCACTTTATCCGTTGGAGCTGGCTCTTGTTCGCGCACATTGTCTATGGCGTCCTGCTGGCCGCCATCATTGCGTATAATTTCGGGGCGCTGCCGATCCGCACCTATTTCAGCACCGCAGATTATTTTTCGGCTCGATCTTTCGGTTGGGAAGAAACTGCTGAATGGGTGGAAGCACTAGACACACAATTTGAGCCAGGCTTTATTGCTGGAACCCACTACACCATCAGCGCGCCGCTCGGCTTTGCTTTGCAGGACCCGAATGTCACAGACCTTGGCTCTGCCCGTTCACAATTCCGCTATTGGTTTGATCCATCTGAGCATTTGGGGGAGAACGCGCTGATCATCAGCCATTCGGGCAATGGGTTGGGCACGGCGCTTGACGCGCGATTTGAGCAAGTGGAATTGCTCGACACAATCGAGATTTATCGCCACGGCTATCTGGTCGAAAAACGGCATGCCTATCTGGCGACCGGCTTTCGCAATTAGGCAAAAAAATGGGTGCCTAACTTGCGTTAAAGGCACCCTTTCAAGTTTGAAGCGCGGTTACTTAGCGCGCTTTAATCGGGTCACGCCATGCAATGGCTTTGCTGGCGGGATAGCATCCCACCGCGACCTTCTTAGAATAGTTGCCAGAAATAATTTTAACCTGGCCATTTGAGCATTTGCCCATCACAACGCCCACATGATTACGCATCACCATGATTGACCCCACTTTGGCGACCTTGGTGTTTTTGCCATAGGAGGCGAAATCGCGGGCGCGATTGGAGCCGCGCGCCGAAAAGCCCGCGCGTTTTAGAATTTGGTCCATATAACATGCACACCATTTTGAGGGGCATCCGTTGGGTCGCCGTTGCCCCAGATCCTTCTCCATCAATTTGATCAAAGGCGTTGCTTGAGCTGGCGCTGCCGCAGCAAAAGGCAACGCAAGCGCAATCGCGGCGATGACCGCGCGAAGAGTTCTGTTCATCATGTAGTTTGTTCACCAAGCGGGCCAATGGCCCCATTTATCCAATCGTTAAGTCAAAGCGCCAACCAGCAGGCACACACGAGATAAAGGCGCGTCTAAAACGCGAAGACGGGCTATCTGCTGCCCGAATGTGACCAAAATGAGGCCCCCTTGACGATCCAACGCAAAACAGATCGAATAGATTGAAATTCTCTCCGTTTGCTCAACAATCGAGACCTTTATGCAACAATATGATGTGATCGTGGTGGGGCTCGGCGCGATGGGCAGCGCCGCTGCTTTTCAACTGGCGAAAACCGGCGCAAAAACATTGGGTCTTGACCGACATACACCGCCACATATTCATGGCTCCACCCATGGCGAAAGCCGCCTCACCCGCCAAGCCATCGGCGAAGGACTGGCCTATGTGCCATTTGTCCTACGGTCTCACGAAATATGGCGCCAGATTGAAGCCGAGACTGGCGAGACATTGTTGCACCAAATTGGGGCCTTGATGATTTCCTCAACAAAGAGCACCGCAAAAGCGTCAGCCAAAAAGGGCTTTTTGGCCACCACGGAATCGGCAGCAAAGGCATTCGGCATTGCGCATGAAATATTGTCGCCCGACGAGGTACGCCAACGCTTCCCCAATTTTCTTATCGCCGACAACGAATTTGCCTATTTTGAACCAGGCGCTGGCTATTTGCGTGTCGAGCAATGCGTAGACAACCAATTGAAGCTGGCAGAAAAATACGGCGCTGACCTACGCTATGGCAATGCCGTAGAACAGCTCAACCCGCAAGCCGATGGTAGTGTTGTGGTGCGAACACATAGTAACAGCTATATAGCCGCCAAGGTGATCTTAAGCGCTGGTCCTTGGGTTCGTTCCTTCCTGCCAAAAAAGTGGCACGATATTTTTCAGCCAACACGCCAGGTATTACATTGGCTGGATATTGAACCGGCAGGGCAAGCCGCTTGGAAAAACAGCCCCGCATTTGCATGGCCTCACGGCGAAAAACCGGATGATTTCTTTTATGGCATGACGTCCCTATCTGCGCCGCACCAGTTTAAGATGGCCTCGGAGTTTTACGGCACGCCAACTGAACCAGAACAGACAAATAGAGATGTGTCTAATGCAGAGCAGAAAGATTTCTATACCCGCCATGTTGAGGGGAGATTATCAGGGCTAAACCCGAATGTGGTGCGATCCGCCACATGTCTATATACCGCCGCGCCCGACGGCCATTTCATCATGGATCATCATCCTGAGCTGGAAAATGTGTTTTTGGTTTCTCCTTGCTCAGGCCACGGATTCAAACATAGTGCCGCCATCGGCGAAATGCTGGCGCACCTTATGACAAAGGGCGAAACCTCTTTCGACATTTCGCCCTTTAAACTGTCGCGCTTTGATGTGCCTTAGCCTGAGACTGCCCGTGTGATGTAAAATCCAGCAGCTGCGGACGTTGCGGTTAGGGTGGCTCCCCACACAATATCCATAATGGTAACGGCAATCGGCCAGTTTTTCAGGGTCGCAAAATTCGTCATATCGTAGGTGCCATAGGCCAAAAGACCCAACAACGCCCCGGAGACGATCGCGGGCATAACGGAACCCGTTTTTAGCGCGGGTATAACCGCGAAATACACGATGCCCACGACGTAAAACAGGTAGAACACGCCGGCCGCGGCAAAGTTTGGGCTGTCCGCCATCAAATGGCTGATGCGATCGAAATAGAAATTGCGGGCCACATAGGCCAACCAGACAAAATCAATGCCCAGAAAAACAATTAATGTTGCCAAATAGGCGATAAAGTTGGTCATGTCGGTGCTCCTATGCCATGACTACGGCGGGCTGGTCGGCTGCGGATCACACTATGAGGCAATTTATCTGGAATGTGCGAGTGATCCGACCCTTTGCGCCCAGCGTTCCTACCCTGTTACTTTTTTCAACGGAACCGAACTCTATGACTAAATTGAATATCGCTGTAATCGGCTCTGGCATTTCCGGTCTTAGCGCCGCTTGGCTGTTGTCCAAAAATCATAATGTGACCCTTTATGAAGCCAATGATTATCTTGGCGGTCACTCCAATACTGTGGATGCGCCAGTGCCTGAAGGTGATATTCCGGTCGACACCGGTTTTATTGTCTATAACGAACCAAACTATCCCAACCTCTCTGCGCTTTTTGACCATTTCAACATCGCCACCAAGCGCACGGATATGAGCTTCTCGTTCACCATGAATGGCGGCAAATATGAATATTCCGGGTCCGGGTTGAACGGCTTTTTTGGCCAGCGCCGCAATGTTGCCAATCCGATGCACTGGAGCCAATTGTCCGATATTTTGCGTTTCTTCAAGTCAGCACGCGAACGCATCAAGACCTACGACAAGGAAGTTTCGCTGGGCGACTTTCTCGCTCTGGAAGGGTATGACCGCCCCTTCATCGAAAATCACATCATCCCGATGGGCGCGGCGATTTGGTCCACAAAAGCGCGGTCCATGATGGAATATCCCGCGCAGACCTTTATTAATTTTTATCATAATCACGCGTTGATGAAGGCCTATCAAAAGCCGAATTGGCGTACGGTCATCGGGGGCAGCCGCGAATATATCAAGGCGATGATGGCGGATGCCAATATTGAAGTGCACAGCTCGACACCGATTAAAAAGATCATGCGCCATCCGGGCTATGTCCACATAGAGGATAGTAATGGCGTGCTGCGCCCGTTTGATCACGTGGTGTTGGCAAGCCATGCTGATCAAAGCCTGGCAATGCTGGATGATGCCTCAAGCGCGGAGCAAAACCTGCTCACCAATTTCCCCTACCAGGCCAACACCGCCGTTTTGCACAAGGATGATGCCTGGATGCCAAAACGGAAGCGGCTTTGGTCCTGTTGGAATTATTTAAAACACACCATCAATGGTGAAGATGAATTGTGCGTGACCTATTGGATGAATGAGCTGCAGCATTTGGAAACCAAAACCAACTTGTTTGTCACGCTTAACCCGACACGCGAAATTCACCCCAAAGCGGTGATCAAGAGCTTTGACTATATGCACCCGGTTTTCGATATTGAAGCCATTGAGGCCCAAAAAGGACTTTGGCACCTTCAAGGCAAAAACCGGACCTGGTTCTGCGGTGCCTATTTTGGATATGGATTTCATGAAGATGGCATTCAGTCCGGCTTGGCTGTAGCTGAACAATTGGGCGGCATGAAGCGCCCTTGGCAGGTCGAAAATCCGTCTGGGCGCATCAATGTGACGCCCATGGTGCCGCGCGAGGCCGCAGAGTGATGGAAAGCGCAATCTATGATGGCGTGGTCACTCACAAGCGGATTCGGCCGGTTGAACATAAATTGCGCTATGGCGTCTTCAACCTTTTTGTCGATGTCGAAGATCTCGATAATATCGCCCGTCACGTCAAATTGTTCAGTCACAACCGTCACAATCTGGTGTCGCTGTTCGACAAAGATTTTGGCGATGGCAGTGGCCAAGATCTTTTGGGCTATTTAAGAAATCTGGCGCAACAGGCTGAAGTAAACCCCGAAAAACTGCGCTTTTTCATGCTCGCCTATCCGCGCATTCTTAACTTCGCGTTCAATCCGCTGACCACCTATTACGGGGTGGAGCGTGGCAAAATAAAAGTGATGATTTATGAAGTGCGCAACACCTTTGCCCAGCGCCATACCTACGTGATCCCCGCGGGAGAAGAGGAAAATGGCGTGATTTGGCAAGATTGCGACAAACAATTTTATGTCTCACCCTTCAACAAGGTGGAGGGCCACTATCGCTTTCATGTGTCAAAGCCTGCAGAAGAATTGAGCCTGGGAATTGCACTAAAGGACCATGACGGTCCACTGCTCAACGCTTTTGTGCATGGTACGCAAAAACCACTAACCGATGGGCAATTGCTCAAATCTTTGGCCCGCACGGGCTGGATGACCCTGAAAGTGGTGATCGGCATCAATTATGAAGCCTTTAAACTGTGGGCGAAGGGGCTACGCCCGAAACGCAAACCGGACGCCCCAAAACGGGCGATCGCTATCTTCAAGAAGTCACATAACGTGAAATAAAAGCTGGCTAGATCGATGCTTTGATGCGCCGCATCACAAACAGATAAAGCCAATTTGGCGCCACCCGCAGAACCTTCATCAGCAAGGTGAAACCAAACGGAAATGATATTTCGAACTTGCCCTTGGCCAAGGCCTTATAGATGGCATCAGCCGCTTGTTCTGGGGTTATGATCCCTGGCATGGGAAATGGATTATCCTGCGTGAGTGGCGTATCAACAAACCCCGGATTGATGATGCTCACCCCAATATTGTGCGGCTCCAGCTCCACCTTTAAGATTTCAGCCAGATTAATCAGGGCCGCCTTGGTCGGACTATATGCAACAGAGCGAGGCAGACCACGATAGCCAGCGACTGACGCGATAATAGAGATATGGCCCGCGTGCCGTTCTTTCATCATCGGAATGAGTTTATGCACGGCATTGATCGTACCGAAATAGTTGACTTCCATCCCGGTGCGTATCGGGCCAATCTCCATCTGATCACTATCCATGATCGTCCACGCACCAGCACCCAAAACCACATAATCGATCGGTGCCTGTGCCGCCACCATATCGATGGTCGCGTTGACTGTTTCTTGATCCGTGACGTCGAGCGGAAAGGCGCGGATGTTTTGGCCTTCTGACTCCAATGTTTGAAGCTTTTCTTCCGACCGCGCAGACACAGACACCAAAGCGCCGTCTGCGTCCAGCTTTTTCGCCAGCGCCCGCCCAATGCCGGTGCTGGCACCGGTGATCCAAACGTGCTTACCTTGAAAGGACATAGATCACCTAGATCCGCACGAACGGTTGCATCAAGCGCACAATAAAGTCTTTAAAACGGGTCGGTGTTTCAGTGGCCACAAGGCAAATGCACGCCTCACCGGGCTCTACAACTGGCTGGTGTTCAATATGCTCATCCAAATCGGCGACGTCACCGGGGCCAAACACACCCAGCTTGTCACGGTAGGCACCAGACAAAATAAGTGTCATTTCCGCGCCGCCATGGCCATGCTCCGGCATCGCCATGCCCGGAGAAATATTGAGCATATAAAGCGAAGATTCGCCCTTTTTGCCCATCTTAATCTCATGCTTGCGCACGCCGGGGGCTACCAGGCGCCAACGCACATCGTCAAGATGGTCGCCAATCAGGTTGCGCAAAGGCAAAGGCACATCACTATCCGCCTTTTTGTGCCGCGACACATCAACCTCAATCTGCTCATCCTGACCAGCATCAATCCGCGCCATCATTTTCTCGAAGGCGTTTGAGGACACAGGAGCTTGAGCCACCCGGTCCATCATATGGCCGCCAATTTCTTCCGCGTCGCGAGCCGCCTGTCGACAGCTGTCGCACATTGCCAGATGAGCTGCCACAACCATTGTAAAGGCGCTGTCCAAATCACCGCTGGCGTAGCGCAATAGCGTCGCTTCATCGAGATGGTGGTGAATGTTCATCGCACCGCCTCCAACTTTGACTTCATTTTACCATAAGCAAGCCGCATGCGGGATTTTACGGTCCCCAGAGGCAGATCAAGCTTTTTCGCAATCTCACTTTGCGACATGTCTTCTATAAATCCTAGTTCAATGATCTGGCGTTGATCTTCAGGCAATTCGGCCAGCGCTTCGCTCACCCGCTCTGCCCGTTCGGTTTCAAACATATTGTCTTCACCCGATGCGACGTCACTTTCCAGTTCGATTTCATACACATCATCATAGGGCCTTGATGAGGCACGACGTAAAAGATCGATCCGTGCGTTCCGTGCGACGGTGAACACCCAGGCATTCACTGAACCGCGTTCCGGCGCATAAAGCTTTGCTTTGCGCCACACGGTCATCATCACATCCTGCATCAAATCCTCAGCTTGGCTCTCTTGGCTCCCCGCTTTCAAAAGCACAGCTTTTACCCGCGGGGCGAAATAAGAAAACAGGAGCTGAAAGGCTTCTCGATCCTGCGCTTGTGCCACACGCACCATGGCCTGTTTCAAAACCGCCGGATCATCCACCCTGTCTACTTCTTCGTCATTCTGTGCCAAATTTAACGCCGATCGCATATTTGGACCCTTTGTGACTGTTTCTGCTTGGTTTACGGGCCATTCAGATGGTCGGTTCACTGTCGGGTCAAAAGTTTTTAAAAATATTCAGAGCGAGCTTAACCTATCAATGTCGATTGTACAGCCCTGTCCCACCCCAGATACTCATTCTCCCCATCAATGATAACAGGCCGCTTCATCAAACTGGGATTCTCAATCAACAATTCCAGCGGATCGCGGCTGCGTTCCGCCTCGTTTAGCCCCCGCCAAGTCGTAGATTTTTTGTTCACCAGCTTATCCGCCCCGAACGTCTTCAAGAAATCTGCCAACAGCGCGTGAGAAAGCGGTTCCTTTTTCACATCATGAAACTCAACCTGACGCCCTGCCCCTTCCAGCGACTTCATCGCCTTGCGACATGTGTCGCAATTTTTCAGTCCATAGAGTGTGATCATAATTGCTCCTTTTCAAACAAATCACGCCAGCGTGGCAGGTAAGACCCATCATAACCCTGATGCGGTTCGCTGTGCCAAAGGGCGTTCAAAATGGCATTTTCGGTGGCTTCGACACCTGCCAGAAAAACCCGATCCATAAAGCGGTCGGCAAGTCGCTCCTGTACCATAACAGCAGCGCCATCGCGCTTGCGGGCATTGCGGGTCGAAAATGCCAGCCCAATATCGCCGCTTTGGTGGCCAAAATGACCGCCTAGCCGCCCCAATGCTGCCCCGGCGCGACGCGCCAAACGGTTGAGTTGCAAACTATCCATCGGCAAGTCTGTGGCCATCACGATTATGATGGACCCCTTATCGGGCATATCCTCGCCGCGATAACGGACTGGATTTTGCCCAAAGACCCGCAAACTGGAACGTTGTCCGAAATTGGAAAGCACTATTGCCCCCAACGTGAAGCTTTGCCCATCAATTTCCACCAGCCGGGACGCGCTGCCAAGGCCACCGGCAAAACCGAAGGTGCACATGCCGGTGCCAGCACCCACTGTGCCTTGGGCGAAATCGGTGTCGGTCTGGTCCAGCGCCGCATGCATCATCTCTTCGTTCACACCGATAGCTTGAATATCATTGACCCGCCCATCATTGCACTCAAACACCATCGGCTTCACCGTGGGTTCTGGTCGGCCGATATTCGGGTTGGCGGCGATGGCACGACGGGTGAGTACATGCGACGCGGTTTCCACGCCGAAAGTGTTGGTGAATAGAAGGGGTGTCTCAATCTCGCCCAGCTCGGCCACCTGCATCAGCCCGGTGGACTTGCCAAAGCCATTGATCACCGCGCACCCGGCGGGCAGTTTATTGGCGTAGATATTGCCTTGCATCGGCAAAAGCGCCGTCACCCCGGTGCCTGCATTGCCCTCAAGATTTTGCACATGACCAACGCGCACCCCATCCACATCGCAAATATTGTTATTGGCCCCGGGCACCAATTGCCAATAGCCTTGCGCGTGCTGATCAAAATGGCCGTACATTGTTCACATCCCTTTACATATTGGTTGCACCAAAATGTGTGGCATGCCAATCTCCGGCTGACCAGCCCCGGACGAAATTTTCCAAAACAGATTGCCTAAAATGTACCAAAATCTCCAAACCCAGAATATCGACAATATTGCAGACTTTATTGACCTGCGATCAGACACGGTGACCAAACCAGACGCCCAATTGCGCGAGGTGATGGCCGCGGCAGATGTGGGCGATGATGTTTATGGTGACGACCCAAATGTAAATGCGCTGCAAGCGGAAATGGCCGAAAAACTGGGCAAAGAGGCTGGGCTGTTTCTTCCTTCTTCGACCCAATCAAATCTGGTGGCTATGCTGACCCACAATGCCCGCGGTGATGAAATTTTGGTCGGGCGCAAATATCATATTTTCAAATATGAGGCCGGGGGCGCGGCCGTTTTGGGTGGACTGACCTATGACCCCCTGCCCGTGCGAGACGACGGCAGCCTAAACCCCGAAGATATTCACGCCGCCATCAAGCCGGATGACAGCCATTTTCCCATCAACACCACCTTGGTTCTGGAAAACACCAATTCCGGTCAGGCCATCAGCATGGAACGCACCATGGCAGCCGTAGAAGCAGGCCGGGCGCATAATCTGAATGTGCACCTCGACGGCGCACGCATGTTCAATGCTTGTGTCAAACTCGGCGTTGATGCGCCCACAATGGCCGCGCCGTTTGACAGCATCAATATCTGCCTCTCCAAAGGCTTGGGCGCCCCGGTTGGCGCGGTGCTGGTGGGCAGCAAGGACTTCATCCACAAAGCCAAGCGCTGGCGCAAAATGCTTGGTGGCGGGATGCGCCAGGCCGGCATTATCGCTGCGGCAGGCCGCTTTGCTCTGCACAATTATGTCGACGATCTGGCCGATGACCATCGACGCGCCAAGGCGCTGGCTGATGCGTTGAACGAGACTGGCCGATATGATGTGATCTATCAGGACAATCAGACCAATATGCTGTTTGTACATCTCGATAAGGATCGGGCCAAAAAGCTTGGCGCCCATATGCGAGACCATAAGATCATTGTTTCAGCCGGTACGGAAAGCCGCATTGTGCTGCACCGCAATATCGATGACAATCAGCTCGATCAAATCATTTCAGCGTTCAAGAGCTTTAACGGTTAGCCATGACAGCCACCCCTCAAACCAATCTTTGGCAAGCCACGGCCAACGCGCCCACATTTGATCGGACCCATGATCAGCAAAGCGTTGATCTCGCCATTATTGGCGGCGGCTTTTCTGGTTGTTCCGCTGCACTCGAGGCGGCCAAAGCCGGGATGAAGGTGATTTTGTTGGAGGCCGAGACGATCGGTTATGGGGGATCGGGCCGCAATGTCGGGCTGGTGAATGCTGGGCTGTGGACTCCACCGCAAGAGGTGGAAGACACGCTGGGCAAGCCCGCCGGCGAAAAACTCAATAAAGCCCTCGCGGCGGCGCCCGATCTTGTGTTTGACCTGATTGACCAGCACCAGATTGAGTGTGATGCGGTGCGCAATGGCACGTTGCATTGCGCCCAAAGCCATTACCACAAAAAAGATCTGGATAAGCGCATCGCGCAACTCACGGCCCGTGGGGCGCCCGTAACAATGCTGGATGAAGCGGAATCGCAAAGACGTTTGGGCTCCCGCCATTTTGTCGCTAGCCTGTTCGATCCACGTGCGGGCACCATCCATCCACTGAAATATGCGCAAGGTCTGGCCGAAGCCGCGCAGGATGCAGGGGCAAAAATCGTCGAGCACTGCCCGGCGACCGCTGTTCAAAAAGATGAGGCCTGGCGCGTCGCCACGCGGCAGGGCGAGTTCACGGCCAAATATGTGATCATCGCCACCAACGCCTATGATACGAAGCGCGTGCGATATCCGAAAAATCAGTTCTCAACGGTCCACTTTTTCCAATCCGCGACCGAACCGCTGAGCCAAGATCTGGCGGCGAAAATTTTGCCCAATCGCGAAGGCACTTGGGATTGCGCGACGGTGATGACAAGCCTGCGCATGGATGCAGAAAACCGCCTCATATTGGGGGCCATCGGCAGCCTGAATCACGCCACCGCTCCCTTTCATAAAATGTGGGGACGGCAAAAGCTGCGCGACCTTTATCCAGAGTTAGGCGATGTGCCTTTCACACATCAATGGTGCGGCAAAATCGCCATGACGGCCGATCACTTGCCGAAAATCCTTGATTTGAGCGGCAGGGGCTATGCACCATTCGGCTATTCCGGCCGCGGCATCGGGCCGGGCACCCTGTTCGGCACCCAAATGGTCAAAGCTTTGATCAATCAAGATGAAAGCCTGTTGCCGCTTGCCCCGATCACACAATATGAAGAGCAACTCACCGCTGCCAAATCTACCTATTATGAATGCGGTGCCGCCGCCATGCATGCGGGCTATCCGGTTTTGAAATATGGGAAAATTGGTTAGACAAACCCGCTAACTTGCCTGCGCCAACAGCCGGTCCAGCGCCTGTAAAAAGTTTGACCGGTCTTTGGCGTCAAATGGCCTGTTATAACCTTTGCTTTCGCCCGTTTCTCGCAAATGCTGGTTCAGTTCGCGCATGCTTAAGGCCATGCCGATATTATGGGCATCAAACGCCTTGCCGGTGGGGCCAAGTGCATGGGCCTGCTTTTCCAAACAGCGGCTAGCCAAGGGAATATCAGCGGTGATGACAATCTCGCCCGCCCCAATATGCTCGGCAATCCAATCATCGGCAGCGTCCGCCCCGTGGGGCACGATCACGTTTTGGATCATGGGATCGCGAGAAGGGCGCAGCCCGCCATTGCTGACAATTGTCACCGGCACCTGATAGCGCTCAGCAACTTTCAGCACCTCGGCCTTCACCGGGCAGGCATCGCCATCAACGTAGATTCTCACTGGTTCGCAAACGCCTGATCATAAGCGTCCACCAAGGCCAATGCGCGGGTATGCACTATTTTGGCGCCTTCGCCGGGCTTATAAAGCCCACCGCCAATACCGGCACCATCCACGCCCGCTTCCACCCAGACGTCAAAATTTTCCGCATCCACACCGCCGACGGCATAAACCGGCATTTTAGGCGGCAACACGGCCTTCATGGCTTTGACGCCGCTGGGGCCAATCACCGAAGCGGGGAAGATTTTCAGCCCGTCTGCCCCCGCATGAATGGCGGCAAAGCATTCGCTGGGGGTCAGCACGCCGGGAAAGGATTGCAACCCGGCCTTTTTAGTGGCGCGGATAACCTCCACGTCGCAATTGGGGGACACAACAAACTGACCGTCAATCGCCACCAGCTCTCCCACATCCTGTGGGGTGAGCACTGTACCCGCACCGATCAGTGCTTTGCCATCAAACGCTTGGCGCATCTTGGCAATCGAATCCAGGGGCTTTGGGGAGTTGAGCGGCACCTCAATCATTGTGATGCCCGCCTCGACCAAAGCAGCACACACATCCACCGCTTCGTCTGGTGTGATGCCCCGCAATATCGCGATCAATTGGCGATGGTTCATGACGCCACTCCTTCTTTTTGCGCTTTCGCGACCAAATTCAGTCCGCGCACGGTGAAATTCTCTTCCACATCGCACAGCGGGTCTATATCAAATTCTTCAAAGGCGGCTCGATAGATGCGCATCAGCTTCTCGCCGCCAACAATCGCCACCTGCCCGGTGGCAAAACTGTCCATGCCCGACTTGATTTCCATGCCCATCAGCAAGCCAGACAACTTGGCGCGCGCTTCAATGGGCGTCAGGCCAGCTAACAGGCTTTGCGCCCGCAAACCAAACACCATATGGGTAAAATCCTGCGGCGCAGACATCGCATCTTTCACGCCTTCGAGGAAGGCATCGTCATCCCAACCCTCTTCAGCAACACTCAGGCGCACCACAGACTGTTCTGACAACAGATTGAACATTTCCCCGGTCATATAGGTTTTAAACCCGGTCACCTGCCCCGACTTGATTTCTGCCCACTTTGAATGGGTGCCGGGCAAAATGATGGTGCCCTCGAAATCAGGATATTTTTCCAGCAGGCCAAAGATTTGGGTTTCTTCACCGCGCATCACATCCGCAGGGGCTTGTTGACACAGCCCGGGCACAATTTGCACCTCGATATGGGGGGCATGGGTTTTTACTCTGGTGAGTTTCAGTGCGCGATGCACATCAAATGGCACCTGCCCGTATGATGCCTCTTGCCAACCGCCGCGCGCGCCCACCATGCCACACGCAAATATTGGCATAACCCGGTCTTCAGACAGCCAAGGCGCAGTCAAGTTCAAAAGGGTGGGTTCAAACTGGTGCGGTTCAAGCTGCCCCATGCCCTTATCACTTGTGGCTTCATCCATGATTTGGCCAGCGCCATCAATGGCATATGCGCGGACATTGGAGGTGCCCCAATCCAGGGCGATATAATCAATAGCAGCGGTCATAAAATACTCCCCCGCACCTTATGCAACACTGAAAATCAATTTCAAAGTCAAAAACGGACCGATCCGTTCCGCAAAAAATTGAGCCGCCCGCCTTCCCGAGGGAAAACGAGCGGCCCGCTCACGACAAATCCAGGGAGGGATTAGTCTTTTTCTACGAGACGGTAGAACACAAAGTCAGATGTGGCACCGTTCACATACCCGCTTACATTTTCGCCCATGGCCACTTGATAAGAGGCTTGGAACATAATGATGATTGGGGATTTCTCTTGAACGCGTTTCTGCAATTCAAGGTACATTTCTTGACGTTTCGCAGGATCGCTTTCAGTCAAAGCCGCTTTGGTCATCTCGTTCAACTCTTCCGGCACGGCCCATGCGTTGCGCCATGTTGTGGTCGCTGCATATGAATCGTCTGAGTTGTCAGAGTTGTACGCAAAGGCTTTTGCGTTTGAGTGTGGGTCCATAAAGTCTGGGCCCCAATAAAGAAGCATGGCTTCGTGGCTACGCTCACGATATTTCGTGATCACTTGTGAGCCAGTGCCCGGAATGATCTCGAAATTGATGCCAGCGTCCGCAAAGCTTGCTTGCAAAGACTGCGCCATATCAGTGAATGGCGCTGCGTTGATCACGTCCAAATCAACAGTGATTGGCGTTTCAATGCCAGCGTCTTCCAAGATTTGCTTAGCTTTCGCAGGGTCATAGCTATATGGCGTTTCGTCATATGAGCCAGGGAAGCCTTTAGGCCAGAATGCCTGGTGAACTTCCATTTGACCTTTAATGATCGAGTTGGTCATGCCTTCATAATCAACCAGGTAACGGGCCGCTTCCCACACCGCTTCAGGTGTCAGGCTGTCGGTCTTTTGGTTGAAGGACAAGAAGTGCACAGCAGCTTGTGGGAAAGTTTCAACTTTCACATCACCGTCCAAACCTTCAACCTGATCAGGTGTGAGGTTACGGGCCATGTCCACATCGCCAGACTGCAGCAGCAATTGCTGTGTGGCGCTTTCAGCAACGTGACGCAACAACACTGATTTCAGCTTTGGTCCTTGCTTGAAATAATTTGGATTGGCTTCCAGACGCACCAGCTCTGCCGGACGGTAAAGGCCCAGCTTGAACGGGCCAGAACCAGCTGAATTGGCGTTCAACCAGGCATTGCCCATATCGCCATCAACTTCATTGGCCATCACCAATTCTTTATCAACGATAGACGCTGGACGTGAAGCCAGAACGTTCATCACGAATGCAGGTGAAAAATCGCCTGAATATTTAACGGTCACCGTGCCGTCGCCAGCTGTGACCATCTCATCCACATTTTCCGGCGTCCAGCCAAGCTGTGCCAGAATAAAGGCGGGTGTAAGGTCCAGCTTGATCACGCGACCGAGCGAAAACACCACATCTTCAGGCCGAACGGGGTTGCCTGAGTGGAATGTCACGCCGTGGCGCAAGGTGAAGGTGATGGTTTTGTTTTCGGCATCAATGTCCCAGCTTTCCGCCAGACCATCGGTCAGAACGGTGGGATCTTCCGCATCATACTGCACCAAGCGGTCATAAATGTTTGTGACCAGCTCGCCTGATGTAAATTCATAGGCCTGTGCCGGGTCGATGGCCACAATATCATCGATATTCTGCGCCACAACCAAAGCGTTGTCAGGCGTTGCGGCCTGGGCAGCGCCCGCGGCCATTGGCAGGGTAAAGGCCGCCGCCAACATTAGGGATTTGAGTAGTTTCACTTCCGTTTCCTCCTTTGGTGTTTGCACCATTCAGTGCAAATCCGGTTTAGTTTTTCGCCAAACTCAGCTCGCGAAAAAGTGTCAATGTGCCGGTCCAAATTATTTTTGCCGCCCCTTCAAAGGGGTTAGACCAGCTATGGGGAAGGCTGCCGCGAAAATGCAAACTGTCGCCCTTGCCCAGCACATAGCTGGCATCAGCAATGGTTTGCCGGATCTGGCCTTCCAGCACATAAATGATTTCTTCGCCCTCATGTGCCGCCACCTCAGATTGATAGCCAGGTGGGATCGTCAGAATCAGGGAATACAATTCGTTTGCGGGGTGCTCGACGGCCAGCTTTTCATAAACAACCGAAGAGTCGCCAATGTGAAACGTGGCGCGATTCTCTTTCCGCGTGATGGCATTTGTGGCTTTGGGCATGGAAATGAAATGTTCAATCTCCAATCCCAACGCCAAAGCAATTTGCCCCAAGGTTGCCAGGCTGGGCACCGCATTCTCGCGCTCCACCTGGCTGAGATAGCCCGCAGAAACCCCTGCACGTTCGCCCAATTGCGTCAAGGTCAGCTTCATGCGGCGACGCTGTTCGCGAATCAAGCCTCCTACGGCAAATGTCTGCGATGCTGCGATGGTCAAACCGGGCCTCCCTTCCACATACACGTCACGAGTTCAGGTGCCGTGCATATATAAAGTTATATACTATCAAAATAATTTTTGTATAGATAAAAAATGTTTGATTTTGCACTTTCTTCCATGCAAGTTTAGCGAAATTCCGCAATCTTCGGGGGAGTAGATCCGTGTCTCAATCCGACACTGTCGATATTTCAGCACAAGGCTGGAGCAACAATATCTGGCTCAAAAGGCTCTTCACGCTGGCACAATTTGTGTTTGTGCTGCTGCTGACCTTTTTGGGTCTGTTGGCGATCACCTTTTTCATTGGCCGCGTGATCCCGATTGATCCGGTGCTCGCCATTGTGGGCGACCGTGCCACCCAAGAGCTTTATGATGCCACACGTCAAGAGATGGGACTAGACCAACCTTTGGTGGTTCAGTTCTTCTCTTATGTATTTGACGTGTTCCGGGGCGATCTGGGCAACTCCGCCTCCACCGGCCGACTGGTGATTGAAGATTTGAAACGGGTTTTCCCCGCCACCCTGGAAATGGCCACCATCGGCATCATTATCGGCGTGCTGTTGGGTGTGCCCATGGGCGTACTCTCCGCCGCCAATGAAGGCAAATGGGTGGACCAGGTGTTCCGCGTATTGGGCCTTGTCGGCTATTCGGTGCCGGCTTTCTGGCTCGGTCTTGTGGGCCTTGCGCTGTTTTATGGCCATTTGGGCTGGGTCGCTGGCCCGGGCCGTATCGGCATTTTCTATGAAGGCATCGTGACCCCTGTCACCGGCCTTATCCTAGTGGATAGCCTGCTTCAGGGCGAATGGGAAATCTTTTACGATGCCATCCACCATCTGGTCTTGCCTGCTTCTATTTTGGGCTTTTTCTCCCTCGCCTATATTGCGCGGATGACTCGCTCTTTCATGCTGGATCAGCTCAGCCAAGAATTCGTGACCACCGCCCGCGTAAAGGGCGTGCCAGAATATAAGGTGATCTGGAAACATGCCTTCTTGCCCATTCGCGTGCCGCTGATCACCGTGATCGGCCTGTCTTACGCCGGTTTGCTTGAAGGCTCCGTGATGATTGAAACCGTATTCTCTTGGCCCGGCATTGGTAACTACCTCACTGTGGCGCTGCTCAATGCCGATATGAACGCCGTGCTTGGCGCCACGCTGGTGATCGGTGCCGTGTTTATTTTTATCAACAAGATCTCTGACGTGCTGTACCGCGTCCTTGATCCTAGAAGCCGGTAAGGAGCCATAAGATGAGCAATATGACTGAATGGCTTTTGTCCGACAGCCCCACTTCAAAAGGTCAGGCCTTTGCAGGCCGCGCCTGGCGCATGTGGCTTTCGCTTCTGGGCAACCCGTTGGCGATCACCGGCTTGATCATCGTCGTGGTGCTGGTGCTGATGGCGGCCTTCGCGCCGCTCATCGCGCCCTATTCCCCGATCGGGCAGGATTTGCAAAACCGCCTTTTACCGCCAAGCTGGCAGCATTGGATGGGGACGGACGAACTGGGCCGAGACATCTTTTCTCGCGTGGTCTATGGCTCGCGCCTGACCCTGATGATCGTGCTGCTGGTGGCAGCGATCTCCGCACCGCTTGGTCTGGTGATTGGCGCCATCTCCGGCTATTTCGGCGGCTGGGTGGATAAGGTGATGATGGGCATCACCGATATTTTCCTCTCCATGCCGAAACTGATCATGGCGCTGGCCTTTGTGGCGGCGCTCGGGCCAGGCATTGAAAATGCGATCATCGCCATTGCCATCACCGCTTGGCCAGCTTATGCGCGGATTGCGCGGGCAGAAACGCTGACCTTCCGCAATGCCGAATTTATCGATGCGATCAAATTGCAAGGCGCGTCGCCGGCCCGCATCATCATCAATCACGTATTGCCTTTGTGCACTTCTTCCATGATCGTGCGTGTCACGCTGGACATGGCGGGCATCATCTTGACTGCGGCGGGCCTGGGCTTCTTGGGCCTCGGGGCGCAACCCCCATTGCCAGAATGGGGCGCCATGATCTCTCGGGGTCGTGCCTTCATTCTGGATCAATGGTGGGTGGCCACCATGCCCGGTTTTGCAATCATTGTCGTATCTTTGGGCTTCTGCTTCCTTGGCGATGGCCTGCGCGACATTCTTGACCCGAAAAATGAGGGCAAATCATGAGCCAGAAACTTCTTGAAATTGAAGATTTGCGCGTCACTTTCCCTACGCACCAAGGCGATGTGGAGGTGGTCAAGGGCATTAGCTTTGATCTGGGCCGCGAACGCCTCGCCATTGTGGGCGAAAGCGGCTCCGGTAAATCCATGACCGGACGCTCGATCCTTAAACTGATCCGTTCACCCGGGCGCGTGACCGCCAACAAGTTCATATTTGATGGCATTGACCTCAACAAACAAAGCGAACGACAAATGCGCAAACTGCGCGGTGCCCGCATTTCCATGGTGATGCAGGATCCAAAATTCTCGCTCAACCCGGTCCTCACCATTAAGGACCAGATCGCCGAGGCATTGCGGACACACCAGAAACTCACCCGCAAAGAGCTGGATGAAAAGGTGCTGCATATGCTCGACCAGGTGCGCATCAACGATCCGGCGCGCGTGGCCAAGCTCTACCCACATGAGGTGTCCGGTGGTATGGGGCAACGCATCATGATCGCCATGATGCTGATTCCTGAACCGGATTTGCTGATTGCGGACGAGCCGACGTCAGCCTTGGACGTTTCGGTGCAAGCGCAAGTGCTCGATTTGATCGACAATCTGATTCAGGAAAACGGCATGGGCCTTATTCTGATCAGCCACGATTTGAACCTGGTTGCCAATTATGCGGATCGGGTGTTGATCATGAATTCAGGAGAAATTGTAGAGCAGTGCAACGCCAGCGAGCTGCACAAGGCTACACATCCCTACACCCAAGGCCTTCTGAACGCAATGCCGCGCATTGATGAAACGCGCGACGAGCTTCCCACCCTTGATCGAACACAATGGGCCGCAACATGAGTGCTATTGACCTAAACAATCTCAACATCGCTTATTCATCTGTGCAGGTGGTGCATGGCGCCAGCCTGACGGTCAATGAAGGCGAAAGCTTTGCCCTTGTCGGCGAAAGTGGCTCTGGCAAATCCACGATTTTAAAAGCCATCTGCGGCTTGAACGATGAATGGACGGGCGAGATCAAGCTCTATGGCGAGAAAGTTGACCCGCGCAATCGGGCCGATATCTCCCGCATCTCACAAATGGTGTTTCAGGACCCCTATGGGTCCTTGCACCCGCGCAAGACCGTAGACACCACATTGAGTGAGCCCTTGGCTATCCACGGCATTAAAGACAATGGCGACCGTGTGGTCGAAATGCTCAATGCCGTGGGGCTAGACCAGCGCTACCGCTTCCGCTTTCCGCACCAAATGTCGGGCGGCCAGCGACAACGTGTGGCCATCGCCCGCGCCTTGATGCTGAAACCCAAATTGTTGCTCCTGGATGAGCCGACGTCAGCGCTCGATGTGTCAGTGCAGGCAGAGATTTTGAACCTGCTCAAACAATTGCGAAAAGATCAGAATCTGACCTTCCTGCTGGTGACCCATGACTTACCCGTGGTCTCATTCCTGTGTGATCGATTGGCTGTGATGAAAAAGGGCAAGATCGTCGAGATTGCCACACGCGATCAACTGGCCAAAGGCGAGTTCAACGACGCCTATTCGCAAGAGCTTTATCACGCCAGCAAGCACGAACATGTCGCCTGAAGTGAAATAAAAAAGGCGGCCAAACGGCCGCCTTTTTATTCAGTTTGATCTGTACGATCTAGAACTCTTGCCAATCCGGATCTATATCCACCGCCGCATTGCCAGAATAGGCGGGGGCGGGCTTTGCCGCGGGCGTTTGCTTCGATGCTGATACTGCAGTCGTCTTTCTAGGCGCTGATGCCGTCACTGAAGTCCTACCCATATTTTCATTGAGTTTGAAAACTGCCACAATCCGGTCCAGCTCTTCGGCTTGACCTTCGGTCTGTTCAATCGCGGCATTGGTCTCTTCCACCAGCGCGGCATTGTGCTGGGTGGTTTCATCCATATCCCGCACCGCCTGATTAATCTCGCCAATCGAATTGGCCTGTGCCCGGCTCTTATCGGCAATGGACACCATCAATTCGTTGTTAGAACGCGCGGCTTCAAGCATCGCTTCAAGGTTTGCGGCAGCTTCGGCCACCAGCTTGGTCCCATCGCCAACTTCAGTGACAGATTGCTCGATCAGCTTCTTTACATCGGCAGACGCATTGGCCGCGCTTTGCGCCAACCGCCGCACTTCCACAGCCACCACGGCAAAGCCTTTACCAGCCTCGCCAGCACGTGCAGCTTCAACCGAGGCGTTCAACGCCAGCAGATTGGTCTGGAAGGCGATATCATCAATCATGCCAATAATCTTGGAAATCTCGTTGGAAGACGACGTGATCCGCTCCATGGCCTTGTTGGCCTGCCGCATCACTTCACCGCCCTGCTCTGCTGTCTCACGCACCTTCTCTGCGTTGGCGCTGGCGTCAGATGCTTCTTGCGCATTCTCCAACACCGTGTTTGACAACTGTTCCATCGCCGCTGATGTTTCTTCAATCGTGGCGGCCTGACGTGTGGTCCGATCTGACAGATCGTTTGCACCCGACAGAATCTCACTGGTCGCCACTTTCAATTGACGTGAGGTGCTACGCAATCGTGAAATCACGTCGGCCAATTTATCGCCCACTTCGTTGGTGTCATTTTTCAACTGAAGGAACGCACCGTGATATTCGCCCTGCACGCGTTGGGTCAGGTCAGTATTCGCGAGCGCCGCCAAAACGCGCCCCACTTCAGTGATCCCCTGATCAACCGTTTCCACCAGGCTGTTCACGCCATGCGCCAGGCTATTCAGCTCTTCATCAGGGAATTCCTTATCCACCCGTAAGGAGAAGTCACCCATAACGGCCGCGTCGACCACATCGCCAAAGGACGCACCAAGTTCGCGCATCATTTCTGCCCGTTCGCGAATGCGGTTATCAGCCGCAATCTTTTCTTCTTCCGTCATTTCGGTGATTCGATGACCATTGGCGCGGAAAATCTCAACCGCACGAGCCATATCACCAATCTCGTCCTCACGATCATTAAAGCCCACTTCCACATCATAATCCCCATCGGCAATTTCTTTCATGCCGCGGGTCATGGATTTCAGCGGTCCTGTGATCACTTTTTGGAAAACGATAAAGATAACACCAACAGCCAAGAGCGCTGCAATAATGGTTGCGACAACCGCATCACGACGGCTGGCATTGAGCGGGGCAAAAACAACGCCTTTGTCGACCACCACGCCGACATACCAGTCTACGGCAGGCAAATCAGCGACTTTGTGAAAACCGACAAAGCTCGCCGCACCTGCGTCATTCACATCCTGAATGCTGCCATCAAAAGCGAGTTTATCCGCTGAAAAGACTTCAGAGACCGATTTACCGATATTGTCACTGTCACGATGAATGATCACCCGCCCGTCGCCCGAGGCCAAAAAGGCGTAAGTGCCATCATGGTGCACATCTGCCAGCATCTCAACAATGGTTGTAATAGTAAAGTCGCCGCCAATAACGCCTTTGATCTTGTTACCCGCCATCACAGGTGTGGCAACTGTCACTGTCAGATTGCCCGTTGACGCATCCTCATAAGGCTCGGTCAACGAGGTGGCCTTGTTGCTCGCCACTTCCTGATACCAGGGGCGTTTGCGCGGGTCATAATCTGCTGGCAAATCTTGCGGCGGGTGAATGGAGAATGTGCCGGTGGCATCATCCCCGAAATAGATGGCGTTGAAATTGTTCTCAAGTACCTTGTAGCTCAGCTCAGCTTTGACATCAGCTTCTTCACCGAGCGCAGCAATCTTTTCGGCCTGCAGCTCAACCAACAACCGACGTTCCCCAAACCAAGCGGCGACCCGGTCGCTCATATTTTCACCAACCGAGGTAATCTCATCGCGCATGGTCGCTTCCGCCTGCGCGCTGCGATTCAGGTCGAGGAATACGGCAAATGCGGTAAAACAAACAACAACAACCCCAACGGTGGCAAGCATTGCCTTTGTTGCAACACCCAATTTCATGCTGGCACTCTCCAATTCAAAAGGATTCCCCGATGATTGTACGGGAAACATGTGAATCGGAAGATTTACATAGCTTCCTTAATATATGATTGCTTGAATATAGGTTTATTCACGTTTTCTAAACGTAATGCCGGGCTTCAAACCGGACTACACTTCAATCGCCAGCCTAATATTGGTTCAACCAAAAATTCATTCATCAAATGAAGTCGTGGATGCCTTAATTAGCATCAAACTTGTTCGATCGGCAAAGAACAATCGATCACACTTGCCTCTTTGATAAACTTCGCTTTGCGCCAAACTATTGTTTACTATTTTCAAACAACGTCAATCTTAAACTCTATTTGCCGAGATAACCCTTTGATTTAAAATCCTTGTAAAGAGCTAAATATTCTCCAATTAACAATTTAAATGCGGGATCACATAACCTAGACCAAACGGAACAACCTATCTAAATTATTGAATATAATAACAAATTTTTGCCCTAAAACCCAACTTGAACCCGTCCAGCCCATTGACAAAAAAATTTTGTTCAATTGGTATATAAGTATTGTCAAATACGAAAAGGTTTCACCTGTGACTCTGGACCAGTTGTCACATCTGCTGAATGCGCCATTAGAAAAGTTCAATTCTTTGGATGATGCGCACCACTGTTTGACCTACTGGGCCGATTGCTTCGAGGTCGGTCATATGGCGTATTTGGCAACCGACCTGGCCGAGATGAACCCGGAGACCTTTTGCTTGGTGACCACTTATCCGCCAAACTGGGTGAAGCGCTACGTCGAGAAGAATTACATCACCATTGATCCGGTGGTCCAGACAGCGCGAAAGCACACGCGCCCATTTTTCTGGTCAGAGTGCCGCTGCGACTCTTCGGAAGTTTCAGCGCTGTTCAAGGATGCGCGACAACACGGCCTCGGGGAACAAGGCCTTACTATTCCCATCCATGGGGCAAAAGCCGACAAGGCAATGTTCTCTATAGCCGCAAACATGTCAGAATCTGAATGGCAGGCTTATTGCGCCCGGCATATGGGCAATTTAATCCTGTTTGCGTTGCAATTCCACATGGCTGCGATCGATGTGCGCGGGGCGCTGCTCAAACGCCCTCAATTGAAAGGTCGGGAAATTGAAATTCTCTACTGGATCGCTGAAGGCAAGACCGCGTGGGAAACCAGCAAAATCCTTGATATTTCGGAAAAAACTGTTGAACATTGCCTCAAACAAATCCGCAACAAGTTCAACGCCACCAACACAACCCATGCCGTCAGTTTGGCGTTCAGACTGGGCATTTTGCACTAGCAAGATTTTGCGCATCTGTGGAACAAGCACCGGGTTGAAACGTTTTCGCGAGGCCCTACAATCAACAAGGTAATAACCCGATGCACATATGCGCGTTACTGAACAAGGATGGCGGCACATTAAAGACTATCGATGTCGACCAGTTCGCCCGCGAACTCCAACAAGGCTTTGAAGCACAGGGCCACAAGATTGACATACAGATCGTCGCAGGCGATCAGTTGATTGACGGGCTGGACAAGATCGCAAAAAGCGAGGAATGCGATGTTTTGCTGGCTGGCGGCGGCGACGGCACCATATCTGCAGCGGCACAATATTGTTGGCAGAGTGATAAGACACTGGGCGTCATCCCCGCTGGTACGATGAACCTGTTCGCCCGCTCCCTCGGATTGCCGCTTGACTTAAATGACGCGACAGTAGCCTTGGCTCAGGCAAAGCCAACGCAAGTGGATGTTGGCACAGCAAATGACAGATTATTCTTGCACCAAATTTCGGTGGGTATGCACCCCAAAATCGTAAAATTACGGGATCAACAACAACATCAATCGCGGTTTCAGAAGATTTTCGGCAGCCTCAAAGCAGCTTTGACCACCTTTAACCAACCGCCCAGCTATCGCATTGAACTGGAATTGGACGGACATGCGGAGCAAGAAAAGCTCAGCCTGATTGCTGTCTCCAATAATAAATATGGCCGCGGACACATGCCCTATGCGGACCTGCCACAGCAGGGAGAACTGGGCGTTTATACCGCCCGGCCTTTGCCCACTCAGGACAATCTGAAACTGGCCTCAGACCTGATTTTGGGCACCTGGGACACCAATCCCGATCTGGTTGAACGCAGCGCCCAAACGGTGACCCTTCGATTTACTGATCGCAAAAACACACCCGATGTGACGATTGATGGCGAGTTGGTGACCGATCAAAAAGAGTTTGAGATCAAGATACACCCAAAGGCGCTTAGCGTGCTGGTGCCAGCCCCCCCTCACAGCAGCAACTAGACAAGCACCGCCGGTCAGACTAAGGCTATGCAACAGGAGGCATCACCTTATGGCATATCTCAACCGGTTCCTGATCACCTTCGGCTTTTTGCTGTTTGGCCTGTTTATGTGGGTGATCCTGCCCAACACAATCGGTTTGATTGCATTCATCTTGTTTGGTTTTGTCGGCGCCTTGCTGGGCGCAATCGTCTTTAGAAAACAGGCCTCGGAAAAACAGATCAAAGAAGATCTGCAAAACCGTCTCGACAACGATTAAAAAGCGCGGCCCCGAAGGACCGCGCAAACATGCTGCTGAAAATTCAGCATGCGCTCAACTCTTAATCGGCCGCCACTTCGGTTTCAAACTCTGACGGCAGCGTAATTTCCAACAGCTCACAATCGTCAGAACAATTGCGATAGGCCGCTTTCATGAATGGCGGCACCACAAACGCATCGCCCGCCACCAGATCATAAGGCTCTTCGCCATCCACCATCAGGGTCATGCTGCCTTCTTTAACGAAGGTGAACAGTATATCGGTATTGTGGCTGGTGCGCGGCGCCACTTCGCCTTTAATCGGCCGCGCCACTTGCACGCCAGCAACACCTTTTGTTGCCACGCCAATGCCCGTATCTCGGGCTTCAAATCCGGGAATGCGCCACGGTTTCCAAGTGGCTTCCGCCACTTTGTCATAAACAAATTTGGTGCCCTGCCATTCTCGATCCGGGTCGCCTTTGCCGTTGGGCAAGGTCATCTCATGGTCAATGGTGGTCACATGGTCGGCGGGCACGCCGATTTCCACCACTTCCACATTGTCTGAGGCTTCCACCACGCGGTGGCGGATTTCTGGCGGTTGGATCACGCAGTCGCCCGCGGTCAGACGAATCTTATCCCCTTGATCCTCATAAAGCACATCAACCCAGCCGCGATAGCAAAAGATCAATTGAAAACCGACCGTGTGATAATGCACCATATCCGGCACCGGCCCGCCATCAGGAATGCGGATGTGGGAGGCAATGATGGAGCCGCCCAACCGATCCGGGATCAAATCGCGATAGCGCATACCCGCGCGCCCAATCACCCAGCTGTCGCTGTCTTTCAAGCGTCGCACCAAAAAACTATGCTGTGTTTCCGGCTGCACCAAGGGCGGGTTGGCATCGATAATTTCAATCTGGGTACCGTTGGGTGCAGTCAGCTTGGTTTGCCCATTAGCAAACTTATCTGGATCATCACAATTCAGGCGCAAACTATGCACCTCAGCAGTGGCATTGCGATCCAATCGGATTGACACCCCATGGCCAGAGATCACGGCAACGCTCGGATCGTCCGCTGGAAAAATCTTATCCAGCCGGAAACCCAGCCGCTTCAGATAAAATGGCAAATCCTGTTTCAAATCATTGGTCGGCAGCACAATTTCCGCGCCCCGTACCAAATCCAGATTTGTATTCAGTTCAGCATTTTGCGGATCCATGACCATCTCCTCCCTATTGATGTTCAAGGCGCGCTTTGACCAGCATCACCTCGGCCTCATGGCATGTTTTGAGCTTGTGCCAGCGGAAATCGTCCATATCGACCTGTCGCCAAACCATCAGCGAGAAAACGCTTTGGTTAGCGCCAAGGCCCAAGGTCGGGCCGGGCAAAATGCGCGCACTGATCCGGGCTGTAAAAGGCCCGGTTTCCATGGCAGATAGCAAATAATGCACCATGTGAAACGCGGGCTCATAGTCCACCTTGACGTAGATTTCGCCACCATCAAAAAGGCTTTTGCCTTTGGTGACGCCATCGCCAAGCGTTTCAATTTCCCATGTGCCAAAGGTCCACTGGTCCAGATTTTGCGGCGAGGCCACAAAATCCACCACCTTGTCGTGGGGCGCATCAATCACAATGGAGGTGATATGGCTATCAAGAATGCTCATTGATAAAGCCTTCTGATTTGCCATCAATATTGGTTACCACCAAAATCTTTGCCGGGCCATCGCCCCCCGCCACATAGGCGTGGGCCATGCTGCCATCAAAATAAATGCTGTCGCCCTTATTGAGCAAAGTGGGGGAATAAAAATCCGTATAAAGGATCAACTGACCCTCAAGCACATATAAAAACTCTTCGCCAGCATGGCTGGCCAAACCGCCTGCTTCTTCAAGCGAGCGCTTGGTGACCGTATTCACCGCCGGATGCATCTTCTTGTTGGCCAGATCGGTGGACAGCACTTCCGCCACATAACGCGCAGTCACTATGGGCGGCTGCTCTCCGGCTCGCGAAATCGAGCGCACGCCGGTGCGCATAGGCTGTGCTGCCGCCTCAAAAAAGGCCGTGATGTCCACATCCAGCGCCTGGCTGAGAATGTAGAGATTGTGCGCACTCACCGGCGTTTGCTCATTTTCCACCCGCGACAAGGTCGCCTCGGAAATGCTGGTGATGCGTGCCAGCTCACTCAACGAATATTTCTTGGCTTTGCGGAAGGCTTTCACCTGCGCGCCGACTTTCAAATCCTCAAAATTTGGCCTGCGTGATGGGTCAGTCGCCATTCTTTTGCTCCTTTACGTCCGGGTGGCCGAATCCGCCACCGCCGGGCAATTCTACCACCAGGCTGTCGCCGGCGGGAACCAGATGAATGCCTTTGCCTTTCAAAGCTGGCCCTGTGCCCAAATAGGCCTTGCCCAACGCCCCCGGCTCGCCGCCTTCGCGGCCCGCTGCTGCGTTGTTCAGCCGATCAAATGTGGCCGCTGAAATGGTAAAAGGTGCCGCCTCGCGGTTCGCCACCTCAATCACTTGCCCATGGCCGCCGCGATATTTGCCTTTGCCGCCACTGTCGCGCAAAATCCGTTTGCGCTTGAACCACAAGGGGCACTGGCTTTCGGTGATCTCCACCGGAATAGACCCCACGCCCGACGGAAAGGCCATCGCGTTCAAGCCGTCCTTGCCCGGCCGTCCCCCAATGCCACCAATGGCTACATTCATCACATTAAAGCGGCTTGTATCCTTCAACTCACTGGGCAGCGCATGGCCATGGGCAGATGCCATCGCCAACACCCAAATGCTGCCCGCGCTTTCCGCCTGAACCCGGTTCGGCAGCGCCTGCGCGAGGCAACCAAACACCGCATCAGGCAGCATTTGGCCGATCACATGGCGGGCCGTAACCGGGCTGGGAGACACCGGATCGACGCAAGTCCCCGGTTCGCTAATAAGATCAAAACAGCCCAGTGAGCCAGCATTGTTCGGCACATCTGGCGCAATCACCGCTTTCAGCCCAAAAACCACATAGGCTTGGCTATAGGTGCGTGGCGAGTTGATCCCATAATTGGAGGCAGGTGAACTGCCCGACAGATCAATGGTGATCTGATCACCTTCCACCCGCAATTCGGTTTTGATGGTGATCGGGCTTTCATAGCCATCCAACGGCAAATCATAATGATAGACACCATCCGGCACCTCACGGATCGCCTTTTGGGTCGCCGCTTTCGACGTCTCCAAAATATGTGCCGCCAAATCATCCAACCCGTCGATCTGAAACTCTTCCATCATCTCGACCAGCCGATTGACGCCCGTATCATTGGCGCTGATCAGCGACATCAAATCGCCGCGCACCTCCACCGGATTGCGCGTATTAGCCAAGATCACACTGAGCAAATCTTCATTGAGTTGTCCCTCGCGCCGCAAATATATATGCGGCACCAAAGTGCCCTCTTCATAAATTGACGTCGCATCTGCAGAGAACCCGACACCACCCACATCAATGACGTGGCAGGTCGAGGCGAAAAGCCCGATCGGTTTGCCGTTGTAAAAAGCAGGTGTCACCACCACAAAGTCAAACAAATGCCCGGTGCCCATCCATGGGTCATTGCTCACCAACACATCACCAGGTTTCAACGTTTCGATGGGAAAGCGCTCCAAGAAATGCACCACCGCATTGGCCATAGTGTTCACATGCCCCGGCGTGCCCGTCACCGCTTGCGCCAACATCGCCCCGCTCAAATCATAAACCCCGGCGGACAGATCCCCCGCCTCCCGCGCCACCGCACCAAAGGCTGTGCGCAGCAAGGATTGCGCCTGCTCTTCCACCACGGAAATCAGGCGGTTCCACATCACTTGGGTGCGAATAGCGTCATGAGCGTTCTGGCGCATTAGACTGCCTCCTTGCGGGTCAAAATGATGTAGCTATGGTCGTCAATCTCTGCATCAAATTGCGAAGTGACGATGGTCGACGTCTCATGCTCAGCGATGATGGCAGGACCGGAAATCTTCGCCCCCACCGGCAGGTCAAACCGCCAATAAACCGGTGTGTCCAACATCGCGCCTTGCGCCCCATCAAACAATTCGCGATGGCTGCGCGGTGCAATCTCGGCTGCTTCGCCCTCGCCGAAGGTGGGCGACACGCCATCATCAATTTCGCAAAATACGGTCACAGACCAGGTGACGATCTCGCTCGGCACATTGTCCAAGGTCACGCCATAAATGGCGCGATATTGCGTTTCAAACTGATCGTGAATCCATTGGGCATCGGCAGCATCAAGCGTGCCTTCCGGCAAAGTTATTTGCAGTTCATGCCCCTGCCCTTGATAGCGAATATCTACGACACGCTGAACCTGCACTTTGCGATCTCCAGCGGCAGGGCGCACAATATCGCCCGCCTCTCGTGCCATATCTTCAAGCATTTCATTGGCGCGTTTCATATTCGGATGGTCCAGCACCATCGGGAAGCTGCGCGTCACCTCATAGGAAATCGGTGCACGCAAAAAACCAATCGCCGAACCAACACCGGCCCCTGCAGGCACAATCATCTTGTTGATCGACAGTTTTTCCGCCAGGCGGCAAAGGTGCAGCGGCGCGCCACCGCCAAAGGCGATCATGGTGCTGGCGGCAATGTCGCGGCCCCGCTCAATGGCGTGCACCCGTGCCGCATTGGCCATATTTTCTTCGACAATTTCTACGACGCCAGCGGCTGGCCAAAATTCTTCCAACCCCAAAGACGCTCCAATCTGTTGACCCAGCGCGTCCTGCGCTGCGTCAGGATAAAGCTGCAGCTTGCCGCCCGCGAAATAGGCGGGATCAATCTTGCCGAGCACCAAATTAGCATCGGTGACCGTCGCCAACTCGCCGCCACGGCCATAGCTGACCGGCCCCGGTTCGGCCCCGGCACTATCCGGCCCGACCTTGATGCGTTGCATGGCATCAATCCGCGCGATAGACCCGCCACCTGCGCCAATTTCCACCATTTCAATCACCGGAATACGCACGGGCCAGCCGGACCCTTTTGTGTCGCGATAAGTGCGGGCAATTTCAAAATGCCGCGCCCGTTCGGGCACCGCGTCAGCGATCAGGCAAATTTTTGCTGTGGTGCCGCCCATATCGAAAGACAGCACATTGTCTAAATCACCTTGCTTGGCGATATGGCTGGCCAAGATCGCGCCGCCTGCCGGGCCGGATTCCACCAACCGAATGGGAAACCGCGCCGCGCTCTCCAGCGTAGTGAGGCCACCGCCGGACATCATCAAAAATAATGGCGCATTAATGCCAAGCTCAGAAAGCTCTTTCGCCAACCGCGTGAGATAGCCTTCGATCAGCGGCCGCACCGACGCATTGGCGCAAGTAGTGGAGAAGCGCTCATATTCGCGAATTTCCGGGCAAACTTCATGAGAGACGCAGATGGTCACCCCTGCACCCAGCTCGCGCCGCACAATGTCCCGCGCCCGCTTTTCATGTTCGCTATGAGCATAGGCATGCAAAAAGCCGATGGCCACTGCTTCAACTTGCGCGGCACACAATTCAACACAGATATTGACCAGTTCGTCTTCATCGAGCGCCGCCAACACATCGCCATCTTGTGCCAACCGTTCGGTTACCCCGAAACGTATTGTGGCAGGCACAATGGCAGGCGGCATATCAATCATCAAATCATAATGATCAAAGCGCTTTTCGTAGCCCAGCTCCAACACATCTTCAAAACCTTTGGTGGTGATCAGCGCCGTTTTCGCCACTTTGCGTTCAATCAGCGCGTTTGTCGCCAAGGTGGTGCCATGCACAAAGACGTCAATATCGGCGGGATCGACCTGTGCCTCTTCCAGCACCACGCGCACACCATCCAACAGGCCCAATTCAGGATTTTGCACATTGGTCAGCACTTTGGCGCTATGGCGCACATCGCCCAACTCCAGCACCACATCCGTAAAGGTGCCGCCAATATCTACCGCCAGTCGGACAGATTTATCGCCTCGCATATGCGCCTCTTCCTCCTGAGCAGCCGCAATTCAAGCCGCCACTCACCCTGCTCGTTCAGTATATTTCATATTTGAAAGATTTTGCAATTGCAACCGCAAAATTGGTGAATTGACGTTACTCACATTCATATGCGACAATCTGTCAATGTATAACATATTGAAATAAAGAGTTATTTTCAAATTCTTTGTATTTTATGTTTAAAATTCTTTGCTCCATATGTGAAATTAAGTTGACAGCTTATTTCAAGTATGAAACTTTTTTGGGCAATGGGGAGAGATGGAATGCAAGATTTGTCTGAATTGACACAACGCGCATCAGAATTGGACAACAAAGATCCAATCGCGCAAATTGTTGAAGAATATGAGCAGGCCGAGGGCTGGATATTCTTTGACTCAAATTCTGTCGGCCCCGTACCCAAAACGGCCCGAAATGCTGCCAATGCGTTAATTGATGATTGGATCGCCCTGCGTCGGCGCGGGTGGGCCGAGCGCGACTGGGTCGACATGCCCGCCATTCTCGGTGACCAATTGTCGCCCATGATTGGCGCAGACAAAGGCACAACGGTCGTTTGCGACAACACCACCATCAATCTATATAAAGCGATCGGCCACGCCCTTGCGATCAATCAGGACCGCACCATCATCCTGACGCAAAGGGACAATTTCCCCACCGACATTCATGTGGTGCAAGGCTTTGAGCGTGCCAATCCAAACCTTGAAGTGCGCTATGTGGAAACCGAAGAAGAGGCACTTGCCGCACTTTCGGATAACGTAGCAGTGTGCACCTTTAGTCATGTGGGTTATAAGTCAGGCCAACGCTGGAACATGGATAAGTTCAACAAAGCGGCGCAGGCGCTTGGCGTCCTTACAGTGTGGGACGTGTCCCATTCCGCAGGTGCGGTACCCGTATTGGCACGCGAAAGCAATGCAGATTACATTGTGGGCTGCGGCTATAAATATCTCAGCACTGGCCCCGGCGGCCCGGCCTTTATTTATGTGCGGCCAGACCTGAGCGAAAAAGCCTGGCCGCCTGTTTGTGGCTGGATGGGACATGCTGATATTTACGCTTTTTCGGGCGATTATGAGCCCCATGGCAGCATCAAACGTTTCATATCTGGAACGCCGATGGTGGGCGCCAATCAAATCGCCCATTGTGCTGCCCAGATTTATCAAAAATATGCCCCCAAAGACATTTGGGCGCGACATGAAAGCCTGAGCAATTTCTTTATCGAGGCGCTGCAAAAATCCTGCGGTGAACTTGGTGTCGAAATTGCCTCACCATTAGATTATGATCAACGGGGCGGTCATGTGACCTTTAAAGCCCCCGGCGCAGGCCATGTGGTGGAAGCGTTGATTGACGCGAAAGTCGTCTCATCATTCCGCAAGCCCGACGCCATTCGATTTGGTTTGAGCCCGGTCTCACTTACCCATGCGCAAATCGCGGAGGCGGTAGGTCGGCTTCAAAAAATCCTCAAAGAGGAGATCTGGCGGGATCCGAAATACGCAAATGTCTCCGTATAGCTAGCGTGCCGCGCAATAAAAAGAACAAAGCGCACAGGTTAGAGGAGAGCATCAAAAGGGAGAAGAACATTGAAAAAACCAATTTTGGCCGTTGCTTTATCGGCTCTACTTGCAGCTCAGGCAGGCTTTGCCGCGGCTGAAGACGTAAAAGTTGGCACCATTATGGGCATCACAGGCCCGCTGGCTAACTTTATTCCACCTATTCTGAACGCAGCCAAACTGGCCGAGGCTGATGTGAATGCAGGCGGCGGCATTTTAGGCGGGGGCAAATTTGAACTGGTCGTTGCTGACGGTCAGGCTGCCGCCCAACCCTCCGTGGATGCGGCCACCAAGCTGGTGAACCTTGAAAATGTGGCGGCCGTGATGGGAGCCCTCTCTTCGGGTGCGACCATCGCAGCAGCCAACGCGGTGACCATTCCAAATGGCGTACTGCAAGTTTCACCAACCGCCACCTCACCTGCCATGACAGATATGGATGACGGCGATTTCCTTTATCGCATCGTCCCCAGCGACAACTATCAGGGCGAAGTTCTCGCCAAGATTGTGCTGGACGAAGGCATCGACCGCGTCGCGGTGGCCTATGTGAACAATGACTATGGCGTGGGCATTGCCGGCACCTTCAAAGAAAACTTTGAAAAGCTGGGCGGCACCATCACCGGTTATGAAAAGCACGAAGATAAGAAAAACTCTTATCGCGGTGAATTGGCCACCCTAGCCAATGGCGATCCACAAGCACTCGTTTTGATTGCCTATGCGGGCGGCAGTGGCGCGAAAATCGTCAAGCAGTCGCTTGAAGCTGGCCTGTTTGACCGTTTTATCGGCACAGATGGTCTGCGCGATGATCTGTTGATCGAACAAGTGGGTGCAGAAGCTTTGGCCACCTCCTTCTTCTCTGCACCAACGTCACCGGCTGAAAACCCTGCGGGCGAAGCACTGCACAAGCGTTTTGATGAGGTGTATGGCGAAGGCTCCGACAAGCCATTTGTTGACCAATCCTATGACGCCACCATGCTGATCGCTTTGGCGATTGAAAAAGCAGGCTCCACCGACCGTACCGCCATTAAAGACGCGTTGCGCTTTGTGGCCAACGCGCCGGGCGAAATCGTAGGCCCAGGCGAATGGGAAAAAGCTGTGAAGCTTTTGGCTGAAGGCAAAGACATCAACTATGAAGGCGCCGCGGGCAGCCATGAATTTGACGAAAATGGCGACGTTGCCGGCTTTATCGGCAAATTCGTAGTGGATGGCGACAGCTACAAGCAAGTCGCAATCTTTGAATAGTCAAACGCTTTGGTGCTCGCGGCCCCCTCTGCCGCGAGCACACTAAGGTCAGGACAACTCCATGATCGCTTTTGAAAATATCACCATGCGCTTTGGCGGCGTTGCCGCGGTTGATCGCTGCAGCTTTGAAATCCCAACGGGCAAAATCACCGGCTTGATCGGCCCCAATGGCGCAGGCAAAACCACCGCCTTCAACGTCATTGCCGGGCATTTGCGCCCCACCTCCGGTCGCGTGTTGCTGGAAGGCGAAGACATCACCTCCCTGCCCGCCCACAAGCGCCAAGCCAAGGGCATTGCCCGCACCTTTCAACTGGCCCATGAATTTCACCGCATGACTGTGGTGGAAAATCTGATGGTGGCCGCGAAAAACGAGCTGGGCGAAAACATGCTCAACGCCATTTTCCGCCCCGGCCAGTGCAAGATGCAGGAACAAGCTGCTTACGACCGCGCCATGGAAACCCTGCGCTTTTTGGAAATTGAACAGCTGAAGGACCAGTTGGCGGGCGATTTGTCCGGCGGTCAGAAAAAGCTGCTGGAACTGGGTCGTGCGCTGATGCAGCACCCCAAAATCATTCTGCTCGACGAAATCGGCGCGGGTGTCAACCGTACCCTATTGGGCAAAATCGCGGAAAAAATCATCCAGCTCAACAAGGAGCAAGGCTACACCATCTGCCTGATTGAGCATGATTTGGACTATGTATCCCGCCTTTGCGACACCGTGATTGTGATGGCGCAAGGCACCCTGCTGACCACCGGCCCGGTGGAAGAAGTCAGCCGCGATGAACGCGTAATCGAAGCCTATTTTGGCGGCGGCAAATATCAGGAAGCCATATGAGTTATAAAATTCTTGATGTGCAAAATTTGACGGCAGGCTACGGCAAATTGCCGATCATTGAAAACATGCACGCCAAAGTGGATGACGGGCAGATCGTGGTGATTGTCGGCCCCAATGGCGCGGGCAAATCTACGCTCCTTAAATCCGTTTTTGGCCTCAACAGCCGCATGTCCGGCGACATCGTGTTCGAAAGTCAGTCCATTTTTGACGCCAAAACGTCTGAACTGGTGCCTATGGGTATTTCGGCTGTGCCGCAATCCCACAATGTGTTCCCCACCCTTACAGTGGAAGAGAACCTCGATGTGGGCACCTTTGCCGCGCCCCCAAAAGACAAGACAGCGACCAAGGCCAAAATCCTGCAACTGTTCCCAGACCTAAAGGACAAGTTGCGCCAACAAGCAGGCGAACTCTCCGGCGGACAACGACAAATGGTGGCCGTGGGCCGCGCCTTGATGAGCGATCCAAGATTGATCCTGTTAGACGAACCCACCGCAGGCCTGTCACCTGCCTATCTCGAGGTGATTTTTGACCTGCTTCTTCAGGTGCGCGACAGCGGCGTGTCGATTTTGATGGTGGAGCAAAATGCCAAACAGGCCCTGCGCATTGCGGATTATGCCTATGTGTTGGTCAATGGCAAAAACGCCTATGAGGGCACAGGCGCTGAGCTGCTGGAAAATGACGAAGTGCGCAAATCATTCTTAGGTGGAGGGGCGCCAAAATGATGGATTTTATCAATTTCTATTTGGTCCCCGGCATCACACTTGGCGCCATCTACGCGCTGGGCGCGGTTGGCGTATCCATGATTTTCGGCATTTTGCGCTTTGCCCATTTTGCCCATGGCGACTTGATGACCGTGGGGGCCTATTTCGCGCTTTCCGCCGTTTGGCTACTCGGCATTCCTGCCCTTGCTGCCATCCCGATTGCGGTTGCTCTCACCTGCCTTGTGGCCCTGTTTGCAGACCGTGCTTTCTATAAGCCCCTGCGGCAATTGCCCACGATCTACACGGTGATCGCCTCGTTCGGCGTGGCGCTGATCTTCCGCTCTGTGGTGCAGCTTTTTTGGGGCACCGAAAGCCAGGTCTATTCCGTCGGGTTCCAAAAGCCGATCGTGCTGTTTGATAGCTTGCGCATCGCCACGCGCCATATTCAAATCATTCTCGCCACTGCTGGCATCACGCTGGTTTTGCACTGGTTCTTGCACCATACGCAAATGGGCAAAACCATGCGCGCCGTGTCAGACGATCCAGCCTTGGCCAGCGTGGCCGGGCTTGATCCGGAAAAAACTATCCGCTGGACATGGATTATCGGCGCGGGCCTTGCCGCGATTGCCGGGGTTTTTGTCGGCCTCGATACCGACGTGCACACCATGATGGGGTGGAACCTGCTGCTACCCATGTTCGCCGCGGCTTTGCTGGGCGGCATCGGCAAGCCGCTGGGCGCGATTGCAGGTGGCCTGATCATCGGCATTGCGGAAGAAATCTGCACCTATCCCTTCTTCGGCGAGAGTCTGATTTCACCCAGCTATAAAAGCGCCATCGCTTTTGTGATCATGTTGCTGATCCTGATTTTCCGCCCACGCGGCTTGTTTAAAGGGAGGCTCCTCTAATGGAACTTAGTGGTATTCTATTTTACCTGATCTCCTTTTTGATCATGGGCGGCATCTATTCGGTGATCTGCCTCGCCCTCAATATGCAATGGGGCTTTGGCGGCCTCTTCAATGCAGGCATTGCAGGCTTTTACGCGGTGGGCGCCTATTCAGCCGCCATCATCACCTCAGCCAATACCCCAAACCATGTCGGAGGCTTTGACCTGCCGATCGTGGTCGGCCTTGTGGTGGCGGGCACTCTGTCGGGTATTGTCGGTTGGGCCATCGCCCGCATCTGCGTGCGTTTGAAAGCGGATTATCTGGCCATGGCCTCCATCGGCATTGCCGAAATCATTCGCTTGGCTGTGATCAATGAAGAATGGCTCACCAATGGCAGCCTCGGCGTGTCGCGCATTCCACGTCCGCTGGAAGAGTTCTTCACCGGGCGCGAGAGCGAAATGGTGTTCTTCGTCTTTGTCTGGATCATTGTCGCCATCACCTTCTGGGTCGCCCATCGCCTTTACAAAAGTCCGTGGGGCCGCGTCATGCGCGCCATCCGCGACAATGAAGCCGCAGCAGAATCTGTGGGCAAGGATGTGCAATCCTTCCGCACCCAGAGCTTTGTGATCGGCGCAATCTTTATGGGCGTCGCAGGCGCTTTGAGTGCCCACTATTTCAAATTCTTCAGCCCGGACGCTACCGAGCCGTTGCTCATCACCTTCCTCGCGTGGGTAATGCTGATTGCAGGCGGCAGCGGCAACAATAAAGGCGCTGTTGCAGGGGCATTGATCATTTGGGCCATCTGGTCGATGACCGAAATCATCACCCAGCAATTGCCGCCAGATTGGGCCACGCGCTCATCCTATATCCGCATGTTGCTGATCGGGCTGTTCCTGCAATTTGTGCTGCAACGCTTCCGCGCCGGGCTGTTCCCGGAGAAAGCGCCGAAACTGAATGTGAAAAGCCATGGCTGAACGCAGCTTCGCCAAAGAGGTTGAAAAACTGCGCCTTGGCGATGGTGATACCTTTCGCGGCGAAGGCATTTTGGCGATCACCAAAGCCTTGCTGGAAAATGGCGTCGGTTATGTGGGCGGCTATCAAGGCGCCCCCATCAGCCATTTAATGGATGTGTTTGCGGACGCTGAAGAACTGCTCGGCGAACTCGGCGTGCGTTTCGAAGCCAGCGCCTCAGAAGCCACCGCCGCCGCCATGCTTGCCGCTTCGGTGCATTATCCCATTCGCGGCGCGGTCACGTTCAAATCCACCGTCGGCACCAATGTGGCCTCCGACGCTTTGGCCAATCTCGCCTCCGGCGGGGTGACAGGCGGTGCGCTGATCATTGTCGGCGAGGATTATGGCGAAGGCTCTTCCATCATGCAGGAGCGCAGCCATCCCTTTGCGCAAAAAAGTCAAATCTGGCTGCTCGACCCGCGCCCCAATCTGCCGTCAATTGTTGATGCGGTGGGCCATGGCTTTGCCCTCTCCGAGGCCAGCAACACCCCGGTGATGCTGGAAGTGCGCATTCGCGCCTGTCATGTGCATGGGCATTTTGACACCAAGGACAATGTGCCGCCGCCCTTCACCGTGCGCGATGCCCTGGAAAACCCCAAGCGCAAAACCGACCGGATTGTGCTGCCCCCTGCGTCTTTTCTCCATGAAAAGGAAAAGGTTGAACAGCGTCTGCCCGCTGCCATCGATTATATCCAACAGCACAAGCTCAACGAGCATTTCGGTCCCGACCAGGGCGATATCGGCATCATCATGCAGGGCGGCATGTATAATAATGTGATGAGGGCTTTGCAGCGCATGGGGCTGGCCGATCTGTACGGCGACAGCAAAGTGCCGCTTTATGTGATGAATGTCACCTACCCGCTGGTGCCGGACGAAGTGGTGGATTTCTGCGCCGACAAAAAGGCGGTGCTGATGGTGGAAGAAGGCCAACCGGCCTGCCTGGAAGAAGCCGTCGCGGCCCTGTTGTTCAAACACAAAATCAACACCGATTTGGCGGGCAAAGGCGTACTGCCGCTGGCCGGTGAGTTGACGGGTCAAGTGATGTTAGATGGCTTGCGCAGCTTTATCACCAGCCACGCCCCGCATCTGGCCACTGATCAAGACCGCGCGCCAAACGAGCCACAACTTCTGCCGCAGCCGGAACTGGACGATACGGTGCCTGCACGCCCTCCCGGCTTTTGCACCGGCTGTCCCGAGCGTCCGATTTTCGCGGCCACCAAGCTGGTGGAAGAAGAACTCGGCGCGCACCACATTTCATCCGATATTGGCTGCCACCTCTTTTCCATCATGCCGCCGTTCGAAATTGGCGGCACCACCATGGGTTACGGCCTCGGCCCCGCCTCATCCTCGGCACTCAATGCCAAAGGCGCACGCCGTTCGATCAGCTTTGTCGGCGATGGCGGATTTTGGCACAATGGCCTCACCTCCTCCATCGGCAATGCCTCGTTCAATGAGCATGATGGGGTGACGGTAATTGTCGACAATTATTATTCCGCCGCCACTGGCGGGCAGGATATCTTGTCATCCCGCGCCGAAAACAAATCCCGCAACACCAACAACCCGATCGGCAAAGCTGTCAAAGGCATGGGTGTGAAGTGGGTGCGCGAAATCGACAACACCTATGATGTAGGCAAAATGCGCGAGACGCTGAAAGAGGCCCTCACCACCGATGAGACGGGTCCAAAGGTCATCGTCGCCTCCTCTGAATGTATGCTCAACCGCCAACGGCGCGAACGTCCGCTGAAAGCAAAGGCGATTGCCGAAGGGCAAACCATCTCCCAGCCAAAATTCGGCGTCGATGAAGACATCTGCACCGGCGACCATGCCTGTATGCGCTTGTCCGGCTGCCCTTCACTCACCGTGAAAAAACTTGATGATCCGCTGCGCGATGATCCGGTTGCTCATATTGATCAATCCTGCGTCGGCTGTGGCAATTGCGGCGAAGTGGCAGACGCGGCCGTTCTGTGCCCCTCATTTTATAAAGCCGAGCGCATCCATAATCCGGGCAGGGCCCACAAAATCTGGCGCATGCTCTCCACCAACTTTATGAGCTGGTTGCAGGCGCGGCGCGACCGCAAATCATTGCGTTTTGAGGCGTAAATCATGGCGCAAGATCAATGCATCAAGCTGGCAATTCTCGCCGTTGGCGGCCAAGGCGGCGGCGTGCTCACCAATTGGATCGTTGATCTGGCCGAGCAAAACGGATGGGTGGCCCAATACACCGCTGTGGCCGGTGTGGCCCAACGCACCGGCGCGACCATCTATTATGTGGAAATGGCACCGCAGCAAGAAAAGCGCCCGATCTTCTCCCTCGCCCCCAGCGTGGGCGATGTCGATATCTTGATTGCGGCAGAGCTGATGGAAGTCGGCCGCGCTATCCAGCGCGGTTTTGTCAGCCCCAACCGCACCTGTCTGATCGGCTCCAGCCATCGATTGCACGCCGTCTCTGAAAAAATCAATCCGGGCGACGGGCGCGCCAAGGATCAAGTGATCTTCGACGCTGCGCACAAATCGGCGCAAAAAGTGCTGCTGCACAATTATGATCGGCTCGCCATTCAGAACGGCTCTTATATCTCCGCCAGCCTGTTCGGTGCCCTCGCCGCCTCCAAGGCCCTACCGTTCATGCCCGCACAATTTGAGGCCATTCTCGAACAATCTGGCCGCGCCGCTGCCCGAAGCATCGCCGCCTTTAATGCCGCGCTAAAAGCCGAACCGCTCGCCGCACCAGAACTCTCAAAGCAAGCCGCACCTGCAGCCAAAGCAAAGGGGCCGCAAAAGCTGATGGCCAAATGGGATGCCCTACAGCAGCGCATCGCACAGTTGCCAAATGAATCCCAAGAATTGGCGCGCGCTGGCCTTAAAAAGTGCGTTGAATTTCAAGACGTGACCTATGGCGATGCATATCTCACCACGGTGGAGCAATTCGCACAGCGCATTCCGGACGACCGCCCGGACATTCTGACCGAATTGGCCAAACATTTGGCCAATGCCATGGCCTATGATGATCTGATCCGTGTCTCCGATCTGAAAACCCGACGGCAGCGCCTCAGCCGCATTGAAAGCGAAGTGCAGCTGCAATCGGCGGACGGGCTAAAGCTGACCGAATATTTCCATCCACGCGCCGAAGAAATTTGTGGCCTGATGCCGCCAAGGCTGGGGCGCTGGTTTGAGGACAGTCCCAGCCGCTTCGCCTGGCTGGATCGTCGAGTAAACAAAGGTCGCCGCATCCGCAGCAACGGGTTCTGGGGGTTCAGCACGCTCTATCTGCTAGGTGGCCTGAAATGGTGGCGCAAACATACGCTGCGCGATCAAATAGAACGCAGGCACCGGAAGGCGTGGCTTGAGGAGATTGAAGAGAACCTTGCTGACAATCCGGATTTGGCGCTGGAACTGATCAAATGCCGCCGCCTGATCAAGGGCTATAGCGACACCCACCATCGCTCCCTAAGCAAGTTTGCGCGAATTTTCGAAAACCTGCACTTGGTAAGCGAATTGCCCGATGCGGCAGATTGGGTGCGGCGCTGGCGCGACGCCGCCTTGATGGACGAAAACGGTGACGCATTGGATGGTGCCATTAAAACCGTAGAGGTCACATTGCGGCAAAAGTCCAGCGCGGACGTAGAATAAGCAGCCCCATGCCCCAACAATTCTGGCACAATACATTTAAGAAACGCGCGCGCCCGCGCGCGCGAGGCCAGCCGTCAAGCGCGCTTTAGCCGCCTCAACTTAGATTTTCTGCTCAGATTTGGAGAATGGCGTCAGTTCAGCCGCATCAAAGATAGGCGCCACATCTTCTTTGCCACCGTCCAACATAGCCGCAATGCGCTCCAACGAGGCAATCAGCATGGACTGCTCCCAATCGGACAGTGCCTCAAATTCTTGCTCGAACCGTTCGTGAATACCATCCGGAGATTGGCTCAGCGCGGCGCGCCCCGCATCGGTGAGGGAAAGCCAGACCTGGCGTTTGTCTGTTTGACCACGCTTCCGTTCAATCAGTCCGCGCGCTTCCAGCTTATGCACCAGCCCCGTCGTCGTCGCCTGCGTGATGCCCATAACCTGGGCAATTTGGCCAGCACTGCGTTCACCCTCTTCATCCAACAGGCGCAACAGCACCAATTGCGACGGCGTAATGCCCGAGGCCCGCATCAATGCTTTAGAATTTGTATCAGCCGCCCGCAAGATTCGCCGGATCGAACTTAAAACCGATTTTGTTCTCTCTTCCACACCGCCCTCATACTCAAGACCAGACGGTAAACTTTAGCCCAATCTTTACCATCCACCAAGCCAAAAAATAAGTTTGCAAAAACAAACAATATGGCTGTTGACTTCGCGATTTTCTTATTTCGATCAAAGGGTTTCCAACATATATTTTTGTCATATTCTCCTTAAAAGGCGCGTTTTACGGACTTTGCAGGGAACTTTTCCCGCCCTCAGCGGTTGACATTTAGTTAGTTCAAGCTAAATAAAAAGCGAATTTGAATTTTCACAACACATGGATTGTTGAAAAATGAAAGCAAATAGAACCAAAGCGCGTCCCACCTTCCGCAAGCCAACGGCTAACGATGGGTCAGTCGTTTGGGACATTGTCAAAAACTCCGGCAAGCTGGATGAAAACTCTATCTACTGCAATCTGCTGCAATGCACGCACTTTGCGGGCACATGCGCGATCGCTGAAGTAGATGGAAACCCGGTCGGGTGGATTTCTGCCTATATCCCACCGCAAAAGCCGGACACTCTATTTGTTTGGCAAGTCTGTGTGTCTGAAGAAGCACGCGGCCTGGGCATCGCCAAGCAGCTGATTCACACCGTGCTTAAACGCGACATTTGCGAAAATGTCAGAAAAATTGAGAGCACCATCACCAAAGACAATGACGCGAGCTGGGCCCTGTTTGGCGCCATCGCCGACACTTTTGGTGCCGACCTGAACAAAAAAGTGATGTTTGACGAGGAAGAGCATTTGGACGGCCAAGGCGCAACAGAGCACCTGGTTTCGATTGCCCCCGTGAAACAAAATCACCCTGTGTTGCGTTCAGTAGCTTAACAGGCCCGACGCGAACACGAAATTGAACAAATCCGAAGGACCGACAATGACCAATAGTGAACAACAAGACCTTCTCGTATTTGAACGTCGCGAAAGCGCTGTGCGCAGTTATTGCCGCGCCTTCCCGAAAATGTTCGATCGCGCGGTCAATGCAACCATTTACGGCGCCGATGGCAAAGAATATACCGACTTCCTTGCTGGCTGCGCCTCTTTGAACTATGGCCACAACGATCCCGATATGAAGCAGGCGCTGGTTGATTTCATCAGCCGTGACGGCATTGCCCATGGTCTGGACATGCACACCAACGCCAAGCGCGATTTCTTGGAAACCTTCCACGAGAAGATTCTGGCACCGCGCAACATGGACTACCGGATGATGTTTACAGGCCCTACAGGCGCGAATGCCGTTGAGGCTGGCCTGAAACTGGCCCGTAAAGTCACCGGCCGAACCAATGTGATTTCATTCACCAATGGCTTCCACGGCATGACACTGGGTGCTTTGGCCACGACCGGCAATGCTGGCAAACGCGGCGGCGCAGGCATGGAACTGTCTGGCGTGCACCGTGCGCCATTTGATGGCTATTTCGGTGACAATGTGGATACGGCCGAGCAACTTGATATTTTGCTCAGCGACAGTTCCGCTGGCATTGATGCCCCTGCCGCCATTTTGGTGGAAGCGGTGCAAGGCGAAGGCGGCTTGAATGTTGCATCTAAAGAATGGATGCAAAAAATGCAGGCCATCGCCAAAAAGCATGGCGCTCTGTTCATCGTTGACGATATTCAAGCTGGCTGCGGCCGCACAGGGACCTTCTTCTCATTCGAAGAAATGGGCATTGAGCCAGACATTATCACCATGGCGAAATCTCTTTCAGGCATGGGTCTGCCTTTTGCGGTAACCCTGTTTAAGCCTGAATTGGACATCTGGAAGCCAGGCGAGCACAACGGCACATTCCGCGGCAACAACCACGCCTTCATCACGGCCAAGGTCGCGATCGACAAATTCTGGTCTGATGACCAGTTCCAGGCTGAGATTCAAGAGAAATCAGACTATCTGGAACAGCGCCTGCAATCTATTGCCGACAAATATGGGTTTGGCCTCAAAGGCCGCGGCATGATGATGGGCATTGATTGCGAGGATGGCGATGCGGCCTCAGACATTTGCGAACATGCCTTTGAAAACGACGTGATCGTTGAAACTTCTGGCAGTGACGATGAGATCGTCAAGATTCTGGCACCACTGACCATTGAAAAAGAAACCTTTGCCAAGGGCCTCGACGTTATCGAGACCGCATTTGATTGCACCCTTGTCGACAAGAACCAACGCTCAGCAGCGGAGTAAATAATGATTGTACGCGATTTGAACAAAGCACGTGAAACAGACCGACTGGTATCCACCGATGGGTGGGACAGCACACGCCTGTTGCTGGCAGACGACAATATGGGATTTTCCTTCCATGTGACCCGCATCAAGGCCGGCACATCGCACGTGTTTCATTATAAACACCACCTTGAAGCGGTGTTTTGCATTGAGGGCGAAGGCCAGATCAAAGATTTGGCCACTGGCGAAGTTCATGAAATTAAGCCAGGCGTAATTTATGCCTTGGACAAAAACGACAAGCACGAATTGTCGGCAAAGAGCCAAATTACCTTTGCTTGCACTTTCAACCCGCCGGTTACAGGCAACGAAGTGCACCGTGAAGATGGCTCATATGCGCCCGCACCGGAGGTCGCAGCAGAATAGAATGTGAATTTTTGGTCTAACGAACGAAAAGGAGCGAGCTATGAGTAGCGCTGCAATCAAACCGATAGAACAAGAAGATGCATATGTAACTCGTTTGCCTTCAGGTGAACGTTGGCTTGAACGCAAAGACCCCGTTGTCTGGTCTGAATGGCGCCCGGGAGCACCCTTGGCCCTTGATCAGGTAAAAAAGTTTGAGCGCGATGGCTTTCTCGTCCTTGAGGACATCTTTTTGCCAGGTGAAATTGATGCGCTAATCGAAGAAAGCGCGCGCCTTCGTTCGGATGCCACCAAGTTGCACCAGGAAAGTCTGGTGACGGAACCGGGCACCGACGATGTGCGCACTATTTTTGACTTGGACTTGCAAAGCGAAGTCTTTTCGCGTTTGGCCGAAGATGTGCGCATCTCTGAGCCAGTTCGGTTCCTGCTTGATGACGAGATCTATGTTCACCAGTCACGGCTGAACTACAAACCTGGCCTAACGGGTAAAGAGTTCTACTGGCACTCAGATTTTGAAACCTGGCACGCCGAAGACGGTATGCCGCGCATGCGCGCCATTTCTGCATCAATCTTGCTGACAGATAATGATGCGTTGAATGGGCCATTGATGCTGATGCCTGGGTCTCAAAACACCTTTATTGCTTGCGCAGGCGAAACCCCTGAAGATAACCACAAGACCTCGCTGAAACAGCAAAAGGTTGGGGTGCCGTCCGCTGAAGCCTTGTCAAAATTGGCACAGGACCACGGCATCGAATATGCCGCAGGCAAAAAAGGGACGGTGATCCTGTTTGACTGCAACACCATGCACGGCTCAAACGGGAACATCACCCCTTACCCACGCTCAAACGCATTTTTCGTTTACAATGCGTGGTCAAACCAACTTGAAGCGCCTTTCGGGGCGGCGAAACCACGGCCGAACTTCCTTGGTCGTCGCAATCCCGAGGAGCCCGTGACCCTACGTGAGGGCCACATTGAATCGACGGAATAACCGTCGCGGTGCACCGCATTATGCGGTGCACACGGTAAAGCGTCCAAATAAGGAGTAACCATGCCGAACCACACAGTTGAGAAAATCGGCGGGACATCAATGTCGCGTACCCATGAACTTTTGAAAAATGTTCTGATTGGTGAGCGCAAAGGTGACGCACTCTATAATCGCATCTTTGTGGTGTCTGCCTATGGCGGCATCACGAATGAGCTGCTGGAACATAAAAAGTCTGGTGCGCCTGGCGTCTATGCCCTGTTCTCCAGTGCAGAAAGCGATTGGGCTTGGGGCGATGCGCTCGACAAACTGTCCAGACGCATGCAGGATATCAACGCCGAGATCTTTGAGGATCAACAAGCGCTTGGCGCAGCCAATGCCTTTGTTCGCGAGCGGGTAGAAGGCGTGCGCTCTTGCCTGATCGATTTGCACCGTCTGTGCTCATACGGCCATTTCCGCCTCGACAATCACTTGTTGACGGTGCGCGAAATGCTCTCCGCACTGGGCGAAGTGCACTCAGCATACAACACCGCCTTGCTGCTGCAGCAAAATGGCGTAAATGCCCGCATGGTTGACCTTTCTGGTTGGCGTGACGAAGAGCAATATAGCTTGGATGACAACATCAAAAATGCCTTCAAGGACATTGATGTATCAAAAGAGCTGCCTATTGTTACTGGCTATGCTCAATCAAAAGAAGCGCTGATGAAAACTTATGATCGCGGCTACAGCGAAGTGACCTTGTCGCGCATCGCTGTCATCACTGAGGCAAAAGAAGCGATCATTCACAAGGAATTCCACCTGTCATCTGCCGACCCGAAAGTGGTGGGCGAAGATGCGGTGCAGGTGATTGGCGACACCAATTATGATGTGGCCGACCAGCTGTCCAATATGGGTATGGAAGCCATTCACCCATCCGCGGCGAAGGGCTTGCGCCAGGCCAATATTCCTCTGCGCATCAAAAACTCATTCGAACCTGAGCACCCCGGCACAACAATTAATGCCACAGATCAGGGCAAAAAGGCAGGCGTCGAGATCATTACCGGTTTGGACAATGTCATCGCCTTTGAATTCTTTGAGCAGGACATGGTGGGCGTGAAAGGCTACGACACCCGGATTTTGGATGCATTGACGCGCCACAAGGTGCAAATCATCTCAAAAACCTCCAACGCCAATACCATTACCCACTATCTCAAAGGGTCGCTGAAGAATATCAAGCGGGTGGAAGCTGATTTGTCCAAAGAGTTTCCCGCGGCTGAAATCAGTTCACGCAAAGTGGCCTTTATTTCAGCCATTGGCCGCAACCTGAAGGGGTGTGATGTGGCTGCCCGTGCCATCTTGGCGCTGGCCGAAGCCAATATCACCCCGCTGAGCATGCAGGATTTGCTGCGCAAGGTTGACGTGCAGATCATTGTGGACCGATCCGATTATGAGAAGGCCATCAAAACATTGCATGAGGCCTTGGTTGAAAAAACGGAGTCCTTGGGCAAAAAACTAGCTGCCTAACGGACAGATACTCGAAAAAAAAGGTCGCCTCCAATGAGGCGGCCTTTTTTTGTGCGATCTAAAAAATTTTCAAAAAAAATGACCGACATGGAACCAATCGAGAGATCAAACGTTCTGTAATCAGCAAATACGGAGCTGAGGAGCGGCACCATGACTGATAAAAACAATAAGGAAACTGTTGTTGTTTCAAATACCTCCACCCCTATGGGTTGGATTGTAGGAATCGTTCTTGCTGCTGCACTGATTTTTGTGGGCTACCTCGCTTACAACGGCTATTTCAGCAACCAAGAGTCAGTTTCAATCGAGCTTGAAGTTCCTGAGGAACTTACCCCTAGCGAATAATGAACTAAACCTCCAAGTATTGGGCCAATTGCGAAGCAACTCCCCTCCCCCAACCAGCCCTAGCTTCACAATTGGCCCACTTTTTTGCCTCAATAAAATCACAATATAAATTGGAACAGACCCACACCTTATTTCGTTAAACGGACACTAAAGTTAATTAGTTGAAGTTAAGATGCGAGGTATAAATGGGTTTTACGACGTTAATACTTATCCTTCTCATCATTTCTGTGGTGGGCACTGCACCCACATGGCCCTACTCCCGCAGATGGGGATATCGGCCGATGGGTATAATCGGCTTGCTTTTGGTGATTTTCACTCTCATTTGGATGCTCGGCAAACTTTAGTAAAAATATGACATTCTAGATGGAACAAAAGTAACAATAGAAAGTTTACCAGATGAAATCCGATATATACCAAATATCGGATAAGATTGAAAAGAAGGGAGATAGACAAATGAAAAAACTACTTGCTACTACTGCAATCGCAACACTTATTTCAGCCCCAGCCTTTGCTGACGGAGCGAATGTAAGCGCTGACACGAGCACCACGGTAAATACAACCGTTGAGGCCAGCTCTAATGATTCAACAAGCAACGCAGAAGCCGGTGCAGACGCCAACACGAGCGTAGATGCAGGCGTCGATTTGTCTGGCGATGCTGATGCGTCCGTTGAATTGAACGCGAATGCTGAAACCGCATCACTTTCTGTCGACATGTCCGGAGCGCTTCTGGCCAGTGAATTGCTGGGCACGAAAGTACATACAGCAGCAGGGACAAACGTAGAAGTTGTTGGTGAAGTGAAAGATATCGTCATGGATGATGATGGCAATGCCCAATACGTCATCGTCGGCGTCGGCGGCTTCTTGGGCATTGGTGAGAAAGAAGTTGCCCTATCCGCAGATCAAATCGGTTGGGCACAAGTTAACAACGAAAAAATCGTTGTGACCCAAAAGACGAAAGCAGATCTGGAAGCTGCTGCCGAATTTGATCGTGCTGAATTCGAGGAGAATGACGCTTACACCGCAGCTAACCTTTCTTGGACAGCAGAAGGTGCGGCCCGTCTGAAGGCTGCCATGAAGCAATAAGCTGAGATTGAGAAACTCGAATAAATCAAACGAACGCGGGACCTGCCCCGCGTTCGAAGACAAGATACGAAGTTAACAGGAGCGACAAATGAAAAAATTGACCGCCAGACTTTTGACGATAACGACGGCGCTAGCTTTTCTAGTTCCCGCAGGCTTTGCAGACAATCATACACTGTCGACCGAAGCGCAGACGGACCTCAATGCGGACGTTCAACTAAGCACCGACGAAGGTGCAAAACTGGACGGCAACGTGTCAGCGAATGTCGACGCGAACACATCAAACAGCAACGATGGACAGTTGGACATGACCACAACGTCCAGTGTTGAATCAAACAAGCTTTTGGCTTCGAACTTTTTGGATAAGGAAGTCCATGTAAAAGGCGAAGCTGACAATTGGGCCGCCATTGGCGATGTGAATGATGTTGTGATGGACGAAAACGGCAATGCTGAATGGATCATTGTTGGCGTCGGCGGCTTCCTTGGCCTTGGCGAAAAGGAAGTGGCCCTGTCCATTGAAGATATTCAATGGGTCGAGCGTGATGGTGAACGCATTGTTGTGACCAGCATGACCAAGGCAGACCTTGACGCCGCCCCTACCTTTGACCGCGCTGCACTTGAAGCAGAGGGGGAATATACCGCAGACCGCATGTCTTGGACGGAAGAAGGTCAAAAATGGATAAAGGACCTGCAAAGTAAGGCCCAGCAAACCATGCAGGATTTGACCGATGACAGCGAGACAAATGTTGATGCCTCTGCTCAAAGCGAAACAGAAGCCAACGTTGAAACCGACGCCACTATGACGGACGGTGAAGACTTGGCCATCGAAGGCCAAGATGGCGAGATGTCCAACGAAGGTTCTGGCGAGATGAATCTCGATATGGACTGGAACTGGGATGACGAAGGCTGGAAAACAATGGCACATGGTGAACTGAGTGCCGATGATTTAATGGGCACACCTGTGTTCGGGCCGGACCAGAATGAAGTTGGTGAAATCTCAGATGTGCTGGTGACCCAAGATGGTAATGTAACAGCCTATATTGTGGATGTAGGCGGCTTCCTGGGCTTGGGTGAAAAGCCAGTCGCGCTTAGCGCAGACAAGCTGAGCATCTATGTAGATGCTGACAACAACCTGCGGGTTCGTTCAGAATTTTCACAGGAAACCCTTGAAGCAGGTCCGGCATATTCTGAAGAAGAATATAACAATAACCCAGATGGATTCATCATCCGGTAAATAGACACTAGAATATTCAAAAAGGGCGCTAGAAATAGCGCCCTTCTTTTTTGGGGAACGAAAATCTTTCACGAACGTTGAATTTCCAGAACGATCTGAAGGGAGACGATCATGGCAACCAAAACAACTTCGAGAACTGCAAATGCAAATGATCAGACCGATTTGGTCAAGGCCCTAGAGGCCCAGATTGAAGGTCTGCAAAGCGATGTCCACGCCTTGATGAAAGCCGTAACCGAGAAAGGTGAAAGCAAGATGGAAAAGGCGGCGGAAACTGTATCTGAAACATCGCAGAAGACCGCAGAACTGGCCAACGAGGAAGTTGAGCAGGTTCGCGACTATATTAAGAAGCAACCGCTGAAATCTGTTGGTCTCGCTCTGGGTGCCGGGGTTTTGCTGGCTCTATTGTCTCGCGGTGGGCGCGAGTAAGGCCATGAAAGATATTAATGCATTAGGCATTCTGGCCACGCGCCTGTCCAACGTGATGATGAATCGGGTGCAAACGAACTCGGTTTTGCTCCTGATTTGTCTAACCACAGGGGCCGTGGCCTATTTGGCCTTTATCGCCGCAGCTTGGTTTGCGTTAGAGCAGGCCACAAACGCAGTTTACGCGTCGCTGATCGTGGCGGCAGGGATGCTGGTTTTGACCATCATTGTTTGGCTCATCAAAAGTGTTCGTGACAGACAAGCAAGGCAAAAACAAGCATTGGCGCAACGTCAATTGCTGACCACCTTGACCCAAGCCACGGTGGACCGGGCTTTGGAAAAAAATGCCTTGCTGGCGCCAGCTGTGGCGCTGATCGGGTGGTCGTTGCTCGGCGATGAGCCACAGCAAGACACTAAACGCCTCCCCAGATAGCGCGACCCATCGCGCTATCAACCTTTTTTAGGCAAACTTGCTAACCTGTTATTATCGGACCTCCAATGGCGCATCGTTTTCATAATTTACACATAGAGCCTTGGCTGTTGAACGTTGTGCAGCTCTGCGCGCTGACATTGATCATTGTACTGGCTGCGTCAGCACTGCTGGTATTGGGGCAAGTCATACTGGCGCCCATCATCTCTTCCATCGTGATTGGATTGATGTTTGGTCCTTTGGCCGACCGCATTGAACGGATTGGCGTGCCGCCCACCGTTTCTGGCGCCGCAGTGGTTGTTAGCTTTTTTCTGATCATCATGACCATACTTACCGCCTTTGTTTGGCCGCTATACGGCTGGATTTCACGTTTGCCGGAACTCTGGGTCAAGCTCCAAGGGATCATTGCAGATTGGCAAGGCATGATGTCCACCATTGAAGGCGCGCGAGAACAACTCAACCAATTTACCAGTCAAACCGCCGACATGGTCGTGCAAGTCGAGGAGGATTCCCCCCTCAAAGCTGTCGCTTTTTCGGCACCCACCTTTTTGGCGCAAATTCTGATCTTTTTGGTGAGCCTTTACTTTTTTATCGCCACCCGAGAGGAAATTAAAAAAGCCGTCATCAGCCTGTTCTCCGTAGACAACACGCGCAGAGCGGTGGCGCATATTTTTAATGAGGTTGAGCAATTTATCTCGCGCTATCTAATTTCCATCACCTTTATCAATATCGGCCTGGGTTTAACCATGTCGTTTGCGCTTTGGGCGGCTGGCATTCCCGCTCCATTCCTCTGGGGCATGCTGGCAGGATTGATGAACTATATCACCTATATCGGCCCCGCTATTATGATGGCCACGCTATTCGGGGTGGGTTTGGTGACTTTCGACACGGTGAACGCGGCGCTGATCCCGATGATCATCTATTTCATCATAAACGGGATCGAGGCCCAACTGGTCACCCCGACAGTGATCGGACGCGCCATGATGCTCAACCCGTTTCTGGTCTTTTTCACCATCACCTATTGGATCTGGATATGGGGGCCATTGGGCGGCTTTATCGCTGTGCCGATGCTGTTGATCGCCACCACCATCGTGCTCAACATCAACACACACCTGCTGAACAAATCGCCACAATCGGACGCTGAAAAATTAAGTTCTGAGCCGGGCTAATTCCGGAACATTTCGTCACGAGCATCGTTTTGCTTTCGAGAGCGCAATACAGCAGTTTGTTGCGCGATGAACCCACCAGAGCCTTCAACGAAAGGGAATTATAATGTCCAATGTTTCTTCCATTATGCACGCCAAATCGACGTCAGAAGACATCAATACAGGTTTGGAAGAGGGCTTTCGCAAAGATATTTCAAAGACGCTCTCTGACATTTTGGGCGCAAGCTATCGCCTGATGGTGAAAAGCCATGTTTATCACTGGAATGTGGTCGGCCCGCTGTTCAAACCGCTGCATGAGCTGACCGAGGAACACTATCAGAATCTGTTTGAAGCCATCGACGTGATCGCAGAGCGGGTGCGTGCGCTGGGCAATGTTGCGCCCTACAGCATTGGCCATGCCGCCGACTTTGCGCCAGAAGGCAAGGAAGTAGAACACCTTACAGCGATTGAGATGGTGGATGATCTGATCAAAGAACATGAATCTATTTGCCGTCAAATGCGCGAAGCAGCCGAAAAAGCAGGTGATAATAAAGATGTGGTCACCGAGGATTTGATGACCGAACGACTCGCTTTCCACGAAAAGGCCATCTGGATGCTGCGCGCCACAGCAAGCGAATAGGCGTTTTAACAATAGATGCCAAATTAAAAGGGCCGGTTCTCACCGGCCCTTTTTTAATACCTAATTTCAGTTCCCTAAAGCGATACCGGTGTCTTGGTGACCGCGGCCGAGCCGGCGTCCGGCCCATAATCCTGGTGGCCGGAAACGTCCAAAATCTCCCTTAATTTTTCACGGGCCCGATTGACGCGGCTTTTGATGGTGCCAATTGCGCAACCGCAAATCTCTGCAGCCTCCTCATAAGACAAGCCTGAAGCGCCAACCAAAACGATAGCTTCGCGCTGATCATCAGGCAATTTGCTCAAGGCTTTCTTGAAGTCGTGCAAATCCATTGATCCCAACTGTGCCGCATGGGTAGACAAAGAGTCTGTGAAAGCGCCATCCGTGTCCTGCACTTCCCGACCTTTTTTGCGCATTTGAGAGTAAAACTCATTGCGCAGGATGGTGAAAAGCCAGGCCTTCATATTCGTGCCTGGCTCAAACTTGGTCTTGTTGGCCCATGCCTTCACAATTGTATCTTGCACAAGGTCATCGGACCGATCATGATTGCCAATCAAGGATATAGCAAAGCCACGGAGCCCGGGCAGGCATTTAAGAAGCTCTCGTTTAAATTCAGCCGTCTGCGACTGTGAACTCATGAAGAGCGCTCCTCGTCTGACGACTTTTGTTCGGCCGCATCCAGTTTTTCCAACAGATCTAGAAATCGATCGGATATGCCTTCTTCGGCCACAGAATCGTAAAGCTGTTTGAGTTTTTCTGAAATCATTTCACTTCCATCCGCCACAAGAGCGGTCTCTGACTCATCGACGTCGTCACCGTCGACGTTTTTTGTGCCATTTTTACCGGCGTGTTGGTTCATAAACTCAGCCCATATTTCAAAAACTACTTAGTGCTGTATACTTAACATCCAAACGCGAAAATTGTTCCGCCTAAAGGGAACTTTTTTTACCCACCGACGTTTTTGGTGGAGTAACCAGTTTTGGGGAATGGAGAAATTTATGTCATTATCCACTCGAATTGCGGCGCATCTGCCCTATTTGCGGCGCTTCGCCCGTGCGACGACCGGCTCACAAACCTCTGGCGACGCCTATGTGGCGCTGCTGTTGGAAACTTTGATAGAGGATGTGAACAGCTTCCCTGAAGCATCCAGCGACAAAGTCGCCATCTATAAATTATTCTGTATCTTATACAATTCCGCAAAGGTCGATCTAACGACCATGGACAGTCCCTATAGTTGGGAGAAGCGTGCGGCAGCCAACTTGTCAGCAATACCGTCCAAAGCCAGAAACGCCTTCCTGCTTCAAAGTGTGGAAGAATTTAGTCATGATGAGATCGCTGAGATCCTCGACACCGACAAGGATGACGTTCTCAAACTTCTCGACAAGGCGCATCAAGACATCGCCAAACAGGTAACCACCCGAGTGATGATCATTGAAGACGAACCACTGATTGCAATGGATATCGAACAATTGGTGGATGAGTTGGGTCACTCCGTCACAGGCATTGCCCGCACCCACGACGAAGCCCGCGAGCTATACAAGCAGGAAAAACCTGGTCTTGTGTTGGCTGACATTCAATTGGCAGATGGCAGTTCCGGCATAGATGCGGTCAATGAAATCCTGGCTCAGGATGCTCTGCCGGTCATTTTCATCACGGCCTATCCCGAGCGATTGTTGACCGGTGAGCGGCCGGAACCGACCTTCTTGGTCACAAAACCCTTCCGGGAAGAAACCGTAAAGGCTTTGATCAGCCAAGCTCTGTTTTTTGATGGGCACAGCGCAAAGGAAGGAACTAAATCAGCCTAGGGACGTTGACCTGACAGTTAAAAAAGGAGAAAAACAATGCTATATTATGCACTAATCTTCTTGGCTGTCGCAGTCATCGCAGGAATATTTGGTTTCTCCGGAATAGCCGGCGCATCAGCAGGTATCGCTCAGATCTTGTTCTATCTATTCTTGATCTTTCTGGTCGTATCTGTAATCACAGGCTTTGTGCGGCGGAAGCCGTAAATCAGCAAGTTCGCGGGTGGCGCAATGCGTCACCTGCATCTCAATTTGAGACCCTTTATGCATAGACATTCTCTCACCTGGGAAAAACAGGAAACAGATTCCGATAGACAACGAGACTATCTAACCTTTGCGCTGGTTCGCTCAGGCGTGTGCGCTATGTTGCAAAACGAAAACTTCCAATATCAATATATCGCCAATCTACCGACCGACTGGAACTCGCCCGGCAGCGACGACACGCCATCAGATCTGAGCATATTTGGTCGCGATCTGGGCGAACGACTGACCGCAGAAAAAGAAAAAATCCTCGACACGGGCCAGAAGCGAGAATTTGAATGGGTTGATGCGCGCGGTCGCACCTATCATTTTTTGGTGGAGTTGGTCTTCGACCGTCAGGACGGCAAGCAAATTTTCACGACTGTCAATGACCTGACCGATGAAAGACGGCGGGAAAAAACGCTGCGCACCTTGTTGAAAGAAGTCAGTCACCGGTCAAAGAACCTAATGGCCATCATACAAAGTGTCGCTTCTCAAACTGCCCGGCACGCGCCGTCGTTGGATCGCTTTTTGCAAAGCTTTCACGGGCGGCTGCAAAGCCTGTCATTGGCGCAAGACTCGATCATGGAAACCGATTGGCAGGGCTCCAGTTTGAAAGATCTGGTGGAACGACAAATCAGCCACTTCCCGCTGCGTGCAAAAAAGCTGATCAGATTTTATGGCGAAGACGTGGTGATTAGCCCCAATGCGGCTGTACACGTGGGCCTAGCACTGCATGAATTATTATCCAATGCTGCCCGGCATGGTAGTTTCATGCAAGATGATCGCCATATTTATATTTCGACGAAGCTTCAACAATTGGAAAGTACAACGCCTATTCTGACATTGAGCTGGGAAGAACCCGTTGTCGAAGATACGGATGTCCAAGCAGACAATAAGCGCTTTGGCAGTACTATTTTGGAACGTGTTGTGCCCAATGCACTATCCGGCAGGGCCGACTACAATGTGAGCGATGGCACAATTCGGTATGAAATTTCATTCCCCTCCAATGCATGAGGGGCTGCAGTGAGCCGCTTAAGGCGGCTCATGCTTTTCGCTGTTAATGCTCGTCCAGTCGGGAATTAACCAGCCAGAGGTCAACCTCTTCTTCAGCCTCTTCCTCGGCTTTGCCATATTTTTCTTGAAGTTTACCAACCAGTTTCTTCCGATTACCGTCGATAATATCAAGGTCATCGTCAGTGAGTTTTCCCCACTGCACTTGCACCTCGCCTTTGAGCTGTTCCCATTTACCGGAGACTTGCTCCCACTTGGCGGAACTGTTCTGCCAACTCATTGTTTCCTCCTATTTCAATATTGCAGCAAAACGAATTTAGGCCATAATTGTTCCGATAAACTGGGTAATATTGGGCGATCAACTTGCCACACAAATCATTTGAACATATAGGTCAATTTCTAGAAATGTCAGGCAATATATGAAGCGCTATCTCCCCCTATTTGTATTTGTTTTGGTCACTGCGTTGGGCATTGGCATGACAACTGTTGTGTATCGGGCAGAAGTGACAGCCGAGCAAAAGCGCTTTGAAATTATTGCGGACGAAGCAGTAGATAGTCTGCAAGAGCGTCTACGCCAACATGTCGCGTTACTGTTTGCCACACGCGCCTTGTTTTCCGCCACCAACGGTGAAGTCGATGGCCGAGCATTCAAACGGTTTGTAGCGGGCCTTGGCATTAATGACAAATATGCCGGCATTCAGGGCATAGGCTACGCCAGTTTCATTCCCGTGGGGGAGGAGATTGAAGCGCAGTTGGAGATTTCAGCCAATTACGCGTTGGGGCGCGCGGTCTGGCCCGAAACAGATCAAACCCATCGCACCCCCATCGTTTTGCTGGAACCGCAAGACGAGCGCAACAAAACGGCGCTCGGCTATGATATGTATCAGGAGCCATCGCGCCGCGCTGCCATTATGCGCGCCTTGCAAACCGGCGAGGCATCGGTAAGCGCGCCGGTGGAACTGGTTCAGGAGATCACTTCCCACAAGCAGGCCGGTTTTCTGGTTTATCTGCCCTTCGGACAACCGCAAAACGCCTCAGTAGCAAAGGAAGAAGTGCGGGGATTTGTCTATGCGCCCTTTCGGGCAGGAGACTTGCATTTGGCCGCCCTGTCGGCACAAAAAACGCGACGCGTGGCGTTGAAAACGTCTGATCATGATCGCCCCCTATTCGAAACCGCGAATTTCGCGCCAGATAAAGCCCAATATACGGTCACGCGCGAACTGGATTTTGCCGGCCGTGTTTGGACGATTGAGTTGCACGAAACATCCCTGTTTTACCAAAGCGCCTTTCCACATCTCAGCTCAATGATTCTTGGTACCCTATCGGCCATTCTCGCTTTTGCGTTGGCAATTGCTACTGTGGCACAACAAAATGCTGTGCGTCAGGCACAAGCGGTAAGACGGGTTGTTGAAGAGACACTCAAGGAAAAAGAAATGTTGCTGCAAGAAATGCGGCACCGGATCAAGAACTCAATCGCCCGCGTTCTGGCCATATCCCGCCAAACAGCAAATGGCGCCGAGAACATTGAAGAATTTACGAAAAGCTTCAATGCCCGCCTGCATGCAATGTCCAAATCTCAAGATTTGCTCACTCGCTCCAAATGGCAGCGGGCCGATCTCAAAACGCTTTTGAGCGCCGAGCTCGAACAGGTTTTTGGCGAACACACTGAATATTACGAAATGGATGGGCCCAAGATCGAGTTAAATGAACAAGCAACCCAAGCGATCGGCCTGGTCTGCCATGAACTGGCAACCAATGCGTTGAAATATGGCGGCATAACAGAGCCCGGCGGCAAACTCAGCGTGACATGGAAAACTGAAGGTAAAAAGGCGCGAAAACGCCTTCATTTAAATTGGCGCGAATACACCCAAACACCTGTTGAGGCCACTAAAAAGGCAGGCTTTGGCACCAAGTTGATTGATGCCAATATCCGCGGGGAACTGCGGGGGGAAATTGAACGCACCTTCGAAAAAGATGGGCTTAAGGTCACAATCGATATTCCCTTGAATCTCTAAACCCACCTCGATCCCACCAAAATGGGGGCGGAACAAACCAAACTGAATTTCGTTCTTCTAAGACACATTAAACTGTGCACGTTTTGGAGAATGATTTATGGATCCGTTAGTTGATCAGGCCACTGCGTCCATCGACACGATGTCGGCAATGATCCAAAGTTTCTTTGCGCTGATACCGCAGATCATTATCGCCCTGACCGTATTCATCATCATCACGATTGTGGGCGGTTTCATCAAAAACATCACCACAAACCTTATCAGCAGCCGTGCCAATAAGAGTGTAGGCGTCGCCATTGGGCGCATAGTCCATATGGTCGTTATATTTGCTGGGCTACTGGTGGCCGTGGCCATCATCGCGCCGAGCGTGGGTGCGGCAGAACTAATTCAAATCCTGGGTGTGGGGTCTGTTGCCATTGGTTTTGCTTTCCGAGATATCTTGCAGAACTTTCTCGCCGGTCTCATCATCTTGCTGCGCCAACCCTTTACAGTGGGCGACTGGATAAAAGCCAACGGTTACGAAGGGATCGTGCGCGAGATCTCCACACGCTCAACCTGGATCCGTACATTTGATGGCCAGGACGTCTCCATTCCCAATGGTCAGGTGTTCACCAACGCCTTCACCATTGTTACGCGAGACCCGATCATGCGGACAGACTATCAGTTTGGCATCGGCTATGATGCAGACATTGACAAGGCCAAAGACACAATTCTTAAAGCCGTCAAGTCCGTTGATGCTGTCACCGATGACCCAGCGCCGGATATCGGTGTGTGGGAATTTGCCGATAGCTCGATCAATCTTCGCGCCCGGTGGTGGACCACAACTGACGACTTCTACGCCGCGCGCATGGCCGTGCTGGAGGCGGTGAAGAAGGCAATGGACAACGCACAAATCGACATTCCTTATCCCCATCGCCAAGTGCTGATGCAAGATGAATTGATAGAAAGCTTGAACGACAATGAAAACCGCGCCGCCAACGCTTAAGGCGGACCTGAATATTTGAAAGGAAATAAAATGGGTTTTGAAGTTGGTGGCCTGCTGGGCCTCATAATACTGGTTCTGGACATCTGGGCGATCATCAAAATCGCGCAGTCTTCAAGTTCCACTCTGTCCAAGGTGCTTTGGATCCTGATCATCTTGCTCTTGCCGCTTGTCGGGTTGATAATTTGGTACTTTCTGGGTCGAAAAAGCTGACCTCGTCGGACGCTGCCAACACGGGGCAGCGTCCGGTCGCAATATCGCTAAAGCCAGCGCGGCAAAATCATGGTGACGCGCATCCCATCAGCCAATTGCTCAAATTGCAATTCGCCGCCATGCCCACGTACCACAGAGTTGGCGATGGTCAGCCCCAGCCCGGCCCCTTTGGTCAGCTTGGCATTGTCGCCGCGTACAAAGGGCTCCACCAGTTTTTCCGGCGCCTCAAAACTGGCATGCGATCCATGGTCGACCACCTGAATGGTCACCTGATCGGCGTTCGCCGATAGGTGAACTTCAGCTTTTTCGCCATATTTGATGGCGTTATCGATTAGATTTGTGAGCGCCCGACGCAAGGCATTCGGTCGGCAGCGCGACAGAACCCGTTGCTGGTCCCGCAACAGCATTTTCGTCCCCTCGCTGGTTTGTGAGAAAACACTGCCGGGCCGGTCCAGATTGACCAAATCTGGTGCAAAAAAGGTCACCGGATGGCCAATATCCTGATAATCATCCACCAAGGCTTCCACCAGCGAGCGCATGGAAATCCGTTTGGGGCTTTCCTGGTCCATCTCGTGTCTGGTGTAGCTGAGCACGCCATCAATCATGTCGGTCATTTGGTCAATGTCTCGGTCCAGCTTCTCGCGCAGCGCCGCGTCTTCGATCAGGGCTGTCCGCAACTTCAACCGCGTCGCCGGAGTGCCCAGATCATGGGAAATGCCGGACATCAGCAAGGCACGTTGTTCCAATCGCTCATGCTCATTTTTAAAAAATTCGTTGACCGCCGCCGTCAGCCGACGAACTTCGGCCACGCCGCGTGCCGGGATTGGTTCCAGCAAGCCGCGTCGCGCCGCTCTGAAGATCTGCTGGGCCAGCCGATCCAGCATCAACGAGAAGCCGTTGGCCACACTGAACAAAATACCCATCACCAGGGTGCCCAGCAAAAGCGCCAATAGCCGATAGTCTGCCGGCCGTGCTGTGCAAGCCCAAACATGCGGCGCTTGCGCGCGTAACCAACGTGTTTCATCCAGCGCCACAAATAAGGTTGCATCCGAACAAATGCGGGCAATTTCACGTGAGATTTCACCAAACTGATAGGCGAGCCCGGTGGCTTCCGGCGTCTGCACACCAGCAATCTGATATTTTATATTTGGAGAAAAGATACGGACGGCCAACCGATCCTGACTGGCGGGACTATCCTCAGCCCCCGAACGTAAAGAAAAGCTTGTTTCATAAACAGCGCGTTGCGGCACATCAAAATTGATTTGTTCAACCCCGTTGCGTAGCTGGCTTTTCGGCCGCACAACTTTTAAGTCAAAATCTGACTGGGGGACGACACCGTCGGGATCGCTGCGCAATTCCGACACAATGCCATAAAGCGCAACGCCCGCGTTAAACCCTTCATCTAAGTGCGCCCGCCAAGTGCTGTTGGAGCTTTCCCATAAAATTGCGGCCGCTAGTCCGGCCACAAAGGCGAACACCATCATCACAAAGGATATTGAAGTAGCGGACAAAACGCGTGCTTCCTGAGCCTGCTTGAGCCCTTCATCCATCGCGCTGCACCGCCGTGCAAAGCTGATAACCCGTGCCGCGCACCGTTTTGATCAATTTAGGCGCCTTCGCATTGCGCTCCACCTTCTGACGCAAACGGCCAACCAACACATCAATGGCACGACTTTGTTGCGCATCCAGTTTTGCCTGCGGCTCATCTTCTCCCGTCAGCACGCTGGAGATTTCCTCGCGCGTCAACGGGATTTGTGGGTTCGCCAGAAATGCCTTGAGTAATGCGGTCTCCCGCTTTGAAAGCATTGTTTCCACACCATCTTGATCCACCAATTCCTCACGGTCTCCACGAAAACACCAACGGTCAAATAAATAGGTACTGGTATCCCGGCGATAAGAAAGCGAGCTCGCGCGTTGCGTGCGGCGAAACACAGCGCGCACCCGCGCTAACAATAAGCCTGGATTAAACGGCTTGGCGATATAATCGTCTCCCCCGACCTGATAGCCCGTTAGTCGATGATGGTCTGCTGACAGGGCAGACAAAAAAATAATCGGCACATCATTGTCAGCCCGCAATCGCTGACACACATCAAAGCCGGATTCCTTTCCCAGCATCACATCCAGAAAAATTAAATCCACCCGCTGTTGCCCCACTTTGATCAGCGCTGTGGCGGTATCATGGGCGATTTCCACCGCATAGCCCTCGCGAGTCAAATATTGTTTGAGCATGATGCCCACATCCGGGTCATCATCGACAACCAATATACGCCGAATGGTCATAGTCCTCCCCAACCGCAATTTGTCATCCCAAATAGCGCGACTGTCGCCTATAGTGGGTAACAAATTGTAACAAGCAAAGCCCCGATGTAACAACGTGTAACAGAAGGCGTAAAAATTAGCGCCCTGTGACCACAACATGAACGATTCCATCTTGTGAATCGGGGACGGGCATTAGCATGTGATTTCACCCACACCGCAAAGGGGCGGTTGTTGGGTTCAGCAAATTATTTGCGGGAGGAAAAATGATGAAAAAAATGCTTATGGTCACAAGCGCATTGGCGCTGGGTTTGGCAACAACAGCTGCCAAAGCCGACCCTGAAGCCGAAGTGTTGCACTGGTGGACCTCTGGCGGCGAAGCCGCAGCGGTGAAGGTGCTTATGGAAGAATTTAACGCAAATGGCGGCACGTGGACCGATATGCCTGTTGCTGGCGGCGGTGGCGATGCGGCCATGACGGCCCTGCGTGCCCGTGTACTTTCCGGGAATGCGCCGACAGCCGTGCAGTTGAAAGGCCCCTCCATCCAAGAATGGTATGAAGAAGGCGCATTGGGCAACATCCAAGACGTTGCTGAAGCAGAAAACTGGGATGAGCTGCTGCCAGAGGCGATCCAATATCATTTGAAATGTGATGGCGAATACTGTGCTGCACCGGTTAACATTCACCGGATCGACTGGATTTGGTCAAACTCAGATATTTTGGATGAAGCCGGCATCGAACCACCGAAAAACTGGGATGAGTTCAACGCCGCTGCCGAAAAACTGCAGGGCATGGGCATTTTGCCACTGGCACATGGTGGTCAAGCCTGGCAAGACGCCACACTCTTCGAAGCCGTTGCAGTCGGTCTAGGCGGACCCGATTTCTACCGAAAAGCCTTGGTTGATCTAGACCAGGATGCGTTGAAATCTGACACCATGAAGCAGGTGTTCGACCAAATGCGTACGCTGCGCGGATATGTTGACGACAACTTCTCCGGTCGTGACTGGAATCTGGCTACAGCCATGGTGATCAATGGCGAAGCCGCTTTCCAAATTATGGGCGACTGGGCCAAAGGCGAGTTTATCGCGGCAGGCAAAGAGCCAGGCAAAGATTTCTACTGCTCTTCACCTTCAGGTGGCGCCTATTTGTACAACGTGGATAGCTTTGCATTCTTCAATGTAGACGGTGAAGACCGTCAAGCTGGCCAGAAATTGTTGGCCAAGCTCACCATGGGCGAGAACTTCCAGAAAGTGTTCAACCTGAACAAAGGCTCCATTCCAGCGCGTCTCGACGTTTCAATGGACGAGTTTGAGTTCTGCGGACGTCAGTCCAACGCCGACTTGAATGAAGCCATCGACAACGGCTTCCTGCTGCCAAGCTATGCCCACGGCATGGCCCTGCGCGGTGCACAAGCTGGCGCGATCACCGATGTGGTCACAGCGCACTTCAACTCAGACATGAGCGCTGAGCAGGCTGTCGAGCAACTGGCCAATGCGGTCGCTGCTTCACAATAATTAACGCCTAAAACCTCTCACCCACGCGGCAAGCCGCGTGGGTGTTACTGGAGTTTCTCAATGACCGACTGGCTCGAAAAACATGTCCCCAAACTGGTGCTGGCCCCCAGTTTGATTGCCATTTTCGTGTTTGTGTATGGCTTTATTGGCTGGACCGCCTATGTCTCGTTCACCAAGTCCCGGCTATTGCCCAAATATGATCTGGTTGGCCCGATCCAATATGAAAAACTGGCAAACAGCCCGCGCTGGGAAGTGGCGCTGACCAATCTGGCCATCTTTGGCATTCTGTTCATCCTGTTCGCCATGGTGATCGGCCTGATTTTGGCAATCTTGCTTGACCAGAAAATCCGCACCGAAGGCCCGCTACGCACAATTTATCTTTACCCCATGGCCCTCAGCTTTATCGTCACCGGGACCGCGTGGAAGTGGATTTTGAACCCCGGCCTCGGCATCGAATCCGTATTCCGTGATATGGGCTTTGAAAATTTCACGTTCGATTGGTTGGTGAACCCGGATCTGGCGATTTATACAGTCGTGATCGCTGGCGTCTGGCAATCCTCAGGCTTTGTCATGGCCCTGTTTTTGGCCGGCCTGCGCTCGGTAGATGGTGAGATCATACGCGCCGCAATGGTGGATGGCATTTCCACACCGCGCATCTATATGAGCATCATCATCCCCTCAATGGCACCGATCTTTTTGTCGTCATTTATCGTCTTGTCTCATTTGGCGATTAAGAGCTTTGACTTGGTGATTGCTCTCACCGGCGGCGGCCCCGGCTATGCCACTGATCTGCCCGCCACCTTTATGTACGCCATGGCCTTTTCCCGCGGCGATATCGGGCAGGCAGCCTCCAGCGCCACGGTTATGATGATGATCGTGACCGCCATTATCGTGCCTTACCTTTATTCAGAACTGAGACCCCGCCATGACTGATCTTAGCTTGAACGACGCACAAATGGATGAACGGGCCAGTCGCAATCGCCTAATGAAGCGGGTTGCCTTACGCCTTGGTCTCTATGTTCTGCTCATCCTGTTCGCCCTTTATTATTTGATGCCGCTTTTCGTGATGGTCGTGACCTCACTGAAAAGCCTAGATGAAATCCGCACGGGTTCATTGCTGTCATTGCCACGTGAGATTGATTTCTCTTCCTGGGGCAAAGCTTGGTCCAGCGCCTGCACCGGCATTCAATGTGAAGGCCTGCGCCCTTATTTTTGGAACTCCGTGATGCTGTCCATCCCGGCCGTGGCCATTTCCACCTTGTTGGGTGCGATCAATGGTTATGTGCTGGCACAGTGGCGGTTCAAAGGGTCAAACATTCTTTTTGCCCTGATGCTGTTCGGGTGCTTCATCCCATTCCAGGTGGTGCTGCTGCCCATGGCCATCACCCTGGGCGCGCTGAAAATTGCGGGCACCATTCCGGGGCTGATGCTCGTGCATATTGTCTATGGCATTGGTTTCACCACCCTGTTCTTCCGCAATTTCTACGTCACCATTCCGGTAGAATTGGTGAAAGCAGCCAAGGTGGATGGTGCAGGATTCTTCCGTATCTTCTTTTCAATCTTTCTGCCGGTATCGCCGCCGATCATTGTGGTAACGGTCATCTGGCAGTTCACTCAGATCTGGAACGACTTCCTGTTCGGCGTGTCTTTCAGCCAGGCCGGCACCCAACCCATCACCGTTGCTTTGAACAACATCGTCAACGCCACCACCGGCGTGAAGGAATATAATGTGGATATGGCCGCAGCCATCATCGCGGCATTGCCCACCCTTCTCGTCTATGTGGTTGCAGGTAAATATTTTATTCGCGGCCTCACCGCGGGCTCAGTGAAGGGATAATCCCATGTCCAACGCACTCAAAAAAGAAATGACCTCACCAAGCGCCGAACAGCATATTCTGTCGGTCGAAAACCTGGACAAAAGCTTTGGTTCGGTCAAAATCCTAAAAGACATCAATGTGGCGATTGAGCCGGGAGACTTTCTGGTGCTTGTCGGCCCCTCAGGTTGCGGCAAATCCACTCTGCTCAACTGCATTGCCGGCCTGGAGAAAGCCACGGGCGGCGACATCCGCATTGGCGGGCGCTCCATGAATGGCGTCTCGCCTAAGGATCGCGACATCGCCATGGTGTTCCAATCCTACGCCCTTTATCCCACCATGACCGTGGGCAAAAACATCACCTTCGGCATGAAGGTGCGTGGGGTGCCAGAGGCGGAACAACAACGCAAGCTAAACGAAGTGGCCACCCTGCTGCAAATTGAGCATTTGCTGGATCGCAAACCATCGCAGCTTTCCGGCGGTCAACGCCAGCGTGTCGCCATGGGCCGGGCTCTGGTGCGCGACCCACAACTGTTCTTGTTTGACGAACCGCTCTCCAACCTCGACGCAAAGCTACGGGTGGAAATGCGCACCGAAATCAAACGGCTGCACCAAACACTTGGCGCCTCCATCGTCTATGTGACCCACGATCAGATCGAAGCCATGACATTGGCCACCAAGATTGTGGTGATGAAAGATGGGATCATCCAGCAGGTGGGCACCCCGAATGAGATCTACAACCAGCCCGCCAATATGTTTGTGGCTGACTTTATGGGGTCTCCCTCGATGAACCTCATTCCAGCGCAAGTGGAAAAGGTGGGCGGCACCGCAAAAATCTCCATCACCAGACCGGATATGGACGATATTGTGCTTGATTTTGATCGCGAGATTAAAGGCCTGACTGACACCAGAAAGTCGGTGATCCTCGGGTTGCGCCCTGAAAACATTACCGATTCTGCAAATCAGCACATCACCAAGGGCCAAGTGGCGGATTGCCGGGTCGACGTGGTGGAGCCTGCCGGGTCAGACACTTTTGTGGTCACCAATCTAGGCGGCAAGCAAGTCACGGCCCGCCTCAATGCTGATGCGCAAATCACCGCCGGCGAAACGGCCAACTTCGCGTTTGATTTGTCAAAAGCATCTGTATTTGAACCAGAATCCGGTGCGCGCATCGCCTGATGGGCGCACCCCACTCTTCCTTCCTCGCCGGGTGCTACTTGTTAGCCCCGGCATTTTTTTGTCCGCGCGCCACAGCGAAACTGACAAAGAGAGGCAGGATGACGATCAGCAACGAAATCCGGAACAGGTGATGTAGCGCCACAAAGGCCGGATCAAACCCCAGAGCCAACCCGATGGCTGCCATCGCCTCCACGCCCCCCGGCGCATAAGCCACCCAGACCTGAGCTAACGGCAAGTCGGAAACGGAACTGGTGACCAACGCAAACAAGGCTGAAACCAGCGCCGCCAATGCGACACTGGCCAAGGCGCCACCTATATTTTTGGTCAGATCTCGCAGCGCAATATTGGAAAATCGCGCACCGCTAGCGGCACCGACCAACGCGAAACCAACGACAATAATTATAAAGGGGGGCAAGCCGTGAGCCCATTCAAGAATGTGCGCCACCGCGCTTACAACCATACCGCCTAGCAAGAAGGGGGCAGGCAAATGGAACCGCGCGAAAACCAAAGCCAAGAACACACCTCCGATCGCCAAGAGGGCCAACAAATTCCACCCCAAAACAACATCGCCACCGGCCGCGCCAGCACCCTCTGCCCCAAGAAAGCTGACCAACAGCGGCAAAAAGGCGGCGAGCATTAACAAGCGCATCGACTGTAAACAGATCACTGTTGTGCTATCGCCCTTACCTTCCGCCGCCATGGCCAGCGCCAGCGACAAGGTGCCCGGCGCACTGGCCAATAAAGCGGTCGAGGTCGAGTGATTCCAATACCGCGCCAATATCCAAGTGCTTGCCAACATGGACAACACAATCGAAACGCTGAGCAAGCTCAGACTGAAAGCAAACGTGCCTGCCTGTTCGATCATATCCGCGGTAAAACCGGATCCCAACGAGAGGCCGATCACCAACAGCCCGATATCCCGAAACCGATCCGGCACATATAATTTGGCCCCGGCCCAGCCCAACGCCGCAGTTGCCAGCATGGCACCCAGCAACGGCGCGGCAGGCAAATCAAGCGCCAACGCCACGCCGGTACCGGCAAATCCGACAATCAGCGTTTTGATTGCAATCAAAAATGTTTTTCTTTGGAAAATGGTGCTCAAAACTGCCCCCAAATGATGGCGACTATGCTTGCAGATTTTAGCTCAAGTGCAAGGTCATTTGACTGACATGAGGCTGACACGTTGTGATTTTAAGTAAAAACACTTGGCGCTTTCTATTTGCGGCGTATGATAAGCCCATGCGCATCTTGGTCGTTGAAGATAATCTGGACTTGGCCGAAACCATCGTCGAGCGCCTGCAGGGCGAAGGACACGTCGTTGATTTGGAAACCAATGGTGAAACCGCCGACCTTTTGTTAAAACACGCGCAATTTGATCTGGTGATCCTTGACGTGAATCTGCCCGATAAATCTGGCTTTGAGATTTTAAAATCCATGCGCGCGGGCAAGGTTGATATTCCCGTGCTGGTGCTCACCGCACGCTCCCAGATTGAAGACCGTGTGGTAGGGCTGGATGCCGGAGCTGATGATTTTATGGTCAAACCCTTTGACTTTCGTGAGTTGGGTGCCCGCGTGCGCGTTCTTGGACGGCGCAGTGCTGGCGCGGCCGTCAACGCATTTGTTGCGGATAATTTCACCTATGATCGACTGGCCCGCCGCGCCTATGTCGATGGGAAAGACTTAGATTTGAAGAATAAAGAAGTGCAACTCATTGAGATTTTTCTCAGCCGACTGGGCAGCGTATTGAGCAAGGAAGAAGTGGCCGACAAACTTTACACCTATGATGAAGCGCCAAGTCTGAACGCGGTGGAACAACATGTGACCCGCCTGCGCAAGAAACTGGAAGCCACACCCCTAATCATCAAAACTGTGCGCGGTTTAGGTTATATGGTTTATGTAGATGAAAACTAGACAGCGCGGACATTATTCCCTTCGCCGCCGATTAATGACCGCCATGGGCATCGGCTTTGCCCTTTTGTTGGTGATCATTTCCCTGTTTCTGATTGGGTTCACCCGCAACGCTGCCAACAAAAGCTACGATTTGTTGTTGGCAGGGGCGGCCTTGTCGATTTTGGAAAAGGTCTCATACGCCGATGAAGAGATCGCCGTCGATTTGCCCCATTCGGCGCTCGACATTTTGAGCTTGGCGCCTCAGGATCGGGTGTTTTATAGCCTCACCACGGAAGATGGTGAATTGTTGACCGGCAACCCGGAACTGACCAGTCTGGCTCCACAAAGCAACAATGCCAGTCCCCAATTCACCGATGATGTGTTTATGGACGCCCGGGTCCGCATGGTGCATCAAAGCCGCAACATCATCACACCAGATGAGCGAAAATGGGTCACAATCACCATCGCTCAGACAACAATTGCGCGCGATAGCCATGCCTTTTCGCTATTTATAGCCGCACTCACGGGCGTCGCCATCATCTCGTTGATCGGGATGGGCTTTGTGTGGCTGGCCATCGGCAAGGCCTTGCAACCATTGGCCAAGATTGAGGACAACTTGTCTCGACGCGAACCTACGGATTTGACCGAGTTGCAACTGCAACCACCACGTGAGGTGGCCGGATTAATCAACGCCATCAACGGCTTTATGGCCCGTCTTGACCTTGCCCGACAACAAAGCGAAGCTTTCATGGCTGATGTGGCACACCAGACCCGCACTTCCCTGTCCGCCCTGCAAGGACATCTGAGTTTGGCCGCGGACGCCGAGGATCAAACGCAAATGCGCCGACGCCTCAATCGAGCTGCGGATCAAGCCGGTCGCGCCACCCGCCTGACCAATCAGTTGCTATCCCACGCCATGGTGATTCACCGGGCGGAAAATCAGGCCATGACCGCCTTTGATCTCAAAAAATTAGTCCGGGATTTGATCAGTGACATGTTGCGCGATACGAGCCTGCGCAAAATCAACCTCATTCTCGACGATGAGGATATTGCCAGCGAAGAAGCGATGACTTTTGGTGACCAGATCTCAATCAATGAGGCACTGAAAAACCTAATTGAAAATGCCATTCGTCATGGACCGGAAACCAATGAAATCACCTTACGCCTCGTCCAGATGGGCGGAGGTCACATTTCTGTGGAGGTTGAAGATGAAGGGCCAGGCATTCCCGAACACCAAAGGGAGGAAGCACTGGAGCGGTTCAAATCCCTTGATATAAAAGCCAATGGCACCGGCTTGGGGCTGGCCATCGTGAAGGAAGTGGCTGATGCCCATAATGCCCAGTTGAACCTCAAAGAGGGAAAAAAAGGCGGCCTTTTGGCACAATTGGTGTTTGAAGTCCAGCGGTTAGCTGCACTATTCATTTTGGCCGGTATCGGTCTTATCGGTGGCCCTTGGCACCAAGATGCATTCGCAGACCCAACTGTTTTGGAAATTTGGGGCGCAACAGATAAATCCGCCTTTCAACCGGTGGTTGATGCCTATATGGCTGCCAATCCCGGGATCGACGTCAGCTATACTGAGATCCTCACCACGGAGCTTTACCAGCGCATCTTGAACAACGATCCGGATACGCCAGACATTGTCATGAGCTCGGCCATGGACCTGCAGATTGATCTGGTCAATAAAGGCTATGCGCAAGCTTTGCCAGAGCAAAGCCTGCCCAACGTAAAGCCATGGGCCGCATGGCGCTCGGAACTGTTCGGCTACACGTTCGAACCAGCCGCCGTTATTTATCACAAGCCAACTTTTGAGGGTATTGACCTGCCTGAAACGCACGCGGACATGGCCAATTTTATTCGCGACAATGAAGATCAATTGCGCGCCCAAATTGGCTATTATGATATCCGGACGTCCGGCGCTGGCTATCTGCTCGCCACCCAGGAAGCGCGGTTGTCGCAACAGTTTTTCCGCATTGCAGAAAGCCTTGGGCGAGCAGGCGTGCGCGTATTTTGCTGCACGGGCAGCATGATCGATGCCACCGCCAGCGGCGAGCTGAAAATGAGCCTGAATGTGATTGGCTCCTATGCCTTGAACGCCACCAAGGACAAACCAGACCTAGGCGTGCACTTTTTCGACGATTTTAACCCGGTCATGTCCCGCACCGTTTTTGTTTCCAAAACCGCCGACAATCGCGATTGGGCCCGAGACTTTGTGAGCTTTTTGCTCTCCGATGCAGGTCAATCAGTGATATCGGAAAAGTCGGGCCTGCTGCCCATCTCTGAAACCCATTTGCGCAGCAACGAAGCGAGCGCTGAAAATGTGCTGTCCATCGATTCCGGACGCTTTGTGCCGATCCGACTTTCTATCGGCCTTTTGACCTATCTCGACCGGATGAAACGAGAAAAGTTTTTGGAAAGCTGGCAAGAAGCGGTGCAGGAAATCAACTAGGATCACGCTCGGGTGCAGGCCGCGATAAAGGCGTCAAAGATTGCGTTGCCAGGGTGAATTTCAGCCTGAAACTTTTCCTGATGCCATTGCAGCCCGATGGCAAATTTGTAGTCCCGCAACTCTATCGCCTCAATAATCCCGTCTGGCGCGCGAGCGCTGATCACCACCTCATCCGGACACCAGACCAGTGCTTCGCGATGGAAACTATTCACGTCCAATGATTCTAGACTGGTAATCGCGGCCAGCTTGGTGTCCGGCACGATGTCAATCGGGTGCCGAATTTCGGGTCCATCATGCCGCGCCACCTGTTCAGTTTTCACCAAATCCGGTGTCATCTTTGCCCCACGGACACAGGCCAAAAGCTGCATCCCTGCACACATGCCCAGCACCGGCTTGTCCAACGCCAAAAAATCTTCGACCAACTGCCGCTCCGTTTCAAATCGATCGCTTGGCGGCGAGTTGGACACCAAATCTTGCGCATAAAAATCATCAGGATAAGTAAACCGCCCGCCGGGACAGAGCAACCCGTCGAACTCACGCGCGGCACTCTTCAATTGTGCAGGGGTAAAGAACAGTCCAAATGGCTGGCCGCCAGCGCGCGCAATTGCCTCGACATAATTTTTGCCCAGCTCATAGCGCGTGCCACCCTCACTAGTATTTTCATCAAGCAATATCGCAATTCTTGGTGACATAAATATTCCCCCCACCGCGCCTCGCCGCGCAATTGTCTTGCATGTGCCCGCCCCCTATGGCACCTGATGACGCTATGACACAAACAGATTTTGCCATCATTGGCGGAGGACCAGCTGGTCTGGCTGCAGCAGAACTTTTAAGCCAGCACGGCCGTAAAGTCACCATCTATGAGGCCATGCCCACCCCAGCCCGCAAGTTTTTGATGGCGGGAAAGTCTGGTTTGAACTTGACCCATAATGAGGATTTTGAACAGTTCAAAACTCGATTTGGCGCGGCCTTGCCCCATATGGCGCAAGCACTTGACGACCTGATGCCCATGGATATTCGCCGCTGGGCCAATGAGCTGGGCGCCGACACTTTTGTGGGGTCCTCTGGCCGCGTCTTTCCCAAAGTGATGAAAGCATCTCCCCTGTTGCGCAACTGGTTGAAGCGGCTGGAGAAGCTCGGCGTCACCCTTAAAACCCGACATCGCTGGCAAGGTTTCGACGGCGAAAAGCTCTCATTCCAAACACTCAACGACACTATTGCCGTGCAGCATGATGCAGTTGTCCTCGCTCTGGGCGGCGTTTCATGGCCGCGTTTGGGCGGCAATGGCGACTGGGTTAACTATCTTGAGGCGATTGGTGTTGAGGTCGCGCCCTTCCAGCCCGCCAATTGCGGCTTTGAGGTAGAATGGAGCGATTTTTTTAAAGAAAAGTTCGCCGGTGCCCCCATCAAATCAGTCAGCGCCACCAGCAAGATGGGAAGCCAAAAGGGTGAGTTTGTCATCGCGCAGCATGGCGTTGAGGGCAGCTTGATTTATCATCATAGCGCCGCTTTGCGTGACGAAATCAATGCGGTTGGACACGCGGCACTTGTTCTAGACCTGGTGCCGGATCAATCGCTCGACAAGCTCACCGCAAATCTAGAAAAGCAAAACCAAAAGCAAAGCTTTTCCAACCGCCTGCGTAAGGGCACAAAACTGACCGGAGCCAAAGCGGCACTGATCCGCGAAGTCGCGCCAGACGCCAACAAAATGCCACCTAACACGCTGGCCAAGCTGATAAAAGCACTGCCCCTGCCGCTCACTGCCCCCCGCCCGATCAAAGATGCGATTTCGAGCGCTGGTGGGGTGAAATGGGGTGAGGTTGACGCTAATTATATGCTGAAAAAGCGCCCCGGCCTGTTTGTCGCAGGGGAGATGCTGGACTGGGAAGCACCGACCGGAGGCTATCTGCTCACCGCCTGCTTCGCCACGGGCCGCGCCGCAGCTTATGGTGCGCTGAAGTGGTCTATTCAGAAATAAACCGCTTTTGCATTTCCGCTTCTTGCAAAGACATCAAAGTCTGCGCCGTCGCCATATGATCACCCATAATCTGATGGGCCGCCTTGGCATCGCCGTCGCGCAGCGCCTGCACCAGATGAACCTGATAATCGCGACCCTTTTGCCACAGCTCTGCGTTGGGCGGGTTATACAATTTGCGATAAACCGTTAGATCAGCAAGCATATTGGTCATAAAATCAATCAAAAAACCCAACAACTTGTTGCACGACTGCGACGCCAATAGCGCGTGAAATCGCAAGGATGCAATATGCTGTTCGCGTTCTTCATCTGCCGTTCGCGCGGGTTCAGGGTATGAGGCAATATTCTCTTCCAATTTATCCAAGAACTCATCGGACAACTTGCCCGCCAGCGAAGCCGCTAATTGCGGCTCGAGCGTACAGCGCAACTCATAAATGTCTGCGATGGTCAGATCTTTGAAATAGAAATAATTACCCAGCAAGGCCCGTGCCCGTTGCTTGGACACTTCGTGCACAAAGCTGCCGCCGCCTGGCCCGGTGCGGGTGCGCACCAGTCCCTGCGCTTCCAAAATCCGCATCGCCTCGCGAATGGTACCCTTGGCCATGCCAAACTGCTCGATCATCTCTGGCTCACTGGGCAAACGGTCTCCCGCTTTCAATCCCTTTTCCACCACCCAATCTTTGATGGCTTCAGCAACACGAACCGGACGGCTTAGCCGTGGTTCATCCTTTGATCGGGTTGTGACAAGCGGCAAAGTGGTCGTCTCCCATTTCAGTTAGCGCCGGGTCGGTTGTTGTGCAAATGTCAGTAGCATAAATGCACCGCTTGGCAAACGGGCAGCCTTTTGGCGGGTTCAGCGGATCGGGCAATTCATCGGCCTTTTGCTTTGGTGCTTCAAGCGATCGCCCCACGACCGGCGCACTGTCGGCCAGTAGTTTCGTGTAAGGATGCTTAGCATGCTTAAAGATCGCATCTGCCGGGCCAACTTCCACGATAGCGCCGAAATAGAGCACCATCACCCGGTCGCTCACCGCCTCGACAACCGCCAGATCATGACTGATGAACAAATAGGTCAGGCCAAATTCCTTTTTCAGATCGGCCAGCAAGTTGAGCACCTGCGCTTGCACCGACACGTCCAGCGCGGATACAGGCTCGTCCAAGATCAATATCCGGGCGGCGGCAGCCAATGCCCGGGCGATGCCGATCCGTTGCGCTTGCCCGCCCGAGAATTCGTGTGGATAGCGGGTTAAAAACTCATCACGCAAATTCACCGAGGCGAAAATTTCGCTGATCCGCTTATTGCGTTCGGCCTTGCCCATGCCATGCAAGCGTTTGAGCGGCGTTTCCATAATCTCACGTATGGTCTTGCGTGGATTGAGGCTCGAAATGGGATCCTGAAACACATATTGTATCATCTGGCCAAATTCGCGCGGGCTGGCCTTATCTTGCACCTTGCCCTCAATTTGAATTTCACCTTCGCTTGGTGGCAACAACCCCACAAGCATCCGCGCCAATGTGGATTTGCCACACCCGCTTTCGCCCACAATGCCCAAGGTTTCACCATCACGCACATCAAAGCTCATGCCGCGCACGGCTTTCACGCCCTGCCCCTTCGTGAATAGTGATTTGCCAACTTCAAACGTCTTGGTGAGATTTTTCACTTCAAGTGCATTCATGATGTCACCTCGGTTTGGCTAACCTTGTCAGGGAACAGGCACCGAACGGCGCGATCGCCATTGGCCTCTAACTCGATATCGCCCTGCTTGCACACATCCTGCGCAAAGTTGCAGCGCGGCGCAAAAGCACAGCCTTGTGGCAATCTATCCACCGCTGGGGGCAAGCCTGGAATAGCGTGCAGTTCGCGTTTGCCGCCGCCCAACTCAGGCACACAAGCCATCAGCCTTTTCGTATACGGGTGTTGCGGATCATCAAGAATAGCTGCTGTGGGTCCTTCTTCCACAATCCGCCCCGCATACATCACCGCCACCCGGTCGCACAATTGCGCCACCACACCAAAATCATGGGTGATGAATACAATGGCCAAATCACGTTCGCGCCGCAAATCATCCAGCAGAGTCAAAATCTGCGCCTGCACGGTCACATCAAGCGCCGTGGTCGGCTCGTCGGCAATAATCACATCAGGCTCATTGGCCAATGCCATCGCGATGGAAACACGCTGGCGCATACCACCCGACATTTCGTGCGGATAGTTATCCACACGCCGCGCCGCATTGGGAATACGAACAGATTCCAACAATTCCACAGCCCGTGCCCGCGCTTCTTTTTCCGGCATTTTGCGGTGCGCTTGCATGGCCTCGATCAGTTGGTCGCCCACTTTATAAAGGGGATGCAACGTGGACAGCGGGTCCTGGAAAATATAGGCCACCCGGTCGCCCCGCAATTCGCGCAGCTCATCATAAGAGGCACCCACCAGATCATGGCCCTGGAAGCTGACAGCGCCGCCCACAATCTTGCCCGGTGGCGAGGCCACCAGCCCCATCACCGACAAGGCGGTGACGGACTTGCCCGACCCGGATTCGCCAATAATGCCAAGGCATTCGCCCTTATTGACCTTCAGCGACACGCCGCCAACGGCTTTGTAAGTGCGGTCCCCCACATGGAATTCAGTGCGCAAGTCCTGCAAAGCCAGTAAATCATCGCTCGGCACAGGCGGCGTGCTGTCACGCTCTACAATGGTTGCGGGAAGCGGGCGAGACAGGGCGCCTGACTTCAGCCGCGGGTCAATGGCATCGCGCACCCCATCGCCCAAAAGATTGATCGACATAACAATCAAAAAGATCATGATGCCCGGCACAATCGAGGTGTGCGGTGAAGTGATCAACGCCGCCCGCGCTTCCCCGAGCATCGACCCCAAATCCGCTTGGGGCGGTTGTGACCCAAGCCCCAGGAAGGACAAGCCCGCCGTTTCCAAAATCATCCAGCCAACCGTGGTCGACATGGCGATCACAATCACCGGCAACACATTGGGCAAAATCTCAAACAGGATAATTTGCAGATTGCTCATACCGCTCAACCGAGCCGCATCCACAAACTCTTTATTGGCAAGCCCCACCGTGACGCCGCGAATATTACGCGCGAAAAACGGGATATTGACCGCAGCCACCGCGAACAGCGCATTGATCAGCCCCGGCCCAAGCGCCGCCACAATGGCCAGCGCCAAAAGGATATAGGGAAAAGCCATCAGCATATCGACGAGCCGCATGATCACATTGTCCGTACGCCCGCCCAGAAAGCCGGCGACAATGCCAATTGTGGAGCCGATAAAGGCCGCGATCAAAGCGGCAGCAGCGCCAACCGCCAGCGACAGGCGCGTGCCCCACATCAGGCGCGACAGTAGATCGCGCCCCAGATGATCGGTGCCCAGCAAATGTCCTTCCGAGAACGGCGGTAAAAACCGGTCACCCGTAGCCGTAATATTTGGGTTGGGCAACGGCAAAAGCGGGGTGAACAAGGCCAGCAAAACGATAACGCTAAGCACTACAGCCCCAAGGCCAGCCAAACGATTGCGGAATAAAAGCTTGAAAAACTGGATCATGATTTGATCCTCGGATCGAGAAGAGACTGGGCCACATCAACCACAATGTTAAACAGCACATAGCAGGCGGCGACAAATACGACGCCCCCCTGCACCAGCAAAATGTCACGCTTCAAAATCGCGTCCACCAACATGCGGCCAACACCGGGCCATTGGAAAACCATTTCAATATAAACCGCGCCGGACAACACAAAGCCGGCCTGAATGCCCAGCACCGGGATGATGGTCACCATCGCCGACTTTAGGGCGTGGCCCAGAATGACCTTTCGCTCATGCACGCCTTTGGCGCGGGCGGTGCGGATATAATCTTGCCGCAACACTTCCAGCATCGCCGAGCGCGACATACGGGCCACCACCCCGGTGGCCACCGCCGCCAGTGCAATGGCGGGCATCACGAGGTGGTTGAGCAGATCGGGTAAATCGCCGCCGCCATAGATTGCATACATGCCCGACACCGGGAACCAACGCAGCCGCACGGCAAAAATCAAGATCATCACCATCCCCAAAAAGAAGGATGGAATGGAAATGCCGATCAGAACGGTGAAGGTGATGGCTTTGTCGGCCCAACCATATTGCCGCGCGGCAGAAATAACCCCGGCCAGAATGCCAATCAGCGCACACAGCACAAAGCTGGTGCCCGCCAAGATAAGCGTTGCACTGAATCGATCAAGAATTTCATCCAGTACCGGCCGGTTCAAAGAATAGGACCGTCCGAAATCACCGGTGAGCATATTGCCCAGCCAGATGAAATAGCGTTGAAACAGGGGAGCATCCAAGCCAAGGTCCTTATTGATCTTGGCGACATTCTCCGGGGTCGCATAGGCCCCCAGGATGGCAGTAGCCGGATCACCGGGGATCATCGCCATGATCAGAAAAACGATCAGCGTGATACCAAACAACACCGGTATGGCCGAGATCAGCCTTTTGAGAATATAGGCAGCCATTTTCTCCCCCCTCGAATAAATTGGCGGGCACAATGCCCGCCAATTCAAAGATTAGTTTTTGGTCACATTCTGCAGATGCAGCAGGAAGGATGGTTCGAGGTCAAAGTTCTCGACCCGATCATTCGTCACAGCATTCTGCTTCCAGTTGGCCACAAAGACCCAAGGTGCATCTTCTTGCACAATTTCTTGCATCTCGCGATACAATTGGGCGCGCTCTTCCTGGCTGGTGGATGTGCGTGCTTTTTCCAGCAGTTCGTCCACTTTTTCATTGGAGTAATAGCCAGAGTTAAAACCGCCATTTTCAGGCCAAGCGTCTGTCCGCAGCGCGAGGTATGGCAATGTATCCGGATCATTCGTCATCCAGGCCATTTCAGCCATATCAGCTTTGCCTTCAAGACCGGGGTTCACTTCACCCAAGAAGGTGTTCCACTCATAAGTCTCAATTTTTACATCAAGACCAACAGCGGCCAGATCAGCCTGGATGGCTGTACCCATGGCAACCGGATCAAGCATGCCGGAACCGCCTTCGGTCACATAGAAGGTCAGTTCTGCACCCTCTGCACCTGCTTCAGCCAACAGTTCTTTGGCTTTTTCAGGATCATAAGGATAAGGATCCAACTCTTCATTGTAGGCCCAGGCGAAGGCAGGTGGTGTTGGGCCAGCGGCCACATCAGCGGTGCCTTCAAGCACATCATTCACAATGGCTTCTTTGTTGATGGCATAGTTCGCGGCCTGGCGAACACGCTTATCGGCAAATGGACCTTCTTTCGCGTTCAAAATCAGGAACCAGACGTGAGGACCAGCTTGCTCAACAATGGTGAAATCATCGCCTTGGAATTGAGACAATGCGGTTGGCGGCACTTCCACCATCATGTCGATGCCACCGGCCAGCATTTCAGCCACACGGGTATTGGCATCGGTGATCGGGCGAAACACGACCGCTTGCACACCTGCAGGGTCGCCCCAATAATCGGCATAACGATCTACCACGACACGCTCGTTTGACTTCCACTCAACAAACTTAAATGGACCGGTGCCAACTGGGTTACGCCCAAAATCCTCGCCGTTTGACTTCACAGCCTCTGGTGAAACCAAAAGGCCTGTGGGATAAGCCAAGTTGGACAGGAATGGCGCATATGGCGCGTTCAGCTTGAACTTCACGGTCAAATCGTCAACCGCTGTTGTTTCTTCGACAGCAGAGAAGAAAAAGGCCAACGGAAATGGACCGGTGTTATGATACGGATGATCCTCATTCAACATCCGGTCAAAGTTAAACTTCACCGCTTCCGCATTAAAGGGTGTGCCATCGTGGAATGTCACGCCTTCGCGCAGGTTGAATGTGTATTCGGTGCCATCTTCGCTGATTTCCCAGCTTTCAGCCAAAGCGGGCGCCACTTCCAATGTGCCAGACTTATAGCGGACCAACCCTTCGTAAAGGTTCACCAGAATGCGGAAATCATTCACCGCGGTGACAGCCGCCGGGTCCAGTGATTTCGGTTCTGCAATTTGCCCAACCACCAAAACATCTTCTGGCGTTTGCGCATGCGCACTTGTGAGCGCGGGGAAGAGTCCCAACGCTGCAATAGATGCCGCGACAAAGGCACGGCGCGTTAATTTCATAATTTGCATATTGACCTCCCTTTCGGATCACCCTGTATTTATCATGATAAATTGCAAACGTCAATTTTTCATGATAAATAGGCGGTGAGGAGCGATTATGACATATTCAATTCTAGTGCACGATCCAGAGACGAACCAACTGGGCGCGGCCGCCGCCACCGGCTCATTATGCGTGGGGGGCTGGGTGTTGCGCGGCCGTTTTAATGTGGGGCTTACAGCAAGCCAGGGCGCGGCACCCAGCACATTCTGGCGTGATGATATTTTAGATTTATTACAACAGGGCACCGACGTTGAGTCTGCCGTCGAAAAAGTTACATCAGCCGATAAAGGGCGTGAATCCCGACAATTGGCTGCACTTGATTCGCAAGGCAACAGCGCATCATTCACAGGCAGCAAAAACACACAGATCGCCTTTGCTGAGCCTTTTGAAAATGGCATTGTGTCGGGCAATCTGCTTGCTGATCAAAAAGTTCTAACGGCCGCGCGAAAGGCCTACCAAGAAACCAAGGGTCCCATGGGCGACAGACTGCTCTCCGCCCTGCATGCGGCTCAGGATGCGGGGGGAGATTCGCGCGGCCTATTGTCCGGCGCGCTCCTCGTGCTCTCGCCAGACGAGGCACCGCTAGATTTGCGCGTAGATTACAGCGAAAAACCCCTCGTCGATTTATCGGCCCTTTATCAGCGCGCCATGACGGGGGACTATCGCGACTGGCATCTCACCGTGCCCACACCGAACGACAAGGAGCGTGGTCTTGACTGATTGGGGAAAATTGACCGCTGAGCGTCTTACAGAAATCGCCAAGTGCTCTGAGGCAGGTCCGGGTGTAACCCGCCTGCCCTTCACACGCGAACATGCAGACGCGTTGCAGCTGATTGAAGGCTGGATGCAGGATGCCGGGCTGGAAACCCATCTGGATGCCGCGGGCACCCTTGTGGGCCGCACCACTTTCCCCGGCGCCAGTCAAACCCTTTATATGGGATCGCATCAAGACAGTGTGCGCCATGGCGGCGCCTATGACGGGATAATGGGCGTTGCCCTGCCGATCCTGGCGTTGAAAAAGCTGAAGGATGAAGGCATTACCCTGCCCTTCAATGTCGAAATTTTGGCCTTTGCCGACGAAGAAGGCGTGCGCTTTCCCACAGCCCTGATCGGCTCCCGCGCCTTGGCGGGCAGCTACGACCCGGCGGTGCTGGACCTGAAAGATCGTGACGGGATTTCCATTGATCAGGCCATGCGGGCCTTTGGCCTGTCGCCGGACAATATCCCCAAACTCAAGCGCAACAACAATCGGGCTTTGGGCTTTGTGGAAGTGCATATTGAGCAGGGCCCGATGCTGCAGGATGAAGATTTGTCCCTCGGCGTCGTCACCGCCATTTGCGGCATTGAACGCCATAGCGTCACCTTCCATGGCGTCTCTGGCCATGCGGGCACCCTGCCCATGCGCAACCGGCAAGACGCGCTGGTGGGCGCCAGCAAACTGATCAGCTACGTCAATGAGTTGGCGGTCAACACCGAGCATTTGCGCGCCACCGTTGGCGCGTTGGACATTTCGCCCAATGTGGTCAATGCCGTCCCGAATGAGGCGCGTTTGACCGTTGAAATGCGTTCCGCTGACGATGCGGTGCGCGCCGAAGCTGCACAGCAAATTGAGGACAAGGCCAAAGAGATCGCCGAAACGAACAGGCTGACAGTGAGCTATGACAAGACTTACGCCCAACCGGCACAACAATGTGCGGACAGCTTAAGATCACCGTTGGCAGAGGCCGTAAAGGCGCAATTGGGTCGCGCTCTGGCGCTGCCCTCCGGCGCCACCCACGATGCCTCTGCCATGGCGGACCTTGGGCCGATGGCCATGATGTTTGTGCGCTGCAAAGATGGCATCAGCCACAACCCGGCCGAATATGCATCGCCTGAGGATATGGGCGATGCGGTGCAGGTGCTGGCGCAATTTATCAAAAATATGGCGGTGCGGGTTTAACTACCCGCCCTGAAAGCCGGACATAAAGGCGGTAAGATTGTCGCCCAACTCATCGCACAAATATCCGCCTTCCTGCACCATCACGCAGGGCAAATCCATCTGGGCAAATCGCTTGCCGATCTCAGCAAAGCCCTGCTGGCTGACAGACAGGCCACCAAAAGGGTCGCCCTCAAACGCGTCGAGACCCAGCGCCACCACAACAATGTCGGTGCCAAATTGCTGCACCCGCTCCAACCCCTTGTCGAGCGCGTCCAAGAAGCCCTCATCACCCGTGCCCATCTTCAGGGGCAAGTTGAGATTGGTGCCAAGCGCATCGCCCTCGCCGCGTTCATGGGCATGCCCCCAAAAGAACGGATAATATCGGATTGGATCGGCGTGTATGGAGACGGTCAGCACATCCCGATCACCATAAAAGATGCCTTGAGTGCCATTGCCATGGTGCAAATCCACATCAACAATCGCCGCCCGCAATCCATTTTGCTTGAGATGCGCCGCGGCAATGGCTGAATTGTTGAAAAAACAAAATCCACCCGCCAGATCCGAAAATGCGTGATGCCCCGGTGGCCGACACAGCGCATAGGCCGCTTTGGCTCCAGCCAGCACATCATTGGTGGCGCTCATCGCCGTTTGCGCGCTCCAATAGGCCGAATGGAATGTATGCTCGGAAATCGGGCATGCCGTATCCGCCATATGAAAGCCCGCCTGCCCCACTGCCGACTTCGGATAGCTCACGGTGCGCCGATCCGGGTGGATATTGGGGATCACTTCGGCGGATCCCCCCTCAATGCGCTGCCAGCGCTTATAAATATGCTGCAGAAAATGCACATATTCGGCGCTATGCACCCGCGCAATCGGCCCCATGCCATGGTCTTCTGTTGTGCTTTGGGTCAGGCCTGCAGCTTTGGCCCCATCCAACAAAGCCTGTACCCGACCGGGCTGCTCGGGATTGGGCTGAGGCGCGCCGGAGGCGAGAAAATTGACCGGATTATGTAGCCGCTGGGCTTCATCAAAAAACAGCTTCATTACACATAACTTTGTTCGAGATTTTCATTATCTGCGCCATTGGGAACCCCCAAAATCCGGCGCGCTTCTGCAGGCGTGGCGACCTGCTTGCCATTGGCTTCAATCAGCGCTGTGGCCTTTTCCACCTGTTGCGCGTTAGAGGTCGCCAATTGGCCCTTGGCGATATAAAGATTATCCTCAAGCCCCACGCGCACATGCCCACCCATTGCAATGGAGAGCGCCGCCATTTGCATTTGCGCCCGGCCCGCGCCGATCACCGAAAACTGATAGTCGCGACCAAACAATTTGTCGGCTGTGTCTTTCAAGAAATAGAGCACCTCTGGCAGCGGCGGGGCACCGCCCAGAACGCCCAACACAAATTGCAAAAAGAACGGGGGCTTCAACACGCCGCGCTGGGCCAAATGATCCAGCATATAGAGATGCGAGACATCATAGCATTCCAGCTCAAATACGGTCGGGCGTTGGTTGAGCCGTTCAGCGATTTCGCCAATATCGCGCGGGGTGTTTTTAAACACCAGATCGTCAGAATTGCGCAAAAAGGGCTCTTCCCACCCATGTTTCCATTCTTTGATCCGATCTGCTAGCGGATAGAGCGCAAAATTCATCGACCCGAGATTGAGCGACGCCATTTCCGGCTGCAAACGGGTTGCAGCAGCCAGCCGGTCATCCAAGCTCATCACCGCCGACCCGCCAGTGGACATGTTCAATATCGGATCGCTTTGCGCGCTCAATTGCGGGTAGAACCCGTTCCAATGCTCCAGCGCTGCGCTGGGCTGGCCGGTTTCCGGATGCCGCGCGTGCAGATGCAGGATAGAAGCGCCAGCCTTCGCCGCGCCCAAGCCTTCGCGCACCATATCTTCACCACTCACCGGCAAATGCGGTGACATGGAGGGCGTATGAATCGATCCAGTCAGCGCACAACTGATAATGACCTTATCCGCCATTTTTAGGCCACCTCCTTCAAATAGAGGTCAGCAAATTGACCCAGCGACTTGTCCAGAAGTGCGACCAGTTCATCTGTCTGTGCCGCGGTCGTGATCAGCGGCGGGCAGATCATAAAATGATCGCCTTCAGTGCCATTGCGGGTGCGGCGGGAATAGATGATCAGGCCGTTTTCATACGCAATATTCACCAGCTTGACGTGGGCATTGAGCTCTTTGGGCAGAACTTGCTTGCTTTGCCCGTCTGCCATCAGTTCAAAGGCCAGTAACAACCCTTTGCCGCGCACATCGCCAATAAAGGGATAAGCAGACTGCAGATCGCGAAGCCGGTCAAACAGCACACCGCCAATGCGTGTGGCGCGGTCGCACAATTGCTCTTCTTCCACCACATCCAGCACCCCCATGCCGGCCGCAGCCGCCAACGGCATCGCGGCGTTGGTAAAGCCATGCAAAAAGCCACCATGATCGAGCACATCATCAACCAGATCATTGCGAGAGATCACCGCGCCAAGCGGCATATAGCCCCCGCCCAGCCCCTTGGCACTGATGATCATGTCGGGCACCGCATCATATTGGTCCGCCGCAAAATAAGTGCCCGTGCGTCCGCCCCCGGTCATCACTTCATCATAAATCAGCAACAACCCATATTTGTCACAAAGGGCGCGCAAGCCTTCCATATAGCCCTTCGGTGGCACCAACGCCCCGGTGGAGGCCCCACCAACCGGTTCGACCAGGAAAGCCAGCAAGCTTTCCGGGCTTTCGGCTAGAATGGCCTCTTCAATTTCTTTGAGATAATGCGCCGCCGTTCCCGGATCCTCCGGGTCCAACCCGTCCAGATAGTGCAAGGGCGCCCGCACCTTGGGCATTGCTTGCATCATGGGGGCAAACGGCTCCGCAAAAGGCGGTGTGCCCGTCACTGCAACCGCGCCCAATGTCGACCCGTGATAGGAGGGCAGCCGCGACATGATCTTGAACCGCTCCGGTTCACCGCGTGCCAATGTCGCCTGCCGTGCCAGCTTGATCGCGGTCTCCACCGCCTCCGAGCCACCGGATACAAAGAACACCTTATCAAGGCCCTTTGGCGCCTTTTTGGCCAGCCGCGCCGCAAACTGCTCCACAATATCGCTTTGAAAATGCAGCCGATAGGCAAAGGTCGCACTTTGCATTTGCGCGCTCATACGGGCCAGAACATGCGGGTGCGAGTGACCTACATTGGACACCATCGCCCCTGACGCCCCGTCAAGATAGCGCTGCCCGGCCGCATCCCACAAATAGATGCCTTCCGCACGCTCGATAAAGGGGCGTGTCTGACGTGTTTGATAAAAAAGATGATCTGACATTTAGCGCAGCTCTAATCGCCAAGCAGTGTGCAATTTTGTGGATCAAAATGCACCTGAACCTCGTCACCCTGATTAAACAGGGCCTGGCCCACTGTGTTGATGGCCTGCAGTTTCTGCGCGCCGACATTCACAAAATATCGCACGGATTGACCCAGATAATCCACGGCTTCCACCGTGCCTGTGGCCGCCACTTGCCCTGCGGGAACTTTGGTCTTTTTATCGCTCAATTGCAGCTTTTCCGCCCGCAACACCAATTTGCCTTTTTCCGACGCACTGCCCTGAGGCACCTGCGTGGTATCCACCTCAAATTTCCCGAACTGCGGCAGCTCAACACTCACCTTGTCCGCACCAGCGCCGGACGCCGAAACATCCATTAAATTGGAGGCACCAAGGAACTGTGCCACAAACTCTGATGCCGGGCGGTTATACACTTCCCAGGGGCTGCCCACCTGTTCAATACGTCCATCGCGCATCACCACGATATTATCGGACATGGCCAAAGCCTCGCCCTGATCATGGGTCACAAACACGGTGGTCACACCCAGCTTTTCCTGAATGTTTTTCAGCTCCACCCGCATATCCTCGCGCAGATTTGCATCCAGCGCCGAAAGCGGTTCATCAAGCAGCAGCACATCCGGCTCAATCACAATCGCCCGCGCCAACGCAATCCGCTGCTGCTGGCCGCCAGACAATTGTGAAGGATAGCGATCACCCATATGGGGCAATTGCACCAGCTCCATCGCCGCCTGCACTTTCTCGGCCACTTCAGCTTTGGAGACATTGCGATATTTCAGACCAAAGGCGACATTTTCAAAAATCGTTTTGTGCGGAAACAAGGCATAGCTTTGAAACACAATGCCCAAATTCCGCTTGTGGATCGGCACTGTGTTGACCCGTTGGCCTTTCACCAGAATATCCCCTTCAGTGGGGTCCAGCAGACCGGCAATCATGCGCAACGTTGTGGTTTTGCCGCAGCCGGAAGGCCCCAAAAGGGTCAAAAAACTGCCCTCCTCGATCTCCAGATTAAGCGGTTGGACGGCCGTGAAGCTGCCAAATCGTTTCACAATTTTGTCTAAAGTTACGGCGGTGCTCATGATGATCTACCCAGTGCGAAAATGGCGGGCAGCACCAAACGCCGCCCACCATATTGAAAAATTAATAGCCCTTTTGAACGCGCCCAAACATCTTGGACCATTCTGCTTCATTGCCATTCCAATAGTCGGGATTAGCAAAGGTCAGGCCATCCAATGTGCCGGTTGGGTCAAAGGCAGGCAACTTTGGAATCTTGCTCCCCAAATCCACTTTTGACGGATCGAGTGCAGGTGGATAGTTCTGCGCTTCCGCGACCGCAATGGAGGTCTCAGGTGCCAACATAAAGTTGAGCAACTCTTCAACCGCGCCCAAAGGTGAGCCTTTGATCACGAACAGACATTCCTGCCAGCCGAAGCCGTTTGGCGGATCGTAATAGCCAATATCGTGGCCCTGCTCTTGCAGCGCATAGATACGACCTGACCAACCTTCGGTGACGTAGATTTCCTCTTCCGCCAACAGGCTCATCAACTCAGCGCCAGAACCCCAATATTTCAGGGCGAGATCGCGGTGGGTGCGGATCGCATCCCAAACAGCATCCATATCCTGGATATTGTTCGGGTCCTGATCCGTTTGCAACGCGCCATACCAAATGCGGGTACGCCAATCGCTCCAGCCGCCAATTTTGCCTTTATATTTTTCATTCAGCAGAATGCGTGCACCCTGCTCTTTCATTTCTTCGTCAGAAATATATTTGCGGTTATAGGCCAACCCGGTGGTGCCATAATCGTAAGGCACGCAAGAAAGCTGGTCACCGGAAACCGCGCGGAACACATCAACAAGCTTTGGAATCACCAAATCAAGATTTGGAATATTGTCTGTGTTCAGTGATGTGGAGAAGCCCAGATTGTGGTAGCGGGCATAATCAAACACGCCAGACAGGTGAGCAATATTATACTCGCCTTCCTGTGCTGTTTTCACCCGTGCGAGATATTCATCGCCACTGCCAAAGGTGCCGTCCACAACTTCAATGCCGGTCTTTTTGGTGTAAGGGTCAAAGGCTTTTTCGCGGAACGCTTCGGACACAACGCCACCCCAGCCATCAAACCGCACTTCGCTCACATCCTGAGCAAAGGCCATATTGCCAAAAGGCATCTGCACGCCATAGGCAGCGCCAGCAGCCCCCAAAAGGCCGAGAAACTTCCGGCGGCCAATGTCGCCATTGCCGAACATTTCTCTTAGCCGTTCATATCTTTTTGTATCGTCCATTCTTTCCTCCCTAGGTGGTATTTGATCCAAAATCTACACGCGCTATTTGGCGCGCCGCGCGGCGGACCATCGGGCCACCGCAATGCCAATCAATGGCAAACCTGTTGTGAGCATAATCATCACCGCCCCCAGCGCATTGATCTCCGGTGAAATGGAGTTGCGCAGCATGGCAAAAATCTGGGTGGGCACGGTTTCAACCCCGCCCGGCTTCCAGAACAAGGTGCCGGTGATGTCATCAAATGAAATGGTAAAGGCAAACAGCCCACCCGCCATCACCGCCGGCATAATCAGCGGCAAGGTGATCTGGAAGAAGGCTTGAATGGGCGAGGCGCCAAGGCTGCGCGCTGCTTCCTCATAGTCTTTTTTCACTGCCACCAGCCGGGCTTGCACCACCAGCACCACAAAGGGCAGCGTAAAAATCACATGGCCCATCAGCAGCAGGAAAAAGCTTTTCGGCACATTCAGCATTTGCAGGAACAGCAAGAGCGACACCGCCAGCACCACCTCAGGCACCAATATGGGCGCGATCAGCAATGTGCTGATGCTGTTTTTGCCCGGAAAATCATAGCGCACCAGTGCCAAAGAGGCCAAAACGCCAATGGTGGTGGAAATGATCGCGGTGAGCAGCCCAAGCGTCAAAGACGTCTGGAACGCCCGCACAATCGCATCATTTTCCCACAGCGCCACAAACCAGCGGAATGAAAAGCCGGTCATCGGGAACGCCCCGAACTGGTTGGCGTTAAAGGCGAGCAGGATCACCACCGCCACGGGCAAAAACATGAATGTATAGACCAGAATGGTCCACGCTCGAATAAGGGGCCAGCCGCGCATTATCCAATCCCCTTCGCAATGTGTCCAAGGCCCATAAACCGGTTATAGACCAGCACCACCGCGCCCAGCACCACCAGCAGCATCAAGGACAGCACCGCCCCGAGCGGCCAGTCCAGCTGGGTGATGATTGCTTCAAAAACCAGGTTGGCAAACATGGCATCGGTGGGACCGCCAAGTACGATCGGGGTAATGTAAGTGCCCGCGCCAAGCACGAAGCACAACACTGACCCCGCTGCCAAACCTGGAACTGAAAGGGGAAGCGTCACTTCCCAAAATGTTTGCATCGGGTTTGCGCCAAGGGAGTTCGCCGCGTCTTCCAGCGCGCGATCAATCCCATCAAGGCTCACATAGGTATTCAATATCATAAAGGGCAGCAAAAAGTGCACGAGGCCGAGAATAACGGTTGCCTCATTGTATAGCATCTGGACCGGCTCATCGATCAGACCAATGCTGAGCAACAGCGAATTGACCGCCCCCGAGACGCCCAGAATGTTAATCCAGCTCATGGTCCGAATGATGTAGCTGACCCAAAATGGAAGCATCAAAAGCAACAGCAAAAAGCCGCGGTTCACGCCCTTGGCCCGCGCGACAAAATAGGCCACCGGATAGCCGACAAGCGCACACACAATTGTGGTGATCGCTGCGATGCGTACCGTGCTGATCAGAATATCAAGATAAAACCGGTCGGTCAGCGCTTCACGCCAATTGGCAAGCGAAAAGGCTGGTTCAACACCGCCGACAGAGGTGCGCAGCCAGAATGAATAGACCACGATGAACATCACCGGCACTACCAGCAACAGCGCAATGGTCACCAGCGCAGGCGAGAGCAGCACCCAGGGTGCCCGCTTTTCACTTTCCTCGATTGTCGCCATTTCACTCCCTCCGATAGGCTAAGGTTTGGACATCCCCATCCATAAATCAAATAGATATTTACAATTTCCATTATTGATCTAATCTATATTCATGGATAGGGATGCAGAAAACCTTGCAAGACATCTGGATTGGAACCTGTTGCGCATGTTTGTGGTGCTGGTGGATTCGCGCTCCATCACCCTCGCCGCTTCAAAACTTGGCTTGCAGCAGCCCAGCGTTTCCTCAGCGCTCAAGCGACTTGAAGAAACCCTTGGCCGCCAACTGATCGAACGCGGCCCGGGCAAATTTCGCGTTACCGACGCAGGCCAGCAGCTCTATCGCGAAGCTGTGGATATTAACGGCTCGATCCTACGGCTCTCCACCCTGATGCGTGACATCACCGAGACGGTGCAGGGGCATGTAAAGATCGCCATGGCCAGCCATGTGCTGTGCGAATTCTTTGACGATGTGCTGGGCGATTTCCACATCCAGCACCCAAAGGCGACGGTCGAAATCATTGTCGGCCCCAGCCATCATGTGATCGAACAAGTGGTCTCGCGACAGGCCAGTTTTGGCATCTGCCTTGTTTATCACAAGCACCCAAAACTGCATTACCAGCATATGTTTCGCGAGCATTTTGGCCTTTATTGCGGCCCCAAACATCCACTCTTTGGCAAGCCGAATCTCACCACCGCCGATCTTGCCGGCAACAATTGGGTCTCGTTCACCACTGACCAATTGTCCGATGTGCTGCGCCCCGTCACCCTGTTGCGGGCCAAGGCCGCTCCGCAGGATGCTATCGTGGGCTCCTCCGCCAATCTGGAAGAGGTGCGCCGCATGATTCTGTCCGGGCTGGGCATCGGCCCCCTACCCGTGCACGTGGCCAAACGCGATGTGGAAATGGGCTATTTACACCGCTTACCGCCCTATGAAGACCCACCGGAAATCGACGTTTACGTCACCACCAACCCGGCCACCAAGCTCAATCGCGCCGAGCAATTGCTCCTCGATGATTTGACCAAGCGCATTGATTCGATTCCGCTGGAAGACCGAATCTTTGGCGGATGACATTTGCTTTTCAACCACTTGCATTTTCCGCCAACGCGCACATTGACATTAGTGCCGGCCTGCTTCTTATATGAAAGAGATGGTTCCAGGGCGTTCGAACGACAAACTGGATGAAAAGGGAATATGGTGCGATCGACCCAAGCAGGGGATCAAATCCGTAGCTGCCCCCGCAACTGTGAGCGGATAGCGTTCTGAGTTTACCACTGGCATTTTTGCCGGGAAGGTTCAGGTAACGCCAAGACCCGCAAGTCAGGAGACCTGCCATCGCATAATGTCAACCACATCGGGCGGGGTGTCCCGGTAAGGAGTAGCGATGAGAAATTTGAAGGCCATTTGGCCTGATCACAATTGCTGTACCGCCCCCACCCCAGGGAGCGGGCAATGCAGTTTGAAATATTCCTAGTCAGTACAAATTACGTGTCCAACCGCAAATTTGCGGCCCTGTCGGAAGCGCTGGTGGCGGCCAACCATACGCCGTGCGCTGTGGTGCGCCTTGAGCATCAAACAAATCACATGTTTCACGCGCTGGATCGGGCGATCGCTGAAGGCGCCACGCGCATTGTGTTGCGTCCGGTGGGCGTTCCCTTTTCCCAAAGCCTGCGCCAATGGGTGCCCAATGCCGCCGCTGACTGGTTGACCCGCCAGCCTGCCAACAGCGTTGAAGTGGCCATGGCGGCAGACCTTGATGAAGATGAGGAACTGCTCAAGCTGATCGCCAATCGGCCCTATCGCGCCGAACCGATTGCCCCCAAAATTGATGGCATCAATGGCAAGGGTTGGGACATGCCGCCCGCCTATGAACATCATTTGCTGGTCTGCACCGGCCCGCGTTGCCATCTGCGCGGCAGCTTCGGGCTGTTGGAGCCGCTCAAACTGGCCGTACAACAAGCGGGCATCAGCTCAAAATGTCTGATCGCCAGCACCGGCTGCCTGTTCCCTTGCAATAATGGACCCGCCCTCGTGCACTATCCAAAAGGCGATTGGTATCAGCTCAATTCGGAGGAAGATGTCGCCCGCTTCGTGCAGGACGTGCTGGTGCATCATCGGTCCTCCCCGCTGCAGTTGCCCTTCGCACCGCCTCAACGCCCTGCTGCCAAAGAGCACGCTTCATCTGAAGAGGCAGATCTATATGCCGATTGACGCGATTCCCGGGCTGCCAGGGCGGAATATGCCGCAATGCCAACGCCACCCCAAAAACCCACTTGCAACGCTAGCAGCTAGTAATGTAATAACATTACAAAAACCTTGCGGAACACAATCACTATGAACACAAAAACAATAATCAGCACCGCCCTTTTCGCCTGCATGCTGACCAGCCCAGCCCTTGCTGCACCCCTCACCTACGAAAGCTGTGGCCAAACCGTCAGCATTGAAGATGTGCCGCAACGCGCCATCACCCTCAACCAGCAGGCCACTGAAGTGATGCTGGCATTGGGACTGGAAGACCATATGGTGGGCACCGCCTATCTGGAAGATCAAATCCCCGCCCAATGGCAGGATGCCTATAATCAGGTGCCTGTGATCGCCAAAAACTATCCGGCCAAGGAAGTGGTGTTGATCGAAGAGCCAGACTTTTTGTTCGCCGGTTTCGCGTCCGCCTTTGCCGAGAAAAATGTCGGCACCCAACAGGAATGGAACGACCGTGGCGTCGCCACCTATCTGGTGAACGCCTCATGTGATCAATACAATCCAAAGAATGTACCGGTTACCACCGCACCAATCCTCAAAGATATTGAGGTGATTGGGCAGATATTCGATGTGCAAGATCGCGCACAAAAACTGATGGATGAAACAGCGGCGCGCATTGAAAAGGTGCAAGCCCTCAACCCAGGCGCAGGCCGCACCGCCTTCTTCTATGATAGCGATGATGATCCGGTTTACACCGCAGGGTGCTGCGGCAGCCCAGCGCTGTTGATGCGTATTCTGGGTCTCGAAAGTATCACGGACGAGATCGAAGGCCGCTGGGTCAATGTCAGCTGGGAGCATATTGTGCAACAGAACCCAGAGATCATTGTGATCAATGACGCGGTTTGGTCCCCAGCCGGTGACAAGATTGAAAAGCTGAAAACCGACCCGGTGCTCTCCAATCTGAAGGCCGTGCAACAGGAACGCTTTTTGATCATCCCCTTTTCACAAACCGTCTTGGGTATGCGCTTTACCGACGGTGTTGAAAATCTCGCCCGCCAGATTGAAGAGCTGGATCAATAATGTTCGCAGCGCGCTATCCCCTGATCATGATTGGTGCCAGCATTGCCCTTGTGGCGATGCTGGTGGCCGGTGTGTTCTGGGGCACCGCGCCGATCCCCTGGCAGGAAAAGCTGGCCGTGCTGCTGCGCGCGCCGGACGCCAAAGCCAGCCTCACCGCCATCATCTGGCAATGGCGCATGCCGCGCGTGCTGGCCTGTGCGCTGGTGGGTGCCGCCTTGGCGCTCAGCGGCACATTGATCCAGACCGCCCTGCGCAATCCCTTAGCCGATCCCTATTTGCTGGGCCTCTCTTCTGGCGCCTCCGCCGCCGCAGTGGCCGCCATCATCTGGCTGCCCGCGGGCCTCGTCGCTGCCTTTGGCCTGCCCCTGATCGCCTTTTTGGGCGCCGCCACTGCCTTCGGCATCACGCTGTTGATGTCCTATAACCGCGAGCGCCCCATGGACCGCTTGCTGGTGATACTCGCAGGTGTCGCCGTGTCGCTCTTGTTCCAATCCTTCACCGCCTTTTTGCTGCACATCTCCGACCCAAACGCCACCAAAACCGCACTCAACTGGCTGATGGGGTCCGCCGCTGGCACGAACTGGGGTGAGCTGCCCATCATCACCATCGCCACTGCGCTGGTGGCGCTGCTCGCGCTCAGCCAACATAAGCAACTCGACGCGCTTCTGATGGGCGATGCCCGCGCCACGTCCCTTGGCGTCGCCACATCGCCGATGAAGCTCACCATCTTTGTCGTCACCGCCCTGCTCACCGGGTTGAGCGTCGCCATTATGGGCATTGTTGGTTTTGTTGGATTAATTGTGCCGCATCTGGCACGGCAGCTTTGCGGCTCCGCCCATCAAAAGCTGATCCCCTTGGCGATGCTGCTCGGGGCCTTTATCCTCACTTTTACAGATTTGCTGTGCCGCACCTTGCTGGCACCAAGTGAATTGCCATTGGCGGTGCTGCTGGCCCTGTTCGCCACCCCGCCCTTTATCTTTATTTTGAGGCAGACCCGCCATGTTGCATAGAGCCACATCAAATTTCGGTCAAACCATCCTCAGCCTACACAATGTCAGCTTTGCCGTGGGCCCCAAACCCTTGGTGCAGGATTGCTCCTTTGAGGTGCGCCAGGGTAGCTTTATGGGGCTGCTTGGCCCCAATGGCGCCGGCAAATCCTCACTGCTCAAATTGCTCTATCGCGAGAAAAAGCCCACCAGCGGTAAAATCACCGCCTTCGGCCAGCCGCTGGACCGCTGGAACCGCAAAGCCTTCGCCGCCAAGGTCGGCACCGTTTTGCAGGAAAAAGCGCAATTGGCGGGTCTTACCATTGAGCAGGTGGCGGGGCTGGGCCTGTTTCCCCTCTCCTGTTCCAAAGCCGAAGAGCAGCAGCGGGTGCGGGAAGCATTGGAACTGGTGGAACTTTGGGATCGGCGCACGGAAAATGCGGGATATCTCTCCGGCGGTGAACAACAGCGTCTGTTCTTTGCGCAAATCCTGGCATTAGACCCGGAAGTCTATTTGCTGGACGAACCCAACAACCATCTGGATATCTATTTCCAATATCGGTTGATGGACCATATCAAGGCCAAGGGCAAAACCGTGATCGCTTCATTTCATGACATTAATCTGGCCGCTCGCTATTGCGACAGCGCTGTGCTGATGCACGAAGCGCGAATGGTGGCCAGCGGCTCGCTGGCCGAGGTCTTGTCGCCAGAAAGATTAAAGCTCGTCTATCGCGTCGACGCCCAATTCGCGAAAAGCGCCATCGCGATAAACGCGCCTGTTGTTTAAGGGCGCTGCGCTAAAACCTAGGGTCAGGACCTAGCGCACCACATAGACGGAACAGTTGGAGTGGCGCACAACCCGCGCGGCGTTTGGCCCCAATAGAAAATCGCGGAAATCCGGCTTGTGCGCCCCGATCACGATCAGGTCGGTGCCCGCCTTCTCCGCAGTGCGCAAAATCTCCTCATAGGCATTGCCGACAGAAACAATGTGACGCACATTCTTGTTGGCCTCAGCCCCGACCACACTTTCAGTGACCTTTACCAAATGGTCGTGCGCCGCTTCCTTAACCTTTTCGGTATGATCGGCGTCGAAATAGCTGCCCACCATGCTCATGCCATAGTCGGGCACCACCGTAATCACATCCAGCCGCGCATCATCGAGCTTGGCGAACCGATAGGCCTCTTCCAAAATGTGTTTTTCGTCATCCGGCCGATTGATATCGACCGCGCATAAAACTGACTTGCTCATTACGCATGCACCTCCTTCACGCGTTTTGCCCGGCGTGACTGCAGGAACGCCACCAGACCCAGCAGAATAAATGTTGGGATGAACATCAGTTCTTGTGGCAATTGCTGTACCCGCACTTTCGCCTCCTCCAGCGTCACGGGCTGATCACCATAAAAGTCAAAATCGCTCATCTTGTTGAAATATGGTGTGCCGGGGAACGGTTCTTCCATCACCAGATTTTCCCCATCTTCCATAAAGGCCAGCCCAAGTGCATCCAAACGCTCTTGTGCATTGCTGCCCTCTTCAAAAGTCAGCACCAATGTGCGTTCTTTTGGCTCGCCAGTGTCGAAATCAGGGCCGCTCACCACAATCCTCATCTCCTTGTCCGGATCAACTGAACCAACTGTTTCGGTGAAGGCCGCAGGTGCCACATCGCGATAAGGCGGTTGGATCTGATTCATGAAAAAGTCAGGACGGAACAGCGCGAAGGCGATCAGAATAAGTGCAATGCTTTCCCAAATCCGGTTCTTGGTGAGGAACCAACCCATCGTGCCCGCGGTGAAGATTAATATGGCTATGGTCGCCACCACAAACACCACGATCCCTTGCCACCAGGTCACATCAATCAACAGCAAGTCTGTGTTGAAGATGAAGAAGAATGGCAGCACCACAGTCCGCAGCGAATAGAAGAAGGCGATAAAGCCCGTGCGGATCGCGTCCCCGCCCGACACGGCGGCGGCGGCAAAACTGGCCAGTCCCACCGGCGGCGTCACGTCCGCCATAATACCGAAGTAGAACACGAACAAGTGCACGGCGATCAGCGGCACAATCAACCCGGACTGCGCCCCCAGTTCCACAACCACGCCAGCCATCAGGCTGGACACCACAATATAGTTCGCTGTCGTCGGCAGCCCCATGCCCAAAATCAGCGAGAGCATGCCCACAAAGATCAGCATCAGAATGAGATTACCGCCGGAGATCAATTCCACCAGATCCGCCATCACTTGGCCAATGCCGGTGAGCGTTACTGTGCCCACGATAATGCCCGCAGTGGCGGTGGCCAGACCAATGCCGATCATATTGCGTGCGCCTTCAATCAGCCCGGCGATCAAGTCCATGATGCCCAGTTTGACCTTTTCGCCATAATTACCCGCGTTGCGGAACATGGCTTTCAACGGACGCTGGGTCAGCAAAATCACAAACAGCAGCGATGTCGCCCAGAAGGCGGACAGGCCGGGTGATTTTTGCTCAATCATCAGGAAGTAAACCAGCACCACAATCGGCAGCAGATAATAAAGCCCGGCTTTATAGATCTCTGCAATTTCCGGCAATTCAACATCTTCAGAATTTGGATCGTCAGGCTCCAAATCATCTGTCTTGGAGGCCAGCCACACCAGCGCCACATAGGCCATAAACAGCATGAAGGCCAAAACCCAACCGGCATTTTCGGGCACCAATGCCGTCACCCAGCGCACCGGATATTGGATGCCGTAGCAGAGCAAGGCAAAACCCGCAAAGAACGCGGCCATACCACCAACGGTGCGGCCGACAGATACAACCTTGTTGCCCAAGGTCGGCATATTGCGCTTCACCGCTTCAAGGTGAACAATATAGACCAACGCGATGTAGGAAATCGCAGCAGGCAGGAACGCGTGGGTGATCACTTCTACATAGGAAATGCCCACATATTCCACCATCAAGAACGCGGCAGCCCCCATCACAGGCGGCATAATCTGGCCGTTAACCGACGAAGCCACTTCAACCGAACCGGCTTGCTCGCTGGTAAAGCCTACACGCTTCATCAAGGGGATGGTGAACGTGCCTGTGGTCACCACATTGGCGATGGACGACCCGGAAATCAGACCCGTGGCCGCAGAGCCAACCACCGCAGCCTTCGCCGGGCCACCTTTAAGGTGCCCCAATGCGCCAAACGCCATTTTGATGAAATAATTGCCCGCGCCAGCTTTATCCAAAAGCGCGCCGAACAAAACAAACAGAAACACAAATTTCGTCGACACCCCGAGCGCGATACCAAACACGCCTTCCGAGGTGATCCACATATGGCTCATGGCTTTTTTCAGCGAGGCCCCCTTCCAGCGCATCACTTCGGGCACCCAGTCGGAAGAGCCGAAAAACACATAAAGCATAAAGATGGAGGCAATGATGGCCATGGCCGGGCCAAGTGCCCGCCGTGTGCCCTCAAACAAAATCAGAATACCAACAAGCGCCACCCACTTGTCGGTGTCGTCAGCCAGCCCGCCGGCGGCGACAATCTTTTCATAAAAGAAGAAACCATATAGCGCGATAAAGGCGCCCAAAATGCCCAAGATCCAGTCCTGCACTGGAATTTTGTGCCGCGGGCTCGATTTCAGCGCCGGATAAGCCATAAAAGCCAGGAACAGGGCGAACGCCAAATGCAATTGCCGCGAATTATTGATCAGATCATTGGGCAGAATATAGTTGGAAAGCGGAGAGGCCAATGTGACCTGAAAGATCGACCAAACCAACGCGACCGCAGCCAGAAACAGCCCCACTGCACCTTCTGGGTTGCGCGACCCGGCATCGCTGGATGCGACCAGTTCCTGCAGCTCGGATTCACTCAGCCCGCTGCCATTCTCCGTTTGTTTGACCATTTTCTCCCCCTTAGAAAAACTCAAGGCCAAGCGCATCATCGCCAGGCAAAATGCGCTGTCCCCACGCGCAACGATCAACTATGCCGTAAAAAAGGACAGGGGCGCAACTTTGCCCCTGCCCAGCTGTTGATAAGTCTGGCTTATTCGATCCAGCCTTGTTCGCGATAATATTTCGCAGCGCCATCATGCAATGGGGCAGAAAGACCGGCTGTTGCCATTTCTTGTGGATCAAGATTCGCAAAAGCAGGGTGCAGCTGCTTGAAGTCATCGAAATTTTCGAAAACGGACTTCACCACAGCATAAACAGCGTCTTCAGACACGGCAGTAGAGGTCACGAAAGTCGCGCCTACACCGAAAGTTTTTGTGTCTTCATCATTGCCGCGATACATGCCGCCAGGAATGGTTGCTGACCGGTAGTAAGAGTTCTCTTCGATCAGCTTGTCCACAGCTTCACCGTCAACATTCACCAGCACTGAATCACATGAAGTTGTAGCTTCCTGGATAGAGCCGGATGGGTGACCAACTGTGTACACCATGGCATCGATCTGGTTGTCGCAAAGGGCAGCAGACTGTTCAGCTGCTTTAAGCTCTGTGGCCAGCGCGAAATCATCAGTGCTCCAGCCTTTGGCTTCCATCAACACTTCCATAGTGCCGCGTTGACCTGAACCTGGGTTACCAATGTTCACACGCTTGCCTTTAAGGTCATCAAAGTTGGAGATGCCTGCATCGGCACGTGCAACAACGGTGAAAGGCTCTGGGTGTACAGAGAATACAGCCCGCAGATCTTCAAACGCACCTGCTTCTTCAAAGCGTGATGTGCCGTTGTAGGCGTGATACTGCCAGTCAGACTGCGCCACACCAAACTGCAATTCGCCTTCGCGAATGGTGTTGATGTTGTAGATTGAGCCGCCAGTGGACTCTACTGAGCAGCGGATGCCGTGATCTTTACGGCCCTTGTTGACCAAACGACAAATCGCACCCCCTGTTGGGTAGTAAACGCCGGTCACGCCGCCGGTACCGATGGTCACGAACTCTTCAGCTTGAGCAGTTGGCACAACCATGGCGCCAGCAATTGCCGCAACGGCAAAAGATTTAAGGTACTTATTCATGTAAGACCTCCCTTTAAGGTTAGACTAGTTTTAAGCACTCCAGGTTTCCCCGAACTGTTGATTTAGGCATTCGACTTCGAAAATACGTTGTTTCGCCGCCTTGCCTGATCCCGCCACAAGCATCCCGATGATTGTTTCAATCAACACAATGGTTGCGGCGTAGGATGAGAAAAATTGTGGACTGTCTGTCGCCACAATAAACCCGGCATCGGCTTCCGCCAGAACCGGGCAAGAATGGGTGTCGGTAATCACAATCACCTTTGCGCCCATGCGCGAAGCCGCCCGCACACCATCAATTGTGCGACGCGCAAATGGAGGTTTTGTGACAACCAACAAAACATCATTTTTATTCAGCGCAGAAATCTCGGCCCCGAGTGAAGCACCTGCCCGTCCGGCGATGCGCCAGTTACTGGTGAAGTAATTGGCCAAATAGGCCATATATTCAACAATGCCCGTTGAGCTGAGCGCCCCCAAAAGCAGCACATTGCGTGCCCCTTTCAAATAGCGCACTGCACGCTGCAAGCGGTCTTGCGGGATATTGTGTACCAATTGACCGATATTGGCGGCGCAAGCGGCAGATTGTTTGTTTAAAAAAGGCGTCTGGTCTCCCTCTATCGCCTCCTGCTGCAAACGGGACGCTTTGTCGGTCATATCGCTAACGCTGCGGCCGACCGCGCCGCGCAGCATTTCGCGCAATTCTTCATAATTGGAAAAACCAAGGGCCCGCGCCAAACGCGAATAGGTCGCCGGGGAAATGTCGCTGGCCTCTGAAATGGAACGCAATGAGCGGGTGGCCGTATCCACTTGATTCTTGACGATATAGTCAGCCGCCGCTTTGAGCTGCCTGCTCAAACCGCCATATTTCGCTGCCAGTCGTTCTTCAAATCGAACCACTTGCTACTCGTCCCTGCTGATCCCTCATTTGCAACAAAAATTTTTCACTTGTTTCAAGCGTTGTCAAGCCTCAAAACATATGTTTCAATTTTGTTGCCCACAGAAACTTAATCAAACCAACTCAGAAAATCGACTAATGAGTAAAATTTTTCATCGCACACCTATCCAAATACCCTTACACGCGTCCAGCGGGGACGGGGCCTATCTAATTGATCAGGATGGCAAATATTATCTGGATGGCTGCGGTGGCGCCGCCGTTTCCTGCCTTGGGCACAGTGATCAATTTGTCAAACAGGCAATGCGCGAGCAGCTCGACAAGCTGGCCTACGCCCACACCGGATTCTTCACGTCGGCGCCTGCAGAGACATTGGCGGAAAACCTGATTGCCCGCGCGCCGGGCGAGCTGGACAAGGTTTATCTGGTCTCCGGCGGCTCGGAAGCGATGGAAACGGCATTGAAACTGGCGCGGCAATATTTCATCGATAAAGGCGAGCCAAAGCGCCACAAGGTGATCGCGCGGCAACAATCCTATCATGGCAACACGCTGGGCGCGCTGGCCACGGGCGGCAATAAATGGCGCCGCGCGCCCTATGCGCCCATGCTGTTTGAAACTTTTCATATCGCGCCATGTTATGAATACCGACACCGTGCGCCGAATGAGAGCACCGAATATTATGGCAAGCGCGCGGCCAATGAGTTGGAATCTGAAATCTTGCGGCTTGGCCCGGAAAGCGTCATGGCCTTTGTCGCCGAACCGGTGGTGGGGGCCACCGCGGGGGCGGTCCCCGCGGTTGAAGGCTATCTCAAACGCATCCGCGAAATTTGCGACCAATATGGCATTCTGCTGATTTTTGACGAAGTGATGTGTGGCATGGGCCGCACCGGCTCTCTGTTCGCGTGCGATCAGGACGGGGTAGCCCCGGATATTATGAGTATCGCCAAAGGCTTGGGCGCGGGCTATCAGCCCATCGGCGCCATGCTGTGCAGCCGCAACATTGCCGACACCATCACTGAGGGCGCAGGCTATTTCAAAAATGGCCACACCTATCTGGGGCACCCCATGGCCGCCGCCGCGGCCAACGCAGTGCTGCACCGCCTCATCCATGATGGCCTGGTGGGCCGATCAAAAGAAATGGGAGACAAACTGAAAGCGGCACTTGAGGAGCGCTTCGGTGAACATCCTCATATTGGCGACATTCGCGGACGCGGTCTGTTCATCGGTCTCGAAATCGTCGAGGACCGCGAGACCAAAGAACCCTTTGATCCGGCGCGTCAACTCTATGCCCAACTGAAGCAAGTGGCTCTGGATAAGGGGCTGATGATCTATCCCGGCAATGGCACAAAAGATGGCATGTCTGGCGATCATATCCTGCTCGCCCCGCCCTTTATCATTACCGATGATCAGGTCGGCGAACTGATCGACAAATTGGACCAAACATTTGATCAGGTTTTTGCCGCATGACTCCCTTACCGCGCCTGATGGTGGCCCCCAATGGAGCCCGTAAAACCAAGCAAGATCACCCCGCCCTGCCCGTGACCATTGAAGAAACGGTGCAGACCGCAAAAGCCTGCTTTGAGGCCGGGGCCGATGGGCTGCACACCCATCTGCGCGATGCGGATCAACAGCATATTTTGGACGCAAGTCTTTATAAAGAACTGCTCGCGGAACTGCGAATCGCGGTGCCGAAAATGCAGGTTCAAATCACCACCGAGGCGGTTGGCCTCTATCAGCCCCCCGCGCAAATTGAGCTGGTGAAACAAGTTCAACCGAAATCTGTTTCAATTTCCACACGAGAACTGCTCTCAACCGGGGATCAAAAGGCCGCAGCAGAGCTTTATCAATGGGCACAGGAAAACGGCGTTGCGGTGCAGCATATCCTATATGACACCAACGACCTTGCCGTACTCTATCACATCTGCATTGACCACAATATCAGTCGCGAAAACATCCAATTGCTCTTCGTATTGGGCCGCTATACCAGCGACCAGCAAAGCGATCCGTCAATGTTGACCCCGTTTCTGCACCGCCTGGCTGAAATTGAAATGATCGCCGATTGGGCTGTTTGTGCCTTTGGTCAGGGCGAAACCGACTGCCTTATCCGCGCCCATCAATTGGGCGGCAAAATGCGCATTGGTTTTGAGAATAATGAGCTTAATCCAGATGGCAGCGTGGCGAAGAATAATGCCGAACGGGTCACCCTGCTCAATCAGCTGCTTGCAGTCCAGTGATCCAGCTCTGCACATAGTGATGCGCCTGCCGCACTGCCGCCTCCAGCGCCAGACCGTCCGCCAAGCCGCAGGCAATCGCGGTCGACAGGGTGCACCCCGTGCCACGCGGGGTAAAGGCCTGCTTTTGCGCGGAAAATACGGTCTCGCTTCGCCCCTGCGTCAGCACATCCCTCAGCACATCGCCCTCCCCATGGCCACCTTTCAGCAACACGGCACGGCATGAGTTATGTAACCGTTCAACCCCCAAAATTTCAGACTCTGGCAGATTGGGCGTGACCAGAGTAACCCATGGCAACAGGCGTTCTTTCATCGCTGCAATGCCATCATCCGACAAAAGCTGCGCCCCGGAACTGGCAGCAAGGACCGGATCAAGCACAATCGGCAAATCGCACCCTTGAAGGGCATCCGCAACGGCCCGCACCACGGCTCCATCGCCTAACATCCCAATTTTGACCGCCGGAGGTGCATCATCCGCAAACGCCGCTTCAATCTGCGCCTTCACCAAGTCAGCGGCGACAAGCTCGACACGCCGCACCGCGTCATTGCTTTGCGCTGTCACCGCCGTCACCACAGGCTTCACGGCAAATCCCAATTCGGTTGCCACGACAATATCCCGCGACAGCCCAGCACCGCCGCTGCTGTCGGTTCCAGCAATCACCAATATGCTGCGCGTTCTCAACATGCACAGGCCGCCATCAGCGCCAAATTCTGATGCCCCTGCGCCTGCAATTGCTTGGCCCCACGCCACGCCCGCACCCCGGTTTGGCAGGCCAACACCACACGCTGATCGTCAGAAAATCTAGCCCCCGCCAGCTCATCAATCTGCCACCGCTGCGCTTGCGCCACGATCATTTCTCGCGCTTCACCTTCCCCTCGAAGGTCGAACACCAGATCATCACACCGCACCCCTTCGCGCCCCAGAAACGGCCAAACAGCTGACGGTTCCGCCGCCCTCAAAAAGCTGAAGCTCGAGAAGCTAAGGTTTTGCGCATCCATGCGCACCATCTGGCCCTTGGGCGACGGGTTTTGCCCCAGCAGCACAGCCAACACCATTTGCGCCTGCATCGCCCCGATCATGCCCACCACCGGGCCAAGCACCCCGGCAGTGGCACAATTGGCCGCTTGCGTCGGCAAATCCGGGAACACAGCGCGCAAACTCGGCGCACCACCACAAAAGCCGCCAACATATCCCGCCTGCCCGAGCACGGACGCCGAAATCATTGGCTTTTTCAGCGCCAAACATTGATCCGACAAAATGTAAGACACAGCAAAGCTATCCGCCGCATCCACCACAATATCCGCATCAGCCACCAGCGAACCCGCATTGTCTGGCGTCAACGCCTCAGCCCGTGCCTGCACCACGATATGCGGGTTCCGCGCCAAAAGCTGATCCCGCGCCCGCTTGGATTTGGACGCGCCAATATCCTTGGTTTCAAACAGGGGCTGCCGATGCAGATTGCTTTCTTCAACGCAATCCGGGTCAACAATCGTCAAGCTGCCCACTCCAGCACCGGCCAGATAGTGCAACACGGGCGACCCAAGGCCACCCGCCCCCACCACAAGCACATGAGCTCGTGCCAGTTTCGCTTGGCCATCGCGCCCCACCTCAGGCAATTGCATTTGCCGTTGATAACGCGTCATGAACATATCTCGATCCATTCCCGCGTCCGCGCTTCCGGGTCGTCGGCAAACTGAATATCGGTGACCACGGCCACACTGTCGGCGCCCGCCGCCAATACGCCCGGTGCCCGTTCCACACTCAGCCCGCCAATGCCCACCAGCGGCACATCGCCCACCATCTGCTTCCAACGCGTCACCCGCTCCAGCCCCTGTGGCGCCCACTTCATTTTCTTTAATATGGTCGGATAAACAGGGCCTAGCGCCACATAGGCAGGGTTAAACGACAAAGCCCGATCCAACTCGTCTTCATCATGGGTGGACAGGCCAAAGCGGATATTTGCCGAACGAATGGCCTCAAAATCCGCCTCGTCCATATCCTCCTGCCCCAAATGTACAAAGTCGCAATGTTCTTCGATCGCGATCTGCCAATAATCATTTACAATCAACTGGCAGTTATGGGCATCACAGATCTGCTTGGCGCGGCGGATTTGCGCCCGCACCTCATCTATCGGCGCGTCTTTAATCCGCAATTGCACTAGTTTCACACCCAAAGGCACCAAACGGGCGATCCAATCCACATGGCCGACGATCAAATAGAATTTTTCCATCAGTCAAACACCGCCATGCCCAAAATGGGTGTGGAGGGCACGGCCATGTCGCGCCGTTCCATCATTTGTGCAGCAAAGCCCTGCCGCCCAGCCTTAATCGCCTGAGCCATGGCCGCGCCCATCAGGGCCGGGTCTCCGGCCTTCGCAACCGCCGTATTCAACAACACCGCATCCATGCCCAACTCCATCGCCATGCACGCGTCAGAGGGTCGGCCAATCCCCGCATCCACAATCAGCGGCACATTTGGAAAATGCGCTCGCATCGCGCGCAACGCATCCGGATTGCGCAAACCCTGACCGGAGCCGATAGGGGCCCCCCAAGGCATCAGAACCTCGCAGCCCGCTTCCAGCAATTTCTCGCCCACCACCAGATCATCCGTGGTGTAAGGAAACACCTGAAAGCCCTCATCGCTTAAAACCCGCGCCGCCTCGACCAAACCAAACACATCCGGTTGCAGATTGTCGCTATGGCCGATCACCTCCAGCTTGATCCAGTTGGTGCCAAACACCTCCCGCGCCATCTGCGCCGTGGTCACAGCTTCCTTCGCCGTGTGGCACCCCGCTGTATTCGGCAGCACCTTGACACCAAGCTCTTTGATCAATTGCCAAAAGCCGGTGCCCGCCCCGTCCACACCTTCGCGGCGCAGGGACACGGTAATGATTTCGGTGCCAGAGGCCTTCACCGCCTCCGCCAAAATCTGCGGCGACGGATATTGCGCTGTGCCCAACAGCAAGCGCGAGCCGATCTCTTCGCCATAAAGCTGCATGGTCACCCTCCCTGCATCGGCGCAAGAATTTCGAGCTGATCCCCCGCCTGCAACGCGGTTTCCTGCCGCAGCTCCCGCGCCACAAACTGACCATTTAAAGCCGTGGCCAGCGCCTCGCCTTCATAGGACAATTCGTCCAGCGCTGCCGCAATATTGGCCGCGTTGACCTCTGTCGCTTCGCCATTGACTAGGATGCGCATTTCATTTGCTCCTGCTCAAACTGATCGGCCAATTGCTGCGCCATGGCGGGCGCAAGCAAATAGCCATGTCGGTAAAATCCATTCAAATGATAGGTATCGTCGCGCTTGATGATGCGCGGCAGATTGTCAGGAAAGGCCGGGCGTAGACCGACGCCGGTTTCAATCACGCTAGCCTCGCCAAAGCCAGGGTGCAGCGCAAAGGCCGCGCCCAACAATTCCAGTGCGGACCGTAGGCTGATCGCCCGCCATGAATCGCTCTCCACCATCGTTGCCCCAAGCATGTAAATGCCGTTGCCACGCGGTACCAGATAGATCGGAATACGCGGATGCAGCAGCCGCACGGTGCGGGTGATCGTAACATCTGGACACTCCAGCATCACCATTTCACCCCGCACCATGCGCAGTTCCGGCAAATCTACAGCCCCGCCACGGCAATCAATGTCCACGCGCTCCGGCGCGGGTTCGCCAAACCGCACCTCACTGCCCAGTTCTTCAATCTGGCGCACCAAGTCCTGCCGCGCTTGCCGCGGGTCTAAATGACACTCCTGATCAAAAAACAACGCCTTGGAAAACCGCCCGGCAAGATCCGGCTCCAGATCGGCGATCCGGTTGTCCCCCAGTTGCTCATATTGTTCGGTGCGGCTGGCAAATTGGCGCAATTCGGCTTGGTCACGCGGCGGCGCCACCACCAATGTGCCGGTGCGCTGCACCTCAGTCACCTTGGCCCACCAATCGGCAGCCCCGGCGCCAAGCCGCACCACATCTTCCGGCGCACTCACCTTTTCGCACCAGGGGGCCAACATGCCCCCGGCCAAATGCGAGCTTTGATTGAGTTCAAGGCTTTCGCCCTGTTCAAAAACGGTCACCTGATGCCCGCGCCGCGCCAACTCGAGCGCGACGCAAAGGCCGGCAACCCCGGCCCCGGCAATCGTGATCATTCGCCCGGCTCCTTGATCGGCATATAAAGATCGCCGCCTTCACGGAATTTCTCCGCCATAGCTTCCATGCCTTCTTTCTGCGCCTCGGCGCGAATATCGTGGCTGATCCGCATTGAGCAGAATTTCGGCCCGCACATGGAGCAGAAATGCGCCACCTTATGCGCCTCTTTCGGCAAGGTCTGATCGTGGAAATCCCGCGCCGTGTCCGGGTCCAGTGACAGGTTGAACTGATCTTCCCACCGGAACTCAAACCGCGCTCGGCTAAGCGCATCATCACGCCGCTGCGCCCCGGGCAACCCTTTGGCCAAATCCGCTGCATGCGCCGCGATCTTATAGGTGATCACCCCGGTTTTCACATCATCCCGATTGGGCAGGCCCAAATGCTCTTTTGGCGTCACATAGCAAAGCATGGCGCAACCAAACCAACCAATCATCGCCGCTCCGATGCCAGAGGTGATATGGTCATAGCCCGGCGCAATATCAGTGGTCAGTGGCCCAAGCGTATAGAACGGCGCCTCATGGCAACATTCCAACTGCTTGTCCATATTTTCCTTGATCTTGTGCATGGCCACATGGCCCGGCCCCTCAATCATCACCTGACAATCTTTCGCCCAAGCAATTTTGGTCAATTCACCCAACGTTTCCAACTCGGCAAATTGCGCTTCATCATTGGCGTCAGCAATCGAACCGGGACGCAAGCCATCACCCAATGAAAAGCTCACATCATAAGCGCGACAAATGTCGCAAATTTCATCAAAATGCTCGTAAAGGAAGCTCTCTTTGTGATGGTGCAGACACCATTTGGCCATGATCGAACCACCGCGGGAGACGATCCCGGTCACCCGGTTCACCGTCATCGGCACCATATGCAAGCGCACACCCGCATGGATGGTGAAATAATCCACCCCCTGCTCGGCCTGCTCGATCAGTGTGTCGCGGAACACTTCCCAGGTCAGGTCTTCGGCAATGCCATTCACCTTTTCCAGCGCCTGATAAATCGGCACCGTGCCAATCGGCACTGGCGAATTGCGGATAATCCATTCCCGCGTATTGTGAATATTGCGGCCCGTGGACAAGTCCATCACGGTATCCGCACCCCAGCGGATCGCCCAGACCATCTTGTCCACCTCTTCTTCCATCGAGGAGGTAACCGCAGAGGTGCCCATATTGGCATTGATTTTCACCAGAAAATTGCGGCCAATAATCATCGGCTCACATTCAGGGTGGTTGATATTGGCCGGGATGATGGCGCGGCCTGCGGCCACTTCATCGCGCACAAATTCAGCTGTCACATAATCAGGGATGTTCGCGCCCCAATCTTGCCCATCACGCTCTTCTTTGATCGCTTCGCGCAACTGATTTTCGCGAATGGCGATAAATTCCATTTCCGGCGTCACAATGCCCTGCCGCGCATAAGCAAGCTGGGTCACCGCTTTGCCCGGCTTCGCCCGCAATGGCTGTGGTTTCACCGGAAATTCGGGCGTCAGCCGATCCCCTTCCACAAAGCCATTGTCTGCGGGTTGAATGTCGCGGCCTTGATAGGTCTCCACATCTCCCCGCGCTTCAATCCATTTGCGCCGCAATTGCGGCAGACCTGCTTGAATGTCTGCTGTGAAATTCGGATCGGTGTACGGCCCGGAACTGTCATAAACGGGCAAGGGCGGTTCGCCAGCCGTCGGGTGCACAGAGATTTCGCGCATGGGCACACGCACATCATCAAAGCGTTCGCTCTCAACATAAATTTTGCGAGATGCGGGCAATTGGTCTTCGGTAATTTTGGGATTAGGCAAATCCATTTTGGCGCTCCTTAAGTTCTAAACTCAAAAAGACACCAGAAGAATTATGGCTGGAAACGAAGGGACTTATCCCCTCAACAAAGATATCACGACCCCGGTTCGGTGCCGCAAATTTTCGCTTCCTACGCCAGTATCAACTGGGTCAGGTTCAAAGGGTCGCGTCACCGAATATTGCTATTCTGTCAGCCTCTCAGTCCCCTTGGCGGGACCCCCCTGCAGTTCTTTTGGGGTAGCGCTGTTCTTGGTTTCTGTCAAGCAGGCGCGTTTTGTACTGCCGGTTCAAACCGCAACAAGGCACACGCATCCACATTGCCCATCGCGCGCTTAAGAACAGGATAAACCCGCCCGCAGGCCGCCGCAAAACCCGCTGCCACCGCAGCTTCTTCGCCATATCGACGTACGATTTCAGCCCGCAGCTCGCCCACATCCATGGCACCGGATATGGCTGCCTGTGCAAATAAAAAGCCCAACCTGCAATCATGTGAAGGGTCAGCCTCACCTTTGGCACAAATCTCCAACTGTTTGGGATCAACCCCCAATTCAATCGACTGATCGACAATCAATTGGGCACATGATCCGCAATCAGCGTCCAGCATGAACGCCAAAGCCGCGCCCGCCCAAATCGCTTTGGCGGCCTTGGGCCCGCGATATTGGCTGAGCATCGGCAGAAGACCAAGCCTTAAACCCGCGGTGGACGACACATCAATGATTTGATGCATATAGCCAGCATCATAGCCATATTGTTTTTCGAAACTTTTGGTGCTGCCGTGCAAAAGAGATTTAAGCATATTGGTTACTCCGGTGTGTGAATTTCAACGCTAAGACAAATGCCGCCCACGCGGGCAGCTGAATGCTAAACAGATTGCTGAACGCCACAAAATCGAATGGCACACCACGCTGAAACCAAATGAAAATATGAAAAATTGCGTGGAACATCGGCCAAAGGGTACCGCAAACGATTGCGGTCTTGTCCTGGCGGTAAATGCCATAAGCCATGGCCCCGCCACTGGCGAAAAACACCAGCCCGATATCCATCACAAAATGCCGATTAAATGGCCCCATATCCGCAACGTCCGGCGTGAGTTGATAAAAACTCATGGGGGTGAAAAACATCCAAAATCCAAAGCCCAAAAACCAGGCGGCAAGTGCCCATTGAACCAGTCGGGTCATCATTTTCTCCTTCATTTTGAAAGTCAGACGAATGAGCGCTTGGAAATGTGACCAAGATCGGTCACATTTTTTGAAGCCCAACCGTCTAAGCAGCAGAAATGGAGGGTCGAATGCAGGACCAGGACAAAACAGAGATATTTGAAGCTGAGCGCAATCGGCTGTTCAGTCTGGCCTATCGCATGCTCGGTTCCGTTGCGGATGCCGAAGACATGGTGCAGGACAGCTTTGTGCGCTGGTGCCAATCCAGTTTAGATGAAATCCACAATCCGCAAGGCTTTCTCACCACAATTGTCACCCGCTTATCGCTAGACCATCTGCGCTCCGCCAAAACAAAGCGCACCAGCTATGTTGGTTCGTGGTTGCCCGAGCCCTTATTGACCGAAACAGCAGAATCTCCAGACAACATTACCCAAAAAGCCGATGACATCTCCTTTGCGCTGATGGCCACCTTGGAAAAACTCACCGCGCCCGAACGTGCTGCCTTTTTGCTGCATGACGTTTTTGATTTGCCGTTTGATCAAATCGCCAAAACGTTAGAGCGATCAGAAGCGTCCTGCCGCAAGCTGGCCTCGCGGGCGCGGCAAAAAGTACGCAGCGATGGCGACGAAACATTGCCTCGCCCAGCCGATGACCCATTGATCAGTTCTTTTATGACCGCGCTGCAAACCGGCGATTTGGACAGTTTCGTCAGCTTTATCGCAGAAGATGCTGTGTTGGTCACCGATGGCGGCGGCATCAAGTCCGCGACGCTCCTGCCGATCTATGGCCGTGAAAAAATCACACGTTTCTTTGTTGGGGTAGCCAAAAAATTTGGGCGCCCGGGGGCGGAGGACATTAAATTGACCACAATTAACGGCGCCCCTGGCTTCATTATTCGTGATGAAGAGGGCGATGTGCAAGCCTGGTCATTTAGCTGGACACCGGACAACAAAGTTGCTGAATTCTATATTCTGCGCAATCCGGAGAAATTGGCACACATCACATTTGAACAAACAAAAGCCGCGCTGTGAAATCCAAAGCGCGGCTTTTTAGATCTATTGCGGCAGGTCGTTAGGCCGCAAAACCCTCATCAAGCTCTTCCTCATCCGTAAAGCTTCGGGAACGTCCCGTTTTGAACACATCCACAATACGGTCAAGTTCGCTGGCCTGCGCTTCAGTCTGCTCAATCGCGGCATTGGTTTCTTCCACCAAAGCAGCATTGTGCTGGGTCATATTGTCCATATCCCGCACGGCCACGCTCACTTCTTCGATGGCAGACGCCTGCTCTTTGCTGTCGCGGGCAATGCCGTCAATCAGCACGTCATTTTCCTTCACCGCCTCAAGCATATGTTGCAAACGCTCCGCGGCAGAAGCCACAAGGGTGGAGCCATTTTCAACTTCGCTTGCACTCTGCTCAATCAGTTGCTTGACCTCATTGGAGGCTTCGGCAGCCGATTGGGCCAGACGACGCACCTCAACAGCCACAACCGCAAAGCCCTGGCCAGCTTCACCGGCGCGCGCCGCTTCAACAGACGCGTTCAAGGCCAGCAGATTGGTCTGGAAGGCAATATCGTCAATCATGCCAATAATATTTGAGATCTTGCTGGACGATGCTTTGATTTTGCCCATCGCATCCGTAGCCTGATCCATAACTTCGCCGCCAGTCTGCGCTTCTTCCCGCACATGCCGTGATTTCACAGATGCATCTTCGGCCCGGCGTGAGTTTTCCATCACCGTGTTCGCCAGTTGCTCAACTGCCGCTGACGTTTCTTCAATGGTTGCCGCCTGCTTGGTGGTACGTTCACTCAGATCATTCGCACCAGCCAAGATTTCACCGGTGGCTTGTTTCACCCCGCGTGAGGTGGTGCGCAACCGCTCAACAATCTCACTCAGCTTGTCGGCCACTGCATTGGTGTCCATTTTTAGCTTCTTGAATGCGCCTTCATAATGGCCGTTCACCCGCTTGGACAAATCGGTTTGTGCCAAAGCTGCCAATACCTGACCGGACTCATCTAAGCCGCGATCGACCGTTTCCACCAGCGCGTTGACCGCATCGCCCAACTGGCGCAAGTCCTCTTGCTCATACTGGCCTTCAATACGTTCCGAGAAGTCGCCCGCCACTGCAGCAGAAACAACCCGACGCACTTCATCCTGCAAGGCGTTGCGCACCTGCTGCTCACTCATTTCGTGCGCCCGCTTTTTCTCTTTTTCCTCATCCAGCTTGCGCATCTCCAACCCGTTAGAGCGGAAGGTTTCAAGCGCCCGGGCCATCAGGCCAAGTTCGTTGGACTTTGGTGCATCACTCAAATCCACATCAAACTCACCTTTGGCCAACCGCTCCATATTAATCGACATGTTGGAGATGGTGCGGGTCAACCAATTGCCAGTGATATAGGCCAGCACTGTGCCAAGCAAAATCGCAAACCCGGCAACGGCCAACACAATCATAATGGCGTTTTGGGCTGTGGCCTGGGCCACCGGGCCAAGCGCATCTTGATTTTGACGTAAAACGCTGGTCAGCACACCATAGCTGGCAGCCAATTCATCGGCATAGGCCTGAATCTCCTGAGCCTGCAGTGCATTGATACTCTGGGTGAGTTCACGGTGCTGGCTCATGGCATCACTATAGGCGGTCAAACTTGCGGCAACTGCCTGAAGTTTGGGACCAACTGGCCCGTCACCATCTGATTTGATCAGCTTGTCAAATACCTGAGACGTGGCCTTGCTGCTGGTTTCAAATTCGGCATAAATCGCTTCATCTGCGGTCTGCAGATACTGCGCGCCCAGCAATTGCAGTTTGGCGGATTGACTTGCCGCCCCGCTTACAGCTGCCGCAAGGGCTGGCATAAAGGCCAGATTGGTTGTTGAGGTCAAAGCCTCGTTTGCTTCAGACAAACCGCTCGAAGCGGCGTCTAGGCTTGCTTTTGCCGCCGCGCGTTGCTCTTCCAACACGATGATCGTATCAAATGTATCACGCAAATTCGCACCCGCAATCTCAATGGCATCAATTTGCGCCATGGCTTCTGGAATGTCGGCAAACTTAGCAACCCCTTCCGGGTCATTTGTCGCCACATCATCAATCCAGACGCGCGCTTCCTGTGCCAGTTCTGCAGTTGGGTTCGCTGAATATTTTTGTAGGGACAACACCATCTGATGATAGTCCGCCACATAATCGCTCACCTCACCGGCCTGTGAAATCGTTTGCTGATAACGATCAGTCACGCCCGATAAGGTTTGCAGCCCCCAAAATGATACGGCACTCACCACCACGAGGAAGGCCACAATGGCGCCAAATCCCCCTATAATGCGGGCCCTAATTCCCAGTTTTGCGATCATCATTGAACCCCCAGCAAATAAAATTGTTCAACAAACTAACCCAGCACCGGTTAATGATGATTAAAAACATTCTTCTTTTTGAAAGTAATTCAACAAGACCAGACTGAGTACTTGGGCATCGCGTAGAAAAACCGAAAATATTTCAATAACTCACGCAAATCTCAGCGCTTAGGACCAGTGTTCCAACTGAGCAGTGATTATCAAGCAACGCGTGCCTATTTGTCCGCTTCGGCGATCAGCCCACGCACCCATTTTGTGCAGAGCCAGTTGGCCGGCACGGCAAATGGAACAGCAAAAATCATGGCCTGATAGGGAGAAAGAACGGCAAAGCCGAAGACCTGCCATCCAAGGCTGAGCATAAAAAGATTGATGGCCACCGCCCCCCAGACAAAGGGATAAAGGACTAGTGCCAGTCCATCAAACTGAGGAAATCCGTCAAGCATTTCAAGCTCCTTTTTCATCAGGATAATGCGGACAATGATGCTGTTCTTTGCGCCCGCGCAAAGAAGAATATCGATGACTCGCTAATTTGCCTCCATCTGCACGTTTCTTAAAGGAGGTAAGCATGCGGGAAGTTCTCACGAAGAACGCAGCACGCAATATTTTTTATGGCGGGTCGCTGTTCTTCATCCTGATATTTGTGGGTCTTTCTGCCCACTCACATTGGTACATTGAAAATGTCTCCACAGATCACGCTGGGCTGAATGAAAGCGTAGCCAAGGGCAAACGCCTTTGGGAAGTCAAAGCCTGCATCAACTGCCACTCTATTCTGGGCGAAGGCGCTTATTTCGCACCGGAATTGGGCAATGTGATGCATCGCTGGGGCGTTCAGGACGATCCAGAAGTCGCCTTTGAAGTATTCAAAGGTTGGATGGAAGCTCAGCCCACCGGCATCCAAGGCCGTCGCCAAATGCCGCAATTCAATTTGACCGATGAAGAATTAAAGCACCTGACAGACTTCTTGCTCTGGACAGGCACAATCGACACCCAGGGCTGGCCGCCCAATGATGCCGGTTAAGAAAGGGCTGAACAATGAAATTTGAAACTCAAAAAATCGCTTTTGCGTATTTCACCTTCGCACTGATCCTTTTCGCCGTGCAGGTGACGGGCGGTCTGCTGGCCGGGTTGGTCTATGTTATTCCCAACTTCCTGTCAGACATTCTGCCCTTTAACATTATCCGCATGCTGCACACCAACAGCTTGATTGTGTGGCTGATCACCGGCTTTTTCGGCGCTGCTTATTTTCTGGTACCAGAAGAGGCTGAACGCGAAATCCATTCGCCGCTATTGGCCTATATTCAATTGGCCATTTTGGTCGTCGGCACCATAGGCGTCGTCATCACCTATGTGTTCAACATTTTTGAAGGCAACTGGCTGCTGGGTAAAGATGGCCGCGAATTCCTGGAGCAACCCGGCTGGGTAAAACTGGGTATTGTCGCTGCCGCGCTGATCTTTTTGTACAACATCTCCATGACCGTGCTTAAAGGCCGCAAAACCGCCATTTCCAACATCCTGATCGTTGGCCTGTGGGGCTTGGCTTTGCTGTTCCTCTTTGCTTTCGTCAATCCAGAGAACCTGGCGTTGGATAAGCAATATTGGTGGTATGTTGTGCACCTGTGGGTAGAAGGCGTTTGGGAGCTGATCATGGCCTCAATCCTCGCCTATCTGATGCTGAAGCTGACCGGTGTGGACCGGGAGATCGTGGAAAAATGGCTCTACGTCATCGTTGCCACCGCCCTGTTCTCCGGCATTCTGGGCACAGGTCACCACTATTACTGGATCGGCACCCCCGGCTATTGGCAGTGGATCGGGTCTATCTTCTCCTCCCTTGAGGTGATCCCCTTCTTCGCCATGATGGCTTTCGCCTTTGTCATGGTGTGGAAAGGTCGCCGTGACCACCCCAACAAGGCCGCATTGCTCTGGGCTTTGGGCTGCGCCACCCTTGCCTTCTTCGGCGCCGGCGTCTGGGGCTTCCTGCACACACTGCACGGGGTCAACTACTATACCCACGGCACCCAAATCACCGCGGCCCATGGTCACCTCGCCTTCTTCGGCGCCTATGTCGCGCTTAACCTGGCCATCATGACCTACGCCATGCCGATCCTTAAAAACCGTGATCCGTACAATCAAGTGCTGAACATGGCGGCATTCTGGCTGATGTCTGGTGGCATGGTGTTCATGACCTTCGTGCTCACCTTTGCCGGTACGGTGCAAACCCACCTGCAACGGGTGCGCGGTGAAGACTATATGAGCGTTCAAGCCGAACTTCCGCTGTTTATGTGGATGCGGTTTGGTGCCGGTGTCGCCGTGGTGCTCGGGGTCCTGCTGTTCCTTTATGCGATCTTCGTGCCGAAAAAGGAAATCATCAAACCCGGCAAACAAGTCGCTGAAGCGACCAACCCTGCGGAGTAATCATCATGCATGGGACTTTTGACAAAACAAACCTAAAGGACGGGGCTCAGGCCCCGTTCTACCTGCCGCAAGCTGACGAATGCGATCTGTTTGAAGCAGCTTACGACAACAATCTCCCCCTGTTGCTCAAAGGACCAACAGGGTGTGGCAAAACCCGCTTTGTCGCCCATATGGCGGCCAAGCTTGGCAAAAAGCTCTACACAGTGGCCTGCCATGATGATCTATCCGCCGCCGATTTGATCGGGCGCTATTTGCTCAAAGGCGGCGAGACCGTCTGGGTGGACGGCCCCCTCACCCGCGCGGTGCGGGAAGGTGCCATCTGCTATCTCGACGAAGTGGTGGAAGCCCGTAGAGACGTGACCGTGGTGCTGCACCCGCTCACCGACGATCGGCGCATTCTGCCCATTGATCGCACAGGCGAAGAATTGGAAGCGGCGCCCGGCTTTATGCTCGTCGCCTCTTACAATCCGGGTTATCAGAACATTCTGAAAACCCTGAAACCCTCCACCCGTCAGCGTTTCCTGGCCATGGAATTCGGCTTCCCCGCATTTGATCAGGAAGTGCAGATTGTTATGCGCGAAAGCGGTCTGGGCCAACAACGCGCCGAACTGCTGGTGCGCCTGGCGGGCAAATTGCGGGCCCTGAAAGGTCAGGATCTGGAAGAAGGTATTTCCACCCGCCTGATCGTTTATGCCGCCACCATGATCGAAAAAGGCATGCCCGTGGAACGGGCCGTGCATTCAGCCATGATTGAGCCTTTGACCGACGATGAGGATGTCAAACTCGGCCTCAACGACCTTGTGACCGCCGTGATTGGATAAGATGATGAACAAGACCTTTGATCCCCGCCATATCGAACCCTGGGAACCAGAAGAAACCATCGGCAAAATCTGGCATGATTTCGCCGCACACGCCACCGCGCCTGTTCAGTTTGAAGAGGCAACGGTCGAGTTGGGCGAATTGTCCAAACGACTCGCTGTGTTCTTTCGGGGTTTGGGCGGGCATCATAGTGTCGACATCCGTCCAGTAGCGGCTGAAGTCAGCCACCAGCGCATGTCCTTCCGGCAAAAACTGGGGCATGAGCAACTGGCCGTCGCCCGCGCCTCCTTTGATGGGGAAGTGCTGCGCCTGCCTGAAAAGCTGGCCTTTTTCCCTGATGAAAACGCCAATGCGGCGCTCTATGTCTGGCTCACCGCCAGCGCGGCCTTTGCTGAAGCCTTTGAACCGCAGGAAGATCCGCTGGTGGCCGACCTTCTGGCCATCAAACGCGCCGGTGAAATCACCGCGCAAATCATCGAACAATGTCCCGGCCTTGCCGGGCTGCAAACAGAGCTGGCGGCGATGAGCCTTTATCTCCGCCCCAACCACAAGCTGCCCCGTTTTGAAGCTGCGGTGGAAGAATTGATCCAGCATGCGCTGGGCCATGATGCGCCCTTGAGCGTGCAAGCCCAGCTGCTGCAAGACCATATGCAAAAGGGCGAGTTTGACGGGCTTGTCGCCCCAAAAAACTATTGCCCCTTCGCACCGGTGCCCATGTGGTGCGAAAACCGCGATCTGCTTTTCAGCGCCCCTTCCGAAGTCGCCACAATGGATGCCGAACGCGCCAAGGAAGTAAACAAGAAGGGCCTTTTTCGCGCCCGGCGGCATAAATCTGATCAGGCTGAACGGAAAGATAGCCTGATCCTGCACAAATTTGAGGCCATCCTCTCTTGGGCCGAATTTATGAACCTCAATCGCCGCGTTGATGATGACGACAATGATGACGCGAAAAAGGCAGCCGACGATCAGGACGAAATCGGCCTGGGCCAAATCTCCAAAGCCCCCGCAACTAGGCTAAAACTGCATTTGGATCTAGCTCCAGAAGATGTTGACCGCGAGCGGTTGGCTGGCAAAGTGCTGTACCCGGAATGGGACACGCGTACCAACGCCTATTTACCCGACCATTGTCAGGTTTTTGAGAGCAAGGGCGAAATCAAAGAGGACGTTCCCTCTTTCCGCGCCGACGCCCAATCCGCCCGCCGCATCAATGCGGTCAAACGCCAGTTTGAAGCCTTGCGCCCCGGCCGGGTGATCATCCCAGCCCAGCGCGACGGCGAAGAGCTGGATATGGACGCGGCCGTGCGTGCGCAGGCCGATCTGCGCGCCTGTGGCGAAAGCAACGACAATATCTGGCGCCAACCCCGCCCGGAAGCGCGCGATCTCGCTGTGTCTATCTTGCTGGACGTCTCCCGCTCCACCGAAGGCGCGGTGGGGGACCGCTCCGTGATCGAAGTGGAACGCGAGGCGCTGGCCGCCCTCGCCTGGGGGCTAAATGCCTGCGGCGACCATTTTGCCATCAACGCCTTTTCATCTCTAAAGCGGGACCGTGTCTATCTCACCAAATGCAAGGATTTTAATGAACATATGTCCGAGCAGGTGGAGCAAAAAATCGGTGCACTTAACCCCGGCTTTTACACACGACTGGGCGCCGCCATCCGCCACACCTCAAAAGATCTGGCGAAACAGGCCAGCAATAAACGCTTGCTGCTGGTGATTACCGATGGCAAGCCCAACGATCTGGACCATTATGAGGGTCGCCACGGCATTGAAGACACCCTCATGGCCATTCAGGAGGCCCGACGTCTGGGTCACGCTGTCTATGGCATCACCATCGATGCCAAGGGCCAAAGCTGGTTTGCCCGCATGTTCGGCCCCGGCCGTTTTTCCATTATTCCACAACCGGAAAAACTCACCCAGGCCCTACCGCAAATCTATCGACAATTGGTGATTGGCTAAGGATAAGCAGGCGTTTCAAGGGCCGCTGCAGGTGCAAAGCGTCCCCTGATATCAATTTTTTCCACTCGGTCAAATATGACAAAACTGATAATTTCTTGACAGGACACATCAAACTGAATGAATATCTTCAAACTGTCATAAAAGTGCTATGGTCGTTCAATAGGTGTCACACCGTCGCTCGATCAAAACGCGATAATAATAAGGGCTCACGCAATTGGAGGAACCGGTCCGCGTGCGGCTTAATTCAAGTGGAGAGAAATCATGAAAAAGATTCTAACATCAGGCATCGCACTGCTCGCAGCAGGCGTTATGGGCGCAACATCTGCGCAGGCTGAAACGCTGCGTTTGTTGACATGGGGTGGCTACGCACCGGAAAATGTAATTGAGTTGTTTGAAGCGGAAACCGGCCACACTGTGGAAGTGACCAAATCCAACAACGAAGAAATGGTCGCCAAACTGCGCGCCACAAATGGCGGTGGCTTCGATTTGGCCCAACCCAGCCAAGACCGTATTGCCGGTGCCCAGGCTGAATTTGATATTTACAAGCCAATCGATCTTTCAAAAATCGACGAGAGCTTGTTCATCCCATCCATGTTGGAAGCCACCAAGGGCAACACGACCTACAATGGCGAAATCTATGGTGTACCCCATGTGTGGGGCACTTCCGGCCTGATCGTCAACAAAGCTGAAGCCAGCGGCGTAACCGACTATCTTGATCTTTGCGACGACTCTGTTGCGGGCAAAGTGTCTTACCGCCTGAAGCGCCCAACATTGATCGGCTTTGCCTTCTCAATGGGCCTCGACCCCTTCGCCGCTTATAATGACGAAGAAGCCTACAAAGACATCTTGGCCAAGGTTGAAGAAAAACTGATCGAATGTAAGCCAAATGTGAAAACATATTGGGGTGGCGGCGACGAGATCAAAAACCTGTTGCGCTCTGGCGAAGTGGTTGCGGCCATGGCTTGGGACACAGGCGGCTGGTCATTGAATGCAGACAATCCCGACATCACTTTCGTAGCGCCTGAATCCGGCGCTTTGGGCTGGATTGACACATTCGTTCTGCCAAAGCGTGGCCGTGCTGACGAAGCCGCCTATGCCTGGATCAACTTTGTGATGCAGCCTGAAATTGCCGCGATGATCACCAATTCTGCAGGCAACTTTACCGCGTCTCAAGGTGGCGATGAAGGCGTGGAAGATGCGCTGAAAGCACGCTATCAGGAAAGCTTCCCACCTGAAGCTGTTGATAACATCAAGTGGTACCCAACTGTGCCAGCGAACCTCGAAACGCTCGAAGGCGCTGTACTTGATCGCGTAAAAGCCGCAAACTAAGCGTACGCACATCAATCTTGAGAAAGAGGCGCGAACTTCGCGCCTCTTTTGCATCGCCGGAGCCTTGAATGAGCCAGCAACCTGCCTCTGCACAAAACACCAATGCCGCCGCTGCATTTGATTTGGAATGCCGCAACATCAACAAAGATTTTGATGGTTTCAAAGCGGTCAATAATGTCAGTTTCAATGTGCCCACCGGCACCTTCTTTTCGATTTTGGGGCCCTCAGGCTGTGGCAAAACCACCCTTTTGCGCATGGTGGCCGGCTTTCAAACGCCCTCCAGCGGCGATTTGTTGATCAAAGGCAAGTCCATGCTTGGCGTGCCACCCAACAAGCGCCCGGTCTCCATGGTATTCCAGCATCTGGCGCTGTTCCCCATGATGGACATTGCCGCCAATGTGGGCTTTGGCCTGCGCCAGCGCGGCGTGCCGCGCGAAGATATTGCCAAACGGGTAGAAACCGTTTTGGAACGGGTGGGCCTGCCCGGTGTCGGCAGCCGCCATATAAGCCAGCTTTCTGGCGGCCAGAAACAGCGCGTGGCCATTGCCCGCTGCATGGTGCTAGAACCCGATGTCCTTCTGCTGGACGAACCCCTCGGCGCGCTTGATCTCAAGCTGCGCGAGCATATGAAAATTGAGCTGAAAAAGCTGCAATCAGAATTTGGCACCACCTTTGTTTATATCACCCATGACCAATCTGAAGCGCTGGTAATGAGCGACCAGATTGCCGTGATGAACCATGGTGAGTTCGAACAGGTGGGCGCCGCCCGCGAGCTATATCACGAACCAAAAACTGCTTTTGTCGCGGGCTTTGTGGGCGAAGCCAACAGCTTCACCGCAAAAGTGGACAGCATCAATGGCGATGCCGCCACACTGGTCAGTGATGACGGGTTAAACATCAAGGGCCACGACGCCTCCGGCAATCTGCAACAAGGCGACAAGGCCAAAGTGTATGTGCGACCGGAATCGATCCGCCTGGCCACCAGCGCCAACCAGCTCGACAATGTTGAAAATCTCAATCAGGGCATCATCGAAAATATCCTGTTTAACGGCGCCAACAGCCACATCTTGCTGCGCGAAGAAAAGTCTGGCGGCGAGCTGAACGTGGCGATCCCGCAAACCGGGCAGTTCCGCGACCTCACCAGAGGCGACAAAGTCTATATCGGCTGGGAAGCAGCGCAAACCCGCTGCTATAAGGAGAGTTAGAATGAACAGCGTTCACTCTCGCCTCAGCCTCTATCTGCTGTTCACGCCCTTCCTACTGTGGCTGGCGCTGCTGATCATCATCCCGCACATTTTTATGTTTCTGGTGTCGATCAGCGTCAAAACCGGCGTGCGCGAATATGTGACCGGCCTGGGCAACTATATGGTGTTTTTCACCGAGCCGCTTTACTGGAACACTTTTGCCCGCACGGCCTTTATGTCGGTCTCGGCCACATTTCTAACGCTGTTGATCGGCTTTCCCGTCGCCTATTACATCGCCAAGCTCACCCGCGGCCGCACCAAAACCACCCTGTTTTTGATGTGCCTTATCCCCTTCTGGGTCAGCGAACTGGTGCGCACCTTTGGCTGGATGATCCTGTTGCGCGAAACCGGCATCTTTTCGTCGTTCCTGCAATATATTGGCCTCGCCTCAGAACCGATCGAATTTCTGTACAATGATGCCGCCATTATGGTTGGCCTTGTCTACACCTCCATGTTGTTCATGGTGGTGCCACTGGTCACAACGCTGGACAGCCTCGACGACAGCCTGATTGAAGCGGGCTATGATCTCGGGGGCAACGGCATCACGGTCCTGCGCGAAATCATCATCCCCCACGCTATGCCCGGCATCGTTTCGGGCTGCATCGTGGTGTTTATGCTGTCGCTGGGCAACTATCTCACGCCGATCCTTTTGGGCGGCAAAGACAGTTTGTGGTTCACCGGCCTGATCTATGATCAGTTCATCACCCGGTTTAACTGGGAGTTGGGGTCCGCCTTCGGCTTCCTGCTTCTGCTCCTCTCCTCCACCATTGTGTGGGCAGGCCTTAAGCTTTCCGGCCAGTCCCTCACCAACACAGTGGGGCGGTAAGATGATCAGAACACTTCCCCAATCCAACACCTTCAAATGGACCTACCGCGCATATGTGACGCTGTTCTTCGTCTATCTGGCGCTGCCACTCACCGTGGTGTGCCTCATGGCGTTCAACAACAGCGTCTTTCCCTCCCTGCCGTGGGAAGGGTTCACCTGGGCCTGGTTCTTTGGCGATGAAGACCCGTTTATCGGCGTGTTTAATGACCGCTCCATTCTGCGCTCCATCGGCACCTCCATGTTTGTGGCCTTCTGGGTTTCCCTGCTCTCAATTGCAGTGGGCACCACCAATGCCTTTTTGTTTGTCCGGCACGATTTCAAGTTCAAGGAATTCTTCTATATCTTGATGCTGCTGCCGCTGATCATTCCCGGCATTATTCTGGGCATTTCCATTCTGGTGTTCTCCAACGCCGTGGCCAACAATCTGGAAAACGCCACCGGCATGTGGTTCGACGGTCTGCGTCCCGGCCTGCCGCTGGTGATCCTGGGTCAATTCAGTTTTATCGCCACCTTCGCCACCTTGGTGATCTCGGCACGGCTGGAGAAGTTCGACCGGTCACTGGAAGAGGCCGCGCTTAATCTGGGCGCGACACGGCTGGGCGCGATCCGGCAGATCACCCTGCCCTTCCTGTTTCCAGCCATTGCAGGCGCTGGCGTTGTGGCCATTTTGATGAGCTTTGAAAACTTCAACACCACTTTGATGCTGGTCGGCTCCGATGCGCCGCTCACCATCAATATGTTTGACCGCTTGAAGCTGGGCTCCACCCCGGTGCTGAACGCCGTGTCCCTGCTCCTGATCGTGGTGTCCGCACTGTTGGGCCTCGTAAGCCTGCTGTTCCAAAAGCGAGACAAATCCAGCTAGGATTACGATCCAAACAAAAAAAGGCCGACCACAAAGTGGCCGGCCTAGGTCGTCGTCTACAGGGAACGACTGAGGGTCAGAAGCAAGATTTCAGCAAGTCGAGCGTATTGTCATAAGTCATCTCAACCGGATTGCCGCCCGTGCTGGGGTCCTGCAAGGCTGATTTGGTCAGCTTGTCCAAATCCGGATTTTCAATACCCAGTTCGGTCAGGTTTTTCGGAATGCCCAAATTGTCGTTGAGTTCGCCCACAAAGGCATAAAACCCGTCAAAGCCGCCAGAAATGCCCAAATAGTTCGCGGCCATGGCCAAGCGATCTTCCACCGCCGGGCGGTTAAACTGCAGCACAGGCTGCATCACCACAGCATTGGTGGTGCCATGGTGGGTGTTGTGCACCGCACCAATCGGGTGCGACAGGGCGTGTATAGCACCAAGGCCCTTCTGGAACGCCGTTGAGCCCATCGCCGCGGCCGACATCATATGCGCACGCGCTTCGATGTCAGACCCGTCCTTAAAGGCTTTCGGCAGATATTCTTTCACCAGCCGCAGGCCCTCAAGCGCAATGCCCTGGCTCATCGGGTGGTAATGCGGCGAACAGAACGCTTCAAGACAGTGGGCGAACGCATCCATGCCCGTGCCAGCCGTGATAAAGGGCGGCATGCCGATGCTCAGTTCCGGGTCACAAATCACCACCGCAGGCAAGATTTTCGGGTGGAAGATGATTTTCTTCTCGTGGGTCACCGAATTGGTGATCACGGAGGCACGGCCCACTTCAGAGCCCGTACCCGCTGTTGTCGGCACAGCCACAATCGGCGCAATCGCATCCGCATCGGCGCGGGTCCACCAGTCGCCAATATCTTCAAAGTCCCAAATCGGGCGCGTTTGCCCCGCCATAAAGGCAATCACTTTACCCAAATCCAGTGCTGAGCCGCCGCCAAAGGCGATCACCCCATCATGGCCGCCTTCACGATATTGCGTCAGGCCTGCCTCGAGATTCTTCTCATTTGGGTTGGGATCAACTTCGGAAAACATGGCGCGGCCAAGCCCGGCCTTGTCCAGCAAGTCGAGTGTTTTGGTGGTGATCTCCAGATTGGCCAAGCCCTTATCGCTCACCAGCAAAGGCTTCTTAACGCCTGCCGCTGCGCATGCATCCGCGATTTCAACAATACGCCCAGCACCGAACCGGATCGGTGTTGGATAATTCCAATTGCCAACTAGTTTCATTCTTTAGGCTTTCTTCAAATGATAAGATTTCGGACGGGTCAGATTGTGATAGCCAATCTCGGAAAGGCCACCGCCGCGTCCGGTGTTTTTGCAGCCGGTCCAGCACAGGGCCGGATCCAGATAGTCGGCCCGGTTCATAAACACGGTGCCGGTCTCAATCTGGTCGCCAATGCGTTTGGCCCGCTCAATATCTTTGGTCCAAAGCGCTGCGGTCAGGCCAAACTCGCTGTCATTCATCAGCTTGATGGCTTCCGCATCGTCTTTGACCTTCATGATGCCCACAACCGGCCCAAAGCTTTCGTCGCGCATCACCCGCATGGAATGATCCACATTCACCAGAATTTGCGGCATCAGATATGCACCGCCATCATCTTCAGGGAACAGCGCCGGATCAATCAAGGGCTTCGCCCCTGCCGCAATGGCTTCGTTGGTTTGCGCCCGCACTTCTTCGGCAAAGCGCTTATGTGCCATTGGGCCAATGGTGGTTTCGCTGTCGAGCGGGTTGCCCAGCTTATAGCTCGACACCAGCTTCAAAGACTTTTCGACAAATTCGTCGAACAGGCTCTCCGCCACATAAATCCGTTCAATGCCGCAACAGCACTGGCCAGAATTGAACATGGCGCCATCGATCAATGTCGCAACGGCCGCATCCACATCCGCATCTTCCATCACATAGCCAGGGTCTTTGCCGCCCAATTCGGTGCCCACGCCCGTGAACGTGCCTGCCGCCGCTTTTTCCATGGCCACGCCACCGCCCACTGAGCCGGTGAAGTTCACAAAACCGAACGACCCCGCTGCGATCAAAGCGGAGGTGGTGTCATGATCCAAAAAGACATTCTGGAACACCTCTTCCGGCACACCTGCCGCATGGAACGCTTCTGCCATGCGTTCGCCCACAAGCAAGGTTTGCGAGGCATGTTTCAGCATCACGCTGTTGCCCGCAATCAAGGCAGGTGCAACGGTGTTGATCGCGGTCATATAAGGATAATTCCACGGTGCCACCACGAGCACCACCCCGTGCGGAATGCGCTCAATATAGCGCGAGAACTGGTCACTCTCTTCAATCTCGATCGGGGCCAATGCTTTTTCGGCGATATTCGCCATATGCAGGCCACGCTCTTCAAAGCCGCCAAACTCGCCGCCAAAGCGCACCGGGCGGCCCATTTGCCACGCCAGTTCTTCAACAATCTGGTCATTCATCTCGCCCACTTTGGCAATGCCCGCGCGCACCAGTGCAATGCGCTCGTCCAATGGGCGCTTGGCCCATGCCTTTTGCGCCGCTGCTGCCTTGGCCACAGCCGCCTTCGCATCACTTTCGCTCAGCACCGGACGTTCGGCATAAACCGATCCGTCAATCGGAGAGATACATGTCACATTTTTGGTCATATATTACGCTCTTTCAAACCCACGGGCGATTTCATAATCCGTCACCACCCGATCAAACTCTTCCTGTTCCCATTCTGCGGCACGCACATAATGGTCAACCACCGCATCACCAAACGCCGCGCGCAACATGTCAGACTTGTCCAACGTCACCATTGCCGCCCGCAAGGTCTGCGGAATTTCATCAGCCTTTTGCGCCTCATAAACATCGCCAGATGTGGCGGGCGCCAGCTCCATTTTCTCTTCAATGCCCTTAATGCCAGCCGCCAATTGGGCCGCCACGGCCAGATAAGGGTTCAAATCTGATCCGCCAATGCGGCATTCCACCCGAATGGCCTTGGTGCCATCGCCACAAAGCCGGAAACCTGCCGTGCGGTTATCGACCGACCACACGGTTTTGGTCGGGGCAAAAGTGCCCTTCTGGAACCGCTTATAGCTGTTGATATAGGGCGCCAGAAAATAGGTGTAGTCCGGCGCATATTTGATCAGCCCGGCCATATAATTGCGCATCAGCTCCGACATGCCCAACTCGCCATTCGGGTCATAAAAGGCATTGCTGCCATCCTGCCAAAGCGATTGGTGCACGTGCGAGGAGCTGCCCACCCGGTCATGATGCCATTTGGGCAAAAAGCTTACCGCCCGCCCCTGCTGCCATGCAATTTCTTTGGCAGCGTGCTTGGCGATGGTGTGATTGTCCGCACAATCCAAAGCAGCGCCATAGCGGATGTTCAATTCTTCCTGCCCCGCCTCGGCTTCACCCTTTGAGTTTTCAATCGGAATGCCCGCCGCATAGAGGTGATTGCGCAGCGGGCGCATAATCGACTCCTCTTTGGTGGTTTGCAGGATATGATAATCTTCATTATAGCCGCTGATTGGCTCCAGATCGCGGAAACCGGACTTCCGCACCTCGTCAAAGCTCTTTTCAAAAATAAAGAACTCCAGCTCGGTCGCGGTCATGGCTTCAAAGCCTAATTCTTTTAACCGGGCGATCTGCTTTTTCAGCACCGCGCGCGGCGAATGGGGAATTTGTTCATGGGTGTGGTGATCAAGCACATCGCACAACACCATCGCTGTGCCTTCAAGCCAGGGCACCAGGCGCAAAGTGGTCAGGTCCGGCTGCATCACATAATCGCCATAGCCAGATTGCCAGCTGGTGGCTTTATAGCCTTCCACTGTGAACATTTCTAAGTCGGTGGCCAAAAGATAATTGCAGCAATGGGTTTCTTCCCATGCGCTTTCCACAAAATGAACCGCGTGAAACCGCTTGCCCATCAACCGGCCCTGCATGTCGGGCAGCGCCGCAATCACGGTGTCCACCTCACCGCTTTTGACCAGTTCTTTCAGTGTCTCAAATGATAAATTACCCGGCATAATTCTGGTCCGTCAGTCTGAAGGGTCTGAACGCGCTATGGCGCTCAGACCCGAATTGGCAAAAATGTCCCGGAGCAAAAATCGACACCCCGGGACCAGTTGTATTAGGTGTTGTAGCGATACGGACGGCCTGCTTTTTGCATATCCGCATTGTACCGTTTGAAGATTTCAACAACCTTCGCCTTGGTTTCAGATTCTGCAGCGATCTCGTCCCAGAAATCCAAAGCCGCCTTTTCAACCTGATCCCATTCCTTATCCGGAATAGTGGTCAGTTCCATCTTCTCACCATGTACCCGAAGTGAAGCTTCACCGCCCCAATACCACCATTGGCGATAATAGTGAGAGCTGTCCATGGTAATTTTCAACAGCTCTTTCAGGTGGTCTGGCAACTCTTGATAACGGTCCATATTGGCAAAGAATGAACCCGCCCATGCACCTGAAATATTGTTGGTGAGGAAGTAGTTGGTCACATCGGCCCAGCCCACAGTGTAGTCTTCTGTGATGCCTGACCAGGCCACGCCGTCAAGCTCACCGGTTTGCACCGCAACCTCAATATCTTCCCAAGGCAGGGTTACCGGCACCACGCCAAACTGGCTCAGGAAACGGCCCGCTGTGGGGAAGGTAAAGACGCGTTTGCCTTTAAGGTCTTCCAAGCTGCGGATCGGGTCTTTCGTGGCAAAGTGGCAAGGGTCCCATGCACCAGCAGAAAGGTGCTTCACGCCCACTTTGGAATATTCCTCGTCCCAGATTTCATTCAAACCATATTGGTTGAACAGAACCGGCACGTCCAAAGAATAGCGGCTGGCAAACGGGAAGTAGCCGCCGAAAACGGTCACTTCGGTTGGTGAAGCCATGGAGTCATCATCAGACTGCACAGCGTCAATGGTGCCCTTTTGCATGGCACGGAACAATTCGCCCGTTGGCACAAGCTGGTCAGCGAAGAACAATTCGATTTCCATCTCATCGCCAGCAATTTTGTTAAAGCTGTCGATGGCAGGTTTGATCACATGCTCGGCCAATGCCGGGCCAGCATATGTCTGCATCCGCCAGCGGATCTTGTTTTGCGCAATGGCTGGTGTGGCCAGTGCTGCGGCCGGGGCCAAAGCGGCACCGGTGAGGAACTTACGTCTATTGGTCATTTCCTTCTCCTTGGTTGAGGCTCTTGTTTTTTGCCCAGTTATCTGGGTCTTTTATCGTTATTTCCCGTACACCGTTTCCGGCAGCCAGAGTGCCAGTTGCGGAAAGGCCATGATCAAGCCAAGCGCCAATATCATCACCAGCACAAACGGCAGGATCGAGCCGTAAATGTCTTTCAAGGTGATCTCAGGTGGCGCCATGGCCCGCATCAAAAATAGGTTGTAGCCGAAGGGTGGCGTCATATAGGCGATCTGCGTGGTGATGGTGTACAAAACGCCATACCAGACCAAATCAAACCCGAGCGCTGCGACCAGCGGCACATATAGCGGTGCCACGATCACCAGCATCGCCGTGTCGTCCAAAAAGGTGCCCATCAGCAAGAACGAAAGCTGCATGATGATCAGGATCACCCACGGATTAAGGCCCAATTGCTCGGTGAACAGGTTCTCAATGGCGCGCACCGCCCCGAGCCCGTCAAATACCGCGCCAAAGCCAAGCGCCGCCAGAATGATCCACATAAACATGCACGAAATCAGCAAGGTCTGCCGCACGGAAGTTTCAAACACTTCCCGCGTCATGCGCCGCTTCACCACGGCGGCCAAAAAGGCTGTCATCGCGCCAATGGCAGAGCTTTCCACCAGGCTGGTCCAGCCATTGATAAACGGCACCATCATTGCCGCGAAGATCACAATCGGCAACACCCCGGCGCCCAGCAACCGATATTTCTCGGCCGTGGTCACATCGCGATCTTCTTCCTTCAGCGCTGGGCCAAGCTCCGGCTGAATGCGACAGCGAACATAGATATAGAGGATAAAGAGACCGGCCATAATCAAGCCCGGCACCACACCGGCCAACCACAATTGGCCCACAGGCGCCCGCGCAATCATCGCATAAAGCACCAGCACCACGGAGGGCGGCACCAGAATCCCCAGCGAGGACCCGGCCTGGATCACCCCCGTGACCATGCGCTTGTCATAGCCCCGGCGCAGCAATTCGGGCAGCGCAATGGTCGCACCAATCGCCATACCCGCCACGGAAAGGCCGTTCATGGCCGACACCAACACCATCAAGCCAATGGTGCCGATCGCCAGCCCGCCATTGATCGGCCCCATCCACACATGGAACATGCGGTAAAGGTCATCAGCAATTTTCGATTCTGAAAGCACATAGCCCATAAAAATGAACATGGGCAGGGTCAAAAGCGGATACCATTTCATCAGCTTCATGGCCGAGGAAAAGGGAATATCTGACCCGCCGGTCCCCCAAAGGAAAAGCGCTGCAACCGCTGCCACCGCGCCAATCGCCCCAAAAACGCGTTGCCCGGTCATGAGCATCAGCATCATGGAGGCAAACATAAAGATGGCAATCAACTCATAGGACATTAAAGCTTCACTCCTTTAAGGGTGGCAATATCTTTGAAGAGCTCAGAAATGGACTGAAGCAGCATCATGAAGATGCCAAAGCACATGATCACCTTGATCGGCCACAAATAGGGCCGCCAGGCTGTCGGGCTGCGCTCCCCATATTGGAAGGAATAGCTGGTGCTGTCATAAGCACCGTAAAGCATCACGCCGAGATAAAAGATCAGGAACAAAACGGTCACCGCGTCCACCTGCGCTTTCCGCTTGTCCGACCAGGTGCCATAGAACAAATCCATGCGCACATTGGCCCCTTTTTGCAACGCATAAGGCCCGCCCAGCATGTAATAGGCCACCATCGCAAATTGCGCCATCTCCAAAGTCCACAGCGAGGGCAAAAAGAACGTCTTTGAGATCGAAGACCACAACAAAATGCCCACCATCACAAAGATGAAATACATCATGATGCGGCCCACGCGATAATTGATCGCGTCGATAATGCGGACATATTTGCCCATAAATGCCATCATCAGCTCGCCTCCCCCGCATTCAATTCTTCCAGCGTGCTCAACGCCCGCTGCAGCATGTCAGAAAGCAGTTCCGCCATCTCATCCTGCTGCGTTGCGGTCTGGATCAGATCGTTGCGCACCTCGATCATAACATTCAACAAACCGCGCTCAATGCCGTGGCGCTGCAAGGTATAGGTCACCCCATCTTCGGGGCCATAAGGTTCGTTACGCTCAATTTTGAGATCAGAAATCCGTTCCCCATGCGCCAGCATCGCATCAGCCAGCCGCGTATCTTCGTCGTGCAAAATACCAATGTCTGTTTCACGTTCAGAGCCAAAATAGATCGGCGTAAAGCTGTGAATGGTCACCAGAACCGGCTCCAGCTTTGCCCAATTGATCGCCTGCGACACTTGCTTGTGAAACGGGGTATAGCAAAGCGACACCCGTTCCATATATTGATCGACATCCAAATCCTTATTGCCCGGCACGTCGTAAATTTCACTGCGCACCGGCACCGCATCCTTGGCTTCTGGCGGACGGTTGCAATCATATACAAGGCGCGACACGCAGCCCGAAATCATCTTGGCGTTAAGGATATTCCCCATCCGCCGCATCACCTCATAGGCGCCCGGGTCCCAGGCGACGTGGCTTTGCTGCACCTCTTCGCTCAGGCCCAGCCCATCAAATTGAGGTGGGAAATAGTTTGACGCATGTTCACAAATCAAAAGCACAGGCGAAGTGGCGTCCGGATTTTCCAGCCGCACCGCCTCAAAGTCAGTATCCATTTTGTCCATATTGTCTGAAGAAATATTCACATCCACCCCTCTTATGTACATATTTCTTCACATGCCCCCGGCCTGTCAATATCTTTTCTGAAATCTTTTCTTCATATTCATCTCGATTGTTGATAAACCAATATAAATGGGAGATCACCGTGTCCGAGAATGCCAGTACCATTGCCGAGCTTTTGCAAAACAACGCCGATAATCTGACTCGGGCCGAGCGTCAGCTTTCACAATCTATTCTGGTGAATTATCCCGTATCAGGTCTCGGTTCGATCACCGCAGTGGCCAAGAGTGCCGGGGTGTCCACCCCCACCGTGGCGCGGCTGGTGAAAAAGATTGGCTTTTCCGGCTTTCCCGAATTTCAGGCGGCCTTGCGCAATGAGGTGGAAGCCACCATTTCCGACCCGATTGCCAAGCACGACACATGGGCCGGGCAAGCGCCGGACGAACATATCGTCAATAAATTCACCGAAGCGGTGATCGAAAATATCCGCCATTCCCTTGGCCAACTCGACATTGCCACCTTCGATAAAACCTGCGAACTGCTCGCGGACACCTCCCGCTCGGTCTTTGTGGTGGGCGGGCGCATCACGCGGTCACTGGCGGACTATTTTTTCCTGCACATGCAGGTCTTGCGCAAGGATGTGACCCACATCCAGGCCATCTCCAACGCTTGGCCACACTATCTGCTGGACATCAAAAAAAACGATGTGATCGTCATCTTCGACGTGCGCCGCTATGAGACCAGCACCCTGCGCTTGGCCGAAATGGCCGCTGAAGCCGGTGCCAAAATCATTCTGTTCACCGATCAATGGCATTCGCCCATCGCCAAACTGGCCGACCACACCTTCAGCCTGAAGATCGTCGTGCCCTCCGCATGGGACAGCTCGGTGACCATGATGTTGCTGGTGGAGACCATTATCGCCGACGTACAGACCCGCACCTGGCCGGAAACGCGTCAGCGCATGGAAGAGTTGGAAGTCATGTTCGACCGCACCAAATTCTTCCGCAAATTTACATAGAGATTTTTGGAATTTTCTAAAATTTTAGAGCTCATCTAAATAGAGCCGCACCGCATCTTTCACATGGCGAAACCGATCGCCGCCCAAATGCTTGCCGCCATACCAGCGGGTCACCACAATGATGTGATTGTGCAGCTCTTCCCGCGCCAGCATTTGCAAGATGATCATGCCCGCGCCGCTCTCGCCGTCATCATTCTTGATCTCTTCATCACCGCAGATCACCGCCCATGTGTTGTGGGTGGCTTTGGCAAATTTCTTCTTGCGTTTCAATTCCTTCAGAAAAACTTTTGCATCATCCGCAGAATGACAAGGGCCACCTGAAACTGCATATTTTGAGCCACGGTCAGAGATGATGTTGTCGAGAATAATCATGGCCTAGTGCTACTGAGACAAACGAGATTAATCAAGTACAACAGCCTAATAATCGCGCTCATAGAAAATGCCTGCCTCAGTCCTGCCATCGCCAGCGGTCTCGCCACGCGCTTTCAGACTGTCGGTGATATCCAAATCGATTGTGACCTTATCATCCGCGGCCTTGGTGCCTTTTTCCACATTCACATAGGTGCGATCATTCAAATAGCCACCAATGCCCACGGTGGTTTCTCCCTGCTCATTGCTTTTGATATCAATATTATCAACACCGGCCAGTGAGCGCAGACGGTCCAATAGACCCGGCCCCGAATTCGACCCATTGAGGGTGGCTATCGCGTTGGCCAACTGCGCAATCTGCAATGGCGACAGTTCGCCCAAACTTTTGCCAAAAAACAGATTGGCCACCACTTCATCATGCGGCAGGCTGGGCGAAGATTGGAAGAAGAACTCCGGTGCCGAGGCAAAGCCCTGCACGATAATCGAATAGATATATCCATCGCTGCGGGTGTTGGCGCTAAAGTTCAACGCCGGGTCCATTGACCCGCGGAAGGTCACCTGGCCAGTGTCAAAATCAAAACGCTTGGTCAGCAAATCCACACGACCGCGCAACAGGCTTATCTGACCGGATGGCGATGGGTTACCGGTTGTGCCCAGAATCCGCAACTGTCCCCCCAGCTCAGCGTCCACGCCACGGCCGCGCACATAAATGCGGCGGGGCGCATTGACCTGAATATCGAGATTCATCCCGCCCCCAGCGCCGCCACTGGCGCTAGGCTTGGGGGCCAGATCTGCCGCCTGTTTTTGAACCGCGCCGGATGCCCCCCTGTGTTGAATTTCGACTGGCGATACGCCGCCCCCCAATTGCTCTGGAATGGTGATGCTGGCTTGATCGATATTGGCGACACCGCCAATTGACCCGCCCGTGGCTAGCGGCCCTGCAAGCCGCAAGTCCGCGCTGAATTGGGTCGAAATTGTTCCATCTTCATAAGAACCGTTGCGCACGCGAATATCATAGTCGCTTTGCAAATCCTCTGACGGACGCAGGGAGGTTTGGCCGCTGATCGACAGTTGCCCACCACCGCCAATCGTTCCCGTCAGGCTCGTCACCTGCGCCCGGTCATTGTTCAATGCAATATTGCCGGAAATATTGGAAACCGTTATGTTGGAAGCCACATCCGTCAGCCGCGCTCCACTTGTGGTAATCTGCCCTTGATAGCGCGGCACCGCCGTGCTCCCACCAAGCTGCGCATTGATAGAGGCAGCGCCGGTGAGGCGGATACCAGCCCGCGACAAAGGCTGCGCCAAATATTCAAATGGCAACTGCCCTGCCACATCGATGTTCAAGCCATTGGTGGCCAGATTAATCGCGCCATTGGCTCGTGCCGATGCCCCACCCCCCTGAATATCATTTTCCATCGATAATCGATTATCGATCAAAGTGCCCGTGCCCGATAGATTAAGCGCTGAAAGCTGATTGCTGCGGCTCAACGCGACGGAAAATCCGTTTGCCTGATAGCGATATTCAACCCGTGGTGATGACGCGCTGCCGGTGATGCTTGCGCTGGCTGAGAGATTGCCTTCAATGGCTTGGCCCGTGCTGACAAAATTCTCAATCAAATTGAGTGGAAAGTCAGTCAATTGCGCGTCGACGTCGAGCTGCTCCCCGACTTGACCATTTGCCGAGACCCGCCCAGCGCCAACGCGCAGACCCGGCAGCGCCAAGCGAAACCCACCATCGGCTGGTGTCAAAGTCGCCGCAGCGACCAACTCGAGGGGCACATTTTGGTAGCGCCCGGAAAACGCCTCTAAATTGAGCGTGAACCCATCCGCATTCAATGCCCCATTGCCAGTGGCGCGCATTTGATCACCCTCATAGACCGCCTGTAGCACAAAGGGATAGGTCTGCCCCTCGCTGCGCACATCAAATTGCACATCTGAAACACGTTCATTTGCAGCCAGCACATTTTCGACCCGCGCGCTCGCATTGATAAATGGCACATCAAACAGATCACTTGCTTGGGCACTCAATTGCACATTCTGCGCTTTTGCCGTGGCCAAAGACAATTCATCTGACGCGGCCTCAAACTGCAGGTTCTGCTGCCCGTCGACAGCTTCCAACACCAGCTTGCCCGTCAGGTCACCGGCCAACCCGTCTTGTAACAACAATGGTGCAAGCTCTTTCAGATCAGCGATATCAAGCGTAAAACTGCCATCCAGCAACCCGTCATCCGCTATGGTGATGGCCCCTTCGGCCCGTCCCCCGGGCACATTGGCCGTCACATTCCGCAGCAATTGGCGGCCGTCACTTTGCTGGATATATTCCGCCTGCACCTCAACCGGAGACTGTCGATAAGTGGCGTTGAGTGCCAGCGTTATCCCGCCATTTAGCGCACCTTCAATGGTACCAGTCAGATCGTCCAGTGGTTCCCCTTCCAGTTGCACGCCCTGGCTGGCCAATTGCAATTTGACTTGCGGGTTGTTCAGCGCGCCGCTTGCTTCCACCCCCAGCTTCACCTGCCCCTCAAGCCGCGGATCAAAGGCCGCCAATTTGGTAAAGCCCACACTGCCATTGGCCGCAATACCTTCGACGGTCAACGCCGCCGCCAAATCTGCATTCAAATTACCGCTGCCCACAACAAGACGTTCCGCGGCAAGCCTTTGCCCGTCCCGCACCAGGCGCACTTCGATGTCAGCAGGGCCATTGGCGAACAGCTGGCCGTAAAGTCCATCATCCTGACCGGCAATCTTGGCTGTCAATTCAGCGGCAATATTCTGGGTATCTGGCTGGAAGATACCCTGTCCCTGTGCCGCCAAGGCCGCACTCTCAATCGTCAAATTGTCAAATCGCACCTGATTGGTCGAGAAAGCTAAATCTGTCGAAAGCTCGACAGGCCCAGCCAATAGCGGATCTATTTGTGGATTTTGCACCTGCACCGCGGCGGCTTTTGCATTGATTGCGACCTTGCCTTGCATGGCAGCCAAATCAAAATTGTCTGCATTTGCAGAAAATTCTGCCGCGTCAACCGAGATATCGGCACTATTCAATTGGGCCACGCGGCCGCCTATTTTCAAACTGGCCGCCTTTAGCGCACCTTTCAACTGGCCTTGCAAGTTAACAGCCCCTAGGCGCACTTCGGTTTCACCGTCGGGTGAAAAGGCAACCTCTGTTTCCGCGTCACCAAATTGACCATTTAGCGACAAATCAACTGTGTCAGCGGCGTATGTGCCCTGCGCGTCAATTCGCGTCAGTGTAGATCGAAAGCGAGCGCTCTTAATACCAAACGTATTATTGCCTTTTCGCACCGCATCCACGTTGAGTTGTGATTGACCGGCCACAAAAGGCACCAGCATATCTGGCATAAAGGGCGCTAATTTACCCACCAGCTCAGCCTGCACCCCTTGCTGGTCGTCCGCAAGGGACACGACAAGCGCCCCCTTCACGGCCTCTCGCCCATCCAAGGACGCGCTCAAATCTGCATTTAGGTTAGATAGGGGGCCGTTGGTGGCAATACGCGCCGCAAAAGCGGGCCGACCCGGTATATCAATAAGGTCGGCGAACAACCCCTCACCCGGCTCATCAATGGCCAAATTCAACCCAAATCCGTTCTCAGCCGGTTCAATCCGCCAATCCGCCATCAAAATTGGCGCATCACGGTCCAACGAAATCAGTTGCAACTCGCCACGCGTATTCAACGGCACATTTTGCGCAGCCAAATTGCCGCTTAACGCCAAACGCCGCGTCGTGCCCAGCACCGGCTCGTCCAACACAATTTCGTCAATTGAGATGTCGTCAATGACAGCGGCTCGCAACGGGTCTGGCAAAAACTGTTCCGGCAAGTCAAAGGTTGTCGGCGCTGCGTCTTGGGTTTCATCTGGTATGGGCAATCGATAGATGTGCACTTTGGCAACGGCGAGCCGGTCCAGCACCACGTGTCGCGAAATGAGTTGGCGCAATTGATAATCTACATGCACCCCTTCGATTTCGGCCCAAACCCCCTCTGCATCGCTTAGCTGAACTTTATCAATACGTAGCTTATCACCCAGCACTTGCTGCACACCGGTGATCTCCACCTGTTGCGCATCAGTACTTGCACTGTTGGCGATAAAGTTGCCGGTTATGTCGCGCCCCGTCGAGGTCAGCAATAAAAACGAAACGGCGCCCAACACCAGCACAACTGCCACAGCAAGGGACAGTGTGATCCGCCATGTCCATTTCTTTATTGCATTCATAAGGGACGGCCTTCGGCTATATCCTGCGGTCAAAGGGGCTTAACGCTAAAAAGCCTGTCCTATACCAAGATATAGGCCATAATTTGGTTCACCAGGAATATTATTAAGCGGGATCGCAACATCGGCGCGAATGGGCCCCAGAGGCGTCAAATAACGCAACCCAACACCAACACCGGTGTAAAAATCACCCCCCTGCCCCGGAATAGTCGAAGTAAAGGCCCCGCCCACATCGACAAAGCCAACAACGCCGATTTGCTCGGTTGCCTTGAAGCGGGCTTCTAAAGATGTTTCGAGGAAGGACAAGCCTCCGGTGGGCACACCGGCACCAGTGCGAGGGCCGGCCGCCTGAAAGGCATAACCGCGAATGGAACCCGCGCCGCCCGCAAAGAACCGGCGGTCCACCGGCACATCGGCCAAATCCGCGCCGATGATCGACCCGGCAGCCACACGCCCGGCAAGCACCAACCTTGCCGCCTCATCCACCGCATAATAGGTGCTGGCCCGAACCGAGCTTTTAACAAATTGGGCGCCACTATCGAAAGCATAAGTTGGCTCCGCGAAAGCGACCGCAAAAATGCCTTCGGTCGGGTTCAACGCATCATCGCGCGTGTCATAACTGAGCTCAAATGGCGCCGAAATAATCGATTGGTTGGTGGTCACCCCATCAACAGTGAGCACCGCATATTCGCCAGTCAGGCCGCCACTTACGCTGATCTCATCCGTAATTTCATGGGTCAGATTGGCTTCAATCTTGCCGCCACGCTTGGTGAAGGCCTGCGGATTTTCGATATCGAACGAGATTTTGCCCTCAAAGCTTGTTTTAGGCCCAAAGGCATTGGGCTTGAAATAAACCAGCGCCGTGTGAAAATCGAGTTTATCCAAACCGCCCTGGCCAATCCGGTTGACCGAGCCTTCCACCCGCACTTTTTCTGCGCCACCAAATAGGTTCCGGTGCACCCAGAAGCCCTCAACGCCCAAGCCGTCAGTGTTGCCAATTGTGGCACCAACCCCGATGGTCCTCGGTTTGCGTTCGCTCACTTCGATATTGAGATCAACAATATCTGGCCGATCGGCACGCCGTTCGCGCTTGATCACCACGCTATTGAACACGCCCAATTTCTGCAAATTGCGCGTTGCACGTTTCGTGATGGCTGGCCGATAAATCTCGCCTCGCGGCAAATCCGCAATTTCAATAATTGTCTGTTCGCGCACGTCCTTCGCGCCGGAAACACGCACATCACCGATATGCGCCAATTGGCCAGTTTCAATACGGATGGTCACCTCAAGCCGGTTAGTGCGATGGTCCGCCTCTATTGTGCGGTCAACCACTTCGGCAAAGGCATAACCTTTTTCGCGCCAGTCGGTCAGGATCGCATTTTGCGCCTCCAAAATCACATCTGATTTGGCCACCTCGCCTGCCCGTAATCCAAAATCCGCAACGGCAACGGGTTGCCCGTTGGTGCGCACATCGGGCGTGGCAAACACAAATTGCGCCCCAGCCTCGACTTGAATGGTCACTTGCGTCGCTTTGCCCTCGAGGCTGACGTCCAGCGGCACTTGGTCCAAAGGCGTACCATTGATCAGAATTTTCAATACTGCGCCGTAATAGGCTTCACCATACATGGCGGCCACAATACGTTTTTGGTCGACCCGAGCACGGGTCAAAAGGCTCACACTATCTTCAGGGGCGTCCGCCTGATTGCTCACCAAAAGTGAGGCATCCGCAATCACTTGCTCAAGCTCAGCTTTGTCCACCTGGATTTGCGTCGCATAGCGTACTTCGCCCGCCGCAGGCTCTAAATTCGCGGCGCTGGTAACGCGCGCATCGCCTCCGCCAAATGGCCACAACTGAGACAGATTGAACGCAACTGCAGGGGTCGCCGCAATGCTCAAAAGTGCCACAACCGATATACCCGCCAATGCCCTATGCACCAAATTCAGCAATTTGCTGCTACTCCAACTACTTAACTTGTCTTTTATCCTAATCGAAAAACCCTACCACAGTGCTAAGCCGCTGACAAAACCATTCAACCGGTAACGCACAAGACACTGCTTTGTTCAATCTCCCTCTCAACTGTCACTGAAGTGACATTGGAATTGCCTAAAACGCCCACAACTTTATGAGCAGTGGGAGGCCGCAAGTGGCACACCTTGTGGGATTCAGCGTCGGTAATTTTGGACAACAGGGCGATTTAGATGCATTGGGCAAACGCATCGCCGAACAGGTGGATCTGGGCGCAAACTTTTGTGAATTAGACGCCTCCAGTCTGGATGTTGTCGCGGCCTGCCGATTGATGCCCTCACGTCTCACCAAACTAAAGACCATCTTAACACGCCTCAAAATTGCATATGCGCTGCACGCGCCAATTGCGATCAATCTGATGGATCGTCGCCATATTGACCATCATTTGCGCGCGGCCATGGCTAGCCTGGAGTTGGCCGCCGAATGCGAGGCAGAGATCATGGTCATGCACCCCGGTCGCGTTCAACCCGACCATTGGGCTGATAATGCCAGACAATTCTTGGCCCTAGAAGCGGAAGATCTGTACATTTTGGCCGATCGCGCCCAAAATCTCGGTGTCACCATCGCTTATGAAAACCTCAATCCCAATCGTCACAACATGGCGGGCACGGAAACCTCCTATGCGCTCGACCTGCAAGCTCTAGCCGCGCAGCTAGAACGGATCGGCCACCCGCATCTGGTCGCGTGTTTTGATGTGAGCCATGCGCAGCAAGGGGCAACATTGCAGGGATATTATGTGCTCGAGAAATTGCCGATATTGACCCCACATATTGGCCATATCCATTTTTCAGATTCCACGGGCGTTCCTGCCACCATTAAGTGGAACAATGACGGCGAACGCCTGTTCTTCAGCATCGGCGACATGCATGCGGCCCCCGGTTTCGGGACCATTGATTTTGACGCCATCGCCGACACCTTTAAACTTGAAAGGTCCGTGGGCATCATCATCGAACTCAAGGGCAATCACTATGCCCATTCCGGCCGCCAAACCCTGGCAGCAGCCAAGACATTCGCCGCCAACATAATTAAGCAAAATGCCGCGATTGCTTAGCGGTATTTTTCAATAAATGCGTCAATGTCTAATGCTCTAATATCCGGAATCGCGGCCTTATATTTCTCACGGGGCCAATCCCACACGGCGATCTGTTCCAGCGCCTCGGCCTGCGCTTCGGTGAACCGCCGCTTGATAAATTTGGCCGGCACGCCGCCCACCACACTATAAGAGTCGACATCTTTGGTCACCACGGCACCCGCGCCGATCACCGCGCCATTGCCCACCGTGACCCCGGCAGTGATAGTCACCCCGTGCCCGATCCACACATCATGGCCGATCGTGACCCAATGGTTTTTGCGCCAGTCAAAAAATTCATGATCATCATCGCCCAGATCATATTGCTCGGCCCGATAGACCGAATGGTGTTGCAAAGCCCGCCAGGTCGGGTGGTTGCCCGGGTTGATCCGCACCGAATTGGCGATAGAGCAAAACTTGCCAATTGTGGTCCACACCACATGTCCATCCTGCGTGATGTAAGAATAGTCGCCCATCTCACTTTCGCGCAGCATGGTGCCTTTTCCCACATCGGTCCAAGCGCCCAACGTGCAATCTTTCACATCCGCTTTCGGATGGATGGTCGGTGCCTCACTCAGTTGTTTCATATGTCTTCCCCTAATTGAAAAGTGGGACGCTCAAAAAGCGCCCCAATTGATGTGACTGTCATCGCCAATATTGATTATTTTGTGCCACCAAATTCACCAATGATCTGCTTGCGGATTTTCGCGCTCAGCCAGTCAATGATGTAGACCATGATGATGATCAAAAAGATGATCGACCAGGCTTCATCCCATTTATAAGCGGCAATCCGGTCCGAGAGCAGAAAGCCAATGCCCCCCGCGCCAACAATACCCAGAATGGTGCCGGACCGCACATTGGATTCAAAATTGTACAGAAGAATCGAGATGATCACCGGGCTGACTTGCGGCATCACCCCGAACCTGATGGTTTGAAACCGCGACCCGCCGGAGGCTTTCACCCCGTCCACCGGTTTTTCCGACGTATTTTCAATCGCCTCAGAAAACAGTTTGGCAAAGGTGCCGATTTCAGAAACGGCCATGGCTAAAATCCCCGGCAACGGCCCCAGGCCGAAGGCCCGGATAAAGATGAGCGCCAAAATTAAGGTCTCGAAGGCACGGATAATATCATATCCCCGCCGTGTGCTGTGGCGAATGAAGGGGATCCGATTGATGTTTTTCGCGCCCAAAAAGGACAAGGGAAAGGCAATCACCGCGCCCAACACGGTCCCCAAAAAGGCGATGGCCAAGGTTTCCAACAAGCCCTCAACAATCGGGGCAAACTCGCCCCAACTGGTCCAGATATAAGGCGGGAACATAAAGCTGAGCACCTGCCCCAGCCGCTGCACGCCGATGAAAATCCGTGTCGGCGAGAAATCGAACGCCACAAGACAATAGATAAACAGGGCAATAAAACCACCCCACACCGCATAGCGGCGCACGCGCACCTCCAAAGGTTCGGTGAACAAATGCGGGTGCCGCGCCTTATAACGGGCCACTTCATAATGCTGAATGCTCATGTGCGTTCTCCCATACCGATAATGCGGTGACGCAGTTTTTCGGACAGATAATCGATGATCACGACCGTGAAAAAGATGATGACGAACAGGGCCGACAAATCGGTATATTCCTGAAAACTCATGGCCGTGCGAAATTCCTGGCCCAAGCCGCCCGCGCCCACATAACCAATGATGGAAGAGGCGCGCACATTAATTTCAAAACGGAGCAAGGTGTAGCTGATGATATTGGGCATCACTTGCGGCACCGCGCCATAGCGGATCTGATCAAACCAGCTGCCGCCCGCGGCTTTAACGCCCTCAAGTGGGCGCATGTCAATATTCTCATTCACTTCAGAATAAAGCTTGCCCAGGGCGCCCGTCGCATGCAGCGCAATCGCCAACACCCCGGCCATCGGCCCGACAGAAAAGCAAAACACAAAGATCAGCGCCCACACCAATTCCGGCACGGTCCGCGCAATTTCCAGATAGCGGCGACACACCCACAATACATATTTGTTCGGCGTCAGGTTACGCGCGGCGGGAAAAGACAAAACAAAACCGCCAATCACCCCCAACACCGTGGCCATAAAGGCAATCAAAATGGTTTCCAGCAGCAATTGCATCCAGATCGGCCAGCGCCAGAACCAGTTGGCCAGATCAGCCCCGAGATTTTCCCAGGTCAATGTGGGAACGGTCTGCACGACAAATTCGCCAAGACGAGGCAGGCCGGCGGAAATGATCCAGCGCCATTCCCGCGCGCCGTCAATTGTGGTGACCTGCGTCACTTTAAAAAAGTCGCCGATCCAGGCGGTGAGCATAAACAGAACAAAAAAGACAAGGCTGCCAATGGCCCAGTTCAGACGCATGGATTTGCGGTGCGCCAGAAAATCACTTTCAAACTGATCGATTGGCGCCACACTGGGGGGCAAATCACTAAGGCTGGTGGCCTGAACACTCATTTTGACACCTCTTCACAAAAAAGCGGACACCCGCATAAGGGGCGCCCGCCTTTTGATTTCACACTTAACCGCCGCGACGCTGTTCTTTGATCCATTGACGCATGTCAACGATCCACTGATAGCGCTCATGGTCAACCGGATGGAAACCGGCGGCCGGGTTGGCATTGTCTTCGGTCCAGCCTGAATAAAGCTTATAGCCTTCTTCATCGTCCATCGGGAAAGAGGTGATCGCGGCTGTAACTTCTTCGATCATCTGCTCGGGCAGATTGGCGCGGAAGGTCCACGGGCCAGATGTGATCTCTGGGCTTTCCCAGATCTTGCACACGACACCGCCTTCGATCATGCCCTTCTCTTCCATGCGCTGATAAACGCCATCGGCTTCATTGTTCCACCAGGTGGAGGCCGTATCGAACGTGCCGTTCACCACGCCCTGCACGCCAGCTTCGTGGGAGCCTGAGAATGTTACTGTGCCGAAATGATCCTCAGGCTTGAAGCCTTCCTTATTGACCATATTGAAATAAGGCACCGCATAACCGGACGTGGAGTCTGGATCAGCAAAAGCATGTACTTTGCCTTTGGCATCTTCCAGGCTCTCGATGCCGCTGTCACAGCGGGTCACAACGATCGATTTATAGCCTGTGTTGCCGTCTTGCTTTTTGGTGGTCAAGGTTGGCACCACACCGCCATTTGTGGCCGTGTAAGCTGCTGCATATGAAGAAGAGCCAAAGCGAGCAATCTCAATCTGGTCGGCAGCCATGGCTTGGATCACGCCATCATAATTGCCAGCAGTAAAGATCTCGACCTTTACGCCGAGTTTTTCTTCCAGATAATCGCGCAAAGGCTCATTGCGCTCCAAACGGTCCTGTTCGTTTTCACCGGAGAGAATACCAAATTTGATAACTTGATAATCTTCTTTCCATCCGTCTGCCATGGCAGGTGTAATCATCAGCGCCAATAGCGCAGTGGTGGTCAGCAACTTCATGGGAATCTCCTGATAGATGTGCTGGTTAGGGTTGGATTGGGAAACTAGGCGGCAACAGGCTCTTGGCCTTTGACAGATGTCGAGGTTACTGCTTCGTTGAAATCTTCAAGGCCGTCTGCGCCATAAATGTCGCGCACAACAGCGTCGGTCAGCTCGTGGGCTGGGCCGTCAAACATCACCTGGCCCTGGCGCATGGCGATGATCCGCCCGCAATATTCGCGCGCTGTATCCAGCGTGTGCAGATTGACCAGAACGGTGAGTTTATCTTCTTCATTGATGGTGCGCAGCGCTTCCATCACGCGGGTTGCATTGCCCGGGTCGAGCGAGGCAATCGGCTCATCCGCGAGCATGATGCGCGGATTTTGCACCAGCGCGCGGGCAATGGCGACGCGTTGCTGTTGACCGCCGGAAAGCGTGCCTGCCCGCTGCAGCGCAAACGGCACCATATCCAGCCGATCAAGCGCCTTGGCGGCCATGGCCCGCTCTGCATCGGAAAATCGCATGGCGGTTGACGACAAGATGCTATGCTCGGCCACCCGGCCGATCAACACATTGGTGATCACATCCAACCGGTCAACCAGGTTGAATTGTTGAAAGATCATCGCGCAATCGCGCCGCCACTGGCGCAGGGCCTTGCCCTTGAGCTTGGTGATGTCGACGCCATCAAAAGAAACCGAACCTTCTGTCGGGTCAATCAAACGGTTAATCAACCGCAGCAAAGTAGATTTGCCCGCACCAGAGCGGCCAATCACGCCCACAAACTGCCCCGCTTCGATTTCGAGCGTGGCGCTATCCACCGCTTTGGTGGTGCCAAAATGCTTGGAAAGTCCAGAAATATTAAGAGCGGCCATGTCACCCTCCCCTTTTCATTCGGATGATTTAGGGAAGTGATACCGCGCCTAAATGACGCTCTATGTGCAGAAATGTAAAACTTGTGTCACAAGTCCGGATGAATTGGTTGAAACCCAATTCATCCGGTATTTATTCAGCCTTTCAGGCTGCTTTGTTGAGGCCAACAACCCCGTCAGAATAGATCACACGGCCATTGCGCATGCTGGTCACAATGTGCCCCATGCCATCCGTCTCCGCGATCACCAGATCAGCTTTTTGACCCACTTCAATTCGACCCCGATCAGTCAGCCCCAACGCCTTGGCCGGGTTGGCTGTCGCCAAGCGCACCGCACCGGGCAATCCATGCGGATCGGTTTGCGCCAAAATCAAAATCGCAGGCAAGATTGAACTTGGGTGATAGTCAGATGCCAAAACGTCCAACACGCCAGCTTCATGGGCCTGACGGGCCGACAAATTGCCGGAATAAGACTGGCCACGCAACGCATTCGGCGCGCCCATCGCATTGGCCAAGCCACAGGCATGGGCTTCTTTCGCCGCGATCATGTCTACTGGAAATTCGGAAATCGCCACACCGAACGCGTTCATCAAGGCGACTTTTTCAACCGTGTCGTCATCATGACTGGCCATGATCACTTTGTGCGCTTTGCACAAATCTGAAATTTCGCGCAATGTCGCCGTCAACACATCTTCCGGGCGCGTGCGATCTGCGATTTTACGCTCCACCAGCGCTTGCGCTTCGGTGCGGGAAATGCCGCGCATATGTGCCACATGTTCAATATGCCGCTCAATATCGCGATATTGGCCTTGGCCCGGCGTATGATCCATCAGCGACACCAAATCCAACGTGTCATCTTCAATCAAACCGCGAATAACGCTCAACGCATTTTCCAGCGTGATGTCAAAACGTGCATGAATACGGTGGTCCACATTCAACTTGTCGCGCACGGCACATAAGTCACGGATCACCTGGCCCGTATGTTCAAATGAGCGCATTTCACCAGCGGCAGCACCTGTGGTGAAGGAAACGGCGGCATAGGCAGTGACAACGCCAGCACCCGCCAAGCGACGATCCAACTCGCGGAATGCGATTTCCGCTGGCATATTGACTCGTGGGCGCGGCTCCAGCTCGCGCTCAATCATGTCCCCATGCATATCAATAAAGCCCGGCATAAGCGCCAGGCCATCGCCAACAATACCGCCGGCTACAGGTTCTTCGCGGATTTCGGCAATCATGCCATTATCAATCCGCACCGCACCGCGCTCAATCACGCGGTCATGTTGCACAATTCTCAGATCAGACAGCCACATCAGCCGGTCTCCGTTCTTCGCTTACCATAGTCAATTCAATGGTGCGATCTACCAGTTCGGCCACATCGCCGGGATGGTGGAACACGCCAATCATGGCCACACCTTCTTTTTTCAATTCATCCAAGCGCTTGGTCAGTGCCGCGCGGGCCCCCGCATCAAGCGAGGCTGTAGGTTCGTCCAGCAGAAGCAATCGCCGCGGCAAAATTAAGGCGCGGGCCAAGTTCACTTTTTGCTGCTCACCGCCAGAAAAGGTGGTGGGATAGGCTTTCCAAAGCTTCTCCTTCACCCCAAACACATTGAGCCAATGGCGCGCTTGATCCAGCGCATCTTCAGGCGCCACTCCGGCCAACCGCAGCGGTTCCGCCACAATATCTTCTGCCGCAACCCGTGGCCGCGCCACCAAAAACTGGGTCACAAACCCAATCTCTTCTGCCCGCAACAAGGCCACATCAATATCTGCCGCATTCGCCAGATCGATATCGCCACGGGCAGAATGGAACATCACTTTGCCGTCGACAGGCAAATAGGTGCGATAAATGGTGCGCAACAAGGTGGATTTGCCCACCCCGTTTGGCCCTTTAAGCAGCACAAATTCACCCTGCTTCAGACTGAAATTCACATCGCGAAATGCGTGCAGCGTGTTGTCCAAATGATGCATTTGGAAGCTTTTAGTGAGCCCGCTTACATTTAAAACAGCTTCAGTCATTTTGTGCCTCACAATTTCGCATGGACAAGTTGTTGGGTATAGGCGTGTTGCGGGTCTTGGAACACTTGGTCCACCAGGCCCTGCTCAACCACCTGCCCGCGCCGCATCACCATAACCCGATCTGCCATCGTGCGTATGACACCCAAATCATGGCTCACAATCACCATGGTGATCTTGCGATCCTGCTGCAAACGCTTGAGCGTATCGAGCACCAGCGCCTGCACTGACACATCCAAACCTGTGGTGGGTTCATCCAGCAGCAACAAGGCTGGCTCAAGCGCAATCGCCTTGGCCAATTGCACGCGCTGTTGCATCCCACCGGAAAGTTCAATCGGCGGTGCGTCCATCCGCTCCAGCGGAAACTCACTGGCATCCAGCGCATCGCTGGCCTTTGCCCGCAAATTCGCAAAGCTGCGTTCCCCAGCGATCAGCAAGCGTTCGGCCACATTGCCCGAACTTGTGTGCTTCATCAAAAGCCCTTGGTGTGGGTTTTGATATACAATGCCAATGTGCCGCGACTGCAATTGCAAACGTGCATAGCGATCCACATCGAAAAGGTTCGGCTTTTCGGTTTCAATATCGAGATGGTAAGTGCCTTTATCAGGCAGTTCCTGCACATTCATCATCCGCAGCAAGGTGGACTTGCCGGAGCCACTTTCACCTACAATGCCTAAAACTTCGCCGGGATAGACTTTGGCGCCCACCTGATCCAGTGCCACCACATCGCCATAGCGTTTGGAGATGTTGGTCATGTGCAGCAGGGGTTCATGGGTGATAAATTGCGGCGCGCTGCGCTCTAATTTCATGTCGACACTCATTGCGCCCACTCCCCGTCTTGATACCACGTCTCGCCAATTTTTTGCGACGCATCCTCTGGCGCATTCAGCGCCTTAATGCCCAAATTGCTGTCCGACACTTCATAGCTTGAAGTGCCATCATCATTCGGAATTTCATTCATAAAGAAGCCCTTGAGCGCCGAACGGGCGCAGGTGATGTCGCCATGCTCTTCCACCTTGTAGGGCACATCAGAGAACACCAATGGCTCCACCCGCGTATGCGGCGGCACGGCAAAAATGCGTTTCTCCCGCCCGGCGGAAAGAATGGTCAAATGCTCTGCCATATGCAGTTTCGGCACGTCCCAACGCGGGATCGGCGATGGCGTCATCACGTGACGACCATTCACCATGGAGGGGTAAGACGCGCCCTGCATCACCCGGCCAGAGCGCACAATCTGTTCATAAAGCTGCAGCCACATGCGGCTATAATCTGCATCCGCATGCATTTGCCGCGCGATCGACATATTCGGCTCCACCGTCCGCAAAGGCTCCGGGTTGGGCACCTGCAGCACCAAAATCTGATCCTTCGTCAGCTTTTCCTCAGGCACCCGGTGGCGCGACTGGATCAGCGTTGCCTCCAGCGTGTCCCATGTGGCTTCCGCCCCGGTTACCCGCGTCAAAAACTTGCGGATTGATGCAGCGTTCACGCTGTCGTCTGCCCCCTGGTCGATCACTTTCACGACCGTTTTTGGGTTCATCAAGGTCAGCGACACTTGCAACCCGCCCGTGCCCCAGCCCCGCGCCATCGGCACTTCGCGGCTGGCGTAAGGCATTTGACAGCCCGGCACGGCCACAGCTTTCAGCATTTTGCGGCGCAATTCGCGTTTGGCGGAAGCATCCAAAAAGCCGTAGCTCACCGCTTCCCACTCTTTGCTCAGCGATTTTAAACTCATTCTGCCGCCTCCATTTGCGGGGTTTGCTTTTTCGCCTTCGCATCGCGCATGGCATCTAGGCTGGATTGGAAGGTCACATAGTGCGGCAGCTTGAAGTGGATGCAGAAACCGGAGCTTTCCACACCTTCCGTGTGGTAAAGGAAGAACTCTTCTTCAACGGCAGAGTTTTTCTCGGCCCCATCTGCATTCAAATCCAAGGTAGCAGCTGAAATACACTTCACTTCGTTCCACCCAAAGGTGGCGGCAAAGCCGCGTTCAAGCCGCTCGCCCTTGGCTTTCGACACAACTTCGGCTTGGCTCACCTTCACGCGACCCGCGCTGAAGCTGGTGCCGCACGGGTGCCGCACTTCAATCTCGGCTTCGGTCAGCCGCAATTCGCTAACGGTCGGGTGCGCTTGGCCATAGCCGCGCATGGCTGAATAGCCCAGTGCCAACACCCCGCCTGAATCCGCCCGTGCCAAGCTTTGCAGCCGATGTGCCCGCTTCGCCGGAAACAGCAAAGGCTCGCGGGTCAAATCCGGAATATCGTCTGGCGCCGTGTCATCATGATCCGCATCGTCCACCAAACCCTGGCTCGACAACCACGCACTCACACTAGGCTGATGCGATGGTGCAGCTTTCTCAGCGGCGTCCACAGGTTCGGGCGTATAATCTTCGCCAGACAACACTTCAGTTGCCAGCAAACGGTGGGCATAATCCAATGATGGCCCCAATAGCTGGCCACCCGGAATATCCTTAAACGCCGCCGAAATGCGTCGAAACACATGCAGCTCGTCCTGCTCCAATGGCTTCGCCACGCTGATGCGCGGCTGCGTGGTGCGCCAAGCGCGCAGCAACAGCACCGCCTCGCTCAACTCACCACCCGTCTGCGCCAGCGCGAGCGCCGCCACATCGCGATCATACAGTGAGGCTTCGCCCATCACCCGGTCCACCAGATAAGGCATGGTTTCGCGCACCTGCTTCACTTTTGCCGGCGTAATCGTGCCCAACTCTTGCTTGAACAAGCGCTCAGATTGCTCGATGGCCCGTTCACCACCGCGTGTTGCCACATAGGCCATTTACAAAACCTCCACCGTGGTCGACCGCGGCAACGCCATCAGCTGCGCGCCGTCCACAATCAACATGTCAAAACCTGTCGGATATCGAATTTGCCGCGCCCGGTGGTCCCACACCGCGCGATCAAAACCGGCCACCATCACATCGTCATGGCCCTTAATACCGGGACCGCTCAGCCGCAGCTTGTCGCCCTGGGCCACGCCCGCCGCCACAATCAAGGTCGCACCATCATCGGGATAAAGATCCGAGCCGATTTTCACTTTGGGCAAAATCGCGGGCACTTCATCCACATCGCAAAACACAAAGTCGGCCTCGCCCACCGGGGTGAAGCGTGCGCCCGTTTCGCCAAGTTGTTGAATAAGCACCTCATCACTGGCGAAAAAGGTACATTCACGATCAATCAACGCCGCAATAACAGGGCCAAACTCCCCCGCTGGCAGCGTTTCAATTTGGCCCGGCCGTGCGGTTGCGCTCAGCATCGCGTCAAACGCTTCATTGGCAAAGGCTTCTTCAGGGTTACGTTGGGGCGCCGCCATCATTAAAAAGTCTCCATATTGACGCGTGTCGCTTCCACCGCGCGCATGCGTTCATTGTCATTGGCCGCAATCATTTCGGCTTGCGTGTTCACAAACTCATCGATCGTGGATATCTCATGCCCCGCCTGCCAGGCCGCATCGATCACCGCGATAGCCATCGCCACTTCCAGATCGCGACCGGTTTTCATGCCATAGCCATCTTGCCCCAGCGCTTTGATATGGGCTTCGGCAACGAGCACTTCGCCCAGATGAAAAGCCGTGCCTTCCACCGTGTCGCGCATGGGCAGCATCACCAGCCCGGTGCGGTTATTGATCACTTCAACCTCGCCCATGCTTTCCAGCAATTGCTCGGCAAATTGTTTGATGTCGGCATCATCGCCGCGGGCCAATGTTGCAAGCACAAAGGCATGGCGGCTTTGTTGGTCAGCCATTTTGGCGCTCCATTTCTATCGGGCGTGGAAAATCTTCTGGTTCAGCTTCAAGCGAAAAGCGCACGCGCGCCCCGGCCCAGGCCACCCGCGAATAACTGATGGGCGTGCCATCCAGCAGCGCATCGATGGCGCTCACCACCATCACCGGCATTTGCGGATGTTGCGCCAAAGCATGGGCTTCGGCCGTGCGGGGCTGGCGGGTGTAGACAGTGGTGTCGGCCCGCACATAGTCTTCAATGCCATAGCTTTTATAGGTATCGGTCACAGACTTATGCTGCGCCCGGCGATGAATGTAATCGGGGAAACGATCATAGGGCTTGTAGGCCGTGCCATAAGCGATGGGCACATTGTCCGCCGTGGTCAGCCGCTCAATGCGGAGCACCTGATCACCCGGCTTAATGCCCAGCGCCCGCGCCACCTTCTCATTGGCTTTGCCCACACTATGGCCCAGCATTTTGCTGCCGGGGGCCAGGCCCTGTTCGCGCAGATTCTGCCGGAAACGCGTGCGCCGACCAATCACATATTTGATCAGCTCGGGCGTTTCCACATAGGTGCCACTGCCTTGTTGGGTGCGCACCTTGCCTTCAATCGACAAAGCCGCAATGGCGCGCCGCACGGAATGGCGCCCCGCGTCAAACTTGGCACACAGATCCGGCTCCGTGGGCAAACGCGCCCCCGGTTTTAACTGCCCGGACTTGATCTCGGCATCAATGGCATTGCGCACCAAAATCCATTTTGAATCGGCCATAGCTCACCCAATTCGTTCGAATGAATCGAAATCTAGGGCGGCCGCACTACAGTCTTGTGACGCTTATTCGACGTCTAAATGACAATGGCAGATGAATTTAAAATGGGCGCCTCAAGTGGCTTTTTTGCCCTTGCCTTTTAGGGGCGCCACCTTCTCTGCCGGCACTTCGGACCCATCGTAGAGCCCCAAAAAAATGCCCTTATCCAGCGCTTTCCCCCGCATCATTTTTATGCGGTCATCAGAAATGGCCGTGCGCTGCGACATGCGTCGCGCCCACGCGCCCAAATGCCGATACATTTGCTCACGAACAGGATAATGCGCCGCGCTATCCCCAAGATCGTAATACTCCTCCGGATCATCGTTCAGATTAAACAACATCGGGAGCATACCGCCCTCGGCATGCACAAGTTTCCAGTCCTTATTTGCCACCATAAACAGACGACAATCCGCGGGTTCCAACCCTAATTTTTCTGCAGCTTGTGTGGTGGAATAATCATATTCGGAGATCACAAAGTCACGCCAATCTTCCACCTGTTCGCCGCGTAAAAACGGCATCAGCGACCGTCCCTCAACAATATGGTTTGGGACTTCTTGCCCGAACCATTCCAAAAAGGTCGGGACCAAATCGATAGCTTCAATCAGCTCATCACACACCGTCCCACGTGTGGCATCAGCGTCAGCGCTCGGATCATAAATGATCAACGGCACCTTGACCGAACATTCGTGGAAAAGGTCTTTCTCCCCCAACCAATGATCGCCCAAATAATCCCCATGATCGGACGTGATCACGATCATGGTATTGTCCATTTGTCCGGTTTCTTCGAGATAGGCAAACAGCCGCCCCATTTGATCATCACATTGCTTGATCAGGCCCATATAGGCCGGGATTACCTTCTCCCGCACTTCATCCTTGGAAAAGCTCTGCGCCACCAGATTTTCCATATACGCGCCATAAACCGGGTGCGGATGCGCTTTCTCTTGGTCACTGCGCTGCACCGGCAAAATATGTTCTGGACCATACATGTCATGATAGGGCGCAGGCACAATGTAAGGCCAATGCGGCTTGATGTAAGAGAGGTGGCACAACCACGATTTATCCGCCTCACGCCGCTCTTCCATAAACTGGATCGCCCGGCTGGTCAGCCAAGGGGTTTCGGAATCCTCTTCCTTGATATTGGCAGGCTGATCCGCATTTTGCATCAACCAACCGGAGGCAATATCGCCCTCTTCATTCAGTGCCGAGTTGGCATTTTCGTGCCACGGATTATGCGCCTCATAGCCCTTATCCTTGAGATATTCATTATAGGGCGAGCGCTTGCTGTCATAGAGCCCGCCAATCCCTTCGGCCCACAATCCATCGTCACGGATATAGGCATCGAACCCGCATTCCGATTGCCGTGCGCCAATCACGCTATCGGGCATAATGCCCAATCGCTTCAACCCGGCCTCATCAGCCTGCATGTGGGTTTTGCCAATCAAATAGCAATCAATGTCACCATTGCGCAGATGATCCCCAAGGGTAAACTCACCCACCTTTAGCGGAAAATTGTTCCGCTGCGCGCCGTGGCTATGCACATACCGCCCCGTATAAAAGCTCATGCGCGATGAGCCACAAATGGGTGACTGCACATAAGCGCGGGTAAAGCGCACGCCCTTTTCCGCCAGACGATCCATATGCGGGGTATGCAAATGCGGGTGGCCCTGACAGCTCAGATAATCAAACCGGAGCTGATCAAACATGATGAAAAGAACATTTTTCTTCTGGGTCATAAATATCTCTATGCGTCTTTCCGGCGATCCGTCCAGATCATCCACACCATGGTGATCAGGGCAATCGCGAATAAAGCCAAAGCAATCGGGTAATTAATCAAAGCCAGCACATTGCCATCCAGCAACACAAGGCTCTGCGACAGGGCAATTTCAAACCGTCCGCCGAGGAAGAAGGCGATGATGAAAATCACCGGCGAAAAACCAAAGCTGGTCATCACATAGCCAAGCGCTGCTGCCATCAGCATGATGATCACGCCGAACAAGCCACCTGTGGCCAGATAGACGCCGGCGATACACAGCAAAATGGCGGTGGAGAAAATAACGGATTCCGGCGCGCGGATCACAAAGGACCACAAGCGTAGCCCCAACTGCCCCACAAACAGATTGGCAATATTCGCCATGATCATCGCCCCAAACAGGCCATAGACCAGCCGTCCCTGCTCTTCAAACAGCAACGGCCCCGGCTGAATACCATGGATCACAAAGGCCGAAATGATCAGCGCCGCGCCGACACTGCCGGGAATGCCGAGCGTCAAAAGCGGAATCAAATTCGCGCCCATCACCGCCGAGTTGGCGCTTTCCGCCGCGGCAATGCCCTGCAAATTGCCTTTGCCAAAGCTCTCGGGGTCCTTTGATGATTTCTTGGTCGCAGCATAAGACATAAAGGCCGCCGCCGTTGAACCTACCCCGGGCAAAGCCCCCAAGATGGTGCCAATGGCCGCGCCCCGCAGCATGGTAAAACGGCACGCCCAATATTCAGCAAAGCTCACCCGCCGGTCCGCAGCCGCCATATCCTTTTGCGGCGGAATTGCCGCGGCAGAGCCTTTTTTGCTGCTGGCAAATCGTCGCAAAATTTCTGCCACCGCCAACATGCCAATCGCTACGGCCGCCAGGGACAATCCGTCAAATAGCTCAAAATAGCCGAAATAATAGCGCGGCGTCGCATGTTCCGGGTCCAACCCCACTGTCGCCGCCAACATGCCCAGCGCTGCCGCGATGATGCCTTTGGAAATGCTCTTGCCCACCAGTCCAGCAATCACAGAAAAGGCAAAAACCATCAGCGCGAGAATTTCCACCGGCCCCATTTTCAACGCCACCAGCGCCAGCGGCGCAGAAATGGTCACCAAAACAATGTCAGAAAAGGTATCGCCCGTGACGGAGGAATAAAGCGCCATCTTGGTCGCCTTTTCCGGCTTGCCCTGCTGCGCCAAGGGATGCCCATCCATCGCCGTTGCGGCGGCATCTGGCGTGCCGGGCGTATTGATCAAAATCGCAGGCACCGCACCGCCCACCAAACCGCCCTTATTGATGCCGACCAAAAAGGCGATCGCAGGCAGCGGGTCAATCACAAAGGTAAAAGGAATGGCGATGGCCATCGCCATCACCGGTCCAATACCTGGCATGGCCCCCACAAATTGCCCCAACATCACGCCAAACACCACAAACATCAGATTGAGCGGCGTAAAAGCGTCAGCAAACCCGGCCAGAATTACGGAAAAATCGAGCATACATCATCCAGTTACAGCAAGGGACGTCCCAGCACATTTTCGATCAGAAAGGAAATGGCAAACGGCAAGACCACAGCACCCACCAGCAGCCAGGGCCAGCGCCGTTCCCCCACCAGCAACATCAGCACCAGCGCCAAACCGGGCGCAACAAAACGATAATGCCAATGCACCATGGCCCATAACCCCAGAGCGATCACCAGCAAGAAGCCAGCGGCCCGCGCCATTTTGGCAAAATCCACATATTGGTCCTGCGGAGTCGCCAGCGCCAGCGTGGTGCCCGCGAGCATCATGATCACCGCCATCACATTCGGCACCGTATTGGGCCGCAGCCAGCCATAGCCAACGGTTTCCGTGGCATAGGGCGTGATCAGGAACAAGAGCGCCGCCCCGAACAAAATAACGGTCACACCGGTCAATCGATCAATCATGGAAAGGTCCTGTCAGAGAATGAGGTTGCCCCAATGCGGGGCAACCCGACTGGTTCTAATTGAACAGATCGCCAACGCTTTTCAAGCCATCTTCCATCATCTTTTTGGTGCCGTCCGGCCCCAGATTGTTGGTGCTGTTCTGCATGGCATTTCTAACCACATTCTGCACATTGTCCGACTTGATCGCATCATCAAGCGCTTTGGCCAGACCGGCCTTCGCATGATCATCCAAACCTTGCGGCGCAGCGAAATAGAAGTAAGGGTCTGTGTAAAGATCATAGCCCTGCTCCTGCAAAGTGGGCACATCCGGCGCATAGGAATGCCGGTCCGCATTGGCGCTGGCCAACATCTTCACATCGCCCTTTTGCAAATACTGGATATGGGTGCCCGCATTGAACGCGGCGTCCACCTGCCCGCCCAACACGAACTGCACCATTTCAGCCGAGCTTTTGGTCGACACCAGCTTAAAGCCTGCACCGGTTTGCTCGTTCAGCGCCATCAGCATCAATTCCTGCGGCTTGGCATCAAAGGCCACGGGTACACCGCCCTGCTCTTTTGAATACTCAACCAGGCTCGCAATATCATCAAACGGTGCATCTGCTTGGGCGATAATCGCCAATTGCGCCCGGGTCACTGTGCCCAGATAGTCAAAGCTATCCAGATCAAACGGCAATTGGTCGCCGCGCAAGGTGAGATTGATCAAGACCGGCATGGACACGCCCATCCCGATCACAGAGCCATCGGCGTCCTGATTCATCAAGCCGGTAAACATGGCGATGCCACCACCGCCCGGCTTGTTCTGCGGCACCACGCTCCACCCGGTCTGCTCTTCGATTGTTGACGCAATCACCCGGCCCAGCGTGTCGGTTTCCCCACCGGCACCAAAGCCAATTTGCAATTCAATCGGGCCATCCGGGGCCCATTCATCTGCCATGGCCGGTGCGGCCATAGACAGAAGCGTTGCACATGCCACTGCAATAAATCTTTTCATCAGTTCCTCCCTTTGCGCCGCAGGTGGCGCATTTCAACATTGCTCTAAGGCGTCAAGGGGCCCTCAGCCCGCTTGCTGCGCCTCATCATTGCTGGCCAATTGCGCCGCTTTCGCCACGCGCTCAACCATGTCGAGGAATTGTGCTTTTTCTTGTTCGCTTAAAACCGCATCCATCTGCTGGTGATAGGCCGCAATCACAGGCTGCACCCGGTCAAAATAGGCTTGACCCATGTCGCTGAGACCGAATATCCGCACCCGACGATCCTCATCAGATTGTCTGGATTGAATGAGGCCTTTTTGTTCCAGCTTCATCAGAGCCCGGCTGACTTGAGCCTGCTCAATGCCGGCAAAGTCCACCAGCGCTTTTTGCGATGGGTTTTCACTTTGAGAAATACAAAGGCAGATCCGCCATTCCACCAGCCCTAACTCCCCATGTGCCGCAAGCAGCATGGAGATTTGCCCGCGCAACAGCCGCGCCAAACGCTGTGTTGCCACGGACAATTCACTGGCTGTGTCTGGAATATGATCCAGCCGCAAAATGGAAGCTTCTGATCTCTTTGTCATCTCATTCTCTTCACGCATCCCCTCCATCAATTTAGATGGCATATCATTAAATGACAAGTCATATTGTTTTGCGGTACTCACAGCGTTCGAGCTGAAGCCGAAGGTAGACGCGACAAACCGATCATCTGGCCGATTCATAGTGGCCCAACTGTATTTATTTGAAAAAGTGAGTGTGTTTTGGAAAGTTGTACGCGGCATTCAAAATAAATATCGTCAGACAAAGTTGAAAATACTTGACTTACATCAAGGCAATTAGAGGTAGCGGGTTCAAAATACTGAAGAAAGGAGAAAACAATTGCCCGCCGCAACTTCAAAAGATGAGCTTATTGCTGCAACTGACAAAGAATTCGCCAAGCTGGAAAAGCTAATTGACGCGATTGATGAGGGTTTTGCCCTGCAAAAGGACGAGGACGACACGTCCATCAAAGATGTAATCGGCCACCGCGCCCACTGGATCGATTTGTTTTTGGGCTGGTACCATGATGGGATGGCGGGCAAGGAAGTTCACTTCCCGGCCAAAGGCTATAAGTGGAGCGAGTTGAAACCTTACAACGCCAATTTGCGTGAACAACAAGCCGACATGTCTTGGGATCAGGCGGTCAAACTGTTGAAAAGCAATCACAAGAAAATCCGCCAATTTATGGCGGACCACAGCGACAAAGAGCTCTATGGCGGCCCCATGAAAGGCGCCAAAAATGATTGGACACCGGGGCGCTGGGCCGAAGCCGCAGGGCCTAGCCATTATCGCTCTGCCGCAAAAGATTTGCGCGCCCGCCAGCGTGCGCAAAAACAAAAATGACAATTTAGGTAACACTATCTGGGGAGAGAGAAATGACGGTAAGCATATTAAAATGGGGTGCCATTGGCGGCCTGATCATGAGTGTTTTGGCCACGTTTGGCTATTGGGCTTTCCCGCTGGACAATCCCACAACCTTCCAGCTCGCCGCCTATACCGGCTATCTGGGCATGTTTTTGGGCCTGGCCATGATCTGGCCAGCCCTCAGCGATGCAAAAAACCGGCTGCCGGATACGTTGCAGCTTCTACCTGCCATTGGCATCGGGGTGGGCGTTGCCTTGGTCGCCGGTGTCATCTTCGGCCTGTTCAACGTCTTCTATTCACAAGTTTTTGCGCCAGACTTTTTGGAGAACTATTACGCGCAGGAATTGGCACATGCCGGCCTGAGCGAAGGCCCTGAATATGAGGAAAAAGCCGAGCAACTCAACGCCACCCGCGATTTCCTCAAGCAGCCCCTCAATGGTTTTTTTGCCATGGCGAGTGCCGCTTGGGCTTTGGGGCTTGTGTTTGCCTTGGTCCTGCCTTTCGTGCATCGTCGGATACACAAGAAATAACCAACAAAGTGAAGGCGCGCGCAAATATGGACGCGCCTTCGTCACTCATTTAAGGACCACCTTCACCCCGAAAGTCAGATTGCGCAGTTTGAATCAGCTGTGACCAGGATACCCTGTAGCCTCGAGATTGACTATTCGCCCGGTTATTATTGACCCGATAGCTGGCTATATCATCTACTGGTCCCTGCATTTTTTACTGGACGTCATCTATCTAAAAAACCGAAAGCCGAAGATATAAAGTAGCCTTGTCGCTGCTTATAAGGCGCGCGCGAAGATCGGCGCACTCTCGTCGGCCACCTGCTCAAATCCCATGGCTTTATAAAAGCCGATCGCGCGATGGTTTTCCCGGTTGACGCCAAGATGGATACCGGAAACGCCGTCTGCCCGCAATCGATCGAGAGCGGCGTGCATCAACTTGCCACCAAACCCGCCGCCCTGCGCTTGAGGCAAAAGATTGATGTGTAAATGTGCGGGATAGTCATCAGCAAATGCTGGAGCAGGTTTTTGGTTGTGCGCCAGCGCCTTCAAGAAATTGCTGTCGGCCTCACTTTGCGGTGTGAATGTGCGCAACTTCTCTTCGACCGCCGGCCACCAATGATCGTGTTGCCAGGCCTCATAAGCCCGCGTATTGGCCACCGTGACGATATAGCCAAGTACAGCCGAACCATCATCCACCACGAAGCAATGCGATGGGTTATAATGGAGATATGGGACCGCCCAGATCAAACCGGGCAAATCATGGCGGGAATAAAGCGCGCGTGCGTCACCGCCGCTGTCTGCCGTGCAAACGCAGATATGGCTGATGGCCGCTTCATCCTCAAGTGTTGCTGTCCGTACCCGGGGCACTGCTCGATCAGCCATCAACTCAACTCCAGCTACACTCTTTCTAATGTGGCAAAACTATAAAGCCTTTACGCTGCCCGCACATAGCGTCCGGCGGCAATCTCTTTCAACCCGGCTGTGCTTTCCGCAGTTTCCTTGCGCACCTTGTCCGCGAATTTAGAGAAGTCCCGTGCGTGTTCAAAGTCAGCATTAATACGCGTATGCGCATTCGGCACGGACGACAAGAGCAGTTGCGAATAGGGATGTTGCGGATCACGCACAATCGCATCGGACGGGCCATATTCAACAATACGACCACCAAACATCACCGCCGTGTTCTCCGTGAGATAATGTGCCGTAGCCAGATCATGGGTGATGTACAAAAATGTGATGCCGCGATCCTTTTTCAGCCGGTTCATCAGATTCAAAATCGACCGGCGGATCGATACGTCCAGCATTGACGTGGGTTCGTCCGCGATGATCAGTTCCGCGCCCACCGCCAGAGCACGGGCCAAGTTGATCCGCTGACGCTGACCACCGGAAAGCTCGTGCGGATATTTATCCAGCATGACCGATGGGTCCAGTTCCACATCTTCAAGAGTGCGGATCACTTCCTGCTCAAGACTTTTGCCGTCCGGCACTCTTTTATGCAAAAGCAAGGGCCGCGCCAAATGGTGACGCACCGTGTGCGTAGGGTTAAGCGAAGCAAACGGGTCTTGAAACACCATTTGCACCTTGCGTGCATTTTCACGCTTTTCTTTTGAGTTGCGGGCGCTGGTGATGCTTTTGCCATTCACCAAAATATCGCCTGCATCAATATCAAACATGCCTGCAATCGCACGGCCACAAGTGGATTTACCCGAGCCACTTTCCCCTACCAAAGCCAAGGCCTCGCCCCGGCCAAGTTTAAAGGAAATATCCTGCAGTGCTTTGACCTGTTTTGAACCACTAAAGATGGTTTTGAGCGTATAGGTTTTCGAAACGCCCTTCACTTCCAAATAGGGTTGGTCAGTCATTTACGCCACTCCCTCAGCATCTTCAAAGCTGGGCATCGCATCCCACAATTTCTTGGTATAATCATGTTGCGGATTGTGCAGAATTTCGTGTGCACTATTCACTTCCACAATTTCACCCTGCAGCATGATGGCAATCCGGTCGGCAAATTGCGACATCAAGGCCAAGTCATGGGTAATGAACAAAATGGAAAAGCCGAATTTCTTCTGCAGGCCAGCAATTTCTTGCAAAATTTCCCGTTGCACCACAACATCCAGTGCCGTAGTCGGTTCATCCATAATGATCATCTGCGGTTCAAGAATAAGCGCATTGGCCAACACCACCCGCTGCCGCATGCCGCCAGACAATTGGTGCGGATAATCATCCAGCCGCACCGGGTCGATACCCACCAGCTCCATCAGCTCAACCGCACGCGCTCGGGCCTCTGCCGTGCTTTTGCCTGTGTGGCGATGATAAACGTCGCGAAATTGCTCGAAAATGGTCAGTACCGGATTGAGCGCATTCATGGCGCTTTGAAACACCAATGACACCTTGCTCCAGCGCCATTGCGCCAATGTTTCCTCATCAAACGCCAGCACATCTTCGCCATCCACAGTGATGTCACCACCGGCGATAAAGGCCGGCGGCCGATGCAAGCGCATCAATGCATAGGCAATCGTTGACTTGCCGCACCCGCTTTCGCCCGCGAGGCCAAGCACTTCGCCGCGATTAATGTGCAGATCCACACCTTTTACAGCGCGAAACGGACCATCCAACGTCATATAATCGACCTTGAGGTCTTTCACATCGAGGAACCGTTCAGATTGTGTCATGATGCAGCTCCCTTCGCAGATTTATAGGTCTGGTCGAACTTCTTTTGGGCTTTCACAGCTTTGTTAATTGCACCCAATGTCCGCAATCGGGGATTGGAAATCTCATCAACGCCAAAGTTCAATAGGCTCAAACCGATGCCGATGGTCACAATGGCGAAACAGGGCGCAAACATCTCCCACCACGCACCAACCGTGATCGCTGACGAGGTTTGGGCGTTGTAAAGCATATTGCCCCAAGACACTGCCAGCGGATCGCCAAGGCCCAAAAATTCAAGGGTGGCTTGGGTGATGATGGTGTAAACCACGGATCCGATAAAGTTGAACCCGATGATCGACAAGAGGTTTGGGATCAACTCAATGCAAATGATCCGCCGGCTCGGCTCGCCAATTTGCTCTGAGGCTTCAACGAACTCTCTTCGTCGCAAGGTCAAGGTCTGGGAGCGCGTGACCCGCGCGCCCCAGGCCCAGGAGGTTAAGCCGATAATCACCGCAATCATAAAAGGGTCTGACTTGCCAATAAAGGCCGCGAGCACCAACAATAAGGGCAATTGGGGTATGACCAATGCTATGTTGGTGATGAAGTTCAAGGTCTCATCAATCACCCCGCCAAAATAGCCCGCGGTCACCCCGATCAAGGTGCCAATCACTGTCACGATCAGACCGGCGGAAAAGCCCACCATCAAGGAGGTGCGTGTACCCCAAACAAATTGGGTATACACATCGCGTCCCATGCGGGTTGACCCCATCACATGCTCCACGCTGGGGGCCTGGTGTGGCCGGGCCACACGCTTGGCCGGATCATGGCTGGTGATCAAGGGAGCCGCCAGCGCAAGGGCGATATAAGCCAACACAATCAACATGCCAGCGGTGGCTTTTTTATTGCGCATAACAATCGAGAAGAATTTAATCATGATTTACGCCTTCCGCAGCCGTGGATCGAGGAAAATATAGATGAAGTCGACCAATAGGTTCGCTGTAAGCATGGCCAAAGTCATGATGATCAATTGACCCTGGATCAGCGGATAGTCGCGGGCAATAATGCCTTGGAAAAGAATGTTGCCCAGCCCCGGATAATTGAACACAATTTCAATGATCAGTGACCCGCCCAGCACTGAACCAAGGCTCAGGGCAAAGGCCGTCATCGATGGCAGTAGCGCGTTCCGCGCCGCATAATTGTAGCGCACCCGCTTGTCGGTCAGACCCTTCGCATGGCCCATCACCACATGCTCTTCCCCCAACTGACCAATCATATTGTTGCGCATGGTGATCAAATAGCCACCGATCGACACAAAGGCCAAAGTGCCAATCGGCATCAGAGCATGATAGCCCACAGAGCTGAGATATTCCCACGTAAACCCAGGGTCGATGGAGGGGTCGTAGGCATAGCTGGTGGGCAATAATTTTAGCACCAGACCGAACACATAAAGTGTGATGATCCCGATCACCAGTGGCGGCACAGATTGCACGGCCAAAGCAGAGGGCGAAATCACACTGTCAAAGCCGCTACCCCGTTTCCAGGCGGCATAAATGCCCAGCAACGAGCCAATGCAAAAGGCGAGGATCACCGAGGTGCCGGCCAAAAACAACGTCCAAGGCAGCGCTTGCATCAGCACGTCCATCACGCTCAAGGGATATTTTTTTATCGAAACACCAAAATCCCAGGTAAATACGGATTTCAGATAGATGAAATATTCTTCAATCAGTGGGCGTTCAACAAATCCGAACGTCTCTGCCAAAGCCTTTTTGGCTTCCGGTGGCATCGTGTTGCCGGCGCTGGCGAACATAATATCAATTGGATTACCCGGCATCAGGCGCGGCAGCAAAAAGTTGATGGTGGCCGCCACCAAAAATGCGACGAGATAAAACATAATTCGTCTGATGATGAATGACATTTTGGTCTTCCGATCTTTTACAAAGAGGGCGGTGCCTAAGCACCGCCCACCATCTCAAGCTTTCAAAAGGGAGGGACTAGCTCTTAGGCTTAATTGAAAGCAAGTGAAGGATACGTTCTGGGTTGCCGTCATGTACGGTTGGCACCGCATAATCGTTTTCGGCAGAGAAGAAGCCTTCAAAGCGTGCTGTGTTGTACTGGTACCAATAAGGGTTGTTGAACACAGGGATGTGCGGCATGTCTTTCGACAGGATCATTTGGATCTCATCCATGATCTCGCGCTGCTCATCCGCATCGGCGGTCTTGAAGAAACCGTCCAACAACTCGTCCAAACGCTCATTGGTGTAACCGGTTACAGAGAAACGGCTGGTCATGGCTTTAGACGAATGGAACGTGTCAAACGCCATGTGTGGCGTTACGCCCACAACCAGTGCGTTAATCGCAGCTTGGTAAGACCCATCAAGCAATTGCTGGGTCCAGTTCGCAGCCTCAGGTGTTGAAACACTTGCATTGATGCCAGCTTCGTTCAATCCTTCAACAGCCAACTGCACCGTGTTCACCCAGTCAGTCCAGCCATTCGGTACGATCAGGTCAAACTGAATTGGCTTACCAGAAGGTGTATCCAAGAAGCCATCACCGTCAACGTCCTTATAACCAGCGCCATCAAGCAGCGCCGCAGCGGCTTCTACGTTATACTCGGTGTACTGACCATATTGCGCATCAGCTTCCGGATTGTTCCACGCATGATATCCACGGCCCAGACCAGAAGGATATTTGTTGATGGTGGGATAGCCATAACCGGCAATATCAACCATTGCCTGGCGATCCATAGACATGGAGAAGGCGCGACGGAAATTGACATCATTAAAGGCTTCTTTGTTGCCTTCTTCAGATGCATTCAGGTTCAGGTTGAAAATAACCAAGGAACCACCGGGGAACCAATATTTGTGGTTTTCCGGGTCTTTCGCCACATAAGTTTTTTCAATGTCAGGCAGGAAGGAGCCGAACCAGTCCAACTCACCTTTTGCCGCCGCTGTCAAAGTCTGGTCGTTGGTTGCAATTTGCGGGAAGCGCATGCAATCAATGTCCAAATCATCGGCTTGGAAATAGTGCGGGTTACGACATTGCACATATTCCTGCGGTGTGAACCGGCGAATTTCAGTAAGCGGGCCAGAGCCAACCGGATTGGGGTTGGTGAAGCTGACAGGATCTTCAACATCCGCCCAAATATGCTCAGGCACTGTGTTCAGGCGCGCCACATCAAAGATCAGGCCGGTGCTGGCCTCTTTGTAGTTCACTTTTACATGGTGATCATCAATCAATTCAACGCTGTCCAGCTTGTCCCAAATCGCACGGGTATCGAGTGCTGGATGCTCTTTGATCAGGTTGAATGTGAAATAAACATCATTGGCGTCCAGAGTTTCGCCATCTGACCATTTAACACCGTCACGAATTTTAAAGGTGACAGAAGTCAGGTCTTCAGAATAATCAAAGCTTTCCGCCAACCGATATTCTGGCTTACCACCCTGCATGCGGTTAAACACCACAAGCTGCTCAAACATAAAGTCACGCACAGAGCGCACATCAGATGTCTGGTTGAATGGATTGTAAACTTCAGCAAATGCTGTTGTCTGGTGGGGTACAGCTGTCAGAATAACGTCTTCTGCTTGCGCGCTGGTCGTGCCAGCCAATAGCGCAGCGGTCAACGCCGATAAAATCATGCTTCGACGCATGGGAATTCCTCCTCAAAAATGTTCCTCTACTTGCGATCTTTTAAGTGTGCCGCAAGTCCCTCAGTCCCGCCCGGTAGCCTCTTGACAAAAACCACGTTGCAGGTGAGCTTATACCAAACCAATTGAATACCAAAAGTCACGTGGCGTGTTCTGAAAAATCTGCTGAAAAATCGTAAAATTCGATTTTGAGGCCAATAAAGTCAACAACTTAGTCCGAATTGGCGTAATGCTGACTTGTGGACAAACGTCCTGATCGTGACCGGGGGAGGCACAAATTGGACTATATGCGGCCTGAGAAAATGGCACCGAAAGGGCTGCACGCCCGACTTTTGCTGGCTTTTACCAGCATTTCATTGATTCCATTGCTGATTGTCAGTGCCACGTTCTTTTATGTGCTGATCGCCAATCTGGAAGGCGAAAACTTTGCCAAACTGGAATTCGTCAACGAGGCGAAACAGGCGGAAATCCGGCAATATCTGCAATTTGCCTCTCGGCAGGCCGATTCCTTGAGCCAGACCAACATTGTCAGGTATTCAATTGGTGAGTTCTACGGCTTCAGCTACGGTTTCCGCGAAATCTCCCCCGAACCGGAAGAAGCGGCGCGAATTTTGCGTGCGGCGTTCGGTGTTGGCGGCGCCGCCACCCGCGCCGATCGCGACAAGCTGATCAGCACCGCCCTGATTTATGACAACATGCACGCCCAGTTTCACGGCGAATATGAAGCCTTTTTACAATCGTCGGAATATGACAATCTCTATCTGGTCAACAATCAGGGACGGATCGTCTATTCAGTCGAAAAAGACAATTATCTCGCAACATCAATCCATGGACCACTGTCCAACACGCCCGTCGCCCAACTGGCCCAACAGCTCCTCTCGACTGACGATGAAATGGGCATCGTGTTTCACGATTTCGACCACGATCCGATCACAAATCAGTTCGCTGCCTATCTCGCTGTAAAGGTGACATTTTATTCGAGACCCAGCGGTGTGGTGGTTTTCCGCCTGCCCACCAAGGGGGTTGAACGGCTGGTACAATCAGAAACGCGCAATGCCGGTCAGGTTTTTCTGCTGTCGTCTAAAGGGCAAGTGCTGAGCCGCCCAACGGACAGTCGCTACAATATTGGCGAAAAACCAAATCTGGCCCACCAGTCCCTGACGACAGACAAGGCCACCGCCAAAGTGCCGCAGGGCTTGACCAACAGACCCGCCCTCGCCGCCTTTGGCGCGGTGCGCGTTTTTGGCCGCGACTGGCTTCTTGTCAGTGAAGTACCCACTTCTGTGGCCTATGCGAGCGTTAACACATTAATTGCCATCGTGAGCGGCTTGGCGTTACTCGCCATCCCAGTGCTGTTCTTTATCGCCACACGCCTGGCCCGAAGCGCAACCCGCCCCATTATGCGGATCACTGATACGGCTGAGGCGATCGCAGCAGGTGATTTGAACCGGACCATGCCACATATTGAAAAACCGATTGAGCTCAAACGTTTGGCTGACAGTTTCGGCCGTATGCGGGATGCAGTGCGAGACCAGCTTTCGCAAATCAACGCCAATGTCGCCGCCATTGAAGAAAAGAACGCCCAGCTGGAAGAAGCGGACCGGATGAAGGATACATTTCTGGCCAACACGTCTCACGAACTGCGCACGCCCCTCAATGGCATTGTCGGGATTTCAGAAACACTGACAGCGGGCGCGGCAGGCGACCTATCCGAACGTCAACGCAGCCAATTGCAATTGATCACCTTCAGTGCCCGCAAACTATCGCGGTTGGTGGATGATTTATTGGACCTTTATCGGATTCGCCAGGGCCAGATGCGCCTGGATATGCACCCGGTGGACGTGGCCACCAGTGTCCGCAATGTGCTGCTCTTGTCCGAACCATTGTTGCGGGGGGAACCGGTTACCCTTGAGGTGGATATCGCCAAAGATACGCCGCTGGCGATGGCCGACCCAGTGCGGCTGGAGCAAATTCTGCACAATTTGGTGGGCAATGCCATCAAATATACAGAAGCTGGCACCATCCGCATCACCGCCAAGGCGGAACAAGATCATGTCGATATCTCCATTGCCGACACCGGCATGGGCATCTCGCAAGAAGATTTGGGCCGCATGTTCAAACCGCTTGTTCAGGCGGATGGCGTCGACACTGCCCGCAAAACCGGTGGTACAGGCCTCGGTCTCACCATCGCCCGTCACCTCGCTACTATCCTTGGCGGTGAGTTGTCAGCCGACAGTACGCTGGGCGAAGGATCCGTTTTCACCCTCACGCTGAAATCCGCCACGGCAAAGGATTTCGAGTTAGAAGGCGCCCCCGCCATCGCCCGCCAGTCAGAGGGTTATCAGGAGACGCTCAACAGCTCTGACGAGAGCTGGGCCGAAGATGATCAACCGATCAAAGAAGGTGTGCCGGAAATTCTGGTGGTTGATGATGAGCCGATCAATTTGCAGGTTTTGCGCAACGTGTTGCTCCCGCAAGGCTTCGGCGTGCGCACAGCCGATAATGGCGCCACAGCCCTAGAAATGATCGATAAGCACCGCCCCAACCTGGTTATTCTGGATGTGATGATGCCCGATTTAAGCGGATTGGAGGTGGGCCGTCGCCTGCGTGAACGGTTTGACCGGTTGGAGCTCCCTATCATCATGGTCACTGCCCGCTCCCGTACCCGGGACATCATTGCCGGGCTGGAAGCCGGGGCCAATGATTATGTGGTCAAACCCTTTGTCAAAGACGAGTTGTTGGCGCGCGTCGATACGCTGCTTGAAGCCCAGCGCTCCCGGATCGCCAGCGAAGAAAATGCGCAACTGCACGCCGAAATGAACCGCCGCATTCAAGTGGAGGACGCGCTGCGCTTGTCGCAAAACCGCATGGCTGGCTTGCTCGACAGCTTGCAAGTTGGTCTTTGGTGCGTGGAGCCCACAGGAAGGCTGATTTACGCCAATCGATTTACTGAGGAATGGCTGGGAATTCAAGCGGGCAGCCGCATCAATGTCAAAACAATATTGCCCGAAACCACCTTTGATTTGCTACTGGAAACCTGCCGGGTCGATGGCGAGGCCCTTCTTGATAAAGTGCAATTGAGCGGCCAAAGCGCCCCGGTTCATATTCATGCCTTTGAAATGGATCAGGATATGGGAGAGGGGCTGAACATTATCCTGTTGCCGCCCAACAGCGCCAATTGGCCCCACGCTCAGGACCCTACGATTTTGCGTCGGGCCCTCGATACGATCGAAGTCCCTAATACAAGCTCTCGCCAACCTGCCTCTCCTCCTGCCCCGGCGCAAGAGGCAGATGAACAACGCCGAGCCTATCGCGACGCCACAGTGAAACTGATGACCCAGGCATTGGACATCTGGCAGAAAGACACAAAGCAATCCAAATTTGATTTGGCCGAACGAAGCGGCATTTGGCGGGTACATCTGGATCGATCTTCATTGCAAACCCGCACATTGGACAAATATTTCTCCACCGACACGTTGCCGCAAAATCCCCGCTGGCGCGACGTGTTAGCGACCGCCGATTTTGTGCTCAAACATTGCAATAGCGCCGAATTGACTGCTGAGCTGGAACAGCTCAAGTCTCTGCGCGATCAGGTCAAGAAAATGGTTATGGACGGCGCCGCAAAAATGGGATGATGGGTTGCCTGTTCGCCCCTATTTCGCCGTCCAGCCACCATCAATCGACAAGGCCGTGCCCGTGATCGACCGGGCCAGATCGCCACAAAGATATGCCGCCATCTCCGCCACTTCTTCGACTTCCACAAATCGCTTGGTGGGCTGCGGCTGCAACATGATATTTTCAATCACTTCCTGCCGTTCCAGCCCATGCACCTTGCATTGATCCTCCAGCTGCGCTTCCACCAACGGCGTCCACACATAGCCCGGGCAGATCGCATTGCAGGTAATGCCCGCTTGAGCATGTTCCAGCGCCGTCACTTTGGTAAAGCCCAACAAGCCGTGCTTGGCCACCACATAGGCAGATTTATAGGGCGAAGCCACCAGCCCATGTGCCGATGCAATATTGATGATCCGCCCCCATTTATTATCCGCCATGCCAGGCAACAGCCTCTTGCTCAAAAAAAACGCAGCAGAAAGATTTATGTCCAATATGCGTTGCCAAACCTGATCGGGAAAATCTGTGATCGGCGCCACATGCTGCACCCCCACATTATTGACCAATATGTCAATCGCCCCATGCTGCGCCTCCACTTGATCTACCATGGCTGAAATGGCCGCATGATCCGCCATATCCGCCTGCGCAAACGCGATCGGCAGACCTTTATCATTTGTGGTTGCCAATCGAGGCGAAGCTTCTTCCGCATCTTCAAAACTGTTGGCCACCACATGTGCCCCCAGCGCTTGCAACCGTTGGCAAATGGCCAATCCGATGCCGCTGGTGCCTCCCGTGACCAATGCCCGCTTGCCGCGTAAAAAGGAGTTACTGTTGATCATTGAACTCATCGTGTCCTCCCTAATTGGCATAGGCAATGCTGGGCAACCAGGTCACCAGATCTTTGAAGATAAAAACCAACACCAAGCCTAAAATTTGCAAGCAGATAAACGGCAAAACACCTTGATAGATATGCCGCACGGTCACACCTTCCGGCGCTGTCCCTTTTAAATAGAATAGGGCGAAGCCGACTGGTGGCGTCAGAAATGATGTTTGCAGACACACAGCGAAGAGGACGGTGAACCACACAAGATCAAAACCCAACCCGGCCACCACCGGCCCCACAAGCGGCAAAATGATCAGCGTGATTTCAATCCAATCGAGAAAGAAACCCAAAAGGAAGGTAAAGGCGAGAATCGTGATCACGATGCCGGTCGGCCCGAACGGCAATCCCAGCAACGCACTTTCGATCAGTTCGTCGCCGCCAAATCCGCGGAACACCAAAGAGAACGCCGTTGCCCCCAAGAAAATAGCAAAAATAAAGGCGGTGGTTTTGGTGGTTTCGTGACACACTTCCCTGAGTACTTTAAAATTGAGCTTGCCGGAAAACAGCGCCAGCAACAGCGCGCCAAATGCGCCGACGCCAGAAGCCTCAGTGGGGGTGGCAACGCCCATAAAGATCGAGCCGAGCACCGCAATGATCAATCCCGCAGGCGGCAGTACCGCCAGCACAACATTTAAGATCAATTTCGGGTTAATCGGCTCGATATCTTTTGGCCACGGCGCAGCGCTTGCCGAGAAATTCGCCACAATCAGAATATAGAGAATATAGATCGCACCGAGGATTACGCCGGGGATCAGCGCCCCCAAGAACAAATCACCGACGGAAATCGCCAATCGATCCGCCATCAACACGAGCATGATGGAGGGAGGGATTAAGATGCCCAATGTACCCACAGAACAGACCACGCCAGAAGCGAAACTCTTAGAGTAATTGGCGCGCATCATCACCGGCAGACCCAAGACTGACAGCAGCACAACGGAAGCGCCAATAATGCCCGTGGAGGCCGCAAGCAAAATGCCGATCAACGCTACGGTGACGGCCAGCCCGCCCTTCACGCGACCAAACAGTTTGGCGAAATCAGTAAGCAGCTTTTCCGCCAAGCCGGACCGATCCAACATCAATCCCATAAACACAAACATGGGCAGGGCCACCAGCACCCAATTGTGCATCACATCCCAAATGCGATCGACGGTGGCCGAGCTATAGCTCCAATCCACATAATAAAAGCTGTTGGCAAACACATCGGTATAATTGGTCAGCACCCAGCCCAGCGCGGTGAACACAACCGCCAAGCCGCCCAATATCCAAGCCACCGGAAAGCCGGTGAACAGCAGCAGGATAAAGCTGGCGAACATGGCAATACAAAAAATCTCATTAATGGCCATTGTCGGTGCCTCCCGCATTTGCTTGATCCGCATCACTTTTGCCGCGCAAAAATGCGATGGTGCGTGTCAACCGCGAGACCGCAGCCAACAGCAACAGGGCAAAGCCGATGATCAATACCGATTTAATGGCCCACCGGGCAGGCAGCCCGCCCGGTGATCCTGATGTTTCATTGATGGAGAAGGAATAGGTGAAAAAAGGCACGGCGTAGATCAGCACAAACACCAGAAATGGGATCAGCAAAAAAACAAGACCCAATGTTTCCACCCATGCCTTGGTTTTATTGGACAACAACTCTGCCACCACATCCACACGGATATGGTCGTCGCTGGTCAAGCAATAAGACAGGCCGATCATGAAGCCGATGGCATAAAAGTGCCATTGGATTTCTTCAAACTCGATCCGGCCTTTGCCAAACACATAGCGCGCCACCACATTGATCACGATGACGGCGAGCAGTAAAAGCCACACCCAGCTCACGCTGCGGCCAATCGCACGCAGGGCGCGATCAACCGGTCTGGAAAATGCAGTGGTGGGCAGATCATCGATATAGGCCAACCGCGGCGCTTCGGCCACTTTTTCAGGATGCTCTATGTCAATTTTTGTTGTCATTATCCCCCTGCCCCAATGGGACAGACCTCCCCCGTTTCCTTCATCGAACTATCAACTCGTTAGCGTTTAAAAATCGCGAGGGAGATAGGCCAAGCTCTTCCAATTCTTATAATCTGCAGAGAAGGCTTCTTGAGACTCGTAGATCGCCTTGAAGTGCGCATCATTGGCCGCTTCCTCTTCCATCACTTCCGCCGTGATGGCTTGCAGTTCACGCAGCAGCGCTTCTGGCAATGTATTTGCGGTCACGCCCTTTTCCTCAAACCCGGCAATAACGGCCCCCTGAATGGCTTCGCCTTTAGCTAGGTTTCGGGTCACGCCGGCGGCACAAGCCATGTTCAACAAGGCTTTACGATCATCCGGCAGACCGGCCCATGTGTCGCTGTTCACCACAAGATGGAACGCGGTATAGGTCTGGTGCCAACCGGGGAAGTAGTTGTTTTTGATGATTTTATCAAAACCCAACAACTGGTCGATGGCGGGCATGGAGAACTCGGTGGCGTCGATGGCCCCTTTCTCCAGCGCAGGGAAAATCTCGCCGCCTGGCAACACAGTCACAGAGGCGCCGAGTTTTTGCAGCACTTTGCCCCCCAGGCCCGCAAACCGGATTTTCAGCCCGTCAATATCGTCAAGCGACGTGATTTTATTGCGGAACCAACCAGCAGTCTCTGGCCCGATAATGCCGCAAAGGATCGGGTGCACGCCATGCTCAGCATAAACCGCTTCACCTAATGCCATACCTCCGCCTTCATACCACCAGGCGGTATATTCCCAAGGTTCCATGCCAAAGGGCCGCGCGGCAAGCAATGGTGCGGATGGAATACGCCCCTGGTCATAGCCCAACCAGGTATAACCGGCCTGCATTTTGCCGTCTTTTACCGCTTCGGTAATTGACAAGGGCGCCACCAGCTTACCTGGCTCAAACACTTTGAACTGGACTTCACCGGCTGTGGACGCATCCAGCGTTTCCGCCACATAATTGATGTTATCACCCAGCGCTGGCAAATGTGTGCCAAAGGCCACGGGCACCCGCCACCGCACAGGCTCGCCCGCTTGCGCAGGCACAAGTACCGCAGCCATCGTCATCGCCGCAAGGGCCGGCGCCACAAGTTTGCGGCTTAATGATTTCAATCCAATATGTTCCATAAATTCCTCCCAATATGGATAGCCCTGCACACCATCCTCCATGGGCGCAGGCTAGCCGTCTGCGTTGCAATCGGCGTGCCAATCTTGAAAAAGAGGCTTTTATATCTCTATATCAATGCAATAAACTAATAGCTTAAATAATCACACTCTGTCCTTTTTGTGTGATTTTCACACAAAATAGCACGGATTCTGACTAACCCACTGAAATCAATACAAACTTTAAGATGTATGAAAATCAAACAGATTTGTCTGAATTCAGGACAAATGATAGCGCTTCAGCTTGTCATAAAGTTGCGAGCGGGAAATGCCCAAATGTTTTGCGACATTCGCTTTGTGACCACCGCAAAGCTGCAACGCCTCTATAATGGCTTGCCGTTCCAGCGCCGCAATCTGAGCAGGCAGATCACCGCCCTTTCGCGACGGCAGATGGATCGGCTGGTCTGGTCCGACTGCCGTATCAGGCACCAATTCCCCAAGCGTTTCTGCTGCTAAAACCGGAGTTTTGGAGAGTATACAGGCCCGCTCGATTACATTGCGCAACTCGCGAACATTGCCAGGCCAGCTGTGCCGCATCAGCCGCTGCACAGCTTCATCACCCATCAGGCGAACCGGCTCCCCGGTGCGATGGGCAAATTCTTCCAAAAAGAAATCTGCCAATACCGGCACATCTTCCAGCCGATCGCGCAAGGGTGGAATTTCGATCTTCAACACATTCAATCGGTAATAAAAGTCCCGGCGAAAAGTGCCTTTGGCCACCATCTGTTCAAGATCAAGCGAGGTGGCCGCCACAATCCGCACATCGGCCGGCTGAATGGTGTTAGAGCCCACTGGCTCAAACTCCTTTTCCTCCAACACGCGCAGCAACTTGGCCTGTAAGGAGAGCGGCATATCGCCCACCTCATCGAGAAACAGGGTCCCTCCACGGGCTAAGGCCAACTTGCCCTCCGGCTGCCGATCACTGGCGCCAGTATAGGCACCAGGCGCCACGCCAAAAAACTCCGCCTCCAACAAAGCCTCAGGGATCGCCGCCACATTGACCGCCACAAACGGCCCATTGCGCCGCGCAGACACACTGTGAATCGCATGGGCAAACAGCTCTTTGCCGGTGCCCGTTTCCCCGCGCAATAGCACAGGGCTGTCGTGTTGCGCGACGGCACGGATTTGCTCTTTGACCTTGTCCACTTTAGGTGAACGATTGACAATATTGGCCAAACTATATTTGGCCTTGCGCGCCTCTGCCAGCTTTTGCTCAGCGAGCGACAACCGCTTGCCCAGCACCTTAAATTTTTCCATCAAAGGCGCGAGGGGCTCAACTTTGTCAAACAACACAAAGCCAATCGCACCGGCAATCTCACCTGCCGCATTTTTCAGCGGAAATCGACTTACGACAAATTGCTGATCGTCGAAATTCATAATATCGATCAAAATAGACCGACCGGTGCGCACCACTTCTTTCATGCGGCTTTCGGGGATCAGCCGTTCGATATCCCAACCCCGCGGGTCCACGTCCGGTGAGATCCCCAGCAATTTATGGTAGTTTTTGTTGATCCAGATGATCACGCCATCGGCATCAATGGCAATTGCACCATCGCCCATTTCCTCCAACAAGCTTTCCAGCATTGCTGTATCAAATGGCTTGCCCGCCCCCACATCTGCCATGATCTACTCACCACCATTCAAACTGGCGTCAGCATACATCAGCTTTTCCACCAATCAAGCAATTGCCTTTTGACTTTCATGCACAAAGGGCTGCAGGCTTTCCACAAAGGTCTCAATAAAGTCCAGCACCAGCAAGGGCTGCGCACCGGTAATGGGCCGCAATATGGACAATTCATGGCTGAGGTCAGGTTCAAACGGCCGTGAAACCAATCCGCGCCCCTCAAACTGTGCGGCATCCAGCGCGCTGACAATCGACGCGCCATAACCTTGGCTCACCAGCGTGCAGGCCGCTGTAAACTGACGCACCTCAATCCAGGAGTTGAGCGGCACGCCCTTTTGGTCAAAACAATGCATGAGGGCCGCATGAAAAGGACTATCGCGTCGCGAATGGATAATTTTCTCATCCCGCAAATCCTGTACTGCGATCACATCCTTTGCGGCCAATGGATGATCCTCGGGTAGAATACACGCAGTTTTGATAGGAATATCAATGGTCTCTGTAGCGGGATGGCCAGAAAATCCGTCTGTAATACCACAGTCATATTGTTGCCCGATGATCCACTCAAGGATTCGCTCCGGGCGGTCTGGTTCAAGGGTCACGGTCACGCCGGGCCGTTGATCCAAAAACTCGGTGAGGACCTTGGGAAGGTGGCTGGTGGCAAATCCCGGCAGGCACGCAATACGCAAATGACCAGCGGTGCGCTCTTTCAGATCGCGTCGCAAATCTTCGAGGTGGTTGAGGCTTTCAAACACCCGAGAGACCTCGGTCAGCATATAGCGCGCTTCGCTTGTGGGGGTCAGGGTGCCACTTTCTCTCTCAAACAGCTCAAAGCCGACGGTATTGGCAAAATCTGCCAACAGTCGGCTGACGGCTGGCTGTGAAACGCCCAAACGTTTTGCGGCTTGTGTAACCGAACCGGAATTGGCCGTGGCTTGAAAGGCTTCAAGCTGTCTAAGGCTAAATTTCAAAATCTTAACTCCAACCTGACGCGATATGGGGGCTGATATATAACATTTTGTTATATAAAGTGCAAAAAATTTATGCTTGCATTATTTTACCAACTGGACAATGCTGAGCCCCTAAATTGCTATTCGGGAGGATTGAAATGGCATTAAAAAAACTTTTCTTGGCGTCAACAGCGCTAGCGCTCGGCATGAGCACTGCTTACGCACAAACTGAAATTCAGTGGTGGCACGCAATGGGCGGCACCAACGGTGAACGCGTAGACAAAATCGCGGCCGACTTTAACGCCACTCAAGACGACTATAAGGTCGTGCCGGTCTACAAAGGCAACTATACCGAAACCATGACCGCCGCGATTGCTGCATTCCGTGCGAAGGAGCACCCTCACCTTGTGCAGGTGTTTGAAGTGGGCACCGCTACCATGATGGCTGCCAAAGGCGCTATCTATCCGGTTGAACAACTTATGAACGATGCAGGCGAATCGTTCGACAAGTCAGATTATCTGCCTGCGGTGATTTCTTATTATCAGACACCAGAGGGCGAACTGCTCTCTATGCCGTTCAACAGCTCCACACCTGTGATGTGGTACAATGCGGATGCTTTGGAAGCCGCCGGTGTTGAACCGCCTGAAACATGGGCCGACGTTGAAGCCGCTGCAAAAGCGCTTGTTGACAATGGTATGTCTTGTGGCTTGTCTTTCGGCTGGCAGTCTTGGGTCATGATCGAGAACTTCTCCGCTTGGCACAATCTGCCCGTCGGTACCAAGGAAAACGGTTTTGCCGGTTTCGACACAGAGTTCACCTTTAACAATGAGCATGTTGTATCCCGCCTGGCAAAAATTGCCGAAATGGGCGAAAGCAAAGCCTTTGTATATGGCGGTCGCCGCGGCGACAGCTTGCCCCTGTTCACTAATGGTGAATGTGGCATGTGGATGAACTCATCTGCTTATTACGGGTCCATCAAGGAACAGGCCAAATTCAATTTCGGCCAAACCATGTTGCCGCTTGATACCGAGGTTGCGGACGCCCCGCAAAACTCCATCATCGGCGGCGCTACCCTTTGGGCATTGGCTGGCCATGAAGACGAAGAATATAAAGGTCTGGCACAGTTCCTGACTTACCTGTCTTCAGCAGACGTACAGGCTTGGTGGCACCAGGAGACCGGCTATGTGCCGATCACCAATGCCGCAGCAGAGCTCAGCGAAAGCCAAGGTTTTTATGAAGAGAACCCAGGCACAGATATTGCGATCAAGCAATTGAGCCTGAATGAGCCGACACCAAACTCACGCGGCATCCGCTTTGGTAACTTCGTGCAAGTGCGCGATGTGATCAATGAAGAACTGGAAGCTCTGTGGGCTGGTGACAAAACCGCTCAGGAAGCCATGGACACAGCGGTCAAACGCGGTAACGAATTGCTGCGTCGCTTTGAACGTTCTGTAAAATAAAGTTTTTACAACTTATCCGGCGCGACCATGGGTTGCGCCGGGTTTGGCGTTGCTGAGAAAGAAATTGCCATGCTCAAACGGGTTCATTTTAATAAAACCTGGCTGCCCTTTATGCTGGTGGCCCCGCAAATTGCCATCACGCTGATCTTTTTTATCTGGCCCGCAACCCAGGCCGTTTATCAGTCTTTTTTGATTGAAGATGCGTTTGGCCTATCTACAGAGTTCGTCTGGTTTGAGAACTTCCAATATCTGTTCACTGACGAAATCTATCTGAACAGTTTTGGGCGCACCATATTCTTTTCCGCTGCCGTTGCCTTCATTTCCATGTCCAGTGCGCTGGTGCTCGCCGGTTTTGCAGATCGCGTTATTCGCGGCGCAACCACCTATCGCACCCTGCTGATTTGGCCCTATGCGATTGCACCCGTGCTCGCTGGCGCCCTGTGGGTCTTTATGTTCAACCCGACCCTCGGCATTTTGCCCTATTTTCTCGATTTCTTTGGCTATGACTGGAACCATTATCTCAATGGGGGCCAGGCCATGCTGCTGGTCATTTTGGCCGCAGCCTGGAAACAAATTGCCTATAACTTTCTGTTCTATCTTGCGGCCATGCAATCCATCCCCCGCTCCATCATTGAAGCTGGGGCCATTGATGGCGCGCGCCCGATTCGGCGGTTTTGGACTCTGGTGTTCCCGCTCATTTCACCCACTACATTCTTCTTGCTGGTGATTAATGCGGTTTACGCCTTCTTTGAAACCTTCGGCATTGTCCATGCCGTCACGCAGGGCGGGCCGGCCAACGCCACCACCATTCTGGTTTACAAAGTTTATAATGATGGCTTTGTGGGGCTTGATCTTGGCGGTTCTGCTGCCCAGTCCGTCATTCTCATGATTATGGTCATCTTTATGACGATTATTCAGTTCCGTTTTCTGGAAAGAAAGGTGCAGTACTAATGGTCGAACATCGCCCCATTCTGAACATCGTCACGCACCTTGTCTTGATCCTGGGGATCTTGATCGTGGCACTTCCAATCTGGATCACATTTGTGGCCGCCACGCATGATGAAGCCCGCATGTTGCAAGCGCCGCTGCCTTTGCTGCCGGGTCCCTACTTCATCGAGAACTTTAAAAAGACTCTGTTTGGCTCGGGCCTGTCGGGCACAGAAACCGCGCCGGTCTGGCGCATGCTGATGAACTCCTTGTTCATGGCGATCATGATTGCTGTCGGCAAAATCGCTATTTCTTTGTTGAGCGCCTTTGCCATTGTCTATTTCAAGTTTCCGTTTCGCATGGGCTTTTTCTGGCTGATCTTCATCACATTGATGTTGCCGGTTGAAGTGCGCATTCTGCCCACTTATGAAGTGGTCGCCGATCTGGGCATGCTCAACTCTTATTGGGGCCTGTCTATTCCCCTTATCGCATCGGCCACGGCCACCTTCATGTTCAGGCAGGTCTTTTTGACCATTCCGGACGAAATGCTGGAAAGTGCGCGCATTGACGGGGCCAAGCCCATGCGCTTTTTCTTTGATATTTTGCTGCCCTTGAGCCGCACAAATATCGCTGCACTGTTTGTCATTCTGTTCATTTATGGTTGGAACCAGTATTTGTGGCCACTTTTGATCACCACAGAAACAGACATGACCACCATTGTGATGAGCATCAAGCAAATGCTGGAAGCGGCAGAACAATCACCCCAGTGGAATATCATTATGATGACGGCCCTGCTGGCCATGATCCCACCCGTATTTGTGGTGATCGGCATGCAGAAAATGTTCGTCAAAGGCCTCACCGAGACCGACAAATAGGAAAAATAAAATGGCAACGATCTCGCTTAAAGATTTGGTCAAAAATTACGGCAAGGTGGAAGTTCTCCACCACGTGGAAGGTGAGTTTCAAGATGGCGAATTTATCGTCATTGTCGGGCCCTCTGGCTGCGGCAAATCCACCCTTTTGCGTATGGTCGCAGGTTTGGAAACTGTCACCAGTGGTGAAATCTATATTGGCGACAAAATGGTCAATCAGCTGGAACCGGCAGACCGCGACATCGCAATGGTGTTCCAGAACTACGCGCTTTACCCGCACATGAGCGTGCGCGAAAACATGGCCTATGGTCTCAAGCTGCGCAAATTTAGCAAAGACGATATTGAACGCCGGGTAAATGAGGCCGCAACGATCTTGGAAATTCAGGATTATCTCGACCGCAAGCCGCGGCAGCTTTCCGGTGGTCAGCGCCAACGCGTGGCCATGGGACGTGCAATTGTGCGCGACCCGCAGGTATTTCTGTTCGACGAGCCACTCAGCAATCTGGACGCCAAATTGCGGGTACAAATGCGTCTCGAGATCAAAAAATTACAGCGCAAACTCGGCGTGACTTCCATTTATGTGACCCACGATCAAGTGGAAGCCATGACATTGGGCGATCGGCTGATGGTCCTCAATGCTGGCTATGTCGAACAGTTCGGCACCCCCATTGACCTCTATGAAAAACCCGCCTCAGTCTTCGTTGCAGGGTTTATTGGCAGCCCATCCATGAACTTCTTGCCAGCGAAATTGACCAATAGCCATATTGAGCTGGAAAATGGCCATAAGATCCCCACAAGCTCGGCCCAGCAAGGGGATGCCATTTTTGGCGTGCGTCCGGAACATATGGTGGTGGATGACAATGGCCCTATCGAGGTCAAGACCGAACTGTGCGAACAGCTTGGCGCCAACACTTTGGTCCATGGCCGTCTTAACAAATGCGAAACAAGTGTCGTTGCCAGTATTCAAGGCCATTGGGACTATGAGCCGGGCAGTATTTTGCGGTTCAACGTGACGCCAGAAAACCATCATTTGTTTGACAGCAAAACCGAAAAGCGCCTGGAAAGCTGATGTTCACCCAGCAATTGGCCAGCTTCAAAGGAGATCAGAGCTGCATCCGCGTGGTCGGCCACCGCGGCGCGCGCGGCATTATGCCTGAAAACACGCTACTTGGCTTCGAATGGACCATGAAAATGGGGGTCAGCGCCCTCGAATTTGATGTGATGATCACCAAGGACCATGTGCCGGTGATCGTGCACAATCACCATTTGAATGGTGCCATCACGCGCACGGCCGAAGGCCAATGGCTGAACACGCCCGAACCCCGCATTTCTGAGCTGACTTATGATGAGTTGGCCCAATATGATGTAGGCGGTCTGAATGTTTTTACAGAATATGGCCAACGCTTTCCCGAGCAGATATTCATGCACCGGCAGCAGGTGCCAAAATTAGCCGATTTGTTGGCTTTAGCCATGCAGCCTGACTTTGCTCATGTGGGGCTGATGCTGGAAATCAAGTCAGACCCGAAGGTTGACAATTTTCAAATGCATCGGGAAGAAACAGTAGCCGCCGTGGCCGATGTTGTGCGGCAGGCTGCCATGACATCACGCACCATTTTGCATAGTTTTGACTGGGAACTTTTGCATCTGTGCCAGCAAGCCGCACCGGAAATGCCGACCTCGTTTCTATCGCAATTGCCGGCCCATGATGATGATAAAGGTGAGGATTCATCGCTGGTGTTTAGCCAGAACCTCAAACAATTGCCCAGCATCCCAAAGGCGATCGCCGAGGCTGGAGGCTATATTTGGGCGCCTCATTTTAAAGATGTCACGCTGGCCGACGTCCAAGAAGCCCGGAACCTTGGCCTCCTGGTCGCCCCATGGACGGTGAATGACCCCAAAGACATGGGACAAATGATCCAATTGGGCGTTGATGCGATTGTGACAGACTATCCTGCACGCCTACAGCGTGAATTGATCAAAAATGAGCTGCGCTGGCAACGGCAGGACGATATTTCAAACGCTACTCTGACCTCGGCATAGTTGGGGCAAACCATGGCATTATTGCAATTCCTTATCGCGATATTTGGCGCAACCATGTTGCTCCTCTTTGCTGTGCGCATGGTGCAAAACGGCATCGAGCGGATGAAGGGGCCCGAATTTAAGCGCATTCTCACCAATGCCAAAAACCCTTATCGCGCCGCCATGGCCGGGGCCGCCATGGCCATTTTGCTGCAAAGCTCGGCTGCGGTCGCCATCCTCACCGCCGGTTTCTCTACCGGCGGCATGTTGGCCATCGCCACGGGCCTTGCCATTATTCTCGGTGCTGATGTCGGCTCAGCCATTGTAGTGCAGGTTCTCTCGCTGGACCTAAGCTGGCTGGCGCCCGTCCTGATGGGCATTGGCGCATGGCTTTATCTCAAATTCAATAGCCGCAATGTGCGCCAAACCGGCCGCATCATGCTGGGTATTTCACTTATTATTGTAGCGCTGGGCTTTTTGCGCGACGCCGTCGCCCCAATCAAGGAAAGCGATTTTCTACCCATGTTCGAGGCCTTCTTGGCTGCTGATCCGGTGCTCGCTTTCATGGTCGGCGTGGTTCTGGCCTTTGTTATGCATTCCAGCGTCGCCGCCGTTTTGATGATTGCTGTGGTCGCTGGAGCAGAGGCAATCTCGGTGCCTGTTGGTATATTGCTCATTTTGGGGGCCAATCTGGGTGGCGCTTTGGTACCCGTCTGGATCACCCGCAACATGTCCATTGAAGCGCGCCGCCCTGTGGTCGCAAATGTGGCCCTGCGCGGCATTACTGCCGCCATCGTCGCCGCCCTTTATGCTGGTCAACTGATCGATGATTGGGTGCACATGCTGCCTAATCTCGTCCTGGTGCACTTTGCCTTTAACCTTGTGTTGCTGCTGTATCTACCCTTCACCCCTTGGATCGGTCGGCTGGTCAAGCGCGCCATGGTCAATGGCAATGGCGATAAAGTCACCCCCATGGCCGAGCGCTCCTTACTCGATGAAAGTGCTCTTGATTCAGTGCCACTCTCCCTCTCATCCCTGCGGAGGGAAGTGGTGCGCATGACCAATATTTCCGAGCAAATGATCCGCGAAGTTCTGGGCTGGTACCTGCACCACAAGCTGCCTAATTTTGACCAGCTCGACCGCGAAACACAAGTATTGCACGATGCGGGTCAAGCCGTGCGCCATTATGTGACCCGCATGCCCTCCAAAGATATGACCAAGGCGCAATTTCGGCGGCTGCGCGATCTTGCAGATTATGCCCTTTCCATCGATGCCAGCACCGCCATTCTCAGCCAGCGCTTGGAAACCGTGATCAAAGCTCAACAAGCCCGCAATCTCTATTTTTCCGAAAGCGGTGCCGCAGAACTCCGAACCATTGCGGAACAAGTTCTGCACAATATGGCGAATGCCTATGAGCTGCTGGTTTCTGAAGATATTGAGATCGCGCGGGAGATTTTCCGCGATAAGGACGAGTTGGGCATGCTGGTGGCCAAAAGCCGCAAAAAACACTTGCTGCGCCTGCGCGAAGGCCTTGAAAAAAGCATCGCCACCAGCGAGCAGCATCTGGAGAGCCTAGCGGCACTCAAAGAGCTTAACGCCCAGATTGTCTCCATTGCCTACCCGATCCTGAAAAGGGAGGGTCAATTGCTGCAAACCCGTCTGATCCTGGACGGCAAGGGGCAAGAGCTTTAACCCGCCACAAGCCCTTGGGCTTAGAAGCTAACCTTTCGGGTTTTTCACAATGCCATCAGCCAGCCATTGATCAAACAGCTCCAGCACGAAGTCGTTAAAAGCCTGATCATTTATATGGCAATCCAATTCGGTAAACCCCACCGGCGCCTTTACTGACTGGGCCAGCTCCGCAACAAAGGCCGCGTGATTGTCTGGCTCATGCGCGGGCTCACCCGGCTTATCCCACTCCTCAATGCCCTGAATGGGCGAAATAATATGGGTCGGCGCTTTGTTCTCCGCCGCGCGGTTGGCCAGTTCCCGCGCCACTTGCCGTCGTTCATCAGCGTTCAAAGTGGCCGAGGACAAGAGCCGGTTATGGGCGTGGAAGGAGCGGTCATTAAACTGCTCGGGAAAGGGCTGCCATCCCGGAAAATCCACCAGATCAACACAGCCCGGCGCAATCATCGCTGGCGTGCCGGAAACAGCGGCGGCGCGCAGCCGATCCGGGCCGGAATTCACCACCGACCCCATCAGTTCATTGCCCATTTCCTGCGGCGCAAAATCCATTACGCAGGCAAATTTACCGGCGCGTGCCAGATTTTCAAACGCCATACCGCCCATGCCGGTCGCGTGGAAAATCGCCACTTCAAACCCACGTTCTTCCAGCGCCGGTTTCAAAATTTTCATATAGCGCAAGCAGCTCGAGCCCAAACTGGTCATGCCAATCATCGGGCGCTCTTCAGCAGACAATTGCACCGCCTGTGCTGCACCAAGCACCGCACCGGCTGCTTGACTGAGAGAAGCCCTACACACGGCGTTCAAGCCATAAAGACCGCCTGCCCAAAGGATCATCTGAATATCTGTCGCCAACCGGTCTGCCGGAATAAGCGGCGAGAAGGCGATCGTAGAAATGATATATTTTGGCACACCAAGCGGCAGGGCACGGGCGCAATCCAGCGCCAGATCGGTGCCCATAGAGCCGCCCATAGCGATCATCCCGTCAATGCGCCCCGCTGCTTGCAAAGTCCGGCACAGCGCTGCGGCGCCGCGCGCCATAATCTGCATCGCCACATTTTCATCACCAGACCCAATCGCCTCTTGGATGGTGGCATCGGCCGCTTCGGCGACCTGATGTTTGGAGATGTCCGTCGGCGTTGGCGGGTCGCCCAAAACACTCACATCCATGGTGCGCACATTGCCGCCCTGCCCTTTGATGACGTTGGTCAAATAATCCAGCTCATCTGATTTGGTGTCGTAAGTGCCGATCACCAGAATGGTTTTTTTCTGTCCCATAATGCCTCCCTAAAGCTGGATCCAAGCCGTTTTCAGATTTTCATATTTCTCAATGGCGTGCAGCGACTTATCCGCGCCATTGCCAGACTGCTTCATGCCCGCCAGCGGCACATTATTGCCCGCACCACCATAAGTGTTCACATGCACCACGCCGGACTTGATGTTGCGGACCATCCGGTGTGCCCGAGACAAGTTCGAGGTCCACACACCCGCCGCCAGGCCAAATGCGGTGCCATTGGCCAGCGCTACGGCCTCCTCTTCTGTGTCAAACGACGTGATCGACACCACCGGCCCAAACACTTCATTCTGGAACAGATCCATATCCGGCTTGATGTCGGTGAAAATGGTCGGCTCCATATAATAGCCCTGCCCGGCCTTAAGCTGTTGGCCGCCAGTCACCAAAGTGCCGCCTTCTTTTTGCGCCCGCTCCACAAAGGCCAGATCGCCCTCAAGCTGTTGCGCCGTGGTGATCGCGCCGATATTGTTGTTCATATCCAGCGGATCACCCACCTTCAGCTTTGCCGCTTCTGCCCGCAATTTTTCCACAAAGGCATCATGGATGGTGCGCTCCACCAATATGCGCGAGCCCGCCACGCACACTTCGCCTGAATTGCGGAAAATGCCCGCCGCCGACACTTTTGCCGCCTGATCCAAATCCGTCGCATCGGCAAAAATAATGTTGGGCGATTTCCCCCCCAATTCGAGATATAGTCGCTTCATATTGGACCGCGCAGCATAATCCATCAGCCGTCGGCCCACACCACCAGACCCGGTAAAGCCGATAATATCAATATCATGGTGCAAGCCCATGGCTTCACCCGCCACAGATCCGCTGCCGGTGATCACATTCAGCACGCCATCGGGCAACCCCGCCTCCTGGCAGAGCTCGGCCAATCGCAACAAGCTCAGAGACGCAGCCTCAGAAGGTTTTAGCACCACGCTGTTACCTGCGGCCAAGGCTGGGGCTATTTTCCAGGCCCCGATCATCATTGGAAAGTTCCATGGCACAATGGCGCCGACAACGCCCACCGGCTCACGATGGATCAGTGCCAACTGATTGTCTGCCGTTGGGGCAATCTCACCATAGATCTTGTCGATGGCTTCAGCATAAAAGCGGAATGTGCCCGCCGCAGATCCCGGCTCGGCCTTGATCGCCATGCCAATTTCAGTGCCATTGTCACGTACACCCAACACCGCCAGCTCTTTGGCGTTGGCCGCGATCAGGTCCGCAATTTTATGCATCACCTTCATCCGCCCCTGCGGTGCCATGCGCGACCAGTCCCCCCGCTCAAAAACGGCACGGGCTGCAGCGACGGCGCCGTCCACATCCTTGGCCGTTGCCGCAGCCAATGTTGTGAGCCTGCTGCCGTCGATCGGGCTCACCACCTCCACGGTGCCGCCATCGCTGGCCTCAACCCATTTCCCGTCTATCAGCATTTTTTGCGGTGCAATCGCCTGCTGGCGCAGCGCATCAATTTCAGCTTGCCTGATCATTGCTTAAGTCCTTGGATTTTTTCGCGCGAAACAGCGCATAGAAATGTGCAATCAGAACAAACACGATGATCGCAAACAGCACTTGCGCCACCGGCCGTTCAATAAAGTCCAGCGGGGTTTCCACCCGCGCCATGCTGGTGCGGAACTTCACTTCCATAATGCCACCCAGCACCATGCCCAGAATGATCGGCACAATCGGCAGGTTCAACCGCTTCAGCATCAGGCCGAACATGCCAAAGGCCGCCGCAATGGCACAGTCGATGATGGAATTGCGCAGGGAAAAGACACCGACAAAGCTGAGCACCAAGATCACCATACCCAAAAACCGATTAGGAATACGCACCACTTGGGTGAGCCATTTGGTGGTGCCCAGCAGAAAACCAAACGCGAGAATATTCAAAATGATCAGCGCCAGATAGAGGCTGAGAATAAAATCAAAATCATTGGCAAATAGCTGCGGCCCGGGGATCACATTGTGCACATAAAACACAGCGAGCATCATCGCCGTCAGCGCCTCGCCGGGGATGCCCAGCGCCAACAGCGGGATCATCGCCGCCGCGGGCACGGCATTATTCGCGGCCTCCGAGGCGACCAGCCCTTCGGGCGCGCCCTTGCCGAAATTCTCACCATTGCCAGAGGTTTTGCGGGCCAGCGAATAGGAAAAGAACTGCGCCAGAAATTCCCCCACACCGGGGATCATTCCCATGATAACGCCGAACCCGGCAGAAGGCACAAAGATCTTTGGCAGCCGCAACACTTCGCGCAGCCCGTCAAAAATTCGCCCCACCAGCGCCGGCGGTTCATTATGCTCATCCTCGCCCACCAGCAGCAAAAAGGCTTGCGACAGCGCGAACAGGCCCAGCACCACCACAATCAGATCAATGCCGGACGCCAGCCACGCCTGATCGAAGGTATAACGCTGGGTGTAACGGGTCGATTCCAACCCGATCGTATTGATAAAGATGCCCAGACAGAGCAGTGCCCCCGCCGCCAACGCCTGCCCGCGATGGGTCACCACCACCAGCACCATACCCAACAAGGCCGCCAGAAAAATTTCCCGCGAGCCAAACATGGGCGCCACCGCTGCTAATACGGGCGACAGCGACATCAGGGCGATGATGGAAATGATCCCTCCACAAAAGCTGGCCCCAAACGCCAACGACAAGGCACGCGCGGCCTCCCCCCGCTGGGTCATGGGGTAGCCATCATAGGTAGTGAGCGCGTTCACCGCTGTGCCGGGTGCGTTGACCAGAATGGCTGGGATCGCCCCGCCATACATGGACGAGCCATAAATGCCCAACAAAAGCGTCAACCCAACAATCGGTTCCAGCGCAAAAGTGGCCGGCAGCAAAATTGCAATGGCAATAGCCGGCCCCACACCCGGGATCGCCCCGATAATCACGCCGCCGACCGACCCGATCAACAGCGCAATCGCCACATCAATGCGCGCCAGCGCACCCAAACTTGTCAAAAAGAGTTCCACAAAGTGCCCCTAATTTCCGAACTCAAAGATATAAAATGGCAAAGCTACGCACCGCAGATGGCAGATATTCGTATAGCGCTGCGCCAGGGATTTTGACCTGCAGGAAGCTTTTAAACACCACCACGATCAACACACCCGCCAGCACGGCCAGCCCGTAAAACCGCCGCTGCCGATAGCCCAACCGCCATGTCATCAGCAGCAAAAAGCCGACGGTTGTCGGCAGATAGCCTACCAGCGGCACTAGGCTCACATAGACCATAAACCAAAGAACATATTCGCCAGCCTTCAGCCAGATCATCGCCTCAGAAACAAAGCCGGGCGCTTGCAGCCCGTTGCGGTGAAACCAGAATTGCAGCATTTGGAAGAAACCAAAAAACAGCATCCCCACAATGCCGATGGCCGACCACAGGCCGGGTTGTCTCTCCAGCCTCATATTGTCGAAGAACTTCGCTTGCGTGCCCAATTGGCTGGCCAAAAAAATCGCCACCAAAAAGGTGCAAACACCAAACCAAACCAAGGCAGAACTATAGGGCGAGACAAAATAGTCATCGACCTTTTCCGCCCGGTTGGATTTGCCGCCAATCTCATTTTCTTGGATCATGGATAGATCAAACTCATTATTGTAAAAAATGGCCGGAGCAAAAGCCCCGGCCAGTTTGTGCGCTTATTCGGCAAATCTGGAAATCGCTTCCGCCACGGCGCGGTCCGCCTCGATCCGGGCAGCCGCTTCGTCCGCATTCTGCCAATAAACACCAGCACCGGTTTCTTCAGCCAGCTTTTGAGCGGCGTCACTGGCCAGTGCTTTTTGCGCCGCAGCTGCAATCTTGTCGCGTACATCCTGCGGCGTATCTTTATGCACAAACAGGCCATTCCAAAGCGCAATATTCAGGCTTGGCTCCAGCTCACCAACCGTCGGGCTATCCGGCACCAAGGGGATACGGTCATTGGTGACCGTCGCCAAAACATTCACCTTATCCAGGCACGGCAGGATCAGTTGCAGCGTGGTGTTGATCACATCCGCATCGCCGGAAGCCAGCGTGTTACAATCCAGCGCATCAAAGGCGGCATTTGAGTAGAAATCCACCCCGCGCTCTTCCCCCAAAGCCATGGTCACTTGCGTCGGGATCAAGAACGAGCCGAAATGCCCAAGCAGCAGATTATTGTCTTTTGAAAATGCAGCCAGCTCATCCATATTTTCATAGGGCGCCGCCTTGGAGGCCGCGATCACAAATGGATAAGTCAAGAAAATCCCCACCGGCTCAAATGGATCCGGGTTCAGCGCAGGAATACCCACAAGTGGCCCCACCAGCGGAATATCCACCACGAAGGAGCCGATCGTATAGCCGTCGGCCGGGGCTTGCGCCACTTCAGCCGCGCCGGGGAATGGGCCGCCACCGCCGCCGGGCTTGTTCACCACTGCAGCGGGAACGCCATACATGTCTTGAAACTCTTCCGCGATCATGCGGGTCAACACATCTTCCAGATCCCCTGGGGGAAACGGCACCACAAACGAGACTGGTTTTTCTGGATATTCAGCCATGGCTGGCGCAAGGGCAGCCAATGTCGTCGCCAGACCCAACAGGGCTGCCGAGGCTAATGAACGGATCGCACGCATGATTTCCTCCCTACCGCGTTCGAAATTTGACCAACGGTTCAATATTGTCACCATCGGCACATTTAATGGTTGCATTATCAACCAATCTGAGTCAAGATTTTTATAAACATGTAAAAGAATTGATTTTTCGCCCTATGAAAACCGTCGATAAAGCCATGGGCCTTTTGCGCCATTTCACGCCCACACAGCCCGAGATCGGCTTGTCGGAATTGGCGCGCCTTGCGGATTTGGACAAAGCGACAACCCGGCGCATTCTGGTGTCCCTGTCCAAGCATCACTTTATCGAACAGAACCAGATCACCAAGGCCTATCGGCTGGGCAGCGGCTTTTTGCATTTGGCACGGGTGCGCGAGGCCACAACGCCGATCACCGCCATCGCCAACCAGACGGTGGACTGGCTGAGCGAAGTCACCAACGAAACCGCCCATGCCAGCGTGGCCGGGCCCAGCGCGCTGATCACCATCGCCCATAAGGAGCCCCATCGCGGCACCGTGGTGATGATCGACCCCACAGAGCCATTGCCCTTTCACGCCACCGCCTCGGGCATTGCCTATCTCGCCTTTAACGATCCCGAAGTGATGAATGCGGCCCTGCGCCAGCAATTGGGCAAATATACAGAGTTTACCGAGACCAATCCGGACGCCATCCGCCAGCGTGTGGCCAAGGCGAAGGCAGACGGTTTTTTCCTCAATGAACATGGCTTTGAATCGGATGTGGCCGGGCTGGCCATGCCCTATTTCAATGCCGATGGCAGCGCCGCGGGCGCCATTGCCGTGGCCATGCCGATCACCCGCAAATCTGAAGAGCTGGTGACCAAAATAAAGCGCAATGTGGCCGCCGCCTCCGCCCGCATCACCACCGCGATCGGCGGTGTGCTGCACCCCAATGTTCAACAATTAATGCGTTGAGGGGCAAGCCATCATGAAACGCCACCCTATGCCGCGCGAAAGTCAAATTGCCCGCGCTCACACCCTTATCTTCGACCAGGAGGCCTAGATGCTCGACTCCAACTTTTTGAAAGAAAACAACGCCAAACATATGTGGCACCCCATGGCCCACCCGGCCGATATGCGAAACAATCCGCCCAAAATGATCCGCGCTGCCAAGGGCGTGGAAATCACCGACATTGATGGCCACACCACGCTCGACGCGGTGGGCGGCCTGTGGAACGCCAATCTGGGCTATTCGGTGGACAGCATCAAACAGGCCATCACCGAACAGATGAACGAGCTGCCCTATTATTCCGCCTTCCGCGGCACCACCAATGATAAAGCGGTGGAGCTCTCCTTTGAGCTGAACGACTGGTTCAAGCCAGAAGGCATGACCCGCGCTTTTTTCACCTCCGGCGGCTCCGATTCCGTTGAAACCTGCCTGCGCCTGGCGCGGCAATATCATAAGGTGCGCGGCGAAGGCGAACGCACCAAATTCATCAGCCTCAAAAAGGGCTATCACGGCACCCATTTTGGCGGCGCGTCCGTCAATGGCAACGCCAATTTCCGTCGCAATTATGAGCCGATGCTGGCCGGCTGCTTCCAAATTGCCGCCCCCTGGACCTACAGAAATCCCTTCGGCACCGACAATGCAGAAGAAATCGCCAATCGCTGTATCGCTATGCTGGAAGATGAAATCGCCTTCCAAGGCGCAGATACCATCGCCGCCATGATTATGGAGCCAGTGCTGGGCGCTGGCGGGGTGATCGTGCCGCACAAAAACTTTATGCCCATGGTGCGCGAGGTGTGCGACAAGCACGGCATTTTGCTGATCGCCGATGAAGTGATCACCGCCTTTGGCCGCACAGGCGATGTGCACGGCTCGCGCCTCTGGGGCGTGGCACCAGATATGATGTGCACCGCCAAAGCCATCACCAATTCATACTTCCCCTTCGGCGCGGCCATGATGGGCGAAAAAGTGGTCGAAGCCTTCGAGAGCAATAAAGACGCGGTGGGCAATATCGGCCATGGCTACACCTATTCGGCCCACCCGGTCGGCTGCGCCGCCGCCCTCGCCACCTTAGCCGAAATCAAAAAAGCCAAAGTGTGGGAAAACGCAAAAGCCCGCGGCATAGAGCTGCAAAACGGCCTCGCGCAATTGAAAGAAAAACACCAAATTGTCGGCGACACACGCGGCATCGGCCTGATGGCCGCCATCGAACTGGTGAACGACCGCCCCACCAAAACCCCCGCCTCAAAACCAGCCGTCGCCGCCGCCTTCGACGCGGCCTATGAGGCAGGCGTAACCATCCGCGTCTCCGGCAACAATATTATCTTGTCACCCCCACTGGTGATCGGCCCGGAAGATGTGAAACTGATGATTGGGGCGTTGGATAAGGGGTTGAGTGCTGCGGCTGGGGTTTAGTGAAAACACAATACTTAAATTCATGACACCGCCCCTGAAATGGGGTGGAGTCAACTGATGGCCAACAAAAGTATGTTGGTGAGCGAGAGACGCAAAATCTGTAGCTATTTTCTCAAAACACCCAGCCTTCTTCTTCCATGAACCCTTCCAAAGACATAAATGGAATTCCAAAGTGACGACAAATATTTGGAATTTTTGCCCCATTTGGAGGCTCCCTCTCCAGAGTTACAACCGGAGAGCCGACAACATAGGCACGTGCAATAATAAAAGGATCCGCGTTCAGCCCACCTTTTTGCAATTTTTTCCGTTCGATTATTTGCAAGAAATGCGGATTTCTAAAAATTTCCCCGACAAATTGTGCTTCCGCTGCATCGGGAGTGGGAAATATATCGTTTTGCTCAACCGCCCAATATCTTAAGCTTTCGACAGGGCTTGCATCTATTTCGCGAGCTACTTCACGGGTCGATGTAATATCACCGCTCTCTACCAAAACATCAAACTGCTCCCACAAAGTTGGGAAGCGGTTACGATAATAGCTGCCAAAGAGGTGGCCAAATGCATTTGTATCGAAAACATAGCTCAAGGAGCTCTCCTTGATAAATATTCTTCTAAACGGTCTAAATTTTTTGGTTTAGTATCCAGGATATCGGCAAGCTCATCATAGTTTATGTGATTTTGATAATATTTGCCGAAAGCAAAATTTATATATTCTGGCCCTAAGTAGGAAATTTTAGTGCGGTAATAGTCGCCGCCAGAGCCGCGATGACCCTGTTTCGCCCATCTATCAGCAGCAGTCTCATATTCAACTCGTGTGACTAAGCCTTTATCTAAAAGCTTTCTGAAAATGCACTCCCGACTGACGCTAAATAGTTGAGCCAATTCAGATGCTGTCGCCTCAGTGGGGGGCAGACCAGTAAGAGCTGCATCAAAGTTCTCTTCTGGCACTAAAAAGTAAGCTGCAAAATTGTTGCAGATAACTTCAATTCGCTGATTGTCGCCTCTCAGTTGTTCAATAAAACCATCGTCTCTAGAATCAATACCACTTGTGTGGAATAGTAGATGTGCAAGCTCGTGAAAGAGAGTAAAAATCTGGCGTGACTTCGCCGTAGTATTGTTGACGTAGATTATCGGGAACTCTTCATCATAGAGGCAAAAACCGGAAAAATCAGCCGCACGAAATTGATCCTTGAACACATTGATACCAACCTCAAGAAGTGCCTTACGCCAGTTATCTAGCGCTGTTTCAACATTTCGCCATTCAAACTGCTGCTCGATAGTGACACCTAAGTACTCGCGCACTGCAACCGCAATGTTTTCAATCGGCTGCGTTGGTCGAAACGCAAGGTCACGAGTAATCAAGCGCTCAGCAGGATTTCTTCCACTATGCAGCTCTTCCAAACTCATTTGAAACGACTTGGCTTTACGGAGCAACAACCGGATTCGAGGCGGTATCTCAGCTATTTGATGAGGACCAAGAGTCCTAAATGTTTCCTCTATGCGAGGAACATCTGGCGGTTCAGGAAAAAAAAAGACCGCGACTGGCACTTTAAACTTCTCGGCCATTTTTTCTAGTTGAGGATAACTGGGAAGCGCATCGCCAGCTTCCCAAGCAGCAATTCGGCGAAAATCACTAGTCAATGACTCAATTGAGTAGCCTGCCCGCTCCCGCGCCCATGTCACAATCTCCGGCGTGATAGGCATTGCCTCAGTCATTTTTGCATTTATCCTCAACACGATTGCTTTCTAAGGAGGAGGTTAAAGTAAGCCGGGACAAGCCGCAACAGTATTGATGTTTGAGTATGCCACTGCTCAGTTTAACACGTATGTAGGCAGCGGACTCCCCTTTTCTCCAATGACTATTGCCTACCACAAAAGCCCCCAAATTTGCCACCAGCGCTCTGAAAGGAACCGCCATGCGTGACCCGCCAGCCTAAGGAATATAGGAATGACGCTTTATAAATGTACGAGAGAACGTAATCTTGCCGTTTAACACCGCGACATAAATATGCAAACTATCATTCCAGAGGAAACCATCAAACCAAGGCGCATTGCGGTAAAATCTGAAAAGCTCTTCCCCTTGTTTTGCCTCAATATGCTTTCCAAATAACTGGCGATAATTGAATTCTTTTAAATAGAGTCCGCCATCAAATCCATTCTCCAACAACGCAGCTTCAAGGTTTTGAAAGCCGCTACCAACTGGAAAATGCTCCTCAATATAAAAATCAGTCGAAAACTGTTTGGCATGTCTTAGATATTCTGCCTCTTGAAACGACTTCAAAAGGGGCGATGTAACAAAGCCAATCCGCGTTGTGCCCAGATGCGAACATGAAACCATTAGCCCTTGCAATGCGATTATTGCAGCAACTGCAGCAAAAAAACGAAGCATATCATCCTCCAAGTATCAATAGAGGCTATCTCGTTAATCGCGTACAATAAAGCCCTATTTGTTAGGAGCGCTCCGTCCCTCACCGCCAATAATCATTAGCCGCCGCGACAGTCTGAAAGTTCGTCGCCACTACCTGTGACGCCAAGGTCAAACTGTCAGCGCTGTTGGCATAATCGTCGCGCAGTTTGGTGCGGGTGGCGTCGTCTGGCTGGGTTTTCTTCACCGCCATCCGCGAGAGTTTAATCCCCCCGCACATCACCGCGCCCACCTGCCAGGGCACAAATTCATGATCCCCCAGCCCAAGCACTTCGCTTTTGCTGCGCGTGCCCTCGGCGGTGGTGGTGATCTGCTCAAATAGCTCCCTGCCTTTTTTCTTTAGGCGCACGCTCTGGCGGCCAATGTCGCCATGCGTCGACCATAACGCCTCAAGTTGATCAAACCGCGAAAAATAATTTGAACGCCGGATTTAATCAGCACATTCGGTCCCCGCGCCGTTTTGAAAAATTCAAATGCCCATATATATGTGCTTGATAAATTTCGCTTATACCCAATTCTAGGTAGTATTTTTGCACATTTCGCATAAGCGTTTGTTTTGCTTGAGCATTTTCCAAAACGTTTGCGAAATTATTTTGACCGATTGATTTAAAACAGCCGAAAAACCGGTGTTGAAACACAGTGTTAGGGCGGCGGCACTTGCATATGACACTGTTTCAGTATATTTCATTAAACCATTGATTATGAAACAAACGTTCGCAAAACAGTTTCGAAATATCCGCGCGAATTGGTACACCAGCGTGTACCGGCAGGCGGCGGACTCGGTCAACAAACCGGTCACAATCTTAAACAAACAAGCCTTAACCACTGCCCAAATGCCATTGGCCGCCCATCGGCCGGTGTGGGGCATGCTGGCAGATTTTTGTGCCGAGCGGACAAAAGCGCTCAAGCACGTGCCGGATTTGGGCTTTTACCGCCATGCAATGCAGATGAATGTGCAAATTGGTCGCGCTTTGCCGGCCACCAAGCGCACGGCCTTTGCATTTTGGTCGCTGAAACCAAAAGAGGCCGCATAATGGCAGCACAGCCTGATAAAATCGCTGCAAAGATGGTCGGGCTGACTCTCCAAAACGCTCTGTCGCACTCGGGCGCAGCTGGCGCAAGCCACAAAGGTGTGGCTGGGGCCGCAAACAAATTGTTTGCTGAGGCGCATGGCGCACCGGGCCAAAACCAACCCGCGAAGAATTTGGCAAAACAACAACATCAAAATCGCTTGGACATATGAGGGGGAAACAAATTGGCAGCTGATTCATCCAACGACGCGTTCGTTGAGTTCGAACGTGTACAAAAAAGTTATGACGGGGAAACACTGGTTGTAAAAGACCTGAACCTCACCATGCCGAAAGGCGAATTTCTGACCATGTTGGGGCCATCAGGCTCAGGCAAAACCACATGCCTGATGATGCTGGCCGGTTTTGAGACCGCCACCCATGGTGATATTCGCCTGGGCGGCAAATCCATTAATGGCATTCCCCCGCACAAACGCGGCATCGGCATGGTGTTTCAAAACTATGCCCTGTTCCCGCACATGACCATTGCCGAAAACCTCGCCTTCCCGCTGGAAGTGCGCAAGATGAGCAAGGCCGAGCGCGAAGAAAAAGTGAAACGCGCCCTCGACATGGTGGAAATGGGCGATTTTGGCGGCCGTCGGCCAGCCCAGCTTTCCGGCGGGCAGCAACAGCGGATCGCCTTGGCGCGGGCACTGGTGTTTGAACCAGAACTGGTGCTGATGGACGAGCCGCTCGGCGCGCTCGACAAGCAGCTGCGCGAAAAAATGCAATTTGAGATTACCCACCTCGCCCACCGCTTGGGCATCACCACCGTTTACGTGACCCACGACCAAACAGAGGCCTTGACCATGTCTGACCGGGTGGCGGTGTTTGATGATGGCCGCATTCAGCAACTGGCCTCTCCGGACCAGCTCTATGAATCGCCGGAAAACAGCTTTGTGGCCCAATTTATTGGCGAGAACAACACCTTGGAAGGTGTGGTGGAACAGATCAAGGGCAACAAATGCGTTGTCAAACTTGATGATGGTGAAGTGCTCGACGCTGTCCCAGTGAATGTGAGCAAGGTGGGGGAACGCACCCGCGTGTCCATCCGGCCAGAACGGGTTGAATATAATACCGACCGTCTGGACCCAGATGCCCACACCCTCAGCGCGGAAGTGCTGGAGTTCATCTATATGGGCGACATTTTCCGCACACGTTTGCGCGTGGCGGGCAATGAGGACTTCGTCATCAAAACACGGAACGCGCCCGACCAGGTTCGTCTGAAGCCCGGCCAGAAGATCAAGATCGGCTGGATGGCAGAAGACTGCCGCGCCTTAGACGCATAAGGCCAAGGTCAGGCACAAATAGAGCTGGCAAAGCCCGGATGTCAGCTCGCTCTTAAAGGACCGGGTACATAAAAGGGAGATTTCAATGAAACTCATTTCGAAACTCATGAAACCCATTGCTGCGGCAACGGCGATTGCGTCGTTGAGCGGTGCAGCATTGGCGGATGACCATATGGCTTCGAACATGACTATCGTAAGCTGGGGTGGCGCATATCAAGATAGCCAAATCAAAGCTTATGCCGAACCATATATGGAAATGAATCCAGGGGTTTCTGTCACATGGGATGAAAGTTCAGCTGAAGCTGTGGCCAAACTACGTGCCATGAACGAAGCTGGCAACATCACATGGGACCTTGTGGACGTTGTGGCCGCTGATGCGTTGCGCTTGTGTGACGAAGGCTTGGCCATGGAAGTGGACCATGATGAGTTGCTCGCTGCAGCACCTGATGGCACACCAGCCAGCGACGACTTTGGCGATCTGATTGTGAGCGATTGCTTCATTCCGCAAATCGTTTACTCAACAACAGTAGGCTACCGCACAGACTTGGTGCCTGAAGGTACAGCTGCACCAAGCGACATTTGTGCCCTGTTCGATCTGGAAACATATCCTGGTAAGCGCTCTCTCGAGAAGCGCCCAATCAACACCATGGAATGGGCGTTGCTGTGTGACGGCGTAGCCAAAGAAGACGTTTATGACGTTTTGGCCACTGAAGAAGGTCAAGAGCGCGCATTGGCGAAACTCGACACCATCCGTGACGAAGTGATCTGGTGGTCAGCTGGCGCTGATACGCCTCAGCTTTTGGCCGATGGCGAAGTGTTCATGGGCTCAACATATAACGGCCGTTTGTTCTCAGCAATCGTTGAGCAAGACCAGCCAATCGGCATGTTGTGGGACGCGCAGGTATTTGACCTTGATGGTTGGATTATCCCAGCGGATCTGCCTGAAGAGCGTTTGGCACGTGTGAAAGACTTCGTGAAGTTCGCAACAGACACCCAGCGTCTGGCAGACCAAGCGAAATACATTTCATATGGTCCTGCACGTGAATCTTCAGCACCGCTTGTTGGTAAGCACGCTGAGTTGGGCATCGACATGGCACCACATATGCCTACCGATCCAAACAATGCCAAGAACACATTCTTGTACAACTATGAGTTCTGGGCTGACTACCGCGACGATATTGACGCCAAATTCCAAGCTTGGTTGGCTCAATAATCTCTTTGGAGAAGGGGGACAATCGTCCCCCTTTTTCACCGGATAATATCCAAACAATAGACCGATAAATGGGGCGTAAAAACCGGGGGGCGTAATGAGTGATACAACACAAGAACCAATGATAGCGGCGGACGGCCGACCGCTAAAGCAGAGTTTGGCGCGGGCATTGCGGCGTCAAAAACTAAGAGCCTTGGCGCTGATCGCACCATTGCTGCTGTTCGTGATGGTCACCTTTATCATCCCGATTTTGTCCATGCTGTTTCGGTCGGTGGAAAACCAGATCGTTTCCAACACCCTGCCGCACACTGTAGTGGCGCTGCAGGAATGGGATAGCGCACAATCAGAGTTGCCTGACGAAGAAGTCTTCCGGCACCTCTATTTTGACCTTTTTAAAGCCGCAGAGGCCAAAGAGCATTCAAGGCTCGGCACTCGGCTGAACTATGAAAAAACCGGCCTCTCATCTGTGTTCCGCACAACTGGCCGTCGCCTCGACGATATGGGCGAAGTCTTCCAAGACCCGCTTGAAGACATTAATGAGAATTTCAAAAACGGTGCCTTCTGGTATGAAATGCTGTCTGGCGAAGGCGGCGAAGAGCTGCTGGAAAGCCGTCGCACCCTATGGGCGCGCCTAACCGGTGACAGCATGGCCGGGGATATCGGTTTTGTGCCTTCATCACAAATGGCCGACATGCTGCCATGGACCACCCGGGCTTATACCGATTTCGCCATTTGGACAGTGGTTGAAGAAGAGGATGTGGTAGCCGAAGAAGATCCGTGGGAAGCCGTTTATGCCGGCCTCGCATATGACCTGCAAAGCGAAGAAACGCGCGCGAACATCGCAAGCTATGGCGGACCAGGCGCTGAGGCGCTGAAGGACGCGGTTGCCAACTTTGATAAACTGCCAAAAGTCGATTTCAAGGCTGCCTTTGCTGAAGCCAAGGAAGATTGGGTCACAACTGACCTTTGGGCCACGGTGCAAGTTTTCTCAGCTGACTACACCCCAGGTTACTTCCTGAACGCTGTGGATTTGGAATTAACCCCGGAAGGCGTGCAGGCCAAGCCTGAGAACCAGCAAATCTATATGCAATTGTTCATGCGCACCTTGTGGATGGCGCTGGTGATTACCGGCAGCTGTATCGTGCTTGGCTACCCGGTGGCCTGGCTGCTGGCCAACCTGCCCATGCGTACGGCCAACACCTTGATGATTCTGGTGCTCTTGCCGTTCTGGACCTCCTTGCTGGTGCGCACATCGGCCTGGAAAGTGCTGTTGCAACAACAGGGGGTGATCAATGACATATTGGTCTGGCTCGGCTTTGTGGATGACGCCAACAGGTTGATCCTGATGAACAACGCCACTGGCACCATCATTGCCATGACCCACATTCTTTTGCCCTTTATGATATTGCCGCTCTATTCGGTGATGAAAACCATCCCGCCAAGCTATTTGCGCGCGGCTAAATCACTCGGGGCCACCAACTGGACCGCGTTCTGGCGCGTTTACTTCCCCCAATCTGTGCCGGGCATTGGTGCCGGGTCTATCCTGGTGTTCATCTTGGCCATCGGTTACTACATCACCCCTGAAATTGTGGGGGGTACCGACGGTATCTTTATTTCCAACCGGATTGCCTACCATATCTCCAGCTCATTGAACTGGGGTCTTGCGGCGGCTCTTGGCTCGATCCTTCTGGTGGTCGTGCTGGTCTTGTACTGGGCTTACGATAAGATCGTGGGCATCGATAATGTGAAGTTGGGAGGCTAATCAAATGAGCGTATTAAACCCAAGCGTTCCAAAACCCGATCTGTACAGATTCACCATGCCGGTGGTCGCAGTGTTGGGGGCCATCTTCGGCTTCATTACCGGCAATATCTTTGGCTCCCCAGCCATCGGCCTCGTCCTCGGCGCCATCATTGGCGCCGCCTTGGCCGCGGGTCTGGACCGAATTACCGGCATGGACCGTTGGAAGAAAATTTGGGGCACCGCTGCCGTGTTCGCCATAGCTGGCCTAATCGCGGGTGGTGTTGGTGGCCTGGTTGGCGGCACAGTCGTCGGTGTATCCATGGGCTGGTTCACAACCTGGATCAGCTCCGGAAAATATCGCGCCAGTGTGCCCAGCTACTACACAGCAGGCCAGGTGCTATGGCACAACACATTCCTGTTTATCTGTGCCTTTGTCTTCTTTTTCCTGATCGCGCCACTGTTTCCAGTGGCCTGGCTCAGCTTTAATGCGGAAGACTTCTTCACCTTCACCCCTGAAATGCTCGCCTTTAAAGCCGAAGGCTATAGCCTCAAGCACTATGCGGACTTCCTCGGCTCTGACGAGTGGATGGTGCCGTTGAAGAACTCACTGATCATCGCCCCCATCGCCACCATTATTTCGGTGAGCTTGGGCACATTGGCCGCCATTGGCCTTAGCCAATCTCACGTGCCGGGGCGTCAGGCGATTATGGCGATTTTGATCTCACCTATGATTGTGCCGCTGATCATCTCAGCCACAGGCATGTTCTTCTTCTATGCTCCTCTGGGCAACTGGCTGCAGGCCAATCTCGGCCTCAATCAGGCCTTTGTTGGCTATGTGAAGGTGATCCTCGCACACGCCGTGCTGGGCATTCCGTTTGTGATCATCACGGTCACCGCAACCTTGGTCGGCTTTGACCGGTCACTGACCCGCGCTGCCGCCAATATGGGGGCTGATCCGGTCACCACCTTCTTCCGCATTCAAATGCCATTGATTTTGCCCGGCGTGATTTCTGGCGGCCTGTTCGCCTTCATCACCTCATTCGACGAAGTGGTGGTGGTGCTGTTTGTTGGCTCTGCCCGTCAGCAAACGCTACCGTGGCAAATGTTCACCGGCCTGCGCGAGCAAATCTCACCAACCATTCTGGCCGCGGCCACTATTCTGGTGACCATCTCGATCCTGTTGCTCACCACCGTTGAGCTGCTGCGTCGTCGGTCCGAGCGGCTACGGGGCATGAGCCCAGGCTAAGCCGAACATGAACATTGAATTTAAAAAGGGCGACCCGACGGGTCGCCCTTTTTGTTGTTACAGGCAATGAAAAGCGCCGCTTTAGCGCGCACTCTCACTTTCAATCTCAGGCTCGTCCGGCCGATAACGCCCCACTTGCCGCTCACGGTGGAACACATAGATCCCAGATGCGAGGATGATCGCAATCCCGACCCAGGTAAGCCAATCCGGAAAATCGCCAAACACCAGATAGCCAGCAGCCGTTGCGCCCAAAATCTCCAAATATTGGAATGGCGCCAACACGCCCGCTTCCGCCCGGCGAAAGGCTTCTGCAATCAACACAAAGGTCACTGCAGAAAGCGCACCACCCGCCACAATCACCTGCCAGGCCCAACCCCCGGCCATTGGCCCGGCCAAACTGATCCCGCCAGCAAAACTTAAACCGACAGCCAGCACGGTTAAACCGATCGCGGCATAAATGGTGGCGCCAAACTGCACGGTCAGGGCAGACCTTTGCTTGCTCGCATGCCGCAACACAATCATGTTCAACGCATAAGTCACCGCGGCGATCAACGGCAATAGAGCTGGCCAGCCAAACTGGGCAAAGCTAGGGCGGATCACCAGCATCGCGCCAACCAGTCCCACAGCAATGGCGATGTAGCGGCGAGGCCCGATTTTTTCCCGCAAGATCAGCCCGGCCAAAAGCGTCAGCACCAATGGCTCCACGAAAAAGATCGCAATCGCCGTTGCAATTGGCATCACCTTAAAGGCCGTGATCAACGAAATCACGCACATCACCATCAGCGCACCGGAGAGCGCCACGACCGGCGAAAACAATGGACCACGCAGATAGCGCCGCATGAAAAAGGCCACCGGCACAAACCACACTGTCTGCGACACAAAGCGCCACATGGCCACCTCCACCGGATGCATAACGCCGGTCAGGATTTTCGCCAACGTATCGCCTACGGGCAGCAAAAGCATTGCCACAATCATAAACGCCATGCCGATGTTGATATCGCCAGCGGCGTGAGTTTGGGTTGCTGAATTTGAATTGGTCATAATATCACCCTCTATGGTTCCCTATGCGCAAGGCACGGGGCACATGTCCGGGCGTCCAGGACGGAATGAAACATAGTGTCAGCATGACGCCATCAAGCCAACAATCGGCGCCACTATAAAAGCACAATGAAGATTGGGTCAACCAATTGGGTGGTCGCCCACATTTGTTGCATCCCCAGTGGAACAATCAACCGTTAGGCGCTCAACTCCAGCGCATAATCAGCGACATCTTCCAACGAAGACCCGATACGATGCGGTTCAACCCCGAGGCGGTCCATCGGCAAACTATATCGGTTAAGCCATATGGTGCGAAACCCAAACCAGGTGGCACCACAAATGTCCCAACAGTTTGAAGACACGAATAAAATGTCCTTGGCCTCACATTGAAATGTGTCTGGGCCCAATTGATATGCTTCAGGCGCGGTCTTGAACCGTCGCACCTGATCCACGCTGAGGACATGATCAAAAAAGCCGGTAAGCCCAGAGGCTTTCACAGCTTGTTCGAGCATCCAAGGTGTGCCATTGGACAGAATTGCTAACGTTAGACCCGCTTCTTTCAAGCGTTGCAATTGAACAGCATTCTCCGGAAACGCAGAAAGCTCCGCATATTGCCCCATCAAACGATCGCGCGCCTCGGCATTCAACTCTTCCTTTAGCGCCGCACAGGCAAAATCCAACGCATCTTCGGTGACCTGCCAAAAATCTTGATATTTGTCACACAGCGTGCGTAACCGGGTATATTCGATTTGTTTGTCACGCCAGATCGTCGCCAATTGCGCCCCTTTGCCTGGAAATAATTCTTCTGCCAAGGCACCAACAGAATAAACATCGAACAGCGTTCCGTAGGCATCAAAAGCGATGGCTCTGATGGTCATGTGGATCCTCCCCTGCAATGAACATTCATACTGGCATTATTCAATGATGTGATCAAACGCCCGCACACCAAAACAGCATTACAGACGAACGCAAAAACACAAATTGATCAATACCGACTGAGGTAAGCGCGCTCAGCTAAGCGAAACCGGTAAACTTGTTGGTCCCCTAAAGGCAAACCCGCGAAATTCTACATTGATGTCCGAAGCAGATTTAGCATGCGGAAAACGCGCAAAAAATTTCGGCAAGACAATTCCCGCCATGATGCGACGATAAATGTTTTCACCCATGCAGCGATGTGGCCCCGCGCCAAAGCTCTGATGCGCCGCAAAGGGCCGATGAATATTGAACTGTTCAGGCCTTTGCCAATAATCCTCGTCATAATTGGCCGAGGCCTGAACGGCCATAATGGTTTCCCCAGCGGGCAGACGAACGCCATCCAGCACAATCTCTTTTTTCACAATACGTGGGCTGGCCTGGATGGGAGCCACCCATCGCAATCCTTCCTCGCAGGCCAGGTCCCAACGGCCCCCATGCTGGCACGCAGCCAATTGATCCGGATGTTGCAAAAGCCCATGCAAAACGGTGAGCAGCGCATCGCGCATTTCAATCGCAGCACCACCAATGCATATTTTCATATTGGTTCTGATCTGGCTAAGAGGCAGCGGATCAGCAGCGTTGGCCATAACGCTGAGGACAGACGGATTAGGTTGGGCGCGGTGGCGCTCGATCATCCCATCAAAACAGGCATCCATCTCAGCGTTCGCCTTATCGCTAGTGGCAAAAACTTTCTCGTCAAAACTGGCATTCATCGCGCCGGTGATCAGTGATTTTGCCCAGTCAAATAGCTGGGCGTCACTCTCTGGCGCGATGCCCAAAAGATCATTCAGTATTCGGGCCACCAATGGCGCCGCGAACTGATCGCGCAATTCAACATCACCCGAAGCTGGCAATTTGCCCAGCGCTTCGTCTGTAAACTGTTCAAAGCGGGCCTTCCAATCGCACACCCAATGATTGACTTTAAACGTCTCAACCATGGCACTGCGCTCCGTCAGGTGTGCCGCACCATCTTTGCGCATCAGCGTATGCCCACCAAATGCCCGTTGCATCGGGGTTTGATCGTCTTCCGAGCCAAAATGCACCATATCGGTTTTGGCCTGATAAACATGGTCTGCTTTGGTCAGCAAAATCCGGTTAATTGCCTTGACGTGCACAACCGGGCATTCGCGCCGCAAGCGTTGATATACAGATGCTGGATCGCGATCCAACATCTCAAAACTGATCGTCTCATCAATTGGCACGTCAATCGCAGACATGGTGTTCTACCTCAAATGATCACTAGGTAAAGGCGAAGCTGCGTTTATGAGGTTGTAATCTCGACTTCGCAATTCAGACTGTTGCTGACGGTACAAACTGACTTTGCTTGTTTGATGATCTCTGGCGCCAGCGCCTCATCATCAACAAATTTGCCGACAATTTCGAGCGAGATTTTTCCAACGCGAGAAGGTAAATCCGCCGCTTTGACAGCGGTTACGACAACATGGAAATCATGCAGCTCTGCTTTGTGCTGCGCCGCGCTCCATGCCATTGATTTCACTATACAAGACCCAAGGGATGCGATCATTGTATCGACCGGGGTGTTGAATGGCGGATATTCAGTTTTTTGCGCCGGGTCGGCAAAGGCAAATGTCATCTTCTCGGTTCCGTCATGAAACACGTAAACCGGGCCAAAAGTTTTGAGTTTGAGCTTCATAGCTATTGATCTCTTGGTTAAAACAGCAAATTCGGCAAAAAGAGCGCCAATGCGGGGAACAGAGTGAGCATAAAGATCGCGAACAAATGGATCAGCCAATAGGGGACAGTAGCGATCGCCACGCGCCCCAAACTCACTTGATTATTTGTAAGCGCCGTCAGGACCGACAGGTTCAACCCAACCGGTGGTGTTACCTGTCCGATTTCAATCACAATGGTAATGATCACCCCCACCCAGATGGGGTCAAACCCTAGCCCAGTAAGCAAAGGGAACACCACTGGCAAAGTCATGATCATCAGCGACAGGCCATCAAAAAAGCAGCCTAAAATCAAATAGATCAACACCACGATCAAGAGCACATTGTAAGTGCCCAAGCCACTATCAGCGACGGTGATCAGAATTTGTTGAGGAATCCCCAGAATGCTTACCGACTGCGCCAAAATGGTCGCGCCCAAGACCAGAAAGCCGATGGCGGAAAACAACAACACGGATTGTTTGATCGCCTCCAGCAATTTGGCAAATGTAAGATCGCCCCAGATCGCAGAAATGATCGCCGCCAGAACCACCCCTACCCCGGCAGCTTCGGTTGGAGTGGCCCATCCCCCCACAATGCTTCCGATCACAGCAATGATCAGCGCAAGCAATGGCCATATATGTTTAAAGCCGGCAAGTATTTCTAAGAAGGGCGTTTTTTCCGTGTCCGTTGGGGCAAGAGATGGATTGCGCACGCACCTAAAAAACAAATAGGCCATGAACATCAGTCCAACCAGCAAGCCAGGAACAATGCCCGCCGCAAAAAGCCGCCCGATGGAGGTTTCAGTGAGCGCGCCAAAAATCAGGAAAGACAGGCTTGGTGGGATCAACAGGCCCAATGTGCCGCCGCCAGCCAAGCTGCCGACAATCGTGTCTTTGTCATAACCGCGGCGGGTCATCTCAGGATAAGCGACTGAGCCAATGGCAGCCGCGGTGGAGAGGCTGGAGCCACTGACCGCGCCAAACAAAGTGCAAACGGCAATATTGGTGTGCAACAGCCCGCCCGGGACTTTTCGAAAAACGGGTGAAAAAGCTGAATATGCCTTTTGGCTGATGCCGCTGCGCAATAAAATTTCGCCCAACAGAATAAACATGGGCACCGCGCTAAGCGTAAAAGAATTGAAGACATTCCATATGGCATCCACCGCCAGCGATGTTGCACCATTGGAAAAGAAATGTAGGATCACCAACCCGGTGAGACCAAGAGCCGCTCCCAAAGCCACGCTGGTGCCGGCGGTGGTCATCAATCCACCAATCAATGTCGCCCAAAACAGCATTAAGACACCTCGTCCTTATCCGGGTCAGCAAGGGCTGTATGCCCATCAGGGTCAGGATCCAACTGGCCAAACAAACGCGCGATATAAACCAGCAGGGTCAACACCAGTGAAAAGAACATCACGGACATCCAGGGATAGAGCAGAATGCGGCTGGTTTCAGTCTTCAAATTGCGTTTAAACGCAAATTCGAGCCACGGCACGGCTTCCCAAATCAACCAGGCAAAAAAGATAATTCCGATGAGGATGGCCGTTTTCAGAATGATTGCTCGCGTGCGGCCCTTCAGTTGGTCGACAATGAGCGAAACTTTGACATGCTTGGCATTGAGTGTGACGGCAGGCACACCCAAAAACAGGGACACGGTGAGCATCAGCCCGACAACTTCCTCAGTAATGTGCAAGGGTGCATTGAGGAGTTTGCGCATGAGTACGCTGGTTACGATAATGCCCACAATCGCCACCATATTGAGCGCCGCCGCCCAAGAGCACACAAGGGCCAGTTTTTCCAGCCCTTGTGCGATATATGATTTGCCAGATTTTGACATAAACCTGACTTAGCGGCCCAGGGCGTCCAACACCCGTTCGCGATAAGCTGGCGCTTTGCCACCGGCTTCTTCGGCCAGCATTTCCCAGGTTTCTGTTACAGACGCAACAAACAGTGCGCGGTCTTCGTCAGAGAAATCATCGACCCAGTTCACACCATCAGCCGCTAATTTTTCGCGGGCTTCAAGCTCACGCTCAAAATCATCTTCATACTGGTTGGTGCGATTCCAAAGATCTTCTGCCGCGCTGGTGATGGCAGATTTGGTTTGCGCGTCGGTTGCTTCCCACTTGTCAGTAGCCACACCAATCACATAAGGACCGGACGCCATGGGATAAAGGTACGACGCATGGTTCGCCACTTCCTGCAGTGAAACGGTGTGGGCATAAAGCGCTGGGTAAAGCGCACAATCCACAACGCCGGTTTTCATCGCCACATACATTTCTTCTTGCGGAATGATTTGAGCTGCGACACCCAAACGGGTGAAGGTTTCAACCTGATCCCGCGCCCAAACACGCAGCTTTTTGGACTTCAAGTCTTCAAGCGTCCGCACCGGCTCGTCGCGGCAGAACACTGACACCGACAGCATAGGGATGGCGGCATAGCCAACAGAGGTCACGCCCCAATCAGCAAACTCTTCTTCATAAATTTCGCGCACCACAGGAATTGCTTTTTCAAATTCCTCGATCGAGCCAATCGTGCCCTGCACCACCACAGAGCTCAACGCAGGCGCATCTCGCCCCAGATAGTTAGCCCAAAGCAAGCTCATCTCGACCGCGCCGCGCGGCAAAAAGCGCAAGGCATCAGTATTTGGCAACCCCAAAGAGCCACCGCTATACATTTTGATTTCGATATCGCCTTCAATCGCTGCGTTGGCATCAGCAACAAATTTTTCCAGCTCTGCCGTTTCAGGCCGCGTTTCAGGCAGAAAATTGTTAAACCGCCATTCTTCAGCAACGCCACCCTGCAGCGACGCCGCCAAGCCGATCAGGCTTGCGGAAACAGTTTGCGTAAGTTTCTTCATGATTGTCCTCCTTGAAGAATCGTATATTGCGTGAGGACAAACTTTTTCCCAAAAAATATCAAGCATGCTATTCATTTTTAGGAATTTGATCTCTTTTCTCAACAAATGGTCGAAATCTGATCACAAAATCGAACGATCGTGGGCAGATTTATTCATCCTCGGCCCCTGATATACCATATACACGCCTCTCTTTCTTAGTGCATTTATCGATTCTTGGTTCCCTCACGAATAATTTATCGACAGCTACCAAAAAGAGAATAGCGCATTCCGTTTGGACAACCTGATCAAAACCATCCCTCTTCGATCCGAACCCGCACTGTTCTGGGTTGAGCCACGGTCCGGTTTGCTCGCGGCTACCAGCTACAAAATGGACTGACCAGTCGATTTCCAGTCATTGACGAAGGCTTCAAGGCCTTTTGCGGTCAATGGATGTTCAGCCAATTTGCGGATTACTGCAGGTGGAATGGTCGCCACGTCGGCTCCCGCAAGCGCACTATCGCTCACATGGTTGGCCGAACGGATGGATGCCGCCAGAATTTGGGTTTCAAAGCCGTAATTATCATAGACTGTACGGATATCTTCGATCAGCTGCATGCCGTCGAGATTGATATCGTCCAACCGGCCGATAAAGGGCGACACATAGGTTGCGCCAGCTTTGGCGGCCAACAGGGCCTGGTTCACAGAGAAACACAGGGTCACATTGGTTTTCACACCCTTGTCGGTGAAATAGCGACAGGCTTTCAAACCATCCATGGTCAAAGGCAGTTTGATCACCACATTGTCGGCCAGTGAGGCGAGGTAATCGCCCTCTTTCACCATGCCATCATAGTCTGTGGCGGCCACTTCGGCGGAAACTGGACCTTCAATCAGGTCACAGATTTCCTTGACCACTTCAATAAAATCGCGGCCGGATTTGGCGATCAGGCTTGGGTTGGTGGTGACACCATCCAAAAGGCCAGATTCGTTGAGTTCTTTGATTTCGGCGACTTCTGCTGTGTCGACAAAAAATTTCATATCCGCTCCATTACATTTCGAAATGATACATTAAAAACACGCCCTTTCAGCGCCTATCCGGCATAGCCGAGCAAACGTGGCAGGGTTAAGACAAGCTCTGGCCAAAGCACCATGCACAACAGCGCGAAGAGCAGCGCACATAAGAACGGCCAAACCTCGGCGATGATCTCGGACAGCGGGATACGAGAAACCGCTGATATGACGAACAGCAACACCCCATAAGGTGGCGTGATCAACCCGATCATCGAGTTCACAACCGCCACGACCCCGAAATGCACCAGATCGATGCCCAACTCCCGACAGGCCGGGATAAACAAAGGAATGATCACCAGAATAATCGTGGTCGCGTCGAGCACACATCCCAGCAACAGCAATAGCAGGTTGACGCTCAGCAAAAACAGCAATGGATCGATATCCAGACCCACCAGATGCTGCGCCAAAAGCGTCGGTATATTCTCGGAGGCGACGACATAATTCAAAATGAGGGCGCCACCGATGACCAGACCAACCGCCGCTGACGAACGCGCACTGTCTACCAGAATATTCAGCAAAGATTTGAATGTTAGGGTTCGATAGAAGAGCCCGGCCAACACCAAAGCGTACAATGCCGCGACTGCCGCCGCCTCGGTGGGTGTCGTCACGCCGCCATAAATACCATAGAGCAGGATCGCGGGCATCAGCAACGCCGGGAAGGCATTAAAGGTTTTGGCTGGCAACTCCCGCAGGGGCGTCGGCTCTTCAAAAGCAAATCCGCGCCTTTTAGACAGATACCAGTTCATCAGCATCAACACACCGCCCATAATGAGGCCAGGCACAATACCGCCCAAAAACAAATAGCCAATGGATGTATTGGACACCAAGGCATAGAGCACCATTGGAATGGAAGGCGGAATAATGGGCCCGATGGTAGCCGAGGCCGCCGTGATCGCCGCCGCATATCCGCGCGTGTAATGACCACTCTTTGTCATCATTTGAATGATGATCTTGCCAATACCCGCCGCATCGGCCACGGCAGAACCTGACATGCCTGAAAAAATGAGCGATGCGACGATATTCACATGTCCCATGCCGCCGCGGAAGCGACCGACAAGCGCCACGCAAAAGGCCAGAAGCCTGTCGCTGATCGAGCCGGCGTTCATGATGTTGGCGGCGACAATAAACAAAGGCACCGCCAGTAGGACAAAACCTTGGTAAAGGCCGTCCATCAACACTTTGCCTGCCACGCCCATACCGGCGCCGCTCACCAGCAAATAAACGCTAACGGCGATTAGAATAGACAGACCAATCGGCGTTCCGATGCCCGCAAACAAAACAAGCGTCGAAATACACAGGATGAATTCAAGGGTCATTTTTCGGCTCTATCCTGAACTGACACGACATGATCCTCGGCGCCAAACCGGATGGCTTTGTACGCTGCCCAACCATAGCGGAGCGCAACAACGGCAAGGAACAAAATGTAAATGGAATAGATGTCTCGCATGCGCACCCAATCGCCGAAAACAGCGCCCAGGCTTGCCGTCTTTTTAAGCCTCAAAATCGCAAATTTGGACCAGGTGGGTTCAATCGAAAACAGCAAGACCAAGCAAATTACTGTGCTTGACAGGATGACGATCCAGCGCCGGATTGCAGGGCTGACCATGTTAAAAAGAATGTCAAACCTGACATGATCGTGTTGGCGCACCACAAAGGCATTTCCCCAGAACACCAACCAAACCCAGAGAAAGAGGCAAAATTCCAACGTCCACCCAAAATTGGATGGGGTGAGAAAGGGGAAGAGTTCAGCCAGCCAGTCCAAACGGGCCGAATACCGGACAAAAATTTGCAGTATGAAGGTCAAAAACATCGCAGCCATCATGAGGGCAGCAACGGTTTCGGCGAACTTCACAAATGCGGCGTAAATTTGCCTCATCAAACTCTACCTTGGACAGATGCATCCACGCAGGTGGATAAGCATTGTAATTAGACACTATCGAGAGAGGCGCATTAAACGCCTCTCTCCACACTTTGAAAGTGGATTAGTTTCCAAGCGCGTTGATTTCGGCCAGAACGCCTTCAGGCCAAGAATTGGCAAATTCTGAACCCACATACTGGGCTTGAACGTGCTCCCGGAACGCTTCTAGATTTGGCTCATAGATTTCCAAACCTTCAGATTCCAAAAACGCCACAAGATCCGCTTCTTTTTGCAACTGCTTTTCACGTGCACTTGACGCTGCTGCATCAGCGGCTTCTTGCATTGTCGCCTGTTGTTCAGGTGTCAGGGAATCCCAAGCCGCTTTTGACAGCGCCACATAGTTCAAATCGACCAGATGCGATGTCAACGCGATTTGATTGGTCACTTCATAGAACTTGGCATCAACCACAGTCGGCAAAGGATTGTCCTGGCCGTCAACGGAGCCGGTCTGCAAAGCTGTGTATACTTCGGTGAAAGCCATTGGTGTTGGGTTTGCCCCCAATGCCTTGCCCAGGAACTGCCATGCATCGGTGCCCGGCATACGCAGATTAATGCCAGCAAGATCGTCAGGCGTATTCACGGTCAGCTCTTCCTTGGTCTGACGCAAATTGACATGACGACGACCCAGATACATCACAGTCAGCAGCTTAACGCCAAGCTCTGCCTCTGCTTTTTCCTTAAACGGATCCATCAAAGGATCGTTGAACACACGCACCTGATGCTCGGCATCCTGATGCACATAGCCGGTTGCAAAAATAGAAAACTCAGGGAAGAACTGCGCGAGTTCCTGCGCTGAGGCAATCGACATTTCCAAGTCACCTGAGGCAATCGATTCGAGCTCCGCGCCCTGCTTGATCAAAGAACCATTATAGTGCGGTTCATATGTCGCGAAGTCTGCAACTGCGGGCGCAAAAATCTCTTCCAGGGCCACAGAACGCTGATCGGTGTCAGACGCTGGTGTGGACATCCGCAGCGTAATTTTATCCGCGGCCAGCGCCGGGCTGACCAAAGCTGCAGCTGTTAACGCCAACGCCACACGGCGAGTAAATTTCATCATTGATAGGTCTCCTCCAAACAATTTTCACCGCGATTTCTCATCGCGGCAAGTCCTTGAACCCTTCTGATCGCATTGATCGAGTTCGGTTAACTGAGATATCCCCAGCCGATTTCAAACCGGACTGAGACATCGCAATCACGCTCTTTTCGCCGATCCGCCTTAGCTTGCGGGGTGCGCAATTTCTAAAGCGGCAAAGGCAATGTCCCACGCGATTTCGCCCAAGTTGTTACAATTAAGTTGCGTGATGTCAAGGTAACATGTTACATCAATCTTACAAAATTGATTGATTATTTAGCTGAAGTTACGGGTAACCAAACATGACCAATCGCTTTTTTGCCGGCATCGATGTTGGCACGGGCAGTGCACGCGTTGGCCTTTTTTCTGAATCAGGCGAGATGCAAAGCACAGCGTCAAAAAACATCACCATGTGGCACCCGCAGCCCGACTATGCAGAACAGTCCTCAACCAACATTTGGGCTGCAATCTGCCACGCCATGCATGCCGCCCTCGAAGAAGGCGGCATATCCGCGGCGCAAGTTTGCGGCATCGGTTTCGATGCGACGTGTTCTTTGGTGGCGGTCGATGAAAACAATGCACCTGTGACCATCAGCCCGACCGGGGAGGATGATCGCAACATCATTGTTTGGATGGATCATCGCGCGACCGCCCAAGCCAAGCGCATTGAGGCGCTAAACGATCCGATCCTGCAATATACCGGCGGCAAAATTTCGCCTGAAATGGAAGTGCCTAAACTTTTGTGGCTGAAAGAAAACATGCCGGAAAGCTTTGGCCGCATCGCGCACTTTTTCGATCTCCCCGACTGGCTGGTGCATCGCGCAACCGGCACATTCGTGCGGTCACTATGCAGCACCACCTGCAAATGGACCTATGAATCGCCAAAGGGTACCGAGGGAGAAGGCTGGAGCAAATCCTTTTTCGCCGCACTCGATTTGGATGAGGTTCTCGAAGACAATGCCCGCAGAATTGGACAGCACTTTACTCAGCCAGGCACAAGCGTAGGCGAAGGACTGAGTGAACAAGCTGCAGCCGAACTTGGCCTACAGCCGGGCACGCCGGTCGGCACAAGTTTGATTGATGCTTATGCGGGCGCTCTTGGCACGCTGGGCACCGAAACCACTGGCACTGATGCCGGTCATGGCGAAAAACTTGCGCTGATTTCCGGCACCTCTGCCTGCCATATCGTCACCACACCAGACCCGGTATTTGTGCCCGGGGTGTGGGGACCATATTTTTCCAGCCTGACACCAGAACGTTGGGTCAATGAGGCCGGCCAGTCTTTTGCCGGTGCCCTGATTGACCGCATTATAGCGGGCCATGCGGCGGCACCTGAGTTGCGTGAGAAGGCTGCGGCCAACGGCACCGATATCTACACAATCTTACAGGCCGAACTGGAGGCGCTGTCCGGTGAGGACGCCCAGACCCATCTATTGACGTCAGATTTACATGTGCAGCCGGACTTTTTGGGCAATCGATCCCCTTTGGCCGATCCAACGCGCAAAGGGGCGATTGTTGGTCTCACACCACAAACTGATCTCGCCAGCCTTGCCCGGCAATATCTCGCAACGCTGCAATCCCTCGCCTATGGCACCCGCCAGATCATTGAGCAGCTCAACGATAAGGGTGTGGGGATCGATACCATCGTGGTGAGCGGCGGGCTGGCACAAAACAAACTGTATTTGCGCGAACATGCCGACGCGACGGGATGTACGATTTTGGTCCCCGACACCAAAGAACCTGTTTTGCTGGGGAGTGCCATGTTGGGCGCAATGGCAGGCGGACAGTTCAACTCATTAGAGCAAGCCATGAAAATGATGAGCGGCGGCGCCGCCCAAATATCACCGCGCGGCACAGCGGTACGCCGCTACCATGACGCGAAATATCAAGTGTTTTTGAAAATGCAATCCGATTACGCCGCTTACCAGGCATTGATGGAGTCCGAGGAGTAAAGCCATGAGCACACCCGAAATTCTTTTATTCGCCAGCGGCGATTTGCGCGAGAGTGCCAACCAGACCTGCTGGGCAGCTCAAGCTGAAATGGAAACCGCGCTGACCAAAGTGCTGGAAGAAAACGGATATGCTGTGAAGCGCGCGCACCCTTTTAAAGCGGACAAGGGTCATGGTTTTCTTGCATCCCAACGCGAAGGCATGGACGCCTTTAAAGACATTGATCCGAATGCGCCGATCATTGTGGCGGAAGCTGTGTGGCAATATTCCCACCACGTTTTGCCCGGATTAATGCATCATGAGGGGCCCATCCTGACCGTGGCCAATTGGTCAGGCACATGGCCGGGCCTTGTGGGGATGCTCAATCTCAACGGCTCTTTGACCAAGGCTGAAGTGCCCTACTCAACCTTGTGGAGTGAAAATTTTGAGGACGATTTCTTCAAAAACAAGCTCTCGGACTGGCTAAAAACCGGGCAGATTTCACACGATCTGTCCCATGTGAAGCCTTTCCAACCGCAAAATGCCTCCTCACAATCCCAACAGATTGCCGATGAGTTGAGCAAAAAAATACTGCAGGACAAGATCATTTTGGGCGTCTTCGATGAGGGATGCATGGGCATGTATAACGCCATTATCCCGGACGCCCCGCTTGCCAAGATGGGCATGTTTAAGGAACGCCTTTCCCAATCAACGCTTTATTATGAAACCCAATGCGTCGAAGAGGCAGAAGCCGCGTCTGTTTTCTCCTGGCTAAAGGAGAAAGGCATGAAATTTCATTTTGGCTCGCCCCCTGAAACGGATTTGACCGAGACGCAAGTGCTCGAGCAATGCCGCATGTACATCGCGGCCTGTCGCCTTGCAGACGACTTTGGTTGCGATGCGATCGGCATCCAATATCAACAAGGCTTGAAAGATCTACTGCCCGCCTCTGATCTGGTGGAAGGCATGCTCAACAATGACGACCGGCCTGATGCGCCCGACCGGAATGGCACACCAATTCGGCCCGGCAAAGCGATCGTTCATTTCAACGAGGTGGACGAGTGCGCTGGCGTCGATGGCATTTTGACGAATTTAGTACACCGCACGCTGGGGCAGCCCGTTGAAACAACGCTGCACGATATCCGATGGGGCGACCGCGACCACAGCAACACCCATGATGACTTTATTTGGGTCTTTGAGATTTCCGGCGCCACGCCGCCAGCGCATCATATTGATGGCTGGCAAGGCACTGAAAGCTACCGCCAGCCCCCCATGTATTTCCGCCTTGGCGGCGGCACTATGAAGGGGGTTGCAAAGCCCGGAGAAATCATCTGGTCCCGCATCTATGTTGTGGGCGAAGACCTGCATATGGACATCGGCGTGGGCAGCGTGGTGTCGCTACCAGCGGCTGAAACCAAGCGCCGCAGTGAGGCAACCACCCCTGAATGGCCAATCATGCATGCCGTCCTCGACGGTGTCGGCCGCGATCAACTCATGGCAAGCCACAAAGCGAACCACATTCAGGTGGCCTACGCCAACTCCAAATCCGACGCCATTGAGGCCGCAACCGCCAAAGCATGTTTGGCCACAAAACTGGGCATAACCGTGAATTGGTGCGGCACCCAACAATAGCGACACCCACGCCACAAAGGCGCAAAAGAATAACGAAAGAATACAATGACAAAACGAGATATCTTTGGCCTATATGCGGCCATGATCACCCCATTTCAGGCTTCCGGCACGCCCGACATTGATCGGGCGGCACAGCACGCAAAAGCGCTCATTGATGAAGGATGCGATGGCTTAACGCTTTTTGGCACAACGGGCGAAGGCTATGGCATCAGTGCGTCTGAACGCCATGAAGTTCAGCAAGCAGTGCGCGAAGCGCTAGAGCCTGATACGTCGATCTGCGTGGGGATTTTGTCCAGCGATGCCGCAGGCGCTGCGGATCAAGCGCTATCGGCCTATCGTGATGGCGCAACGCACCTCTTAATGGCGCCGCCCTTTTTCATGAAAGGGGTGACTGATGATGGATTGTTCAACTGGTTTAGTGATGTGTTTCAGCGCATTGGCGCGCAATGCAAAAACATCATCATGTACCATATTCCCAGCCAAACAGGTGTGCCGCTGTCGTCAGATTTGATTGCAAGACTTCGGACAGCCTTTCCTGACACCATTGTGGGCATAAAGGACAGTTCGGGGAACTGGGAAGCAACGCAGGATTATCTGGCAAACCACGGTGATCTAGCCGTTCTTGTGGGGGACGAACGTCTTTTGCCCAAGGCCATGGCCCATGGCGCCCAAGGATCAATCTGCGGCACAGCCAATTTTATGCCCGCGCGATTGCGCCAGATCATTCATAACGGTGACCAGGGCGAAATTGTCTGCAAGGTCGTTGATCTTGTGGTTGCCAACCCGGTCAACCCCGCCGTAAAGCTTCTCACAGCCCATGTCAGAAATGATGCTGCGTTTAAGCGCCTAAGAGCACCGCTGGTTGAATTGCCCACCAACGTCGGCGAACAGTTGATCCGTGAATTTGACGCCCTCACCATTGATTGATGAGGACACCGCAAATACTATCGGCAAATCCGTGTGTCCGTTGCCAAAAACGGATTTGTTGTCAAAGATCAGGCTCTTGGTACACGATATAAATGTTTAACCAGATGAAGGCTTCAAAGTGAACAATAAAGCACCAGGCAATCTACGCGAACAGGCCTATGGAAGCTTCACGGAACATTTGCTCGCGCGGTCCCTTCGCCCCGGACAGTTCGTTTCACAACGGGAATTGGTGGAGCTGACCGGACTGGGGCTGGGCGCCATTCGAGAATTGATCCCCCGTCTGGAAGCCGAAGGCTTGATAAAGACCGTGCCCAAGCGCGGCATGCAGATTGCCCATGTTGATCTCAATCTTATTCGAGATGCATTTGAGTTCAGGATATTTATTGAAACAGAAGCCACCGCTTTGTTCACCCAAAGAGCAAGCGATGCTGACATTGAGCGGCATGATCAGGAACACCGCGCCATCATCGCCGAATGTGAGAATGCAGCGGCTCATGAGGGCATTCAGCCCGAACTGGTGGCCAGGGCTCAAGCGATCGACTGGGGGTTTCACCACGCCATTGTTGATGCCTTGGGCAACCGGATCATCGGTGACGCCTATCGGGTCAACATGATCAAAATCAGGCTGATCAAACAAGAACAAACCCAGTTGAACAATGCCGTGATTATTCCCACGATGAAGGAACATCTGGACATCATCGACGCGATAAAATCACGCGACCCTGCCGCCGCCGACGCCGCCATGCGCCAACACATTACCGGCGCGCTTCACCGCGCCATCGAACAACGTTGAGGCGATAATTCAGCGGTCGCCGCACTTACCGCAGCATGAGAGTGGTGCCGCAAGCTTTAACCCAAATTGATTGATGGAGCAGCACGACGTCCTGAAGCAGCTTCTGAGCGCAAAATTTCGAACAATATTACCCCTCAAACCGCAACAAGGTGACCGGCGCTGACCTCTTTCAGATCAGCATATATTGGCTGATAATCTAATCTGTGAACTGGGCTTGGAATTTCACCACCGCTCATCAAAATCCTCTCCCGCTTAATCGTCGGATCCGGGATGGGCACAGCTTCCAAGAGGGCCCGGGTATAATCATGAGCGGGATTTTCAAACACGGCTTCGCGTGATCCGATTTCGACAATCTGCCCCATATACATCACAGCGACCCGATGGCAGACCTGCTCCACCACTGCCATATCATGCGAAATAAAGATATAGGAAAGGCCCATTTCTTCCTGAAGCTCCTGCAGCAGATCTAAAACCTGCGCCTGTACCGTCACGTCCAATGCAGAAACGCTTTCATCCGCAACGATGATTTTTGGATTCAACGCCAGTGCTCGCGCAATGCAAATGCGTTGCCGCTGACCACCTGAAAATTCATGTGGGTAGCGATCCATCTGATCTGGCGACAACCCCACGCGCTTAAACAAATCGGCCACACGCTCTTTGCGCTCAGCCGATGTGCCGATTTGGTGGATGACGAGGGGTTCACCCACCAAATCGCCGACGCTCATGCGTGGGTTAAGGGACGCATAAGGGTCCTGGAAAATCATTTGAATTTGCCGCCGCGCGGCCATCGGGTCTTGCTTGAACAATTTGCGGGTGCTTTCCCCCTCCAACTCAATCTCCCCCTTCCAATCGACCAGATTGAGCAAGGCGCGTCCCGTTGTGGATTTGCCGCAGCCGCTTTCGCCCACCAGCGACAAAGTTTCCCCTGCCCGCAAATCGAACGACACCTTCTCAACAGCGTGCACGCGTTTAACCGGTCGCCGCAACACGCCGCCAATAATGTCAAACCGCACGGTCAAATCCTTGACCTTCAGCAAGGGGCGCTCTTTCGCCAATTGGCGATCAGCTTCGGGCACAGCCAGTTCTTTTACAGTGCCCTGCATGGACCCCAATTTCGGTAAATCTGCCAGCAAGTCTTGGGTATAGGGCTGTTTCGGAGCAGAGAAGATGGTGTTTACATCACCTTCTTCCACCATTTCACCGCGATTAACCACCAACACACGGTCAGCCATTTCCGCCACCACGCCCATATCGTGCGTGATCAATATCAGGCCCGTGTTAAATTCACGCTGCAGCTCTTTCATCAAGGACAGCATTTGCGCCTGAATGGTCACATCCAGCGCCGTGGTTGGCTCGTCCGCAATCAACACTTTTGGGCTGCACAAAAGCGACATGGCGATCATCACCCGCTGGCGCATACCGCCAGAAAGCTCATGCGGATATTGCTCCAGCCGCTTCTTCGCCTCCGACATGCGCACAGCTTCCAGCATCTCCAAGGCGCGCGCATCGGCAGCACGGCCGTCCATATCTTTATGAAACCGCAACACTTCACGCAATTGAGCACCAATGGTCATCACCGGATTTAGCGAGGTCATCGGCTCTTGGAAAATCATGGCAATATCATTGCCGCGCACATGCTCCAGCCGCTTTTCCGGCATTTGCAGCAAATCTTCGCCATCCAAAATAGCTTTACCAGCCGTCACAATAGCTGAAGATTTGGGCAAGAGCCCCATTGTCGCAAGGGAGGTAATGGACTTGCCGGAACCAGATTCACCCGCAATGCACAAGGTTTCCCCGGCATTAACGTGATAGGTGAATTGATTGACCACCTGTTTCAGGCCCCCATCGGTTTTCACCGAAATGGAGACATTTTGAACATCCAAAATTGGTTGCGATTTCTGTTGCATAAACTTGCCCAAATTTTAGATGGCCCCATAAGGGGACCATCCTATTCAAATACGACTCGAGGGAAATAAAACGAGACGACCCAGTTAGGCTGATCGACAATTTCGGAAATCCGCAAATCGCCGCAAACCGAACACAGCATGTAAGCATCAACCGCATTCATATTATGCTGTGCGCACAACAAATCGATCATGCCCGATAGCGCATCACGTGCGCCTTGCATCAGGCTGTCGCCGATGCCGGTGGTCACTTCATATCCCTTTTGATCCAAATGATTGGTCACGGGGCCCGGTGTGGTGAAGCGCGGCATATTGAGGTTCGCCCCCTTCACTAGGTCGAGAGTGACAATGGCGTTCATGCGGCTTTCAATCGCCGTCCCACACACTTCGCCATCACCTTGGGCCGCATGGGTATCGCCCATAGAGAACAACGCCCCAGCAACTTCCACCGGCAAATAAAGCTCGGTTCCCGCCGCCAGATCACGGATATCGAGGTTGCCCCCCATCCGACGTGGTGGCACAACCGAATGTTCACCCGGTGCAGCGGGCGCCAACCCAATGGTGCCCGCAAAAGGCTTAAGCGGTACACGGCCACCCGGGCCATAGGCAGAGGTACCCAATTTGTCTTTGTCATAATGCCAAAGCTGCAAAGATGGTTCTTCAAACTGGTCCGCCAACAACCCAAAGCCTGGGATATTGGCTGTCCAACCGAAGCCAGACGGACCGAAACCTTCAATCTTGACCTTCACCGCATCGCCCGGCTCCGCCCCATCAATATAGATCGGGCCAGATACCGGATTGATTTTGGCGAAATCGAGCTTGGCAATATCGGCCGTCGTGCTTTCTGGCGTAATTTGCCCGCCAGATGAATCAATACACTCAAATTCAAGCGTTGTGCCCGGCGCAACAGTTTGAACTGGGACAATTGAATTGTCCCAGCCAAAGTGATGGTGATGCCGGTGGATTGTATAATCCGGCGCATTACACATAATATTTGTCCTTAGTTTCCTTCAGAAATATAGACATGGTCATAATGAACCGGAATGTGCACGGGATCGACGAAGATACCTTCAGGCCCAGCCAAACGCTTGGAGCGAATGGTGAAACGCTGCTCGTTGAACACAGGCACCCAAGGCGCTTCATTTTGGATTTCAGTGAAGATTTTCTTCCACTCTTCTATCCGTGCTTCCGCTTGTGATGGGTCGGCCATAGCATCAGCGGCGGTCGCGCGCTCGTCCAGCTCAGGATTACAGTACCAAGCCCAGTTCCAGCCGCCCGGCACAGCGCCGCCACAACCCAAAATCGGGCCATAGAAGTTGGAGGGATCCGGGAAGTCAGCAATCCATGCCATACCGCCAGACCAGATTATCGGCGCTTGGTCTTTCTCGCCACCCGCGGCAATCACGTTGGCTTGGGCAAGCGACTTGATCTCGGCCTTGATGCCAATGTTGGACAAATCCTGCTGGATGGCTTGAGCAATCCGCGGCTGCGGATCGGTGTTGGCCACATAAAGCTCTGTGGTAAATCCATCAGCAAAGCCCGCTTCAGCCAACAAAGCCTTGGCCGCATCAGGATCAAACTTAAAGCCTTCATAGCTCTCATCATAACCCGGCATCAAAGGCGGCAAGGGCTGGTTGGCAGGTACTGCACGACCATTGATGATCCGCACAATACGGTCCTTATTGATCGCCATATTCACAGCCTGACGCACCTTTAGATTGTCAAATGGCGCCATTTGCGTGTTGAGGGTGATATAGCCCGTATGCAACTGCGAACCTTCAACAATCGACCCGTCAAATTCAGGATTGTTGGTCACTTCCAGGAACTTTGCGGGCGGAATGCCATCGCCAGCGATGTCGATTTCACCACGCTCCAAGCGCAACAACGCCACAATAGGCTCCTGGCCAACCTCAAAGGTGATCTGGTCAAGCTTTGGCAATCCCTCGTGGTGATAATCATCAAAGCGCGAGAAAATTACGTGCTGACCCAAGGTCCAATCAGTCATCTCATAGGCACCTGTGCCCACTGGATGCTTGCCGAAATCTTGACCATGCTCTTCAACAACTTCTTTCGGCACCACATGGGCAAAGTTCAACGCCATCACGTGCAAAAACGTCGCGTCCGGACGAGACAGGGTGATTTCCACCGTCTGATCATCCAGCACATTCACGCCAGACAAGCCGTCAGCCTCGCCTGCTGAAGCGGCATCAAAGCCATCAATCGCACCGAAGAATCCGGCGCCCGGGCTTTGGGTTTCAGGATTGACCACACGATCCAGTGTGTATTTCACATCAGAGGCCACCAGTTCGCGGCCATTATGGAACTTCACGCCCGGCTTCAGCTTAAAGGTATAAACCAAGCCATCGTCTGAAATGGTGTAGCTTTCAGCCAAGTCCGGCACCAGTTCGGTTGTGCCCGGCTCATAATCCATCAAGCCATCAAAAAGGCTTTTGATCATCGACCAGTTCTGCCAGTCATAACCGATGGCCGGGTCCAAAGTGGACACGTCATCCTTATAGGTGACAATGATATTGCCGCCCATATTGTCGGCCAGGGCTGTGCCTGCACCAAGGGTCATCGCCGTTGCGGCGACACCTGCTAATAGTTTGTTTTTCAGTTTCATTTTAGGTTCCTCCCTCCTCTTGGAAGTTTTTTGGTTATTTCAGTTTAATTCTCTATTTCAGTTTGATTCTTGGGTCGACAAAGGGTGCAATCAGGTCAGCGACCAAATTGCCCAAAACAATGGCGCAGGCTGAAACGAGCGTGACGCCCATGATGATTGGAATGTCGACTCGTTGAATGGCTTGCCACGCGAGTTGACCAATGCCCGGCCAGCCAAAGACAGATTCCACCACCACAATGCCGCTCATGAAAAAGCCGATATCGATGCCGATCATGGCAATGATGGGCAAAAATGCATTGGGAAGTGCGTGGCGGAAAATCACGCGATAACGCGGCATGCCTTTGGCGCGGGCGGTGCGGATATAATCCTGCGTCATCACATCAATCAGCGATGAGCGCATCATCCGCGAATACCAGCCGGTGCCCAGCACACCCAAGGTCAGTGCGGGCAACACAATATGCGCAAAAGTGCCGTAGCCCCCAATCGGGAACCATTGCAGTTGCACGGCAAACACATAGAGCAGCAAAATACCCACGACGAATTGCGGCGCAGACACGCCAACAAAGGAAAAGACCATCAAGCCCTTATCCAGCGGCGTATCACGTTTGATGGCGGCGATAACGCCGATCATCACGCCCATCACCAATTCGGTGCAGATGGCAGCAACCATCAACAGCAAGCTGGCCGGCAAACGTGCCGCAATCAGTTCGCTCACTTCAGATTTCTGCAAATAGGAGCGGCCAAAATCGCCCTGCAACAGATTGACCAGATAGCGCCAATATTGCTCGTAGAACGGCAGATTGAGGCCCAATTGTTCGCGGATATTTTCGACGGTTTGCGCGGTCGCACTCCGGCCTGCAATTTGCCGCGCCGGATCGGCAGGCACCAGATAAAGCAGAATGAAGGTGATAAAGCTAACGCCTAAAAGGATCAGTGCGGCTTCAACCAGACGACGAATGACATAAGCGTACATCTTAGTTCTTCCCCTTCAATGTGGGGTCGAGAATGTCGCGCAAGGCGTCACCGACCAGATTAAATCCAAGGGCCAGCATCACGATCGCCGCGCCGGGCACAAACACCAACCAAGGCGCCGAGGTGAAATAGGTTTGATTTTCGAAAATAATATTGCCCCAGCTCGGAATCGGCGGTTGAACGCCCACGCCGAGATAGCTGAGCGTCGCCTCCAGCAGCACCGTTGTGGCAATGCCTAAGGTGGACCAGACCAGCAAGGTCGGCACCATATGCGGCAGAATGTGATGATAAAGAATACGCCACGACCCGGCCCCCAGGCTGCGCTCGGCGGTGATGAAATCACGCTCCGACAGTGAAACCGCTTGCGAATAGATTACCCGCGCCACCTGCACCCAGTTCACCATTGCGATCACCAGCGCCACAATCCAAAGGCTCGGTTTGAAGATCGCGGCCAGCACAATCGCCAGCAGCAAGGCGGGAAACGCCATCATCAAATCGGTGAAGCGCATCAAAATCGCCCCGATCCACCCGCGGAAAAATCCGGCCGTAATGCCAACAAATGCACCGATGGTCACCGCCGCACCATTGGCCACAATGCCGATGATCAGTGAGGTTTGCGCGCCATAGACCAGACGCGAAAACAGATCGCGCCCCAGCAAGTCTGTCCCCAGCCAAAACTTGGCGCTTGGCGGCAAAGGCGCGCCCTCAATGGTGAGCCCATCAAACATTTGCGCATCCGGCTTATAAGGGGTGAGCCAAGGCGCAAACAGTGCAAAAATCACTGTTATGAGCACGATGAGGAGGCCAAAGACCGCTAAAGGTCTGGCTAAAATCTGGCGCAGGACCGACATAAATTACCTTGAACCTGTGTGTTTTCTTTTGTTTTTGGGCGGCGAGTGATGGCCATTTCCGGGGTCAAAAAAACCCGATTCACATAGGGCTTCGATGCTTTGCCGCCGTTTCATCGCCTCGTCGCGGATCAGCTTATAGGCAGCATCTTCATCCACCCCATATTGCTGCATGATCGAGATGACCGTACGCACCACCACCGGGCGCAACCGGGCTTTGCTCTTCATTTCAGCAATCTCTGCTGCCATTTGCTGTTGCTGGTTGAAATTGGCCACCGCAAACACCAGCGTGGAGAACACACCGCCCGACCCGATCGGCTTAAGTAGATGTGCTGAAACGCCCTGACGCAATGCCCATTCAAGCCGCCCGGGAGCCTCCGACCCCATCAAGGCGATCATCGGCACCGGTGCATGACCTTCTGGCCAGGGGAACACGCCGTCATAGGCATTGTCCCCATCGAAAAACACAATGTCGGCGCTTTCAACGCCGTCAAGCGAAGGCCACACCAACTCGGCCTCAATACCCAACCGCGCAAGCTGGCGCACCAGCCGATCCATGTTTTCGCTGTGGCGATGCACAATCACCGCGCGCCAGCCTCTAAAGTTGGGGGTGTTGAAACTGCTCATTTGACCACCCTCAAATGTGGGGTGGACTTTTGATGAGCCGCAATTTTGCGCGCAAATTCCTTTGCTTCGAAATGCACAAAATAGGGGTCGGCTTCCACCAAGTCGTCAGCGGCTGCAACGATCTCAAAGCCGAGACCATCAAACTTGCCAACCCCGGGGCGAAGGGCTGCATGGTTGGTCCATTGATCAATTTTTAGCGGTCCCAACGCAGTATCAAATTTGCGTGCATGCAGATTAGAGCGAACAGGTTCCACGCCATCGCTGCCCGTATCCCTGATCGCCGCCGCCAGCATTTTGATCGCCGTGTAATTGGAGACCATATAGGTGGACCCGCGGCGTGCCTGCCCATAGCGTTTATGCACCGCATCCAACATAGTCTGGTTTTCCGGGTTCGGCTGGGTCTCAAAATAGACAGCGGTTGTGAAATGCCCGATCAACTGCTCAACACCAATGGAGTCGATCTCGGCTTCGGTGATATTACAACTCACAATCGGGCAGTTTTCCGAAAGAAAATAGGGATCGCGTTCCCCCAATTTCCGGTAGGCATCGAAAAAGGCATAGCTGGAATTGCCAATCAGATTGTTCAGCACAAAATCCGGGCGCTTCTGCTCGATTTCATCAATGAGACGGCCAATATCTTCTGATCCGATGGGGATGTAGCGCTCGCCATGCACCTGCCCTTTGCAGGCAGTCAGCAGCTCACGCGCCACCCTGCCCGTTTCCCAACCCCAGATATAGTTGGACCCGGCGATATAGGCATTCGCCCCAAAACGCGGCACCACATATTCAAACAAAGGCACCATGTGCAGGCTGGGGGTGGAGCCGATATAGATCACATTTTCGCAGCTCTCAAACCCTTCATAGGGGCAGCAATACCACAGCAACGCATCATGCTTTTCCACCACCGGGATCACCTCTTTGCGCGAGGATGAGGTCACGGTGCCAATGATGTTTCGACAGCCTTGCTCGGTCAGCAACTCTTCAGCATATCGACGAAACAGCGAAAGACTATCGCCCGGATCGCGGACATGGGGCACAAATTCGAAGTCAAAATTGGGGTCAGCATTCACGTCTTCAAGCGCCATCATCGCGCCATCCAAAGCATCAATGCCGATGTTCTTGTCGGTGCCGGTCACCGAAAACAAAAGCCCAATCGGAATCTGCTTTGACATCGTTCCTCCCCAAAATAAAAAAGCCCCACCATTGAGCGCAGCTTAAAGTACGATCAATGGTGGGGCTTCGTTGCCAAACTATGTTGTCGCAAAACGGTAGGGCCAGTTCAAAAAAGAGTCAACAGGATTTTCAAAAAATTTGTCCAACCAATTTTTATTATCAAAATCAGCACTTTACGATGAAAGTACAACTCTATTTAGATTTCGATGCCGTCAATTTTCCAATCAATAAAATGATCTCATTCAGCTCCAGTCGGGCGCTCTCCAAGCCAATCTGCGCACAAAAAAACCGATGCCTTCAAACTATTTGATGGTTCAGCTCAAGACTATTCGGCGCGACGACGGAACTGATAGAGAAATGTTCGATGGAGGGAATAGTTGAATGCGAAAAGGCTAGAAACCACAACGCGTGGACGACTTATCTGCCACGCCTATGGCCGCTCCTCAAAGTAGCCTGCATGTTTGACACGCAGGGACTCCAAATGCGGCTTAATGCCCGTAAGGTGACGACGCAAATTCAGCTCAGCGAGGGGAAAGTTGTCAGCTTCAAGCGCGGACAGTATTTCGTTATGCTCCCCTCTTACCCGTGCTCGGTGAGCTTGTGATAGGGTAAGATACCGCACCCGATCAAGGTGCGCTTTATGATCTTGAATTAGCCCCCAAACATGCTCATGACCCGCATGTTCGCAGATGAGACGGTGAAACTCTTCGTCTAAGGCGTGAAAAGCGGCTGGGTCGGTCGAGTCAAGCGCATGCTGCTGGGCGGCAATATTGTCGCGCAACTGCACTATCAGTCGTTCTCCATCTTGTTCAAATGCCGCGCGCAAACATTCCACTTCTAGCGCAATGCGGACAAAGGCTGCATTGAGTACCGCGGTTTCAGAGATTTTTGTGACCAATGTTGCCCGTTGCGGACGCACTTCCAAAAGCCCGATTTTGGACAAACGGTAGAAGGCATCGCGCACCGGTTGGCGTGACACATCTAGCCGACCAGCAATTTCCGCCTCCGACATTTTTGTGCCCGGCGGCAACTCTAATGAGATGATCGCCTGATAAAGCGTATCAAATACCTGATCCGTAGCCGTTTGCAGTGGCCGCGCAGCGAATGAGGCAAGTTTGGTCCCCATCATCTAGCTCCTAAAAATCCCTTTAATATTCTTCTATCTGCTTTTTCGATTTGACTCAACTAGTATTCTAGCATATTAGTCTATTAATCGAGGAGGCAGGCGACGTATAATGGCAATTTTGAACTCCGATAGGCTTTTTCCGGTCGAGCCCTATGTGCGGGACATGGCACGCAGTCTTTACGAGACGGTTTGTGATTTGCCTATTGTCAGTCCTCATGGCCATTGCGACCCGTCTTGGTTCGCCAAAAACGAACGCTTCCCCAACCCAGCTGAACTTTTTGTTGTGCCTGATCACTATGCGTTTCGCATGCTGGTCAGCCAGGGCATATCGATGGATTCCCTTGGGGTGCCGCGCACCGATGGCAAGACAAATGCCAATGATCCCCGAGCCATCTGGCGGATATTGGCAGAAAACTTCCATCTGTTCCGCGGCACACCCACATCGATGTGGCTCGAGCATTCTTTTCAGCACGTTTTCGGCCTGGATGTGCCCCTATCCGCAGAGACCGCTGATCATTATTATGACCATATCGACCAAAAGCTAGGCACGCCAGATTTCTTGCCCAGAGCTTTGTTCGAACGCTTTAATATTGAAGTTTTGGCCACAACTGAGTCAGCCCTAGACGATCTGCAATGGCACAAACAGATTGCCAACAGCGGTTGGCAAGGGCGTGTGGTGACCACCTATCGCCCTGATGCAGTTGTCGATCCTGACTTTGAAAACTTTGCCACCAATGTAAAGCAATTTGGCGAAATCACCGGTGAAGACACCACAAGTTGGCAGGGCTACTTGCAGGCTCACCGCGTTCGCCGCGCTGAGTTTAAGGCCTTTGGAGCAACGGCGAGCGACCATGGCCACGCCACTGCGCGCACGGCCGATTTAGCCACTGCTGACGCAGAAACACTGTTTTTAAAAGTGACCAGTGGCACCTTCACCCCGGAGGAAGCGGACTTGTTCCGGGGACAGATGATCACCGAGATGGCGCGCATGAGCCTGGATGACGGATTGACCTTGCAATTACACGCGGGCTCACGGCGCAACCACCATAGGGGCGTGCTGGCCACCTATGGACGGGATAAGGGTTTTGATATTCCCGGCCGCACTGATTTTGTATCCGCCTTGCAGCCGTTGCTTAATGTCGTCGGCTTTGAGCCGGAGTTAAAAATCATTGTCTTCACGCTGGATGAAACCACTTACGCAAGAGAATTAGCGCCCTTGGCTGGCGCGTATCCAGCTCTCTATCTGGGGCCGCCTTGGTGGTTCTTTGATAGCTACGAAGGCATCAAGCGCTTCCGTGAGGCGACAACCGAAACTTGCGGATTTTACAACACGGTCGGATTCAATGATGACACGCGAGCTTTCTGCTCCATTCCTGCGCGACATGATGTGGCGCGACGGTCCGACTGTTCCTATCTCGCGCAACTGGTCGCCACTGGCCGGTTGCGTGAAAATGAGGCGTATCAGGTCGCTTATGATCTGACGTATGGGCTGGTCAAAAAAGCTTACCAGCTTTGACCAACCATTTAGTTTCAAATTCTTGGGAGGAAAATATGAAACATCTGAAATCGAGTATGGTTGCTTTGCTAGCAACTGTGTCTTTTGCCAGCGTGGCGTCCGCGTGTGAAATCACGCTGAAATCTTCCGACACTCACCCCGAAGGTTACCCCACAGTTGCAGCGGTTCAGCATATGGGCGAGTTGTTAAAGGAGCGCTCAGACGGTCGCATTTGCGTGGATGTGTTCCACTCTGCGCAGTTGGGTGAAGAAAAAGACACCATCGAACAGACCCAGTTGGGCGTGATCGATCTGAACCGCGTAAGTCTTGGGCCATTCAATAACATCATTGAAGAAACCAAGGTCTTTTCGCTGCCCTACATTTTCCGCGGTACTGATCACATGCACAAGGTCGTGGATGGCGAAATCGGCGATGCGATTCTGGGTGAATTCAGCAATCATGGTCTAGTCGGCCTAGCCTACTATGACGGCGGCTCACGTAGCTTTTACAACAGCAAAAAGCCAATCACGTCGATTGAAGACATCGAAGGATTGAAATTCCGCGTGATGCAGTCCGACGTATTTGTGGACATGGTAAGCGCGTTGGGCGGCAACGCCACACCATTGCCCTATGGTGAAGTTTACTCTTCTATCCAAACAGGCGTGATCGACGGTGCCGAAAACAACTGGCCCTCTTTTGAATCGTCAGGTCACTATGAGGTGGCCGGTCACTACACACTCGACCAGCACCTGATCGTGCCCGAAGTGTTGGTGATGAGCAAAAAGTCCTGGGACAGTCTTTCTGCTGAAGACCAGAATTTAATCCGTGAAGCAGCGAAAGACTCTGTGCCCGTTATGCGCGAGCTTTGGGAAGCCCGTGAAAAAGCTTCAGAAGCCAAAGTGCGTGAGGCTGGCGTTCAGATTGTTGAAGATATCGACAAGACACCGTTCATCGAAGCAATGGATCCTGTCTACGAAAAGCATGTCACATCCGACAAGCTGAAAGATCTGGTTCAGCAAATCAGAGCAGTCGAATAGCAATGAGATGTGGGCCGGCCTGCCCGGCCCACATTTTCAGATTGGATTTAACGATGGTCGAATTTGTGTTGACACTCTCGCGTGTTTTGGCCGCGTTTTCCCGCCTTGTTTTGTGGATGGCCGGTGCCGGATTGGTTGCCATGACGGCGTTTATCGGCATGCAAGTGTGGGGGCGTTTCGTCCTAAATGATACCCCAACCTGGACTGAAACGTCCTCCATACTGTTGATGGGATGGGTGATTTTTCTTGGTGCCGCCGTAGGGATACGTGAGGGCAATCATCTGAGTTTTGACGTATTGCTTTATGTCCTGCCCCAACGGGTGGTGCGCGTGTGTCACTATATTTCAGATTTTGTGGTGATCGCTTTCGGCACGGGCATGATCGCATACGGCTGGCAGCTGGCCGACACAACCTGGTCCACCACAATTCCCAATCTCGGCATCACGGGCGCCACCAGCTTCTTTTCTCTAATCTTTGGCGGTGTTCTGATGATTTTATTTTCCGTTGAGCGTTTGTTGCGGCGAGCGGTCGGCTTGCCTACCGCCAGGTTTGGCGAAGACGCGATCGAGGATTAGATATGGAACTCATTGTTCTTTTTGGCACCTTCACAGGACTTTTGTTGATCGGGGCACCCGTTGCGCTTTGCCTTGGCGCGGCAAGTTTTGCCACTGTTGCTTACATCGGCTTGCCGCCCGTTGTTGTTTTTCAGCGGCTGAACTCGGGCATCTCCGTATTTGCATTGCTGGCCATTCCGTTTTTCATTTACGCCGGTGAGCTCATGGTACGCGGGGATATTGCCCGCAGACTGGTGGCATTGGCCGGCGCAGCAGTGGGGCACTTGCGCGGTGGTCTGGGCCAAGTCAACATCACCGCTTCGGTGTTATTTGGCGGCATTTCCGGCTCAGCAGCGGCTGATGCCTCCGCAATCGGCGGCCTGATGATCCCGCAGATGGAAAAACGTGGCTATGGTCGCGACTATGCGGTCAACATCACTGTCGTCTCCTCCATTATTGCCCTGATGCTCCCCCCGTCCCATAACCTCATCATTTATTCCATCTCCGCTGGCGGACGCATTTCTATTGCGGACCTTTTTACCGCCGGGATTGTTCCTGGTCTGCTGCTGGCACTGGCCTTGATGATTGTGGCCTGGTTCGTGGCAAAAAAACGCGGCTATTCGACTGAACCCTTCCCCGGCGCGCGCGCGGTTGTGGGGTTGCTGTTCAGTGCTTTGCCTGGACTAATTCTGATTGCAATCATTTTTGGCGGCGTCCGCTCTGGCGTATTCACCGCTTCAGAAAGCTCAGGCATTGCAGTGATTTATGCCATTGTGGTCACTATTTTGGTGTATCGTTCGCTGCCTTGGAACGAGTTCGTGGCCGCCACAATGTCAGCTGTCCGCACATCGTCCATGGTGCTGCTTGTGATCGGTTCCGCCGCCGCCTTTGGCTGGTTGTTGGCCTACTTAAAAGTGCCCGCAGAATTGGTGATCTGGATGAAAGGTATCTCTGACAACCCGCTGGTTATCCTATTGATGCTCAACATCATGTTGCTGATGCTCGGTACCTTTATGGACATGTCGCCGTTGATCGTGATCACCACCCCGATCTTTTTGCCCGTGGCCATGGCCTATGGCATTGATCCGGTGCAATTCGGGATCATTTTGATCCTCAATCTGGGGATCGGTCTGTGTACGCCGCCGGTGGGCGCGGTGCTGTTTGTCGGCTGTGCGGTGGGCAAGGTACGGATCTCGCAAGTGATCAAAACCATTTGGCCATTCTATCTCGCTGCAATTGCCGTCTTGATGCTGGTTACCTATGTGCCCGCAGTCTCCTTGTGGCTGCCTTCCATGTTCGGTTGAGGATAACATGCTAAAAAACTTTCCAATAATCTCCGCTGCTGACGGTGTGACCCGACAGGTTTTGTGTGAACATCCTGACTTGATGATTGCGCGGTTCCGGTTTGAGCCGGGGGCCGAAGGTGCCTTGCACAGTCACCCACATGTTCAATCTACCTATGTCAGCAGCGGCAAATTCAGATTCACGTTGGATTCGCAGGAATTTGAAGTGGGGCCGGGTGACAGCTTTATCATTCCATCAAACGCCACACATGGCTGTGTGTGTCTGGAAGCAGGTGAGTTGATCGACAGCTTTACCCCCCGCCGCGACGATTTTCTTTAAAGGAGTTACTATGTCTCAAGTTGAAACCCGCTATGCCATTGATCCGCAATCGGCAAAATCCTTCGACACCCAAGCCCTGCGCGACAATTTTCACGTGGATGGCTTGTTTGTGCCAGGCGAACTCAAGCTGGTTTATACCCACTATGACCGTTTGATCCTCGGTTCGGCTGTGCCAAAAGACGAGGACATCGAGCTTGATCATGTGGCCGAAACAGGCACCGACAATATTTTGGAGCGCCGGGAAATGGGCGTATTGAATATTGGCGAGCCGGGCACAATTTCAGTTGGCGGCGAAAGCTATGATATTGGCGCTGGTGAAGTGCTTTATATTGGCCGTGGCGCTGGCCCCGTGACCTTTAGCGCGCCCGGTCGCTATTATATTTTGAGCGCCCCCGCACACCACGCCTACCCCACCAAGCTGATCAAGATTGAAGATGCACGCCGGGTTGAGCTTGGCGATGCGGAAACCGCCAATGAGCGCGTGATCATCCAGTTTTTACACCCTGAAGTGTGCGAAAGCTGTCAGTTGCTGATGGGCTATACACAGTTTGCACCGGGTTCTGTGTGGAACACCATGCCCGCACACCATCATGATCGGCGCATGGAAGCCTATCTCTATTTTGATCTGTCAGAAGAACAACGCGTGTTCCATTTTATGGGCAAGCCAGAGGAAACCCGCCATATTGTGGTGGCCAACGAGGAAGCAATCATCTCGCCGCCTTGGTCAATCCATAGTGGTGCAGGCACCGGAGCCTATACCTTCTGTTGGGCAATGGCCGGCGATAATGTTGATTTCACTGACATGGACATGGTGCCTATGGAGGCCCTGAAATGAGTGTGTTCAGCCTGGAAGGACAACGGGCGCTGGTGACCGGCGCCAACACCGGCATAGGCCAGGCCATTGCGCTTGGATTGGCAGAAGCAGGCGCCCATGTTGTGGCTGCCGGGCGCTCGTCCTGCGAGGAGACGGTAGAGCGCATTATCGCGGAGGGAGGCAACGCCAAAGCCTTGAAGATGGATCTGGCCGACGGCACTCACGGTGTGAACGCATTGGAAAAGGCCGGCGATCTCGACATTTTAATTAATAATGCGGGCATTATCCGACGGGAAGATTCCGTGGATTTTTCCGAAGCGGATTGGGATGATGTTATTGATGTAAATTTGAAGGCAGTTTTCAAACTGTCCCAGCACTTTGCCAAGAGCCTGATGGCAAGAGAGGCGACGGGGCGGATTGTGAATATCGCTTCGCTCTTAAGCTATCAGGGCGGCATTCGAGTGCCCTCCTACACTGCGTCAAAACATGGCGTGGTCGGGCTGACCAAGATCTTTGCCAATGAATGGGCTGGTCGAGGAATCAATGTGAACGCGGTGGCACCGGGTTATATTGCCACCAACAACACCCAAGCCTTGCGCGATGATCCGAAGCGTTCAACTGAGATTTTGGAGCGCATACCAGCCGGGCGCTGGGGTGACCCGGCAGATATCGCTGGTGCCGTAACGTTCTTGTGCACCCCCGCCGCACAATATGTGCATGGAACCGTGCTAAACGTAGATGGAGGGTGGCTTGCCCGCTAATCAAAGACTCCTGCGCCAAGCACCCAAACCCAAGGCAGGCATGGTCCACTTTGGTCCAGGTGCATTTTTCCGCGCTTTCAACGCGATCTATACAGATGACGTCACTGATCCGATCTCGGACGACTGGGGCATTGTTGCCGTGAGTCTCAAAAGCACCACCGCAAAAGACCAGCTTGCACCGCAAGGGTGCGCCTATAGCGCTATTGAACGCGGACCAGACCGGGAAACCATCAAGCAGGTCAATGCCATTGTGGATGTGAGAGTGGCGCCAGACGACCCTGAAGGCATTTTGGCGCTGATGGCAGACCCGGCGATCAAAATCGTTTCACTGACGATCACAGAAAAAGGTTATTGCTACGATTCTGCGTCGAAAATTCTGGATCAATCCAATCTGGATATTCAGCATGATCTCAAGCATTTAGACAGTCCACGTACAGCGTTGGGCTTCATAGTTTCAGCGCTGAATTTGCGCCGCAAAGACGGACACGAACCCTTCACCGCCTTGTCTTGTGACAATCTGCCGTCCAATGGGCAGTTATTGCAGAATCTGGTATTGGAATTTGCCGCCCTGATTGATGGCAAACTGGCAAATTGGATTAAGGCGAACGGAACTTTTCCGTCCACGATGGTGGACCGGATTACCCCGGCGACCACGCCAGCGGATATTGACCGATTGGCCGCGCGTGAGGGCTACAAGGATCTGGCCGCCGTGGTGCATGAGCCGTTTCGCCAATGGGTAATTGAGGACAATTTTGTGAGCGATCGTCCGCAATGGGAAAATGCCGGCGCGCAGTTGGTGCAAAATGTGGATGCCCATGAATTGATGAAATTGCGGTGCCTGAACGGCACCCATTCGAGCATGGCTTATCTGGGCTTTCTGGCCGGGTACGAGACCATTAGCGAGGTGGTGGCGGACCCCGATTTTGCGCAGTTGGTACATGCCATGTGGCGGGACGAGATCACCCCCACAATCCCCACGCCTGAAGGCGAAGATTTGTCGGCCTATTGTGCGGCGCTGATGCAGCGTTATCAAAACACCGGCATCCAACATCGCACCTGGCAGATTGCCATGGATGGCAGTCAGAAATTGCCGCAACGCATTCTGGGTACGGTGAGCGACAATTTGCGCGAGGACAAGGTGCCCCACCGCTTATGTCTGGCAGTTGCAGCCTGGATGCGCTTTGTGGGCGGTGTGGACGAACAAGGCAATGAAATCGATGTGCGTGACCCGCTGGCGGCGCCCTTGAAGGCGGCCTTTAACAGCGCGGACGATGCCGAAGGTAAGGTGAAGGCGATTTTGGCACAGCGGCAGGTTTTTGATGCGGCGCTGGCCGAGAATGAGCGCTTTGTGGTGGCGGTGCAAAAAGCGCTGGCCGGCCTGATGGAACATGGGGCGCGGCACATGGTGGCGGAGTGTACAGTATGAGACAGACATGGCGCTGGTTTGGGCCATTGGACAAAATTGATCTGAGCGAAATCAAGCAGGCCGGGGCCGAAGGTATTGTAACCGCGCTGCATGAAATTCCCTATGGAGAGGTGTGGCCGCGCGAGAAAATTGCCGCACGCAAGGCCGAGATTGAGCGGGCTGGGTTCACCTGGGATGTGGTGGAAAGCCTGCCGGTGCATGAGCAGATCAAATTTGGCACGGGCGATCTCCGCCGTCTGTTTGAAAACTATCGTCAATCCATGGCCAATCTGGCCGCTGAGGGCGTGACCACCATTTGCTATAATTTTATGCCGGTGCTGGACTGGACCCGCACCACGCTGAACGCGCCTGAAGCCAATGGCGGCACGGCGCTGCGGTTTGAAATGGCCGAATGCGCGGCGTTTGATCTTTATATGATGGACCGCGAAAGCGATGATTATAACGCGGAGATTGTGGCGACCGCCAAAGCCTGGTGGGCGGATTCGACCGAAGATACGCGGGCGCAGCTGACCCATTCGATCATGTCCGGTCTGCCCGGCGCCTATCAGCGTTACGATGCCAAGGGACTGCGGGCGGAGCTAGACAAATGGCACGGCTTTACGGCAGATGATTTACGCGCCTCGCTGGCGCAGTTTTTGCGTGAGATATTGCCCACGGCCAATGAGCTGGGGCTCAAAATGTGCGTGCATCCGGATGACCCGCCGCGGCCGCTGTTTGGCCTGCCACGCATTGTGTCGAATGCTGATGATCTGGCCTTCATCACCGGGGTGGATGACAGCGTGGCCAACGGGGTAACGCTATGTTCTGGCTCGCTGGGGGCGAACCCGAAAAATGACGTACCCGCCATTGCAGCACAGTTTGCAGACCGCATTCATTTTGCCCACTTACGCAATGTGAAGCGCGATCCGGATGGTTCGTTTCAGGAATCCGAGCATTTAAACGGCGATGTGGACATGGTGGCGCTGGTGGCCAATTTGCTGACCGAAGAGCAGCGCCGTGCTGACACCGGACACGCGGATTCGATCATCCCATTCCGGCCTGACCATGGGCACGCGCTGTTGACTGATGCGAACCGTGACGCCCATCCCGGCTATCCGCTGATCGGGCGGTTGCGCGGTCTGGCGGAACTGCGCGGCGTGATGGCTGGCCTGAGCTATAAAGGAAACTGATGACCCAAACCCGGCAATTGCACAAAGATGACAATGTGGTGGTGCTGATTGAAGCGGTGGCCAAGGGTGCACAGCCTTTGGGCGAGGGCACACCGCTTGCTGCGCCATTGGCGGCAGGGCACAAGATTGCCTGTGACGCGATTGCCGAAGGGGCACCGATCAGAAAGCTGGGGCAGGTGATTGGCTATGCGTCGCAACCCATTGCCAGGGGCGAACATGTGCACAGCCATAATTGCGCCTTTGGCGACCATAAGGCGAGTTACGATATTGGCGGCGGGCTTGAGGCCGCGCAGGCCGCAATCCCCAAAGTGAACCAACGGCAGTTTAACGGCTATGTGCGCGAGAATGGACAGGTGGGTACCCGCAATATGATCGCGCTGATCGCCACGGTGAACTGCTCGGCCACCACCATTCGCCAGGCGGCGATGGAGGTGCAGCAATCGGGCATTCTGGGTGAGTATCCGAATGTGGACGGGATTGTGGCCTGCACCCACAGTTTGGGCTGTGGCATGGCGGCGGACGGGCCGGGCTGGGACAATTTGCAGCGCGTGCTTTGGGGCTATGCCACCCACCCGAATGTGGGGGCGGCGGCCTTTATCGGGCTGGGGTGCGAGGTGATGCAGATCGGCAAGCTGAAACATCGATTTGGCGGCTCAAAACATGACCGGTTTTTCGGCCTGACCATTCAGGAAACGGGCGGAACGCGCGCCACAATTGATCAGATTGTGGCGCATATTCACACGCTGTTGCCCGAGGTGAACAAGGTGCGCCGCGCGCCTGCGGGGCTGGAACATTTGACCATCGGGCTTCAATGCGGCGGCTCTGACGGTTATTCGGGCATCACCGCCAATCCGGCGCTGGGCTATGCCAGCGATCTACTGGTAGCTCATGGCGCCACTGTGATCCTTTCAGAAACGCCAGAGATTTACGGGGCCGAGCAATTGCTGTTGCAACGGGCGGCCAACCAGCAGGTGGCTGATGATCTGCTCGAGCGGATCGCGTGGTGGCAGCACTATGTCAGCCTGCATCAGGGCACGCTCGACAATAATCCCTCACCCGGCAACAAGGCGGGCGGGCTGACCACCATTTTGGAAAAATCGTTGGGGGCCATCGCCAAAGCCGGGGCGACGCCGCTGAATGAGGTGGTGCATTATGGCGAAAAGCCAAAAGGGCGGGGGCTGGTGTTTATGGATACGCCGGGCTATGACCCGGTTTCCGCCACCGGGCAGATTGCGGGCGGGACGCAAATGATTGTGTTCACCACCGGCCGCGGCTCGGCCTTTGGTTCCAAACCGGCCCCCACTCTGAAACTGGCCACCAATGACCGGCTGTTTGAGACCATGCCCGACGATATGGACATCAATTGCGGCGATATTGTCAGCCAGAGCGTATCTATTGAAGAAAAAGGCCGGCAGATTTTTGAACAGATCATCACCACTGCCGAAGGCACGCGCACCAAAAGCGAAGTGCTGGGGCTGGGCGATCATGAATTTGTGCCCTGGCAGGTGGGCGCGGTGATGTAATCGCAATGCATTCCGGGCAACGGGTTGCTTTCGCGATCCGGATGGGCATCTCGTCCAAACCTCTTTGAAAGCCGGTGGGCGGATTTATATCGCCTTTATAACGGTAAAGAGCTGTGCGCCATTGGGCCGAAAACGCTTTCTAAAAACTATTGACCCTTTATCGACATCAAGCAAATCTGAGCAAACCGCGCGCTATTCGATCAAAAATCGATCTTTTAATGGAAGACTGGCAGCTCCCAGTGTGCGCGCAGCAGTGCCAACCGAGCCCTCCTGGACTTCTGGAATACTGACCCCGGTAAAATCTTTTTTGTGCAGAAGGTCTTTTGTTTTCTCAATCAGTTGATGCCGTACATTTGTCGGCAACCATCCGTCAATTATCACACTTTCAGCATCGATGATGGCTTGTGCAGTATGAATTGCATGGGCAATTCCGTTGGCAGCTTGTTCAAGCCATGCGGTTAATATTTCTGCGTCAATAGTCCAAACACCCGCATCCTCCCAGATCACGCGACCTTCAAACCCTTTGACATCGAGTTGTTTTTCCAGCGCTGCCAGTGACGCAACATCAAGGAGGTCCTTCAAGTTACCATCGTCTGTGGGCACCAACAACGGCCCCAACCCAGCAGCATTGCCGAACGATCCAGTGAACAGTGAGCCGTTGAGAACAAGCCCGCCCCCAATGAAGAACCCGACATAGAAATAGAGCGCATTTTGCGCAACAAACCGCTTTCCAAAAACCATTTCCGCGCTGCATGCCGCGGTCGCATCATTTTGTGAAAAAACCGGAATACCCAAGCGCTCAGCCAAATCTTTGCGCAGATCGGCCGTTTTCCATTTCACCATCCGGTCCGGCGACACACCAATTTTGGGCGCCCAACTCCATAAAAAGCCGGGCATAGCAAGCCCCATTCCTTTCAAATGCGCCTTGGTCTCAGGGCCCTCCGTTTCAAGAATTTTCTCAACCGCCGCGCAGGCAAAATCGATCACAACATCAAATTCAGGATAGTCATATATCTTTTTTTCATGCCGCACCGTGTTGCCTAAAAAGTCGACCAGCGCCAACTCAACCGACCGCCGCCCCACCTTCAATCCCCAAAAATAAGCGCCGCTTGCCGCCAAAGATAAAGGCGTTGATGGTTGCCCTATTCGCCCTTTTTGCGGTTTGCCTTTTTCGATGAGTCCCTCACCGCTCAACTTGGAAATCAGTCGAGCGACAGTCTGAGCCGAAAGTCCGGTTTTCCTTGCAATATCAGCTTTCGCGAGGCCTTGCTCATACCGAAGCAATGTCAAAACGAGGCGCTCATTATTTGCGCGCATCTCTGACTGATTGGTCCCTTGGGAAAATCGATTGGCGTTCGTTTTTTCATTTTCGGCAAACAGCATTTCGCGTGATTCTCCTCTGCACCCTCTATCAGTTCAATATTCTTCATCGCTTTTCAAGATGCCACAATAAAAAACTAACTTCCAGAGAGTTATTTATTGACGAGCACGATTTATTCCGTCATAAATGTGCCACTCTGCCCGTGTGGGCTGCATGAAAATGGAGGAGACCATGCATTCATTGACCAAAACCCTACTAGTCGGCATCGCAACAGCCCTGACCAGCGTCAGCGCTGCTTTTGCCGACGGACATTCCACTTCCGCCTGCCTTATCACCAAGACGGATACCAACCCGTTCTTTGTAAAAATGCGCGAAGGTGCCGTTGCGGCCGCTGAGGCAAACGGTGTCGACCTTCAAGCGTTTGCAGGCCAGTTTGATGGCGATCATGAAACCCAGGTCGCTGCGATCGAAACCTGTATTGCAAGCGGCGCATCAGGCATCCTGCTTACCGCATCCGACACATCTGCGATTACAGTTGCCGTTCAACAAGCTCGGGACGCCGGCCTTTTGGTCATCGCACTCGACACGCCGCTATCACCAGCAGACGCTGCTGATGCAACATTTGCGACTGACAATTTCGAAGCCGGTCGCTTGATCGGTGCGTGGGCCGCAGGTCAGCTTGGCGACGCTGCTGCTGACGCAAAAATTGGTCTGCTAAACATCAACCAGAGCCAGCCAACTGTTGGCGTTCTGCGTAACCAAGGCTTCCTTCAAGGCTTCGGCATTGAGCTTGGAGACCCTAATCGTTGGGGCGATGAGGAAGATCCGCGCATCGTGGGTCATGATGTCAGCAATGGCGCAGAAGAAGGTGGCCGGACAGGCATGGAAAGCCTGTTGGCAATCGATCCAATGATCAATGTGGTTTATACCATCAATGAGCCTGCTGCTGCCGGCGCTTATGAAGCACTGAAGTCGATTGGTCGTGAAGACGATGTTCTGATCGTTTCTGTGGACGGTGGGTGCCCTGGTGTAACCAATGTCGCAGAAGGCGTGATCGGCGCAACAGCGCAACAGTATCCGCTGGATATGGCGCGCTTGGGCATTGAAGCAATTGCACAATATGCGAAAGACAAAACACTGCCTGAAACCTCTCCTGGTTTGGACTTCTTCAACACCGGCGTTGCATTGGTTACAGACAGCCCTGTAGAAGGTGTGCCATCCATCACATCTGAAGAAGGCTTAGAGCTCTGCTGGGGCTAACACGCCAATCGTAAACTTGATCCTGCCCGTTCAACACGCGGGCAGGATTTTTAGCGTCAAGTTTTAAAGGGTAACAAAATGTCTGACAGCTATGAAAGCGCAGCAAATTCCAACGAGACGGTTGCCAGTTTCGGACAACCGCGCAGTTTTGCGCACAAGGTGCAACATGCTCTGCATGTGACCCCCTCACTCGTCCCGCTCATGGTGCTGATGGCAGCCATACTGGGTTTTGCCATCGTCTTGGGCGACAAGTTCCTGTCGCCATTCGCGATGACCCTAATTCTTCAACAGGTTCAGATTGTTGGCATTGTGGCCCTTGCACAATCGCTCGTCATTTTGACCGCAGGGATCGATCTCTCGGTTGGCGCCGTCATGGTGTTGTCCTCTGTGGTCATGGGGCAGTTCACCTTTCGATATGGATTGCCCCCGGAAGTAGCCATTATTTGCGGTCTCATCTGCGGTGCACTTTGCGGCCTCATTAGTGGCGTCCTGGTCGCCATCATCAAATTGCCCCCCTTTATCGTGACGCTGGGGATGTGGCAGGTCGTTCTTGCCACCAACTTCCTTTACTCGAAAAATGAAACGATCCGCAGCCAAGACATCGAAGCCAACGCTGCAATTTTGCAGTTTTTTGGCAGTCGAATAGAAATAGGCGGTGCCATTTTCACCTATGGCGTGATCTTCATGATCTTACTCGCCTTTTTGTTGGCGTACGCATTGCGATACACCGCTTGGGGCCGCCATGTTTATGCCGTTGGAGACGACCCGGAAGCCGCAGAACTCTCCGGTGTCAACGTCAGGCGGACATTGATTTCTGTTTATGTGCTGTCCGGCCTTATCTGTGCCTTTGCTGGCTGGACCCTCATCGGCCGGATCGGCAGCGTGTCACCAACCTCGGGTCAGCTCTCAAACATTGAAAGTATTACGGCTGTGGTGATCGGTGGCATCTCCCTTTTCGGTGGCCGAGGGTCCATATTGGGCACCCTTTTTGGCGCGTTGATCGTTGGCGTTTTCACTCTGGGACTTCGCCTTGCCGGCGCGGACCCACAATGGACCAACTTATTAATCGGCATGTTGATCATTGCGGCGGTCGCCGTCGACCAGTGGATCAGAAAGGTGTCTGCGTAATGGAACCTGTACTCAAAGCACGCAATCTGGTTAAGCGTTATGGCCGAGTCACGGCCATCGACAATTGTGACTTCGATCTCTATCCCGGAGAAATCCTGGCGGTGATTGGCGACAATGGCGCGGGTAAGTCCAGCCTGATCAGAGCCATATCCGGCGCAACCATTCCCGATGCCGGTGAGGTTTGGCTTGAAGGTCAGAAGGTCGCGTTTCATTCACCCAATGCCGCGCGCAGCGCTGGAGTGGAAACCGTCTATCAACAATTGGCGATGAGCCCGGCGCTTTCGATTACCGACAATATGTTTATGGGCCGGGAAATTCGACGGCCGGGCATTTTGGGAAAATGGTTTCGCATGCTCGATCGACCAGCCATGCAGAAATTTGCCCGCGAAAAACTATCGGAACTGGGCTTGATGACCATTCAAAACATCAATCAGGCGGTCGAAACGTTGTCTGGTGGCCAACGACAAGGCGTCGCCGTTGCCCGCGCGGCAGCATTCGGATCAAAAGTCATCATTCTTGATGAGCCGACCGCCGCCCTCGGGGTGAAAGAAAGCCGTAAAGTTCTCGAACTGATTCTGGATGTGAAATCGCGCGGCATTCCCATCATTCTGATCAGCCATAATATGCCGCATGTATTTGAATTGGCTGATCGGATCCACATCCACCGCTTGGGCAAAAGAATTTGTGTTGTCGACCCATCCCAAATATCTATGTCGGATGCGGTGGCGCTAATGACAGGTGCGATGAAACCCGATGACATTCCCGCCTAATCTCCGCGCAGACCACATTCTGTCGCAAATCATCGATTTGCCGCAGCAACGAAAGTTGATCGCCATTGCCGGCCCGCCCGGCACGGGCAAATCAACCGTTTCCGATGCACTTTGCGCAAAATTGAATGAAACTGATCGCGAGGCGACGGTGCTTCCGATGGATGGATTTCATCTCGACAATCGCTTGTTGGATCAACGTGATCTTCGACATCGCAAGGGGGCGCCGGAAACGTTTGACGTAGACGGGTTCTGCGCTTTGATCGAACGTGTATCCAACGGCAAGGAAGTCATTTATCCCGTCTTTGACCGCAATCGTGATATCGCAATTGCTGGCGCAGGATTTGTGGCATCAGACACTGAATTTGTCATTGTCGAGGGAAACTATCTCCTTTTTGACCAGCCAAGTTGGATCACACTGCCCCAATTTTGGTCCTATTCTGTCTGGATTAGCACATCCAAACAGGAACTAACCAACCGCCTCTTAGCGCGATGGCTCGCCGAAGGGCTCTCCAAAGAACAGGCACTCAAAAAAGTCCGACAAAACGATTTGGCAAATGCAGATCTGGTCTTGTCGAACCGATTGCCGGCGGATCTCGAACTCTAAATCAACTCAAACTTCTACCAACAGAGGTATATCAATGCTTTTCTTCGCGGACACCGCCAACACTGAAGACATCAAAGAACTAGGCGGCCTTGGGCTGCTCGATGGTGTCACCACCAACCCAAGCCTGATCGCCAAATCCGGCCGCGATTTTATCGAAGTGGTCAAGGAAATCTGTGACCTGATTGAAGGGCCAGTTTCCGCCGAAGTGGCAGCAACCGATTTTGACGGCATGGTCAAAGAAGGCGATTACCTCGCCTCACTGGCCGACAATGTGGTGATCAAACTGCCTTTGACCATGGATGGTTTGAAAGCCTGTCGATATTTCACCGACAAGGGTGTGAAAACCAATGTGACCCTGTGTTTCTCTGTGAACCAGGCCCTGTTGGCTGCCAAAGCTGGCGCAACCTATGTGTCGCCCTTTATCGGCCGGTTGGATGACATCAATCTCGACGGCATGCAGCTGATCGAAGATATCCGCACCGTTTATGATAATTACGGCTTTGAAACCCAAATTCTGGCCGCATCCATCCGTTCGGCCAACCATGTGAGCGATAGTGCGCTTGCGGGTGCCGACGTGGCGACCATTCCACCTGCAGTGATCCGCAAGTTGGCTGAACATCCATTGACCGCAAAAGGCCTTGAAGCCTTCGTCAATGACTGGAAATCGACTGGGCAATCTATCCTCTAACGTCCTAACGCGCCATCCGCCCTCCGGTAAGCGGTTTTGGCGCGCCCGTCGTTTTGGGAAAACTAATCGGCAGTCCGCGCAATGTGCGGGCTGCCAAATGGGCAAAACATTCTGCCTCTACCGCGTCGCCGCGCCAGCCGTGATCTTCCGCCCGATCGATGGTGCAGGCCGTGCGTACTGCCAGCGCCTGCATAATGGCCGGGTTTTTGCGACCACCACCGCAAACAATTAGCCTTTCAGGTCGTGCAGGCAGCAGGTCCAGCGCTTTATCCACCGCACCAGCTGTGAAGGCAGCCAAGGTCGCTGCACCATCTGCATCACTCAACTCACCCGCCATTTCCGGACCGAAATCAAACCGATCGAGCGATTTCGGATAGGCTGCCGCCAAATAGGGATGGGTCAAAAGCGATGCAAGCCGCTCTTCATCCACAGTGCCAGACAAGGCCAGCCTGCCATCCTCGTCCATTTTGCCCAAGCCACGGGCTTTCATAAAATCATTGGTGGGGGCGTTGGCTGGCCCTGTATCAAAGGCAATCAGATCGCCATCAGCCGACCGCCATGAGATATTGGCCACACCGCCCAGATTGAGTACGGCGCTTTCAGCACCCGCATTTATGCGTTTCAGCAAAGCCGCGTGGTAGATTGCTGACAAAGGCGCACCCTGCCCGCCTGCAGCCATATCTGCGCTTCGGAAGTCATATACAACCGGCACCCCCAACCGTTCATGCATCCGCTGGCCATCGCCGAGCTGGCGGGTTTGGCCGATCCGTTCTGGCTGCGGGGCGCGGTGCAAAACGGTCTGCCCGTGAAAGCCCACGGCACCAACATCAGACATTTTCAAGCCTGCTTGCTTCACCAACGCCTTCACCGCATCCGACTGTGCATCGGTCAGCGCCACCTCGGCTTCGGCAAAAATTTGCGGATCTTCGTCAGCAAATTGCCATTCGCGCGCTTCAGCCAAAGCCTGCACCAGCATGTCATTGATGTGTTCGGGATAAGGCATCAATTCATAAGGACCAAACTCAATAATTTCTTCGCCATCGGTGCGCAGCAAAGCCACATCGATAAATCCATCCAAAACCGTACCGGTCATCAGACCAACAGACCAGATTGCACTCATCATATTCCCCCTTAAGATTGCACGACCAAGTCGCCCACGGTGCGGCGCAGTTCAGCAATACCGCTATCAAAATGTCGCGTCGGGTGAATGCGGTTGGTCAGTAAAGTCCACCCGATTTTCCGATCAAAATCCATCCAAACGCCCGTTCCCGTAAAGCCGGTGTGGCCGATTGTTTCATCGCTGCATTTATCGCCGCCGGGCCATCCCTCATGGCGATGCTCAAATCCGTGGCTGCGCTTTTCACTCAATTTGGTGCGCATTAATGTTACTTTTGGGCTGTCTGCGTTTTCCAGCAGATCGGAGGCAAAATTTAGCACCGCATCCGCCGTACCAAACAAGCCTGCATGCCCTGCCCCCTGCAACGCATAGCAATTATCGTCATGCACTTCGCCACACATGATTTTCGAGCGCCATGTGCAATCTTCAGTTGCCGCGCTGACATGTTTTGGTGCGCTGAACGCAAATCCTTCAGGTGGCACCATCTCGCGCAATTTACAGCCTTCAATGCGCTCCAATGCAAAGCCAAGCAGGATGAAATTAATGTCAGAATATACGGGCGCGCCCTTGCGCCATTCGCGTTGCAGGATGAAGGCCCGCAGCAATTCCGGATCGCGGCCATAGGTGTAGATAGGCTCAACCGCCGGAAATGGCGTCTGGTGGCCCAAACAGTCGCGGAACGTGACCTTACGCTCCCAGGCATCGGCGTTATATTGCCTCAAATCCGGCAACACGCTGATCAAGGGCGCGTCTAAATCGATCCGCCCCTCAAGGGCATAATCGAGAATGCGCGAGGTCGTGAAAATCACCTTGGTAAGTGACGCAAGGTCGAACCAAGTGTCTTTCTCCATAGGCCGCTCGTCTGGCACTGTCCGCGCATTCCCAGCATGCAGTATGGCGCGTTCGCCATCTGCGGTCACAACGCCCAGCACACCGCCGGGAATTTTTCCCGCATCTATCGCGGCTTGCACAGGTTCAAACGCCCGTTTGGCGATGGATTCAACATCACTTATTGCGGAAAGAGATGACATGCCACGGCTCCCTGCGTTTGTGCTTTCAATTCAGGACGGGTTTGTTTGCAAACATCCATCACTTTTGGACATCTTGTGTGGAAGGCGCAGCCGGATGGCGGGTTTGCTGGATCAGGAACTTCTCCAGCCAAAACGGTACGCGCTCGCTTCTCGCCAACGCGTGGAATGGCAGACAGAAGCGACTGCGTATAAGGGTGCTGCGGGTTTTGCATCACCTCTTCCGTCTCGCCCATTTCTACAATCCGCCCAAGATACATAATCGCGATCCGGTCGCTCACATGGCGGATGACAGACAAATCATGGCTGATAAACAGAATGGAGATGTTGAGCTGTTTTTGCAGCTTGGCAATCAAGTTGATGATCTGGCTTTGGATCGACACGTCCAAAGCCGACACTGCTTCGTCAGCAACAATCAGCTTGGGGTCAAGCGCCAGCGCGCGGGCAATGGCGATCCGTTGCCGCTGGCCACCGGAAAATTCGTGCGGATGCCGATCAATGGCATTTTGTGGCAAACCCACCAAATCCAGCAACTCGCGCACTTTCTCCTGTCGCTGCTGTTTAGTGCCAATGCCGTGCACTTCCAACGGCTCCCCGATCACTTTGCCCACCTTGTGGCGCGGGTTGAGCGACCCGAACGGATCTTGAAAGATGATCTGCAAATCGCGCCGCATCGGCTTGAGGGCCGATTTTTTGAGCGGAACAATGTCTTGACCCTCAAACAGCACTTGTCCGCCGCTCGGCTCAATCAGGCGCAGCAGCGAGCGGCCCAAAGTCGACTTACCGCAGCCGGATTCACCAACCACACCGACGACTTCGCCAGCGGCAATGTCCAGTGACACGTCTGACAAGGCCTGCACCTTCGCGCCATTTTTGCCGTGATAGATTTTTGAAAGATTTTTGATTTCAAGCAAAGTCATTAGGCCGCATTCCAACAACGCAAACGGTGGTGATCATCCCCGGTTAATTCGGGCATTTCCTCGGTGCAGATGTCCAGGCAAAAAGAACATCTTGGATGAAAGGCACATCCATTTGGCCGCGCGCCAGGGGGCGGCACAGTTCCGGGGATTGCAGGCAACTCCACCCCGGGCGGGTTCGCCGCCGGAATTGTCCGCAACAAGGCCTCGGTATAGCGGTGGCGTGGATTGGTAAATAGCTCGTCCGCCGGCGCCTCTTCCACTACACGCCCGCCATACATCACCGCAACCCTCCCGCAATATTGCGACACAACGCCCAAATCGTGGGTGATCAACAATACCGCCATACCCATTTCACCCCGCAAATCTTCGATCAATTCGAGAATTTGCGCCTGCACCGTCACGTCAAGCGCGGTTGTGGGTTCATCTGCGATCAGCAATTGCGGGTCGCACGCCAAGGCAATGGCAATCATAGCGCGTTGCCTTTGGCCACCAGACATTTCATGCGGAAATTTTTGCGCTGCCTTTTCAGGCGCCGGAATACCCACCCGATCCAGCAGCTCCACGGCGCGTCGCGCCGCTTTCGCTCGATCACTGGTCTTATGAAGCAATACCACTTCTGCAATTTGATCACCGATGGTAAAAACCGGGTTTAGTGAGGTCATCGGCTCTTGAAAGATCATCGCGATTTGGTTGCCGCGCAACTGCTCCAACTCAAGGTTGGACATGGCTAAAATATCTTGGCCATCATAGTGTATTGCGCCCTGCCTAATGTGCATGGGCGGCTCGGCCAGCAGCCGCATAATAGATAGCGCCGTCACTGACTTACCACACCCTGACTCCCCCACAAGCCCTAACATTTCTCCAGGTTTTATCGAAAGGGACACCCCTTCGATAACAGGACGCGACCCAACATCAATCCACAAATCGTCGATTGTGAGCAGCGGCGATTGGGTCATATGTCCTCCCGTTGAAAAAAGTCGCAAATAAGCGGCAAAAATTGTCTGGGCGACGCACGAAAGAAACTCGAATTCCTTTCGATTATCGACCCACTTGCATAGCGAAGAATAATACCATAACGTCGAATTTGTCCAGAGTGGTTCTATAGTGGATATATCGCGGCATGGCTGAGAGATGAACCACGATGTCGGACAATTCCTTGCGCACAGACGCAAGACAAAGATTTAGGAGGAACCATGTCTATTCAAAAACTCGGGATCGCTTTGTTTGCATCCAGCGTGCTTGCAACAAGCGCTTCAGCCGCAACTTTAAATGTGGCAATTGATTCATCACCTGCGGGCCTTGATCCGCATTTGATCACCGCCTTCAACTCTGTTGTGGTGGTACAGGGTAATATTTATGAGGGGCTGACCGACATTAATGCGGACCTGGATGTTGTGCCGGACCTTGCCAAATCATGGGATGTGTCTGAGGACGGCCTCGCTTACACATTTACGCTTCATGACGGTGTGACCTTCCACGATGGTTCAACAATGGACGCCAATGATGTGGCCGCCTCCATTCGTCGGGTCCAAGCAGAAGCCACCGGCTCGCCGCTGGCCAGCCGCGTGTCGCCGATCACTGGCATCGAAGTTGTGGATGCAACCACACTCAAACTTACTCTGGACGCGCCGTTTGCGCCAATTCTCTCGGCGCTGGCAGGCATCGCGATTGTGCCTGCAGAGCTGGAAAATGATATTGAAAAGCTTCAACAAACGCCAATCGGCACTGGCCCCTTCAAGTTCGATGAGTGGCAGCCAAATGGCTATATTGCCCTCGCCAAGTTTGACGGCTATCGCGAAGAAGGCTTGCCGAAATTGGATGGCGTGAAGGTCAATTTTGTGCCTGAAGCGGCGACCCGTCAAGTGGGCCTCACCAGCGGTGACTATGATATTTTGCCCGGCATCGATCCTGCCACAGCTCTACAATTGCAGGCACAACCCAATGTGTCTGTTTTGGAAACACGTGACGTGTCCTACACCTTGCTGGGCATGAATGTGACCCGCGGTCCCTTGGCCGAGCCGAAGGTGCGCCGCGCGATCAATATGCTGTTGAACCGGCAAGAGATTATCGATGGTGCATTGTTTGGCGCAGGTGTGCCTGGTGGGCCACTCTCCCCCGCACTCAGCTCTTGGGCGCTCGATACGTCTGAGTTCGATTGCTATACGCCAGATGTCGATGGCGCAAAAGCGTTGCTGGAAGAAGCCGGTGTCGATATGCCGATCAAGCTCTCCATCCTTGTGCTGCCACGGCAAGATGCCCGTGACATTTCGCAAGTGATCCAACAGCAATTGGCTGCAGGTGGCATCGAAGTAGAGTTGGTGAACAAGGAAATTGGCGAGTTTGTTCAAGATTGGCGCAATTCAGATTTTGACATGTTCGTTTCGGCCAATGGCGGCAACCCAGATCCGGACCAATATTTCTACCGCACCTTCTATTCCGGTGGCTCAACCAACGTGTTCCAGTATGATAATCCGGAACTGAACGACATGTTGGACAAAGGCCGCAGCGAAACTGATCAAGCCACACGTAAAGAAATTTACGATGATGTGCAGCGTATGCTTGCCTGTGAAGGTCCAGTGGCGCACCTCGCCTATGGCAATTTGTTCACTGCGGTAAACAACAAGGTCGATGGCTTTGAGATTTACCCAACTGGCCGTTTGACCAGCTTGGTCGACGCCACGATCAACGAATAATGTGTAAATTTGTGCGGCGCCCCATAACGGCGCCGCGCTTTTAATTCAGGTCATAAGATGCGCACTTCTTCTCGATTTATCGTCGGCAGGCTGATCGATCTTGCTGTTGTTCTTTTCGGGGTGTCGATCATTGTCTTTATGATGATCCGCCTGATCCCGGGCGATGCCGTTGCGATCATGTTGGGGGCCAACACCGAAATTACGCCGGAGCGGATCGCCGAACTTGAAGCCCGAATAGGGCTAGATAAGCCCATATATGTTCAATATTTCGATTGGATTTGGGGCGCGGTTCGGGGAGATTTTGGCACCTCAATCTGGACTGGTCGTCCCGTGATGAGCGAAATCAGCGCCAATTTGTGGCCAACCCTAGAACTTACCTTCTTATCTGTGCTGTTTGGCGCCGGCCTTTCCATCCCCATCGGATGCTTTATGGCCGAAGCGCGCGGCAAAGGCGCGGAAGTCGCCGTGCGCATCGGCGCGATCGCCGGGCTCACCATCCCCTCATTTTGGCTGGGCATTGTCGCCATTTTTCTGGTGTCGAAGCTGCTGCCGGGCGTGTCCGCACTGGGTTATGTGCCTTTCACCGAAGATCCCTTGGGCAATTTGCAACGCATGATTTTGCCTGTAATCGCTCTGGGCTTGCCCATGCTCGCCAATTTGTCCCGCCTCGTTCGCTCCGCCATGTTGGATGCACTTAGCCAAGATTACATTCGCACCGCGCGCGCCAAAGGCGTGCCGCAGCGTGGCCTTGTGTATAAACATGCGCTGCGCAATGCTTTAATCCCCTTCATCACCAGTGTGGGTGTGGCCACGGGCTACTTGCTGGGCGGCGCGATTGTGGTTGAGCAAGTCTTCGCCATTCCCGGCTTGGGCCGCTTGGTACTTGGCGCCATCGCGGAACGAAATTACCCACTTGTGCAGGCGTCAATTTTGGTGATGACGGCCTCTTTCGTGATGGTGAATTTCTTTGTCGATCTGCTTTACGCCTACATTGATCCGCGGGTGTCACAATGAGACAATTTATCAAACAGAACAAGCTTTTGAGCTTTGCCGTCGGGTTTGTCGCGCTTCAGATCATCTTGGCACTCTTTGCGCCAATTCTTGGTTTCCAAGACCCCTATCAACAAGTAATGATTCAGCGGATGAAAGCGCCGAATGCGGTCAATCTTTTGGGCACAGACCAGCTGGGTCGCGATGTTTTGGCACGTATTGTCTATGGCTATCGCACATCATTGGTGACCTGCCTCACCGCGGTGGGCTTGGCTTTATTGGTTGGCGGGATGTTGGGCATGCTTGCCGCCTATTATCGCGGCTGGTTTGATCGTATTGTAATGCGGTTTATGGACATCCTATTTGCCTTCCCCATCCTTTTGCTCGCCATCGGCGTAATCGCCGTGATCGGCCCCAGCACGTGGGGGGCGGCCATCGCGATTGCTATTGTTTACACACCGATTTTCGCTCGACTGCTGCGCGGCCCTTCTCTTGTGATTGTGGAAAGCGAATATGTGATGGGGGCCAAAGCCATTGGCGCGTCAGACCTCCGGATTATCTTTTCGCATCTGCTGCCCAATCTCTCTTCTGTGATTTTGGTGCAAGCCAGTTTACTCCTCTCTGCCGCCATTTTGGTGGAGGCCTCCCTCTCCTTCCTCGGCCTTGGCGCACAACCGCCTATACCTTCTTTGGGTTTGATGCTATCCGAAGGCCGCAATTTTTTATTGCTATCACCTTGGCCTGCCATATTTGCCGGCTTTGCTATTTTGTTTTTATCGTTTGGCTTCAACCTGTTGGGTGATGCTTTACGCGACACGCTAGACCCGCGTCTACGCTCTGATAATTAGGAATGCTGCAGTGACAGGAAAATCCGAAAAAAGCCAGATAGAGACTGACAGGGAAACCGTTTCTGCTTTGTCGGAAAATCCTGTGATGGAAGAAATCCTGCTGAAACTTCAGCATGGCAAAAAGCGAAATGAAACCTTTTATCGCCAGTTGGCGCGGGCGCTGCGTGAGCTTATTGAGCGCGGCGCGTTGCGCGGTGGCGAGGCGTTGCCCTCGGAACGTGAGTTGGTCAAAGCCACCGGTTTCTCCCGCATCACAGTACGCAAAGCCATCGAAAGCCTTTTAAATGATGGCTTGATTTCCAAGCGCCATGGGGCTGGCACCTTTGTCAAGCCGCAGATTGATCAGCCCTTATCTATCCTTTTGGGCTTCACCGCAGATATGCAGCGACGCGGCCAGCAATCCAGCTCCATTCTTTTGGACAAATCAGTGGGCTTGCCCACTGCCAATGAAGCCCTGAAGCTTGGCATTTCGCCTGGCGAACAAGTTGTGCGCCTGTCGCGCGTGCGCCTTGCAGAGGGTGAGCCACTGGGGATTGAAAACGCAACCGTGCCGCTTTATGCCGCTCCCCCTGAAACTATCAACGCCTCGCTTTACGAAGCGCTCCGACAAAGCGGCAACATGCCCGTACGCGCCGTACAACGCATGCACGCCGCCATCGCCAATGAAGAAGAAGCGCGGTTGCTCGGCATCGAAATCGGTTCCCCAATTTTCCACACCGAGCGCCATTCCTTCCTCGCCAATGGCCGCCCGATAGAAGTCACAAACTCAGCCTACCGCGGCGACAAATATGACTTCATCGCCGAATTGAATATTGAGCAGTGAGGAAGCGAGCGGTCTCTTCCAAGTTTCCAAACGGTGACGATTTAAAAATCCAAAGATCGTCAAAATCTGCTCCGATCTAAAAGCACCATTGCGGCAATCCCGCCCGCACTCTAAGCACAGCCAATCCCTTCAAGCACCCGTAAAATAGTCAGAAATAGTATCGTGAAGAGGCTTAACCCCTCACCCATTTATCAGGTTGCACTGACTTGTATTTTAGTTATTTCATAAAAACTTATAATAAACATAGACATACAATAACAAGCTTAGAAGGTAACAAGTGGCTTTGCGTTTAATGCCATTCTTTGCCGAATACCGAACCCCAATTTGAGGGTTGCCAACCTTGATGCAATCCGTCAAGTTAGCTTCCATTGTTTGCAAATTATTAACAATAATTTTGGGGGAGGGGCGAGTGGTTTATTTTACAGGATTTGGACGCCAAAAACACGTCAGGCGGTCGTTTGCATATGCGGGCTTTGCCTTGCTTGCGTCATTGACAACCCCGGCACTTGCCGAGGATTCATACGTCGAGTTTAATTCCGGTGTAAGTGTCTTCAAACTTCCGTCAAACTTGTTTTTTGCGGAGCGTGAAGAGAGTTCACCTTTTGCCAGATTGAACAATCTGGATACCGATAGCGGCATACTTGCGGGCGGCAGCCTCGGTATTCTGTTTGGCTCAGCATTGCCGGCACCAGTTCTTAATGCAGATATGTCTACAATTGAGTTTGTTGGTGTATTTCATGGGATTGGGGGCTCCTCATCTGCAAGCTTCTACGACGCTGGTCCAGGCGAGCGTTACGGCTGGGTTGAGATGCCTTACGTGAGCGGCTACGGCACAAATGATGGCTCAACACTGGAAACAACCACAAATAGGACAGCCCGATATATCGAAATCGAAGCCCTGCTTAAAAATAAGTTCGAGCACGCTGAGTTTTTCTTTGGTCCGGAATTTCGCCATTTGAACCAACAGCTCGATATCAACGGTGACATCGTTGGAGGTTCGACCACGGTTAACGTGATGGAAAATCTTTCTACTGCTTATAGCGGTGTCACGGTTGGCACATCCTTTGATATTGTCGAAACGGATGGCTGGGTTGTGAACGTAAAGGGAGCCGTGTCGATTCTTATCGCCAGCACTCAATATGATGCTGACTATGAAGATTCCTATATCACCCAAACTGCAAACTTATCCGATATGGGAATAGCTGTCGGTTCCATGGCGAAAGTCAGTTTCGACAAACAAATAGGCCCAAACACCTCTTTCGGTGGATATGCTAATGTTGATTTCTTATCCTATTCACCGCAGATCAACTACGGCTCATCGCCAGGCGATCCTGCTAACCCAGTGATGCATATTGGCAGGGCTCCCATGTTTGGTGGGTCTATTGGCGTGATCCTGAAGCATGATCTTAATTAGGTTGTGACTTGTGCCAGCACCTATCTGGACGCCAAATAGGTAAAAGTTGGAGCAAAAAAGGTGGCGCTTACGCGCCACCCTATGTGCGGCGACCCATTTATTGAACGGGTCCTTCTCAAGTTTTTCAAAAAGCGCTATGTCCGTGTTCAGGGTATTTGAGACAGAATACTGTCTGATCTAAGAGATGATTTGGTCCATCTTTGTTGTTGATATTATGCGGCGACTTTGCGGTATTTCAAGCGCCGTTGTTTGATGGTGTTTTGTTTGATCCTTTCACGGCTGTTCAAGATGGATTGTGCCCTGCCGAAGTAGACATCAGCCGGTGCAACGTTTTTGAGGCTCTCGTGATAACGATGGTTGTTGTAGTGATCGACGAAGGCTTCAACCTGCTGTGTTTGGACTTGTCTTAAAAAAGTGGACACGACCTTCAACAGAATTAGGAATACTGATTGGAGGAATTTATGGCCCACAAGAGACATTCAGCAGACTTCAAGCGTGAAGCAGTAAAGCTGGCGCTGACCAGCGGTTTACCCAGGGAGGCAGTTGCAGCTGATCTGGGGATTGGCAAGTCAACCC
>NZ_JAKGTI010000003.1:0-144942 GCF_021568695.1 Maritalea mediterranea
GTGGCGCAAGCGGCCAAGAGCTTGGAGGCCATGCTGGAGGCTGCACGGTCCAACAATACCATCATGGTGTCGATTGCCGACAAGAGTAAAGCGCAAGCCTCTTCGATTGAGCAGATCAATCAGGCGGTGCGGGATATGGATGAGACGACGCAGCACAATGCGGCGCTGGTGGAAGAAACCAACGCAGCGATTGAGCAAACGGAAAACCAGGCCACCGAACTCGATAGTATTGTCGATGTGTTTGTCACAGATGATGGGGGGCGTCCACGTCAACCTGTTGGGGTGAATGGTGAATCGCCTGAAGAACAGCCCAAACATGCTTTTGGCCGGGTAAAAGAATATCAGGAGCGCGCGAAATCAGTTGCGAAACAGTTTGTTGCGCAAGGCAATACTGCTCTCAAGCCGGATGAAGACTGGACTGAATTCTAGTAACAGTTGCAAATTTAACTTCAGAAAAACGGCGCCGATGGGCGCCGTTTTGTATTAAAACTACGTTTTTCCTTTATTAATCATCATTTTACTTCCCACTGTTAGGCTTTGCCACAACTGACTTATGGGGAAGTGCGTAAGCACTTTGTGGGTAGCATGAAAAAGCGGTTTAAATTCAAAAAGCCAAGCCTGCGCGGCTTTAAGCTGACGACGTCCATTGCTTTACTGGTGTTGGTGAGCATTGCTGTGTCGATCATGGCGGTGGCTTTCGCCCTTTATTGGCAAATGTCTTCAGATACTTATCGCGAGGCTCAGCGCAATCAAATGGTCGATATGTCGGTGGCACTTTCGATTTTCGAAGTGCAATTGCCGGGCACCGAAGTAATTTGGGCGGAGGACGGGTCGCTTGAGGCTGTGGAGACACGCCGCATGCCCCGCTTGCGCACGGACGATCTCGTCGATGCGGTGTCGCGTTTGACCGAGGGCGAAGTATCGATTTTCCGCTGGGTTGAAGAGGAAAAGCATTTTGAGCAATTCACCACGACATTGGAATTGGCCGACGGGACACGCGATAAGGAACGGGTGATCGCTGAGGGCCATCCTCTTTATGAACAGCTGGCAGCCGGTGAACGGTTCGAAGGCCAGGTAGACATACTCGGAAAACGCTATTTCAGCGCGTACCAGCCCTTTTTAAACATGAATAAAGAAGGGGTGGCCGGTATCCTATTTGTGGCCACGCCGACGGCTGTTGCTGACAAATCGGTGCATTCATTGCTGCAAACATTAATGTTTGTGGCGCTGGGCACTTTGGTTGTTGCCTCAATTGTTGCTGCGATCGCTGCGCGCCTCCTGATGCGGCCTATTCCGCGTCTTTCCCATGCCATGACTGAAATTGCAAATGGGGATCTGAACTATGAAGTGCCCTATGTGAACAACAGCAATGAGTTGGGCGATATGGCTCGGGCGGTGGAAGTGTTCCGGGCCAATGGCGAACGGGTCAATGAAATGACCGAAGAGGAAAAAGAAGCTTCAAAACGCCGCGCGATCGAACGGTCATCCATGATGAGCGAACTGCAAAGTGCCTTTGGTGTGGTGGTGGACGCTGCGGTGGCGGGTGATTTCTCTAAGCGGGTGAACACCGAATTTCCCGATGAAGAACTGAACAGTCTTGCCCGTGGGGTGAACAGTCTTGTGGAAACGGTCGATCGCGGCATCACTGAGACAGGCGAAGTGCTCTCGGCGCTGGCCAATGCTGATTTGACCCGGCGCATGCAAGGCAATTACCAGGGGGCCTTCTTGCAATTGAAAGAAGATGCCAATGCGGTGGGTGAAAAGCTGGGCGATGTGATCCGTCAGCTGCGCGAAACATCACGCAGCCTCAAGCACGCCACCGGTGATATTTTGTCCGGTGCCAATGATCTGTCAGAACGCACCACCAAGCAGGCGGCCGCCATTGAAGAGACGTCAGCATCTACCGAGCAATTGGCCGACACGGTGAACGAAAACACCAAGCGGGCCAAAACGGCACAAAATAGTGCAGAAGAAGCGCGGCAGGTGGCTGAACGTGGCGGTGAAGTGATGGCCGAGGCCAATCAAGCGATGGAACGCATCACCTCTTCTTCTTCAAAAATCTCCAATATTATTGGCATGATCGATGATATTGCCTTCCAGACCAATTTGCTGGCGTTGAACGCCTCGGTGGAAGCGGCGCGGGCCGGCGAAGCAGGCAAAGGTTTTGCGGTGGTTGCTGTTGAAGTGCGGCGGTTGGCACAATCAGCTGCCGAAGCCTCAAACGAAGTGAAAGCGCTGATCGAGCAATCGGTCACCGAAGTGGATGGCGGCACCAAGCTGGTGGCGCAGGCCTCTGAGAACCTTGAAGGTATTGTAAGCTCGGTGCGCGGTGTGACTGAACTGATGAATGCGATTGCGCAGGAAAGCCAGGAGCAAGCGACAGCGATCAATGAAATTTCGCAATCGATCCGCGAAATGGATGAAATGACCCAACACAATGCGGCGTTGGTGGAAGAAACCAATGCGGCCATTGATCAAACAGAGGCCCAAGCCTCAGAGCTTGACCGGGTGGTCGAGCAGTTTGTGGTGGAAGGCAGCCACAGCGTGTCCAAGTTCGATGAAACTGCGGCCGACAGACAGATGGAAGAGATGCAAGCGACTGCAACAGCCAAGCCGACCCCACAAAAGGCGGTGGCCGGTGAGTATTTGACCAGCGGTAACCAGGCACTGGCCGAAGACCCGGAATGGCAAGAGTTTTAGAACATTGTGACATCACGAACGATGTGGGCGCTTTCGAGCGCCCATTTTTTTGGTCGTTTTGATAACCAATTTATTACCAATTTCAGATATGTTTAGGACGATTTCTATCGGGGGGTATGCAAATGGTTCGGTCACTTGTGCAGAAAGTTCGGTCAAAATGGCAATTCAAGCTGCCGTCGGTCCGCTCGACCAAAATCTCCACACGCATCGTGTTCAGCACCGCGCTAAGCGCGCTCACGATCGGGTTGATCGGTTTGATGTTCTGGGTATCTGAACAGCAAAAAGCCTCGACCATATTGCAAGAGCGTCATTTTACCCAAGCGCAAAACACGGCGCAGATTTTTGGGCTGGATGTGTTGCAGGTGCGGCGTTTCCAAAAGGACTATATTGCGGCTGACAGCGCTGAAAATGCGGACCTGACCCGCGATCAAATTGCGGCCGCTCAAGCGCGGTTAAGTGAATTGCGCACAGCGCTGGATCAAGAAGTGATCGCGGGCAGCTTTGCGGTGGTGCAGGATGCGTTGACCAAATATGGCAGCTTGTTTGAGCTGATGATCGAAACCTCAGCAGAAATCTCGATCAATCAAGACGAGAGCTTTCTGAACAGTTTTAGAACCACTGCGGACGAGGTGTACAAGGATGTGCGCAGTTTGCGCGATGACCCGACCGAGTTGGCCTTTTCTGAAATGCGCAATTATGAACGGGAGTTTTTACTGTTTGGCGGTGCGCGCAACATTATGGGGGTCGATAAGCAGATCAAGCGCGTGACACGTGCCGCGGGCAAAGGCGGGGCTGAGCCCACATTTCAATTTGAAATCGCGGACAAATTGGAAAAATACAATGTGGCTTTTGATGAATTTGCGGGGGCCAAAGAGCGGTTCAACGCATTGAGCGCGGAAATGGACACGCTTTACGACACGATTGCGACTGAGTTAAAAACCATTATCGAATATGCCATGGGCAAGGGCCAAGAAGCGCGCACCACATTGGCGACGATGACCGAACAGACCAAGATTTTCATGTTCGGCACCATTGGCGTTGCCTTTGTGGCGATCATCATTCTGGGCTTTATCATCGGGCGGTCAATTAGCGTGCCGGTCAACCGGATTACCGGCGTAATGGGCAAGATTGCTGATGGTGATTATGATGCCGACGTGCCGTTCACCCAAAGACGCAACGAGTTGGGTGAAATGGCCCGTGCGGTGGAAGTGTTCCGCGACAATGGCCTGCGCGTCAATGAAATGACGGAAGAGGAAAAACAGGCATCAAAGCAGCGAGCGATTGAGCGGGCGACCATGATGAGCGAGCTGCAAAGTGCATTTGGCGAAGTGGTGGGCGCGGCCACGGACGGCGACTTTTCCAAACGGGTGCAGGCAGAGTTTCCTGATGAAGAACTGAACCGGCTGGCGCATGGGGTGAACAGCTTGGTCGACACGGTAGATCGCGGCTTGCAGGAGACCGGAGCAGTGCTGTCGGCGATGGCCAACACAGATTTGACCCATCGAGTTGAAGGCGAGTATCGTGGTGCCTTCCTGCAATTGAAAAATGACACCAATGCGGTGGGCGAAAAGCTCAGCGAGGTGATTGGTCAATTGCGCTCCACCTCACGCGGATTGAAGAGCGCCACGGGTGAAATTCTGTCCGGTGCCAATGATTTGTCGGAACGCACCACCAAGCAAGCGGCCGCGATTGAAGAAACATCTGCAGCGACCGAGCAATTGGCCAATACGGTGAATGACAACACTGAGCGGGCGCAACAGGCGCGCAAGTCAGCGCTGGAAGCACGGCAAGTGGCCGAGCAAGGTGGAGAGGTGATGCAGTCAGCCAATCAGGCGATGGTGCGGATCACTGAATCGTCCAATAAAATTTCAGACATTATTGGGATGATTGACGATATCGCTTTCCAGACCAATTTGCTGGCCTTGAACGCCTCGGTTGAAGCGGCACGGGCTGGCGAAGCGGGCAAAGGTTTTGCGGTGGTTGCTGTTGAAGTGCGGCGGCTGGCGCAGTCGGCGGCCGAAGCTTCGAATGAAGTGAAGGCCCTGATTGAGCAATCTGTCACCGAAGTGGATGGCGGTTCCAAACTTGTTGCGCAAGCGTCTGAGAGCCTTGAAGGCATCGTGAACTCTGTGCGGGGCATGACCGGGCTGATGGATGAGATTGCCAATCAGAGCCAGGAACAATCATCGGCGATCAATGAGATTTCGCAATCGATCCGGGAAATGGATGAAATGACCCAGCACAATGCGGCGCTGGTAGAAGAAACCAATGCTGCGATTGACCAGACAGAAGCCCAAGCTTCAGAGTTGGACAAGATTGTGGATCAATTCATAATTGAACAAAAAGAGATGGATGTTTCATTCGATGAGCAGATCGCTGACCGCCACATGATGGCGGCCGCGAGACACGCGTCACCGGCATCAAAACCAACGGGCACTTATCTAAGCTCTGGTGGCGCGGCGATTGACCAAGATGCGGATTGGCAAGAATTTTAATCCATATCGTTGATCGGTTGAATTTATAATTATAAATAGACAGTAAAGTCGTCTCTATAGTTATCCGATTGGGTAATTGAGGCGGCTTTTTTATCTATTGTTGCCTAAACCAAGCATATTGCGCGCAGCTGTTGCCGAAACTGGTCAAAAAGGCAACTTTTTTCACGCCAAAAGCTTTTCAGGTTAGTTGCTTTGTTGTATCTGTCCCGGGCGAGGGAGCTTTGGGAGAAGCTGGATCGATAGGGTCCGAAGGGAAGACAATTGAGCAAAAAAATCGGCCTGGTTGCACATGATAAGAAAAAACAAGACCTTACGGTCTGGTGCAGCCAATCAAAAGAAAAGCTGGCTCAATTTGAATTGTTTGCCACCGGCACAACCGGCAAGGCCATAAAAGACGCCACCGACCTGTCCGTTCATTTGTTGAAAAGCGGGCCATTGGGCGGCGATGCCCAATTGGGTGCCATGATTGTCGAAGGCGAACTTGACGGTCTGGTTTTTTTCATTGATCCCCTCACCGCAATGCCGCACGATGTCGACGTAAAAGCGTTGATCCGGCTGGCCACATTGTATGATGTGCCATTCGCTTGCAACAAGTCGACGGCGGATGCGGTTTTGACATTGTTCTAATTGCTGAATTCTGGCCCCTTGACCAGATGGGACAGAGCTGAGCATTTAGGCGGAATAAACTCCGACAAGAGGGGAATACGGGGTGCAAAAAAACAACATGATTGAGGTGCGTCATGTCTCCAAAAAATTTGGAGGCTTGAAGGCCGTAAATGATTGTTCGCTCTCGGTGGCCAAAGGCACCATCACCGGCCTGATCGGGCCGAATGGAGCGGGCAAGACCACCTTGTTCAATATGGTGGCGGGCAATCTAAAGCCCACAGAAGGACAAATCATTTTTGATGGTGAGGATGTCACCGGACTGAAACCATTTCAGCTCTATAAAAAAGGCTTGCTGCGCACATTTCAGATTGCGCATGAGTTTTCCCATATGACCGCGCTTGAAAACCTGATGGTTGCCGGGGCAGATCAGCCTGGGGAATCCTTGTTCCAAAGCTGGTTTAATCCCAAACATGTGGCTGAGTTCGACATGGAAATCCGCAAAATGGCGGAAGATGTGATCGACTTTTTGAAGCTGGGCCATGTGCGTAATGAACTGGCGGGTAATCTGTCTGGCGGGCAGAAAAAGCTGCTGGAGCTCGGGCGCACTATGATGACGGATGCCAAAGCGGTGCTGCTGGACGAAGTGGCGGCCGGGGTGAACCGGACCCTGCTGAAAGATCTGGCGGCCAATATTCAGCGCATGAATAAGGAACTGGGCTATACCTTCTTTGTAATTGAGCACGATATGGATTTGATTGCCGAGCTGTGTGATCCGGTGATTGTGATGGCACAGGGCACGGTGATTGCAGAGGGGCCGATGGAAGAAATTCGCGCCAATCCTGAGATTATCGAGGCTTATTTCGGCTCTGCGGTGGAGGCTGTATCGTGAGTTTGTTGGAAGTAAAAGATGTGCATGGCGGCTATGGCGGTGCACCGATTTTGAATGGCGTGAACATGTCCATCAATAAAGAGGATGTGGGCGTAATTGTGGGGCCGAACGGGGCAGGTAAATCCACCACATTGAAAGCTATTTTTGGTCTGTTGGAGGTCACCGACGGGTCTATTCAGCTTGAGGGGCAGGAAATTGCCAACATGCAGGCCGACAAGCTGGTGCCCATGGGGCTGGGCTTTGTGCCGCAGGAATTTAACGTGTTTACCTCGATGTCCGTGCACGAAAATCTGGAGATGGGCGCTTATATTCGCCGGGACGATTTTTCCGACACGCTGACCTCGATCTACGATATGTTCCCGCCGCTTAAAGAAAAGCGCAGGCAAAATGCGGGGGAACTGTCTGGTGGGCAACGGCAGATGGTGGCCATGGGCCGTGCGCTGATGAGCCAGCCAAAATTGCTGTTGTTGGACGAGCCATCTGCCGGGTTAAGCCCGCGCTATATGATGGAAATCTTCGAAACGGTTGTGAACATCAACAAGGCCGGCGTGGGCATTTTGATGGTCGAACAGAATGCACGACAGGCCCTTGAATTTGCATCCAAGGGGTTTGTTTTGGCGAATGGTAAAAACCGGTTTACAGGAACCGGACAGGAACTGCTTGACGACCCTGAAGTCGCACGCAGCTTCCTTGGCGGCTAACGGGGGACGTAGACGCTATGATAAACGAACTGATCTTTTTCTTTAACAAGGTTATTGTGTCTGGTGCCGTATTGGGCAGCGTTTATGCGCTCGGTGCGGTGGGCATTACCTTGATTTTTGGTATTTTGCGTTTTGCGCACTTTGCGCATGGCGACATGATGACCATGGGGGCCTTTGTGTCCTTCATGTTGGCCGCAGCGGCCAGTGCCATGGGCATATCCACCTTCTGGCCCACGGGCTTTATTGTGCTGCCCTTTGCCATGGCCATCACGGCGGGCCTGGCCTTGGGGATCGACCGAACCTTTTATCAGCCGTTGCGAGAGCGCGGGGTTCGGCCGGTGACCTTGTTGATCGCCTCCATCGGCGTGACCTTGATGATCCAGGGTTTGGTGCGCCTGTTCGGTGGGGTACAAACCCGCAGTTTCTTTGAAAATGAACCCAAAGAATTGTTCCGTTTCGACACCTCATGGATTGGCGGGACCCGTTCGATCAATGTGTCTGAACCTCAATTATTGCTGATTGCGGTTACCGTGATTGCTGTGGTGGCGCTGCATTTTTTCCTCACCCGTTCGCGGTTGGGCAAAGGCATGCGCGCCATGGCCGACAATCCTGACCTGGCGCTGGTTTCCGGCATCAATACCAATCAGGTGGTGCGTGCCACTTGGATTATTGCCGGTAGCTTGGCCTGTATGGCGGGCACCATGTTGGCGTTGGACGTGATCTTGAAACCTGACTTGGCCTTCAACATTGTGCTGCCGATCTTTGCGGCGGCGATTGTGGGCGGTTTGGGTCAAGCCTATGGCGCGATTGCCGGTGGTTTGATTATTGGCTTTGCAGAAACAATGTCGGTGTTCAACTGGGCGATTATGTTGCGTCCATTCCGGGATCATTTGCCAGAATGGTTGCCAAACGACCTGTCCATCGTACCAACCGAATATAAACTCACCGTGGCCTTTGTGATCCTGGTGGTTGTGTTGCTGGTGCGCCCAACGGGTATCTTTAAAGGAGTTTCATCATGATTCGTCGCGATGCTATTCTGTTTATGGCGCTTGGGGCGTTTCTGCTCGCGATCGCCGCGTGGCAGCAAATTCCGACCACCCTGTTTATGTTGGTCACCGCGTCAGCTTATGCCCTGATTGCGTTGGGTCTCAACGTGCAATGGGGTTATGCCGGCCTGTTTAACTTCGGTGTCATGGGCTTCTTGATGGTGGGCGGCGTGGCCGTGACCTTTGTGTCCTATCCCATCAATGACGCCTTTTGGGCATCGGACGGACCGTTCATGCTGTTCAAGGCGTTGCTGGCCGCCATTTTCGGCGGGGTGTTGGTCTATCTGGCCACCAACTCACAGCGCTTTGGTATTAAAGGCAAGTTGCGCACCTTTTTGATCGTTGTCTCTTGGGCTGTGGCCTACATTGTCTATCGCTCGCAGATTGATCCGGCTGCCCGCCTGATTGAACAGGAAGCCGGCTTTATCGGCGGGCTGGGCCTGCCGGTGGTGCTAGGCTGGGTGTTCGGCGGTATTTTGGCGGGGGCCATTGCCTATGTGGTGGGTCGCGTATGTCTCGGCTTGCGCACCGACTATTTGGCGATTGCCACAATCGGTATTTCGGAAATCATCCGGGCGCTGGTGAAGAATATGGATTGGTTCACCCGCGGGACGCTCACCGTGTCGCCGCTGCCGTGGCCAACCCCTTCGCCCAACGACATTGTGGCGGCCGGCCTGGATGACGCGACCATGTCCACCGTTCTGGCACGGGTCGGCTTTTTGTCGTTGACCGTTTTGATGATTGCAGTGATCTTTTACTTCCTGCAAAAAGCCTATGAGGGGCCGTGGGGGCGCATGATGCGCGCCATTCGCGACAACAATGTTTCCGCTTCCGCCATCGGTAAAAATGTGACCAAGCGCGAGCTGGAAGTGTTTATTCTGGGTTCGATCCTGATGGGGATCGGCGGCGCGGTGCTGGCCTCTTTCTCGCAAATTCTCGATCCCAGCGGCTATCAGCCGATCAACCACACCTTTATTGTGTGGGTGATGATCATTGTGGGTGGTGCGGGCAACAATTATGGGGCGCTGTTTGGTGGCGTGTTCATCTATATTGTATGGACCGTGTCCGAACCGGCATCGGTGATCTTGTTCGACATTATTTCCGACTTCTCGGAAGGTGCCGGAATTGGGGCCATCCCGAACATTGAATCCCGTGCGTTGCAAATGCGCGTGTTTGTGTTGGGGCTAGTGATCACGTTTGCCCTGAGATACTTCCCACAAGGGATCATTCCCGAGCGGGTGCGCACGGAAAAATAGGTGTTTGCCTTAGCAACAGATTTGAGCGTCGCTTCCTTATTGGAGGCGGCGCTTATTTTTTGGCGATGCACCAAATCGATTGGTAGGGCTGATTGTCCGCCCCAACGCCCCCGGCGCCGGCACGATGGTCAAGCCTGGTCCATGGGGCAGCCCCGTCAAGTTTTTGCATCAGTGCAGGGCGTGTGGGCAGATTATAATAGCGCCCCAACTCGTCGCGTTGGGCGCCGTTGCCGACCTTGAAGCTGGCCCAAAGCACACCTGCCGGTTTGAGCGCGCGGTGAATACGGGCGAATATTTGATCGAGGGTTTCCCACGGGGCATGAAGCAGACACATATTCGCCCAGATGGCATCAAACTTATGTTCAGCTTCAAGCTCGTCAAACCGCATGATCGCGACCGGGGCACCAAAATTCTGTTCAGCTTCTTGCGCCAGAGCCGGGTTGCCTTCTGTCGGGGTGACGCGAAAGCCTTGATCTTTCATGTGCCGGGCTTCCAGCCCGGCTCCGCAGCCGAGCTCGAGAATTTCGGCTGCTGCCGGCAGGGCGGCAAGAAAATGATGCAGCGTATCTGACACCTTTTCGCGGCGGGTTGCATAGCTTTTGGCGTTCCTGGCGTAGAAGGCGAAAGTTTCAGGATCATAGCTCATGGGGCACTCCAACAGGCGAGAGAGGCTGAGCTTATGAACCGTGTGCGATTTGCGCAATAAAAAACCCGACGCCGCAGCGCCGGGTTTCCAATTTTTGTGTCGTCAATGTGGCCTATTCGAGCGGACCAACCTCAACGAACACACCATCTTTAATGGTCATTTCTACGATTGCACCAGCAACGTCACCAGCTTCATCAAACTCGTGGTCACCACCAGCACCTTCATAGTTGATCTCTTTGCCTTCAGCGATCAGCTTTTTGGCTTTTTCCCATTCGCCCGGCAAGATTACTTCGCCCGGAGCTGTTGCAACTGAACGCAAGGCTTCGTTCACGCCTTCACGGTCTGTGTTGCCTTTTTGCTCGAACGCAAGGGCCAGCAGGAACGCTGCGTCATAGGCTTGTGGGCCAAATGAAGCGATTGGGTCTAGGCCAGCGTCCTTGGCCAATTTCTCGTAAACAGATGTACCTTCTGTTTCCAAGCGACCTTGACGTGTTGCCAGCATGCCTTCAACCGCGGCTGGATCAATGCCAGTCACCAGCGCGTCAGCCACCATGCCGTCACCACCGAAGTAGGTCACGAAATCGCCTGCTTCAATTGCTTGACGCAGAATAGTTTGGCCTGAGCCAGAGGCATAAGCCAAGATGATCAGGTTTTGTGAGCCGCTCGCAGCCAAAGAACCCAATTCAGCACGGTAGTCTGATTTGCCTTCTTCGTGGGCTTCAGAAATCAACACATCGCCGCCGCCTGCTTCATAAGCGGTCGCCAACGCATCGGCAAAGCCTTTACCATAGTCGTTGTTCACATAGGTGATGGCGATGTCGTTGATGCCTTTGTTGAGCAACATGCGGGCAACAACTTCACCCTGATAAGCGTCAGATGGACCAACGCGGAACAGCAAGTCATTGTCTTCCACAGTGGTTACTGCAGGAGATGACGCTGATGGTGAAACCATCACAACACCAGCCGGAATGGCTGCCGTGTTGGCCGCAGAAATGGTGGCGCCGGAGCACATCGCGCCCACAATGGCGTGCACGCCGTCTGAGTTGATCAAACGGTCAGCTGCGGTGGCAGCTGCTGTGGCGTCGGCACAAGTTGAGTCACCAATGGTGAACTTTGCTTCGCCGCCCAGAATGCCGCCTTGCTCATTTACATGTTGTAGTGCCAATTTGGCTGCATCACCGATTGGTGGTGCCAATGTTTCAAGTGGACCGGTATACCCCAGAAGAATACCGATATTTACGTCTTCAGCCACAGCCGGTGTAGCAACGCTAAGCGCTGCGGCTGCTGTCAATGCAAGTTTAAGATGACGCATAATTTCCCTCTAATTTGTACATCTTTGATCAACGGATAAGGCGAACTTTTTCCCAGCTCTTGTTTATGCTTTATCCGCGTTTGGCCGAGGTCGTGTTCCTCCCTCGTTGGTGTCAACAATAACGATTTTTTAATAAGAGTCACCAGCTTTTGTGGTATTAACCCGCAAAAGGTTGCCAATAATGTTAATTTCATTTGTAACAAAAACGGTGAAGAAATAAGGGGCTTAGGCCAGCGTGGCCATGTGCCCCTCTTTTCTGCGGCGTGCACATGACTTTGGGGCGTTTGACGATTGATTTGTTGGCCCAAACTGGCCACATTGGCGGCAAAGCGAAGTAAAGGGGTAACGCGCCATGCGCAAGTGGATCGCGGCAATCTTGATGGGATTGATCAGCCTGGCAGCGCCGATGGCGCTGGCGCAGTCTGAAGGCGAGCCCGAATTTGCCGGTTGCCGGGGTGAAAGCGTGACCATTGCTGATCTGCAATGGCCATCTGCCAGCGTTTTGGCACATATTCACCAGCAACTGATCCAGACGGAATTTAAGTGCGCGGCGCAAGTGGTGCAAAGCGATCTTGCCAATGTTGTGGCCACAATCGATGCGGCGCAGGAGCCCAAAATTGTTCCGGAAATGTGGGTTAATCGGGTGGCGGCGCAGTGGAATCAGATTGGCGAGGCGCAACGGGCGTTTCTCTCAACCACCACGTATGATGTAGCCATTCTGGAAGGTTGGTTCGTGCCCGCGAAAGTGGTCGGCGATTTTCCGCAATTGCAGGCTACAGATAAATTAAGGGATATGCCCGAGCTTTATGCCCGCAGCAAGATCCGGTTTATCACCTGTCCAGAGGTCTGGGCCTGTCATATTCTGAATGACAATTTGATCCGCGCGTTTGGGTTGCGTGATGTGTTCGAGGTGGTGGTGCCCGCTTCGCGCTTTGAAATGGATCAATTGATCGGGCAGGTCATTTCAGGGCGAGAGCCGGCGGTGTTCTATTATTGGCGACCGAACGCTGTGTTGCATCAGTTTGATTTTGCGCCACTCTCCCTAGGCAATTATGATGCAGAGGCCTATCCCTGCTTGGCACAAACCAATTGTGCGGCGCCCCAACCCAGTAACTTTCCAAGTGAAGAGATCGGGCTGGTGGTGGCAAGCGATGTGCGCGCCGATATGCCCGAGTTGCTCGGGTATTTGCGGCGGGCAACCATGCCGGTGTCGGTGATGAATGAATTGCTGGCGATACAGGAGCGGCAAGCGCTTTCATCTGCCGCAACTGCCGCGTATTTTGTCAGCAACTTTCCCGACATCTGGCAAAGTTGGGTTAGTGCGCCCTAGGTTCACAACCTGTTGATCGCCGCACTAAGATTTTGTTTTAGCTTATGAATGATATCGATCACTTGCCTGTTAGGTCGGTGTCAAATCAGCGTGACTTGCATCTCAATAAAGATCGCAGACTTATGCTTTTTATTACTAAAGTATTTATTTGAAAATTACTTATAACTGTTGTGTTTGACCGCATGATATTGGCTGTTTATGCTGTTTTCTCGTCTTGCAGGAAAGTCGGGAGAGCTGAGCAATGCAAAGAATTAAGTTGGCCATCGCAACAGCCTTTGTTGCCGTTGGCGCCACAGGTGGCGCTTTTGCCGCCGAGTGTGGCACAGATCGTACAATCGATATCGCCGAAATGAACTGGCCGTCAGCGGCGGCTTTGGCGCATATCCATGCCACGATTTTGGAAGAGGGTTATGGTTGTAATGTGGAGCTGGTTGCGGGTGATTCCGTGCCCACATCGGCATCCATGCTGTCGAAAGGCCGTCCGGCCATTGCCCCTGAGTTGTGGATTGGTACGGTCCAGGACCAGTGGAAAAAAGGTCTGGAGGAAGGCACTGTGAAGGATGCGGGCCTTGCCATTTCAGACGGTGCGGTTGAGGGCTGGTGGATCCCAGCCTATGTGGCGGAGGAGAATCCGGGCCTGAAACGGGTTGAAGACTTGCCTGAATATGCTGAATTGTTCGCCGATCCGGATGATCCGGGTCAGGGCCGTTTTTACTCCTGCCCGCCAGGTTGGGGATGCGAAATCGCCAATGCGGCTTTGTTTGAGGCTTATGATCTAGAAGACAGCTTCAATCTGTTTTCACCCGGTTCCGGTGGCAATCTGGATGCCTCCATCGTGCGTGCCTTTGAGCGTGAAGAGCCGATCGTATTTTACTATTGGGGGCCCACGGCCATTATGGGCAAATATGACATGGTACAGCTCGAAATGCCAGAGCATGACCCGGAAGTCTGGGCCTGTAATGTTGAGTCTAGCTGCGAAAACAAAGGCAAAAGCGCCTTCCCCACACCGCCTGTGACGGTGGGTACGGCGGCATGGCTTGCTGAAGAAGCCCCTGTGGTTTTTGACTATTTGAGCGAAGTGGCGCTGAACAATGTTCAAATCTCCAAAATGTTGAATTGGGGCGCAGAGAACAAAGCTGGTGCCGAAGAAACAGCCGAACATTTCTTGAAGACCGAAGCAGATGTCTGGACCCAGTGGGTGCCGGCAGATGTGGCTGAAAAAGTGAAGGCTGCCCTTTAGTGGGCTACCGTTAAAGCATTGGAGATGGCCGGGTGATTAGGTTCACCTGGCCATTTTTGCATAAAGGGATCAAGGCGATGTTCGAGTTTTTCTTCAGCGGTGAATTTCCGGAATTTATCGATACGCGGCCTTTGCGGTTTTGGTTGGACGATGGGCTGAACTGGGTGGTGCGCCATTGGGGCGATGAGTTCGAAGCGGCGGCCTATCCCTTGCTGGTGATGCTCAACAGTATTGAGGACTGGCTGCTGATGGTGCCCTGGTGGTTGATCATACTGGCCTTTGCCGCTCTGGCCTATGGCGCAACCCGCAGCAAGGCCCTGCCGATCATTGTGGTGGTGGGGCTTGTGTTTATGGGACTGATGGAGCTTTGGGAAGACAGTGTGGAAACCATGGCATTGATGATTTCCGCGACGCTGACCGCCATTGTCTTTTCGATTCCATTGGGCATTGTGATGGCGCGGTCAGAGATCGTGCAACGCGTCGTCACGCCGATTTTAGATTTGATGCAGACCATGCCCAGCTTTGTGTATCTGATCCCGACGGTGATGATTTTTGGTCCCGGCAAAATTCCGGCGTTGCTGGCCACCATTGTTTATGCGGCGCCACCGCTGGTGCGCCTGACCAATCTGGGCATTCGACAAGTAGAGCCGAATGTGATGGAAGCCGCGCAGGCCTTTGGTGCCTCACCGCGGCAACGGCTGTTCGGGGTGCAGATCCCGCTGGCCTTGCCCACCATATTGGCTGGGGTAAACCAGACCACCATGATGGCACTGGCCATGGTGGTGATCGCCTCCATGATCGGGGCCGGGGGCCTCGGGTATCAGGTGTTGCAAGGCATCGGTCGGTTGGAGGTCAGCCGTGGTGTGTTTGCGGGCCTGGGCATTGTGGTGCTGGCGATTATTTTTGACCGGATCACGCAGGCTTACGGCAAACAGTTGCAAGCGCGGATCGGGCTGGTAGGGGATCGCTCATGAACCCGCAATATAAAATTGAAATGCGCGGAGTGACCAAGATTTTCGGGCCTGAACCGCAGGCGGTGTTGGAGAAGCTGCAGGCGGGGGAGTCAAAGGATACGTTGCAGGCGGAAACCGGGCATGTGATTGGTTTAAACAACGTTGATCTGAACGTTGTTGCGGGCAAAGTTCACGTGGTGATGGGGCTCTCGGGGTCCGGCAAGTCCACCCTGATCCGGCATGTGAATCGGTTGATCGACCCCACGGCGGGGGAAATCTTTGTTGATGGCCGGAATGTATTGGAGATGAGCCTTGATGAGTTGCGCACTTTCCGGCGCACCCAAATTGCCATGGTTTTCCAAAAATTTGGACTATTGCCGCACCGGTCGGTGCTGGACAATGTGGCCTATGGCCTGGAAATTCGCGGTGTCGACAAAAAGGAGCGGTTAGAAGTTGCAGAAAAATGGATCGCTACCGTCGGGTTGCAGGGCTATGAAAAATCGCGCCCGCACCAATTGTCCGGCGGCCAGCAGCAACGCGTTGGCCTGGCCCGCGCTTTGGCCATGGATGTCGATGTTTTGCTGATGGACGAGGCCTTCTCGGCGCTCGACCCTTTGATCCGCTCGGGCATGCAGGATGAATTGTTGGCGCTGCAAAAAGAGCTGAACAAAACCATATTGTTCATCACCCATGATTTTGACGAGGCGCTGAAAATTGGCGATCAAGTGACGGTGCTGCAGGATGGGGCAGTGATCCAATCCGGGCGGCCGGAAGAAGTGGTGCTCAATCCGGCCAATGCCCATGTGGAAGAATTTGTGCAGGATGTGAACCGTGCGCGGGCCATCCATGTGCACACCATCATGGAGCGTGGCGATTTTGGCGCGAGTGGTGCCACTGTGTCCGCAAATGCCCGCTGCGAAGACGTGTTACCGCTTTTTGCCGATCATGACTGGGTGGGCGTCACCAATGCGAATGATAAGGTGATCGGCAAGGTGACCGCCAAACAAGTGATTAAAGCGCTCGCGCGCCATAGTGGGATGGCGCGCTAATCTATCTGCTATGCGTCGACAACGTCCTCGACACAGCATCCTGCCAACCCGCATATTTTTTCTCGGCCCAGTCGGCGCTTTGCTGCGGGGTGAATTGCTGGTCGAGTTCCCATTTCGCCATCATATCTTGAGGTGGGGGGCACAGACCCACATGCAGCCCGGCCAGATAGGCGGCGCCTTTGGCCGTGGTTTCCAGATTTTGTGGCCGGTCGACCGGGATTTGGCAGATGTCGGCAAGGAATTGCATGGTCATGTCCGAGGCGGTCATGCCGCCATCGACGCGCAGCACGCCCACATCATCGCCAAAATCGGCATTCATGGCGGTGATCAGGTCGCGGGTCTGGTAGCCCACTGATTCTAGGGCGGCCTTGGCCAATTCGTTGGGGCCGGAATTGCGGGTGAGGCCAAAGATGGCACCACGGGCATCGCTGTCCCAATAGGGAGCGCCGAGGCCGACAAAGCCGGGCACCAGATAGACGGACTGGGTTTCGTCGGCCTGTTCGGCAAATTCATTGACCTGCGGCGCGCTTTCAATGATTTTCAGCCCATCGCGCAACCATTGCACGGTGGCCCCGGCCATATAGATGGAGCCTTCAAGCGCATAGGTGGGCTTGCCATCCAGCTGGTAGCACAGGGTGGATAAAAGCCGGTTGGAGGAGGCGAGCGGCGTGTCGCCCACATTCATCATGGCGAAACAGCCGGTGCCATAGGTGGATTTGATCATGCCTTTTTCAAAACAGGCCTGGCCGATGCTGGCGGCATGTTGGTCGCCCGCCACGCCGGTGATCGGCAAGGCGGTGCCAAACAGGTCTGGATCGGTCGTGCCGAAATCGGCGGCGCAATCCTTTACTTCAGGCAGCAAGGCGGGGGGAATATCAAACAGGTCGAGCAGCTCGTGATCCCATTTGCCCTCATGAATATTATAGAGAAGCGTGCGGCTGGCATTGGTGGCGTCGGTGACGTGGGACGCGCCGCCGGTGAGCCTATAGATCAGCCAGCTATCGATGGTGCCGATGGCCAGTTCGCCTTTTGCCGCGCGGTCGCGCGCGCCCGCCACATTGTCCAACAGCCATTTGATCTTGGTGCCGGAAAAATAGGGGTCGAGCAGCAGGCCGGTTTTGGCGGTGACTTTTTCCTCCAGCCCCTTTTGTTTCAGCTCGGCACAATAGCGGGCGGTGCGACGATCTTGCCAGACAATAGCATGGTGCAACGGTTCGCCGGTTGCGCGATCCCAAAGGGTGATGGTTTCGCGCTGGTTGGTGATGCCAATGGCGGCAATATCGGCAGTCGTGATATCCGCTTTTTTTATGGCGCCCTTTACTGTTGCTTCCACGCTGTACCAGATTTCATTGGCATCATGTTCCACCCAGCCGTCCTGGGGAAAAATCTGCTTGAACTCTTGCTGGTCGCTCGCAAACGGGTTGAGGTCCAGATTATAGAGGATGGCGCGGCTGGATGTGGTGCCCTGATCGATCGCGAGTAGATAATTTGTGTTTTGTTCAGACATAATGCGCCAGCCTCCTCTTATTTGATCAAGAATTTCAATCATATGGTCTAAAATTTCAAGCCACTCTGCGAAAAAGTGCCCTTCCCATCGCAAATGATAAATATATTTCTCTATTTGGTGCGGTTTTGGTTTGAGATGTGCTTGCCATGGCCCTTTCGCCCCGCCTATAACCTTGATGACCAGCATCATGTGCCATGCGGTCGAGATGAAAGGACGATAGGATGGAAATCAAAACCATCAATGATAAGGTGAGCGTATCACCACAGATTTCGCCCAACGACTTGCCCGCTATTAAAGAGGCTGGTTTTACGACCATCATCAATAATCGCCCGGATGGCGAAGCCCCGGATCAACCGGATGGCGCGCTGATCGAACAAGAGGCGAGAAACCTAGGGTTAGAATATATTGCGATCCCCATGGGGCGTGACGGGGTGAGTCCCGACATGATCGAGGCCACCAAAAATGCCATGGCCAGCGAGGGCAAAGTGTTTGCCTATTGCCGGTCCGGTACCCGGTCCACCACCCTTTGGGCGCTCAGCCAGGCGGGAGAGATGCCCGCTGACGAGATCATCAAATCGGCCGCGAATGCGGGCTATGATGTCTCGCATCTGGCGCAATATCTGAGCGAATAAACCCGAATAACCGAACCATATAGCGCTACAGCGCGTTGGAAAGGTTGATGTTCAACACTTTTGAAAAGTGAGATGCTATGTCGATTAAGAAAATCCTTGTTGCCAACCGAAGTGAGATTGCCATTCGCGTTTTCCGCGCGGCCAACGAACTGGGCTTAAAAACCGTCGCGGTTTTTGCTGAAGAAGATAAATTGGCATTGCATCGGTTCAAGGCAGACGAGGCTTATCTGATCGGCAAAGGGCTGGGGCCGGTTGAAGCTTATTTGCAGATTGATGAATATATCCGCATTGCCAAAAAGTCGGGTGCGGACGCGATTCACCCCGGTTATGGTCTTTTGTCTGAGAGCCCGGAATTTGCCGATGCCTGCGCTGATGCGGGCATTATTTTTATTGGGCCCCGTTCTGAAACCATGCGGGCGCTGGGCAACAAGGTCGCCGCGCGCAATCTGGCGGTGGAAGCTGGCGTGCCGGTGGTGCCCGCCACAGAGCCCTTGCCTGACGATATTGATGAAGTCGTCAAAATGGCCGAAGAGATCGGCTATCCCTTGATGCTGAAAGCCAGCTGGGGCGGTGGTGGTCGCGGCATGCGCACCATCCGCGACGAAAAGGCTGTGCGCGCTGAAGTGGCGGAAGCCAAGCGTGAAGCCAAGGCGGCGTTCGGCAAAGACGAAATGTATTTTGAAAAGCTGATTGAGCGCGCCCGCCATGTGGAAGTGCAGCTGATTGGCGATGATCACGGCAATCTGGTGCACTTGTTTGAGCGGGATTGCTCGGTGCAACGCCGCAACCAGAAAGTGGTGGAGCGCGCCCCTGCGCCATATCTCACCGAAGAGGTGCGCAAAGGCCTGACCGATTCGGCCCTTAAATTGGGCAAGGCGGCCAATTATCGCGGTGCGGGCACGGTTGAATTTTTGATGGATGCGGACAGCGATGAATTTTACTTCATCGAAGTGAACCCGCGCATTCAGGTGGAGCACACCGTTACCGAAGAAGTGACCGGTATCGATATTGTCAAAGCGCAAATCCGGGTGCTGGAAGGCGAAAAGATCGGTGACCCGAAATCTGGCGTGCCGAACCAGGAAGATATTCATCTGAACGGTCATGCGCTGCAATGCCGGGTGACCACAGAAGATCCGGAAGAAAACTTTATTCCCGACTATGGTCGCATCACCGCCTATCGCGGCGCGACCGGCTTTGGCGTGCGTTTGGATGGCGGTACCGCCTATTCTGGCGCGGTGATCACCCGCTATTATGATCCATTGTTGGAAAAAGTGACCTGCTGGGCGCAAACACCGGAAGACGCGATTGCGCGGATGGACCGGGCCTTGCGCGAATTCCGTATTCGTGGCGTGACCACCAATCTGAACTTCTTGGAAAATATTATTTCCCACCCCAACTTCAGGGACAATAGCTACACCACGCGCTTTATTGACGAAACGCCTGAGCTGTTTGACTTCCCGAAGCGGCGTGACCGGGCGACCAAATTGTTGACCTATCTTGCAGATGTGTCGGTGAATGGCCATCCGGAAGTGAAGGATCGGCCAATGCCGCCCGCAGAAGCGGCGGCGCCGGTGGTGCCCAAGTTTGACCCGCCCGCGACCCTGGACGGTACACGCCAAATTTTGGATCGTGACGGGCCAGACGGGTTGGCCAAATGGATGAAGGCGCAAAAGCAGGTGCTGTTTACCGACACCACCATGCGTGACGCGCACCAGAGCCTGTTGGCCACGCGAATGCGGACCCATGATATTGTCAAAATTGCCAAGGCCTATAGCCATGGCATGCCGAACCTGTTCTCGCTGGAGTGCTGGGGCGGGGCGACCTTTGACGTGTCCATGCGGTTCCTGACCGAAGACCCGTGGGAGCGTTTGGCGATTATTCGCGAAGAAGCACCAAATATTATGACGCAGATGTTGCTGCGCGGCTCCAATGGCGTGGGCTACACCAATTATGCGGACAATGTGGTGAAGTTCTTCGTGGAACAAGCGGCCAAGGGCGGCATTGATGTGTTCCGCGTGTTTGACTGCCTGAACTGGGTGGAGAATATGCGCGTCTCCATGGATGCAGTGATCGAGGCAGGCAAGGTCTGCGAAGGCGTGATTTGCTATACCGGCGATATGCTGGATCCAGACCGGGCCACTTATGATTTGAAATATTATGTCGGCTTGGCCAAAGAGCTGGAAAAAGCGGGCGCCCATGTGCTTGGCCTGAAAGATATGGCCGGCCTGTTGAAGCCAGCGGCGGCCCGCAAGTTGATTTCAACCTTGAAGGAAGAAACTGACCTGCCGATCCATTTCCACACCCACGATACGTCAGGCGCCGCAGCGGCCACCGTTTTGGCGGCTGTGGATGCGGGCGTTGACGCGATTGATGCGGCGATGGACAGCTTCTCCGGGACCACGTCGCAACCATGTCTTGGCTCACTTGCGGCGGCCTTGCGCGGCACCGAGCGTGACCCGGAACTGGATGCGAAGACGATTCGCGAAATCTCGTTCTATTGGGAAGCGGTGCGCACGCAATATCGCGCTTTTGAAAGCGATTTGCGCTCCGGTGCGTCAGAAGTATATCTGCACGAAATGCCAGGCGGTCAGTTCACCAATCTGAAAGAGCAAGCGCGGTCATTGGGGCTTGAGTCTCGTTGGCACGATGTGGCGCAAACCTATTCGGACGTGAACGATATGTTTGGTGACATTGTGAAGGTGACGCCAAGCTCGAAGGTGGTGGGCGATATGGCGTTGGCCATGGTGTCTTCCGGCTTGACCCGCGCCGATGTGGAAGATCCGAACCGCGATGTGTCGTTCCCGGATTCAGTGGTTGGCTTCTTCGCAGGTGATTTGGGCCAGCCGCCAAACGGCTTCCCGAAAGCGTTGCAAGACAAAGTGCTGAAAGGCAAAAAGGCGCTGGATAAGCGTCCGGGCGCCTATCTCGAGCCGGTTGATCTTGAAGCCAAGCGCAAAGAGATTGAAGAGATCACCGAGATTGAGATCGATGATTATCGGCTGGCTTCTTATCTGATGTATCCAAAAGTCTTCACCGAATTTATGGCGGCGCAAAAGACGTATGGGCCAACATCTGTGTTGCCGACCCCGGCCTATTTCTATGGGCTGGAAGCGGGTGACGAACTGTTGGTGGACCTTGAAAAAGGCAAGACCATGGTGATCCAGCTGGTGGGCCAATCCAAGCCGAATGAAAAAGGCATGGTGCGGGTGTTCTTTGAACTAAACGGCCAGCCCCGCACGGTTGCGGTGCCAGATCGTTCTATGGCCAGCGAAATCGTGGCGCGGCCAAAAGCGGAAACCGGCAATGCCGCCCATGTGGGCGCGCCGATGCCGGGCGTTGTTTCCACCCTGGCGGTGAAAGCCGGGCAGGAGGTGCAATCCGGTGACGTGCTCTTGTCTATCGAAGCGATGAAGATGGAAACGGCCATCCATGCGGAAAGCGATGGGGTGGTGGCCGAAGTGCTGGTGAAGCCGGGTGATCAGATCGACGCCAAGGATTTGCTGGTGCGGCTGGAAGAATAAGCGGGTCGCCAATCGGCCTTTAGATAAAATTAAGGCGGGCTTCGGCCCGCCTTTTTTGTGGCTGCTTCTAACCGCAACGTTTACATGCGGCGCGCGGTGCCGTTGATGGTTTTCTCATCACGGGTGGTGTCCTGATATTGCGGGGGCTCCTGATGCTGCGTGGTCGCGCGGGGCAGGCGCGACACGATCCAGGAGACAGCAAAGGAGACGATGACGAAATCGTCAATCCAGCCGAGCACCGGGATAAAATCGGCCACGAGATCGATCGGGCTGATCACATAGAGCGCCGTTAAAATGGTGAGCACCTTCAAATAGGTCGGGGTCAGCGGATGCCAAAAGGCCCGCCACAACATCACAATCTCACGGCGAAAACGCATTAAACGTTGAACAATCAAATTCATGTGCAGCCTCCTCATTTGCGGCGGGAATTCGGGCCCCACCTGCTTTATAGATAGGTTAAGTGGGGCCGAATTCAAGAGGCGAAAGGTGCCTACGATTTTGCTGCCCTGGGCAAAGGATGGCGCACGGTGATGCGGGCCAGGACGAAGGCGCCGATGCCGCAAAGGGCGATCACGGCCAGCATGGGCACCGGTGTGCCGTTAAAAATGGCGCTGGAAATGCCCATGGCAAAGGCGCCCAGCAGCATTTGCATGGTGCCCCCCAGTGAGGCGGCGGCGCCGGCGATGGGGCCATGTTCTTCTAACGCCAGCACCATGGAAGTGGGGATAATCAGGCCCATAAAGGCGTTGGCGATGATGAACAGGATGATCAGCGCCGGCAGGCTGCCAAAGCCGAAAAAGAACACGCCGAGCAAAATAATCACCATGGTGGCATAGCCCAGCGTGGCGCCGCGGATCAGCCGTTCGGGGCCGATTTTGCCCATAATGGTGGCCGAGAATTGTGAAGCGACAAAAAAGCCGGACGCGTTCACTGCAAAGGCCAGTGAGAACTGAGTCGGGGTGAGGCCGAAATGCTCCATATAGACAAAGGAAGCGCTGCCCAAAAAGGTGAAGAAGGCGGCCATGCCCAAGCCGCCAATAAAGGTGAGGCCAAGATAGTTTGTGTCGCGCAGCAAAATGCCGAAGCTTTTGAGCATGGAGGTAGCCACAAAGGGGGTGCGGTTTTCCGGCTTCAGGGTTTCCGGCAGGGCAAAGGCGGCCAGCGCCATGGCAATGAGGGTGGCCAGAGCAATGGCCAGGAACACGGCGCGCCAGCCAAATGGCACGATCACCGCGCTGCCCAAAAGCGGTGCCAGCATGGGGGAAATGGCGATCACAATCATAATGGTCGACATCATGCGGGTGGCTTTTTGACCAGTATAAAGATCGCGGATCACGGCGCGCGGGATCGCCATGGGCGCAGCTGCTCCAATGCCTTGCAAAAAGCGCAGCGCGATCAGGCTTTCAATATTCGGGGCGAAGGCGCAACCGATGGAGGTGACCATAAAAAGCCCGAGGCCGAAATAGATCGGCTTTTTGCGGCCAAACATGTCGCTGGCCGGGCCGTAAAACAGCTGGCTGACGCCAAAGGCGATAAAATAGACCATCAGCGTCATCTGCGCCGCTGAAGTGGATGAATTCAGATCTTCGGCCAAGAGCGGCAAAGCGGGCAAATACATATCGATGGCGAAGGCGCCCACGGCGCTCATCAGCCCGAGAATAAGCGAGAATTTCAGTATATTGCGGTCCATAATAGTCTTTCGGTCAGGGCTTCAAAAAAGCTAAGGGGCAATCAAATGTGGAGGTGGCTTCGTCGCCCGTTTGGGTGGCGCAGCAAAAGCGGATCCCTGTGCGATGTGCGCACGACTCGGGGGGAGGGCAACAAAACATGATTTTCGCGTTTTGCCAAGCACTGGCCCGGTGTGAAATTGCAATGCAGCGTTCACTGATAGTTTGGTTGCGTGCGCTTGGCGTAGGCCTTATATGCAAGGGACAATAAAGGAGTTCTCCATGTCTGATCTTGGGTCCGAGACAATTACCCGCAGAAAATCAGTGGGCGTGATGGTTGGTGATGTGCAAGTGGGCGGTGATGCCCCCATTGTGGTGCAATCCATGACCAACACCGACACCGCCGATATCGACAAAACGGTGGGCCAAGTGGCCGAACTGTGGCGTGCCGGGTCTGAAATTGTGCGGATCACGGTCGATCGGGACGAGGCCGCCGCCGCGGTGCCGCATATTCGCGACCGGCTGATGGCGATGAACATCAATGTGCCGTTGGTGGGGGATTTCCACTATATCGGCCACAAGCTTTTGGCCGACCATCCGGCTTGTGCCGAAGCCCTGGCGAAATATCGGATCAATCCGGGCAATGTGGGCTTTAAGGCCAAGCGCGACACGCAATTTTCGCAAATGATCGAGATCGCCAACCAGAATGACAAGCCGGTGCGCATTGGCGTCAATTGGGGGTCGCTGGATCAGGAATTGCTGACCAAATTGATGGATGAAAATGCGGAACGCGAGACACCTTGGAGCGCGGCGCGGGTGCAGCGCGAGGCGATTATTCAATCGGCTTTGATGTCCGCTGCGCGGGCGGAGGAATTGGGCATGGGGCGCAACAAGATTTTGCTCTCCACCAAAGTCTCGAATGTGCAGCATCTGATTGATGTTTATACCGATCTGGCGCAACGCTGCGATTATGGTCTGCATCTGGGGCTGACCGAAGCGGGCATGGGCGCCAAAGGCATTGTCGCCTCCTCTGCGGCGCTGGGCATTTTGCTGCAGCGCGGTATTGGCGATACGATCCGCATTTCCCTGACGCCAGAGCCGGGGGGCGACCGCACCTTGGAGGTGCAGGTGGCGCAGCAATTGTTGCAAACCATGGGCTTTCGTCAATTCCTGCCGGTCGTCACCGCGTGCCCGGGCTGTGGCCGCACCACCTCCACCGTGTTTCAGGAATTGGCCAAGGATATTCAGGATCATTTGAACGACTCCATGCCGAAATGGCGCGAGCAATATCCCGGCGTGGAAGGGCTGAATGTGGCGGTGATGGGCTGCATTGTGAACGGGCCGGGGGAGAGTAAACACGCCGATATCGGCATCTCGCTGCCCGGCACCGGGGAAACGCCCGCCGCGCCCGTATTTATTGATGGGCAAAAGGCCAAAACCCTGCGCGGTCCCAACATTGCCAATGAGTTTAAAGTGATGGTGGCCGATTATATTGAGAAGCGGTTTGGTGGCTAGCGACGCTGCGCTTTTGGACGCCATTGTCGATCTCGATATGGCCTTGCTCAAGGATCATACTGAGGCTGCGGGGGATCGCTTTGAGCGCGAATGCCATCGGCAGGCACTTAAAGAGCGGTTTGAATGTGCCGAGATTGCAACGGTTTGGCGCAACGATAGATTGATCGCCTATAGCTTTATTTGGCCCAAGGATGATCGTTGGTTTGTCGGCGGCTTTGCCATTCATCCAGCGCATCGCAATGCGGCAATTTTGGGTGAATTGTTTAGGCAGGTTCTGGAATGCACAAATGCTGGCCCGCAAACGCATGTGGAAAGCCATGTTTACAAAACCAATCGCCTCTCTATCGACTTTCATCGAAAACTGGGATTTGAAATTATTCAGGAAAATGAGAAGGGCGTTGCCTTTGCTCAGAAAATGGATGTGTTGAGACAACATCCAATTGTGAGGCGTGCGGAAAGATGCGCGGCCGGGGGGATTAAATGGACCATAAGGGCTTAAAAGAGTGGAGCAAAAAGGCGGCGGATTGGGCGCATGAGTATCATGAGAGCCTCAGGGACCGTCCGGTGCGGGCAACGCTTGAGCCGGGATCTCTGCGCGATCAATTGCCGGACACCGCACCGGAACAGGGGGAAGCGATGGAGCGCATTTGGGAGGATTTCACTTCGCTGGTGCCCGACGCGATGACCCATTGGCAGCATCCGCGCTTTTTTGCCTATTTCCCCGCCAATGCGGCGCCTGTGTCGATGTTGGCGGAGCAGTTGGTCAATGCCATGGCCAGCAATGCGCTGATCTGGCAGGCGGCACCTGCGGCCACGGAAGTGGAGCAGGCGATGATGGTGTGGTTGCGCAAGGCCCTCGGCTTGCCGGAGGCCTTTACGGGCACCATTCACGACAGCGCCACCACGGCGACCCTTTCGGCCATCCTGACCATGCGCGAGGCGGCGCTGGAGTGGAAGGGGCTTTATGAAGGCCTCTCCGGCCAACCGCGTATGCGGATCTATGCCAGCGGCGAAACCCATTCCAGCATTGATAAGGCGGTGCGCGTTGCGGGCATCGGCCAGGACAATCTGGTGAAAATCCCGGTGGATGAAGATCTGTCCATGCGGCCCGATTTGCTGGCACAAGCCATCAAGGATGATCGCGCGGCAGGCTATCTGCCGATCGGCATTGTGCTTTGTGCAGGCGGCACCTCGGTGGGCGCGTTCGACAAGATGAAAGAATGCATTGCCATTGCAAGGAAAGAAGATTTGCCCACCCATATTGATGCGGCCTGGGCTGGCAGCGCCATGATCTGCCCGGAATTCCGCGCGCTTTGGGACGGTGCTGAAGGTGCGGACAGCATCATTTTCAACCCGCATAAATGGCTGGGGGCACAGTTTGATTGTGCGGTGCAATTTATGCGCAATCCGGTGGATCAGGTGCGCACGCTTGGCCTGCGCCCCACCTATCTGGAAACGTTGGGCACGTCAGAAGTCACCAATTTTAATGAATGGACCGTGCCGCTGGGGCGGCGGTTTCGGGCGCTTAAAATCTGGTTTTTGTTGCGGGCGCATGGGTTAAATGATCTGCGCCAGCGCATCCGCAATCATGTGGCGTGGGCGGAAGAGCTTTACGGCAAAATTGCCCAGCTGCCCGGTGTCGAGATGGTGACAGCCCCGCGCCTATCCCTGTTCAGCTTTGCGCTGGAAGCAGGCGATGGGGCCACGGAACAGTTGTTGAGTCGGATCAATGATGATGGCCGCATCTATCTCACCCAAACCCACCATCAGGGGCGGTTGGTGATCCGGGTGCAGGTGGGACAATTTGACTGTACCCGTGACGATGTGATGATGGTGGAGACGGTGCTGAAAGAGTTTCTGGCCTAGCTCTTCTGTGCCAAAATCCAGAAGGAATCGTCCTTTTCCATTTCGGTATAAAGCGCACTGTCCACCAGCTTGAACTGATCGCCCAACAGGGCGGTCAGGGTGTCTGGCCGACGATAATAAAAGCGCATGCCCATCATTTCTTCCATATGATCGCCATGCCAGAAGCTGTGAAAAATCAGGCCTTCGTCGTAGAGGCAATCTGCTTGCGCCGCAAACGACTGGCGCAGTTCTTCATCTGAAAAATGATGCAGCACCTTATTGGAATAAATGCCGTCAAACTGGCGGGCAACGTCCATGGTGACGGCATTCAGCTCCATCACATCCGCATCCGGATGGGCCTTTTTATAGCGCTCAACAAAGTAGGCTGAGTAATCTGAGCCGGTCACCTGATAATGCGGGGCCAGCAGATCGAGATCGACACCCGGTCCCATGCCCAATTCCAAAACAGCTTTGCCTTTGGGCAGGTGGGCGGTGAGAATCTCAATCAATTCCGCCCCATCATAGCCTTTGGCCATTTCAATATACTGCTCGGCATTTTCCGGCTTGTCGTAAAAGCTCATCAGGAGGTTCTTTCTGCAAAATGAGTGACCAACTGTGCGAGCGGCGCGGCACGGTCGCCGAAGGGGGCGAGCAAGGATAGCGCGGATTGCAACTCTTGACGCATCACCGCATTGGCATGGTCCAGCCCGTGGCTGGCGATCAGGGTGGATTTGCCCTGGGCTTCATCCTTGCCGGCGGTTTTGCCCAGTTGTTCTGAGCTTTGAGTGGCGTCGAGAATATCGTCGGCCAATTGATAGATGCGGCCGGCAGCTTCGCCGAAGGCGGTGAGGCTTGTCAGCTCTTCCACGTTTGCGCCCCCCATCAGGGCGCCAATGCGCACGGCGGCGCGGATCAGGGCGCCGGTTTTCATGGCGTGGATCAGCGAGATAGTTTCCGGGTCATAGCCCTTTCGCTCGCCCTCCACGTCGCGCATCTGGCCCCCAGCCATGCCGCCAACACCCGCGCCGTGCACCAGTTCGATCACCAGCTGGTTGCGCAAGGCCGGATCGGGGTGGCAGTTTTTATCGGCCAAAAGGGCAAAGGCGTGGGTGAGCAGCGCATCGCCCGCCAAAATGGCGGTGGCGGGGTCGTAGGCCTTGTGCACGGTGGGCTTGCCGCGGCGCAGATCATCATCATCCATATCGGGCAGATCATCATGCACCAGCGAATAGCAATGCACATATTCGATGGCGGCCCCGGCCTGAACCAAATCGCCTTTTGGTGTTTCAAACAAATGGGCGGTGAGGTGCACCAGCACCGGGCGCAGTCTTTTGCCGCCATTAAGTGCCCCGTGGCGCACGGCATCGACCAGACGGTCTGGCGCGGGCAGCGGGGTGCTCAGCTGTTGAGCGGTCAAATGTTGGTCTAAAAATTGCTCGGTTTTTTGAGCGATTTCGGCCATGGCGGCGTTGAGATCAGACATGGTGCCTTTATTGCTTTGCGGCAAATTGACGGGTAAAAGAGTACTATCGGCCCCTATAGCCAAGATCAATAGTGGTTTTGTTGCGAATTAAGACTAGCCAAACCGCACAAGAACGCGTATAACCCGCGCCAACAGATTAAAGTTTGCTAGATGGCGCTTTCACTTTCCGTGCAGGTGCCGTTTTGTTGATGGAGTTAGAACCATGGCAGTACCTAAGAAAAAAGTGTCCGGCATGAAGCGCGGCAATCGCCGTTCAACTGATGCCCTGAAGGCACCTACATATGTAGAAGATAAAGACAGCGGCGAATTGCGTCGCCCGCACCATGTTGATTTGAAAACCGGCATGTATCGCGGTCGTCAAATCATGGAGCCACGCGACAGCTAAGTCGTTTGTGCTTCGTGCATTGATTTAAAGCCAGTCTCCTTCGGGAGGCTGGCTTTTTTAGTTTGTGCGGGTGATGCGCCGCATGCCGCCGTTCACCATGGAGCGCACTATCATTTTGTGAAACGGCTTCACGACAAACAAATAGGTGTGGCCCAGCCAATTGTGGCGGTGCACCCAGGTGGCGGCAAAAAGCTTTTCTGGTCGCGTTGGCGAACGGTAGACCGACACGCGATAGTCCAGATGGGTGTCGTCATCGCCCATCAGAATTTCATTATCATCGCGGTGATAGATGCGGAAGAAATTGATCAGTTCACCGGGTTTGCATTCGCCTTGCTGTGACTGTTGGCCATCAAATTCTGTGCGCAGGCCAAATGGCTTGACCAGTAGATTGCGCAGGGCCAGCAGATATTGCGCCCATTTGGGCGGCGTTGTAGCCAGGCTGCGCGCCAATTCATCGATGGTCAATCGGCTGCCTTTTTCCCCCAAGTCAATGCTGAAGCAATCCAAAAATCTTTTGGTCCCACATGGTCGTGCAGTTTGGCGGAAAGGGGCAGACGGTCGGCTTTGGCACGCATGATCAATCCTTTGAGTGGCAGCGTGGCCATTAAGCGCCAAATGCTGGTCAACGCATAGGGCATAATTGTCGCGGGGCGGCGCTGGTTGCAATGATGTTCAATTCGATTGATGATGCGCGCATATTTTTGCTGCAATTAAAGGAGCGCCAAGATGACATCACGTATCGAAACAGATTCCATGGGTGAAATTGAGGTGCCGGTCGACCGCTATTATGGCGCGCAAACCGCCCGCTCCATGCAAAACTTTGCCATTGGCAATGAATATCTGCCGATCGAGATTGTGCATGCCTTTGCCATATTGAAGCGCGCGGCGGCAGAAGTGAATTGTGATCTGGGCCTTTTGGAAACCGACAAGAAAGATCTGATTGTGGCGGCCGCCAATGAGGTGGCCGAGGGCAAGCTGGACGATCATTTCCCGCTGAAAGTTTGGCAGACCGGTTCAGGCACCCAATCCAACATGAATGTGAATGAGGTGATCTCCAACCGTGCCATTGAGATGGCCGGGGGACAGATGGGGTCCAAAGACCCGATCCACCCCAATGATCATGTGAACAAATCCCAAAGCTCTAACGATACTTTTCCCACTGCCATGCATATTGCGGCGGTGCGCGAGGTGGTGCAGCGGCTCAAGCCCGCGATCGGCCATTTGCGCGACATAATAGACAAAAAGGCCAAGCAATATGAGGACATCATCAAAATCGGGCGCACCCATTTGCAAGACGCGACGCCCCTAAGTCTGGGGCAGGAAATGAGCGGCTGGGTGGCACAGCTTGATTTCGCGTTGGAGGCGATTGAGGCGCAGGAGCCGCAAATGCTTCAATTGGCGCTGGGCGGCACCGCCGTGGGTACCGGGCTCAATACGCACCCGGAATATGCCGAGCGGGTGGCCAAGCGGATTGCGGACTTGACTGGGCATAAATTTGTGACCGCCGAGAACAAGTTCGCCTATCTGGCCGCCCACGATGCCTTTGTGGGTATGCATGGGGCAATCAAGCAATTGGCGGTGGCGGCGATGAAGATCGCCAATGATGTGCGGTGGTTGGGATCCGGCCCGCGCTGCGGCATTGGCGAGTTGAACCTGCCCGCCAATGAGCCGGGCTCCTCGATTATGCCGGGCAAGGTGAACCCCACCCAGTCTGAGGCGCTGACCATGATCGCCACGCAGGTGATGGGCAATGATGCCACCATCGGCGTGGCGGCCAGCCAGGGCAATTTTGAATTGAATGTGTTCAAGCCGGTGATTGCCTATAATTTCCTGCAATCGGTGCGGTTGCTGGCGGACGGGCTTAATAGCTTTGCGGACAATTGCGCTGCCGGGCTAGAGCCGAATCGGGAAAATATCCAGAACCATCTGGAGCAATCGCTGATGCTGGTGACGGCGTTGAACCAGCGCATTGGCTATGATTCGGCGGCGAAAATCGCCAAATATGCCCATGAGAAGGGCACCTCATTGCGCGAGGCGGCATTGGCGCTGGATCTGCTCAGCGAAGCGGAGTTTGATGAAATTGTGCGACCGGAAAAAATGATCGGGCCGAAAGCCTGACTTCCGCCTTAGGCGTCGACCGTGCGGTTATAGCCAGCAGGCATGCGCTTGATGATGCGCTCGGCATTCGCCCGATAGGCGGATTGCGCCGCGAAGGCGCCCGGGCGCATCTGCCGCCGGTTGGGGCTTAGATTTTGACGCTGGGTCAACAGGTGGGCCACAAAGTGTGCTTCGGGCCGATAGGCATGGCGACGACGCGCCTGATGGGATTGAGCTTCAATCACCATCGGGGCATGTGCCACATTGTTATTTTGATGTTCGGTCGCCATCAAATTGCCTACCTGTTTCAAAAAGGGACATTTTTGTCCTTATTCTTCAACAAGTATGCCAGCAAATGATGACGATATAAAGGATTTGTTAACTTTTGCGGCTGGGATATTGATCGTGTGGTTAACCCGTAAAATTAGATTTAAAACTGATCTTTGGCCTTGCGTATGGCGGCGAAAACTTCCGCTTTTGGCGCGCCGTGCTGACCAACAGCTTTGGCGACTTCCGGGTCGTCGGCCCGCAAAAACGGGTTATTGGCTTTCTCAAAACCAAGCGTTGAGGGCAAGGTGGGCTGATTTTGTGCTCTTCGTTCCTCGACCCATTGTAAATGCTGGCGCAGGGCTTGATGTTCGGGCGTCAGGCTCAGGGCAAAATTGACATTGTCGCGGGTATATTCATGACCACAATAAAGCGTGGTTTCATCCGGTAGGCGGCGCAATTCCTTCAAGCCTTCCCACATGGCATCTGCTGGGCCGTCAAACATGCGGCCACAGCCGATGGAAAAAAGGGCGTCGCCCGCAAACAAGGTCGGCTGCTCCTGCAAATAATAGGCGATGTGGCCGCTGGTGTGGCCGGGGGTCGATAGCACAGTGAAGTGGCCCGCCCCAAAGGGGAGAATCGCGCCGGGCGAGATGGTTTCATTGTGGGGGGAAATCTGGTCTTTTTCCGCTTCCGGCACCACAATCAGCGGGTTGTAACGGTCTTTGACTTTTTCCAGTCCGTCCACATGGTCCCAATGGCGGTGCGTGACCAGCACCAGGCTTGGTCGCCATTGCTTTTGTTCCAAAAAGGCAAAGATTTTGTCATCGTCCGGCGCATCCACCATGGCCACTTTGCCGGTGGTGCGGCATTTGACAAAAATGGCATAATTGGTGTCAAGAACCGGGAGCATTTCAATTTCAAACTTTTGGGTCATGGATAAACTCGTCAGAATTAGCGTTGGCAATGAGGTGCTTTGCGCATTACATTTAGCATAGGTGCAACGCGAGGGTGAAGCCGGGCAATGTCGGTAACGATCGAAGATCTCAAGCAGTTTTACCGCTCACCGCTGGGGCGGATTTCCCGCCGTTTTATTGCGGACACGTTGGTGCCCTTGACGCCGGTGAAGGGGCAGCGCGTGCTGGGAATCGGATATGCCACGCCTTATCTCGGCCGTTTGCGGCCGGATGCCGAACGGGTGATGGCCTTTATGCCCCAGCGCCAAGGCGTGGCCCATTGGCCGCCAGATGCCCCAAGCCTTAGTGCGTTGGTGGATCCATTGGAATTGCCCTTAACCGATAGCGCTGTTGATGTGGTGGTGGCCATTCATGCGCTTGAGCATTTGTTCGATCTGGAAGAATTTATGCAGGAATTGTGGCGGGTCACAGCGCCGGGCGCACGGGTGGTGCTGGTGGTGCCACGCCGCCGCGGCTTTTGGGCCCAACGCGATACAACGCCCTTTGGCCATGGCCACCCTTTCTCACAAAATCAATTGGCGCGGCTTTTGAAAGATCATTCCTTCACCCCCGAAGTGTGGCGCGAGGCGCTTTACCTGCCGCCATTCAATTTCGCGCCCATGCTGAAATCGGCTCGAGTTTTTGAAAGTCTGGGGCGGTTGCTGGGGTCAGGCTTGGCTGGGGTGATGCTGGTGCGGGCGCGCAAGGAGATGTATCCGGCGGTCACCCGCCGCCGTCGAGCGCCTCAATTCGCCAATATCCCCGGACTTGTGTCACAACCTGCCTGGCCCACAGGCCATATTCGCTAAAATTCGTTCGCCATGCGTCAATAAGACCAAAAGAAACGCGGGTTTTCTTTGCGTCTTTTAAAGGCTTTGCCTATGGTGCGCCCGGCAAATTTCGTCAGGAAGAATAAAATGTCAGACAAACCGATTGCACGTGCTTCGATTTTGGATATTGCGGCCTACAAGCCCGGCAAATCCAAATCTCCATCCGGCCAGTCTTTGGCCAAGCTTTCCGCCAATGAGTCGCCTTTGGGCGCCAGCCCGAAAGCCATGGAGGCCTATCGATATTATGCGGACCGGCTGGCAGAATATCCAGATGGCGGCGCAACTGCATTGCGGCAGGCGATTGGTGATGTGCACGGGCTTGATCCGGACCGGATTGGTGTGGGCGCCGGGTCAGATGAGATTTTGCACCTGTTGGCCCAGGCCTATGTGGGGCCGGGCGATGAAACCGTTATGTCGCAATATGGTTTTCTGGTTTATCCGATCGTGACCAATGCCGCGGGGGGCACTTGCATCAAGGCGCCCGAAACCGAGTTGAAAGCTGACGTGGATGCGCTGCTGGATGCGGTGACCGAGAAAACAAAGATTGTGTTTCTGGCTAACCCGAATAACCCCACCGGCAGTTATTTGAGTGTCGATGAGATCAACCGCCTGCACCAAGGGCTGCGGTCCGACATTTTGCTGGTGCTGGATGCGGCTTACGCTGAATATGTGGATGCGGCAGATTATCAGGCGGGTATTGAGCTGGTGGATCGGGCGCAGAATGTGGTGATGACCCGCACTTTCTCCAAGATTGGCCTCGCCAATTTGCGGGTGGGCTGGTTTTATGGCCCTGCCCATATTCTCGATGTCTATAACCGGTTGCGGGGGCCGTTCAATGTGAACGGTATTGCCCAAGCGGCGGCGGAAGCGGCGGTGCGCGATGTGGACTTTACCGCAGAGCTGAAGGCGCACAATGCGAAAATGCGCGACTTGTTGGTGCGCGAGCTGCAGTCCAACCGGTTCAAGACCTATCCCAGCCAGTGCAATTTTGTGCTGACCGAATTCGCCGATGAACGCGGGTTCACGGCGGCCGATGCTTTTAATCTATTGATGGAAAAGGGCCTGATTGTGCGCGAAATGCATTCTTATGGCCTGCCCAATTGCCTGCGCATCTCCATTGGGACCGAAGCGCAAATGAAATTGGTGATCCAAACCTTGCAAGAAATGAGTGACCATGGCTGAGACCATATTGTTTGACCGTATTGCCTTGATCGGGATTGGCCTGATCGGCTCCTCGATCGCCCGTGCCATTTTGCGCGGCAATTTAACTCAAGAACTGGCGATCTCGGATGCCTCGCCGCAGCACCTGTCCGAGGCTGAAAAGCTGGAGCTGGGCCATGCCTATCATACCGACCCGTTGGAGGCGGTGAAGAATGCTGATCTGGTTATTTTGTGTACGCCAGTGGGGACCTATCGTGAGATCGGCGAGCGCATTGCACCCGGGTTGAAAGCGGGGGCAATTGTGTCGGACGTGGGATCGGTAAAGGAACATGTGATCAATGCGTTGCAGGATGTGCTGCCCGCCCATGTCGATTTTATTCCCGGCCACCCGATTTCGGGCACAGAGAAATCCGGGCCAGTGCACGGCTTTGCGGAGCTGTTCGACAACCGTTACTGCATTTTGACGCCCGCTGACGATGCGGCCCAATTGGCGGTTGATCGGCTGAAAGAATTCTGGGAAGCGATCGGGTCGGATGTGGAGATTATGGATGCCAAGCACCATGATCTGGTGCTGGCGATCACCAGCCATGTGCCGCACTTGATTGCCTACAATATTGTGGGCACCGCCGATGATCTTGAAAGCGTGACCAAATCAGAAGTGATCAAATTCTCCGCCGGTGGCTTTCGCGACTTTACCCGGATTGCCGCCTCGGACCCGATCATGTGGCGGGATGTGTTTTTGACCAACCGTGATGCGGTGTTGGAAATGCTGGGGCGCTTCTTGGAAGATTTGAGCATGCTGCAGCGGGCTGTGCGCGACAGTGATGGCGACATGCTGGAAGGCTTGTTCACCCGCACACGCAATATCCGCCGCTCCATTATTGATGCAGGGCAGGAAACTGATGCGCCGGACTTTGGCCGCGCCCATCACACAGAGCGCAGCGAGGAGAGCTAGGCTCTAAAACAGGGCGGGCACCATATAGATGGGTGCCATGCCCACGCTGATCACGCCGGCATTGGCCATGATCGGAATATGGTGCTTGCCCTCTTCATCTGGCGTGCCAACAATGGCGGCGGCCATGGGGCCGAGGGCGGACAGATCAATCTGGCTGACAATGTTTTTGGAGCTGGTGCGCAAAATCCCCTGCAAAAAGCCTTGCTCGGTGAGTGTAAACTCGCCTTCGGCGTTGACTGAGATGTCCTGAGCTTCACTTTGACCCAGCGGCACGACGCGGCCGCTTGTCTCGTAATTCTCGATGATCAATTGCCCCTCATCAGCGGCGAATTGTTGCAAGGTTTGGGGGAAAACCCAGTTGCCCACATTTTGATCGAGGGTGGTGATCTCAGCCTCAAGCTGGGTGTTCAAGCTCTCAACGCCAAGCTGTTGGCTTTGCACATTGTCGAGCTTGGCATAGGCGAAAAAGCCCGTGTCCTTTTCTGCACGGGCAAGCAAGTGGAGTTCTGCCAGATCGGCCTGCGCCACATCGACAGTGCCGATCAATTGATCGGACCAGACAGGCGCGACCATTTGCACCGACACCCGCTTCAGGTTTAGCGAGAAGTCAGCGCGGGCGCTGGCATTGGCGGTTTCAAAGCGCAATTGTTTTTTCGCGCCGGTAAAGGCATTTTCATAGCTGATCGGGCCCTCAAGAAATGCGAGAAGATGAGTGGGGCGATAGAACAGCGCTGTCCCCTCAATCTTGGGAATAGAGATCGTCGCATCGCCGGCGAGCACCGTGGCATTCATGCAGCGCACATCGAAGCGGAACGGATAACCCGAAACGCTGCGTTTGGCGCAGCTCAAATTGACGCTGGGATCGTTAATGGCTTGCATTATTTGCTGGTCGATCTGACGAGCGACAAAAAACCAGGCGGCGGAGAGGCCACCGCACACCACAAAGATGATCGCCAGCATGATTTTAAATTTTGCCATATTCAATTCCTAGATTTGGTCCATTGCGCTGCGGCGCGCGCTTGAGTCTATGCAAAGAAGTTTGTACATCTCCATGATGGATTTTCAAACAAGTGATTTGGCGGACTGATGGGGAAATGGGTTTTCGGCTATGGCTCGCTCATTTGGCGGCCCGGCTTTGACTATATGGAAAAGCGCCCGGCCTTGCTGCGTGGCGCACATCGGCAGCTTTGCATTTATTCCTTCACCCATCGTGGCACAGAAGAGTGCCCCGGCCTTGTGTTTGGCCTAGATCGTGGTGGTGCCTGTCGTGGCATGGCGTTTGAGGTTGATCCCGCACTTTGGGACAAAACCTATGCCTATTTGCATGCGCGTGAGCAGCAGAACGGGGTTTATCGCGAAACTTTGCGCCGGGTGGCTCTGGATGATGGGCGCTATGTGGATGCGCTGGTCTATCTGGCTGACCCACGCCACAAACAATATGCAGGACGCCTCGATCACGATGAACAGCTGAGATTGGTGCAGCAAGGGCATGGACAAGCTGGCCCAAACATTGAGTATGTGGTCAACACTCATGCGCATCTAGTGGAAATGGGGATCGAGGACCATGGTCTGGATGCGCTGGTGCAGGCGCTCGGGCCTATCCCGTCATCCTAGTGGCCCAAGCCGCCTTTTGCTAAGCGGCGTGTGGCAATTGGTGGTGCGTATTTGTGAGATCCCAGCTGATCAGATTTTGCTCTGCAATATTTTCGATGGCAATGATATAGGCCTTTTCCGCCTTGTTGACGACATCCAAAAACTCGGCCCGATTGGGCTGGTCGTGCACAAGGCTTTGACCCGAGCCCACCCACAACACATTCTCGCCTTCGGCAGATTGCGTGCTGAGCAGGCACACCTGATCATCGCGAATACGCAAATTTTCAAGCTCTGTTGGGTGGACTTTGTATTTTTTTCCCGACCGCCCGACAAATGATTTTGCGGAGTTGCAATCGGTTTCGCTCTGTTGGTCGACAATAAAAGGTGACCTTGTCTCTTCGGACAAACTGACCGTCGAGGTGGTGGCCTCAATGGTATCCATTTGTGTGGAACCGGTAGGAATGAGTGTTCCATCAGTCATAGCTGCCTCCCCAAGCTGCCCACCTAAACATGACATTGCGGAAAGGAACAAAGATAGAACAAAAGCCGCATTTAGTCAAATTTTATTAAAGTATATCTATATTTATGAATTGTGTCGCTAATTTGTCAATATCTAGTAGTTATGCGGATCGACGATTTTGAATGCGTTGCTGAAATGCATCAGAAATGGGCAGGCTGATTCCTTTGTCGAGATCTTCAAAGATCATCTTGTCGGTCTCCGCTTCAATAACCCGTTGTAACTCGGCGTGGAATTCTTCCGGATCCAGCCCTGGGGGAATGGGTTTCAAATAGCGTGCGCGGGCGGTGCCGGGCCATAGGACCAAGGAATTGCGGGGCCAATAGAGACCGGAAGTGAGGGCCACGGGCACCACAGGTACGTTCAACTCCGTATAGAGTTTTACGATGCCCCATTTGTAGTTAGGGTCTGCCAAGGGCGCTTTGCGGGTGCCTTCAGGATAAATAACAATCCGGCAGTCATGATTGATGGCATCTTTAGATTGCTCAATCATTTGGGGCAGGGCCCCACGCCCCTTTTTGCGGTCCACCGAAATGGTTTGAAAATTACGGGCGGCCCAGCCGAAGAACGGGATGTCTAGAAGTTGTTTTTTGGCGATAAAGGAGGGGCGTCTACCGGTGGCCGGCAGGAGCGCGAAAATATCCCAATCTGACTGGTGTTTGGAAGCAATGATGCAGGGCCCGTCGGGCAGATTTTCTTCGCCCCCGATCTTTGATTTGATGCCGACAAACAGGCGCAGAAACAACAAGTTCGCCCGATACCAGAACCACACCACCGGATATCCGGAAAATTTGGGCGCGACCAGGGAATAAAGCCCCATTGGTATCGCCAAAATGGCGGTGATGCCGATGAAAAAAACGTAGAAGATCAGCGAGCGGATGGTTTGCACAATCATATTGCAGCCTTGCGAATCAGGTCCCAGCGGACTTTAGGGCGCCACCTGCGCCAAAAAGCGGTGTACTGTAATCCGTGAGGTGACACTTGTCAGCCCGGCAATGATCGCCACCACCAAGACCAGCCCCAATATGCCGATCCAGCCCAGTGAAAGCTGGCCGAACAGCAGTTCCACCTGTTCCGCGTTCTGGCTGGGCAGCAAATAGTTGGTGATCACGCCCGCCAGCACAAAGAAAATCAGTGCGGCCACGCCGCCAACAATGCCGCCTTCCAACCCGATGGTAAAAAACCGCGACTGAAACGCGCGGGCGATATATTGATCGGACGCGCCGATAAAGTGCAGCACATCGACGATTTCACGGTTGGAGGCCATGGCACCATTGGTGGCAAAAATCACAGCGAGGATGGTGGCGGCCATGATCAGCATGAGCGCCAATAGGCCGGAAAACACAATGGTACCGGACATGGCATTGAGCTTTTGCTGCCACGCTTTGTGGGTATCGATGCTTGCACCTGCAAGCGATTGATCAAGCTTGGCCTGCAAGGCTGTTTGGTCAAATGCATTGGGATCGGACAGATGCACCACAATCAGGCGCGGCAGATCAAAGCCCTCCAGATCGAATTCATCGCCCAACCAGGGGGCCAAAAGCCGCTCGCTATCCTCAACGGTAAGTTCTTCCGCGTTGCCCACTCCTGGGCTATCAAGCGCCAGGGCGATGGCGGTTCGGACATTGGAGGTCATTTCCTCGCCATCCACCGGTTGCAGTTGGATGGTGATTTCGCGGCCCACTTCCGAGGACCAGGCGACCGCGGAGTTTTGTACCAGATAAACGGCGCCGAAAGTCACACAGCTCAAAAAGGTCATGATGGCAACCAATAGGGCCAAGGTGCGCCCAGCGATCGAAGAGCGAGGCACGATCGCGATATCGGCACGGTTGCGGTTCAAAAATTGATCAATCATGGATGCTCACCTCCCCATCTTGCAGTTGCAATCTGGGAAACCTGAACTGATCCAGCAGATGCAATTCGTGGGTGGCCAAAATAATCGTGGTGCCCATACGATTAAGTTCGACAAATAAATGGAGCAGCCGTTCCGCTAGTTCAGGGTCTACATTGCCGGTTGGCTCGTCGGCCAACAGCAATTCCGGCTTTGCGATCACCGCCCGTGCGATGGCAGCGCGTTGTTTTTCGCCTCCAGACAAGAGTTCCGGGCGCGCATTGATCTGATGACCAAGCCCCACCCAGTCCAGCAATTCTCGGACGTTGGAGCGATAGGCGGCTTCCGGTTCGCCGCGCACGGCCAGCGGCAGCGCCACATTTTCGAAAGTGGTGAGGTGATCGAGCAGGCGAAATTCCTGAAAAACAATGCCAATGCGCTGGCGCAACGCCATCAGGCCCTGCTTGTCCAATTGTGAGACATCTTTGCCAAACATATTTAGCCGCCCGGCCGTGGGGCGCAATGACAGCAAAAGCAAGCGCAATAGAGAAGTTTTGCCAGCGCCGGAGGGGCCTGTGAGAAAATGAAAGGAACCGGGGTCAATTTTGAAATTGAGATTTTTAAGAATCTCGGGGCCTGTGCCGTATTGCAGCCCCACATTATCAAATTCGATCACTGGCAACTCCCGAATCACTATTTGGCAACCATGTTAGCAGTGATGAAGCAATGTTTGGGCGAAAGCTAGCCCGGTTTTTTCGGAGTGTTAAGATTCTGCGGCTTATGATGCGTCCAGTGTTGGAAGAAGTGTCTTTTTAAAGCCCATGATCATTGTATGCCCAAATTGTAACGCCGAATATGAGGTGGCTGACCAGGCTATTGGCGAAACCGGTCGGGTCGTACAATGTGCTGGCTGTGCCCAATCCTGGCGTGCCATGCAGCAGCCCACGCCCAAAGCCGAATCAATTGAGGTTCCCGACATCGATCTGGCCGCTGATTCGGATGATTTCGCCCAATTGCTCGATGATGCGATGAAGGAAGAGGGGTTGGACCCCATCAAGCGCCAAAAGCAAAAAAAAGATGGTGCCAAAGAGCAAAAAGGCGCTTTGGATCAAGGCGATGGCAGCGATTCTCGTGATGAAGCCGAACTTGATGAGGAGATGAAATCTCTGGATGAAGGTGCTGGAAAGTCGGGCGAGCCGAACGCGGATGGTATCGACACAAAGGATAGTGCTGCCAAAAAAGATTTGGCCGAAGATGACGCAGAAGTCGCAATAGAATCAGCGTCTTATGCAACGAGACGGCGTACGCGCATTGATCGGATGAATCGCGCCCGGCGGGTGGCCAAACGACATCGAGACATTGCGCGTGGCCTGCCGATGGCCCGTACCAGGCGCCTGATCACAGCCAGTTGCGTCGCGCTCTCAGCAGCGATTTTGATGGGGCTGTTTTCGTTTCGGGTTGAGGTGGTGCGGCTCTATCCGGAGATGGCAAGCCTATATCGCCTTTTCGGCACCGAAGTGAATGTTGTTGGACTTGACTTTGCAAATGTGCGTACAATTCGGTCATGGAAGGACGGACATGAGGTCCTGAACGTGACAGGTGACATTCAAAATGTAACCGGCAAAATTGCGTATTTACCGCCTATTAGGGTGGCGCTGGTTAGAGATGACAAAACGGTCATCTATGAATGGAACATGACACCGGGCATATCCGTCTTAGAGGCAGGTGGCTCCTTTGAGTTTTCAACTCAATTGTTGTCCCCGCCGAATGATGTGCGACGTGTGAAGCTATCATTCCTGGATTGGCAATCAAATAGATCAAATGTTTCCAATTCGGACTAATCAGGGACGTGGGTAAGGAGTAACGGGTAATGGCACGGATTTTGTTGGCGGAAGATGACCCCAGCGTACGCGAATTTGTGGCGCGGGCATTGGAAATGGACGGACATGCTGTGCTGGCCACTGAAGATGGCGGCCTTGCGGCGGAAGCCATTCTTGAGCATGACGGTGCGTTTGATTTGTTGCTCTCAGACATCAAAATGCCGGTGATGGACGGCATTGCATTGGCCCTCAGAGTGGCAGATCAATATCCTGATGTCACGATTTTGCTCATGACCGGCTTTGCCGATCAGCGCGAACGGGCGCATGGACTGGATGCTTTGGTGCACGATGTGGTGCCCAAGCCGTTCACCCTGGCCGACATTCGCGCAAAGGTGAAAGAAGCGTTGGACGGACGCCCCGCCGAGGCAGAAACGTTGGCGCAACAACTCGGCGCCTGACCTAAGGCGTCGCTTTTCGGAAATGTCACTTTTCCGTGCCGCTTGTTATGTGCGTTTGGCGACTAAAGTCGCCATCTTGTGAAATGAAGAGCCCCGCATGATCTGCGGGGCTTTGTTTTGGGCGATTGCGCTATAGCCAATCCGGCACAGAATCCTGTCCGATCAGTTCTTCATAGGTTTGGCGCGGGCGGATCACGTGGAACTGATCGCCATCGACCAGCACTTCGGCGCAAAGGGGGCGGGTGTTGTAGGTGCCGGACATAACCGCACCATATGCCCCCGTGCTCATTACGGCGAGCAAGTCGCCTTCTTCCACATGGGGCAGATGGCGGCCTTTGGCAATATAGTCGCCCGTCTCGCAAACCGGCCCTACGACGTCGCCCATGCGCTCCTGCAATTTGGCGTCTTCTTTCACTGCCTGCACGGTGTGGTAGCTTTCATATAGGGTGGGGCGCAAAAGATCGTTCATGCCCGCATCGACAATCACAAATTGCCGCTCAGCGCCTTCTTTTACATATTCCACCTTGGTGATGAAAATACCGGCATTGCCTGCCACCATGCGGCCCGGCTCCAGCACAATTTCACAATCGAGATGGTTGAGGTTTTTGCGGACGATCTCAGCGTAATCCATGGGCTCAGGCGGCACCTGATTGGAATTGTCATAAGGTATGCCCAGACCGCCGCCCACATCGATATGTTCGATTTTGTGGCCCGCAGCGCCAAGCTTTTCCACCAACTCGGCCATCAGTTTGAAAGCATTGTCGAACGGTTCCAGATCGGTGATCTGCGAGCCGATATGCATATCGATGCCCACCGCCTGCAAATGATCACAGTCGGCAATCAGCTGATAGACTTCATTGGCGCGTTCAAACGGAATGCCGAATTTGTTTTCCGCTTTGCCGGTTGAAATCTTGGCATGGGTTTTGGCGTCCACATTGGGGTTGATGCGCACGGAAACCGGCGCAATTTTGCCCATTGATTTCGCCACTGCGTTGATGCGGAGCAGTTCAGGCTCGCTCTCGGCGTTAAAGCATTTGATGCCCAGATTTAGCGCATAGGCGATTTCGTCATGGGTTTTGGCAACGCCGGAAAAAACAATCTTTTCTGGCGGGATGCCCGCTTTTTCCGCCCGCATCAATTCACCCAGCGACACCACGTCAGCGCCCGCGCCAAGACTTGCCACCAGTTTCAAAATGGCCTGATTGGAATTGGCTTTCACCGCGTAGGCCACAAGGGTGGGGCGGTCGGCAAAAGCCTCTTGCATCACCTTGATGTGGCGCGTGAAGGTGGCGCGAGAATAAAGATAGAAGGGGGTGCCCACTTCTGACGCAATGTCAGCAATGGCCACATCCTCGGCGTAAAGCTCGCCTTGGCGATATTGAAAATGGTGCACCATAAACTGCCCTTACTTGATTTATGCGCTGGTGAGGCGGTCGCGCCAGATTTTGGCAGCCGCTTTCACATTGGCGGGGGAGGTGCCGCCATAGGAAGTCCGGCTTTTAACTGAATCTTCCACTGTCAGCACCTTAAAGACGCGGGCGTCGATGCGCTCGTCGATTTCTTTAAAGTCCTCAATGGTCAGCCCGGCCAGTTCGCAGCCCTTTTCTTCGGCCCGTGCCACGGCAGAACCGGTGATGTGGTGGGCATCGCGGAAGGGCACATTGGCCTCGCGCACCAGCCAGTCGGCCAGATCCGTCGCGGTGGCAAAACCTGCGCCAGCAGCAGCGCTCATGGCGTCTTTATTCACCTTCAAATCTTTGATCATACCGGTCATCGCAGCCAGGGCCAGCGACAGGCTGTCAAAGGCATCAAAGCTGACTTCCTTGTCTTCCTGCATGTCTTTGGAATAGGCGAGGGGCAGGCCCTTCATCACGGTCATCAGCGACACGAGTGCACCGGTGATGCGGCCGATTTTGGCGCGGATCAGTTCGGCAGCGTCCGGGTTGCGCTTTTGCGGCATGATGGAGGAGCCGGTGGAGAATTTGTCTGAAAGGGTCACAAAGCGGAATTGCGCCGTGGACCAGATCACCAATTCTTCTGACAGGCGGGACAAATGCATGGCGCACAAGCTCGCGGCGCTCAGTGTTTCCAGCACAAAGTCGCGATCAGAGACAGCATCCAGCGAATTGGCGGCGGGGCGATCAAAGCCCAAAGCTTCTGCGGTCATGTCGCGATCAATGGGGAAGGAGGTGCCAGCGAGGGCGGCGCAGCCCAAGGGGCTTTCATTCAGCCGTTTGCGGGCATCTTGAAACCGTCCTACATCGCGGCCCAGCATTTCCACATAGGCCATCATATGGTGGCCAAAGGTGACCGGCTGGGCGCTTTGCAAATGGGTGAAGCCGGGCATCACGCTATCGGCATGCTCCTCGGCGCGGTCGACCATTGCCAATTGCAAGGTCTGGATTTGGGTCACAAAAGTGTCGATGCAATCGCGGACATAAAGTTTGAAATCGGTGGCGACCTGGTCGTTGCGCGAGCGGGCGGTGTGCAGCCGACCAGCGGGTTCGCCGATAATCTCTTTCAGCCGCGCTTCCACATTCATGTGAATATCTTCGAGTGCGCGCGAAAAAGTGAACGTGCCTGCGGCAATTTCTTCACTGACCTGATCTAGACCAGAAAGGATTGCGTCTTTATCTTGTTCGGTGAGGATGCCGACACTGGCGAGCATTTCCGCATGGGCTTTTGAGCCAGCGATGTCCTGGGTGTGGAACCGCTTGTCATAGTCGATGGAGGCGTTGATCTCTTCCATGATCGCATCTGGACCGGTGGCGAAACGGCCACCCCACATTTTGTTGCTCATTGTACCCTCTTTTAGGAGAACCTATGTCCTCTCAACCATCAAATCCAAACGGCAATGATCGCGATGATGGTGCCAAACCTGCCCGCAAGAAAGGCTTGAGCATTGGCGCGGCCATTGCAATTGTCGTAGCTATAGCGACCGCCGTGTGGGTTAGCAATGGGAACAATGGCGGAAATGGTACGGCTGTGGCGGATTCATGCCCCGCCAACCCCGAGGTGCAAACCGCCTTGGACGAAAAAGCAATTGGCGATCTCGCGGCGGTGCAGGTGACGGCCAAAGGCGCGCGCTATGATGAGATCAGCTTTATTCATGAGAATGGTGATGAGGTTGGCTTCAGCGCCTTTGAGGGCAATGTAACGCTGGTCAATTTCTGGGCCACCTGGTGCGCACCCTGCCGAGCTGAGATGCCCGAGCTGGAAGCGCTGCAAAAGGATTATGGCGATAAGGGCTTCACGGTCGCCACGATCAATCTTGATATTGGTGATGACGGGCTGGCCAAGGCCAAAAAGTTTATGGACGAAGAAGATCTGAGCGAATTGCCTTTGCACCGTGACCCCACCTTTGAGGCGTTTGAAGTGTTGAAAAAGCGCGGCGTGGCGTTGGGCTTGCCCGCCACCTTGGTGTTGGGGCCCGATGGCTGTGAATGGGGCGTGTTGGCTGGACCTGCCGCCTGGCATGGGGACGACGCAAAAGCCTTTGTCGAGAAAGCGTTAGCGCTGGCTGAAAACAGCTAGGCTAAATCTGCCGCACCACGCGGGCCGGATTGCCGACGGCGAGGCTGTCGGCGGGCACATCTTTGGTGACAACCGCTCCCGCGCCGATGACGGCTCTGTCGCCGATGGTGACGTTAGGCAGAATGATCGCGCCGGCGCCGATCCAGCAGCCATTGCCGATTTTGATCGGCCCGGCCAGATTGACAAAATTCATCCGCTCCGGCTCATTTTCAAACGGATAGACCATGCGGTCACTGGCCTTGATCGGGTGGCCAGCGGCCATGATTTGCACATTGGGCGCGATAAGCACCTGGTCGCCGATGGTGACCCCACCGCCATCCAAAATGGTGCAATTGGTGTTGATAAAGACCTTGTCGCCAATTTTGGTGAGTTCGCCGAAATCGACATAAAGCGGCGCTTCAATCCACACATTCTCGCCCATCTCGCCAAAGATGGGGCGCAAATGGTCCATGCGGGTTTCATCGTCTGGATGCGCCTGATTAAAGGCGAAACAGGCGCGGGCGGCAATTTCGAGCAATTCAGGATCGCCGGACAAGGTGGGTTCCCCCGCCAGCATGCGTTCTTTATCGGAGCGGGTCATAAAGCCATAGGTTTTAAATTGGTTATATCAACCAATCTTTACGAGGCTTTTTCCGATTTGACCAGTGGGAAGTTTAGGCGGTTTTGTCGACAATTGTGCCGGTGCCAGGGGCGGGCATCGCTTTGGCATTGGCCAGGCCCTGATCCAGCATGCTGATCATCGCCTTTTGCATATCATCTGCCGCTTTCACCATCAGCAGTTGCGCTTGTTCCTGGCGCTGGGCTGATTGCATGGCGACGGCTTGGGTCACCAATGACATATCCATCTGAATGGCCTTCCTAGCTTTTCAGTCGCGCCAAGTCTCGCAATTCAGCGTTAATTATTTCTTAATGCGCAGGACCAACGCACGGTCTTGACAGTGCCCAACTACTTCTATAACTAATAGGTTATGGAACAGGTTGGTTATGGAAATCAGGCGCAGAATTTGGATGCGGTTTTTGCCGCATTGGCAGACCCCACACGCCGCGCGTTGCTGACGCGTCTGGCGGAGGGGGAAGCGTCTGTTGGGGAATTGGCTGCACCGTTTCAGATCAGCCAGCCTGCGGTCTCGAAACATCTGAAAGTGTTGGAGAAAGCCGGGCTGGTTGAGCGGGGCATTGACGAACAACGTCGGCCCGCCCGCCTGAAGGCGGAACCCATGGCCGAGGCTGTGGAATGGATGAGTTATTTTAAACGGTTCTGGGGGGACAGCTTTGATCAACTTGATGATTTGCTGGTGAAACTGAAAGCCCAGCAGGAGGAGAATAAGGATGGGTAACCCTGCAGAATATGTGTTTGAGCGTGAGTTTGATGCGCCGCGATCCCTGGTGTGGAAAGCCTGGACGGATCCGGACTTGTTGGCCCGGTGGTATGGCCCCAATATTGAAACCATTATTCACAAATTTGACCTGAAGCCCGGGGGCGAATGGCGCAATGAAATGGTGATGGGTGAAAAATCTGACCTTTCTGTGATGAAGTTCAAAGATGTCGTCCCGGAAGAAAAAATGGTGTGGCACCATTGCTCGGCCGATCGGGACTGGAATGTGGTGGCTAATCCGATGATGCCCAATTGGCCGAAAGTGCTGCACACCACGGTGACCTTTGAAGAGGTGGGGGACAAAACCAAAGTGACCCTGGTGCAGGTGCCGCTGGAGGCGACGCCGGAAGAAAATGAAACCTTCGCCAATATGATGCGCGGTATGGATAATGGTTGGGGGTCTGGCTACAAAATCATCGATCAGATTTTGGCCGAGCTGCAATCTGCTTAGACGTTTTCACGAAATCAACGGATCTCAAAGGCGCGCTTCGGTGCGCTTTTTTGTCTGGGCGAAGCGTGTTGTCCTTCAGCTCAAAGTGAAATTTCACCCGCCCTCTTGCCACGCCTATCTTGCCTCTCTATATATAACTGACTCGTCAGTTATTTTAGAAAGTGAACATGATGCGTATAGATTGGGAACCACCGGCACCGCGGCGCGGGCTGTCAGGCAGTTGGGATAAATTTGTTGGCCCCGGCGCCACCAACGCGGAAGAAATTGTGCAATTGGGGTTGGGCGCGGTGATTGCGCTGGCGTTGATTGGGCTGTTCTGGCAAGGCGCCACGGCTGATCATATGATTTGGCACTGGGTCTTTGTGGTGGTGTTGGCGCTGGATATTGGCGGCGGGATTGTCACCAATGCGACCTCCGCGGCCAAACGCTGGTATCATCGCAAGGGCCATGGCAAGCGGCAGCACTTTTTGTTTGTTTGCGCCCATTTGCTGCATTTGGGGTTGGCGGCCTTGTTGTTTGCGGCGCAGCCAATGGTGTTTTTTGCTGTGGCGGCGGGCAGCCTGTTGCTGGGCACGTTGATCATTCTGTTCACCCCGCTTTATTTGCAGCGGCCGGTGGCGTTTGGGGTGGCGACACTTTTTATGCTGCTGTCCTTTGTGCCCGAGATGGCACTGCCCAACCTGAATTGGCTGTTGCCGTTGCTGGCGCTAAAATTGCTGCTGGGGCATTTGGTCAAAGAAGCGCCTTTTCAGCCGGAGAACTAAATGTCGATCGAGATCAAAAGCTGGGATGGGGCAGATCGCAAAGCGTTGGCACAAATGTTTGCCCGCGCCTTTGCGCAGGATGCGGCGATGGTCTCGCTTGTGGATGCGCACAGCGAGGAGGACGTTGAACGATTGGCTCGTTGGTTTCACATCACATTAGGGGCATGGCCTTCGTCCCATGTGATGGTGGCCCGGAAAGGCGGGCAAATTGCTGGCGGCAATATTGTCAGTTTGGGCAATGAGGCACCTCCTTTGCGTTTCCTGGTGAAATGGTTCTGGCAGCAAGGGTGGGCGCTTGGGTTTCGAGTGCCCTGGCAAATGGTGCAGCATGAGCGCAAGCGGCTGAAGCATTATTCGGATAAAGCGGATTTGGTGATTGAGTTTCTGGCAGTGGATCAGGCAGCGCGGGGCCAGGGGCTTGCCCGCCACTTGCTTGAGGCGGCCTATGCGCAAGTTAATCGACCGACCACCATCGCGCTGGAAACCGGCAATCCGCAAAATGTGGCGCTTTATCAGCATTTGGGTTATCAGGTGGTTGCGCGCTATTCCGATAATGGTGTGGACTATGTGGTGTTGACCAAGCAGTTGGAAAAGGAAGAGTGATGCCCCGCCCCAATATGAGTGCCAAACGTGTGCCCCAAATTTTGGATGCGGCCATGTTGGTGTTTGCACGCAACGGGTTGCAATCTGCCAAGCTGGAAGAAGTGGCGCTGGCCGCTGGGGTGAGCAAAGCGACCATCTATCTCTATTTCAAAAGCAAGGATGATCTGATTGCGGCGCTGATGAAGCGGTTCTTTGAGCAGAATATGGATGTGTTACAGCATTTGCGGCTGACCAAGGGGGACTTTCGGCAAATTCTGACCGACTGGCTCGACCAGACCGAAGAAATGCTGAGCGAGAACCAGATTTTTGTCGCCATTGGGTTGGAGTTTTATTCCTATGCCGGACGCAATGAGGCGGCGCGAAAAATGGTGCACGGATTTTTTGTCGAGTTTCAGCGCATCCTGACCGAAATGATTGAACAAGCGCTGTCTACTCGTAGGCAATCTACAGCACCGGCACCGGATATTGCCTTCGGACTCATTTCGTTGTTTGAGGGCTCTAACGTTTTGGGGGCTTTGTTCAACTGGGACACAAAAATGTATCGGCAGGTCAAAACCAATATGCTCTATTTGCTGGATGGGGCGGGGCTTTAGCGCTCGCCCCTAGCCCTGAAACAGTTTCACCTCGGGACGCTTGAATAAAAACACCAGCGCCATGCCGCAGGCGACGCCGCCAATATGTGCCCACCACGCCACTGAGTCGGTTTGCGGCAAAATCACATAAACAAATTGCATGATGATCCAGGCGCCCAGCACCCATAAGGCCGGGATGGGCAGGGGCAGCGGAATGATGATCCGCGCCAACACATAGACGCGCACTTTGGGATAAAGCAGCACGTAGGCGCCGATCACGCCTGCAACTGCGCCGGAGGCGCCAACCAGGGGCGAGAGATCGCCCTGAAACATCAAATAGTGAAGTGCTGCGCCACCTGCGGCACATAGGAGGTAAAACAATAAATAGCGCACATGCCCCAGCGCATCTTCAATATTGTCGCCAAACACCCATAGAAACAACATGTTGGAGAACAAGTGCAGCCAGTCACCATGCAGAAACGCATAGGTGACGAAGGTGAACTCGTCCGGCACAAAAGGGATCTGATCGATCCGGCCATCGGCAAACCAATAGGGGACGACAGCAAAGGTGGCGATGATGTAATTCTCCGCATTTTGCGGCAGAATATATTGGATCGCGAACAGGAAGATGGTGATCAGGATCAGCGCGTAATTGACATAGGGTTTGATCACGAAGCGCTTGGGGTTTTGGTCATAAAAAGGCAAAAACATATCGCGCTTCGCTCACTTCCTTGCGGGCTAATCTATCGATGTTTGCCCGGGGTCCACAAAATATCACCGGCCCCATTATCATTGGCAATGCGCGACAGCACAAACAATAAATCCGAAAGGCGGTTGAGATATTTGATCGCCTGGGCGTTCACATCCTCTTCGTGCGCCTTAAGCTCGGTGGCGTCCCGTTCAGCGCGGCGCACCACGGTGCGGGCCAGATGCAGATGGGCCGCAAGGGCTGAGCCACCGGGCAGGGTGAAGCTTTTAATCGGCTCCAAATGCGCGTTGAACTGGTCGATGGTTTCTTCCAACCAAGTCACCTGGCTCTCAATGATGCGCAGCGGTTCAAAGCCCAAATCTTCACCAGTGTCCGGTGTGGCCAGATCGGAGCCGAGATCGAACAGGTCGTTTTGAACCCGAAGGATCACCTGATCCATTTCCTGATGGTCGGTGGTGTGCAGTCGCACCAGCCCGAGGGTGGAATTGGCTTCGTCCACCGTGCCATAGGCGGTGACGCGCAAATCATATTTCGGCCGGCGCGGGCCGACCACAAGGCCTGTGGTGCCGTCATCGCCGGTTTTGGTGTAAATCTTGTTCAGCTTGACCATTTTCGCCTCCTATTTGGGTGCAAAAAAGAATGCGGCAATAAATAAAAGCAACAGCGCCACGGCTTGCGCGATCACCCGCGCGCGCATCAATTTCTGGCTGAGATTCGGGTTGCCGCCACGAAACATATTGATCAGGCCGGCGCCCAGAATAAGGGCGACCACAGCGATGGCGGCGAAGATGAGATAATTGAGTGCTTGATCCATAAGACGACTTTTTCTTTATCTGATTTGGGGGGCAGTATAGGGGATAAGTTCTTTGGCCAATAGGTCATAAATGACGCGGATACGCCTTGCGCGGTGTACCTCCTTATGCGCGGCGACCCACATTTCCATGGGCGGAATTTGTAGCTCCGGCACCAGCCGTACCATGCCTTGCGTGGCGTCGATCAGGCTGAGCTGGGCAAAGGAAATGCCCAACCCGGCTTTCACCATTTCCCAAATTACGGTCTGGCTGTCGGTTCGGATTGCAAAGTGCTCGCGTCTAAGTTCAAAGCCGATGGACCGCGCCACTTTGATGATGTCTTCCTGCCGGTCCAGCCCCAGCAATTCATGTTCATAAAGATCGCTGATGGTTTTCGGCGCGCCATGCCGATCCAGATAGGATTGGTGGGCACACGCCCCCAGCGGCACCGCCCCGACCTTTTTGGCCACCACGTCCAACTGGCTGGGACGAAACATGCGGATGGCAATATCGGCTTCGCGTAGCAACAGATTTTCTGCCGAATCGGAAGGCACCAGCTCCAGCTGAATGGTGGGGTAGGTCTCCCGCGCCTTTTTTAAAATGCCGGGCAAAATATGGTGGAACAAGATTTGCGACGCGGTGATGCGCACGGTGCCGTCCAGCATCTGCGTGCTGCCGCTGGCCAGCAATTGCGCTTCGGCGAGGGCTGATTTGGCGCTGCGCACGCTGTTGAGCATCTGATGGGCAAGGGCTGTGGGGTTCAGGCCGCGTCCGGTGCGGTCAAACAGCACCACGTTGAGGCTGGTTTCCAGCTCTTCAATATGACGGCCAATGGTGGGTTGTGACGCTCCCAGCTTGCGGGCGGCGGCGGAGAGAGAGCCTTCATCCATCACCGCCAGAAAGGAGCGCCACAAAAACCAGTCTGGCTCGGTAGTTTGGTTATTCATATTTGAATATCTCAAATGCAATTTCAGCCAATTTTCATTTGATAATGAATAGACCATCTTGGTCCCATCAGCAATGAAGGGATCAAGCAAATGACAAACAACAGCACTCAAAAAGTTACCATTTTGGGCATTAATGGCCGGATCGGCCAATTCGCCGCCAAGGCCTTTATCGACGCAGGTTGGCAGGTGAAGGGCTTTGGCCGCGAGAACCGCGCGCCATTTCAGGGCTTTGAATTCGTGCAAGGTGATGCGTTCAATCTAAAGAACATGCAGCGGGCGGTTGCGGGTGCCGATGTGGTGGTGCACGCGCTTAACCTGCCCTATGACAAATGGGCCGATCAAGAGAAGGGCGCCGTGAAGCTCAATCATGTGGTGATCGAGGCGATGAAGGGCAGCGGCAAAACCCTGATCTTTGCGGGTAATATCTATAATTATGCGGCCAAGGACCACAAATTGACACCAGATTTGCCGCAGCGCCCGGCCACCGACAAGGGCGAAATTCGGGTGCAGATGGAACAGGATCTGGTGGCGGCCGGACGTGCCTATAATTTCCAGGTGATTGTGATCCGCGCCAGTGACTTTTTCGGGCCAGACGCAAGCGGCAGCTGGTTTGATCTGGCGATTGGCCGCGAGTTTGCCAAAAGCAAGATCACGCGGGTGTGTGACGGCAAGACCAAACATAGCTGGGCCTATTTGCCGGATTTGGGCCGCGCCTTTGAAAAAGTGGCGGCGCAGCGCGATCAACTGGGGGCCTATGAGAATTTCCATTTTGCCGGTTTCCGGGTGACCGGTGATGAGTTGATTGCCGAAATCCAGCGGGCACTGTCAACGCCCTATAAGGTTGTGCAATTGCCCTGGTGGGTGTTCAACGCGATGGCTCTGTTCAATCCGATGATGCGGGAAATTGTGAAAATGCGCTATTTGTGGCAAGAGCCGCACGAGCTGGTTGACCCGAAGCTGGATGCGATTTTAGGGCCGAATTTCGGCACACCCTTTGAGCGGGCCGTGGCGGAAACCACCCACAGCTTGCTGTCCGAAAGCGAGTTGGCGAAAATTACGGTCAAGCGGGCGGCTTAATCCATTTCGATGGCGGCGCGCACTTGCTGCGCGCTCCAACCTAGGTCGCGAAGCTCCTTCAAGCTTTGCGACTTCTTTGATTTTGACAATTTCTCGGCCGCGTCATCGCGGATCAGTTCATGGTGATGATAGAGCGGTTCGGGCAGGTTGAGCAGCGTTTGCAGCACCCGATGGATGGCGGTGGCGAAATAGAGGTCTTTGCCGCGCGTCACATGGGTGACGTGCTGCAAGGCATCATCCAGCACCACGCTGAGATGATAGGAGGTGGGCGTATCTTTGCGCACCAATACCACGTCGCCCCAGGCCATGGGGTCGGCACTGATGATGTTGATGGTTTTCAGATCATCCTGCACCTCTCGCCATTGCGGTGTGCCGGTTTCGGCCAGGGCTTTTTGCATATTCAGTCGCCAGCTATGGGGCAGGTTTTGCGCCATCTTGGTGGCAATCTCATCAGCAGAAAGGTGGCGGCAGATACCGGGATAGATGGGGGCGCCATCAGGATCTTTGCGGCCATCGGCATTTTCGCGAATCTGCTTGCGGCTGCAAAAGCAGGGATAGATCAAGCCGCGCTGTTTCAGCGTGTCCGCGGCGGCGCGATAACGGTCAAACTGATCGGATTGCTTGAGGGGCGTCCCCTGATATTCAAATCCGATCCACGCCAGATCTTCGAGCATTTGGTCCACCAGCTCCGGGGTGCACCGGAGCACGTCAATATCTTCGATGCGCAGCAGGGTTTGGCCGCCAAAATGCTGGGCAATCCTATTGGTCAGCAGGGCTGAATAGGCATGGCCCAGATGCAAATGCCCATTGGGACTGGGTGCGAAACGGAAAACGGGTTGTGTTTTTGCGGTCATAAGTCAAAGCTAGCGAAAAGGTGTTTCACTCATACACGAGCAGAGGCCATGCATAAAGAACGATTGAAAAGCAAAGAGGTTTTGGCGGCGCATTTGGATGGGCTGGCCGCGCGCGATCCGCGCCTGAAGCCGGTCATCGCCCAATGCGAAGAAGTGCCTTTGCGCGAGACGGAAGACGGGTTTGAGGGCATGGCCAAAATTGTGGTGGGGCAACAGGTCTCCGTCGCCGCCGCGTCGGCTATCTGGGGCCGCTTTGCCAGCCTGATGGACAATGTGTGTGCCACCGAATTTTTGGCGCATCGGGAAGAAGACGTGCGGGGCGCGGGGTTATCAGCCAACAAATTTCGCACCCTTTGTGCAGTGGCCGAGGCGGAGCGAACTGGCGATCTTAGATTTGAGAAATTGGCCGATCTGCCGCCTGAGGAGGCGATTGAGACGCTGACCCGGATCAAGGGCATTGGCCCCTGGACGGCGGAGATCTATTTGCTGTTTTGTTTGGGTCATCCGGATATTTTCCCCGCAGGTGATCTGGCGTTGCAAAAAATGGTAGGGCATATCAATGGGCTGGAAGATGTGCCAAAAGAAAAAGAAACGCGCGCCCTTGCGGAGATCTGGTCGCCCTATCGCGGGGCGGCATCGCGGCTGATGTGGCGCTATTTTGCAGTGTTGAGAGATAAAGAAGGTATTGTTTTATGACCCAGACCACTGAACTGTTCGGCCCCACGCTAGCGCCAGCCAATGGCCAACCTGCCAAAAAATTGGTGATCCTGCTGCATGGCTATGGCTCGGACGGGCAGGATTTGATCGGGTTAGGACAGTTTTGGGCCGATGCGTTCCCGCATGTGGGGTTCTTTTCTCCCAATGCGCCGCATCAATGCGGTATGAACCCGATGGGCTATGAGTGGTTTCCTTTGGCCGTGGAGCGGATTGGCAGCAAGGATACAGACTATCGCGGTGGCGCTGCGCGCGCTTATCCTGCCATTCGCGATTATGTGTTGGCGCGCACCGAAGAGGCAGGCTTAACGCTGGGCGATGTGGTGCTGGGCGGTTTTTCCCAAGGGGCGATGATGGCGCTTTATACCGGGCTGCGGTTTGAAACTCCGCTGGCGGGCATTCTGGGTTTTTCCGGCAAGCTGATTGATCAGGACCATGTGGCGGATGCGATTCAATCCAAACCGCCCGTTTGTCTGGTGCATGGCGAAATGGATGATGTGGTGCCGATTGCGGGCAGCGTTGAGGCGGCTGCCGCGCTAGAGGCCGCAGGGCTTGATGTGCGTTTGAAGAAATGCCCGGGCACCGCCCATGGTATTGCAATGGATGGGCTTGAGTTTGCCGGAGAGTTTTTGAACAAGCAGTTGAGTTGACGCGGAGAATTATTTGGGGTCGCTCAGTTGCCGTGTCGTAAAAATAGAACAAAGACTTCACATATATGACATGTTCTGCCTACAATAGTTAATGCAAGTTAACTGAGTGATTCCATTTTAAGGAGGAAGGCGTGACCCTGCATGTGTCACCCGAATCTCTTCCGGCGCTGGTACTCAATGCTGACTATCGGCCCCTGAGTTATTATCCACTATCCTTGTGGTCGTGGCAGGACGCGATTAAAGCCGTTTGCCTTGAGCGGGTGAATATTGTTTCTGAATATGACCGGGTGATCAAAAGCCCGAGCTTTGAGATGCAATTGCCCAGCGTGGTCAGCCTCAAATCCTATGTGAAGCCCACGGGAAACCCGGCCTTTACGCGGTTTAACGTGTTTTTGCGCGACCATTTCCAGTGCCAATATTGTCACTCGAAAGAGGATCTGACCTTTGATCATCTGATCCCGCGTTCCCGCGGCGGGCGCACCACATGGGACAATGTGGTCACGGCCTGTTCGCCGTGTAATCTGCGCAAGGCGAACAAGATGCCAAGGGACATAAATATGTGGCCGCGGCAGATGCCTTATCGCCCGACCACATTTGATCTGCAGGCCAATGGCCGCAAGTTCCCGCCCAACCATCTGCACGAAAGCTGGATGGATTATCTTTATTGGGATATTGAGCTTGAGCCCTAGGGGCTATGCGATTTTCTTGACGCTTTTATAGGTGGCCAAGCCGAATATGGCCGCGATCAGCAATGAGACGATGGCATTCATCCCGGCAAAGCTGAGGCCGAAAAAGCGCACGCTGGCGCGATCGCACGGCACCACGCGCGAGCCGTCAATATCATTCAATTGCTCAAGACTGATGCCGTCGCCCATGCCGGAGCACGTGTTCGGCCCGGGCCAGAAACCCCATTCCACCCCGGCGTGATAGCCCGCCTGATAGGTGCTCCACAAAAAGATCAGCATCATGGCGGAGACCAAAGTGGTGATCATGATTTTCGAGAGCTTGCTCCAAAAGATCAGCGCCAGCAGCAAAATCGGAAGGGCGATATAATAGGGGTTGCGCTGCGCATAGCATAGTTCGCAAGGCTGATAACCCATGACATATTGAAAGAAATAGACGCTGAGAATGGTCAGCGCTGACAGCCCAAAGCCTAAAATGGTCAGCTGTTTTACGTTCAAATTGTTCACGGCCCGATACCCCCTTAGAACAAAAACTTCACGGCCACAAAGCCGCCCACCAGCAAAGCGCAGCCCAATAAGAACATGAGGCCCAGCCGCTTTTCGATAAAGTCCTTAATTGGGGGACCAAAGAAATAGAGCAGGCCGGCAACGATGAAAAAACGCAAGCCGCGCGCCACAATGGAAGACAGGATAAATATGGGCAGATTAAGGCCAGTCGCGCCCGAGGCGATGGTGATGACTTTATAGGGGAAGGGGGTCAGGCCAAAGACGAACACAATCAACAGGCCCCATTCATTAAAGGCTTCCTGGAAAGTTTCGAATTTGTGCCAATAGCCGTAAAATTCAAGAATGGGCTGGGCCACGGTTTCCAGAAGAAACGCGCCGATCAAATAGCCGAACAAGCCGCCGACCACCGAAGCAATGGTGCACAAAAGCGCAAAGCGCCATGCGGCCGCGCGTTTGGCCAGCACCATCGGGATCAGCATAATATCAGGTGGGATGGGGAAGAAGGAGCTTTCCGCAAAGGACACGATTGCCAGAGCTTTGGGCGCATCTTTTGAGGCGCCGAGGGCCAAAACCCAATCGTATAATTTTCTAATCACAAATCGTTCCTTTTTGTCTCTTTATTCTTGCCGCCACCGGTTGCTGCGCTCCCGTCCCCGGCACCCCCGCCATTTTCTTGCCGCCACCGGTCGCGCTTTCTGGCGCTCACGCCGCGCGGGCTGGCTCCCGTCCCCGCGGCACCCCCGCCATATTTTTACTGCCGCAGGTCACGGTTTATGGCGCTTGCGCCGCCCGGGCTGGCCCGGAACCACTCAACCGCACTGTCGTCGACCTTGTTGCCCAGATGCAGGATAATCGGGGCAAAAACAGGGTTTAGATGTAAAGAGTTTCAAATTAGTGTCAATCAGTGATTGACGGGGGCGAAACTTTACGATATTTCGCATCCCCATCACCTTAGTGCGGGTGTGGCGGAACTGGTAGACGCGCGGGATTCAAAATCCCGTTCCTTCGGGAGTGGGGGTTCGATTCCCTCCACCCGCACCATCAAAAATTTTCCCAAAAATTGAGCCATTACAAATGGTTGAGGACCGGCGCAGTTGACGTGTTTCTGCGCGTGGTGGTTTGTGTTTGCATGATGCTGACCAGGTTGGATCCCTTGGGTAGGGATTTGGCGGGTGCTTTAAATTCTGTTGGCCCATGCGGGATTGACCGCAGGTTGAACAAAATCTTCATCTGAGGTTCAGCTGCCTACCTTTATACCAACGACAACACCGAAAATCGGACATTTCCTGTGCCAAGGATTTGTGCCGCAATCGAATGCGAGACAATCTTAGACAACTGACTAATGGAACCGAATAGGTGCTTAAACATTCTTACTGAGAATGTGCGTATCAAACTTGATTTGCGTTTGACCGGGGGTGATCGAACGAATCCTCATCCGAGAAATTGCGAATTTGATTTGTGAAATCAAAAAGGAAGATGACCATGCGCAACGTGCTTTTGACGACGACCATGCTGGCTACGCTCAGTATAGCGCCGACACCGATTATGGCTCAGGACCAATCGGCACCGAGCTCTACAACGCTAGAAGCAGCGCCACAAGGCGAGACGTTGGTTGAGGTAAATCTAGATCAGCAACCCCCCGTTGAGCTCGCCGCTGTCTATGAACGATATGCGGCAGCCTTATTGGCCTATCGGCAATTCGGCGCTGTATCTGAACAACAAGGCAATGGCCAAGCCAAAGGATATGTGGCACTTGAGGTTGACAGCCCCGAGGAGGCGATGGAGATCGTGATGGAGACGGGTGACCGGCTCGCTGGAATCTGCGAGCAACTCGGCACGCCAGATATCGCCACTTGTCTTGACCGCTTTATCCCCTCCGGCCAACGTTTGCCCAATGATGTCCGACCGCTAGAAGGTGTGGAACAGGCTTCGGCAGCAGAAATGACACGTGGTGATGAAGTCACTGATGGGGCCGACGGCGCGCAAGTGGAGGCGGAAAACACTGCCGAAACGGAGACCCAAGGCGCAGGGGCAGCCTCACCGCAATCTGACGCGGGGAGCGACCAGATGGAAATGAGCGATGCTGAGCAACCCAACGCTGACACCGCCGCCGAGACTGAAGGGCAAGTTGATGCTGAGGCGAGTTCGGATGCTGCAGGGGAAGCTGTAAACGCAGAAGGTCAAGCGACTGCCCAGGCAGATATAGCTGCCGAGACGCCAACAGAACTGATCGCAGCTTATGAAAGCTATGTTGCAGCGCGACTGGACTTTGTTGACGCCCGGACTTCCGGTGAGGATACCGCCGCCGCAGGAGCGGTGCAATCTTCGCGTCAACACCTTGAAGAACTGTGCACGGAATTCGGGTCACCAGATCTTGCCACCTGTGTTGACCGATATATCCCGGTCGAGATGCGCCTGCCGGATGATTTGGCGCCACTGGCCATAAACGCTGACTCTGCACTCATTGACTCAAGCGCTGAGGCACAAGCACCTGCATCCGAGAAGAGCGGTGATCAGGTGGCTACGGGGTCAGATAGCGATGCGCCTTCTGAGCCGGTTGAGCCGATCGAGGGTGATGATGTGGCGGCGGAAGATGTGGCCCCGGTGCTGGACAGCGCCAAGGAAGCGACATCAGCGCCAGCTGAGGCAGGGGCGGCTGCCACAACGAAAGTTGAAGGTGAAACCTCTGGTGAGGCTGAGTTGAAGCAGACAGACGAGGCAGCATCTGCGACTGAGTCAAATGCACCGCCGCCAAAAGATGATGCGGATGCGCAGGCTGATGCGGCGCCGACCGAGATCAAATCGATCACCGCGGAAGACGGTGAGCCGGTTTCAAAAGAAGAGCAGGCGGAAACCAGCGGCACACGGGCTGCACCGCAACAAGCAAAGGTGGTGGAAGAGGACCGGTCTGATTTCCGGATTGTGTTCCAGTTCAACAATCAGACCTTTGTGGAAAGCAAAGACAATGCCCGGTTGGAACAGGGCGCGGATGACATTTATGTTGAGCGCTTGAGCAATGGCCGGACCCGCGAAACAATTTTGCGCGCGGATGGCTCGGAAGTGGTGACCATTTATAACCGCAATGGCGATATCGTTCGTCGCTCACGGTTCACTCCGGAAGGTGAAGAGATCGTGCTGGTTTATGTAGACGAGGCTTATCAGGATGATTTGCTAGAGTGGCGCGATCCTGCCGAACAACTCGGACCGCTGCGTTTGGACATTGCGCTTTCGGACTATGTTCTAGATGCAGATGAAGCGGATGAAGAGGAGTTGGTCCAATTTTTTGAACAGCCGCCAGTCGAACGTGTGCAGCGGCTTTATTCAATCAATGAAGTGAAGCGTTCTGCCCGGCTGCGCGATATGGTGCGGCGGCTCGAAATTGGTGGCCTGACGTTCGCCACGGATAAGGCGACTGTCGCGCCGGATCAAATCTCCAGTTTGGCGCATGTCGCGGATGCCATGTTGGATTTGCTAGAAGACAATCCAGCGGAGACCTTCCTGATCGAAGGGCATACAGATGCCGTTGGTGACGAGATCTACAATTTGAAACTGTCAGATCGTCGTGCGGAAACTGTGGCCGTGCTTCTCACTCAAGTTTTTGGGGTGCCACCTGAAAACCTGGCCACTCAGGGCTATGGCGAGCGTTATTTGAAAGTGCGGACCGAGCAGCCCGAGCGGCGCAACAGACGGGTGACGATCAAACGGATCACGCCGTTGGTTTCGCCAGTGGCCCGTCGCTAAACACGCTTTGAGCCCCCGCCCTTCGGTCGGGGGCTTTTTTTATTCCGCTTGTTGGTCAAGCAGGCGCAACAAATCGCGGGTGAGTTGACCAAAGCCAAATTCTGACCGTTTGATGTGGCCGATATTGGTGGCGAGGGCGAAGCTTGCGTTGGTTTTCGGGTCATTGACCAAAAAGGCATACCACATGGTGTTGGAGCCATTGTGAAACAGGCTGAGGCGTTCATCGTCGCTAAAACTCATCCAAATCCAGCCCCCGGCATAGGGCGGGTGGTCCGCATTAATTGGTTTTGGCGCCTGATGCAGCCATTTGATGGTGGACGCGGACAGGTAATCACTTTCGCCGCGGGCGGTGGCCAAATGGGCTTGGCCATATTTGGCCAGGTCCTGCAGACTCATATGCACCGTGCCCGCCGGGCCCATAATGGGGGAATTGTCGGATTCGGGTGTTTGCGGGTCCATGGGTGTGATCATTACCAACCATTTTTTGCCATGCCCCCACGGGTTGTCGCCTTTTGGGGCACCGAACCCGGCGCTGTCTAAACCCAGTGGTTCAAATACTTCTTGCTGCACTAGGTATTCCCAGGATTCACCCGCCACCACAGAAGCCAATTGCCCGGCAATGGCGTAGCCAATATTAGAATATTCAAATTTGGTGCCAGGCTGGTGCGCCGGTGGTTTTTGCAAAATCTTGCGCACGGCAGCCGCACGCGCGGCGTCAAGTGCGGCCTGATCGGTAAAGCTGCGATCAAACAGCACTTTTAGACCAAAATTGGCTTTGGCGCCGCTGGTGTGGTGCAGCAATTGCCCTAGGGTAACGGTGCGCCAAATTGGGTCCATCTCGGCCGCCGCGTCCAGCCAGAGTTCGCCAATGGTGCTGTCGAATGAAAGCTGGCCCTTGTCGACCAGCCGACCGATCAGGGTGGCGGTGATGGATTTGGTGATCGAGCCAATGTGCCACTTATCATTCGGGCCAATCGGCGTGTTACGATCTTTTTGGCGCAGCCCGTGATGGCTTTGGGCAATGATGTCGCCATCTTGCAGGACCACCCCGGCATTGCCGATCTGGCCTGCGTCCTGCAGGATTTGCGGCAAGCGCTGGTCCAACAAGGATTGTACGGTTCGCGATGATGCGGGCGACGCGGTTTCTTGTGCCTGAGATGACATGAAAAATCCTTGCGATAAGAGCAATGATAGCATCAAAGCGCCCAGAGGATTTGGCAATATAACTCTTGGCATTGGACTCTCCGCGGGCTTATCTCTCGTAGAGATAAGAGGGATCCCTTAGCCATTCAAGTTTAGCCAGAAGATGATTTTTCCGTGGTGTCCTGATCCTTGTCGATGATCTTTTTCATCCGGCCGATCAATTGCTCTTCCCAATGATCCAGCGACTCACGGATGCGCCCCATATATTGTTCGTTTTCTGTGGCGGGCACCTCCACCTGCCAATGTTCGGCAAGTTCAATCATTGTTTTCCGGTCAAAGCTGTCAAATTCGTCCACCAAATGCTGTGCTGTGTTCCGATCCAGGCCCAAGGCCTCCAGGCTGGAGCGCGCGGTGCGCATGGAGCTGTCATAAGTTTCACGAATGATGTCGCGACAGCCATAGGCCCATAAATCATAAACATGGTTGCGGTCGACGGCGCGGGCGATCACGTGGACATGCGGATTGTTCTTGATCACATATTTGGCGAGATCGGTGATGGCATGTTTGTCGTCTATGGCGATCACCAAAATCTTTGCGTGCTCAATGCCAGCGGCATGCAATAGATCGGGACGTGTGGCATCGCCAAAATAGACTTTGAGGCCGAACTTGCGCAGCATGTCCAATTGATCAGAACTGTAGTCCACAACAGTGGGGGCAAAACCGGCCGCGCGCAGCACGCGGTTCACGATGCCGCCAAAACGGCCGTGTCCGGCAATGATGATTCCGTTTGTGGCCTCAATTGTATCTGCCGGGCGTACCTGGCCCTGAGCGTAATGGGGGGCGATGACCCGATCATAGAAGATGAAGATAAAGGGCGTGATCAACATGGAAAGGGCGACAACCATCAGCAACAATTGAGACAGTTCTGCCGACAGGATGAAGTTACTCACCGCGAATGACAGCAGCACAAAGCCGAATTCGCCCGCTTGCGCCAGGCCCAGGGCGTAAAGCCATTTATGCTCGCCCTTCAGGCCGAAAAGCTGTGCCAGACCGAACATGACCACCATTTTGACCGCGATCATGCCCACCGTGAGCCCGATCAAAATCAAGAAATTGTCGGCCAGATAGCCGAAGCTGATGCCGGCGCCGATGGTGATGAAGAAGACGCCGAGAAACAGGCCCTTGAACGGATCAATGTCGCTTTCCAGCTCATGACGATATTCGCTGTTGGCCATCACCACGCCGGCTAAAAAGGTGCCGAGGGCTGGCGAGAGCCCCACAAGGCTCATCAGCAAGGCAATGCCCACCACAAGCATAAGTGCGGTGGCGATCAACAATTCGCGCAGCTTGGCTTTCGCGACATAGCGGAATATTGGATTGGTCAGCATGATCCCGCCGCCCACCACCAAAGCGATGGCCGCAAAGTTTACCAGTGCGGTCTGCCAACCATTCAGCCCCGCCACCAGGCTAAACCCGGCCCCGTGGCCATCGTCGTGATGCGCATGGTCGGCCAATTCCGGTAAAGCCAGAAGCGGCAGGAGCGCCAGCATGGGGATCACGGCAACGTCCTGAAATAAAAGGGTTGAAAAACTCGCCTGGCCACCATCAGACCGCAGAAGCCCTTTTTCGTTGAGGGTTTGGTTGACGATGGCAGTTGAAGACAAGGCAAAAATCAAACCAATGGCGATGGCGGTTTGCCACACAACGCCGAACGCAAGGGCGATTGCTGCAATGGCCAGTGCCGAAAGTGAAACCTGCAGCCCACCAAGCACAAAAATCTGCGATCGCATTTCCCAAAGGCTTTTGGGGCTCATTTCGAGGCCAACGATAAACAGCATCATCACCACACCGAATTCTGCGAAATGCTGTAGTGAGGTGATATCAACATTGAGCTGATGGAGAATTGGGCCGACCAAAATGCCGGCGATCAGATAGCCCAAGACTGAGCCAAGCCCGAAGCGGGAAGCGAGCGGCACACAAATAGCCCCCGATAGAAAAAGTGCGAATGTAATCAGCAAAAATTCGGTTGTCATGATGTTTGTCCCCCCGTTGACCGCCCGTTTTGGACCTGCTTCTATTTGTTCTTCAGAATTCCCATAGCGTCAATTGCAAAGCTGATTTTAAGCGCAAACGGGCAAAAAATCGCCGTATTCGCGCGGCAGTGATTGCATGCTCATCTTGCCGAGGGTAGAACTGAGCCAGTAATTTTTGGGGTCGGGGTATTCATGGGTTCAATTTGTCGGGTCATTTTGCTCGTCTTGACGTTTATGTTGGGCGCGGGTCCAAGCTATGGGTTGCCACAACTCCTGCTGGATATGCGCACAGGGGAAGTGCTGTTTGAAAAAGATGCTGGCCACCCTTGGCACCCGGCTTCGCTGACCAAATTGATGACCGCCTATTCGGCTTTCGAAGCGATTGCGGCGGGCCGCGTAACCCTTGATACGCCGGTGGTGATGAGCGAAAATGCCCTTAAAGCCCCGCCCAGCAAAATGGGGTTTCCGGTGGGCACAGCGGTGACGCTGGAAGATGCGCTTTATTTGATGATTGTAAAATCCGCCAATGATGTGGCCACCGCGATCGGCGAGACCGTGGCCGGGTCCGAGGCCGAATTTGTTGACCTGATGAACTGGCATGCGGCCAATCTGGGCCTCACCGCCACGCGCTTTGCCAACGCCCATGGGCTGCACGACCCCAGTCAGATCACCTCCGCGCGGGATATTGCGATTTTGGCCTTTGTGATCCGCTCGCGCTATCCGCAATATGACGAGATGTTTGAGACGCGCGCGATCAAGTTTGGCCGGTCCACACTGAAATCTTACAATATTTTGCTGGAGAAATTTCGCGGCACTACCGGCATGAAAACCGGCTATGTGTGCGCGTCCGGTCTCAACATTGTCGCCACGGCCAAGCGCAATGGGCGCGAATTGATGGCGGTGGTGTTTGGCGGCGTGACGTCGCGGGAACGCGGTGAACTGGCGGCCCTTTTGTTGGAGCGCGGCTTTCAGGGGCGCTATCCGGGCACCCGCCAAAGCGTCACCAATATCGTCAACCGTGCCCTTGCGCCCCCCAATATGCGCCCGCAAATGTGCGGGGCGGAAGCCAAGACCTATTTGGAAACGCGGAAAGCTGCTTTCCCTTTCGGCCTCGAAGGGCAGATCAGCTATTTGAATGATGTTGTGCCGGAGCGTGCGGTGCGCGTGACAACCCTTGGCACAATTGTGGATGTGGATTTGCCGCGCCCCCGCCCGGCCTATAGCTATGTGCCCGAGCCGATTGCCCTGCCACGCCCGCGGCCAGCAACGCTACCCTGATCGCGCGCGCTTATAGGTCAGTTCCAGTTCAATCAGCTTTTGCTTGCGCCACAAGCCGCCGCCATAGCCGGTGAGCTGTCCGTCTGCCCCGATCACGCGATGGCAGGGGATGATCACTGCGATCTGGTTGGCGCCATTGGCCCGGGCCACGGCGCGGGCGGCGCTGGGGTTGCCCAAACGTTTGGCCAACTCACCATAGCTGACCGTCTCGCCCGCTGGAATGGTTTGCAATTCGCGCCAGACCTGCCGGGTGAACTCGGATCCATGCAAGGCAAGCGGCAGATCAAAGTGCGGGTGCTTGCCTTCAAAAAAGGTCAGTACTTGTCGCTTCGTTTCTTCAATGATCGGGGTGGTGCCAAAGCCCATTTGTCCTTTTGCGGTTTTGAACAATTTCTTGAGTTCGGTAGGCAAGGCTTTGCGGTCATGAAATTCCAGCAAATGCAAATGGGTGGTGTCGGCCACGGCGACCATGGTACCCAAAGGCGTGTCGAACCAATCGGCTTTTAGCGGTGCGTCGGCGCGCAATTCTTTTGGCTTCAGGCCGATATGTTTGGCAAAGGCGGTGCGGAAGGCGCTGGATGAGGAGAAGCCTGCATCCAACTGCGCCTCGATCATTTTGCCGCCTTGTTTCAAGGTGGTGAAGCTGTTGCGCAGGCGGGTCAGGCGCGCCATTTCTAAAAAGGTGATACCGAATTGGCGTTTGAAGGCGCGGCGCACGGTGGACGGGTCAAAACCCAGCCGCGAGATGTCGCTTTCCTGCCAGAAATGATCGGGGCGATCCTCAAGGGCGGTCACCAGCGTGCGGATGGCTTTGTTGGCCTCGGCCTCGCTGGTGGTAGGGTGGCACTTTTTGCAGGCGCGAAACCCCATCTCAAGCGCCTCGCTGGCGGTTTCGAAAAAGGTGCAGTTCTCGCGCTTCGGCTTGCGGGCCGGGCAAGTGAACCGACAAAAAATACCGGTGGAAGAAACGCCGACAAAGACGCGCCCGTCATAGGAGGGGTCGCGATCTAAAAGCGCCTGATAAAGTTGATCGTCATGGGGCAATTGAAACAGCATGGCCGCACAATAGCGCAAGAATGGAACCGCGTCTGTCTCCATTCGGGCGTGCAATTATTTTTGGATGATAAAGCGGATCACGCCATCTTCATTGCTGTGCTCGGCAAGGGTAAAACCCTGTTTGTTGCACATATTGGGGATGTCAATTTCTGCCAGCGGGTCGGTGGCCAAAAGGGTGATGGCTTGCCCGGCGGGCATTTCGGCTAGTGCTTTTTCGGCCTTGATGACGGGCAGGGGGCAATTCAGCCCCCGTGTGTCCACCAGTCGCGCACTCATTTGGCCAGGCCCAGCACCCAATAGGTGCCATAGGTGGAGTTGGCGTCATAATGCACGGCGATGGCCGCTTTTGAGGCGAAGGGATTGAGCAGCACTTTTGAATCTTTGGTGCTGTTTCGCCAGCCAGAGAATGCATCGGCGAAAGTGGCATAGCCGGCGCTGGTGAGGCTAGCGGTTTCGCCGGGCACATTCAGCGGCCTGGTGGCGGCCTGGCTGTTGCCATTTTTGGCGTAGGCCACGGCAGCGTCTTGGGCTTTCACCTGCACATTTGCGTCCAAGGTCAACATGTTAAGGCCGTTGGCTGTGCGATATTGGTTGATCAGGTTCAGGGCGGCTTGCCGATCCAATTGCGGATTGTTTGTATCCATCCGTGCGGTCAGGGCAGCCGGCAATTGGCTGGTCATGGTGGTACACGCTGCCAATGGCAACATCAAAACTAAACCAAGCAATAATTTACGCATAAAAACTCCCAACCGCATTTTCGCAAAAGGCTCATATCAGAACCCATAAAAAACAGCCAGCAAACTTGTGCTGGCTGCGGCAAAATTGCCTGATAAGTGCGGCGGAAATGAGATGATCAATCGGTGCGATCAATGCGGGCTGTAAAGCAACTATAGGCTGCAGATCGAATGTGGATAAAGGCCACCTCTTGAAGCGCGAATATTTGCTCAGCGTGGGCAGGCAATTCATTCACCTTCACGATCTGACCCGTGCGATAATCAATTTTCTCATCTGCCGAATAGCCGCGGATCAGAAACTGCTCGCGTTCAGCAATCACGGGTGGCAGTTTGCCATTTTCACTTTCGAAGCGCTGGCAATCGTCTTCGCAGATGAAAATGGGACCGATTTCGGCGAAAGCACCAATTGATTGAAAGGGCTTATAGGCCCCGAGCAGAACGCCTTTGCCCTCGGGTATGTTTTTCAGACAATGGCGACAGGGCGCGCCGCCGTCTGAAATGCGGTGTTCTGGCTTTTGGCCATGTGCGTCCGTGCCGCCATTGCGCCAGCCATCGGCTATTTCGGTGGGAATTGCGGTGAATTTAATCGACATATTTTGCTCCTTTTTGGAGGAACATTGCGTAAGGCTTGTCGAAACTCGACCCGATTTTTACATCGCGGTTTTTTGCGTTCTCGCTTCGTTGATTGCATCGAGCAAACGGGCAATGCCAATCTCCAAGGATTGATCATTGATGATTTGAGTCTGCGGCAAATCGGGGTCGATGTCGTCCACTTTGCGGTTGAGCCGCTGGGTGATTTCTTCTTTGGTTTCCCGGCCACGTCCCGCAAGGCGTTCGGCGCGTAAGGCCAATGGTGCGGTGATGTTGATTACGTGGATGGGATATTTTTGGTGGGCGATAGGCAGTTGGTTGCGCGATGTGTTGCAGATCAAGGTTTTACCTGCGCGTAGGTCATCCTCAATAGTTTTCGGGATGATGTAGCCCAGCCCATGGGCGCGCCAATGCAAGGCGAAGTTGCCCTGCTGCACCATTTCTTCATATTGGGCTTCGCTGATGGTGCCGTGATCCTCCAGTTCAGCCATTGCCTCGCGGGTGATCAGGCGGCGCACAAAGCTGATTTTGGGGTCTTGGCTGAGCGCGGTGGCCGCGCCCGCCATTAAACTGTCTTTGCCCGCGCCAGAAGGGCCGACGACAAAGATTAAAATGCCCTTATAGGCGTCAGACATCATGTGTTCCCTAGATTACGCGTTGGCCATCGCGCCAAACGGCGCGCACAATCGGCACGCCATCTTCGGGCAAACTCACCCGCGCAAAGTCGGCTTTTTTGCCCACGGCCAATTCGCCGCGATCATCAAGCCCGGCTGCCCGCGCTGGATTAAGCGAGACTTTGGCAATGGCATGGGGCAGCGTGATCTGCTCCACATTTTCAGCCAGTTTGAACGCGCCTTGCATCAGCGAAAAGGGCACATAATCTGAGCTCAACACATCCAGCAAATCTTCCTTCGCCAAATCGGTGGCCGAAATATTGCCGGAATGCGATTTGCCGCGCACCACGTTTGGGGCGCCCATCAGAATCGCCAAGTTCGCATCGCGAGAGGCTTTCGCCGCTTCAATGGTGGTTGGGAATTCGGCAATGGCAACGCCGTCACGCTTGGCTTCATCCACATGTTCGGCGGTGGCATCATCATGGCTGGCAAGGGCCAGACCAATCTCATGCCCGCGCTTTACAATCGCTTGGCGGTTCGGCGCAGAAAATTGTTCGTGCTCGGCGATACGTGCGGCGATGAATTCTTCCATCTCCGCGTCGCTCATGCCGGTTTTGCCTTGGTAATAAAGGTAATATTGTTCCAGCTGCATGAATTGGCGTTGGCCCGGTGTGTGGTCCATCAGTGAGGCCAGTTTCACCAGTTCATTTTGGCAATATTGCTCAAACTGCTCCAACGCATCATGGCTGGATAGCTCACAGCGCAAATGGATCAAATGGTCCGAACGGAGGCGTTTTTCCGCCTTGGCCTTGGTGATGGCACTCACCAACACATCGACGTGCTCGCCCATGTTTTTCATATCGGTATCAGAGCCGATCCGCACCGCGTCGAAAACGGTGGTGATGCCAGATGAAGTGACTTGCGCGTCGTGGGCGTGCAGGGCGGCCATTGGGTCCCAGAAGACGCCGGGACGTGGACGGTAGTGGCTTTCCAAATGATCAGTGTGCAATTCCACCAGGCCGGGGACGAGATAATCGCCATCAAAGTCGAGGCCGGTGTTGCCGCTGCTGGCCATGTCGGCGATCATGCCGTCTTTCACGTTGAGGGCGCCGGTCATTTCGCTGTCGGCAAGGATCAGCTTTGCATTTTTAATGCTTAGATCTTCGTACATTTCATCTCAGCTTTCGTTCAGCCCCTTAGGGGGTAATCTTCTAATCGGACAAAAGGCGCGCCTTGTTCTGGCTCGTGATAGAGCGCCAAATTGTTGAAGGTGTAGGTGCGTTCCAGCTCTTCTGCAAACCAATGCTGTGCGGCCTCAAAAAACATCTTGCCCGCCAGTTCATCCAATTGCCCTGTTAGGGTCAGGTGCATTTTGAATTGCTCGCTCACATAGGGGTAGCCCCATTTATCCAGCAGCTCGATCTGGCGTTCATTGAGGCCAGAGGCGATGCGTTCTTGCCGTTCTTCCTGGCTAAGCGGCGCACGGTAGCGATCAAAATGGCGCACCACTTTTTGTGCGAATTTGGTCAACTCTTCGCTTTGTTGTGCAGGCACCATCGCGATAAATTTGCCGATCTGATGCACGTTCAGGGCGCCGATTTCGACAGGTTTTTGCACATTGGCAAATGCTCTCAGCTCCCGCCGCAGAGAATCAATATTTGTATTATCGGCCAAATGGAAAGGTGCCTTGATGGTGGCGTGAAACCCGTAACGTCGCGGCGAGGCGGTCAATTCATATTGGTCCACCGGCGTGATGCCCACAATGGAAGGCTGGGCCAGCTCGCAATTTTGATGGCAATCGCCCCCCAGCCATTGGCTGGCTTTTTGCCACAAAGAGTCATTTGTGGCGGGCGCATAATATATCGCATAACGCTCAGACATAAGGGACCTTAAGAATTGGAAGGCGTGAACTCGCGCCTTCGCATAGTCTATTTAAATGTCAGCAATTTGACAGTCATTTATTTCGCCAATTTATGCTGCGCGTTGTACCGCGAATTTGGTGACATCAATCACCCGATCGGCCACCTTGTCGCGTGTGTCCGCATCGTGAAAAATGCCCAGCATGGCGGTGCCATTGGCCTTGCGTTCCTCAATCAGCGACAGCACAACTTGACGGTTGGCCGCATCAAGCGAGGCGGTCGGCTCATCGAGCAACAGCAATTTATGCTCACCCATAAAGCCGCGCGCAATGTTCACCCGTTGTTGCTCGCCGCCAGAGAAGGTGGCGGGGGGCAGGCCCCACAAATGCTCGGGAATATTCAATTGGCCAAGCATTTTGGCGGCCTTTTCTTGGGCCACCTCTTCGCTGTGGCCCCATTGGCGGGCCACTTGTGCCACCAGATCAAGGGCAGACACGCGAGGAATCGCTGACAAGAATTGGCTCACATAGCCGATGGTGGATTGGCGCAGGCGCAAGATCTCGCGCGGCGACGCGGTGACCAAGTCGGTATGCTGATCGCCATGGGTGATGATGATTTCGCCTGCATCAGCGGCATAGTTGCCATAGATCATTTTCAGCAAGGTGGATTTGCCCGCGCCTGACGGGCCGCCAAGCACCACGCATTCGCCAGCGAAGACTTCAAATCCTGCCCCGTCCATAACAGGCAATTGCAAACCGTTTTGCAAATGCATCACGAAGGATTTAGTCAGGTTTTGAACACTCAAAATCTTTTGTTGCATTGGATTAACTCCCCACATGCAGAATGGATGACACCAGCAATTGCGTATAGGCTTGGTGTGGGTCGTCGAGCACCTGGTCGGTTAGACCTTGCTCAATCACCTTGCCGTCTTTCATCACCATAATGCGGTCTGACAACAAACGTGCGACAGCCAGATCGTGGGTGACAATAATGATGGAGAGGCCAAGCTCGGCCACCAGGCGGCGAATCAAATCGAGCAGGCGCGCCTGCACGGACACATCGAGGCCGCCGGTGGGTTCGTCCATAAACACAAGGCGAGGATTGGTCACCAAATTACGGGCAATTTGCAGCCGCTGCTGCATGCCGCCGGAAAAGGTGCGCGGGGCATCGTCGATGCGGTCCACTTGAATTTCCACCTTCTCCAACCAGTCGAGCGCCGTGTCGCGGATTTTGCCGTAGTGCCGGTCGCCGAGGGCCATTAAGCGTTCGCCGACATTGGCGCCAGCCGACACATTCATACGCAACCCATCGCGTGGATGCTGGCGCACAAAGCCCCAATCGGTGCGCAGCAAAATGCGTTGTTGCGCTTCGCTCATCTCATAGAGATTGTCCGACTGTCCCTTGCGGCCACGATAATAGACCGCGCCGTCGGTCGGGATGATTTGGGTGGAAAGGCAATTGAGCAGGGTGGTTTTGCCCGATCCACTTTCGCCCACAATCGCCAGCACTTCGCCGGGATAAAGGTCGAAATTGACATCCTTACAGCCCAGATGTTGGCCATAAAAATGGGATAGATTTTTCACGCTCAACAAAGGCAGGTCTTGATCAAGGCTCATTGCATGCGCTCCTTATAGTCGGCATTTAGCGGGCCAAGATGACCTTCGCTCTGGCGGGTTTCGCAATAGTCACTGTCCGAGCACACAAACATATTGTTGCCCGCATCATCCAAAATCACCTCGTCAAAATAGACGCCTTCAGCGCCGCACATAGCGCATTGTGTGTCGGGCCATTCCTGAATGGTGAAGGGGTGGTCTTCAAAATCAAGGCTCACCACATCGGTGTGCGGCGGCAGGGCGTAGATCCGCTTTTCGCGGCCTGCGCCGAACAATTGCAGCGCTTTGGATTTGTGCATTTTCGGGTTGTCGAATTTTGGGGTCGGGGATGGGTCCATTACATAGCGGCCCTCCACCATCACCGGATAGGCATAAGTGGTGGCGATATGGCCATGGGTGGCAATATCTTCATAGAGCTTTACATGGATCAGGCCATATTCGCTCAAGGCGTGCATTTTGCGGGTCTCGGTTTCCCGTGGTTCCAAAAAGCGCAGCGGCTCGGGAATCGGCACTTGATAAACCAGCGTTTGATGTTCTTGCAGCTCTTCTTCCGGAATGCGGTGCCGGGTTTGAATTACCGTGGCTTCGCTGGTGTGGGTTGTTAGCTCCACATTGGCGGTTTTGGCGAAAAAGTTCCGGATGGAGACCGCATTTGTCGTGTCGTCCGCACCTTGGTCGATCACTTTGAGAATGTCGCTTTCGCCCAAAACTGAGGCCGTAACCTGCACGCCGCCAGTGCCCCAGCCATAGGGCATGGGCATTTCGCGCGCGGCGAACGGCACTTGATAGCCCGGCACGGCGATGCCTTTGAGGATCGCACGGCGGATCATGCGTTTGGTTTGCTCGTCGAGATACGCAAAATTGTAGGCCGGGGCCTCATTGGTCAATTGATCAAGGCTCATTGGGCCGCCTCCATTTTCGGCGCGTCGTCGTCGCCATCTTTGTTCTGTTGTGCGTCAAATTCCTTGCGCATGGTGCGGATCAGGTCTAGCTCGGCCTGGAAATCTACGTAGTGGGGCAGCTTCAAATGCTCCACAAAGCCTGTGGCCTGAATATTGTCGGAGTGCGACAGCACAAATTCCTGATCTTGCGCCGGGGCGGAGAATTCTTCGCCCAGCTCTTTCCAGCGGAGCGAGCGGTCCACCAGCGCCATCGACATGGCTTTGCGTTCTGCTTGCCCGAACACCAAACCGTACCCGCGGGTGAAAGCAGGCGGCGCTTTGGCGCTGCCTTTAAACTGGTTGATCATTTGGCATTCGGTCACTTCCATGGTGCCGATGGGCACGGCAAAGCCAAGCTCTTCCGCAAAGAACTCCAGCTCGACTTCGCCAAAACGAATTTCACCCGCGAAGGGGTGCGAGCGGGCATAGCCGCGCTGGGTGGAGTAACCCAATGCCAGCAAAAAGCCTTCGTCACCACGCGCCAGATTTTGCAGCCGCACATCGCGATCTGTTGGAAAGTCGATCGGGGTACGGGTTAAATCGCCTGTTTCATGGCCTTCGTCGAATTGATGGTCTGGCTCAATCATGCCGGACTTGCCCAAAATGTCAGAAACGCGCGGCACTTCCGCATTCAGATCGATGTCTTCATCACTAGAAGGGGGTGATTCGGGGGCCGCCTCAGGGTCAAAATCAAAATTGATCAGGCGGTGGGAATAGTCAAAAGTTGGCCCAAGCACTTGGCCGCCGGGCAAATCTTTAAAGGTTGCCGAGATGCGTCGCTCAATGGCCATCTTGCCGGTTTCGATAGGCTCCGCATAGCCAAAGCGCGGCAAGGTGGTGCGATAGGCGCGGATCAAGAAGATGGCTTCGATCAAATCACCTTGTGCCTGCCGAATGGCCATGGCCGCCAGTTCCGGGTCATAAAGCGAGCCTTCGCCCATCACGCGATCCACGGCGAAGGACAATTGCTCAGTGATCTGATCGAGGCGCAGGCCGGGCACATTTTCATTGCCCCGACGTTTGGCAGCAAACAATGTGTGGGCGTTTTTGATGGCCTTTTCGCCACCTTTTACAGCAACATACATGTCTATTCTCCTTGCGCCGGATCGAGATTGATTTTGGTAGAGCGGGGCAGGGCGGCCAGTTGGGTTTCGGTCACGAAAATATGGTCGATGCCCAATGGGTATTCCGCATTGTTGGCTTCCGCTTGTTGCCAGAATTTTTGGTTCAAGCTGGAGGAAGCGAAGGCGCGGCTGGTTTCGATGCCGGGTCCGGAAAGCGTGGCGCCTGCCTGATTGACCAAATCATTCACGGCGACAATCACCGTGGTGGATTGGTCAGGATATTCATGTTTGCCCATATTGAATTTATGGTCGCCTTCGAGGGCTTCCGCGCTGCTCAAAAAGGCAAATTGCGCTTTTTGCGGGTCGCTTGTGGTTGCTGCGCCGGTGTGGAACGCTAGGAATTGGCGTGTCTCTGTCGTGTTGAGCGTGTCGTCGAGATAGATCAGCGTTTCCGCGTCACAAAGGGTAAGCGCAACCATGGCAGCGACCGGGTTGAGGGCGCCTGCATCACTCAGCTTGTGCGGCGCATCATAGATTTTGCCCGGCTGCGCCATGGCATCCATAATCGCTTTAAAGCTCTGCTGGCTTTGATGGGTCAGGTCGGTGAAGCCTTGCGCGATGGTTTGTTGGGACATCGTCATTATCCGTCTCCCCGCACCATGGTGAAAAAGTCGACCTTTGTGGCGGCAGCTTTTTTCAGCTTGTCTTTTTTTGCCGTGAGCTGCTCTTGCTCCAACGGCGCGATGATGTTGGCTTCAACGCTTTGCTTGTGCGCTTCGCTCAACCAGGCAGCGTCGAAAAAGGCGGCGATGGCGGCTTTGCGTTGATTGCGGCCCTGGCAATAGGCATGGCCAACTTCGCCGCTCTTCAATTGAATGGCGGCGCGGGTCACTGTCATTTCGCCCAGATTGAACGGTGCCCCGCCGCCGCCGATCCGCCCGCGTGTCATCACAAGGCCCGTTTCAGGCTTGCGGGCGAATGTCCAGTCTGGCTTGTCAGCAAATTTCTCATACAGCTCTTCAAGTTGTTGGTCGGGCGCTTGCGCCAAAACGCGCATAACGCGCTGGCGAGCGATCACCTCAGCATTTTCAGCTTGTGTGTCAGGGGAGGAAGGCGCGGTCATAGATTGGCTCTTTTCAGTTTTGAACGATCAGAACGGGTGCTGTCCTAACGCATTTCAAAAAATTTGTCTATACTATTTGTATATATTTGTATACTTTTGTTTGTATGGTTTATTAAAGTGCGAAATTGTTGCAGCCATATGACGGCATCAAGGGCGCGGGAGTACAGGGTTTGAACAAGATTGAACGTGGACGGGGCGTGTCCCTTTGGCGGCAAATCGCTGAACGTTTACAACATGAAATTGTTGCAGGCACCTATAAGCCGGGCACGCAATTGCCGACGGAAATTGAGTTGGCCAATGATTATGAAGTGAATCGCCATACAGTGCGGCGCGCCATCGCTGCGTTGACAGAAAACGGGTTTCTCACCGCCACGCGCGGCCGCGGCACCTTTGTGGCGGATGCGCCCATCACCTATCCGATTTCCTCGCGCACGCGCTTTTCTGAAATTATCAGCGCCCAGAAGCGTCAGCCGGGGGGGCGGCTGATTTCCTCCGCCGAAGAATCGGCAGATGAAGAGGTGGCCAAACATCTTGATATCGCGGCGGGCGACCCCGTGCTGCGCATTGAGACCCTGCGGGTGGCCGATGGGGTGCCGATCACGGTGGCGACCATCTGGTTCTGCAAAGATTTGCTGCCTGATCTGGTGCCGCACTATGCCGAGCTGGGGTCAATTTCCAAGGCATTGGCCCGGGCGGGCTATGAAAATTACAAGCGCGATAAGAGCTGGGTGACCGCCATTGCCGCCACGGCGGATGATGCGCGCCTGTTGCAGGTGGAGGTGGGGTTTCCGCTGATGCAGATCACCAGCGTGAATGTGTCAGAATCGGGGGAGAAGCTGCAATATACCCGCTCGCGCTTTCGCGGCGAGACGGTGCAGTTGGAGATTGAAAGCTAGGAAAGGCCGGCTTTTCCACTTATATTTGTCTATCAAAGTCGACTTTCACAAATCTGACATCTAACCGACATTTTTATGTAAAGCAGCGCCAATAGAGATGGGCCCGAATTCGAATAGGGGCACATCTTTACATGTTGAAGCTGCAAAATGTTAATCGCCGATTTGGAGACAAGTTGGCGGTGAAAAATGTCAACCTCTCCATCGCGTCTGGCGAAATGGTGGGGGTGATCGGTCAATCCGGGGCGGGCAAATCCACCCTGTTGCGCATGATCAACCAATTGATTGCCACCAGCGACGGGGCCATCGAGTTTGATGGCACCAAAGTCTCCAGCCTGAAAGGCGCTGAGCTGCGCAATTGGCAACGCGATTGCGCAATGATCTTTCAGCAGTTCAATCTGGTGCCGCGCTTGGATGTGCTCGCCAATGTGATGCTGGGACGGTTGAACCGCCGCAACACATTCTCTTCCCTCATCAAAAGTTTCACCGAAGAAGAGCAGCTTGAAGCGCTGGAAGCGCTGGAGCGGTTGAGCATTGCGCAAACCGCATTGCAGCGCGCGGGCACTTTGTCCGGCGGGCAGCAGCAGCGTGTGGCCATCGCCCGCGCCCTGATGCAGCAGCCGAAAATGATTTTGGCCGACGAGCCGATTGCCTCGCTCGACCCGCGCAACGCGAAAGTGGTGATGGATAGTTTGAAGGCGATCAATGAAGATGATGGCATCACCGTCATCACCAATCTGCACACGCTGGATACGGCACGCAATTATTGCGAGCGGATTATCGGCATGGCCCATGGCGAGGTGGTGTTTGATGGCCCGCCCGAAGCGCTGACCACTGAGGTGGCGCGCCGCATTTATGGTGCCGAAGGGCTGAAAGACGCCTTCTCTGAAAGCATGACCTCGACTTCTCTTGAAGACGATTATAAGACCCCCGCGCAAAAACGCCGCGGGCCCTATCGTGATGCCGACGAGGCGCACGTGACGCTGAATTGATGCGCTGAGGCGCAGCAATGAATTTCAACGGTAAACCGCATAATTTTAGGAGAATCCCCATGAATGCGATCCGTACTGGCCTTTTGTCTGCTGTAGCTGTTGTGGCCATGTCCTCAACTGCCATGGCGCTTGATACATTCCGCGTTGGTATTTTGGGCGGCGAAAATGAAGCCGACCGTCTGCGCAACAATCAGTGCCTGATTGATCTTTTGCCGGAAGCCATTGGCGTGAACGACGTGCAATTGTTCCCGGCCGCTGACTATGATGGCGTGATCCAGGGCCTTTTGGGCGGCACACTTGATTATGCCGAGCTGGGCGCATCTGGCTATGCAGCAGTTTATCTGCAAGATCCGGAAGCGGTTGATCCGATCTTGACCACCGAGCAGATTGATGGAGCCACCGGTTATCACTCGATCATGCTGGCGCGTTCCGACAGCGGCATCGAATCTCTGGACGATATGAAGGGCAAGCATCTTGGTTATGCTGACCCGGATTCAACTTCCGGCTTCTTGGTCCCCTCTGTGGCGTTGCCAAAAGAGCTGGGCATGCCCGTTGATGAATATTTCTCAGAAACCTCTTTCAATGGTGGTCACGAGAACAACGTATTGGCCGTGCTGGACGGCAAAATTGATGCTGGCGTGACCTGGTCATCAGGCGTTGGCGAATATCTGGACGGCTATTCTTCAGGCAATATCCGCAAGATGGTGGATAAAGGCCTTTTGGACATGGAAGACGTGCAAGAAATCTGGCGTTCGCCTTTGATCCCGAACGGCCCGATTGTTGTGCGCGCTGATCTGGACGAGGATGTCCGTGCCAAGTTCGTGACCTTTATGAAAGAGCTGCCAAAATCAAATCCTGAGTGCTTCTCTGCCATTCAGGGCGGCAACTATAATGGCTATGTGGAAGTTGATCACTCTTTCTACGAAACCATTGTGGACGCTCGCAAAGCCAAAATTGGCGGTTAATCTGAATATTTTTGAAAGGACCGGTCTATGGATCGGTCCTTTTTCTATCTAGAGAAATGAGTTGATCAATGGGTGCTGCAAGCCAATCCCCAACGCCAAAGCTTTCTGATGCCACCCGTGCGGTGCATCGGCATTATCAGGAACTGGCGCAAACCAAGAAGCTTTATAGTTTTCTCACCATCGGTATTTTGAGTGTCATTCTGGTGGCGGCCTTGTGGTTCGCCAATGCCTCAAACTCGGGCAAGTTCATTGATCGCCTTCCCTATTTTTTCGACTTTGTGCTGAATTTTTTGCCCGATGATCCGCTCGAGATTTTCCGGGCCTTATTTGATTTGCCATCGCCCTATGCCGATGGCTCGTTGAAATATGATTATGAAGAGGGGCGGCATTATCTGTTCGGCGATTTATATTTGCCTGAATATTTCTATGAAATGCTGGTCACGCTCAATATTGCGTTTGTCTCCACCTTGTTGGGCGGCGGCATTGCCTTTGTGCTCTGCTTTTTCGCGGCGTCCAATCTGGTCGGGTCCAAAGCCGTGCGCTTTGTGGTGCGCCGCATCATGGAGCTGCTGCGCGCCTTCCCCGAGATTGTGATTGCGGGCCTGTTGGCGGCGATCTTGTCGCTGGGGCCGATTGCAGCGATTGCTGCGGTGTCAATCCATACGATCGGCGCGCTGGGCAAGCTGTTTTTTGAAGTGGTGGAAAATGCCGATATGAAGCCGGACGAAGGCCTGCGGGCCGCTGGCGCCAGCTGGATTGAGCGGGTGCGCTTTGCCATTGTGCCACAAGTGCTGCCCAACTTTACGTCCTATGCCTTGCTGCGCGCCGAGATCAATGTGCGCGCCTCCACCATCATTGGCGCGGTGGGCGGGGGCGGTATTGGCGAAGTGTTTCGCCTGTCCTTGTCGCGCGATCATGCGGCGAAAACCTACGCCATCATTCTTTTGCTCTTCGTCACCATTGTGGCCGTTGATCAGCTTTCGGGTTGGCTGCGCCGCAAAATGGTGGGCGATCAAGCGTTCCAGTTTGGCGCATAGGGGGATATGATTATGTTGACCACTTCAAATCTGAGCGCTGAGCGCCGGGCTGAACTGAAAGAGCAATATGCGGAGGTGTTTCACCAGAACCCGGTGAAAAAATTCCGGCCGCTGGCCATTGTCGGTGCCTTGCTGGCTTATCTGGTGGCGTGCTTTTTCTTCTTCAATATCCCGCAAGTCTTTTCCGATGCGCGGTGGGACCGGGCCGGGCTTTATATGGCGGATTGGGTCTCCTGGCAGGCTCAGCCGAAATTTCGCTTCCGTGATGACGGGTTGGAGCTGCAATATCCCCGCTTTTCGCCACTTGGGGCTGAGCCGGACCCCGATTGGGTGACCGCTAGCGCGGCGGGGGATGCCTATCGCGTGGATTTTGCGGCGAATGATTTTATTGTCGTGCAAAAAGGTCTGGTGGAGATCACCAAGGGCGGGCAGCGTTTTGACGTGGCGATCACCGAAGATGAGGCCCTCTTGCCCGCCAATGCCACCAGCGCGTTTGAAGCGCGCAATGGCCGCGTGAAATTCAGCTTTGGCTTTGCCGGGAATATTGAAATCCGCAACACCCAGGTGCGTGTTTGGCGCCGGTTCTGGGGCTGGGAAAATTTCTTTTTTGATCCGGGTTCCGCCTATTGGGGCATGAATGGGTTTGAAGTGATCACCATGATTGCCGCTGGCCCGCAGATCGAAGAGGGCAAAAGCAATCTCAGCGTGGCGATCCATGATTTCCTCTATAATGCCGAATGGCAGCACGCCGATGTGTTTGTAAAACTGCTGCAAACCATTGTGATGGCTTTTGTTGGTACGCTGTTCGCGGGCGTTCTCGCATTCCCGCTGGCCTTTATCGCGGCACGCAACATCACACGGTCCAACACCGCCAACTGGCTAATGAAGCGCCTTTTCGACTTTTTGCGCTCGGTGGACATGTTGATCTGGGCGCTGTTTTTCACCCGCTCATTCGGGCCGGGGCCGATTGCCGGGATCGCGGCGATTTTCTTCACCGATACGGGCACGCTGGGCAAGCTCTATTCAGAAGCGCTGGAAAATGTTGATGACAAGCAGCGTGAAGGCGTGAAGTCATTGGGTGCGTCGCCAGTGGAAGTGCAGCGCTTTGGCGTGGTGCCGCAGGTGCTGCCGCTGTTCGCCTCGCAAGCGCTCTATTTCTGGGAATCCAACACCCGCTCGGCCACCATTATTGGTGCGGTGGGTGCCGGGGGCATTGGCCTCAAATTGCTCGAGGCGATGCGCACCGGCACCGATTGGGAAAATGTGGGCTATATGGTGATCTTGATCCTGATTGTGGTGTTTGTCTTTGACAATATCTCCAATCATTTGCGGTCAAAACTAATCGGCGAGGAAGCCCGCTAGGTCGCTGTTACTGCCCAAAACTATCAAACTCGCCGGCGAGGAATTCTTCTTCCGCCGGCGTGTTTTTGCGCCCCAGCACCTGGTTGCGATAAGGATAGCGGCCAAATTGTTCGATGATGTCGCGGTGCTTGATTTCATAATTGAGGCTATCTTCATTGCCCAAACTCTTGAACAATTTCAGCGCTTCATCATGCACCTTGAGGCTTTCAGCGTGCATATAGGGCATATAGGCAAAAACGCGCATGCGATTGTCTAAGGTCTGATCATCCCCACGTGCCACCATTTCTTGCGCCAGGGTCAGTGCCTGCATATCTGAGGCGAAGGCGCGCTTGTCTTTGCGATAAATTTGCCGGCTGAACTGGTCGAGAATAATGATTTCGGCCAGACGGCCTTCTGCGTCATTGCGCCAATCAAACAGATCACCGCGCGCGGCGGCAGTGTGGGTGTCTTTAAACCGGTCGATGATTTTGGCGTCAAATTCCTCGCCGCCCATAAACCAATCTTTCTCTCCATGCTCGACAAACCAGAAATCAATAATGTCTTTTGCGGTGACAGTCATAAGCGCTCCTTTTACAAGGCAGATAGATTGGTCTGATCTTTTGAGAAAATCAATATGATGTGACGATTGGGGTCGCCTTCGCGTGCTATTTTGCGTTAGTAAGGCGCAACTTTATCATTGTCGGTATCTTATATGACCATAGAAACCATCAAACCATTCCACATGAACCGCGACACCATGACCGGTGTTTCACGCGATCTCTATCGACTAGCAGACAGCGGTCGGGAGATCATTGTGGGGCTGATCGGTGCCGGGGAAATGGGCACGGATTTGATTTTGCAGATTGGTCGGATGCGCGGCATGCGTGTGGGCGCGGTGGCGGTGCGCAATATCGAAAATGCGCTCAAGGCGATTGAGATTGCCTATGGTGATCGCGAGATGGCGGTCGTGTGCGAAAATGATGCCGCCATTTCTCGCGCGATTGAAATGGGCAAGATTGCTGTATGCGGTGATGCGCGGTTGGTGGCGCAAAATGGCCATGTGAGCCAGGTGATTGAAGCGACGGGCAAGCCGAGCGTGGGCGCTGAAATTGGCTTGCTGACGCTGGAGGCGGGCAAGCATCTGGTGATGATGAATGTGGAAGCCGATGTGACCGTCGGCACCTATCTGCATCGTCGTGCGAAAGAGCTTGGGCTGGTTTATTCTGTTGGCGCCGGCGACGAGCCGTCCTCCATCATGGAATTGATTGATTTTGCCAACGCGCTGGAGCTGCCGATTATTTCCGCCGGTAAGGGCAAGAATAACCCGCTTAAATTTGATGCGGTGCCGGATGATTATGAAGAGGAAGCCTTTGCCCGCAATATGAATCCGCGCATGCTGGTGGAGTTTGTCGACGGCTCCAAAACCATGGTGGAAATGGCGGCGCTGGCCAATGCCACGGGCATGGTGCCGGACGTGCCGGGCATGCACGGGCCGGAGGCGACCATTGATACGCTTGAGGATATTCTGATTCCAAAAGAAGATGGCGGCATCCTCTCCGGTGCAGGCAAAGTGGATTACACGATCGGCAAGGGCGTCGCGCCGGGGGTGTTTGTGGTGGTGAAGGCCCCGCATGAGCGTATCCATGAGCGCATGGCCGATTTGAAAGTGGGGCGCGGGCCTTATTTCACGCTCTATCGCCCGTTCCACCTCACAAGTTTGGAAGTGCCGCTCACCTGTGCGCGGATCGCGCTTTATGGCCAGTCGGATATGGTGCCGATGGATCGGCCGGTGGCGGATGTGTGCGCGGTAGCCAAAAAGGATATGCAGCCGGGCGAAACGCTCGATGCGATCGGGCAATATTGCTATCGCTCATTCACCATGACGCAGGAAGATGCCAAAGCGAAAGCAGCGCATCCAGTGGGATTAATTGAAGGCGGAAGAGTGACCGCGCCGATCAAAAAAGGCGACTTGATCACCGCTGACAATACCAGCCCGGACGCGAACCTGAAAATCGTAGAGCTGCGCCGCGCGCAAGATGATATGCTGGCCTAGGCATTCAAAGCGAAGCCCCTCCCCATCAAGGCAGGGTAATCGCATGTGAGTGCAACCAGTCATCTTTAGAATCAATTCGTTGAATAAAAAGCCAAACCATCGCCGACCGCCAGCGCTGCACAGACCCCGGATCAAGTCCGGGGAGGTCCCACGGAGAAGATGAGGCCACGTAGCACCAAGGCTCGCGCCGAGGCGCTAAATATGTGCTTAGGCTGCGCAGCGCTAACCACCGCTTTTTCATATGCGTAATCCCTCCCCTTGAGGGGGAGGGACTTAGGGTGGGGTGAAGATTATTCGCTCAAGCAATCGGCAAAATTGTTGCCCATAGTGCGGATAAGCTCGAAGTACAGATCAGCCCCATCGGCCAGATCAGCGCCCAACGGGTCCAGCACCGCCTGTTTCACGTCCGTCCCTTCCACGGCTAAATCCACCAGTTTGGCGTCAAATTGCGGCTCTGCGAAAATGCAGCTGATCTGATCTTCTTTGAGGTGCGCCTTCAATTTGGTCAACCGCTTGGCGCCGGGCTTTACGTCCGGGCTCAGGGTCACGGTGCCGGCGTTCGACAGGCCATATTGGGTTTCAAAATATTGATAGGCATCGTGGAAGGTGACAAATTTCTTGTCTTCCAATCCGGCCAGCTGCGCTTTGATTTCCGCGTTCAACGCATCCAATTGCGCCAGAGTTTTAGCGGCATTTTCCTGATATTGAACGGCATTTGCCGCGTCGGCTGCGCTGAGTTCTTCGGCCACCAATTCGACAAAATGTTTGGCATTTTCAACGTCCAACCACATATGCAAATCGGTATTGCCATGATTGTGGCCCTGTTCTTCGTGCCCATGATCATCGTTCCCATGTGCCTCATCATCGTGGCTGTGCTCCTCACCATGCGCATGATCATCTTTGTGGTCATGATCGTCGTGGCCGTGTTCATGCTCATGCCCGTGGTCTTCATGTTCGGTATGATTGTGCTCGTCACGGCGATGATCATCGAGGCTCACTTCCCGCGTGGGCAGGAAATGGAAATGATCTTGATGATCCTGCAGCGCAATCACCTTGGCGGTTTGCGGCAAGGAGGTAATCGATTTGGCTAGAAAGCTCTCGAGATTGTCGCCGACCCAGAATATAATATCTGCGTTCTGCAGCGCCTGGGCGTCTGAAGGCTTCAATGAGTAATGGTGGGGCGAAGCATTGGCAGGCACAATATTTGTTGGCGTCAATACACCATCGGTCACATTGGCTACCAGCGAATGGAGCGGACGAATGGACGTGACCACATTCAGATCACTGGCTGAGGCCAGTCCGGTCATCGCCAAACTTAACACAAGGGCGCTTACGCTCATCTTCATCCGCATCATCATCTCCTAAATGTAATAACATAACATTGTTGCGTTACGATATAACGTATGGCAAAAAGAGGCGCAACAGCTAATTTTCAAGCGAGGACAATTTCGTGTCCGAACAATTTTCGACGCAAAATGCTTTGGTGCATCTCGACAATGTCGGCGTTTATCGCGACGGCAAATGGCTGGTGCGCGGCGTCACATTTGATGTGCATCCCCAGGAAATTGTCACCCTGATCGGGCCGAACGGTTCGGGCAAATCCACCAGCGTCAAGGCGGCGCTCGGGGTATTGTCGCCAACTGAAGGGCAAGTGGTCCGTCAGTCAGATTTGCAGGTGGGTTATGTGCCGCAAAAATTTGCGCTGGACTGGACTTTGCCCATGCCGGTCAAGCGGTTGATGAATTTGACCCAGAAGCATAGCCACGCTGAAATTGAACGGGCGTTGGAATTGGTGGGCATCGCGCATTTGAAATCCTCCAATGTTCAATCTCTGTCTGGCGGCGAAACCCAACGGGCTCTGCTGGCGCGGGCGCTGTTGATGCAACCCGATCTGCTGGTGCTGGACGAGCCGGTGCAGGGGGTGGATTTCGCTGGCGAAATTGCGCTTTATGATCTGATCAAAACAATTCGCGACGAAACGGGTTGTGGGATTCTATTGATCTCCCATGATTTGCATGTGGTGATGGCGCAGACCGACACGGTGATTTGCATGAACGGCCATGTGTGTTGCCGCGGCACGCCGAAACTGGTGGCCGAGAGCGACGAATATAGACGCCTATTTGGCGCGCGGGCGGCGCAGAGCCTTGCCGTTTATGAGCATGATCATGACCACACCCATTTGCCGGACGGGCGAGTGTTGCATGCGGATGGCAGCATTCACGAGCATTGTGATCACAGCCATGACGCCCCGCGCGAAAAGGAACCTCATTAATGGCGATTTTTGATGATTTCTTTATGCGGGCGCTGGTTGCGGGCATCGGTTTTGCGCTGGTGACCGGTCCGCTGGGCTGTTTTATCGTCTGGCGCCGCATGGCCTATTTTGGTGACACAATGGCGCATTCGGCGCTGTTGGGGGTCGCGCTCAGCTTTGTGTTCAACCTCAATTTGATGGTTGGCGTGATCGCTGTGGCGCTGATGGTGTCTGTGGCGCTGCTGGTTTTGGAAAAGCGACAATCGCTTTCGGCCGATGCATTGCTGGGCATTCTTTCCCATTCCACTCTGGCGTTGGGTTTGGTGATTGTCAGCATAATGAGCTCGGTGCGCATTGATCTGATGGGGCTGCTGTTTGGCGACATTCTGGCGGTCACGACAGCCGATATTCAGATGGTTTATGGGCTTGGGGCCATTGTGCTGGCGGTGCTGATCTTTTTCTGGCGACCGCTGGTGGCGGCGACGGTGAATGTGGAGCTGGCGCAGGCGGAGAATATGAAGCCTCAGCGCAGCCGGTTTGTGCTGATGATCTTACTGGCATTGCTGATTGCCATTGCCATGAAGATTGTGGGGATTTTGTTGATCACGGCTTTGCTGATCATCCCCGCGGCCACCGCGCGGCGCTTTGCTTTAACGCCCGAGATTATGGCGGTGCTCGCTTCGGTGCTGGGCGTTGTGGCGGTGATTGGCGGGCTTTATGGTTCACTGCATTATGACACGCCCTCGGGGCCATCCATTGTGGTGGCGGCGTTGGTCATCTTTTTGATTTCATTGGTGCCAAAAAATCTGTTCGGCGCCAAAAACCAGCCTGTGGAGGCCCGCCATGACTGAGCAAAATCTCACCAAAAATCAGGATTTGGTGTTGAACCAGTTGGGCAAATCCAAAACGCCCATGAGCGCTTATGATCTCCTGGACAGTTTGCGCGACAAGGGCCTGAAAGCACCGCTGCAAATTTATCGGGCGCTGGATAAGCTCACCGAGATGGGGCTGGCCCACCGACTTGAAAGCCTCAATGCTTTTGTGGCCTGCGCCCACCCGAACTGCCATGAAAATGAGCTTATTGCCTTTGGCATTTGCGAAAAGTGCAACAAGGTCTGGGAATTCTCCGATGATGAGGTGAGCAACCGCCTCGACCTCTGGGCCAAAGAACGCGACTTCACGCCGGTCAAAACCAGCCTCGAGATCCGCGGCATTTGTGCCAAATGCGCCTAGTCCGATCCCAGCTTGCCATTCTGCGCCACCCCTGATAGGAAGCGCGTCCGCATTTTATCAGGTCGACATTTTGCCCGTTCGTTTGCCGCGAGCTGGGCGGGGTGGTTTCGTTTCGGGAGAAGCATATGGGCGCGCACTATTCTTATGGGGTGGATTTTGGCACCACCAACACCGTGATCGCCCGGGCCAACCCCGCTGGTGAGGTGGAAACGATACAGTTTGGCCTCAGCGACCAGATGTCTGATGTTTATCGCTCCGTTTTGTGCTTTCAAAAGATCGAGCGCGACCGTTCCTTTGATGTGGAGGTAAGTGCCGGGCTTGAAGGCATCAAGGCCTATTTGTCGGCGCTCTCTGAAATTCGCTTTATCCAATCATTCAAAAGCCATGCGGCCAGTCGCCTATTTGAAGATACGCGGGTGTTCGGGCAAAAATTTCGCTTTGAGGATTTGCTTACCGCCTTTTTGCAGACCGCGCGTAAAAGTGCACATGAGGGGGCGTTGGATCAGATGGGCAGCAGCTTTATCTCCGGTCGGCCCGTGGCCTTTGTTGGCGCGTCGCCCGATGATCAATTGGCCATGGAGCGCTATGAGCTGGGGTACAAGAATGCCGGGTTCCCCACCCCGCAGCATGTTTATGAGCCGGTGGGCGCGGCCTATTCTTATGCCAAGCGGTTGCAAAAAGATGCGACGGTGCTGGTCGGCGATTTTGGCGGCGGCACCAGCGACTTTTCCATCATCCGGTTCGAGCGGCACGGCGACAAGGTCGTGGCGCATCCGCTCGGTTATGCTGGGGTGGGCATTGCGGGCGACAGTTTAGATTATCGCATCATTGATGCAGTGATCTGCCCGGAATTGGGTAAGGGCACGCAATATAAATCCTTCGACAAAATCCTTGAAATCCCCAAGCATTATTTTGCCAATTTTGCACGCTGGCACCAATTGGCGGTGCTGAAAACACCGCAAAATATGAATGAGCTGGAAGAGCTGTGGCAGGCATCATTGGCGCCCGATAAGCTGGAGGCCCTGATCGACACCATCATGGATGATCGTGGCTTTGATATTTATCGTGCCGTTTCCGGCGCCAAGGCGGAACTGTCCTCCAAACCCTCGGCGCGGCTGCAGATCAAGCTGGGTAAAATCGCGATTGATCGCGAAATTCAGGTGCAGGAATTTGAGCAATGGATCGAAAAAGATCTGGCTCAAATCGGCGCGGCTGTCGATGGATTGTTTGATCGTAAACATATCAATTTGGACGATATCGACCATGTCTTTCTGACCGGCGGATCGTCCTTTATTCCGGCCGTGAAGCGTTTGTTTGCAGATCGGTTCGGGCCAGAGAAACTGGCGGACGGCAATCAGTTCCAGTCAGTGGCCCATGGGCTGGCGCTGATCGGGCTGTTGGATGATGTTTCGCCATGGCTCGCCGGGGCTGAGCTTTCATTGGCTTAATAGTTCAAATGCGGATTGTCCCCCAATTACGATGATATATGAGGGAACCATTTTGGGTTTGTCGCGGTTATCTCTTTCACAGGCGCAGCAGCTGTGGCGCGCCGCAGGATAAGGGAGAGAAACATGTTTGAATGGATTCTGATTTTGCTTGTGGTCGCCGCTGTGGCCGGTCTTTTGGGGTTAAACACGCTGTCGGGCCTGGCGATGACCGGTGCCAAAATTCTCATTGGCTTAGTGCTGGTGGTTTTCCTGTTGGTGCTGTTGGGCGTTATCGCCATCGCGTAGACGGGATAGGCTGATGCTGACATTTAGTGGCGGATCAAAGTCAGGCTCGGCTTGACTGTGCTTCACATGTCAGCAGACCAAATGGCTCCCAAACAAGCCTTGAGGGAGGGGTAAAAGGTGGTGGGCCACCTTTTACGCTGTCATGGCTGTAATGAGTTGGTCAAACTGAGTGCCCTCAATTTGTTTCATGTGCCAACCTTGGTAAACGCGCGCTTCGATTGGCGTGCGCATAATCTCAATAACGCCTGAATGGCGTCGATCTTTTTCGATGTTTTTCATGAGCTGAGTGAGGTGATGCTCCGCCCCTTCCAGCACTTGGGCGAAATTCACCCCATTATAGGCGAGGGCTCCTGTTATGTCGTGTTCGGCATTCACCTTTTGGGCGTCCACCACAATTTGGTCCACATCGGCTTTTTTCAAATTTGGTAGGGCCGTGCTCACATAGAGAATTCTGATCAAAGTCGTTCCTAAATCTGCCCCGCGGGCGTTCGTGCAGCGGTTTGCCCCCTGCGTATCCTTGAGCATAGCAAACATGGGTTTGTGCACAAACTATGGCGAGGATGTTGGCAGTGGGGCCGCTAGACTAAGTGGTGATCCCGGCGCGATTCGAACGCGCGACCCTCAGATTAGGAATCTGATGCTCTATCCTGCTGAGCTACGGGACCACTTTTGCCAATCTAGCCAATCAAAGCGTCAGAGAAAAGCAGTTTGCGGGGATGATTTTTGCCTAATTTTGGTGCAACATCGCCTCACGATAGTCAAACGAGGTCTTTATGGGATTCTCCGATCAGTTTGGAGCATTTTTTGTGGCAGGTTTTCTTTCCGTGGTGAGCTGTGCGATGTCCGCCAATGCGTGCGAAACGCTCAGCCCGGGGCCGAAAGGTAAGGTGGTGGAGATCACCGATGGGGACACGCTGATTTTAGACAATAGCCAAAAAGTGCGGCTGATTGGCATGCAGGCCCCCAAATTGCCGCTGGGGCGTGTTGGATTTGAGACGTGGCCGCTGGCCGACGAAGCGAAGGCATTTTTGGCTGATTTTGCGTTGGGCGAAGAAGTGCAGATTTATTATGGCACCACCCGAAAGGACCGGCATGGCCGGGTGCTGGGGCATGTATTTATTGACGGTTCGCGCGAAAAATGGGCGCAAAAGGCAGTGATCGCCAACGGGCTCGCGCGGGTTTATTCCTTTTACGACAATCGCCATTGCCTTGATGAACTCTATGCCGCCGAGCGGCAAGCGCGGGTTGATCGCGAAGGCATTTGGGCGCTGGACTATTATCAGATCCGACAAGCCGACAAACCTCATAAGCTGGTGCAGCTGGCCGGGCGTTATGAATTGGTGGAAGGGCGTGTGCTCGATGTGGGTGAATCCAATGGGCGTATATATCTGAATTTCGGGCGAGATTGGGATAGTGATTTCACGGTGGTGATCGACAAGCCGGCCCGCCGTGCCTTTAAAAAGGCGGATTTTGATCCCAAAAAACTCGCAAATGCCTTTATTCGGGTGCGGGGTTGGGTGGATGACCATAATGGACCGCGGATTGATGTCACGCATCCGGAACAAATTGAAATATTGGCGGTGCAGTAGGGTCAAAGCATGAAAAGACGTCACATAGTGATCGCGGTGGCGCTGGCCGGTCTTTTGTCTGGCTGCACGAGCGTATTTACGGGCGGTGTGGGCACCTCGCAATTGGGTGATCGCACGGCGGATCGGGTGGCTGCTGGCGCCGATCCGGGCGATAATATTATCGGGCAGCGTGAACATCCTAAAATTGTGGCCACATATGGTGGGGTTTATAATCACCGCCCTGCAGAAATTATGCTGGCGCGCATGGCCGGGAAATTGCTGGTGGCGGCGGAGCAGCCCAATCAGAGCCTGACCGTGACGATCCTGGATTCGCCCGAGGTGAATGCTTTTGCGTTGCCCGGCGGCTATATTTACGTGACGCGTGGCATATTGGCGTTGGCCAGTGATGAAGCGGAGTTGGCGGCTGTCCTGTCGCATGAAATTGCCCACCTTACCCTGCGTCATGCGCGAGAAAGGTCGAACCGCGAGCGCACCAGCAAAATTGTCGATCGGGTGATTTCTGGCATATTGGGCGCCGATCCGGATACGGATCAATCTTTGGCGCGGTCCAAACTCTCTCTGGCGGCATTTTCGCAGGCGCAAGAGCTGGCGGCTGACCGCACGGGTGTGCTGGTGGCCGGTGCGGCGGGTTATGACCCACATGCGGCGGCGCGTTTCCTGTCGCAAATGGGGCGGTTTGCTGCCTTCACTGAAGGCAATAAAAGTGGCGATGACTTCTTGTCTTCACACCCTTCCACACCGTCGCGAATTGAAGAGGCTGTGAAATCGGCCCGGCAGTTGGGTGCGCCTGGTATCGGTGAACAAGAGCGTGAACGTTATCAACGGGCGATTGATGGGTTGGCGTTTGGGCCGAACCCTGAAAACGGCACGATTGTGGGGCAAAACTTTATCTACCCTGCGCTAAAATTTACCTTTGCGGTGCCTGAAAATTATCAGTTGAGCAATGGCTCTGCTTCAGTGGTGGCCGTGGCCGAAAGTGGCACGGCGCTGCGGTTTGATAGCGCAGAAGTGCCCTCGACCCTGTCATTGGAAGACTATTTACGGTCGGGCTGGGTGGCTGGTCTTAATGGTGATTCAGTACGCAGCGGCAAGCATAATGGGGTGGAACGGGTCACTGCCACGGCGACGACTGAAAAATGGTTTTTCCGGATCGCGGCGCTGCGATATGAGGGACGGGTCTATCGGTTTATATTTGCGGCGGAGAAAGACAGTAAGCAATTCCGTCGAGAATTTGAACGCACCATTGATAGTTTCCGTCGGGTGCGTGGCGAAGATCTGAAGAAGATTCAGAACTTCAAAATCGATATCGTGACCGCACGTCAGGGGCAGCGGGCAGGCGATCTTTCGGCCATGATGGCAGGGGTGAAGCGTCGCGATGAGCTGTTCTTAGTTTTGAACGGTCTTTATCCCGGCGATCCGTTGGTGCCGGGGCAGGGATATAAGATTATCCGGCCGGAATAGGACAAATAAAAAGGCCGTCACCCCATGGGATAACGGCCTTTTGGTAAAATTGGCTGGTTGCCTTAAGCGGCAGCTTCTTCGCCGGTCTCGTCTGATTTTGCTCCACGGCGTGGGCTTTTGGCGAGATTCTTTTGGATAAGCTTGACAGCTTCTGTGAGCGAAATGCGGTTCACCGCGGCGATTTCGCGGCTCATACGGTCAATCGCTGCTTCAAACAATTGGCGCTCTGAGTAAGATTGCTCAGGCTGATCGTCTGAACGGAAAAGGTCGCGCACAACTTCAGAAATTGAAATCAGATCACCTGAATTGATCTTGGCTTCATATTCTTGTGCCCGACGGCTCCACATGGTGCGCTTAACACGGGCGCGCCCTGTAACGGTCGAAAGTGCTTTTTCTACGGTTTCTTCGTCTGCCAATTTACGCATGCCAACGGTTTTGACTTTTGCGAGTGGCACACGGAGGGTCAACTTATCCTGCTCAAAATTAATCACAAAAAGCTCGAGGGACAGGCCCGCGACTTCTTGCTCTTCAATGCCGGTAATCTGGCCAACGCCATGCGACGGGTAAACAATGTACTCACCAGTTTTAAACCCTTGACGCTGCACTGATTTTTTAGTTGCCATATAATGGTACTCCTGTTGACGCCCAAACGTTTTCCCACGTTTGTTTTGGCTTTTATCGCCCCCAGTCACAACCTATTCCGACACAAGGATGAGGCCCCAATTTTGATGGGTTACCAAAATGTTAATCCTGTCCTTGTGAAGCAAAAAAAACGTGCCCTCCGGCACGGCTGGTTAGAATAAAATCGCGACTGTTATGTATTTGTAACACAAAATGCCGCCAGAATCAATTTTGGCGGCATCACGACTTGTCCAGCGATTTTTTATAGTAAAAAAGAGGCTAACTAGACCAGGTCTTAGTCGCCTTCGCCAGGTGCTTCAGAGAAGTATTTCTCAAGTTTTCCCTTTTCACCATCATATTTTTCAGCGTCAGATGGGGCATCGCGCTTTTCGGTGATGTTGGGCCAAATTTCAGCAAACTTGGTGTTCAGCTCCAACCAGCTTTCAAGGCCAGGCTCGGTGTCCGGTACAATGGCTTCTGCCGGGCATTCGGGTTCACATACGCCACAATCGATACATTCATCAGGATGGATAACCAGCATGTTCTCGCCTTCATAGAAGCAATCTACGGGGCATACTTCCACGCAATCCATATATTTACATTTGATGCAATTGTCGGTGACGATATAGGTCATGTAGCCAATTCCACTTTGCTATCCGCCCGTTTTTAGAACGGTTTTAGATTTTGGTTATTGGCTAAAGCCTTTTCCAAAAAAGTGCAAGTCATGAAAAGGGGTTTCCTTTTTCAAAGTTTGGTGAAATTTGAAAAAGGTGAGCTGTTTTTCGGGCGAAAACAAAATGGTCGCAATTTTAGGGTGCGCTTTTGTCCAAAAAGGACTGGGTTTGCCGCCGTTCCTTTTTGGTTGGGCGGCCTGCGCCTTTCTCCCGAACGGCCTGTGGCAAAGGGCGCGGCCCTTCGGTTCTTGGCGGGGGCGGGGGGCTTAAATCTTCATAAAGTTCAGCGGCCTGGGTGGCCGAGCCGCGTCTTTCACCTAGCCGCACCACGCGATAGATTTTGATCTGCCGCGGCAGGGTGACGGTGAGTACATCACCCACTTTGATCTTGTGGGCGCAATCATTGCAGCGCTCTTTGTTGATCTTGACGTGACCGCCATTGACCAGCTTTTGCGCCAGCGTGCGCGTTTTGACGCAGCGGACAAACCACAGCCATTTATCAATACGCAGTTTGCCCGCGGGCGCGTCCATTTATTGCTTTTTGAGCGCCATCAAGGCCGCAAAAGGCGAATCGGGGTCGATTGGCTTTTGCTTTTTCTCCGGGCGCTGATTTTGGTTGGCGTGACGTTTCGGGCCCTTGCCATTTTGCGGCTTGCCGCGCTTCTGGCCCTTGGCCGGGCGCTTATTGCCGCCTTTGGCATGGTGAGGCTTGCGGTTATTGCTCCGACCGCCCGGATACCAGATTTCGTCAAACTGCTCTTCGGGTTCGGCGGTTTCGGTGGTTGCAGCACTATCAGCTTCCGCTGTGGCAGCAGGCTGTTCGGCATCCGCCGCAGGTGCGTCAGAGGTTTCTGCGGCTTCAGTTTTCACCTCGGCTACTGGTGCTGTCTCTGCAGCGGGCGCATCAGCGGCTGGTTCCACGCTGACGGCGACTTGAGGCGCCTCAGCATTTTCCGCTTCAGGTTGCGGATCAATTTTGATGCGGTTGACGCGATAGCCAAGGCTTTTGAGCACAGAGCTGAACTCTTCCCCGGCACAGCCCAGAAGCGATGTCATTTCCACGGTGACGCGGAAGCCATTGCCGGGGGCTGCCCCTTCAGGCACCTCAGTGTCCTGATTGCGGGTCGGATCAAAGCTGATCAGCGGCCGAATCAAATCGGCGAGCCGTTCCAGAATGTCCACGCGCACGGCCCGTTGGCCCACCACTTTAAAGCCGGCAATTTCATAAAGCTCTTTAGCAAAGGTCGGGTCCACATCGATGGACGTGCGACCAGACAAAATGATTTGTGGCAATTCAGATACGCCGGGTTGGCGCACGCCGCCATTTTGCAGCGCCCACAAAACTAGCGCCAATTCGCGGGGCGCAGGCTTTAGCGATAGCGGCACATAAATGTGGTAGGCACCAAATTTCACGCCCATTTTGCGCATCACGCCGCGCACATCCTGATCAAGACTTTTGACCTCTTGCGCCACGTCCGCGCGGGGCAAGACGCCCAGCTTTTCTGAAAGCTGATAGGCGACACCTCGGGCCGTTCCATCCAACTCGGTGGGTTCGCGCAATTGCAACAGCGGCTCCAGCAAGGTGTTGACGTGATGTTTCAGCCAAAGCGAAACGCGCTCCTGCACCGCTTCTAACTCGGCACCGTTCAGGCTCTCGTCGGCCAGGATGACCGCGCGAGGGCGAAACATTTCATCCCCCTGAGCCAAATCCGCAATAATTTCGCCGCGCCAGCGGATCAACCCGTCTGTCGCCAGCACAAATTCATCATTGGGGGCATCGGCGACTTTTTCGGCGCGCTTCTTGATCTCTGGCGCAATGGCCACACCGGCAGCGGAGCGCAGATTTTTTGCATCGCCGCCATCGCCGGGACTGAGATTAAAGCGGAAGCCTTCAATAGATCCGATTTTGTGACCCTCAAGGGATACGTCGCCGCTTTGGGAAATTTCAGGTGTCGTCATATTCTTATCTCTTAAATGGCGCAGAAGGACGCTCGTGCGCCGATCAACAAATCTTTGGGTAAGCCGCTCATGGAGCGCATCTGATAAATTGTTTTCAATTTCACTTGTTTTTTCACGCCAGTGGGTCGGATCTTTTAGCCAGTTTTTACGGTTTGCGACAAATGTCCAGGTTCGAATTTGTTTAATACGATTGGACAGAGTGTCAATATCGCCATCGCTATTGTTGCAAAAGCTGACCTGTTCGTCCATCCAGTCTTCAAAAATATGGCCATTGCTGCCAAGATTTTGAAAGATTGTGGCAATTATCTCACCATGCTGGGCGGGAGAGATGGAGCGATAGTCGGGGATCTGCGCACATTCCCAAGCCAAACTGGTTTGTTCTACGCCCTTGATCTCACCAATACGCGGGTGCCGCTGCAAAAATTCGAGGGCCAATTGGTCTTTGGCGGTAGGGATGTTTGTCAGTAATTTATGCTGGGCCGGAATTTCCAGTGACTGCCGCAATGCGTCCAGTGAGCGCAGATCATAATTGCGCGAGCGCCACTGCAGCAATTTGACCGGTGCAAATTCATGGCTTTCGAGCTGTTCGATCACCTCATCGCTAAAAGGCGCGATGCCGCCGGTGATGCCAAAGGTGCCATCGCGCTTGTGGCGGCCGGCGCGCCCGGCAATCTGGGCGAGCTCGGCCGGGGTGAGATGGCGCAGTTGCTTGCCGTCAAATTTCATATCCGCGGCAAAAGCGACGTGATGAATGTCGAGGTTCAGGCCCATGCCGATAGCATCGGTGGCGACCAGAAAATCCACATCGCCATTTTCATAAAGATCGACCTGCGCGTTGCGGGTGCGCGGGCTGAGGGCGCCCATCACCACGGCTGCCCCGCCGCGCTGACGGCGGATAAGCTCGGCAATGGCGTAAACCTCATTGGCCGAGAAGGCGACAAGGGCCGAGCGGCGCGGCTGACGCGTGATCTTCTTCGAGCCGATATAGTCAAGATTGGAAAAGCGCGGCCGCATAATAATATCGACATCGGGCAGCAACGCGGAAATGATCGGCGCCATAGTGCCCGCGCCCAAGAGTAGCGTTTCCTGCGTCCCTCGGCTGTGCAAAATCCGGTCGGTAAACACATGGCCGCGGTCGAGATGGGTCGCGGTCTGGATTTCATCCACCACCACGCATTCCACGCTTAGCTCTGTGGGCATGGCCTCCACCGTGGCCACCCAATAGCGGGCCTTGTCCGGCACGATTCGCTCTTCGCCGGTCACCAGTGCCACATAGTCCGGTCCGACGCGTTGGCACAATTTCTGATAAATCTCACGCGCCAGCAGCCGCAGGGGCAGGCCAATGATGCCGGAGCGATAGGCCAGCAGACGCTCAATGGCATAATGGGTTTTGCCCGTATTGGTGGGCCCCAAAATGGCTTTGAGATTTGGGCCCTTGGCGGGGCGGATGAAAGGGTGAGGTGCGTTCATAGGTCTCTTCGGGCCAAACAGGTTTCAACCCGGCTTTAGCGATGCTTTATGTCGGTTTCAAATTGAAACATGTTGGGGTGGAGATATCCATGCTGTTTACGATTGGTACAAAGTGCGAACAAATAAGGTCCGAATCGCGCTTTTGTCCATATTCTGATTTCGTTCTATACCGTATATAGTAGGGGTGATCGGTCCTGCCTACAATTTTCGATATTTTCATCCCTTCTTTACCATCATATCGGCTTTTTCCGTTTAGAATGATGAAGGTTTGGTTAAAATTTTAACTTTGTTTACCTGCCTTGTTTTTGTGTGAAGGCCTTGCCGTTGAAAAGAATTGCGATCTTAACGCTTTAGAGGCCAAAAATAAGGCCATATTGGGCAAAAATTTACGAAAAAACTGTTGCCGTCTCAATTTGGGAATGGGGACGCAACAGAATCGCGCCGATTTGGTAACGGTCGTATTGCGACGTTTAATTGACGGTGAGGCGGGTCAGCACCATCGATAGGTCGCCGAAGGCAGTGCCGATCAATATGCGATAGGGAATGGCGTATCCCGTGTCTTCGAGCGGCGCGAACCAGATGAGAAAGCGCTGGTTGTTTTTCATATAGGTGGTGCTGGCGCTGTCGCTGAAATGGCCGGAGATCGGCTTATAGCGCAATTTGCACAGCACAACCGGGCCCTGATAGCCGGTGCGTTGGGACGTGGCGGTTTGGTTCTCGGCAAAGCTCATCCTAATGTCGAACCGCTCGATTCCGGTATAGATATCGAGATCGCGGTTGCAGATTTCGGGTGATAAGCTGTCGGCCTTTACCAAAAAAGCGGCCACGGGATCGTTCACGCCTTTGCGGTGGTCGGGCTTTACCGGCACCCGATTCACATTGTCGGTAAGCTTGGGGGTGACTTGGAAGCTGGTGACATTGCTGTTTTGCGCCTGAAATTTGACCTCAAAGGTTTCATTGTTGGCGGCCGTGGCGAGCCTGAATTGCTCACTTTGCAACCCATTGGCGCCCACCTTGCCCTTGGAGTTCAGGTCTGCCGTACCTGCAGCCACAAGGCTGGCGAGGCCGGAAACTAAACCGTCAATATTCACGGCATATGTGCTGCCATCATTTTGATAGTCGATGCTGACCTGGGCAATATTGACGCCGCGCAGGGTGACCACATAGCTGGCATCGGCGTCGAAGGCTGAGGCAGATGCAGTGCCGACCAGAAAAAGAGCGGCCGACGCCGCGCTGAAAGTGTGAATAAGGCGTCTGGAAAAACGCTTGACGCTCGACTTCAAAATGGCCACGTTTCGCCCGTGCTCCCTCAACAAAAATTGACCGCGCGGCCAACTCGAATCAGTTTTTCTTCAGACTGACCGTTGATCCGGGTGGATTCAAGGCAAGAATAGGACAAATTGCCAATCAGGTGCTTGACTAAAGAGGCTAAGTTCTCTAATTAGACGCGACTTTTCATTAATATGAGATCGACAATAGCCGCTCATGGGGCGGGTTTGTTGGTTTTGACCGAACAGGATGTGAGTAAAATGGCACGACGTTGTGAACTTTCTGGCAAAGGCGTGATGTCAGGCAATAATGTGAGCCACGCGCTCAACCGGACTCGTCGCAAGTTTTTGCCTAACTTGTGCAGTGTGACTTTGATGTCTGAAGCGCTGGGCGAAGGCGTGAAACTGAAAGTTTCTGCTTCTGCATTGCGCACCGTTGAGCACCGTGGTGGTTTGGATGCCTATTTGCTGAAAGCAAAAGACACCGAATTGTCTCCACGTGCGTTGAACGTGAAAAAAGAAGTGCGCAAGGCACTTGCTGAAGCGTCTTAATTTTTTGCACTTGAGCTGCTTGAAAATTTAAAGATTTTCGCTGGTGCCGCGCAAAGCTTTTTGCGCGGTGCTTTTTGTTGGATGTGGCGCTGGTCACCTGCCGGTTTTGCCATTTTATATAGAGGTGCATGAAATGGTGCTCACTCGTCTTTTGGTGGCCATTGTGGCCATGGCTGTTGTGGTAACAGCTTCGAACTATCTGGTTCAATTCCCCGTACAAGCGCAATTGGGGCCTGCCAATCTGGCTGATATCCTCACCTGGGGCGCTTTTACCTATCCTTTCGCTTTTCTGGTCACAGATTTGACCAACCGCTTTTTCGGGCCTGAAAAAGCACGCATTGTCGTGTTTGTCGGTTTTGCCCTGGCGGTTGTTTTGTCCATCTTTATGGCCACCCCGCGGATCGCTGTGGCGTCCGGCACGGCCTTCTTGACCGCGCAATTGCTGGATGTGGCGATCTTTGACCGCCTGCGCAATGGCGTCTGGTGGAAAGCACCGCTCGTTTCCTCCGGCATTGCATCTGTGTTTGACACCTTGCTGTTCTTCTCGCTGGCCATGGCCCCAGCCTTCGCCTTTATCGATGGGTGGTTTGGTATGGACGACAGCTCATTGGGCTTCCCGGTGCCATTCCTCAGCTTTGGCCCGGAAACGCCGCTTTACTTCTCGCTGGCCGTTGGCGATATGCTGGTGAAGGCTTTGGCCGTTGTGGCCCTGCTGCTGCCCTACCAAGCGCTGCGCCGTGTCATCGCGGCCCGCATGGAGCCGGCCCCTGCCTCATAATTCGAGATTCCAAGACGCTGCGCCTCCCTTTTAAGATGCAGCGTTTATCGTGAGCGAACCCCAAGCATGTGCCAATGTGCTTGGGGTTTATTTTTGAAGGGGTCAATGGACGGGAGGGTTGCGCCAGTTAGAGACGGAAAAGGGCTTGGTGAGGGTGCGCTCGACCAGCTCGAGATGATCCTGGCCATAAAAGGGGTCGCCATCCACAATATAGGTGGGGGAGCCAAAGACATTTTGGCTGATGGCCCATTCTGTATTGGCCTTGAGTTTGTCCTGCACATCATGGCTGCCCGCCGCCGCCAACAAGCTGTCGGCATCATGACCCAGCGCCGTGGCCAATCGGTGCAAGGTGGGTACATCGGAGAGATCCGCATCGTCGCGCCAATGGGCTTCGAGCAGTTTATGCGCCATGGCGTCAGGTGCCGGGCCGCTTTCACCCGAGGCAAGAATCAGGCCGGAGGCAAGACCATAATCGGCGTCATGATAGGTGGGGCGGAAATGGATGATGGGCACATCGCGATATTCTGCCCAGCGCTCAATCTCTCGGCCAAAGAAATAGTCAACATTGGCCTGGCGCCGCTCCCGAAAGGCTTTGCCGCCCTGGCGCTGCACCACGGGGGACAGCAGAATGGGCTTATGGATCAGGGTGACATTGTGCCGGGCGCAGATCTCGTACAAGCGGGCTGAGCCGATATAGGCGAAAGCAGAATGGGCGGAATAGACATATTCGATCGTTGGCATGGGGAGACTCTTAACGCTGGTCGGGGGCTTGGTCGGGGGCAAGGCCTGAGAGGATGAGGCCCAGCCCAAAATCAAACTGGGTCACGCCATCATAGTCGCCGTTGATCAGGGCTTTGGTGGCGCCGTGCAGATAGGGATAGTCATTCTTGCTGATTTCGGGCAGATAATGGTCGGCGGCAGCGCGATATTCCGTCGGCTCCACCGGAAAGTTGAGTTCCTGCATAGTGTAGCCAAAAGTGTGGCTATCAATCGCGTTGCGGGCCCAGTCGGCGGCGGCATAGGAAAATCCGGCATTGATCAGGCAGCCCAGCGTGGCATTGGCATCGCGCATAGTGTGCGCCCCATTGGTGATGGTGGAAATCAGTAGGGTTGGTGCCCACGGATGTCGCAAGAAGGTCTGGCGCATGCTGTGCGCCCGCCGCCGCAACATCTCTTTCCATGGCCCATCTTCATCCGGCAGTTCAAAGTCGCTCACCACATTATCGAGCATCAGGCTCAGCAAGTCTTCCTTGTTTGCAACATGATTATAGATCGACATGGCGGTGACATTTAGCGCCGCGGCAAGCTTTCGCATGGAGAGCGCCTCAATGCCTTGCGTATTGGCAATGCTGAGCGCCGCTTCGATGATTTTGGACGTGGTCAGCGTGCGGCGTTTGTCGGATTGAGTTGAAGAAGGCATGGGCGCGAATCGATCTCACACGAAAAGACTTGACGGATATACAGTGTATATTTATAGCTGAACGTCGTCAAATATACACTGTATATATATCGACTTTTGTCAGCTATTGGAGACGTCATGTCTGTTTCGGAAAAAATTTCAACTTTGTGGATTGTGGTTATGTTCAACATGGCGTTTGCCGACATACTGTCCTTCATCAGCCCGGGATTTTTGGCCCAGGTGTCCGCCGGGGTTATAGAGGGTGTGGAGATCACGCCAATGTTTATTCTCTTGGCGGCCGTGTTGATCGAGATCGCCATTGTGATGATCTTTTTATCGCGCGCCCTCTCGCGCAAGGCCAATCGCATTGCGAATTTCGGGGCGGTGGCCATCACCATTCTATTTGTCGTGGGCGGCGGTTCGCTGAAACCACATTATATCTTCTTTGGCTCTATTGAAGTGTTGGCCATGCTCTATATCGCCTATCTGGCGTGGACGTGGCCGGAAGATCGGGCACATGCCTAGACAAAAAGCCCGCAGCAAAGGCTGCGGGCTTTGTTTTCCACGATGGAACGATTTAGTGGGCGGCCAAATAGGTGGCCAAAATATCGCGTGCAGCGCCGAGATCGGTTTTGTCGATCATTTCGGTCACGGTGTGCACATAGCGGGTACCCACCACAATGCCGATGGCTTTGGCACCAGCGGCCGCCTGTTGCGCGGCCGCACCGTCTTGTCCGCCACGGGCCAAAATGGTGCGCTGGTAAGGGATCTTGTTCTTTTCCGCCAGCTCTTCCATTTCGCGCACCAGGCCGATGTCGGCGATAAAGCTGGAATCTTTCACGTGGAGGCCAACGCCCTTGCCCTGCACGGTCACGCGCTGATGCTCGGGCACACCCGGTGTGTCGCAGGCGAGGGTCACGTCAATGCCGATGCCGATATCCGGCTTTACAGCGTAGGCGGCTGTACGGGCGCCACGCAAGCCAACTTCTTCCTGAGTGGTAAAACCGACATGAATTTCACATTCATGCTCGCCGCCATCTTCCACCAGCTTGCGGATGGATTCGATGCCCAACCAGCAGGCCACGCGGTTATCGAGCGCTTTGGACACCACCTTGTCTTCCAGATCGAGCAACGGCTCGTCCATCACAATATAGTCGCCAACTTTCACCTTATCTTTTGTTTTCTCGCCCATACCGAGATCAACAAAAAACTCAGAAATGCCAGGCACCTTTTTCGCGTCGCCCGGCTCTTGAATGTGAATCGGTTTGCCGCCCGGGTTCATCACGCCCTTATAGTCGCCATTGTCGGTACACACCAGAACGCGGCGGGAGAACAGGTTGCGTGGATCAAAGCCACCCACGGGGTCAATATAGATATGGCCCTTGTCGCTGATGTGCGAAACCAAAAAACCAATCTCGTCCATATGGCACAAAAGCATCACTTTTTTGGGCGTGCCGCTGGTCTTTTTGGTCGGGTTGCGTTTGCACAAGAGTGAACCCATCGCATCAACAGTCACTTCGTCAAAAAGACCTTCGATCTCTTTTTTGATGACGTCACGAATTCGGTCTTCACGTCCTGGAACGCCAGGGGTTTCACACAAGCGCTTTAACAATTCAATGTTCATAAATTATCCCTTGGTTATCGCGTTTCGTTGTTGCTCGAAACTTTGATGTCTAAACTAACTTTTTTTGCCACAAACTCAAGCAGATCGCTGCATTTTAATATGAAATATCGAACTGCAATATCATGCTGCGCTGCCATCCATTGAAATTGTCGTCGGACATTAGCGTGAGTCGAGGTAAATTGGTCGGACCAATACTTACCGCAAGTCCCTCCATATTGTCCACGGCTGTGCCGCCCGCGGCGAGTATATTTTCGCCCTTAAGGCGCGCGCCGGGTTTGATCTGGTTTCCATCGATCAGTTCAAGTCGCATGGTGAAACCTGTCAAACCGATATTGCGTTTGAGAATGACCAGATCTCCATTGGGCAGAAATGCACAAGCGGTGGGTCGGAATCCCCCATCACGCATAAGGGCAAGTTCACCGCGGTCTTTGTTGCCTTTCAGCCAAGCGGCATGATCGCCGCCTTCGGACTTTATATTTTCCGTCAACATCAAGGTGGAGCCAGCGACAGGGGAAGTGGGGGGCGCAATGCACAGGGCTTCAAGCGAGCCATTATGCCGGTTGCGCCGCAACCAATCGGGGATGCCGACATCGCGCGCCGCGCCTTGTGGCCATCCATTTTCCAACTCAAAATCGGCAACGCGCGTCAGATGCTCAAAGCCCACCCGAACCGCGCTTGGCACCCCGTCGCGGAAAATGGTTTCGATGCTTTCAGAGTCACGTGAAAATTTGGTGGGCAGATCATCGCCCTTTGAGTTTTTGATCGGGTGGAGGGCAAGCTCATCCACATCCATCAAGTTGCCGTCCGGATCATAAAGCAACCTGCCATTCAAAAAATGGCCCCGGTCAGTGACCGCAGCAAATTTGCCCTTTTCGGATGTGAGGGTTATGCCGGAAAAGCCGCCAAATTCTTCGTGATCATGGCGCAGCACGAGGCCGCCACGCCAAATTAGTTTGCCGATTTTGTCGCCGAGAATGCGGCCTTGAAAGCGATCAATCACCTGTATATCGGCCCGAAGGGGCTCGGCCTGCGCAGGGAGCAGGCCCGCGGCGACAACGCCACAGACCAAGGCCAGATGGCACAGCAGCTTAGCGGCGGCGCGATGCACGGGCTTTTGATGGAGGTTCTTCGTCGAACAAATCGGCCAGATTGTCGGTAAGCGCACCGGCCAATTCTTCCGCATCGAGCAGGGTGACTGCCCGGCGATAATAGCGCGTAACATCGTGGCCGATGCCAATGGCCACCAATTGAACAGGCGAGCGTGTTTCGATATCTTCAATGACAAACCGCAAATGCTTTTCCAGATAGTTGCCCGGATTGACAGACTGGGTGCTGTCATCCACCGGGGCACCATCGGAAATCACCATCAATATGCGGCGATTTTCGGGCCGGGACAAAATTCGTTTGTGCGCCCATTGCAGGGCTTCACCGTCGATGTTTTCTTTCAACAGCCCTTCGCGCATCATCAGGCCAAGATTGTCCTTGGCGTGGCGCCAGGGCTCATCCGCAGCCTTATAAACAATGTGGCGAATATCATTGACCCGACCAGGGTTGGCGGGGCGACCGGCCTGCATCCAGGCTTCGCGTGATTTGCCGCCTTTCCAGGCGCGGGTGGTGAAGCCCAAAATCTCAACTTTTACGCCGCAGCGTTCCAGCGTGCGGGCAAGAATGTCGCCACAAATGGCAGCAATGGTGATCGGACGGCCGCGCATAGAGCCGGAATTGTCCAGCAACAGGGTCACCACTGTGTCGCGGAAATCGGTATCTTTTTCCATTTTGAACGACAGCGGCTGCAACGGGTCGGTCACCACGCGGGTGATACGGGAGGTGTCCAACAGCCCCTCTTCCAGATCAAATTCCCAAGAGCGGTTTTGCTGCGCCATCAGGCGGCGTTGTAATTTGTTGGCCAGCCGCGCCACAGCGCCGGTCAGGCTTTCCAATTGCTTGTCCAAAAGGGCACGCAATTGCGCCAACTCTTCCGGGGGGCACAGTTCGGCGGCGCTCACCACCTCGTCAAATTTTGTGGTGAACATCTTATATTCCGGCATATTGCGGAATTGATCCGGAATATCGTTCTGCGGCGGGGTGTTGGCGGCGTCATCACCCTGTTCCACCGGAGCTTCCTGCTCCTCGGTTTCCTCAAGGCTGGCTTCCTGACCTTCGGTCTCGCCCTTTTCCTCAGTGTCACCGGGCGCCTGTTCGGCGTCCATTTCCATTTCGTCCTGATCGGCTGACCCATCTTGCTTGTCGGCGTTCTCATCAGGCGCATTTTGCGGATCGGCGTCTTCGCCGCTGTCGTCCTCGTCCCCGTCCAGATCGGTGGGGTCGGCGTCAATCATCATGTCGAGATTGCGCAGGGCGTTGCGGGTCAGTTTGGAAAATTCCACCTGATCGTCAAGATAATCGCTCAGATCATCCAGGCTGTCGCCCACTTTTTCTTCAATTGTGTCGCGCCAAAACTCCACCAGCTTTTCGCCGGATGGGGGCACCTTCAGGCCAGACAGTTTTTCGCGCAACACCAGCCCCATGGCCTCGGCCAAGGGTGCATCGGCAATGTCCTTGATGTTGGAATAGTTGGCGCGGAACATTTTGTCTTCCAGCATGGCGGACAAATTGTCCTTCATACCGGGCAGTCGCTCCATGCCAAGCGCTTCCACCCGCACCTGCTCTAGTGCATCAAACACTGCGCGGGCCTCTGGGTCCTGCGGGGCATAGCGATTGTGTTTTTTGGTGTCGTGGGCTGCAAGGCGCATAGACATGGCGTCACCTTGGCCGCGCGCGATGGCAATATCTTCAGCTTTGGGCACGCGCGGCAGATTGGCCAGCCGCGCCTTGTCTTTGGTCAAAAGCGGTCGGTCGGAGGTGAAGGCCACCTCCAATTCGCGCTCGCCAGAGACCGTGCGTACCGTGGCGCCGATCGCATTTTTAAGCGTGGCGGTGGGGTCGGCCCGGTTTTGCTTTTTGCCGCTTAAAGACATGGTGCCTCTTTGACGTGTTAGGCGCTCAAGGCGATGTTGGCCGCAGACTCAGGCAAATCGGTGCCAAACACACGTTGATAGAATTCTGCCACAACCGGGCGCTCCAGCTCATCACATTTGTTGAGGAATGTGAGGCGGAAGGCAAAACCGATATCGCCGAAAATCTGGGTGTTTTCCGCCCAGGTGATCACGGTCCGCGGGCTCATGACAGTGGACAGATCGCCATTGATGAAGGCCTGCCGGGTCATGTCGGCCAAGCGCACCATGTTGGAGACGGTTTTCTCGCCTTCTTCATTTTGGAACTGTTTGGCCTTGGCCAAGACAATGCCCACTTCTTTATCATGCGGCAGATAGTTCAGCGTGGTCACCAAAGACCAGCGGTCCATCTGGCCCTGGTTGATCTGCTGGGTGCCGTGATAAAGCCCGGAGGTGTCGCCCAGGCCAATGGTGTTGGTGGTGGCGAACAGGCGGAAGGCGGGGTGCGGTTCGATCACTTTGTTTTGGTCCAAAAGGGTCAGGCGACCAGACACTTCCAGCACCCGCTGGATCACAAACATCACGTCGGGACGGCCGGCATCATATTCGTCAAACACAATGGCCACATTGTTTTTCAAAGCCCACGGCAAAATGCCGTCGCGGAATTCTGTGACCTGCTTGCCGTCCTGCAATACGATGGCGTCTTTACCCACCAGGTCGATCCGGCTCACATGGCTATCGAGGTTTACCCGCACCAAAGGCCAGTTCAGTCGCGCGGCAACTTGCTCAATGTGGGTGGATTTACCTGTGCCGTGATAGCCTTGCACCATCACACGGCGGTTATGTTCAAACCCGGCCAGAATGGCCAATGTGGTGGCCTTGTCGAACAAATAGTCCGGGTCAAGCGGCGGCACATGTTCGGTGCGCTCTTTGTAGCCCTTCACCACAAGGTCGGTATCAATGCCGAATGTCTCGCGAACATTATATTCAGTATCTGGCAATGGAGCGGTTTGTTCAGTCATAGCGAATGCCTTGATTTCATCATATAGGGTCTGGATCTGGCCGGTGCGCAGCACAGTGCCAATAATGGCAGGTAAGAATTTGTCGTGATTTCTATAACAGTAAAATGTGGCGCACCCAAGGGGGGAACGTGATTAAACGAACCCCTTGGCTTTGAGGTGGTTGTAGGCGGTGATGATGTTGCGCAAACGCTCTTCTGAGCTTTTGTCGCCCCCATTAATGTCGGGGTGGTGCTTCTTCACCAATTCCTTGTAGGCCACCTTGATGGTTTCGGCCCCGTCTGTCGGGGTGACGCCCAGCATTTCAAGCGCCTTGCGGTCCGCTTCCAAAATCTTGCGGCTGGCTGAGCGATTTGGCCCGCCAGATCCACCCTGCATGCGGGCATAGCGCGCGAACACATTAGATGGGTCGTGGCGCTTTTTCTTTTTGGTACGGGGGGGCAAATCGCTGGCGCTTTTGGGCGCCGGGCCACCGCCGCGCACGTCCCAAGTGGGGCGTCCGCCGGAGCGGTCGGTCATCACGTCTTTGATTTCGTCTTCGCCCAGATCAGAGAAAAAGTCGTAATTCTTGTTATATTCGCGCACATGGGCCAGACAAAACTGGTGATGGCCTGGCGTGTTCGGGCCTTTGGGCGCCTTATGGGTGCCGGGTTCCTCACAACCTTTCCATGCGCAACGTGGGGAATCATCTTCTGGCTTGGCAGCAGAAGAGGCTCTTTTTTTAACACGAATTTTATCGAACAGCTTGGATTGCAATTTCTCAGCTCAATTGGTTTATGAAGGGGCAACCCTTTTAGCGCAAAAACGGAAAAGAGAAAAACCCCTATGTTGGTAAAAGATGCGATTATTTCGAAATTAAATGCGGCATTTGCGCCCCATCACCTCGAAGTGATCGACGAATCTGAACTTCACCGCGGCCATGGCGGCTGGCGCGAAGGTGGCGAAACCCATTTTCGTGTGGTCATTTCCGCCCAAAGTCTGGCAGATAAGAGCCGGGTCGAACAGCACCGCGCCATCAATGATTGTTTGGCAGAAGAGCTGGCCGACCGGGTGCATGCTCTGGTGATCAAGGTCAAGAACTAACCCGGCATTACGGAATGATTTTGATTTCCGTAATGCGGTTACGTTCCTTTTTCAGCACCTTAAAGCGGAACCCATGGAAGGTGAACACCTGGTTCACTTCCGGGATCATTTTGGCTTCTTCCACAATCAGCCCGGCGATGGTGTTGGCATCTTCGTCAGGCAAATGCCAATCCAGCGTTCGATTCAAATCACGGATCGGCACCGAACCGTCGACAATATAGCTGCCATCGGGCTGCTTTTGTGCCCCTTCCATGATCTCGTCATGCTCGTCGGCAATTTCGCCGACAATTTCTTCCAAAATGTCCTCAAGGGTCAGCAGGCCTTCCACTTCGCCATATTCGTCCACGATCATGGCAATATGGGCTTTTTCGCGCAAAAAGGCGTTCAGCTGGGCCTGCACCGGGGTGGTGTCGGGCACGAACCACGGCTTGGAGACGATCTTGGAAAAGTTGAGCTTTTCCACGTCCCCACCGGCACGGAACAGGGCGCGCAGCAAATCTTTGGCATGCACAATCCCTACAATATTGTCCTGATCGCCCCGCCACAGGGGAATCCGTGTGTAAGGGCTTTCCAAAATTTCCTGCACCAATTGTTCTTTCGGCAAGTCGGCATCAAAGGCCAGCATTTTGGTGCGGTGCACCATCACGTCAGACACTTCCAATTCACTTAGGTCGAGAATGCCGCCCAGCATGTCGCGATCATTTTTGATCACTTCACCCTCGCGGTGCAGCAAATCCACGGTGCCGCGCAGTTCATCGTGACCGGTCAGGCCATATTCGTCGTCTTCCGAGCGGGCACCCAATAGGCGCAACAACATATTGACCAGCTTTTGGATCGCATAAGTGATGGGGGCAAATACCACGACAACCGGGCGCACAAAGCGACCCACACCCACTGCGAACTCATCCGGCTTGGAAATCGCCCACGTTTTAGGCAGCACCTCTGAAAAGATTACCACCATCATGGTCATCACCAAGGTGGCGTAAATCACGCCGGTATCGCCAAACAGTGAGATCAACACGCTGGTGGCCAGGGAAGAGGCGAGAATGTTGACCAGATTGTTGCCCAACAGAAGGGCCCCGATCAGCCGTTCTTTATCGGCGATTAGGCTTTCCACGATGGACGCGCCATTTTTGCCCGCCTTTACCCAATGGTGGATGCGTGCGCGGCTCGCCGCAGTCAACGCGGTTTCCGAGCCGGAGAAAAAGCCAGACAGCGCCAGCAGCACAATGATGGCGCCAACAGAGATCCAGAAGCTGAGGGTTAATTCGGTCATTTTTGCCGTTCTTTGTTTAAGAATTCAAACACATGGTCAGGATTGACATTTTGTTCAATGAAAGCTTTGCCGATACCTTTTGTCAAAATAAAGGTCAGCGCCCCGCGCGTCACCTTTTTGTCTTGGGCAATATGGGTCAGCAACTCCTCGGTTGAGGCGAGCTCGCCGGGAATATCGCTTAATTTTGTGGGCAGACCGGCCTTTTTCAAGTGTGCTTCCACCCGCTGATCGTCTTGAGTGTTGGACAGACCAAGCTGTGTTGAGAACCGATGGGCCAATGCCATGCCAATGGCGACACCTTCGCCATGGATCAGCCGGTCGGAATAGCCCGTCGCTGCTTCAAGGGCATGGCCAAAGGTGTGCCCCAGATTGAGCAGCGCCCGCTGGCCATGTTCGCGTTCATCGGCCACCACCACGCGGGCTTTGGCGCGGCAGGCGCGGGCAATGGCTTCGGCGCGGGCCGGGCCGCCTTCAAAAATCTCAGGTTGGTTTTCCTCCAGCCAGAAGAAAAACTCTTCATCATCGATCAGGCCATATTTGACCACTTCGGCATAACCGGCGCGGAATTGCCGTGCGGGCAGGCTTTCCAAAACGCCGAGATCCGCCGCGACAAAGCGGGGCTGGTGGAACGCGCCAATCAGGTTTTTGCCATGGGGCGAGTTCACCCCGGTTTTGCCGCCCACTGAGCTGTCCACCTGGGCCAGCAGGGAGGTGGGGATTTGCACAAAATCCATACCGCGGCGCATGATGGCGGCGGCAAAGCCGGCCAGATCGCCAATGACCCCACCGCCAAAGGCGAGAATGATATCATTACGCTCGAGCTTTTCTTTCAGCAGCGCAAAAACCACACTGTCGAGACGCGCCATGGATTTGGCGCTTTCGCCTGGCGGGATGGAGATCAAGGCATAGTCCAGCCCATTCTTGTCAAGACTGGTTTTCAAGCGAGCCCATTGCGCCTTTTCCACATTCAGATCGGTCACCACGCCAAAGCGGGCACCGGGAAATTTCTGTTTCAAGATGCCACCCAGCCGATCCAGCACATCGGGCGCAATTTCGATATCATAGGCGCGGTCGCCCAGATCAATGGGCACGATGATGGGTTCTGGGGCGTTTTGGGTCGACATAGTTTTTCTCGCGCGTTAGGCGTTCAGATAGGCGGCTAGGGCAGTGATGGCTTTGGCCGCCACGGCTTCATGGGTGCCATCAAATGAGGTGACTTTCACATCGGCCAGAGCATAGGTCGGATTGCGTTCATCATAAAGCGCTTTCAGCGTGCCAAATGGGTCTGCCGTGCGCAGCAGCGGCCTCGTGTTGCGGCGTGAGACCCGCTCGAACAGCAAATGAATGTCTGCATCCAGCCACAGCGAAACAGCATATTTTTTGATGTTGGTGCGGGTTGCCTCATTCATGAAGGCGCCACCACCGGTGGCGATCACCGCGTTTTTATTTTCGCTTAACAGCCTTGAAATCACCCGCACTTCCCCGGCGCGAAATTCATCTTCGCCATGGGTTTCAAAAATGTCGGGGATTGGCATGCCTGCCGCTTTTTCAATTTCATTGTCGCTGTCGATAAAGGGCCGGTTCAAATATTGCGCAATGCGGCGACCAACGGTGGACTTGCCTGCGCCCATGAGCCCGATCAGCACAATAGGTTTGCTGCCCAGCTTTTGGTTGACCAGTTTACTATTTTCACCCACATCCGTGCTGGCCAGCCCGTCGTCCACATTCATCTCCTTATTCATGCTTGCTGTTTGAAGCCATTTGTTGGGTTTAATGTCAAGCCTTGTTGTGGTGCGGTTCGGTATCGCTTTCTTGACCAGTTTGCGGGTAATTTCTTGAAATGGCGCGTTAAATGGGCGAAAAAGAGGGGTAATGGAGGGTTCCTATGCCGACCTTGATCAGGTTTATTGTATTTTTAGCGATTTTGGCCGCCTTGGTGTTCGGGTCGATGGTGGCGCTTACTGTTTTTGTGGAGCCGACCCCGCGGGAAATGACCGAGCGGGTGCCGGCGCGCGATCTGTTTGGCAATGACTGATCGCGCCAGCCAATATCTCGACCTGTTTCTGGATATGATGAGCGCCGAACGGGGCGCGGCTGTCAATACGCTTGAGGCCTATCAGCGCGATTTGGTGGATTATGTCCGCCATCTCGATCAAGCCGAACAGCCGATTGAGCAGGTGGATCGCAATGGGGTGCAGGCCTATTTAATGCAGTTGGAGGCGCAAGGATTTGCCGCCAGCACGCAGGCGCGGCACCTGAGCGCGATCAAGCAGTTTCATCGGTTTTTGGTGGCGGAAAATCTGCGCAAGGATGACCCCACTGCCATTGTGCCCGCGCCCAAGGCGGGGCAGCGCCTGCCGAAAACGTTGAGCATTGAAGAGGTGGATCGATTGTTTGAGGCGGCGGAGGCGGCGATGGCCAAGCCCGATTTGTCGCCAAAGGCGCAATTGAAGGCGGAGCGCAATTATGTGCTTTTGGAGCTGCTCTATGGCACCGGCATGCGGGTCTCGGAACTGGTGGCGTTGCTGCGCTCAGCCATTGTCAAAGATGCCTCGATGCTGGTGGTGCGCGGCAAGGGCGACAAGGAACGTATGGTGCCGCTCAATGATCGGGCGAAGGATGCCCTGATTGCCTATTTGAAAAAGCTGCCGCCGGGGCGTTTTGCTTTTCCCGCCAACACCAAAGAGGGTTATTTGGCGCGGCAGGTTTTCGCGCGGGAGCTTAAACAGATCGCCATCGATGCCGGGCTTGATCCGGGCAAAATATCGCCGCACATTCTGCGCCATGCTTTCGCCTCACATTTGTTGGAAAGAGGCGCGGATCTTCGGGTTGTTCAGGTGCTATTGGGGCATGCGGATATTTCGACCACGCAAATATACACCCATATCTTGGATGAACGCTTGACGCAGTTGGTGGAAAAGCACCATCCTTTGGTACATTAGCCTTATGGCTGGGCCGTTGGGTGCTTGACATTTTAGGGGCAAATCGCCACTTTCCGCGCCAAATGGCGCGATAGGCGCAAAACAGACAGAGTAAAGCTGGTTAATATGCAATCTTATCTTGAATTTGAAAAACCTGTCGCAGATCTACAGGCGAAAGTACAAGAGTTGAAATCCCTGGCGCAAAGCGGGGAAGCGGTTGAAATTGAAGATGAGGTCAAGCGGCTGCAAGAGCGCGCCGATGAAGCGCTGGCCGATATTTACGCCAAATTGTCACCCTGGCAGAAAACCCAGATCGCCCGCCATCCTTTGCGGCCGCATTTTGTGGACTATGTCAAAGAACTGATCACGGATTTCACGCCATTGGCGGGCGACCGGAAATATTCCGAAGACGCCGCCATTCAGGCTGGGTTTGGCCGGTTTGATGGGGACTCCATTGCTGTGATTGGCATTGAAAAAGGTTCAGACACAGAATCGCGCCTCAAGCATAATTTCGGTTCTGCCCGGCCTGAAGGCTATCGCAAGGCGGTGCGGATTATGGAGCTGGCGGACCGGTTTGATATTCCAGTTTTGTATCTGGTGGATACGGCAGGGGCCTATCCCGGTGTTGGCGCCGAAGAGCGCGGCCAGGCCGAGGCCATTGCCCGCTCCACCGAAATGTGCCTGCAATTGGGTGTGCCAAATTTGGCGGTGATCACCGGCGAAGGCGGCTCTGGCGGCGCAATTGCCATTGCCGCTGCATCAAAAGTGGCGATGCTGGAGCATTCGATTTATACCGTGGCCTCGCCAGAAGCCTCGGCCTCTATTCTGTGGCGCGATGCGGGCAAGGCGCAAGAGGCGGCCAACTCCATGAAGATCACCGCGCAGGATTTGCTGAAATTCGGCGTGATCGATCATATTGTGCCAGAGCCAGCTGGCGGTGCGCACCGGCATTCAGCGCAGGTGATTGAAGCCACGGGCAAGCTGATCCGCAATTTCTTGAAGAGTTACAGCGGCAAAGACCGGACAGCGATCCGCGAAGAACGACGTGAGAAGTTTCTGACAATAGGGTCAAAGCTCACTTGATTGTGATCGCACATCTCAAGCCAATCGCTTCACGTTTTCGTTGAATTGTGTGTAAAGATTTTGCCCATGATTTGGTGTTAATTTATGCCAAATCACAGTCGGGGATTATGAGTGACCAAGCCATTGCGCATCGTTAGTTCGATATTTTTATTGTTTTCGCTGTTGTTTCTGGCGGGCTGTACCACCGGTTTCGAGGACCGGGGCAATATTCCTTTGTCCTCTTTCACTGAAGCACAGCTGAATGGCATGGGGTCGTCACCCGAAGCACCAATGATCATCCGCATCTTCAAGCAAGATAGTGAGCTGGAGGTTTGGAAAAAGGTGGAAACAAGCGGTAAGTTTGAGCTGTTTCGCACCTATGACATTTGTGCGTGGTCCGGCGAATTAGGGCCGAAATTCCGGGAAGGCGACCGCCAATCGCCCGAGGGCTTTTATGAAGTAACGCCGGGGCATATGAACCCACGCTCCAATTATTTTCTGTCGTTCAATCTGGGCTTTCCCAACAAGTTTGACCGCACGCATGGTCGCACTGGTTCAAACATTATGGTGCATGGCGATTGCACTTCGCGCGGGTGCTACGCGATGACTGACGATCAAGTGGGTGAGATTTACGCGCTGGTGCGTGAAAGCCATCGCGGTGGCAATCGTTCGGTGCAGGTACAAGTTTATCCGTTCCGCATGACAGGCGAAAATTTGGCGCAACATGCGGAAAGTGAGCACATGGCGTTTTGGCGCAACATCAAGCAGGGCTATGATATTTTTGAGGTCACCAAAACCAAGCCAGAATGGAATGTATGTGGCGGCGAATACAGCTTTAACCGCGCGGGCGGTTGCGGTGCGCTGACTTTGGATGCAGCGGCAAGGGCGGCATTGAATGCGAAGCAGGCCGAGGATGCGGCAGATTACAAGCAGGCGTTGGCCGATATCAAACAGGCCAAGATTGAAGACGCTGAGGCTGAACAGCGGCGTTTAGAAGCCAAACAGGCCGCGGCAGAGCGACAGGCCGCTATCGAGGCACAAACATCAAAGGTAGCCGGTTGGTTTGGGAGCTTGTTTGGCGGTGGCAGCAATGATGGGGGTGGCGAGGTGGACCCCAATGCGCCCACACCGCCACCGCGCCCCTGATCAAGTCAGTTTTCTGATCCAATAGCCGACCGTCTTGCCGTTGGGCAATGCGCGTTCGTCGATCATTTCAAATCCCAATTTGGTGTGATAGGCCTCTGATCCTGGGTTAGGCGGGTCGCGATTGATTTCGCAACCCACAAGCTCCTGCCCATCGGCCTTGGCCGCCTCAAACAGAGCTTCATAAAGGCTTTTGGCGAGCCCTTGGCCCCGCGCATGGTTCGCGGTGACAATGCGGTCGATATAAACGAACTGGTCGTAGCGCTCTTTGAACCAGGCGAAATTGATGCCGTCATGGTCTGATTGCTCATTCATGGCGATCAGGAAGGCGTCAGCCTCATCCACCACTTCCACAAAATAGGCATTGTCGATCAGGCGTTGCAAATCGTCCGGTTCCAGCCAGGAGGTTTCCACCTCATGTGCATTATTAAGGGTGCGCACCGCCTCCAGCAGGGCGGGATCAAATTCTGTTTCGCTCATAAAAACTCCTATAGCGGCCAGAAGACCAGCAGGGCGGGCACAGAGACGGCCACAATGATAATTTCCAGCGGCAGGCCCATGCGCCAATAGTCTGAGAAAGAATAGCCGCCCGGGCCCAGCACCAGCATATTGTTTTTGTGGCCGATGGGGGTCAAAAAGGCGCAGCTTGCGGCGATGGCCACGGCCATCAGGAATGTGTCCGGGTTCACGCCCATCTGGCTGGCCAGCCCCACGGCAATGGGGGCAGCCACAATGGCGGTGGCGGTGTTGTTGAGCACGTCGGAGAGGGTCATGGTGACAATCATCAAAAGCGTGAGCGCCACCCAGGCGGGCAAATCGGCGGTGGCGGCGGCCAAACCGTTGACGATCAGCTGTGTTCCGCCAGAGCTTTCCAGGGCGCTTCCCAGCGGGATCATAGATCCCAGCAGCACCACCACCGGCCATTCGATTGTGTCATAAAGCTCGCGGATGGGCACAATGTCGGTATAAACAAATACCACAGCCACCAGCGCCAGCGCCACCGGCAGATAGAGCCAGCCAATGCTGGCGGCGATCAGAGCGGCGGCAAACAGGCCTATGGCCAACCCGGCGCGTTCATATTGGGTGACCTGCAGGCCACGGTCGGCCAGGGGCAAACAGCCCATGCGCGGGATCACATCCTCCACCGCGTCCGGCGGCCCCAGCAGCAGGATAATATCACCGGCTTGCAGCTTGGTTTTGCGCACCTGTTCGCGTTGGGTTTTGCCCTGCCGCGACAGGCCCAAAAGCGATACGCCATAGCGCGACAGAAGCCGGATATTCATGGCGGTGCGGTCGATCAGGCGACTGTCATTACCCACCACGGCCTCAGCCAACACCAGATCGCCAGACAAGGCGTTTTTAGACGAGGTGGCCTGGCCCTGATATTGCAAACCGAGGGCGCCCACCAGCGCATTGATCGATGCCGGCGCGGCCTCGATAATCAAGGAATCGCCTTCTCTTATCTCTTCATTGCGGGCGCGACCCGGCAAGCGTTTGCCCCGGCGCGAGAGACCCAGAATAATGCAATCATTTTCTTCCGCGACCGCGTCCAACTCCTTTACCTGCTGGCCGATGGCGGATGAGCCTTCGGCCACCACCAGATCGGCGACATAGCCTTCAAGCTCCATCAGGTCTTTCGGGGAGTTTTTGCTTTGCTTTTGCTCTGGAATGAGGCGCCAGCCGACGGTGGCCACGAAGGCGATGCCGATCACCGCCACGATCAGGCCCACAGGGGCGAAGTCGAACATGCCGAATGGCTCACCCAGCGCGGTTTCGCGGAAGGAACCGATGATGATGTTGGGCGGTGTGCCGATCAGCGTGATCAAGCCGCCCAGAATGGTGGCGAAGGAAAGCGGCATGAGCGTTTGTCCCGGGGCGCGGCCTGCTTTTTGCGCGGCTTGAATGTCCACGGGCATCAGCAAGGCGAGGGCCGCGACATTGTTCATAAAGGCAGACAGAATGCCGCCAATGCCGCCGAGCATGGTTATGTGCATCCCGATTGACCGGGAATGATCGATCACCGAACGGGTGATCAGGTCAACAGCACCGGAATTGGTGAGCCCCCGAGAGACAATCAACACCAGCGCCACAATAATGGTGGCGGGGTGGCCAAAGCCTTCAAAAGCAATGTCAGTGGGCACGACCCCGGCGATTAACCCCACCACAAGGGCGGTGAATGCGACCAGATCGTAGCGCCATTTGCCCCAGAGCAGCCCGACAAACACCAGAAAAAACAGACTGAACAGAATGATTTGGTCGAGCGTCATAAAGGGGGCTCCGCGTTGCCACTTTTCTTTGTTATTTTGGCGCATGATGACAAACTGGGACGCGCGTGACCAGTCTTTAAACGGGAAAGATTGCCCCATTTTTTAGGTGAATGTGAAATAATCGGATGGTGGAAACGCTGAAAAAAGAAATTGCCGCGTGTACCCTTTGTTTGCCGCATCTGGCGCATGGAGTGCGGCCGGTGGTGCAGCTCAGTCAAAGCGCCAAAATCGCCATTGCCGGGCAGGCGCCGGGGCGTGTGGTGCATGAGACCGGTTTGCCGTTTAACGACAAGAGCGGCGACCGGCTGCGCGACTGGTTGGGGGTGAGCCGAGAGCAGTTTTATGACCCCGATCTGTTCGCTATTGTGCCCATGGGCTTTTGTTATCCGGGCACGGGTAAATCCGGCGATTTACCGCCGCGGCCCGAATGCCGCGCCACCTGGCATGACCGCATATTTGCCGAAATGGAGCAGCTTGAACTGATTATGGTGATTGGGGCCTACGCCATTGATTATCATTTGGGCGAGCGGGCCGAAAGAACACTGACGGAAACGGTGCGTAACTGGCAAGATTATCAGCCCCGGCATATGGTTTTGCCCCATCCCAGTCCGCGCAATAATTTGTGGCTTCGGCGCAATCCATGGTTTGAAGATGATGTGGTCCCCCATTTGCGGAAACGGGTTTCTCAGCTAATCTAGCGGCAATCTGGAGGAAAGATCATGCCCACGTCCATTCCCTGCCTTTGGTTTAATCATAACGCGGAAGACGCGGCCCGCTTTTACTGTGACCTTTTTGAAGATGGGGAAATGCTGCACCCCAAAGCGCCAACACCAGTCGGTGAACACCAGCCGGTGATGGTGCGCTGGCGCATGAATGGGCAAGAGGTTTTTGGGCTGAACGGTGGCGGCAGATTTCCGCAGAGTGAGAGTTTTTCCTTTTTTATTGAAGTGCGGGATCAGGCCGAGCTGGATCATTATTGGGAGGCGCTTTTGGCGGATGGCGGGCAGGAAAATATGTGCGGCTGGCTTAAGGACCGATTTGGTGTGTCGTGGCAGGTGATCCCGAAGCAATTGGGCCCGCTGGTGGGGCATACCGATCCGGCAATCGCCAAGGCCGCGACCGAAGCCATGTTCAACATGCGCAAAATCATTATCGCCGATTTGGAAGCGGCAGCGGACGCGGCGCGATAATCAGTCAGGCTTTTTCAGCACAAGAAAAATAAAGCGCGGCTGGGTGGTGAGCTTTTGATAGGCGTCCGGGAATTGCTTTTGGGTTTCGGGCAAAGGCATTGGTTCCTTGATCAGATCAATCTCCAGACCGGCATTTTTAATTTCCTCAATCATTTGGGTGAGGGGCCGACGCCAATAGCGCACATAAAGCGTGCCGTCCGGTTTTTTCCAGCTATCTTCAATCAGCGTATGGGCAAAATAATCTTCACCGCCAGCCAGCGCATGATCCATAAAGGGATGGTGGGTGGAGATCACCACTTTGCCACCGGGTTTGAGCAGGCGGTAGAACTCGCTGAGTGGCGTTGTCCAGTCTTTTACATAATGCATGGCCAGGGCGCACAGGATGCGATCAAATTGCGCATCCTGATAGGGCAGTTTCTCCGCCAGGTTGGCGGTTTTGAAATTTATCTGATCGCCCAGCATGTCTTTGGCAATGGCGAGCATTTTTTCGCTTAAATCGAAGCCGTGCATCTTCGCGCCTTTGGCCAACAGGTCAGCGCAATGCTTGCCGCCACCACAGCCTGCATCCAGCACCGTCAGGCCATTCACATCGCCCATCAATTCAGTGGAGTTGGGGCGTTCATAAAGATCATTCCAGGGGCTGATTTTTTCGGCGTCATATATTTTGGCAAGTTTATCAAAGTCGGTGGCGGTCATGCGTTTCCCCTCAAAGCAAAAAGGCGCTTTGAAGAAAGCGCCTTTTAAAATTCAGATTTACACGTGTTGGCCGTCTAGTACGCGCCGTGACAATGTTTGTATTTTTTGCCGGAGCCACAGGGACATGGATCATTGCGGCGCACTTTGCCCCAATTTTCCATATTCAGGTCGCTGTCCTCACCCACTTCATTCCGGCCCGTTTGCGGATTGATGTGGCTTTCCTGCATTCTCGGCATTTCAGGCTCTTGTGGCTGTTGAATCTGCACATGACTGATCTGGGTAACCACCAGTTCGCGCAATCGATCCAAAAGGCCTTGGAACAGTTCGTATGCTTCCTGCTTATATTCGTTCAGCGGATCGCGCTGGGCGATGGCACGCCAGCCGACCACTTTGGACAAATGGTCGAGGGTGACCAAATGTTCACGCCATAAGCCATCCAAAGATTGCAGCAAAATCTGCTTTTCAATCTGGCGCATAATATTCGGTGTATATTGCGCGGCTTTGGCGGCGGCTACTTCATCGGCGGCTTTGGTGAGGCGTGCGGTGACTTCGGTCACATCAATGCCTTCTTCTTCCGCCCATTTTTCCGTATGCACGTCCACATTGAGATAGGTTTTGGCCGCTTCGTTCAGCCCTTCAGTATTCCACTGTTCGGGATAAGCCCGCTCGGGCACAAAGCGCTGGATAATGTCCTCCACCACATCGTGGCGCATTTCGGTGATGGTTTCGTTGACATTGTCATCGTCCATCAATTCAAGGCGCTGCTCAAAGATCACCTTACGCTGATCATTCATCACATCGTCATATTTGAGGATGTTTTTCCGAATGTCGAAATTGCGCGCTTCCACTTTGGATTGGGAGCGCTCCAAGGCGCTGGTGACCCAAGGGTGCGAAATGGCTTCACCATCTTCCAGCCCCAGTTTGGTCAGCATAGATTCCATGCGCTCCGGCGCAAAAATCCGCATCAGATCGTCTTGCAGCGACAAATAGAATTTGGAGCGACCCGGGTCACCCTGACGGCCGGAACGACCACGCAGCTGATTGTCGATGCGACGGGATTCGTGCCGCTCGGTGCCGATCACATAAAGCCCGCCTGCGGCGAGGGCTTTTTGCTTGTTCTCTTCGATTTCAGCTTTAATGGCCTCAATCTTTTTCTCGCGCTCTTCGCCTTCAAGACCATCACATTCCAGGTCGACACGCATTTCGAGATTGCCGCCGAGCTGAATGTCGGTACCGCGACCCGCCATATTGGTGGCGATGGTGACGGCGCCGGGCATGCCGGCATTGCCGATAATATGAGCTTCTTGTTCGTGGTGGCGCGCATTGAGGACCTTGATGTCCTTGACGCCTTCTTTTTGCAACAGGTTGGCCAGAATCTCTGATTTTTCAATCGATGTTGTGCCCACCAGCACCGGCTGACCTTTTTGCTGGCATTCGGCCACCTCTTTGGCGATGGCTTGATATTTTTCTTCCTGGGTGCGGTAAACTTCGTCTTGCTCATCAATACGCGATACTTCGCGGTTGGTGGGCACGGTCACCACGCTCAGCTTATAAATATCTGCAAATTCTTCGGCTTCAGTGGAGGCGGTGCCGGTCATGCCCGCCAACTTGTCGTAAAGCCGGAAATAGTTTTGGAAGGTGATGGAGGCCAGGGTTTGGTTCTCGGGCTGAATTTCAGCGCCTTCTTTGGCCTCAAGCGCCTGATGCAGGCCTTCAGAGAAGCGGCGGCCCGGCATCATACGGCCGGTAAATTCGTCGATAATCACCACTTCATTGTTGCGCACAATATAGTCTTTGTCGCGGGTGAACAATTTATGGGCGCGCAGGGCGGAATTGAGGTGGTGAACGATCGAGACGTTTTCTGTGTCGTAAAGGCCCTCGCCTTTGATCAGCTCTTCCTTGCGCAGCACCTCTTCCATTTTTTCGATGCCCTTATCGGTGAAGGTGGCGGAGCGCTGCTTTTCGTCCAGCTCATAATCACCTTCTTCCACCAATGGGATCAGCGCGTTGATCTTGATGTAAAGGTCTGAGCGGTCCTCTGACGGGCCGGAAATGATCAGCGGCGTCCGCGCCTCATCGATCAAGATGCTGTCCACCTCGTCGACGATCGCGAAATTGTGACCACGCTGGACCATCTGTTCGCGCGAATATTTCATATTGTCGCGCAGATAATCAAAGCCGAACTCGTTGTTGGTGCCATAAGTCACGTCAGCCTGATAGGCGGCGCGGCGCTGATCTTCTGAAATGCCATGAATGATGACGCCGGTGGTGAGCCCCAAGAAGCCATAGACCTGGCCCATCCATTCCGCGTCACGCTTGGCCAGATAGTCGTTCACTGTGACCACGTGTACGCCTTTGCTGGCCAGCGCGTTCAAATAAACGGCCAGCGTGGCCACCAAGGTTTTACCCTCACCGGTCCGCATTTCGGCAATGGCATTGTCGTTCAAGACCATGCCGCCGATCAGCTGCACATCATAGTGGCGCTGACCCAGCGTGCGTTTGGCCGCTTCACGCACAGTGGCGAATGCTGGAACCAAAAGCTCTTTTAAGGTTTTACCCTCTTGAAATTCACGTTTGAATTGCTCTGTTTTCGCGCGCAGTTCGTCGTCGCTCAGCGCAGCGATTTCGGGTTCCATTGCGTTGATCTGGTCGACCAGCGGGCGATATTTCTTGATTTGCCGGTCGTTCGCGGAACCAAAAATTTTTTTAGCCAGTGCAGCTAATGCCATGACAAATGTCCTTATTGATGCCTTAAATCGGGTTTTAGCCCTATAAGGCGACAGGAATGTGTTCGTTTTTAAAATGCCGCACGATCAAATGCCACATTTGGCCACTAAAAAGCGGCGTTGGGAGATGTAGTGATGGCAAAGTGTCTTGTCAACGCTTCACAAATCACGCAAACCTCACGGCGAAACGCTTGTGACGGGTAAAATTGTCATACCAAGGAAAAGGAACGTCTTATGACCGGAATGAAAAACCAACTCAAAAACTTTGCCTCAGCACTGGTCCTGGGAGGGTTTGTTGCCGTTGGTCCGGTCTTGGCTGTGTCCCAAGTCACGGCACAGGAAGCCACACAGGAGCAGCCACAATTTGATCCGGATAAAGTGGTGGCTAAGGTCGGCAACGAAACCATCACTGAACGTGATCTGATCTATGCGCTGGAAGATTTGGGCGAAGACATCACCCAAGTGCCACTGCAGCAGCGCCGTCAGTTTTTGGTGCAGATGCTGGTGGATATGAAAGTGATGGCCCAACTGGCGCGCGAAAAGGGCATGGCTGACAGTGAAGTGTTTGAGCGCCGCAAAGCCTATCTTGAAGACCGCGCGTTGCGCCGGGCCTATCTTGAGGAAGATGTGGCGGCCAGCATCTCAGAAGAAGAGATCAAGGCTGAGTATGATGCCATTTTCGAAGATTTCCAAGGCAATGAACAATTGCGCGCCCGGCACATTTTGGTGGAGACCGAAGACGCTGCCCAAGCCATTGTGGATGAGTTGAATGGTGGCGCCGACTTTGCTGAATTGGCAAAAGAAAAATCTACCGGCCCAAGCGGCGCGCAGGGTGGCGATCTTGGCTATTTCAGCCAGGGCGATATGGTGCCTGAATTCTTCAACGCGGCCAACGCGCTGGAAACCGGCAATATTTCCGGCCCAGTGCAGTCTCAATTTGGCTGGCATGTGATCAAGCTGGAAGACCGCAAAGCAGCTGAGCCGCCTGCATTTGAACAGGTGCGGCCACAGGTGCGCCAGCGGGTTCTGGCCAAGAAGATTGAAGAGATCGTGGCCAAGCAAAAAGCTGAAACCACTGTCGAAATTATGGAATAGGACCCTATAGATGGAGCTGGACATCTCGCCCTTGGCGCCCGCCCAATTTGCTGAACTGAATCCGGTGGCCGGGGTGGACTTATTCACCGCCCCCATCGGCAATGGCTATAAAGGCCGCAATAATTTGTTGCTCGCCAAATTGTGTGAAGGCACCAAAGTGGCTGGGGTGTTCACCACATCCAAATGTGCGTCGGCGCCTATTGATTGGTGCAAAGCACATATCGCAAACGGCACGGCCCGCGGCCTTTTGGTCAATGCGGGCAATGCCAATGCTTTTGTGGGGCAAGTCGGGGCTGAAACGGTGGAGCAGACCGCCCAGGCCGCAGCCGCCTTCATTGGGTGCACCCCGCAAGATATCTTTGTGTCATCGACCGGAGTGATCGGGGAGCCATTGGATCCGGCACCAATGATGGATGCCATCGGCCAACTGACCGAAGATCATCTGGGCGATTATGAAGCGGCGGCCAATGCCATTCGCACCACCGATACTTATGCCAAAGGCGCGGGGGCGGTGCTCGATCTGGATGGAGTTGAGATCAATATTTCCGGCATAGCCAAGGGGTCAGGCATGATTGCCCCCAATATGGCGACAATGCTGGCCTATGTGTTCACCGATGCGCCGGTGTCTGCAGAAGTTTTGGACCAACTGCTTAAGCCCGCCAACCAGTCTAGCTTTAATGCCATTACCGTGGATAGTGATACGTCCACTTCCGATTGCTGCCTGCTGTTTGCCACGGGCCAGGCGGATATCGAGCCGATTACGGATATTAACGATCCGCGCTGTGCGCTGCTGGCGGAAGCGCTAAACGCGGTGCTGCATGATCTCGCCTTGCAGATTGTGTGCGACGGGGAAGGGGCGCAAAAGCTGATCACCGTCAAGGTCGAGGGTGCGGTCTCGGATGAAAGCGCCGATGTTATTGCCCGCTCAATTGCCAATTCGCCTTTGGTGAAAACCGCCGTGGCGGGGGAAGATGCCAATTGGGGCCGCGTGGTGATGGCGGTGGGCAAGGCTGGTGAGCCGGCGGACCGCGACAAGCTGCAAATTCGGTTCGGTGATCTGTTATTGACAGAACAGGGGCGACGCTCTCCTCATTACAAAGAGGAAGAGGCCAGCGCCTATATGCAGAATGATCAGATCGAGATTGGCGTCGATCTGGGCTTGGGTGACGGCACTGCAACCATCTATACCTGTGATCTGACCCATGGATATATCAGCATTAATGGTGATTATCGCAGTTAGGGGTGAAGGATCATCGGTATGCATAGCGAAAAGAGTATGTTGTTTGTTGTGGCTTGCGCGCTGATTGATGCTGACCGGCGCGTTTTAATTGCGCAGCGTCCAGCGGATAAAAATATGGGCGGGCTGTGGGAGTTTCCCGGCGGCAAGCTTGAGGCGGGAGAGAGCCCCGAACAAGCACTGATTCGGGAGTTGCGTGAGGAATTGGCGATTGACACGCAGGAAGCGTGTCTGGCCCCACTGACCTTTGCCTCCTTTTCTTATGAAAATTTTCACCTTCTGATGCCACTTTATGTGTGTCGGAAATGGCAGGGCACGCCTCAAGCGCTGGAACATCAAGCGCTTAAATGGGTGCGACCGCAAAAATTGCGCGACTATGCAATGCCGCCGGCGGATGAGCCATTGATCGCCCATCTGTGCGATCTGTTATAGCGTGTTAGGGGGCATGATATGGACACCATCAAGGAATTTCTGACCGATGAAAGCGGCGCCACAGCGATCGAATATGCCTTGATTGGCAGTCTGGTGTCCGTGGCGATTATTCTTGGGGTTTCCGCACTTTCAGGCAACCTTGAAGCGGTGTTCAACGCTGTAGCAACGGCCTTTTCTGACGCGATGAGCGGCTAAACGATTAACGTCAGTTCTTTTCTGACTTGTCGCCCAACACATCCTTGAGGCTTTTGCTCGCACTGCCCGGGCGCATGGGCTTTTGCTGGCATTCGTGGGGTGTCCAACCCATCAGCCATAAAAGATCCAGTGTCGCGCGGCAGCGGCCATCTTCATCGGTAAACTGGTCTGCGTAATTCTCTACCACTTTCGCCAACAGGCTGCGGGTGACAAAGCTCTTCGGGCGCTCGAGCAGCGGATTTGACGCGCCGAACCGGCGCAACTCTTCCATGAGAGCGATGGGGTGGCTGTACCGCACCACATGATGCTCAAGATCACTGACCGGTAACGCAAAGCCCCCGCGCTGCAGCAGGGCGCCGCCATCGCGAATATCGATAAAGGGGGCCACGCGGGCGTAGGCGCCGCCGGAATAGGCCACATCGGCATTGAGCCAGGCCTGGCGCAGTTCGGTGAGGCTATCGCCCCCCAAAGTGGCCACCACGCACAGCCCATCAGGCTTGAGATGCCGTTGCGCCTGGGCGAAAAAGCCGGGCACATCATCGAGCATTTGCAGATCGGCCAGTGACACGATCAAATCATAATCGTTGCAGGGCAGGGTGAGGTGGTTCGGGTCATAGACCGTTGCCTCGCCCGCCTTTTCGAGCGGTAGGGTTAAAGCATGATCAAACGGGACGGGCCCCTCTGCGGTGTGGACATCTTTGGCAAAAAAATCCGGATGCGGGGCCAGCAGTAGCGCTTTTTCAAACGTGCGGGTGATGGTGCTGAGCCGGTCTTTTAGATCGGCGATCATCAAATCGGCGATAAAATTGTCCGGCCCCTCGGCGGTTTGAAAAATGCTGGCCTTGCCCAGCCGTTTTGCAATAAGCTCCCGATCAAACAATTTTTTAACTTGATTTTTTTGCGTCATTGGAAGCCTTTCATGTCAGGGCGTCAGACCGAAAACGGCATCATGCACAACGTGCCTGCCTCGAACTTCAGGGCAATGGCCGCGTGGCCGCGTGCCTTGTTGGATAGGGTTTTTCCGCCGGTGTGTCTAGCCTGCGACGCACCGATTTCTGACAATCAGCATTTGTGCGGCCCCTGCTGGGCGCAATTGTCGCCAATCACCCGGCCCCATTGCCCCGTCTTGGGCTTGCCCTTCGCCATGGATTTGGGGCCGGGAGCGAAAAGTGCCGAAGCGTTGGCGCATCCGCCGGCCTTTGACCGGGCGCGCTATGCGGTACGGTTTAACGACAAGGCACGTGAAATTGTCCATCATTTGAAATATCGTGATCGTCACGATATGGCGCGGTTCTGCGCCCGGATGATGGCGCAGGCCGCACCTGAATTTTGGCAGGAGCCGGGCGTGATTGTGCCGGTGCCGCTGCATTGGCGGCGGCAATTGGCGCGACGCTATAATCAATCGGGGCTGTTGGCAACGGCGCTGGGGCGCGAAACGGGCCTGCCCGTGGCGACGCAGTTGGTGAAACGGATCAGGCCCACGCGACAGCAAGTGGGGCTTTCAGCGCGTGCGCGCGCCAAAAATGTACGTGGCGCTTTCGCGGTTAATGAGCCGCTGCTGGCGACGCGTGAAAGCGACCGAATTATCTTGGTGGATGATGTGATGACAACGGGAGCCACCATCACAGCCCTAGCCAAATTGCTTCGTTCCCATTATATCAGTCGGGTTGATGTTATTTGTTTTGCGCGGGTGACCTCCCAACCCTGAGAAGCGCAACCCAACATATGAGAAGTGATATATGCCTAAGATTGAGCTTTATACAACGCCAACATGTCCCTATTGTCTGGCCGCAAAAGCGCTGCTGAACAAGAAGGGCGCCAGCTTCACCGAGATCACCGTGGTGGGGCATCCGCAAGAGCGGGAAAAAATGATCCAGCGGGCCAATGGCAAACAAACGGTGCCGCAGATCTTTATTGATGATTACCATGTGGGCGGCTTTGACGAGCTTTCCGCCATGGATCGCGCAGGCAAGCTGGATCCATTGTTGGAGGATCGCGCTGCCTCCTAGGGTCAAAACTCAATGAGGTGAACCCATGAAAATTGCCGCGCTGCAAATGTGCAGCTCCATGCAGGTGAACGAGAATGTTGACGCGATTGCGATGGCGGCCCAAGCTGCTGCGTCGCAAGGGGTAAGCTATTTGCAGACCCCGGAAATGTCGGTGATGTTTGCCGAGAAGCGCACCCAGCTTGACGAGTGGGCGACAGATGAAAATATTGAGCATACGCTGAAGGCGCTCGCCGATATTGCCCGCAACAATGCGCTTTATCTGCATATTGGCTCCATGGCGGTGCCCTCGGGTGATGGGCGGCTTTATAACCGCGCTTTTTTGTTTTCGCCCAATGGCGAGTTGATCACCACATACGATAAGATCCATTTGTTCGATGCCGATGTGGAAGGGGATGCGCCCTACCGCGAGAGCGATAATTATCGCCCCGGGGAAGAGGCGATTGTGACCCCTGTGGGGGACCTTAATCTGGGGCTCTCTATTTGCTATGATGTGCGCTTTGCCCATCTTTATGCGGCCCTGCGAGAAGCTGAGGCGAATGTGATGGCCGTGCCCGCAGCCTTCACGGTGCCGACGGGCGAGGCCCATTGGCATTGTTTGCTGCGCGCCCGGGCGATTGAGACGGGTAGTTTTGTGGTGGCGGCCGCGCAGGGTGGGACGCATGAAAATGGTCGTCACACCTATGGCCATTCATTAATTATTGATCCTTGGGGGCGGATTTTGGCGGAAAAAGCCGGCAATGAGCCGGGTTTGATCATTGCGCCGTTGGATTTAGACCTTATAAAAGAGGCCCGGATGCGGTTGCCAACACTTGCCAACCGCCGTGAATTTTCGTTAAGCGTTAACCGACATATGTCATAATCAAGATGTGTTGTTCATTTGAAGGGTGATCTTCGTGATTCAGTATTCGCTCATTTGCGAGAATGATCATAAATTTGAAGCATGGTTTAAAAATGCGGGCGCCTATGATGCGCAGGCGCAGCAAGGCGTGTTGGAATGCCCGCTTTGCGGCACCCGTGAGGTCAACAAGGCCCTTATGGCGCCAGCCGTGGGCAAGAAGTCCAATCAGCAGACCGACGCCCCTGCGCCGCAAAAAACCATGGCCCTTTCTGCCGGACATCCGGAGCAGCAAGAAGTGCGCGAAGCTTTGCGCCGCCTGCGGGCGAAAGTGGAGAGCGAAGCCGAATATGTGGGTGACCGGTTTGCCGAAGAAGCCCGCAAAATGGCCGAAGATGCTGACCAGCAACGCGGTATATATGGCGAAGCCACCGCAGAAGAAGTGACCTCATTGATTGAAGATGAGATCGACTTTATGCCCCTGCCACGTCTGCCTGAAGAGCATAATTAGGGCGCCTCTTTTCTTGCCGCCACCGGCCACACTTTTGTAGCGCTCACGCCGCGCAGGCTGGCGCCCGTCCCCGGCACCCCCGCCATTGTTACGTGCTGCCACCGCTCGCTTCGCTCCCGTCCCCGACACCCCCGGCCGATGGGGGCCATTCACTAATGCTGTGCTAGAAAGGGAAAAGAGTGGACGAGCAGCGCGAGGACCTCGGCGCACTTTTGCGCCGCGCCCGCGCAGGTTAGGTGCTGCAAGCACCGCTCAACCGTGAGCGAAAAGGACACCGCCCCGTTAGTACGTGCCGCCATCGGTCGCTGCGCTCCCGTCCCCGGCACCCCCGGCTCATTTTTGCCGCCACCGGACACTGCGTGTCCGTTCCCGGCACCCCCGCCTGTGGGTGCCCCGCATTTCCGTTGTGCAGGGCATCTCCACGCCCTCTTACGTCATTACCGGACTTGATCCGGTAATCCATGTAGCGGTGGTGTGTGGCGCGGCAACACTGTCCTATCTCCTCACGCTTCTTTCTCCTCACTCGCCTGCTCCGTCACCCATTGCCCAGCCGCCTCAACGGCAATTGGCGAGGCAGAGGGGACAACGCCGAGATAGCTTTCTGTTTCGCTTGGCGGGGTGACGACCGCGCGTTGGGTCATGCGATAGAGCGCGAACATGGTGATGAACAGGCAGGTGGTGGCGAGCATGATCCAGAACATGTGGGAGCCGAACATTTGCATAACGGTACCTGCCGCCAGCGGGCCGAGGATCGCGCCAAGCCCAAAGGTAAGGGCGAGACCGCCGGAGGCGGCGGGCATATCCTCGGTGGGCAATGCATCGTTGACATAGGCAAGCAGCAAGGCATAGAGCGGCATAGTGACCCCACCTGAGAGGAAGGCGATGGCCAAAAGCGCGGGTTGGTTGTCGCCGATGCTTGCACCGATCAGGCAGAAAATCGCCCCGAGGCCGGAGGTGGCGAAAATGACATAGCGTCGGTCGACCCGATCGGAGATCCAGCCAATCGGCACTTGCAGCAATAGGGGGCCAGTAAACAGCATGGCCATCAGCAGTGCGACCTGGGGCGGCGACAGGCCGATCCGGGCACCATAGACGGGGCTCATGCCCGCTTGTGTGGCGTAGATGGTGCCAAGAAAGAAAATGCCGACTGTGCCGAGCGGCGAGCCGCGAAACAGTTCGAGCAAGGGCATGGGGCGCGACATTTGAGTGGCGGGTGTGGGCGAAACCGACAAGAGGATCGGCCCAAAGGAAATCGACACCAGAATGGAAGCGACGATAAACAAGGAGGCGGTTGCCGCGTCACCCATCGCCAGCAGGCCCTGCGCGCCAATCACGCCGAGTGTCTGGGCGATCATATAGACCGAGAGCACTTGGCCCCGGTTCTGGTTGGTTGCTTCTGCATTGAGCCAGCTTTCGGCGGTGACATAGATGCTCGCCATGCAAAACCCGATCAACACACGCAGCACGGTCCACGCCCAAGGCTCAACGACCAGCGTCAGGGCGATCAGGCCAGCGGACATAAAGCTGCCCACTGCCGCAAACACCCGCACATGGCCCACGCGGCGGATCATCACAGGGGCTGCCTGCGCGCCCATCAAAAACCCGCCAAAATAGGCGGAGGTGACCAGTGCCAGTGCACTGGCGGAGAAACCTTCAATATCCCCGCGCACCCCCACAAGCGTGAACTGCATGCCATTGCCCAGCATGATGAAAAAGATACCCAGAAGCAGCGGCAGAATGCCGAGATAAAGCTGTTTCATGTGACCACGCCCGTGCCCGATTTTAGTGCGGGCAGGCTAACATGATTTGTGCGCTGTCGCATTCGATTTTCAGTGGTGTCGGTTAAGGATATTCTAGCGACTGCTGGTGGCACAAGTGTCGAGAAAACCTCAAATCACCCGAGGCCTTTCCGTCATTACCAGGCTTGATCCGGTAGTCCATTTGGCGGCCGTATTGTCCCAATGGCTGGAGGGGGGAGGTGTCCTGCTCAACTGGATAAATAACACGCTATATAATCTTAAAGGTGAGCCTGTTTTCGCTTGCGCTGCTTGGACCCTCGGGTCAAGCCCGAGGGTGACGGCAGGGGAGGTGGTGAACGGTCCCGGGATCACGCCGAGCGGTGACGCTGGTGGTCGCGACAAAAGCCCCAACAACACCCGATGCCATCCCGGCCTTGAGCCGGGATCAATTGCCTAGGCAGAGAGCAAGCCCCGGATCAGGTCCGGGGCGGCCATGAGGAAGATGTTGGGGCAAAATCTACCAGTTGTTTCGCGTCGATTATGGTTTTGCCGCGTGGGGCGTCACATCAGGCGTCCTTCACCTTCTCCGCCAGCATCATATAATTGACGCTCATATCTTTTGATTTTTTCCAGGCATCTTCCAGCGGGTGGTAGCTTACGCCCAGCTTGTCTTTGATCTGCATGCCGTTGCGTTTGAGGTTGGAGGTAATTTCCTCCGGGGTCACCAGCATGTCGTAGGAGTGGGTGCCTTTGGGCAGCCAGCGCAGCACATATTCGGCGCCGACAATGGCGAGGGCATAGGCTTTAAAGGTGCGGTTGATGGTGGCGACGAACATCAGGCCGCCGGGTTTGACCAGTTGGGCGCAGCTTTTAAGATAGAGCTCAATATCAGCCACATGCTCCACCACTTCCATATTGAGCACCACATCGAACTGCTCGCCCGCTTCGGCCAGCGCTTCTGAGGTGGTGGCGCGATAATCAATATCGAGTTCGGAACGTTCGGCGTGGATTTGTGCGATCTTGATGTTTTTCTCGCCCGCATCGGCGCCCACCACATCGGCGCCCAAGCGCTTCATGGGTTCGCACAAGAGGCCACCACCGCAGCCAATATCGAGAAGCCGCAGGCCCTTAAAGGGTTCGCGGGCGGTTTGGTCGAGGCCGAAATGATTGATCACCTGCTCGCGGATATAAGAAAGGCGGACGGGATTGAATTTGTGCAAGGGTTTGAACTTGCCTTTTGGGTCCCACCATTCATCGGCCATGGCGTTGAACCGTTCAACTTCATCTTGATGGATGGTTGTTTGGGCCATTTTCAAATCCTCGTGCCTAGTGTGTTGGTTGCGCAAGCGGGAAACGGGTTGCCGAACGCTTTTGGATCAATCGGGCACATTTGATGAGGTGTCAATATGACAAATCGCGTCAATCGCAGCAGAATCGCGAAATAGCGCCCGTTTTAGTTGATCAAAACGCCAGTTTGTGGCAATTGACGCGCGCGAGCATTGTCGGCGCGGGGCCAACAACTCGCGGCCCAACCCGAGGCAATTCAACGCCAATCGGGCAGAATAATTTTAGGAAAGCGCGCCATGGCGACAATTGTGATGAAATTTGGCGGCACCTCGGTGGCCGACATTGAGCGGATCAGGCATGCGGCCCGGCATGTCAAACGCGAAGTGGATGCGGGGCACAAAGTGTGTGTTGTGGTCTCGGCCATGTCCGGCAAAACCAATGAGTTGGTGGCCTTAACGCGCGATGCCGCGCCGGTGCATGATGCCCGCGAATATGATGCGGTGGTTGCTTCAGGCGAGCAGGTGTCTGCCGGTCTGATGTCAATTGTGCTACAAGAAATGGGTGTGCCCGCGCGGTCTTTTGCCGGGTGGCAGGTGCCAATTGAAACCAGCGACGCCCACGGGTCGGCGCGGATTACCAATATTGATCCGGCACTGTTGTTCGACCGGATGAATGCCGGGCTGGTGTGTGTGGTCACCGGGTTTCAGGGCGTGTCGCCGCATAAGCGGATCACAACGCTGGGGCGTGGTGGTTCTGACACGAGCGCGGTGGCGGTGGCCGCGGCGGTTCAGGCTGACCGGTGTGATATTTATACGGATGTGGACGGGGTTTATACCACCGACCCAAGGATCGTTTCGAAAGCACGGCGGATCGAGCGGATCAGCTTTGAAGAAATGCTGGAAATGGCCTCTTTGGGCGCAAAAGTGTTGCAAACGCGCTCGGTTGAGCTGGCCATGGCCAAAAAGGTGCGCCTTGTGGTGCGCTCAAGTTTTGATGACCCCGATCAAGTGCCGCCACTGGGTGAACAGGGCGACTGGCAAGGTCCAGGCACATTGGTGTGTGATGAGGATGAGATTATGGAAAAGCAAATTGTTTCCGGTGTGACCTGCGCCAAGTCAGAGGCGAAAATCACTCTGCGTGGGGTGAAGGATAATCCGGGCGTGGCCGCAGCGGTGTTCGGGCCCTTAGCAGATGCGCAAATCGTTGTGGATATGATTGTGCAAAACATCTCAGATGATGGCAAATCCACTGATATCACTTTTACTATTCCTGACGCTGAATTTGACAAGGCCATGACGGTGCTTAAAGAAGCGGGGGAAACAAGTTTAGAATTTGATTCGATTTCCGGTTCTAAAGGCGGAGCCAAAATTTCAGTGATTGGGGTGGGGATGCGGTCTCACGCAGGCGTTGCAGCGTCTATGTTCCGCGCCCTGTCTGATAAAGGCATTAATATTCAATTGATTACCACATCCGAGATCAAGACCAGTGTATTGATCGAGGAGGAATATGCCGAATTGGCGGTGCGGGCACTCCACACCTATTATGGCTTGGATATGGAAGAGGCATAAGCCAATTTGGCCCAAAAAGGCGGCTCGCTTCGGCGGGTTGAGGGCGGATGGCACATACGATAGCTGGCCCACGTGAATTGTTGCGCAGATTGCGCGAAACAATGGCAGAGCCATTGGGCATTCAGGAGCGGCTGGATAAGATTGTTGAGTTGATTGCGGACAGTATGCGGGCCGATGTGTGCTCGTTCTATGTCTTGCGCGATGATGGCGCGTTGGAGCTGTTCGCCACCCATGGGTTGAAGCGCGAAGCGGTGCACCAGACCAGCCTGCGCCTTGGTGAAGGTCTTGTGGGCCTTATCGCTTCAGAAGCCATGTCGCTCAATCTGGCCGATGCGCCCAAGCATCCGGCCTTTGCCTATCGCCCGGAAACGGGGGAAGATCCGTTCCAGTCGTTTTTGGGGGTGCCGGTGCTGCGTGCGGGCCAAACCCTTGGCGTTCTGGATGTGCAGTCGGTGGAAAGCCGGCTCTATCGTGAAGACGAAACCGAAGCCTTGATGACCACTGCCACCTTGCTGGCGGAAATGGTGTCGACCACCGAATTTGACAGCCTGATCACACCCGGGTCGGAGATCGAATTGCGGCGCCCACGCTCGCTGGAGGCGTCTGCTTATACGGACGGCATCGCGTTGGGCAAAGTGTTTGTGCATGACCCGCGGGTGGTGGTGACCAACTTTGTTGCCGAGGATGTGGATCAGGAAAAAGAGCGACTGGAATCTGCAATCCGCACCATGCGGGTGACGATTGACGATATGTTCAATCGCGGCGACATGCAGGCGCGGTCCGAGCATCGGGAGATTTTGGAAAGCTACCGGATGTTCGCCCATGACCGGGGCTGGGTGCGGCGGTTGCGTGAAGCGGTGGGCGCGGGCCTGACCGCAGAAGCGGCGGTTGAGCGGGTGCAGAACGACACCCGCGCGCGCATGATGCGCCAGACCGATCCCTATATTCGCGACCGGCTGCATGATCTGGATGATCTGGCCAACCGGCTTTTGCGGGTGTTGACCGGCGGCACCAAAGTGTTCGGGCATGAGTTGCCAGACAATGCTATTCTGGTGGCGCGGAATATGGGGCCGGCGGAATTACTGGAATATGACCGGCGCAAGCTGCGCGGCGTGGTGTTGGAAGAAGGCGGGATGACCGCCCATGTGTCGATCGTGGCACGCTCGCTGGGGCTGAATGTGTGCGGGCAGGTGGAAAATATCGCGGCCATGTGTGAAACAGGTGACGATATTATTCTGGATTGTCAGCAAGGCATTGTGCATTTGCGCCCGTCGGTGGATGTGATGGCCACCTATGCCGACAAGGTGCGCATGAGCGCCAAGCGGCAGGAGCGGTTCGCCGCGCTGCGCGACAAGCCTTCGATCACGCGCGATGGGGTGGAGATCACCCTGCTGCACAATTCCGGGCTGATTGCCGATTTGCCCGCGATTGAAGAGACAGGTGCAGCAGGTATTGGCCTGTTCCGCACCGAATTGCAATTTATGATCGCCTCAAAATTGCCGCGCCTGGCCGAACAGGTGGAGCTTTATAGTGAAGCGATGGAACTGGTGAATGGCCGGCCCATCGTGTTCCGGCTGTTGGATATTGGCGGCGATAAGGTGGTGCCTTATTTGCGGGCCGAGGCAGAGGAAAACCCGGCCATGGGCTGGCGCTCGCTGCGGCTGGCGCTGGATCGACCCGGACTGATCCGTACCCAAATTCGCGGGCTTTTGCAGGCCGCCAACGGTCGCGATCTGGACATATTGGTGCCGATGATCACCGATGCGACGGAATTCCGCGAGGCGCGCAAAGTGCTGGACGTGGAGTTGAAGCGGCTGGACAATGCGGGCTTCAAGCGACCCAAGAATTTGCGATTTGGGGCGATGATCGAAGTGCCCTCGTTGCTGTTTGAATTGGACCATTTGCTGCCCATGACCGACTTCGTCTCCATTGGCTCGAATGATCTGGTGCAGTTTCTTACCGCGGCGGACCGGGCCAATTCCCGCGTTGTGCGGCGATATGATCCGATTGCCATTCCGCGCCTGAGGGCGTTTAAACATGTGGCCGACGCCGCTAAGCGCCATAATGTGCCGTTGACCATGTGTGGTGAGCTTGCCGGGCGGCCGATAGAGGCGCTGGCGCTAATGGCGATCGGCATTGACCGGTTGAGCATGGCCGCCTCTTCGATTGGCCAGATCAAAGAACTGGTCTTGTCTCTTGATCTTCAAGCCATTCGCGGGCAAATATGCGCCGCGTTGGATGAAGGGGGTGACCCTTTGATTATCCGCGATTTGATTTATGATTTGGCCGACCGCCAACATCTACCTTTGTAAATGAAAGTCTGAGCTTTTATGGCGAAACTACCGGCAGATAAACTGGATGCTTTGTTGCACCGCTTCGAAACTGTTGAAGGGGAGATGGCGGCGCACCCGGATCCGGAAACCTATGTGAAGCTGTCCAAGGAATATTCTGATCTGCAGCCCTATGTGGACAAGATTCGTGAGTTTAAAGCCGCGCAGTCTGACCTTGAGGGTGTGGACGAAATTTTGGCATCTGGTGACAAGGAAATGGCCGAAATGGCCGAGCTGGAGCGCGATGAGCTCAGGGAAAAGATCGAGAATCTGACCCAGGAAATTCGCCTTATGCTGCTGCCCAAGGACGAGGCGGATGATAAATCCGCTATTTTGGAAGTGCGCGCGGGCACGGGCGGCGACGAAGCGGCGCTGTTCGCAGGCGATCTGTTCCGTATGTATCAACGCCACGCTGAAATCAATGGCTGGAAAGTCCAGATCATGGAGGAAAGCGAAGGCGATATGGGCGGCTATAAGGAGATTGTCGCCAGCATTAAGGGCAATGGGGTTTATGCCCGGTTGAAATTTGAATCCGGGGTGCACCGGGTGCAGCGTGTGCCGGAAACCGAGTCGGGTGGGCGCATTCACACTTCTGCTGCCACCGTGGCGGTGCTGCCGGAAGTGGAAGACATTGATATCGAAATTCGCAACGAGGATATTCGCATTGATACGATGCGGGCCTCCGGCGCGGGTGGCCAGCACGTGAACACGACCGATAGCGCGGTGCGCATCACCCATATTCCAACAGGTGTTGTGGTGATTTCATCAGAAAAATCGCAGCACCAAAACCGCGCCAACGCGATGAAAGTGTTGCGGGCCCGCCTGTTTGATATGCAGCGGCAGGAGCGCGACAGCGCCCGGGCCGAAGCGCGGCGCGATCAGGTGGGCTCCGGCGACCGGTCCGAACGGATCCGGACTTACAATTTTCCGCAGGGGCGCGTCACCGATCACCGGATCAATCTGACGCTTTACAAGCTGGATAAAGTGATTGCTGGTGAGGCGTTGGACGAAATGATTGATGCCCTGATCACCGAGAATCAGGCAGCGCAATTGTCGGCCATGGATGACGAAAACAGCTAAGCCTTATTCCCCATTGGGCCAAACATTTGGACAGCTACGGCTTTACTGGAAACAGCAATTTGCTGCCAGCGATATTGCCACGGCTGCGCTGGATGCACGATTGTTGTTGTGCGCTGCGGCCGAATTGGATCAAGCCCGGCTGATTGCCAAAGAGCATGATCCTGCCCCATCCGATGTGGCGGATCACATGGCTGATTATGGTCAGCGGCGGTTGGCACATGAACCTGTGGCCCGCATTCTGGGCTTTGCTGAATTTTATGGCCTGCGCTTCGGCGTGAATGCAGACACATTGGTGCCGCGACCCGAAACCGAAATGCTGGTGGAGCGGGCGCTTGTTTTGTTGCCCAAAGGCGGACGCTTTCTGGACTTAGGCACGGGCACGGGGTGCATCGCCATCAGTATTGCGCATGAAAGCCCTGATCTGGCGGGCATGGCCACCGACATTGCGCCGGGCGCCTTGGATATGGCGACACAAAATGCGCAGCAGCATGGTGTTGATGATCGGCTGGCGCTGATCAGAAGTGATTGGTTCGCCGCAGTGCCAGCGGCGGCGCAATTCGACCTGATCATTTCTAACCCGCCTTATATTGCCGAAAGTGAGCGCAATTTGATGAATGAGGAGGCGTTGCGCTTTGATCCAGCGGCTGCGCTGTTTGCCCCTGATGAAGGCATGGCAGCTTTTCGGCAGATTCTCTTAGGGGCACAGAATCACTTAAAGCCGGGCGGTAAGTTGCTGTTTGAATTCGGTTTTCAGCAGGCCAACGCGTTGGAGTTGGCGGCGAAGGACGCGGGGGCAACGCAGGTAACTTTTTCAAAAGACTTTTCCGGCCATAATCGAATGGCCGAGATTTCTTATGAAACCGGGCAAAAAGCCAGCACGAAGTGATCGGGTGAGCATTTTTCACTTGGAAAAACTTTTCGAAGCATATAGGTTACTGGGGCTAGTTGGGTTTGATGTTCATTCATTGACCGCAAAATTTTGCCTACAGACCTAAGGTGGATTTGCCCCCAGCAAGCTGGACAGCCGGCATATAGCGATCCAACACCAAGTCACATCCAGACCATCGTTTGGGGGCAATGTGATAGCTACGGTTTGGCGCGTTCATTCGGCGCAAAGTTAAGAAAAGTTTGAAGTCATCGTATGAGACCTGGACAACAGAATAAGCGTTCACGCGGCCGTGGTAACGGTCGGAAAAACGTCAATCCGCTTTCCCGCAATTATGAGAGCAACGGACCTGATGTGAAGGTGCGGGGCAATGCCTCACACGTTGCGGAGAAATATGTGCAGCTGGCGCGCGATGCGCAGGCCTCTGGCGATTCCGTCATGGCCGAAAACTATCTGCAGCATGCGGAACACTATTTCCGGATCATTTTTGCCGCGCAGGCGCAGAATCAGGCGCGCCAAGAGCAGCGCCGTGAACGGGATGATCAAGATCGCGACAGTGAAAATCGTGACACTGAAAGTCGTGAGAACGAAGATAAGCCGGTTGAAGCCAATACCGAGGCAGCGGAAAAAGACGCTGAGGTAAAGGAAGAAAATACCTCTGAAAAGCCTGCCGCCAATGATGAGACCGGTCAGGAAAAGCCGCAGGAAAAACCAAAGCGTGCACCGCGTGCGCGGCGGCCCCGTCGCAAACCTACGGCAGATGGGGATTTGGCAGATGCGCCTCAGCCCAAATTGAGTGTGGGCGATGAGGTGACGGCAGAAGTGCCGGAGAAAAAGGCCGCAGCGGCGGAATAGATAAAAGGGCGGTTCACCGCCCTTTATTTTTGCCTGAAATTTTCGCGATAGCGGGCCGGACTGATTTTCAGTTGCGTGCGGAAGTGGTGGCGCATGGTTTCCGGCGTGTTGAACCCGGCACGTTCGGCAATTTCATCCATGGTGAAATGCTCTTTTTCTAATAAGCTGCGCGCAAAGGCCACGCGCTCGCGGGTGAGCCATTGGTTGGGGCTTACTCCCATTATCTCCTGAAAACGGCGCATCAAGGTGCGTTCCGATAAATGACAGAAGGCCGCCAATTTTTTCACTGGCCAGGGCTGGTCCAGTTGCTGCCGCACCTGATCCAGATATTTGGCCAGGCTGCCTTTTTGCGGTTGCGCCAGAGGGCGGGGCACAAATTGTTTTTGGCCACCTTCGCGATGGGCGGGCAGGACAAGCCGTTGCGCCATGCGATTCGCTTCTGCGGCGCCTAACTCCTGCCGCACAATCTCCAGCCCAAGATCCAGACCGGCAGCGGACCCAGCCGAGCTCATGATTTGGGCATCGCCACAATAGAGCACATTTTCTGCTACCTGTTCGTTGGTGGCTTCGGCCTTGAGCAGATCGAGATATTGCCAATGGGTGGTGATGGTTTTGTTGCGCGTCAGCCCGGCGCGCAGCAACAAAAATGTGCCGGAGCAGATGCACATAAAGCGCGCTCCCTTGAAAAGGGCGGCCCGCAATGCTGCCGCCACCTCATCATTTACCTTCTTGTCCGGTGGCCAGCCAGGCACAATGATCAGGTCAAAGTCCTTCAGCCGATCCAGTTGTACCGTGCAGGGGACACGCAGGCCCCCGGCCAGCCGCAAATCACCCGATTCGATTGCCACAGTCTCGGCTTTATAAAGCGGGGCGGTGGGGGACTGGATGGTGTCGAACATTTCCACCGCAATGCCATATTCGAAGGTGCACAGCCGGTCATAGGCGAGAATGGCGACTTTCTTTGGCGCGTTGGCTTTTGCTGTGGGCATGGCAGGTCTCCTGGGTTGGCGGTATCTTAACGCATCTCATTGTTTCCGCCAATGGCTGGTTTTAGTCTCGGCTAAGGGGTAAACTGTCCTCATCCTTGCAAGAATTTTGAGATGATGATGTTTGAGGCAATTTGGATTTGGTTTGAAGCCAACGGGTTCAATATTTTTATGATGGGCTGGCTGGTCGCGCTTGCGGGCGCGATTGTGCATACGATCGGCGGGGGCTTTAAAGACGGTCCCTCAAAAGTGCCGGTGCTGGGCAATTATGAAGAGGTGAAAAAAGGGCAAAAGGGCTTTCGCCAGCAGCAGGTTGCGGGCTGGATTTTCAAGGCCGGTTTCGCGCTTGTGCTGATCGGTGGATTGCTGCATTTTTTATAAAAAATAGAGCCAGTAGAGCGCTTTCTTTGCCAATAGCTCTTTTTTCGCCGCGAAGCGTACCTATATCTAAATCAACAGTCCGGCGTGCCAAGAATGGGCGCCAATGGACAAGTTGAAACAAACAACGCTTCGAGACGTTTTAACCCGTGCTTTTTAGGCGGATTGAAATGGGCGAGAGATGGAGAGTTGAGATATGAATATCGAAAAATATACCGAGCGGGCACGCGGTTTTATTCAATCTGCCCAATCTGGGGCCCTTTCTGCTGGCCACCAGCAATTTACGCCTTTGCACCTGCTCAAAGTTCTTTTGGACGATAAGGAAGGCATGGCATCAGGCTTGATTCAACGGGCCGGTGGCGATGCCAAAGCCGTGCATGCGGCAACGGAAGCGGCGCTGAAAAAGATCCCTTCAGTTTCCGGTGATGGTGGTCAGCTATATTTGAGCCGTGAATTGGCCAAAGTGTTTGAAACAGCCGAAAAAGCTGCGGACAAAGCAGGCGACAGCTATGTCACCGTCGAGCGCCTGTTGCTGGCGCTGACCATCGAAAAAGATAATGAGGCGGGCAAGGCCTTGGTCGCTGGTGGGGTCACCGCCAATGGGCTTAATGACGCGATCAATGAATTGCGCAAGGGCCGCACCGCCGACAGTCAGAGCGCCGAAGAAGGCTATGATGCCTTGAAAAAATATGCCCGCGATTTGACTGAAGACGCGCGGGCGGGGCGTTTGGACCCGGTGATCGGGCGGGACGAGGAAATTCGTCGCTCGGTCCAGGTTTTGTCGCGCCGCACCAAAAACAATCCGGTGCTGATTGGTGAACCCGGTGTGGGTAAAACCGCCATCGCTGAAGGCTTGGCCTTGCGGATCGTCAATGGTGACGTGCCGGAAAGTCTGAAAAACAAAAAGCTTTTGTCGCTGGATATGGGCGCGCTGATTGCCGGTGCGAAATATCGGGGTGAGTTTGAAGAGCGCTTGAAAGCAGTGCTCAATGAAGTGCAGTCAGAAGAGGGCAAAATCATCCTCTTTATTGACGAGATGCACACATTGGTGGGCGCCGGTAAATCGGATGGCGCGATGGATGCGTCCAACCTCTTGAAGCCAGCCTTGGCACGGGGTGAGTTGCACTGCGTGGGCGCAACCACTTTGGACGAATATAAAAAGCATGTGGAAAAGGATGCGGCCTTGGCCCGCCGGTTCCAGCCCGTCTATGTGGCGGAGCCGACCGTGGAAGATACGGTCTCGATTTTGCGTGGCCTGAAAGAGAAATATGAGCTGCACCATGGGGTGCGGATTTCTGACAGTGCGCTTGTCTCTGCCGCCACCTTGTCCAACCGCTATATCACCGACCGGTTTTTGCCCGACAAGGCCATCGATTTGGTGGACGAATCATCCGCCCGCTTGCGCATGCAGGTGGACAGTAAGCCCGAAGCCTTGGATGAGCTGGATCGCCGCATCATTCAGTTGAAGATTGAACGCGAAGCGCTGAAGAAAGAAACGGATGACGCTTCAAAGGCACGGTTGGAGAAATTGGAATCCGAGTTGTCCGATCTGGAAGAAGAATCCGGAGCGCTCACCCAACGCTGGATGTCAGAAAAAGAACGGCTGGGGGCGGAGCAAAAGCTCAAGGAAGAGCTGGATAAGGCCCGCACCGAGCTGGAAAACGCCCAACGGTCCGGCGATCTGGGTCGTGCTGGCGAGTTGGCCTATGGTGTTATTCCCGATCTGGAGCAAAAAATTGCCGCTGCTGAGGCAGACGATGATGCCGGGGCCGACAATGTCACCGAAGCCATGCTGGAAGAAGTGGTCAGCCCGGCGCACATCGCCCATGTAGTGAGCCGCTGGACTGGTGTGCCTGTCGATAAAATGCTCGAAGGCGAGCGCGACAAGCTGTTGCGCATGGAAAATGAGCTAGGCAAACGCGTGATCGGTCAGCACGAAGCGGTGGCCGCCGTCTCGAAAGCGGTGCGCCGTTCACGGGCCGGGTTGCAAGACCCGAATCGCCCGATAGGCTCCTTCATGTTCCTCGGGCCAACCGGCGTGGGTAAAACCGAGTTGACCAAATCTTTGGCCGATTTCCTGTTCGACGATGAAACCGCGATGGTGCGGCTGGATATGTCCGAATTTATGGAAAAACATTCGGTTGCCCGTCTGATTGGCGCGCCTCCAGGCTATGTGGGTTATGATGAGGGCGGTGTGTTGACCGAAGCGGTCCGCCGTCGGCCTTATCAGGTGATCTTGTTCGACGAGATCGAAAAAGCCCACACAGACGTGTTCAACGTGCTGTTGCAAGTTTTGGACGATGGTCGCTTGACCGATGGTCAGGGCCGCACGGTCGATTTCCGCAACACGCTGGTGATCATGACCTCCAACCTGGGGGCCGAATATCTGGTCGAGCAGCAGGAAGGCGAATCGGTTGATCTGGTGCGCGGCAAAGTGATGGATAGTGTCAAAGCGCATTTCCGCCCCGAATTCTTGAACCGGGTGGATGAGATCTTGCTGTTCCACCGCCTGGCACGGGCCGATATGGGCGCGATTGTCGATGTGCAGTTGAAAGGCTTGCGCAAATTGCTGGATGAGCGTGACATCGCCATTGAGCTGAGCCCCGCCGCCCGCGACTGGATCGCCAATGAGGGCTATGACCCTGCCTATGGCGCGCGTCCGCTCAAGCGGGTGATTCAACGCCACTTGCAAGACGAGCTTGCCGAGCAGATTTTGAGCGGCAAAATCGTCGATGGCCAGCGAATCACGGTGGATGTGGAAGGCAACCAATTGACCTTCACCGCCGACGGCACGAGCATTGACGACAATGAGGTGCCTGACGCCGCCCAATAATTCACTCTCCTCCTCAACGATGAAGGAAGCCCGGTGCTTTTTTAAGTGCCGGGTTTTCTTTGTTCAGGCCGATTTAGGGCCGTTCCGCATTACCACCGCAGCAAAAACCAGTATAGCGCACAGCGTCAACAGTGCACCGATGGCGGCCAGAGCTTCGGTAATGCCCAGCTCAAAAAGCGCAATGCCCGGTATCATGGTCCATAGGCCTAGGCTTGCCAGCGCAAAATGGACGGTGGCCATACGTTGGCGGCTGGCGATAGGAACGGCCTGATAGAAAAGCCCATATAGGGCGAAGCTGACCCAGCCCACTAGATTAAGGTGGCCATGAACGGGGGCGAACAGAAAATCCTTCGACCCGGCCATATAAATGCCCAGCCCCACGCCGAGCAGCAGATAAACAAGGGCGGAGATAAAAAACCAAAAGCTGAGCCTATTCATGCTAATCCCTCCGTCAATTTGGTAGACAGGAACGCCTTGGGCGCGGCGCTGCCAGCGGTTAATGGCGCGCCAAAGCACAGGCTTTCCACATCATCTACCCAACTGGTCAAGGTTTTGCGTTCCTTTACCAGCTGCGCCACGGGCGTCGCCATGGTCCAATGGCGCATGGGCGCCAATTGCCCATAGACCGACAATTCCTCAATTTGTGGATATTGTTTTTGCGATTGCGGGTCGACTGTGCGGGCAAAACCTCCGGCCTTTATGAAGCTTTCGAGCGCCGTCAAAAGATCGTCGCCTAGCTGCACAATATGGGTCTGACTGTGACGCGAAATGCCACGCGCATAAAGCTGCTTTGTAAATTGGCGTTTAACCAACATGAAAATGATTGGGGCAAGCGGGGCCGGCACCGAACCGGCAATGGCCTGCTTGATAAAGGCCAGCCCTTGTGGGGTCTCGAATAGCTCCCATTCCAAAATTTGATGGAAGCGTTCTTCAAAGGCCACTTTAAGGCTATGACCGGCGGCGATTTGCGGGTCCATTAAATCCTGGTGCAGGTCAATCGCTTTTGTTTTGGCGATGCTGCGAATAATCACATCGCTATCAGCGATGAGGTTTCCCTCCATTTCAACCCAAGGACTTTTACCCTTCGGTCCTTTGCCCGTATTCATTTCTGCTTCAAATTGATAGTCAATTTTGTGTGCGTTTAGCCAGGCGAGCAGCTTTAGAGCAAACGGTCCCGAAGTGGGTAAACCCCAGGCCGGGACAAATCCAAACACTTTTATGGGTTCAGCCATTGCAGTCGTTCCCTTATTGAAATAACTTACCAGTGGTAAAATAATTGCTTACCATAGGTAAAATGTCAAGACCCAACCGAATGTAGGGGAAATGTATGGCCAAGCGCACGATTACGCGGGATCAGATTGTTAAAGAAGCGCACAAATTGGTACGGGCTAAAGGGGCTCGCGCCCTAACCTTTGAGGCGGTAGCGCGGCAAATGGGGGTCACCAAACAGGCGATTATTTATTGGTTTCCGAAAAAGGGCGCGTTGATTGAAGCAATGTTGCTGCCTTCATTGGAAGCCGAGGCGTTGGCCGGGCAAGAAGCAGCGACACGCGTTGAAACTGATCGGAATGTCCGTCAACGATTCGCGGCAGCTATTGTTGATTTTCATCTCAGCGATTTAGAGCGATTTCGCACCATGTATCTTTCCCCCCAATTAACCCCTGATGCCTTTGCAATGGTCACAAAGGGCGGTCATCAGGTTTCGAGCAAGGTGCATGCGGTGACTGCACAAATGTATCGGACTTTGGCCGAAGCGTTGATCGCCGAAGGCTTCGCGACAAGCGACACCGCCCGGCGTAAGGCCTTTTTGCTCCACACCAATGTTCTGGGGCTGGTGCTGATGGCATCACTCTCTGATGCGTTGAATGATCCTCTGGCGCATGATTTGGCCGATTTGCGCGTGACCCTCTTGGCACAGTTAGCTTAGGATATTTCAACCTTCGCCCGGTTTGACGATAATCGACAGCGCAATCACCACTGCTTGTGCAATAAAGGCGAAGAGAGGCAGATAATAGTCGCCCAGAACTGCCGACGAAATAGCGTAGGACCAGGCCAGAAAGGCCAGTGGTGTTACCGCCAAATGGGCTTTTTTGCTCGCATTGTCCGGCGTATTTTTAATCACATAGAAAATGGTGACGATGAAAAACAACGCGATCAGGATGGCGGCGCCGATCAGCTTTTCATTGTCGCTGAGCGCCATAGCGATCAAAGCCGAATAAAGCGCGGTGAAACCGGCCAAAATTTCGGCCGGCACATATTTGGCAATGCGCTCAATCGCGCCGTCCTTTTTGCCTTTGGCACCCTCTTCCGATTTCACTTCAAAATCGCGCCCTGTCGGCGGCGCAGCAGTGACCCAACGTGACATATGTTCCTCCCAAAACCCTGTTTAAAGTATAACTTAATTACGCATCGGCTTTTCACAACTGTCAATGGCGAGACTGGGGTTTGGCCACCGGGTCCGAATGGTCCGGCGCGAAATGGGACGTTGCCATCATTGCGTCTTAGGGCGTTGTCCCAACTTATTCCCGGTGCGCTCAAATCTCTGTTTGGGCAAGGCTTTGAAATTCCGAGCAAAACGCGCCGCGCGAAAAAATGTGAAGCAAACTTATCTCCGGTCTCTGGGCCCATGTTAAAATGGGCGTATCTTCTTGACCGCGTGGGCTGCTGACGGGTGGTGGCGGTGCATAGCCTCGGCTGTGTGAGAAGAGATTGGTGTAAAGTCTGGACGCAGACTTTGCCGTCCATTTGATATCAGCTCGACACCGAGGGCCAATCTGATTGCGATCAGATTGCGGGACTATTGGGTCAGCATCCCGGATCCCTCAAATTGGCGCGAAAAAACCGATCGCGCGAGGCGTATATCGTCTCTTTTATTATCGATGTGAACGAGACCTGGTGCGCCTCGCGTCCCACATAAACGCTGTGCCCGTTGGTGCCGCGTTCCTTGCGCTGCCTGATTGACTCTGTTGCGATGAGTGGATAGAACAAAAAAAGAACATTGAGGGGCGCGTGATGCAATTGGAAATAGACTATATTGAGTTTCAATCTGACGAATATGAGAAATCCAAGGCTTTTTTCGAAAAGGCGTTTGGCTGGTCCTATGTGGATTATGGTCCGGATTATGCTGAGATTCGCGATGCCGGGGTGACGGGCGGTTTGGCGCGGGCCAACAAGGTGGAGCCGCCCTTGGTGATCTTAAAGACAAGCGATCTGGAGGCAGCGCTTGCGCAAGTGGAGCGCGCCGGGGCGGAGATTGTTGAACCAATCTTTTCCTTTCCCGGCGGGCGACGGTTTCATTTTAAAGAGCCGGGCGGCAATGTGATGGCGATTTGGTCTGAACATTAGTGCGCTGCTACAATTAAGGCGTTTACGCTTCGCGAATGTCGCACTGCCCGATGGCGAATATCTATTGCCATTGGCAAATTGTCTGTTTCATGCGGTTGATGGGTGGGGCACCTGGCAAGCTTTACACAGCTTGTGAGGATTAAAGATGCAAATTGATGATTGGGCCACCAATCTGTTGCCCTATAAGAATCTGATGTTTTTGAGTCTGATATTAATCGGGCCGTCGTTCATGGGGTTTTTGCTGCGGTGGGCCGAACTCGGCCCCAAGGTTGCCCCACCATTTTGGGGACGGGTGGGCATTGCGCTTTTTCTGGTGATGACCGCCAGTGCCCATTTCACCGATCCATTGGCCATGGCGGCAATGTTGCCCGGATTTGTGCCCTTTCGGGCCGAGCTGGTGGTCTTGACTGGGTTTTTAGAACTTGGCCTTGCTGCATTGCTCCTCTATCCACCCATGGCCTACCGGGCGGGCTGGGCAATCATAATAATGCTGATGGGCTTTTTACCTGCCAATATCTATGCCGCGCTGAATCATGTTGACTTTGGAGGGGCGGCAATAGGCCCTGCCTATTTGCTGGTGCGCGTGCCTTTCCAGTTGTTGATCGTCGGCTTTGTCTATTGGGCCTGCTTGCGTGTCCAGCATGTGTCAGTACGCGAAAGTGGCGCATTGGTTTGATTGCGTGTCTGCGCGATTCAGCTTATCATTTTTATAAAAGGGTGGTGCCCCTGGCGTCACCTGATTTTTAAGAGATGTTTTGAGCTGATTAAACGACCAGTTGGATGAGGAGGAGCTTATGCGGATTGGCGATATTATTGAGGAGAAGGGCAGCCAGGTCTTTACCCTGAGCGAATCAGCCAAGGTGGCTGATGCGGTGGATATGCTGGGCGAAAACAATATTGGCGTGGTGGTCATCACCGGGGCCAACGATCAGGTGGTTGGCATTCTGTCCGAGCGCGATATTGTGCGACGTTTGCGAGAACATGGGGCTGCCGCGCTTGAGAGTGGCCTTGATAAGTGCATGACCCGCGACCCGTTTACCTGTTCACGTGACATCAGCCTGAATGAAGTCATGGGCACCATGTCCAAACGCCGTATTCGTCATATGCCAGTGGTAGAAGAGGGCAAGTTGCTCGGTCTGGTCTCCATTGGCGATATCGTGAAGCGCAAAATTGAGGAATCGGAACGCGAGGCAGCGGCTCTGCGCGATTATATCGCGTCGTAATCGGCCCCGGTCGATTAGGGGGTCGCTTGCGCCACATTGAGCGGCGCACTGGCTTCGCGTGACATCAGATCATTGATTTGCGCCATGGTTTGTTCAAACCGATCTCGATATTGGTTGGGCAAAGATTTGTCTCGCGGCAGCCGTACGCTGAGCGGATCGACGGTGCGTCCATTGATTTTGATTTCATAATGCAAGTGCGGGCCGGTGGAGTAGCCGGTGGACCCCACATAGCCGATCACCTGGCCCTGCCGGACGCGGGTGCCAGGCTGCATGCCGCTGGCGATGCGGTTCATGTGGGCATAGGCGGTTTGGTAGCCGTTCGCGTGGTTCAACTCGACATAGCGACCGTAACCGGAGACCCATTGGGCGCGTTTCACCACGCCATCGCCCCCGGCATAGATTGGGGTGCCTGTGCGTGCTGCCAGGTCGACCCCAGTGTGCAGTTTGCGGGTTTTGAAAATCGGGTGAATACGGTAGCCATAGTTTGAACGTAGACGCCCCCCGCCTTCCAGAGGACGGCGCATCAGGAATTTCTTGCCGGTCTGGCCATTTTCGTCAAAGAAATCGACAACACCATCTTCGGTCTGGAACCGATACATGTGCCGTTCCGTGCCGGCGAGTTCGAGCCCGATATAAAGCAGTTCTTTATTGCCGTTTTCGTCCGGCTCAGTTTGCAGCAACTGGATCTGATCGCCTGGAGAAATCTTCTTGGTCAGATCCAGATCGTAGGCAAACATGGCGACGATTCGCTCAATGGTGGCATCTTTCAGGTCCAACTTGCGCCCAGTCTCGTATATGGATCGGTAGAGCGAAGGTAGATTGGCGACATTGATTTCCTCAGTATCCTCTTCGGGCAGCTCAATGCCTGGTGGCGGCGCGCCGAGGACATAGCGGCCCTCATCCGTGCGCGCCACGGTGACCAGATGCCGTTCATCCGCATTATAAAGACTCAACAAATAGGGAATTTGGGTTTCCGTACCCGGCTCCAGCCCAAACAAAATGCGCATGCGAAACCCTTCACGCACTTCGGTCGACGGGTTCACCGACCGCATCGTGCGCTCAATGGCGGCAACCATGCGTTCGGTAAAACCGTTTTTGCTCAAGACGTCGCCGATCGGGGCTGTTTTGCGCACAGAAATGATGCGTTCGGTTCGGGCTGTCTCGTTGGCGGCAGGTGGCGATTTGGGGACAATTGATACGTTTTCTGCCACAGATGAGAAGCCATCAGACACGACTGACAATTCGCGCAGGCCAGGCACGCTTTCGGGCGCATAGGCCAGTAGGGCCGAGTCGCTGCCAGAGAACGCCCCCTCAACAGTTGTGCGCACATATTCAGCGGCTAAGCGGTCGTCGATGGCTGGCTCCGGTGCAACATTGATGTTAAGGCTCGCTTCCTTTACAGCAACTTCGCCCTCCACTTCGGCACCATAAATATCGGTGTTGATGGTGCGGGCGTCCTCCGCCAGGGCGATCGGTTGGTTTTTGCGCAGCAACGCGATCGGATCATATTTCGGGATGTCGGCGGATAGTGACGTGGCCGATGTGGCCAAAGTTGCATTGATCCGCAAAAAGGGTTGTCGGCGGATACGGTCTGCGCCGTTCACCGTTTCCCGGATACTGGCTTCAATGATTTCCCTGTCAGAACGGGTGGCGGCGACAGGACGGACGCGATCAGATTTCTCGGTCACGAGCGTGCCATCTGCACTTGAGCTGCCGTCATCCACCAAGTTGGGGCTGAGGGCTGAATAGGGCGTGGCAAAGTCACCCTTACCGTCAAATGACACATAGAGTGCGCTGGCCATCAGCAACACGCCGGTGACGCCGGTCAGGATGGTGCCGCTCAGCCAGGACAGTGAAATTTCCCGACCATGAGGCATGTGTCCATCATGGGAATTGAGTGTTAATGCGGGTGCATCGCGATATCCGGCAGATTTCAAAAGCAGTTTATGCTGTTTGAATTGCATGGGTGTCACGCGATACGCTCCTTGGTGGCTGCACAATTAAGCGCTTTTATATGGCACATATTTGTGATGTGGCGCAAATGGACTGAAAAAACCGCCGCGGGTCTTTATAATGAGACCCTCAAATGCGCCAGCGAGTTGCAGCCTTTATTGGCGGTAATTGCGGCAAAAATCGGTCACTCCTTTATAAAGTGAAGCCGTATTGAATTTGAGTGGTAAAGAGACTACATTAATGCAGTCGTCGTTGGACTGATCTGCGCGGGAATAGGCGCATGTCAAAAAAAGTTCATGTTTTTGAAAAAGGGCTGTTGACTCTGAAATGCCCTCGCCCTATAACCCCCGAGCGCTGAGGGAAACGGGCTCACGAAACACCGGCGGAACTCAGATAACCAACTGAAAAATAAATCAAAATTTAATTTTCAGATTGGGTGTTGACAGGGCGAAAATAAAGCACTATCAACCGCATCTCTTGAGCGTTAAACATTCAGGTTTGAATGTTTAATTTTCAAGATTTCAGATTGAAAATAGGTTCGCCTATTTTGGAAATCGAGGACGGGCCCTAGGGCACGTCGGTTCTTTGACATTGTGAATGAGAGAAGAAAGAGAAACGTGGACGGCGAGGTCCTTGCGGATCTGGTTTTA
>NZ_JAKGTI010000003.1:150042-423513 GCF_021568695.1 Maritalea mediterranea
ATCGGATTGGTTCTGGCCGTGAGTAAGTTCCAGGAAATAGCTCCACCGTTAAGACCGTACTCTAAACCAACACAGGTGGACAGGTAGAGAATACTAAGGCGCTTGAGAGAACTATGCTGAAGGAACTCGGCAAATTGCACGCGTAACTTCGGGATAAGCGTGACCCTTTTTGAGGCAACTCAGGGAGGGTGGCACAGACCAGGGGGTGGCGACTGTTTACTAAAAACATAGGGCTCTGCGAAGTAGCAATACGACGTATAGGGTCTGACGCCTGCCCGGTGCTGGAAGGTTAAAAGGAGATGTGAGAGCATTGAATTGAAGCCCCAGTAAACGGCGGCCGTAACTATAACGGTCCTAAGGTAGCGAAATTCCTTGTCGGGTAAGTTCCGACCTGCACGAATGGCGTAACGACTTCCCCACTGTCTCCAGCATAGACTCAGCGAAATTGAATTCCCCGTGAAGATGCGGGGTTCCTGCGGTTAGACGGAAAGACCCCGTGCACCTTTACTATAGCTTCACACTGGCATTCGTGTCGGCATGTGCAGAATAGGTGGTAGGCTTTGAAATAGTGACGCCAGTTGCTATGGAGCCGCAATGTGAGATACCACCCTTATCGTCATGTATGTCTAACCGCGGCGTAACAGCGTCCGGGACAGTGTGTGGTGGGTAGTTTGACTGGGGCGGTCGCCTCCCAAAGAGTAACGGAGGCGCGCGATGGTGGGCTCAGACCGGTCGGAAATCGGTCGTTGAGTGCAATGGCATAAGCCCGCCTGACTGCGAGACTGACAAGTCGAGCAGAGACGAAAGTCGGTCATAGTGATCCGGTGGTCCCGCGTGGAAGGGCCATCGCTCAACGGATAAAAGGTACGCCGGGGATAACAGGCTGATGATGCCCAAGAGTCCATATCGACGGCATTGTTTGGCACCTCGATGTCGGCTCATCGCATCCTGGGGCTGGAGCAGGTCCCAAGGGTTTGGCTGTTCGCCAATTAAAGCGGTACGCGAGCTGGGTTTAGAACGTCGTGAGACAGTTCGGTCCCTATCTGCCGTGGGTGTAGGAATGTTGAGAAGAGTTGCCCCTAGTACGAGAGGACCGGGGTGAACAGATCTCTGGTGGACCTGTTGTGGCGCCAGCCGCATAGCAGGGTAGCTATATCTGGACGGGATAACCGCTGAAAGCATCTAAGCGGGAAGCCTCCTTCGAAACTAGCATTCCCTTGAGAGCCGTGGGAGACCACCACGTTGATAGGCCAGGTGTGGAAGCGCAGCAATGTGTGAAGCTTACTGGTACTAATAGCTCGATTGGCTTGATTGTTCTCATTAATCAATGTCCGTAAAACACCAATACCAAACACGAACATCATCACTAGGTTCGCCTAGTAATCATATTTAACTTCACGTTTTGCTTTTTGCCGACTTGGTGACTATAGCGAGGTGCTCAGAACACGATCCCATTCCGAACTCGAACGTTAAACACCTCAGCGCCGATGGTACTTTGTCTTAAGGCATGGAAGAGTAGGTCGTCGCCAAGTCCGCTAAAAGCAAAATTATCTCTACGATGTAAATCAAATAAAACGCCCACCAAGCCTAACCGCTCGGTGGGCGTTTTTGCGTCCGGGGGGGGGGCGGTTATAGTTTGGCCTTTTTTCAAGTAATTCCAATTCCAAAATGCGAGACCATGCAGCAATTGCGGGCGCTGATTTTTGATGTGGCGGCAGACTTGCCACAAACGGGCGGACTGGTTGAGACCCTGAAATGGGGAGAGCCGTCTTATCTGCCAAAGAAGAAGTGTGTGGGCACCACGGTGCGGATCGGGCCGTCAAAGATCAAGGACTATGCGATATTTGTGCATTGCCAAACGACGCTGATAGATGAGTTCCGGCATATGTTACCCGATAACTTTTATTATGAGGGCAATCGTGGGGTTCATTTTAATGTGGGCACGCCTTTGGACAAGGAACGCCTGCGGCTGTTGATTTCAAATGCGCTGACCTATCATCAAAGACAAAAAGTGAAGTCCGACTAGTTTTCCAACATGCCGCCTTTCAATCGGTTGGCGCTGAAATAGAGGACGGCGACGAACAGGGTGAGGCCGGTCATGGTGAGCCACATGGCCAAGCCGCCAAATTGATGTAGGAGAAAGCCGCCGATTAGCGGCGCAAATACAAATCCAAAGCTGGAAAGAGATGAGGCACCAAAATAGGAGCCTTTGAGATGGTCTGGCGCCAGCCGGTCCACAATGATGTTGAGGGTGGGGAAGAGAATAGCTTCGCCGATGCTGAGCACGAATATCGAGACCATCAGCCATGTCCACGGGTCGGTCGGAGAAATGGCGAAGCCGAAAAACCCACCCGCGAAGAGAATCACACCAGACATGGCGCGCAAAAAAGGCGACCAGTTTTCCATCAATTTGAGCAGAGCAAATTGCAGGATTATGATCGTGGTGCCATTAATGAGGATCAGCAAGGCATATAGCTCGGTGAGTTCAGGCACTTGCATTTGCCGCAAATATTGCACCAGGCCGGCATCGATCTGGCCATAGCCGACAAAGCCGATAAAGGACGCGAAAACAAACAGCAAAAAGGCGGTGTCTTTACCCAGCACCGCGAGGGCGGCCGAGAATTTGAGCGGATCGCCCTGTTTGGTGCGTTTGAGGGGCTTTTCCAGATTGAAGATAAAGGCCGCGGCGGCGAAATAGACCACATATAGCCCGGCAACAAACAGAAATGTGGATTGCTTGCCCGTGGCGCCAGCGAACGTGCCCAAGAGCGGGCCGGTGGCGGCGCCAACATTGAGCATGAAATAGCGGAAATGCAGCGCCATATCCTTGACCTTACGATCGCTGACCATATCGGTCATCAGCGCCTTGCCCGGATTTTCCACCATGCCGCGACCAAAGGATTGCAGCAGTGTGCCAGAGAACAGCACAAGAAGGCTATCTGCAATGCCGATGATGCTCATGGCGATGATGTTGAGAAATAGGCCAAACAAAATGATTTTGCGCCGTCCGATAATGTCGGACAGATAGCCGACATAGAAGCCGAAAATGACCCCCACCGTGGCGGAACCGGACAGAAACGCGCCAATTTCAAACTCGTTGAGGCCAAACTTGTTGTGCAGCAACAACGCCAGAAAGGGCCAGACCATAAATAGGAAAAAACGCGAGGCAAAGGTGGCGAGAATCAAAAGCCAGATGGTTTTGTTGAATTCTTTAAGGGCGGCAAACATTTAAGTGCTTTCAGCAGGATCGCTCGGCGGATGGGGCAAAGCAGAAACGCCAAATATGGCTTTTGGCGACCAAGGGCGCAAGCAGCATTATTGTGAAAATATCTGGATGGCCTGTGCCGATGCGATTGTCAGATGCAGATGCTCATAAAGATGTGATGGGACAGGGTGTGGCGTTGATTGCTAATGTTGCATAGGAATATCAGCTCTGGTGAGTTGAGCAGGAGATGCGTGTGGCCTTTCATTCTTATAGTCCGGCAGACGGGCATGGTTTAAAACATAATCCCTTTAAAGCGCTGATTTCGCCGCGGCCGATCGGGTGGATTTCCTCGCGCAGCTCACATGGGGTGAGTAATCTGGCGCCCTATTCCTTTTTCAACGCCTTGAGTGAGAGCCCGCCTTTGTTGGGCTTTTCCTCTTCCGGGCGGAAAGACAGTTTGCGCAATATTGAGGCGGCTGGCGTCTTTGTGCACAATGTGGCGGGGCGCGCGCTGGTGGAGCAAATGAACGCCAGCAGTGCGCCTTATGGTGAAGAGGTGAGCGAGATCGAGGCGATAGGCCTGAAGACCTTGCCAGGCGATGTGGTGGATGTGCCGCGGCTGGCGGATGCGCCAGCGTCCTTTGAATGCAAGCTGGTGGAGATCAAACAGCTGGAGGATCATCAGGGCGCCAAACTCAATAATTATCTTATTATCGGTGAAGTGGTGCGCGCGCATATCCAAGAGCAATATATTGCTGATGGAATGATTGATGAAACAGCAATCGCCGCTGTTGGTCGCCTTGGCTATTTCAATTATGCCGCCGTGAAGGATATTTTTGCGCTGGCGCGGCCAACGCTCTGACCAGGAGGAGGCGGAAATGGCAGAAACACAGGACGATTTGACGGTTGAGCTGACATTGAAGGGCGTGGCGGCGCGGCCGGACGCGCCGCAGCACTTTATGCGGGTGCAGCCGGTGGGTGCCCATGTGGAGGTCATGGCGGGTGAGGACCAATTGATCTCCACCGACAATGCGGTGTGGCTGCAGGAAGTGGGCAAAACCCTTTATCCACCTGTGATCTATGTCCCGCAGGACGAGATTATCGTGCCGTTGCAAAAACTCGAGAAGCAGACTCATTGTCCGCTTAAGGGTGACGCCAGCTATTTTGCTTTACGTGGCAAGGAAATAGGCTGGGCGTATGAAAGCCCGTTTGTCTTTTCTAATATATTGCAGGGCTTTATGGCGTTTTGGCCAGATAAGGTCCGGCTGGTGATCACGCCGGAACAAGCGTAATTTTGTACCAACTTTGTTCTTTTTGGTGGCTGAGGAATCGGGTAGGTTTTCCGCATGACTTATTTAAGATTTGCAAATGCGGGATTGGTTGAGCAGGCGGCAGTGATCTATAAGATGTGCCGCGAATTCGGGCCGCTTTATGATTATTTTGCGCGTTTGCGCGACATGGATTTACCGGATGCGTGGATCGTTTCCGGCGCGATTTACAACAATATTTGGAACTATCTTACTGACCGCCCGGCCATGCATGGGGTGAAGGATGTGGACATTTTTTACTATGATGCCGATGCCATCACCTATGATGAGGAAGATAAAATCATCAGCGAGGCAGAGGCCGTTTTCGCCGGGATGCAAGTGCCCGTAGAAGTGCGCAATCAGGCGCGGGTCCATCTATGGTATCCGGCCCATTTCGGCTTTGATTATCCCAAATTGGACCATTCTCGCGAGGCGATTGATCGGTTTGCTTGTACCACTCACTCGGTGGGCATGCGGTTGAATGATCAGGATCGTTTCGAGCTTTATGCGCCCTATGGGCTGAATGATATTTTTTCATTCAAGTTGGTGCCCAATTATAATCTGCCCAATAAAGACACCCACTACAAAAAGGGAGAGCGGCTGTGTGCGCTCTGGCCCGAACTGGCGTTGGAGTCCTGGGTTGATGAGGTGCCAGCGCATCTGGTGCCGCAACCTGATCAAACATTAAGTCTTGCGGAATAGATGATTAAAACTAAAATGTAACCTTGACGTTACATTATTGTGGCTCTATGTGTAACCTGTAGGTTACAAAATAGGAGCAACCAATGACATCTGAGTTTTTCACAAATGTGCGTACTGCGGTGCTGGGGCTGACTGGCCTTGTCTGCTTGGTCTATGGGGGCGGCGCCTTGGCCATGGGAACCCCGCAACCTTTCGCTTTTTGGCTGCCAGGTCTATTTGGGGTTGCGAGCGTTATCCTCATTTCAATTGCCGCCCTGGCGGCGGGTGACGACAATGCGCGTCGGGCCACAGATGAAGGCTATGTCGCCGATCGCCGCCATGCGGAAGGGTTTGGTTTTTGGGTGGCGATTCTGCTTTATCCCGCTTTTGCCGTGCCGCTTTGGCAAGGATGGGTGAGTTATCCCACCGCCTATGCGGCCATGGGCACGTTGACGGCAGCCGCCTTCCTGCTGAGATTTGTTTGGGCAGATGTAAAGGGACGGCTATGAGCTTGATTTCACATTTGGCCGAGATCCGCAAAGCGGCGGGATACACCCAGGCGCAGCTGGCCGAGACGGTAGGTGTGTCGCGCAAAACCATCAATACGGTGGAGAATCATGTGTTTGTGCCCTCTACCGTGCTGGCGTTAAAGTTGGCGGCCGCTCTTAAGGTGAGCGTGCATGATTTGTTTGAACTGGGTGAGACGGATCGGTAATATTCCGCATTAGGGAATGTCTGGTTGAAGAGACGGATCATTTGCGTTACCCATAAACCTATTATTAACACCATTGTTAAATATTAGGTTTTATGAATATTGTATTGCGTGAATCTATCGTTCTAGTTGTGTTGCTTTCAATTGTGGTTTGGCTGGCTTTTTAGTCTTCCCTTTCCAAAAGCAGCGTCCGGACAACTCTCAAAGCTCGCCCCATCCTTGGGCGAGCAGCCTCTATGGTTACGCTTGGTCGATCTCCAGCTGAAAGGCTGTTACACCTAGTGACTGCCCATTGAGAAAAAGCTCCAGTTTGTGTTCACCCGGATAGTAGCGGCGGGTGGTGATGGGACGGATCGGCACCTTCTTTTCCCCCTCAAGGGCCTTGCCCCCTGCGATCAAGCCAGTGCCCAGTTTAAAAACCTTGGGCGATAGGCTCCCATTGGCTTTTTTGAGGTGGATTGCAAAGTCCAAAATATAGGGATGGGCCTTATTGTCCTTAGGTAGCAGGCGATAGGTAAACGTCAAAGCTCCGCCCAATTTAACCTTCGGTGTTTCGATTATAACCGACGCGTGTTGCAGCTCAATTGGCGCGAAGCCTAGCGCCTTTAATGTAGGGGGATGACCGTTTTTGATCAGCGTGCGGCAGGCATGGCGCACAAGGCGCTGGCGGTTTTTGCTGGCGCCCTGCATCCATTTGGCGGCAATTTGGGCCACCAGTTCGGGCAGGTTTTTGGCAATGTCATTGAGATTGTTGGCCACAGACCGGCGCACATATTCAGTGGGGTCATCCTTAAGCTGCTCCAGAATGGGCAGGATGGGCGATGGGTCTTTGACAAATTGGTGCAGGCGCATGCCCCAAGGCAGGAGCGGGCGGCAGCCTTCAGAGGCGAGGCGGCGCACATGGGCATTTTCGTCCTTGGCCCATTGGGCGAAGGTGCGCATGGTTTCATCCGGATCCTGCGCGATAAAGGGGCGCACGGCAAATTCGGCGCTGAAGCGCTTGGTCATTTCTTTGAATAAAGCTGCCGACTTGGGCCAGTCATCAATGCCAATCTCGGCAACAAAGTCGCAAAAGGGCATAATCACAAACCCGTTCAGCCCCGGGCGATCATTGCTGGTGGTGCCGCCATCAATGGGTGCCTCTGGCCCCAAGGCACCGAGAATGATCGGCCCGACCTGATCCAAATCAGGGGGCAGGGTGGCGATCAGCGCTTTCTGGATTTGCTGGCTGCGTTGTTTCAGCTCATTCTTTTGATGATCGATGCTGGCGATTTGCACAAATTGGTCGGCAGGAAATGCAGGTGACTGGGCAGACAAATTTGCGGCCATTTTTTCAATGACCGCAATCGAAAAAAAGTTCTTGAACGGTTCGACCATAGGGGCGGCTACATCATCGACATATCAAGAATGTTGCTCAACTCAATGGCCCGGTTGGCCGTGGCGTCCAGCATGCAGCTGGCAAAGGCGGTGCTGCGCATGGTGCCATCGCCCCAATAATTATAATGGAAGCTGCAAGAGGCATCGCGATAGGGAATCCATTTGCGTTGGGCGTCGCGCAGATCTTCAAACAGGGCGGGCTCAAGCACCTGTTTCAGATTCTGATATTGGATGTTCAAAATGCTGTCCCACCAAGAATGCTCGCGCATCATGCAAGAGCTCATGCCGATGGTGGTCATGCCGCCCTCCTCTTCTTCCATGCACACTTCGGCCGCGGTGCCTATACATTCGTCCAAGGTGTGCTCTTCCCCCTGCAAATTCATATCGGTCACCGCTTCCCAGCAGTTTTGCATATGCATTTCATCTTCCATGGTGAACTGATTGTCCTGCGCAACGGATGGTTGTGCCAATCCGGCGACCAACAGACTGGTGGCGATCCATTTAGATAATGACATTATTACTCGTCCTTAGGTTGCGGCAGCCGCGAAATTGCCGCGTGGGATTTTGACAAAAACTCACGGTGCACAATGAAAATGAAGGTAAATATGGCTAGGGCGATGCCAATCTCGGCCGAGATAAACCAGCCCACATTGGCGATCGAAAAATAATAGGCGCGGATGCCATTGTTGAAATAACGGGCGCCCTGGGCATTGAGCTGGGCCATGGCTTTGGTTTCTTCCGGGTCAGCGGTTTCGCTGTGATCCGCCGCGCCCAAAAGAATGCAGAAATGATTGAACTGCCGCAAAGAGAGCGTGAAGGACAAAAAAGCCAGAACCACCATCACCAGCATGATGATCAGGTGCAATTGATATTCGCCCATAGAGTAGCTGCCATTGACCTGCACGGTGCGCAGCGCGGGCAGCAACTCGTTTAATCGGCCGAAAATGGCAAACATCGCCAAAATCAACAGCACCGAGCTGGAGGCGAAGAAGGCGACGGAATTCATGATATTGCCGGTGAGAATCGCGTCCATCGGCGTGTCGCGTCTGACGGCATTCATGACCCAGCGATAACGCTGGTGGATCATCAGATTGGTGATGGAGGGGCGCTTCCGGCTGATCTGGTGAGAGATGGTGCCGTAGAGCAGCCAGAAAATCAGCGGCAACAATGTTGATAGTAGCGACATGCCTGGTTTGCCCCCGTGTTTACTTGGTCAATCGATCATACCCAAATTGGATTTTATGGCGAGGCGTTTTTAGACAAATCTACGCAAAGAGTTGACGAATAGTGTGCCACACGAGGGGATCGAGTTGCTTGCGCGGAGGCAAATCATTGTTGGCGGCGCGGGCCACCAGCCCATCAATCAGGCTGAGCAGGACAAAGACTTGCTGTGCCGTTTGGTCTGCGCTGCCGAAAGGGCCGAATTTATGGCGGGCGGCAAAAATGTTGGTCAGGTCGGTGCGAAATTGCTGATCGATGGCGGCAAAGGGTTTGTACACTGCAGGATTACGTGAGGCTTCAGAGCTGATTTCCACCATCAGGCGAGCGAAATCATGGTCGAGAATATGGTCAAGTAGATCGGGCAGGGCGTCGCTGAGCGCGGCGACTGGATCACGAGCAGCGCGCAAATGATCGATCAGTTCAGCATTGGATTGCTGTTCGCCGGCGGCGATGGCTTCAATGATAGATTGTTTTGAGGGGAAATAGCGATAGAGTGCGCCCGGGCTGATCTGGCTGCGTTGGCAGATGTCTTGCATGCTGGTTTGATGGATACCCTTGTCGATAAAGCAGGCACGCGCGCCTTGCAATATCTCCGCTTTGCGCCGCTTATGCAGGGCTTCGTCTTTTTTGCGGGCCATGACCAACCTTTCTTTGAATGATTATTCTGTAAATTGTGCTTGCGGCAAATGCAAGTTTTGCATATTAAGCGAATAATTGTTCTAAGAATGGATGTGAAGATGATCGGTCGACGGGTTGCCCTAGGGGCAAGTGCGGTTTTGGGATTGGTGCTGGTGGTACTCGCCTTTGTGTTTTGGGTGCCTGATGCAGGCTATGCCACCAAGCCGTTCAGCTTTACCTATGAGGACCAAAAAATTGCGGGGCAGATTACCCTGCCCAATAGTCCGGTTGGTGACCAGCCCAACTGCATCGTATTTGTGCATGGCGATGGGGCGATGGACAGAGAGGCTTTTGGCTATTTTGACCCCTATTTCAGCCAGTTCGCCGAACAGGGCTGGTGCAGCCTCTCATGGGATAAGCCGGGCGTCGGTCAGTCATCCGGTGACTGGCTAGGCTATGACATGTCGGATCGCACGGCGTTGGTGGAGGCGGCAATTGCGGCCTTGCGCGCTGACTCTGGCCTGGCCGTTGATCGTGTGGGGGTCTTGGGCTTTTCGCAGGCTGGATGGGTGATGCCTAAAATTGATGTGGCGGCAAGCAATGTTGAATTTATCGTGTTTGTGTCCCCCGCGATAAATTGGATGAAACAATCGACCTATATGACCGATTTACGCCGCAGCTTTGAGCCCGATAGTGACGCCAAGATGGCAGCGGAGGCCGAGCTGGACAGGCTGATTGAAACCGGCGGCAGCTATCAAGAGTTTCTGGCCCTAAGTAGCCAAAGTGAATTAGTTGATGCTGAAGCTTTCTCTGAGGCGCGCTGGGACTTCGTTGTGCGCAATGCCAGCGCCGATTTGCGTGACGATCTGCGGCAATTGCCGGAGGTACCCGTGCTGTTGCTGTTGGGTGACCGTGATGGGCAGGTGGATGCGCAAGAAAGCCGGGTTGTTTTTGAAGAATTGCTGCCTGCCGATCAGCTTGAGGTGCATATGTTTGACAAAGCGGGACACAGCATGGTGCCGGTAGATCGGCGTAAGCCAATGAGCGGTGAGGACGGGTTGTGGCTGATTGGCAAGATTATGCTTTGGGGCAGTGCGGCCTTTGTGGACGATTATTGGGCGACACTGAATGGCTTCATCGCCGCCCAATTTGATGCAAATTAGATTGGCATCGGGTATTGCCGATAGATTTCGGCAATCCCGTCCATCACCTCTTTAGACAATTTCACATCCTTGGCGGCGATGTCGGTTTTGAGCTGCTCCATAGAGGTGGCGCCGATGATCACTGACGTCATAAAGGGCCGGGTGAGGCAAAACGCCAGCGCCATCTGGCACACATCCAGCCCGTGTTTTTCCGCCAGCGCCATATAGGCGCGAATGGCAGGCTCGGAGTGGGTGGAGTTGCGATAGATGGTGCTTTTGACCAAATCACCCCGGGTGCCTTTGGGGATGTTGCCATCGAGATATTTGCCGGACAGGGCGCCCGCAGCCAGCGCTGAATAGGCCAACAGGCCCACTTGCTCATGGTGGGCGACTTCGGCCAGATCATGATCAAAATAGCGGCGCAGCAGGCCATATTCATTTTGAATTGAGGCCATCCGCGGCAGGCCATGCTGCTCGGCCAGATTGACAAACTGCATGGTGCCCCAGGCGGTCTCGTTTGACAGGCCGACATGGCGGATTTTGCCATCGCGCACCAAGGCGTCAAGGGTTTCGAGCACCTCCAGCATATTGGCTTTGATCTCGTCTGTGTTCTGGTCAGACGGGTCATAGTCAAAGCCGGTATTGAAGTGATAATGGCCACGGTTGGGCCAGTGCAACTGATAAAGATCGATATAATCGGTTTGCAACCGCTTCAGGCTGCCTTCCACCGCACGGCGTATGGCCGGGCCGGTGATCGGTTCGCCATCGCGAATCCATGAGACGCCTTCACCGGCGATTTTGGTGGCTAGAACGACATCATCACGCTTGCCGGTCTTCTTAAACCAGGTGCCGATATATTCTTCGGTCAGCCCTTGGGTTTCTTTATTGGTAGGCACGGCATAAAGCTCAGCAGTATCAAAGAAATTAATCTCCTGATCCAGCGCATAGTCCATTTGCTCATGGGCTTCTTGCTCTGTGTTTTGCCGGCCCCATGTCATGGTGCCCAAGCAGATTTCGCTCACCTTGATGTCGGTGCGCCCGAGTTGATTGAATTTCATATGATTTCTCTTTGTTTCGCAGGGACCGGACCAACCTAAACCAGGGTAAAAAACCAGTGCAAGCCGTCATGCAACCAATTGGGAAAATTTTTTTTGAAAGATTTCGTCATTAACCCTTCACAAACAGATAAATCCCCCCTATATAGGCGCTGTCTTTGATTGACGATGCTGATCGCAGCATGCAGTCAAAATCCATGACATTTGTCGCGGGGTGGAGCAGCCCGGTAGCTCGTCAGGCTCATAACCTGAAGGTCGCAGGTTCAAATCCTGCCCCCGCAACCAATTTCTTTTACATTGTGATACGCTGAACGACCCTTGCAGGTGCATGGGTTTAATTCGGCTGGCGAAGCAGTTACCCTGTTCAGCAAATCGGTTCGGCAAGACGTGCAAGAACACGCGGCCTGAACCTGAAATTTGCCTGAACCCCTAGAGAGTGTCTCATGGAAATCATAATCGGTCTTATATTGTTGCTGGTTGGCGGCGATACGCTTGTGCGCGGCTCTGTTGCCGTGGCGCGCAAAATCGGCATTTCAGAATTGATGATTGGCTTGACCCTGGTCGGGTTTGGCACATCCACGCCTGAATTGGTGACCAGCATACAAGCGGCGCTGGCCGGCTCGCCTGGCATTGCCGTGGGCAATGTTGTGGGCAGTAACATCGCGAACATTTTGTTGATCTTGGGCGCGGCGGCCCTGATCTATCCCATCGCCTGTCAGCCTGCCGCGATTCGGCGGGATGGCGTTGTGCTGATTCTTTCAGCGTTGACCTGCGTGGTGGTGTCTTTGCTGGGCCATATGAATGGGTGGGTCGGCCTGCTCTTCATTGTGCTGTTGGGCCTTTATGTTGTCTATACCTATCTCAATGAGCGCGGCAGCCGCCAGCCCTCGGCCGAGATGCATCGGGCAGAGGTGAAAATCGCCGAGCCATGGACGGAAAAGTTGTGGGTTGGCCTGCTCTTGGCCATTGTCGGGATCACCCTGACCATCTTTGGGGCTCAATTTTTGGTCTCGGGGGCAATTGAATTGTCGCGCGCTTGGGGCATTTCCGAAACCACGATCGGCCTCACAATTGTTGCCGTCGGCACCTCATTGCCTGAACTGGTGACCTCTGTGGTTGCTGCGCTCAAACGCAAGTCAGATATTGCGTTGGGCAATGTGATTGGCAGCAATATTTACAATATCTGGTTTATTCTTGGTGCGACCGCGCTGGTGAAGCCGATCGATTTTCCGGCTTCTATTGTCGTCGTGGATATTTGGGTGATGTTGGCCGCAAGCTTCTTGCTGTTGATCATCGCGCTTATGCGGCGGTCGCTTTCACGCTGGGTCGGGCTCGGCTTCATCGTGCTTTATGCGCTCTATGTGGCCACAATGGCTTAAATATAGCTGAACTTTGTTTATTCGGGTTGCCGCGGGCGAACGCCTCGCAGGCGTTCTGGCTCTGGCCCCGCGCCATTAAGCGGCGGGGCACAGCGCCGCAGATTGGCACTCAAACAAGCGAAGCAGGTGCGCGATCATGGTTTTAATGGTGCGGTGCTGCCGCATGTCCTGATGTACCAGAAGCCAAAGGCCTTGATGGTCCAGATCCAGATTTGCCGAGAGACGGGAAAGATCTGGTTCATGGTCACCCACAAATCGCGGTAAGATGCCGATACCAATGCCGGCTTTGAGGGCATCCAACATGTTGATGGCCTGATTGCATCGCAATCGAGGGGTAATATGGGGATGGTTGCGGTGAAGCCATTTGGCGGTGGCATGATGGCTTTGATCGTCACTAAAGCTGATCCATGGGCAATCGCCCGGGTCTGATTGGACGGAGAACTTTTCGCTCTGTCCATAAAGTGCATAGGCCGGGCTTGCCAGCTTTCTGACACGATAATAACCGGTTTTCGGCAATTGATTGCGTAGGGCAATTTCTGCTTCGGCCCGGTGAAGGTCGGCTGCTGCATAGTCGTTGAGCAATGTGAGGCGGACTTGCGGCATGATTAATTGATCGGCGTGGCGAGACAGAAAACGCGACATCCAGCCGCCTGCGCTGATTCTAACTTGTTGCGGGTGCGGTTCTCCGATGCGCAGCGCCCTTTGTTCCATTTCAAAGGCGTGTCTTTGCAGCTCGACACCGGCAGGCGTCAATGTCAGGCCGCGTGCGCCGCGCACCGCCAGACTGGTGCCCAGGCTTTGTTCCAGCGCCTGAAGAGCACGGGTGACTGTGGGTTGGCTGATGCCTAAGTGCTGCGCCGCGCTGGAAAGGTTGCCCCATCGTGCGATGGCGAGAAAAATGCGGAGGTGATCCCAATCCCTAATCATTCAAATATGAATAGCTCGTTCGCATTGTTTTCTATCGAATTGTCGCCTGAGGCGCGATAGCTTCTGAAGGCAACATTACCGATAATTTTCAAAGGGGCGCAAGTCGAATTCAGCTATGCATCGCTGCATAGAAGTGGCGAGTTTGCGTTCAGGAGAGGCGCGCTATGACAAAGACGGGCACCGACCTGCATGGTACTGGGACTTTTATCGACACCAGGTTTGGACAGATTTATTATGAGACGGAGGGGGAGGGGCCACCGGTTTTTCTGGTGTCAGGCGGGCCCGGCACCGGTCACGCCCATTACCATCCCTGGTTTTCAGCGCTGGCGGACCGTCATCAACTTGTCTATTTCGACAATTTGGGGGCGGGGCGTTCTGTGCGTATGGATGACCCGACTGATTATAATCTGGCCAATTATGCCGAGGTGATCGAGGCTCTGCGCAAGGCATTGGGCTTTGAAAAAATCAGTCTCATCGGCTTATCATTCGGCTCGTTGCCGGCGCTGGCCTATGCCGTCACTTTTCGCCAACACATCGCCGCGCTGGTGATCAGCAATGGACATTTTAGCGCCCAAACCTGGCAGCAAGGCAATATCGACAATATGAATTATGAGGTGCGCCAGCTGTTTCCCGAGATATGGGCCGAGATTATGGCGTTGCGCGATCAAGGAGTTTTGTCTAGCGATATGCGTATTCAGGCGCTTTATGGTCGTGCATTGGGCGAGTTGTTCTGGGTGGATCCCTGGGATCATCCGGGCCTTTTTAGACCGGAAGGCGCGGAGGAGGCGGACAATTTTGATGTCTATCGGGCATTTGTCGGCGATGATCCCGAATGGGAGGTGACGGGCACGCTAAAGGGGTTCAACCCGACTGCGCAATTGGCCGATTTTGATGTGCCAACACTGATTGTTTCCGGCCGTTATGATCGCATCACCCCGCCATCCATTGCCGTTCAGATTAAAGAGGCATTGCCCGTTGCGCCGGTAACATTGGAGATTTTTGAGCGCAGCGCCCACCGGCCTTGGGTTGAAGAAGCTGATCTCTATTTTGAGTGTGTGAGCGCTTTTTTAGAGGATATAGATGGATAACTGCCTTTCTTACGCACCAGAGACTTCTGGTGCAGAGTTTTGGCATATTCAGCCCCCAGCAGAAAAACAGCGCTGGAATAGAATACCCAAATCATCAGCAAGATGATGGCGCCGGTTACGCCATAGGCGGAGCCCGGCTCCACAAGGCCGAAATAGACCCCCATGCCATATTCGCCCAACATAAAGAGCGCGGCGGCCACCAACGCGCCGGGCGCCACATGGGGCCAGCTTATATCTCTGTCGGGCAGCATTTTCAGGATCACCGCAAATAAAAGGCTGATGATGAGCAGGGAGAGAACCAGATTTATCGCGTGGGCCAAAAGGGCAAACATGTCGGGCAAGCGTTGGATCAACCATTCGGTCAATGTGCTGATGGTCGATGTGATGACCAGCGAAATGGCCAGCACGAATAACACGCCAATCATGACCGCGAAAGACATGAGCCGCCGCACAACCAAGGCACGGAAGCTGGAGACATCGCTGTCGTTAATGTCCCAGATATAGTTGAGCGCCTTTTGCAATTGTAAAAACAGGCGCAATGCCGCGTAGATCAGCACAACACCCGCCACGATGAAGGGCAGGAAGCTTTCTTCCGACGGGGCGGTGTTGGCGACAATTGTGCGGAACGTGTCAGCGGCGTCGCGGCCAAAATTTTCTCGCAAAAACCCAAACACCTGATCCCGCACCGCAGCCTCGTCCATGAAAAAGGAGGCGAGGCCGAGATAAAGGATGATCAGCGCGGGAAAGGAGAAAATCGTATAGTAGGCGATCGCCGCGCTTTGGGTGAAGGGGTCGTTCGCCCACCACCGGCCAACTGCGGCCTTAAAAGGGGATATTTTATTCCTTGTAAGCGACATTACCGACATGCTGACCCACCTAATGGTTGGGAGACCGCCCAGAGCCTATCTTTCTTTTTCCTTGTCGCGCTTCAGCTTAGCCTTTTCGTCTGACTCTTTGGTGGTGCCAGGCATCCAAGATGGGGGATCGCTCGCTGGAAATGTGTCATCCAGCTGGTCATCAACCTCTTTTTGTGTGCGCTTGTTTTTGTTGTTTTTATCAGTCATAAGCACCGTCCTTTCGTAATACTTAAACGCTCCTAACCCGCCCGGTGTTCCGAGATTTAAATAATAATATGCAATTTACCGTGTTCCGGGCATTGTAAACTGGACGAATTGCTTAAAAACAGTTCCCCATTGCATCCTGGCCCCAAATTGTGAAAACTATGTGCGTGGGTTTAAACGATTTGGAACGGTGGGCGGAGGCTCAGCGATCCTGATTTTAAGGAAATTTTATGAGCACACAGCTTTTGCCATTCGGCAAGAAAGGCTGGGATTATGGCAGGGTGCCGGATCTGGCTGGCCGCCACTTTGCCATCACTGGCGGTAATGTCGGCATTGGATTCGAGACGGCAAAGATGCTGTTGCAGCGCAATGCCAGGGTCACGATCTTTTGCCGATCAGAGGAGCGCACGCGAAAGGCTGTGGACGAGCTTTCTGATTTTCGCAGTGTCAAAGCGCGCATTGAATATGAGTTGATGGATCTGGCCAATATGGAGTCTGTGCGCAACGCGGCAGAACGGTTTGTGGGCTTTCATGAAAAGCTGGACGGGCTGATCAACAATACAAGTATTGTCATGGTGCCGGAGCGGGTGGAGACACCTGAAGGATTTGAGCTGCAAATGGGCGCCAATCATTTCGGCCATTTTCTGTTTTCTGCACTTTTGTTTGATTTAATCAAGAAGGGGAATGGTCGAATTGTTACCGTGTCTTCCGTTGCATATCGTTGGGGTGCTGAGCGGATCGATTTCGACAATTTGCATTTCGAAGAAAACTATTCACCGCTTGCCGCATTTGCCCAGAGCAAGCTGGCCAATATTATGTTCACGTTGGAATTGAACCGCCGGCTTTTGGCAAAAGAGATGCCGGCCAGCGGTTATTTGTGCCACCCAGGTTATGCGGGCACGAATGCCCAGCGCACCGGATCAGGCTTTTTCACCCGTGTCGGGCTAGAAGTAATGAATGTGATGTTCGCCCATTCGCCTTTTCATGGTGCCAAATCTCAGGTTTTGGCGCTCACCGACCCGGAAGCAAAGCCAGGGTTGTTTTATGGACCGACCAAAATGAAAGGGCTTTCCGGCCCGGTTGGTGTCACCCCGATCTCGCACGCCGCAGGGGATGCAGAAGCAGCGGCCCGTTTGTGGGATATTTCCGAGAAATTGACGGGAGTAGATTGGCGGCTGCCCCCCGCCTGATCGGCTCGTTTGGGGGGGCTATTTGCGAATCAGATCGGAAAGCAGCCCGGTCTTTTCCTTGAGCAGTTTTTTGTCGCCCCGGGTTTCCAAATTGAGCCGCAAAAGCGGTTCGGTGTTGGAGGCGCGAATGTTGCAACGCCATTCATCAAACACCAGTCCCAGCCCATCAATGTCCTCGACATGATTGGCTTTGCTGCCTAACTCATCTTCAATTTTTTTGATGGTGGCGGCGGCGTTGTCCACCGTGAAATTGATTTCTCCGGAACAGGGGAATTTTTCAATGCGGGCGGCGACCATGTCTTTAAGGCTGATGCCGGATTGGCAGATTTCGGCAACAATGGCGAGCCAGGGCAACATGCCGGTATCGCAATAGGCGAAATCCTTGAAATAATGGTGGGCACTCATCTCGCCGCCATAAATCGCATCGTGGTCGCGCATGACTTTTTTGAAAAATGTGTGGCCGGTGCGGCAAGCGATCGGCGTGCCGCCAGCAGCTTCGATCTGGTCAATCGTGTTCCAGGTGAGGCGCGGATCATAGATCACTTTGCCGCCCCCATGCTGGCGCACTAGGGTTTGACCGATTAGGCCCACGAGATAATAACCTTCCACGAAGGTGCCTTCATGATCATAGAAAAAGCAGCGATCAAAGTCGCCATCCCAGGCGATGCCGAGATCGGCGCCGTGGGCTTTAACCGCATCTGCCGCCCGCTGGCGTTTTTCGGGCAAAAGCGGGTTGGGAATGCCATTTGGCAGGCGGCCATCTGGCTCATTATCCACTTTGATAAATTCAAAGGGCAGGTGTGGCTCGAGCAAATCAATGACCGGCCCGGCGCAGCCATTGCCGCCATGGGTGACGATTTTGAGGGGTTTGAGATCAATGCCCTCCACCTGCTTGAGCAGGCGGTCAATATAAAGCTGGCGGTCGGGTGCCGGTTGGGCTGCGCCGCGGGCGGCATATTCAGCGACCACATCGAAGGCGTCGTCGCCCATCACCAGTTCTTCCAGCGGACCCAGTGTGCCTTCTTGCGTGGCGGCGGTGGCGCCTTTGAGCACGATCTTGATGCCATTGTAGCTGTCCGGGTTGTGGCTGGCGGTGACCATCAGCCCCACATCGGCATTCATTTGGGCGGTGTGGAAATAAACTTCTTCTGTGCCGCATCTGCCTACCGGATAGATATCCACGCCGCTATCTTGCAATCCTTGTTGCAACGCGGCGGCCAAGGGGCCGCTATCCATGCGCATATCATGGCCGATCACCACTTTTTTGGGCGCGATATGGGCCGCCACTGCCTGCCCGAAGCGATAAGCGAATGGCATATTGATCTGGGTGGGGATCATGCCGCGCACATCGTAGGCTTTGAAGGGTGAACCATATTTGGTTTTGATGCCGGACATAGGGACCTCTTTATTTCGGGTGCTTTGGACTTATCGTGCGCATCTTAATGGGAGATGAACTGGGCGCCATTATGGTCTGGCGCATGACAGTATAATAACGGAATTTGCATTAATTATTGCAACAAAACCTACCCCTGTCAGTGTAAAGTTTACGATAACAGGGGTAATCGTTATACCAATTTACTGTGTATCGATCAGTGTTTCGATGGCGTCTAAACTGGTTTCAAGCGCAGCGGTGTTGGCCGGGCCCAGAGCAGCGTAAATCTGATCCTGAAAATTACGGGCCACGTCGGACAGTTCCAAATAGGCTTTTTGGCCTTGAAGCGTGAGTTCCAAATGCTCGACACGGCGGTCATTCTGATCAACAGTGCGTTTAAGCCAGCGGCGTTGTTCCAGCGTGAATATGGCGCGTGAGACTTTGGTTTTGTGCATGGATGAATGCTGGCAAATCTGTTTGGCGGTGATGTTGCCAAATTGGCCGATAGTCGCCAATGTCCGCCATTCCGGGCGGGTCATGCCATAGCGCTTCTTATATTCCAGCGCGAATTTCTGTGATACTTTTTCCGCCGCCTGATTAAGGCGGTAGGCAATGAATTTTTCCAGCGGTAACACCGCCTCATTAACGTTGTTCTGGTCCATTTTGTCCCTCCCCTTATTGTTAGTTACATAGTCCATCGTTACATATGCAACAAATTTTTAGTTCAAATGGAGACCGTCAATCATGAATGATAGGGTTAACAGTGTGTCTAATCAACTAAGCTATATGCCTGGTTTCGGCAACGACTTTGAAACCGAGTCATTGCCAGGTGCTCTGCCGCAAGGGCAAAACAGCCCGCAAAAGTGTGCTTACGGTCTTTATGCCGAGCAGCTTTCTGGCTCTCCATTTACTGCGCCCCGGGGCACAAATGAGCGCTCCTGGCTTTATCGGATTCGCCCCAGCGTGCGGCATACATCGCGGTTTAAATCGATCAAGCTAGACTATTGGAAGTCGGCGCCGCACAATCCGGACCATGAATTGGCGCTGGGGCAGTTGCGTTGGGACCCGGTGCCGATGCCCGAAGAACCGACCACGTTTATTGAAGGCGTGCGGACCATCACAACCGCTGGCGATGTGTTCACCCAAGTGGGCATGGCCAGCCATGTCTATGTGGCCAATAAAAGCATGGAGGATGAGCATTTCTTCAATGCGGATGCGGAATTGCTGGTGGTGCCGGAAGTGGGCACGCTGCATATTTTCACCGAAATGGGCAAAATGGACGTGGCGCCGGGCGAGATTTGCGTGCTGCCGCGCGGGATGATTTTCAAAGTCCGCGTGGATGGGGCCAGCCGCGGTTATATCTGCGAGAATTATGGCGCGAAATTCACCCTGCCGGATCGGGGCCCGATTGGGGCCAACTGTTTGGCCAACCCGCGTGACTTTAAAACGCCGGTGGCCGCTTATGAGGACAAAGAGAGTGATTGCACCGTGGTGGTGAAATGGTGTGGCCAGTTCCACCGCACTGAAATCGGCCATTCGCCGCTGGATGTGGTGGCGTGGCACGGCAATTACACGCCGTATAAATATGACCTTTCCACCTATTCCCCCGTGGGCGCGATCCTGTTTGACCATCCCGACCCGTCGATCTTTACGGTGCTGACCGCGCCATCAGGCGAAGAGGGCACGGCCAATATTGATTTTGTGATTTTCCCCCCGCGCTGGATGGTGGCTGAACACACCTTCCGTCCGCCATGGTATCACCGCAACATCATGTCGGAATTTATGGGGCTGATTCACGGGCAATATGACGCGAAGGAAGAGGGCTTTGTGCCGGGCGGGATGAGCCTGCACAATATGATGCTGCCGCACGGGCCGGATGCGATGGGGTTTGAAAAAGCCACCCATGCGGAGCTGAAACCCACCAAACTTGAAAACACCATGGCCTTTATGTTTGAAACACGGTTTCCGCAGCTGCTTACTGAATATGGCGCGAGCCTTGAGACCATTCAGGATAATTATATTGACTGCTGGAAGGGCCTGAAAAAACGCTTTAACGGCACACCAGAAGGAGATTGGGACGAATAATGAAACTTGCGACATTAAAGAACGACACCCGCTATGGCGAACTGGTGGTGGTCAGCCGTGACCTAAAAAAATATATTTCTGCCAATGCGATTGTGGCCACCATGCGTGAGGCGCTGGACAATTGGGCGCCGCATGCGCCGCAGCTTCAAGCCTTGTCAGATCAGCTGAACAGTGGCGATGTGAGCGGCAAGGATTTTGACCCGCATCAGGCGATGGCGCCTTTGCCCAACCCCAGCCAGTGGGCCGATGGCTCGGCCTATGTGAACCATGTGGAGCTGGTGCGCAAAGCCCGCGGGGCCGAGCTGCCCGACAGCTTTTGGGAAGACCCCTTGATGTATATGGGCGCGCCCGACGCCATGCTGGGGGCCCACGATGATGTGGAAGTTGGCTCCGAAGATTGGGGCATCGACATGGAAGCCGAGATCGGCGTGATTTGCGACGATCTGGAGATGGGGCTTTCACCGGAGGATGCTGCCGAAAAAATCAAATTGCTGGTGCTTTTGAATGATGTGAGCTATCGCGCGCTGATCCCCGGCGAATTGGCCAAAGGCTTCGGATTTTTCCAATCCAAGGGCGCAACCGCCTTTGCGCCGGTGGCGATTACGCCGGACGAGTTGGGTGAACACTGGCAAGACGGCAAAGTGCATCGCGACATGCTGGTGCATTATAATGGAGAGGCATTTGGCAAGGCCAATGCGGGCGTTGATATGACCTTCAACTTCCCCAAATTGGTGTCGCACGCCGCCAAAACGCGCCATGTGGCGGCCGGGGCGATTATCGGCTCTGGTACCGTTTCGAACAAAGACAGTGACGGCACACCGGGCAAGCCGGTGAAAGATGGCGGTTTGGGCTATAGCTGCATTGCCGAAATTCGTATGATTGAAACCATTCATGAGGGCAAGCCCAGCACCTCCTTTATGAAATTTGGCGATCAGGTCCGCATCGAGATGAAGGAAGATGATGGCGCCTCCATCTTCGGCGCAATTGATCAAAAAATCGTCAAGTTCGGCTAAGCAAAGGAGCGCCAATATGACTGATATTACGCTTTATGATTATTGGCGCTCTTCCGCCGCCTATCGGGTCCGCATTGCCTTGGGGCTGTGCGGGCTTGAGTATAAGAGTGTGCCGGTCAATCTGCTGGAGGGCGAGCATAAAAGCGAATCCTATCGCGCGCTTAATCCACAAGGGTTCGTGCCGACAATTGAGATTGACAGTCTGTTGTTCACTCAGTCGTTGGCCATTATTGAATATTTGGCTGAACTTCACCCTGATGCGGGATTGCTGCCAGGCGACGCGTTGGATCGACAACGGGTTCGCGCGCTTTCTTATGCAATCGCCATGGATATTCATCCGGTGTGTAATTTAAGTGTCGCCAAATTTGCCAAATCCATTGCCGCCAAGCCAGATGACATGCCTGTTGCCTGGTTTCACAAGTTTATCGGTGAGGGATTGGCAGCCTATGAGGGCATGTTGGCCCAACAATCACCAAGCCCATTTTCGCTGGGCGATGCGCCGACCATGGCCGATATCTGCCTGATGCCGCAGCTTTACAATGCGCGGCGCTGGGAGGTGGACCTTTCCAACATGCCGCGGATTTTGACGGTGGAAGAGAATTGCAACCGCCACACCGCGTTTCAGGCCGCGCATCCGGACCAACATAAGCCGCAAGGCTAGCTCGCGCTGCTCTCTGTTCAAAAGCCTTCCTGCACACCACAATGGTCATCCCGGATTTAGTCCGGGATCCAGATGTGACTCTCAATAGATCCGAGAGGCTTCAGATTTTTGGAACGTCCTGTCTGGATTCCCGCCTCCGCGGGAATGACAGAAGTGGACGGTGCGCCGCTTCGGCGGACTTATCGCGACGTGCAGGCCCAGGTGGCGATGCGGCAATTGCGGTCGTTTGGCACGCAATAGGCGATGGCGCGGCTTTGGGCTTCTTCTAGATTGCCATGCCAGGCCCAGCCCCAGCCGCCATTGTCGCCTTTGGCGATGGCGCCACAAGTGTTGTAGAAGGTTTTGATGGTGGTACAGTCGCCTTGGCAGCTATTTTGCACCGCCTGCGCCGCGGCCCGTTGAGACGGGTAATCATAGGCATTGCCCCATGCGCCGCCTGGCCCGATGCCGACCGCACCCCAGCAATATCCGTTTGCGCAAGCCGCCATTGCTGATGTGGGCAATGCGGTCAGCATCACCATCGAAACCATCAGGCTTAATCCCAAAATACGACCCATCTTCAATCCTCCCCGACATGTAAAGTATTTTTATATCAGGGGGTTGGTAAATGTCCAGCTTGATCAAACCGGCAGGGCGCTCGTTTCCTTAAGCGTTTCCAGCACAATGGATGTTTTCACGTGTTGCACCGACTCGTGCGGCAGCAGTACGTCATTGACGAATTGGCGAAGGCCGTTCAGGTCTGGTGCGACGACTTTGATGAAATAATCCATTTCGCCCGTTAGGGCGTGGGCTTCTAATACTTCTGGCAAGTCGGAAATCAGGGCGGCGAAGCGTTCGGCGTTGCCGCGATTGTGTGTGGCGAGGGTCACATTGATGATGGTGACGATGCCGAGCTTGAGATTATCTCGATCCAGATGCGCATGATAGCCGGAGATGATGCCTTCTTCTTCGAGGCGGGCGCGGCGGCGGGAGCATTGGGAGGCGCTGAGGTTCACCCGCTCAGACAATTCATTGTTGGTGAGGCGTGCATCCTGCTGCAACAGCCCAAGGATTCTTTTATCATAGCTATCAAGTTCGCTCATTTTGTGCATCTTTTTGCTTAAATATGCTTGAGTTGTGTAAATTCTAGTCTGATGGTGTGGAAATCGCAAGCACATTGCACTTCATATGCGGCATAATAATCGTCAGACAATTTAGATAGGGAGAGACAAATGGGTCCGTTTCCACACGACGCACCTCCAGCCAAGATTACCGACGAGAACCCCGCCGGTACCGATGGTTTTGAATTTGTAGAATTCGCACATGATGAGCCGGAAAAGCTTGAAGCGCTGTTCACCAAGATGGGCTATACGCCTGTGGCCAAGCACAAGAGCAAAAACATCACCGTTTGGCGTCAGGGCGATATCAACTACATTCTGAACGGCGAAAAAGACAGCTTTGGCGGTCGTTTTGTTGATCTGCACGGCCCTTGCGCGCCTTCCATGGCCTGGCGGGTGGTTGATGCGCAACATGCGTTCGACCATGCAGTGAAAAATGGTGCGGAGCCATATGAAGGCGACGATAAGTCCATCGATGCGCCGGCCATTTTGGGCATTGGCGGTTCTCTGCTTTATTTCATCGAGAAATATGGTGAGAAGGGCTCCGCTTATGAAGCTGAATATGAGTGGATTGGTGAAAAAGATCCGAAACCGGAAGGCGTGGGGTTCTATTATCTCGACCACCTGACCCACAATGTGTTCCGTGGCAATATGGACAAATGGTGGGATTTTTACCGCGATCTGTTTAATTTCGAGCAAATCCACTTTTTCGATATTGATGGTCGGATCACCGGTCTCACCAGCCGGGCGATCACCTCGCCTTGTGGCAAGATCCGCATTCCGCTGAATGAGTCCAAGGACGATACCAGCCAGATCGAAGAATATTTGAAAAAATATAAGGGTGAAGGCATTCAGCATATCGCGGTGGGGTGTGATGATATCTATAGCTGCACCGACAAGCTGGCGGAAAATGAACTGAAGTTCATGCCTGGCCCGCCAAAGACATATTATGACATGTCTTACGACCGGGTGAATGGACATGATGAGCCAATCGACCGGATGGCCAAGCACGGCATCTTGATCGACGGCGAAGGGGTGATTGATGGCGGCATGACCAAGATCTTGCTGCAAATCTTCTCCAAAACTGTGATCGGCCCAATCTTCTTTGAGTTTATTCAACGCAAAGGCGATGAAGGCTTTGGCGAAGGCAACTTCCGCGCTTTGTTTGAATCTATCGAGCGCGAGCAGATTGAACGTGGCGTCTTAAAGGCTGAAGAATCCGTGACCGCCGCGGAATAAAGACAATAGAGAGCCTAGGGGTAGGGCGCGTCCGTTTGGGCGCGCCCTTTTTTGTTCAGCTATTTAGGTTTTTCGTTAAATGACTGAAAGAAAACACAAATTTTCTCATGTAAATAATTATGTAATAAAACTAGCCCACAGTTCGGCCATTATGTTTCGCGTATATTTTGGATGAACTGATGAGCCGGTGGGGATTTGTTGCTTCAATTTTTTCAATTGTAAGCGCATTTTGCGTGCTGGTGTTTTTTGCGTCATCCATGGCGCCTTTGCTGGTGCAAAAGCTCAGTGATCTGGATGCCAAGCAATTGGCGCGTAAGTCAGCCTTGGCGCTACGCACTGAATTTGATCTGCCCGGAGAATTGTCGCCCCAACATTTGGATCCGATCGAATATTTGGTCGATCAGTTTGTCATGGAAACCAGAGGTGCAGACACCGATCAAGAAGATCCTTGGAATCCTTTGATCGTGGATCAAGCGGATCATTTCGGCACGGTTTCAGGATATGCCGTCTTTACCCGATTTGAGCAACTCACCATTGCCGGGGGACAGCCTTTGATGCGGGATATGAGCTATGCCCCTTTTGCCGAGCAGGTGCGGGCAGCAATGCGAGACGGGCGCACGCGCATATTTGAGCTGCCACAATATGAAAAGCTGGAAGCACGCGCGCCAGTGGCAGTGTTGATTCCGCTTGAACGGTTGGGGATGTCGCGCGGTTTGGTGAGTATTGAAATTAAACGCCACCCGGTGGGGCATCTTGTGGTGCGCGGGGTGCAATTTTCGTCACACTTAACCTCGCTTGTGCTGGTGGTGTTGGCGTTGTTTGTATTGGCGGTCCTGTCCTATTGGGGACGGCAGCGGCGCATTGCCGAACGGCAGGCGATACATCTGGCCGATTACGATTCACTGACCGGTTTGCCCAATCGACGTAAGTTTCAACGGGATGTGGAAGCAGCACTACAGCAAGCCCGGTGGGAGGACCGAAACTTTAATCTGATCAGCCTGGATGTAGATGCGTTTAAACAGGTGAATGACTATTATGGCCATGAGGCAGGCGACCGGTTGCTGGTCGTGGCGGCCAAACGGTTGAGCAACACGTTGGGGCAATTGGGGCAGGTCTATCGCCTGTCCGGCGATGAGTTTGTTGCCATTTGCTGGGCCGATGGCACGCCAACGCCTGACGATATGGTGACGCAGTTTTTGCAGGTGATGCAACGCCCGATTACCACAGATCACGCACGGTTTACCGCCACAATGAGTGTGGGCAGCGCGCAATGCCCCAAAGACAGCAAAACGCGGGACGGGCTGATCAAATGTGCAGATTTGGCGCTTTATGATGCCAAGGCCAACGGCGCCGGCCAGTTTGTGGCGTTCCGTCCGGAGCTGCAAACAGCGTTGGATGAGCGCTTTTTGTTGCAAACTGAGTTGGAATTGGCGCTGGAGGGAAATGGTTTGGAGGTGGCGTTTCAACCGCTGGTGCGCTCCACCAATCGCTGTGTGATGGGGTTTGAGGCGTTGGCCAGATGGCCGCATAAGAGATTGGGTGCCGTCAGCCCTGGCGTGTTCATTCCACTTGCGGAAAGTACCGGTCTGATCGAAGTATTGACCGACCAAATGCTCTATCAAGCCTGTCGTGCCGCGTTGCATTGGCCTGATCATATGATCGTCGCGGTCAATATCTCGCCGGTGTTGCTGCGCAATGAAAATTTTGTCGACAATATTGCCCATATTCTGGAGCGAACCGGCTTGCCGGCCCATCGCCTGGAAATAGAAATCACCGAGGGTGTGTTTGTTTATAACACCGAGCAGGTTGTCGAGCATTTGACCGCTTTGCGCGCCTTGGGGGTGCAGGTGGCCATGGATGATTTTGGCACCGGTTATTCCAGCTTGAATTATCTGACACGTTTGCCGATCAGCAAGCTCAAGATTGACAAAAGCTTCGTGGCTCGTTTGGGGCAGGACAAGGCCAATGATGCAGTGGTGAGCTGTGTGGTGGGCCTGGCGAAAACATTGGGCATTGCGACAACGGCAGAAGGCGTGGAAAATGAAACTCAGGCCACATTGCTGCGTGCGGCAGGTTGTGACTTTTTCCAAGGTTACCTATTTGGCCACCCCACGCAGGATCCCGCGCACATGATTTTCTCGTCTCACAAATCGATGGCGCGATTTGACAAGGGATCTACGGGGGAGTGGCAAAATAGCCACGTGGCCTGAGGCGCTTGCAGCTATCGATCAATCGCCGACCGGTTGCGGGCCGGTGTTACCATGTAGCGCAGTGAGGCTGGAGCGAATGCGCCGTAGATTTTCTTTGGTGGTTTCTGGCCGTTGCCGGGCAACAGTTGCGGCGAGAATGTCGATGGTTGCCAAAAAGACCAGCCGCGATGCCGTCGGCTTATAGATATCAGGATCTTCAGGCAGACTTAAACCGATGGTGAAATCGCACACATGGGCCAGCGGTGACTCGGGCTTGGTCAGCGCGACAGTTTTGGCGCCATATTGCCGGGCCACTTTCGCACTATCAATGTTGGAGCGGGGCAAGCCGGTGGCGGAAATAAACACCATCATATCTTGCGGGGTCAGTGTGGCGGCGTGCATGCGCTGCAGATAGGCATCTGAGACCGCATTGGCCGCAAAACCAAGGCGGAAAAAGCGATTTGCGGCGTCAAAAGCAACGGTGGTCGAGCCGCCGCCTACGCCGCAAAAAATAATCTTATGGGCCGCGTTGATGTGGCTGGCAACGGCCTTGATCATATCTTGGTTGAGTTGAGATCGGGCCACATTTGCGGTGACATAGAAGGTTTGAAAGACCTGATCAATCAGATTTTTTTGATCGCTTTCGGGATCATTCCCCGAGACCAGATATTGCAGCGATACGGCGACATTTTGCGCCAGTCTGATTTTAAAATCACGATAGCCAGTGCAGCCCAATGTGCGGCAAAAACGGATCACGGTCGGCTCCGACACATCACAGGCCGCGGCCAGGCTGGCCACAGACATGTCGCTGACCTGTTCCAGATTGTCCAATACATAGCTGGCCACCCGTTGTTCACGGGCATTGTAGCTGCCGTCTCTTTGCCGAATCTGTGAGATAATATCCAATGCTGTATCGCCCATAAAATCGCTTTAAATGCACGCCGCAGCGTCCATTTTCCCTCCCGACTTAAAAAAACATGATTCGTCTGACCTGTCGGACATAATCGTCAATTGTGACATTAAACTACAAAAATTACGCTTTACAATGTGTTTTTTATCTCATATTTGTAGTTTTGCTACATTTTGCAAGGGAGGACACATGTCGGCAATTGCAGCACGGTTAAGCACAGGATTGAACTGGGGCGTAGAGCGTTTTGTGGCGCTGTTGATGGCGCTGCTGGTGCTGGATGTGTGGATCGGCGTGGTCGATCGCTACATTTTCCATTGGCAATTGCCGTGGCCGGAAGTGGTGGCGCGCTACTTAATGATTTGGGCCGCCATGTTGGCCATTTCCGCAGGGATCGCGCGGCGTGAACATATTGGCTTGCATGCGCTGATTTCAAAAGTGCCGCATCAATTCCGCCGGTTTGTGTTGCTCGGCCTCGATCTCGTGACCTTTTTGCTGTTTTTCTATGTGTTCTGGTATGGCATCGGCTTTGCCCAGACCGGGGCCAATCGCCAAGCAATGATCTTTGGCATGACCTTGTTGGTCCCGTTTGCTGCCATTCCGGTTTCCGCCGCCATTTGCGCCATTCAAACGCTGCTTGTGGCCATTCGTGATCAAGGCGCGCTGATTGTGCCTAACTCAGAGGGGATGGTGGAATGATTATCGCACTTGCTTTTGTTGGACTGGTTATATTGGGTTTGCCGATTGGGTTTGCGCTTGGCGCAGCCGGGGTGATCGGGCTCTATCAAATTGGCGGCGACAATTTTGTCGCCCTCGGCCCGGGTAAAATGTTTAACGGGCTGAATATTTTCCCGTTTCTCGCCATGCCCTTCTTTATTCTCGCTGGCGAAATCATGAACCATACGGGCATCACCTCGCGTCTGGTGATGTTGGCGCAGGTGCTTGTTGGACATTTCCGCGGCGGGCTGGCGCACACCAATATGCTGGCCTCTGTGTTCTTTGCCGGGCTGACCGGTTCGGCCACCGCTGACGCGGCAGCATTTGGTAAAACGCTGGTGCCTTCCATGGTGGAGCGTGGTTATCGGCGAGATTATGCCTGCGCCGTTACCGCGGCGGGTTCCATCATCGGGCCGACCATTCCGCCCTCTGGCTTGATGGTGGTTTATGGCTCTTTGATGGGCGTGTCGATTGGTGGGCTGTTTGCCGCTGGTCTGTTGCCGGGCCTCATTATCTGTGCGGTGTGTATGGCAGTGATCGCGATTGGCGCACGTGCCAACAATCTGCCGCAAAGCGAAGAACGCGCCCGGCTGCCGCAAATTTGGGCGACCTTTAAAGAATCTATTTTGGCGCTGTTTATGCCGATCATCATTTTGGGCGGTATTTTGGGGGGCATTGTGACCCCGACAGAGGCGGCCTCCATTGCTGTGGGCTATGCGCTGTTCATCGGCACGTTTGTTTATCGCAAGATCAATATGGACGATATGGTCAAGATGCTGATCCGCACCGCGCGGGTCACGGGCGTGATCTTTGTGATCATTGCGTTTGCCTCCATCGTCGGGTGGTATCTCAGCTTCAACCAAATTCCACAAATGGTGGCCAATTCTATTCTCGGCGTTTCGGACAATCGCTATGTGGTCATTGCGCTGATCATCGGGCTGTTGCTGGTGATCGGCATGGTGATGGACATCACCGCGATCCTGATCATTCTGGCGCCTGTTCTGGTGCCGCTGACCGCAGCGATTGGGCTGGAACCTATTCATGCAGGCATCATCTTTGTGCTGGCGCTCAACATCTCATTGATGACGCCACCCGTGGGCGCCTGCCTGTTCGTATTGTCCTCGGTCACCGGGGAACCGCTTGAACGCATTACCGCAAAGCTTTGGCCGTTTTTGTTGGCGGAAGTGGCGGTGCTGTTTGTGTTCGCCTTCTTTGAAGATTTGGCGCTGTTGATGCCGCGATTGCTTGGATTTGCTTAGGGCAGGGACTGCCTAAAGCGAACGGTTTGCGCCCCACCGTCAAACATCTGGGGCGCGCAAAAAGGGAGTGAATTATGACACTGAAAAAACTAGCACTTGGGTTGACTTTGGGCGTTGCCGTTGTGGGCGCAGCCAGCACGGCATTTGCGGATACAAAATTGCTGAAATTCGCGCATGACAACAAAACTGATCCATTTGAGAACCCGGCCCATGCGTGCACCGCTGTATTTGCCAATATTGTTGAAGCAGACACCAATGGCTCAATTGATGTTGAGGTTTATCCTTCCAACCAATTGGGGTCAGCGGCAGAGCATGTGCAGTTCCTCAAGGATAATGTTATCCAGGCGACCTTGACGTCTACTGGCGCGATCTCATCATATTATCCGCGTATTGACGTGTTGAACTTGGCTTTTGCGTTTGACCATAATGCGGCGACCTATGAAGTGTTTGATGGTCCATTCGGCCAGGCCCTGGCGGCAGATATTGAAGCCAGCATTGAAAACACCAAAGTGCTGGGCTTCCCGGATACTGGCGGCTTTTTTGCCATCACCAACTCGAAGCGTCCAATTGAAACATTGGAAGACTTTGAAGGTATTCGCGTCCGCACCATGACGTTGCCATCACACCAGAAAATCATTCAGGCGATGGGCGGCGAAGCCTATCCATTGTCTTGGGGTGAGGTATATTCCGGTCTGCAAACCGGCGTAATCGACGGCCAAATGAACCCTGTGCCGATCATTTCGTTCGCGAACTTCTCTGAGGTTCAGGACTATATGACCCTGACCAACCACTTGTTCTCACCTTACACTTTCATGATGTCAGAAGACTTCTGGGATTCTCTGACCGATCATGAAAAGCGCGTGGTGAACTATGCAGCTGAAAGCTGTGTGACCGCGAGCCGTGGCCTGAGCCGGATCATCGAAGCGTCTGACCGCGGCCTGGCTGGCTTGATGGACAAGATCGAAGTGACAGCCCTTTCTGCTGAAGCACGTGAAGAGTTCAAAGCGGCTGCGCAACCCGCTGTGCTCAAGCATGTGGAAGAAGAGTTGGGTGAAGAAGGCGTTGAGCTGTTGAACAAGTTCAAAGATGCCGTCGAAGACGCCAACAATGCCACTTATCTGGCAGACTAATTTCCCTAGACCCTAGAGGAAACTTGGGCGGGCCCTCGGGCCCGCTTTTTTTGTGCTAATTGATCAAGCCGTTGGAAATGGCATATTTGGTCAGGCCGGCGGTGGAGGAGATGCCGAGCTTTTTCTTGATGTTTTTGCGGTGGGTTTCCACCGTGCGTACAGAAATATCCAGCTTTTCGGCAACTTCCCGGTTCGACACACCTTCGGCCACCAGCAATAAGACCGCCTGTTCGCGCGTGGTAAGGGGCGTTTCCACATCAGATTTTGGCTTGTCGGCCATCAGCGCCTGGGCGGCGCCGGTGGAGAAATAAGTGCCGCCAGAAGCTACGGTTTCAATAGCATGGACAATCTCGTCGGTGGACACATCCTTGAGCAAATAGCCCGACGCGCCATACATGGTTGATGTGGAAATATATTCACGACTATCATGCATGGACAGCATCAAAAGCCTTGTGTTGGGCAATTGCTCTTTGAACACTTCAATGGCATCGATGCCGTTCATTTCCGGCATGTTGATGTCCATAAGCACCACATCGGGCTTGCCAGACACGGCGATTTTCAAACCTTGTTTGGCAGAAGAGGCGGCGCCGAGCACTTCGATGTGGGCATAGGTTTCCAGCACGGATCTTATGCCTTCCAGCACCAATGGGTGGTCGTCAATCAGAACGACTTTAATTGGATCGGCGTTGTTCATGCGCTTGTTGCTTCTTTCAAGTTGGCTTGCGCCGCGTCCTTATCTGGCTCTTTCTCATGGGTGAGATAAATGGAAGAAGGCAATTTGGCAATCAAATGTGTGCCATTGCTTGAGGTTTTAATTTCCAATGTGCCGCCAAAATGCTCCATGCGCTCCTGCATATTGCGCAAGCCCAGTCCGGAACGGGCTGGATTATTGGCACGGATGGATTTGCGGCGGGCTTCCAGCAGATTGGAAAAGCCGCAGCCATTATCGACAATGTGCATTTCCAGCCCCGCCTTTGTGCTTTTGAGCTGCAGCAGAATCTTGCTGGCGCCGGAATGGCGCTCAATATTGTTGAGCGCCTCTTGCGCCACGCGATAGACGGCCGTTTTGGCATCTGTGGGGAGCACATTTTTGTAGGCGACGCTTTTCAGTTCCACCTCAATATTGGTGCGTTCGGCGAAATTGCCAGTCAGCGCCTCAAGCGCTGCGGTCAGCCCTAAATCGTCAAGGATGCCGGGGCGCAGATCGTGGGAGATGCGGCGCACTTCCTTGATCGCGGCATTGAGGGCTTCGGCGCCATGTTCAATGCTGGCGAGGGCATGGTCCGTGCCTTTTTTCGCCTGTCGTTGGGCGAGATCCAGCACATAACGCACCCCGATCATATTTTGTGAAATACCGTCATGCAGTTCGCGCGCGATACGGGTGCGCTCTTCTTCTTGCGTATCGACAATGCGCTGGGTGAGTTCTTTCAGCTTGGTATCGGCCATTTTGCGTTCGCGCAGATTGAGCACGATACCGGTGCCGAACACGGCGAAAACGGCGGGCACTGTGATCAAGGCAACCCAGAAAAAGGTCTGGTTGACCCGGTCGCTCAGGCTTTGATTGGCCGCAGCAGTTTGCGCCAGAATATCGTCAATATAGGCGCCAGTGCCCAGCATCCATTGCCATTTATCCAGCCCTACAGCGTAGCCGATCTTGTCGGACCGTTCGCTGGAAGAGGGTTTTTCCCACACATAGCGATGAAAGCCGCCGCCATTTTTAGCCGCCTCGATGAGCGCCGCGACGTCCGGGTGGTCGGCCCAGTTTTCGCCGATACGAAATTCCTGGCGCGGGTGCACAATATTGGTGCCGTCATAGTGATAGACATAGAAATAGCCATCTTCACCAAATTCCAATGTCTGTAAAATACGGATCACTTTTTGTTTGGCTTCTGGATCGTCAATATCGGCCGGGCCGTAATAGGGGGCAATGGCGGTCAGGGCCAATTCAATATAGTTTTTCAGCTCTTCCTCTTTCGCCTCCAGCATGGATTGCTCGAAAGCTGTGATGCCCTGTTTGGACAATTCACTGGATTGCCAGGTCACAAGACTGGTGATCGCGAGGATCGCCAGAATAAGCGGCAGGGTGGCAAGGGCGAGGATCTTTTGTCTGAAATTCATGGTCGCCAGCATTTTGTAACCTTTGCCAAATTGTCGAGGCGTCATTTAACCCGCCTACGTAATAATGGGTAATTTAGCACAAGTTCCGCGTGGTCAAAGCCCAAGATTGGCGTACAAAGAGGCTGGACGTTTCCAGCCAGTTTACGCATTGTGCTGGTTCGGTCTATAGTTCCGCGGTGACTTTTGATGGCAGCCATTAAAAGCGCCGAGTTCATTTTTGGGAGGAATTCAATGAAAAGACGCGAGTTTTTCAAAAAAGCTGGGGTGAGCGCTGTTGGTGCAGCCGGTGCCGCGACATTGGCCACGCCTGCGCTTTCACAGGGCAATATGGAATGGATTGCCGTTTCAGCATTCGGTAAAGCCGGCCTTTTGGGCGCGGCGCTGGACAAATTTGCTGAAGATGTCGCCACCATGTCCGACGGCAAATTGTCCATCAAAACCTATCATGCTGGCGAGCTTGTGGGCGGTTTGGAAGCGCTGGACGCTGTTCAGTCCGGCACCGCGCAAATGGGCTTTGGCGCGCCTTACTATTGGGAAGGCAAGTCTGACAGCATCTCATTTGTGGCGGCCATGCCTTACGGTTTGAACGCGCAAGAGCAAAACGCGTGGTTCTATTATGGCGGCGGCATCGAAATGGCCGACCGTTTGAGCTACAACCCACTTGGCGTGAAGTTCCTGCCAATGGGCAACACCGGCAACCAAATGGGCGGCTGGTATGCCAAAGAAATCAACACTGTTGATGATTTGGATGGCCTCAAGTTCCGTATGCCAGGTCTGGGCGGCGAAGTGCTGAAGACATTCGGCGTGAACGTTGTTCTGCTGCCAGGTAACGAAGTGCTGCCGGCTTTGACTTCCGGCGCGATCGACGGCACCGAGTGGATTGGCCCTGCGGCAGACCTGGGCGCTGGCTTCTTTAAAGTGGTCAACAACTACTACTATCCTGGCTGGCACGAGCCTGCCACTGTGTTGGATGCCTTCTTTGATATGCAGGCATGGGACGCGCTGGATGATCAGACACGTGGTGTCGTTGAACGGGCAGCTGCTTCCACCAACCTTTGGATTCTGTCGCGCTTCCAGGCGGTGAACAATGCGTCACTGCAAAAACTGATCAACGAGCACAATGTGAACCTGCAGCCTTATTCTGACGAATTGCTGCAAGCGATTGGTGAGCGGACAGCGGAAGTTGTGCGGGACCGCGCTACTGTTTCACCTGAAGCATCAGAGCTTTACAACTCATTGATCGAATGGCGTCGCACCATGGTTGAATGGTCAGGCATTTCTGAAGGTAAATTCATGAATGCACGGACTTCAGCCAAGTTTGAAGCCATTTAATCGACATGTCTAAAAGAGCCGTCGGCATCAGTCGGCGGCTTTTTTGTATCTGGGAGCGGGGGGACGCTTAATGGCTGGCCTTGTTGGTGCTCTACAAAAGGGATGGGCCCCTGTGTGTAGAGCCATATCTAACGTATATGTGCGGACAATTGTGGTGCTGGCGGTATGTTATGCCATAGGCTTTGCGGTCGGGCTTGGCTTTCAGGACCGTGCGGGCACCCATGCAAAAATTCATGCCATTGTGGCAGGCATTCTGGCGCTACTGGTTTTTGTGGCCGACACAGATGTGCGGCGCAAAGTGGCCAATTTCATTGATCGGGTAAATATGGTGATCGGCCACATTATGGCCTGGACCGCCCTTTTGCTGGTGCTCAATGTGTTTTTGGTGGTGGTGCTGCGCTACGTCTTTTCGATCGGCGAAGTGTGGATGCAGGAAAGCTATATCTGGATGCACGCCTTTATCTTTATGCTGGGGGCGGGCTACACGATGTTGCATAATGGGCATGTGCGCATCGATTTGATCTATGCCGGTGCGAGCAACAAATATAAAGACATCATCAATATCGCCGGCACGGTCTGTTTTGGATTTCCGGTGCTGTGGTTGATTTATTGGCGCGGGTTTGATTTTTTCGATCGGTCTTTCTCGCGGATGGAGGGCAGTGCTGAAGTGGGCGGTTTGCCCAATCTGTTTATCCTGAAAGGGGTAATTCCGGCGATGGCACTCTTATTGGGGCTGCAATTGATTTCGATGAGTTTGCGGGCCATTGATCGGCTGATCACAGGTGAAACCGTGTCGTTGGTCAATGATGATGAAGAGGTGATGGCATGACCCCAGAACTTCTTGCCTTTATCATGTTCGGGGTCACGATTGTGGTCCTTATTCTTGGGTTTCCGGTAGCGCTGACGCTGGCCGGGTCGGCCATCTTTTTTGCCTTTATCGGTGATCAGCTTGATCTGTTCCGCTTTGCCTTTTTGAACCTGTCGCCAACGCGGATTTTCTCGACCATGAAGAACGAGCCGCTGGTCGCTGTGCCGCTGTTTGTTTATATGGGCGTGGTGCTGCAACGATCGGACATTGCCGGGCAATTGCTGGAATCAATGGGTCAGTTGTTCGGCAAAATGCGCGGCGGCCTGGGCTATTCTGTGGTGATTGTGGGCGCGCTTTTGGCGGCCTCGACCGGCATTGTGGGTGCCACTGTGGTCACCATGGGCCTGATGAGCCTGCCGGTAATGCTGAAAGCCGGGTACAATCCGAAAGTAGCCTCGGGTATTATTTGTGCCTCGGGCACGTTGGGACAGATTATTCCGCCTTCTATTGTGCTTGTGCTGTTGGCCAGCATTTTGCAAGGCGTGAACGAGGAAGCGGCAGCGCTGACAGGCAATTTGGCCCCCGATCCGGTGACAGCGATTGATTTGTTTGCCGGTGCGCTTGTGCCAGGTTTGATGTTGGTTGGGCTTTATCTTGGCTGGGTGTTTATTCTCACTCTGGTGCGTCCCAACGATGTGCCTTCAATGAAGGATGAAAGCATCAATGCGCCTTCGTTTGGCACTTTGCTGAAAGCGGTATTGCCACCACTTATTCTGATTGTGCTGGTGCTGGGGTCCATTCTGGCGGGTATTGCCACGCCGACGGAATCTGCCGCGGTGGGGGCGATCGGTGCGATGGTTCTGGCCTGGCAATCGAAAAAGCTTAGCTTTACCCTGTTCCGGGATGTCGGGCTGGAGACGGTGAAAGTCTCTTCCATGGTGTTCCTGATCATCATCGGCGCGGGCTTGTTCTCCACCGTGTTTAAAGGCTTTGGTGGGGATGATGTGATTGCTGATTTCTTGCGCAATCTGCCGGGCGGCGCTTTCTCCGCCTTGCTGCTGGTGATGCTTTTGATGTTCCTTTTGGGTTTCTTCCTGGATTTCATCGAGATCATCTATGTGGTGGTGCCGATTGTTGGCCCGATCCTGATTGCTTTGGGCTATGACCCGTTGTGGCTCGGCGTGATGATTGCCATCAACCTGCAAACCAGCTTTTTGACGCCGCCCTTTGGGTTCGCCCTGTTCTATTTGCGCGGGGTGGCACCGAAGGACTTCAAGACCCGCGATCTTTATGCGGGGGTCCTGCCCTTCATCTTTATCCAGGTGTTGGCGTTGGCCCTGTTGTGGGTGTTCCCAAGTTTGGTGACGTGGTTACCGGATGCGCTGTTTTCTTAAACACAACGCATGATTTCACACGAAGTTGACAGGCCGCCCCTCCGGGGCGGTCTTTGACATTGTTGACATATTGATTGGGCATCGGAATAGTTCGATCCGGTCGGGCAAAAAGAGGGAGAGATATATGCGGCGAATTTTTATCATATTGCTGGCGCTGGTCATTGTTTTGGGCGGTGCCGCCGCGATCTATTTTCTTCGGCCCATTGAAGGTCCGGTGCGCGACTTGAGCCTGACGGCAGATGTCGAGCGCGGTCAATATGTGATGCGACTTGGTGGCTGCGTGGCCTGCCATACGGACTTAAAAAATGACGGGGCACTTTTGGCCGGTGGACCACCGCTGAAAACCCCCTTTGGCGACTTTATTGCGCCTAACATTACATCCCATCCTGACGCGGGCATTGGCGATTGGAGTGTCGAGGAATTTGCGCGCGCCATGAGCGTTGGCGAAGGGCCTGGAGGCAAGCATTATTACCCCGCCTTTCCCTACGACAATTATACCGTGATGAGTGATCAGGACATTGTTGATTTATATGCCGCGTTGATGGCAAGCTCACCGGTGGCGGAGAAAGCACCGGATCATAATCTCGGCTTTCCGTTTAACATCAGGCTGGCCATGTTGGGCTGGAAAAATTTGTTTTTTGAGCCCCGCCGGTTTGAGCCCAATCCCGAAAAGTCAGCCCTTTGGAACAGGGGCGCTTATTTGGCGCAAGGCCCGGCCCATTGTGGCGCCTGCCACACCCCAAGAAATATTCTGGGCGCCTCCGACACAAGCCAATATTTTATGGGTGCGCGTGGTGGCACCGGCGGATCCTTCGTGCCGCCGATCACCCCTGAAAGCTTGAAAGCCGATGGCTGGGATGAAGCCACGCTGACCGATGCGCTGACGGGCGGTTTTACCCCTGATTTTGACACGTTGGGGGGCTCGATGGGGGAAGTGATCAATGAATCGCTGGTGCATTGGACAGAGCAGGATATTCAGGCGCTGGTGACCTATTTGCTTGAAGGCGAGTGATTTTTCGAAAGTGAGATCAAAGTGACATTGGAATTTTTTCTGACCTCTCTGGTGGTGGTTTTGCTGCCGGGCACCGGCGTTATTTATGTTTTGGCGATCGGACTGTCGCGCGGGTTTAAGATGAGCGTGATGGCAGCATTTGGCTGTACGCTGGGGATCATTCCGGCTGCCCTAGCCAGCATTGTGGGGCTGGCAGCCATTTTACACACCAGCGCGTTGGCGTTTCAACTGATCAAATATGCGGGCGTGGCTTATTTATTCTATATGGCGTGGGGCATTTTGCGCGAGGGCGGGGCGTTGGACGTTGAAAAAGCACCCGATGCGAAAAGTGCATTAAAGACGTTGCGCGCCGGCGCATTGTTGAATGTTTTGAACCCAAAATTGTCTTTGTTTTTTCTGGCCTTTTTACCGCAATTCGTGCCGACATCGCTCACCAACCCCACACCATTAATGCTGAGCTTGGCCGGCATATTTATGGCAATGACCTTTATGGTCTTTGTGGGCTATGGGGCCTGTGCGGCGCTGGCGCGGGATTTTGTTCTGTCGCGACCCAATGTGTTGGTTTGGCTGCGGCGCGGCTTTGCGGGCACATTTGGTTTTCTCGGCCTCAAACTTGCATTTTCGGACCGCTAGCTTCAGTGGGCCGCTTTGCGATCATCTGACAGAGCTGTGCCGCGCTTACGCGCCCTCAGCTTGTTGCGTTGGAGAGCGTTAGCAGGCGTCCCTTATTTTGAGGGCTTCGGTGATGGTGAGCGTGGTGTGGTCTTTAAATTTCGGGTTTTTGTCCGGATAATCTGACCTGTAATGTCCGCCGCGGCTTTCAGTGCGCGCGAGGGCCGCCGCCGCAACGAGGGTGGCTGAGGTGGTCATATTGAGATAAGAGCGGGTCACATCGCGGGCCGTGAGCTCCAGCTCTCGAATTTCGCGCAACGCCGTTTTCAACCCCTCTTCTGATCGCTCCACCCCGACATAGTCGGTCATGATATGGCGCAATTGTTGCACCGCGGTGAGATTGCGCAAGAGCTGTTCGGCCTCCTGGCCCTTCTCCTCGTCCCATTCGATGCCGAGATAGGGTGGCAAGCTTTTATTGATTGGCTCCAGGCCGGAAATGTCTTCGGCAATACGGGCGCCGAACACCACCGCCTCCAACAAAGAGTTTGATGCTAGACGGTTGGCCCCGTGCAGGCCGGTGCACGAGGCTTCGCCGCACACCCAAAGGCCCGCCAGCGACGACCGGCCGCGATCATCCACCTTCACCCCGCCCATATGGAAGTGGGCGGCGGGGGTGACAGGAATCATGTCTTTTGACGGGTCGATGCCCGATTCTTTGCAATAGTTGGTGACGGTGGGGAAAGCATTGAATATCCGGTCGCCCAAGGCATCGCGCGTGTCCAGAAACACTTTGCGGCCCTGCTGGATTTGCCGGAAATTGGCGCGGGCCACAATGTCGCGCGGGGCCAGTTCCGCATCTTTATGCTCATCCAGCATAAAGCGCTCGCCCTTATCATTGACCAGAATAGCGCCTTCGCCGCGCAGGGCTTCGGTGGCCAGCGGCGCCGGGTCCTGCCCCACGGCCATAGCGGTGGGGTGAAATTGAACAAATTCGCTGTCGGCGATGATGGCCCCGGCGCGGGCGGCCATGCCCATGGCATGACCGCGCACGCCGGGTGGGTTGGTGGTGACCGCATACAGGCCACCCAAGCCGCCAGCGGCCAACACGGTGGCCCGGGCGCGGATCAGGACCGGTTCGGCATAACGGTCACCCAGTTTGCGGGCATAGACGCCGATCACACGGCCATCGGCGCGGGCCAGGTCTACGGCGGTGATCCCTTCGACGATGCGAATAGAAGGGGTGTTGCGCACTTCTTCGATCAAGGCACGCATAATCTCGCGACCTGCCCGGTCACCGGAGACGCGCACCACCCGATTGACCGAATGCGCCGCTTCTTTTGACAGAACAAAACGGCCATCCGGATCACGGTCGAACGGGGTGCCCCATTTGGCCAGATCTTCAATTCGTTCTGCCGCTTCGGCGGCCACCGATTCGGCCAGCTCAAAATCAACGATGCCGGCGCCGGCAATATCTGTGTCGCGCGCATGGGCTTCGGCACTGTCGCCTAAGCCCACCGCGGCGGCCACGCCCCCTTGCGCCCAGCTGGAGGATGCGCCCAGGCCCAATGGCTTGGGAGACAGCACGGTGACCGGTCGCGGGGCCAGCTTGAGGGCACAAAACAATCCGGCAAGGCCCGCCCCCACAATCAGGGCACCTTCGGCATTTAATACATTGTCATAAATGGTCATAGGCGAGTGGCTACCTTATCGCGCTGGCGCGCATTTACTTAACGGCCTATATAGATACATTGATTGGTTCGGGTTGCAAAGGGTGGAAAAATGCTCTCGCCTAGACATTTGGAAAGTCTGGCATAAGAGGTTTTGCCTCGTCTTATCAGGACGGTGGGGGATAGAGTTCTAAGGCGGCCCAGTTGAGGCCGTGGGTTGCAATATAGGCCATGATTCCCATTTATGAGGGGTATGAATTGAATGGAGTGTGACATGAAGCGATTTTTTGCGGCGGTCGTGGCCGCTTTGGGGCTGATGGCGACATCTGCGCTGGCGGAAGAGGCGGGACGAATTGGCGTCGACTGGGTGGGCAATGACATTGTGGTCGAGGCCGTGCACGATCTGGAAGTGGACGGGATCACTTGCCACTTGGCCTATTTTGATCGCGGCATGATTGACCGGTTGACCAAGGGCAATTGGTTTGAAGACCCCTCAAACTCTTCCATTGCATGCCGGGCTACCGGTCCGATAGTGATCGGTGATATCGAGCTGGATCAGGACGGTGAGGAAGTGTTCAAGCATGGGCGCTCCTTCCTTTGGAAGAAGCTTGTGGTGAACCGGGTGTATGATGCGGCCAACAACACCATGATCTATTTGTCGCACTCGCGGCAGGTGACCGATGGCTCCGCCAAAATGGCAATTTCTACCGTACCTTTTTATGGGGTTGAGGTGACCTGGGACCCGGAATTCTGGCCCGATGGGCCGCCCAAGGCAGAGTAATCGCGGACCAAATCAGTGCCCCGCCGATCATGCGGGGCACTTTTGCCTAATGTGATCCGATGGGCTTGGTAAGCAGGCGATATTTGCGGATTTCACTTTCAGACATAATGTGGATATCGTCCGCCGGGGCAGCCTCCAGCGTGAACCAGTAAAACTGATCGCTCCCCAGCATGGTGTGCGCATATCTGGTATATTTGGCGTGCTCCCCTGAAGAGCGCGGAAATTCGGCGCCGTCTCGTTCCCCATCGGACCAAGAATGCACGCCAATAATCGCGCCGCGCTCCATGGTGCGTTCAACCCCGGCCAGAAACAGATCAACACCGCCCGAATAAATCTCGGATTCAGAATGCAGCATGGTTTTAAACCGGTGCTTGCGCAAATAATAGCCCAGCTTGATCATCATATCATCGTCAGTCGAGCCATCGATGACATGCATCAGGATCGTGTCCACTTGCGGGTTTTGCTGATGCAGGCGCACAAACTGGCTATAGGTACGTGAGGTGATCTCATAATCCATATGCACAATATTGCCTTCCACCTCGAAATCGGTGCCGGCAAAGCTATGCTGGGGCACCATGGCGGCAAGCAGCAGGAAAAGTGCCCCGATTGGGAAAAGAGATTTGATGCGACGAATTACAATCATGGCCGGTCCTTTTGTAAATTTCGCCCAGCCTAGCGAAAAGCCAAATGCAAAAGGTTAAGGGGCGCAACGAAAAAAGCCGGGTCCAATGCCCCGGCTTTTCAACTCAGACCGTGCTGATCTATTTCTTGGTGGCTTGTTTGTCTTTGCCAAAATTGATCATGCGCTCGACCGCGCCGCGGGCTTTTTCCGCGATTTCGGGATCAACGGTCACTTCTTCCGTGCCGGTGTGCAAGGACCAGAGCACATTTTCCAGATTGATGCGCTTCATGTGCGGGCAGATGTTGCAGCCTTTAAGGAACTGCACGCCGGGGGTTTCGGCGGCCACATTGTCCGACATGGAGCATTCGGTCACCATCACCACATTGGCAGGGCGCTCGGTTTTGACCCAGTTGATCATGCCGGATGTGGAGCCGGAGAAATCGCACGCGTCGATCACTTCGGTCGGGCACTCGGGGTGCGCGATGATTTTGGCCGTTGGATAGGCCTGACGCAGCTCTTCGATGTCTTTGGCGGTGAAGGTTTCGTGCACTTCGCACGCGCCAGCCCAGGTGATGATTTTCTTCTTGGTCTTTTTGGCGGTGTTTTGCGCCAGATATTGATCGGGAATCATCATCACCGTGTCGCTGTCCAGCCCCTCAACAATGTCGAGCGCATTAGAGGAGGTGCAGCAAATATCGGTCACAGCTTTCACCGCAGCGGAGGTGTTCACATAGGTGACGACGGGCACACCTGGATATTGCGCACGCATGGCCATCACATCTTCCGGTGTAATGGACGAAGCGAGTGAACAGCCGGCGCGGCTATCCGGAATCAGAACGGTTTTTTCCGGGTTTAGCAGCTTTGAGGTTTCCGCCATAAAGTGCACACCGCACTGAATGATGGTTTGCTGTTGAACCTTTGTTGCCTCGATGGCCAGTTGCAAACTGTCGCCTACAAAATCAGCTACGCCATGGAAGATTTGCGGGGTTTGATAATTGTGCGCCAGAATCACGGCATCTTTCTCGCGCTTCAGCCGGTTAATCTCCCGGATCAGCGGCGCATAGAACTGCCATTCGATCTCTGGGATACGGTCTTTGACATGTTCGTAAATGTCCGCCGTTTCCTTTTCCACCGCCTTGGTGAATTTGAGATCATATTCTTTGCTTAAAATTGCACGCGCTTCATCCATGGGGGTCAACGCGTTGATCAATTGTACCATCTTTCGCCCTTTCAGAAGGAAAGTTGGGTGGAACTTAGGTATTTTTGAGGTGTATTTCAATCTTTGGTTTGTGCTAATCGAAGGGGGTGCGCGCATAGGGCGCGTCATGTCCCTTTTTACTTAGCCCGATGAGGTCCCGATCATATGGCGCAAAACATTGCAAAACTCGACGAAATTATGGGCGCAGCCCCGGTTATTCCCGTAATTATTCTGGATGATGTGGAGGCGGCGATTCCTTTGGCGGAAGCGCTTGTGGCGGGTGGGCTGCCCGCGCTGGAGGTGACCTTGCGGACACCGAATGCCCTTAAAGTCGTTGAAAAAATGGCGACCGTTGAGGGCGCCTTTGTGGGCACAGGTACAGTGCGCACCAAGGCCGATATCGAAAAGAGCATCGAGGCGGGCGCCCAATTTATGGTGTCGCCCGGCGCGCCGCGCCAATTGCTTGAAGATGCAAAAAGTTTTGACGTGCCGCTATTGCCTGGCATCAGCACAGCGACCGAAGCCATGGCGGCGGCAGAGATGGGCTATCAGCGGCTAAAATTGTTCCCGGCTGAAGCCGTGGGCGGTGCGAAACTTTTGAAGAGCTTCGCTTCCCCGTTGCCGGATCTGAAATTCTGTCCGACAGGTGGTGTGAGCGTGCAAAATGCACGGGAGTATCTGGCCCTGCCAAATGTAATTTGTGTCGGCGGCTCCTGGGTGGTGCCTGGCGATGTGATTGAAGCGGGTGATTTCGATCATATTCGAAATTTGGCCGCCACAGCGGCGCGGTTGACCGAAACTGCATGATCGGGCGCGCCATTCGCTTTTGTGCTCTTTTGCTGGCCGCGCTGTTTTATGCGGGATCGGCATGGGCTGAAACCCGCATTTTTGTCGCCTCCAGCCTGGTGGATTTGGCGCAAGAGGTGAAAGCAGCGGCGCAGCTTGATGTGAAAATTGTGGCGGGCGGCTCGTCGACCCTTGCCCGCCAAATTCGTGCCGGGGCGCCGGCAAGTCTGTATATTTCGGCCAATGAACAGTGGGCGCAACGGGTCGCGGGTCAGCGCGATCTGTTGCCTTTATTCGGCAATAGGTTGGTGCTCGTGGGGCATCAGCCCGGCCCAGTTGACATAGCGGCGCTGCCGCAAGTGCTTGGGGATCAAAGGCTAGCGCTCGCAGATCCGCGTCATGTGCCTGCCGGGCTTTATGCCAAAGCCGCTTTGCAACATCTGGGGCTTTGGGCAGCGCTGACAAATCGTTTAGCGGCGGCGCAGAATGTGCGTGGGGCAGCGCGGTTTGTGCAAAGCGGCGCGGCGCCCTATGGCGTGATCTATGGCTCCGATGCGAAGGCATTGGACATGTCTATTGCTTATGAATTTCCCGCCGACATGCACCCGCCGGTTCGCTATTGGGCGGTGCGGTTGCGCGAGAATGATCCTGCGGTTGAGGCGTTTTTGGCCTTTATGAATAGCGCCGAAGGTCATAAGCTGCTGCGTGACTATGGGTTTCAACCGATTGAGCGCGCGCAGTGACTGCTTTTCTCACCATTATCGGCTTATCGCTCAAAGTGGCGTTTTTCGCGCTGTTGTGGGCGCTGCCGCTTGGCTTTGTGCTCGGCTATGTGCTGGCCACCAAGTGTTTTTGGGGGCGTCGGCTTTTATCCGTTGTGGTGATGATGCCTTTGGTGATGCCGCCGGTGGTGACCGGGCTGGTGCTGCTCTATCTGTTTGGGCCCAAGGGGATGATTGGCGGTCTGTTGGCGCCGTTGGGCATCAGCTTTGCCTTTAACGCCGCGGGGGCGGCGCTGGCCGCAGGGTTGGTGGCATTGCCGCTAATTGTGCGGCCAATCCGGTTGAGTTTTGAACATGTGTCAAGAGACTTGGACGAAGCACTGGCGGTCGCGGGCCTGACGCCCTGGCAACGTTTTAAAATGCTTTACGCACCGAGCGCCCTGCCCGGTGTGGTGGCCGGGGGCGTTTTGGGTTTTGCCAAAGCAATGGGCGAATTTGGCGCCACCATCACGTTTGTCGCCAATATTCCGGGCGAGACCCAGACCATTTCGCTGGCCATTCATGCGGCATTGCAGGCCTTTGATCAGGGCGATCTGGTGGTGTGGCTGTGCGTGGCTTCGCTGGCCATTTCCGGGTTGGCGATCTGGGGCTCAGAATTTTTGCTGTCATGGCTTGAAAAACGGCTGACCGGGCGGCGGGCGGTGCGCCATGTTTAAGATTGACTTGCAATTTGAGCGTGGGGCGCGGCAATTCGATTTTCAATTCAAAATGGCGGGCGGAGTGACAGCGCTGGTCGGGCCGTCCGGTGCGGGCAAGACCTCTTTGTTGCGGGCGATTGCCGGTTTGGAACCGAGCGGCGGTCAGATTGAGTTGGACGGTAACATTTTTGCAGGACGCGGCAAGGCCAATGCGCCGCACAAACGACATTTGGCGATGGTGTTTCAGGAACCGCGGCTGCTTGATCATTTAACGGTGGAAGAAAACATTCGGCTGGGGCGCAAGGGCATGCATATGCCCCTGGTGCACCGATTGGGAATCGCTGATTTGCTGGCCCGGCCGCCGCGCGACTTGTCGGGCGGGGAAAAACAACGGGTGATGCTCGCGCGCGCACTTTTTGGTCGACCGCGGGCGTTGCTGCTGGATGAGCCCCTGTCGGCGCTGGACCCGAAGCGGCGCGAAGCGATGATGATTTTCTTACGGGATGTGTTTGCCGATCTTGAGGTGCCGGTCCTTTACGTTACCCACGCGATGGAGGAGGCGGCACGACTGGCCGATCAGATTGCGGTCATCGAGCGGGGGCGCATTGTGACCCACGGGCCGACGCAGGAAATTCTGGCCCTGCGCACCGACGCGCATTTATTGAGCCGCGTGAAGGGCCATGTGGCGGCGCTGGATGAGCATTATAGGTTGGCACGAGTCAATATTGGCGGCCAGATGCTAGAGGTGGCTGATCGCGGCCTCACCATCGGTCGGCTGGTGCAGCTCAATATCTGGGCGCGAGACGTGATGCTGGCCAAAACCCGGCTTGAAGGGATCAGCGCCCGTAACCAATTGGCAGGCACCATTCAGCGGCTCGAGGCGATTGACCCTGCCACCACCGATGTGTTTGTGCGTGTCGGTGAGGCGCAAATAAGGGCGCGCGTGATGGCCAAAACCGTGGCCGATTTGGTGCTGGCGCCGGGTACAGATATTTATGTGATTATCAAAGCGGCATCGATTGAATAGGAGCTGCGTTGCGCAGCCGGATCATGGAATAGGCCAGACTTGTACCCAGTACCTTATCGCGCAGGGGCAAAAGCTGAGATGTGGTGCTGAGCTTCGTGTTTAGTCTGTTAAAATCAAGTTCGTCTGGTTTCAGTTCATACATCTGCAAGGGGCGCTGTGCTGTCCGGCTGGTCATGTAGCCCGCATTTTCATCTTGCACTTTGAAATCCTTTGGCGCGAACTGATAAATATAGAGCGGCGTGCGGGCGCAAATGTCGCGCCATTTCTCTTCAATGGTGATGTGGGTTTCAGCGCCATCCAGCAAGGCCTTGTCCTGCGCGGTGGTGGCGCTGTTGGCCCACAGGCAAATGCGCGGACAGTCGCGTGGAAACAAATAGTTTTGCAGCCTTTTGCCCAGAATGGCCCACACTTTGTCGGTGCCATCATTGGCCGGGCGCGGCTGAAAGCAGTCTATATGCGGTGTTTCGCTGGCATGGTAGAGCGCAGTTGGCTCGATCCAGTTCAATATTCCCGCCCCTCGCGTGGCTTATAGCGCGGCAATTGCCACTGCCAGATGATGGCGCCGCCGCGGGCGATCAGGCCGAGGGCGGTGCCGGCGCTGGCGGCATAGAGCGGCGGCACGCCCAGATAGGTGAGGCCCAGATAGGCGAAAGCGGCAATCAGGGCCGCAGTGGCGTAAAGCTCTTCTTGCAGGATCAGCACATTTTCGTCGCTCACCACATCGCGGATCATGCCGCCAAAGGTGGCGGTCATCACGCCCATGGCGGCGGCCACGAAAAAACCGGCGCCATTTTGGGTGGCGATATGGGCGCCCATCACCCCATAGGCCGCCAAGCCCATCGCATCGAGCCAGAGCAAGGCGATATAGCGGCGTTGGATCAGGTGCGAGGCGAAAAAGGCGATGATGGCGATGGCAAAGCAGGTGACCAGATAGGTTTGGTCCACGGTCCAAAAGACGGTGCGTCCCAAAATGAGGTCCCGCAAGGTGCCGCCGCCCACGCCGGTGAGGGTGGCCAGCAGCGCAAAGCCGATCAGATCCATTTGTTTGCGCGAGGCGACGAGGGCACCGGTGGTGGCAAAAACCGCTACGCCGAGCAAATCAAGAATGTAAAGGGGCGTAGACAACATAGGCGCTCTCCAATTGGAGTTTGAGAGAACCAAATGTTACGGCACTTGTCAAAACAGATCGTTGATTTTGGCGAGCAGTTTTTTCAGCTTTTTGGCTTTGTGGTCACTTAGCTCCGCAGTGAAATCCTTATCGAGCGCCTTTAGCCGCGAGTGGATCTGACTGAGCAGCTCAAGCCCGGTGACAGAGAGGAATAAATGGATGGTGCCGTCGATCTCGTCGGTCTGGCTTTCCAGCATTTGTGTGCCATCAAGCCGATCGATCAGGGCGTTGAATTGTTCAGGCGGCAGGTTGAGCCCTTCGCGCATCTCCTCCAGGGTGACGCGGGACCTGTCGGCCAGCCAAAACAGCACGGCATCATCACCAATTTGCAGACCCTTGTCGCGCAATGGCGCCAGCGATTCCTGGCGGGCGATGGCCCCCAGCTGCATCAATTGATAGCTCAATGTTTTTTCAAATTTTAGCGCCATGGATTATTTTTAGCGCATGGGCGGGCCGCTGGAAACCGCACAGCACGAATATCGTTAATAGGTCATTTTAAAAGGCTTAATATTTTCAAAAGTTTAGCTCGCATTCGGCCTCGGATTTATCCCTTGGCGGCGGACGGCAAATCACGATATGTAATGTTATTACCGAATTCTGCCGCATTTGCCGGGCAAAAGCAGGGCAACAATTTGTTGGGGGTCCATGACTTATTTTCGATCAATGTGGCGCGGCCTGATGCGTGCCCTTTGCGCATTTGCCCTTGTTTTGCTGGTGCTGGTGCATAGCGCTCTTGCCCACCCGCATATTTTTGCCGATGCGCAAGTGGATGTGTTGTTCAATGAGCAGGGCGAGATTGCCGGGGTGCGGCAAAGTTGGAATTTTGACGCGCTTTATTCCGCCTGGGCGGTGCAAGGGCTCGACACGAACGGCGATGGCGAAGTGACGCCTGAAGAGCTGCAGCCGCTGGCGGACGACAATATGATCGGGCTGGCCGAATATAGCTACTACACTTTTGCAGGCGAGGGGCGCGGCACGGCAGAAATTGCGCGCGGACGCGATGCCCGCATGGTGTTTGATGGCACCAATCTGATCCTTTCCTTTACGCTGGATTTTACGGTGCCGCAGCCCGTGCGCCAGGCCTTTGAAATTGAAGTGGGTGACCCCGAATATTATGTGGCCTTTACTTTTGCCGAGGAAGATGCGGCAAAGTTGGTCGGCGCGCCAGAAGGGTGCAGTTTGGAAGTGAATGGGCCGCGTCCGATTGATCCGAAATTGGAAGAAGAATTGTTTGCCCTTGGGCCAGACGTGCTGCAATTGCCGCCGCATTTGGCGGAAGCGGCGAAAAATTTGGCCAATGTGCTGGTGGTGCGCTGTGATGGTGAGGAAGCTGACGCGGCGCCTGCGGCCTCCAACGTCGGGCGCCGCGGTGGCAGCCCGTTTGTAGCGCCGCCACAAGAGCCGAATATGGGCGGATCGACCACAGGCATACTGGGCTGGATCAACACACAGCAAAAAGCCTTCTATCAGGCGCTGACAGAAGCGCTGCAGTTTTTGAAAGAAGACTGGAATGGCTTTTGGGCGCTGGGCGGTTTGAGCTTTCTCTATGGTATTTTCCACGCTGCCGGGCCGGGGCACGGCAAGGTGGTGATTTCTTCTTACATGGTTGCGAGCGAGCGCGAATTGCGGCAAGGCATTGTAATCAGCTTTGCGGCGGCGATGATGCAATCTGTGGTGGCGGTGGCCTTTGTGCTGGTGGCGGCCGGGCTGTTGCGGCTGACCAGTTTTGCCATGTCTGATGCGGCGCATTGGATGGCGGTTGGCTCTTATGCGCTGGTGATGCTGCTGGGTGTTTATCTGGTGTGGCGCAAGCTGGCCCCGCGCTTTGGTGGCAAGGCCCATGATCACCATCATCATCACGCACATGCGCTCGATCATGATCATGGTCATCCAGACCACGACCCTGAAACCTGCGATCATTGCAACCACGCGCCTGCGCCCAGCGCTTTTAAGGGGCGCGATTGGAAGGCACAGCTTGGGTTGGTGATGTCGGTGGGCTTGCGGCCCTGTTCCGGCGCGTTGGTGGTGCTGGCTTTTGCCCTCAGCCAGGATTTGCTGCCCGCTGGCATTGCGGCCACCTTCTTAATGGGGCTGGGCACGGCGATCACCGTGTCGGTGCTGGCCAGTCTTGCGGTTTACTTCAAGGATCTGGTGCGCGCGCAAGAGCAAAAGGGCGGCAAAATCTGGGGTGAAGTGCTCACCACCGCTGAGCTGGTGGGGGCCTTTACAGTATTTGGCTTTGGCACCATTCTGCTGATGAGCGCGCTTTGGGGCTAAAGTTCCTCATCGCCCAAACCGGGGAGGAGATGACGATGACCACGACCATTGGCCTTATTGGTGGTTCGGGCGCGCTGGGCGGCGCGCTTGCGACCGCCTTGTTGCAGCAGGAGCCATTTGCGGATCTGGATTTGTGGATCTCCAACCGCAGTGGTGCGGCGCCCGAATTTGCATCCCATGACAATGTGTATGTGACCAGCGACAATCAGAAACTGGTCACGGCGTGTGATATTGTTTTTTTGAGCGTGCCGCCAGCCCAGTTTAAAAAATTGAAAATTGATGCACGCGACCGGCTGGTGATTTCGGTGATGGCGGGCATTACCATAGAGGATATCGCCGAGGCGACAGGGGCATCCCGCATTGTACGGGCGATGAGCAGTCCCGCGGCGGCAAAGGGACTTGCCTATTCGCCCTGGGTGGCAACCGCCAAGGTGACATCGAAGGATCGGGAAGCAGTGCGCAAAATCTTCAGTGCTGCGGGGATCACTGATGAGTTGGAAGAAGAATCGCATCTCAATCATTTCACGGCGATGACCGGGCCGGTGCCAGGCTTTGTGGCCTATTTTGCCCAATGCATGGTGGATCATGCGGTGAAGCAGGGCATTGCGCCGGAGATTGCTGAACGGGCGGTACGGCAGTTGTTTTTGGCCAGTGGTCAGTTTTTGGCCGATGAGACCGCGACGCCCGCCGAGCAGGTGCAAGCGATGGTGGATTATGCTGGCACCACCGCCGCCGGGCTGACCAATATGATCGAGTCTGACCTGTCCGATGCGATCAGCGAGGGGCTGCTGGCCGCGGCGCGCAAAGCAGAGCAGATGCGGTAGGGCAAGAGATGGCCAAACACAAAATCTTTTCCATGAGCTTTAAAAGCGTTTATCCGCACTATGTGGCAAAGGCAGAGCGCAAGGGTCGCAGCAAGGCAGAAGTCGATCAGATTATTTGCTGGCTGACGGGATATAGCGAAACCGGTCTTGCCCATGCCCTTGATGCCGAGGTGAACTTTGAGGAGTTTTTCGATGAAGCGCCTGCGTTGAACGCCGATCGGCATTTGATCAAAGGAGTCGTATGTGGCGTGCGGGTGGAAGAGATCGAGGACGCCCTCATGCGGGAAATTCGCTATTTGGATAAGCTTATCGACGAGCTGGCCAAAGGCAAGGCAATGGAAAAAATATTGCGCAAGGCTCCTTAGCGTGGGCGCAGGGATTGGCATTAGCGCCATGGTCTCCTATGGTGCTGCAATCGATTTCATGGTGTTGACTCGCTTTAGAGTGTGGGTTGGACGCGCGTAACGGAGGTAAGTGATGCGGATTTTATTTACAGGCGGTTCGGGTAAAGCGGGCAAACATGTGGTGCCCTATTTGCTGGCGCAGGGGCATCGGGTGCTGAATGTAGATCGCGTGCCGCTCGAACATCCGGGGGTGGACAACCGGCTGGCGGACATCACGGATGCCGGACAGATTTTTGATGTGATGCAAAGCTATGCTGGCTTTGATGAGTTGGACCCAGGCACCGGCGTGCCGAAATTTGACGCGGTGGTGCATTTTGCGGCTGTGCCGCGGATATTGTTGACCCCTGACAATGAATGTTATCGGGTGAACACCATCGGCACATATAATGTGATTGATGCGGCGGTTAAGGCCGGGGTGAAGAAAATCATTTTTGCGTCTTCTGAGACGACCTACGGGGTGTGTTTTGCCGATGGTGAGCGCAAGCCGGACTATCTGCCGGTGGATGAGGACCATCCGGTGGTGCCCGAGGACAGCTATGCCATGTCAAAAGTGGTGAATGAGGTCACGGCACGCAGCTTTCAATTGCGCAGCGGTGCGGATATTTATGGGCTACGGATCAATAATGTGATCGAGCCGCATGAATATAAGCAGAATTTTCCCGCATATATGAAGGACCCGGCAACGCGGCGACGTAACTTTTTTGCCTATATTGATGCCCGTGATCTCGGGCATATGGTGGACCGGTGTTTGGCAACTGATGGGCTGGGCTTTGAGGTTTTCAATGTGGCGAATGAGGACCATTCGGTGGCCGAGAGCACACCGGAATTAATCGACCGGTTCTATGAAGGCGTTCCTGTTGCCGAGATGGGTGAATATGAGACCTTTTACTCCATCGCCAAGGCAAAGAAATTGGTCGGCTTTGCGCCGAGACATGGATGGCGCGACGAACTGGGCGAAAAGGTTTAGCATCACGCGAATATGAATGGGGCGAAGGGCAGTCTGGGACTGCCCTTTTTCAGTTTATGCCAATTGCGGCAGCGAGAGGATTGTGGTGTCCGCCGCCTCGTTGCGCAGGGCGTGGATATCGGCCAGATCCGGATCATTCAGCCACGCGGTCACATGCTCAGCGCTGGGGAATTGCAACACCACCCCCTTGGTTTCGCCATGGGGCGTTTGCAGCGGCTGGGCATCAGGTCCACCGGCGATGGCTTTGCCGTTATGTTTGGCCACAGCAGGACCACCCACTTTTAAATAGGCCGCCAGTTTTTCCTGATCTTTGATGACCAGTGTGATCAAAGCGTAATGTGCCATTTCATCTCTCCTTATTTGGTTTTCACCGAAATAGCAGAGCTTGACTTTGTGCAGAATTCGCTATCTCAGTACATTTCATGTACGAAAATAATAGTCTGATCGCAGATTGGGATGTGTTGCGATTGATCTTGGCGATTGATCGCTATGGCGGCGTGGCGGGGGCGGCGCGGCATTTGGGGGTGACGCATGCCACCGTGTCACGTCGGCTGGCGCGGGCGGAGGACATGGCGCAGATCGCCTTTTTTGAGCGTTTGCCCGCCGGGCTGAAGCTGACAACAGCCGGGCAGATTATACTGGACCATGCCAAAAGGGTGGAGCCGGAGTTTCATGCGCTGGAGCGGCATCTGGTGGTGCATGAAGAGGGCATGAGCGGGCCGCTCCGTTTGACCATTCCGCCCGCCATTCTTGATGCGGCGCTGAGTGAAAGCTTGGCCCAGTTCGGGGCGCAACATCCCAATATTTTGCTTGAGTTTGTTGGCGATAATCAATTGCTCAATCTGCATCAGCGGGAGGCGGATGTGGCTATTCGTGTGACACATGAGCCGCCTGAAACCTTGTGGGGCCGCAAACTGACAGATCAAGTGGCGGGGTTTTACGCCTCGGCGGCATGGCTGGCACAAAGTCCGTTCGCAGAAGGCGATTTGCGTGCGGATGTTCCGCTTATATCTTTTCACTCCTGGCCTGAACCGGTGCCCCAAATTTTGCAACGCAAATGTCCGCAGGTGCGCGTAGCCGCAAGGGCCGAAGATATGATTGTGGCTTTGCAATTGGTGCGGTCTGGTGTGGGGATCACCCGGATGCCTCGAGCGCTGGGTGAAGCGCAGCCAGGCTTGGAGCATGTGAGGGTGCTGGGGTGGCAAAATTATATGCCGATTTGGGTGCTGACCCATCCCGAATTGCGCAAGGCCAAGCGTGTGGCCGCGATCATGCGGCATCTGGGTGCCTATTTTACGCAGGAAAAGCATCGCTATGTCGCCGAGGTGCCATGAGTCGTCGTAGGTGGATAATTGAGCTGATTTTTCCAATCGGTCAAATTCAGTTGCGACTGTCATAAAACTGTCATAGAGTTTTCACCATCATGAGGCGGCAGGGCAATTGCGGCCCATGCGGAGGACCCCGGCGACGACCAGCACAGCTATTGTCAAAAAGCTGCAATGAAGACTGGCGTATAACCGGGGCATCATAAACTTTGGAGGGTACTCAAAATGAAAAAACAGGCTTTGGCGTTCACGCTAGGCATGGCGATGGCCGGTATAGCGGCGCCCGCATTTGCGGACTTTTCGCTGAAAATCCTGCACATCAACGATGTGCATTCACGCATTCAGCCAATCAATAAATATGATTCAAATTGTGGTGCAGAAGACAATGCTGCGGGCGAATGTTTTGGCGGCATGGCGCGCGTGGCCACAGCCATCGAAACACGTCGTTCGGCGTTGGAAGGTCAGGGCTTTAATGTGTTGACGCTGGATGCCGGCGACCAATTCCAAGGCTCCTTGTTCTACACCACCTATAAGGGTGCGTTGGCCGCGCAGCTGATGAACATGATCGGCTTTGATGCTATGGCCGTGGGCAACCACGAGTTTGATGACGGCCCGGAAAAGCTGGCGGAATTTGTTGATGCAGTTGATTTCCCGGTTCTGTTTGCCAATGCCAATCTGGCAGATGAGCCTTTGCTCAAAGGCAAAGTGCCTTCTCACATCGTGAAAGAAATTGATGGCGAGAAAGTCGCGATTATCGGCGTTTTGGCCGAAGACACAGCGGAAACATCATCGCCGGGTGATAATGTCAAATTTATTCAGGCCGAAGAGGTGTTGAAGAAACTGGTCACCCAGCTTGAAGCTGATGGCGTGAACAAAATTGTATTGCTCTCGCATGTCGGTATCAATCGCGATATCGCGATTGCCCAGGCCGTTGACGGCATCGACGTGATTGTCGGTGGTCACTCTCACACCTTGTTGGATGAATATCCAACGATGGCCAAGAACCCAAGCGGCCAGGATGTGCCGATTGTGCAGGCCTATGCCTATTCAAAATATCTCGGCGAACTGAGCGTGACCTGGGATGATGAAGGCAATGTAACCGAAGCTGAAGGTGCCCCTTGGTTGCTGGATGCGCGTGTGCCTGAAGATAAAGAGATGCTCGCGGTGATTGAAGAGAAGGCCGCGCCGCTTGAGGCCATCAAGGCACAGGTGGTTGGCGCCAGCACCGATGAAATTGTGGGTGACCGCAATGTCTGTCGTGCTGAAGTTTGCTCTATGGGCGTGTTGGTGACCGAGGCCATGTTGGACCGCACCAAAGATCAAGGTGTTCAGATCGTCATCCAAAATGGCGGTGGCTTGCGTGCATCGATTGATGCGGGCGAAATCACCATGGGTGAAGTGCTGACCGTGCTGCCGTTCCAGAACACGTTGGCCACATTTGAGCTGAAAGGCGAACATGTGATCGAGGCGTTGGAAAATGGCGTGAGCCAAGTGGAAGATGGTGCTGGCCGGTTCCCACAAGTGGCTGGCATGAAATATACTTGGGACCCAGAAGCAGAGCCCGGATCACGCATTGTTTCTGTTGAAGTTATGCAGGATGACGGGTCTTACGCGCCGCTTGATGAGAGCGCTACCTATATGGTGGCCACCAACAATTACATGCGTGCAGGTGGCGACGGCTATAAAGTGTTCGAAACCGAAGGCATGAACGCTTATGACTATGGCCCAGGCCTTGAGGTTGTTGTGGCAGATTATATTGCCAAGCTGGGTGGCGAATATACACCTATGACCGACGACCGGATTTCCAAAGCCGAGTAGTTCGGCCTATAATAAATAGAAAGGGCGGCTTTATGCCGCCCTTTTTTATGAACCGGTTGCACCCAGTTCGCGTTATATGCTTATTGTTGAGTAGGGGATCGATCAGGCAGGTATGGCGCAATCTTTGCGCCCGATGCCCTGTGGCTCTCCACCAGTTCAGCGCATAAGGGGCATTATGGTTTCGCATCTTCCACCCGACCATCCACAAATTCCACCCAAAAAGATCGGCGTTTTGCTGCTCAATCTCGGCACCCCTGACGCCACAGACTATTGGTCCATGCGGCGCTATTTGAAAGAGTTTTTGTCTGATCGGCGGGTGATCGAAATTCCACGTGCCATCTGGTGGCCGATTCTCAATCTGATCGTGTTGACCACGCGGCCGAAAAAGTCCGGCGCAGCCTATGACAAGATCTGGGATATGGAAAATGACGACAGCCCGTTGAGGGTGATTGCAAAAGAGCAGGTTGAGAAGCTGAGTGAACGCCTCAAAGGGCAAGATAATATCGTGGTGGACTATGGCATGCGCTATGGCAATCCGTCGACGCCTGACGCGATTGATCGGCTGAAAGCCCAGGGGTGCGAAAAAATTTTGCTGGTGCCGTTATATCCGCAATATGCAGCCAGCACCACCGCCACCGCCAATGACAAGGCGTTTGATCATCTCAAGACCATGCGCTGGCAACCAGCTGTGCGCACAGCCCCGGCCTATTTTGAAGACCCTGCCTATATTGAAGCGATCGCCAACTCGATTACCGATGGGCTGGAAAAGCTCGACTTTAAGCCTGATTTGGTGATCACCTCCTATCATGGGGTGCCCAAAAGCTATTTGATGAAGGGCGATCCTTATCACTGTCAATGTTTTAAAACCACGCGACTGGTGCGCGAGAAGCTGGGCTGGGCGGAAGATAAAATGATGGTGACCTTCCAGTCGCGCTTCGGGCCGGAAGAGTGGTTGCAACCCTATACGGACAAAACGCTTGAAGAACTCCCCAGTCTGGGCGTGAAAAAAGTGGCAATCTTGACCCCCGGCTTTTCCGTTGATTGTTTGGAAACGCTTGAGGAAATCGCCATGGAAGGCGAAGAAGAGTTCATGGAAGCAGGTGGCGAAAAATATGCCTATATTCCTTGCCTCAACGCCACTGATCCGGGCATGGATGTGATTGAAAGTGTGGTGCGTCGTGAGTTGCAAGGCTGGCTATAGAGGGCCTGCACTCACACGCGGATAAATCGCTTTTATTCTCTTGCCAATCCCCGCATAATGCCCATATTCATTATTAAAATATCTTGTTAAATAATAAGAAAAGGTGAGGGTGGGCGTTATGGACGGTTTTTCAATAGCCATTATTGCAGCCGTGGTGCTGATCATTCTGGTGCTGGTTGCTGGGGTGAAAGTGGTGCCGCAGGGCTATAATTATACGGTGGAGCGCTTTGGCCGCTATACCCGCACATTGACACCGGGGCTGAACATCATCGTGCCCTTTGTTGATGCAGTGGGTCGCAAGATGAATATGATGGAGCGGGTGTTGGATGTGCCTTCGCAAGAAGTGATCACCCGGGACAATGCGACGGTCAAAGTCAATGGCGTGAATTTTTTCCAGGTGATGGATGCGGCGGCGGCCAGCTATGAAGTGAACCAGTTGGAAACGGCGATTCTCAACCTCACCATGACCAATATCCGGACCGTGATGGGCTCGATGGATCTGGACGAGCTATTGTCCAACCGGGATGAAATCAATGCGCGGTTGTTGCATGTGGTGGATCAGGCTGTGTCGCCTTGGGGGGTGAAAACCACCCGGATTGAGATCAAGGATATTGATCCGCCCGCTGACCTTGTAGAAGCCATGGGCCGACAGATGAAGGCGGAGCGGGAAAAGCGCGCCACGATTTTGGAAAGTGAGGGCCGTCGCCAGAGCGCGATTTTGGAAGCGGAAGGCGAAAAGCAATCACAAGTGTTGGAAGCGGAAGGGCGCAAGGAAGCCGCGTTCCGCGATGCCGAAGCGCGGGAACGGTCTGCTGAAGCGGAAGCCAAAGCAACGCAAATGGTATCTGAAGCCATCGCGGCCGGTGATGTGCAAGCGGTCAATTATTTTGTCGCCAACAATTATATCAAGGCGCTGGAGCAGATTGCCAAATCGCCCAACCAGAAAGTGCTGATGATGCCACTGGAGGCGGCCAATGTGATTGGCGCAATTGGCGGGGTGGCCGAGATTGCCAAAGAAGCGTTTGGCGAAGGATCATCGCAAAAACGCAGTTCTTCTCGTGTGCCGAGTGGCGGCAAGAAGGAGAGCTAGATGGATCTGATCAACTGGTTTACTGACTTGGGTCCCTGGGCTTGGATTGTAGGTGGCTTTTTGCTGCTCGGTGTTGAATTGATGGTGCCCGGCGGGGTGATTGTCTGGTTTGGGCTGGCGGCGATTGCCGTGGGTATTCAGGCTTTTCTGGGTATTTTGAGCTGGCAGTTTCAATGGCTGTTATTCGGCGTACTGTCGATTGCGGGCGTTGCGTTCTGGACCGTCTATTTCAAAGGTGTGGGCGGCAAGTCTGACCGCCCCTTCTTGAACAAGCGCAGCCAGAAATTTGTCGGTGATACCTATACGCTGGATGAGCCGATTGTGAACGGCAAGGGCCGCATGAAGGTGGGTGAAAGCTGGTGGCGCGTGGAAGGGCCCGACCTGCCGGCCCAAACCCGTGTAAAAGTGGTTTCGGCCCAAGGCGTGGTGCTGAATGTGGTGCCGCTTGAGGCTGGCGAGGCGACCAGCTAGCCCTTCGTTGGCAGCTGCTCTTGAATTTATGGGCGCAGCTCAACGGGTACGGGCGGCTCTTCCTTCATCAGCAAAATCGAGATGCGCTGGTTGGCTGACAGGTAAGGGTCGTTCGGAAACAGCGGTTGGCTTTCGCCTTTGCCGACGACTGCGTAAAAACGCTCGGATGGCATGCCAAATTCTTCCATGATGCGGCGCACAATATTCGCGCGATCAGTCGACAGGTCCCATTTGCCATAAGTTTGGGTTTGATAAATACCACCGGAGGCAACGTGGCCGGTCACCTTGACTTGGTTGGGTAAGCTTTTCAGGATCGGTGTCATGACCTCAATTGCTTTGCGCGTGACTTCATAGGGGTATTTGGATCCTTCTGGGAACATGGCACGACCTTCTTGGTCCACAATCTGAATGTGGAGCCCTTCCTCAGTTTCCTCGATCAACAAATTGTCCGCAACAAAAGTGATTTCCGGCAGTTCCTGCCATGCCTGACGCAAGGTTGTTGTAGCCAATGCAAATTGGCGTGGTTTTTCTACCTTTGACCGCTCAATATCGTGGGTGTTGGCTTCTGGCCCCTGCTTTTTGCGCTCATTATGATCTTGTTCCTGAAATTCGGTCTGGGTGACATCGTCTTCTAGGGTCAACGTTTTGATAAAGTCACGCTGGGGGTTGCCATCGCGCTCAATAATACCTGCGCGCCGCTCTACCTTAATCACCCCAAAAGCATCCTTAAGCGAGCCTGCCACCACTTGCAGTTTTAGCTCGTCCTGAATGGAAAAAGACACAATAAGGACGAAAAAGCATACAAGGATGGACATGAGGTCGGCAAAGGTGACCAACCATTCTGGGATGTCGCTCCCGCCTGCTGCTTTTTTCTTTCGCGCCATTGGTATAGCTTACCCTTTGATGATTACGCTACGCTGCTTCTTCCAGATGATCACGCTGGGTTTCAGGCAGGTAGGCTGTGAGCATCTGTGTGATCAAGGCCGGGCTCTTGCCGTCGCGGATTGACATAATGCCATCAATGATCAGGGTCTGGTTGATTTCTTCCATTTCCAGCTTGGCAGACAGTTTGTCGGCGATTGGTAGGCATATCAGGTTGGCCACAACTGCTCCATATAGCGTTGTCAAAAGTGCGACCGCCATGGCCGGACCAATGGCGGAGGGGTCTTCCATGTTGGCCAACATTTGCACCAGGCCGACCAGGGTGCCGATCATACCAAAGGCTGGTGCAGCGTCGCCCAAACTTTTGAACACGCGCTGCCCTTCCGAAAGACGGCTGATATAATGATCGCGTTCCAATTCCATCGCTTCGCGGATAAAGGCGGCGTCATAGCCATCGGCAATATATTGCGCGCCCTTTTTGAGGTTTGGTTCCTCGACCTCAACATTTTCCAGCCCAAGCGGGCCGGAGCGCCGAACGATGTCGCCCATCTCTGCGATTTTTTCGATGAGCTCGCGCGGATCAACCTTTTTATGGGTGAAGGAGACTTTGCCACCTGTGGAGAAGGCGCCCAAAACACCGCCGAGCGGAAAGCGAATTAAGGTGGCGGCAAGACCGCCGCCCACAACGATCAACATAGAAGGACCATTGACAAACTGGCTGAATGATCCACCGAGAAAAATGGCCAGCGCGATAAATGCAGCACCGGCAATGATGCCAAGTATTGTGGCTAAATCCATGCGACCCTACTCCTTACTGCAACCCCAATGCGGGCGCTAGGTCTCAAACTTAACGGTCAGTCTAACCCGTTAAGGCTAATCAGCTGTTAATGCGTATCCAAAGGGAGCGTAAATTTTGCTAGAGATAGAATTTGTATAAAAATTAATAGGTTACATTCATGTGTTTGGTGTGGATTTGCTCGGGCTTCAACCGTTCATTAACCATAAAAGGGCATGATCAAGGGGCGCGTTTTATGTCATTTGAACAAGATTGAGCCTTTCCATGACGGCCTTGTCAGGCAGTTCTGCACATCACAGATCCGGTTGGTCAGATGGCTGGCGCCTTTTGATATGCGCTGGCAGTGTGCTGGTGTGGGCGGTGGCGAGCCACCAGACGGCACTTGCGGAGGATTTGCTCTATCCGTTTGATTTATCCACCAGCCTCAGCTTGCGCGGCGGCTATGAGATGAAGGATGGCGTTGGACAAAGCTATCTGGAAGCGGTGCCGCAAATCAGCGCAACGCGGGTGGATGAAGACTGGGTCCTTTCGGGCAGTGCCTCTGCCACATTGGATCAATATCAAAAGGAAGGTGGCGGTGTACGCACGCTTAATCTAGACGCCGCCGTCAGCTATCAGCTTTCCCGTCGCACATCCGTTGATGCCGGCATCGATTATGGGTTGAATCTGCCCCGGTTGAACAGCGACGACCTGCCCGACACGGTTTCGGAAGCGCCGCTCAACCAGACATTCGGGGCCAATGCATCATTGGCACATCAATTCAATAAAACCGCGCTGGACGGGCGATTGGGGCTGCGTCGGACACAGACCGGGCCGACAAGGTTGGACGATGACAGTCTGCAAGACAATAGCGATCAGAATGCTTGGGCCTGGAGCGTTGGTGGTCGCGTGAGCCGCGAGCTGACGCCAATCGTGAATGTGTTTTATGACACCAACGTTACGCGCACGATTTATGATGCAGCATCTGCCACGCTTTCGGCCAAGCGGGATGGTTGGACATTTGACAATCGGCTGGGCGTTGCCGTGAATTTTAAGGATCGGGTCACCGGGGAAGTTTCGGTTGGGCAGTTGCGTCGCGCCTATGATGCCCCTGGTCTCAATACGGTTCTCACCACGTCTTATGGCGCAGCAATCACTTATCAACTGGGCAATAGCGCCGTCCTAACGGTGAGTGCAGACACCTCACTCAGCCCGGCGACTGAATCTGGTGAGGCAGATAAAATAACCGATGGTTTGAGCCTTGGCTTCAGCCAACAGGTCAATGACCGATGGGGGTATGAGCTCAGCACCGATTTTGGGCGCGAACATTATCAGGGCAGTGATCGCCATGCGGGGCAGTTCGCGCTTGGGCTGGAAGCCATCTATATCATCAACAGCTACGCTTCTGCTTATGCCGGCTATCGCTATGAATTGAGCGAAGACAGTGTTGAGGGTGGCAGCCGCACCAACGCGATCGAAGCCGGGCTGCGATTTACGCGTCCTTGATCGGGCCCTTTAGCTCCGCAATGTCGAGTGCCAGCAATTCCCGTTGAAAACCCTCAGCAATGTCGGGCCGGTCAAGCGCAAAGGCCACATTGGCGGTCAAAAAGCCAATTTTTGAACCGCAGTCAAAGCTTTGGCCTTTATATTTTACGCCGGTAAATTTCTGGCTGTTCATGAGCGCCACCATCGCATCGGTGATCTGAATTTCGCCCCCTGCGCCTTTGGCCTGTGTTGAAATCAATTCGAAAATTTCTGGCTGCAATATATATCTGCCGGAAATGATCAGGTTGGATGGGGCATCCTCCTTGGCGGGCTTTTCGACCATCTGGGTGATGTCAAACCCTTCATCAGGACCATCGCCCCGCCCGACAATGCCATAGGAGCTGACCTCTTCCGGGTCGATTTCTTCCACGGCAATCACATTGCCGCCATTCTGGTTGTAGCTTTGCATCATCTGGCTTAACACGCCGGGTTCTGCGCGCATCAGCATATCGGGCAACAGCAGAGCAAAGGGCTCATTGCCCACAATGTCACGCGCGCACCAAACCGCATGACCCAGGCCCAACGGTTCCTGTTGGCGCGTAAAGCTGGTTTGGCCGGGGCGGGGCAGCCCTTCATCCAGCATTTTGAGCATGTCGTGCTTGTTGCGTTGATGAAGGGTGATCTCTAATTCCACCTGTTTGTCGAAATGGTCTTCGATCACGCCCTTATTGCGGCCCGTGACGAAGACAAAATGTTCAATGCCCGCTTGGCGGGCTTCGTCCACCGCATATTGAATGAGGGGCTTGTCGACCACCGGCAGCATTTCTTTTGGCATGGCTTTTGTGGCGGGCAGGAAGCGGGTGCCCAGGCCGGCGACAGGAAAGACTGCGGTGCGAACTTTTTTGGCCAATTTGATCCCCTATTCAAAAAATCATACGCATAGTTAGGTGCGTTTAAAGCTAATCGCAACCCTTTGCCAGTTAGATGGCAACAGATTAGAATTCAGTTAAGGGGCAAATTGATGAGCGTGTTGGTGACCGGCGGGGCCGGCTATATTGGCGGACATATGGTGCTTCATCTGGCAGATGAGGGCGAAAAAGTGGTGGTGCTGGACAATCTGATCACCGGCTTTCAATGGGCCATTGATGATCGGGCCATGTTTGTGGAAGGCCATGCGGGCGACACCGAATTGGTGTTGGAATTGATTAAAACTCACAATATTAAATCCATTTTGCACTTTGCTGGCTCGATTGTGGTGCCCGAATCGGTGGAAAATCCGCTGAAATATTATCAAAACAACACAACGACCACGCGCAACCTGATCGAGGCGGCGGCTCGTGGCGGCGTTGAGCATTTTATCTTTTCCTCCACGGCGGCTGTTTACGGTATGACTGGGAATGACCCGGTTTTCGAAGATGCTCAGCTGAACCCCATGTCGCCCTATGGCCGTTCGAAGCTGATGAGCGAAATGATGCTGCAGGATGTGGCGGCGGCGCATCCGATACGTTATGGTGTATTGCGCTATTTCAATGTGGCCGGGGCAGACCCAAAGGGGCGGTTGGGGCAATCCACGCCGCGCGCCACACACTTGATTAAAGTGGCGTGTCAGGCAGCGCTGGGCCAGCGCGACGAAATGCAGATTTTTGGCACCGACTATGACACGCCTGACGGCACGGCCTTGCGCGACTATATCCATGTGAGCGACCTTGTGGCGGCGCACGGCTTGCTGCTCAATTATTTACGTGATGGCGGGCTTTCCACCACGCTCAATTGTGGTTATGGCCGCGGCTATAGTGTGCGCGAAGTGGTGGATACGGTAAAGAAGGTGACCGGCGTCGATTTTACCGCACGGGAAACGGAGCGACGGGCCGGTGACCCCGCAGCCGTGGTGGCCGGGGCGGACCGGGTGCGTTCCATGCTGGGCTGGACACCGCAATATGATGATCTGAACGGTATTGTGAACAATGCTTATGCGTGGGAAAAATATCTTTTGACCCGCAATGATCGCCCGGAAATTGCCTAAATAGTCCGGCATAATTGAAGCGGGTGAAAGGGGACCTTCATGCTTTTGCGCGCTTTGATTTTTATCGCATTGGTGCTGTGGCCAATGGCCAGCGTGGCGGCGCCACAGCAGAGTTTTTCTGATTTTGTCAAAAGTTTCGAACGCGAAGCGGTGGCAGCGGGGATATCGCGGGAATTTTATCGCCGCATTACCAATGGCCTTTCGCCGGATCCGACTATCAAGGTGGCGCAGGCGACCCAGCCCGAATTTGAGCGTCCGATCTGGGACTATATCGACAAGCGGGTCAGCGCTGCCAAAATTCGGCAGGGACAAGAAAAATATCGCGCCAACAAGGCCGTGTTTGACCGGGTGGCGGCGCAAATTGGGGTGGATCCTTATGTGCTGGCCGCCATCTGGGGGATTGAAACCAATTACGGCACCATCATGGATCAGGACATCTATTTCAAGCCGGTGGTGCGCTCACTGTTTTCTCTAGTGCATCAGCGGCGCGGTCGGGTTGAAGCAGATAAACAAGAGCTGCTTTTGGTGCTGAAGCTGATGCAGGCGGGCAAGATGCCGATGGATCAGAAGGGCTCTTGGGCCGGGGCGATGGGGCATTTGCAGATTATGCCCACTGCCTATGCCCAATTGGCGGTGGATTTTGATCGGGATGGCCGGATTGATGTTCACAATTCCTTGGCCGATGCGCTGGCCTCTTCGGCGCGATGGTTATTGGCTCTGGGTTATGTGCCGGGGGAAGATTGGGGCATGGAAGTGAGCCTGCCCAAAGGCTTTGATTATCAATTGGCCGGACGAGATCAGATGCGTACGGTGCGTTTTTTTGCTGAGCGCGGCGTGCGCCGGGTGGCGGGGCGCCAGTTTGGCGATCTGGACCAGCCGGTGTTTCTTTATGTGCCCGCTGGTCATAATGGGCCGAAATTTTTGATGGGCCGCAACTATTTGGCTTTTAAAGGCTATAATTTTGCCGATTCCTATGCATTGACTGTGGCGCATCTGACTGATCGCCTGAAAGGCGTGGGGCCGTTCGAACAGGATTGGCCGCGCAATACCGCCTTTCTCAATCGTGATCAACGGGTTGCCCTACAACAAAAGCTGAAGCAACTGGGCTATTATAAAGCCAATGTGGATGGCAGGTTTGGGCCAATCAGCCAAAAGGCGCTGCGGGCCTGGCAGGCCGACGCTGGGCTGGTGGTGGATGGGTTTGCCACCAAACAGGTTTTTGATGTGCTGATGGCCCAATGATGTGCTAAATCAAAACGATGATGTTTTTGAAGATGCGCGCAATCTGGATGGTGGTTCTGTTGGCCCTGGCTCTGCCTATGGCCAGCTTCAACATGCCATTGACCGCTTTAGCGGAAGAACGCATTGAAGTGGCGCAAAACAATAGCGGTGACCGGCGCACCCTTTTTGATATTTTGTTTGGTCGCAAAAAAGAGCAACCCAAGCCGCAACAACAGCCAGCGCCAAAGCGGAGTTCACCCAGTGTGGCCGCGCCTGTTAAGGTGAATACGATTGAAAAGGCCCCGGATGCCACACGCCTGTTGGTGATTGGTGACAGTTTATCGATCGATCTGGCCAAGGGGTTGGATCGGTTTTATGCAGAAGATCCGCAATTGAAAATCATTGGGGCCGGCGTTGGCTCTTCCGGCTTTGTGCGGGACGATTATTACGATTGGAACAAAGCGATTGGCGAACGCATAGCCGCTGATGATTTTGACATGGTGGTGGTGGCGATAGGCACCAATGACCGCCAAGTCATTCGGACCGGGGAAGGGAGCTTCGATCCCTTGACCGATGGGTGGCGTGCCGCCTATCGCGCGCGGCTGTCTGAGTTTCATGCACAATTGAAAGCCGCGAACAAGCCGGTGGTGTGGTTGGGATTGCCGCCAATGCGCTCAGGCTCCTATTCATCGGCCATGAGCCAGATTTCATCCATTCATCGGCTGGTCGCTTTTGAATATGGGGCCGAATATGTCGACATTTACGAGCGATTCGTAGATGAGGACGGCAATTATTCTGCCTATGGGCCGGATTTGAACGGGCAAAATGCGCAGATGCGCAAAGGAGATGGCATTCACTTCACCGCGCGGGGGAATGACAAGCTGGCCTTCTTTGTAGATAAATCGATCAAGACCTTTTACCGCGGCGGCAGTGTGACGATTGCGGTGGCGGATCCATTGGAAAACAGTGATGCCGCGCAATTGCAACGCCCGCCTTTTCAAGGGCTGAGCCAGGTGCGTATGCTGGAGGTTGCCGGGGCTGTGCGGCCCTTGGGCGAAAAGCCGCGCGCCGACGCGGGCGGACTTGTGATGAAATCAGCGACCACAACACCTGTTGTGCAACTGGAGCAATTGATGGCGGCGCCGATCGGTCGTGCAGATGCGTTTGGTGTGGGGGTTGACCCGGCAGCTGAAGAGCAAGCACCACAGCTGCCGAGATAATTCGCAAGGGCTAGCGTGGCAGGGTGGTTGCGCCCATCAGGTCCATATCAATGGCACGGGCCGCCTGACGGCCCTCCCGAATGGCCCAGACCACCAGGGACTGGCCCCGCCGCATATCACCTGCCGCATAAACACCATCGACTGAGGTGCGGTAAGACAGCGTGTCGGCAAACAGATTTTTGCGCGGGTCGAGATCAGCGCCCAATTCGGCCAACAGACCTTCTTGCAACGGATGGGCAAAACCAATGGCCATCAGCACCAGATCTGCCCGCAAGATAAATTCGCCATTTTCCACGGGATCACGCTTTTCGTCGACGCGGGTACATTTTACCCCGGTCACGTGGCCGAGATCATTGCCGATCATTTCCACGGTTGCGGCCTGAAACTCACGATTTGCCCCTTCCGCTTGAGAAGAAGAAGTGCGCATTTTGATGGCCCAATGTGGCCAGCTGGTCAGCTTGTCTTCTTTTTCAGGCGGCTGCGGGCGAATATCCAATTGGGTGACGGACACAGCTCCTTGACGGAAGGCGGTGCCCACACAGTCTGATGCGGTATCGCCACCGCCAATCACCACGACGCGTTTGCCATTGGCCAAAATTGGCGCTTCATCGCCAATTTCTTCGCCGCTGACGCGCTTGTTTTGCTGAGTCAAATAGGGCATGGCGTAGTGCACGCCGCCGAGATCCTGGCCTTCGACGCCCGGATCGCGTGGATGTTCCGCGCCACCGGACAGCAGGACGGCATCGTGGTTCTTTTGCAGATTGGCAAAAGAGCGCGTCACCCCAATATTTTCGTTGTAATGGAAGATTACGCCTTCAGCTTCCATCTGCTCAACGCGCCAATCAATATGGTGCTTTTCCATTTTGAAATCAGGAATGCCATAGCGCAGCAAACCGCCTGCCTTGGCCTCGCGTTCATAAACATGCACTTCGTGACCCACCCGTGCCAATTGCTGGGCGGCGGCCATGCCGGCCGGACCGGAACCGATAATGGCAATTTTTTTGCCGGTTTTGGTTTCTGGCACCTGCGGCTTCAGCCATCCATTTTTAATGGCGCGGTCAGCAATGGTTTGCTCAATATTTTTGATGGTGACCGGCTGGTCTTCCAGATTGAGCGTGCAGGCCTCCTCACATGGGGCTGGACAAATGCGGCCGGTGAATTCAGGGAAATTGTTGGTGGAATGAAGGTTTTCAGACGCTTCTTCCCAATCACGCTGATACACCAGATCGTTCCAATCCGGAATCTGGTTGTTGACCGGGCAGCCCGTATCGCCATGACAATAGGGGATGCCGCAATCCATGCAGCGTGATGCTTGCCGCACAATCTCACCTTCGGTGAGCGGCACGGCAAATTCATTATAGTGGCGAACGCGGTCTGAAGCTGGCTCATAGCGCGCTTCCTGGCGATCGACTTCGAGAAAACCTGTGTGCTTACCCATGTTTGATGCCTTTCTTACGCGCTTTGACTTTGATCTTCAGTTTCACGACGTGCCGCTTCCATTTCCAAAATGGCGCGGCGATATTCCACCGGCATAACTTTTACAAATTTGCCGCGATAGTCTTCCCAATTGTCCAATATCAGCTTGGCACGGGAGGAGCCGGTATAGTGCAGATGGTTGGAGATCAATTGGAACAGGCGCTCGTCATCATGCTTGGTCATGTCGCCGGAAATATCCACACGGCCATGCCATTCTATGTCACCCCCGTGATGATGGTGTTCGCGCATCAGATCCTCTTCCTCAAGCACCGGCTCGAGGTCCACCATCGCCAGGTTGCAGCGGGAGCGGAAGGTCTGATCCTCGTCGAGCACATAAGCCACACCGCCGGACATGCCTGCGGCAAAGTTGCGGCCGGTCTCACCGATCACAACCACCACGCCGCCGGTCATATATTCGCAGCCATGGTCGCCCAGGCCCTCAACCACCGCGAGGGCCCCTGAGTTCCGTACAGCGAAACGTTCGCCGGCAAAGCCGCGGAAATAGCATTCACCGGAAATGGCGCCATAAAGCACGGTGTTGCCGACAATGATGGATTTCTCCGGCACGATATTAGCGTTTTCCGCCGGGCGCACCACAATGCGACCGCCAGAAAGGCCCTTGCCCACATAGTCATTGGCCTCACCCTGCAAATCAAAGCTGATGCCATTGGTGAGGAAGGCGCCAAAGGCTTGGCCGGCAATACCATGCAGATTGACCGCAATGGTGTCTTCAGGCAGGCCCTGCAAGCCATATTTCATGGCGACAGCGCCGGACAGCATGGCCCCGGCTGATCGATTTTTCGACTTGATGTCGATATCGAACTTGACCGGTTCGCCCTTTTCCAACGCTTTTTTGGACTTTTCGATCAGCGTCTTGTCCAAAATGTCATCCAGGCCGTGATCCTGCAATTGTGAGTGATAGTAAGTATCACCCTCGTGCAGCTCTGGCTTGTAGAGCAGTTTAGACAGGTCGATGCCCTGAGCCTTTTCGTGCGGTACATCTTTGCGCTGGCGCAGCAGTTCGGTGCGGCCCACCAGATCATTGATGGTTTTAACGCCCAACTCGGCCATCAATTGCCGCAGTTCTTCTGCGACATAGAAGAAGTAGTTCACCACATGGTCCGGTGTGCCTTTGAAGCGCTTGCGCAGTTCCGGATCCTGTGTGGCGATGCCGACAGGGCAGGTATTAAGGTGGCACTTGCGCATCATCAAGCAACCTGCCGCAATCAGGGGCGCTGTGGCAAAGCCAAACTCGTCTGCGCCCAAAATCGCACCGATCAACACATCGCGCCCCGTTTTGAAACCGCCATCTACTTGCAGTTTTACACGTGAACGCAGACGGTTCATCACCAAGGTCTGGTGTGTCTCAGCAATGCCGATTTCCCAAGGAGACCCAGCGTGTTTGATGGAGGTGAGCGGCGACGCGCCGGTGCCGCCATCATAGCCGGAAATGGTGATGTGGTCGGCGTGTGCTTTGGCCACACCAGCGGCCACCGTGCCTACGCCCAGCTCTGACACGAGCTTCACCGAAATGTCGGCCACCGGGTTCACATTTTTCAAATCATAGATCAGCTGGGCCAAATCTTCGATCGAATAGATGTCGTGGTGCGGCGGCGGTGAAATCAGGCCAACGCCAGGGGTTGAATGCCGGGTCTGCGCGATCACGGCATCCACCTTATGGCCGGGCAATTGCCCGCCTTCGCCGGGCTTGGCGCCCTGCGCCACTTTAATCTGGATCATATCGGAGTTGACCAGATAATCGGTGGTCACCCCGAAACGGCCAGAGGCGACCTGCTTGATGGCAGAGCGTTCCGGGTTGCGGCTGCCGTCGGGCAGCGGGTTGTAGCGATCTGGCTCTTCACCACCTTCGCCGGTGTTGGATTTGCCACCAATTCTGTTCATGGCGATGGCCAACGACGTGTGCGCTTCCCGCGAGATAGAACCAAATGACATGGCGCCGGTGGAGAAACGTTTGACGATCTCTTCCGCCGGTTCGACCTGGTCAATATCGATGGGCTCGCCCGCTGGGGCCAGTTCAAACAGAGAGCGGATGGTCAAAAGCTGTTCTGAGGCGTCATTTACCGCAGCGGCAAAGGCATCATATTTGGCTTGCGCCGTTTGCGGCGATTGCTCCGCCATACGAACTGCATGTTGAAGATCGGCAATGGTGTCGGGTGTCCATGAGTGTTTTTCGCCTCGGATGCGGTAGGCATATTCGCCACCGACATCGAGGCTGTTTTTCAACACGGCGTCATTGCCAAAGGCCAGCATATGTCGCTCAGCAGTTTCCTGCGCAACTTCTTTCAGTCCCACACCTTCGATGGAAGTGCCGGTGCCAAAGAAGAATTTTTTGACAAATTCTGTGCTGAGACCAACCGCATCAAAGATTTGCGCGCCGCAATAGGATTGATAGGTCGAAATGCCCATTTTGGACATGATCTTCAAAAGACCCTTGCCGATCGATTTGATATAGCGGGTAACACATTCCTGCTCGTCCACTTCCGGTGGGAAATGGCCCTCGGCCTGCATGGCGGAAATGGTTTCAAACGCCAGATAAGGGTTGATGGCTTCCGCACCATAGCCCGCCAGCACCGCGAAATGGTGCACTTCACGCGCTTCGCCGGTTTCTACAACCAGGCCGCAGGACGTGCGCAGACCCTTGCGGATCAAGTGGTGATGCACTGCCGCAGTGGCCAAAAGCGCCGGGATGGCGATCCGGTCATGAGAGATCAAGCGGTCAGACAAAATGATGATGTTCATGCCCAGGCGCACAGCGCTTTCAGCGCGGTCGCAAATGCCCTCAAGCGCCACTTCCATCCAGTCTGCGCCTTTTTCGGCGGCGTAGGTGATGTCGATGGTTTCGGTGATGAACTGGTTGTCACCGATCGAGCCGATGGTGCGCACTTTTTCCAGATCCTCATTGGTGAGGATGGGCTGACGCACTTCCAGCCGCTTGCGCTCTGAAAGACCTTCAAGGTCAAACAGGTTCGGGCGTGGGCCGATGAAGGAAATCAGGCTCATTACCGATTCTTCGCGGATCGGGTCAATCGGCGGGTTGGTCACCTGCGCAAAGTTCTGCTTGAAATAGGAATAAAGCAGCTTTGACTTTGAAGAGAGGGCGGAAATGGGCGTGTCGGTGCCCATAGATCCAACGCCTTCCTGCCCCGTGGTCGCCATGGGCGGCAGCAGGAACTTGATGTCTTCTTGCGTGTAACCAAAGGCCTGCTGGCGGTCCAACAAGCTGTCAAACGGCTGCACCGGCTGACGGTCTACCCCTGGGGCTTCTTCCAACACAATCTGCGTGCGGGAGAGCCATTTTTGATAGGGGTTCTTCTTTGCCAGTTCCGTTTTGACTTCGTCGTCGGAAATCATTTTGTTGTTTTCAAGGTCGACCAGCAGCATTTTACCTGGCTGCAAGCGCCACTTTTCAACAATATCTTCTTCTGGAATATCCAGCACACCCGCTTCAGAAGCGAGGATGATCTGGTTGTTTTTGGTGACGCAATAGCGAGCCGGGCGCAGGCCGTTGCGGTCGAGCGTGGCAGTGATATAGCGCCCGTCGGTCATGACCATGGCGGCAGGACCATCCCATGGCTCCATCAATGCTGCGTGATATTCATAAAAGGCCCGGCGCTCGTCGTCCATCAGCGGATTGCCGGCCCAGGCTTGCGGCACCATCATCATGGCGGCGTGGGGCAGCTTATAACCCCCGCGTACCAGAAATTCGAGCGCGTTATCGAAACAGGCGGTATCAGACTGGCCTTCATAGGAAATCGGCCAGATTTTGCTGATGTCATCACCGAATTTGTCAGAGGCCACAGACGCTTGGCGCGCCGCCATCCAGTTCACATTGCCGCGGATGGTGTTGATTTCACCATTGTGTGCCACAAAGCGATAGGGGTGCGCCAACTTCCAGGACGGGAAGGTGTTTGTGGAGAAGCGTTGGTGCACCACGGCAAGAGCGGATTTAAAATCTTCGTCCACAAGGTCCAGATAAAACGGCCCCAATTGTTCGGCCAAGAACATGCCTTTATACACAATGGTGCGGGCAGAGAAGGACACCACATAAAAACCATTGTCGCTGTCGGCTTCGGGCAACTCGCGATAGATGGTGTTGGAGATCACCTTGCGGGTGATCAGCAATTTGGTTTCAAACTCTTCGTCGCTCAACCCTTCGGGACGGGCCACAAACACTTGTTCAATGATGGGCTGTGTGGCGATGACGCCTTCGGAAAGTGAAGAATTGTCTGTCGGAACCTCTCGGGTGCCCAGAATTTCCAGGCCTTCAGCGCGAGCGCAATTGGCCAGTTTTTCCGCGCATTTTGCCTTCAGTTTGGCATCATTGGGGTAAAACAGCATGGCCACGGCATATTCGCCGGCTTCGGGCAGCTCGAAATCGACCGATTTGGCGAAGAAGGCATGGGGAATTTGCACCAGCATGCCAGCGCCGTCACCCATCAACGGATCTGCGCCCACCGCGCCCCGGTGAGTCAAGTTAATCAGGATTTTCAGCCCGGATTCAACAATGTCATGGGTGGCGGTGTTGTCGATATTGGCGATCAGTCCCAAGCCGCATGCATCATGCTCGTTCACCGGGTCGTAAAGGCCCACCGGTTTGGGGCGGCCATTTGCTGGTTTGGCAGGTGCTACCTGCACGTCATGCAAAGCTTGGTCATTCTTTTTGGCCATAAGCCCCTCCATAATAGTCACTGCCATTCCGCGCCGTGGGAGCGAAATTTGGGTCAGGTTTACATATGCCGTGCGTTATGAACCGCATTCACAACGCGCCGTCCGCGACAAGCGCAATTTTTCCTAAAATGGGCGATCGCGATCTTTTTGATCTTGTCGTCGCGCCCAATCGAGCCTTGTTTCGGCTCTCCCCCAGAGTGCTATACACAGCTTATGACACAAAAATATAAGCCTGTTGCATTAAAAGCAACTTCGGCATTCCGGTCATATGGTATGGACAGTATTGCTGTCCTATTTTTGGGCGGAGATTATTCGATATCGCGGGGAGGGGCAAGGGGGGCGACAAAGTTTTTTTGTCGCAGGAGCAGCACAAGTTGAGGTTAAATAAAAGCGGGGCACAACATGTTGTGGTTGCGCCCCGGCTGTCTGTCAATTTATTGACGAATTGACGACTAGTTTTTCAACTCGCCCTCAATTTTCTTTTGTTCGGTTCCGCTATCGGTTCCAATGGCGATTTTGCGCGGACGCTTGCTCTCTGGCAGTTCGCGCGCCAGTTCAATGTGCAACAGGCCGTTTTCCAGATCGGCGCCGCGCACCTCTACATAATCGGCCAGTTTAAACCGACGTTCGAAGGAGCGTTCGGCAATGCCGCGATGCAGGAAGTCGCGTGACTGCTCAGATTCGCTTTGAGACTTCGCGCCCTTGACGATGATCGCATTTTCCTTGGTCTCGATCACCAGATCGTCTTTTGAGAACCCGGCCACCGCCATGGAAATGCGGTATGTGTCTTCGCCTGTCCGCTCAATGTTGTACGGCGGGAAAGCGTTGGGTTCTTGTGGTGAGAGATCGTCAAGCAGGTTGAACAGGCGATCAAAGCCTACGGTTGAGCGATAGAATGGGGATAGATCCAATGTGTTCATGACATATTCTCCTTTTGAAGCAATATGAACGTTCAAGATCCCAATATGGGCATCTTTTCTAGCTTTTCCGTCAGCCCCCTTTTGGGCTGCTGACATTTCATAATTTGGGATCGATGTTCCGAATTTCAAGAGGGGCAATCAAAATTTCCAGCTATGAATTTTGGTATATTTTTCAGATTATTAGAAGATGAACCGAAAATGAATGCCTGATTATAAGACGGTTCAGTTGCGTTCCTTTAGCTTGAGACTTGTGAGCCGCTAAACAGTCTGATCACGGCTTGCAACAACCTTAATCGGAACATCATCATCCGCCCCCCGCATGATGTTCCACCCCAATAAGCCAGCAATTTTTTAAATTGCTGGCTTTATTGTTTTCATCTTGCAACTGGTGCCCAATGCTTCCTAAATGAGAAAGCCGTTGACTGCGTTGCCGAGGAGAAATGATGAACGCGCCCAATAAAGTGATGGGGCCAGAACTGGCCAATATCCCAAGCAATCCCATTCCGTCGGGCGCGCGGGCCGGTTTTTTCAAAACCCGGGACAAGGTGCAATTGCGCTATGCGCTTTGGCCGCGGCTGGGCAACAAAAACAAGGGCACCATCTGCCTGGTGCAGGGGCGCACGGAATATATCGAGAAATATTTCGAGACCATTTATGATTTCCAGCAGCGAGGCTTTGCGGTGGCCACATTTGACTGGCGCGGGCAGGGCGGGTCTGACCGTTTGATCACTGATCCACAACTGGGGCATGTGGAAGATTTCGATGACTTTGTCACCGATTTGGTCAGCTTTCACGCCGACATTTTATTGCCAGACTGCCCGCCCCCTTATTATCTGGTGGGGCATTCGATGGGTGGGCTGGCCTCCCTGTTCGCCGCCACCCGCGATCGGTTGATGTTTGATCGGGTGTTTCTAAGTGCGCCAATGGTGGCATTGGATTTGGCGGTAAGCATTTCAACCGGCAAGAACCTGGTGCAATTGATGAAGTTTTTGGGCGCCGGGCATTTGCCGATGCAGCCCTGGAAATTTCCGCGGCCAAGCGCAAAAACCTTTCCTGGCAACGAACTGACCTCAGATCACGGACGCTATATGCGCATGGTCAAAACATTGGATCACAGACCCGATTTGTTGATCGGTGCCCCGACCGTCGGGTGGACCGCGGCCAGTTTGGCCGCCATGGAGGAGGCAGGGGCCCCTGAGTTTGGCCAAAAGGTCAAGTTGCCCGTGTTGATGTTGGCCGCGGCGGATGACCGCGTGGTGTCCACATCGGCCATTGAACATCTTGGCATGAGCATGCGCACCGGGCGACATGCGGTGTTGCCAAATGCGCGGCACGAAATCTTTATGGAAAATGATGGCATTCGGGCTCAGGCCTTTGCCGCCTTCGATGCCTTTATAACAGAACAGGGACGATAATGAGCACCCATCACCACCAGATTCGTTGGCGTAATCTTGAAACTGAGGGGCTGGAACTGGTGCGGGTCGATATTACCCCCTCGCTAATTGATGTGACCGGGCGGGTGATCAGCACGGCGGACAAAAGAGATTTCGCCTTGGATTATGCACTGGAACTGGATGTGGATTGGCAGTTGCTGCGTGCCGATTTGCGGCTGATTGATGGGCACAGCCTTTCACTGCGCCGCTCGGATGCGGGCCATTGGCTGAATGGTCATGAGGTGAAAATGCCAGCGCTGGATGGCGCGGTGGATATTGATATTTTCGCCACGCCCTTCACCAACAGCTTGCCGATCAATCGGCTGAAACTGGCCGAGGGCGATAAAGCTCAAACGGAAGTGATCTATATAGCTGATTTGGAGCTAACGCCCACCATGGTGCAGCAAAACTATGCCTGCACCGGCCCGCAACACTATGATTATGAAAGCCTGACCACCGGTTTTAAAACTGCATTTGACGTCGACGAGAATGGTTATGTGCGCGACTATCCCGACTTGTTTGAACGACTCTAGTCGGTGGCATGCGGCGCCAGATATTTGATCGCTTGGTCGTAAATTTGTTTGTTGGCGGCGGCGATGACTTGTCCGCCTGACACCGCCGACTTTCCTGACCAGGTGGTGACAATGCCGCCAGCTTCTTCGATCAGTGGGATCATGGCCGCGATATCAACATCTTTCAGACCTTCTTCCACCACCAGCTCACCGTGACCTGCAGCGAGCATGGCATAGCCGTAGCAATCCAGACCATAACGGGCCAGTTTCACATCAGCCTCCAGCTTATCATAGGCCTGACCGGTTGTTTCAGACAAAAAGATGCGCGGCGAGGTGGTGAACATACGGGCATCGCCCAATTCGCTCACCTGGCTGGTTTGCAGGTCCGCCAATTCTGTGCCGCGCTCGACCACCGCGCCCTCACCGCGAATGGCGATAAAATTTTCGCCGATATGGGGCTGGCTCATTAACCCGGCGATGGGCACTTGTTTGTGGGTTAGCGCGATCAAGGTGCCCCAAACGGGCAAGCCGGAAATGAAGGCGCGGGTGCCGTCAATCGGGTCGATGACCCAGTTAAACGGGCTATCGCTTTCCTGATTGGCGAGTTCTTCGCCAGAAATGCCGTGATTCGGAAAATATTTGTTGATGATGGCGCGAATGGCCATCTCTGCCTGTTTGTCGGCTTCGGTGACGGGGTCAAAGCCTTGGTTGAGTTTATTTTCAATGGCGATGCTGGTGCGGAAAAAAGCTGTGGTGATCGTGGCAGCGGCGCCCGCAGCCTCCCGTAATAGATCATTGATTTCACTTGTCTTTATTTCATTTTTCCAGTCTGAATTCATCAGAATTTATCGCCCTTTATTTGGTCGTGTCTCAGAAAAATACAATTGTTAATAAATTGTACACTTTTTGAACTTAGCTTTGATTGTGAGACAACTTGTATTAGTCTAGTATTCTAAACAATGCCTGTTGGATCGCTTGCAGTTCTGGGTATTCAGTTCACTCCAGTAAGTGCATGATGCATTAGCGGCTCACCTGATCTGACAGCATCGAGCTGCTGACGTTTCCTCCCTTGACTTTGGGCCGCTTAGGGCGGCCCCCTTTTTCGAGATAGACTTGAATCTATGCTGGATTTATTCGGCGGCGAGCTGTTGATCAAGCAATTCGGTGAGATCAAGGCGCGCATAGAGCGCAATCAACTTTTGTAATATCGCCTGAATAGACGAAAAATTACTGGTTTTTTCCAAGGTGGCTTCGTTCATATATAGATGTCGGCCGATCTCAATCTGTAATGCGTGCACATTGTTGTGGGGCTGGCCATAAGCTTTGGTGATGAAGCCGCCTGCATATGGCCGGTTACGCGCCACTTTCAAGCCGGCGGTGGTAAATAAGGTGTCGGTCAATTCCACCAGAATGGGATGACAGGCGCTGCCATGGCGATCACCCAACACAATGTCTGGTGCATTGGCATTGCCGGATTTGTCCAGATTGGGCATGGAATGACAATCGATCAGCACAGCCATGCCGAACCGGTTCAGGGTTTGGGTCAACAGGGTCTGCAACGTGTTGTGATATGGTTTGTAAATGCCTTCGATGCGCATCAAAGCGTCGTCATGGCTCAGCTTGTCGCGGTAGATGGGTTTGCGCTCCGCGACAATTTTGGCGATTGTGCCGAGGCCCGCGGCAACGCGGGGGGAGGCCGTGTTGTAGTTGGGTTTGAGCGGGTCGCGAAACATTTTCGGGTCCAGCTCATAAGGTTCCCGATTCACATCCAGATAAGCGCGGGGAAAGTGGGCCCGCAACATCAGCGCTCCCATATGGGGTGCGCGCTCGAATAATTCATCTACATAAGCATCTTCGGACTGGCGGATCGATAGATTGTCGAGCCGGGTCATGTCCAAAAAACGTTGCGGATAGTCGCGGCCAGAATGGGCCGAATTGAAAACGAAGGGCATGCGTTGTAGGCGCGGCCGAATGGTTTCAAATGCCGGCCGGTCGGCAAAATCTGAGTTCAAACCATTCTCCCTTCATGTCCAAACACGCCATGGCGACAAGCCAGATCTTTGTTGCTCATGGCATCAACCTTCTCCGCCCAGCAGCACAGGTGAGCAGATATAGTTACATTGTTTGCATAGTGTGCCCAAAATAAGATGAAAAATCCAGAGCAACTTATTGTTTAAGAAAACGATATAGCAGCGTTTTGTGAAACAGGCATAATTGTTTTTAAGCCTTGATAGGGGCTGGAAATCGGGGCAAAATCGCGAATCAGTGCAATCGGGTTAGGGGACCACTCAAATGCGTCGCATTTTGCTTGCCGAAGATGACAATGACATGCGTAAGTTTTTGACGCGTGCGCTTTCTAGTGCAGGATATGACGTGGTGGCTTTCGACAATGGTCGTTCAGCTTATGAAAAGCTGCGCGAAGAGCCCTTTACCCTGCTTCTCTCTGATATTGTGATGCCTGAGATGGACGGCATTGAGCTTGCCCGTCGGGCCACAGAGCTGGACCCGGATTTGAAAGTGATGTTTATCACCGGTTTTGCCGCGGTCGCGCTGAACCCGGACAGCGAAGCGCCGAAAGATGCGTCTGTGCTGTCCAAGCCGTTTCACTTGAAAGACCTGGTCGACGAAGTTGAACGGCTATTGGCTGCCTGACCTTTAGATTTTACCCTCAAAATAGGCGCTGATGCGCTGGTGCATCGGGGCCATATCCGTCTCTGATGGCATATGTGCGCTTTGTTCCAGTATTTCAGTGTGGGCCATGGGCAGTGCTTGTTGGGCGTTGGCCAGCGTGGGCTTATGAGGAAACACAAAATCCTGTTGGGCGAAGATGGCAAAAGTGGGGGTGACATTTGCCTCAAAGTCCCCCGGTTTAAAGGGCCCGGCCGGCCGATGGCGCCAAAATTCAGTGTAGCGGATCACGGCGTCAAAATAGTCAAGATTATCTGGCGTCAGGCTGCGCGAAAGCGGTCTGGCAATGTGTTTAAGCCATGCCGTGCTGATTTGCTGATCATCGTGAAAGGGCCAATAGCGATAGGTGAGCCAGTTGGCGGCCAGTCCCACATAGAGCTTGAGGTAGGGCAAGTTGGGGGTTAACCCCGCAGGCACCACCAGTGCTTGCTTGCCAATGCGCTCCGGGGCCAGTGCGGTCATTTCCAAAGCGATGGAGCCACCAAAACTGGCGGACGCCATGCCCGCTTTGTCAATGCCCAACTGATCCAATACTTCAAATCCCCATCGGCCATAGGCGCCTCTTCTGGATGGAAAGGGCCGGTCTTCAGAATGGCCGGGCTGGCCAATCAGGTCGGGCGCGATCAGTAAATGGGTCTTTTGCAGATTGGCAAAAAAATCCAACATCATCGGTCCGGCAATGGACATGCCGGGCAAAATAAAGAGTGGGGGTGCGTCCGGGTGTCCTGCAATAGACAAAAAGGTCTGGCCAAACGAGGTGGGCACCATTTTGTGGCGCACGGGGAAGGCGAGATCGTCGATCGATTTTTGATATAACGCCCAGAGGCGCGCGCGTCCCTTGTGTGAGCGATAGACCGATTTGCGCGGCAGCGGTTTGGCCGGGTCGGCCAGTCGGAGCAATGCCTTATCGCTGGCGAGGTGGTTCATCGCTCTTTGCTCCACGGATCAATAATGGTGATTTTCACGCCATCAGCCTTGAGGCTTTCACGGGCCTCATTAAAAAGCGTTTCGTGGGTAAATGAAGGCAGACGCGGATATTCGTGATGCAGGAAGTGGTGATTGTTCATCCAAAAGAAGGGACAAATGACCCATTCCCAAAGACGTTCACCATGGATAATGCGCGTGGTACGGGCCCGGTCCGGGCTCTGTTCTGCATCATGCAAGAGGCGATGAGATGTGGAAATAATGGCGGAGGCCAACGAGGCCGGCCCAAGCCAGAGGAAAAAGGTTTCCACCGGTGCAATGATCAGCAGGCTGATCAGCACCATGATTTGCACGCTGATCCGGGCATAAGCTCCGATAATGAAATTGGGGTGCAGTTCACCATTGCGCGCCGCTTTGATAAACAGGCGCAAATAATGCAGCGGCACAAATAGCGCCAGCAAAAAACCGGTGGGTACGGAGAAGCGCTGCATCCAATAATCGGGATCGAGCGCCGGGTTATTGGTGTTGGAGTGGTGGCGCAAATGCAAAAATTTGAAGGTAGGAAAATCATAAAGCAGCATTAGCGAATGGGCCGTGCCAACCATCTGATCCAGCCATTGGTGGCGCCCCCCACCAGATATGGTTTTGTGTGACGCCTCATGCGCCAGGGCAAAACTGACATGAATACATAAAAAGCTGACCAGGGTGGCGGCCCATAGGGGCCAGGGACCAAAGAGTGTGGCGGCCAGATTGGCCAAAAACAGGGAGACCACCAGCAGGGAGACCAGCAGCGTGGGCCAGGCGACTTTGCCATGATGCGCCTTTAAAATCTCTCGCGCCAATTGTCTATGGTTGGCAGACATGAATTACCCAAACCCTTCATCTGTTCGTCAGTATGCAAGTCTATGAATTGTCTGTCCAGTTCTAGATATTAGGTCATATTTACCAATTGACCTATTGACCATCATATGGATTTTATGGTCTATCAGCGACGCACCGATTTTATTGGTCGGTCCGCACCAAGAATGGGCGTGTAGCTCAGCGGGAGAGCACTACGTTGACATCGTAGGGGTCACTGGTTCAATCCCAGTCACGCCCACCATTCTTACCCCTTCTTTTTCATATCTGTTCTGATGGGGTAATTTTTGCGCAAGCACCTACCTTAAAATTACATAGCGTCTCTATGATTGAGTTGACATAAGCTATTGTTATATAAGAAATTTATTGTCACAAAACTTTCATCAAACGTTAGGAAATTGGCGAGAATTCGAGACCACTATCGCGCACAAATATCTCCGTTGCACGATAGGTTGTGTCCGCTATGTCCCTTGCTCAATTTCTGAATCACTTAAAGCTTTCCACGAAAATGTCGGCCCTGTTGGCCGGGCTGGTGCTGGCCACTGTAATTTGTACCTCTGCAATTGGCTATTTTTTCTCCGCGCAATCATTGGCGCATGAAAGTGCGACTCGGCTGGGGTCGATCGCATCGCTGAAATCGCGTCTGATTGCCGACAAAATGACAGCGATCGAACATGAACTGCTGCTCAATGCCAATAAACGCAATATTCGCGACGGAATTGAGCTGATGGCGAGCGCCTATGGCGGGCTGGCCTTTATGGGCGATGTGACGAAATTGCTGCAGGATGCTTACATTTTGAATAACCCGCACGCGGCTGAAGAGCGCTATTTGCTGGACCGGTCGAGCCTGGGCGATTCCTACGATCGTTATCACGCCGGGCGACATCAAGGATTGGTTGAGTTGGCGCTGACCAACAATTATGGCGACATCTATCTGATCGACAAAAAAGGTAATGTCATCTATTCGGTGTTCAAACATGGTGACTTCGCCACCAATCTGCTTGCGGCGGAAAACCTGCAATTTGGCGCAGGGTTGGCTGAAATGTTTCGCACTGCAGTGGAGCTGGAGCAGGGGCAAACCGCCTTTGTGGATTTCGCCCCTTATGGTGAAACCGGGCAGATGGTTGCGTTCTTGGGCACGCCGGTGATGGACGAGACGGGCAAGCCGCTTGGTGTAATGGGGTTTCAACTCAAGTTGGACAGTTTAAACGCCATCTTGTCGCTGGCTGAAGGGTTGGGGGCGAGCGGGCAAAGTCATTTGTTGAACGGTGATGGACGTCTATTGGCCAGTTCAAACCCTTCACCAGATGTTTCAAATGATGCATTGGTGACAGAAATATCTGCGCTCCGTGGGCCGCAGGTTTTTGATGCGCAGGATCAAGCGGGACAATTGCGCACGCATGTGGTGGAGCCGATCCAGTTTGATAAAGCAAACTGGTATATGGATGTGTCACAGAGCCGCAACGAGTTGACAAGCCCGACGCAAACGCTGGGGTGGATCATGGTGGCCGTCGGGGCGATGATTATGGTGCTGTCCACCACCTTGGCGTTGGTCTATGCCCGATCCATTGCCAAGCCGATCGCCTTGTTGACCGGTGCCATGCGGAAATTGGCCGATGGGGCGCATGATGTGACGTTGCCGACGATGCAACGGCGAGATGAGATCGGCGACATGCGGGCAACAGTGGATGTGTTTCGCGAAAATGCGGCCAAGGTGGCGGCGCTTTCGGCCGAGGAGAAAAACCGACTGGCCGAGCGCGAACGTCGCGCAACGCAGATGGCGGCTTTTCAAAGCACCATGTCAAATGTGGTGGAGGCCGCGGCCAATGGCGATTTCTCCCAACGTTTGCCCGAAGATCAGCCTGATCTGGAGCTGGCCCATTTGGCGCGGGCGGTGAACACATTGGTTCGAAATGTTGATCATGGGGTTTCAGAGACGGCGCGGGTTTTATCGGCCCTGGCGCAGGCAGATCTGACGGCGCGTATGAAAGGCGATGCGAAAGGGGCTTTTGCCCATTTGCGGCACGACACCAATAAAGTGGCGCGCTCGCTTGCCGATATTGTCTCAAAACTCAAGCGCGCGGCCTCTTCTTTGAAAACGGCCAGCTATGATATGGATCTGAATGCCCGCAATTTGACCGAGCGCAATGGGCAACAAAGTCAATTGGTGCAAGAGACCCGTCGGGCGATGAACGAAGTTGCAGAACTGATCAACGGTGCGGCAGCAGAAACCGGGGCAGTGGCGGCCCGATCCGAATCCGTAGGCGATATCGCCACCCAAAATGCGCAACTTATGGCAGAGGCCAATCAGGCCATGGAACGGATTACCCAGAGTGCTTCACGCATTTCCACCATTATCGGGATGATTGATGATATTGCCTTCCAGACCAATTTGCTGGCGCTAAATGCTTCGGTTGAGGCGGCGCGGGCCGGTGAGGCGGGCAAGGGGTTTGCCGTTGTTGCGGTTGAGGTGCGGCGATTGGCGCAATCCACGGCCGCCGCGTCCTCTGAAGTGAAGAGCCTGATCGAGCAAAGCAACAATGAAGTGGCACAGGGCACCAAGCTGGTGGCACAATCCACCCATATGTTGAATGATATGGTGGATGGGGTGCGCGACAATAACCAGGCGCTGGCGCAATTGGCGGCAGCGACCAACCAGCAAGCCCAAACCATCACTTATCTCAGTCAGGATATATCCAGCCTGGGCGATATGATCGGCGAAAGTTCTGCATTGGTGTTGCGCAATAATGAAAATATTGAACACACAGCGCGGCAGTCGCAGCGGCTGGATGATATTGTGACCCTGTTTAATCTCGATCCACTGCAAGAGGCGGTCGCCTAGGATCAAGACTCTAGTGCTGCTCCTCATTGAGGCGCAGGGCGCAGGCGCTGGCCGCAAAACACATCAGGGCAAAGAGACCGATTACGCTATGCGCGCCAAATAACGTGCCAACCACCCCGAAAATCGATCCAGCCAGCAACACCACGCCGATGATGGTGTTGCTCAAAGCGGTGTAGACCGCGCGATCGTCTTTGTCGGCCATATCCACCAAATGAGTGGACCGCCCCAGACGGACGCCTTGATATGCAATCATAAGACCGAAAAGCAGCAGGGGCAGCATGTAGATGCTGTTCAACCAGCCCAGCAAATCGGCGACAACGCTGAGGGCCAATGCCAACCCACCCATCAGGCCGGAAAGGGCCAAAGTTTTCCGGCTCGAGCGGTCAGCCAATCGGCCCCATATATAGCTGGAGATCAGACCCGCCCCGGCGGAGGCCAAAAGCAATAGCCCAAGGCCCTGAAAGGCTTGGGTGTTGACATCATTGGCACCACCAAGGGCGATCATAAAGGGTGGGGCGAGCGCGGTGGCGGTCAATAGGGCCCGGGTGAGGATAAACCAGAATAGTTGCTTGTCCTGTTTAAGTGCCGAGGCATTTTCCAATGCGAGCGTAAAGGGATTGCCGCCGCCTTCATTCGCTCCCTTTTCTTCGGCCAGTCGCAAAAAGTTGAGACTGCCAAAAATCCAAAACAGGCCAGCACTGGCCAGCCCGACTTGAACCAGCATCAGTTTATGTTCGCCCACGAAAGTGAGCAAAAGCGCAAAGCCGATCACAAAGCCTGCCCCGATGGAGGACGCGGTGCCAGTGGCGGTACCGCGCACGGATTTGGCCACGGTTTTGCCCAGCACATCTTTATAGGCCACCGAGCAGACGGAGCGCGCGAGGGCCAAAAGGGTGAGCAGGGCGATGATGGAGAAGCCCAGAGCCCAACCCTGTAACGTAAATGCGGCGAGGGCCATGCCCGAGGCCGCCGCGCCTTGCAAAAATGCGCCGATGGCCCAGGCAAATTTGCGTTGTGCCATGTTGCGGATGTGACCCGCCGTGAACAATTGCGGCAGCAGGGCCCCAGCCTCACGCACCGGCACCAGCATGCCGATGATGGCGGCGGGCGCCCCGGCCGTGGTGAGCAGCCAGCTCAAGATCAGTTTTGGATCCACCAAGCCGTCGGCCATTTTGCTCATGCTGAGCGACGCCACATGGATGGCGAAGTTTGCCTCTTTGGCATTGCAGGCCTTCTCCGGGATATCCCGGCAGACGCGTCCGTCGTCTTCTGCGGTCAAAAGGTCATACGCAATTTGGCTGGGCGACTGGGACATACTACCTCTTTAAGTTCATTATGATCTTTATACGGTGGTGGAACGTTGTCTGATCACTGACATTTACTATTCACTTGTTGTACGCGATGGAGGTCCATTTTGGCTCATATTGAAGACATTTTTAAAAATCTAAAGAACCAAATGCCGGAAGAGCCGCAATTTTATCAGGCGGTGAGCGAGGTGTCTGGGGATATTGAGCACGTTTTGGACGAGCAAAAGAAATATCGCGACAATAAGGTTTTCGAGCGGCTGCTGGTGCCGGACCGCGTCATTCAGTTCCGGGTGAACTGGTTGGATGATCAACAAAATGTCCAAATCAATACCGGCTGGCGCGTTCAATATAACAATGTGCTTGGCCCCTATAAGGGCGGCTTGCGCTTTCATCCGGATGTTCGTCTCGATACCTTTAAATTTCTAGGTTTTGAACAAACCTTGAAAAATGCGCTGACAGGATTGCCGATGGGCGGTGGTAAAGGCGGGTCAGATTTCAACCCCAAGGGCAGAAGTGAAAGTGAGATCATGCGCTTTTGTCAGGCCTTTATGCAGGAACTTTATCGCCATATCGGGGCCGATCGCGACGTGCCAGCGGGAGATATTGGCGTGGGTAACCGCGAGATCGGCTTTCTGTTTGGCGCATATAAGCAACTCACCGGGCGGCATGAGGCGGTGTTGACCGGCAAAAATCCCGGCTTTGGCGGGAGTTGTATCCGCAAAGAAGCCACAGGGTTTGGCTGTGTCTATTTTTTGATGAATATGCTGGCGCATCAGGACGATGAGATCGAAGGCAAGCGGTGCGCTTTGTCCGGGGCGGGCAATGTGGCGCTTTATACCGCCAAGAAGCTGGTGGAGCGCAAAGCCAAGGTGGTCACCCTTTCGGATAGTCAGGGCTATGTGGTCAAGAATGACGGCTTTAGCGCCGAGGACATTGAGCGCATCATTGATCTCAAGGAAAATCAGCGTGGCGCACTTGCCGATTTTGAAGCAGATGAGATCACCTATCACGACGGAAAAAAGCCTTGGGGTGAAGATTTTGACATTGCCATTCCCGCGGCCACGCAAAATGAAGTGAGCGGCGCGGATATGGACAAAATGCTTGCGGGCAAGATGTCTATGATTTGCGAAGCAGCAAATATGCCGCTGCAGGCCCCGGCTCGGGAAAAGGCCCGTGAGCGCGGCATTGCCATTGGCCCGGCCAAAGCGGCCAATGCCGGCGGTGTGGCGGTTTCCGGGCTGGAGCGCAGCCAAAATGCGATGCATTTATCCTGGTCGGCGTCCAAGGTTGATAAGAAATTACGCAAGATCATGAAGCAAATTCACAAGGATTGCGTGGCCTGTGCGCGTGACGATAAACGGCCCGACTATATTGAAGGGGCCAATATTGCTGGGTTTAAGCGCGTGGCCGAAGCCTTGTCTGTATATGGCGTGAGCTAGGTCCTGACCCTATGTTCAGAGCCTAGACCAATTTCTGCAGGGTTTTGCGCAACATGGCGAGCATGACCCCGATAAGGGCCAGCTGGCTGATGACGCCGAGAATGATTGCAACCCACCAATAGGGATCACCATCCAGCACCATCCAATAGGCTTTGGTGATGAAAAAGGGCGGAAAGATGCTGGCAAGCCAATCAAAAGGTTGGGGGATGAACCAGCCGATCAGGATGACCCAGCCGGCGACAGAGGTAAATTTGGCCATGCCAAAGCCCTGCAGCTTGTTTTGGGCAAAAATGGCATAAAACAAAGCGGTGATCGGGGAGGTGAGTGCGGCCGATGCGGCGATCACGATCGCTGCGGGAAGGGGCGGCATATGCATGCCGACAATCAGCATCATGCCAAAAAAAGCAATAAAGCTCAGTAGCGCCGGCATCACCAGACGAAACCCGATAAACTGGCTCATATGGATGGGCACCACTTGCATGGCCACCAGGGTCTTGTCCCCTTTTTCATCGAGCAGCATAAATCCGTAGACAGCCCCCGCCAGCAGCATACCTTGAAAGACGATCAGATACCCGATCAGCAAAGGAAAATAGGTTGATAAAGGTTCTGCAATGTCAGGGCCGGGCATGAAGCCAATGGTGCGGAAATGGGCGTCAAGTGCAGGCAGCGCAAACCGTATAACCAGTGAGATCACCAGTAAGAAACTGAACATCAGCATCAAAAATCGATCTCGGGCGATCAGCTTGAGATCATGGCGGGCCAATTGTTTCATATGGGTCATCGAGAGCATGGCGCTATCCCAGATTTTCAATAATATGTTTGTCGAAGGCCGCTTTGGCCCAGATGCCCAGACCGAGCAACAGTAGCGTTGAGTAGCTCAGGGCATAGATCTGTTCCCACAGGGCAAGGTCGCGATATGCCCCCATGATCACCATGGTCGGGGCGCTGGTGGGAATAACCAGAAGGCTCCAATGTTCAACCAGCCCGAAGAAATAAAGAAAGGGCAACTGCAATGTAACCGCCACAACGGCCATGGGGATCAAAAACTCGGTGATTGAATCATAGCGCACCACAAGGGCCAGACCGATCAGGGTATAAACCACGCCCACGGCAATTATACCGAGCACCAGCCAGAGCGGGTTGGGCCAGATGATGGGTTCCCCCAGTGCGAGAATCGCCATGGCCCCGGCGAGCGAGAGGACGGTTTCAAAGGTGGCCAGCAACACCAATGATGCGACTTTGGCGGCGAGATATTCAACATCAAGCAGCGGGGTGACCACAGCGGCCGCGATGGTGCCTTCGTCTTTTTCAAAAATGACCATGCCGGCCACATAGAGCATTGTGGTGCCGCCAATGATCAGGACCACCAGCGCGGGGAAGGCATAGCCGAGTTGCTCCATATTGACCAATTGCGACAGCACAATCGCCACCAGCAGCGAGATGATGATGCCGATGTGATATAGTTTGTTGCGGAACTGCACCCGCACATCGGTTTTGAGTTCGTGCCAGAAGCGGGTCATTGCACCAGTTCCTTACCGGTGACTTCGATAAAGATATTGTCGAGGGTGGTCTCCTGGGTGTGGATACGCTTAATCCGCCGGTCCGACTGGATGAGTTGGAGAAAATCCTGGTTCTGCCCCAACCCGTCCAGCTCAAACTCCTGATTGGCCAGATGGGTATTGTCCATATAATCCACTCGCACACTGCGCTTGCCATATTTGGCTTTCAGCTTTTCCGGGGCGTCGATCGTGGAGATCTTGCCATTGGTGATAAAGGCCACCCGGTCGCACAATTGGTCGGCCAGGCTCATATTGTGGGTGGTGGTGAAAATGGTGGTGCCTTTTGAGCGCAAGTCGAGCACCAGATCCTTGATGCGCTTGGCATTCACCGGGTCGAGGCCTGATGTCGGCTCGTCCAAAAACAGGATTTGCGGATTGTGCATCAAGGCGCGGGCGACATTGAGGCGGATTTTCATGCCTTTGGAAAAATCGGAGGTGAGTTTGTCCGCATCTTCATGCAGATCCACCCATTTCAGCACCGTTTCGGGGGAGAATTCGATATGTTTATAAAATCCGGCAAAATGCTCCAGATTTTCGCGCGCCGTGAGCTTGAGATAATGATTGGGCAATTCAAAAGACACGCCGATATGTTCATAAAGAGAATTGTCCCAATCGCGCACCTGCTTGCCCATTAACTCGATAGAGCCGCGATAGTTTTTCAGCAAGCCAATCAGAATTTTCTGGGTGGTGGACTTGCCCGAGCCTGAGGGGCCCAGAAAACCAAAAATCTCGCCTTTGTCTATGGTGAAATCTAGACCATGCAGCGTGTCGGTTTTGGCGCCAGAATAGGCAAATTGCAGGTTTTCAACGCGGATCATTTCAATTCTCCTTGTGCGCGGCATCAGTTTGCTGCGCGGCAACAAAATCTTTTTGGGCCTTGGTATAAATCTGACGCAAAATGCGTTTGCCGGTTTCGCTGTCTGCGCCCTGTTCGGGGGTCAGCGCCCGGTGCATAAAATCGGCGATGCCTTTGACCACATCATCGGTGGGCGGGATTTGTTCAGCGGGTACAAATTCGGCGATGGTCACCATGCCAAAGCTGATCATGTCCATGATGTGCGCCACGACCTTGGGGTCAAGGTCGGGCCGGATGGCCCCCGCTTGCTGCATCATCATCACAAATTCATGGCGCATGCCCTGGCGCTGATGTTTGGCAAAAAAATTGTCTTTTTTCTTGAGGTAATTGCCCAGGATGGCCCCATCCTGACGCATGATCACGGCCATCAGCGGCGTCTGGTCGATCACTTTGAGCATATTGAGATACATATTGCCGATCAGGCCACCTTGCGGGTCTTTTTCGATTGCTGCAAACCAGTTGGCGGAAAAGCCCAGCATGGCCCGTACAAGCATTTTTTCGATCAGCTCGTCCTTTGAACTGAAGTGTAGATAGACCGCCCCTTTGGAGATGCCTGCCTCTCGGGCAATGTCGGCCACGGTTGTCTTGTCATAGCCAAATTTGACCAACAGCCGTTCCGTTGCGTCGAAAATATCCTGCTCGCGCTCGGACACATCAGGTTGCATCAGATCGTTCGGCGTGGTCATGAAGCGTGCTCTTTCGCCAGAATGGTGGTAAGGTTTTTGACAATATGACCGAAAGTGCAAAATTGGTCAAATGGTTTTCTGGCGCCGGAATTTGAGGAAAAACCGCGATTGGGTTAATTTAAAGTTGTATTTTATAAAAAGTTAAATAAATTTCGAGCCAGTCAATTTGCTAGGCTGTTAAATGCTGGACAAGACTGTTGCCATTGTTTGCGCTGAATCGGGGGCATGGCCAAACGCATTTCGGGACAATTTGACCGGTCTCGGCGTTGGGCATGTGGAGGTGGTGGCAAACATTGACCACTTTGAAGGGGCAATTGACCCCGACCGGGTCAATTATGTCTTTTTCCAACAGGCGGTCGGGCTTCCCTATATGATGAAAGCCTTGCGCATTTTGCGCATGTATCCGCGCGGCGATGTAAAATATTCGCCCGCCATTTTAATGGCGCGCGAACTCGTTGAAACCCAATTGCGACAAATGGTGGAATTGGGTTTTGATGATGTCATCCAATTTCCCTGCACAAAGGGGATGTTGCGCCGTCGCATGCACGCGCAAATTATGACGCCAATCTCCTACTTCATTACCAGCAATTATTTCGGGCCCGACCGGAGGCTCTTTTTTGAAGGGGAGGCCGGGCGTAAACCACGCTTTGGCACGCGCGGCTATGAAAGACGAACCTTTATCCGTTCGCCCGAACATGGGGTGGGGATCATGGATGTGCAGGTTTTTGAGCCTGAACCGGCTGATGACGTCTCAACACAGATCGAAATCTAGACCAGTTGGAAAAATAGGTAAGTGCCCGTAGGGGTTCATTAAATATCGATTTCCTTGCATTTGACGGCAAGCCTTTGGAATTCGGTAATAAATTATTCCGTATTATTATTTCATGTTTTGAGAATTTAAGTAATTTGCGATGTTTAACCGATCAAGTGCATTTATAGTTTGCAAAGACAGCGCCTGGGCGAAGAGTTTCCACTCTGTTCTTACAGAAATCGGGTTTGCGCAGGTCGAACACTTTGCTGAAGCGGAAAGCTTAAATGTGGTGCCCTTTTCGCGCCCTTTGCAATTTTGTTTCTTAACCCAGATCAGCTCCAATAAAGAAGTGCGTGCCGCAATGCAGGCCATTCGCGAGCATCGGCATGAGCGGCATCGGTTCTCACCGGTGGTGATGCTGTCTCGCGATTTGCCCCGGCAACAGATTTACGAATATATCGCCATGGGCATTGACGATATCTTGCAGTTTCCCTGCTCGCTCAAATTTATGACGGACCGGCTCAAGCGCCAGATGTTTCAACCCGTCAAATATTTTGAGACGGAAGATTATCTCGGGCCGGACCGCCGCCGCACCTTTGATGATGTGCCCAAAGGAGAAAGTGAACACGCAGCACAGCGCACTGGGATGGCTGATTATCGTCGCTATCTATTTCAGCGGAACCCATTTAAGGGCGTCAAAATGCTGGATATTTATGAACATCGGGCCGAGGCCGAGGCTGAGGAAGGTGACGGAGAGATGATTACAAACAAAATGCTACAAGAAGTTGAGCAGCAAGTAAGCTAAGCTATGCGCTGCGCTTGCTCAATTGTCCCAGCGCATATTTTCGCATGCCCTCCAGCTCATCGATAGCATTTTCCAGATCCTGCTTTTGCGCCTTGAGCTGTTCGAGGCGCGAATTCACCCGATTGAGCAGATGTTGAGTTTGCGCGGTTTTTGTCCGGTCCGCGTCGTAAAGTTCCAGATATTCGGAGATCTCTTTTAACGAAAATCCCAGCCGTTTGCCCCTGAGGATCAGCAGGAGACGCGTGCGGTCGCGCCGCCGGAACACGCGGGTCGTGCCCACGCGATCCGGCTTCAACAATCCCTTGGATTCGTAAAACCGAATTGTACGGGTGGATATATCAAACTCCTTTGCCAGTTCGGTAATGGCATAGAGTTCGTGTTGTTCGCGATTTTCACCCATCAGCTTTTCTTCAATTTGGCATATTCTTCACGCAAATCATTTTTGGACAATTTACCCACCAAAGTTTTGGGCAATTCGCTTTTGAAGATGATTTCACGCGGCATTTCGATTTTCGACAGATATTTCTTGAGGTGTTCGCGCAGCTCCTCTTCGCCCAGATTGGACCCCTCAACCCGCTTTACAAACGCTATGGGAGCCTCGCCGCGATATTCATCCTCTACGCCGATCACATTGCATTCATCCACCTCATCATGGTGGTATAGCGCGTCTTCTATGGCGCGGGGATAGACGTTAAAGCCGGAACAGATGATGATATCCTTAATCCGGTCGACAATATAAAGATGCCCGTCTTCATCGACATACCCCACATCGCCCGTGCGGAAATAGCCGTCGATGAAGGACTCCTTATTGGCGTCGTCATTGTCCAAATAGCCGGGCATCACTTGCGGCCCTTTGGCCACCAGCTCGCCGCGTTCGCCTGGGCCAACAAATTTGGTGGGGTCTTCCACATCAACAAATTGTATGTCGGTGCCGGGCAAAGGCATGCCGATCGAATTGTCCTTGTTTGGGGCATAAAGCGGTGCGCAGCACAAAACGGGGGAGGTTTCGGTCAGGCCATAGCCTTCGGCGATGCGCCCGCCGGTGGCCTTGGCAAAGGCCTGTTTGGTTTCGTTGGGCAGCGCCGCCCCACCGGAAATGCCGATTTTGAGGCTCGACAGATCATATTTATTGCGCTCCGGAGCCGTGGCCAAAGCGTGCGAAAGTGTTGGCACGGCCGGCAGAATGGTCGCTTTGGTGCGGTGAATCATTTCCAGCAATGATTTGCGCTCATAGCGTGGCAACATCGCCACTTTCACGCCACTGGTGAGCGGGGTGTTCATGCACACGGTCATCGCAAAAATATGGAAAAACGGAATCACTGCCGCAAGGGTGGCGCCGGGACGGAACAGGTCGACCCCCCACAAATCGATCTGGCTCAAATTGGCCGCGATATTGCCATGGGTCAAAACCGCCGCTTTTGGCGTGCCGGTGGTGCCACCGGTGAATTGCAGCACGGCCATGTCGTCTTTGTCGATTTTGACTGGGTCTGCTTGCAGATTGTTATCCAGCAGGGCCTGCCAATCCAGATAATTGGCTTTGACCTTCTCATCACTGAGCTTGGCAAGATCTTTGGCTTTGAAGATTTTGAACAGGACTTTTTTGATGCCGGGCAATGCATTTGGGAAATGGGAGACCAATAGCTTTTTGGCCACGCCTTCCTGCATCAGCTTTTCCGCTTTTTCCAGCGTCAATTTAAGGTCCGTTGTGACCAGAATATCGGGGTTTGAATTCTTCAAAATATGCATCAGCTCTGAGTGGGTGTAGAGCGGATTGCAGTTCACGATCGTCGCGCCAATTTTCAAGGCAGCGTAATAAATTACCGGGAAAAATGGCGTGTTGGGCAGCAGTAGGGCCACGCGGTTGCCCTTTTTAAGGCCGAGTTCTTTTTGCAGAGCACCCGCCATGCGCTCAATCTGGTCACCCATTTCAGCATATGTGGTTTCCGCGCCCAAAAAGTCCATCGCCACGCGTGTGGCATGTTCTTTTACCGCTTTGTCCACCCGCTCAGGCACGGGCGTGGTGTCGATCTCGGCAAAAAAGTCGATGCCCTCAGGATATTTGTCGATCCAGGGCTGGTATGGCTTATGTTTGGTCTTATTGGTCTTGGTCGACTTGTTTGTCTTGCTAGACTTGGTTGTCTTGTCGGACTTGCTGGTCATGTTTTGCTCCCTCACTCCCGCGAGCGCCCCCTCATGCGCTGGGAAATGAAGTATATTCAGATATTGACGTTAACGTCAATTGAGCGACGTTAAAATGGTTGGAAAATGAACAATTTCTTGTCCTGCGCGTTAGGTTTATGATTTTCCAACGTTTTTCAATATGTTTCCGATAAAGTCATTTGATTGACGTTAACGTGAATATATGCCAGTGTTGCGTTGAAGTGGCCTTATGGCCTTTGATTGTGGTTGCGCTTGTCGCAAAAAAGGCAAAAACTTGTGGTCAGGCTAGGGCGTGGCTGTTTGTTATGCCGAATGGCCCGTTTGGGAGGGTAAAATGACCTTAATGATGTTCCTCATTTTCATTGTTGGATTTGTTGCGTTGGCGGTGACTGAAGCCAAGCTTGTATTCTGGGGGCTGGCGGCGCTGGTCTATGCAGCAGCTGCCTTGGCCCTTGGTGGTGCGCTGTCGCTGAATATTGTGGCTATATTGACGTTTATTCCCGGCGTTGTTTTCCTGCTGTTAAGCGTACCAATGATCCGGCGGCTGGTGCTCACCAATCATATTTACAAAGCCGTGAAAAAGATTCTGCCGCGCGTTTCGCGCACCGAGCAGGAAGCGCTGGACGCCGGCACTGTGGGTTGGGATGCGGAATTGTTTTCTGGTCGGCCAAAATGGAACAAGCTGCTGGATATTGAAAAGCCGCACCTGACTGAAGAGGAGCAAGCCTTTTTGGACGGGCCTACCGAAGTGGTGTGTAAAATGATCGACGATTGGGACACGCGTCACAATCGTGCGGACATGCCTGAAGAGGTTTGGCAATATCTGAAAGACAATGGCTTTTTGGGCATGTTGATTTCCAAAGAGCATGGCGGCTTGGGTTTCTCTGCGCAGGCGCAATCCATGATCGTATCGAAAATTGCTGGCCGGTCTATTGCCGCCGGGATCACCGTGATGGTGCCCAACTCTTTGGGACCGGGCGAGCTGCTGGAAAAATATGGTACGCCGGAACAAAAGGACAAATATCTGGAGCGCTTGGCCACTGGTAAAGAAGTGCCATGCTTTGGCCTGACCGCGCCCCATGCCGGGTCTGACGCGGCAGGGATGCGCGATGTGGGCGTGGTGTGCGAAGGCATGCATGAAGGCAAGAAAGTACTTGGTGTCAAGCTGAACTGGGAAAAGCGCTACATCACGCTTGGGCCGGTAGCGACCTTGTTGGGGTTGGCCTTCAATCTTTATGACCCTGAAAACCGTTTGGGCAAAGGCACTGATGTGGGCATCACCTTGGCGCTGATCCCCACGGATCATGAAGGCGTGAATATTGGTCGCCGCCACTATCCGGCGCGTTCGGCCTTTATGAATGGTCCAAACTCAGGCAAGGATGTGTTTATCCCGCTTGATTGGATTATTGGCGGCACCGAATATTGTGGCCAGGGTTGGCGCATGTTGATGGAGTGTCTGTCCACAGGTCGGGCAATTTCATTGCCGGCCATTGGCACCGTTTCCATCAAACAGGCTTTGCGTGTGACCTCTGCCTATGCGCGCATCCGTCGTCAGTTCGGCATCTCCATTGGTATGATGGAAGGGGTGGCCGAGCCCGTGGCGCGTTTGGTCAAGGATTCTTATATGTTTGAAGGCGCGCGAGCGACAACCGCCGCCATGGTGGACGAAGGCCAAAAGCCTTCTGTGATTTCGGCGCTGCTGAAATATCGCACCACCGATGCGATGCGTGAGCGCATCAATGACGCCATGGATGTGCATGGCGGGCGTGCTGTGTGCGACGGGCCATCTAACTATTTGTTTGCCGGTTATCAGGCGGTGCCCGTGGCGATCACGGTGGAAGGGGCCAACATCTTGACTCGCACCTTGATCACGTTTGCGCAGGGCGCTTTGCGGGCGCACCCTTTCCTTTATAAGGAGATTTCTGCGGCGCAGAATGAGAATAAGGCCGAGGGGCAAAAAGCCTTTGATAAAGCCTTTGCGGGCCATACCGGCTTTATGCTGCGCAATATTTTGGCGAGCTTTCTGCATAGCGTCACCTTTGCGCGCTTTGCGTCCTCGCCTCGCAACGGGCCGACCAAGATTTACTATCAGCGCTTGCACCGCTACGCGCAAAACTTTGCACTGGTGGGCGATTGGGTTGTGGCCTTCCTTGGCGGAGACCTGAAACGAAAACAGCGGATTTCTGGTCGTATGGCTGACATTTTGTCCGACCTTTATTTGATGTCGATGACATTGAAGCGTTGGGAAGATGATGGAGCGATCGCTGATGATCTGCCGATTGTGCAAGCCATTGCTGAAGACCGGTTTGCCGCCATTGAACATAGCTTTGATCAGGTGTTTAACAATTTCCCAAATCCGGTTTTGCGGGTGTTGATGCGCTTTTTGGTGTTCCCGCTGGGGCGGCGCGCCAAAGGGTCTTCAGACCGGGAAAACTATCGTTTGGCCAAGGCCATCCTGCGTCACTCAGAACAGCGTGACCGGTTGACGCGTGACATCTTTGTCAGCTTTGATCCCGAAGACCGTACTGGCGTGTTGGAAGATACGTTGCAGAAGGTCGAAGAAGCAGAAGAGATTGAAAAGCGCTTTATCCGTGCTCTGAAAAAGGGCGAGATTGCGCGGCGCCTTGACCGTGACGCCATCGACGATGCGGTGGAAAAGGGAATTTTGAATGATAATGAGGCAGGCATTTTGCGTGCCGCCGATGAGGCAACAGATAAAGTGATCCGGGTGGATGATTTCGATTTTGATGAATTGGGCGCCGACCGGGATGCTGACAAAAATGTTGCTGCACAATAATTAAAGGGGAGCGAACACAGTGGCACAACCAAAATTGCCAAAGCTGAAATATTGGCACTTTGAGATCGATGTGGAGCAGATTGGCTGGCTCACCATCGATACGCCAAAGTCGCCGGTGAATGTTTTAGGTCGTGATTGCATTGAAGAGCTGGAAAAGCTGGTGCTGCGGTTTGAAGATCTGGCCGCGTCTAACGAACTGGCCGGTGTGGTCTTGCTGTCTGCCAAGGACAATGGCTTCATTGCCGGGGCGGACGTGCGCGAGTTCGACGAGATGAGCGACCCGTCCATTCTGCCCGCCGCGCTGGAACGCACCCATGCGATTTTCAATAAAATTGAGAAATTGCCGATCCCTATGGTGGCGGGTATTCACGGCTTTTGTCTTGGCGGCGGTCTGGAGCTGGCGCTGGCCTGCCATTATCGCATTGCGGTGAATGATGATGCGACCAAATTGGGCTTCCCGGAAGTGAAGCTGGGGATTTTCCCCGGCTTTGGCGGCACCGGCCGTTCGATCCGCCAAGCGGGGCCTTTGGCCGCAATGACAGCCATGTTAACGGGCAAGAATTATCGTGCCAGCCAAGCTAAAGGCATGGGGTTGGTGGACCGGTTGGTGACCCATCGCGACCAGTTGCGCTGGGCGGGCCGCAAGGCGGTGATGCAACGGCAGCAATCCAAGCCCGCGCCCTTCACCAAACGGGTCATGGCGATGGGGCCGCTGCGCGGCTACACAGCCAACAAGATGCGGGAGCAAACCAAAAAGAAGGCCAACCCCAAGCATTATCCGGCGCCGCACAAGCTGATCGATTTATATGAAAAGCACGGCAATGATCCCAAGGCCTTTATCAAGTCCGAGATTGAGCATTTTCCTGAACTGATGGCCAGCGACACGGCGGAAAATTTGCGCCGGGTGTTCTTCCTGTCCGAAGGGCTGAAGGCGCAGGGCGTGAAGGGCGAAAAGCCTGTGTTCCGCCGCGTTCATGTTGTGGGCGCTGGTGTAATGGGGGGCGATATTGCCGCCTGGTGTGCCTATCGCGGCATGGAAGTCAGCTTGCAAGATCTGGATATGGAGCGGATTGAGCCTGCGTTGAAACGGGCGAAAAAACTGTTCCAGAAGCGCTTGAAAAAGCCACAGGCTGTAGAGGCCGCAATGTCACGCCTGGTGGCTGACCCCGAGGGCAAAGGAGTGGCCCGTGCCGAAGTGGTGATTGAGGCGATTGTTGAGAATCTTGAGATCAAGCAAAAGCTGTTTGCGGATTTGGAGCCGAAGATGAAAAAGGACGCCATTATGGCAACCAATACATCTTCTATTCCGCTGGAAGAAATTGCGACAGCGTTGAAGCAGCCCAAGCGGCTGATCGGTTTGCATTTCTTTAACCCGGTAGCCCAGTTGCCGCTGGTGGAAGTGATTAAGCAGGCGAAAAACACCGATGCGCAGGTGCGTATGGGCGCAAGTTTTTGCACCGCCATTGGCAAAAGCCCGGTGATTGTGAAAAGCGAGAAGGGCTTTTTGGTCAATCGCGTGTTGATGCCCTATATGCTGCAAGCCGTCATGCGGGTCGAGAATGGCGAGAATGCCGAGCAGATTGACAAGGCCGCGGTGGCATTTGGCATGCCCATGGGCCCGATTGAGCTGATGGATGTGGTGGGTCTGGATGTGGCCAAGTCTGTAGCCGAAGAGCTGGGCGAAGAGGTGAAAGAGGGGGGCAAGTTTGCCACGCTGCTTTCACAAGGCCATTTGGGCCGCAAAACGGGTCAGGGCTTTTACAAATGGGAAAATGGCAAAGCCCAAAAGGGTGAACCAGCGCCGCACGCCAATTATGAAGGGCTGGGCCGCGATCTCGTGCAGCCTTTGGTGGACGAATGCGAAGTGTGCGTGAAAGAGGGCATCGCGGCCGATGAAGACATGGCTGATATTGGTGTGATCTTTGGCACAGGGTTTGCGCCGTTCCTTGGCGGGCCGCTTAAAGCGCGTCGTGATGGCAAAGCATAAATAGGGATATAGGGATTATGACAAAAACACTCAAACGTGTCGCAATTGTTGGCAGTGCCCGCATTCCTTTTTGCCGGGCGCATACGGGCTATCGCGACGAGACGAACTTGTCGATGATGACCGGGGCGCTCAAAGGCCTTGTGGACAAATATAAGTTGAAAGACACCCACATTGACGAGGTGATGGGCGGGGTTGTGCTCAATCATAGCCGCGACTTTAATATTGCCCGCGAAGCGGCGCTCAATGCCGGGCTGGCCCCAACCACGCCGGGCACCACGGTGCAGATTGCCTGCGGCACGTCCTTGCAGGCGGCGCTGATGGTGGCCTCAAAAATCGCCACCGGTGAGATTGAGAGCGGCATTGCTTGCGGTGCAGACAGTGTGAGCGACAGCCCGATTGTGTTCGGGCCGAAATTCTCCAAGCGCATGATCAAGCTAAGTCGCGCAAAAACGCTGGGCCAAAAGCTTGGCGTGTTTAAAGGCTTCAGTTTTGGTGAAGTGGTGCCAAATGCCCCCTCTACAGCTGAGCCCCGTACGGGCCTCTCCATGGGCCAGCATTGCGAATTGATGGCGCGTGAATGGGAGATCAGCCGGGAAGAGCAGGATGAATGGGCGCTTGGCTCGCACCACAAAGCGGCGAAAGCCTATGAAGAGGGCTTTCATGATGATCTGATCGTGCCCCACGCGGGCATCGTGCGCGACAATAATGTGCGGGCCGACAGCTCGATGGAAAAATTGTCCAGCCTGAAGCCAAGCTTTGACCGCAAGTCCGGGCATGGCACCTTGACCGCAGCGAACTCAACACCGCTGACAGATGGTGCCGCCTCCGTATTGTTGGCCAGCGAAGAGTGGGCGAAAGAGCGGGGCTTGCCGATTCTGGGCTATTTGCGTACCGGCTCGGTCAGCGCCAATGATTTTGCCCATGGTGATGGGCTGCTGATGGCGCCGACCATTGCGGTTTCCGACATGTTGGCACGGGAAGAGTTGAGCTTTGCCGATATTGATCTGTTTGAAATTCACGAAGCCTTTGCCGCCGTGCTGTTGTGCACGGTGAAAGCATTTGCAGACAAGACCTACAACAAAGAGGTTCTTGGCCGGGACAAGCCGCTGGGCAAGATCGATAAACGCAAGATTAATCTTACCGGCTCCAGCGTGGCCTATGGTCACCCCTTCGCCGCCACCGGCGCGCGCATATTGGGGGCCACGGTGAATTTGTTGGAGCGGGAAAAGAAAGAGCGAGCCTTGATTTCCGTTTGTACAGCAGGTGGTCAAGGGGTCGCAGCGATTGTTGAGCGAAATTAGGGGTTTATTTTTATCTCAATATGGGATGAAATGAAAATTCATCGTATCGCATAGTTATATTCTTGATTGGTATGGCAACCGGCGAGTTGGATAAAATCGGGGTTTTTCCCTCAGTTTTTTTTAAATCCGCCGGAATTCTTGCCTTGCCAAACGGATTAAGAGAGCGTTACGGTGATTGTCTGACAGTGGCAATTTGTAACTGTCTTATTTAAGTCGGCAGCTAATAACAGCAAGACCGACAGGGAAACGTCTACTAGGGAGAGTAGTTTTATGAAGTTTACCACAATGTTCAAAACGGCATCAGCCTTGGCAGTTGTAGCTGCGCTTACTGGCGGTGCCTATGCGGACGATCATGTGCATCCAGAGACTGGCGAAAAGCTGGCGGCGGATCAAACATTTACCTATCGTTTGCTCGATGGCCTTCCAACACTTGATCCACAATTGAACGAAGACGTGTCTGGCTCAGACGTTATTCGCGACTTGTTCGAGGGTTTGTTGAACCAAGATGCCGAGGGCAATTTGATTCCAGGTGTTGCTGAAAGCTGGGAAGCAAGCGAAGGCAATACTGTTTATACATTTAAATTGCGCGACAATGCCAAATGGTCAAACGGCGATCCTGTAACAGCAGGTGATTTCGTTTATGCATGGCGCCGCGCTGCAGATCCAGAAACCGCTTCACCATATGCTTGGTATATGGAATTGATGTCACTTGAAAATGGCAAAGAAGTTATTGCTGGCGAAAAAGACCCATCAGAATTGGGTGTAGAAGCTGTTGATGATCACACATTGCGTGTGAAATTGACTTCTGCGTTGCCATACTTCCCATCAATGGTGACACACGCCACTACATTCCCAACGCACCAAGCAACTATTGAAGAGCATGGTGACGCGTGGACCCGTCCTGAGAATATGGTGTCAAACGGTGCATATGTGTTGACCGAGTGGGTGCTGAACGAGCGGACCACACGTGAACGCAACGAAATGTACTGGAACAACGACGCGACCATCTTGGATAAGGTTGTGACCTTGGTGATCAACGATGATAACGTGGCGTTGACACGTTGGCGTGCGGGTGAGTTGGACAAAACAGAAGTTCCAGCAGGTCAATATCCTGCATTGAAGGAGGAGTTCCCAGATCAGGCTCACTCTTTCCCACGTCTGTGTAACTACTATTACACCTTCAACTTGTCTGATAGCGGCCCGGAAGCCTTTAAAGATGTGCGCGTACGTAAGGCGCTTTCTTATGCGGTTGACCGTAAAGTGATCACCGACCAAGTGTTGCAAGGTGGCCAGTTCCAAGCTTACACCTTTACACCTGCTGCAACAGCCGGTTTCGAGGTGCCTGATGTTGACTTCGCTGGTATGACCCAGGCAGAGCGTGACGAAAAGGCAAAAGAACTTCTGGCAGAAGCTGGCTATGGTCCAGATAATCCACTCGAGTTCGATATGCTTTACAACACTTCTGAAGGCCACAAGCGGATTGCTGTTGCGATCTCGCAAATGTGGAAGCAGAAGTTGGGTGTAGAAGCCACACTTGGCAACATGGAATGGAAGACATTCCTTGAAACACGCGGCAACCAAGACTTTGAGTTGGCCCGTGGTGCATGGTGCGGTGACTACAACGAAGCATCCACATTCCTGGATCTCTTGACCACGCCTTCAGGCTACAATGACGGCAAGTACTCAAATGAGGAAGTCGATCAGTTGATGGCTGATGCGAAAACTGCAGAAAACCCACAAGAAAACTACACTCGTGTGGAGCAGATTTTGGCAGAAGAAATGCCTGTGATTCCGGTTTACCACTATACTGGCGTTATGATGCTCAAAGACAACGTGAAAGGTTGGCCTTTCGAGAACGTTGAGCAAAACTGGTATAGCCGTGACCTTTACAAGGTCGCTGAATAACCAAATTATCGCACCGCGCGGGACCAATAGTCTCGCGCGGTGTTTCTCTTTAGTTTGCTGGCTGCATATCGGGGGTTATGTGGCGTTTTGGTCGACTAAAGATTAGGATGTGAAGGCTCGCGCTGCTTGGTATATATTGGTCAAGTTGCCCAACAAGAGCCCACATTTAGGGAAGCAGGGTTTTACAAAAAATGTTCAGTTTTATTGTCCGACGTGTGGGGTATGCGATTCCCACATTGTTGATTTTGATTATCGCATCATTTTTGTTGATGTACGCCGCGCCTGGCGGGCCGTTCACGACCGAACGTGCGCTGCCGCCGGAAGTGCTGAAAAACATTCAAGCCCGCTACGGGTTGGACGATCCGCTGCCAGTGCAAATCTGGAATTATATTTGGAATGTGGTGACCAATTTTGATTTTGGGCCGTCCTTTAAATATCGCGATAAATCCGTAAACGACATCATTGCGCAGGGGTTCCCCGTGACATTGACTTACGGGTTCTGGTCATTTGTTTTTGCAGTGATCGTAGGCTTGTCTCTTGGTATCGTCGCGGCCATCCGTCACAATACCGCAGTTGACTATACTGCTGTTGGTATCTCAATCAGCGCGCAAGTGCTGCCCAACTTTGTAATGGCGCCGATCCTGGTGTTGATCTTTACACTAGGGCTCTTCAGACTGACCAATGGGCAATATTACCTGCCCGGCGGCGGCTGGAATGGCGGTCAGATTGAATATATCATCATGCCGGTGATTGCGCTGTCGACCAGCTATATGGCCAATATTGCGCGTCTGGCGCGATCCTCCATGCTGGAAGTTTTGAATTCCAACTTTATTCGCACGGCGAAAGCCAAGGGGCTTTCTGAGCGGGAAGTCATTTTCAAGCACGCGCTCAAGCCTGCTTTGATGCCGGTCATTTCCTATCTTGGGCCTGCCTTTGTGGGTATGGCGACCGGTTCTGTGGTTGTGGATTTGTATTTCAGCACCGGTGGTATGGGCCAGTATTTCGTGAACTCTGCCTTTAACCGCGACTATTCCGTGATGATGGGGATCACCATCTTGATCGGTGTCCTGACCATTACCTTTAACGCCTTGGTTGACATTATCTATGCCTGGCTCGACCCACGCATTCGGTTGTCATAGGAGAGCAGATCATGATTGTAAAAAGTGAAAAAATGGATGCTCTGGCGGAAAATATCGTGGAGCAACAGGCGATCAAAGGGCGCTCTCTGTGGCAAGATGCGATGGCGCGCTTTTCCAAAAACAAGGCCGCGGTGACCAGCGTATTTGTGCTGATCTTTATCACGCTCTTGTCCTTTGTCGGGCCGCTCTTTTCGCCCTGGGATTATGAGACGATTGACTGGGCGACCATGGGTAATGCGGCGACAATGGGCTATCCGTCCATCGAAACCGGACATTATTTCGGCACGGATGATTTGGGCCGCGATATTTTTGCCCGCACAATGCAGGGCACACAAATCTCACTGACGGTTGGCTTTCTGGGCGCCGCAGTGGCGGTGATTGTGGGCACGCTATACGGCGCGATCTCCGGCTATGTCGGTGGCGCGCTGGACAACTTTATGATGCGGGTTGTCGACCTGTTGTTGTCTGTGCCTTACATGTTCGTGTTGATCCTGTTGTTGGTGGTGTTTGGCCGGTCGTTGGAAATGCTATTTGTGGGGATCGGGCTATTCGCCTGGATGGATATGGCGCGTATTGTGCGTGGCCAGACCTTGTCGATTAAGAATAAGGAATTCATCGAAGCGGCGATTGCTTCCGGTGTGGGCAGCTTCACGATCATTATGCGCCACATTGTGCCCAATTTGTTGGGTGTGGTGATTGTCTATGCTTCCTTGTTGGTTCCAGCCTTGATTTTGACCGAAAGCTTTATCTCGTTCCTGGGCCTGGGCGTTCAAGAACCGATGACCTCTTGGGGCGCGCTGATTAATGAGGGCGCAAAAACCATGCAATATGGGGTGATCTGGCAACTGGCCTTCCCCTTGGGTTTCTTCATTGTGGGTCTGTTTTGTTTCTTTTTCATTGGTGATGGGTTGCGCGACGCGCTTGACCCAAAAGACCGCTAGGAGGGGTGATGACATTATTCAAACTTTGTCATCTGCCTTCGAATGGCAGTGGCACCATGAGTAAACAAACTAAAACAATGCCCAATCGGGAGATGACAGCATGAGTGAAGCTGATCAAAATACAGTATTGCAGGTGAAAGACCTGAATGTGTCTTTTGACACGCCTGATGGTCAGGTGGATGCGGTGCGCGGTGTAAATCTGCACATAAACCGCGGCGAATGCCTGGGCATTGTGGGGGAATCCGGGTCTGGCAAAAGCCAAACCTTTATGACCGCTATGGGCCTTTTGGCCAATAATGGTAAAGCCACAGGCGATGTTCTGTTTCACGGCAAATCCATTTTGGGTATGCCGGTGCAGCAACTGAACAAAATTCGTGGTCGTTATATGAGCATGATCTTTCAGGATCCGCTCACCAGCCTGACGCCGCATATGACGGTGGCAGCACAAATGAAAGAAGTGCTGGAGCTGCATACGGATGTGCGCGGCGATGCCGCCACCAAAAAGAGCCTTGAATGGCTGGAGCGGGTGCATATTTCAGATGCCAAACGGCGGCTGGACCAATATCCGCATGAATTGTCTGGTGGCATGCGCCAACGGGTGATGATTGCCATGTCCATGCTGTGTGAGCCTGAGTTGCTGATTGCTGATGAGCCGACCACGGCCCTCGACGTGACCGTGCAGGCAGAAATCCTCGACTTGATGGACGAGTTGAAAAAGCACAGCAACACCGCCATCGCGCTGATTACCCACGATATGGGGGTTGTGGCCCGCATGTGTGACCGTATTCAGGTGATGAAGGACGGGGTTTATGTGGAAGAAGGCACAGCCGACGACATTTTTTATAATCCGCAACATGATTATACAAAAATGCTGCTGGATGCGATGCCGCGCATTGACCAGCCGGATAAGGCGACCAATCGCAAGCTCAAAGAATATGAAGAAAAAGGGCGCGATCAGAACTTCCTGAAAGTTGATGATGTGCGAGTTGAGTTCGACATCAAAGTGCACGAGGGCCTTTGGCCCAAACGTATGCCACTTAAAGCAGTAGACGGAGTTAGCTTCACCCTGCGTCCCGGCGAAACGCTGGGCATTGTGGGCGAGAGCGGGTGTGGTAAATCCACCTTGGCCCGCGCGGTGCTCCAGCTTATTCCGCCGACCGCCGGGGCAGTCAGCTGGCTTGGTAGCCCGCTTTCCGGGCTCAACCGCAAGGAATTGAACAAGAAGCGCAAAGATTTGCAAATCGTGTTTCAGGATCCTTTGGCCAGCCTTGATCCGCGCATGACCATTGCCGATTCCATCATGGAGCCGCTGCAAACATTCCGCCCCGACATGTCACGTAAAGACATGAAGGCCAAGGTTGCGCAGATGATGGAACGCGTGGGCCTGCCCCAGCACATGATCAACCGTTATCCGCATGAGCTTTCCGGTGGCCAGAACCAGCGTGTGGGCATTGCCCGGGCGATGATTATGGAGCCCAAGCTGGTGGTGTGTGATGAGGCGGTGTCGGCGCTGGATGTGTCCATTCAAGCGCAGATCATTGAGTTGTTGATGGATTTGCAGGAAGATTTTGATCTGTCCTTGCTGTTCATCTCCCACGATTTGTCTGTGGTGCGTGAGATTTCGCACCGGATCATGGTGCTTTATCTCGGGCGCATTGTGGAGCTGGCGGACCGGCACGAGATCTATAAAGATCCGCGCCATCCGTACACCAAGCAATTGATTTCGGCGGTGCCGATTCCCGACCCGAAAATTGAACGGGCGCGCGAGCGGATCAAGTTGCCGGGTGAATTGCCGTCGCCTATGGACCCCACAGCGAAACTGCGCTTTTTGCCCTCCAAGATTGAGGCTAATCAGCTCGACTATGTGCCGCGGCTGGATGAGGTGAAACCCGGACACTATGTGGCCGAACATGATGAGCTTGATAAGCTGATCGTATAAACATGGCGGGGCGCGGTGGACCGCGCCCTTGGCCGCTTGGGCCGAATTTGCGCAGATTGGGAGCCAGATTTGCGTGTTTTGGCGCAATTGGGCGTTGACAAGCGGGAAAATTCTTCATAGTTTCCAGCCAACTTATGCGGCGCCGGTGGCGCCTCTTTTTATGAATGTAAAGGGTGACCGGAATGAAAATCAAAAATTCCATCAAGGCGTTGCGCACCCGGCATCGCGACAATAAGGTCGTTCGCCGTCGCGGTCGCATCTATATCATTAACAAGGTGAACAAGCGGTTCAAAGCTCGTCAGGGCTAAGCGCTTTACACAATGTTGCAAAAGTTTAAGGTCGGTGCTTGTCACCGACCTTTTTCTTTGTCCAAGCGATAATGGAGTGCCCCTTGAAGCTGTTTTTCTCGCCAGACCAAATGGCCCACAATCCGCAAAAAGAAATTTCAGATGGGAAGTTGGTGGATGCGGTTGAAACGCCCCAGCGCGCCCAAATGGTGTTCGAGGCATTGAAGGATGTTGCCGGGGTGACCCATGCCGACATGCAGGATTTTGGTCGTAAACCGATCGAACAAGTCCATGACACAGGCTATATCGACTTCTTGCACGCCTTTGGCGACCTCTGGGTTGAAGCGGGACGGGAGGGCGAGGGGTTTCCTTTCGTCTGGCCCGGGCGTGACTTTCGCACCGATAAGGTGCCGCATCATCTTGATGGTAAGCTGGGGCATTATAGCTTTGATGCGGGCACACCGCTCACAGGCAAAACCTATGGCGCGGCCTATGCCTCAGCCCAAAGCGCATTGAATGGCGCTGACGCGCTGCTCAGGGGCGATGGTGCGGCCTTTTCACTGTGTCGACCACCTGGTCATCATGCGGGCAAGGATTATTATGGTGGCTATTGCTTTTTCAACAATGCAGCCATCGCGGCGCAATATTTTCGCGATCAGGGCGCCGCGCGCGTGTCTATTTTTGATGTCGACTATCACCATGGCAACGGCACGCAATCTATCTTTTATCACCGCAACGATGTGCAATTCCTCTCGGTTCATGCTGACCCGCTTGAGGAGTATCCTTATTTCCTCGGCCATGCGGACGAGCGCGGCACCGGCATGGGCGAAGGGTTTAATTTCAACTATCCTTTGCCGCTGGGCACTGAAGCGCCGACGTTTTTGCACCAAATTCAGCAAGGGCTTACGGAGATCGATCGATATGATCCTGACTATTTGGTGATCTCGCTGGGCGTGGATTTCTTTGAAGGTGACCCGATTTCCCAATTCAAGTTGACCCATCCAGATATGACCAAGGTGGGCGCCCTGTTGCGCACCAACAGGCCCACCCTGTTTGTGATGGAAGGTGGCTATGCGGTTGGCGATCTGGGCCGCAATGTCGCGGCGATCATTGCTGGCTTTTTGTTAGATTAGGGTGCAGCGGAAGTTGTTCGTTTGCCTATATTTTAGGCAATTGCGCTAAAAGCGCCGGATTAGTTGACTTCAACCGAACTGCAAAATAGTTAACAGGCTTTTAATCTTACGCGGAATACGGCATTATTCTCTGGTTGCCTAATTATTAGGCAGGAGCCATTGGGGGGAGAATGATGGTAGCAGCAGATACGAGTTGGATTCTTGTGGCATCAGCACTGGTGTTGTTGATGACCTTGCCGGGGCTGGCCTTGTTTTATGCGGGGTTGGTGCAGGCAAAAAACATATTGTCGGTGCTCATGCACTGTATGGCGATCGCATGTGTCGCCTCTATTTTGTGGGTCGTGGCGGGCTATTCGCTGGCCTTTACGCCAGGCAATGCGTGGCTGGGCGACTTCAGTCGCTTTGGTTTGGCCGGGCTTGAACGCGATGGCCTCAGCGGCACCATCCCTGAAAGTCTTTGGATCATGTTTCAGATGACCTTTGCGGTGATCACCCCGGCTTTGATGGTGGGCGCCTTTGTGGAGCGCATCAAATTTTCCGCTGTGTTGATTATATCCGGCGCCTGGCTGATGCTGGTTTATGTGCCGGTGACCCATTGGGTCTGGGGTGGCGGCTGGCTGGCCCAGATGGGTGTGATTGATTTTGCGGGCGGCATCGTGGTCCACGTCACAGCGGGTGTTTCCGCAGCTGTCATTGCCGTGGCGTTGGGGCCACGAGATGGCTTTCCCAAAAATGTACGACCGCCGCATGCACCATGGATGGTGATGGTGGGGGCGTGTCTGCTGTGGGTTGGCTGGTTCGGCTTTAACGGTGGCAGTGCTGTTGCCGCTGATGGCAATGCCAGCATGGCGATTTTGGTCACGCACCTTTCCGCCGCCACCGCTTCATTGGTCTGGATGGTCATTGAGTGGGTGCGCTTTGGCAAACCCAGCATTGTCGGCATTGTCACTGGCACGATTGCGGGCCTTGCAACCATTACCCCAGCCTCCGGCTCTGTGGGGCCGGTTGGCGGTATTGTGCTGGGTTTTGTGGGCGGTGCCGTGTGTTTTTATGCGGTGGACTTGGTCAAACACCGGTTCAAAATCGACGATTCTTTGGACGTGTTGGCCGTGCATGGCATTGGCGGGGCCACCGGCACCCTACTGGTGGCGCTGTTGCTGGCGTTCGGGCCAGGCGCGGTTGGCTACGCTGAAGGGCAAAGCGCCTTTGGTCAGCTCGGCGTTCAGTTTGTCGGGGTTGCAGCCACAGCCATCTGGTCGCTGCTTGTCACTCTTATATTGGTGTGGTTGACTAAAAAGCTGGTTGGTCTGCGGGTCGATCAAGATGCAGAAACATCCGGTCTTGATTTGATGGTTCATGGCGAAACCGGATATCGGCACTAGGGGGGAATTATGAAATATATTATTGCGATGATTAAGCCGCATAAGCTGGAAGAAGTACGTGAAGCGATGGGGGCATTGGACATTCATGGCATGACCGTGACTGAGGTGCGTGGCTATGGCCGCCAGCGCGGCCACACCGAGATTTATCGCGGCGCAGAATATGAAATCTCCTATGTGCCGAAGTTAAAATTGGAGATTGCCGTGGCGGCGGACAAGGTAGAGCCCGCCATGGAGGCCATTCGCAACGCGGCAACCGAAGGTAAAATCGGTGACGGCAAGATCTTTGTGCTGGATCTGGAACAGGCGGTGCGGGTGCGCACCGGCGAAACCGGCGACGAGGCGCTATAGCGGCTTAAACACTTCTTGCCCTACAAACGAAAATGCCCGCCAATGTTTTGGCGGGCATTTTGATTTTTGCTTGGCGCGTTCGCTTAGGATGAGCCCATGCCATCCTGGCCCACAAAGGCAATGCGCAGCATGTTGGTGGCGCCGGGGGTGCCCAAAGGTACACCAGCGGTGATGGCCACACGGTCGCCCGGACGGGCAAAGCCTTCGCGATAGGCGATGGAGCAGGCGCGGTCCACCACATCGTCCAAATTCACCGCATCTTCCGTGCGTACGCAATGCAGGCCCCAGATCAGGGACATGCGGCGCACAGTGGCATCTTTTGGAGAGAGGGCGATGATGGGCTTTTCCGGGCGTTCCCGCGATACGCGAATGCCGGTCGAGCCGGATGAGGTATAGCAGACGATGGCGGCCAGATCCAAAGTTTCGGCCACTTGCCGGGTGGCGGCGGAAATCGCGTCCGCCGCGGTGGCATCCGGGGTGATTTCTTGCCGGCGGATGATGCCTTGATAAAGATTGTCGTTCTCAACGGCGACCGCCACCTTGTTCATGGTGGTGACCGCTTCAATGGGGTAGTCGCCCGCAGCGGATTCCGCAGAGAGCATGATTGCATCCGCCCCTTCAAACACGGCTGTGGCCACGTCGGATACTTCAGCCCGTGTAGGGACGGGCGAATTGATCATGGATTCGAGCATCTGGGTGGCCACCACCACCGGCTTGCCCTGTTGCCGTGCCATGCGGATCATGCGCTTTTGCAGGCCGGGCACCGTTTCCAGCGGCATTTCCACGCCCAGATCGCCCCGGGCGATCATAATGGCGTCGGACAATTTGATGATTTCTTCCAGCCGCTCAATAGCCTGTGGTTTCTCGATTTTGGCCAGCACGCCAGCGCGGCCCTGCACGGTTTTGCGTACATCAATAATATCTTCAGGGCGCTGCACAAAAGATAGGGCGACCCAATCGGCTCCGGCATCAAGGCCGGCCACCAGATCGGCCCGGTCCTTATCGGTGAGCGCGCCAACGCCCAGCAATGTGTTGGGCAGGCTGACGCCTTTGCGGTCTGACAATTTACCGCCATGCACCACTTCGCATTCAATCGTGTCCGCTGAGCATTTCTTTGCGACCAGTTCGAGCTTGCCATCGTCCAACAACAATGTGTGGTTGGGCTTGATGGCCTCAAAAATCTCGGGGTGAGGCAGTTCTACACGGTCCTTGTTGCCCGGCGCGTCTGAACGGTCGAAGGTGATAATGTCGCCGGTATTTAGAACCACCGCGCCATCGGCAAATTTGCCCACGCGTAATTTTGGCCCCTGCAAGTCCACCAATACGCCGATTGGGCGCTTCACCTTGTGTTCCACCGCCCGGATACTGGCCATGGTTTCGTTCAGCACGTCATGGCTGGCATGGCTCATATTGATGCGAAAAACATCCGCCCCGGCCCGGGCCAATTGTTCGATGGTGTCTTCATTGTTTGAAGCAGGGCCCAGGGTGGCCAGAATTTTTACTTTGCGTTGGCGTCTCATTGTGTCTCCAGGGGTTGCAGATCAGTCTCGGTGAGCTGAACCGTCCAATCCGTATTGTTCTCGGTATCGACTTCCATAAAGCCTGTCCGTTCATAGCCGCGCGCTAGACAGTCTTTTTCGCCAAAAATTGTGAATGCTTTATCACGGGTACACATATAAATACGGCCGCCCCACACCCCGCCGCTCACATCATCCACCGCGTGGAGATAAAAATATTGCGAGGGTTGCTCATTCAAGGGGCCGTTAAAAACCAGCGCACAGGCTTCCTTTTCGGCAATCCACCAGCCTTCAGACTGCCAGCCATTTTCGGCTTTAAAGCCGATGGCAATGGCGACGGGATTGTCGGTTTGGTTGCAAACGCGCAAATCTGCTTTGGCCGAACCAACAGGCAGCACGGCAAAAAGGGACAGGCAGATCATAGCGATTAGCGCAAATCGCACCGGCATTTTTTTGGTTTCAAAAAACAAGTTCACGACCCCATGAGTTGTAGCTGTTGCAGGAAATGTGTCAATCGCTATACCGACTATTGGACGGTTCTGTGGCGGTTTTTACAAAAGTGCTGGTCAATTTTATACAATTTGGTTCGGTGTTCGGCAGCCGTCCGATCAGATTGGTGGAAATTTTTTATTGGCGGTTGCCATCGACCAGTGATTTGCGTCACATAGGGCAAATTTAATTGCTCGGGATAAATGAGTCATGGGACAAACAAGCGTCGCCCGCGAACAATTGCGTGCCTATATCGAACGCATTGAGCGACTGGAAGAAGAGAAGAAGTCGATTTCTGACGACATTCGTGATGTCTATGCCGAGGCCAAGGGCAATGGATATGACGTAAAGGTCATGCGTCAGGTTGTTAAATTGCGCAAGCAAGAAGCGCATGAACGGCAAGAACAAGAAGCCATTCTTGATCTTTACAAACATGCATTGGGCATGATCCCCGCGCCGGACTATTATGAAGATGGACCGGATGAGGGTGAGGGGCAGGGCTAACCCTTCCCCTTTAACAAAATCAGCTTGAAATTATGCGCCGCCAGTCATGACCTGATTGGCGGCTTTTTCATTGCCGAGTGCGCGCATCACCGTGGCGGCGATGGCGTTGCGGTCCAGCCCGGCGGCCTTGTACATATTGGTCTGGCTGGCCTGATCAAAATGATGATCAGGAATAAAGAGCGGTCGCACTTTTAAGCCATTATCCAACAGGCCGTTTTGCGCCAAATGGCTCAGAACAAATGACCCGAACCCGCCCACAGATCCTTCTTCGATGGTGAGCAGCACTTCGTGATTTTTCGCTAACGTTTCCACCAGTTCGGTGTCGATCGGCTTGGCAAAGCGGGCATCGGCAATGGTAGGGTTGAAGCCAAACCCGATGAGAATTTCAGCGGCGGCCATGGTTTCAGCCAAACGTCCGCCAAAGGAGAGCAACGCGACAGACTTGCCTTCACGGATGATACGGCCTTTGCCGATTTCCAGCATTTTCCCTTCAGCAGGCAGATCAACGCCCACACCCTCGCCGCGCGGATAGCGCAGGGCAATGGGGTGCTCGTCATATTGGGCGGCGGTGGTCACCATATGACGCAGCTCGGCCTCGTCGCCCGGGGCCATCAGCACCATGTTGGGCACGGTGCCCAGATAGGCTGTGTCGAACGCGCCCGCGTGTGTGGGACCATCAGCGCCAACAAAGCCAGCCCGGTCAATGGCAAAGCGCACGGGTAGGTTTTGGATCGCCACATCATGGACAATCTGGTCATAACCGCGCTGCAAGAAGGTAGAATAAATCGCGCAGAATGGCGAGAGCCCTTCAGCGGCAAGGCCGGCACAAAAAGTCACCGCATGCTGTTCGGCAATGCCCACATCAAAGGTGCGGTCGGCAAATTCCTTGGCGAATTTATCCAGGCCGGTGCCCGACGGCATCGCGGCGGTAACGGCAACAATCTTGTCGTCCTTGCGCGCTTCCTGGATCAGGCTTTCGGCGAACACGCCGGTATAGGAGGGGGCGTTGGCCGGGGCCTTGGATTGGGCGCCGGTGATCACATTGAATTTTGACACGCCGTGATATTTGTCAGCAGCGTCTTCGGCCGGGCCATATCCCTTGCCTTTTTGGGTGACCGCATGGATCAGGATCGGGCCGGTGTCCGTGTCGCGAATATTGTCGAGAATAGGCAGCAAATGATCGAGATTGTGGCCATCAACCGGGCCTATATAGAAAAAGCCCAGCTCTTCAAACAGGGTGCCACCGGTCCAGAAGCCGCGGGCATATTCTTCAGTGCGCCGTGCTTTTTCGGAGAAGAAACGGGGCAAATGCTCTGACAATTGCTTGGCAATCTCGCGAATGGAGCGATAAGTTTTACCCGAGACGAGCCGCGCCAGATAGGCACTCATGGCACCGGTTGGGGGCGCAATCGACATGTCATTATCGTTCAGAATAACGATCAAGCGCGCATCCATGGCACCGGCATTGTTCATGGCTTCATAGGCCATGCCGGCGGACATGGCGCCATCGCCAATCACCGAAATAATGTTGCGCCGTTCACCCTTCAGTTCGGCGGCCACGGCCATGCCCAGCCCTGCAGAGATGGAGGTGGAAGAATGGCCTGCGCCAAAGGGATCAAATTCACTTTCCTTGCGCTTTGTAAAGCCGGACAGACCGTTTTCCTTGCGCAAAGTGCGCATCTGGTCGCGACGGCCGGTGAGAATTTTGTGAGGATAGGCCTGGTGCCCCACATCCCAGATGATCTTGTCGTCAGGCGTGTTGAACACGTGGTGAAGCGCCACGGACAATTCGACCACCCCAAGACCCGCACCCAAATGACCACCGGTTTCTGATACCACATCAATCATTTCCGCCCGCACCTCATCGGCCAGTTGGGCCAACTGGTTGCGCGGAATTTTGCGCACGTCATCAATGGTGGAAATGCTGTCTAACAGGGGCGTTTCTGGGCGCTTGGTCACCGCTACCTCATTTACAATTCGTGCAAGGGTCGCGCCGCTGTTGCTGCAAAGGTCTGGCGCGTCAAACTGGTTTATCAGAGTTCAGCTTGCAGGCAACTCCCTCAAGCAGAATTTGGACCAATTTATTCGGTAATGCGGCATTAATGCGGCAATTAGCCGCCGAATTGGTTGAAGCTGGCCAGCTGGATCAGGTCTTGGTCAAAGCCCAGTTGGCTTTTGTTGCCCATCACCACGCTCGGATCCAGATCGGCCTGATCCGGTTCAAACATCACCGCATATTGCGGGGCGCTGATTTCTGTTTGCCCGGTAAACATCTCAACCACATGCCCCAGATCAGGTGCCACAAGTTCGCCGCGGCGCTGGGTCAGGCTATAGCGCAGTGGATCAAAACTGGGCTTGGTGTTGGGCTTTTGGGCGTTTTTCAGGATCGCGCCAAACTCATCCAGATTGGGCGAGAGGGCGGCAACAGCCAAGCCCTTGCGCAAATCTTCGGTTTTGTCGATGGCCGTGGTTTGAGGCGCGGGTTCTGGTTTTTGTGGTTCCGCCTTGCGGGCCAGAATTGTTTCGAGCGCTTTTTGGGCGTCCTCGGTTTGCTCGGGCAATGGCGCATAGGCGGTAAACAGTCCACCCTCATTGCTATTCTGCGGGGCGTCTGTTGTGGTCTGGTTGCCCAGTGCGGCCACCTTAAGTGGGGCGAGCGGGTCGCGCCCCGGTTCTGTCATCAGCGCGCGCGGTGCAGGCGGGGTGACCGTGCTTTCATTGGCGGCGGCAATAGCGAAACGCGAGCCAGCTTCTTCCTCATCCTGACCGGATGAGGGGGATGGCGCTGTTAATGCAGCAAGTCGAACAGGTTTTTTCGGCGGCGAAACCGGCGCTTCAACAAATTCAATTGGGCTTTGTGTTTCAGGCTCTGAACTCGGGCGTGCTGGAGGTAAACCTGAAAGCGCAGCGACACGGATCGGTTGTGATTTAACCGTGTTTTGACGGGGGCTGTTTGAAGTCGACTTTTCCTGGTCATCGCCGCCAAACAGCATGTCCATCAATGTTGTTTTGTTGCCATCATCCTGTGCATCGCTGCTGGAGCGGCTGGCCACACGGGTGTTTCCACCGCACGGCAATTGGCGGCAGCGCGACCATTCGGACTTGGCGGCGGCATAGCCACTTTTGGACAGCAGCACGCCATTTGAGGGGATGTGCATGGTTTTGCCGTCTGGGAAAATGCGCTTGAGTTGTGCTGTGGTCATGCGTGGCCAGGCGCGCACGCTGCCAGTGTCCAGATGCACAAAAGGGCTGCCGGAGCTGGGGTAATAGCCAACGCCGCCCACATGTTTTTTCATCGCGACCTGACGTAATTTGGAAACCGGCACGCCGGGGATATAGAAATCAAGCGCCAGACCTCTGGTGTGGTTGGAGTTTTTCGCAACACCGGAAGAACGGGCACGCAGCATCGCGTTGGTTTTGGGCGCGCGGTAGGCTGAAACCACATGAATGGGCTTTTTTGCCCCCACTTCCTGGTAAACTTCCCACACCAGATCGAACAGGCGCGGGTCCATTTTGGTGGGTTCGTTACGCCGCCAGTCGCGCAGGAAGTAATTCAGCTCGGCCAAGCCTTTTTTGTCATAGCGGCCATTGCGCTTAAAAGTGATTTTGGCCGTTTCGCGGGTGTGGGTGTAATAAAGGTAAAGGGTGCGATCGCCTGCAGCATAGCTGGGCACGACCAAAGAGGGCGCCAACAAAGCGGCCACCAAAATAGCGGCGGCGAGCCGTTGTACCGCTTTTGACCATCCCATAACCGCTTTAACCAACACGTTTTTGATGCCTATTTCCGTCATCAGTCTTTCAGCCGGATCCATACTCAAGCCACACTTAAACTCAATGGTTCAGATTAGACCCAATTTAATTAGACTTTATTAACGTTAAGCAAGCAACAGCAAAATCGTGCATTTTGCCCTGCCAACCAGCCCTCACTTTAATATAGGGTGCAAAATGGCATGAAAAAGGCATAGCGAATGCTATGCGACAATTTGGTCGCTGACCTCGCATCGTAGTAAACGAAGGATTAAGTGTTGGCTGATGAACACAGCCCCACCGCCTAGCTGTTGAGCAGACTGATCAGGCGCTGATGGTGGCCATAAACATCACCATAAGAGCGAATGGTGCCATCGCCGCTCACCCGCAAAGTAAAATAGGCGATATGGACGGGCACATGGCGTTCCAGATTGTTCCAGCGTTCGCGCGACCCAAACATGGATTTGATCTTGTCGAGGCTCAAATTTGGCTCAAAGGCCAGGAGGGCATCGGCAAATTCGAGCGGATTATGCACCCGCACGCAGCCATGGGAAAAGGCGCGATAGCTCCGGGAAAATAAGCTCTTGGACGGGGTATCATGCAAATAAACGGCATGCTGGTTGGGGAACAAAAACTTGATTTGGCCCAGCGCATTGCCACGGCCTGGTCGTTGGCGGATACGGAACGGGGGATTGGCTGGATTCACATTGGCCCAGTCCACATTTGACGCGTTGATCACACGACCGCCGGACAGCAGTTCGTAGTTCCGCGCGGCGAAATAGCCAGGATTGCCATTGGAGGCGGGCAACAATTCGTTTTTAGCGATTGAGAGCGGCACATTCCAATAGGGGTTGACCACCACATGCTCGATTTCGTCTGAGAATATGGGGGTGGCGTGTTTGGGCTTGCCCACCACCACACGTGTGGCATGGCGTACCGTGTCGCCCGAGCGCACTTCCAACCTGAATTCTGGCACATTAACGAAGACGTAAAAGTCGCCAAGGTCTTTTGGCATCCAACGCCAACGCTCCATATTGGCGATAATATCTTCGGTGCTGGCCCCATTTGCGCCATTGAGCGCTGCGATGGTTGCTGGACCCACAATGCCATCAGGCACTAGCCCGAGACTGGACTGAAACTCTTTAACGGCCTCCACCATGGCCTGATCGAAAACCAACTCATTGCCAGCATCGAGCGAAGGTACTTCAAGTCGTTTGCGCAACAGCGGCAGCCGATTGTCGGTATAGCCCAACTTGATCAGCTTGCCGTTGGGGATGATGATCTGCTCTTCTTCGACCCCGTCGAGTTTTTTCGCCAGTTCTGCCCGCAGCGCCGCAAATTCGCGATGGGTGGGGTGCAGGCTATAGAGCAGTGCCGCTGGATCGCTTGACTGCACCAGATCGATTAGCATTTTGGCGCCATCGATGCGGGTCGGGTTCAAGGATATGGACCGGGAGACGCTGCGCGGATCGATCCGGCCGCCTGCTGCATGTTGGGCATATCGTATCGCGCTTTGGGAAAACTCGGTTTCTAGCGCGGCCAAACGTTCCGGCTCATTCTCAATATTGGTCAGATCAAGTGCATCAGTAAGGTAATCGCTTGGGCGAAGACCCTCCAGTTCTGCATCTTTAAACAGTTCTATGATGGCTTGCGCCTTATCAGAGAAGGAGATTTTGTCGCCGTCGCGATCAAGCCAGAGCGGTTCGAAGTTCCGTTCGCCGTAAAAATAGTAAAGCTTTTGGGCAGATTTCCAAGCGCTGGTGCCAGCGCTTGCATTATAGTAATTCTCTTTCAAACCTGCTTTGATGGTCTGGGCCAACGGAGTTGTCGCCGGCCCGATCACCACACGGGTGGCTTCCGTGCCATTTATCAGGACGGTTTGTTGGGCCTGCGCAGCGGACAGAGGGAGTAAGGCAAACGCTGTTGCCGCCAAAAATCCAAGCTTAAGTCCGCGCATTTTTTACCCTTTAGTTCGTCGCAAGGCTCTTTCAAACTCGATGAGACGAGTCCGAAGCCGCCTTGTTTATAGCCAACAATCGCCCGCTCACCAAGCGTTTCGCGAAATTGTTACCACAAATACCTTACAAATTTCTGCTGTTGTTGCAAAAATGCGCAAATAATTGTTAGGCCGCGCTGGATTGGGCGTCCTCAAGGCCATATTCCTTCAATTTGCGATAAAGGGTCGAGCGGCCTATCCCGAGGGTCCGGGCGACAGCGCTCATCTTGCCATTGTGTTTCTTAAGGGCAAATTCGATAAGTTCTTTTTCCACCTGCGCCAGATTATTGATGCGGCCCTCTTCGGTGAGGAAGCGGTCTTTAATCGGTTTCGTCTTGGATTTCAGTGGGGTGACTTGAGGGGCAGCGTCAATATGGCTAGGGGCAGCTTGTGGTGACATAGATTTCAGTGCGGCCCGCAATTGTTCGGCCCCAGCCAATGAGGTTTGGATTTGCGGGAACTCGTTTGGCGTCAATATGCCGTCTTCAGCGAGCAGAATAGCGCGGTATATGGCGTTTTCCAGTTGGCGCACATTGCCCGGCCATTCATATTGGCGCAGCAATTCCATGGTTTGCGGCGTGCAGCCCTCGATGCGGCGTCCCTCAGCGACCGAGAATTTAGTGATGAAATGGCTGACCAGTTCGGCAATATCGTCGGCGCGGTCGCGCAGTGGTGGCATATAGATGGGGAAAATATTAAGACGGTAATAAAGATCTTCGCGGAACTGTTTTTGCTTGGTGAGGTTCAAAAGCCGTTTAGAGGTGGCGCAGATCAGGCGCACATCCAACGGAGCCGTATCATTTGGCGATGTGCTCAGCTTTTTACCCGTGAACAGTGCCAGCAAGCGGCCCTGCAGTTCCATGGATAGTGCCCCAATTTCGTCGAGATAAAGCGTGCCGCCCTGAGCCTTGTCGAAGGCAGTTTTTTCCTTCTGATCCGGCGCGCCAAACAAAAGGGCTTCCAACGCGTCGGCGTCCATTGTGGAGCAGTTGATCGCGATAAAGGGTTTGCCGCTGCGCTTGGCGTGGTGGTGGATGGCGCGGGCCATCATATCGCGACCCGTGCCGGCTTCACCTTCAATCAGCACCGGAATTTGTGTGGCTGCCGCCTTTTCGCCATGGGCGATGGATTTCTTCATCGCGGGGGACTTGGCGGCCATGTCAGCAAAGCTGAGTGCGCCTTTATGCCGATGGGTTTCTGTGCGCAAACAGTTTTCAAGCTCATAGCGTTTGAGCGCATTTTGCAAAGAGATAACCAGCCGTTCCTGCGAAATTGGCTTGGCGAAAAAGTCTGTGGCACCCAGGCGGATGGCGGAGATGATATTTTCAATTTCCGGATGAGCTGTTTGGACGATAACGGGTTGAGCATATCCCCTTTCGCGCATTTTGGTGAGGACCGTCATGCCATCCATTTCCGGCATCACCAGGTCAAGAATCACCGCCTGAACATTCTGACTCTCCAAAATATCCAGCCCTTCGGCGCCCGATTGGGCAATCAGGGGCTCATAGCCATGAGTTTTGAGCATCTCTTCGCTGAGGCGACATTGAATGGGATCGTCATCAATAACAAGAATATTGGCCATAAGCTCTCTTATTTGACGGGCTAACTGCCTGTCGAATCACAAACTGTCCTAATTTGGGTCAGGCTAGGTGCGAGTTCTTAACAGTGGATTAAGGATATTGAATTTGCCGCATGAAGGGGGTGTTCCCGCGATTGGTGTACGCCAAGCGGCAATACGGTCTTGGCAAGCGAGGCGCATATGATAAGGTTTGCGCCAAAACGGGCCAAATGAGAGATCGATGCATGAGCAATAAAGATGTTGCGCAGGACCTTGGGGTCATGCCCGAGTGGGATTTGTCTGACCTTTATCCGGGGGCAGACAGCGACGCATTGAAAAAAGATCTGGCGGACTGTGAACGGGACGCCAAAAAATTTGCTGAAGATTTTAAGGGTAAGTTGGCTGATCTAGCCGCCAATGGCGGGCTGGTCGACGCGGTAACCCGCTATGAAGCCATGTCCGACAAGATGGGGCGGTTGGGCTCCTTCGCCTATCTGCAATATGCCCAAAATACGGCAGATGGTGAACGCGCCAAGTTTATGGGCGATCTCAATGAAAAGCTGACCGCGCTCACCACGCCGCTCTTGTTCTTTTCGCTTGAATTGAACCGGATTGACGATGCGGTTTTGGACAAAGCGCTGGCAGAAGACGCTCAACTTGGTCGCTATAAGCCGTGGTTTGATGAATTGCGTAAGGCCAAGCCCTATCAGCTGGAAGACCGGGTGGAAGAATTGTTCCACGACAAGTCGGTAACCGGCCGCACCGCATGGAATCGCCTGTTTGATGAAACCATGGCGAGCCTTAAGTTCGATGTGGATGGGGAAGAGCTATCGCTTGAGCCCACCTTGACCATGATGACCGACAAAGACCAGTCCAAACGCGAAGCCGCGTATAAAGGATTGGTAGAGACGCTGGGTGAAAATAAGCGGCTTTTCACGCATATCACCAATGTGTTGGCCAAGGACAAAGAGATTTCTGATCGCTGGCGCGGTTATGAAGATGTGGCCGATAGTCGGCACATGGCCAATTCGGTTGAACGCGAAGTGGTGGATGCGCTGGAAAAAGCTGTGCGCGATGCCTATCCGCGCCTATCGCACCGCTATTACAAAATGAAAGCGAAATGGCTGGGGCAGGACAAGCTGAATGCCTGGGATCGCAATGCGCCTTTGCCCACCAGCGATGATCGCATTTTTGATTGGGACAGCGCCCAGAAAATGGTGATGGACGCTTATGCGGACTTTTCACCGAAACTGGCGGATGTAGCCAAGCCGTTTTTCAATAGTGGATGGATTGATGCGCCCGTGCGCGATGGTAAAGCGCCAGGCGCTTTTGCCCACCCCACCGTGCCCAGCGCCCATCCCTATTTGATGCTCAATTATTTGGGCAAGCCGCGCGATGTGATGACCCTGGCGCACGAGCTGGGCCATGGGGTGCATCAGGTGCTCGCGGCAGAGCAGGGGGCGCTGATGGCGCAAACCCCACTGACGTTGGCCGAAACGGCGAGCGTGTTTGGCGAGATGCTCACTTTCCGCTCACTTCTGAAAGCCAGCGATGATCCCGAACAACGCTTTGCGCTGTTGGCGGGCAAGGTAGAGGATATGCTCAACACGGTGGTGCGGCAGATTTCCTTTTACAGTTTTGAGCGCGAAGTGCACACAAAACGGCGCGAGGGCGAACTGCGCAGCGAAGAGCTGGACAAGATCTGGATTGAGACCAGCCGCGAGAGCCTTGGGCCGTCTGTGGAGCTGAATGAAGGATATGAGACATTTTGGTCATATATACCGCATTTCATTCACGCGCCTTTTTATGTATATGCCTATGCGTTTGGTGATTGCCTGGTGAACTCGCTTTATGCGAAATATCAGCAGTCGGATGACGGATTTGTGGAACGGTATTTTGAATTGCTTAAGGCTGGCGGTTCAAAACACCATTCAGAATTGTTGGCCCCCTTTGGTCTGGATGCCAAAGACCCGGACTTTTGGTCGCTTGGGTTGGGGATGATTGAAGGGCTGATCGATGAGCTGGAAGCGCTGGATCAGGCCCGTTAAGTGGAGAAAAAAATGAGCACTGAAGCTGAAAAACTTTATGAAGAGCAATCCAAAACCTATCACGGCTTTTTGCAGTTGGCCAAATGGTCAGCCATCATCATCGCGGTGGTTTTGATTGCGCTTTATTTCTGGTTTGTCGCCTAACGCAAGGCGATAAACTTTCATCGTGCCGCATTTGGTTGGGGGGCGGCGCATTACCTTGTATGTGCGCAACTAAAAAGGAATTGGCATGAGAATAGCGGTTTTGCGCGAACAAATGGCCAATGAGACCCGCATTGCGGTCACCCCGGAAATGGTGGCCAAATATGTGGGGCTTGGGGCCAAGGTCGCCATAGAGAAAGGCGCGGGTGAAGGGTCGCGCCTTTTGGATAAAGACTATAAGGACGCAGGGGCGACCATTGCGACCTCTGCATCAACGGCTGTGAAGGGCGCAGATGTGGTGTTGACCGTGCGTCGCCCCACAGTAGAGCAGCTCAAAGGTGCCAAAAAGGGCGCCATTGTGATGGGCATGCTCGATCCGTTTGGCCATGAAAAAGAAATCGGGGCGCTTGCGAAAGCGGGCTATGCCCTGTTCACCATGGAATTTATGCCGCGGATCACGCGGGCACAAGTGATGGACGTTCTGTCCTCACAGGCGAACCTTGCTGGTTATCAGGCGGTGATTGAAGCTGCCTATGCCTTTGACCGGGCTTTCCCCATGATGATGACAGCGGCCGGCACAATTCGTCCGGCCAAAGCCTTTGTGATGGGCGCTGGTGTGGCGGGCCTTCAGGCCATTGCCACGGCCAAGCGTTTGGGCGCGGCTGTATCAGCAACGGACGTGCGTCCGGCAGCGAAAGAACAAGTTGAATCTTTGGGCGGTAAATTTGTTGCCGTAGAGGATGACGAGTTCAAAGAAGCGGAGACCGCAGGCGGTTACGCAAAGGAAATGAGCAAGGAATATCAAGCCAAACAGGCTGAGCTGGTTTCTGCGCACATTGCCAAACAGGATGTGGTGGTGACCACTGCACTTATTCCGGGTCGTCCGGCCCCGAAACTGATCACCAAAGAAATGGTTGAATCCATGGCACCGGGTTCGGTGATTGTGGATATGGCTGTTGAGCGCGGGGGCAATGTTGAATTGTCCAAACGTGGCGAGATGGTCGACCATAAGGGTGTGAAAATCATTGGTTATGAAAATCTGCCCAGCCGGTTGGCGGCATCTGCCTCACAGCTTTATGCCAAAAATCTTTATGCCTTCCTTGAGACTTTGATTGACAAGGAAAGCCAGGATTTGGCGATTGATTGGGAAGACGAGTTGGTTGCGGCCACAAATCTTTCACGGGATGGGGCCGTTGTGCACCCGACCTTTGCTGAAAAGAAGGAGGCGTAAATGGTTTTGATGGAATTTTTGGCAAGCGGCGCTGCTGCCGCGTCTGGCGCGGCTGGTGAAGGTGCAATTGCTCCGTTTACCTTCCGCTTTGCAATTTTCGTTTTGGCGATCTTTGTGGGTTATTATGTGGTGTGGAGCGTAACGCCCGCCTTGCATACGCCATTGATGTCTGTGACCAACGCGATCTCTTCCGTGATCGTGGTGGGCGCATTGTTGGCCGTGGGGATTTCTATGGTCGATGACCAGGGGCCTGCCCGTTGGTTCGGCTTTATCGCGCTCATATTGGCAAGCATCAATATTTTTGGTGGCTTTCTCGTCACGCAGCGTATGCTGTCGATGTACAAGAAGAAGGGATAATCCATAATGATTTCTGCAAATATTGCGGCCCTTCTTTATTTGGCCGCCGGGGTTCTATTTATCATGGCGTTGCGGGGGTTGTCGCATCCGACAACGGCGCGTCAGGGTAACAATTTTGGCATGATCGGGATGGCGATTGCCGTGGTCACCACCTTGCTGGTGGCGGGGCCGAAAGACCCGTTGGCTATTGGCTTGATCATTGGCGGTATCGCCATTGGTGGTGGCATCGGTGCGGTCATTGCCCGCCGGGTGCCCATGACCTCTATGCCGCAATTGGTGGCGGCGTTTCACTCGCTTGTGGGCTTGGCCGCGGTGTTCGTGGCTGCCGCTGCGCTTTATGCGCCGCAAGCCTTTGGCATCGGTACGCCGGGCGATATTCACGGGGCCAGCCTTGTTGAAATGAGCCTGGGCGCTGCGATTGGTGCCTTGACCTTTACCGGTTCAGTAATTGCCTTTTTGAAATTGGATGGCCGCATGTCCGGCGCGCCGATCATGTTGCCCGCGCGGCACATGATCAATATCGCCATTGCGGTGGCGCTTGTGGTGCTGGTCGTGTTGTTTGTGCAAACGGCTGACCCGATCTATTTCTGGCTGATCACCATTCTGGCGCTGGTGCTGGGTGGTTTGCTGATCATCCCGATTGGTGGCGCAGATATGCCGGTTGTGGTGTCCATGCTGAACTCTTATTCAGGCTGGGCCGCAGCAGGCATTGGCTTCACCTTGGGCAACACCGCGCTGATCATCACCGGTGCGTTGGTTGGTTCATCCGGTGCGATCCTGTCTTACATTATGTGTAAGGCGATGAACCGTGGCTTTATCTCGGTGATCCTTGGCGGCTTTGGCTCCGATTCTGCGGCAGCTGGCAGCGGCGAAGAAGAAACACGTCCGGTTAAATCCGGTGCAGCGGACGATGCGGCCTTCCTGATGAAGAACGCGTCAAAAGTGTTGATCGTGCCGGGCTATGGCATGGCCGTGGCGCAAGCGCAGCACGCCTTGCGGGAAATGGCAGACTTGCTCAAGGCTGAAGGCGTTGAAGTGAAATATGCCATTCACCCTGTGGCGGGCCGTATGCCGGGCCATATGAATGTGTTGCTGGCGGAAGCCAATGTGCCTTATGACGAGGTGTTTGAGCTAGAAGACATCAACTCTGAATTCCAGCAGGCGGATGTGGCCTTTGTGATTGGCGCGAATGATGTGACCAACCCTGCGGCGAAAACCGATCCGGCGTCACCGATCTTCGGCATGCCAATTCTGGATGTGGAAAATGCCGGTACTGTGTTGTTCCTGAAGCGGGGCATGTCAGCCGGTTATGCGGGTGTGCAGAACGAATTGTTCTTCCGCGACAACACCATGATGTTGTTTGGCGATGCCAAGAAAATGACAGAAGATATTGTGAAGGCCTTCGATCACTAGGCCGATCCACTTTATCGCAAATTAAAGGGCGCCGTCGGCGCCCTTTTTTATGGCTATTTCATTTGAGCGCACCCCATTGTGCAAATTGTTGCCCAAGGGGAAAAGAAAAGAGACCTGTCTACATTCTATCGTCAAATAAATGACACCCTATTGGCGGAGATGGAGGTGGGGGCACAAGAAATGCTTTTTGATCTCTAGGCACGTTTGAACAATAATGCCGCAACAGCACTCTCATCCGATTCTGAGGGGGGAGCGGCCAAGGGCGGAGCGGGATCAGTATGGCGCGGAAAAAACAGGCAGTGATTGTGGTGCATGGTATGGGCGAGCAGCGCCCTATGGGCACGATGCGCACCATTGTGGATGCGCTTTGGACCACCGATCGCTCGATCAAGCTGGATGACCCGCAAAACCGCGATGAGGATGGCAATAAAAGCTGGATTGTGCCGGACATAAAGACCGGCAGTCATGATCTGCAGCGCATCACCACCCCGGCTATGCAGGATGGCTGCCGCACGGACTTTTTTGAGTTTTACTATGCCGACATTCTCGATAATGCCAAACTTAAAAATCTGTGGCGCTGGCTGTTGCGGGTGATCAAGGTGCGGCCTGAATATGTGCTAGAGCGCATGGTATGGCCGTGGACCGCGTTGTGCTTTCTCGTGGTGCTGATCCTTTGGGTTTTTCTGTCCGTGCTGTTTCTCGGTGTCGCCACCCAATTCGACATCGATCTATGGTCGGAAGCGGCCAAGCAGGCGCGACTCAGTGTGCCTGGCGTAAGCTTTTTAGGCGCACTCTGTCTCATCCTGATGATCTTGGTGGCCGCCCGCATTACCTCCCTGCGTTGGCTGTTGCGATGGCCCAGCTATGCGGTGATCGGGTTGGTGGTTTATTATTTGATTTTTTTGACTGAAGACCTCACCCTGCGGACGCTAGTGGTGAGCTTCACGATCCTGTTGTCCTTTGCCACCTCGTTGGTGTTTTTGCCCTATCTGGGCGACGTGGCGGGCTATATGGGCGCGCATCCGGACACGGTGCACGGGCGGCATCTGGTGCGCGACCGTGGGTTGCAATTGCTGCGCCGCCTGCATGAAGACCCTGCCTATGAGCGGATAGTGATCGTGGCCCATTCGCTCGGGTCGGTGGTGGCCTATGACATTTTGCACCTTTTGTGGGAGGAGCTAGGGCCCACCAATGAAAACCCACCGGGCCAAAAGGTGCGTCAGGCGCTGGCCGATCATGACCATCTGGTGCTGGAGCTGAACAAGCGCTATGGCGCCAAGCCTTGGTCCGATGCGGATTTAAAGCGCTATCGCGACGTGCAGTCGCGGGTGGCTGATGCCATTCGGGCGCAGGGGCCGGTGCCGCGCAAGGATGGGCGCAAAAGCCGGTCATATTGGAAGATTACGGATTTTGTCACCGCGGGATCTCCCCTAAGCCATGCGCAATTCTTGTTGGCGCGGGGCGCGCATAATTTCGGTAAATTGAAGAAGGAACGGCTGTTCCCCACCGCGCCACCGCAGGTGTTCAATGATGATTTTGGCGTGCTCTATTCTAACGATCCCATCGATTTCGTCGCCGAAAAACCCATCCCCCAAACCCGCACCGAATGGGCGGTAGGGGCCGAACATGCCTTCGCCCATCACGGCGCCGTATTTTCTGCCGTGCGCTGGACTAATTTTTATGACAAGCACCACCCGTTCTTTTTCTGGCAGGGCGATGTGCTGGGCGGGCCGCTGGCCGGCGCGGGCCGGTTTGGTCAGGGCATTTGCGATCGCAATGTTGAAATGACTTATGAGCGCTTTGGCAGCAAATCCCGCTTTGTGACCCACACACTTTATTGGACCGACACCCACCCCGATCCGGACAAGGTCAGCACTAATGTGCGGCTGATGCGTGATGCGGTGAACTTGAAGGGGGCTTGATACGTATCGGCTATGGTGACAAATGCTCAGGGAGGTCGCATATGCCCATCAAAAATAGCATTCGTGCAGCAGCTATGGTTTTTGCGTGCCTTTCTGGCGTGTCTGCAGCAAATGCGGAAGTGTGCGCGACACCGCCTTCAGATAAGATTTGCTATGCGGAGTATCCTTTTCAGGAAAGGTGCAATCCGCTCCCTGACAGCTATGCTGCCTATCCGGTCGAACCGCAATTTGATTTGGTTTTTGAAAAATCGCCGCGCATTATCAAGGATGCCTTTTGTGCGGTAGAAGAAATTCGAGTGGTGAAGAATTATCACCTCACGGGCACCGTCGCATTTGTGCGGGGTACCACGATCTATTTTGACCGACAGTTGCTGTTTTACCTGCTCTTGAGAAATGACGAAGAGACGGCTGCGCCAACGCAATATCGCTGGAATTGGTTGAACGGAGAGTCTCGTTATTTCGAAGATGGGAACGACCTTGAATTGGTCCTGAAAATTGCAGAGTCGAATAATTGGGGTTTGAGATATTCTTTTGCCAGCGTGCTCATTCATGAGTTGGCGCATATTATCGATACCAACCCAGCCTATAATAGCCGCCCGAATCTAGGACTCCTCCATTGCGAATTTGCGCATCAAGCGTTGAATAAGTCCGACTATCAAACAAGTACGGAGCTTGCCGGCTATGAAGCGATTTTTTCAGACATTTTAAGCACTGAAGAATCCAGCGAACGACTACTTGATCTGGAAGAGGCAGGTTTCAACTCCTTTTATGGGCGCAATAATCAGTTTGAGGATTTTGCCGAGCTGTTTGCCGCTTATATCATGTTGGACCATTTTGGTGTGTCCTACAGCATTACCAAACAGGACGAAATCTTATTTGATCTGGAAACGCATTTCGAGCAACCGGCATTGCAGCGCAAATTAAACATTGTCAAAACGATTGTGAATTATCACGCGTTGAGCGAAGCCGAGCGCGACGCTTTCCAAAAAGATATGCTGGCGTGCCGGGGTGATTTTACGCCTAGCCTGCTGCCAATCGAGACGGGAAAAGCGGACTGAATTCAGGCATCCGTGATTTGTCATGGCCGGTCAAACCCCCTAGGCTGGGGCGACGAATCATGGGAGCCTTTTTATGTCGAAGAAAATCAAGATCGACCTGTTTTCAGATCCTGCCTGTCCGTGGTGCCTGGTGGGACTGACACGGTTTGATCAAGCCTTAAAACGGTTGGAACCGGATGTGGAGGTGGAGTTGACCCACCATGCCTATCTGCTGGACCCAAATACGCCCGAGGGCGGCGAGAATGCGCGGGAGGTTTTGCAGATGAAATATGGCCAAGCCCCGGATGAAATGTGGGACCGACTGGAAGAGGAAGGCAAAAAGGCCGGACTTGATCTGGATATGCGCAAGCAGGAAGTACGCTATCCGACCCAGCGGGCGCAAATCTTGATTGCTATTGCTAAGGAAAAAGAGTTGCAGCAGGAGGTGGCCTTGGCACTGAGCCAGGCCAATTATCTGCACGCAGAGAATATTTCAGATCCTGACTTCTTGGCGGACCTGGCCGAAATCCACGGCTTCGACCGGGAAGAAATTTTCCATCTGGTACAGCGCGAAGATTTGAAAGAACATATCGAAAAGGCGGCGGCGGATGCCAGCAAACAAGGGGTGCAGGGTGTGCCCTTCTTCATTTTCAATGAGCAATATGCCATGTCCGGCGCGCAGCCTGACCAAGTGTTTGATCAGGTGTTCCAGCAGATTTTGTCCGGTGAACCGATGCCGGCACCGGATCAGCCAGCATAAGCTGCAAAAAGCTTTAGACAAAATAAAACGCCGCTCCATTGGAGCGGCGTTTTTGATTCTTAGCAAAAGGCGTAAATCTTAGCGACCGCCAACTAGGCCTTCACGCTGTGCACGCTTGCGTGCCAACTTACGGGCCCGACGAACGGCTTCAGCCTTTTGACGTGCCTTTTTCTCAGAAGGCTTTTCATAGTAGTTACGCAACTTCATTTCACGAAATACACCTTCGCGTTGAAGTTTCTTTTTCAAAGCCCGAAGAGCTTGATCTACATTGTTATCGCGAACGACTACTTGCACGCGCTACACCGCCTTTAAATTGGTTGTTGAAATCGCGCATTGGCCAATATCCTGCCAACGCGAGCTGGACCATCCAGCTATCGTTGGCGTGGTCAATAGCAAATTGAATCTCATTTGTCCAGCGAATGCGGGCGATTTTGCCGCGAAAATCAGTCGATTTTCGGTGAAATCTGGTTGATATGTCCGAGTTTGCGACCGGGACGAACTTCATATTTGCCATAATGATGCACCATGGCGCCCGGTGAAACCGGTTGGGTCACCTTGGCGATGTTCTCGCCGAGCAGATTTGTCATCACCACATTGGAATGGCGGGACGTGTCCCCCAGGGGCCAATTGGCGATGGCGCGGATGTGTTGCTCAAACTGCGAAATCACGCAGGCGGCCTCTGTCCAGTGGCCGGAATTGTGCACCCGCGGCGCAATTTCATTCACCACCAATTGTGCGTTGTCATCGCTCACAAAAAACTCAACGCCCATCACGCCAACATAATTGAGACTAGTGGCAATTTTGCTTGCCGCGTCTACGGCTTGTTGCGCCACATGATCGGAGATGTTGGCCGGCACAGTGCTTGTGTGCAAAATGGCGTTCTGGTGTACATTTTCCGCCGGGTCATAAGCGGTGATATCGCCATTGGCCGAACGGGCGATGATCACAGATATTTCGCGATCAAAGGCAACAAAACCTTCCAACACGCAGGGATTTTCGCCCAATGCTTTGAATGCACCGGGCACATCTTCAGGTTTATGCAGGAAGAGTTGGCCTTTACCGTCATAGCCAAACCGGCGGGTTTTGAGCACGGCCGGGAGGCCGATGGTTTGCACAGCCTCTTCCAGATCCCCCTGACTTTCCACATTGGCAAAAGGGGCGACGGGCACGCCAGCCTGCTCGATAAAGCTCTTTTCCGTCAGGCGGTCCTGGGCCGTGGCCAGCGCCTTTGTACCAGGGGCCAACGGCACGTTGAGTTCAAGAATCTTTTGGGCTGTCGCGGCGGGCACATTTTCAAACTCATAGGTGACCAGATCAACCGCTTCGGCAAAGTTTTTGAGTGCTACCTCGTCCTCATAATCTGCAACGGTTTTGTGCGGGGTGACTTCAAAGGCCGGGCTTTGTGGGTCGGGGCAATAGATGTGTGCCTTGAGGCCCAATTTGTGGGCGGCGAGGGCGAGCATACGCCCAAGCTGTCCGCCGCCAAGGATGCCAATGGTTGCGCCGGGTTGCAGCATGTTATTCATGATCACTCGTCTATTGGAAAGTCTTTGACGGCATTTGTGCGCTCTTTGCGATAGGCGATCAGGGCATCGCGGGCGTCTTCATCAAATAGCGCCACCACCGCTGCGGCCAAAAGGGCTGCATTTGTTGCGCCCGCTTGACCAATGGCCAAGGTGCCCACGGGAATGCCCGCTGGCATTTGCACGATGGAATATAGACTGTCTAGGCCCGAAAGGGCTTTGGATTGGACCGGCACGCCAAATACGGGCAGGTGGGTCAGCGCCGCAACCATGCCGGGCAAATGTGCTGCGCCGCCGGCCCCGGCGATGATGGTTTTAAACCCCAAATCCTCTGCCGATTTGGCGAACTCATACATGCGGTCCGGCGTGCGGTGTGCAGAAACGATGCGCGCCTCATATTCAATATCGAGTTGATCTAGCGTGTCGGCGGCATGGCGCATGGTGGCCCAATCGGATTGAGACCCCATAACGATGGCAATTGGCGGGTTGGTTGGCATTTCAGCCCCTCGCAAAATGTCAAAAAAGGCGTGTAGCCCAATAAACTACATTTTGCAAGCTATCGCAGGGCTATTGCCGTACAACCTCAGGCGATAATATCGGGCAGCACGAATTGTTCGAGATAAATGATGCGGTCCTTTATCGCCAGCTTCTTCTTTTTAAGTCGCTGTAGCATCATGGCGTCCTTACACCCCGTGGCCATAAGAGCATTGATTGAAGCATCCAAATCCTTGTGCTCTTGACGTTTGGCCGCCAATTCTGTGCCCATTTTAGCTTGTTGTTCGGTGGTTAAATGCATCATGACAGAAAGACCGTCTGTTCGGTTGTTACGCAATACCGGCTCATTTTACCTCATATTTCAATAGATTGCACTGAGTTTTAACAAAAGCGTAAAAAATTGGGCAAAATCGCCACAAAATTGCCATTGGACAGGCGTACATTTTTTTGTCACACTTTCTTTGTTCATATGAGAGAAAGGAAGACTTCATGACCACAACTTCCCACCTCAACGCGCTCGAGCGGCGGCATGCATCACTGGATGAGCAAATCCATCAAGAGATGCAACGACCGGCACACGACGAAATCAAGATCGGGATGCTAAAGCGTAAAAAACTCGAGCTAAAAGACGAAATGTCGAGGTTGCAGGCGCAAACGCGTCAATAAGTAGTGTAAGTGAAAGTCCAATAAATTTAAGCGTTTGGATGATGAAGGCCACGGGGCACCCCGCGGCCTTTTTGTTTGTCTTGAGAAAGGTCTTTGTTAGATGAAGGCCATGACACCATCATAGAGCAGCTTCAACCCCAGTATGAACGCCAATATATAGGCGATGTTGTAAAACAATTTGGCATTTATACGCTTGACCAGGAAAATGCCAATCGCCATGCCCAGGGCTGCGACGGGCAACAGGCTGGCGGCCAGTTTGAGATTGCTGACGGACAATTGTCCTAGTGCTGCATAGGGAATCAGTTTGACCAAATTTACGGTGGTGAAAAAGATAACCGTGGTGCCGGCGTAAAGCACCGGCGCCAGGCGCTGGGGCAACATATAGATTTGGAAGGGCGGCCCGCCCGTATGGCTGACAAAGCTGGTGAAGCCAGCCAGCGACCCCCAAAAATAGCCCCAAGGCTTTGAGGGCGGCAGGCCCGTCAACGCTTTGCGCAGCGGCAACCACGCATCAAGGCAAAAAATGACGGTGATGATGCCGATCATCAGCCGCACCATGGCTTCAGAAATGAAGGCGAAAAAGATCCAACCCAAGAGGATGCCCACAAGGGCGGCGGGCAGCAAAATGCGTATGTTGGGCCAGGAAACCTGCTTGCGCAGGGCGATGAGGCCAATGGCGTCCATAAACAGCAGCAGCGGCAACATCATGCCAGCGGCCTCGCGTGCGGGCATCACCAGGGTGAGCAGGGGGACGCCGATAATGCCCAACGCGGCGATCAGGCCGGATTTGGACAGGGCCACCAAAAAAATGGCCAGCGCCGCCACCATATAAAGGTTCGGGTCGATATCAAATAAGGTCAAACGGATTATTCCTGAGAGCGGGCCTTGTTTTCGCGTTCTATATCGTCGGGGTTCTTATCGGAGGTCCAGTTGGTGGCGTTCGCCGGGTCAAGATCCACAAGATCCGATTCCATGACTTGGGCCAGCAGTTCCTTGGCAGTGCGGGCATGGCCGATGATGGCCTCCATATCATCTTTGATCTCATAGGCTTCATGCAGCATTTTGATGTCGTGCCGGGCGAAGGTTTTGGCCAGCCGATAGGCGCGGTGTTCTTCATATCCCAGCGCAACCAGCGCTTTAATGCCCAATTGCAGGCCGGAGTGGAAGGTGTCGCGTACAAAATGTTTGACCCCGACATCCATCAATTCATGGGCGTGGTTGCGGTCGCGTGCCCGCGCCAAAATGGTGATGTGCGGAAAGTGCTTTTTCACCATGGCTGCAATTTCGGTCACCGTATTGGGGTTGTGAATGGCAATGATCAGGATTTGGGCCTCGTGCGCCCCGGCCGCCGCCAGCAGATCGGCCCGCCGGGCATCACCAAAAAACACCTTGGTGTCGAACCGCTTAACCAGTTCAATCTGTTCGGCATCATGGTCGATCAAGGTCGCTTCAAAGCCTTGCGCGGTGATCAGGCGGGTCACGATCTGGCCGAAACGACCATAGCCCAGCACGATCACCCGATTGCGCACAGAAATATCGTCCGGCTCGCGCTCGGTTTGGGCGTCGCGCACCATTTTGGGCGAGAGCAGTCGGTCATAAATCAGAATGAGGATCGGTGTGATCACCATGGAGATGGCGACCGTGACATTGAGTAGGTCCGCATGTTCAGGCAGCAAGGCGCCAGACGCCGTGGCGAATTGGAAAAGGACAAAGCCAAATTCGCCGCCCTGGGCCAATATGATGGCAAATAGCATGCGATCGGCGATGTGAAATCTGAAGACCATGCCCAAGCCCCAAAGAATGGCCATTTTGATGATGGCCAATCCCGCCACCATGCTGGCGATCAGCAAGGGGTTGTTCATCAGCACTTCAAACTCAATGCTCATGCCCACGGAGATAAAGAACAGCCCGAGCAATAAGCCTTTAAAAGGTTCAATGTCGCTTTCCAGCTCGTGGCGATATTCGCTATCGGCCAAAATCACACCGACCATAAAGGCGCCCAAAGCGGCGGAGACATTGATCCACTCCATCAACAGCGCAGAGGCCACCACCAACAGCAACGAAAGGGCGGTGAAGATTTCGCGCACACCGCTTTTAGCAATGAAACGCAAGACGGGACGCAGCAAATATCGGCCTGACAAATACATGGAGGCAAACACAAAGGCGGTTTTGGCCGCGACCTGCCAGCCGCCCTCGGGGGCAACCTCGCCGGGACCATGGCCATCGTCCACCGGGGTATGCCCAGCCAGTTCCGGTAGCGCGAGCAGCGGGATGATCGCCAAAATGGGGATCACGGCAATATCTTGCAGCAGCAAGACCGAGAAAGCGGATCGACCGGTATTGGTGGCCATAATTCCGCGCTCTTCAATAATTTTAAGCACAATGGCGGTGGAAGAAAGGGCAAGGCCCAATCCCATAATGATCGCGGATTGCCAAGGCATGTTGGCGAGATACCCGATCAAGCCCAACACAAGGGCGGTCAGCAAAACCTGTGGCAGCCCGAGACCAAAAAGCTTGTTGCGCATTGACCAGAGTTCGCGCACTTGCAATTCCAGCCCGATCAGAAACAGCATCATCACCACACCAAATTCGGAGAAGTGCAAAATGGTTTCCGGGTCGGTCACCAGTTTCAGCCCGTAGGGGCCAATAAAAATGCCCGCCAGCAGATAGCCCAGCACCGAGCCAAGACCGGTGGCCTTGGCAAACGGCACCACGATTACGGCGGCGGATAGAAAGATGAAGCAGGCAAGAAGGAAACTATGCTCCATGCGAAGCCTCCTGTTCGCGTTGCTGCGGGGCGGTCAGCGCCACCAGTTCGCGCAAACGAGACTTTAGTAGTTCGCCATGGGCCAACAATTCTTCCTTTTCGCTGGCGCGCGCATGATAATAGACCAGCGGGTCGAGCCAATTCATATCGCAAAATGCGGCGGTTTGCTTATAGGGCAACAAAAATGCATCCAGAGGATGATTATGGACCCCATTTTTGCCATAGGCCCGCTTTTCCGATCCCGTCGCTACCGACAACATAAAGTTTTTGCCCTTGAGCGCCTTGCCGTTGGTGCCATAGGCCCAGCCATAGGAAAAGGTTCGGTCAATCCATTCTTTCAACAGACCGGGGGCAGCGTACCAATAAATGGGAAATTGCAGCACAATGCTGGATTTATTGTCGACGCGGTGGCGCTCATGGCTGCCATCGACAAACATGTCGGGATAGACTTTGTAGAGGTCGAGAACTTCGACCCCCTCAACAGATTTGGCGCTGGCGGCAAAATGTCGGTTGGCCCGCGATTGGCCTAAATCGGGGTGGGCAATCACAAAAAGCACCGGGTTCGCCATATAGATCTCCAAATCATCTTGGATCTATGATGCGGCGAACCCGGTGTGGTTTTCAATATGTTTTTTAAGAGTTTTTGTCGTCGTCGTCGTCTGACTTCAGGCTGCCCAGACTGCCAAAAACGCTGTCCACATCATATTCAGGTTCGTCGTCTGCCTGAGGTTGATCAGCATCGGATGAATCAAACGGATTGTCACTGCGGCTTACCTGGTCTGAAGCGCGGGCCATGGCTTCTTCGGCTGTCAGCAGGCCGGATTCTTCCACGCGCTGTTGCTCAGGCGGACGATCCTTGGCAGCTTTACGCACTTCCATATCCAGCTCCACCTGGGTGCACAGTCCCAAAGTCACCGGATCAGCCGGTGTTTGGTTGGCGGCGTTCCAGTGGGTGCGCTCGCGCACGGATTCGATGGTCGGCTTGGTGGTACCCACCAACCGCATAATCTGGGCGTCCTTCAATTCAGGGTGGTTGCGCACCAGCCACAAAATGGCATTAGGCTTTTCCTGGCGTTTGGACACTGGCGTATAGCGCGGACCGCGGCGCTTTTGTTTGGCCACGATGGTTTTGGGACCAGAAAGCTGCAAGCGGTAGCTGGAGTCTTTTTCGCCCTTTTCAATTTCTTCCCGGGTCAACTGCCCCATTTGGATGGGGTTTGCGCCCTTAATGCCACCGGCCACATCACCATCAGCAATGCCTTGCACTTCAAGCGGGTGCAGGCTGCAGAAATGGGCAATCTGATCAAAGGTCAGGCCAGTATTGTCGACCAACCAAACGGCAGTTGCTTTGGGCATCAAAAGTGAATTTGCCATAATATCTTCCTTTGGGTGCAAACCGGTCTGGATTTGCACGCCCCTTTCACGCTGAAAATATGGGGGATTGCCCCTTTTATAGTGATTTGGCCGGTTTATTGCAATTATAAATTATCTGCGTTCGACCTACGTCCCCATTTCCAGTACGATTTTACCAATATGATCCTGCGCATCCATCGCCTCATGGGCTTTGGGGGCGTCTTCCATCGGGAAGGTTTTCAGCTTTGGTTTTTTGATGGTGCCATTTTCGATGGCGGGCAGCACTTGCTCCATCAGATTGTGGCCGATCCGGGCTTTCACATCGTCGGGCTGCGCGCGCAAAGTGGAGCCGAACAGGGTCAGTCGTTTGGCCACAACCAGTCCCATGGTCACCGTGGCCTCGCGACCTGCTAGATTGGCGAGTTGGATGATGGTGCCATCGGGGGCGGCTGCGCGCAAATTGCGGTCGACGTAATCGCCGCCGATAAAATCGACAATGATATTAGCGCCTGTGCCGGTCTCTGCTTTGGTGCGCTCGACAAAATCTTCCGTCATATAATTGATGGTGACGTCGGCGCCCATCTCTTTGCAATAGCTGAGTTTCTCATCAGTGGACGCGGTGGTGAGCACCTTTGCGCCCGCCAATTTGGCCAGCTGGATGGCGGTGGCGCCAATGCCGCCCGAACCACCATGCACAAGCACCCAATCTTCCGCAGTAGGTTTGCCACGGTCAATCAAGGTTTGCTGTATGGTAAAAAAGGTTTCCGGAATGGTGGCGGCTTCAGCAAAGCTCCAGCCTTTTGGCTTTGGCAGCACCTGACCCCACGGCACGCTGACATATTCGGCATAGCCACCCCCGTTGGTTAGCGCGATGACTTCATCGCCCACTTGCAGCGAGGTTGGCGTTTGATCCGTGGTGCGGCCAATTGCTTCGACAATACCAGAGACTTCAAGGCCAGGCAGCGGCGAGGCGCCGTCTGGCGCGGGATAGAGACCCTTTCGTTGCAAAATATCGGGCCGGTTGATACCGGCTGCTTTCACCTTGATCAGCACTTGGCCCGGATAGGCATAGGGTTTGGTTGTTTGTGTAACGGCCAGCTCTTCCGGACCGCCGGGCGTTTTGATTTCAATAGCGCGCATTTTTTCTGACGAGCTCATAAGAATTTCCTTTTGATTTGACGCAATCAAAATTACGATTGTTAAGATCAACAGTTAGCAGGTTTAAGGAGAACGACAAATGGGCGAAGATGTTTCACGATCCTCCAAGAAAGCCTCCATTCACGAGCTTGGTGCACCCTTGGATGATATTTCCATTGACGAGTTGCATGAGCGGATTGATGCGCTGAAAGCCGAGATCAAGCGGCTGGAAGCGGCAATTGAAGATAAAAAGAGTAGCAAGAGTGCCGCTGATTCAGTTTTTAAATTCTAAAATTCAACATTTTGTCTGAACCGGACGGGTTGGACAACCTGATGAAAGTGCGGGATTTTTGAGCGGTGCGGCGAGGCTTTGGCTGGGTCAATTTTGATTAAGCTTAAGCGGGAGCAAATGGGTAAGGTTAAAAAAATGACTCCGATTAAGGTTGCATTAAACATTTGCGGTTAACTTATTTTTATCCAGCATGGTCTGGATCTAGCAGAGCGGTTTTTACACTCTGTTTGACGCCTCCCTGTTAACTTTGAGAGCCGCATTGTCGGCTCTTTTTTCTTTTTGGGCCTTTGAAAACCGTTCAAAGGTGGGGCATTGCCCGTATCTGGCCATGTTTGTTTGTTAAGGCTTTGCCATTATAATGGGCGGCGACGCATGGATGGTGACGAGATAAGGGATTGTTGGCGTGAGCGAAAACAACAATGAGCAGGGCGCACATTCACTCGGCCCCAAATTGGTGGAGGCTGGTGGGTTTAACCAGCTTTATCGCGAGGGCATGGCGCTGGTGGAAGAGGTAGCGGCCTATCTGGATGGCGAAGGTCGGGCGGAATCCAAAGCGCTGGGCCGTGATGCTGCATTGCTCTATGCCAATCAAAGCATGCAGCTCACCACACGTTTGATGCAGTTGGCCAGCTGGCTGTTGCTGCGCCGGGCGGTGAAAGAGGGTGAGATTTCCATGGACGATGCCCGCAATGAAGATCGGCGGGTGGAACTGAATGCTATGGCGCTGGATGAGGATCATCTGGATGTGGCATTATTGCCGGAAAGGATGCGCGATATGATCAGCCGCGCCAACGCCCTGCACAAACGGATATTGGCGCTGGATGCTATGGAGCGGGAAGAAGCTACAATGCCGGTCGATAATCCGGTGGTGAATCAACTGGCTCGGTTGAAGGACGCTTTTCAGCGTTAGGCTATGGCCAGTTTCAAAGACAGGTCACCAAAACAAAAAACCCGGCGCAAGGCCGGGTTTTTGTTTCAAAATATCGATTTTGAGGCTTAGCCCAAAATGCCTTTGAATTTCTCTTTAAAGCGAGACACACGACCACCACGGTCCATCAACTGGCCTGAGCCACCTGTCCAAGCCGGATGGGTTTTTGGATCGATATCCAACTGCATTGTGTCGCCTTCAGAACCCCAGGTTGAGCGGGTCTGATATTCTGTGCCATCAGTCATGACCACTTTGATCATGTGATAATCAGGATGAAGATCTTTTTTCATCTTTTGCTTACCTTCAAAAAGTGTAAAAGGCGAGTCAACATGCAAACCATGGCGCAATTCAAGCCCTGCGCGACCCGCTAAATCGTTTCGTTGCCGGGGTTCTATATCAAGTTTGCGTTTGGCGCAAGAGCGACTTTCAAGCATTTGCGCAACAGGCGCAGCTATTCTACCGCCCGCTATTGATGTTCAGGCGGACAATACCTATTTTGGCCCCACACAACAGGTGGATCATTCCTATGTCAGAGCAAAGCGCGGCCCCCTCCAAGCCGAGTGATGAACGTTTAAAGCAGATCATTCTTTCCGAGCGCCAACCCGGTAAAAGCATTAAGCCCCTACGCGCCTTGCTGCCCTTTGTTCTTCGCTATCCAGTGCGGCTGGGTCTTACCGCGCTGTTCCTGTTGGCTGCGGCGATTGCGTCTTTGACCATTCCGGCCCTGATCGGCGATATTATTGATGAGGGCTTTGTGGCCCAAAATCTTGATGTTATTAATCAATATTCTTTCGGCATTATCGCCATTGCCGGGGTTTTGGCGGTGGCGTCTGCCGCGCGCTTTTATTTTATTTCCGTCATTGGCATGCGGGTCATCACCGATATTCGTCGGGCAGTGTTCAAACATTTGGTGGATATGGACATCACCTTTTTTGACACCAATCGCACCGGCGAGCTGATTTCGCGTATCACCAGCGATGTGGGCATTGTGCGCGGCGCGCTCGATTCGGCACTGCCGGTGGTCCTGCGCTCCAGCGTCATGCTGTTTGGCGCGGTATTGATGATGTTTGTGACCTCGCCCTATTTGGCGGCCACTGTAATTGTTGTTATCCCGCTGCTGGTGTTCCCGGTGGTCTGGCTGGGGCGTTATATCCGCAATCTATCCCGCCGTCAGCAGGACAAGATCGCCGATCTGGCCGCCATGGCTACTGAAACCTTCGGGGCGATCAAAACCATCAAGGCCTTCACCCAGGAAAAGCATCGCAACGATGAATATGGTGGTTACGCTGAGGGGAGCTACCAATCGGAGGTTGCTCGTTTATTGGTGCGTGCGGGCATGATTGCATTTGTCATTTTTCTGACCGCAACAGCACTTGTGGCCTTGGTGTGGTTGGGGACCCAATTGGTGATGAGCGATCAGATCACGGTAGGGGAACTGAGTCAGTTTTTGATTTATGCCATGCTGGCCACCGGCACATTGACTGGCATTTCCGAGATTTTGGGCACACTGCAAACCGTGGCGGGGGCCAGTGAACGGATCACCGAGATATTGGACACCCAGCCGACCATTGAAACGCCAACTGCACCTCTGGCGTTGCCGGAGCCGCCGTTGGGAACCGTCACCTTTGAAGATGTGGAGTTCCGTTATCTCACGCGCCAGGATGAGCCGGTGCTAAACGGCATTAATTTGGATGTGAAACCCGGCGAAACGGTGGCTTTGGTCGGGGCCTCTGGTGCGGGTAAATCCACCCTCTTTTCACTGTTGCAGCGCTTTTATGATGCCTCGGCGGGCAGCGTTAAAGTCGATGGGGTGGATGTGCGGCAGGTCGGATTTGAACCCTTGCGTCAGCGCTTTGCCTATGTGGAGCAAGATTCCGTGATGTTCTCCGGCACCATTGCCGACAATATTCGGTTCGGCAAACCCGACGCCAGCGATGAAGAGGTAAAGTCCGCCGCGGAAGCCGCGTTGGTGGATGATTTTGTCGCCAAGCTTGAAGATGGCTACCAGTCAATTGTGGGCGAACGTGGGGTGATGCTCTCTGGCGGACAAAAGCAGCGTGTGGCCATTGCCCGCGCCTTGCTGAAAGATGCACCAATCCTGCTGCTCGATGAAGCCACAAGCGCTTTGGATGCAGAAAGCGAAACCAAAGTGCAGGCCGCGCTTGAGCGTTTGATGGTAGGCCGCACCACCCTCGTCATCGCCCACCGCCTCGCCACCATTAAAAATGCCGACCGAATTGTCGTGATGGAAGGTGGCAAGGTGATTGATGAAGGCACCCATGAAGAGCTGATCGCCAAAGGTGGTCGCTATGCGGAGCTGGCGAAATTGCAGTTTCAGCAGTAGGACTGCAGCCCACACGTCATGGCCGGGCCCGCACCGGCAATCCTAGCTGCATGCAAGGTTCTAAGTGGAGGGGCTTGGACCACTGGATCAAGCCCGGTGGTGACGATTTTGGTGTTTCAGTGGCGGAACGTTTAGTTCGTCAGCTTAAATTCAATCCGGCGATTGCGGCGGAAGGCTTCTTCGGTGTCGCCATCATCGATGGGCTGGAATTCGCCAAAGCCTGCGGCCACCAAGCGCTGGGGCGAGATGCCCTGATCCACCAGATATTTGGCCACGGAGATGGCGCGGCTGGCGGAAAGCTCCCAGTTTGAGGGGAAGCGCGGCGTGTTGATCGGGCGTTTGTCCGTATGGCCGCCAATTTGCAGTACCCAGGGGATTTCCGGTGGAATTTCGTTTTCCAATTCCTTGATGGCGTCGGCCAGCGCGTTCAAATCGTCCAAGCCTTCCTCGGCCACCTCTGCACTGCCGGCGCTGAACAGCACTTCGGATTGGAATACAAAGCGGTCGCCCTCAATACGAATGTCGCTGCGGTCGGCGAGAATTTCGCGCAGGCGGCCAAAAAAGTCAGATCGGTAGCGGGAAAGATCCTGCACCCGTTGGGCGAGCGCCAGATTCAGGCGGCGGCCAAGATCGGCGATGCGGGTGCGGCTCTCAAGGTCGCGCTGTTCGCTGGCTTCAAGGGCCTGTTCAAGCGCGGCAATTTGCGAGCGCAAGGCGGAGAGTTGCTGGTTGAGCAACGCCACTTGTGCTGCGGCTTCATCGCTGATTTCGCGTTCTTCAGCCAATTCGCTGGTGAGGGCGGCGATGCGTGCATCTTTTTCTTCAACACCTGTACCAAGTCCTTCCAGGCGCGCCTGCAGCCGATCACGCTCGCTTTCGGCGCCCGCCAATGTGGCCGAAAGGGTTGCAATGGTGGATTCCAAATCGTCATTATTGGCGCGCTCCAGCTGCAACAGTTCGGTCAGTTCGGCAATTTGCGAATTCAAACGGGTGAGGGCTGTGTCCTTGCCTAAAATCTCCTGACTGAGGAAAAACTGAGCCAGCATGAATACCGACAAAAGAAAGATGATAACCAGCAACAGGCTGGCCATGGCATCCACAAAGCCCGGCCAATAGTCCTGACGCGCTTGTCGGCGAGAGCGGGAAAGAGCCATTTATGCGTCTCCCTTGCCCTTGTCTTTTTTCTCGGCCTGCTCGTCTTCAACAGATTGCAGCAGCGCATCGACCAGCTTACGCATTTGGGCGTTGTTTTCGGCTTGGTCATTGATGTGGGTGCGTAAATCGTCTTGCTGTTTGCGGATCAGTTTGGTCAATCCATCCAGCCCGTGCGCCAACTCGGCCATGGCGCGGATGGCGTTTTGCGAAGAGGATGAATTTTGCATGGTGGCGCCCAATTGCTCGACCATCGCCTGCATGCTGGTGCCATCGACGCCCATCTGGTTGGCCTGCATCTGGGTCATGGGGTGGTCTAGTTCGGTCATGGAGGACATCCAGTCTTCCAGATCGGTGTAAAACGCGTTTTGTGCCTGACTGGCCTGCAAATCCAAAAAACCCAAAATCAGCGAGCCACTCAGACCAAACAGAGAGGAGGCAAAGGCGGTGCCCATGCCGGAAAGCGGCGCTTCCAAGCCATCTTTCAAATTGGAAAACAAATTGCCGGAATCGCTGTTGGTTACATCGAGCGAGGCGATCACATCGCCGACAGAGCTAACGGTTTGGAGCAAACCATAGAAGGTACCCAACAGGCCGAGGAACACCAACAAGCCGGTAAGATAACGCGAGGTGTCTTTCGCTTCGTCCAACCGGTTGCCGACCGAATCCAAAATTGAGCGCATTGAAGCTGGCGTAATGACGGTTTCGCCGAGCTGGTCGCGCAGAATTGCCGCTACGGGCATCAGCAGGCGCGGCTGGCCGGAATTGGGATTGCCATCTTGTAGTCCATTTACCCAATTGACCTCGGGGAATAGCCGAACCACCTGCACAAAGCTCAGCACAATGCCGACAGCCAAAGCGCCCAAGATCACAAGATTGATAAACGGGTTTGACCAGAAGGCTTCGGTCAATTGCGGGGCAAGTATGAGGGCGATCATGGCGACAATGATCAGAAAGATGATCATCTTAATCAGATAAACAGTTGGGCTGGATAAACGATAAGGATCGTAAGACGGTGCCATACTTGAAAAATTCCCTCTTCCCCGAAAGTGCGAACCACATTAAACACTTGGCCGCGATTCTAGAGAGTGTACTGCGGTGTGACAATATTTAATTGTGCACACACCATCGGGCGCGTCAAATTGCATGCGCGCCTTTGCGTTTCATTCAGTTATAAGCCGAACTGTGGCAGGGATATGGTGACTAAGTGCGGTGTGGCAACCCGCAAATGGATTGCAAGGTCGAGCCTTGCAATGACGGGCTAGTGACGAGAATTTTTGCACAACGCGAAGTACCGAGCCATTTTATGAGTTTGAGATGTGCCGTGATGTCGCCTCACTCCATCACGTCACCCCAAGACTTGATCTTGGGGTCCATTTCACATTTCCACATATAAATGTGCTCATGTTCAGAGTTGCAACAACCGATATTTGCTGCGGCCCAAGAATTTGGGCGGCTTATGCCGCTTTCAGTGCCTTGCGCATTTGCGCGTGCAGCTTTTCATTGGCTGCGAGCACGGAGCCGCTTTCGGGTTTGATCTCTTTATTGTTGAGATCGGTCACCAGACCGCCTGCTTCGCGCACCATCAACATGCCCGCGGCAATGTCCCATGGGGCAAGATCGCGTTCCCACATGGCATCAAATCGGCCGGCGGCCACATAGGCCAGGTCAAGCGCGGCAGAGCCGGTGCGGCGCACGCCGGAGGAGGCGGCGTTGATCGCAGAGACTTCGGAAATGGTGGCGGCATCGTTGCGGGCATTTGAGGTCTGCTTGATGCCGGTCACGGCCACTGCATCGGCCAGATGAATGCGGCCGGACACGCGCAGGCGGCGATTGTTCAAAAAGGCGCCCTTACCGCGCTCGGCGGTAAACAGTTCATCGGTGATCGGGTTGTAAATCACCCCGCCCACCATTTGGCCATTGCGCTCCAGCCCAATGGAAATGGCAAACATGGGGATGGAGTGCAAGAAATTGGTGGTGCCGTCGAGCGGGTCGATGATCCAGCGGTGCTGGCCATCGCTGCCTTCAATCTCGCCGCCTTCTTCCATCAGGAATGAATAGGTGGGGCGTGATTTCAGCAATTCCTCGTAAATGGCTTTTTCCGCACGCTTATCGGCGGCGGACACAAAATCAGCCGGGCCTTTGCGCGACACTTGCAGATTTTCCACCTCGCCAAAGTCGCGTTTGAGCGACCGGGCCGCTTTGCGGGCGGCGGCAGTCATAATGGTGAGCAGTGCAGATTGAGCCATTTGAGATGTGTCCTAGTCGGCGCGTTTAGAATAGGTGATTTCGTTGGTGTCGACGACGATCTTTTCGTCCTGACCGATAAAGGGCGGCACCATCACCTTGATGCCATTTTCCAAAATAGCGGGCTTGAAAGAATTGGCCGCGGTTTGGCCTTTCACCACCGGTTCTGTCTCGGTCACGGTCAGGGTCACAAATTGCGGCAGGGAAATGCCCAAAGGTTTGCCCTCATGGCTTTCCACGGTCACATTCATGCCGTCTTGCAAGAAGTCAGCGCGGTCACCGACAAACTCTGTGGGCAATTCCAGCTGTTCGTAGGTCTCATTGTCCATAAAGACCAGCATGTCGCCCTGCTCATAAAGATATTGATATTCTTTTTGTTCCAGGCGCACTTTTTCCACTGTTTCGGCGGCGCGGAAGCGTTCATTGAGCTTGGTGCCGGAAACAATGTCTTTCAATTCAACCTGCGCAAATGCGCCGCCCTTGCCGGGCTTTACGCTTTGTACCTTTACGGCCACCCACAAGGATCCTTTGTGTTGAATCACATTGCCGGGGCGAATTTCATTGCCATTAAGTTTCATGGATATGCCTTTGACAGATTTTATGAGAGTGGCCAAGCGCCATCAAAAAACGTTGGCCTGCCTTTTGCCTCAGAATTGACTGAAGTGCAAGTGGCAAAGCCGTTTGCCGCCGATATGCGGTGCAAAATGCTTAATCGCTGTCCGGTTTATCGGGCCAAACTTTGGCCCATTCTTCACCCTGTTCAATCTGGGCTGGGGTGGCGGCGGTCAGCAGATTGCTCAATGTTTCGTCGTTCAGCCCTTGTCGCCGCGCCAGGGCACGCCATTTGGCGGCTTCAACAAAATCCTGATCGATGCCTTTACCCGCAGCATATAGTCGACCAAGCCGGGCCTGGGCCACAGGGTTGCCCTGTTCTGCCGCACGCTCATACCATACGAACGCGGTGTTGAAGTCTTGAGGCACCCCTTTACCCAACGTCAGCAGGGTCGCATATTCAATTTGCGCAGGGATCAGCCCTTGGCTGGCGGCAGTTCCAATCAGTTCTGCGCCGCGTTGCGGGTTTGGCTCCACGCCTGCGCCTTCCATTACCATTATGCCCAGATCATATTGCGCTTCAGCCAAGCCATGATCGGCGGCCACGCCAAGCAGTTGCGCGGCATAGGTAAGGTTGGGCTCAACATAGCGCCCTTCAATATGCAACTGCGCCAGATTATATTTGGCCTCCACCAAACCTGCATCCGCTGCCTGTTGGATCAGTTTGGCCGCCCTTTGCCGGTCCCGCTCCACGCCATCGCCCTGCTGATAGAGCAAGCCCAATTGAAAAGCCGCATGGGGGTCGCCATTCTTGGCGGCAATGTCATACCACCCAGCGGCCCGTTCCAGATTGCGGTCGACGCCAAAACCATTGGCATAGAGTTCAGCAATCAGGGTTTGCGCCGCCGCATCGTCTTCCTTGGCGCGGGGCAGGGCGAGCGCCAAGGCAGTGAGATACATGCCGCGCTGATAGGCGCCATAGGCTTCATCCACCGGACCGGTGGCCTCGGTGGAGGCGCTTGTCGCTGAAGATTCGGTTTCCGCTGGCGCTTCGGCATCAGGCGTGGCGCTGTCCTGCGCCGTGGTGGGCAACACCAGCACCGCGCTCAGCAAAAGCGTCGCGAAGATATGTGGTGGCGTGCCCCGCATCAGCTTTGCACCTGCGCCACAATTTCATTCAGCGCGGCCACCGGGTCGTCTGCCTCAAACACCAGTTCGCGCACCGCGCAAAACTCCACCTGCTTGGTCAACAGGGTTACATCCTCAACAAAACCCACAGCGGGCACTTCAAAGGTTTCCGCCCACCAATTGGCCATTTCGGCGCTCTCGTGTTCACTGTTGTTTTTGTCCGCTGCCAATTGGCCGAAAAAGACATAATCAATGTCCTTTTCGCCTTTGGTCATGGCGTCATGGCGGGAAAAGACTTCACCCGCACCCAAAATTGACTCTGGTTTCAGCTTTTTTGCCCAATGGCCGGTGTCTTTGGCGCTTTGGGTCAGGTGCACCCCATCGGCTTTGAGGGGGGCGACGGCCTCGGGCAGATTGTCGAGCAGCACCGCCACATCGTTTTTCTGCGCCGGTTTGATCAGGCTTTTGGCCCAATCCTTATATTCCGCCTCACCCAATGTGCCGCGCTGCACCAGCATGGCCGCCACATGGCCGGTTTCGGCCAGCGCCAGGCTGGTGGTCCGGGTTTTCGCATCAGGTTGGGGCGGGACGATCAGATAAATCTGCATGTTCAGCGTGGCTTTCTTTTTCCTCTTCGTGCCGTGCAATTTGGGCAGAATGTTGAACGGATGCAAGCCAAGAAACAAAAAAACCCCCGCCTTGTCCCAAAGCGGGGGTTCTAAAAGCAGATGGGCTATTGGCCCCTGTCGTGCGCAAATATTGTCCAGGTTGTCCCTAAAAACCTAGTCGATTTGCGGATCCAACTGTCCATCTGCATATCGTTTGGCCATGTCGGCCAAAGGAATGATCTTCCCGATTTTCGAGGCCTGACCAGCAGTGTTGAACAGCTCTAGCCGCTCCATACACAATTTGGTCATGGCTTCGCGCGCAGGCTTGAGATATTTGCGCGGGTCAAACTCGCCTGGATTTTCTGCCAGAATGCGACGGATCTGGCCGGTCATCGCCATGCGGTTATCGGTGTCGATATTGATTTTGCGCACACCGTTTTTGATGCCGCGCTGAATTTCTTCCACAGGTACACCCCAAGTTTGCGGAATTGCGCCGCCATATTGGTTGATAATGTCCTGCAAATCCTGTGGCACGGAAGAAGAACCGTGCATCACCAAATGGGTGTCGGGCAGGCGACGGTGGATTTCTTCAATCACATGCATGGCCAAAATTTCACCGTCCGGTTGGCGGGTAAATTTATAAGCGCCGTGGGAGGTGCCCATGGCAATCGCCAGCGCATCCACCTTGGTTTCTTTTACGAATTTTACCGCTTCGTCCGGGTCGGTCAAAAGCTGTTCGGTGGACAATTTGCCCTCGGCACCATGGCCATCTTCCTTGTCGCCTTCGCCGGTTTCAAGGCTGCCTAGAACGCCCAGTTCACCTTCAACGGAAATGCCGCCCAAATGTGCTGTGTCGGTGACCTGTTTGGTCACGCCGACATTATAGTCCCAATCGGCAGGCGTTTTGCCATCTTCTTCCAAGGAGCCGTCCATCATCACCGAGGTGAAACCGGCCTGGATGGCGGTCATGCAGGTGGCGGGGCCGTTACCATGGTCGAGGTGAATACAAACGGGAATATGCGGATAGATTTCCACAATCGCATCCATCATGCGTTTCAGCATCACGTCATGTGCGTAAGACCGTGCGCCGCGAGAGGCCTGGATGATCACTGGAGAATCGGTTTTGTCTGCCGCCTCGGCGATCGCGAGGGCCTGTTCCATATTGTTGATGTTGAACGCAGGCACGCCATAATCATGTTCAGCAGCATGATCGAGCAATTGGCGCAAAGTGATGCGGGCCATTAAACCTCTCCTGAATTGGACAATTCTTAGTTCGGGTTCTGGCGTTTATTGACCGCAAAGTCGATATAGACTTTTCGGTGAGGGTGGTATCAATTTGGTATGGTTTTGAAGGGGTTAGTTCGATATTGTAGGCGTTTGGGTCAGCTGTGCAGCGGTAACCATAATCCCAGAATCTGGCAATGGCCAGCCGAAGCGGGCCATTATGAGTGCGCGTTCAAGCGGCGAGGGCTTTGGCTTTAAACTTATCGACATGGACACCTTTGATCAGCAGCCATAGCCCGAGGCCCACTTCGCCGATGCCGCCTGCGGCGAGAAGGCTGTTGGAGATGACGGCATAGGTGCCAATATCCATCAGCCCTAGCATGCGGCCCACGGAGTCGGCGAGATAGCCAAAGCCGCCGATAAGCAAGGCGATACCTAAGAGCCGCGGCAGATAGGTGCTTTTGAACACCAGATAGCCGAGCAACACCAGATGCAGTGCAAAGATAAATTGCCAGATGAGGGTGCCAGCCAGATTGGACTGGTGGAGCGCCAGGATCAGATTCTGTGTCGCGCCATCAGTCGGGGTGGCGGCGGCCAATTGTTGCGCCACTAACAGCGGCACGATGATCATGGCAATCACCACTGTCATCGAAAGGCGCGCGGCCAGCGCCATCAGCGCGATCGGCTGGCTGACGGGGCGGGTGAGTACATAAAGCAGGCAGCACAGCACAATTTCCACCAGCACGATCATCACCAGCGCGCCAATGCCTATAAAAAACAGGCCGGATTGGCTGACAAGATTTTGCGCGGTCTGCGCGCCGTCCGCCAGATTAAAAATCTGTTCGGGCATATACATCAGGCCGATAGGGCCAGTGGCCAAGAGAAGTATAAAGAATAGGCCGGTGGCGATGGCATAAAGCCGCAGATTTTTGGGATCAAGAGGAGTCATTGTGAGTTTCCATCCTGTGGGTGAATGATAATGCAGCCTTGTTGGCTGTTGGTGTCGTAAAGGCGAGCAGCTTCGACGGCCTGATCGATCGGGAAGCGATGGGAGATCACTGGTTTCAGTTCGCCACTTGACAAAAGATCAGCAATGCCTGCCAGGCTTTCCGGCGCGGCAGGGGCAAGCACACATAATTGTTCTTTGCCGCCCTTGCCCTTGGTTTTGCGCTGCTGCAGCAGGTGCGAAATATGAAACATTGCCAAAAGATGTTTGCCTTTGTCGGTCAGCACCGGTGCTACTTTTTCAAAGGGCAGAAAGCCCGCGCAATCAATAATCACATCATATTTCTCATTGCCCTTAGTGAAGTCAGTGGCGCGATAATCAATGGCCTCATCTGCACCCAGCTTGCGCACCAACTCCATATTCTGCGCAGAGCAGGTGCCGGTGACATGGGCGCCGAAATGCTTGGCCAGTTGCACGGCCACCCGGCCGATGCCGCCTGAAGCGCCATTGATCAGCACCTTGTCGCCGGGTTTGATGTTGGCCGTTTTGATGAAATACCATGCGGTTTGCGCATTAGACCCGCCAATGGCCGCCGCATCGTCGAACGACACATTGTCCGGGCAATGGGTGAAAGGAGCGGTTTCCGGCAAGCAGACAAATTCCGCCTGGGCACCGAATTGCATATCGGTAAAGCCGAACACGCGATCACCAGGCTGATATTTGGTGACCTTGCTGCCGACTTTGTCGACCACGCCGGCAAATTCGCCGCCAAGAATGCGGTTGCGGGGCCTGAATAAGCCCAACAACAGTTTGGCCGGAATCTTCATAAGCGGCCATGGAGATTTGCCCCGTCTGGCAAGGGCATCGCCATTTCCCATATGCACCGCTTCAACGCGGATCAGCACTTCATTGTCTTTTGGGGCCGGGATGGGCATGTCGCGAATTTGCAGCACGTCGGGGTCGCCAAATCGCTCGTAATATACGGCCTTCATGGTTTGGTTGGTCATTTGATTTCCTGTTCGTTCTTTTGCGCCGTCACGGTGGCGCGGTGATCGTGGGTGGGGGCGTAGGTACTCCCCAAAATTGTGAAGCCGCATTGCGCCAGCTCTTTTTGCGGGTCTTGCGCCTGATAGATGTGGACGTAAGGAGCCAGGCCGATGGCGCCTGCGGCGCGGATCAAGCCCTTTTGCCACCAGCAAGCTTCGCCCAGACAGGGTGTTTCCACCAGTAATTTGCCGCCGGGTTTCAACAGCTCTTTCAAGCGTGGCAGCACAGCGATGTGGTCGCGCACCAAATGCAGCACATTGAGCGCGATGATCGCGTCATAGCTCTCCGGCTCCAGCCGGGGGTCAAAAAGGTCGGTGGCCAAAAAGCTCACATTATTGAACTGGCGCTCACTGGCTTTGGTCTGGGCCAGCTCGATCATTTTCGAGCTGACATCGATCCCTTCGATGGTTTTGACATGGGGCGCGAGATCAAGAGCGATTTCGCCGCTGGCGCAGCCGAAATCCATGACCTGATCCTGGGGACTGAGCGCGGCGCGTAGGCGTGCCATTCGGTCCCGATAAATTTGATCATGGTCGGACATAGCGCGGTCATAGCTTGCCGCTCGCTTATCCCAGAATTGAATATTTTGTTCAGACATAGCTGTAACGCTTTCCGACTTGATGGTCACAATCGAAACTCAGTTGACTTTACTTTCGCGCTGGGGCCGTGGCCCCGATTTATTGGGCTTCTCGCCTATTCGTCCGGTGGCGGGATATAGCCAAACACGTCTTCGATTGGCGTTTTAAACGCATGGGCGATCTGAAACGCCAATTCCAACGACGGGGAGTATTTGGCCGCCTCTATTGCCACAATGGTTTGGCGGGAAACGCCCACTTTTTCGGCCAGCGCCTTTTGGCTCATTTCATCATGGTCAAAGCGCAAACGGCGAATATTGTTGGTGATCTGTCCCTTCTGGTTCTTTTTCGCCATGCCTAAAAGCCCCGGCGATAGAGCACCAGACGGGTGATGCCTTCAATCATGCTGGTCATAAACATGGCATAGATACTGCCGAGCAGGATAAATTGCATGGGGGCTCCGAAGGCAAGCCAGATCATACCCGTCACATAAAAGACAGAGAAGGTGATAAAGGCGACCTTCATGCCGATCATATCGATCAGCTTGTCGCGCTCGTCGGCTTCATCAAATTCGGTGTTCTTGGTGATGATGGCATTGACGATTGTGATAATCACCGTGACGATGATGGTGATCACCACCGATCCGGCAATCAATTTGATGGCGCTCCAGCCCACCTGAATGCCTGCATCCGGCCCGTCCAGCAGACCAGCCTGATATTGGTCATACATATGAAAACTGTAGAGGGTCATCACAATGATGCCGGTGATCAAATAGGTGATGATATTGCGTTCGTGATAAGACATTTCGCTGTCCTTGTGTCGTAAAACTCATACATGGTGTCATGTTTGTTGCACGTTATGTATGATATTTTCGACTAAGTGTCAAATAATTTTGACACTGTGACGCAAAATTTTGACTTATCCGGCACTTTTCGGCGGATTTAAGGTTATATATCAATAGCTTAAGATGCTTCCGGGTAGGGCAGGTAGCGCGCGCCATCAGGCACCATGCGCACCACATGTTTGCCTTTGGCCAACATTTCTGACTGGGCGGCCATGGCCCCTTTGAGATGTTCAAACGGGTAAATCTGCTCAATAAAGCAGCGTATTTTTTTGTCGCGCACCAGTTCCGCCATCTCGGTCATTTGATCCGACGCATTGTCCCAGGCAAGTATGCTGATCTTTTTGCCATCCTCGCGGGTTTTGCGGCTGGCCAAAAACAAGCGCAACAGCATAAAGGCGTTGCCGCCCACCACAATATAGTGACCATGGGGCTTGAGTGCATCATAACATTTGGCCGGGCGGCGGCGGGCCACCATGTCGATCACCACATCGAACTTTTGCTCAAGGCGGGAGAAATCGGTGGCCTTGAAATCATAGGTATGGTCGGCACCAAAGGCGTGCATGGCCTCCTGCTTTTCCGCCCTGTCCACGGCGTGCACCACTGCGCCTTGAAGTTTGGCCAGCTGCACCGCGAACATGCCTGCACCGCCGCCAGCGCCATTGATCAGCACATGCATGCAGGGCTGAATATTGCCCATGCGCGTGGCTTGCAGCGCCAACAGGCCAGCTTGAGGCAGGGTGGCCGCTTCTTCATCGCTCACGCCTTCGGGGATTTTCGCCATGTTCTCTGCCTTGCCGCACACATATTCCGCAAAGGCGCCCCAACCGCTTTGGGATAGATCGCCAAACACGCGATCACCTACGGCAAATTGGGTGACCTGATCCCCCACATGTGCCACCACGCCAGCAACGTCGCCGCCCAAAATCGGGTGGGCTGGCACCTTAATGTTTTCAAAGCGGGTAAACACATGGCCACGCAATTTGTCCCAGTCCCAGCTGTTAAGCGAGGTGGCGTGGACCTTGATCAGAATTTCGTCCGGGGCGGGGGTGGGAATCTCAATATCCTTCAGCTGCAAATTGTCGGCAGCGCCGTATTTTTCGCAAATATAGGCCTTCATGGCTGCCTCTCTTGCCTGCGGAACATGCAAGGTAAGATGGGCATAAATTATGGCTGTATCAAGCCGACTGCTTCAGTTTGTAGCCCACCTCCACGATCGCGGCGAGGGCGGGCACCAGTTCGGCACCCAGGGGCGTCAGCTCATATTCCACCGAAGGCGGCGAAGTGGGGCGCACAGTGCGCTTAACCACACCACGGGCGGTCAGTTCTTTTAAGCGGGCGGAGAGGATTTTTGCCGAGATGGGCGGAATATCCACGCGCAACTCGTTAAACCGGCGCGGTCCGGCCCGCAAATGCCAGATCACATTGGGCGCCCAGGCCCCGGCGATCAGCGACATGCATTCAGTCAGTGCGCAGCCTTGCGGCGGAGGGGGGCTTTGATTTTTGCGCAGCTTAAGCGACATGGTTTCCGGCCCTTCCGGCGTTCGATTCATCATTGCAAGAGGAAAACCCTGCCAGCGCGACCATTCTTGGACACCAATCAACGCTCCATCGCAGCCACCAGCTTTCCCGGCGGTAACCTCTAACTCAAAGTTACCATCAGTTACTGGGTTGTCAATAGAAACTGCATGCCTAGATTAGGCCTCTCATTGCCGAAAAGGAAAGATGATGCAAACAGTTCAACCGCAACTCCAAGACAGCCCGGCCCCTACAGCGCAACAGATCGAGGCGTTGCTGCCGGTGTTGCAAGACTATTTTGACGGGCTCTATACGTGCGATCTCGATATCTTCAAACGGATATTTCACCCGCGGGCCGTTTACGCCACGGCAGATGAAACGCCGCTGCTTTATCGCGATATGCCGACTTATTTTGAGGTGCTGGCCCAGCGCCAATCGCCCGCCTCACGCGGCGAAGAACGGCATGATGTGATTGATCAAATCCAGTTTGCCGGGGCCAACACTGCCTTTGCGCAAGTGCGCTGTCGCATCGGCACCAAGCAATTTGTTGATTTTCTCACCCTGGTCCGTGAAGGCGGCCAGTGGAAAATCATGGCCAAAATCTTTCACATTCAGGAGAACAACTAATGCCCTATGTCCATATTGAAGTCACCGATGAAGGCGTGACCAGTGAGCAGAAAAAAGCGCTGATCAAAGGCACCACCGATTTGCTGCAGAAAGTGCTGCACAAAGACCCGGCGACCACTTTTGTGGTGATTGATGAAGTGCCGCTGGAAAATTGGGGCATTGGCGGGCTGCCCGTCCCTGAGTTTCGTGCGCAACAGAAGTGAATAAAAAGCCCTGCTCAGGCGGGGCTTCTATCGCTATGCTTTCAGGGCTTCCACACCGGGCAAAGGCTTGCCCTCCATCCATTCGAGGAAGGCCCCACCAGCGGTGGAGACATAGGTGAAATCCTGCACCACACCTGCCTTGGCCAACGCGGCCACGGTGTCGCCGCCGCCAGCCACAGAAACCAGCTTGCCTTGCTTGGTGCGCTCGGCCACATAGCGGGCAACCTCGATGGTGGCGTGGCCAAAGGGATCCAGTTCAAACGCGCCCAGCGGGCCGTTCCAGATGACGGTTTTGGCTTCATCTATCGCGCCCTTGATGCGCTCAATGGATTTTTCGCCTGCATCCAAAATCATGCCTTCCTTGTCCATGGCCTCAAGGCCATAGGTGCGGTGCGGGGCATTGGCTTCAAAGTGCCAGGCCACCACCCCATCGACGGGCAGGATAATGGCGCAGTTCTCGTCGGACGATTTGTCATAGATGCGGCGTGCCGTTTCGGCGAGGTCCTTTTCGCAAAGGGATTTGCCAATATCCACGCCTTCCGCGTGCAAGAAGGTGTTGGCCATGCCACCGCCAATCACCAAACCTTCCACCTTGGTCAACAGATTTTCCAACAGGTCGAGCTTGGTGGAGACTTTGGCGCCGCCCACAATTGCCACTACCGGTTTTTTGGGATTGCCTAGACCAGCTTGCAATGCAGACAATTCTGCTTCCATGGCGCGTCCGGCGCCCGAAGGCAGCTTGCGCGCCAGCGCTTCGGTGGAGGCATGGGCGCGGTGGGCGGATGAAAAGGCGTCGTTCAAGTAAATATCGCCCAGGCTCGCCATGCGCTTGGCCAATTCGAGGTCATTTTCCTCTTCGCCCGGATGGAAGCGCGTATTTTCCATCACATAGATGGTGCCGGCCGCGCCCTTGGCGATTTGCTCTTTGGCCGCGCTGACATCCGTCCAGTCTGTGTCCACAAATTCAACGGGTTGACCAAAGGCTTTCTGGATGGCGGGCACCACCACGCTCAACGACATGCCCTTATTGACCTGGCCCTTGGGGCGGCCAAAATGTGAGAGCAGGATTGGCGTGCCGCCTTGTTCAATAATGTAAGACATGGTGGGGGCCAGCCGCTCGATGCGGGTGCTGTCGGTCACCTCGCCATTGGCTACAGGTACATTCAAATCCACCCGCACCAGCACTTTTTTGCCGTTAAAGTCGAAATCTTCGAGTTTTTTAAAATCGGTCATTTTGTTTCCCATTGAATAAGGGCCAAATCACTTCTGATTGTAGCTAAAAAGAAGGGGCCCCAAAAGAGCCCCTCCGAAATAAGCAATGCTGATGATGATTAAATGGTCTTTGCGATCGCCACCGCCATGTCGGACATGCGGTTGGAGAAGCCCCATTCATTGTCATACCAGCTCATCACAGACACCAGATTGCCGTCCATCACTTTGGTCTGTTGAGACGCAAAGCTGGAAGAGGCGGGGTCGTGGTTGAAGTCGATGGAGACTTTAGATTCCGGATCATAATCCAGCACGCCCTTCAGCTCGCCATTGGCAGCGGCTTTCACGATCTCGTTCACTTCGTCGGCTGTGGTTTCGCGTGAGGCAATGAATTTCAAATCCACAACTGAAACGTTTGGTGTCGGTACACGCACGGACATGCCGTCCAACTTGCCATTCAGTTCAGGCAACACAAGGCCAACAGCTTTTGCTGCACCGGTTGAAGTTGGAATCATGGACATCGCGGCTGCGCGGGCACGATACAAATCCTTGTGCATTGTGTCCAAAGTCGGCTGGTCACCAGTATAGGAGTGGATTGTGGTCATCATGCCTTTTTCAATGCCCACTTTTTCGTGCAGCACTTTGGCCAATGGGGCCAGGCAGTTGGTGGTGCAAGAGGCGTTTGAAATCACTTTATGGTCAGCTGTGATTTTGTCGTGGTTCACGCCATAAACGGCCGTGATGTCTGCATCTGCGCCAGGTGCAGAGATCAGAACACGCTTGGCCCCAGCTTCCAAGTGCATCGCGGCTTTGTCACGGGCGGTGAAAATGCCGGTACATTCCATGGCAATGTCGATATCCAGTTCGCCCCAAGGCAGTTCTTTAGGGTCGCGGATGGCGTAGACTTTCATCGGGCCACGGCAAACATCAATTGTGTCGCCATCCACTTTGACTTCACCGGGGAATTTGCCGTGCACGCTGTCATAGCGGATCAAGTGGGCGTTGGTTTCCACCGGTCCCAAATCGTTGATCGCCACCACTTCGATATCGGTGCGTCCAGACTCGATGATCGCGCGCAAGACGTTGCGGCCGATGCGACCAAAACCATTAATTGCAACCCGTACTGCCATTTTTGTTCTCCAAATGCGAGGGAAGGAAATTTTTGCGTTAATTACAGTTGGGACAAGGCTGCATCAACCACGACTTTGGCCGTAATACCAAAGTGTTCAAACAGTTGATCGCCCGGGGCACTGGCCCCAAATGAGTCCATGCCGACAAATTTACCGGTAGGGCCCAAGAATTTCTGCCAGCTCATCTCGATGCCGGCTTCAACCGCCACGCGGGCCTTGGCATTGCCAAAGATTTGAGCCTTGTAATCATTTGATTGCTGCTCAAACAATTCTATGGATGGTACAGACACAACGCGGACGCTGACCTTCTTGTTTTCCAGCTCTTTGGCGGCATCCATGGCCACGGAAACCTCCGAACCGGAGGCAAACAACACCACATCGGCATCTTCATTGCCCTTAAGCACGTAAGCGCCTTTGGCACAGCGGTTTTCCGAATTGAACTCGGTGCGCACAGCCGGAACGCCCTGACGGGTCAGAGACAAGATGGATGGCTTGTCTTTTTGCTTTAGCGACAGTTCCCAGCATTCCAACGTTTCTGTGGCGTCCGCCGGGCGGAACACAGTGAGGTTTGGAATGGCGCGCAGCGCAGTCAAATGTTCAACCGGCTGGTGGGTCGGGCCATCTTCGCCCAGGCCGATGGAATCGTGGGTCATCACGAAGATGGAGCGAATGCCCATCAAGGCCGCCAAGCGGATGGACGGACGGCAATAGTCGGTGAACACCATAAAGGTGCCGCCGTAAGGGATCAGGCCGCCATGTAGCGCAATGCCGTTCATGGCCGCTGCCATGCCGTGCTCACGAATCCCGTAATACACATAATTGCCGGAACGGTCGTCGGCTGTGAAAATGCCTTGTTCACCAGACTTGGTGTTGTTGGAGCCAGTCAAATCGGCAGAGCCGCCAAACATTTCCGGCATAATGCCATTGATCACCTCGAGCGCCTTGTTGGAGGCAACACGGGTCGCGATCTTTGGCTTTTCGTCGGCCAGCTGATGCTTGAATTTCTTGATGTCGGCTGCAAAGCTGGAGGGAAGCTCACCGCTCAGACGACGTTCAAATTCAGCGCGGGTGTCGGCGTCTTTTTCGGCCAAACGCTCTTCCCATGCCGTGCGGTGCTTGGTGGAGCGACAACCCGCCAAGCGCCACGCGTCCAACACCTCTTCCGGAATTTCGAATGGCGGGTGATCCCAGCCGAGGGCTGCGCGGGCACCGGCAATTTCCTCATCGCCCAACGGCGCACCGTGGGCGGCAGATGTGCCTGCCTTGGTGGGGGCGCCAAAACCGATAACGGTTTTTGCCGCGATCATGGTGGGCTTGTCAGATTTCTGCGCTTCGAGGATGGCTTTTTCCACCGCATCTTCGTCGTGGCCATCCACCGCAATGGTGTGCCAGCCGGCGGCGCGGAAGCGGGCATGCTGGTCAGTTGAGTCAGAAAGAGAGACTTTGCCATCGATGGTGATGTCGTTGTCGTCCCAGATCACGATCAGCTTTTTCAGCTTTAGGTGACCGGCAAGGCCAATCGCTTCCTGGCTGATGCCTTCCATCAGGCAGCCGTCGCCAGCAATTACATAGGTGTAGTGGTCGACCAAATCTTCACCAAAGTCGGCGGCCATTTTGGCTTCGGCCATTGCCATGCCGACGGCATTGGAAATGCCTTGCCCCAGTGGGCCGGTGGTGGTTTCGATACCTGTCGCGTGGCCATATTCTGGGTGACCTGCCGTTTTTGACCCCAACTGACGGAAATTTTTGATTTCGTCCATGGTCATATCTTCATAGCCCAGCAGGTGCAGGCACGAGTAAAGCAGCATGGAGCCGTGACCGGCGGAAAGCACAAAACGGTCCCTATCGGCCCAGTTTGGCGCTTTGGGATCAAATTTCATGATTTTGGTGAACAAAACCGTCGCAATGTCGGCAGCGCCCATCGGCATACCCGGATGCCCGATATTGGCTTTTTGCACCGCGTCCATAGAAAGTGCGCGAATTGCGTTGGCCATTGCGCTTGTTTTGGCTAGATCAGTCATTTAAATGCTGCCCCGGTTAAATCTGTTGCGTAAGCAAGAAATATTTTGGCGCACTCATAGCAGCTACACCTTTTGAGTCAATTCCCCCAATTTCGCCAAACTTGTTGTACAAAGCTAGGCGAATATGGTCTTTTAGGTGAGCTTTTAGCTATACATCTATGAGAATCAAAATAAAGTTCGGCGTATGTAGCCATACTTACGCTTTGATGTTGGACGATTATGGGCGAACAAAAATATTCGATTGAAGACGCAAATCGGCGCCTCGACAAGGCGTTGGACCGCTTGGAGCGCTTGGCGCATCGGGCTCGGTCCAAGGTGATCGATGCGAGTAAGATCGAGCATCAAGTGCAAAATCTGGCAACCGATCGATCACGTCTGGCCAACGAACTGGATCAAACGCGCGCCTATGCCCGCACAGTTGAACAATCCGCAAAGGATGTTTCAAAACGGATAATGCGTGCCATGGAAAAGGTGCAAGTGGCCCTAAATGGGGAAGACGAAGCGTAACAGGATCTTTTTATGGCGGACATACAGGTTGAAATTGACGGGCGCAAATATCGCATGGCGTGTGAAGATGGCCAGGAAGGCCATGTGCGGGCTTTGGCGGATCGGTTTTCAGCCTATGTGGAAGCCCTTAAATCAGAATTTGGCCAGGCAGGGGATGTGCGGCTCACCGTCATGGCGGCGCTCACCGTGATGGATGATATGAAAGCGCTTGAAGATGAACTGCAAGATGCACGCGGCGCTTTGGAAAAACTTTCGTCCAAATGCAACAATCTGATCAGTGATCGCGACCAGTTGGAGGCAAATTTCGCCAATCAGGTGGTGATGATAGCGGAGCGTGTGGAAACCCTTGCGAAACAGCTGGAGCTGGACGCCGAAGAAGAGATGCAAAATTAGCCGAAATTTGGGGTTTCGTTTTGCCTTTGTCTTCACTATATCTAACCCGCTGCCCGGTTCGTGCCGGAAATAAGCATCCACGGGGCCTTACCGATCCTTAAGGGAGCTGTCACTGATTAGGCTCGTGGGCTTTTTCATCACGGCGCCCACCTACTATTGTAGGTTCCAGGATCTAAATTTCCGACGGCCAGGGCGGCAATTTCATTTTTGAGGGCGGGTAAGTTGACCGACACCACATTGGAACAGCAAGACGCGATTGATGCGGTAAAGGCGCAAATGCGCAAAGAGGCGCATGCGCGCCGCGCCAGCCTTTCGGATACCTATCGCAAAGAGGCGGCCAAAGCCGCAGCAGAAACCTTTATCGCCGCGGTGCCGGTGCCTTATGCCCAGACCATTTCCATTTATTGGGCCATTCGCGACGAGCTGGATTGCACGCCCTTGCTCACCCACTTTATGGATGATGGACATCGGGTTTGCCTGCCGGTGGTGATGGGGCGCGATCTGCCGCTGGAAATGCGGCTCTGGGCGCCCACCGATCCGCTCGTGCCCAACGGGTTCAACACCATGGCGCCACCCGCCGGCGCCGAAACCGTGGTGCCCGATATTGTGGTGACGCCGCTTCTTGGCTTTGATGGCACGGGCACGCGTTTGGGTTATGGGGGCGGATATTATGATCGCAGCCTTGCATCCTGGCCGCAAAAACCCTTATTGGTGGGCTACGCCTTTGGCGTGCAGGAATTTGACCATTTGCCGCGTGACACGCATGATGTGCCCTTGGATATGGTGGTCACGGAAAATGGAGTAAGGCGGTTTTCCGAGGGCTAGGCCCCGGCCGCACAGCAGGGCGCGTTTATATGCGGATTTTGTTTTTGGGCGATGTGATGGGCCGGGCGGGCCGACGGGCAGTTGTTGATTATCTGCCCGACATCAAGCAGCGCTATCGGTTCGACTTTGTTATCGTCAATGGGGAAAATGCGTCGCACGGGCGCGGGCTGACCGAAAAGCATTTTGAATGCTTGCTGGATGCGGGCGCCGATATGGTCACCCTGGGCGATCATGCCTTCGACCAGCGCGAAACCTTTGGCGTGATCGCCCGCGACAATCGCCTGCTGCGCCCGATCAATATGAGTGATGCGGCACCGGGCCGCGGGGCCATGCTCTATGATGCGCCCAATGGCCAGCGCGTGCTGGTGATCAATGCGCTGGGGCGGGTGTTTATGAACCCGATTGAAGATCCCTTTTTTGCGGTTGAAAAAGCCATTGCCGACTGCCCGCTGGGCGAAGTGGCGGATGCCATCATTTTGGATTTTCACGCGGAAGCCACTTCAGAAATGCAGGCCATGGGCCAATTTCTGGATGGCCGTGCCAGCCTGGTCGTGGGCACCCATACCCATATTCCAACCGCCGATCATCGTGTGTTGAAAGGCGGTACAGGGCTGATGAGCGATGCGGGCATGTGCGGCGATTATGACAGCGTGATCGGTATGGACGCCGAAGAGCCGGTCAACCGGTTTCTCACCGGCCTCACCCGCGAACGCTTTACCCCGGCAGAGGGCAGCCCGAGCCTTTGCGGCGTTGCCATTGAAGCTGACAATCGCACAGGTCTTTGTACCTCCATCCAGCCTTTGCGGGTGGGCGGCTCAATCGGCCAGGCGCTGCCGGACTTTGATTAGGTCCAAAAATCAGATTGGATTTTTGAAAGAGTTAACCAAGACTAACTATCTTACCGGGCTTGCCCGCGTAATCCATTTCATGTTTCCCCGATGCACTGCAGGTGAAAGAACGTACGATCTTACCGCGTCGCTCAAGTGAAATGGATTGCAAGATCAAGTCTTGCAATGACGGTGGTGAGTTTGGTTAGGGGAGAGCTAATCTTACGTACGCTTCTCAATTTGATAGTCACCCTGCTTTTACCTCTGGCGCATTCCCGGCCTTGAGCCGGGATCAAGTCGGATTTAGCTTGCCTAAGATCAGAATGCGTGGCGAACGCCACTTTTTGTTCGGGACGGCGTCAAGCGGCTAAACGCGATCCACCAAATCCTGCAGGGTTTTGCCCAACAGTCGGACCATATCTTCAGTCCCTCCGGTACTGGTGGTTTGCACATCCACAACGCGGTTTAACAGATCGTAGCCCGCCAGTTGGGTGACAATCAAGCTGGCGCGTTCGTGCGCGGTATTACCGTTAAGGCGCAAGGCCAAGGGTTTGATGATCTGGTCTTCAACCGTCTGGCGCAGCAGGGGGATCGCTTCTTTGCTGGTGGAGGCGCGTAACAGGGCAACCAGCGGATCAAATTCTTTTTCACCGGTCTTGGCCGCAAACATATTGGCCACACGTTGACCAAAATCCGCCATATCCCCCGCCAACAAAAACTCAATATTCAGCTCAGGCAGGATGGCTTTTTTGAACAAACCTTCCTTGGAGCCGAAATAGCGATTGATCAGGGCCACATTCACATTGGCCCGATCGGCCATCTCGCGCGTACCGGCTGCATCATAGCCTTTTTCGAAAAAGGTCTGGCGGGCGGCGTCCAGAATGGCTTGTTGGGTCTTTTCGGCATTGCGGCGCTTTGGCGTGGCAGGGGGCATGATAAGTAATCAACTGTTGACTTATATAGATTCACTGCTTAAGTATACACCTGATTACAAATTTGACCAGAGGCGAAGCCGAACGGAGATGAACATGTCCCAATCTATACCTGATTATTCCTCGAAAGCCCCTGTTTTGGTGACCGGGGCCACCGGCTATCTGGCTGGATGGATCGTGAAACGCCTGTTGGAAGAGGGCAAAACGGTGCATGCCGCTGTGCGCGACCCGAACAACAGCCAAAAGATCGCCCATCTGGATAAGATGGCGGCTGATTTGCCCGGTGAGATCAAATATTTCAAAGCCGATTTGTTGGACGAAGGCAGTTTTGATGCGGCGATGGCCGGGTGCGATGTGGTGATGCACACGGCCTCGCCATTCACGTCGGATGTGAAAGATCCGCAAAAAGATCTGGTGGATCCGGCGGTTAAAGGCACCCGCAATGTACTGCAATCGGCCAACCGCACCGACAGTGTGAAACGTGTGGTGGTCACCAGCTCCTGCGCCGCCATTTATGGCGATGCTGTGGATGTGGCGAAATCGTCAGGGAGCAAATTGACTGAGAAGGATTGGAACACCACTTCACGGCTCGACCATCAGGCTTATTCCTTTTCCAAAGTGGAGGCGGAAAAGGCGGCCTGGGAAATGGAGAAGGCGCAAGATCGGTGGCAGTTAGTGACCATCAATCCATCCTTTATCATCGGGCCAGGTACCGCGGAAACGCAAACATCTGAGAGCTTTAATTTGGTGAAGCAGGCAGGCGATGGCACCTTCAAAATGGGTGTGCCGAAAATGGAAATCGGTATGGTGGATGTGCGCGACGTGGCAGAAGCCCATTTGCGGGCCGGTTTTATTGACGAGGCCGCAGGGCGCCATATTGTGTCGAAAGAAACAAGAGATTTTCTCTATATTTGCCAAGTGCTGCGCGACAAATTTGGCGAACACTATCCCTTTGCCAAGGGCTATTTGCCCAAGTGGTTGGTGTGGTTGATTGGCCCAATGGCCAACAAAGCGCTGACGCGGGAAATGGTGGCCAAAAATGTGGATCACCCTTGGGCCGCCGACAACAGCAAATCGAAAGAAGCGCTTGGGCTGACCTATCGGCCGCTGGAACCGGCACTCGAAGACATGTTCCAGCAATTGCTGAATAATGGGGCTGTTGCCAGGAAGTAAGATTGGTTCACACGTCAGGATGAATGCAGATTGGGTAGAGCTGCATCGGGGCACGAAAAGTGGATCGCAAGGCTTTATTTTCGCTGCGTCCCGCCATATAAGGAGCCAAACTCACTCATTCATCAAAAGGATGTCCGTAAGACCATGGCAGGCCATTCCAAGTTTAAAAACATTATGCACCGCAAGGGCCGTCAAGATAAGGCGCGCTCGAAGCAGTTTTCAAAACTGTCGAAAGAGATCACGGTTGCCGCTAAAATGGGCATGCCGGATCCAGAAATGAATCCACGTTTGCGCCTTGCCGTTCAAAATGCCAAGGCCCAGTCGATGCCCAAAGACAATATCGAACGGGCCATTAAAAAGGCGATTGGCGGCGACGCGGAAACATATGATGAAATCCGGTATGAGGGTTATGGCCCGGGCGGCGTGGCCGTGATCGTTGAAGCTTTGACCGACAACCGCAACCGCTCGGCAGCCAATGTGCGCGCGATTTTTTCCAAAAATGGTGGCGCATTGGGCGAAACCGGTTCTGTTGGGTTTATGTTTGATCGCATGGGCGAAATCACATACCCGGCTGAAGTTGGCGACGCAGACACCGTGATGGAGGCCGCGATTGAAGCGGGTGCCGATGATGTGGAATCAAGCGAAGATGGCCACATCATTTATTGCGTGTTTGAGGATTTGAACGACGTGTCCACGGCGTTGGAAGAGAGCCTTGGGGAACCCAAATCGGTGAACCCGATCTGGAAGCCGCAAAATCTGACACCGATCGATGCGGAAAAGGGTGCGACATTATTTAAGTTGATGGAAGCGCTCGAAGATGATGATGATGTTCAGAACATCTACGTCAATTACGATATGTCTGATGAAGATATGGCGAAATTGTCGGAAGAGTAACTGACACTTATCAAAGATCGGGCGAACCATGTTTCGTCACTGTTTAAGAATGGCTGGTTTGCTGCTGCCGCGTTTCTCTAAACAAGAGTGCGGCGTGGCGCTGGCCATTTTCTTGATGTTTCAAGCCATGCTGCCCAGCTATGCGGCAGCGCTCTCCTCTTCCAATCATGAAGATGGCTTGATTCTGTGTACATCGCATGGGCTGATCAATGTCAGCCAGCAGGATGTGCCGAAAACGCCTCACGTGCCGACCGAAGAAGACGGGCTTTGTGTTCTGGCGCAACTGGCCGGGTTCGGGGCGCATATTGCGCCTGTGATTGAACTGGACGCACATGATGCTGGTCTGCTCGTCCTGCCAAACGTGAATGAGCCTTTTTCCGGGTATTCACGGCTGGACGATTATCGGCCCCAAGCGCAAAGGGCCCCGCCTCAAGTGATTTGAATGTGACCCAGCAATTCAAATCAAGTTTACGAGGACTAAAATGAGCAAATTTTTAAACCCGGTGGGCGTGTTGATGACCGCCCTGATGCTGATCGCGGCGACCCTATCCCCCAGCTTTGCCGAACATCCCAAAATGGTGATGGCCGGCGACATCAAGATCGAAAAAGCCTGGACCCGCGCCACGCCAAATGGCGCCAAGGCGGGTGGGGCCTTTGTGACCCTGACCAATCAGGGCGAAGCGGCAGATCGGCTGATTGATGCCAAGTCAGATGTGGCGAAAAATGTCGAAATTCATGAAATGAACATGACGGACGGCGTGATGAATATGCAGCAGCTTGAAGCCGGGCTGGAGATCAAGCCGGGCGAAACTGTTGAGCTGAAGCCGGGCAGTTTCCACATTATGATGATGGGGCTCAACCAAACCATCAAAGTGGATGAGATGATCAGCATTACGCTTGTCTTTGAAGAGGCGGGCGACGTGGATGTGATGTTCCCTGCAGCCCCCTTGGGTGCGCCCGCCATGGATCATAACAACCACTAAAACTGGCGCAAATGTCGCCAACTGACTTGCGTACAGAACAAGAACATGTTCAAACTGAACCGGCGTGCACACAATGTGCGCGCCGCTTTTGATTCAAATGATGGGGCTGCGGTGAGCGCACATTCAATTCGTATATTGGGGCTGGACCCGGGCTTGCGCCAGACCGGCTGGGGCGTGATCGACACGGAGGGGAACCGGCTCAAATTTGTCGCCTCGGGCACCATCAAGCCGCCCACCGAACCAGATTTAAGCGAGCGGCTCCTCTGTCTTCACGACGAAATAAAAAAGCTAATTGAGGAATTTACCCCCGATGAAGCGGCGGTGGAGGAAACCTTCGTCAATGCCGGGCCGCGCTCAGCACTGCTGTTGGGGCAGGCGCGGGGCGTGTGTTTGTTGACGCCGGCCTCGTGCGGGTTGCGCGTGGGCGAATATGCTGCCAATGCGGTTAAAAAGTCTGTGGTAGGCGCGGGCCATGCGGATAAAAAACAAATTCAAATGATGATCAAGGTGCTGATGCCCACGGCCAAGTTTAACGGTGCGGACGCGGCGGATGCGCTGGCGATTGCGGTGGCCCATGCCCACCATCGCCCGGCGCTGAATCGAAAAGAGGCAAGTCTATGATTGGGAAGTTGAAAGGCTTGGTGGAAAGCGTTGCCGACGACAAGGCGCTGATTGATGTCAATGGCGTTTGTTATGAAACCCATTGTTCCGGCCGCACCTTGACGGCCATGCCTGCCAAGGGCGAGGCGGTGGCGCTGTTTATCGAAACCTATGTGCGCGAAGACCAGTTGAAACTGTTCGGCTTTATTTCCGAAAGCGAGAAACAATGGTTCTTGCTGTTGATGACGGTGCAGGGTGTTGGCGCGAAAGTGGCCTTGGCCATTTTGTCGACCCTTTCGGCCTCTGAATTGTCTTCTGCCATTGCCTTGCAGGATAAAGCCATGGTGGGCCGCGCCCCCGGCGTTGGCCCGAAAGTGGCACAGCGGATCGTGTCTGAACTCAAAGGCAAGGCCCCGGTTGGCGGCACCATCGATGCGGGCGTTCAAGGGCTTCAAGAAGCCCTTGGCGAAGGCGTGGCCGCCGGCAATGTGGCCGACGCGGTCTCGGCCCTCACCAATCTGGGCTATGCCCAGGCCCAGGCCAGCGCCGCCGTGGCGCGCATTGTGGCGAAAGAGGGCGACGATGTAGACACCGAAAAACTGATCCGGATGGGGCTTAAGGAGTTGAGTTCTTGAGCAATGTCGTCAAATTCCAACCGCCGCCCAAGCGCAAACCAGAGCCTCAAGAAAAGGGCCCGCAGGAAAAAGCGGCACGGTTTGTCTGGGTCAGCGCCCTTGTGGGGCCGCTGGCCAGCGCGCTGTTGCTGATCACCTTGTTCAGCTTTTCCGATATTTGGCGCGCACTCACCAATCCGCTTGTTTCAAGCTATTGGGTGCAGCTTGGTCGGGTGTTCGGCATGGCCCTTGTTATCGGCGTTGCCGCGCTGCCCTTCAGCCTTTTGGTGTTGGGGCCTTATGCTATGGCCATCAAGAAGGGGCGCGTGCTGCAACGGGCAATCTTCATCCGCCGGGCCTTGTTGGCCGGGGCGATCTTTGGCGGCACGGTTCTCGTGGCTTTAGGGCTGATGCTGGGTTCGGGGTTAAATAACGTTGGCTTGGGACAAATATTGTTTAGTCTTGTGACAGGCGTTATAGCGGGCACCATGATTTCATTTATCTGGGCGCAGGTGATTTGGATGCTGGCCAGCCCAACGGCCAGACGCGGCCAATAAAGAGGTGGGCCTTTATGTCCGATAGCGACGTTCGAAATATTGAAAAGCCGAAGCCGGAAGAGTTGGATGTCAGCTTGCGACCTTCCTTGTTTGACGATTTTGTGGGGCAGGAAAAGGCGCGCGAGAATTTGCAGGTCTTTATCGATGCCGCCAAAAAGCGCGGCACGGCGCTGGACCATGTGTTGTTTGTTGGCCCGCCGGGCTTGGGCAAAACCACCTTGGCGCAGATTGTGGCGAAGGAATTGGGCGTGGGCTTTCGTGCCACCTCGGGGCCGGTGATTTCCAAGGCCGGAGATCTGGCAGCGCTGCTCACCAATCTGGAAGAACGCGATGTGTTGTTTATTGACGAGATTCACCGCCTCAACCCGCAAGTGGAGGAAGTGCTTTATCCGGCAATGGAGGATTTCCAGCTCGACCTGATCATTGGCGAAGGGCCGGCGGCCCGTTCGGTGCGGATCGATCTGGCCAAATTTACGCTGGTGGCGGCGACGACGCGGGCGGGGCTATTGACCACGCCCTTGCGCGACCGGTTCGGCATTCCGGTGCGGTTGCAGTTTTACACGCCGGAAGAGCTGGTGAAAATTGTGCGGCGCGGCGCGCGGCTTTTGGGCGTGGGCATGAGCGATGATGGCGCGATGGAGATTGCGCGGCGCTCACGCGGGACGCCGCGGATTGCCGGGCGCTTGTTGCGCCGGGTGGCGGATTTTGCGCAGGTGGATGATGTGGCCGAGATTACGGCTCCCGTGGCCGACAAGGCGCTGGGGCGTCTGGATGTGGATGGGCGCGGGCTGGATCAGTTGGACCGGCGCTATCTGGGCACCATCGCCACCAATTATGGCGGCGGGCCGGTGGGCATTGAAACCATCGCCGCTGCGCTTTCGGAACCGCGCGATGCGATTGAAGAAATTGTGGAACCCTATCTGATCCAGCAGGGTTTCATCCAACGCACCCCGCGTGGTCGCCTGTTGACCGCTGGCGCGTTCCAGCATCTCAATATGGGTGTGCCGCAGGGTTTTGTCGGCGTGCAAGCCAGCCTGTTCGAAGAGGGCGAAGGCGACGACCAATAGTTGCTGCCCTATTGGTGCCTGATTGTTTGCGATGATGGGGCAACCCCCAACGCGATGAAAGGCCTTTATGGTTCGTTTGAACGTAAAACATGACCGGTTCACCCCGCCAAACTGGCCCGCAGGTTTTAAGCTGCGCATTGTGGCGCTGGCCGACATACACGCCTGCACCACTTGGATGAATGTGCCACGCATCGACAAGATTGTGAAAAAGGCCAATGCTCTCAAACCCGATATTGTCGTGCTGCTCGGCGACTATCTGTCGGGCATGCATCTTATGTTCAAAAGCCTACCGCATGATCATTGGGCCGAGTCGCTGGCGCGGTTGAAAGCACCTTTGGGGGTGCATGCGGTGCTGGGCAATCATGATTGGTGGGAAGATTTGCAGGCGCAAGCGCGGCGTGGCGGCCCCACCATGGCGGGCAAGGCGCTGGAAGAGGTCGGCATCAAGCTTTACAGCAATGACGTAACCCGGCTGGAGAAAGACGGTTACGGCTTCTGGCTGGCCGGGTTGGAAAGCCAGCTGGCGTTGTTGGCCAATCGACGCTATCCCCGCCGCAATATTGAAGGGCTAGACGACCTGGAGGGTACGCTGGCGCAAGTCACCACTAACGAGCCGATCGTGATGATGGCGCATGAGCCGAATATTTTTGAGAAAATGCCGGATAGGGTGGCTGTCACATTAAGCGGCCACACCCATGGCGGCCAGGTGCGGGTGCGCAAAAAGGCGAAGTCGGCGCGCAAACGCTATGGCACGCAATATTCCTATGGGCATATTGTGGAGGATGATCGGCATCTGATCGTGTCAGGCGGGTTGGGCTACTCGGTTTTGCCATTGCGCTTTGGGGTGCCGCCTGAAATAAATCTGATTGAGCTGGGCTGATTTGTTTTAGGGTTTTTTTGATGAGCAATTTGACATTTGATGAGGGCATTGAGCGCGTCAATGTGCGCTGCGCGGGCATTATTCGCCATGAAGATCATGTGCTGGTGGTGCGGGAAGATGATGATGATTTTGTCTGCCTGCCCGGTGGGCGGGTGCAGCGCGGCGAAAGCTCTTTGGATGCGATCCATCGTGAAATGGATGAAGAGCTGAACGCCCGGATCGAGGCGCCACAATTGCGCTATATGTTGGAGAATTTCTTCTGGCGCTATGGCAAGCGTTTTCATGAATTCGGCTTTTATTATGAAATTGAAAAACCGGTGCATGTGCCGTTTGAAAAAGGCGTGTGTATGACAGGCGAAGATGATGGCAAGACCCTCAGTTTTGAATGGGTGCACAATAGCCCGGACGCGTTGGTTGAGATCAATCTTCATCCCTTTGCCATGCGCTCACGACTGGTGGAACTGCCGCAGGCCTTTGTGCATGAATGTGTGATCGACCCGGATTATTGATCCATGGCGGTAGATCTCAGCTTCAGCACCTCAAAAGAACATTTTAATGTGCGCAGCGCTGCCATTATTCGGCAGCATGATCATATTCTATGCACCAGTTTTGAGGGTCTTGGTTTCTGGTTTCTGCCCGGCGGGCGACCCAAGCGCGGCGAAACCTCGGTCGAGGGCTTAAAGCGCGAATTTCGCGAAGAACTGAATGCGAAGATCGAGGTAGATGCGCCGCATATTATCGCCGAGAGCTTTTTTGATCTGCATGATGAGCGCTATCACGAGTTGGCCCTTTATTATGTCGCTGAATGTCCGCCTGAGGTCCGGTTTGTCACGGATCAGGATTGTCACACCCATGAAGAAGAGGGTCGGATTTATCGTTATCGCTGGATCGAGTTGAATGGCCCGACCTTGAAGCAGTTTGATCTGCAACCGCGTGCTTTGCATGCGCATTTTATTGACCTGCCGCCCTTGCCGCTGCACATTGTGTTTGAAGGCTGAAAAGCGAGAGGACTTATGAAACGAGTATTGGCGTTGGTGGTGATGGCTGGGTTGGCTTGGCCGACCAGCGGGATGGCGATGGATAAATCTGGCGTGCCGGAAGTCTCCATGTTCAAGACGATGCTGGAGGCCAGCAAGAGCAATTGGGTGGCTTTTCGGGAATATGATGGCAAGCAATGGATCTATTTTTCAAATATTCTGACCGCGAGGTGTCGCCTAAAAGAAATCCGTTATTCGGTGAACTCAGATGCGCTTGACGAGCGGTTTGAAATGGTGCGGTGCATCCCGGATATGCCCTTTGCGTTGCCAAGCGACGCGCCCTGGGATGCGACGCTGATCAATCTGCCGCCGCAAACGGCAAAAACCCTCTCTGTACAACTCGTGTTTGAAGATGACAGTGAAACCGAGGTCATGACCTATCGGCCATGCGATGGCGTTGGTGATATGACTTGTGCGAAGGTGGTGCAATAAGTGAAGTTTGGTGGCGCGCTACAGGCGGACGGGTCGCATATTTTTCCCGTCCGGGTTTATTATGAAGACACAGATTTTTCCGGCAATGTCTATCATGCCGCTTATTTGAAGTTTTTTGAGCGGGCGCGCACCGAATTTTTGCGGGCGCATGACGTGCACCACCAGCAATTATTTGATGAGGAGGGGATCGCCTTTGCGGTCCGTTCCATGCAGATCGATTATGACCGGGCGGCGCATATTGACGATATATTGGAAGCCACCACAAGAGTGCTGGAAATGAAAGGATCGCGCTTCATCCTTGAGCAGATTTTGCGCCGGGGTGATGAGGTGATCACCCGTGCCAGAGTGGTGGCGGTGACCATGAAGGCCAATGGCCGCCCCACGCGCCTGCCTGCTGAATTGCGTTCCCGCTTTGGTGGCTAGGTGAGTGCTGCCGCCAGTTTCTGGAGGCTTTCTATTTCTGTTCGTTTCGGTTTGCGGTGGTCCAGCCCGCAACGCAGGCCAAGCGCCTCGATGGCATCAAGCAGCAATTCCATGTCTGAGGAGCGGGCGTTGGTCTGGATCACCAAAGCTTTGATCAGTGCTTTGCGGTTGGCATCAAAGGGGGCCGCCAATTCGGGCTGTCGCAGGGCGGCGGCCAAAATCTCTACGGAAAATATAGCATGTTCCGGGCTAGCAGTTTGTGCCAAATAGCGCAGCATAAATGCGTGCAGTGGCAGACCCGCCGCCAGGTCTTCCAGCAAGTGCTTTAACTCTTCTGCTTCGATCTGGGCAATCTCGGCCACCAGTGCGTCTTTGCTGGCGAAATGATTATAGAGATTGCCCAAGCTGATCTTGGCATGATCGGCAATGTCGCGGATGCCGGTTTGGGCAATGCCCCGTTTGATAAAACAGGTCATGGCACTTTCGACGATTAAACGCCGCTTGGCGTGTTTGGCCTTTTCGCGTTTGGTCCGCTCAGTCTTTACCATAATGTCTCTTAGCCCCTTGCATCCGCGCGCGCAACGCTTAAATGAATGAACGAATGTTCATTGAAATTGGAGTGATATATGTCCGGGCGATTGGATGGGTTGGATCTGGCGCGGCTCTTTGCCTTTATTGGCATGGTGGTGGTCAATTTTAATCTGGTGATGGGCGCGCCCATTGCTGGCAACGCGATGGCCCTCGGCGTGGCGCAAGGGCTGGAAGGGCGCGCCGCGGCCAGCTTTGTGGTGTTGGCGGGCGTTGGGCTGGGGTTGGCCTTTCGAGAGCGGGTCAATTATGCGCTGCTGTTCAAGCGCGCCGCGTTCCTCTTTGGTATCGGCATGATCAATTTGCTGATCTTTCCCGCGGACATTATTCATTATTACGCCATCTATTTTCTGTTCGCCGCCTGGCTGCTGACGCTGAATAACAAGTCTCTTTGGTGGGCAATTATCGGCATCAATCTCGTCTTTTTGGCCGGGTTGTTGTTGCTCGATTATGATGCCGGGTGGAACTGGATCACGTTTGACTATGTGGATTTCTGGACCTTTGAGGGGTTTGTGCGCAATTTGATGTTCAATGGCTGGCATCCAGTCTTGCCCTGGCTCAGCTTTCTTGCTTTCGGCATTTGGCTCAGTCGGCAAAAGCTGGGAGAAGTGCGGGTGCAAGGCGTGATGGTTGCCGGCGGCTTGATCGTCTATCTGGCTAACCATTTTGGGGCAAATCTGGTGCAACAGGCGGTGACTAATTCTGAACTGGCGCTCTTGTTCGGCACGGCCCCGGTGCCGCCCACCCCGCTTTACATGCTGGCCGGGGCCAGTGGGGCGAGCGTGCTGATCGGGGCGTGCCTGTTGCTGGCCCCGTTGCTTCAAAAGATCAGACTTTTGCCGGTGCTGCTGCCTGCCGGGCGGCAAACACTGACGCTTTATATGGCGCACATTCTTATTGGTATGGGCACGCTGGAGGCGCTGGATATGCTTTCCGGCCAGACCATCGAAGCGGTCTGGTTGGCTTCATTGACCTTTTGTGGTGCTGCAATAATGTTCGCTTATTTTTGGGCACAGAACTTCAAACGCGGACCATTGGAGTTCACGATGCGAAAAATATGTGGCTGACACCATTCATTCCCCCTTCAGCAACGCTTTATTAACCATAAATGAACCATGGCGGCGTAAACCGGTAAGCTGAAGTGACAATTGCGCAAAGTTGAGTTGTGACTTCTTAAATTTGACAAAATTGCCCGTCATGCCAAAAGCGACGGGTGAGATGTGTCAAGCTGACCGCTTTAATTGTGAAGGATTAGGGGATTATTATGGAAGCAGAACTTGCCGCGCACGGCACTGCCGATCTGTCGCTTTTTGCTTTGTTTTGGGCTGCGGACTGGGTGGTGAAGGCGGTTATGCTCGGGCTGCTGGGTGCCTCGATCTGGACTTGGGCGATCATCATCGAAAAAGGGGTGATGTATGGTCGCGCGCAACGCGCCATGAATAAGTTTGAAAAGAATTTTTGGTCTGGCCAATCCTTGGAAGATCTGTATCAGCGCCTGTCAGAAGACGAACCACGCGGCATGGGTGCCGTATTTGTTGCGGCGATGAAGGAATGGAAGCGCAGCCATGAGCAGGGTGCCTCGTCCTATATCGGGGTGCAGCAGCGGTTGGATAAGGTGCTGGACATCACCATTGGCCGCGAGAGCGATGTGCTGGAAAGCCGCCTGGGCTTTTTGGCGACCGTGGGGTCGGCAGCGCCCTTTATCGGCCTTTTCGGCACGGTGTGGGGCATTATGAATTCGTTCCAATCCATCGCGGCATCGGAAAGCACTAACCTGGCGGTTGTAGCGCCGGGCATTGCCGAAGCCTTGTTCGCCACGGCCATTGGCCTGTTGGCTGCCATTCCGGCCGTGATTGCCTATAACAAATTGTCATCTGACGCCAATAAGCTGATTGGGCGTCTGGAAGGGTTTGCGGATGAGTTTTCCGCCATTTTGACCCGTCAATTGGAAAGCCGGGAGCAGCACTAATGGGCGCAGGAATTTCACGCGGGTCAGCTGTGCGCCGTCGTGGCAGACGCCGGGGCCGGTCTGAACCGATGAGCGAGATTAACGTCACGCCGCTGGTCGACGTGATGTTGGTATTGTTGATCGTGTTTATGGTGGCCGCGCCGTTGCTGACAGTGGGTGTACCCATCGATTTGCCGCAGAGCCAGGCCAAAAGCCTGAACACAGAAAGTGAGCCGGTCACGGTCACGGTGACCGCGGATGGGCAAATCTATGTGCTTGAAGAGCTGGTGGATCGCAGCACCTTGTTGTCGAAACTGGATGAAGTTGCCGTGAATGGCACGGAAGAGCGCATTTATGTGCGCGGTGACAATGTGGCCGATTATGGCGCGGTGATGCGGGTGATGGGGCAATTGTCCGGCGCAGGCTATAGCAAAATTGGCCTGATCACCGAGCAGGAGCAAAGCCAGTAAAGATGCGTTTAGGGATCACCATATCTGCGGTTTCCCACGCCGCCCTGATTGCTGTTGGGCTGATGTCCTTCGGCCAGGCCGATGCGTTTGATCCGCAAGAGATCGAGGCGATCCCGATCGAGCTGGTGCCGATTGAGGAGTTTTCCAATATTCGGCAAGGCTCGCTGGACAGCAATGTGATTGAAACCGAAACTCCGTCTGCGGTGGATACGGAAACGCCTGCTGAGTTGGCCCAGCCCACCGGCAACACTGAGGAAGATCAGCCCACGCCAAAGGACACGCCGGAGCCAAGCCCGGCGCCGACCGACAATTCAGCGCCTGAACCGACACCACCAACGCCGCCGACGCCCGCGCCAACGCCCGAGCCTGTGGAACCGGCGACCCAGCCGGAAGAGCCTGCGCCCAGCGTGCCGGAACCTGTGGAAGAGCCAACGCCGGAACCGGTGGAAGAACCAGTTGAACAGTACGTTGCCAGTGACGAACCCGCGGCAGAACCGACCCCCGTTCCCCCATCGCCGCCTGCAGCCACCAGCGCGGTCGAGAAGGCACGCCAGGCTTTTGCGGCGCAAGAGGCAGAGCGCAAGCGACTGGCTGAGGCGCAGCGGGCGGAAGAAGCGAAAAAGAGCGAAGAAGCGGACAAGATTTCCGATATCATCAACAAAGAAGATAGTCGCGGCGGCACCACCGGTGATGGCGGGCAGAAAACTGCGGGCAAGACAACGGGCACAGCGGCGCGTTTAACCCAATCCGAACGGGCGGCCCTGGCCGCCCAGATGCGGAAATGCTGGAATCCACCGATTTCAGCGCTGGATGTCGATGGCCTGACCGTTCGGCTGCTGGTAGATTTGAACCGGGATGGCTCAGTGGCGGGCACGCCACAAGTGTTGGACATTTCGGTAACCGGACAGGTTGGTCAGGCCACGGCCTCTGCCGCCCAACGGGCGGTGCGCCGGTGTGGGCCCTATCAGTTGGCCGCAGAAAAATATGAAGAGTGGCGTCAGGTCGATGTTACTTTTGATCCAAGAGATATAAGATAGTTAAATGCAACGCCGGTCCGGGTTTTGCGTTTAGGGGGCGGAAAAGGAGATGGACATGATAAAGATCTCGCGTCGACATGCCTTGAAATTGGGTGCCGCCAGCATGGGAGCGACTGTTTTCGCGCAGCCTGCCGCCGCGTTGGTGAAAATTGTGGTGACTGGTGGAGATTTTGAGCCGATGCCGATCGGCATTCCGACCTTCAGCTCGACCGACCCGCAATTGGGCAGCGAATTGACTCAGATTGTGATCGATAATCTGCGCCGCTCCGGGTTGTTTGCGCCATTTCCGGTTGAACAGATGCCGCTTAAAATGGGCGAAGTGAATGCATCGCCGGAATTTGGCGCCTGGCGGCAATTGGGTGCCGACGCATTGGTGATGGGTACGGTGCAGCAAACTGGGGGGCAAATGCGCGCGGATGTGCGCTTGTGGGATGTGGTGGCCGGTGAGGAAGGTTTTGGCCGCTCCTTTGGCTCCAGCGAAGCCAACAAGCGCCGGGTGGCACATATTGTGTCGGACGCGATCTATAAAACCCTGACAGGGGAAGATGGTTATTTCGACACCCGGATCGTCTATGTGGCGGAGAGCGGGCCAAAGGCCAACCGCACCAAGCGTCTGGCGATTATGGATCAGGACGGTGCCAATAATCGCTATCTGACCGATGGCAATTCCATCGTGTTGACCCCGCGGTTTTCCCCGAATGGCAATTTGCTGTCTTATATGAATTTTTCGGGCGATGTGCCGCAGATTTATTTGCTCGATCTGTCTACCGGGCAGCAGCAGCGTGTGGCTGATTTTGGTAAAATGACCCTGTCGCCGCGCTTTTCGCCTGATGGCAACCATCTGGCGTTTAGTGTGACCACCGGGGCCGACACGAACCTTTATTTGATGAATTTGCAGCAGCGCAATCCCATGCAACTGACCCGCGGGGCGTCGATTGACACCAGCCCAAGCTTTTCGCCGGATGGTCAGCGGATCGCCTTTGAAAGCGATCGTGGTGGCAGTCAGCAAATTTATGTGATGGGCACCCAAGGCGGCGGCGCCCAGCGGATCAGCTTCGGCGATGGCCGCTATTCCACACCGGTCTGGTCGCCCAAGGGTGACTTGATTGCCTTTACCAAACAAAAGGACGGACAGTTCCATATCGGCACCATGCGGCCAGATGGTTCTGGCGAACGGGTTCTGGCCTCCAGCTATCTGATGGAAGGGCCGACCTGGGCCCCCAATGGCCGGGTTCTGATGTATTTCAAAGATCCCGGCGGGGACAGCGGGCCGCAGCTTTACACCATCGATGTGTGGGGCCGGAACGAGCAACGGATTCCAACGCCAACCTATGCGTCTGACCCGACCTGGTCGCCGCTGCTGGCATAAGGGCACATATTTGTGCCTTCTTGACCGGTTGAGCCAGAATGCTTAGCTCAACCGGGCGCGACAAAAGGGTTGCAGGTTAGGAAGGCCAATATGCTCAGTTCATTGCGATTTGATCAAATGTTGGATCAGTTGGCGCCGGCTGAACGGGCACCGATTGTGTTTTTGGGGCATGGCAATCCGCTTTATGCCATCACCGACAATGATTTTGCCAAAAGCTGGCGGCGTTTGGGTGAAAAGCTGGCGCGGCCGCAGGCCATTCTGTGCATTTCCGCCCATTGGGAAACCCGTCGCTCCACCCTTGTGCATGTGGGTGCGATGCCCAAAACCATTCACGATTTTTACGGGTTTCCGCAGGATTTGTTTGATGTCCAATATCCGGCTCCCGGCGCACCCGAGCTGGCGCATGATGTTGCACTGATGCTGAAAAACCATGAGGCCATCCCTACTGAAGAGTGGGGGCTGGACCATGGCGCTTGGGCCGTGCTGCGGCATCTATATCCAGAGGCGGATATTCCGGTGTTTCAGGTCTCGATCAATCGCGATCTCGATTTTGCCGGTCAACTGGCCTTGGGCCGTGATTTGAAAGCGCTGCGCGATCGTGGGGTGCTAATCTTGGGCAGTGGCAATTTGGTGCATAATCTGCGTGCCATCTCGCCTGAAGTTGAGGCGTTTGACTGGGCGCGCGAATTTGATCAGAAGGTTGCAGATCTGCTCACCGACCGCAATTTTGCCGAAATGGCCAATCGGGAACAATATGGCAGCTTGCTGAACCAGGCGCATCCCAGTGTGGAGCATTTGGCCCCGGCCTTTTATTGTGCTGGATTGGTGGATGAAAAGGATCAGCTAGCGTTCTTCAACACGCAGTTTGATATGGGTTCCTTATCCATGCGATCCTTCATTTATTACTAGCACAGATATCGGAATTTGCCGTGGGTGTCATTTTGGCCACATATTGTGGCCAAACTTGCCTTAAAATGGCCGGATTAAGCCCGCATTAACCGCGTTCAAACACCCCAAATTAAGATAAATAAGGGTATAACCGGGTCAATCAATTTCGACCTTTTCTGGAGCTATCAAGGACCATGTCCATGGCAAATCAATTTATGCGCCTTCTCAAAGGCATTACGATGGTGGCACTTGTGGCATTTGTTGCCGCTTGTGCGCGCACACCGGACGCAGGTGTGGGCAATCTGGGGCCGGGGCAGGCCCAGCCTGGCACGCCACAGGAATTTCTGGTTGCCGTTGGCGACCGCGTGTTTTTTGAGACCGACAGTTCGGTTTTGACTGCTGAAGCCCGGGCCACATTGGACAAGCAGGCTGTTTGGCTGCAAAAACATTCGCAATATAAAGTGTTGATCGAGGGTCATGCCGATGAACGCGGCACCCGTGAATATAACATTGCTTTGGGCGCACGCCGGGGCACGGCGGTGGTGAACTATCTGGTCAGTCGCGGCGTCAGCTCGACGCGCATCACCACAAAGAGCTTTGGTAAAGAGCGGCCGGTGGCAGTTTGTGACGATATTTCGTGCTGGTCGCAAAACCGCCGTGCTGTGACGGTATTGCTGCCATAAGCACTGTTTAAAAATCCTCTGCTGGAGGCGGGCGCCGGGCTTCGTGTAATGCGGACCCGGCGTTTTTTTGTCGCAATTTTGTTTTACCCCCAAGCTAAGAAATGGTTTTATGCGTGGCGGTTCGTCAGGAACGAAGGAGTGACTTTATGTCAGCGAGTAATAAGAATTGGGCACAGCAATTTGCTGCCATGGGCATGGGCCTGCTCTTGGCCGGGACCACCGGCATTGCCCAGGCCGGCAGTCAGCCCAATGATGCGGTGTTTGGCCGGTTGATTCAGTTGGAACAGCAGGCTGATGTGTTGAGCGATCATGTGTTGATGTTGGAACGGGGCTTTGAGGGGCTGGGCATTGAGCGTGTCTCAGACAGCAAGCCGCTGAAAGTGCGGGTTGCACAATCGCGGGACGTGGCCCAGGTCAATGTGCGTATTGATGCCATTGAAGAGCGTATGCGGACCCTGACCGGTCAGGTTGAAGGACTGCAATTTCAAATGACCCAATTGCAAACCTTGCTTGAGCGGATGCAGGAAGACTATGAATTCCGGTTCCAGGAGCTGGAAGGCGGTGGGCCGGGAAAAACTAGTGCGGCACCCCAATCAGATCGCGAGACGCCATCTGAGGGTGTGCCGCAGCCACAAAATGAAGATTTTGCCACCAGCGGCGATGACAATGGGCCGCTCACATTAGGAACGCCAGAGGGCACGCTGGGCACCTTGTCTGATGATGTGCTGAGCGATATTGGCACGGGTCAGCCCATGGATCTTGGATTTGACCCTGGGGCGGCCCTATCGGATGCGGATGCCAAGGCGCAATATGAGGCGGGGTACGAGGCCTTGCTGCGGGGCGATTATGTATTTGCTGAAGACCAATTCCGTCAGTTTATTGGCCTGTTTCCCGAAAATCGGTTGGCGCCTGACGCCTATCATTGGCTGGGCGACAGCTTGCTCAATCGTGGCGAGTACGAAGAAGCCGCTGAGGTGCTTTTGAGAGGCTTTGAAGCCTTTCCAAATGCCGCGCGTTCGCCGGACATGGTTATGAAATTGGGGATTTCCCTAAACAATGCTGGCGAAAGAGAGACGGCCTGTCGTACCTTTGTTGAGGTGTTGCGTCGTTACCCTGACCAACCCAATGCCTTCAAACAAAGGGTGGCAGAGGAACAGCGAAAGGCACAATGTTAGATAATGAACGTTCACATCACGATTTGATTGAGCCAGAATTTCTGAATTATATTTTTGCGCCGCTTTTTGAAACCCAAAAGGCGGCGCTTGCTGTTTCTGGCGGACCGGACAGCATGGCGCTGATGCATTTGGCGGCCCGCTTCGCCCAGATGCAAACCGATCCCATCGCGTTGACCGTGCTGAGTGTGGATCATGGCTTGCGCCGTGAAGCAGCAGACGAGGCGGCGATGGTGAAGGCAGCAGCCAAAGCGCTGGGCCTGACGTGTTATGTGCTCAAACCAGAAAATTTTCACCCGGAGACTCGGATACAGGAAAGCGCGCGCAATGTGCGTTATCATTTGATGCGGCAGAAGATGCAGGCGCTGGAGATCACCCAGTTGCTCACCGCACATCATCTCGATGATCAGGCCGAGACCTTCTTTATGCGCTTGGCGCGGGGCAGTGGCCTTTCTGGATTAGGGGGCATGGGCCGCACCAGTGTGGGCTTTGATTTAGACATTGTGCGCCCGCTGATTGATGTGCCCAAGGCCGATTTGACGGCGTATGTGCAGGCAGAAAATATTGTCCATGTGCAAGACCCGTCCAATCAGGATGATCGATTTGAGCGGGTGCGATGGCGGCAAGCGCTCAAGGGGTTGCAGCGTATGGGATTGCAGGCAAAAAATATTGGCCTTTCCGCCCGGCGCTTGCGGCGGGCAGATGCAGCGCTCGATACGATTTCAGAAGCGGTTTATAGCGAGCGTGTCTTTATTGATCCGTTCGGATGTGTGGTGTTGGATCACGCATTATTGACCAAAGAACCGGCGGAAATCGGCATTCGGCTTTTGGCGCGGGCACTGGATGATGCAGGCGGGGACGCGGCATCACCTGAATTGGCCAAAATCGAAGCGCTCTATGACCTTTTGTGCATGGGAAAATTGCAAATGCGCGGCCAAACCCTTGGCGGGTGCGGCGTGCGCGGGCATGGTGATTTGGTTCAGGTTTTTCGCGAGGTGGGACGGTTGGATGACCAGGCGCATGTGGTGGCCCCTGGCGACAGTTTGGACTGGGATTGCCGTTTTCGCATTCTGGTCGCCAGTGACGCGCCGGGCCCCGTGCAGGTGCAGCCCGCAGCGTCGATCACGCGGGCACAGTTTGATCAACTCATGCCGGATATGAATTTTGTGCCGATGGATGCGGTGCGCGCAGCCCCTTTGGTGTCCTCCGGGGATCAAATACTCGCATTGGGAGAGCATGTGCTTGGTCCCAATATTGACGTATTTCGCATATTTGGTCCCAACGCGCTGAGCTGAGCGGCGTGAACATGCGGCAATTGGTCGGGCGTTTATTAATCACATTGTGTTAAGAACAGTGATCAAATTGCGGTGTGTGCCCTTGTAACAGCGGGCGTAGGACCTTACATTCGATCCAAATTCTCATTGTGTGCGTATGAAGAACGTACATCTATTCAAGGCAGGTTAAATGAACGGCAATTTTCGCAACCTTGCAATCTGGATGATCATTCTGGTCATGTTGCTTGGCCTCTTCCAGATTTTCCAAACATCCTCCCAGACGGCGGGGCTGACGCAAAAGACATATTCCCAATTCGTTTCTGATGTGGATGCTGGGTCTGTTCAAAGCGTGACCATTACTGAAAACCGGCTGCGCGGAACATTGAGTAATGGTCAGCGGTTTGAAACCTATCTGCCCGAAGGTGTGGATGTGGTGTCCCGCCTTGAAAGTCGCGGCGTGACCATTGAAGCCAAGCCACCGGAGTCCAGCCCGTTCTGGACCATTCTGTTGTCATCATGGCTTCCTTTCATCGTGTTGATCGCCATTTGGTTTTTCTTTATTCGCCAAATGCAGGGCGGTGGCCGTGGCGGTGCCATGGGCTTTGGCAAGTCGCGGGCAAAATTGCTCACCGAAAGCCAGGGCAAGGTCACGTTTGAAGATGTGGCCGGCGTGGACGAGGCAAAGCAGGATCTTGAAGAGATCGTCGATTATCTGCGCGATCCGGGCAAATTCCAACGTTTGGGCGGCAAAATCCCGCGCGGCGTGTTGCTGGTGGGCCCTCCGGGTACCGGTAAAACCTTGCTGGCGCGTTCTGTTGCTGGCGAAGCGAATGTGCCATTTTTCACCATTTCCGGTTCTGACTTTGTGGAAATGTTTGTGGGCGTTGGCGCGAGCCGCGTGCGCGACATGTTTGAGCAGGCCAAGAAAAACTCACCCTGTATCATCTTTATTGACGAGATTGATGCGGTGGGCCGTTCACGTGGCGCCGGTTTTGGCGGCGGCAATGATGAACGCGAGCAGACCTTGAACCAGTTGCTGGTTGAGATGGACGGCTTTGAGGAAAATGAGAGCATCATTTTGATCGCAGCCACCAACCGGCCAGACGTTTTGGACCCGGCATTGCTGCGTCCGGGCCGTTTCGACCGTCAAGTTGTGGTGCCGAACCCGGATGTGACCGGTCGGGAACAGATTTTGAAAGTGCATGTGCGCAAGGTGCCTTTGGCGCCGGACGTGGATTTGAAAATTCTGGCCCGCGGAACGCCCGGTTTTTCTGGCGCGGAGATTATGAACCTGGTGAACGAATCAGCACTTTTGGCGGCGCGTCGGAACAAGCGGTTCGTCACGATGGCTGAATTTGAGGACGCGAAAGATAAAATCATGATGGGGGCGGAGCGCCGCACCTTGGCCATGAAGGAAGACGAAAAACGCAACACTGCCTATCACGAGGCCGGCCACGCGCTGGTGTCGCTGTTGTTGTCCAACGTGCTTGATCCGATTCACAAGGCCACCATCATCCCACGCGGTCGTGCGCTGGGTATGGTGATGAGTTTGCCGGAGAGCGACCAATATTCCTTCTCTAAGGAAAAAGCCTTGGCGCAATTGGTGCTGGCCTTTGGTGGGCGTGAAGCCGAAATTCATAAGTTCGGCCCCGAAAAAGTCACGTCCGGCGCTGCTGGCGACATTCAGGGCGCCACCAAGCTGGCCAATTCCATGGTCACTGAATGGGGCATGTCCGAAAAGTTGGGTCGTGTACTCTATAAATCTGATCCGCAGGGCATTTATGGCCCGGCCAGCGTGGATCATATGTCTGACGAGACTGCGCGTTTGATTGATGAGGAAGTGCGGACATTGGTGGAAGAGGCTGAAACCAAGGCGCGCAATCTCATTAAAGAAAATGAGCAGCTTTTTGAGGATATTGCTCAAGCCTTGCTGGAGTTTGAAACCTTGACCGGGGACGAGTTGCGGGCCTTGAAAGATGGCAAAAAACCTCATCGCTCAGACGACGACAATACTCCGACAGCCAAAGCGACCGGCGTGCCGCGCGCGGGCAAAGCGGTGCCGAAGAAAAAGCCGAATGATGACGGCAAGGGCGCCGAAGGGGATGCGGAGCCGCAACCTGAAAACTAGACTTTAAAAGAGGCCTTCGGGCCTCTTTTTTGTTGGCGCAGCCGGTGCTATTCTTCTTTTTTGGAAGGGGCCTGCCATGCCGTCGATCGAACTGTCACTTGCCTTTTTGATCACCACCGCTTTGTTCGCCTATATGCCGGGACCGGCGATGATTTATGTGTCGGCGCAAACCATTGCTCGGGGCCAATGGGCTGGTGTGATGGCCGCATTGGGTGTGCATTTGGGGGGATATGCCCATGTTCTGCTGGCCGCGTTCGGGCTTGCCGCCCTGTTGTTGGCGGTGCCGGCGCTCTATATGGCTGTTAAAATCGCTGGCGCGCTTTATCTGATCTTTCTGGGCTGGAGAATGATCTTTGGCCGAAGCAGAGAGGAGTTATCGGATACACCGCGCACCAAAAGTGCCAAACAGGCTTTTGTAGAAAGCATTAGCGTAGAGGTGCTGAACCCGAAAACAGCGCTGTTTTTCATTTCGTTCCTGCCGCAATTTGTGTCGCTTGAGGCTAGCTTGCCGCTTTGGGCGCAAATGCTGATTCTGGGCACGATCGTGAATGTGATGTTCTCCAGTGCCGATTTGGTGTGTGTGCTATTTGCCGGTTGGGTGCTCAAACGGTTAACAACGGGAAACGCCCGCTCACGCTGGATTTCACGACTTGGGGGCGCGTTGCTCATTGGCTTAGGGGCCAAACTTGCGCTGGAAAGGTCTTGACCTGACGGCCAAAGGTATTATTGCCATATTTTAGATTTGGTTTTGATTAAACTGACAAATACAACTTAGAGTTTTTCGCATCGACGGTTTTTCGTCACAGCTGGGTGGGTTTATGGCACGCAAATATTTTGGCACAGATGGTATTCGAGGATTGGCAAATGGTGAGAAACTGACGCCGGACCTAGCGATGCGCGTAGGGCAGGCAGCTGGTATGGTGTTTCAGCGCGGCGACCATCGGCACCGTGTTGTGATTGGCAAAGATACGCGCCGGTCTGGCTATATGCTCGAATATGCGCTCACCGGCGGGTTCACGTCGGTTGGGATGGATGTGTATTTGCTCGGCCCCGTGCCCACGCCCGCGGTTGCTATGCTCACCCGTTCCCTGCGTGCTGACTTGGGTGTGATGATTTCCGCCTCCCATAATCCGTTCGAAGACAATGGGATAAAGTTTTTCCAACCGGATGGTTTCAAGCTTTCCGACGAGATTGAAGAGAAAATCGAAGCGCTGGTCGCGAAAGGGGTTTCCGCTGGTCTGACCCAGGGCCGTGACATTGGCCGCGCCAAGCGGATCAATGAGGTCACCACGCGCTATACCGAATTTGCCAAGCGCACCTTGCCGCGGCACGCGGATTTTACCGGCCTGAAAGTGGTTGTGGATTGCGCCAATGGCGCTGCCTATAAAACCGCACCGGAAGCGCTTTGGGAGTTGGGCGCCGACGTGATTGCGATGGGCGTAGAACCCGATGGCTTCAATATCAACAAAGAGTGCGGCTCGACCGCGCCGCAAGCGCTTTGCCAGCGTGTGGTGGATGAGGGTGCCGATATCGGCATTGCACTAGATGGCGATGCTGACCGTGTGGTGATTGTGGATGAAAAGGGCCAGATCATTGATGGCGACCAGCTGATGGCGGCGCTGGCACTTTATTGGCACGAGCTGGATTGGCTGCGGGGCGGCGGCATTGTGGCCACCATCATGTCCAATCTCGGGTTGGAGCGTTGCCTGAGTGAAAATCAATTGCGGCTGGAACGTACCAAAGTTGGCGACCGATATGTGCTTGAGCGCATGCGTTCGGGCGGCTTTAATCTGGGCGGCGAACAATCCGGCCATATTATCCTGTCGGATTTCTCAACCACGGGCGATGGTCTGGTGTCGGCATTGCAGGTGATGAGCCTGGTGCAAAAACGCGACAAGCCCGTCTCTGAGGTGTGCAAGATGTTTGAGCAGGTGCCGCAGCTTTTGACCAATGTGCGCATTTCCGGCGGGACACCGCTATCTGACGACCGCGTGATCAAGGCCATTGCCAGTGCCGAACAATTGTTGGGCACGTCGGGCCGTTTGGTGATCCGCCCATCGGGCACTGAACCCCTTATCCGGGTGATGGGCGAGGGCGATGACGAAATGCTGATCAAGCAGGTTGTGGGGGATATTGCCCATGTGATTGAGGCTGTCGCCTAAAACAACCCATGCTGTAGACTAGGCAGAAGGCGGCGGTGGATACTGCCGCTTTTTTTTGCGCCGACGTCTGATCACACCTTCAGATACCGCCACGCCAAATAGAATCAACGCGAAGCCGACAAATTGCAACGCTGCCAATTGTTCGCCGAACAGCACGGCGCCGAAAATGATCGAGGCTGCAGGAATCAAATAGTTTGATTGGGCGACAAAGGCCGCACTTGTATCGTCCAAAAGCTTATAAAGGATCAGCGTGGTTGCCCATGTGGGCAAAATTGCCAAATAGGTGATGGCGGCCCAGCCATTTAACGGCACACCGGTCGGCAGTGGGTCAAACATCAGAGCGCATCCCAAGGCGGTGAGCGACCCGAAGATCAGCACGCCCAGCGATTTAGTCATGGCCGGCATTTCCAGCACATTGCGTGAGACCATGCCATTGGTGGCATAACCAGCAGTGGCCAACACCAGCAGCAAAAAGGGCAGCAGTGAAAATGCGGCCGCGGCGGTTTCCTCCGCACCATTGCCTAGTATTACCCCTGATACGCCCAGAAAGCCGCAAATCAGACCCAAAACTCGAATCGGCGTGGCCTTTTCGGCCGGGAGAAATATAAGTGACATCAACATCACTTGAATGGGCACAGTGGCCATCATCAGGCCAGCGATGGAAGACGGCACATATTGGCTGGCATAATTGATCAGCATGAAGGGAACGGCGGTGCCAAAACTGCCCATAATTGCGCACGCCAGCCACTGTTTTTTCCCTTGTGGCAGCTGAATCCCACGCCAGATTGCAAATAAAATCATTAAAATTGCAGCCAAGCTCAATCGGATGGCGGCAATCCAGAATGGGGTGAAGAATTCGATCGAATATTTGATGGTGGCAAAGGAGCTGCCCCAAATAAGTACCAGTAATAAAAGGAAAATCCAGTCGCCAAGTGTGCGCGATTGCGTGCTCATATTCTGTCCTGGAAAGGTGTGTGTATCGCGGTGAGTAGAATCTTAATATATCAGAGTTTTTCGCGGTTTATTAGGGTTAAATATTTAGGTTAAGTGGGTTTTAAGAAAAAGCCAGCATAATCCTTCTTGGAAAGTCAAGAAAAGTGGCTTGCGTAGAAGGATTAGAATGATGCTTAAGTGGATTGGAGCTGCACTGTTTGCAGTTGCCTCAATGTTTGGAACAAGTGCTTTGGCCGCTGACTGGCCACAGCCAGAGCCAGAATATCCTGAATTGCCAGAAGTAGATTACGGCCTTTCCGGTGCGTTTTATTTGCGGGGTTCTGTTGCGGGCAACGCAATGTGGGCGCGCAATGTGGAGTTTTGTCCATGTCCGGATTCTTACACCCCAACAGAAATGGGCTGGGGCTATAGCCTTGGTGTGGGTGCCGGTTATGAGTTTGGCACAGGGTTTCGTACTGATTTGACCGTGGATTATCTGCGGAACACAGGTTTGACCGCAAATGGATATTCAGCTGACTTGCGCTCAACCGTGGCCTTGGCCAACGTCTATTATGATTTTGACCTGAATGGCATGGGCCTGAGCGCTGACGGTGGTTGGCAGGGTTATGTTGGTGCTGGCTTGGGTAAAGCCTGGCACTATACAACCGCCACCAATGGCACAACCGATCTGGGTGCCGGTGCCGGCAACCGCTCATGGGCGGGCGCTGTGATGGCTGGTGTGGCCTATGATATGGGCGCCGCTGTGGCTGATGTGGGCTACCGCGCCTTGTGGCACAAGGGCTTCTCCACAAATGGTTCGGCCATGTGGGTGCAGGATGCAATTGCACACGAAATTCGTGCCAGCATTCGCTATCGCTTCTATTAAGCCCAAGCCTCATTCAAGTTTTAAAAGCCCCGGCCGTCGCGCCGGGGTTTTTGTGTTTGGCGTAACAATGTCAGACAATAAAAACCGTTGACGCGGCCTTCGATTGTCTCTATGCCCGTCAGTGGGCCACCCCTCCCCAACGAGGGGCGCCTATCTGAAAGGGTAGATGACATGACAGATCTTTTGAAGCCGGAAGTGCGCCCGGCGAATCCCAGATTCTCATCTGGGCCGTGCACAAAACGTCCTGGCTGGACGCCTGAATTCCTCAATAATGATATATTGGGTCGGTCCCACCGCGCCAAGCCTGCAAAGGCACGCATTCAATATGCGATTGATTTGACGCGCGAACTGCTCAACGTACCCGATGATTACCGCATTGGTATTGTGCCCGCGTCTGATACCGGCGCGGTTGAGATGGCCATGTGGTCCATGCTCGGTCAACGCGGCGTGGATATGCTCGCCTGGGAAAGCTTTGGCGCCGGCTGGGTGACTGATGTGGTCAAGCAGCTTAAGCTGGATAATGTCCGTGTGCTTGACGCCGACTATGGCCAGCTCCCAGACCTTAATGAAGTCGACTGGACGCGCGATGTGGTCTTTACCTGGAACGGCACCACCTCTGGTGTGCGCGTGCCAAATGCCGACTGGATCGATGCGGATCGCGAGGGCCTGGCCATCTGCGATGCCACCTCTGCTGCGTTTGCGCAAGAGCTGGATTTTGCCAAGCTGGATGTCACCACCTTCTCCTGGCAGAAAGTTTTGGGCGGTGAAGGTGCCCACGGGGTGATTATCCTGTCCCCACGCGCGGTTGAACGCTTGGAAACCTACGCACCAGACCGGCCTTTGCCGAAAATCTTCCGCCTGACCAAAGGCGGTAAGCTGATCGAAGGCATTTTTGAAGCCGCGACCATCAACACCCCATCCCTGATGGTGATTGAAGATGCGATCGATGCGATGGAATGGGGCAAAACATTGGGCGCAAACGGACTGCAAGCGCGGGCCGATGCCAATTTCAACCTGCTCAATGCCTGGATCGAAGCGACCGATTGGGTCGCCAATCTGGCTGAAGTGCCAGAAACCCGCTCCAACACCTCTGTGTGCATGAAAATCGTTGATCCCGAGATCACTGCACTGGATGCCGATGCGCAGGCAAAGTTCGCCAAGGCGATTGCCACGCGGTTGGACCAAGAGGGCGTGGCCTATGATATTGGCGCTTACCGCGATGCCCCGGCGGGCTTGCGGATTTGGGCCGGGTCAACGGTTGAAGTGGCCGATCTGGAAATCCTCACCCATTGGCTGGACTACGCCTTTGCGGCGGAGAAAGCGGCGCTTTAGGCGCCTCCAAAGTGAGACCGGCTGACGGCATACCGCCAGCCTTTTTCCCAAATTTATAGATTTATGGAGGCTTTAAATGCCTAAGGTTCTTGTATCTGACAAGCTGAGCGAAACCGCTGTGCAAATTTTCCGCGACAATGGCGTGGATGTGGATTTTCTGCCTGATGTGGGCAAAGACAAAGAAAAACTGCTCGAAATCATCGGCCAATATGATGGCTTGGCCATCCGTTCGGCCACCAAAGTCACTGAAAAGGTGATTGCAGCGGCGGACAATTTGAAAGTGGTGGGCCGCGCCGGGATCGGCGTCGATAATGTGGATATTCCGCAAGCCACCGCCAAAGGCATCATTGTGATGAACACGCCTTTCGGTAACTCCATCACCACCGCGGAACATGCGATTTCCATGATGCTGGCCTTGGCACGGCAAATCCCTGCAGCGGATGCATCTACCCGCGCGGGCAAGTGGGAAAAGTCCAAATTTATGGGTGTGGAAGTTACGTCCAAAACACTGGGCATTATTGGCTGCGGCAATATCGGGGCGATTGTGGCCGACCGGGCCCAGGGCCTTAAAATGAAGGTGATCGCCTTTGACCCGTTCCTGACGCCGGAACGTGCACTTGATCTGGGCGTGGAAAAGGTGGAGCTGGACGAATTGCTGGCCCGCGCCGACTTTATCTCCCTGCACACCCCGCTCACCGACGCGACGCGCGGCATTATCAGCGCTGAAAATATCGCCAAGATGAAAAAGGGCGCGCGCCTGATCAACTGTGCTCGTGGCGGCTTGGTTGACGAAGTGGCACTCAAGGAAGCACTTGAAAACGGCAAGCTGGCCGGTGCGGCCATGGATGTGTTTGAGGTGGAACCGGCCACCGACAATCCTTTGTTCGACGCCCCCAACCTGATCTGCACCCCGCACCTTGGCGCCTCAACCACGGAAGCGCAGGAAAATGTGGCGCTGCAGGTGGCCGAGCAGATGAGCGCTTATCTGATGCATGGGGCCATTTCAAACGCGTTGAACTTCCCTTCAATTTCCGCCGAAGAAGCGCCACGCATTATGCCGTTTGTGAAATTGGCTGAAATGCTGGGCAGCTTTGCCGGGCAATTGACCGAGAGCGGCATTAAAGGCGTGCGGATCGAGTTTGAGGGCCATGTGGCTGACCTCAACACCAAACCGATGGTCTCCGCCTTGCTCACCGGCGTGCTCAAGCCGTTGCTGGGTGATGTGAATATGGTGTCAGCGCCGGTACTGGCGAAAGATCGCGGCATGCATGTGGAAACGGTCAATCGCGAGCAGCAGGGCGCTTATGAAAACTATATCCGCCTGACCGTCATCACCGAGCGGCAGGAACGTTCTGTCGCCGGCACCGTCTTTGCCGATGGCAAGCCACGCCTCATTCAGGTGAAGGGTGTGAATATGGAAGCGGAAATTACCCCGTCCATGCTCTACATCACCAATGAAGACAAGCCCGGCTTTATCGGTCGCCTCGGCACTTTGTTGGGCAATGAAAATATAAACATTGCCAACTTCAATTTGGGCCGTGTTGAAAGCGGGGGCGATGCGATTGCTCTGATCAATATTGATGGTGAGCTGAGTGATGCGCAGGTGAAGACGATTGCTGCGCTTGAAGGCGTCAAACAGGCCAAGCCGCTGCATTTCTAGGGTTCGCCAAATCATCAGCCGGTGCGCGCTGCAGCGCGCATCTTTTGAGAGCGGGGAAGGCGTGGTTGAGCAGGCTTTCCCCGTTTTGCTTTGTCCGGGTCGGGCACAGGCGAAGCGCTCGATTATAAGAGGGAGATTTGGTGATGGATGCGCAATTGGCGGCCAACAAGAAGAACGCTCAGGCCTTTTATGATTTGATGTTCAATCAATGCAAGCCGCGTGAGGCGATCGAGCTCTATGTGGGCGACCGCTATATTCAGCATAATCCGCATGTGGCGGATGGCAAACAGGCTTTCATTGCCTATTTTGAACGCATGGCGACGGAATATCCGGGCAAAAAGGTGGAGTTTAAGCGGGCGATTGCTGAAGGCGATCTGGTGGTGCTCCATTGCCATCAAATCTGGCCCGGCAGTGATGATTATGCGGGGATGGACATCTTCAGGTTTGATGCCCATGGCAAGATTGTTGAACATTGGGATGTGCTGCAGGTCATTACGGGCCATTCCGAAAATGACAATGGCCTATTTTAGCGACCGCAGACTGCCGCGTGATTAATAATGCGGCGGGCGTTCTACAATCTCGCCGCCGCCGCCATTATCCATTTCTTCCATCTGGGCATAGAGCTTGGCAATTTCGCGCTGCAACTTGTCTATTTCCGCCCATTGTTTGGTGATCGTCGTGTTCAAATCTTCTATGGTTTGATCTTGATAGGCAATGCGCATTTCCAAAGCTTCCATGCGCGCTTCCAACTGCTCATTTGCGCTCATCATCTTGCTCCTTAGCTGCCATCGCCGCGGCGGCCAGCGCCTCTTTCTTCTTGGCCGTGCGCACGGCATATTCGGCCATGGTGATGCCAGAAATAATAAAGATAGCGGCAATAAAATGGTAGGATTGCAACGCCTCACCAATAATGATCACCGACAGAACGGCCCCGAAAAGCGGTAGCGCGTTGATAAACAGGCTGGCGCGGTTGGCGCCGATCAGCTCCACGCCGCGCGCATAAAAGAGCTGCGACAGGATTGAGGGGAACAGCCCGGTATAGATGACCAACAGCCAGCCGAGCGGTGTGATCTTTGGTATGCCCGCGACGAAGGCGGGCCAGCCGCCCAAAAAAAGTTGGTAGAACAGGGCACCCAGGGTGGCGAAAAAGAAGGTCACCGCCAAAAAAGTCATCCAGTGCACGGTGGGGCGATAGCGCAGACACACAGAATAGGACGCATAGATCAGACAGGCGATCAGGATCAGCCCGTCGCCAATATTGATGTCCATGCGCGCCAGCCGCATGGGATTGCCCGCCGTGGCCACATAGATCACCCCAATCAGGGTGAGGACCACGCCCAAAAGCTGCAACGGATAGGCCCGTTGTTTGAACAGGACAAAATTGGCCAGCATCACCATCATCGGGATTGAGGCCTGCTCAATTGCGCCATTGACGGCGGTGGTGTGCTTGGCTCCCAAATAGAGAAACAAGTTAAACCCGGAAAAACCGACCGCACCGTAAAAACCCAAAAGCCAGAAATTCTTGATCAATTTTGGCAGGTCTTTTTTCAAATGTGGCCAGGCAAAAGGCAGAATAATCAGAAATCCCAATGCAAAGCGGCCAGCAATCAGGCTGGTGGGTTCGATATCGTCCACGGCCAGCTTACCCGCCACCATATTGCCACCCCAGAACAGGGAGGTGAGCACCAAAAGCAAATAGGGCTGATTAAACAGTTGATGGAAGAGATTTTTTCTCGGCTTTGCGACGGATTGTGGTTTTGTCATAGGTTCACTTTTGCTATATCAGCATCGCTTATCAGGTTTTGAACTGGTTCTAAATACCCAATTGAACCGAAAGATCAGCTTTTGTGGGCACTCGATGCCGTGTTGGGCATTATTCTGTCCCAATCCTGTGCCAGGAAAAGCGGTCGTGAAGGAGAATTAAGTTAAATGGCAAATGTTGTTGTGATCGGCTCCCAATGGGGCGATGAAGGCAAGGGCAAAATTGTGGACTGGTTGAGCGAGCGCGCCGACGTGGTGGTGCGCTTCCAGGGCGGTCACAATGCCGGCCATACTTTGGTGATCGATGGGGTCACCTATAAAACAGCTTTGCTGCCCTCTGGCGTTGTGCGCCCGGGCAAATTCTCCGTAATCGGGAATGGCGTGGTGGTGGATCCACACCATTTCGTCAAAGAGCTGGCGCTGCTGCGCGGCCAAGGGGTAGAAATTTCCCCTGAGAATTTGATGGTGGCGGACAATGCCTGCCTGATCTTGTCGCTGCACCGCGAGCTGGATAGCTTCCGCGAAAACTCAAATGCGGGGCTGAAAATCGGCACCACCAAACGTGGCATGGGCCCTGCTTATGAAGATAAGGTTGGCCGTCGCGCCATCCGCGTGGCGGATTTGGCGGACCCTGAGGCGTTGAAGTCCAAGATTGAACGTTTGCTGCGCCACCACAATGCGCTGCGTCGTGGTCTGGGCATCGACGAAATGAAGGCCGAGACCATCTATGACGAGTTGATGGAAGTGGCTGATGAAATCCTGCCTTTCGCCGGGCGGGTTTGGGAACGATTGAACCAGATGCGCCGTGATGGCAAACGCATCCTGTTTGAGGGGGCGCAAGGGGCATTGCTGGATATTGAGCACGGCACCTATCCGTTTGTGACCTCTTCCAACACCATCGGCGGTCAGGCCGCCAATGGCTCTGGCTTGGGGCCGGGCGCGCTGGATTATGTTTTGGGCATCACCAAAGCTTACACCACCCGCGTGGGTGAAGGGCCGTTCCCCACCGAACAATTGAATGAGATCGGCGAATATCTGGGCGAAAAAGGCCATGAGTGGGGCGTAAATACCGGCCGCAAGCGGCGTTGTGGCTGGTTTGATGCGGTGCTGGTCAAGCAGACGGTGCAGGTATCTGGCATTAATGGCATTGCGCTGACCAAGCTCGACGTGCTGGACGGTATGAAAGAGATTAAAGTGTGTGTCGGCTATGAGTTGGATGGCCAGCGCATTGATTATTTGCCCGCCACCATGAAGGGGCAGGCTGATGTGCAGCCGGTCTACGAGACGTTGGAAGGCTGGCAGGGCACCACCGCAGGCGCACGTTCTTGGGCTGATTTGCCCGCGGAAGCCGTGAAATATGTGCGGCGGATTGAAGAGCTGATCGGTACGCCAGTGGCGGTTCTATCCACATCTCCGGAGCGTTTGGACAGCATTTTGGTCCATGACCCTTTTCAAGACTAAGTTTTTTTCGCTACAACTAATAAGGGGTTAATTCCCAGGGGAATGAGTTTAAGTAGCTGATGGCAGATTATAAAGAGCTTTTGCGCCGGGCGATCAACGCCTTGCCGGAGAATAACGGCACAGCCCGCCGGGCTGTTTACGAAAAAGCGCGTTCAGCGCTGGTGACGCAATTGCATGCGATCGAACCGCCCATTCCCCCCCGCGAAATCACGCAGCATCGCCTGACGCTTGAAGATTGCATTCGCCAGGTGGAGCAGGAAGCAACTGAAAAACTGCTGCAAGGGCTTTCCAGTCGGGAAAAGGAAGCTGCGGTTGAAGAGGCTGTGCCCACTCCGTCCATGCCCGACACGGCGGAAACGGATGATGAACTGTCAGAGGCCGAGAGAGAAACTGCGCCAGACGAAATGCCTGATGCCGATGACGGGGTGGCAGAGCATGCCACCACGGATGAAGCTGCACCGGCGGACGACAAAGCACTGACCTCGGATCGCGAAGAGCCAAACTGTGAAGACTCCGAACCTGATTCTGACGATGACGCGACAGACGACAGTTTTGAGCACGCGCCCATTGAAGATGATTTCGACACAGATGCTGACCCAAGCGATCATGGAGCGGAGGAGCAGGTCGCGGAGGCTGCGCGCAATGCTGAAGCGGATGAACCGGCAGAAGATGAGCCCGTTTCTGACGAAGCTGGCGACGAGACTGAAGAGCTGCCCGACGAGGCGCCGATCGTTTCGGAAAATGCTGCCCACCCCTTAGAGGCTTCGAAGGGGAGCCAAATTGCCGAATCGGCGCCCGATATGGAAGATGCCGAACTGGAAGCAGAAGCGGTAGGCGAACCAGATCGTTCGGATGACGCTGAGCGCGACGAGGGAGCAACCCAGGATGATGATTTTTCCCCAGCGGATGAAGATGAGCTGGCCGAGCAGCTGGAAGAAATTGAAACGAACTCAGGCGATTACACAGCGTCGAGCATAGATGATGTGATTGCGCAGGCGCGCGCGGCATCCGGCATGGATGCCCCGACACCAGATGTTTCTGGCGCAAGAGGCACGCCGTCCAACACCAATGTGGAAGCAGCGCTTTCCAGTGTGCGGGAAGTGGATGTGGATCCGGCGGATTTGGCCGGAACGGATGCTGACGATGACGATGCTCAAGCCGCAATTGATCGGGCGCTGATGGCATTGGATCGTGAGGCGGAAGGCAAGAACGAAGCCGGAGCTGATGATGCCCTGATGGGGGAAAGCTCTAAAGGCGCGATCGCCGCGGCGACCAAGAAGGGTGAACCGGAACTGGTGGAAGATCCACCGGAATTTGTTGAAGACGAACAAACTGGCGGTGGCGGCGGTCTTTTGGTCTTTCTAGGTGTTTTTGTTTTGCTTCTCGGTCTTTTGGGTGGGGGCACCTATTGGGCTTGGCGCGAGGGCTACGTCAATTTGGACCCGATGCTGAAACAGATCGGGCTGAGTGAATTTATTCCACCAGTTGCTGAAAGTGCGCCAGCCAATGGCAATGGCGCGTCGAGTGCGACGGAAGAGACCATCGCGCCAGAGACCAATGTGCGCGATGTGACCCAAGACAATAACGTCAATGCCAACGTGGCGGAAAGTCCGGCGGCATCGGAAGAAATCCGGTTGACCCCCGAAGATAGTACGCCTGCAACAGACGGCCCGGCTGCGGATAGTCAAACCGCGCCATCAAATCGCGAAACGACACCGGCGGCTGAGGCATCAACCGGCGATAGCGCCGCGACAACAGAGCCCGGCTCTGGGGAAACGTCAGAGGCTCAATCCTCTGAAAATGCAGAGGCAAATGAGGCGGCAACCGACGACTCGCGACTGCCCAGTGAAGGTGACAGCGCGACAACAGGTGACAATGCTGAGAACGCATTGAACGTACAGGATCCGAATCCGCAAGCATCAGTTGGTGCCCAGTCTTTGCTGATCGAGGAACAGTCCAGCGGTTCAGGCGGCGCGGTGCCGTTCTCTGGCCAGACAGAATGGTCGCGCGATGTGGACGAGCTGGGCTTGCCCATTATTCGTGCGACGGCGTCTATTCCAGCGCGCAATCTGTCGGTGGATTTGCTGATCCGCAAAAACAGCGACGAGGCCCTGCCGGCCAGCCATCTGATTGAAGTGAATTTCAGCGTGACGGAGAGCTTTTTGGGCGGCTCTATTGCCAGCTTGCCGGGTGTGTTGATGAAGGATCAGGAATTGGCACAGGGCACTACCCTTGTTGGGGCATCGGTTCGGGTCGTGGACAACTCATTCCTTTTTGCCATGAGCGGGGCTGAAAATGATGTCGCTCGAAATCTTGAATTGCTGGGCCAGAATGGCTGGCTTGATTTGCCGCTGATATATGGCACCGGACGCAAGGCAATTTTGACGCTGGAAAAAGGTGCCGCAGGCACTGAAATTTTCGAAAATGTGCTGGCCGAATGGGCCGAGAATTAAGGTCTGTTGGTTAAACCGCGTGCAGTTGTCCCTCACGCAGTGACAATTGTCGCGTGGCCAACTCGGTTAAATCCTTTTGATGGTGGCTGACCAGAATCGCATGCCAGCCCTTTTCGGTCACCAGTTGTCGCACCAACTGCCGCATTTCGTCTGCCGTCTGGTCATCAAGCGCCGAAAATGGCTCATCGAGCAGCAGTATAGGGCGATTGCGTCCCAAGGTGCGCGCCAGCGCCACCCGTTGCTGCTGGCCGCCCGACAGCTCAGCACAGCGGCTCTTTTCAAAACCCGTCAAATCCACTTTCGCCAAAAGGGCTGTGGCATCTTTGGGTTCATCTAGTCCCAACTCTACATTCTTTTGGGCGGTGAGATGCTCAAACACATTGTCTTTTTGAAACAGGATCGAGATTGGCCGATCCTCTGTTTTGAGTGGTGTCAGATCGCGATCGTCCAGCAGAATGGTGCCGTGCTGCGGGCGCAAGAACCCCGCGATCAAATCCAGCAAAGTGGATTTTCCGGAGCCGCTACGGCCGGAAATGCCCAGGATTTCGCCGGCCTCGACGCGCAGCGAAAAATCGTAACTTGGTGCATCCGCACCATAGGCGAAGCGAAGTTTGTTAATTTCAAGCACGGCGTTTGATCCTGAAGAGATAGGGCAGGGCCCAGAAGCTGAAAATCACCAGTGCTAGCAAAATGCCGGCCACCAGCGCCGCATCATTGGTGCGGTAGCTGCCCAGGGCACGATACATCAGCCAGGGCAGGGTGGAAAATTCGTCAGTGCCGAACAGGGCAATCACACCCACATCGCCGAGCGAAAAGGTGAACCCTAGGGCAAACACATAGCCTGCCTCCCGGCGCGACAGAGGCCATTCAATAAAGCGAAAGCGCTGCCAGCCGCTCATATTTAGTGATTGCGAGAGCTTGCCATAGCGGTTGGCCGACTTTTCGTAAGCGGGGGTGAGCGCCGCATTGGCCAGTGGCAGGGCCAGCAGCGCATTGGCGAGGATGAGCACCCAAAGGCCCACCGTTTGTGTGGGTAAGCCCAGATGGCGGGTGATCAAAAAGAATCCCAACCCCAGCACCATGGCGGGCATGGCCATATAGGCGAAAATCGGTGTGCCCAAAATCAGCCGGAACAGGCGGGGGAAGCGGGCGGTGCCCAGCTTTTCAGCCTGTTTAAGTTCGGCGCGGGCGGTGGCCAGCAATATGGCCAAAATCAGCGTAAGGCTGGCGCTGACGCTGGCAATGGTCAGGCTGGCCCGTAAGGCGCTCAGAAACTTTTCTTCGGCCAGAAACCGAATTAGAGCGGGGGAGATGGCCCTTTGAATAATGGCAAATAACGGGGTTAGATAATAGAGGGTGAGCAGCACCAGCAAAAAGGCGAGCACATATTTTTCGCGGTCGGTGGCGGGCCATATATTTTGCAGGCTGGCTTCGCTGATCAACATACTTTTGGTGTTCCAGTTCGCAGCGGGCACAATAATGATCAGGCAAAACACAAGTTGGCTCGCGGCCAGCAGGGCGGCGCGGTTGAGGTCAAAATCGAGGCGCACAGCTTCAAAAATCGCCACCTCAAAGGTGGCGTTGGCCGGGCCACCACCGAGCAGCAGTACCAACGCAAATGAGGTGAAGCACATCAAAAAGATGGTGGCGGCAAGGCCGGGTATGGCGGGCTTGAGCGCGGGCCATTCCAGATAGAGGAAACGGGCCATGGGGGTGAGATTGAGCGATCGACCCAATTTCAATTTGGTCACCGGGGTGCTGGAGAGACGGTCATAAAACAGACGGGCGGCGAATGAGCCGTTCAACAATGTATGCGCCATCAGAATGCCCACAAGACCGTAGATCGAGAAGTTCAGGTTTTGGTCAAACAGGGTGCTGGCGGTGGTGCGGATCCATCCGGCGCGGCCCCACACCGCCAACAGCCCAAAGGCGACAATGATGGTGGGCAGCACCAGCCCGGCGGACATCAGCGCCAAAGCAATGCACTTGCCTTTAAAGTGAAGCCGATAAAGCGCTACGGCCGCAATCGCCCCGACGGTCAGCGCAAAAAACACAGACAAGCCCGCCTGTATCGAACTCATGCGTAGCAGGTGCCAGATATTGGCGCTCATAGCACTTTGATTGGAGGGCAGGCTTTGTGCGGCGTTCACAATAACAAACAGCACCAAAAAGATGGTGGCGAACACCAAAAAGGTGACCGTGAGGCCGCCCAAAAATCGCCAGTTGAACGGCGAACGCGCCGCCACTGTGTGCAGCGACGCGTTTATAGATGCAGACTTATTGGCCGATGGCGGCAAAGAAGTCATCAATATATTGCTTTGTGTTCTGCCCGACGGTCTCGTCATTCAAAATCAGGCTGTTTTCTTCCGGCAATGGGGTGTCAAAGCCCTCAGGCAAGCCGTCATCCAGCGGCACCACCGGGAACATCCAGTTGGTGGTGGGAATGATCGCCTGGCCATCCTGGCTCACCAGATAGTCAAGGAACTGGTTGGCCAGCTCTTTTTGGTCAGAGCTTTCCAAAATCCCGGCCAGCTCGATTTGAACATAATGGCCTTCTTCAAACTGGGCCGCCAGGTATTTGTCTTCTTCCTCGGCAATGCGGTGATAGGACGGTGAGCTGGAATAGGACAGCACCATATCCACTTCGCCTTCGAGGAAAAGACCATAAGCTTCTGACCAGCCCTTGGTCACGGTGAGAATGTTGGGTGCAATATCCCGCCACAGTTCTTCAGCCTGATCGCCTTTAGCGGCTTTCATCCAAAGCACCAGCCCAAGGCCCGGGGTGGAAGAGCGAGGGTCCTGAATGGCGATTTTGAACTCTTCATCCATGGCCGCCAGGTCTTCAAATGAGCTAGGTGGATTGTCGATTTTGCTGCTGTCATAAACAAAGGCGAAATAGCCATAGTCGAACGGTACAAATTTGTCAGACGCATAGTCAACCGGCAGCTCAAGTGCTGAAAGGTCAACATTATGGTCGGTGAACAATTGGGTGTTGCGCGCTTCGGCGGCCACGCTGGTGTCCAAACCCAAAATAATGTCGGCTTCGGTGGTCGGGCCTTCCAATTGTGCTTTGCGCAGGGCGCTTATGGAAGAATCCGCGGCGACAAAGTCAACCTCACAGTTACAGTTTTGTTCAAAGCCGGCTTTGAGTTGCGGCCCAGGGCCCCAATCGGCGGCGAAACTGTCATAGGTGTAAATGGTGAGGGTGGGTTTATCTTGCGCAACGGCCGCTGTTACAAGGGTTGAAAAACCTACAAGCGCCGCAAGTCCGATTTTTTGAAAAGACATTTATTTCTCCTAGGAAACAGGACATATTGCGATCGTGCTTGAAGGGGGAAAGTCGACTAAAGGAACCTTGGTTCCATCGCTCAAACTCCCTCCGCCAGCATGACCTGGTTCAGGTTCAATGGGTTATTCTCAGCTCAATTGTTGAGCACCCCAGTGAGACAGGGCCAACCTAACGGATATGGAAGAAGTTGCAAGGGCCAAAATGGCATCAGGAAACGAAGTTTTACCCGACCTCACATTCAACACGCCGCTTGTGGTTTTGGGCGGTGGCTTTGTGGACGAAGCTGTGCTGCTCCAACTGGTTGCCCGTGGCTATCCGGTGGTGGCGGCTGATGGGGCGGCGCATACGGCCATCGCAGCCAAGGTGCCGCTGGCGGCGATTATTGGTGATATGGATTCATATGTGGCGGACGCGGCCCTGTCGGAAGAGACTTTGCTGGTAGAAGTCACCGAGCAAGCGACCACTGATTTTGAAAAATGCCTCTATAAGACCGACGCACCGCTTTATATCTGCCTGGGCATGATCGGCAAACGGTTTGACCATAGTCTGGCCGCGTTGCATGCAGCGCAAAAATATGGATCGGAGAAACATTTGATCCTGATGGATGAGACCGACGTGATCGGCGTGGTCCGTGGCGAGGTGTCGTTCAGGCTGCCGGTGGGGACCCGCGTGTCGATCTATCCGTTGTCGCCGATTCAGATGCGACAGTCAGCTGGTCTGCATTATCCGCTGGATGGACTCACTTTGGCTCAGGGCACTTTGATCGGCACGTCAAATTGCGCCACCCATGAACAGGTCAAAATTGTACCAGACAACGGCGAATATAGTCCCTATCTTGTGATCCTGCCAAATCGTTATTTGGATTCCCTAATAGAAATTGAGATGAATGATGTATCAGCCACCAGCCTTTAAAGAAGATCGCCCCGACGTGCTCAAGAAATTGGTGAAGCAGCACCCGCTCGCTATGTTGGCCTGCAATGGGGCACCGGTGCCGATCGTCAATCATCTGCCCATGATTTGGGATGAAGCCGATAGATCACCGCGCTTGTTGGCGCACTTGGCCAAAGGCAATGGCTTGATCAAAGACGCGACTGAGGGCCAAGAGGCGCTGGCAATTTTCCAGGGACCGACCCATTACATCACGCCCAACTGGTATCCGGGCAAAAAGGAACATGGCAAAGAGGTGCCCACCTATAATTATATGGTGGCGCATTTGCGCGGCACGCTGCATTTTTATGAAGATGCGGATTGGCTGTTGGCCCAGCTCAATCAATTGACCGATCAGATGGAATCCGGGCGGGCGGCGCCCTGGTCCGTTGGGGATGCGCCCGAAGCGTTCACGGCCCGCCAGCTTAAAGGCATCTATGGGGTTGAACTGCGGGTCACCGAAATGGTGGGCAAATGGAAGGTCAGCCAGAATCGGGCCCCCGTCGATCGACAGGGCGTGGTTCAGGGCTTGCGGCAAGAGGGGGATGATGAGGCGCGGCAAATGGCCGACCTCATCGCGTCAAAGCTATAAAGCTGGGGTCTCAGGCGTTTTCCAGCATGGCGCGTTTTACCTCGGCCTGCACTTTTTCAAAAGCGCGCACCTCAATTTGTCGAATGCGTTCACGTGAGACCTCAAATTCCTGCGCCAGCTCTTCAAGGGTCAAAGGCGGCTCTTTCAGGCGGCGGGCCTCAAAAATTTTCTGCTCGCGCTCATTGAGCACATTCATGGCGTCGCGCAGCAATTGGATGCGTTCGTCATATTCCTGGCTGTCGCCCAGCATCTTTTCCTGGTTGGGGGTTTCATCCACCAGCCAGTCCTGCCATTGCGATGCCCCTTCGTCGGACCGCATCGGTGCGTTCAGCGAGGCGTCGCCGGTCAAACGTTCATTCATGGACACCACGTCGTCTTCGGACACGTCCAAAGTCGTGGCGATCTGTTTGACCTGATCCGGGTGCAGGGCGCCATCTTCCAGCGCAGCCAACTGGCCTTTTACCTTGCGCAGATTGAAAAACAGCCGTTTTTGTGCCGCCGTGGTGCCGATTTTCACCAGCGACCAGGAGCGCAGCACATATTCTTGAATAGAGGCGCGAATCCACCACATTGCATAAGTGGCCAAGCGGAACCCCTTATCGGGCTCGAACCGTTTCACAGCCTGCATCAGGCCCACATTGCCTTCGGAAATCACTTCCGAGATCGGCAGGCCATAGCCGCGATAGCCCATGGCGATTTTCGCCACCAGCCGCAAATGGGATGTAATCAGTTTTTGTGCCGCTTCAGGATCTTCGTGCTCTTTATAGCGTTTGGCGAGCATAAATTCTTCGTCCGCTTCGAGCATGGGAAATTTGCGAATTTCCTGCAAATAGCGCGATAGTCCGCTATCGGACGTTAAGGTCGGCAAATTTGACTGGGCCATAAAGCACCCTCACTCCTATGATAATCACCATTTACGCTTTGCGCATCAAATAGCGATGTAGCGCTCCGACGATCGGACACGCTCAAATCATTCCTCTGAGCAGTATATAGGTTCGATATAGGGTATTTCATCCCCTATTGTTGAAAAAATATCATCCAAGAGTGTAATTATTGTGAAAAATCGCCCTCATTTTCTGCTGAAAGTGCATTTTCCAGTTCCTGCATATCTTCAGGCAGCGGGGCAGTGAAGCGCATTTTCTCGCCAGAGGTGGGGTGTTCAAAGCCCAATAGTGCGGCGTGCAACGCTTGTCGGTTCAACCCCTTGAGAGCCATTTGGGCTGGCATGGGCAGGTTGCGCTTTTTGCTGTCTACCCCGGCGCCATAGGCGGCATCGCCCAACAAGGGGTGCCCCAGATGCGCCATATGCACGCGGATCTGGTGAGTGCGCCCGGTTTCCAGCCGACATTTAACACGCGAGACGGTCCATTTGTGCCCCCCAAACACTTGGTCGAGCTTGAAATGAGTGATGGCGTTGCGTCCACCGGATTTCAGCACGGCCTGTTTGATGCGGTTTTTCGGATCGCGGCCAATCAGTGTTTCGATCTTGCCTTTGTCCGGGCGCGGCTCGCCCCACACCAGCGCCAGATATTCGCGCTCCAGCGGGCCGGTGCGGCCATGATCAGCAAATTGTGCGGCGAGATGGTTGTGGGCCTGCTCGGTTTTGGCCACTACCATCACGCCGGTGGTGTCCTTATCCAAACGGTGGACAATGCCGGGGCGCTTGACGCCGCCGATGCCGGACAGGCTGTCGCCGCAATGATGGAGCAGGGCATTGACCAGCGTGCCTTCTTCGCTGCCCGGGGCCGGGTGCACGACCATGTTCGCTGCCTTATTGACCACAATCAGCGCATCATCTTCAAATAAAACGTCCAGTTCCATCTGCTGTGCCGCAGGGACAGCATCAATGGGCTGGGGTAAAGTCAGGCAAATCTGCTGATCTTGTTTGACGCGGTATTTCGGCTCGCTTATGGTCGCGCCATCAATGGTGAGGGTCTTTTGCCGGATCAGGTCTTGGCAGCGTGAGCGGCTGATCTCTTCGGCGAAATGAGCCACCACCACATCCAGCCGTTTGCCAGACCATTCCGGCGGCACGGTAAAGTTAAGCATATTTTGTGCGTCCGAGGAGCTTGCGGTCATGTCAAATACTGGTCCTAATCAAGATCAGCCCAAAGAAGAGCTTACACCCGAAGCCGAGGCGGTGATCAACCGGGCCCGTCGGTCTTTCGGTGTGTCGATCATGGTGATGTTGGTGGGCTTTATCGCTGTTGCGGGCGCGCTTGTCTATCGGGTGATGCAAAATTCTGGTGCCGATCAATATCAGGCGCAAACCATTGCCTTGCCCCAGGGCGCTGAAGTGCGCAATGCGGTCGCGCAATCTGGCACCATCACCTTGACGCTGGATGTTGATGGCGAAACCATCGTGCGCATTGTGGATGCCAAAACCGGCACGGTGTTGCAAGATATTAGCTTTACGCCGGAATTGGCAGACTAAGCCGATTATTGGTGGCCTGCGACGCGCTTAAGTGCGTCCATGCGGTCTGAAACGCGTCCGGTGCTTTCGGTTTCCGTCTCAGGTGTGTCCAGTTCCTCTAACCCGCCATCGGCATATTTGCGCACCCGGTCAAACAGGCTCTCTTCCTGTTCGATGGTTTCGTGGGCATCATTTGCATAAACAATGTGGCTGACGTCTACAGCGAGGTCTTCAAGCCGTCGGCGCATGGCCTCATGGTCGGCGTTTTTGCGATCAAAATTGGCCAGAATGTCTTCCTCAATATCTTTGAGGCGACCCCCAATGTCTTCCAGCTCATCTTCCAGCGACAATTCGTGCGCCAAGCTTTGGGGCGCTGCTTCTGCCAGCTCGGTAAACGGCATCGATTCAGACGTTGAAGCGGCATCATCTTTCAGCCCCTCCTCACTGAGGCGTTTGAAGCGCTCGGCAGTGATGCGGATTTGCGCTTCGGCCTCGTCGATCAGGTCGGGAATGCCCTTATCCAGCAAATCCTCAGCTGAAAGCTTATATTTTGCCTTGATCTGTTTGATCTGTTCAATGCTGGCCTGAAAGCGTTTTTCCAAATTGTCAGCGCGCTGCTTTTGCACCTGCACCGCGTTGAGCAGATTGCCGGTGTCGCGATCATAGTCGCCGGTCAACTTGGCCTCGTTAAAGGCAGAGATGGTGGCGGAGTTGGCGATATTGGCCACGGCGCGGGCTTCGTCCAGCTCCTGGATCTTGTCGGCGAGATCGCGTTCGCGGGCCCGCAGGCGCTGCGACAGGTTGGTGGTTTCCACCTCGTAGGCGCGCACCTGATCGCGCAGGCTCTCGTTCCGCTCCTCCAACTCATCGGCAATCGCGATGGCTTCATCATATTCGCGGGTTTGAAGCTCCAGCGTTTCGCGCATTTCGGTGAGTTCATTCAAATGTGCAGCGCGCTTGTTGCGCAAATCGTCGAGTTGAAGCTCCAGCTTGCGCATGTTCAGCGCATATTTGGCGCGCAACTGGTCTTTTTCGGCTTTGAATTCGGTAAGGGTGACCGGGGTGGCGGCAGCGATCCGCCGCTTGGTCAAGCGCACGGCGCGACGCCACACGGATGGCATGATCAGCAAAGCAAGAATTGATGCGCAAAGAAAGCCCAATGCGGCAAACATCAAATTCTCGATCAACATGCACTCACTCCTTGAAGCTGCGCATAGGGCTGCGCAGGCGTCATTGACTTATTTCTATATGGTGCAGTTTACAAGAAATAACAGGTCAGGTCACCACTTCATCACTAAATAGTTAACTGCGGTGACCTGCAACAATGCTAAGAAAAGTCGAGCTTTTGGCCCGATCTTGCGCTGGTCTTAGAGCGGGTTCCATGTGGGTTGTTGGGTGAATTTCAGATAGCCTACATTCACGCCCAGCCGGGCCCCTACGCCGGAGCGGATCGGGACGATATAGACGTCTTTATACTTCATCACCGTCATGCCGATGCCGCCCACCATATAGGCGGAGCCTTCCACGCCGGGATAACGGCCGTAAATGGCATCTGTTGAGGGGAGATTATAAACCAACATCATGGTTTTGGAGCCATCTGCACCAATATCGAAGCCTAGGGTTGGGCCTTGCCAGAACAGGGAATGATTGCCTGCGTTTTTGGTATAGAGCTGACCCTCGCCATAGCGGACCCCGCCAAACAGAGCGGCAGAGCCTTCCTGGCCCAGAATGTAACCGTTGGGCAGGCCATATTGAGAAACAGCACGTTCTACCACGGAGGCGAGACCTTGCGAGACTTTGCCGAAGAATTGACCGCCTGCATTCACCAATTCGTCGGTGGAATAATTGTCAGAGAGCGCTCCAGACTGGGCCTGAGCACCTAAGGGGGCCAATGTCAGGGTTAAAAGTATTGAGATCAATAAAGCGAAGCGTTTCACCATTACACTCGTGGTCCTTTGGCTTTTTTGCTGCTTTAGCCTCCCCCGCAGAAGGTTTAAAGCAAAAGAGTGGTATTGCATTAACCTTGGCGACACTCCTTTTGGTTAGAGTGTTACCGATTGCAACCAGAATAGATGCAAATCAAGGCAATGATGCGGCAATTTGGTAAACAAACATTAACGATTAGAGGGCTTTGGGCCATTTTTTCTTTGGTTCTTGGTGCCTGTTTACTTGTGGCCCCCGCCGCCGCCAACACCGAGCGATATATCCTGGATATCTATGTGACAAATCCGCTTTCGGGCTCTGCTATTGAGGGCATGGATCCGGTGAGTTACTTCACCGAAGATGAGCCATTGGTCGGCACCCCAAAATTTGAATATGAGTGGCAGGGCGTGTCCTGGTTTTTCGCCAGCGAGGCCAACAAGAGGGTGTTTATGGCCTCACCAGAAAGCTATGCCCCGCAGTTTGGCGGTTATGGGTTGGCTGGCGTGGCCCGCGGATATTTGTCTAAGGGCAACCCGCGCATCTATGTGATCCATAATCAGCGCCTCTATCTTTTCTACTCTCCCGGCAATCGGGAAGCTTTCTTGTTGGAAAAAGCGGCTATGCTCAATTACGCAGTGCAGAATTGGGCTGGGCTCAAGGTGCGTTTGGCCCGGCGCTAAGGGTTATATTCCGCGAAAAATCACAGGATTTTCAGCATTGAGTGTTGCTCCACACCCATGTGCGGGTAAAACTTGGGGCAACCGAATCGCGCATCAGACGGTCTGTGGCGCGGTCAACCAGCTTTAAGGAATGAAAATGGCGGATATTGTGCAATTGAGCGGACCAGATCTTGCGGCCATGCTGTGCTCGCGGGTGTGCCATGATTTGATTAGTCCGGTGGGGGCAATTGGCAATGGGTTGGAAGTGCTGAGCGACCCGGATCAAGCGGAAATGGCGGACTTTGCTCAGGAGCTGATCAATAATTCCGCCAAGCAAGCGCGGGCCAAGCTTGAATTTGCCCGTTTGGCATTTGGCGCGTCATCCACGCAAGGCACCGAGATCGATACACGCGACGCTGAAAAAGTGGCGCTGGGTTATATGGATGGCGAGAAGGCAGATATTGAGTGGAATATTGATCCGGTTCTGCTGCCGAAAAACAAGGTGAAGTTGCTGCTCAATATGGTGTTGTTGGCTGCAGGTGCAGTGCCCCGGGGCGGCAATATTGTGGTGTCATTGGATGACGCGGCACCGGAAGATCAGGGCTTTAAAATCCGTGCCACCGGGCCGAAAACCTTTATTCCGCGCGGCAATGTCGCCTTGTTGAATGGTGTGCCGGAAGATGGACGCGTGGATGCGCAGGTGATCCAACCTTTTTATACCGGGCTGCTGGCCCGTGAAAGCGGCCTGAAAATCAGGCTCGAGCTGGTGGATGAAGCGGTGGAGTTTGACGCCTACGCGGCGAAGTAATTCCACCCGATAGAACATTAGATACGGCCCCTAAGTACGACTACTTAGGGGCCGTTTTTTCAATGTCTCCTTAACCGTTCTGGCGCAGGCTGATCGCATATTTAGTGTGATTTTGCCCGGTGTGTAGGCCTATGGACGAGTTGATTAGTGACTTTATTATTGAATCCGGCGAGAGCCTTGAGCAGATCGACGCCGCACTGGTGGCGTTTGAGCAGCACCCCAAAGATCAGGATATTTTGCGGCAAGTGTTTCGGCTGGTGCACACGATCAAGGGCACCTGCGGGTTTTTGGAGCTGACCCGGCTGGAAGCGCTGACCCATGCCGCCGAAAATCTGATGGGCCGCTATCGCGATGGACTGCCCCCCACCGATGAGGGGGTGAACACCATTCTCACGGTGATTGATCAGATCAAGGCGCATCTAGATCATATGCGCGCCCATGATGGCGCGGAGTCGGACGGCAATGATCAGGCCTTGATTGATGCGCTGAACCGGCTGGCTGAAGAAGGCACTGCGGAAGAAGATCAATTTGGTGATCAGGCGCCCTTTGAGGGCGCGACTGAAACAACAGCAGCACCGCAGCCGCTTGATCCGTTGGAAGAAGCCTTCCGCAATGCGCCAGGGCCGGATGATCCCCTGCCAATGCCCGCCGAGCCTGATGCTGCAGCATCCGCTCCCGTTGCGAAACCGGCAAAAGACCCTACAGCCGGGACGCCCCCGCAAGGGGCAATCCGGGTGCAGCTGGGGGTGCTCGAACAGTTGATGACCATGGTGTCGGAACTGGTGCTGACCCGCAATCAGCTGATGGCGGTCAATCGCGAATTTGAAGATGCGCGTTATCATACGCCGTTGCAGCGCCTCTGCTCCGTCACGGCAGAGTTGCAGGACGGGGTGATGAAAACCCGGATGCAGCCGATTTCGGCCCTATGGCAGAAAATGCCGCGCATTGTGCGCGATTTGGGCAAAGAATTGGGCAAGCAGATCAGTTTGGAGATGAGCGGCGAAGAGACCGAACTGGACCGGCAAGTATTGGAGCAGATCAAAGACCCGCTCACGCATATGATCCGCAATGCGGCGGATCATGGATTGGAGGAGCCGGGTGCGCGCGTGGCCGCGGGCAAGCCGGAGATGGGCAAAATTGAAATGAACGCTTTTCACAAGGGCGGGCAGATCGTGATTGAAATCCGCGATGATGGCCGCGGGCTGGACGCGAAAAAGCTCAAGCAAAAGGCGCAGGAGCGCGGGCTCGCCAATCCGGCGGAGCTGGACGCCATGTCCGACAGTCAGGCGCATCAATTGATTTTTCATCCCGGCTTTTCCACGGCGGAAGCGGTGACCAGCGTGTCGGGCCGCGGCGTGGGCATGGATGTGGTGCGCACCAATGTCGAAATGATCGGCGGCACCATTGAATTGCAGTCCAGCCCCGGCGAAGGCACCTTGGTCAGCCTCAATATTCCGCTGACCCTGGCCATCGTGCCCGCCCTGATTGTCGCCAGCCATCAGGAACGCTTTGCCGTGCCGCAGCGGGCGGTGCGGGAGCTGGTGCGCATTGCCCCGAAGCAAAATCGCAAAGTCGCTGTCCAGAATGAGGAGGACATGCAGCTGGAATGGGTGAATGGCGCGCAGGTTTTGCAATTGCGCGATCAATTATTGCCGGTATTGCGGTTGGACGAAGCGCTCGGCGTGCAAACCGCAACCGATAACGTGGATGGCGGTTTTGTCGTGGTGCTGGAAATCGGCGCGTTCCGCTTCGGCCTGTTGGTGGATGCGGTGTTCCACACCGAAGAAATTGTCGTGAAACCGATGGTAGGGGCGCTCAAAGAACTCAAGCATTTCTCCGGCACCACCATTTTGGGGGATGGCAGCGTGATCATGATTTTGGATGCGCCGGGCTTGGCGGCGCAGGTGACGCAAAGCGAGCTCAATGATCATGGTGCGCAGCAGGACATGGGGCAGGACCAACAGGGCGAGGATCGGGTTGAGCTGCTTTGCTTCATACTCGAGGGGGCGGGCCGAAAGGCGGTGCCGCTGTCGCTGATCCATCGGCTGGAACTGGTGGATTTGAGCCAGATCGAACAGGTGGGTGGCCGCTATACGCTGCAATATACCGAGCGGTTAATGCCGATCGTATTCTTGCGCGATCAGCAAATGAGCGACCTTCAGCGTTCACGACAAAAGCCGCTGCTGGTGTTTGAAGATCACGGCTTTATGCTGGGCATTGCGGTGGATCAGGTGCTTGATATCTGCAAAGCGCCACCGCATTATGATCTGGACGGCGCCGGGCCGGGTTATCTGGGATCAGCCATCCTTGATGGCAAGGCCACGGAAATTCTCGATCTGGCACATTTTATGGCGCAAGAGCATCCAAAATTGTTTGAGCGGCAGGGGCAAACCGCCACGCCGCAGCGGCAAAAGCTGCTCTATGCTGAAGACAGCGCCTTTTTCCGCAATATGCTGGTGCCGATTTTTCAAAGCGCCGGTTATGAAGTGACTGTGTGCCATGATGGGCAGGAAGCCGTGGAGCGGGTGCAGGGCGGCGAAGCCTATGATTTGATCGTCACCGACATCGAAATGCCAAGGCTGGACGGGTTCGGGCTGGCCAAGTCCATCGCCGACGCGCCCCATGCGGCGCAAACACCGATTATTGCGCTCACTTCTTATGATGAGCCGGCGGCGCGGGATCAGGCCAAGGCGCTGGGCATGTCCGCCTATATTGCCAAGAATGATCGGGCGCGGCTCGACGATACACTGAGCCAGATGCGCAACCGCATGGACCGGGATGTGGCCTGATGGGAGAACAGCCAATGCAAATTGTATGTTTTGACGTGTGCGGCCAGCATTTCGGCATGGAGGTCGGTTGGGTGAGCGATGTGCACAAGCTGGATGCGCTGACGCCCGTGCCCAGGGCACCCGAGATTGTGGCGGGGGTGCTCAACTTGCGGGGCCGTATTGTGCTGGCGCTTAATCTGGCGCGTTATCTTGGCGGCGCACCAAAGGAAAAATCGGCACAATTGATGATAAATGTTCAATTTTTAAACGAATCGTATGGATTTTTGGTGGATAGTGTCAGCGACGTCGTTTCGCTCGCGCCGGATCAGGTGCAGGCGTGCCCGCACAATGTGGACCCGAAACTGGCCAGTTTTGCCCGGGGCACGGTGCGGCATGAGGGGCGGATGATGAGTATATTGAACGTGGATGGCATGTTACAAAGCATGTTGTCACATGATTTGATGCATTGCGCGTAAGTTGGGGGAAGAAATGAAAACCTGCCTGATTGTTGATGACAGCACCGTTATCCGCAAAGTTGCGCGCCGCATTCTGGAAGAAATCGGCTTTGAGGTGGATGAGGCAGAAGACGGCAAAGAAGCCTTTGAAAAATGCACCCAAAATATGCCGGATACTATTTTGCTCGACTGGAACATGCCGGTTATGTCGGGCTTGGAATTTTTAAAAAAATTGCGGTCCTATGTCGGCGGTGAGATGCCAAAAATTGTGTTTTGCACCACCGAAAACGATATTGGCCACATCGCCATGGCGCTGAAAGCCGGGGCAGATGAATATATGATGAAGCCTTTTGATCGCGAGATATTGGAAGGCAAGTTTCTGGGCCTCTACCAGAAATAAGGGCGCTTAAGCCTTATTGGAGCACATGGATGATGGAGCTTGAGCTGACCGCACAAGGTGCGGGGGCAGCACGGGTGATGCTTGTTGACGATTCCGCGGTGGTGCGCGGTTTGATGCGCCGTTGGATTGACGGGCATCCGACCTTGAGCGTTGCGGCCACCTCGGCCAACGGGGCAGAAGCCATTGAGCAGGCGCGTCGAGTGCAGCCTGATCTGATTGTGCTGGATGTGGAAATGCCAGTGATGGACGGGCTGACCGCCCTGCCACAGCTGATCCAAGCCGCCCCTAAAGCCAAAGTGTTGATTGCCTCCACCCTATCCACCTGCAACGCCAAAATTTCGTTGAAAGCCATGAGTTTGGGCGCCACAGATTATGTCGCCAAGCCCGGCAGCGGGTCGATCACGCGGTCGGAGTTTGAGCAGGATCTGTTGGCGAAGCTGGTGGCATTGGCGCCGGTGCCTGTATCGAGCACACCACTAGCGAAACCCGCAACGCCGAATAATCTGACTCAGCACCCCCAAGGCATTACCGGCTTGGCTCTGGTGGCCTCCACAGGCGGACCGGCGGTCCTGTCTGAGCTGATGCTGCATGTCCGGCCCTTTGCCCGGCATCTGTCCTTGTTTGTGGTGCAGCATATGCCAGCGCATTTCACGCCGTTGCTGGGCAAAGATTTATGCGCCCTCAGCCAGTTTGAGGGCGGCGAAGCGCAGCAGGATCAACCCGTAAAGGCCGGACATCTTTATGTGGCGCCAGGGGACTATCATATGCGGCTGCGCAAGCGGGCGCCCGGGTTGTGCATCAGTCTTGATCAGGGCCCGCCGGAGCATTTTTGCCGCCCAGCCGCCGACCCGTTTTTAAAAAGCTTTGCCGCTCACTATGGGGCGCAAGGCGCGGTGTTTGTGCTCACCGGCATGGGGCAGGATGGGGCTGAAGGCGCGTTGGCTGTGCGGCAGGCGGGCGGCGTGGTGGTGGCGCAGGATCAATCCTCGTCTGCCGTTTGGGGCATGCCCGGCGCGGCGGTGGCCGTTGGCAGCGCCCAGCATGAGGTCAAGTTGGCGGATATGGGCGCGGCCCTGCACAGCCTGTTGCAGCAAGCCCCTGCCGAAAGGGCGCGGCCCCATGCTTGATCATTCCGTCTCACAAATTTCAACATTCATGCAGCAGCGGGCGGGCATTAAGCTCACCTCAAACAAGATTTATATGATCGAGGCACGGCTGGAAGCGGTGGTGCAGCGGTTTGGTTTTGCCCATATTGACGCGCTGGCCGCCAGCCTGCCGCGCGCCATGGGCGAGGTGCAACAGGCGGTGGTAGACGCGCTCGCCACCAATGAGAGTTATTTCTTTCGCGACCAAAAGCCGTTCGACGCATTTGAACAGGCTTTGCTGCCCGCAGCCATCGAGCAGGCACGATTGGACCAAAGGCCCGTGCGTATTTGGTGCGCCGCCGCCGCCACCGGGCAGGAACCTTATAGTCTGGCGATGCTGCTGGCCGAGAAAAAGCACCAATGGCTGTATGTGGGGGCCGAAATTGTCGCCACCGATCTGAGCCAAACCGCCCTGGCACGGGCAGAATCTGGCCTCTTTACCCAGTTTGAGGTGCAGCGCGGGCTTTCGGCGCAACGGCTGGTGCAGTTTTTCACGCAACAGGGCAGCCAATGGCAGATCGCGCACGACGTGCGCAAGATGGTGCAGTTTAATCACCATAATCTGCTGCACAATCCGGCGCGGCTCGGCCAATTCGACATGATCCTTTGCCGTAACGTGCTGATCTATTTTGATGTGGAGACCAAGCAGCAAATCCTGACCCATCTGGCCCGGCAATTGCCGCCCGACGGCGCTCTGGTACTGGGCGCGTCAGAAACATTGGTGGGGGTGACGGATCAGTTCAGGCCAGACCCCGATTTGCCGATGGTGTTCCGGCGGGTCTGAGCGATGGGGCTTTTGCTGGTGATCAAAGGCTTTGATCAGGGTGCGGTGAAGCGGTTGATGGCATAGGCGGTGTGATCGGTTTGCGCATGATGATGTAGGTGGGCCGATCAAACCCTTTGTGGGTGCCGTCTGCGATTTTGACGAAACCCATCCGCTCAAAGGCACGGTGATTTTCCGTAAGCTCAATGCGGGTTTCCAGCTCTAGCGCTGAGAAGCCAAGCGCGATTGCGCGTTGTTCAGCCAGCTGAATTAGCGCCTTGGCCAGGCCTTTGCCGCGCATATCTTCGTGCACCGCCAGCCTGCCCATATAAAGGCAATCGCTTTTGGGGCGCAAAAAGATGCACGCATCCGGCCGATCTCCAATCACCCAGATTTCGCCGATCTCGCAGTGATCTCTAATGCTTTGAACCGTCAGGTGCCGCATGGAGGAGGGCGGATTGATGCGTGGCGCCATATAGGCGAAGGCGTCTTGAATTAAAGTCAGGACGCTGGGCAGTAGAGGGCTGGTTGGAGGCAGTCGAACGGGTTGCGGCGTGTTCATTTGGGGCAAAGCTCAATGGCGGGGACGATATGGCCCTATATCGCACAGGCTTAACGAAGCGGGAAGTGACATTTGCCCAAAAATAAACCCCGCCGAAGCGGGGTTAAAACTATTGGGTTGAAAGCAGATGCTAAGATCAGGCGCTTTCTGAGAGTTCGTTCTCATCTGGTTCGCGCAACACATAGCCGCGGCCCCAAACGGTTTCGATATAGTTCTTGCCGCCGGTGGCCACTGAAAGCTTTTTGCGCAGCTTACAGATGAACACGTCAATAATTTTAAGCTCTGGCTCGTCCATGCCACCATAAAGATGGTTCAAGAACATTTCTTTGGTGAGGGTCGTGCCCTTGCGCAAGGAGAGCAATTCGAGCATTTGATATTCTTTACCAGTGAGGTGAACACGCTGGCCGCCAACTTCAACGGTTTTGGTGTCCAAATTCACGGTCAGATCGCCGGTGCGAATAACAGATTGGGCATGGCCTTTAGACCGGCGCACAACGGCATGAATCCGCGCCACCAGTTCGTCCTTGTGGAAAGGCTTGGTCATATAATCATCGGCGCCAAAACCAAGGCCACGTACCTTGTCTTCAATGCCGGCAAGACCAGACAGGATCAGGATCGGCGTTTGAACCTTTGCCACCCGCAGGGTGCGCAACACTTCATAGCCACTCATGTCGGGCAAGTTCAGATCAAGCAGAATGATGTCATAATCATAAAGCTTACCCAGATCCACGCCTTCTTCACCAAGGTCGGTGGTGTACACGTTGAAACTTTCTGATTTGAGCATCAGCTCAATACTCTGCGCCGTGGCGCTGTCATCCTCAATTAGGAGTACCCGCATGTCGTTCCCCTTATTCCTGTTCCATCTTGGAACCTTTATCAACGACACCCGCCGGTGCCCCTGATCGTTAACAAATCCTACTGGATATTGATTCAACCCTAATATGAAATAGTTAACAAAGTTTAATTCAGTTCTGCAATATGCATTTACACTTATCACAAATTTAGGCTAAGCGATTGAAAAATATAAATAAATTGATGGTTATCAACTTAATAATTTAGTTTAAGAAAGTGTTGTAACCGACTCTTGCGACTCGCTGAATTGGCATTGAATCCAAGGAGTTTCCGCGCGGAAAAAAATGCCAATTTATTGGCGATTTTGCCGTAAAATAGTGAATTCGAGTTAAGGAAACGTTAGCATTAACCGAATCAAAAGGATTGGGGCAGCGTGAAGTCACTCATTGCCGACATAGAGGCCATGGATGCCGAAGAGGTCTATGGCCGGGTGAAAACCGTGCAGGGGTTGTTGGTGGAGATCATCGGCCCGGTGCGCGAATTGCGCGTGGGCGGGCGTGTGGCGATTGAAACGCGCGGCGGTGACCGCGTGATGTGCGAAATTGTGGGGTTTCAGGATGATCATGCGCTTTGTCTGCCTTTTGGCGCGCTCGAAGGGGTGCGGCTGGGGTGCAAGGCGATCTTTTATTCTCACGGCGGCACAGTGCAGCCGGACGATAGCTGGCTGGGCCGGGTGGTCAATGCCAAGGGTGAGCCGATTGATGGCAATGGGCCGATTATGCGCGGCGCCACCTCCTATAATCTGCGCGCCTCGCCCCCTGCTGCCCATGATCGCGCGCGGGTGGGCGAGCCGATTGATCTGGGCGTCAAAGTGCTCAACACTTTTACCACCTGTTGCGACGGGCAGCGTATGGGCATTTTTGCCGGGTCCGGCGTGGGTAAGTCCGTGCTAATGTCGATGCTGGCGCGCAACACAGATGTGGATGTGGCGGTGATTGGCCTGATTGGCGAGCGGGGCCGCGAGGTGCAGGAATTTATTGAGGACAATTTGGGGCCGGAAGGGCTGAAGCGCGCTGTGATTGTGGTGGCCACCTCGGACGAACCGGCGCTGATGCGGCGACAGGCCGCCTTTATGACGCTCACTTTGTCGGAATATTTCCGTGATCAGGGCAAGCGGGTCTTGTGCATGATGGACAGTTTGACCCGTTTTGCCATGGCCCAGCGCGAAATCGGTTTGGCCACCGGTGAGCCGCCCACCGCCAAGGGCTATCCGCCCACCGTTTTCACAGAATTACCAAAATTATTGGAACGGGCGGGACCAGGGTTAAAAAATTCTGGTTCTGTTACCGGACTTTTTACCGTTTTGGTGGAAGGTGATGATCACAATGAGCCAATTGCGGATGCCGTACGCGGGATTCTTGATGGGCACATTGTGATGGAACGGGCGATTGCCGAACGGGGACGATACCCGGCGGTGAACGTTTTGAGGTCTATTTCACGGACCATGCCTGGGTCTGTGCCGGAGTCATATCGACCGGTATTGATCAAGGCGCGGGAATATATGTCGGTTTACGCCGATATGGAGGAATTGATCCGCTTGGGGGCATATCGCTCGGGGTCAGATCCGAAAGTGGATGACGCCATTTCCATCGCCCCGGCGCTCGATGCGTTTTTATCGCAGCGTCAGGACGAGCGTGTGAGCCTCATGGAAGGGTATCAGACGCTTGAAGAAATTGTTGCCCGCGTAGGGGGCAGTGAACAATGACGGCTTGGTTGGGTAAGGAGTACAAGTCATGAAATCACGGAATGAGAGTCTCATTCGGTTGAAGAAGTTTCAGGTGGACGAAAAGCGTCGCACCGTGATGCAGATTGAAATGATGGTGGCTGATTTTGAGCGCATGGCCTCGGAATTGGACCAGCAGATTGAAATCGAACATCAAAAAACCGGCATCACCGATACGGATCATTTTGCCTATTCCACCTTTGCCAAGGCGGCCAAAACCCGCCGCGACAATCTGATGGCCTCGGCAGACGAAATGCGCGAAAAGCTTGAAGCCGCGCAGGACGAGCTGGCCGAAGCGGTGGAAGATTTGAAAAAGGTGGAACTGCTCGACCAGCGCGAACATGCGCGCGAAGCGGCAGCCGAAACCAAACGCGATCAAGCCGAAATGGACGAAATCGCCATCATGCGGCAACAGCGCCGCTAGGCCCTGATCGCCCCAAAGACCAATTATCTTACCCAGATTGGGCAAGGTTGCACGGCATGAGCTGTGCGACCTTTTTGGCGTTAGGGGAATTAAATGGCGCCAACACTCCGTTTGTTTCTTTGTCGGATAGCCATCAAGCTTGGACGATTTCTTCGAGCATATCAAAGACGGCTAGGAAGTTTTTGAAATCATCCACGTCACCGTTCTCGCAAAACCAATCACACAAATTTCGTTTCTCATTTACATTGATTGACCACTTCTCGGGCACAGTAGTTTCGTTTCCTCGATCAACAATCGTGTGCTTACCTACTATATCTATAAATTCAGGTTTGGATTTACGCGCCTTCATAATTGTATTGTCAGAGAACAGGTTTTCGATGCCCTTGTTAATTTTGTGATTTTGTTGTGGAACTACTCTACGAAATAGAATGTTTTTATTGCTAGCATGAGATTTTTGGGTGTCGCAATCATATAGTAATACCCATTTTGTGCGTATTGCCTCTGCTAGCTTGGAGTTATAAGCCTTCCAAACCTTGTCCAGATTTGACTGTCCTCCGGCATTGATCAGTTCAAATCTATCTAAAACTTCTGTTTTTCCTAGTAGATTTGCCGCAGTATTCAAATAATCTATGTCGGTATCACCCTCAACGTAGAGCGTGAATTTGACCGCTTCATCCAAATTTTTACGAATTTCATCTTGAAATGTGGCGCTATCTTTCAGGTATTTATACGCACTCTCAAATTCAGAAAATCTCTCAACGTCGATCTCCTCGCCTTCGGGGAGATTTAGGAGTTGAAAACCATCTGACCCATAAGTTTCCTTCATTCCCAAAAGGAATAAGGGTGAGTGTGTAGTTATTATAAATTGTACGCGAGGGAACAATTTCATTAATTGCGGCAATAAGTCATGCTGATAGTCTGAATGTAGGTGGAGGTCGATTTCGTCCACCACCACCATGCCTTTGACATCCGATAAGCTCCTAAACTCTGCATTTGATATATCAAAATCTCGCATTAAACTCAGGAATAAATCCAAGATGGCTGTTTGTCCGGTCGAAAGCGAAAAAAGATTGCCGATAATCACATCATCATCGATTATTACCCCAATGCTGCGCCGGTTACGGCTACCAACATTCCATTCGAACTTACCATCGGGCTTTTCAAATAAAACTCTAATAAATCGCTCAATTTGTTCCAGTATATCTGACGCTGGACCATTGCGAACTTGCTGCTCTACAAGTGCTCCATTGTTCGATAGGTCAGGTATAATGATCTTGTGTCCTTCGATTGCATGACTATCGTATATCAGATCTAACAGCCAGTCTTGAATTTGCTTCAGCGGGGAATACTGCACGACTGGCCGATTGGAAATTCCCTGGAATTTTTTATCCGTATTGTATAGCGGTCTATTCTTTAAGTTGAGTTCGTTTAGCCATGCAGGCTCCTCAAATCGATTCGGCGGAAAATATAGGTTGGAGGTTGTGTTTAGGTCTGCCCGGGTTTCCTCCTTTATCTGCTGAAGATTTGAAGAGTAATGCGACGATTCGTCGGGCGAGATCTGTTCCCATTTTTCATATTCTTCGACCTTGCCCTTGAAGTCTTTTTTGACAGAGGTAAGTTGAATTTCAGCTATTTTGGTTCCATTTGTAAACTCAACTCCGGCCATTGAGTATGGTTTGCCATGCTGTATAAAGGTGGAGCTTCTTAGCTTATACACCTTTCCTTGTTCAACATCAGCGTCATCGAAAATACTCGCTTGAGCGCCAATTAGACCGTTTACGACATGTGCTAATAAGTTGCTTTTGCCTGAACCATTCGTACCAACAATTGCGATGGGGAGAGGGTCGCCATCGTCGGAAAACCTACAAGTTAGGTTTAGCTTTTTTATCGGGCCAGCATTAGTTAGTTCAATCCTTTGTAAGTACAATTTGGGCCTCTCTGATTGGGTCAGTTGTTTACAATGTTTGTGAGTAACAATTTGGAATCTTTGTGAGTTGATAAGCAATTGTAAAAAATAGTTTCTCACCACCCATTGTGGATTCTATGTTAACTGGGTGCAATAAGACGAAGCCCGAAAGGCAAATCATGACCAACACCTCCACCGAAGAAGACCAAACGAACGCGGCCGCGCGGCGTAAAAGCGGTGAGTTTGTGCGCGGGGGCAGCGGGTTTCGCAATCAGATTGGCGAGGCGGAATTTCCGGCGGAGCCGGGGCGCTATCATTTGTTTGTGGCGCTCAATTGTCCTTGGTGCCATCGGGTGATTTTGGCGCGCAATCTGTTGGGGTTGCAGGAGAGCATTTCCATGGATGTGGCCTTCCCCAATCGCACGGGCGAGGATGATCCGGCCGGGGCAGGGCTTTGGGAATTCAGCCCTGACCGCGTGGCCAGTTTGACGGGCGAAACCTTGCCCGAATGCACGCGCGAGACCGCGACCGGCGAAAATTTCCGCATCGCCAAAGATATTTACCGCGCTGAAGGGGCGAGCGAGCAATCGGTGCCCATTCTTTATGACAAAAAGACCAAACGCATTGTGAACAATGAGAGCGCCGAGATTATCCGCATGTTGGATCGTCACGCCGAGGCGCTCGGCAGTGCGTTGGCGGGGGATCAGCGCCCGTCACTTTATCCGGCAGATGAGGCGCTGCGCGCTGAGATTGATGATCTCAATGATCTGATTTACACCAACATCAATAATGGCGCTTATAAGGCCGGGTTTTCGTCCGATCAGGCGGTTTATCAAAAGGCGTATGACGCTTATTTCGAGACGTTGGCCGCGCTTAATGATCTGCTGTCGGATGGACGGCCCTTTCTCACGGGCGATAAATTCACCGAAGCCGATTTGCGGCTGTTCCCCACGCTATATCGGCACGACCCGGTCTATTATGTGCGCATGAAATTGAACGGCGCGAAAATTCTCGATTATCCCTATGTCTGGCAATGGCTGTGTCGGGTCTATGCGCTGGATGGGGTGGCCGAAAGCGGATCGCTGATCCATTGTCGGCAAGGCTATTTTGGCCGCTCGTGGAACAATGTGGTGCCGCTGGGCCCGTTCAAGCCGATGGCTTACCCCGACGCCTATCACCATCCGGAGTTGGCGCGGTTTTAATTCTGTTTGAGATGCGGCGCCATGATGGCGCTGATTTCGGCACCCGTGCTCGCAGCGCTGTAAATTGGCCGGGGTGGGCGAGCATCAAGGTCGACCTCCCGGTGGACCCAATTGCGCTCTTCGAGTGCCTTTAAGGCTTGGGAAAGCGCACGATCGGTGATTGGGTCAAGGGCGCGCTGGATGTCGTTAAAATGGTGTGGCGTATGGACAATGGCCAGAACGGGCAGGGTCCAGGATTTGCGCAACAGATCGCGATTTTCCTCTCCCGCCAAGGTCCATATCTGATGAGAAATCTCCGCGCCGATCTTGCCGGGGATGGTCAGTCTAAATTCCGGACGCAGCGGGTGGCCATGGCCGGGATTGCGTTCCACCAGCCCGATCTCAATTAGATGCGTCATGCTTTGTGCAAACGCGGTGCGCCCAGCGCCCGTCGCGGTGATGAGCGGTGCCTGCCTGCCCGCCACGCCGGCATGCAGCGCCGCCAAGATTGGCACGGCCCAAGCCCGCGAAGTGATATTGACAAGCAGCTTAATGTCCATTATTTATAGTTACCATACTTTTAGACAACAATAAAGCTCAAAGGAAAAGCTCATGTCTCTTATCTCGTTAAACGACACCATCACCATCGCCTTTTCGGTTAAAGACCGCCATGCCAGCGCTGACTGGTATCAAAACATGCTTGGTTTTGAAACCATGTATCATGCGGATGAAGCGGGCTGGTCGGAAGTGAAAACCAATACCAAAGGTGTTGTGATCGGATTGGGTGAGCATATGGAGACAGCGCCGGGCAACTGCGTGCCGGTGTTTGGCATTGACGATCTGGATGCGGCCCGCGCCAAGATGGAGAATGCCGGGGTTAAATTTGATGGCGAGACCGATGTGGTCGAAGGCATGGTCAAAACCGCCACCTTTTACGATCCGGACGGCAACGCACTGATGCTGGCCGAAGATTTGAGCTAGGGTGGGACACATGCGCAAATTTGCATTCTCTATCCTTTTCGGCTTGGCGTTGACCGCCTCGGGATCGGCGCAAGGTTTTGGTGAAGCTACAGTGGCCCTTCCGGTCACCTCGCTGGACGAAGCCAAGGCTTGGTATGGCGATTTTCTTGGGCCGGATGCCGAAATGATCGAACCGGCGCCGGGTGTGGTTGAATTGCGGGCGACGCCACATATGTGGTTGCAGCTCTATGAAACTGAGCAAATGCCCGAAACCGGCGCGGTGATCCGATTCCTTGTTGAGGATATGGACGCGGCCCAGGCCAAATTCGCGGAAAAGGGCATTGATGTGGGCGAGGCCATCGAAGTGCCCGGTATCGTTATCTATAGTGAGTTCACCGATCCCTTTGGCAACGGGATGGGGCTTTATGATTTACCTTAAAGACCTTTAGGGAAGGGCGCGCTGGTCGCGCCCTTTCTTTTGTTGCCCATTTATGTTTGTTCTTAAGGGTATAGAGCAACATTAAAGGCGACCCATTGCGCATTAACGACCAGATCAGCATTGAAGAATGGGAATTGTCCGAACAATTCACCCGGGCCAGCGGCCCGGGCGGGCAGAATGTGAATAAGGTCAGCACGGCCGTTGAACTGCGGTTTGAAGCGGAACGCTCGCCGCATTTGCCGGACGCGGTGAAACGGCGGTTGAAGCGGGTGGCCGGGCGACGCTGGACGCAGGAGGGGGCGGTGGTGATCTTTGTGCAAGACACACGCTCGCAAGCCCGCAACCGCGAAATCGCCCGCGAGCGGTTGGTCGCTCTGATCCAGAAAGCAACGGAAAAACCAAAACGTCGCGTGCCTACGCGGCCAACACGTGCATCCATCCGGCGCCGCATTGACGCCAAAAAGGCCCGCGGTGAGGTGAAGAAAATGCGCGGCAAGGTGGAAGATTAGTTATTTTGGTTCGCGTCGCGTCGTCAGATAATAAAAAAGGCACAAGCCAAACATGTTCAGCATCAATAGCGCTGGCGTGAAAACGGGTCCAAACCAAGCGCTGTTGACCATAGTGCCCATTGTGTTGCTCTGGGCCAACAGGATCAGCATGTAGACATTAAGATGTTTGGTCATATGAGATTTGAACATCGTCGTAGAAACTTATATAAGACTTAATGCATTGTAATCATTATAAATTCTCCGTTTCCTATCCGTAATTTGGTGGCCCGGCAAACAAATTCCAATTGACGCATTTAAGATTCGGGTCTATTAGTTCGTAAAGTTGACGAATTAATAGAAGTGATTAAATGACCGAAACGGCAAACAATATTCGCAGACTGAATAAATGTAATGTTTTTGAAGTGATTGCTCATGAAGGGCCAATCTCTCGGGCAGCGATTGCCAAGCGGTTGGGCCTGTCGAAACAAACCTTGTCTGAAGTGGCCAAAGAGCTCGAAGCCGAAGGCTGGGTGCAGCAGGTGGGGCTGGAACGCGGCAATGTTGGCCGCGCGGCGATGAATTTTGAGGTGGTGCCCGATGCGGCCTTTGTGGCGGCCGTGGATTTGGGCGGCACCAAGGTGAAGGTCGCCATAGCTAATCTCGCTTGCCAGATATTTGGTGAGGCGACAGAGCCGACCCACCCAAATGGTGGGATGGATGTGGTCAAACAGATTGCGCGCCTTTGTCGCGACGTTATGGATCAGCATGGTTTGCAACAAGAACGGCTTCGCCTTGGCGTGGTCGGTGTGCCCGGTGTGCCAGATACCGACAGTGGTGCCGTGCAGATGGCACCCAATATCCCGCAACTGGATCAGATCAATTTCACCGGCGAACTCTCCAAGGCCCTCGGGTTTGAGGTGGTGATTGAAAATGATGTGAACCTGGCCGTGCTCGGCGAGCATTGGGGCGGCGTTGCGCAACATGTTGATGATCTGGCCTATGTGGCGCTGGGTACTGGTATTGGGGCCGGCTTAATCGTGAATGGTGAATTGGTGCGCGGCAAGCATGGTGGCGCGGGTGAGCTGGGCTATTTGCCGTTTGGCGCGGACCCTTTTGCTCCCGAAAGCCTGCGCCAAGGGGCACTGGAACGGGTGACCGCCACAGACGCCATGCGCGACTATTATTTCGAATTGACGGGCGAGCGGGTGGAAGTGCCCGAGATTTTTGAACGGCTGGCGCACGATGAGCAGGCCCAAAAAGTGCTCGACCGCACCGCGCAGGAAACCGCGCGGGCGGTCGCGGCCATCAGCGCGTTGATTGATCCTGAACAGATTGTGTTTGGCGGGTCGATCGGGCGGCGGGAAGAATTATTCTCGCGCATCCAAACTCAGTTTAACCGGATCACGCGATCTCCCGTATCGCTTCGCATCAGTGAACTGGGCGGTAAGGCCGCCCTCATCGGCGCAGCCTCCCTAGGGCTTAGCCATGTGCACGCCACCCTTCTGGCGGGTGGCGTGCCGGGTGCCGAGATCACGCTGCCGCCGGCCAAACTTGCAAAACTGGGAGTGGTGACCAATGGCTGAACATCGAACAGATATCGGCGCTTTGCTCGATGAAATCACAGCGGTTGAGCTGTTGCGCGGCGCTGTAGCACGCGAGAGCATCACCGGTAATGAAGCGAATTTTGTTGGCTATCTGGATGAGCAGATGGCTGCGCGCAAGCTGTCGCCGGTTCAAGAAGAGTTTTTGCCTGGACGCCCCAATATATTTGGCAAACGCCACGGCAGTGGTGGCGGGCAGAACCTCTTGTTTATCGGGCACACAGATACAGTGCATGTGGACGGTTGGCGCGCGCATTGGCAAGGTGATGATCGCGAAGATCCGTTTGGCGGTGCCATTGTCGATGGTGAAATTTGGGGCCGGGGGACTGGCGATTTGAAGGCCGGCATTTGCACCAGCTTGGCGGCACTGGATTTACTCGACAAAGCTGGCATTAAGCTTAAAGGCGATGTCAGTTACGCCTTTATCGGCGACGAGGAAAGCGGCGAAGAGGGCACCGGCATCAGCGCCGGGATCCATCATCTCACCCAGTCTCAAAAATTTTTGAACGCACATCAGCCCGATTTCGCTGTTTATGTTGAGCCGACTCAATTGCAGGTGTTTCCGGCACAAATGGGCTTTTTCATTGCCGACATCACCATCAAGGGCAAAACGGCCTATTTCGGTGTGCCGGAGCAAGGCATTGATGCGCTCAAGGCCAGCCATCAGGTGATGCAGGAAATTTGGGCGCTATCGGATCAAATGGGCAAATCCGCCCGTCATGATCTGGTGGGCGAGGCCTTTATCCTGATCACCAAAATCGAAGGCGGCGGTTATATCGCGGTACCGGGTGAGTGCGAGATGTCGCTCATCTGCAAGGTGCTGCCCGGGCAAAGCCTTGATGACGCTGTTGCGGCGCTGGAGACTGCAATTCAAGGCGGTATCGCAGGCACGGGCTGTCAGTATGAGATTTCATATCCCGCCGGGCGGGATCATGAGTTCGGTGGTTCTCCCACTGATATTGACCGTTCAAACCCGGCCATTGATCAATTGGCGCAGGCGTTAAGCCGCGCCATGCCAGATAGAGGCGTCATCAATGGTGCGCCCTATTGGTCAGAAGCACCTTTTTTGATCGATCGGTTGGGATGTCCAACGGTTTACTGCGCGCCAGGCAATATTGCCAACTGCCATACCTTGGAAGAGCGCGTTTCAATCAAAGAATATTTGGCCGGCATAACGGCCTTTGCGGAATTCATCATGCGCTATTGCGGCGTGGGTGAATAATTTATGGAGGAAGGAAACCCATGAAAAATCTAACAAAAATGATGGCAGGCGGCTTGACCGCTTTGCTCATGACCAGTGGTGCGTTTGCACAAACCATTGGCCCAAATGGAGAAACAGCGACCCCTTCAACCGAAGTGGTTGTGGCGGACAGCGACGTCGACGCGCTGAAAAACGGCGGGTACACAGCCGCGCTGGTCTGGCATGACCAGTCTGACTTTGTGAACGCGGTCACTGAAGGCGCAACGGACGAGTTCACCCGTTTGGGCATTGAAGTGGTCGCCACCACCAATGCCAGCTTTGATACAGCAAAACAGCGTTCTGACATCGAAACGGTGCTGACCAAAGAGCCAGATATTGTGCTGGCTTTGCCGCTTGATCCGGTGGCCTCGGCAGCTGCCTTTAGAGAGGCCGTCGACAATAATGTTCAGCTTGTTTTTCTGTCCAATGTGCCAGATGGCTACAAGCATGGTGAGCAATATGCCTCGATCGTCACGGATGATTTGTTTGCCATGGGCAAGCAAGCGGCGGACGCTTTGGCAGCTGACCTTGGTGAAACCGGCAAAGTGGGCTGGATCTATCACGATGCGACCTATTATGTGACCAACCAGCGCGACAATGCGTTCAAAACCACGATTGAAAATGATTATCCAAATATGGAAATCGTGGCCCAAGCGGGCATTTCCGATCCGGCACGGGCAGAAGATATCGCCAATGCGATGTTGCTCAAACATCCAGATTTAGCTGGTGTTTATGTGACCTGGGCTGGTCCAGCGGAAGGTGTTTTGTCTGCCTTGCGCGCCAATGGCAACAAAACCACCAAGGTGGTGACGCTTGATCTGTCTGAACCGATTGCGCTGGATATGGTGCGCGGTGGCAATGTCACAGCCATTGTTGCGGATGAAGCTTATGAGCTGGGCCGTGCCATGGCGGCGTCTGCTGCTCGTGGTCTTTTGGGTCAAGAAAGTCCCGCTTTTGTCGTGGCTCCCGCGGTGACAGTAACGGCCGACAATGTGGCTGAAGGTTGGATGCAGTCTTTGCATCGTGAAGCGCCTGAAAGCCTGACCAAATAACCCGCCTTGTGCCGCGCCTTCAAGGCGCGGCACGCTTCTAGCTTGTCGATGCGGGGAGGGACCGCGCATCCAGCGAAATGGATTTAATCATGCAATCGACCATGCAAAAATTACGACAGCTGAACCTGTCTCAATATGTCGTTTATATCGGCTTTTTGCTGATCTTCTTGTTCTTTGCGGTCACGTTGGGGAATGATGGATTTCTGACCCAGCGCAATCTGACCAATATAATTCTGCAAACCGCCCCCATCACCATCATGGCGATTGGTCTGGTGTTTGTGTTGGCCGCGGGGGAAATCGACCTGTCCTTTGGCTCTATCGTGGCGGTGGCCGCCCTCAGCAGCGCGGTTGTCTTGGGCGAGTATCCCTTGTTTGTTGGTGTGTTGGCAGGTCTTGGCGTTGGGCTGGCGATCGGCTTTTTCAATGGCATTTTGGTGGCCTATTTGCGCCTGCCATCTTTTCTGGTGACCCTGGCGACCATGGGGCTTTTCGCCGGTGTGGCGCGGTCCATGACCAATTTGCGCTCCGTTCCCGTGCTGAATGAGAGCTTCGTCAATATGTTTGGTTCCGGCGCCTTGTTTGGGGTGCCCTCTTTGGTGCTTTGGACCATTGGCGCGGTGGCGCTGGGGCATTTTGTGTTCCGCGAAACAAAATTTGGTGCCCATGTTTTGGCCACGGGTGACAATGCCCGCGCGGCGCAGGTAACCGGCATTAAAGTGCCCCATATCCGCGTGTGGGTGCTGACCATATGCGGCGGTTTGGCAGGCCTTGCCGGGCTGCTTTATGCCGGACGGTTGCAAGCGGCGCGCTATACGCTGGGCGAAAGCGATTTGATGACCGTGATTGCGGCGGTGATCATTGGCGGTACTGCCCTTAAGGGCGGCAAAGGCACCATTATTGGGGCGCTGGTTGGCTCTTTGATGATGGGCATGTTGAACAATGGCCTGATTTTGATGGGCCTTTCCGTATCTGACCAAATGATTGTCAGAGGCGTGATTATTTTGATCGCGGTGGCGATTTCGCTGCGCGACGTGAACAATTGAGGTAAGCCATGTTTTTAGATCTTTTGCGGCGACGTAACCCCAAATTTATCGAAGCGGCCATGGCGTTGCATCAAGAGGGGAACATCCCCGCCAACGCTTATGTGTTGGATTTGGATGCGGTTGAGCACAATGCCAGAATCTTGCGCGCCGAAGGTGACAAGCTGGACATGAAAGTGTTTGCGATGACCAAGCAGGTCGGGCGCAATTCGGCCTTTTGCCAAGCGTCTATGCGCGGTGGTGTCAATCAAGCCGTGGCTGTGGATGTGGCCTGTGCGGTGGCCTGCAAGCGGGCAGGCATGGATATCGGCCATATCGGCCATTTGGTGCAGGTGCCTAATTTTGAAGCCGACATGGTGGCCAGCTATTTGCAGCCGCAATATTGGACTGTGTTCAGCCTTGAAAAAGCACAAGAAGCAGCGGCCGCCGCCCATAAGGCCGGGCGTCAGCAGGACATTCTGGTGCGGATCAAGTCCGATGGCGATGTGTTTTATAAGGGACATGAGGGCGGGATCAAAGCCAGCGACATTGTCGAATTTGCCCGCAAGGTAGATGCGATGGTAGGTGCGCGCTTTGCAGGGATCACCACATTCCCGGCGCTCCTGTTCGATCAAGACACGCACGAGGTGAAGCCCACCCCGAACCTGACCACCTTGGAAAACGCAGCGGCGGCGTTGATTGATGCAGGATTTACCGACATTGAGATCAACGCACCGGGCACAACCTCATCTGTGGTTTTAGAGGCTCTGGCCAAAGCGGGCGCAACCCAATGTGAGCCAGGCAATGGCTTGCATGGCACCACGCCACTGCATGCGATCAAGGATTTGCCAGAATTGCCTGCAGTGCTTTATCTCAGCGAGGTCTCGCACTTGCATGAAGACAAGGCCTATTGCTTTGGCGGCGGGCTTTATATTGATCCGGTATTTCCGGATTATGATGTGAAAGCCCTGGTTGGCAGCACACCGACAACGGATAATGCGGCGCTGGCCAGTGTCGACATCCCGCCAGCGACAGCCATTGACTATTATGGCATGATCGATTGCACGGGCAGTGTTCAACCCAAGTCAGGTGATAGCGTGGTGTTCGGCTTCCGCGGACAAGCTTTTGTCACGCGCGCCTTCACCGTTGGCGTCTCCGGCATTTCAACCGGCAATCCCAAGGTCGAGACCATTGAGAACATCTTTGGCCAGGCCGAAAACTGGCCAAATCTGAGGTAGCATGATGGATCTTTCAAACAATCAGGCTGCCGATGTGTTGCAGCTGAAAAATATTCACAAGGCTTTTGGCGGCGTGGTGGCGATTGAGGATTTTTCCCTCAATCTCAAAGCCGGTGAAATTGTTGCTTTAGTCGGTGACAATGGCGCGGGAAAATCGACGCTGATCAAAATCGTCTCAGGGGTCCATGCACCAACCTCCGGCACCATTGCCATTGATGGCCAGCAAACCAGCTTCAAAGACGCCACCGAGGCGCGCGCGTCCGGTATCGAAGTGGTCTATCAGGATTTGGCGCTGGCCGACGAGCAGGCGGTTTATATGAACATGTTTTTGGGGCGGGAAAAAACCAAAGGGCCGTTTGGTCAATTGGACCGCAAAGGCATGGTGCAGGAAACCGAGCAACTGGTGAAAGAGCTGGATGTGCGAATCCCGTCAGCCAAAACCACGATCCGCAACCTATCCGGCGGTCAGCGACAAGGGGTGGCGATTGCCCGTGCCACCCATTGGGCAACCAAGCTTGTGTTGCTGGATGAACCAACCGCCGCGCTTGGCGTGGCGGAAACGGCCAAAGTGGAAGAGAATGTCGCCGCGTTGAAGGAACGTAATCTGGCGGTCTTGATCATCAGCCATAGCCTCGATCAAGTGTTTCGGTTGTCAGACCGGATTTGCGTATTGCGCCGCGGCCAACAGATCGGGGTGCGCGAAACCGCAAAGACTGACAAAAACGAAATTGTCTCGATGATCACCGGCGTTTAGGTTCCTAGCCCACGCGCATTTACCCACGATCGTCAGGCAGTGAGCCGCGCTGTGTTGCGTCACAGCGCGGCTTTTTCACACCTGCACAAAGGGCCGATCATCCAGAATATGCACCTTAGCCGCGGTGCCATAAATGCGCTGCAGAAAGGCGCTGTCGACCACATCCAGCGGCGTGCCTTGTTGGTCGATCTTTCCCTCAGCCAGGGCCACCACATTGTCGGCATAGGCGCTGGCATAATTGATGTCGTGCAGCACAATCACAATGGTGCGGCCATGATGAGCGCACAGATCGCGCAGCACCCGCATCAGCGCGCGGGAGGCGGCTATATCCATATTGTTCAGCGGCTCATCCAGCAGCATATAATCGGTGTCCTGCGCATAGGTCATGGCGACATAGGCGCGCTGGCGCTGGCCGCCGGAAAGCGTGTCCAGCTGACGATCGGCGAGGTCTACAAGGTCCAGCACCTTAATGGCTTCCGCCACCTTTTCCCGATCCCCTGGCTGCATGCGGCCCTTGGCATGGGGATAGCGGCCAAAGCTCACCAGTTCGCGCACCGTAAGGCGCGGTTCCATATGGATGGATTGCGGCAGAATGGACAGCTTTTTGGCCAGCGCATCATTGGGCGTATCGCCCACGCTCATATTGTCGATCAGGATCTGGCCTTTTTGCAGTTTCATCAGCCGGGCGATCAGCGACAAGAGGGTGGATTTGCCCGCCCCGTTGGCCCCCACCAGCGCGGTTACTTTTCCCTTGGGTATGGACAGGCTCAACTCGTTCAGAATGGTTTGCTGGCCCAATTGATGGGTGAGGTTCTGCACTGAAATCATTTTTTCAACCTTTGCAATAAAAGCAGCAAAAAGACGAGGCCGCCGACAAAATCGATGATGACGGCAAGCGGGGTGCTCATCTGCAGCACCCGTTCCATAAGGGTTTGCCCGCCCACCAGAATAAGGCAGGAGATCAGACCGGAGCTGAGCAACAGCGTCGAATGATAAGGGCTTGGGGTGACCAGATGGGCGATGGAGACCACCAGCAGTCCCAAAAAGGCCACCGGGCCAACAATGGCGGTGGAGACGGACACGAGAATGGCGATCACCCCTAGCGCCAGCAATTGCACGGCCCGGACATTCTCGCCCAGATTGATCGCCACATCGTAACCGAGGGAAATCACATCCAGCCGGTGGCGGATGGTCCAGACAAAGGCCAGGCAGGCGATGATAATCGCGACGCCAATATAGAGCAGCTCCATGTCAAAACTGTTGAAGCTGGCATAGGAGGCGATCTGGATATGGGCATATTCATTCGGGTCGATCATGCGGGTGGCAAAGCTGGTGAGCGAGCGGAACAGGGTGCCCAAAATCACCCCGGTCAAAATCATCCGCGTCAGGTCGCGCCCATGTTCAAAGATCAGCGTGCCGAACAGCAGGAATGAGGCGAGCAATAACAGCACAGTGTTCAGCGTAAATAGGCCGTACGGGCCGAGCGATAACATGCCCTGACCGCCGACAAAAAACACCATCATGGTGATGATCAGCACATAAAGTGCATCAAAGCCCATGATGGAGGGGGTTAGGATGCGGTTTTGCGCGATGGTTTGAAACAGCAGGGTGGAGGTGGAAACGGCCACGCCCACGGCGATGATCGCCAGCAATTTTGCCCCACGGAAGGCGAGCACAAAGTCCCAATTGCCGCGCGACCCGATGGTCATGTAGGCGATCATGGCGAGAGCGAGCAACAGGGTCAAAATTGAAAGACGTTTAACGGGCATGGCGCCCCCGCCCATAAAGAATCCACAAAAAGATCAGCGCCCCGACCACACCCATAATGGTACCCACAGGGATTTCAAACGGATAGCGCACCAGCCGCCCGATAATATCGCAGACCAGCACCAGGCTGGCGCCGAAAAAGGCAGTGATCGGCAGGGTTCGCCTTGCATTGTCGCCATAAAGACGCGAGACAATATTGGGGATCACCAGCCCGACAAAGGGGATCATGCCGACGGTGACCACGGTCAGCGCCGTGACGATGGAGATGGTGATCAGACCCAGCACCACCACTTGATTATAGTTCAGACCGAGGCTGATGGCCGTGGTGCGGCCCATGCCGACAATGGCAAATTGGTCGGCAATCAGATAGGCGAGCAGGGCAACGATGGCGGCGATCCACAAGGTTTCATAGCGCCCCTGCAACACGCCGGAAAATTCGCCTGTGGTCCAGATCTCAATATATTGTAACAGGTCGGCCTGATAGGCGACAAAGGTGACGCCCGCGCCAATAATGCCGCCATAGATCAGGCCCACCAGTGCAATATAGAGCGGTTTGCTGGAGGGCAGTCGGGTTACGATCAGCATCAGCCCGATGCTGGAGATCAGCGCCGTGGCCGCGGCGATCGAGATTTGGACGATCAGCGGTGTGGTGGGGAAATAAAGAATGGCGATCAGAATGCCCAGCATGGCCCCTTGGCCCGTGCCCGCGGTCATGGGCTCCACAAAGCGGTTGCGGACCAGAAGTTGCATGATGGTGCCGCACACGGCCAAAGCGCTGCCGGTGATCAACACCGCAAGGGTGCGGGGCAGGCGGCTGACAATCAGCAGTTCCAGCTCGTCGGGGTTCAGCAGCTTTTTCGGGTCAAGGTCGATCACCCCAACAAAAAGCGAAAGGGTGGCGACCACCAGCAGCACAACAAGTGCCATCCCTATGGTCGCCCCCCGGCTCATATCGGCTTACTCGCCTTTAAAGGTGGCTTGGATATCGTCCAGAATGATGTTCATGGACTGGATGCCGCCGCCCGCAATGTAAAGCGGGGCGGAGGAGAGATAGACCACTTGGCCGTTTTTCCAGGCATTGGTTTCATGCACCAGCGGGTTGTCCAATGTCTTTTTGGCGCTTTCCCCATCCTGCCCAATGGCGGCCAAACGGTCGATCACAATCAAAATGTCTGGGTTGGTGTCTTTGATAAATTCAAAGCTGGCCGCTTCGCCATGGGTAGATTGCTCCACATCCTTGGCGGCTTCGTCCAGATCGAGATTTGTGTGCAACCAACCAAAACGGCCGCTCGCGCCATAAGCGGAGACTTTCGGGCCATTGGTCATCAGGATCAGGGCTTTGCCTTTGCCGTCGAGCAGGGCTTTGGTTTGATCCAATTTGGCATTGAAAGCGTCGGCCAGTTCGATGGCCCTTGCTTCTTTATCAAAAATCTTGCCATAGGCAGCCAAACGATCCAGCCCCTGGCCGACAGTGTCTTCCCAGATGGTCATATCGATGGTGGGCGCAATTTTGTTGAACGCGTCCACATGGGTGGAGGAGCGGCCACCGGCCACCACCAGATCCACATCAAGCGCCGCCAGCGCTTCAAAGTCTGGCTCGAAGAAAGACCCGACTTGCTCCGCGCCTTCGACAGTGTCGTCCAGGTAGGACACATAATGCGGGGTCAACACGCCAGTGGGCTTTATGCCCAAGGCATCCAACGTGTCGAGGGCCGACACATCATAAACAGCGATTTTGGCAGGGTTGGCGGGGACTTCGGCTTCACCTTTATAGGTTTCAACGGTCACAGTTTCAGCGAATGCGGGCGTTGCCAACAGGGTGGCGGCAACAAGGAAAGAGCGTAGCATTTGATTTCTCCAGAACGGATAAGAGGGTGGTGCGACCTTTAAGTGGAGCGGATAACTCATATTAAAACAGGAGTCCAGATTAAATATGATAATTTTAGTTCACTTTGATTTGCCGCAAGCAGAAATGGCGCAAAAATCTAAAAATGGGGCTTGAAGCTCTAGTGACTTGAGGTCCTATCTTGCTCCCGACTCATCGAATAAGGACGGAAGATCAGATGGACCGCGTTGAAAATGAAGTGTGTGAATGGTCAGTCATCGGCATGGATTGTGGGTCTTGTGCCAACAAGGTCAGGACCGCGCTGGACCGGATGCCGGGCGTCGACGTGTTAGACGTCGCGCCGATGAATGAGCGGGTGCGGTTCACGCTGGATGGCGCCCAAACGCACCATCAGGAGATTGAAAAGACCATCAAGCAGCTCGGCTATGGGGTGCAGCGGTCCAGCGAAGCCAAGGTGCCCGATGCGCGGGCGTCCGAGACATCGCTAAAGTCTGGTTGGTTTTATACGCCTAAGGGACAATTAGTGATCGGCACAGGTCTGCTGCTCGCGGCGGCCTGGCTGATCGAATTGAGTGTGGGTGGTGATATTGGCCATTGGGCCTTCATCCTCGCCTGTCTGGTGGGGCTTTATCCGGTGGCGCGGCGGGCGCTGGCCATGGTGCGCACCGGCCAGTTCTTCACCATTGAAATGCTGATGAGTATCGCCGCCACCGGAGCGCTGTTTATCAATGCGGCGGAAGAAGCGGCGTTGGTGATTTTCCTGTTTGCCGTGGGCGAGCTGCTGGAAGGCGTTGCCGCCAACCGGGCCCGCGAGGGTATCAAGGCTCTCGCCAATCTGGTGCCCAAAACCGCGCTCTTGGAAACGGACGAAGGCACCCAGCAAGTGCCCGCCGCTGATTTGCGGATCGGGCAGGTGGTGATTGTGCGTCCCGGCGATCGATTGCCAGCCGATGGCCAGATTGTGGAGGGCCATAGCGGCATGGATGAAAATCCGGTCACGGGTGAAAGCGTGCCGCGGGCCAAGGGGCCAGGGGATGAGGTTTTTGCCGGGGCCATCAACACCGATGCCAGCCTGCGGGTGAAAGTGACCAAGGGCCCGGAAGACAACACCATTGCACGCATTGTGCAGCTGGTGCAGGAGGCGGAAAGCGCCCGTGCGCCGACTGAGCGGTTTATTGATCGGTTTTCCCGGTTCTATATGCCCGCCATTATCGGCGTGGCGCTGCTGGTGGTGCTGGTGCCGCCATTGGCCTTCGCTGAGGATTGGGGCACCTGGATCTATCGCGGCCTCGCCCTGTTGTTGATCGGTTGTCCGTGCGCGCTGGTGATCTCCGTGCCCGCGTCCATCGCGTCGGCATTGGCGGCTGGTGCCAAGCACGGTCTTTTGATGAAAGGCGGCGCGGTGATCGAATCCGCTGCCAAGGTGACAAAGGTGGGGTTTGATAAAACAGGCACGCTCACCCATGGACGCCCCGAAGTAACGGATATTGTCGGGTTTGACCAAGCTGAGAATGACGTGCTGGCCCTGGCCGCGGCGGTGGAGCAAAGCTCCAGCCATCCGTTGGCGCAGGCGATTGTGACCCGTGCGCAACAGCAGGACGTGGTCATTGCGCGGTCCAGTCAGGAGCAAGCCTTGGCGGGCAAAGGGGTGCAGGCGCACATTGATGGTGCTGCCGCCTTTGTCACCAGCCCCAAATATGCCGCCGAACAGGGGGTGCTTGCGCCAGATCATTTGGACGCGGCGAAGAAGCTTGAAGCCGAGGGCAAAACCGTGGTGGCTGTTTATCGCGAGAAACAGCCGCTGGGCTTGATCGCCTTACGCGATACGCCGCGTACGGACGCTCAGGCGGCGATTGCACAGCTCAAACAAATGGGCATTTCCGCAGTGATGCTCACCGGCGACAACCCGCGCACGGCTGCCGCTATTGCCGATCAGTTCGGTATTGAGTATCGCGCCGAAATGCTGCCGCAGGACAAGCTTGAGGCGATCCAACGCCTTACCCAGGGTGATCGGGTGCTGATGGTGGGCGATGGCATCAATGATGCCCCGGCACTCAAGCAGGCGCATGTGGGGGTGGCCATGGGGTCGGGCACTGATGTGGCGCTGGAAACCGCCGATGGTGCCATTCTGCGCGATCAGGTGGAGGATGTGCCGGGCCAAATCCGTCTTGCCCGCGCGGCGATGGCCAATATCAAGCAAAATGTCACCATCGCGTTGGGGCTGAAGGCGGTGTTTCTGGTCACCACCATTTTGGGCATCACCGGGCTGTGGATCGCCATTCTCGCCGATACCGGCGCGACCGTGTTGGTCACGCTTAATGCGCTGCGACTGCTCGGGTTTAAGCCTGAGCGTCAAACCTGATGGGGAAAGGCAAATTTACTTGAAGTGGATTGGCAATTGCGGCAGGCTGAAACTCTATTTTGAGTGAGATTTAGCATGAAGTTTCGACATTATTTTTTGTTTGTTCTGTTGCTAGCCGCTTCTTTGATTTGCTTCTGGGCATTGGCGCACATCATTCTTGGCGTTCCATTTCCTTTTTTTCATTTTGATACCATTATCTTTTTTGAAGGAATGGTCGAGTGCGTGGCTTTCGGCTTGTTCTGGATCGCGCTCATAGCAAGCAACCTTAGCAACGGTGAAGGCGAAAGCTCTGCGAATAATATGCTCGCTGCAATGAGTTTGGTGGCTCTTTTCGGTCGTCGTTGACCAGACGTGGAATATGTTGGCTTCACTGCAGCCAAATGATGGGCCATGCCAATTGTATTGCCCTGCGGGACCGCTAGACCCTATCTGCGGAAGCTAAGCGGATTTCGTTGGAGTGTCCTTGGGTCAACGCATTATCAATCGGAAAGAACAGGCAAAATGTCGTCATTTCGTTGTCGCGGCTGAGTTCGATGTCGCCGCCATGGGCCTGTGCGATCGAGCGCGCAATATACAAACCCAGGCCAAGCCCGTCGCTTCTGGTGGTTTCGCCGCGGCTATAGGGGGCAAACAGGCTGCGTTGAATCTCCTGCGGTATGGGGTCACCATGGTTCGAAATGGAAATATAGATCAAGCCATCTTTCGTCTCAGCTTCCAGTCGGATCGGCGCATTCGGCCTGCCGTGGGCGATGGCATTCGACAAGAGATTGGAAACTGCCTGTCCAACGCGAGCGGTGTCACAACTGACAGCCCGCTCAACGGCAAAGGCCTCTTGAATTTGGTGATCTGGGGCGGCGAGTCTTTGCTCTGCCAAAATGTGCTTTAATTGCTCGACAATGGGCGCATCGTCCATAGGTTCGATGTGAAAGCCTTTCCCTAAGCGCAGTTTCGCATGCATCATCATATTGTCGATCAGCTCATTTACCCTCAGCAGCGGGGGGCGCATCAAGCGGGTAATATATTGCGCGTTTTCAGGGAGCTCTTCCTTGACCAGCTGACGTAGACCGGCATCAATTGCTGAGACTGGGCTGCGCAAATCATGGCCAAGAATAGCGATAAACTCCTGCTGCAGCTCGGCCATGGCGCGTTCTTTTTCGATCAAAAGTTCGCGGGAGACCAGACGTTCTTCATTCTCAAGGCTTTTGCTGACGATATTCGAAAACATTTCCAGCATGGCGATGGTGCGCGGGTTGCTCAGGTCGCGCGGTTCAGTATCGATGGCACAAAGGGTGCCGAAAAAGCTGCCATCGCGCCGAAATATTGGGATGGAAGCATAGCTGACAATGCCAAATTGTTTGGCGATGGGGTGCCCACAATAAACTTCGTCGGTCTCCACATCATCAAAGATCACATGGTCGCCAGTGTCGCGCACGGATTGGCAAAAAGTGGACTGGATTTCAATTTCATCGCCTTCCGCCAGACCAAAATTGATGTCGTCAACCGTGCGGCAGGCCACCCAACGCCGATCGGTGACGCGGGCAACTGCCGTGAAGCGTGCGCCGGTGGCCTGGGCGATGGTCTCCAGCACGGTCTTGATAAGATCGCTGCGCGCCAATATGTCGATGTCCGTTTGAAAATCGTGCGTGCCCTCGCGATAGGCGTCATGGTCCTGCATGGCAGATCTTGGGTTTGGAGAATCGGTCATTGATCGCACTTTCTAAAATTGGCGCCCAATGATTCCCTAATGCGCCAGCCTATAGTTGGATTTGTAACCTAAATATTGGGTGGAAACAATCATCAGTAAAAACGGAGGTAGACTTCTTAAAATGCAAACAACGTGTTAAACCGCTCGCGGTTATCCCCACATAAGTGGCCGCACTTGGGATGTATTTTTTACGATAATTTTGGTTTTAGAATATGATTTTCCGGCATAAGTTTTTGTTCTGTCTTTTAACTCTCGCTGCCATTTTATCTTTTTGGTCGGCCGCGCATATTTATTTCTCGGTGCCGATATTCTTTGACTGGGGTGCGGATATTCGGCCGATCAACAATATGTTGGGATGTGCAGTCCTTGGTATTGTTGTGCTTTCACTGCGGAAGGGCGGGAAGATCAAAAAGGACTGGTTGGTTGATCTTTTGCTGCTGATTTTATTTGTGGCGTCCAACTTCTTCGGACCGGTGGACATTCGACCCTATATCTGGTTCTTCGGCTTTAGTGCGCTTGTCATTCCCCTTATGCCGCAGCGTGAAGTTTTACACGCGGATCGTGCCTATCGCAGGTACAAAAGACTTCACGGAACAGACCGGCAAACCGCTGCTCTTCTCCGTGCAATTCGGGCACCACGAATACTTTCCTCAAAAAAGAATGGGGAAGTTGACTAAATCTTCAATGCTCTACCCCGTCCCAAACTGCGCGAAATGCAATTCTGCATAGGCGCCTTTTTTCGCCAATAGTTCTTCGTGGCTGCCCTGTTCAATGATGCGGTTGTTGCTGACCACCATGATCCGGTCCGCATTGCGGATGGTGGCGAGGCGGTGGGCGACCACCAGCGTGGTTCGGCCTTTTGAAAGCTCATTGAGCGCGTTTTGAATGGCGACTTCGGTGGCCGTGTCCAAGGCAGATGTGGCTTCGTCCAGCACCAGAATGGGCGGGTTTTTCAAAAAGATCCGCGCAATGGCCAGGCGTTGTTTTTGCCCGCCGGAGAGTTTGACCCCGCGCTCGCCCACTACAGTGTCCAGCCCTTCGGGCAGGGATAGCACATAGGTGTTGAGCGCGGCGCGTTTCAGCGCTTCCATAATCTCGTCATCACTGGCGTCCAGTTTGCCATAGGCGATGTTTTCGCGGATGGTGCCACCGAACAAAAACACATCCTGCGCCACAATGCCGATCTGGGCGCGCAGGGATTGTTGGGTGACATCGCGAATATCCACCCCATCAATGGTGATGGTACCGCCATCCAGTTCATAGAAACGCGGCAGCAGCGAGCAGAGGGTGGTTTTGCCCGCGCCGGAAGGGCCAACAAAGGCCACGGTCTCGCCCGCCTTGATTTCAAACGACAGGTCGTCGAACAGGCGATCATTGCCATAGCCGAAACGGATATTGTTATAGGCAATCTCACCTTTCACATCGCCCAATTCTCTGGCGTTGGGGCGGTCGGCAATGTCGGGGCGCGTGTCGATCAGCTCGGTAAAGCGCCGGAACCCGGCAATGCCTTTGGGGTAGCTTTCCAGCACCGAGGTGATCTTGTCGATCGGGCGGAAAAACAGATTCACCAGCAGCAAAAAGCTGACAAAGCCGCCATAGCTCAATTCGCCAATGGTTACGAAATAAGTGCCGGCCAGCATTGTCAGCACAATGATAAAGCGGGTGTTGAAATAGGTGAGGGCAATGCTCGCCGTCATATAGCGATAAGCACTGAGCTTGGTGCTGCGATAGTTGGCATTGTTGTGCTCAAACAAATGCCGCTCATGGTCCTCATTGGCAAAGGCTTTCACCACCCGCACCCCGCCCACGCTCTCGGCAATGCGGGTGTTGAAATCGCCCACCTGCCGAAACAGGGTGCGCATATTCTGGGTCATGCGGGTGCCATAATGGCCAATGGTCCAGGTCATGATCGGCACCACGAACACTGAAATCAGCGCCAGTTTCCAATGCACCATAAACATCAGCGCAAATGCGCCCACAAAGGTCATGATGGCGATAAACAGATCTTCCGGGCCATGGTGGGCAATCTCGCCCACTTCTTCCAAATCCTTGGTGACATTGGTGATCAGATTGCCGGTTTTATGATTGTCGAAATAGCTGAAGCTGAGCTTTTGGATATGGTCGAAGGCCTGCCGCCGCATATCGGTTTCAATGGAGATGCCCAGCGCATGGCCCCAATAGTTCACAATGCCCATCAGGCCGGTATTGACGGAATAGACCAATAGCAGCGCGGCGGCTGCGGCAAAAATCAGCGTCCAGTTCTGGCTGGGCAGCAATTGATCCACAAAGGCTTGCACCGCGACGGGGAAGCCCAGCTCCAACAAGCCCGCTAGGACGGCACAGCCAAAATCAAGAAAAAACAGGCCCTTATAGGGCGCATAATAGCTAAAAAAACGACGTAACATTGTGCAAGGCCAAAGGCTGATGTCGAACAGGATTGTGCTCAGGCGAGCCGGTCAGAATTTCAGAAGCTCGGGATTTGGGCAATGGCGTTTCACGCTTCAGGCCAGCTTGATCGCCACTTCCTTTTTCAACGTGATCTAAATGCACCACAAATTTAGTTTGACAGAGCCTAAATTTCGAGATATCTAGAAATATAGAAATAATATTTGATTGGAAAACAACCATGATTGTTGAACTTGAACGCGCAGCACAGGCCTTTTCGGCCATGGGGTCGGAACCCCGGCTGCAAGTGTTGCTGTGTCTGGTGCGGGCGGGTGATGCCGGGTTGCTGGTGGGCGATATCCAATCGCGCACGGGCATTCCTGCCTCCACGCTGAACCACCATCTCAAATTTATGGCGGCGGCAGGCCTGATTGATCAGGAAAAGCAGGGCCGCACTATCGTCAATCGCGCCAATTTTGACTTTTTGGCGCATGTGGGCAGCTTTATCACCGATCAATGCTGCGCCGACGCCTCGCTGGTTGGTGGACCTTCGGCGACAGCTTTCAAGGAAAAAAACAATGTCTGATATTTCTGCGCGTCAGCCGGTCACGCCTGGCAGTCTTTTCAAATTTTTCACGCAGGTGCCGGTGATGATCGCCATCATTCTGGCGCTCGTGGCCGTGCTGGATTGGTTTAACTTTGGGCCTATTGTGCGGTTCGCCCTTGAAGCCTTTTTGTCTACTTTGCCTTTTCTTTTGGTGGCGGTGCTGCTGATCGGCTATCTCAAAGCCACTGGCGCTGAAGGCGTTATTGGCAAAGCCTTTGAGGGGCGCGAAGTGCAAATGATCTTTATGGCTGCCTTGGTGGGCGGGTTGGCGCCCTTCTGTTCATGTCAGGTGATCCCCTTTATCGCCGGCTTGTTGACCGTGGGGGCCCCCATTTCGGCAGTTATGGCCTTTTGGCTGTCGTCCCCTTTGATTGACCCGCCCACCTTTGTCATCACCGGGTCCGTACTCGGTTGGGAATTTGCCATCTCCAAGGCCGTGTTTGCGGTGTCACTTGGCCTTTTGGGGGGCTTTGGCCTCAAATTTGTCGGCCAGCGCGGCGCCTTGGCCGATCCGCTTAAAGCTGACTATCGCAGATCCACATGCGGCGCGTCCAAGTTTAAAGGCACACCCAAATGGGCCTTTTGGCGAGAGCAGGACCGCGTGGGCGTGTTCAAGAAAGAAGGGTTGAGCAACCTGACCTTCCTCGGCAAATGGCTCGCCTTTGCTTATGTGCTCGAAGCGCTGCTGGTGACCTATGTGCCTGCGTCATTGGTGGCGCAATTTGTTGGCGGCGAGGGCATTTTGCCCATCGGGTTGGCCGCCTTGGTTGGTGCTCCGGCCTATTTGAACTCCTATGCGGCGGTGCCGCTGGTGGATGGGCTGTTGGACCAAGGCATGAGCGCGGGTGCGGCCATGAGCTTTATGATCGCTGGTTCGGTCAGCTCCATACCGGCCATGACCGCGGTGTTCTCACTGGTGAAAAAGCAGATTTTCGCCACTTATCTGGCCCTTGGCATCGGTGGTGCGATGCTGTTTGGTGTTGTCTATCAAATACTGATGGGCAGCTAGCAAAGCGACACCAACGAAAGTTTAGATAAGAGGCAGTGCATTTTCCTTTGCACTGCCTCTTTTTCGGCGTTACTCCTAGTGAAAAATTAATGCATCCAAAATTGCATTCCAATTTTGAGTATTGCAATAAGCTAGGGAAGAGATGATATGTTCGTTAGCGTCTTTGACGTCTTTAAGGTCTCGATTGGGCCGTCCTCGTCTCATACGATGGGACCCATGGTGGCGGCGAAACAGTTTTTGGAACATCTTGTAAAAAACAAAGGTCGTTTTGATCGCGGCGACCGCTGCCATATTGAATGCCAACTGCAAGGTTCACTGGCTTTTACCGGCAAGGGCCACGCCACGGACCAGGCGGTGCTGTTCGGCCTTTTGGGCTTTTCACCAGAAACATTTGATCGGGCGGAGGCTGAAGATAAGCTTGAACTTTTGCGTATTGGCAAAGAGATCGAGCCAACGTCTGGGTTGAAAATCGGGCTCGAAGCTGAAAATGCGATTGTCTTTGATTATGATACGCAGGACCTGGCGCATCCAAACAGCATGGTTTTGAGCCTGAAAGACGAAGCTGGGGAAGTGCGCTATAGCCAAACCTATTTGTCTATCGGCGGCGGTTTTGTCATGACAGCGGACGAATATGAAGCGTCCGAACAATTGCCCGTGACCGATGTGGTCTCGGTGCCCTATCCTTTTAAAAATGCCAATCAGATGCTGGAGATGGGCAAAAAGAGTGGCAAAAGCATAATTGAAATGAAGCGGGCCAACGAGCTTTCGCATATGAGTGAGACGGACCTTGAATTGGGGTTGAAAAAGCTCTGGCAGGTTATGGACAATTGCATTGAGCGCGGTTTGGGCAGCGATGGCACCTTGCCTGGTGGGCTAAAGGTGCGTCGTCGCGCGGCTGGCGTGCGCCGCAAATTGCTTGACGAGCGCGGCACCAATCTGCAAATGCCCCATGCGGTGAATGACTGGATTTCGCTATATGCCATGGCGGTGAATGAGGAAAATGCCGCTGGCGGTCAGGTGGTGACGTCGCCCACCAATGGCGCCGCCGGGGTGTTCCCCGCCGTGACAAAATATTATTTGGACCATGTGCCCGGCGCGACCCAGAAGAAGGTTTATGACATGTTGTTGGCTGGCGCAGCCATTGGCGGCCTGATCAAACATAATGCGTCAATTTCCGGCGCGGAAGTGGGCTGTCAGGGTGAAGTCGGCTCGGCTTCGGCCATGGCCGCCGCCGCTCTATGTGCCGTGTTGGGCGGCACCAATGAGCAGATCGAAAACGCGTCCGAGATTGCGCTCGAGCATCATTTGGGCATGACCTGCGATCCGGTGAACGGCTTGGTGCAGGTGCCCTGCATCGAGCGCAACGGCCTTGGCGCCATCAAAGCGGTCGCCGCGGCCTCATTGGCGCTCAATGGGGATGGCACGCACGTGATTTCTCTCGATGCCTGTATCAAGACCATGTATGAGACCGGCAAAGATATGGACAACCGCTATAAGGAAACCTCCCTTGGCGGTCTCTCTGTCAATTATACGGCGTGTTAGGAGCGGATTGATGAAAGGAAAAGCGCACTGTGGCCCCTTTGGATTTGGACAATGTTTTAGCTGACTTTGTTGGGCTTGAGGGCGGTCGCGTGGATTTGCGCGATGATCGTCTTCAGGCCAAATGGCAAGTTGAGCTCAAACCCTTCTGCCTTTCCAAATATCCCGTCACGCAAGCGCTTTACCATCAGATCACCGGCCATAATCCGGCAAAATTCACCGGCGCAGGTCGCCCGGTTGAGCATGTCTCCTGGTATGATGCGGTGCAGTTCTGCAATCAAATCTCCAGCCATTTTCATTTGGCGCCGGTCTATCAGATTGGCGCCAATAGGGATCATGTCGTTGCTGATGCGGGCGCGAACGGGTTTCGACTGCCCACCGATGCGGAGTGGCAGTTTGCTGCACTGGGCGGGCAAACCGCGCCGCTTTATGGGCCGATCGAAGAGATCGCCTGGTTTAAGCAAAATTCAGGCGGCAGCACGCAACCCGTCGGGCAGAAGATAGCCAACGCCTATGGTTTGCACGATATGCTGGGCAATGTGTGGGAATGGTGTTTCGACGTTTATGACCCCGAAGTCTATGGCAGCTATCGCTTTTTCCGCGGCGGCGGTTGGAACGATCCGGAGCGCGGATGCCTGGCCACGAACCGACGGCGCAGCCTACCGACCTATGACATAGACGATCTCGGATTCCGGTTGGCGCGCAATAAGCGCCAAGAAAAGGATTGACCTCAACTTGACTTGAGGTTGTAGATCAAAGGGCATGGCTCATTTTTGAAGGAGTTAGCTATGCCCTTTTCCCTCCTATCCACTTCCGTATTGCGTGATCCACGCGGCATCGCCCTGTTGCTGGCTGCCACGCTCACCACCATGGCCAATGCCACCATCAGCCCGGCACTGGCCGGGTTGGAATTGCGCTTTGCCGATCATCCGCATGTGGCGTTGCTCACCCGCCTGTTGGTGCCTGCGCCCTCCATCAGCGTGGTGCTGTTTGCCCCCTTTATCGGCATATTGGCTGATCGGGTCGGGCGACGAATGCTTTTATTATCGGGCGTTATGCTTTTCGTGCTTAGTGGTCTGGCGGGCGTGATCCTGCCGGATCTTAATAGTATTTTTGCGTCTCGCCTGGTGATGGGCGTGGCCGTGGCGTTGATCATGACGGCGCAAACCGCCCTGATCGGCGACTATTTTGAAGGCGACCAGCGCCAGCAATTGATGGGGCTGCAAGTTTCCGCCCGCAATTTTGGTGGCTTTGTCGCCATCTTTCTGGCCGGGCTGCTGGCGGCAATTGCGCCGGAATATGCCTTTTTGCTCTATGGGCTGGCCGCGCTGTTTTTGCCGCTGATGTGGCGGGTGATCGTCGATCCACCGCGCTTGAGCGCCGCGCAACAGGCTGCTGCTGCTAACGCTCGGCCTGCGCCACAACCGGGTTGGCAATTGGTCTTACTTGGCATGATCCTGTTGCAGATGCTGACCAGCCTGATCTTTTTCGTCATGCCCACCCAATTGCCCTTCTTTCTGAAAAGCCTGGGGCTGGACCCGGCGCTGGCCACCGGCAATGTGCTTGGCGCACTCACCATATCCGGCGGCATTGCGGCGCTGCTTTATGCGCGTTTGCACAGGCGTATTGGCGCGGCGGGCACACTGGGGCTGGGCTATGGCATTATGGCCACAGGGTTCATGGTGTTGATGGTCGCTGCCAGTTTCTGGCTGGCGTTTGCTGGGGCCATTCTGGTGGGCTGGGGCTTTGCGTCGGCGATGCCCAATTTTGTCGCCATCGCCTTAAAAGTTACCCCAGCCCAACATCGCGGTCGTGCCGGCGGCTTGCTCACCATGTCGGTCTTTCTGGGGCAGATCATTTCGCCTTTCGTCAGCATGGCTTTGATCAGCCGCCATGGTTTTGTCGGACTATACAGCTTAATTTCAGTCACACTGGCAGTATTTGCTTGTATTGGAGTGATGTGCGCCTGGCGTTTGCGCTGCTCAAAGATCGCGGTTCTGCAATGAGTTGAAACCGGAATATGCCCTAATCCAGATGCGTCCACGTATCCGCGCCGTCGAAATGGCGGACGCGGATGCTGTTGATCACGTCGAGATCGGCCATGTTCAGATTGACGGCCATGCGGCTTTCGCCCGGGGTAGCCAGTTGCTGCCACAGGATTGAGGTGCCGCATGTGTTGCAGGTGCGGAAGTCCAGTTCCATATCGCCGTGCGAGTAGGAGATGCTGGTACTGTCGTTCAGGCCTTTAAGCTTGATGTTGCTGGCGTCTGAATAAATCCACAAAGTGCCCAAGCGGCGGCAGATCGAGCAATTGCAGCGATTGGCATATGGCGGGGTGTCGTTAAACTCATAGGAGATTTGGCCGCAATGGCAGGTGCCCTTGATCATTTAGATGCTCCCGATGGTTTTCAGCTTGGCGCGGGGATGCACTTCGTTCTGGCTCATCACCACCGTTTGTGGCCGGAAACGCTCGATGATGGAGCGCACATGCGGGCGAATGGAAGGTGAGGTGATCAGTACAGGCAATTCACCCACTTGCGCGGCTTCTTCAAAGGCCTGCTGCACTGCCTGAATAAATTCATGCAGGCGGGAGGGGGCCATGGCCAGATGGCGCTCGCTGCCTTCACCCACCATGGCGTCGGCAAAGTCGCTTTCCCACCCGTGGGAGAGTGTGATGATGGGCAAATTGCCATCGGGCCCGGAATTGGACGCGCACAATTGTCGGGCGAGGCGGGTGCGCACATGTTCGGCCATTTGCTTGGCACTGGCGGCGCTGCCAGCCACTTCGGCGATGCCTTCGAGTATGGTGGGCAGGTCGCGAATGGAAACGCGTTCTGCCAACAAAATTTGCAGCACACGCTGGATGCCGGATACGGAAATCAGGTTGGGCACAATATCGTCCACCAGCTTTTGCTGGTCTGCTGGCAAATTGTTCAACAGTTCCTGCACATTGGCGTAAGACAGCAGGTCAGACACATTGGCCTTCAAAATTTCGGTCAAATGGGTGGAGATCACCGAGGCCGGGTCGACGATGGTATAGCCCTTGATCTCCGCTTCATCGCGCAGGCCGCTATCGATCCAGGTGGCGGGCAGGCCGAATGTGGGCTCAATGGTGTGGGTGCCGGGCAGGTCGATCTGATTGCCCATCGGGTCCATCACCATATATTGGCTGGGATAGACTTCACCGCCGCCGGAATCTACTTCCTTGATCCGCACCACATATTGGTTGGGCTCAAGCTGCATATTGTCGAGAATGCGCACAGAAGGCATCAAAATGCCCATATCGGTGGCCAACTGGCGGCGCAGGGCTTTGATCTGCTCAGTCAGGCGGTCGGTGCCGGTTTCGTCCTCTTTCACCATGGACAAAAGCCCATAGCCCAGCTCCAGCTTCAATTCGTCCATCTTCAGCGCGTCGCGGATGGGCGGTTCCTTGGCGGCGGTTTCTTTTTCCTCAACCTCTTTGGCCGTTGTTTCGGCCAGCACATCAGCTTCTTTCTTGTCGATTATGCTGCGGGAGCGATAGGCGAGATAGCCCATGCCGCCTGCCAAGGCCAAGAAGGGCAGGGCCGGCATGCCCGGCAGAATGGCCATGATGGCCATGACACCTGCGGTCATGCCCAAGGCGCGCGGGTAGCCGGTGAACTGTTCGGCCAGGGCCTGGTTGGCGCTGCCGGTGACGCCGGCTTTAGAGACCAGCAAGCCTGCCGCAGTGGACACGATCAGCGCCGGGATTTGTGAGACAAGGCCATCGCCCACGGTCAGCAAAGTATAATTGTTGGCCGCTTCATTGAGCGACAATTGCTGTTGTCCGACCCCGATGATGATGCCCGCAATGATGTTGATGAAGGTAATCAATAGGCCCGCAATCGCGTCACCGCGTACGAACTTTGAGGCACCGTCCATCGCCCCGAAAAACGAGCTTTCATCTTCCAGATCCTTGCGGCGCTTGCGGGCCTGGTCTTCGTCGATAAGGCCAGCGGAAAGATCGGCGTCAATCGCCATCTGCTTGCCGGGCATGGCATCAAGGGTGAAGCGGGCCGCCACTTCGGCGATCCGGCCGGAGCCTTTGGTGATCACGATAAAGTTCACAATGATCAGGATGGCAAAGACAATGATCCCGATCACAAAATTACCCTGCATCACAAAGTTGCCGAAGGCTTCAATGACATTGCCTGCCGCGTCGGTGCCCAAATGGCCATTCGCCAGGATCAGCCGGGTCGAGGCGAGGTTAAGCGCCAGCCGCATCATGGCGGCGATCAGCAACACTGTGGGGAAGGCCGAGAACTCCAGCGGCGTGCGGATAAACAAGGTGGTCATCATAATGAGCACAGAGAACACGATGGAAACCGCCAACAGCATATCGAGCATGATGGCGGGCATCGGCATGATCAGCACCACAAGGATGAAGATGATGCCAAAGGCCAGGGCAAAATCGCCCTGACGCAACAATTCAATCATGCGGCCGATCGAAGGCAGGCTGCGTGAAGGGGCTGTTTGGTCAGCTTGTTGCGTGGTTTGGCTGTCGCTCATTTAGGGTATGGCCTTTGATTATGCTGCGCTGCCGCGATTCTCACCGGGCGCGGGAATGAGTTCCCCATCTTGAGCATATTGGTTGAGCTTGTTGCGCAAGGTTCGGATAGATATCCCCAGAATGTTGGAAGCATGGGTGCGATTGCCCAGGCAATGGTCAAGCGTATCGAGGATCAATTCCTTTTCCACATCGGCCACGGTGCGGCCCACCAAAGCGCGCGCGGCGGTCTCCGCCGTTTGCGCGGCCTGTGCGGCAATATTGTTGGCTTCTGCCGCTTCGGCCAGTCCGGTGCCATCCGGCAGACGGATGGATTGCACATCAATCTCATCTTCGGTGGCCAGCAAAACGGCGCGGTGCAAAGTGTTTTCCAGTTCGCGCACATTGCCCGGCCATGGGGCGCGCAGCAATTCTTCACGCGCCTCTTGTGACAATGGCCGTTCGTCCACGCCATTGGCTTGGGCATATTTTTTGATGAAGTGATCGGCCAATACCGGAATGTCGCCGGGGCGTTCGCGCAGGGCGGGAATTTTCAAATTCACCACATTGAGGCGGAACAGCAAATCCTCGCGGAACTGCCCATCTTTCACGCTTTGCGCCAGATCGCGGTTGGAGGTGGCGAGAATGCGAATATCCACCGGCACTGGTTTGTTGCCGCCGACACGGTCGATTACCCGTTCTTGGATGGCGCGCAGCAATTTGGCTTGCAGGCGAATGTCCATTTCGGAAATCTCGTCCAGCAGCAATGTGCCACCATTGGCTTCTTCAAATTTGCCGATCCGGCGACCCACCGCGCCGGTAAAGGCGCCTTTTTCGTGGCCGAATAGTTCTGATTCCAGCAAATTGTCGGGGATGGCCGCGCAGTTGATCGAGATAAACGGCTTTGCCGCGCGCTTGGAATGGGCGTGCACATATTTGGCAATCACTTCCTTACCGGTGCCGCTTTCGCCAGTGATCAACACGCTGGCATCAGACGGGGCAATCTGATCGGCCAGCTTGACCAACTTGGCCATTGAAGGGTCGCGGTGAATAAAGTCGGAATTTTCCTGTGCGACCGCCTGAATGATCGCGGCGATCAGCTCGGCGTCCGGGGGCAGCGGGATATATTCTTTGGCGCCGGCGCGAATGGCGTTCACGGCGGCGGCGGCATTGGTTTCGGTGCCGCAGGCCACCACGGGAATGTGAATGCGTTCGGCTTCAAGTGCCGCCAACAAACCGGGAATATCGGCCATCACATCGGCCAGCAGCAAATCAGCGCCGCGCCCGGCCCTAAGGCTCGCCATGGCCACGTCAATGCTTTCAGCATGGGCCACTTTTGCCCCGCCTTGCATGGCCAGTTTGGTCGCTTCGCTCAATTGGCCTTCGAGTGCACCAATAATCAGAAGTCGCATTTTGTCACCCCTAGTTCGCCTTGATAATTTCGGTCATGGTGATGCCGAGCTTGTTCTCGACCAATACAATTTCACCACGCGCCACCAGGCGATCGTTTACATAAATATCAATGGCCTCGCCCACTTGGCGATCCAACTCCACAATGGTTCCTGTATCCATCTGCAACAATTTGGCGACCGGCATGCGGGTGCGGCCCAAAACGGCTGAGATGCGTACAGGAACGTCAAACACGGCCTCAAGATCCGCCGCGTTTTTATCGTCGTTGCCGCCTTCGTCGCGCGCACTATCGTCGGGACGTTGCTGCATTTCCTCCAGCTCATTCGCCATGTCGGCAAGAGATGGGCCATCATTTTCAACTGGATCGTCCGTATCGCTCATTTAAACTTCCTCTCCAATCAACATGTCAGCATTGGGCAATTCATCTTGAATTGTCTCTTGCTGCTGCGCGGTTGTATTGGCCGTTTCAGGGTGGGGATCCCGCCCGGTTTTTGCCCTGACATACTGGGCCACTTTGTCTTCAATCTGCTGGGCGATGGCATCAAATTCACGCACCAGCCCGCCATCAGACCATTCAATGCGGCAATCGCCCATTGGAATGTCCGGCTCGCCTAGAATAATAAGGCGGCCTTCAAAGCCTGCATTGGCGGCATGTTCTTCGGCAATTTGCTTGATGTGCTCGCTCAATTCTTCATTGCAGCGTATGGCCACATGGCCTGGCCGCGTCAAGGTGGATAGGCAGTCTGCCAACAGCGCCTTTATTTCTGTGTCTGGCTGGGCCGCCACCAGGTGGCTGGCCAATTTTTTGCCCACGCTTGCGCCCATTTGGGCGGCATTGGCCAAATGCTCTTTTTGCGCATTGTCCATGGCGGCATTAAAGGCATTGCCTTGTGCTGCCAGACTTTGGGTCGCGGCCACCAATTGCTGTAGCGCCTGGGTTTGAGCACTTTCCTCCCCTTCGGCATAGCCGGCGGCATGCCCTTCAGCGCGAGCTCTTTCGAGCATTTGGTTGAGTTGTCGATCCTCAATCAATTGCGTGTCGCGTGTGGCCTTGGACAGGTCGAGATCAAAATTGAATTTTGCGGGTTGCGCCATCATCTATCCAATCATCTCTTCTTCATTGCCGCCTTTGGCGATCACGATTTCGCCTTTGGCAGCCAGATCTTTGGCCAGATTGACCATGCCGGATTGGGCCTCATCCACATCCTTAAGCCGCACAGGTCCCATGGCATCCATATCGTCGCGCATCATCTTGGCGGCGCGCGCAGACATATTGGCCAAGAACTTTTCTTTGGTTTCGTCGTTTGCGCCTTTCAAGGCGAGAGTCAGCAATGGTTTTTCCACTTGCTGCAACACGGTTTGGATGGCGGTGCCGTCCAAATTGCCCAGATCCTCGAAGGTAAACATCAAAGCCTTAATGCGCTCGGCAGACTCCAAATTGCGTTCTTCCAAGGCGGTGAGGAAGCGGGCTTCTGTCTGGCGGTCAAAGGCGTTGAAGATGTCAGCCATTTGTTCGTGGCTGTCGCGACGGCGCGTATGCGACAGGGTCGACATAAACTCTGTGCGCAAGGTGTTTTCGATCTTCTCGACGATTTCTTTTTGCACGGGTTCGATGGCCAGCATGCGCTGGATAACATCCAGGGCCAGATCATCGGGCAAATTGGCCAACACTTTCGAGGCGTGCTCTGTGGAGATTTTGGTCAAGACCACCGAGATGGTTTGCGGATATTCGTTTTTCAAAAAGCTCGCCAGCACGTCTTCTTGCACATTGGAGAGTTTTTCCCAGATGTTCCGACCGGCCGGACCGCGGATTTCTTCCATAATCATGTCCACCCGTTCTTGCGGCAGGAAGGACAGCAGCAACCGCTCGGTGGAATCCACATTGCCGGCCAGATCGCCATTGGTGGTCAGGCTGGTGATGAACTGCACGAAAAGCGTGTCGAGCATGTCTTGGGTAATCGGCCCCAATTGTGACATGGCGCGCGAGAGCTGACGGATCTCAATATCATCCAACTCTTTGAAAATCGGTTTGCCATAGTCTGGTCCCAACGCCAAAAGCAAGACGGCAGCCTTCTCGTCTCCCGCCAGCTCCCGCTGGTTGGCATCTGCTTCAACAACCAATTGTTGTTGTTGGTTCGCCAGTTCTGTGCTCGGTGTTTCGGCCATATTTATGCTGCTTGGTTCAACCAGTTACGGATAATCATGGAGGCTTGTTTGGGGTTCTCTTCAACAAGCGCGCCTACTTTTTCAATTGCCTGGATTTGGGCATGTCCCATGCTTTGCACTTCGTCCAACCAGGCATCTTTGGCGGTGTTGCCGCGTGAATTTCCGTCGTCGCCATCGCCTGCTTCGGCTCTGGCTTTTTCAGCGGCGGCTGCTTCGGCGGCGGCCATTAATAAAGGCGTTTGATCTTCAGGCTCCAGCACCCGTTTGACCAAAGGCCGCATCACGAAGAACACCAGTGCTAGGGCAATCAATAATGTAACAGCCATCTCGATGGCGGCAAACAGATCGTCACGGGTAAAGTCAAAAATGCTTGATTCAGATGGTTCAAAATTTAATTCTGGCCGCTCTGCAAACTGCATATTGACCACTTCCACCTGGTCGCCGCGATCTGCGTCATAGCCGATGGCGGAGTTGACCAAGTTGCGGATCTGGTTGATTTCGTCCTGCGGCCGTGGGGCATAAGTTGCATTGCCTTCAGGTGTGGCTTCATAAACACCGTCAACAACCACTGCCACCGACAAACGCTTGATTGCACCAGCTTCGATGATTTCAGTTTCAGTTACTTTGGAGATCTCATAATTGATGGTTTCCTCGGTGGTTGAGGACTGCTCAGAGCTGCCGCCATTTTCGCCTGCGTTCTGCGTCGCACCTGGCAATTCATTGGCCACAGAAACCTGGCCATTATTGGCCGGACCCTGGGCTTCGTTGGCCAGTTCGCGGGTTTGCGCTGAACGGATCACTTGGCCATTTGGGTCAAAGCTTTCAGACGTACGTGTCAGTCGGTTCATATCGAGTTCGGCGCTGACTTGCACACGTGCACGACCGGCACCCACCACATTTTCCAAAAGGTCCTCGAGGCGGTTGCGCAAGCGGCTTTCCACAGCCAGGGTGCGCTCCTCAATGGCGGTGGTCAGCATAGATTCTTCATCGCCCTGGGAGCCGGCGGCCAGCAACTTGCCGGCATTGTCGACAATGGACACCATGTTGGGGCTCAACCCGTCAACCGCTGAAGCCACGAGGTGTTGGACGGAGCGGATTTCGCCGGTAGAGAGCACGCCCCGTACTTCCAAAACGATGGAAGCAGAGGGTTGCTTGGCTTCACGACGGAACAGTTCACGTTCGGGCAGGACCAAATGCACGCGGGCAGATTTGACCCGTGCCAAAGAGGAGATAGTGCGGGCCAACTCGCCTTCAAGGGCACGCAAATGGTTCACATTTTGCACAAAGCTTGTGGCGCCAAGGGTGTTTTGTTGATCAAAGATTTCATAGCCGACTTGGCCGCGGCTGGGCAGGCCACTTTCGGCCAGTTGCATGCGGATGGTGGTGATCTGGTCACGGGGCACGGAAATGGCTTCACCATCTCCCTTGATCTCAAAGGGAATGCCCATGGCCCGCAATTCTTTTGTGATCGCTGCCGAGTCATCAAAGGACAAGCCTGTGTAGACTGGCGCCATTTGAGGCGTGGACACACGAAAGATCAGAAAGGCGAAAAAGCCGATCATGAGCACCGCCGTCACAGCCATTGCTGCCACCCGCGCCAATCCCATCCTCGCCAAAATCGCTGAAAAACTATTCACTATACCACCCGCATTACAAATGTCTGATTCGGTGGGAACTGAAGCAAAACCCCACTGGGCAAAAATTACCTAGCAGAAGGTAAACATTGTATTAACCATTCGGGCAAAGTGCATTAATTTGGGAAAAAAGTGGATTTATCAACAAAAAGCCCGCCAAAAATGGCGGGCTTTTTAAGGCGTTCGTTAAGCAGCCGGGCGAAATCTGCCGGGCTTAACTCACTGTGTTAAGATTCACGATAATGTTGCACCCAAGTGGTGCGCAAACCGGCCAAGCCATGCTTGTCGATGGAGGCTTGCCAGTTCAGAAATTCGTCAACGCTTAAGGTGTAGCGGGTGCAGGCCTCTTCGAGACTCAGCAAACCACCACGTACCGCGGCAACGACTTCTGCTTTTCGACGGATCACCCAACGCTTGGTATCGGTTGGGGGAAGATCGGCAATTGTTAACGGGCTGCCATCTGGCCCGATGACATATTTTACTCGAGGACGCATCTGTGCGGTCATTTTACTCACTACTCAAACCTGACCAAAAACTAATAGAGCCAGACTAGCCTGATGCTCTTAAAATTTGCCTAAGGCCTTGGTCAGATTTGATTAAGAGTTGAGAAAAATGCCGCAAACGCGCTCACTTAGCGGGTTTGGTGGCGATCGTTATGCAGGTAAGCCCACCTTGGCCACCGCAGACATTTCCACTTTTGTCCCATTTACGACCAGAATGGGGTCGCCGCCCGCAAAGTCCACCGTCTCCACCATTCCGGCTGTCATGGTGTAGTGGTCAATTTTGCCGCCATTGCTGTCCAACGCCTCGATCGCGATGGAATATTTGCCCTCGGGGGCGAGGGTGCCATCGTTGGTCTTGCCATCCCAAGTGTAATCATTTTCACCTGATTCTAATGGGGCCTTTTCGGTAAAGACCACCGCGCCAGCGCTGTTTTTGATGGTGATGGTGGCCTCGGCCGCATCGCGCGTCATGCCATAGGTCCAAGTCGCATTGCCATCTTTGAGGTCTGCCTTATCAGAGAAAGCGGTGACCTGCTTGCCAATATAAGACACAGCTTGAGAGGAGATGTTTTGCTGATTGGTCGAGATCAGGGCTTCCAAAAACTCATTGGTTTTGAGTTGCTGCTCAACGCCGGTGAACTCCACCATCTGCGACGTGAACTGGTTGGTGTCCAGCGGGTCAAGCGGGTTCTGGTTTTTCAATTGCGTGGTCAGGATCGACAAGAAGGTGTCGAAATTCTCAGCAATGGTTTTGCGTGAGCTGGCCAGTTCTGACTGTCCTGTCCCATTGCCGACGCCTGCCGCAGCAGATTGTGCGGGTAAAACCATATTATCCTCCTAAACCCAAAGGTTTAATCCATCCGGTCGCGCTGTGCCGCGCAACACCAGAGATGGGTTGTCATTAATGTTGGCCGTTGTGGCGCCTTCGGCGTCATTGTCGCTGTTCAGTCCGGCAAGTTGACCATCCTCTTGCTGACCGGGCTGTTGACCCTGGCCGTCGTTCTGGTCTTTCAGCGAGAATTGCAGATTGGCCTTATCGGTGTTCAGACCAGCCTGTTGCAAGGCCCGTTCAAGGGCGCGCTGGTCGCGTTGCAAGAGGTCGAGCGTTTCGGCGCGTTCCACTGTCAAACGCGCCGTTACATTCTTGCCATCCATTTCGAGCTGCACATCAATCTTGCCCATTTCAGGGGGATCAAGGCGAATTTCAAACCGTTGGGCGCCATTGCGGATCTGCCGTACAACTTCAAACGCCATGGCGGGTAGATTGATCTGCTTTTGTGGCGCTTGTTGATGGGCCGCTCGATCAATCTGGATATGGGTCTGTTGTTGCTGCTCGCTGCGCTGGAGATTCAAAATCTTGTCGGTGGCGGTCTCGGTGGTGTCCAGCTCACTGGCCAGCTTGGCAGACTGGGCGAAGTTGGCCGCGGCCTGCTGGTTGGTATAGCGCTGATCCGCCATCAGTTTGTTTTCTGCCGCCGCCTTCAGGCTTTGGCCAAACTCTGCCTTTTGTTCGCCGCCACCGCTTTCAAGCGCGGCGTTGATCAGATTAGAGCTGGACCCGTTTTGCAGCGCCTTTTTGGTCCCGGCAATCTCACCACCAGTCAGCAATTTGGCCATGGGGTCGCCATTCGCTTCACCATCGCCTGCGTTGCCATTTAGGCCTGCCAGTTGATCGGTCTTCTTATCGATCAGCTTCGCTATTGCGGCCTGGGCCGGTTCGGGTAGCTTTTCTGACAATTTGTCCAGCCGCTCCATCATTTGCTGAATGTTGAGCGAAAGCTTGGCATTGTCGCTTTGCGACATAGGCTGCTCGCTATCCACGAGGAGTGGGGCCAGCTCTCCAGCAGCTGCTTGGGGGCCGGCGCTGGTTTTCTGGCCCGGCATTTGGGGCGTAAAATCGCCCAGCAACGTGTCCAACCGTGACAGGAGTTTGCCCAATTGCATCAGATTGCCGGGTCCCTTGTCGCCTTCCGCCTGGCGCAGGGCGCCAAACTGGTCGGCAAACATGCCCATGGGCAGCGTGCTGGCGACATCATAGCGTTTGGGGTGGTTGTTGATGGTGGCGGCCAATTCGGCAAAGGCCTCCTGGGCTTTGTTGATCTGCTGCGGGTCGGGCACCAGCAAGGCATCAAAAGCAGCCGCGAGGGGTTCTAATGCCTCTTTCAGCTTTTCAAGTGCCGCCTTGATCTTTGCGGTGTCCAGCGCCAACTCGCCATTGGCGTTTAACGGACCAAGCTCACCCTGCAGGCTCACAGCGGCACGTAAATTGCTTTTGTCGCCGCCCATAAGCGCGCCCAAAATCGCTTCGAAGCCAGAGCTGCCTTCACCTTCCATAGAGGCTTCAGCGCTCATTTTGCCACCGAGAAAATCAATCATTGATGTTTGTTGTTGACCAATTTGCACGACCGTACCCACTTTAAATAGAGATATCCGTAGGTCTGGATGCAAATAATGGGCCAGTTTTACTTGTTTCGATAAGTCTATGAAATTATTAAATAAAAATAAAATTAGATGGTTGGGCGACTTGTTCACTTGTTGCCCGGCGGCAGAATTGGCCGTCCCATTGGGCATTTCTTGCCGGGCGGCGGCATCAAAATGATTGAATATGGTCGCGCTGGCTGCTAAAAGCCCATGCTTATCCGTTGGCCCTTAACCCCAATTAGGATGGAAAAATGAATTCTCTGGGTATTGATAAACCCGTCAAGGACACCCGCGTTGTGGTGGCCATGTCGGGCGGCGTGGACAGTTCGGTTGTGGCCGGGCTTATGGCGCGCGAAGGTTATGATGTCATTGGCATCACCTTGCAACTTTACGATCATGGCGAAGCGATTCACCGCAAGGGCGCGTGCTGTGCCGGGCAGGACATTCACGACGCCCGCCGGGTGGCGGCCTCTTTGGGCATTCCCCATTATGTCTTCGATTATGAAAGCAAGTTCCGCGAAAGCGTGATTGATGATTTTGCCGACAGCTATTTGCGTGGCGAAACGCCGATCCCGTGCGTCAAATGCAATCAGACCGTGAAATTTCAGGATTTGCTGGCAGCTTCGCGCGAATTGAATGCAGATGTGCTGGTCACCGGCCATTATATTCAATCGCGGCAAAGCAATGGGCAATATTCGCTTTATCGTCCGATCGATCACAGCCGCGACCAAAGTTACTTTTTGTTCGCCACCACGCAAGAGCAACTCGATTATCTGCGCTTTCCTCTGGGCGGCATGACCAAGGATGAAGTGCGCGACATTGCCCGCGATATGGGCTTGGTGGTGGCCGAAAAGAGCGACAGCCAGGATATTTGCTTTGTGCCCAATGGCAATTATGCGCAGATCATCCAAAAGCTGCGCCCCGAAGCCATTGACCCGGGCGAGATTGTGCATCTGGATGGCCGCGTACTCGGCGAGCACAAAGGCATTATTCACTTCACCATCGGCCAACGCCGGGGTTTGGGCATTTCTGCCGGCGAACCGCTTTATGTGGTCAAGCTGGAGCCGGAAACCAAGCGCGTGATTGTCGGGCCTTATGAAGCATTGGCCACCCGTTCGGTAAAACTGAAGCAGGTCAATTGGCTTGGTGGCATCAGCCTTGATGATATTGAGGAGATGGGGCCGATCAACATCGAGGCCAAAGTGCGCTCTACCCGTCCGCCACAGCCCGCTCGCTTGAGCGTTAAAAATGGCGAAGTGGAAGTGGAGCTGGTGGCCGGTGAACATGGTGTGTCCCCCGGCCAGGCCTGCGTCTTTTACGCTGACGACAGCGCGCACAGCCAAGTGTTGGGCGGCGGCTGGATCGACCGCGCCATCAGCGCCGCGGCTTAAACCTGAATTATCTCTCCCCTCAGGGGGAGGGATAAAGGACAGTGTGTTGTTGAGCCTCAAGCGGCGCTGCTGCGCCAGGTCCTTTCCCTCAACTCACGGAAGAATAAAGATCACTTGATGCGGTCAGCACAGTGTTCATATCATTGGTCCGCAGCCACCGGACTGCTTTATTTAACGACATCGGACGCGCCACGCCATAGCCTTGAATAACCGAGCCGCCGATCTGGTGCAGGAAATCAGCCTGTTCAAGATATTCAACGCCTTCAGCAATGACATTTAAATTCAGATCCTTGCAAAGATTGACAACAGATTTCACAATCACTTGTGCGGTTTGATCGTGGGGTGTCTCCTGCACCAGCGCGCGGTCAACCTTAACACCGTGGATTTTCAGCCGCGCCAGGTTGGTCAGCCCGGAATAACCGGTGCCAAAGTCGTCCAGCTCAACGGCAAACCCAGCCTCATACAGCGCGTTTATTGACCGTGTTGTTGCATTGTCGTTGTTTTCAATCAGGATCGTTTCGAGCACCTCGATGGCGAGATTTTTGGGGTTGAGGCCGCGCTGTTCAACTTCCCACTTCAATTCGTCAACATATTCGGGCCGGTTCAGCATTTGGGCAGAAACGTTCATCGACATGCGCAAATTCGGAAAACCGGCGTCATGTAATGTACACAGCGCATCAAGCGCTCCCTTTCGGGCGATCGCATCCACCTCCACCAGACGGCCATTCTTTTCAGCAACACCTAGGAATTCATTTGCTGCAAGCAAACCCCTTTGCGGGTGATGCCACCGTATGAGCGCCTCAAAGCCGGTGACTGTTCTGGTGGAAAGGTCGAATTGCGGCTGCAAAACAACCCCAAGCTGATTGCTGGCAATCGCCTCAGATAATGAGGCGGAAAGCTCGGTGCGGCGCGACACGATTTCCCCGATCTTATCGGTGTAGGAGAGGAAGTCGTTTCGACCGCTATTTTTCACTTCGTAAAGCGCGGCGTCGGCCTGCTTGATCAGCTCTTCCTTCTCCCGCGTGCCTTCATTGGACAAGGCAATGCCGATACTCGACCCGAGGACAATTTTTTTATCGTCCCACGGGATTGGCTTGCGCAGATCAGCGATCATCCGCTTGGCCATTTTTTCAAGAACCGGAAAACCTGAAACGCCAGGACAAACAATGATAAACTCATCGCCGCCAAACCGGGAAACCAGATCGTGACTTCGTGTGTGGGTGTTCATAACATTGGCGGCGTGCACCAAAACGGCGTCGCCTGCCGCGTGCCCGAGCACGTCGTTCACTTCCTTAAAGTGATCCAGATCGATATGCAAAATGCCCACTTCGCCGTTTTCGGCGCCTGCCTCTTGCAGGGCATCAGAGAGGAAATTGTCAAGTTTCATGCGGTTGGGCAGGCCGGTGAGCACATCATGTTCCGCCCTGAACTGAGATTCCTCTTTGGCGCGCTTCAAACTTTCCTCGCGTTCAATCTGCTCGGTGACATCGCGGGCAATGACGATAATTTTCGGATCGCGTGAGCCTTCATATTCGACCACGGCAAAGCTCAACTGGTTCCAGAAATATTCGCCGTTTTTGCGCACATTGCGAACGGTCTCCACCGAGTCGAGAATGCCAGAATCTATGTCATATTTGAACGCTGCAATGCTTTCGGCAGACATTGCATTTTCGGGCGGCAACAGCAGCTCTTGGGGCTTTCGTCCCCGCAATTCTTCGGCACTATATCCTGTCACACGGGAATAGGCGGGGTTGGACCATTCAATATAAGCGTTGATATCTTGAATGAGCAGCCCATCACTCGCATGACGCGCGATCATTTTCATCACCGCATTTTCGTCCTTCGCCAGCTCCAGCGCCTGCGTGAGGCGCTCGATCTCAGACTTGCACCGGTCCGCGCGTGTGAACTTGCGCCCAGCAAGATAACCACATCCAAGCGCTGCCAGCACGATGGCCAAACCAATCACTGACGATAAGAACACCGATATCTCCACCGTCACCTAACCTTCCCAAACCCCTCATTTGCTGATCATTCAGGGTGAAGCGCTGGTCTGAAATTTGGGTAAAGCGTTGTGTAAATCTAGTGGTGTGGTTACTGGGAGGTTAAGTGGATGGGGGGTGGCAATGGCAGCTTTGCGGACCTTGCTGCCGTTGGAGAGAATGATCCAAATTACCGCATTCAATCAACGTTCTCAGATATCATCAGCAGAGCGTGACATGAGCCAAGCCACGACGTTAGCCACCGACTCATTGTTTTTGGCAGTTCGCGGCATGAGGACATAGAAGTCATTTTTATCCGCGTCCCAGGCTGCGCCAACCTCGACTAAACGTCCGGCTTCAAGGTCATGAGTCACCAGAAAACGGCTTACCAAGGCTACACCTTGCCCTGCGATGGCTGCATCGACCGCAAGCGACGTTTGGTTCAGATGAAGGTGCCGAGTAGTCTGGTCCTGCACACCCAAATGTGCAAGATAGCTTGGCCATAGATCGTGAGTGTCATGGATTTTCGGCTCGTTAGCGAGAGTTTCTGAATCAAGAAGATTATCGCCTTTATCCGCAAACTTGGGCGCGGCCACTGCGATTAGCGACTGTTTGAACAAAAGCATTGCATCCAAAGATGCGCCAAACGGCGGAGATCCTTGGCGTACTGCGAGGTCTATTCCGTCGCTATGGAAGCTAGAAACTTTTTCCGTGGCCATAATCCGCAAATCGATATTTGGGCAAACTGCCGTGAACTCTGGTAGGTTGGGGATCAGCCATTTTGCAGCAAAGGTTGGCGTGACGCTGATAACGACTTTGTCCGGCTCTGGTTTAAGTTCAGCTGTTGCAGATCGAATATCTGCGAAAACCGCAGTGATACGGTTATGGAAGCTGCGTCCAGCCGATGTGAACCTCAGCCCCTTCGGCACCCGTTCAAACAAGACCACATTGAGATGTGCTTCGAGTTGGCGCACTTGTTGCGCAACGGCGCCTTGCGTGACACCTAATTCTTCGGCAGCGGAGCGGAAACTGAGGCGACGGCCCGCTGCATCAAAAGCACGCAAACTGTTAAGTGGCGGGAGTTCAGTCATCCTGCGATAGTATTTCTATTGTCATGTAACATAATCTCTCAATCGAATTTATTCATTTCCCACACTATATAATTGGCCGAAACTCGAAAGGATACCAAAAATGACAGTAGAAAAAGTGGCATTGATTACAGCAGGCGGCAGCGGCATGGGTGCGGATGCGGCTCGCAAATTGGCGGAAGATGGGTTCAAAGTTGGTATCCTATCCTCCTCCGGCAAGGGCGAAGAACTTGGCAACAAACTTGGCGGCTTTGGCGTAACTGGTTCCAACCTTGATGGTGAAGCGCTTAACGCTTTAGTCGAGGGTGCGAAAGATCGATGGGGCCGCATCGATGTCTTGGTAAACTCTGCGGGCCATGGACCAAAAGGACCAGTGCTCGAAATCAGCGACGACGATTGGCATCAAGGGATGGAAGTCTACCTTATGAACGTAATCCGTCCAACCCGGCTTGTCACACCTACGATGCAGGCGCTTGGCGGCGGGGCAATCATCAACATCTCAACGTTTGCGGCGTTCGAACCCGACCCAATTTTTCCAACGTCAGGTATCTTCCGCGCCGGGCTTGCCGCATTCACGAAGCTCTTTTCGGACAAATATGCGTCAGAGAACATTCGCATGAACAATGTCCTTCCTGGCTTCATCGACAGCTTGCCTGAAACCGAGGACCGCAAGGCGCGTATACCCATGGGACGTTACGGTTTCGCTTCGGAAGTGTCTTCTCTCATTGCGTGGCTCGCCTCAGAAGATGGTGGTTACATGACAGGACAAAACCTGCGCATCGACGGAGGGTTAACCCGTGCAGTCTGATACCGTGGCCCTCGTATCACCGCGCGAACGCCTTGTCTTTTCGGTTAAGTGGGGCGCATCCGCCGTTCAGATCATGGGATACACCGCGACAGGATTTGGCTGGACGCCTTGGAACCTCTACCTGTTTCTCATTGGTGTTGTGGGGTGGTTCGCCGTCGGCGCACTATGGAATGATAAGGCGCTCATGCTTGTCCATCTTGTCGCGCTTGGCGCAATGATTGCCGGTATGGCAAGCAGTTGACAATTGAGAACAGCCATCCGGGTATTGAGCAACATTCGGTAGGTATGGGCTCAAAGCTGTCACTTGCAGTAATCAGTCGATTATTGACCTCCAACAGAAGCCAATGGAGCGGCGAACTCTGCTTGGTTCCACGACCATTCAATGCTGCGCCCCGGCCTACAACGGCCCGGCCAAAAGTTGGCCGAGTCCGATGTGCTCGTCTCTCTTCTTCCTTTATGCTGGTGACCGAGACAACCACGCCACCAGGGCCGCCCCGGACTTGATCCGGGGTCCATGCAGCGGGGGTGGTTTGGCACCGCATATATAAGGGAAAAACGGAGGATATTTCCCACTTTTTTAGCCAAAATCCAATAAAATCAGCCACATAACTTTTTCTTATCAGCGGTCTTTCCGCCCATGATATGATGTCTTCATCTTCTTTGAAGCTTTGCGGCCTGCTGACGGGCAGGGGGAGCGAAGGGATATCCTTTAAAAGAAGAGATGGGTCGTGCTTTCGGACGCGGGGCGCGCGGAGACAGATGTCGGTTTTACCGGACACCGAAGGTTGCTTTTGCCTTTTGGGCAAGAGCAGGGGCTATTGGGTCAGCACCCCGAAAACGGTCTGTTTTTGGCAAAAATCCATAATGTGGGGCGATCAGGGTCTCATTTTTTTAGCGCAAAGAGGAGATGCTTGATCGCCTCACATCCGCATCTGCGCGTCTGATGGGCCGCGCAGTACTTTGGCGTGCCTGATCGCAACAAAAAACGCCCCGCACGCGGGGTGCAGGGCGTTGATCAATCGATTAGGCTCACCCGCTAGGTTAATGGTGAGATTTGGATTTCCACCCGGCGGTTTTGCGCCCGGCCACTCTCTGTGGCGTTTGAGGCAATTGGGCGAGACTCGCCGTAGCCGGTCACATAGATGCGACGTGGGTCTACACCGCGGCCCGACACATAATTGGCCACGGACATGGCGCGCCGGTTGGACAGCTCCAGGTTATATTGGTCAGAGCCAGTGGAATCGGTGTGGCCATAAACATCAACCAGTGTCTTTGGGTATTTCTGCAAGACAGCCGCCACTGAATTTAGGGAGCTGTAGAATTGCGGTTCTACGTTAGACTGGTCTGTCTGGAAGGTGATGTTGGCGGGCATATTCAGGATGATCTGGTTGCCCTGGCGGGTCACGGTGACGCCGCTGTCGGAGAGGCTGGCGCGCAATTCCGCTTCCTGACGATCCATGTAAGCGCCAACGCTGGCACCGGTGAGGGCGCCCAGACCTGCCCCAACCAGCGCGGCTGTGCGGGCGTCCTTATTGGCGACCGACGCATAGACCAGGCCGGCGACAGCACCGGCAGCCGCGCCGCCTGCACCACCTTTTACGGCATTGGAGTCCCACCCTGTTGTCGTGCAGGCCGAAAGGCTGAATGCTGCGACAGTTGCGAGTACAAATTCTTTCTTCATATTGGCCTCAGTTTGCTGGCAAAATCTATCGTTATGTTAAACTATAATGCGGCAGGAAAAAGATGGTTCAATGCGTTGCACCGCTTTTTTGCCTCCAGAAACATACCGCGCCGCGGGAGGGTGGGAAATAAGTTGAGAAATGTCAAATTTCTTGGCCGATTGCAGCTTGACATGAAGGCTCGCCCCGCATTATATCCCCGGCAGCAAAGCGAAACAGCTTTGTTCTATCTTTCTAGATATGTCTTTCGGGGCGGGGTAGCTCAGTTGGTTAGAGCAGCGGAATCATAATCCGCGTGTCGGGGGTTCAAGTCCCTCTCCCGCTACCATTTTTCAATGAAATCAATGGGTTGTGTGGTTTGTTTGGTCATCGTTTTTGATGTGCTGAGACCATGTTTTCTTGTGGCGCAGTTTTGACCAAACCTTATACCGGACCGGTGATTATTGCATATCGATATTGTCGGCGCTTTGCATGATCCAATCATAAGTGCGCTCGACTTTTCGATTCCAAATGGTTTCTTCGTAGGCAGCTGGAAGTAAGTCCAGTGCTTCTCGGATTTTTGCGCGCACCGCGGCCCGTGCTTTTTCACGGAGCTGCCAGTCAAGCGCCTCCACCTCGGACTTAACCTTGTGAAGAACATCACTGGCAACCTTCTTCACCAGTTCCCGTTCATCATCACTCAATTCCGGACCCGGGTTGGTCAGTAGATCGAATATCGCTAATTCTTCTTCTGCCAATCCTTCACGCACATGGCGGCGCTCTTCGTCATCCAGTGTGCTTAAGAACTCAAGCAGACGATTTACAAACTCTTCGGCTTCCATATTCCCGGTATTGTACTCTGCCACCAAAGCTTCAAACCTGGCGACCAGAGTTGAACGGATGGGGTTGCGCGATGCCATCGCAGCCACTTGTGCGCCAACAGCTGTGCGCAGTTTTTGCGCCCTGGTCTGCACGGCTTCATCTTTTTTATCAGTGCGCAATTTATTAATGTCGAGCTTGCTTAGATCTACACGGCCTGTTTCGTCGTCGTTTTCCCTGATTGCAGTTGTGATTTGCACGCTTTCAATTACATCGTCCAGCATTGACTGGATGGCCAACTCAATGTCTGAAATGTCGACTTGTCCTCGGTCAGCCTTGAGGCACTTGGAAAGAAACCGTAGGACCATGACGCGGGCTTGTTCAGCCTGTGCGCGCGGATCGGGCAACGCCGACGTAAACAGTCCCCAAACATGTTTTTCATGTGCCAAGAACGTTTTGGCCACATCGTCGTTCAGATTGAGTGCGTCACGCGCTTTGTTGATCGCTGCTTGTCGGTCAAAGCCTCTGGTTTTTTGGATTGCTGCCAAGTCTGCGTGATGTGATGATGCGAACTTCTCGGCTTCGTCCAAAGCGTTTGTAAGGTTATTAATCAGCTCCCCGATATCTTCAATGGGTGTCTTGTCGCCGATTTCAGGGGTAACATATACCTCCAGAGCTTCTTGAAGCTTACGGAATATACCAACATAGTCGACGATCAGCCCGGCAGATTTGCCTTCGGCTGTGCGGTTTGCCCTTGCGATTGTTTGCATAAGCGTATGGTTGCGCATGGGTTTGTCGAGGTAAATGGTGGAGCAGGTAGGCACGTCAAAGCCGGTAATCCACATGGCACAAACAAATATCAGGCGGAGCGGATCTTCGTCAGCTTTGAAACGGTCATCGAGGTTTTCATCGAGAATGCGTTTGCGATAGGGCCGGATATCGATGTCGTATTTTTCCAGATCAGCAATTTCATTCTGGCTTTGGCTCACCATCACAGCCATGTCGGTCTCGCGCATAAATTTGAGCTTGTCGAGGTCGCCTTCTGATGGCTCCTTTAGAGCCTCCAGGCGCTTGATTTCCAATGCCCAATGATGCTGTACCTTTTCATACATTCTGACCGCTGTTGCTTTATCCAGTGCGACAAACATGCCTTTTCCGCGGAAGCCTCGGGCCGGAAAGTGTTTGACCACGTCAGCTGCGATTTTATCCAAGCGGTCGTCTCTCGTCAGTATGTGATAGCGCCTGCCCATGCGGCGCTCCAACGCTTTTTCCTGCTCTTCATCCAGGTCTACATCGTCCAGCAGTTCGCCCAATTTTTGATCCAGATCGTCGACCTTGAGTTGAAGCTCGGGTATGCGATTTTCGTAATAAAGAGGAACGGTGGCGCCATCCTTGACGGACTGGGCAAAGTCATAAACTGAGACGTAGTCACCGAAGACCTCACGGGTCTTCTGCTCACCCGCCATAAGTGGTGTGCCGGTAAAGCCAATGAAATTGGCGTTAGGCAGTGCCGAACGCATATTTGCGGCGAAAGTCGCATATTGAGATCGGTGGGCTTCGTCAACAATCACCACAATGTCGTCGCGCTCGGATAACACGCCTAGTGGCTCTAACTGGTCGTCGCTGGCAAATTTTTGGATCAGCGTGAACATAAATCGTTCATTGCCTTCCAATAGCTCACGCAAATGTTTGCGCGTTTGCGCCTGCACGCTTTCTGTGCGTTTCTCCAGTAGGCCGCATTCGGCGAAGGTTTGGGCGATTTGGTCGTCGAGTTCGGTGCGATCGGTCACAACAATAAAGGAAAGGCCGCCGCGCATTTTGCGCAAGGCTTTGCGGGCAAAAAACACCATGGAAAGTGACTTGCCAGATCCTTGGGTGTGCCAAAAAACACCAATTTTACCACCATTGTCTTGGCGATTTTCCAGATTGGCGATTGCGCGGTTGACGCCGATCATCTGGTGGTTTTGCGCGACCTTTTTGATAAGGCCGCTCTTCTCATCCTGAAAGACTGTGAAGTTTTCCACCATGTCGAGCAGGGCCGCAGGTGTGCAGGCGGCGCGGATGGCGCGTTCTAAGGAGACCTGGCCCGGTTCATCCTCGCTTAAACGCTTCCATTGGCGGAAGTGGCGCCAGGGCGCGTCAAAGGCGCCAATGCGCGTGTCTGTGCCGTTTGATAGCAACACAAATCCATTGCCATTAAACACATGTGGGATGGCATCTTTATAGTCTTTCAGATTGCCGGAATGGGCATGCTGCACATTGACGTTCATGCCCTTAAGCTCAATGAATAGCAGTGGTATGCCATTTACAAAGCCAACAAGGTCCGCGCGGCGCGAATGTGTTTCAGAGCCAAACCAAACTTCCTCTGCGAGCAAAAAATCGTTCTCTTCGATGTTGCGCCAATCGATGACGCGGGCGGTTTTGGTTTCACTTTCACCGCGGGCGTTGCGCGTGGGAACGGGGATACCGTCGCGCAATAACATCATTACATCGCGGTTGGCGGCATAGGGTGCGAGGCCGAGGCGTGGTCGGGTAATTGCGCGATAGGCGTGATCTAGCGCATCCTGGGTCAGTTCAGGGTTGAGCTTTGTTAGCGCGCTGCGCTGCCGCCCAGGCAGCCACCATTCGCGCGGGTACCAGCCTTGTGTTTCAGATTTTTCGCGATGCAGGCTGCGGCCCTGCATCAGCGTGTCATCTTCAAATTCGCGTTGCAGGTTGAGCGTGGTCCAGCCCAAATCGGCAAAGAGCTCGACCGCCGGCTTTTGCACCAACGCATCCTCAGAGAAGCCGTCGCCATAATCTGGCGTGAGCTGCTCATAAAGGATGTCTGTTGGCTCGCTCATTACTTTACTCCGCCGCTACGGGCTTGGGCGCTTCTGACACATCGATTTCGCCAGAGACCAGACGGGGGATCAGTAAGTCGCGGGTGGCGCGGAGGTTGGTGTTTTGCTTTGCCAATTGCAAGATTTGCTGAAAAGCAGGGGACGCGAATTCGTCAAATTTTCGGAGTTGCAGCGGATCAGGCTTTGCCAACGTAAATTGTTCCAACGCGTTACGTTTTACGCGCTGGCGACCGTCGCTACCGCCCATGCTCTGAATAGCGTGCTTTCTGAAAGCGGAATGCCTAGCCAAGCAATATACAAACGCTGGAGGCACGCTACGTGCCCTCATGACAATGAATTCTGTGGAGCCACATACGACTTCATTGTGTTCAAAGCCCATTACGTGACCCGTCTTTCCATTTTCAGTGCATGGCGTAATTCTGGCAAACAATGTATCGCCGTTTCTGAATTTTGCGCCGGATGACGAAGCTCTGCGCTGGACCGCACCAATTGTCATATGAGTTTCGCTGATGGAGCTCATAGGCACAAATCGTATTGGTTTCCCCTTGTTTAGTTTTTCTTTTGGATCAAACTCGATCAAATCGACGGACGCGACCATTTCATCCGATGTACCGATAAACCACTCCTCAAACACGCGGCGGGCCATTTCTTCAAGAATGGCAATGCGGCGTTCATTCACCGCGATTAGATCATCATAGGCTGACAATATCCCGGCAATCCGCTTTTGGATTGGGAGGGGAGGAACCGCTATCTTTATTAGTTTGGCATCGGGAACACGCATATGCTCAACTGTAGAACCAGAGCCGAAAGCGCGAATTTGCCCCTGTACGTCATCACATAGAAATGAATACAAAAGGAAATCCGGATCGATCTTCTTTCTATCTGCACGATAGGAAACTATTCTTTGGCCAAGAAATAGATTTTCGTCAGTGCGGATTTTGCCTACTTCGCCCAGTGGAGCTTCTCTGGTAAGCAAAACATCATCGCGTATCGGAATTTGGCGCGATGTCCACTTTTCGTATGTCTCTCGGTTCACGTAATTGACATTTGTCGTATCAACCCAACCGTCACGAACATTCGTGGTACGGATCATTTTATATGGCGTCTCAAAGTCTTCTTTGGGGGCAGTGCGATTTTTACAGTCCACGATCGAATCGCAAACTTCGCCAACCATCAATCGTGGCCAGTTATTCACTGCAACACCTCGCGCACATTTTTCGCGATCACGTCCTGCAGCCGTGCCGCGTCAGTATTTAGCTCCTCCAGTTCCGCTTGTAATTCCGTCAGGCGAGCATGAAAATCAACGCCATCATCTTCTTTTTCCGCTACGCCAACATAGCGACCGGGATTGAGTGACCAGCCTTGGGTTTCGATCTCTTTGCGCTTGACCGCGCGGCAGAGGCCAGCAACGTCGCGATAGGTCAAGCGATTTCCATCCTCGGCATCAAAGCGCTCTTTCAACCACTCCTGCGCCCCCCAAATAAGTTCAGGTTCGTCATGGCGCCAGAGGCGGACAATGTTGGCCAGGGCCTCGATCTGCCAGTCCTCAAAATCGCGCCAGGCGCGGGTGACTTGCCGAAACATATTGCGTGCATCGATAAACAGCACTTCGTCTTCACGCGGGGTGCCAATTTTGCCCTTATCGTAAAACCACAAGGTGCATGGCAAGGTGACGGTGGTGAACATGTTAGGGCCCACCGCGATGATGACATCGACAACGCCCGTTTCAATAAGTTTTTGCCGAATGTCCGCCTCGGACCCTCGCGCGTCGGATGCAGAATTTGCCATGACAAAGCCCGCGCGACCTGTGTCATTTAGGGCGCCGTAGAAGAGGCTGATCCACAAATAGTTGCCATTATCGGCTTTGGGCAGCCCAAAGGGAAAGCGCGCATCCACCACTTCTTTGCCAGCAACATCCTTTTTGAGTTTGGCTTTGTCGATCTCCGCCACATTGAAGGGCGGGTTGGCCATCACAAAGTCAAATTTGCCAACGCTGTCATAGGGGTCTTCATAATAGGAATTCGCCTCGCGCACTTGCCCGCTCAAGCCATGCATAGCGAGGTTCATTTTCATCAGCCGCATGGTTTCGCGGGTTTTTTCAATACCATGAATTGAAAGGGCTTTGTTCGGTTCGCGTTGATGGCGTGCGACAAAGTCTGCTGAATGGGCAAACATACCGCCCGAGCCGCAGGCAGGGTCATATACGCGACCTTCATAGGGCTCGATGATTTCAACGATCAGGCGTACAATTGAAGCCGGGGTATAAAATTCGCCCCCTTTTTCCATGGTGGCACGGGCAAACTCACCCATAAAATATTCATAGATTTGCCCGAAAGAGTCGCCGCTCAAATCGAGGGGCTCCAACAATCTAAGCAGCTCCAACAGCGTTTCTTTGGGAATGTCCGCAAATGATTTTGGCAGCGCATCGGCAAGATCAGTATTGTCTCGCTCAATTTGCTCCATCGCATTGTTCAGCTCTTTGCCCAGATCTGCATCTTCAGGCAATTGGGTCAGCCATTCAAAGCGTGATTGTGGCGCCAGGTAAATTGCGCCTTTGGCGATAAATTCGTCACGCCCGGGTTTTATCCGCGAGCCAGGCTTGGGCTTGAGGCGCTTTTCCACTTTGGCAAAGCGTGTGTCGGCAAACTTTAAGAACAAAAGGCCGAGCACCGGGCGGGAGTATTCTGACGGGCGTAGACCGGAATTCGCGCGCAATTGGTCGGCCGCTTTCCAAAGTCTTTTTTCAGTCTCAACGATGCTCATCATGCCCAAGGTACCTTTTTGAATGAATTAATCTTCATTTTCTGCTTGCTGGCGAAGCTCAACCAGAGTTTGCCCATTATGCGTCCAGTATTGCGCACCTTGCGCCGATTTCCAATTGATGCCGCGTTGTTTTTGCGCTGCCAGCACCGCGGCGGACAGACTCGTCTCCTGATCCAGAAAACGAACCCTGCGATTATCTATCACCTGGCAGGTTATCTCGTCATCCAGCTTAAAGCGCAATATAGTTTCTTTGGGGATGCCGACCATTTTAAAGTTGAACTGGGCGGCCCGTTGTTCAAGCTTTTTGATGGCGGTTGTGTCGTCTTCCGTTTCGACATAATCAGCTTGCGGTGTCACATCTTCAATTTCGACCAATCTGATGATATCGGCGGCGGCTTCTGGAACCAGCTCAAAGAACTCCCGGTTGTCGTTGACCCTTTGTACGCTTAAGACGCGGTGGATGCGGCGCTCCACGTTCAAATGCTGTTCGACGACCGCTGCGTAGTGGCATTTAAAAGGTACTGGCACCCCGCTGGAAAACAACTGTTGCATGCGGTTTAGAATTGGCTTTCTGGTTGTGCCGATTTTAATGAAGCCTGGCATTGCCTCATTGGTGAGGACATAGACGATGCAATGATTTGAAGCCATAATTAAAAGCCGCGTTTTTAAGTTTATCCGACTGATATATAAATATGATTTGAAATTGTCGCAAAAGTGCCAGATTGTTGCAAGCCCTTGGCGGATTGATGTGGGGCGGTGGATGTTTGCGCTCTTGTCCTTTTGTGATCTTGAGCGGGGTGCACCCATTGAATAATTCATCACATGCAATTTTTTACATGTAAAAGAAGGGGCAATGCTGATTGCCAATGTTTTGGCGAGCAATCGAAATGTCAGTTAACTTGTTCGGCCGAAAATGACCGACTGATTAACTCTGAGATCGGCCAATTTGTCACTTTTTTCGAATGGCCTGGGCGGCTTGTCTGGCTCAAAAACCGCAGTCACTGGGAATTTGCGGCTTTTGGCGCTGTTTGTTGTCTCTAATAACTGTAACTAAGTACTTACATACCTATTTAAAGGCCTTCTTTATTGACCTTAAGCTAATAGCGATTGCTCGATCCAGCTCCCTATAACTCACAGTCTCAACACACGCAGGCTTCAATTTAGGAACATGGCGCGGAAACGAACGCGATCTCAAATCAACCTCAGCCGGATAATGCGTCAACCTGAACACACCCTGATGCATGTAGCGCCGAACCGAGGTGTTCATCTGTAAAAGCTTTCTCAGTCGCTCTCGTGGTCCAGGTGTGATCTCATCAAACATGGGCACTTGGAATTTGAATAGCTTTGAGAAAGCCGTTTGAAAATTGAAGCCTTTCAATGAATGAAAATGCGTGAGGCCCAATTCTTTCAAACCCAGCTCGCCAACAGTCACCTCAATGCGCGTGCGCTGCTTATTGATGGCCAGTTCTTTTTCTTTCTTTTCTCGCTCGGTCTCATCTCCACGCCAATTCTGATTGTCGAGCCTTTTGTGCATGATGCGCCATGCATAATAGTCCGGGTCTTCGCGACCATAATAAACAGTGGAGCCGAAAGGAATGATCTCTTCAGCGTAAGGTTGGGCGTATCCGTCCTTTATATTCTGCTGCGTCTGCTGCAGCTTAAGCGTGTTCGATGGATCCTCCTGACCCCTGTTTAATCGTGCAAGCTGCTCGCAATGCAGTCCTTCTGGCACATAAATCCTCATGCGCTCATCGCTTCCGGTGAGGTGCTTGCCATAAGGCACAAAATGACGGGCCAGCACACTGTGCATCTTTACAAAAGATTGATCAGAGACCTTTTTGGGCCGAAAATCGATTGAAAGTTCGAGTGTACCTAAGCGTGGCGGCTCATTTAGGGGAAGATTTGTTTGAAACAGTTCATTAAGCTGATCGTAGCGCTTTCGTTTCAGATCCTGAATGCGCACCCTGAAATACCTTTGCCCTGAAGATGAACGCGGGAGCTCAATAACATGTGGGCTAATTTGCAGTAGGTCTTTTAGCTTTTTGCGGATGGATTTGTAATTCACTGAGCCCTTTTGAGGGGCGATCACGATGTCAACGAAATCAATGACCGTGGTGCGTCTATAATCTTTGAAATCAATCTCCGGTTTAACGATGAATTTGCCGGCGTTTAAATTCCGATCCAGCCCATTTTGTTCAGGTGTTATCTTTGTGTAGCTCAACGGTGTAAGCTGATTTCCAAAGCCATCAATGCCGTCTTGGAGCCGCATCGGAATTTTAACTTGGGCAAACGTCATGCGCACCTCGTGTTTGTCGAAGAATTGGCACATTGTATCAAACACGTTGGGTTTCAAGGGCAAAAAAGTGAGAATTTGGACTATATTTTTTGCGCAAGGCCGGATTCGCTTGATTAGAGGAGCTTTGGCGCCAAGGGTCTGACCAGCAATGCCCGCATCCCCTTGGCGATGTACGGTTTTTCCTAGGACTTCGATTGTATTTTTAGCTAAATAGCTAAAGCTGCAATTAGCTGATTAGCTAATTATTTGAGTGTTCAGCTACCCAGATCTCCGGTCACCCCAAAATCAGATCGGCGCGCTCGATCTACCCCTATGACGAGCGGTGCATCCCGACCGTTCAAACGTCAGCCACTCCTATTTTTGTGAAATGAGCAGATTTGTGCGGTTCAGCCTGCTCGATCTTGAATGAAACAAGCTGCGATGCTCAAACAGCTGGCCAAATAATTATCCCGGTATCGCATTGGGCATGCGTTGCGTATTTGCACATTTAGCTAAATGTAGCTTTATGGATTTGGAAAATGGTCTTTGGAACGGGCTGCTGTCAGGGTGAGGGATGAAGCCGAAGCTCGTCCTCAAAGATTGCCTTTTCCTGTTCAGCTTTGATCTCAACCAGGCTGCACCGGGCGATCAAATCAAAATACCTGACCATCATCGAGCACAATCACATCCATGGCGATATCCCAAGGCATAGGAAAGATTGTATCCATGGCAGATTGGGTGTAGCCCACACCGATCACTTTCGTTCGATCATCCATTTGTGCCAACGTCCGGTCATAATATCCGCCACCGTTTCCCAGCCTATATTTTGCTTTGTCAAAACCAAGCAGGGGGACGACAACGACATCTGGCGAAATCGGGTGTTCATTATAAGGCACCGGTATTCGCCAGTGACCAAGTTTCATTTTAGTCTCAGGCTGCCATTCATGAAATTCGACGGGGGCATTTTTTTGTTTGACCACGGGCAGGGCGATGCTTGCGCCTTTTACGTGACAATCTCTCATCCAATCGCGTAAATCAAATTCACCCCGGATGGGCCAGTTCGCCGCGATCTTCAGGCCGCTCACATCGCCTATGACCTTATCCAAAGCTGAAGACAGTTCAATTGACGCTTCGTTTCGCGCATCAGGCGAGATGCATTTGCGTTGTTCGTATAGTCGCTGGCGTTCCGACCGCCTGAAAACCGCCACGTCATTCATGGTCTGTGGGTCAACAACGTGGCCCCCGATGATTTTTTCAGAAAAACAAGGTTTTTCGCCCATGCCAAGCCTCACTCAGCTGTATTGTCCGTTTCAGTTGATCCAAGATGCCCTCTGAGTGAATACCACAACGGTCGACGCAGCAAGTGATTTCCGGCCTTTTAAATGTGCGGTGTAGGTCCTGTTGCAGGAGCATTGGTGCTAGGTAAGTGGCGGACGATAGCGGCATCCCCTTGGCTGTGGGCGGTTTTCCATAGGGCTTCGCTTAGATTTACAGCCAAATAGCTAAATCTGTAATTAGCTATAAAGCGAATTGAAGAGGGTTGCCCGGAATATTGGTCGCGATAAAATCAACTCCGATCGCAATTTATACCCCTACCGGAAAGTCGATGCATCCCGACCGATCAAACGTCAGCCATTCCTAATTTTTCGAATGAATGAGGCTGGTCTCCACGGGGGCGTCAGGCATACGTGCTCGGCGTTTTGGCGTGGCGCGGCATTGCTTTTGGATCAAACAGCTTAATAGCCATTTAGCTTTTTAGCTAAATGCAGTTTTACAGAAATAGCTATTTGGCTTTAAAGCTTCGGCATGGCAGGTTAGGGGAGGCGCGTCCCCGTGCATTGATGATGGACTGCGACCGTCATATATCGATCGCAGCCCAATTCCGTTATTTCAAAAGCTCGATCAAAATACGTTTGGCACGATCGTCAAACTTGGGCGCGGCTTTGACTTCACGTACGGCTTTGATGATCTCACGCTCTTGATATGAAAGGCTGGTATCCAACACGTCGTGCACATAGTCATATAAATCGCTTCCAAGCTCCTCCAGGAGCAATTGGCGCCCTATTGTACCCTTGGGTAGCTCAAGTGCCTTTTCGAGGTCTGGTGCCCGTTCCAGGGCTATTTTTGTAGAGCCTGATTTGATCATTGCGATCATGTTGGCATTTTGAAAACCCGCCACATAAGCGATCTCTTTTTGAGATTTGCCTTGAAGCTTGAGTTCAGCGACGCGATCGGCCACGATTTGTTGTGATTTAAGCATATTCAACTCGCTGTAAATTATTGTTACAGCTTAGATATATGCTCGACTGATATGGGAATGCGCGCGGATGCGAAGGTTTGTGAGTTTGATTGAATTCGACAGCATGCGGTGATGATGTAATCTAAAATCTAAGATTCTGAGCGGCCGGCGGCATTATGCCGCTTTAATTTGTCATGCAGAATTTGGACGGGATGGGGAGGTACACTTAATTGAGAGTTAATATTTGGGCGTTCGGTATTTTAATGTTGGCTTTTAGCATAGGTCCCTCGAGTTCCGGATCTTTGGATTATTTTACGCTGGCTTATTATATGGATTGGGAACCAGACTGTTTTGCTCCAACGAGCCCCACATTTTACGTTTACGATGTTCAGTCCTTTAACGCAGCTGTCGACGAATATAATGACTATGTCAGCGAGGTTGAGTACTATTTGGACTGTTTGAAAAGGGATGCGGAAAACGATCTTGAATTAGCCGAAACAGCGATTGTTGAAGGCTATCAAGACCATCGGTCCAGTATTCTGAGGGAACTTGAATATGCAAGCTCCCAGCTTGAATCCGAGAGGTATTTGCTCAATTGAATGCTTTAGAGGCGGGTTGTCAAAGCGAGACAAGGGCTTAAAGGGGGGGGGCGGAAATGGTCTTTTTGCGGCTCGGCTCAATAACACAAAATTGGATGAGTAAACTCAGATGCCAGCTCTGCAATTTCTGTTGAGGTGAGGGCTTCGGCACTGTTGGCTTCGTGAAACTGAATTTGGTTGCTTCGCAAAAAGAATTTCGCAACATCAGCGTTGATGGCAAAATTGACGTTCTGCGGTGTATCGCCAAAATTTTCTGCAACCTTCTGTGCGTTGAGCTTTGAAACAATAACCCCGACCACATTGCCTGCTTTGTCCAAAAGCGGTCCACCTGAGTTGCCTGACTGAACTGGTGCCGTAATTCGTATCTGGCTCGGATCACCAAGTATTCCTGAAAGAGAGGAGACGGCGCCTCTCGTAATGCTGATATCTTGAAAAAGGTCGAGATACGGGAAACCGGCGACAGTTACATCGCTATTGAGTTTTGCTTCGTTACGTGAAAAACGAGCAATCTTCGTGGGGTCAGCTGCACTCAATTTGGGCGAAATAACCGCCAGGTCAAACTCAGGCGACAAAGCTGTTATTTCATAGCTATAGGCGTTCACACTAATAGCGCTGCAGTTTTCAACAACATGTTCGTTGGTGAGCAATTGCCCAGCCTCGTTAATGTAAAAACCGGTGCCTGATGAACGTGGGCTTTCGTCTGTAACTGCAACTTTTGCTGATTGCTCTGGTTTGCTTTCACCGGAGCCGTAAATGGCAAACTCAATTTGCTGCCAAAGAAAGCCTTCATCGTTGAAGTAAATATTCGATATATCTGTATTTGAAACGCTTGCCGCCATAAGAGCCAAATCGTGTCGATGTTCAGCTGTGGCAAATAAAAACACATTCGACCAATTTTTTGCATTTCGGTCAGAGCGTAAATAAACTCGTCCGCCGTCATCGTATGTAATTGCGGTGACCCACCGATATTCGTTTCGCACTTTGTAAATAGGGCGTCGTGTCGTCGGCGCATCTTTCAATATCTCTTTATGGATACTGGCGGTGAGACGAGGATGGCCGTGGCTTACGATTATACTTAAGGTTTCGTCGGGGTTGGACCAGGCGTAAAAATCTGGCTCTCGTTCCGGCGAAACAATGCCCTTGGGTAAAAGTAGGCTTAGATTTGATTCAGGAAAGGTTTGTAGCGTCCAGTTGGCTTTTTCGATTTCATCAACCAGCTCCGCCGCAAGCATCGCAATATGAAAGCGACTGGGTGTCGTGGTGTAATTATTGTTTACATAGCTTACAAAGGCGCTTTGAGAACGTGGACCCCATTCACCGTCTATTAGGCCTTCATATTCACCATGCAGTGTCAAAGCTGCCTGAAGAGCGCGTAAGTCGTTTTTACTGAATATGCTGAAATCTACACCAGCGAAAAGATAGGTGTTAATCCATTCCTTATCGATTGTTCCGTCATTCAATCTGACTTTTTCAATCAAGGATCTTCCGCTCGAGCAAAAGCTGTCCATGGGAATTTGGCCAGCGTTCTTCCACCGCGTTATTTTGGCTTGCGCCGTGTGTTTTTTTACGGCGCCGGCCGTGATTGCTAACCAGTTTGTGTCTGTTAAGTAGACCTGCGGAGTGAAGTTGTTGGACAGGTCACTGAGAAACTCATTTGTTTCAGCTGCGCTTTTGCGCGAAGCGATTATTATGATGCATTCATCGCTGGCTGCACGAAAACCCTCCGCATATGCCAAGTGAGCACCAATGAAAAAAAGGCTGATTATTAAAAGTGGTACGGACAAGTAGCGCATAAATCAACTCGAAATTAAACTAAGGCCGGGTTGTGCGGGGTACCCGTTGGTTTCTAATACAAAACTATATGCATTAACGCCTGAGATGCGCAAGTAGGCTGATTGAGTGGCGTCGAGTGAACTTTATTTAAGCACCATGCAATCATCTGGTTTATAACCCTCTCGCTCCGGGCAAATGAAAGAGTGGAATGCATTCTTAAAATTCACTTAAGTAAAAAACTTGATAAATTTACTTGATAAATTTAATTTTTCTCTATATGGTTATTCTCGTTGACGGAAACAATCCAAGGAGAATATCGATGTCCAAGGCTCTCTCGTTTGCTGGCCGCCTGCGTACACTTCGTGAAAATATGAAGCTTTCAAAGACGGCGCTCGCGAATATGATTGATGTGACCACCACCTGCGTATGGAACTGGGAAGAGGGTAATACAGAGCCAAGATCCGAGAATCTTGTGGCATTGGCCAAAGCTTTAAATGCCCCGATCAGCTATCTTAAAGATGGAAGTCATTGGGATGGAGCGCCCTCTGCTGATCCTACGACCACAGCAGGGCCCTATACTGGCAGAACACTCGCTGAGGTCATTGCTGAAGCCAAAATTAACATTGCCCAACTAGCTCAGATTTCGCCCGAAAAAGTGAATATTTCACTTGAATATTGATGTTTTTTAAGTCGGTTCCATAATTGTGGATTCTGCGAAAAATGTTTTTCGACGGATGCGCTTCAATACAAAGTGCAACCGTGTTGGCTGGAAATCAACTAGTTGAATTCGCGACACTTGCAACCAATCTTGTCTTCGCGCTAGTTTTTTAAGTTACATCACCGCATTTTTGGAGCGAATGTGACCGACCTCAATGAAAAAGAACTTAATGAATTAATTAATGATTGTATGGCTGAGTATGACGGAGCAACCGACAGGATTGGGAAACTTGTCAGAGTGGCCACCGAACGCCTAGAATTTGAGTTGGCCAAAAAGGGGATCATGTCGCGTGTCACCGGTCGCGTTAAATCAAGAGAAAGCGTTCAGGGTAAGCTTAGAAAGTGGCTCGCGCATCCAGAGATATTTTCACACAAAATCGAGGCGCTGAGGGCCAAGCGCGGTTTGTTTATAGCCATGGGTGACTTGGCGGCTCTTCGAGTAATGACCTACATTGAGAATGACCGGCACAAGGTTGTGGATCTGGCTCGGGATTGTTTTTCACATCACCCGAAAGACAAAAATTTTGGACTTGAGGTCAAAGAAGATGACCCACGAATAAAAAACAATGAAAACAATTTCTATCGGGCATCCCATCTGCAAGTTCGTTTAAAAGAAAACGATCTCGTTGGCAATAATGCCAACTTGAAGCATGATAGTTGTGAACTTCAAGTTACGAGTATGTTGGCCCACGTTTGGAATGAGATTGAACACGATATCGGATATAAATCAAATAACGGACAGGTCTCTGCCGATGAGAAATCTGCGCTCGCCTCACTTGGTATGCTCACCAAGACTGGTGACAATGTTATTGCAAACCTAATTTTGGCCAATAAGTCACGCATTGACGAATTTCGAGATCGACAGAATAGGTTTAGCAACCCTGAAGCGTTGACTGCGTTTCTTGATAAACACTTTGGCCAATTTCGTGTCGGCACTAGCGCTATAGACAATGGTAAAAACAGTCACTCATTTTTGGACGCTTTACGTACGCTTGACTTTGATCATCCTAACGAACTGGTTCGACAGATTTCACCACGTCAAGTTATCGAAGCCCATCAAATTACACGCCGTATGCTTGAATTGCAGAGAGCGCGAAACGCCTCAAAAAACATTGTGGAGTTGTGCACTTGCGATACCTATTTAACGGCATTGTTTTGCTCATATTCAGACGAAATTATCGATACGCCGAAAAACAAAGGCGTACGCTTCATTGCTCTGGCGAAGGTGTATTCTGATGTTTGTGCGAACGCCTAAATGGGGCCGAAAGGACCATTTTGAACGGAAGTTGATTTCTCAATGAGAAGGTGTAATGCCAATGATGCTCAAATCGGTTGGTGAACTATTTGACGAGGAACCCCAGCAGTGGGGGCTACGCGGAGACCCCTATTTGTGGCGTAACCTGCGTTCAAATCTGCTGAGGTATCGTTTGCCATCCAGTGAACCCGAGCTTCATCGACTTCTCGAAAATGCATTTTATGAGGTAACTGGGTTCAGTCTCGCATTTTGTGCGAATTTCTTCGTTGAACGATTTGCGCATGGAGGTATGTCCAGCGGCGAAATCTGTGGCGAGTTTTGGCGTGAGCGTGGGTTTCCTTTGGTTTGCGATCGGTGGAGAGAATTGCAGCGGCGAAGGTGAATTTTTTTGTTTGGCTTAGTGCTAGCTCTAATGTCGCCATCTCCTTATGAGCGAGACCAAGTCGGTGGATGGCGCCCAAACACGTTTTTTGATTGGTGACACCCCTTTATTTGGGTTTACGGTTAGGATGTAAATGGGTTTGCTCTGTTGGTTTATCGTTATAGCCAAAACAAAACTTACATGGCAACGTTCGCCCAAAGATTTTTCAATTGAACTTAAAGCTTCGTTTTAAACTCATTACATGTTCCAATAGCGGACTGGGTTCGCCGCGCCTTTCGAGCGTTTGGGAGCACGCTTGTGGATATATTGCGACCTGACGTCTTCAGGAGCAATTTCGCCGACAAAACCGAGCCTACCTTCGTTGGTTTCATTAAATTCAAAATTTGGAAAATTTTCGGGCACTGCGTCAAGCCAGCTAGAGGGTTGGAACACCTCGACAATCAGACCATTAACAATGGCCAAGACAAGTTCAGCACTTTCAACCCTATTTCGACTTACGCGCCAACAAAATCTTGTCGCATCATAAATTGACCTTTCGGTGGCGAGGCGATTGACGGTTATTTCAACGATCTTGTGATTTAGCTCCGCAAGTGGTGCACTATAGCGACGGATGATTTCTTCCGAATGGGCTGCGCCTCGATCCGAATTCCCATGGCCGCCGGCGATATTGGTTGCGCCAGGAAAAGCGTCCATAAGTGCGGCTTCTACTTCAAAAGCTGTTGGCTCATCCATGCCGTGCCTTTGGATAATATGTTGCACTTCTAATCCCATCAATTTGATTTCGTATATTCTCGTCTGTTTGCCGTTAAGCTCTTCGTTTTTTGTGTCCAGCTCGCCCGCGATATGATGGAATACGCGATTGCCCTTTCCTTTACCGATGTAAAATGTTTCGCCATTTCTGGGGTCAATTAATCTATAAACGTAGAATCCCAGTTCCTTTATAACTTCAGGCGAAAAGCTGTTTTGCATGCCATTCATCTCCTGTGCAGTCGACGTTTTGTAGCTCGTCGCCCATTGGTAAGTCTCAATGATCGCAGCGCGCTTCTAATTTCAGCTGCCATCCTAAGAATGGGTGTTGATCCAATTGCTGGCTAATTTTGAGTATCTGCCAATTGAAGCTGGCCGAAACACTTTCCGGCCAGCACTCAATCCAAATAGGTAACCATTTAGGCTATTGGTTTAAAAACAATCCCGCAGTTTTTTTGTCTCGAAACCGTTTCGATCGCGTTCATCTCGCCTTTCAGTCGGGATACCTCTGCCGCTGCTGCACTATCCCCCTTAATTAAAAATGCTGCGGGCCAAAATAGGACCAGACTAACTGCTGTTGCAGCCGCATCGTTGTTTGCTTTCTTCTTTTGGACGCCAGCCGCGTTTTGAGCGCGCGCCGAAACAGCCTCGGCTTCTGTGCGCAACTGATTGCAGCTCATTGATTGGTATGGAACTGGTGAAACATATGCGGCTTCAATATCCTTTGGTGCGGATGCACAGCCCGCGAGGAAAGATACCGTTAGTCCGATAGCCACAAACCTTGAAATGTTTTTCATGAAAATTCCCCAAATTTGATAAATAAAATCTTAACAAACCAAGATTGGTTGGACCTGTCAATCCAGCGTGGCGCACAAAATTATTCTTATAGCTGGTAAGGTTAATGCAGCCGCCGTTCGAACACGCTGGGAGGCTCTTTGAAGCACAAAACAATTTCGCAACCAGCTTTATAAACATGCGCTTATTTCATAGGTACTTGAACACTTGCGTCACTGATGAGAGTATCCCGTGGGCATTTTTGCCTGATCGCTTGCAGCGGGTTACGACCAGCCAACCTGCCGCAAATTGCGATCAAAGATATGACCACATATCTTTACTCCACGGGCCAAGGTTTGGGATTAGGACCTCAGACCTTGGCTTGTTTGTGTTTTGAGGGGCGCGAAAGATCCCCAAAAAAAACCCGCACGGGAGGGAGGTTCCGAGCGGGCTTAAAAGAAGTCCAATGTCCAAATCAGGGGGATGATTTGTGGTTGGACCAATTAAGAATATCAGGCGCAGTTTCGACTGTCAAAATTCAATTCGCATGCCCGCGAGTGCCTCAGTCGCATAAGGACGTGCGACACGCAGCGTGCAAAATTGAAACCACCCTGAACTCACGTAGTTGCTTTCAGGTCATTTGGCGCCAGCATGCGAAAGTTTTCGCAATATTACCGCCATATCTTTAAGGTCCTGTTGGGTGAGTTCAGGGTGGCCATCGCGCCTCAATGGTCCACCGCAAGGATCGATAGCAAAGCTATCTAACTGCTGAAGGCGCGTATAAATCTCAACTGCGTACAATTTGTAAAATGCTTTGACGTCGCTCACCGATTGAAATCCAAATCGCCTTTGCAGGCGGGCCAGTACCTTGCGTTGGCGTCCAAGCGACATTGCTGAGCGAATGTAAATCTCATAGGGCTCTACATCGCTTCCAATGAGGTAAAGAAGTTCCATCAGGTTTTTCGATAAGCGTCTCGGCAAAGTATTTGCCATGCCAGCATTCCTAAAAAATTGGTTTTAAGTATGAAGGCATTGTGCCAGCAAATTGGGCTCGTGTGAAGGTCTACTTGTCACGGTAGATCTGCCGAAGGGAGCTAAAGGGTTTATTGATAATGACCGATTAGAGTTTGCTCATATTTAGCGCAATTCCAGACAGATCAGGTTATGATTAGATATGCCACAACTCTATCGCCGCACAAGCCGTGTGCCGGATAAGTCACTCGTTGATGTTCGTACCATCTTGATTTTTTCAATGATTGCGACAGTGTCGTTTTTTGCCGTTTCGTGGTTCGCTAAGGGGTGGTCACCGCCGCAAACTGTTAAGCACTTTTTGGCTGCCGCCGGATGTGATGCTGCTGCCAGTGCTGGTCTTTTTGAAACCAAACGAGGAGCGCCTGGTTATTGGCCTCACCATGACGGGAACAGCGACGGCGTGGCCTGTGAATTAACCAGCCGCCCTTCTGTTGGTTTGTGTAGCGGCGGCAACAGGGCTGCGCGCAGAGTTACCTGCGTTGTGGATGGCGATACGATTTGGGAAGAAGGCAGCAAACTCCGCTTCTTGGATATTGATGCTGCTGAAACCGATAATAAGGCAAGTTGTGCGGCAGAGCGTGTTGCCGCAGCAAAGGGCGCACAGATGGTGATTGAGGCCATGCAGACTGGCTATCGCATCCATTATACTGGCCGCACAGGTGGGTATGGACGTGATCTTGTCAAAATGTACAATTCAGATGGCCAGGATGTTGGACAATTGTTGATCCAACAAGGTTTTGCACAGCCATGGCCGAACAGTTCAAATCCGTGGTGTGATTGAGAGTGTCGGACATATTTTGCAGGTGGCGTCCTTGGGCTGGGAAGAGCCCAACCGTTATCAATCGATATGGCAGTTGCCCCAAACCAACAACGCGAATAAAGCATTTTCGTTAAGCGCCTTTGGATGGCGCTTAGAAAGCCCATAAATAAGCTGTCAGGCGCTTCGCAAAAATTTTTGAACCGGGGTAGGACATTTCACCACCGTTTGCTGGCGGCGCCTATTTGAGCTTACTGTTTGTTATTTGCTTTGCAGGTAAACCGGTTGGTTGGTATCAAGCTGAAGAGCAACTTAACCGGACGATTATTCACGCCAAATTTTCTTAAAGATAATAATATCAGTTATTATTATATATCTTATATAAAAGAAAAGTGGGCAGATTTAAAAAATGCGGCGGTGCGTAGCCAAGGATCTCAATTTAGGCCGAAAATGAGCATGAAATTGTGGGGAAAACGAGAGCGGCTGATAATTGTCGTGAGAATACGGCCAGAATTAGCGCCAGGATCGAAATAAATGCGCTGTGGCGCATTCCGTGTGAGAATATGAATTGTTTGCGCGCAAGAATGAAAAACGTGCGCTGGTGAGCGTTTATTTTGATTTGTCGAGGCTGATGGCGTTTAGTGGAGCGAAATTGATAGCGGTGCGCAATCAAACTTGCCGGCAAATATCTTCTGAAACCGGGAGAGTAGGACAATCAGGTTTTAAATCTGCCTACTTTTCTTTTATATATTATATATAACTAATATTATGATAATTAAGCAAAGTAGGCAGATTTAAAAACTCTCCGGTTAAAGTCCTAATAAATTTGGACTTGTCTTAAAAAAGTGGACACGACCATGCTCTTTTTAAGCCGCTAGTTTTTCGTACGCCATTGGACTGATGT
>NZ_JAKGTI010000004.1 GCF_021568695.1 Maritalea mediterranea
TTGTGGGCCATAAATTCCTCCAATCAGTATTCCTAATTCTGTTGAAGGTCGTGTCCACTTTTTTAAGACAAGTCCAAGGCCAGCCGAAGCAAAACCAAGCATCATGGATAGATCACACATCGTAGTCTGTTCTCTTGATTACAAAGGGGATGAAACGCTCCCCTCTAGGTCCTGATGAAATAGGCGGCAGGAGTTCTGCACCGCACCATTTAAGCCAACGATGATGGAGAGTGTTTTCAGCGTATGTGAAGTTCCACATGTATTGAACTTCGGGGTTCAATTGGAACCATGTTTTGAGGAGTTCGCGGCTCATTGAAATGAACTCGCGGGAATAATCAGTGATGAAAGGAGTTCCAACGGCCCAGATCACCATTGAGGTATCTGAGCGTTTTGCAGAACCAAACATCAGCAAGGGGGATTTTTCGCCATAGGCCACAAAGACGTGATCAGAATGCCTGATGGTTAGCCCCAGGCTTTTCTTTATATCTACAGACCCTGTAGCAGCAACGATCTCCCTGATGTCTGCTGCACGAAGATTGTCAACAAACACAGGGAGATCATGAGATTTCACCCCACGGATATCAAAGGGTTTCATTAAGTTGTTCGTCTTCGTAATGGACGATACGAACCATCCCATTCGACTGAGGAGAACCGCACTCGCCATGGTGTTTTGGCCTTGATGTAGACCCCAACCTTCTCTCCCTGACCGTAGGCGGGAACTTTGAACTCGCCCGAGTTTAGAGAGAAACGGTTCAACAAATCATCACCAGAACCAAGAACGAAGCCTGTGAAACGTTTGTGGGTCACAGGACGAGACGGAAGTGCAGTATAGGAAGTGAATGGACCACTGTCGTTAAACAGCAGAGACAATCGCCTCAGTTGGAGCCGACCATCATGGATCGCAACGAGGTTTTGATCTCGCATATAGATTGGGTTGAGATACCAATAGAACTCATAGCGGAAGCCAACATAGAAGTTTTCGGTGGTCAGATTGACCCCTTTGAAAACAACCGTGTTGCCAGATCGCGAGACAGCGGTTTTGATCTGTCCTGCTTCCATTGAAACTGGATTGTCCAACGAGATAACCGCAATGAAGTCTTCAAGATCATCATCTGTGGCCACCTCAAACGGCAATGTCACCGTACTATCTTGACCATCGAACGAGACGGAAACCATGCTCTGGTCCATCTTGTAATCAAGCAGGATGGTGTCATCGTCGATCACTGCGTCGATACCTTCGACGAAATGGAAACGGTTTACCATCAGATCACCACTATAACTTAGCGTCACTACGAGTTCGTCTTGAATGAACTCAGCGTTGTAAACCTGTCCGTGGAACTTCCATTTCTGCCAAGCAGATTGTACCCGACCCTGTTGGTTCTCATAATAGTTGTAGACCCACATGGAAGACCGATCTCCAGAACTCATAACCATCACGGTTTTATTCGAAGGAGACTCGATGATCTTGTAGACGCCTGAATTGATGTATTCAGGGATCGCATCTGTAATTGGCAAAGCTACCTGACGACCAAACAAACGCTCAATCTGGTACTCCATAACTTGGGCATAGCGACCATTTGAGAAGTCATCCACAAACACAACGTTTGGTCCCAAAGATACAGGGTTCACTTTTGGGGCGTTGGAATATGAGTTCACCTTTCGGATTGAAACCGTATTAGGTGACAATAGACCTTCGTTGTCCCCCTCGATACGAAACTGATCACCGTCAGAGAAAGCCAGAAGTGCATTATCAAACCACATCAATGAGTTTAAGGTCGCACCCCGAGATTTAGGATCGGCAATGTCGATGGGATCATCATCCAAAAGCTGCGTACAGGTAGACCGATAGAAAGCCTCAAAGTTACCTACGCGAGAAGCGATGAAGTTCTCGTCAGACAGGATTACCATCCGTCCTTTAACAAGACCCATCCAATTAATTGTGTTGCCCACGAATGTTGGCGTTGGGTTACTGTCTTCGTCCCCTACTTCACGACCAATCCAAGTATGGTAACGCAATGTCCAAGTCCCATCACCATTATCCAATAGGATCACTGGCATGGTTTCTGCGTCTAAGGTCTCATACGATCCCCAGCCATAGGTCTCTTGCCAGCGGCCAGCGTGATACCAAACCCAATAATCATCCTGTGCATCACTCTTGGATTGCTCAACGAGAACCAAGCGTCCTGCACGGTCAAAGTTTGGTAGATCAGTGAACTCAGTAATCTTGTCGTTATACGAGCGAATTGCCTGATTGGCGTAGTCATCACTGGTGCTGATGAAATCAGTCTCGCTGGAGAACTCAACATACCCTACAGTGTCCGAAACGGTGTCTGAGGTATATCCTGCACCTACCAAGCCTGTTTTGAGGTTTGTGGCGATTTCTGAAGGTTTCAGGCTATCTGTCGCAACCGTGGCTTGCAGGGCGTTGTTCATATACACGCTATAGTTGGCCATGTACCCTGCCCGTTGCATCACCCAGTATGTACCATGCAAGTTCGGGTTATAGCGATCCTGACCGTCATCGTTTCGACCAGTTAAGCCACTCTCGGTATATCGGCTTACCGTGACTGTCTTGGATTTGTTATAAATGAAGGTGACGTCAGCCACTGTGACAAACCCAAGGTTTTCTGCTGCATTTTCGACGTTGATATATGCATCAGCACCACCTTCAACCGTGACCGGCTGGAGACCACCTGAAACTAGGTCCATGACATAGACCTGCCCACCATGGATTGTGATCTGGTATTGACCCTCGGGTTTGTTGATTGTGTGGATAGCGACAGTGTCGTTACCTGTGGGTGATGCTCCAATACGCCCCACGTAGTTTCCGCAAGGACGTGTAAAAAGACCCGTAGCAGCACTCGAACAGGTGTTTAGGAGTTCTTTGGCGGTGTTAATCGCACGGATTTCTGGAGGCTGTTGCGATACACCCCCGATCAAATTCGGGATAGCACCAGAAACAGAGGCCATTTATTTTCTCGGGTTTCAATTAGAGCCAGTCGGATAAACAACCGAGGCAACTGAGGGAGACTGAGCCAAAGACACAGGTTGATGGCGAAGTTGCTCCGCATGGAGTTCGGCATAAGCCCGTGTTTCGTCGTCTAAGTCTTCTTTATAGGTGAGTTGATCCCCCAGTTCGCGAACCGCAGTTACACGAGCTGCACGATGGGCAATATAGCTACGAGCGGAAGGTGGAAGATCATCAAATTCAAGGCCCAGTGTAAGTTTGAGTTCCACGGGTGTTTCGAACCGGAACCCCGATTGAAAGGGCGTCATATTATACAACTTACCCTGCCGCATCTGAACAGGCGTACCTTTTGAGGAACCTGTCGTGGTAACTGAAAGTGTACTCGCAGGGAGAGGAATTTCTTTGTTCACATTGGGAGCAAGCCGGAAATACTCAGTGTTGAAATACCAGCCACGCTTCTGGACCTCATGAGAAATCTCAGTGAGTGTCACCAATGCTTGTGAGGCATCCAGAGGAAGTTCGCCAGACAGAGTGTTCACAGGCGCTTCCTGCAAGTTCTTGAGAATGAGGTTTACAGCGTCAAGCTCACTCATGGGTAGGATGGCGACCATAAGATACCTTTGTAATTTCGAAAAAATAAGGAGACCCCAGTTAAGAGGTCTCCTCGGAGAATTGAGATGGCTTACGCGGAAGCGCGAACCAAGCGTAGACATTCAGGACGCAATACGCCGTGACCTACAGCCAACTTAGAAACAACCAAGGTACCTTGACGGTTCACTTGGTATTCTTTCTCAGTCGCGAGGTTCATCAGCTTCACGGTACCCAAAGCTTGCTTTTGCTGGAACAAGATCAACGCATTGGACGCATCAACAGTGTAGTCAGCCACGTTTGCGCCAGCACGTTTGCCAGCGATGGTGTCCACACCGAAGTTCATTGCCAAGTTTGCTGTTGGTACAATGGAGAAACCAGCAACTTTGTAGATACGACCATCGGCTTGGTTACCGTTGTCGTTACCAAAGTCGCGATCCAACAATGAACCGTCTTTGATCAAGTCCCAGTAGACCGAATAATCAACGAAAGCATAGCGTTCGTTCTTAGGCACCCGAGTTGCGTCGAAGTGCTTTGCAGCATCGTAGAATGACTGCACGATGTCACTCAGAGTTGGAGCAGCACCGATGTTGTCTACAGTTGCCGGACCCATTTCTGTAACCGCACCAGTCGTGCCGTTGATACAGGCCTTGGCAGCAATAGCGAACAAATGCTGGTCGTTGGCATCGGCGAGAGCCTTACCCACTTCGAAGGTGAAGTCTTTCCGCACCTCATAGTGGTTCATCGCTTCTTCGATATTCGAAATGAAGACAGATGAGGTCAGCAAATCATCGATTGCGATGACTTTCTCACCGTGTTCGATGTTCTGACCCAAGATGACGTGACCCGGAGTGTGGTACTCGGCCACTGCGCCGCCGATTGCAGGGAATTGCGCTGATTTACCGTGTTTAATGGTACGTTCGCGGTGACGACCTTTTTGCACAGTGTTTTCGTGGAAGATTTTTAGCGTTTCGCCAGAAAATGTTTTAAGGAAAAGATTGTCCGCATGAGACGGACCCGCTGGAACACCAGCGTTGGTTGCTGAAAATTGAGACATTAGGTTTCCGAAAAGAAAGCAAATGAGCGTCAGCAAGACGCTTCAAAGAGATTTCGGTCAGGAAACTTGGTGTTCTTCTGAGGTTATCCCCGAAGGGGCCTGAAAATACTTGCTCAAGTGTTCACATGTGTTGAAATCAAAAGGGAGTTCGCTAACCTCCTAAAGAGGAGCGTTAGTCACCTCGTCAGCTTTTTGGTCGGACCAATTGACGGGTCGAAAAAGAGGAATTAGTGTCCTCAAAAAGAACAATAAAAACCCCTCGAATGAATATGCAAAAATATAAGCTTTTACTTGGTCAAATTAGATGGGCAGCAGAGTTCACATTTGCACTTGCGTTTGCCGCAGGGTTATCCGCATTCATTGGTCTTGTATTGTATTTTGGCGTCATGAGCGCCGTTTCGGTAATCCTTGCTCTGGTTTCAACGCCCTTCATTGGATTCCAATGGTCAGAGGCCATAGATGCTCTCTATGAGGTAGCTCCCTTAGAAGTTCATATGCTTCTGGCTGGAGCAGCAGGAGGATTCATGTTAGCGCGAGGGGGTTCAGAAAAGGATTAACCCAGAGGTTTAATGCCTTAGTATGAAGACCCTCTGGGTTAGAATAATTCTTTAATTAAGACTGGAGTTATTGATGGACGAATGGATTGTTTGGCCTGTCGCTTTTCTAGCAGGAATGATGCTGGCTATGTTCATCGGCTTAGGCTTGCTGTTAACGGTTGCTGTGGGCGTCTTCGTTTACTCAGTCGTTTTAATCCCGTTTCAGGGCTTTGATTGGACGGGAAACTTCGAGGCCATGTACTACGCTGTACCACATAGTATCGTCTACATAGGTTTGGGAGTTGCTGGTGGACTGGCAAGCGCCCAATACTTTAACTCCCAGAGTAGAGGTTAAACTTACTTTTTCCGTTTGGGCTGTTTCTTCCGATTGGCCCTAATAGTAAGAATTTGCAAGTTTTTACCGCCTTGAGAGGTGTTGTGGTTCTTATGATCCACCTCTTTACCCCTCAACGCTGCTGCACCATATTTTTTGATCATCAAACGTCGATGACGCTTTCGCATGATGTTGGCTCTACGCCGATCTGGGCGGCGAGAGGCCGCATATTCTTTTTTGTAGTCTCTCGCCATGGATTTCCTACATAATATCTGAACGAGCGAGTTTCTCGGCTACCTTTTGCCGGAAAGTCTCGCTTTGGTCATACTGAGGGTTGCTGAGGTCTGCGATGTAATCATCGAGTGATTGATATGCGTTGCCTTTCACAGCCCCGCTGGCCTCGACAGTTTCCTCAGGCTCCTGAGTATCATCATTTGAAACCGCAGCTTGCCAATCAGCCTTCAACGCTTTGATCGCCATCAGGACAGTGTTTTTGTCCTTCGAGGTAACAGCTTTGTCGAAAGCTTGTTGTTCTTCATCAGACAAATTCTGAGAAGCCCACTCGATCATCTCGCCGTAAGCCTCTTGACCACCAGCAGCTTCGAAGCCGGACATGACAACATCACCAGTACGAGCCACCAAACCATCGATATAGGTGTCGACCATATCGCGCGGATAACCAGCCTTCTCGAGAGCCTCGTAGGTTTCATCCTTGAGACCGCCCTCGTCATACCATTCTTGCTGAATGACATTGAGATCGAGACCAGCTTTATCTGTGGCGTCTTTGACAGCCTTAACTTCTTCCTCTGAGACTTTGGTCTCTGTCTCGGAGTTATCGTCGCTATCATCTGTTTGTTCGTCGTCCGAACTTTCTTGCTTGCCTTCTGAGAGTTTACGCTGCAACTCCTCATAGGCCTTTGAGAGTTCTTCTGGGGTTTTGAATTTCGAAGGGAGCCAATCAGGACGGTCTTCGTTCGAGTCCTGACCAGCATCACCTTCTTCGGCTCCCCCTTGAGCGCCCTCATTAGGTTCAGAGGCAACACCCTCACCTTCATCGGTGACGATGCCCTCTTTTTTCAGGGCCTCATAAGATTCTTCTAGGGATGGACCGGGTTCATACTCCTCGCCGGAGATTACTACTGAATTTTCGTTTGAATTTGACATGTATATTCTTGCTCTTTCGGGGGAAAACGCAAAAACCCCCTACGAGATTTTCAGGCCTCATAGGGGGTAAGGTAAAGTTTCTAGGGAGAATTATTCGGGTGGTTGTCCGTTCGCTACCATACCCTCTACCATTGCTTTGGCAGCAGGAGGTGCAGCGCCTTTGACAGCCGATTGAAGCATTTCTTGCATTGCAGCTTGTTGTTGACTTTCCGCATTCTGTTCGTTCTCCGAACTTTTCTGTTGTGCGGATTTCAAGAGACCATCAGGATCAATTGAAAGTGAAACAAAGGCTCGTTTAATGAAGTCACTCACGTTGATCTCGCCCAAGGCCTGTTCACCCAACGGTACGATCACTTCACGCAACGCAGTCATGTACTTATTGAAATCATGGCCGCGACCAAGAGCTTCCACGCCCGTGACAACCTTCGGAGTTGTGACAGGCTTACCATCTGCCCCTTTGATCGAAGACAGTTTCGGGATCATCTTCTTGCGTTCCATGCGATCAATCACACGGACGACAAGAGGATATTGAAGCTCGATAGCCAGCAGCGAATAGATACCGCCAAGAACGTCATCAATATCCGAGATCATCGCTCGGATTTCTTCAGCAGTCACACGCTCACCATCACGTTGAACAGAGCGGTTCATCATGAAGGCGTGAGAAAGTCGTTGAATAAGGTCTTGGAGAACCGCTTGAGCTACTTGCATGTCTGCATGTTTGTTCAACTGCAGCATCGTCACGTCTTCTGCGCGACCACTGATGACCTCAAGGTCTCCAGCTTCGGCCACGTCATTTGCACGAGTAAGACCCGTTGGGTTTACCATTGGGTTCACTTTGGCAGCAGCCGCAGCGGCAGCACGAAGGGACTTTGAGAGACTGTCGGCAGCCGCAAGGTCACCGTAATATTCATCAATATATGATCGACCATAGTCTTCGCCGTGGATGATGTTCCACCGCAGAGGCATCACAGGGGACTTCTTGATGGGCCAACGACCCTTAGACCGCGGAAGTACGATGTTTTTGATGGTCTGATAAGACACAATGCTATCACCGTCTCTTTTGAAGACAGTGTAGACATCTACCTCGCTTTCCTTGGCTTGGTCCTGAGCTTCATCCGAAGGTAACTCAATAGGCGCCTCAATCAACGCCCGAACACTGGGCGACAAGGTTTCTTTCGCCACAGTTTCTTTAATGATCACTCTCAGAAGGTTGCCCTCAAAGTCACGCTGAACCACATATCGATCCAAGCGGTACATTTTGAGATTACCATCTTTGGGGAGGTATAGGAGGACGTTACCGCCAACAATTAGATGCTTCAAGGCCTCAGCGAGACCAGCACGAATACCGATGCTTTCGATTTCTTCTTGAACTGTCCGTTCAACCTGATTGAGTTGTTCTTCAACCCGCGCCCGTTGCTCTGGATCGTTCGCCAAATCTTCTACTGCTTCATCTGAGACAGAATAGCGGAAGACTGGAGCGTCCACTGGTAGGACAGTCATGAGCAACTTAGAGGTCAGAGTGTTGACCCCGTGCGCCCCAATAGATTGATAAGGCTTATGACGCACAGAAGCTGACGTGCTTCCCTCAGGTGGAAACAGTGATGGAATGGTCAGCTTTGCGTTTTCACGCGCTCGATCAAGGAAATCATTTCGTTGTTGTTCCAGCCGTTCATATTCGCTGGCAACATCTTCAATCTCAACGGGACTCGCACCGGATTTTTTCTTCCGGTTTCGTTTCGCCATTTGTTCCTTTAGTTAATCGTGAGACCGTTCGGGAAGACGTTGTTTCCATAGGTGTTATTCAAGTCGTTCTGATACTTCTTGCTACCTAGTGCTGCCGTGTTTGTCGGCATCTTCTTTTTCGTCTGTCCCGTAATGGTTGGCTTGTTCTTGTGAATCGTCAGCGCGTCTGCTGGGTTATCTTTTTTAGGTTCGTCGAAAACCGCTGGGTTAGAAGGCTTCTTTTTGTCAGGAGCTTCTTGATCCAAAGTCTCAGCAGGAGGAGCTGGTTTCGGAGCGGAATCGCTTTGGCCACCGCCAAGTACGCACATGGGTTATTCTCTTTGCTGTTGTTCGTGCAAAGACCGAAGATGGTCGATGACGAGTTGGGTACCTTGAAAACGATCCAAGGCTTTTTCCGAACTCAATGTTTTGGATTCCGTCAGCGGAAAGATGTTCTCAAGATACGTAATGAGAGCCTGAGTAATCTCAGGATAATCTTTTTGGGAATTTAGAATTTTCATGATGTGTATGTTCCCTCTGGAGGGTACCCTAATTCAAAACGCAAAAAAGGGACCTCGAAAGGCCCCTTCTCTGACGTTGTTTTAGCGAATAGGACAAGCACCTGTGGAGCAATCTGCATCAACGAGGTCTTCACCTTCGTCACTGTCCAGATCGACAGACTTCAAGTTCTTGACGTAAGCATAGAAGGTTTCTTGATCGACAACCTCCTGCGGTAGATACTGGTAACCGAGATCTTCGGCTGTCTTTGTGGGATCGTTGCGGAACAACCACGACACACCAACAAAGCTATCCCAGTTCTCATAAAGCCAATCAACAATCTCAGGGACCTCCGAGGGATCATATGAGACAGTGATTGAGCAGTTGTGATCTACATAATTGTCCATCAGACGTTTATACCGTTGAAGCTGCTCAACTGCGGTCTCTTGGTTCACATGGACAATCCGACCATCATCAAGTTCGACTTCGTCAAACTCTACGTCCTCATAACTCACGGGAATTGTCACGATGACACCGGAAGGGTCAGCCGGATTATCGAAGACCCGATAGTCTGCTTTCCGAAGTTTTTCGACAAGGGGATCAGATTTAGAGAAGTTCACATTGTTAAACACATACCGACCAAGAGGTTTATGGACCCCTTCCGTGGTATCCATGATCTTTGACAGTGTCCCCGAAGGTTTAACCGTGGTAACTGCCTTTGGCCGAGGGAGATTGAGTTCGTCAGCCATTGAGTAGCCACCAGCGCGAGCTTTCTCGCCCAAACGCTGATAATCATATTCGATCTTTTCCTCAGCATCCAAGAAATACAACTCTGGGTACTTAGCTTCCCACTTAACAATGCCTGTAATCCCTGCCCCCATAAGCCGCAAGAACTCATTCAATTCGTGCCAGCTATCTGACAGGACGCCATCTTTGAGGTTCACGCAGGTTTGGCGATAGTTCGCCCGAGCAACCAGATAGATATCATCTCCCAGTTCTTTAAGGTCCAATGGAGAGTATTTCCCAAGGTCAACTTCAATCAGGTTACAGAAGCTTTTGTTACCCAACAGAATTTCTGCGCAGGGGTTGAGACCTTTAAACCAAGGCGCACGGCGTAGAGCTTCTTCACCGTTACCGAACCCCGGCTCACTGCCCCCGGCATCAATCATACGTTGGAAGACACCATATAATTCCATCTTGGAAGGTTTCTTCCAGTACAGCAGGGTATTGTTGGATTGATATCGTTGCACATTGTCTGGAAAACAATCTTTCTTCGCCATGATGAACATTTCGGCCTCTGGGTCTTCCATGTCCATCAAACAAATTTCTGCAGACCGTCGAGAAGACAGAGTTGTTCCAAGGTGGTTCATAATGTCCAAGATATCGATCTTGGTGAGAAGTCGACCATGGCGCTTATTGAGGATCGCACAAATACTCTGCATGGCCTTCGCGAAGGTTTCATCACCAGATGAAATCCAGCCATATCCTCTAAGGCGAATACCTGCCGCTCGAATTTGAGAGAAATCCAAAACAATACGATCAACAGGTTCTTTGAGAGCAAGGAGCTTACCTACCGATTTTGCCCAAGCTTCGGCACTATCCCCTATTGTGAGGTGATAGATACGTTCACCGTCCCGATCAAACAGACTTTCTTGGTTTGTTTCGACACCTCGATCTCCAGCTTCCCATTGTTCGATAGTCCGCTTTGATCGAATGACCTCAATTTTTGTCCATTTAGTGAAGCCGTTCAGGATACCAACGATGGGTTTGAAACCAACCCCGCAGCCTTGCAGAAGCAACCAGAACATGTCGACGATATCGTACACGGTTTCTGCGAAAGAGAAGGAGCAATTAAACTGGGAAGCCTCACGAGTCTTAGCGATATCGGTACCGCCTAACCAAAGGGTACGTCCTGATGTGACCGCTTTTCGGTCCATCATTAGCTGCTTTAATTTGAGAAGTTCTTTAACCTCACCGTGGTCCAGCGCACTTCCCTTAGCGCGTTCCCACAGCCACTGCTGGTGACCAATGACACGCTCAACGGTTTGCTGCCAAGTTTCGAAAGTACCATCTTCAAGCGGACGGTTGTAAGTGCGGCGCGTCAAAAGATCAGCGCGGAAAGACGGTTGATGGTTTGTCTTCATTAGGCCTCGATTGGTTCGTAAATTGTCTTGGAGATAACTTTGGGAGCGACTTCGAAGCACTCGACTTCGGCATCCGCATACTCAAAGGGCTGTTCGTCTTGCATTTCAGTGGCACCCACGGAATATGAAGTGCGATAGAAAGAGCCTTGCCACTCAAAAACAAGGTCATAGATGTTGGACCAACGGCTGGTGTCTACAATTTCGTTGACGACCACCTTGAAGACCCCTTCGTCGAAAGTGACTGTTTCATTTTCAGAGGTCCAAGCGAGTTCTTTTAAGATATCTGTAGCGAAGTTCTTCTTGTTCATGCAGTTAATGCCTTCCAACTGACTGGGAAAAGAGGTTCAATGATCGCCCCGACTTCCTCAGCGAGGTATTGAATTTCTTTTTGAGCGTGAGGGTCTGTGCGTTGATTGAAGAAACGCGCATATGAAGCCAAGTTGCCTGTCCAGACCCAGTTCACTTCGACCCCTTGAGGAAGAATGAAACGGGCCTGTTCTGGACAGATGCCAGCGTCGATCATCATTTGATAATACGCAATGGCTTCCTTCCCTACTCTTTGGTAGAGGTCTAACCATTGCTTGCTGAAATAATGGGCTTCCCCACTTCCCTGCTTTACATTCCCCATCGGAGCTTCACGGAAACTGTCAGGAATGAATAGTTCTGGGGTCGTAGTGATATACCTTCTGCTTTCTTCGTTCTCAACCAGACCCGACTTATGTTTGAAGCATTGGGTCCGTATAGGAACAGGTGCAGAAACCCTCAATTTGATTGCTGTGTGAGCAAATGGCGTCCAATGATTGTGCCGAGCTAAATATTGGATCAGCTTGTGATCGCCCTGTTTGAGATTTACGGGGTTCCCATCGATGTTTTGATAGACAACATCGGGATAATCACTTGTAGAACCACTGGGGAGCCATTCACTGGTCTTTGAGAAGGAAACCCTCGCAGCGTTTACCACCGCGAGGTCATTTCCCATGTGATCTAGATATTCAACGTCCATATTTAGATGCTGGTGGAGATGAAAATCAGATAGAAAAGAAGGAATACTAAAAGGAATGTCATTTCAGATTTACCACTTGCCATAGAAGGTAGATAGAGGTCGCAAGGAGAACTGCGGCAATTAGGTAGGAGAGCATTAGACCCAACCGATGATCGCGCCGAGAAGCATTACTGGGATGCCAATAATGCGACCAACCAGTTCGAGGGTGTAAGCCTCGTTCATAAACAATAGAACGATTTCATAGATGTTCTTGAACCAGCCGATAACGCCCAAGGCAGCTACGATCAAGAAAACGATGTGCAAGATAATACCTACTGCAATCATAGAGTTGTTTCACCTTTCAGTTGATTGATGCGCATATCGAGGTAGCGTTTAGCCTTTTCGAGGTCAGTGATTTCACTCTCAACCTCGTCCATTCCGTCATAGAGTTTGCCCCCGGCACGGGTTGCATATTTGATGACATTGCCGCGCCAAAACTCCATGCCGTTGCGCATGATGAATGTGATTGGTTCAATGAGCCACTTTGTGTAATGGGAGGGTTTAAAAACCTTATCGCTCACCCACATATCCTTTCGTTACAATTGAGAGAATGTCAGGGGCCTTGTAGTTTGGGCCTTTGAGGATTTTCCCGTCTTCACGCCGGATCGGCTTACCGTCATCACCCAGCTTCGACATGTTTGACTTGTGCGTGGCTGCGAAAGCTTCTTGAAGCACTGGTTCGAAGTTTGGGTATTCATCAAGACTTTGCATGATGACCATTGCGCCGTAGATGGCATCAACGGGAGTAATATCCAGCATATCTACTTCTGCTTCGTCACATGCAATTGAGAGACCGGAAAGAACATAACCAAGATCACAGAGTTCCTTGATCAGATGGGCGAAAGCCTCCATGACTTCGTTGGCTTCTTCATTCACGAGCTTCTTCCAAAACTCTGGGTCCTTTGGCGGCTCGAATTTCTCAAAGAACTCGTCGAGAGCTTCTTTAGCGTCGATTACTGGGTGCTTGTTGGCGTCCATCGTTTAATTTCTCCGTTAACGTAGTCATTTGCGCGAAGAATTTTTGCCATCTGGGCATTCATCAGCGCATCTTGTTCTGTTTGACCTGCCTTTTCGAAGACAGAAGTTACGGTTTCCCAAGGTGTCTCAGCGTCCACCTCTTTCCACCGAATTTCCGTTTGTCCCTTTCGAGGACCACGGGTCAGTTCATGTTCATAAGAGGCATATTTCAGTTTATTCCGAAGCAATCGCTCGGCTGAGGTCATGCCAAACCCTTCCGCGCCCTTGTAACCATCGGTGACATCACCTGCGATTGTTTGAGCGTAGAAGAACAAATCACCTTCCTCCTCACTGATTTCGACAATTTCATCATCAAAAAGGTGCAGGGCTGGGATTTGCTTTAGGTCCTTGTCGAGGGACCAAATGATATCGCCGGGATTACTGGTAGCGAGTATCCCGAGGAGATCATCGGCTTCCAACAGAGGACGTTCGTCCGTGGGGAAGCTTTCCTCGATCCGCTTCTTCACGTCCCAGTATGCCAGAGGCTTTCGCATGGCTTTGCGATTGTCTTTATAAAGTTCTGGGAACCATTGTTTGCGGAAGGTTGTGTTTGGGTCTGAGAAGCAAAACAAGACATCGTCGGTATAGGCGAGGTCTGTCAGGTCCGCTAAGGTATTCTCAAAGACGTACCAAGCATCTTCTTCATCAGACATAAGAATGTGATAGCGGTCTTCAAAGCGCGTGTCTTTTTCGACAGCCACACATGAGCGGTAGACGATCATATCACCGTCTATCAGCAGTCTACTCATTCACTTCTCCGGTTGTGAATGCAGAGATCAAATCCTCGGGACAGTCTCTGAGAATGTGAGGCAAAGCACTCGGGCTTTTACCTTCTTCGAGCCAACGATCTAACGCGCTGGCTTCCCATGGCGACACAGGGTAGAAATAGAAGTCCTCACCTCCTGCCCATACGATGGCGTTAATGGAGTGCGAGGACTTGGAGCTACCAATGTAGCCATATTCAAGTTCAGTCTTCTGGAGCATTAATGTGTGTCCTTCCAGCTTGCGCCGATGGCAAACTCACCTGTAAGCGGGACGCGGACGCCCAGCTTTTCACCCGCCACAACAATGGCTTCAACACAGGTGTTACCTACGATTTCGGCGTATTCTTCATCGACTTCCATTTGGAGTTCGTCGTGTACCCAAGCGACTTGTGTCACTTTGCTGTCCAGATCGCGCTCCCGAAGTAGTCTCCAGAACTCAACGATCCATTTTTTACAAACAATCGCCCCTGCAGATTGCAGAAGGGTATTCAATGCAGCATGGGCTGAACGAACATGTAATTGACCACCATCGATGGCCTTGAGGGTGCCTGTTGATTGGGCCTTCTTTGAAACCCCGTCAATCAACTTACCTAGTTTAGGCAGGTTTTTGAGGAAGCGTTTCTTGATTTCGGACCCAGCTTTTCGTCCCTTGCCAATGATCTCACCAATCTTTTGATCCCCGGCCCCGTATAGGAGCGCGTAAATAAAAGTCTTGGCGGCATCTCGGGTAGGCAACCCAGCGGCCTCTTGGTTTACGGTGTGAATGTCACCCTCCAAGAGAACCTTGGTATAGTCGTCGTCCTTCATGTAGTGGGCCAGCATCCTCAACTCGAGACCGCTGACGTCACAACCAACCATGACGCGACCATGTGATGCCTCAAACAACTCACGGCACTCAGGACCATATTCTGATTTAGCACTAGGTACCTGGGCGATGTTTGGGCGACTGTGTGTGGCACGGCGAGTAACCGCCCCGACAGTATCAACAGAGTGAAATATCCGTCCCTGTTGAACAAGCTTCAACCAAGCGTTGTCTCCCTCGGCCAACTGTCCGATACGCTTTTGAAGCATCATGTATCGGGCAATCTTTTTGGCCTCTGGATAAGGCAGTTTATCGAGAATTTTCTCGTCTACCTTGGGCTGTCCTTTCGGGGTGAAGTCTTTAGGTTTCCAACCATAAATTGCTTTCAAGCGATCAGCGATATGATGCCGACTGTTTGGGTTGAAAACCTTGGTTTTATACTTTGTTACCGGAACCCCTTTGACGTAGCCTAAACGCTTGTTGTTTGCCTTTGGTGTGAAGACTTTGTCCACGACTTCCCAAGGTGGAAAGACCTCGCGAAGTTCGTCTTCCATCTTGGCACGATCTTGCGCAAGCTGGCGGTATAGGGCCTCTGCCTTGTCCACGTTGAAGCCAATACCGTTGCGCTCTTGCTGCGCGATGATGAACGCAAGGGCATGTTCAAGAGCAACCGCGTCAGGGTGATATCCTCGCTCCTCAATAAATTTGAAAAGCTTGACGTTGAGGTGGACGTCCTGTTCGCAGTAATACTGCATGTCTGGAGACCATTCCTCAAAGCCACCCTCATATTGGATTTTATGATCATCCAAGCGGTGTCCCCAAGCTTCAAGGCTGTGAGACCCTGCAAGCTTCGGGGGCATCTTGAGGTGCCCTTTGCGGATTTTATCCATGTCGGTGGTAGCCACGTTGGGCCAGATTAAGCGTGAAAGGATCAGCGTATCGCTGACTTTCCCTTCATCAAATTTGAACCAAGGATAGACCTTCTGAATGGCCGGAATATCAAACTTAATGATGTTGTGGCCAATAAGCTGGTCAGCCTTCTCCAAAACATCTCCGATAACCTCCAACACCTGTCCATTGTCGCTGGACGCAGACCAGAATTGACCTGTGTCTACGTCCTCTGCGACCAAGCTGAAAACGGTGTCTAGTTCATGAAGGAACCCGTTGGTTTCAATGTCGAATACTATACGCAATCTGCTGGTGGGTTCAGATAGTAGCGAGTGTATTCTTGACCAGTGGTTGGGTGCTTTTTGCTCTGAGGGTAGAGCTTGATACCCCGCTCACGGATATCAGACAATCGGCGGTGAAAACTCTGAACACCATAATCCAACATGGCTTCCCGCTGACTGATTGAGCCAGCAGTTTTGATATGGTTTAGGATTTTTTCGACTTGTGTCATTTTTCCAGATTTTCCTTTCCAGCCTCGAGCGCCTTCAAGCGCCTCAGCTTGTTGGGTAAGAAGTTTGTATTGAGGGATTTGTGAGGGGTCTTTGACTGCTGCCAAAGCTGCCTCCTCGGCTTTCTCAAAGATGTCGTCAGTAATCGCTTACTGTTGGGGCTTCACTCTGGTCGAAATCGTCGAGCGAGGCAGGATCGACACCTTTTTCAATGCGACCAGTTTCATCCGAAAACGTTATGAAATCGGCTGTTCCTGTTCGCCCTGTTTTTCGAGATTTGAGAACCGTGATGGTTGAAGTATTGCGTACAAGTCCATTCTCGGCCTGCTGATTGCGGGATAGTGCAAACACAGCATTACTAAGCTGTTTAATCCCACCAGAACCGCGCAGATCATCCAAGGAGGGAACCCCGCCTTCTTCAAAAGGTTTACCATTTCCGGTTGGTTTCCTAAGATGTGATATGAGTTCAATGTGAATATCCAACTCAATGGTGAGTGCCTTTAGCTTGTGCATGATGGAGTCGATGCGCTTTCGCTCGTCCTCCCCGGCTTCTTCCGAAACCAGAATGCTCAAATGGTCTAGCCAAATGAATTTGCAGCCTTGGGCAACGGCAAGGTAACGAATGATATCGTAAAGACTGTCATCTTCGAGAGACCCGAAAGCATCGTAAAGTTGGAACCTGAAATTACCTTCTGTATCCTTCGCAGCGAACAACTCTTTTGCCGCTTCGAGATACTCGGCTGTGTCCCTGAAATCTTCACCGTCTGCCTCAACCGTAAACCGACGACCAATATGGTAGGCGATCAAGTCATCACCAGTATCCTCGAGAGGTTCTTCGAGGTGGATCAGAGCTTGGTTGAAGTTTGTGGTTTTGAAGAAGTGATGCTGCAGGGCCTTGATGACGGTGGTCTTACCCATACCAGTGCCGGACGTCCAAACAACCAGTTCAGATAGTCTGGCACCACCTGCTGTCATCCAATTGAGGCGTTCCATAAACTCGGGATATGGGTAGGAAACCCGCTTCACCCGATTGGTTAGCCTTTCGATCACATCATTACCTGAGACGATACCGTCAGGACGATAAAGCTTGGCATCCCAAAGACACTTTTGGATCAAGTGCGATTTACCTGCTTTCAACAGGTCGTTTGGGTCTTTGTATCCTTCCGGTGTGAACGCAATGTAGCATTTCCCCGCAGGAAGCAAACGCTTCACTTTATCAACGGCTTCGCGTCCGGCTTCATCATTATCGAAGAATAAGATGATCTTGTCATATTTTTGAAGCCAGTCGAGACTTTCCTTGATGGCTTTCACCGCGCTTCCCGCACCGTCTGGTAGAGAAACGACTGGCCATTTTAGGTTTCTGGCCTGTGAAACTGTAAGAGCATCAATTTCGCCTTCCGTGATGACGATTTCTCTGCCTGATTTTGGCCATAACCATTGTCCGTAAAGACCCTTAAAGGCTTTCCGGTTTTTCCATGGAAATGTTTTATCAGGGAGTCTCAGTTTTTGAGCGACAACTTTGCGATTGTCGTCGAGGTATTGAGCGACATGAACCATGCGGCCATCTCGCGGCGTCCGACCATAACTCCAGAACTTCGCAGTTTCTTCCGTGATCCCGCGTTTACCAAACGCTGAATACGACACTGGGTATAGGTCAGTCGAATTGTTCGCGCTTTGCGCTTCGCTTATGTCAACCTCCTCTCCTTCTCTCACTTGTTCGCAACTGAAACAATAGGTGTGGCCATCGCTGTAAATTGATAAAGCATCCGACGACCCACAATCAGCGCAAGGTTGATGGGCGAGAACGAGTTCGCTATCCATTCACCTTTGACTTGGGAACCAGTGGGGCGAAATTAGACGCCAGATTTAGAGCTTCTTCCGCTTCCTCAGTGGAGCGCCGAGCTTCAACCTCAAGGGCCATCGCGGCCTGAGTTTTCTTTAAGGCTTCGCCCTGCTTTTCCTCTGCAAACTCCAATAGGTCCGAGTGGACCTTGCTGACTGCTTGCGTGATACTCGCGAGGTCTTTCTTGAACCCTAGAAGCTTTTTAACAATTTGTAGGATTACATTCATTTTTCGATATATCTCCGTTATCGTTGATAATTAGCTATTCTTCGAGCCATTCCTTGGGAATGATCCCTTTGTCAGAATACTTAAATCCATATTTCTCGCACCACTTGGCATACGTTGTGTTGGACGTTTTACTGATCCGTTGCCGCGCGTTTTGGAAAACAAAGCGAATATCAAGATCAGGGTGCTGCTCACGGATTAGACGGTGTTTCTGACGATCAGAAGTGAGGAACCGTCCCTTCCCTTCCAAATACATCTTCGAGCCATCTTTCTTTTTGATGACGTGGAAGTCTGGATTGTATTTGGCTTTCTTCGCTGGTTTGATGTAGTCGATTTTGTCTTCTTCAAACCAGAAATCACGACCCGACAGCCGAAGCTGCCGAGCCATTTCTCGTTCTAAACCAGAACGGTAGCGATGACCCTTAGTAGTCGTCATCGTCTCCGTATTGGTTATCGTCGTAATCGCCTGACTGGTCTTCACCGTAATCGTCATCGATTTCATCGAAGGCGTCCAAGTCACCTTTCTGCCATGTCTTCAAGTCCACGACCTGAACAATGAGAGGACGGAGAGATACGCCGCGCTTATTTGCAGCTTCCCATGCGTCAATCTCGGCCTGAACTTTAAGCTTGGAGCCACCACCAACTGCAACGTCAGTGGAGATTGGATTTTTCTGACCGTCGATAACCATTGGACGACGATCCCAAAGCTTACCAGTCTTGCGTGACATTTTGTTTTTCACGCGGACCTTAAACATAATCTCCCCGGTTTCCTCACCATCATCATCGATGACAGCTTCCCAGCAGGAGTTTTTGGATTTCGCCAATGGCTTGCCCGTATGTTCCTTTGCAACCTCTTGCAGTTTCTTCATGATGGGCTTTGCTTTTTCAGCAGGAACAACCACGTCTGCTTTATATTCACCGAACTCAACAAACTTGGTATCGGGCATATGTAGTGCTGGGTAACGTGCAACACCCATTGGGAGCATGATATGTGGTTTCTCGCTCAAATTATTCTCCATTTACGTTTATTCTACGCTATCGTAGACAAATAGGTACAGTCTTCCTCCGACAGGGGAAATTCCTCGAGGTCCAACTGAGTTGTGATTTGATCAATAAGGGAATTTACTGAAATCACTTTGGAGGGTCCCTCACCCTCTGCAGCCGCCAGATTAGCCTTTTTACGGCCAAGATAGCGACCATCCGCATCAAACAGATCAAAATGTGTCATTTATTCCTTAGAGGTAGACTTCGATTTTGATTTGGTCTGCTTAGTTGCGGGTGTCTTCGGCGCAGCTTGCCCTGTGCGCGGATCGACAGCTTGCGGTTCGGCAGTATTCGGATTTTTCAAGATGGATTTCCGAGCTTCGCGATCACTTGCCTCTTGCTTGGAGCGATCATAATCACCTTTACAATTCTGGCAGATGTCACGAGCTTCTGCGGCATAGAAACTGGAACCGCATTTTTTACATTTAAGTGTGCGTAAGTTTGACATTAAACCTCCTGTTGGTAGCGGAAGAAACGGACAGACGCCAAAGCAGTTGTCCGGTTGGGTTGGACGTCCAGCACAATCTCACCACCAATTGAGAGATCAAGATCATCAATCGACTTATCACTCAGACGCCCAACGACTTCGTATTGTTTGTCGTAGGCTCGACGTTTGAAGTGAACCGACTGATGAATGTAATCTGTATTGGCGCGGATTGTGTGCATACGTTTTGTGATGTGCATATTTTACTCTCTATTTAGTTACGTTATCGTAGGTAATTTCTTATTCAGTGATGATGATTACTGTGATCTCGACTGGAGGCTCTGGCTCCACTTCCTCGACCAAACCAAGGGCGATCAAAAGATCAATTTCATTTTGGATATTCAGCATTTTCACCTCATACAATTCTGAATGTGTTTCTGACTTCACGGGCTAATTCATCCATGAAGCGTTTCTTTTTTTGAACCATTACTGCACCCCGATAGGTGCGGCCTTTCTCTGTTTTCAGGTTTCTCCGAGAAGCTGCGAGTGCATCACAGGCTTCCCTCACCTGAATTGGAGAGGCTTGATTTTCCTTCATTTTATCTCCGTTACCGTAGGTATTATGAGAAGAAAAATTCGTTTTCTAAGATGCCCTGTAGGTCAAGCTGTCCTTTGGGCGGTATAGGAGGAATGTCCTTGTGAAATTCTGGTGAGATCAGCCTTTTGGCGTCCTCTAAGAACTCTTGAAGAACGTCATGCTCCGTATACATTTCGACAAACGTCTCACGAATAATGCGCGAGAACTTGTCAACATCGGACGGGTGAACTCCGAAGCTGTCATGGACAGCAGCAAAGTCCGTGATCCCCTCCTCTACGGCTCTTGCCACGGTCATTTGTAGGTGACATGCGTCCAACGAGTGTACGAAGGACGGGGCCACCGATGAAGCCATTTGTCTCGGGTCCAACTTATCAGTTTCATCCAACAGGCGCGGACGAATGACGCTTCCATCAAAGAAGGTCTTCAAGCGTCTAACCTTATGATTGAATTTGTACTGATGAACTGGAAGACCAGCAGGTGTACGCCACTCTATTCGACGACAATCTGGTTGGCTTTTTCCGACTAGACGGGCGATTGATGACAGCCAGCGCATAGCACCGTCTGCTGCCACAACCACTTTTGGAATGGCTTCCCAGACCTTATTGGCTCCGTATAACTGGAAGGTGAACAAGTCATCTTCCGGCCACGGTATAGGTTCCCCGGCTTTCAACCGATCTGTTACCGCATCCGAGACATAGGTGATACATGACTGCCGAGTTCCTGCATATGGTTTCACCATCACAGGACGCTTGGTGATCTTTCGGTCCACGCCAAATTTCAACCAAGCTTTCGCCAAAGCATCGTTATCTCCACCCAAGTCTTTCTCGATTAACTCAACGGCTGCCGAGGCAACTGCCCCATAAACATCTTGACGTTCGTCGTTAGGCGTCATGTTCACATGATACCCACCGACTTCGTCGCGAAGCATGGCGCTAAAGTGTTGAAGCCCAGAACAAGTCGCGTCGACGTCCACATGGAGACGACAAATGTATTCCTCAGGCTTCCCTTCGTGAGCCTCAGCCCACGCTAGACACCAAGCGAGGAATTGGGCAGGATTGTCACAGTTTCCCCATTCTGCAAACGTTCCGATTGGGTCTCGGGCCACAGATCGAGCGAGTTCGTAATGAGCGTGACCCCATCTTTCACGTTCGTGCAGAGGTAACTTGTCCTCTCCCCAACAGTTAGCACCGTGGATCGCCAACCATCGGACACCGTTTTCTCCGAGAACCTTGCCCTCCGCAAATTGAAGTAAGGCTTTGACATAATCAGGTCCCTGTGGGTTTAGACCGCTAGGTACCGGATATGCTCTCCCACGACTGTCCAGATCGTGCGGAAAATAGATTGCAGGATAGCTCGCCATCTTCCGCGCCAAACTGAAAGCCCGTTGGGCAACAACCCGCTTTCCTATCATGCGGCGGTTTTGTTCGTGAATTATGAACCGCTCCGATTTGGCCTTGATGAACTCCTCCTGTTCGTCTGGCGAACAATCTTCAAAGTTCGGTAGGTGAGATGGCCATTCAGGAAGCGGTATAGGATCAGCTTTTGGGAGCTTCCCGCACTCCAAATTCAGTCGATAAACTTGCTCCATTACGTCTAACACTGGAACATTCACAGCCCATCGCGTCTTCTGCAGCGCATTTACACCGTGGAGGACATGGTCAAGAACTCCATTCTCGGCTTCAAGCTTTAGCTGATTGAGATAACCCCTCTTAGCACCCTTCACGAACTTATAGGGTGAAATATGGTGACTAACGTAGCCGCCCGTTTCAAGGTTATCTGGCCCCCAATCAATCGGAGAGACAATCATGGGGAATGCGGAAGTGAACAGGTCAGCGTGGTTCTCTGTCATATCGTTGATGATTTTGACAAGAGCATCGGAAGGTGTCACAGCGTAGTGAGTTTTCTTTCCGCGCCTGACAGAGACAACCTGCAGGTCACCTGTCACTTCCTTAAATCGGTCGATCAGAGCAAAGCCAATTAGGGCCATCTCATTTTTGGTCCAGATAGACCAATCAAGATCAACCTTTGAGAACATCTTTCGCATGTACTCCTCGCGCTTATAACGAGGAAGTTCGCGCTGATTGAAGTCCTCATGGATACGTTTGGACAACTTCCCATATTCCTGATCGAAGTGACGCAAACGCAATTCAGTGTGAATAAGTCCGGCACCGTGAAGTGCAAGACGCATAATTGAGCAAGGCTGGTCTCCGAAGTTCGAGGGGACCAAGTTGATGATAGACTTCAACATCAAATATGAAATCATCATGGGGTCGATATCAGCGAGGAGCTGCGCGGCCCTCATACGTCGACCAACACCCCCTTGGTTAGCCTGATGTATCCAGTCTTCAATCGCCCTGCTGTAAGGGATCAAATAGTTTTTCAACAATTTAGTCCCTACGAATGTCTCCGCATAAGTGTCTCCATCGAGACCTTTTAGGTGGTCTTTAAGAAACCGCTGGGCCGACAAAGACCGAGCTTCTTCTTCAAGACGTAATTCCATTTCGTAGAGGTTTTCGTTCATCTACTCCTCTGGCTGTTTATTGATGTACTGGAGGGTACCTTAACTCCATTAACGTATGTCACCCTACAATCGTAGTCTCTACGTTAACGTAAGATTATTGGCACAATAAAAGGCCTTAGGAAGCCTAAGACCTTGAAAAATAAACTCCATTAGCGGAGTTAAAATATATCAGAACCTAAATCTGGCGTGTCTACCAATTTCACCACACCCGCTAAAAACTTCCCTCAGCGATGAAGTCGGCGCTGGGTCTAACCCAATTGCCCACAACAGTCAAAGCACTTTCGTGATTTTTTTGCCCAAAATATGGAAAAATTGACATTTTTATATCGCAAAGGCGCATGTGCGCCCGTCTCACGCCCAAAATCTTGCCAAACAGAGACCCAATTAGCTGGCAAAAAAGTAACACCTCCCTCGTCTCCGATATTGCTCAAAAAAGCAGCAGGATGCCTAATTAATAGGCAAAGCTCACATGCGACGACCGCCAATAAATTACGCATCAATCAGTAACCTGTTGTTTTTAAATATTTATTGACTGCGCACTAAAACTGGCACGCGCCATGCATATGTTGTGTCAAACGAACCAGCCTTATGGAGAATAGGTCTCGTGAAAAAAATCGAAGCTATTGTAAAGCCGTTTAAACTGGATGAGGTCAAAGAAGCCCTCCAGGATGCTGGCTTTCAGGGGATAACAGTTACTGAAGTGAAGGGGTTTGGCCGTCAGAAGGGCCATACCGAGCTTTATCGCGGCGCAGAATATGTCGTGGATTTTCTGCCCAAAGTGAAAATTGAAATCGTTGTGGCCGACCATATGGCGGAAGAGGCTGTGGAGGCCATCCGCAATGCCGCGCAAACCGGCCGCATTGGCGATGGCAAAATCTTTGTCTCCACCATCGATCAAGCCATTCGAATTCGTACCGGCGAAACCGGCGACGACGCCATTTAAATCCGGGTTTCGACCCAACAACCTGTCAAACAAGAACCCAGTCAAGGGAAATTAGGATAGATCAAATGACATCTGCTAACGACATTTTGAAAAAAATCAAAGACGAAGACGTACAATTTGTTGATTTGCGCTTCACAGACCCACGCGGCAAGCTGCAACACGTCACCATGGACGTCGCCGCAGTGGACGAAGACATGTTTGAAGATGGCGTGATGTTTGACGGCTCCTCCATCGGTGGCTGGAAAGCCATTAACGAGTCAGACATGGTGTTGATGCCCGACAATGAAACCGCCCATATGGACCCTTTCTTTGGTCAGGCCACCTTGGCGATCAATTGCGATATTCTTGAGCCTTCAACTTTCGAATCCTACAACCGTGACCCGCGCACAACCGCGAAAAAAGCCGAAGCCTATGTGAAGTCTTCTGGTATTGGTGACACAGTTGTTGTGGGCCCAGAACCTGAATTCTTCATCTTTGACGATGTGCGTTTTAAGGCTGATCCGTACAACACCGGATTCCAGCTCGACAACGTAGAGCTGCCAACCAACACAGATACGCGCTATGAGGCTGGCAATATGGGCCACCACATCGCTCAAAAAGCGGGCTACTTCCCTGTTCCGCCTTTGGATAGCGCTCAGGACATGCGTTCTGAAATGCTGACCGTGCTGAAAGAAATGGGCGTTTCCGTTGAAAAGCACCACCACGAAGTGGCGTCTGCCCAGCACGAACTTGGCATCAAGTTTGACACACTGACTCGCATCGCTGACCAGGTGCAAATCTACAAATACGGCGTGCACCAAGTTGCCCAAGCCTATGGCAAAACTGCAACCTTTATGCCCAAGCCTGTTTATGGCGATAACGGCACAGGCATGCACTGTCACCTGTCAATCTGGAAAGATGGCAAGCCTAACTTTGCTGGCGACGGTTATGCAGGCCTGTCCGAGCAGTGCTTGCACTTCATCGGCGGCATCATCAAGCACGCCAAAGCCACCAACGCCTTCACAAACCCATCAACCAACTCTTACAAGCGTTTGGTTCCAGGCTTTGAAGCGCCCGTTTTGCTGGCTTACTCAGCACGTAACCGCTCTGCATCTTGCCGTATTCCATTCGGCTCCTCACCAAAATCTAAGCGTGTGGAAGTGCGTTACCCCGATCCAATGGCCAACCCATATCTGGCGTTCTCCGCCCTGTTGATGGCTGGCCTTGATGGCATCAAAAACAAGATCAATCCTGGTGATCCAATGGATAAAGACTTGTATGAATTGCCAGCGGAAGAATTGAAAGAAATCCCAACTGTGGCGGCCTCTTTGCGCGAAGCGCTGGAAGCTCTGGACGCAGACCGCGACTTCCTGAAAGCCGGTGGCGTGTTCGATGACGACCAGATCGACGCCTACATTGCGCTGAAGATGGAAGAAGTGATCCGTTTCGAGCACACACCTCACCCAGTTGAGTTTGATATGTATTATTCCTCATAAGGAATTCCCACCTATCCCCTAGGTAGCAATACCTAAAACTTAGGGCGCCATTTCGGCGCCCTCTTTTTTTGCCTATTCAAATGATGTTAGATGCAAGATCAATTCACCACACGCGGCGTAACCTGCGTGCCATCCTCAATCGCGGCAGAGGGATAAAGAACCACTTCCGCACCTTCCGCCAAGCCACCGATCACTTGGGTCAACACGCCATCGCTCTCGCCAATTTCGATCTGAGTGAGACGTGCCACGCCCTCCTCAGCAACAAAAACCGACCATTGTCCGTTTTCGCGGAACAAGGCGCTGGCCGGCACAAGCAGAATGTCGTTCGCCTGCCAAACGATGATACCAACTTCCAGCCGATAGCCATGGCCGAGGGCCGCGCGTTCCTCTGGCGGACTCAGCAAGTCAATCTCAACCCGCACGCGCTGCTCCTCCACGCCAAGCGCTGAATATTTGGTCTCGCCAAACGGATGCACGCGACTCACCTCACCGCGCAAATCTTCCTCTCCGCCCCAATCACGCAAAATAACCGGATCGCCCTCGCGCACCTGCACAGCGTCGGATGAGATCAACTCGGCTACGACCTCAAGATCCGAGGCCACGTCACCAATCTCCATAATCGGTGCACCAACCGGCAAAGTGGTCTCACTTTCTTGCATAACGCGCAATATCCGCCCATCAATCGGCGAATAAAGTGGAATATCCTGGCTATGGTCCAGGCCGCCAATCTCCCCCGCCCCATCATCATATTGCCCGTTTAGATTGGCACGCGCATTGGCCAATTCCGCTTCACGCATGGCAATTGCCGCCTCTGCGGTTTCTCGGTTCGCACGGCTGGCCCGCAAAGCCCCCTCCGCCCGTTCCAGCGAGGCTTCGCTTTCCACACCGCGTTGGGAGAGCGAGCGGGTCCGGCGATAAGCCGCCTCTGCCAATTCTTCGCTGGCAATCGCTGCATTGAGAATTGCCTGTGCCACGCGCACCGCAGCCTGCGCCACATCCACGGTTGCCATGGCCTGTTCACGCGTCCGGCTGTCCAACATGGCTGGGGTGGTGGGGCGCATTTTCGCCACCACTGTCTTTCCTTGTGTCACCTCATCACCGGCATGCAGCTCAACCCGCAACAAGCGCCCTGCCACCGGCGTGGAGACAATATAGGTTTCGCGCACCCGCGTGCGTCCTTCCTCATCGATGGTCACCGCCAAGTCGCCGCGACTGACCTGTCCCAGATCAACCTCAGCCGGTTTGGGCATCATCGTCAGGGCAATCGTGGCTGCCACGGCGCCCACCGCTGCAACAATGAACAGATTTCGAGATATTTTTGCTCGTTTTGGCATAGGAATTACTCTCTAGTCTTAAGGGCCAGCGTGATGTCAGATCGGCCAAGGTCGCGCCATACCAGCCAGCCGGATGCCATGGCAGCGCCAACAACCACGGCGACCGCAATGCCATATGCTTTGGGGGCATAAACGACAGGTATTTGGTAAAGATCGGTGGAAAAGCCAGCAGCGATCAGATTGGTCAGCCCGCTGCCGAGAAAAACGCCCAAGGGCAGCGCCACCAGCGTCACCACACCGAGTTCGCCCAGCAGCACAAAGGCGGTCTCACCGCGGAAAAAACCCATCACCCGCAAGCTGGCCAGATCGCGGGCCCGCTCATCCTGCGCCACCCGCGCCACATTATAGATGATCCCGAAAGTGATGGCGAAAGCCATAAAGCCCATAACAAAGCGGGAAAAGCCAGCCCCCTGATTCATCACCTCTTCAAAGGCCTGAACGGCCTCACGGCGCAAGCTCACCCCCGCCACAATCGGCATATCCTTGAGCGCGGCATAGACTTGGGCTTCTGCCCCGTCCTTGATGGCAATATAGGCGCCGGACACACGTTGCGGCTCGGTCATAAGTCTATTCAGCGCCGCCAAGTCCATATAGGCCGGTGACCCGATCAAGCTTTCGGCGATGCCCGCAACCCGCGTGGTCACAGCCAACTGGCTGCCTTCTCGAATGTCCACCAGCACCGGATCACCAATTCCGACCTGCAATAGGTTGGCCAGCGGCTTGGACAAAACGATCCCTTTGTCCGGCAGTCGAATGGGTGCCACATTCGTATCGAGTGCCCGATACAATTCGGCATCTGGTGACAGGCCTGTCACCGCACCTGCATGGCTGCGACGACCATTGCGCAACACAACGGCCACATTGCGCACGGGCTCAGCTTGGGTCACTCCCGGCAGGCGCTCCAGCTCCAACAAGGTTTTAATCGGCGCGCTATGGGTGAAACTGACCGCGGCATCCGATCGGTCAATCACATTAAAGGTGCGGTCCAACACCGTATCGAACCCCTCATAAATGATCAGCATGGACAGGCTGAGTGCCATCCCGGCACCTATTCCGGCCACGGCCCCCAACATGCGCCAGGGCTGCCTAAACAACCGGCGCACCACCATGCGTGATGGCTGATCCAATAGGCGCATCATATTTGAGCCCACATTGCCCGCTTTGGAAAAATCCGGCGGCGCAGCCGGGCGCATAGCTTCCGCCGGCATCAGTTTAAATACCCGGCGCAATGCGAATGCGCCACCCAGCGTGGCAACGAACACGCTGGTCAATATGCCCGAGGTAAAGGACGACAATTCAAGCCGAAATAACAGGAAGGGTAGCTTATAATAGGTGGTATAAACCGGCACGGTAATCCGCCCCAGAACAACACCGAGCAAACAGCCAAACAGCGCCCCGGCCAAAGCGATGATTACCACCAATTGCACATAATGGCCACTCACCTCGCGATCAGTATAGCCGAAGGCCTTCATCAGCCCGATTTCCTCGCGCTCCGACTGGATGGTCCGGCTGGTGACGATGTAGAGCAGAAAGGCGGCCACCAGCATAAAGACAGGCGGCACATTGGTGGCCGAAATCTCCAGCCCGGCGATTTCTTCTGATAAAAAGCGATCGGACGGATGATCGTCCAAACCATAGGCACCGGGCGCGCCATATGGCGCCAACACCCGATCCACTTCCTCCAGCACCGCCTCTTCCACTGCGCCGCGCAGCAGCGTCAACAGCGCTTCATTAAACGCCCCTTCTAGGTCAAGTGCAGCGGCCAGCGCCGGACGCCCAATCCAGATCACGCCAAACCGCGCATCGTCGGGGATCATTTCGCCCGGCGCGGCATAATAGATGAATTCTGGCGATTGGGCCGTGCCCACCACATCAAATGTGCGCCGGGCACCGTTTAGCGTCACCTTAATCTGATCGCCGGGCACGATATTGTGCGCCGTGGCAAAACTGTCCAGCAACACAATTTCAGCAGATTTCCCCGCCTCTGGCTTACGGCCTGCGGTCAATCGAATCTCATTGAGATGCCGCATGCCATGCGTGGGCAGCGACAGGATTTGTGCCGAAACCGGAATATCCCGCGTGGGAATATCGATCAGCGCCATCCCCGAAATCCGCGATTGCACCGCGCCCACCCCCGGTATTTCACGCAATTGGTTCACCACATATTCGGGCGCCCGCGCCACGGGCGCAAAAATTTGGGCAAATTGATGCCGCTCATAATAGGCGTCGCGGGTCTGGCTGAGCGACGCCACAAACCCGGTCATCATTACCTGCAGCGCCACACCAATGCCAATCACCAGCATAATCGCCAGTGCCTGGCCTTTAATGCGCCACAGATCGCGGGCTAGTTTCGCGTGCAGCGGGCTCACCACTCAATCTCCTCGGCGGCCAGACGTTTCTCATTTATCACCACCTCGCGAATGGCCCCATCCGCAAAATGAATCACCCGGTCGGCCATAGCCGCTGTTGCCGCCGCATGGGTGATGATCAAAACCGTGGTGCCCAACCGTTCATTCACATCCTGCAACACGCGCAATACCGCGCGACCGGTGGTGCTATCCAACGCCCCGGTTGGTTCATCACAGAACAGAACATCCGGCTGTTTGGCCACCGCGCGGGCAATCGCCACCCGCTGCTGCTCCCCGCCGGAAAGCTGCGCTGGAAAATGGTCCAGCCGTTTGCCCAACCCCACCAGATGCAGCGCTTCATCCGCCTCCATCGGGCTTTCAGCAATTTCTGTCACCAGTTCCACATTTTCGCGTGCCGTCAGGCTGGGCATCAAATTATAAAACTGAAACACAAAGCCCACATGGTTGCGGCGATAGAGCGTCAGCTGCCGGTCATTCATTTCGGTCAAGCATTGATCACCAAACCAGGCTTCACCGCTGGTCGCCGTGTCCAAACCGCCCAGAATATTCAAAAAGGTGGATTTGCCACTGCCCGATGGTCCGAGCAGCACATCGATTTCCCCGCGCCCGATTTCAAGGTCAACCCCGCGCAAGGCATGCACGGCCGTGCGGCCCTCACCATATGTCTTGGTGAGTCCCCTCATCACAAAGGCTTTATCCAACGTGCGTTCCCCTAAATCTGCCATATATCAAGCATAGAGGCTTTTTGGCCGCGTGAATTGACCGATATCAATTCAGAAAACATCATGTTTTTTCAAAAACAAAACCGAGGATCACAATCCTGTCATCATCGCCAACCGGTTGAAACCATATTGTTCCCAACTTCGTTTCAAGCATATTCGATACTATTTAAAGGAGCTTGCCCGATGAAAAACGCTTATACTTTAGCCCTTCTCGCCAGCGTCATTTCGGCGCCAGCCTTTGCCCAAAACGATGCGGCCTATGGCGGGCCGAAGAATGTGCCCGAATTTCAACCGGCGTTTGAAAACCAAACCCGCGCGCCGCTCTTGCAAAGTGATGTGGCGCTCAATGTGGAAGATGTGGCCACCGGCCTCGATCATCCTTGGGGCATCGCCGTCCTGCCCGATGGCGGCTATTTGGTTACAGAGCGCACCGGCCAGCTCCGCCACATCACGGCTGAGGGCCAGCTGGTCAACACGCCCATTGAGGGTGTGCCGCAAGTGCATAATGTGCGCCAAGGGGGCTTGCTTGATGTGGCGCTGGCGGAAGATTTCAGCGAAAGCCGGGTGATTTTCCTCACCTATTCAAAGCCCATGCAGGGCAATACATCGGTCACCGCCGCGGCCCGCGCTGTCTTGTCGGAAGACATAAGCAGCCTTTCGGAGGTGCAAGACATCTTCGTGCAACAGCCGCCGTCCCCAACGCCCATGCATTATGGCAGCCGCATCATCCCGCATAATGGCTATACCTATATCACCACGGGTGAACACTCTTCCCGGCAAGAGCGCGAATATGCGCAGGATTTAGACAAAACCTACGGCAAAATCATCCGCGTTACCCCAACAGGTGAAACGCCTGATGATAATCCCTTTGTTGGCCAGCAAGGTGCCATCGACACCATCTACGCCCTCGGCGTGCGCAACGTGCAGGGCGCTGATATCCAGCCCGCAACGGGCGATATCTGGCTGCTGGGCCACGGTCCACGCGGCGGTGATGAACTGAACAAACTGCAAGCTGGTGCCAATTATGGCTGGCCAGTCGTTAGCTATGGCGAAACCTATGGCGGCCGCCCCATTGGCAGCGGCCACCCCCGCGCCGAAGGCTTTGAGGAACCGCGCTATTATTGGGACCCCGTGATCGCCCCCGGCGGCTTCGCCTTTAAAACCGGCGACGAACTGTCTCAATGGAACGGCAACATCATCGCCTCTTCCCTCAACCCCGGCGGTATCGTCCGCCTCACGCTTGAAGGCGACACCATCACCGGTGAAGAACGCCTCCTGCCCAACCTCGGCCGCGTCCGCGACATCGAAATTGACCAGGACGGCTCAATCCTCGCCCTCACCGACGCCAGCGGCAAAGTGGTGCGGATCACGGCAAAGGACTAAGATTGCAACTCTAGAAGAAAGCAAAGGCCGATCTCCCTCCCTCTTGTGGGGATGGATCAAGGGTGGCGCCGCGTCTACAAAGAAAGTGCCGGGGCAACTCCGAACTCCAACGCACTTTTGCCCACCTTCCCGGCCGGAAGCCGGGTTCAACAAAAGCAATCTGGAATGTTGCCCACAACGCTTTTTTACTCCAAGAGGTATTTAGGGCTCGTTTAAAATCACAAAAACCTTTGTATCGAAGGCGAGTTGTGCAGACCAATCGCGTTCGCCGCTTTTAAGATGCACAAACAAAAAGGGCCGAGGTTTTCCCCGGCCTTTATCAACTTATCACTGATGCAATCGTCTAGTGCGCCACATTCATATTGGCCGCTTCAAGTTGCCGTAGCGCTGCGGACGAGCGAAGCACCGTCTCGCGGTCCACTTCGGCAAAATTCAGGGCCTCATTGGTCAAATAACCAAACCGCACCATTTGCTGCGCATGCACCTCCAAAACAGCACGCGCTTCAGCTGGGCTCAGCCCTTCTTTCCAAGGTGCACTGGAGGGCTTTTTGCCGGCAAACCCGACCGCTTTCACCGCCTTATCAGATGCCGTGCGCAACTCGTCCGCGCTGAGACCCAACCGCATATGGTCAGCCAGCCGCTTAAATTGACCGTGCGGATCTGTCAGCAAATCTTCAAACCGCACCACCAGATCATGCGGTGAAGACGGCTCGGTCCAACTTTGGACATTTTCAGACCACGAGCCCCAAGGCTCCAATGCATTTTGTGCAGTTGTGGGCTGGCGATATTCGCTGGTGGCCAGCAGTTTAATCGCATCAATAGGTTTTTTCTTACCCGCATGGGCAAAAGCCATAACCAGATTAAGCGGGTTCCGGATCATATAGATCCCGCCGCCTGAAACCTTGGTGTTGATGGAAAGTACATCATGAAACTCCGCGCGCACCGCATGGGTTTTGATGAAAGGCAAACCCGGATATTTTTTCGACAGATAGTCGTGAATTTTCGGTCGTGCCGCCGCGATCTCCGGCTCGCTCAACTCAGACGGGTCTTTGCCGATCACTTCGCGATAGAACCACACGTCTGTGTCCCAAGGCACATCACGATTTATCAGTTCAAGACTTGCCGGATCGTTTGGGCGATAGCCCTTGATTTTTGCAGCTTGCTGCAAGAATGAACGCACCGCCAAGTCACCGCTATGGGGATAGGAGGCGATCCAGAATAGGGGCCGGGCCTTTTTTTCGCTCATAATCACTCACTCTTATTATCTGTTGCCGGGCGTTTTACGCGCCTTTGTCCCTCCGGACAACCCTGTCGGCATCGCGCACGCCTTTTTTGTGATCCTAACCGGCCATCTCGGCCAAATCTTTTTGCCGCAACCGGTCGAAAAATGGTTCAGGGCTTTCCACTTCGAACAACCGCTGCCGCGCATCGATTTCGAAAAAACGGGTACCAATCGCCCGCACAAAATGCCGGTCGTGGGAAATCACCAGCGCGCTTGGCTCCCGCTCCACCAACTCACGCTCCAATTGCTCACGACCATGAATATCCAAATGGTTCGTTGGTTCGTCTAACAAATAAAAATTCGGCTCGGTTAATCGCAGTGCCAGCAGCAACAAACGCGTGCGCTGGCCAAACGAAAGCTGCCCGATCGGCTGGCTTTGCTGCTCATATATATAGCCAATATTGGCGAGCAATCCTTTGGCCCGCTGGTCGCCCACATCAAAATGCTCTGTGATGAAGCTCAGCGGCGATTGCTTTGCCGGCAGCATGTCCAAATTCTGGTCCGCATAGGCCACCACATTGGACGGTGTGGTCCAAATTCCCCGCACCTCTTCCCCATCAAGCGCCCGCTTCACCGCATTGATCAGTTGGGTTTTCCCGCGGCCATTTTCCGCCAGAACTACAATCCGGTCGCCCTGATAATGAAACAGCTTTTCAATCGAAAACAATTTACGCTCGTCAGGCGTGCGAACCTCAAAACTCTCAAAGCTCATCGCCACCTTGGCATGTGACCCGCGATTGGCCAGCGTCACATCCCCGTGTCGATCCTTATGCAGATCGGCAATATTGTCCTCAATCTTCGCCGCACGCGCCTTGAGTTGCTTGGCTTTGGTCTGCAGCAGATCAGACCCGCTATTGGTGCCCACATTGAACAGCTTGGCCGCATTGGTGCGCAGACGGTTGATCTCTTTCATATCCCGCTCCGCCTTGTCCCGTGCGGCCAGATCCATTTCTTCAAGCGCAATCCGCGCGTGAGAATATGCCACATCAAATTGCTGGCATTCGCCTGGACGCAAAAACAAGGTCTTGTTGGTCACGCTGTCCAAAAACGCCCGGTCATGGCTGGTGAGCACAGTCACCACCTTGCCCTGCTTGTTTTTCAGCACCCGCTCAACCAAATAGATTTTTTCCAAATCCAGATGGTTGGTCGGCTCATCCAGAACCAGAATATCCGGCTCCGCCGCAAACAGCCGTGCCAGCATCACCAGCCGCCGCCAGCCCCCGGAAAGCGCTGCCAACAGCATCTCGCCATATTCATAAGGCACGCCCATATCATTCAGCGCCACATCGGCCCGCCAGGCTTCAAAATCGCGCTCCTCCGGCGCAATTGCACCCAAAACATAGTCGCGGCCCATCATGTTGAGACAGTCTTCGGGCAATTCTTGCGGCATATAGCCGATTTTAGCGCCACGCGAAGTGATGATCTGTCCGCTGTGTGGGTCAGTCTCCCCCACAATCTGGCGCAGCAGCGTGGTTTTCCCCTGCCCGTTCCCCGCCACAAGGCCCAAACAATCGCCCTTATTGAGGGTTAAATCTAAGTTTTGAAAAAGCGTTTCGCGCGCAACCGCACTGATGGATTGAAACTGGAGTACCGTCATTGTCTTTGTCACTCATATCGTCTTGGCCAATCGGCCATATCAATTCTGCGCCACTGGCGTGGCACCTTAAAGCGAGTCACAAAGTTGTTTCGACCATTGCGCCCGCCCTACCTCAAATTTTGAAGCAGGGCCCAACCCGGTCCGAATGTTAAACGATAATGGCGTGCCAAGCAGACGTCCTCCAAAAAGCATAAAAGCTGTATGGAGCCTAATTTGAAGCCACCAGTTTGGCAAGATCAGACAAAAAAGAAAACAAGCGCCAACGCGACAGATACAAAATGGCGTGGCATTTGGATATGGGCAAGTCGGTACGCAAAACTATTAAATCCGACTTGCACCATCCAATTGGATATTGTCGCGGCAAAAGTTCCGGATACGCTGGTTTTTGCTTTGACAATCATACGGGTACTCCAAACTCATCGACCGTATGCCTAAGAATTAGCAGCACCTTGTTAAAAAAGTGCTGACGCGACAGAAAGATTTCGTCAATTATTTCCGGGATTTAGCGACAACAAAGTTAAGTAATCCTTTATTTCCACACCCCGAGCTAATAGCTTCAATCACTTATCAGTTTCATTCTGAAACGCAGCGTCTTTTAAACCGACAAATTCGTCCAAAAGTTTTTCAATAATAATTTTGATCGCCATTTGTTTGAAAACGGTCGATAAGTACACGCAAACCCGTGATTTTCCGGGCGAAGCGATTGACCACCCCCTATGTCCCACAAATATGGTAAGCAAGGCATAAGAGATGATTCGAGGCGGTAGAGCATGAACAATAGCGACGATCTGTTTTCAGCATTTGGCGGCGACGAGGCGGTAGATAAGCCAGAAATCGCCAGAAAAACTGAAAGCACATCTGCGCCCAAAAACAGCGCGCCCCTGCCCAGCGCGTCAAAGGATGACAAATCCTACGGCGCAAGCGACATTGAGGTGCTTGAAGGGCTGGAACCGGTCCGCCGGCGCCCGGGCATGTATATTGGCGGCACAGACATTAATGCGCTGCACCATTTGTTTGCCGAAATCATTGATAACTCTATGGACGAAGCCATTGCGGGCCATGCGTCCCGCATTGAGGTGCATCTGGATACAGAAGGCTATCTGGCCATCACCGATAATGGTCGCGGCATTCCTGTGGAGGAACACCCGAAATTCCCCGGCCGCTCCACCTTAGAAATCATCATGACCACCCTGCACGCAGGCGGTAAATTTGATTCCAAGGCCTATGAGACATCCGGCGGTTTGCATGGTGTGGGCGTTTCCGTGGTGAATGCCTTGTCTGATGATCTGATCGTGGAAGTCGCGCGCGACAAGACATTATATGAGCAAAAATTCTCCCGCGGCCTTGCCGTCACCGGCATTGAAAGCAAGGGCGAAGTGCGCAATCGGCGCGGCACCACCATCAAATTCCACCCCGACCCGCAGATCTTTGGCGAGAAAGCCAAGTTTTCGCCCAAGCGCATCTTCGATATGTCGCAGGCCAAAGCCTATTTGTTCGCGGGCGTGGAAATTCGTTGGTCCTGCGATCCGGAACTGGTCGAAGGCACCGATGTTCCGAGCAAAAAAACGCTCCACTTCCCCAACGGGCTGAAAGATTATGTGGAACACCGGGTCGAAGGCCGCACCCGCATTGTCGACGAGACTTTTGCAGGTCGTGCAGGCCAGCCCGGTAAGCATGGGGCCGTTGAATGGGCCATCGCTTTCACCATCGGCGACAATTTTGTCTCGTCTTATTGTAACACCGTGCCCACCCAAGATGGTGGCACCCACGAAGCAGGATTGCGCGCGGCACTGTTGCGCGGCATGAAAGCCTATGCCGAATTGACCGGCAATAAGCGCGCCTCGATCCTCACAGCAGAGGATGTGCTGTCAAACTGCTGCGCTGTTCTGTCAGCCTTTATCCGCGAGCCAGAATTTGTTGGCCAGACCAAAGACAAACTCTCCACCACGGAAGCCACCAAGATTGTAGAAAATGCGGTCCGGGATTCGTTCGACCATTGGCTGGCCGCCTCGCCCAACCAGTCGAGCAAGCTGCTGGATTGGAGCATTGAGCGCGCAGAAGAGCGTTTGCGCCGCCGCAAAGAAAAAGAGATCGACCGCAAAAGCGCCACCCGCCGTTTGCGCTTGCCCGGCAAATTGGCCGATTGCTCGCAGGGCGCAGCTCAGGGTGCCGAAATCTTTATCGTTGAGGGCGACTCTGCGGGGGGCAGCGCCAAACAAGCGCGAAATCGCGCCAGTCAAGCTGTGTTGCCTTTGCGGGGTAAAATCCTCAACGTTGCCGGTGCGACGCGCGACAAGGTCACCGCGAACCAGCAGATTGCCGATATTGTGCAGGCGCTTGGCTGTGGCACACGCGAAAAATATCGCGGCGACGATTTGCGCTACGACAAAATCATCATCATGACTGACGCGGACGTGGACGGCGCCCACATCGCCGCCTTGTTGATGACCTTCTTCTTTCAGGAAATGCCCGATTTGATCCGCGAAGGCCATCTTTATCTGGCCGTGCCGCCGCTTTATCGCATCACCCAAGGCGCCAAAACACTCTATGCCAAAGATGATGCCCACAAGGATAAATTGATGGCCGACGAGTTTACCGGTCGCGGTAAAGTTGAGGTAACCCGCTTTAAAGGTCTGGGGGAAATGCCCTACCAGCACCTGAAAGAAACCACCATGAAACCGGGCTCTCGCACGCTTTTGCGCATTGATATTGCAGGTGAATTTGACGACACCAAAGGCAGCATTGACCGGCTTATGGGCAACAAACCAGAATTGCGCTTCCAGTTTATTCAGGAAAATGCAGCCTTTGTTGATGACATCGACATCTAGTCCCTTGTCTGCGCAACGCATAAATTGATCACGAGTTGATCTGGCTTCCGTTAAGAAAGATTCCCAATAACCCATTGACTTAGCGGTTATTGTCGTTATGGTCACGTGCGCGGGGCCACTAAACAAATCATGACCATCACAACTGTCAAAGTGGACGTAATTACTTGAGCGAGCAATTTTCAAAACTTGGTTTGAGCCAATCCGTAATCAATGCTGTGGCCGATGCAGGCTATAGTGACCCAACGGATATTCAACAAAAAGCAATTCCGCATATCCTTGAAAAAAGAGATATTGTTGGCATTGCGCAAACCGGCACTGGCAAAACGGCATCTTTTGTGCTGCCCATGTTGACCTTGCTGGAAAAGGGCCGTGCCCGTGCCCGCATGCCGCGTACCTTGATCTTGGAACCAACGCGCGAACTAGCCGCCCAAGTGCATGAAAATTTCGAAAAATATGGCAAAAACCACAAGCTGACTGTCGCCCTTCTGATTGGTGGCGTGTCCTTTGAAGAGCAAAATAAAAAGCTTGATCGTGGCGCTGACGTTTTGATCGCGACACCAGGGCGTTTGCTTGACCATTTTGAGCGTGGGCGCCTGTTGATGACCGGCGTCGATATCTTCGTGATCGACGAAGCCGACCGCATGCTGGATATGGGCTTTGTGCCTGATATTGAGCGGGTCAGCGCGCTGTTGCCAAAACGTCGTCAAACGCTGCTATTCTCGGCAACCATGCCCGATGAGATCGCAAAACTGACAAACAAATTCTTGACCAATCCGGAACGTGTGGAAGTCGCTCGGCAGAATTCAACGGCCGAGACCATCACACAAAAGGCCGTCAAGGTGGGCACTAAACCCTTTGAAAAACGCGCAGCGCTGCGGGCCGAAATCCATGCTGCTGCGGATTTGAACAACGCCATCGTCTTCTGCAATCGCAAGCGCGATATCGCTACCCTAACCCGCTCGCTCGAACGTCATGGCTTTAATGCGGGCGCACTTCATGGCGATATGGACCAGAAAAGCCGCATGGCAACGCTGGACGGGTTTAAAAAAGGCGAGATCAAAATTTTGGTGGCCAGCGATGTGGCTGCCCGTGGCCTGGATATTCCCGAAGTCAGCCACGTTTACAACTTCGACGTTCCCACCCATGCCGAAGACTATGTTCATAGAATCGGGCGCACCGGGCGTGCGGGACGGTCAGGCGTGGCGGTGAGCCTTGTCACCAAGGCCGACGAAAAATACTTAACGGCCATTGAAAAATTGATCGAAAAGACAATTCCCATCGAAGAAGCAGACAAAACTGCCTCCGCTGAGGCGAAGTCGAATAAGCCGAAGAGCGAAAAACCTGTCGAAGACAAGCCGAAACGTGGACGTGGGAAAAAACAGCAAGTGCCTGATAACGCCGAAAAAAATCAGACAAGTCACTCGACAGAATCACAAAAATCATCAAAGAATAACCGCAAAAAACGTTCAGGAAATGAGAATCAGGATCGCGTACCTTTTGGTCAATCAGATCAGGTCCCGGCCTTTTTGTTACGTCCTGTACGGCGCGCCAGCTAAGGTTGTTTTTTAACGCAATCTTTATAGGTCGCGCAGTAAAAACGTGATGTGGGTAAATAAGCTTTGAGGCAATTGCATAAACTTGCAATTACCGAAAAGTCTGGTTCGGAAGTTGATATGCTTGTATCTGAACATGATTATCAGCGTACTTTGGAGTACTCTTTTGCGGCCTTGGGCATGCTCAAGCGCGCGAAAATTCCGCCTTACCCTCACTTTTACGAACTCTGTTACACATACGCATCCGGCATTAACGAGCAGCTGAACGAGCGGCTCAACATGCTATTGGGAGAGGACAACACCCTCTCCATGGAAAACGTGTTGCAGGTCTATCGCGAGTTCTTTGACAACCCGTCGGACCTCGAATCGCGTTTGACCAGTGTTTCTCAGGAAATGTCATCCAAAATTGACGCGGTTAATCGCGCCATGGACGATGCCATCGATACGGCCGAAGGCTATTCTGGCTCCTTGGGCTTGGCCGAGAAGAAACTGCTGGGCGATGTGGACCAAGATGCTTTGCGGATTTTGGCCAAACAACTTCTGACCGAAACCCACAAGATGCAGGAAGCCAACACCAATCTCGAAGAAAAGTTGAAAGCTTCAAAGCAAGACATTTCCAGCTTGAAACGGGATTTGGACACGGCTCGCCGTGAAACGATGTTGGATCCGCTGACCAAAATCGCCAACCGCAAAAGTTTCGATCAACGCCTTAAACAGGTGCTCGAACTCAGCAAACGTTCTGGCACCAGCTTCTGCCTGTTGATGATGGATATCGACCATTTTAAAGCCTTCAACGACAATTATGGCCACCAAACTGGTGACCAGGTATTGCGGCTTGTGGCAATGACCTTGAAGTCAAACCTAAAGGGACGCGACCACGCGTCACGTTATGGTGGCGAAGAGTTTGCGGCGATTTTGCCAGATACCGACATTCGCGGCGCGCGCATCATTGCGGAGAAAATCCGCAAAGCGGTGCACGCCAAAGAATTGCTGAAACGCTCCACCAATGAAAAATTGGGACGGATCACAGTGTCCATAGGCGCTGCAGTGTACCGGCACGAAGAATCTATACCTGAATTGATTGAGCGGGCCGATGCGTGTCTGTATACCGCAAAACGTTGCGGTCGCAATCGGGTGGTCTGCGAAACTGATGAAGAGTTCCGCAAACCAAAGGTCGCCTAATTTTTCTAGAACATTCTATTTGGCCAAGGCGCGTGCTTCGGCGAGCTGCTTCAAGTCAGCAGGTTCTAGCATAACACTTTCGCCACAGCCACAAGACCCGGTCTGGTTTGGGTTGTTGAAGGTGAACTCTGAGCCCAAAAGCTCTTCTTTGAAATCCATCTCCGTGCCCAGCAGAAACATGGTGGCTTTCGGGTCGACATAAACGTCCACCCCATGCTCGCTCACATGATCGTCGCCAGGCGTCACTTCCTTCACATAATCCAGCGTGTAAGCCATGCCGGCACAGCCCGCATTTTTCACGCCCACGCGCACACCGATCACGTCATCATCGCCAGATTGCGCGATAATGCTCTTCACCTCGTCGGCGGCTCGTTCGGTTATGCTCATGATTTTCAAAGCCATTTTACCACCAATTCAGGGCGACCATCGCCTCTTCTGACATGCGGCTTTGATCCCATGGTGGATCAAACACCATATTCACTTTCACATCCTGGACCCCTTCCACAGAGGCCACAGCATTTTCAACCCATACTGGCATTTCGCCCGCAACAGGACATCCTGGGGCGGTCAACGTCATATCAATCGTAATGTTCCGATTGTCATCCAGATCAACCTTGTAGATGAGGCCAAGCTCATAGATGTCGACCGGGATTTCCGGGTCATAAACAGTCTTCAGCGCGCCCACAATATCGTCGGTCAGGCGTTCAATCTCTTCGGCAGAGAGGTTCGAGCTCTCAGCAGAAATCGTCGCCGCATTGGGGCTATGCTGTTCTGCCTGTGCCGTTTCTGTTTCGCTCATATTGCTCTCCTAACCAAAGAATGTTTGCGCCTTGCCGATGGCATTCACCAGCGCATCTACATCATCTTTCCCATTGTATAGGGCGAATGAGGCACGACATGTAGAGGTCACGCCAAATCTTTTTAACAAGGGCTGCGCACAATGGCTGCCCGCGCGCACTGCCACGCCATAGCGATCCAAAATGGTCGACAGGTCATGAGCGTGCACATTCTCAATCGCAAAGGAAAAAATTGCCCCTTTGCCCGGCGCATCGCCGATCAGCCGCAACGCATTGATTTTTAAAAGCTCTTGCCGCGCATAGTCGCCGATTTCATCTTCATGCGCCTTGATCTTATCGCGGCCTATACTCTCAATATAGTCGATTGCGGCGCCTAATCCAATGGCTTGTACAATGGGCGGGGTTCCCGCTTCAAATCGATGTGGCGGATCAGCATAAGTGACGCTGTCTTCAAACACATCGGCGATCATCTCGCCACCACCGTTAAAAGGCCGTGTATCCAGCAAGCGATCATACTTGCCATAAAGAATACCTATGCCTGTTGGCCCATAAAGCTTGTGCCCGGTCGCAACGTAAAAATCGACATCCAGATCCTGCACATCAACCGGCAAATGAACTGCGCCCTGCGAGCCATCCACCATCACCGGAATGTCCCGCGCATGGGCAATTTCCGCCACCTGTTTGATGGGCACAATTGTGCCCATCACATTGGACATTTGGGTCAGCGCCACCATTTTTGTGCGGTCGGTGATAGCCGCTTCAAAGGCGTCCAGATCGAAGCTGCCGTCTTCGTTCACGTCCAGCCATTTGATCACCGCGCCTTGCCGTTCGCGCAAAAAGTGCCACGGCACAATGTTGGAGTGATGCTCCATTTTGGTGATGATGATCTCGTCACCCTCACCAATCTTGGGGCCCAAAAAGCTCTGAGCCACCAGATTGATCGCCTCGGTGGCCGAACGGGTGAACACAATTTCATCCGTCCGTTCGGCATTGAGGAATTTCTGCACCTTGCCCCGCGCCGCCTCAAAGGCTTCTGTCGCGCGGTTAGACAGCGTGTGCAGCCCGCGGTGCACATTGGCATATTCGTGGGCATAGGCGTGCTGTATGCGCTCAAGCACCTGCGTGGGCTTTTGCGCCGACGCGCCGCTGTCGAGATAAACAAGCTTATGCCCGTTCACCTCTTCCGAAAGGATCGGAAAGTCACCACGAATTTTGCCAAGATCAAGCATATCTACTCCGCTGCCGCCAACCAGGCATCCACACGGTCGCCCAGTTTGTCACGCACTTGCTCATTTTCCATTTCGTCGAACAATTCTGCCAGAAATGCGCGGATCAACATCGATTCGGCCTCTGCTCGTTTGATGCCGCGGCTCATCAGATAGAACAAGGCGTCCTCATCCAGCTCGCCACAGGTGGCCCCGTGAGCACACAGCACGTCATCCGCAAAAATCTCCAGTTCCGGCTTCACCAAAACTTCTGCCCGTTCTGAGAGCAACAAGCCCTGGCTCATCATTTGCGCATCGGTCTTTTGTGCATCCGGCGCCACAATGATTTTACCTTGGAAAATCGCCTTGGCGCGATCCCGCACAATCGATTTAAAGGTTTCCGTGCTGGTGGTATTGGGCACGCCATGGTTCACATTCAGCGTGAAATCGCCGTGCTGCTGATCCATCAGCAAGGTCAGCCCGGCAAAGTCCGCATGGGCACCCTCGCCCTTAAAGTCTGCCTTGATGTCAGTCCGACCAAGCTTGAAATTGGCGTGGCTGGCCAATGTGCGCAGATTGGCATTTTCATGCAGATCATATGTGTTTTGCACGAATTGGCGTGCACCTTCAGCATTCTGATCCAACTGCACATGCAACATTTCGGCATCTGCCGCCACGTCCAACGCGAAATTGGCGAAACGCAATCCGCGCGCGTTTGCCCCCTCAAAGGTCTCAACAATCGTCGCGTGCACACCTTCAGCCGTTGTCACGCGCACCTTGTCGGCCACCACACTGTCGGGCCCGTCATGCACATGGGCAATATGGATTGGCTTATCCAAAGATGTGTTGATGGTGATTTCGATCTGGTTTTGCGCCAACCCGTCCATCAGATTGATGATTTGATCGTTGCCCACCGATTTCGCAGCAGCGTCGGCGGATTTGATCTCCACACCACCAATCTCATCTGCATGCACCAGCTTGCCATTCACGATCACAATCCGGCCATAGCCCTCAAATTGAACGTCTGGCAAACGATCATTGGCCTGAGCCAAATCAGACGGAACGTCGCGCAGCAAGGTGCGCAAGTCCGTATAGTGATATTCTTCGATCCGACGATGCGGCAAACCATGGGCGCTCAGGGCGTTGCTGGCGTCGTTCGCGCCCGCTGCCTTTAGCAAATCCGCCAGCTGGTTTTCGGCATCTGTCAGTTTCACAACTTGTTGTTCCATGAAAATCGCTCCAGCGTTGGATTAAGCAGCCGTACCGTCAAATTCGGCATAGCCTTTTTTCTCAAGCTCAAGCGCCAATTCGCGATCGCCGCTTTCCACCACACGGCCATCGGAGAACACATGTACACGATCGGGCACAATATAGTTCAACAGGCGCTGATAGTGAGTAATCACCAGCATTGAGCGATTGGCATCACGCAAATGGTTGACGCCATCAGAAACGATCTTGAGCGCATCAATATCCAAGCCGGAATCCGTTTCGTCCAAAACGCAAAGCGAAGGCTGCATCAATGCCATTTGCAGGATTTCTGCGCGCTTTTTCTCACCGCCGGAAAAGCCCACATTCAGGGGCCGCTTCAACATGTCCTGTTTGATTTCCAGCTGGTTAGCAGCGTCCTTCACCAGCTTCATGAACTCAGGCACCTTCAACTCTTCTTCGCCGCGTGTCTTGCGCTGCGCATTCAAGGCCGCTTTCAAAAATGTCATCGTTGCAACACCCGGAATTTCAATCGGATATTGGAACGCCAAAAACAAGCCAGCCGCCGCACGTTCGTCAGCTTCCATCTCCAGCAAGTCTTTGCCCATAAACAAGATTTCGCCTTCGGTGACTTCATAGCCCTCTTTGCCGGCCAACACATAGGAAAGCGTCGATTTGCCGGAGCCGTTCCGGCCCATAATCGCGTGCACTTCGCCTGCTGGTAGGGTCAAATCCACACCTTTGAGGATTTTCTTGTCTTCTTCTTCCACTTTCACGTGAAGATTTTTGATTTCCAAAATCGGCGTTGTCATTTCAGTTCCTTAGTTCTCGCCCCGCAAGTTGGGCGTTTGTTCTGTTCAAAACAGGCGGGATCACCACATATAGGTAATCACCAGCCAAACACTTAGAGCGGCAAATACACCGGCAATGCCGCCAATAATCTTGTATCCTTTGGGCTCTTCCGCCTTCACGCGACCGGCCACCACAAAGCCCATGCCAAGTCCCGCAATAATGGCCACAATGATCGCGCTCATCTGCTCGTTCCTAACCCACGCTGCCTTCAAGGCTGATGCCGATCAGCTTTTGGCTTTCCGCCATAAACTCCATCGGTAGATGCTGCAGCACGTCGCGTACAAAGCCGTTCACGATCAGCGCCACCGCTTCTTCTTCATTCAGGCCGCGTTGCTGGCAATAAAACATCTGGTCGTCCGAAATTTTTGAAGTCGTCGCCTCATGTTCAAATACGGCACTTGAGTTGCGACTTTCAATGTATGGCACCGTATGCGCCCCGCATTTATCGCCAATCAGCAAGCTGTCACACTGGGTAAAGTTTCGCGCACCGGTCGCCTTCGCATGGGCCGAAACCTGACCGCGATAGGTGTTTTGCGAATAACCGGCAGAGATCCCCTTGGAAATGATCCGGGACGAGGTGTTCTTGCCCAAGTGAATCATCTTGGTGCCGCTATCCACCTGCTGGTGGCCATTTGAAATCGCAATCGAATAGAATTCGCCAACCGAGTTATCACCCCGCAAAATGCAGCTTGGATATTTCCAGGTGATTGCAGAGCCTGTTTCCACTTGCGTCCAAGAAATTTTGGAATTCTTCCCGCGACAATCGCCCCGCTTGGTCACAAAGTTATAAATGCCGCCCTTGCCATCTTTATCGCCCGGATACCAGTTCTGAACGGTCGAATATTTGATCTCCGCATCATCCAGAGCCACCAGTTCAACCACAGCGGCGTGCAGCTGGTTTTCATCGCGCATTGGCGCCGTGCAGCCTTCAAGATAGCTCACATAAGAGCCCTCTTCCGCAATAATCAATGTGCGTTCAAACTGACCGGTCTTTTCCTCATTGATACGGAAATAGGTGGACAATTCCATCGGGCAGCGCACACCTTTGGGGATATATACAAAGGACCCGTCAGAGAACACGGCCGCATTCAAGGTCGCGTAGAAATTGTCAGAGGTGGGCACAACGGAGCCAAGATATTTCTTCACCAGCTCAGGGTGTTCTTTGACTGCTTCTGAGATCGAGCAGAAGATCACACCGGCTTTGGCCAACTCTTTTTTAAACGTGGTCACAACCGACACACTGTCAAAAACCGCGTCCACGGCAACCCGTGCGCCTTCGACGCCGGCCAACACAGCCTGTTCAGAAAGCGGAATGCCGAGCTTTTCATAGGTCGCCAGCAATTCAGGATCCACCTCATCAAGGCTTTTCGGCCCCGGCGTGGATTTTGGCGCGGCATAGTAATAGAGGTCTTGGAAATCGATCTCCGGATAATCGACCCGTGCCCATGTCGGCAGCTCCATTTGCTGCCAACGGCGGAATGCTTCCAGACGCCACTCGAGCATCCATTCTGGCTCGTCCTTTTTGGCCGAAATAAAGCGCACAATATCTTCGTTCAGGCCCTTTGGGGCCATATCCATCTCGATATCGGTCTTAAAGCCATATTTATATTTATCAACGTCAATTTCCTTGACCTGATCAATGGTTTCTTTCACCGCAGCCATTTCAAGACCTCTCTTTCATCATCCCATCAAGCGATTCAGGCACTGGCCTGATCTTCGCCTCTAAACTTTTCGACAATCTGCTTCGTCGCAGACAAAAACTGTTCAATATCGGCCATCGTACTGTTCCATCCCACGCTGAGACGTAACGCGCAATCAGCCAGTTCCGGATCAACCTGCATTGCCGCCAAAACATGTGAACGCGACACTTTGCCCGAAGAGCAGGCAGACCCGGCGGAAAGCGCAATATGCGCCAGATCATACTGGATCATCGATATATTGTTCTTGATGCCCGGCAATGCAAATGCGCTGGCAAAGCCAGAGCGCGGGGCATCAGCCCCAAAAAATTCAACCTGCGGATAAAGCTTTTTCAGCCCTGCTTCCGCTGCCGCCACCAAATCTTTGGGCATGTTGGCAAAATCTTCTACCGCTTGCGCCGCCGCCACGCCAAATCCGGAAAGTAAAGCTGCCGACTCAGTGCCGCCACGACGCCCCTGTTCCTGACCGCCACCGGGGATCAGGCGCACATCATCTACTCGGGGCTTCAATATCAGCGCGCCAACCCCTGCCGGGCCACCGATTTTGTGCGCCGAAACGCTATAGAAGTCCGCCCGTGACGGATCAAAATAAAACTCAACCTTGCCAGCGCCTTGCGCGCCATCCACCAACAAATAGTGCTCGCTCTCGAACATCAGATTGCCGATTTCATCAATCGGCTGCACCACGCTGGTCTCATTATTTACCTGCTGCACCGCCACCAGCACGCGCTCATCGGCCTCGGCTGCTGCCTCCAATTGACGCTCAAGCGCGACCAGGTCCAACAAGCCTTTGGATTGCAAGGGAATAAGGTCAAACGGCACGCCCGCGGTTTCTACGGCGCGGATCACGGCCATATGCTCGCCCGCGCCCACCAGAATCCGATTGATCTTGCCGCTGCGCGCCAGGCCCCAGATCGCATGGGTCAGACTTTCGGTCGCCGACCCGGTAAAGACCACCCGGCCCCGCGCCGTGCCGCACAAAAGCGCCACGTGATCACGGGCCTCTTCAATGATCGCGCGTAATTTCCGGCCATTCTCATGCACAGAGGATGGATTGCCCGGAATCGCCAGCGTGTCATTCATAGCCGCCAGCGCGTCCGGCAATAAAGGTGCCGATGCGCTATGGTCCAGATATGTCACCGCGTGCTGCGTCATTGAAAAATTCACTCTTTTTCAGGGCCATAGGCCGATTCATCCAATCAGTTCTTGAATTTTGCGCACGACCATAGGTAAAAGAAGCGCACAATATTGACTGTTGGGCGAAAACTAGTTTTGAATAATTCTAAACTGGTTTTTCGCACTCACGTTTTAGGTAGCGTGCCGACATTCGTCAACCCTTTTCGCCGAACAATCCCTGCATTCGGCAAAAGCATTTGGTTTTGAGTGGGGAAAGAAGGTTTCGTGTATGCCTGAAGTATTCTTTAATGGTCCCGCCGGTCGTCTTGAAGGACGTTACCAACAAGCCAAAGACCCCAATGCGCCCATCGCGGTGGTGCTGCATCCGCACCCGGAATTTGGCGGCACCATGAACAACCAAATTGTTTATAATCTATTCTACATGTTTGCCCAACGCGGCTTTTCCGTCCTGCGCTTCAATTCTCGTGGCGTTGGCCGCTCGCAAGGCACGTTTGACCATGGCGTGGGCGAACTGTCAGACGCAGCCGCTGCGCTCGACTGGCTGCAGACGTTGAACAAAGAAAGCCCCGGCGTCTGGATTGCCGGCTTTTCCTTCGGCGCCTGGATCGGCATGCAGCTTTTGATGCGCCGCCCGGAAGTGGAAGGCTTTATCTCTGTGGCACCGCCGGAAAATCTTTATGATTTCTCTTTCCTCGCCCCCTGCCCGTCATCTGGCCTGATCATTCATGGCGAAAAAGACCGCGTTGCGCCGCCCGAGGCTGTTCAAAAGCTTGTAGACAAGCTGCAGCAGCAAAAGGGCATCACGATTGAACAAAAAATCGTGGAAGGTGCCAATCACTTCTTCGAGGATCGCATTGAACCACTCATTGATGATTGCTCGGAATATCTTGACCGTCGGCGCGAAGAAATTGCGCAAGGCGGTGGCCGTTAGCCTTTGTGCTCTCGGCAAACAATAAGAAAAATAAAGGAAAAGCTTATGACCTACAAATCCGACTTTTTGCGCACGCTAGAAGAGCGCGGTTTTTTGTATCAGCTTTCTGATGCAGAAGGCCTCGACAAAAAACTGTGTGAAGGGCCGGTCACAGGTTATATTGGCTTTGACGCCACAGCAAAAAGTCTGCACGTGGGCAACCTTGTGCAGATCATGCTGCTCTATTGGCTGCAGAAAACCGGCAACAAGCCGCTCGTTTTGATGGGCGGCGGCACCTCCATGGTGGGCGACCCGTCCGGCAAGGACGAGATGCGCCAAATGATGACGCCCGAAATCATTGAGGATAATAAAGCCAATATTCGTGAGATCTTCAATGGCTTGCTGCACTTTGGCGATGGCGATACCGACGCGCAAATGCTGGACAATGCCGAATGGCTGATGAAACTCAATTATGTTGAGTTTCTGCGCGAGGTCGGCAGCAAAATCTCCATCAACCAGATGCTCACCCGCGAAAGCGTCAAGCAACGTTTGGATCGCGAACAATCGCTGAGCTTCCTTGAGTTCAACTATATGATTTTGCAAGGCTATGACTTTGCCGAGCTCAATAAGCGCTATGGCTGCACCCTGCAAATGGGCGGCTCCGACCAATGGGGCAACATTATTTCTGGGGTTGATCTGGCCCGCCGCCTGAATGGCGCCGAGTGTTTCGCCGTCACCACGCCGCTGATCACCAAATCCGACGGCTCCAAAATGGGCAAGTCGGTCGATGGAGCCATCTGGCTGCGCAAGGAAATGCTCCCGGTTTATGATTACTGGCAGTTCTGGCGCAACACAGGCGACGCCGACGTCACCAAGTTCGCAAAATTGTTCACCACCCTGCCGGTAGAAGAGATCGACCGCTGGGCCGGGCTGGACGGCACGGAAATGAACGAGGCGAAAAAGCAATTGGCCACGGCTGCAACTGCCATGATCCATGGTCAAGAGGCCGCAGAAGAAGCCGCAGAAACCGCCCGCCGCACCTTTGAAGAAGGCGCAATCGACTTGACTTTGCCGACCGTCGAAGTCACCAAGGCTGACCTTAATGAAGGCCTGGGCATTCTCAATGCCTTCGTGACCGCAGGTCTGGCTGGCTCAAATGGCGAAGCTCGCCGCCTGATCAAATCTGGTGCCTTGAAAGTGAATGACGAAAAGGTGGATGATGAACGCGCTACACTCGGCGAAGGTCAGCTTTTGCCCGAAGGGGTCATCAAGCTTTCCGCGGGCAAAAAACGGCATATCCTGCTGAAACCGGCTGAGTAGCTGACATCGAACAAACACAATAAAGCCCGGCATCGCGCCGGGCTTTTTTATTGGTTTTCCACCTGCTCTAACGCCCGCCGCGCTTCCGGATCGCCTTGTGCCCGGAATTCAAAAATCTGGCGGAACACACCGGGCGCCAGAATCGAGGCCGGATTGATGGAGAACTGCGGATCATCCAGCGGTCCACGCACCGCGAAGGTCACCCCGATCAAACCTTCGCCATCTCGGCCACCCAAGATGCGCCCGAGAAGTGGCAGCTTTTGGAAGATATTGTTGAGGCCGAACAAGGGAATATAGGTGCCAACCAAATCATATTGGCGCTCAGCAGTATAGATATTGCCCCGCAAGGTGCCGCCAATCGTGCCGCCGTCTAAAGCCCCCTTGGTCACGGTAATAACACCACCACCCCCAGTGAACTCAATCTGCGCCTCACGGAAACGCAATTGATTTTGCCGCTCGATCAGTTTGCGGCTGTCTCGGTGATTGCCCAACACGAGCGCCACCTTTTCTTCATCAGCAATAGCAAAATCTGCCAATGTAAAGCCGCCCGACACCCTTTGCGTCTTGTCATTGATGTTCAACACTAGGCTGCCGACGCCATTCAACAAGCGCGGATAAATACCGATAAAACGCAGCAGAGTGCCCAAATCATTTGAGGCTGCAACCATCGAACGCCCCGATTGCACGGGGTTAGTGGTGATGGAAACCGATTTGTCATTGCCAAACGAGCTTTGCAAATTCACCGTGCGGAAGTCCGCGCCGCGGAACACAAAGCGCCCCCTCGTGTTGTAGGCTGTCGTTTTATAAAAGCCCAGCGCACGATCAAGTGCGATATCAATGTCAATTACCTGATCTTCGGCGTTCGACGTCGCTGCAGAGGTCCCTTGATCTAGCCCTAAAAAGCGCCGCAACATGGGCTTCAGATCAAGCTGTTCACCCGTCAACTTCACCTTAAACCCACCCTCGATCGGCGACAAGTTCACCTGTGCCTTGTCACCCGGATTAAGGCGAAATGTCGACATCTCGGCGTCAGTCAGCCCGTCCTTGAAATTATAATTGAGCGCCCCGGCGATGCGCACATTGCCAAACCGCAGATCAATTTGCGGCACATCGACATTTTCCTCGCCAATACGCAACGCTGCATTCAGCTGCCCGTTCACGCCCTTTTTCTTGGATACGCCCAACTCAGAAAATTTCAGCGCCGCTTCTGTCAGATCCACCGCCACCTGCACGTCTTCACCTACGGGGCGACCAACCACACGGATCGGCCCGGTGACGAACTGCGACAAGTCAAAGCCAAGTTTCTTTCGGTCCGCTGCCGTCAGTGTTGCTGAAGCTGTAATTACCGGCTCTGAATCATCTTCTGCTTCAATGCGCAGGTCGGCCAACACATCATCCACCCGCATGCGGCCAGTGGCCTGATAGCCCGCTTGAGAGGCCGTGAATTGCAGATCGCCTTCTTTAATCTCATGGCCCTCAATGGGCACCGCGCTGGCAAAGTCGTCCACGCTGCCATTCAGCGTATAGTCCAGCCCCTCTGGTTTCCCATCACCAAATTGAGAAATGGTGGCGATCACATTCACGTCCGCCGCACCTTGCAAATCCTCGGGCTGATATTCCAGGTCAAAATCTTCCAGCAAATTCAGCGGCTCGCGTGAAGCAATGGCAATCAGTGTGCTCACATCGCCCTTTAAATCGCCGGAGATTTCAAACACTTGGTCTTTGGGGAATGTGTTCCGGTTCAAATATGCCGCATTGGTGATTTCCACCTGCCCTGCTGCATCGCTCACCATTCCTTTGTCAAAGCCCATTTCAATGAAATGGTCCTTCACCTTAATGGTGGTGGTGCCGCCAATATCGATCACAGGAAAGCCAGGCAGCGGCAGCAGCGAAACACTCTGGGCCGTGCCTAAAATGGTCAGTCCATCTTTGGGAATAGGTTTATCTTCCCCCTGCTCGCCGATCGTGCCGACAGGGAAGTCAAATCGCATTTTGGCCGTATTGAGACGACCATCGGTGACATTTTCAACAAACCATTCCCGCGCTTCGCGAGCCAGAAAATAAGGCCAAAGCCGCTTCAAACTATCCGCATCCATACCGCGGGCAACCATGGCGAGATCAAGCCCGATCCCCGCCTGTAGCACATCCACGCGTCCATCCGCCTGCAAACTATATTCGCCCGTATCAATCGTTACCTTATCGATGCCAATCGCGCCATAAACGGGGGCTGACCAGCCATTAAACACGATATTGGGAATCGTTTTGTCCGGCGCCTCCATGTCGTTGGGGTGCAGATAAACATTGGCCAATTGCATGCCAATGCCTACGGTGGGGCCGTAAAGCTCGTCCAACCCCAGAGCAAACTCACCCGATATATCTGCCCGGCTCTGGCCGATCTCAATTTGTGTGGGCGAAAGGAAATATCGGCCCGCACGGGGCTTCCATTCTATTTCCGCCACCTCTGACCGTACCGGGAAATAATCACCTTCAATCGCCGCGCGTGTGCCGGTAACATCAACATTAAACTGCCCCAGATAGACGCCTTTTGCGTCAAAATTGACGTCAAAATCCAGCTTTGACCCACCCTTGAGCGCAAAAACACCATCCTGATCATCCATGAAGGGCATGAGCAAAGCGAGGTCGAGATTTTCAAATCCACCGGTAATACGCCGTTCCTGCCCTTCGCCCAGGGTCCAGAAAAAATTGCCTGATGTGCGGCGGCCCGCTGCTGTGAACCGGGCAAACATGGATACACCATTGTCGTAAGCCAACAGTTCTAACTCCACATCCTCCAGCGAGCGATAGAGCTGGTAGATACGGTCCAACACATCAATCCGCCCTCCCGAAACGGTCAGTTTGCGGTAGGCCCCATCAGCCGTGTTTTCCGCAAAAAGGGCCAGCAAACCTTCCAATCCATTCACGGCCTCAATGGCCCAGGCATTGTCCGATTTGATCTTGAGTGCTTCCTCACCGGTGCGCAACTGAACACCTTCATCGCCGACGGTGATGTCCAATTCGGATTGCGATCCCACCTGCAACCGCACGGTGGGTGTGTCGCCGCCACTGTCTTCGTCAAATTCAAGATTGGCCAGATTGACGCCATTAAAATCTTGCACGAGTTCCACATGCGGTTGCCGCACATCCACCTCGATCGCCGGTCGTCCGGCTATCCACGCCGGCAAAAACCACCGCAAATCAAGCTCTTCCGCCACAAACTGCGCGCCGGACTGCTCGTGCCAAACCTTGAGTTGGCTCAAATTGAGGGCCGGAATCCAGCCCTCGCGCAGCGTCAGACCGGCCCGCTCAAAATCAGCTGCATACCCTTCGGGCAATTGCTCTTCGATTTTTTGCGCCACCAAGCCGTGCACGCCGGGGAAAGACACCACATTCAACGCCAGCACAATGACCAACACCGCCATCAAGCCGATAAATGCGCCGGAAAAATGCACCCGCTTCCGCTTGTGTAATGGACGCGGATCCCTGGGTCGTTTGGCGCTTAATTTCTTTTCTGTCATCAATGGCTTTTATGCTGCGGGTTGAATTATAACGGCTTCAATGGCAATGGATTGCCTCAGCTGTTTTTGCTCTTAAGTGTCAAAATGGGCTGATCTGTGACCAAATTGTAACTTTGTCCTTTCAAAGGAATTGTCTAATGGCTGACCTTCAAATTGGCGATACCGCCCCCAATTTCACAAATGTCACCGAATCGCAAGATTTTACCCTGTCTGACCATAAGGGTAAAAACATAGTGCTGTTTTTCTACCCAAAAGACGATACGCCGGGCTGCACCGTGGAAAACATTGATTTCACAGCGCTCCTGCCTGAATTTGAAAAGCACAATACCCTGCTTGTCGGTTGCTCAGCCGACCCGGTCACCAAGCATGCAAAATTCCGCGACAAACATGACCTCAAGGTGATCCTTTTGTCCGATGAAGAGCACCAAACCATGGAATCCTATGGCGCCTGGGGCGAGAAAAAAATGTATGGCAAAACCTCTATGGGCATCAAGCGCACCACTTTTTTGATCGATGAAGAAGGCAAGATCGCACACATCTGGCGCAATGTGCGGGCCAAAGGCCACGCGCAAAAAGTACTGGACAAGGTGATTGAGCTGAAAAATGGCTAAACAGCTTTTTGAATGCGCCATTGACGTGGTGAACGAGCCGGACCTGGTCAAGAAAACTGATCTAGCCATGGACACCGCCCGCAAATGGCTCAAACGGCAAATGGGCAAGGGGCGCTATGACGAGCAATCCTTGCCCGAGAAGCCCGGTCGGCCAGAAAAACCGGAATTGCTGCCGCCGGGACAAATGCCCAAGCGCAATTTGCGGTCCGTTGAAGGGCGCAAGGCGCATATTCATGCCCTCGCCCATATCGAACTTGGCGCGGTAGATCTCACTTGGGATTTGGTGGCCCGCGGCTGCGGCCACAATCTGCCACGCTCTTTTCTGGATAATTGGGTGCAAGTAGGGTTGGAAGAAGCCAAGCATTTCCGCCTCTTGGCCACCCGGCTGGAAGAGCTCGACACCTTTTATGGCGCCTACCCGGCCCATGATGGCCTATGGCAAAGTTGCGCGGAAACCGCCCATGATCTTTTGGCGCGTTTGGCGATCATCCCGCTGGTGCTCGAAGCGCGCGGACTGGATATCACACCCGTCATGATCGAACGCACTGAGGCGGTTGGAGACCTCGCAACGGCCAAAATCCTGCATACGATTTACAACGATGAAAAGCGCCACGTGGCCTTTGGCGCCAAATGGTTTCGCTATCAGTGTGATGTGGAACATAAGCAACCCGTTCCCACATTTCAGGCCCTAGTGCGCCAGCATTTCCGCGGCGCACTCAAGCCGCCGTTTAACGACAAAGCCCGCGCCGCTGCCGGCTTAACGCCAAGCTTCTACAAGCCAATCGCATCCATTATCGGATAGTTAACCATAATCGCCCATTGTAAATCTTGAAGAGATTCGAGCAGATAGAATGGGCGAAATAGTGAGTGTAACGCGTACCTATTCAGAACAAATGGCGGGCCGCGGCGCCCCCTACAAGGCGCGGTCAGATTTTGATCGATGGTGGGTGTATGGCCTGATCGGCATATTGTTTTCCGGCAATATAGCCTTTGCCATCACGCTCTACCTTTCCCCCGATCTGGCAGCCACCCGCGAGGCGCAAACCGCACAGACCATTTCTGCCTACGAGACGCGCATCGCCACCCTGCGCGCCGAGTTGGATCGGTTGCATTCGCGTCAATATGCCAAAGCCGGTGACATCAACCTGCAACTGCAGGACTTGTTGGCACAACAACAACAAATTCTCGAGCAGCATGATTTTGTCCGCTCTATCGCGAAGAAAGCCAAGGCTGCGGGCATCGACGTGCCAACCCGGCCGAATGCAACCAAAACAAGCGCACTGGGATATGCCCCCTCCAGCAGCAACAATGCAGACATTCATGCCATCATCGAAGATTTGGAGATGATGCAGGAGGACACGATCTCTGCGCTAACGGCGTTGGGGACCGAGGCTGAAAAGTCGACCACCAAGATTGTGTCTGAACTGTCTCGTGTCGGTTTGAACCCCCGCTTTGAAGACACGGCCCTCGGAGGGCCACTCCTGCCACCAGCCATGGGCGATGAATTTGCCGACCAGATGCAAGCCGCCAATTATGCGCTGGATGCCCTGTCCAGATATGAACAGGCCAAACAACACATCCAAGCGGTGCCGATCTTTCGGCCCCTGCCGGTCTCATATGGTTTGAGCTCGCGTTTTGGCAATCGCCGTGACCCGTTTACAGGCAGGTCTGCCTTTCACTCAGGTTTGGATTTCCGTGCCCCCACTGGCGCCAAAGTCACGGCAATGGGGGTCGGCAAGGTCACCTTTGCCGGGCGTAAGGGCGGCTATGGCAACGCGGTTGAGATCACCCATTTAAACGGGTTGGTCACTCGATATGCGCACCTCTCCAAAATCAAAGTGAAACGCGGTCAAAAAGTCGACCGCACCACCATTATTGGGCTGGTGGGCAGCACAGGCCGCAGCACGGGCCCTCACTTACATCTTGAGGTGCGTAAAAACGACAAGCCGACAGATCCGGCACGTTATATAAATGTCGGCAATAAGCTTAAAAGCCTGATTTAAGAAAGGGCCGCCAATGGCGACCCTTTAATCGGTACTAGTCTTCGTCGTCGGCCTTGCCGACACGTTGCGCAAGCGCTGCTTCCATAAATTTGTCGAGATTGCCATCAAGCACATCACTTGGCGCGGTGCTTTCGATACCGGTGCGCAAATCCTTGACCATTTGATAAGGCTGCAACACATAGGACCGAATTTGGTGCCCCCAGCCAATATCCGACTTCTGCGCGGTCTCCGCATTGGCCTCTTCTTCGCGACGCTGCAACTCGGCTTCATAAAGTCGCGCACGCAACATATCCCAAGCCGTGGCCCGGTTCTTATGCTGCGACCGGTCATTCTGACACTGCACCACAATGCCCGTTTCAATATGGGTGATCCGCACCGCACTATCGGTGGTGTTCACATGCTGCCCCCCGGCACCTGAGGCGCGATATGTATCAATCCGCACATCCGATTCCGACACCTCAATGTCGATTGAATCATCAATCACCGGGTAAACCCAGATTGACGAGAAGCTTGTGTGGCGGCGGGCTTGGCTATCAAAAGGCGAAATTCGCACCAGCCGGTGCACGCCGCTTTCTGTTTTCAGCCAACCATAGGCATTATGCCCCTTCACTAGGATAGTTGCTGATTTGATGCCGGCCTCTTCGCCGTCATGCACTTCCATGACCTCAACCTTGTGGCCCTGACGTTCCGCCCAGCGCGTATACATGCGTAGCAGCATGTTGGCCCAGTCCTGGCTCTCGGTACCCCCGGCCCCCGCATGCACTTCCAAATAGCAATCATTGGAATCGGCTTCGCCCGAAAGGAGCGTCTCAACCTGCATGCGGTCGGTACGGATTTTCATCTCAATGAGGGCTTTTTCGGCCTCGGCGACAACTTCATTATCGTCTTCCATCTCGCCCAATTCGATCAAATCAATATTGTCGGTCAGGGTCGATTGAAGATCCGTAATGGCGTTAATCTGCCCCTCAAGATATTGGCGCTCCCGCATCACTTCTTGTGCTTTGGCCGGGTCATTCCAAAGGTCAGGGTCTTCTGCTTTTTGGTTCAGCTCATCTAACCGGGATTGTGCACTATCCCAGTCAAAGATGCCTCCTCAGCAAGCCCATAGCTTGCTCAATCTCGTCGACAACCGTCTGTATTTCTGCGCGCATAATCACTCACACTCATTGATCTGGGCTTGTGATCTAGCTGATCCGCCCGCCATCATCAAGTCTCAAGAAGCTCAATAGGTTAGAACAGGCCGCCACGCCCTTCGTTAAAGTTTTGCGATCCACCTTCAAGATCGACAAATACATCAGAATCCACACCGATCACAGATGTGATCAGATTCGGGCCCGTGCCGGGTTTGAATGCTTCCACAATCGCGCCCTCGCCGCCGCCGGCAACTTTCACGCCAGTTTTAGGATCAATCCAGATAGGTGACATCCCAGCCGGAATGTTGAACGGGGTCGGCGGTTTGCCCTTTAGCGCTTCGGCCATGAAATCACGGAAAATCGGTGCCGCCAGCTCACCGCCTGTGGCATCGCGGCCCATGCTGCGCGGTGTGTCGTACCCGACATAAACGCCAACGGCCATTTCCGGCGTAAAGCCAACAAACCAGGCATCCTTATAATCATCTGTCGTCCCGGTCTTCCCCGCCACCGGTCGACCCAGCGAACGGATACGCGTGCCGGTGCCGCGCTGCACAACGCCTTCCATCATCGACGTGATCTGATAGGCAGTCATGGGGTCAAGAATCTGGTCGCGATTGTCAATCACCAGCGGCTCTGCTTGGTTGTTCCACTCTTCGACTTCGCAACCGTCGCAAATACGTTCATCATGCTTGAAAACGGTGTTGCCGTAGCGGTCCTGCACCCGGTCAATCAAGGTTGGATTGATCTTCCGGCCACCATTGGCAATCGTGGCATAAGCCGCTGTCATGCGCAGTACAGTGGTTTCCCCCGCGCCCAGCGCCATCGCCAAATAAGGCGGCAGATTGTCATGAATGCCAAATAGCCGCGAATATTCGGAAACCAATGGCATCCCGATATCTTGTGCCAAGCGCACGGTCATCACGTTTCGCGACCGTTCAATGCCACGCCGCAATGTCTGCGGTCCATAAAATTCGCGCGAATAGTTGTCGGGTTGATAAGTTGTCCCGTCGGCATTCTTGATCGAAAGAGGCGCATCCAGCACCACCGACGCCGGGGTATATCCGTTATCAAGCGCCGCCGCATAAACAATAGGTTTAAAAGATGAGCCGGGCTGACGCTCAGCCTGCGTGGCACGGTTAAACTCACTATCCGCAAAGGAGAAGCCACCCACCATGGCCAGCACACGACCGGTCCGCGGATCCATCGCCACCAAACCGCCCTGCACCTCTGGCGGCTGACGCATTTGATAAACGCCTTCTTTATCCGGCACTTGCTCGACGTAGATTACATCGCCGATATTGAGCACCTGTGAAAGTGGTTTAGCGATCCATTTTTGCTCTGGCCCGGGCAATTGCCCGATTTCGCGTGTATCCACCACATTGCCCTGCAGGTCACGTTCGGGCTGCAAGCCGACCACGGCCGAATTCTGCTCCAATTCAATCACCACGCCCAAACGCCATTCCGGCACATCGCGCAGTGCATCAATTTCGGCCAGATCATCGCCCCAATCGTCGTCAATCTCGATGGTGGCCACCGGCCCACGATAGCCCTTTTTCTGGTCGAAATTCACCAAGCCGTCCATGAGCGCCTTGCGGGCATATGCCTGCAATTTGGGGTCCATGGTGGTACGCACGGAAAGACCACCGCCATAAAGCTGATCTTCGCCATAAATGCTGGCGAGCCGCCGCCGCACTTCCTCGGCAAAATATTCGGCTGAATAGACCTGCGAACCGGACGAACGCGGGAACACGTTAAGCGGCTCCTGTTTGGCTGCTTCGGCCTGCTCGGCGGTGATATAGCCTTCCGCCTCCATACGACCAATCACGTAATTGCGCCGCTCAATGGCCGCTTGCGGATAGCGGATCGGATGGTAATTGGCGGGCCCCTTGGGCAGTGCCGCAATGTAGGCTGCTTCGGCAATCGTCAGCTCATAAAGGGCTTTGTCGAAATAGTTCAATGCCGCCGCTGACACGCCATATGAATTGAGCCCCAAAAAGATCTCGTTGAGATAGAGCTCCATAATTTTGTCTTTGGAGAAGGTCTGCTCAATGCGTAAGGCCAGCAACATCTCTTTGATCTTGCGATCCCAGGTTTGATCAAGTGTCAGCAAAAAGTTCCGCGCCACCTGCTGGGTAATGGTCGAGGCCCCCACAAGCGGCCCGCCCGTGCCATCGATCTTTTTCTGGATATTGTCGCGTGCAGCCCGCACGATACCGTCAAACGCAAGACCACCATGGCTATAGAAATCTTTGTCCTCAACCGCCACAAATGCGTTCACCACCAGGGGCGGGATGGTCTCAATTGGCTGAAAAAGACGACGCTCACGGGCATATTCGCCCAGCAAAGAGCCATCTGCCGCATGCACCCGTGTGGTCACTGGCGGCTGATAGTCCTTCAACACGGTATAATCGGGCAAATCCTGCGAGATTGTCCAAAGAAAGTATCCTACACCAGCCAATGCAACCAGCCCGGTGAAGAAACCGAACGCAAAAAGCCAGCTCAAAATTCTCAGCATTTAATCAAACCCAGTTCATTATCTCTCTGGCCAGTATGGCCAATCAGCCCTTCCGTCCACCTGTCGCTATCGCTCGAAACAACGGCGAAACTGTGGTCGCTTGGGCTTTAATCAGTTTTGTGCTGCCGCGTCAAAATATTTAACAATGCCTTGCGCGAGTGCTTTGGCCGCCTTGTTCTGCCAATCCGGCTTGGCAAGATTTTCCATGTCCAGCCCGTTCGACAAAAACCCCAGTTCCAATAGAATGGAAGGCACTTCTGGCGATTGCAGCACAAAAAAGTCTGCCCGGCGCAACGGATAAGGCCGCATGGGCAAATCATCTTCAATCTCATTGACGATATCACGCGCCGCCATAAAGCTTTGCCGTCGCGTTTCGCGACGCATCAGATCCACGAGAATATTGACAACTTGATCAGACTCCTCGGGCGCATCGAACCCGGCGATCAGGTCTACCTTATTCTCTCCCTCCGCCAAAACCTTGTCCAACACATCTGTGGCGGATTCATCGCGCGTGTAAACGCTGGCGCCGCGCACATTCGGGTCGCCGAAGCTATCCGCATGCAGTGAAATCATCAGGCTGGCTTTGTTTTCCCGCGCAAGCTCCACCCGCTCTTCCAAGCTCAAGAACTCGTCACCGGTCCGGGTCAGCGCCACGTCGAATTTACCTGTCGCCAGCAATTCCTCTTGCACACGTTTGGCAAACTCCAGCACCACATGCTTTTCTTCTAACCCGTTTTCCGCCCGCGCGCCGCCATCAATCCCGCCATGACCTGGATCCAGCAAGATAAGCGGCCGCACCGTCACAGCGCTCGGCAGGGCTCCCGGCTCTTGAGGTGCGTCAGGTGTTTCAGCGTCCTCTTGCGGCGCACTCTCACCCGCCTGCCCGGTCAACAACGCTTTTGATTGCGCCACAGCCTGATCAAAAATCGCGCGTTCACCTTCAGCGATTTCCACCACCAGCCGCGCCGGTTGCTCGCCCACAGCCTCCAGCATTTGAATGTCGGTCACCTGCACAGGCTTAGTCAAAAACATCACGATCCGTGCACGTCCCTCATCCACCATGCCAATGGCGGTCTCTTTCACCAGCCCGTCGGTTTTAAGCTCAGTCGGTGCATCGTCAGCCAGCTTTTCGACGCCAAGTTCAACGACCAACCGGTCTGGTTGATCAATCGGGAATGTCGCGTAACCCGCTGCGCCGCTCAGATCCACCACCAGCCGTGTCTTGTCCGGCCCCACGGCCAGACGAGCGTCCAAAATTTCAATATTTTCTTGCGCCTGCACTGGCCCCATCAGCAACAAAGGCAACAAAATCAGCGTCAAGAAGTGTACTAAAATGCGTTTATGCATCAGGGTCCATCGGGTCCAGGCTAATAACAAAAATACCTTGTCCCTTGCGGGTCACGGCACGACAGCATGGGCCATCTCCATACCTCATATGCGATTCGCGCCCGTTTTTGACGCCATAAGCTGTGCAAAATGGCGAGTTTCTTTCCAATCGTTGCTTGAATTCAACGTTTTGTGTCCAACATTAATATCGCGAGTTGAAACATATTTGTTGCTAAAAAGAGCATTCAAGATTAAACACTAAACATCAGCAGGAAACATGTCCTCGATTCTTGCCCTCTATTTTGACCGTGAAACTGGTCAAAAATTTGTCACCTTCTTCATTTGAAAGACAAGGCGGGGCAATAGAAACGGCAACATGTGCTGAAAACGAGATTTCGGCCGAAACGGCCATATCGGCAAACCGTTTTAAACTGCGGGTTTGCCAACTAATGAAAGAAGACGTGATGAGGTTAGATCAGTTGCATTGCATAAAGGGCCGAATTGCCCCCAGCGCAATCGCACTAACCGGAGCGTGTTCAAATGCCAATCTCTTGCGTGAGCAAAAATCCGCAAGACCATCTTACATTTTCGCAACGCAACGGCTCGGTCTGTCAATGACAGATCAATCGCGCCCCCTAGCGCCAGCCCTGCGAGTGCGTGGAGCTTTACTATATGCCAACGAGAAGAATGCTGGTGGATGCAATCCACCCGGAAGAAACACGAGTAGTCGTCACTAGCGGGAACCGTTTAGAAGAATTTGATTTTGAATCGGCCACACGCCGGCAATTAAGAGGCAATATCTACCTCGCCAAAGTCACGCGAGTTGAGCCCTCATTGCAGGCCGCCTTTGTCGATTATGGTGGCAACCGCCACGGGTTCCTGGCCTTTTCTGAAATCCATCCGGACTATTATCAGATCCCCTTGGCGGATCGCGAAGCCCTTTTGGCCGAAGAAGAGGAAGAGGTTCGCGAGGATCTGTCTGAAGTCGAACAGCCTTCGACAGCAAAGTCAAAATCTGCCGAAAATGATGACGAGAAAGCAGACGACGGCGACACCAATTCAAATGGTGAAGACGACGATGATCATGGCGAAAGCGCCCAGTTCGACGAAGTCGGCACAGAAGATGCGCTGGAAGAGGTGCCGGAACGGAAACGCAAAAAGCCGCGCACATATAAAATCCAAGAAGTGATCAAACGCCGGCAGGTGCTTTTGGTGCAAGTGGTCAAGGAAGAGCGCGGCAATAAAGGCGCAGCGCTGACCACCTATCTGTCTCTTGCAGGTCGCTATTCGGTTTTAATGCCCAACACAGCGCGCGGTGGTGGCATTTCCCGCAAAATCACCAATGCGGCCGACCGTAAACGGTTGAAACAGATCGCTGGTGAACTGGACGTGCAAAAAGGCATGGGTGTTATTCTGCGCACCGCTGGTGCCAGCCGCACCAAAGCCGAAATCAAGCGCGACTTTGAATATTTGTTGCGGCTTTGGGAAAATGTGCGCAGCCTGACGTTGGAATCGACCGCTCCTTGCCTTGTTTATGAAGAAGGCAGTTTGATTAAGCGATCGATCCGCGATCTTTATAATAAAGAAATTACTGAAGTGCTGGTCTCTGGCGATTCGGCTTATCGCGAAGCCAAGGATTTCATGCGCATGATCATGCCGTCGCATGCCAAAAATGTGCAGCCCTTCAAGGATGATCAGCCCATCTTCTCCAAATTCAATGTGGAAGAACAGCTCGATTCCATGTTCTCGCCCAAGGTCAACCTGCCCTCCGGCGGCTATTTGGTGATTAACCCCACCGAAGCCTTGGTTTCCGTGGACGTGAACTCGGGTAAAGCCACTAAAGAACACAATATCGAAGATACCGCCCTGCAAACCAACATGGAAGCTGCAGCAGAACTGGCACGTCAGTTGCGCCTGCGCGACATGGCCGGTTTGGTGGTGATCGATTTCATCGATATGGAGGAAAAACGCAACATCCGCAATGTGGAGCGCAAGCTGAAAGACAGCTTGAAAAATGACCGCGCTCGCATTCAGGTTGGTCGTATTTCACATTTCGGTTTGCTGGAGATGTCACGTCAGCGTATCCGCTTTGGTGTGCTGGAAAGCTCCACCAATGCCTGCCCAACCTGTAATGGCACCGGCCTTGTACGCTCCGTAGAAAGCCTCGCGCTGATGGTGATGCGCGCCATTGAAGATCAGGTGATGCGCCGCCCCGGTCAGGCCATCAATGTGAAAGTTGCTTCTGAAGTAGCGCTCTACATTTTGAATGCCAAACGCCCCGCTCTGTCGGTGCTTGAGCAGCGCTACAATCTGGCGATTTCCATCACGGCCGAGCCGCATATGCATGGCGACCAGTTCACCATTGAAAAGGGTGATCCCTACGACAATGGCGAGCCACGCCTCACCAATCATGTGCAGGTGGATTCGGCACCTGTAATCGATCTGCCGCAAGACGATGAAGACGAGCCAAAAGAAGATAAAGAGGAAAAGCCCTCTCGTCGCCGTAAGCGCCGCCGGGGTAAAGGTCGTGACCGCGACGAGAACAACCAAAATCAATCTGATGATCAGGACAATTCTGACAAGGCCGAAGCCAATGCTCAGGAGAGTAAAGCCGGCGATCAGGACCACAAGTCCGATGATGACGACAATGATGGCCAGCCCAAAAAACGCCGCCGCCGCGGTCGTCGGGGCGGGCGTCGCAATCGTCGCAACCAAGACAATGATAACAATGCCAACCAATCTGGTGAACAGCGGGCCGATAGCGAAAATGCTGATCAGCAGCAAAAGGCTGATGAGAAAACTGATCAACAGCCAGCCAACGCTGAAAAGCTGGAAGCTCCAGCCAATTTCGATCAGGAAGCGATTGAAGCGGTAGAAGAGAGCAGCACCCGCGTCAAAAACCCGAATGATTTGGATGCTGAAGTCTCGAAGGAAGCGGCTCTGGCGGACGCCAAGGTGGAAAGCAAAGCAGAGTCATTGGACGATGAAGACGCCAAAGCTGCTCCAAAGCCGAAACGCCGTACCCGCCGCAAAAAAGCTGAGGAGAGCGACGCGAAGGCCGAGCCAGCTGCTGAAAACAAAAGCGAAGCTAAGCCTGAAGCGCCGACCGACGCAGACGCAGAGGAAAAGCCCAAGAGAAGGCGCGCCCCACGCAAGCGTGTGAAAAAAGATGATGAAAAACCGCAGCAGGATCAGGCGGTAAAAGCACCAGAAGTCCGTGAAGAGCCGCAACAGCCGCCAAAGGAAAAGCCGAAAAAGGCTGAACCGCAAGAAGACGGGATCATCGTCACTTCAACAACGGTAAAAGAAGATCAAGGCGATGAAAGCCAATCGAAAGAAAAAGCCAAAAAAGGCTGGTGGCAACGCGGCTTCTTTTAAGCCGTCGCTTTCAACTAAAAATCAAATTGCTAATGGTCGGCTCAAAAAGCCGGCCATTTTTTCGATTGCCTGTACCAACATCTCGTGATCGCCCGCATAGGAGAACCGCACAAATTTGTGGCCCTTAACGCGATCAAAATCCACGCCCGGTGTGGCCGCCACACCGGCCTCTTGCAACATCGACTTGCAGAACGCCACACTGTCTTCGGCCAATCCATCAATGCCCACATAGGCATAAAATGCGCCATCAGACATGCGGGCGTCTTTAAAGCCCATCTCCTTCAACGCTTCGGTCAACACCATGCCATTGCGCACATAGTCTGCCTTTTGCGCGTCATAATAATTGCGGCACCCAAGCGCCACCTGCCCCGCCACTTGTGACAAGCTCGGTGCAGAAATAAACATGTTTTGGGCCAGCATCTCAGTTTGCCGCACCAGCTCATCGGGCAATACCAGCCAGCCCAATCGCCAACCGGTCATACAGTAATATTTGGAAAAGCTATTGATGATCAGCGCCTTATCGTTCAGCTCCAACGCACTGGTTTCTGGCAATCCATGGCTCAAGCCGTGATAAATCTCGTCCGAAATGAACCGGATGCCCAGATCATCGCAAGCTTTGAGAATATCTGCCAGCTCGTCACGTTCCACCATCGCCCCAGTTGGATTGGCAGGTGATGCCAGCAGCAAGCCATCAAACGGCTGACTTTTAAAGGCCGCCCGAATGTCGTCAGCATCCAACCGCCATCCATTCTCAGCGAATACTTCTATTTCTACAGGCTCAAAGCCTAAACTTGAGATGATGTTGAGATAGGCGGGATAGCCAGGGCGGGTCACCGCAATTTTGCTGCCTTTTTCGAACCCCGTCAAAAAGGCCAGCACAAACCCAGCACTTGAGCCATTGGTGACCAAGATATTATCCGGGTTCACCGTCACCTTGTGCCGATCCTGATAATAAGATGCCAAGGCCGTGCGCAAATTCAGTTCGCCTTTGGCTGGCGTGTAGCGTTGCGGATCCGTCTGCGCACTTTGCTGAACCGCTGCAATCACTTCAGGCGCTGGCGTCGCCCCGGGCTCCCCCACTTCCAAATGACAGATATCGCGACCTTCAGCTTCCAGCGATTTGGCCATGGCCAACAGTTCCATGGCAAAAAAGGGTTGCAAATGGGGAAGCTGCGCCATCTTCGTCATCAAATTGTCCAACTGTTCGCGTTTTTGTGAGAGGCATCAGACGTGCTTTTGCCCGCGAATGCCTATATATTCGGCTCAACAATGTCAGTGATTCATGGTTCCAGTAAAGGGTTAAACATCACAATGCGATCTCGGCTATTCCCGGCTCTGTTTGCCCTTGCATTGGCCCTTGTGCCCCTACAGGCGTGGGCACAGCAAATTCGGCTGATTACGGATGCGGAAACTCAAAATATGATTGAGGATTTTGCCCGTCCCCTCCTCAAGGCCGCTGGTGTCAACCCGCGCAATGTAACGGTCAATATTGTTAATGATAGACGCTTCAACGCGTTCGTGATTGAAAGTGGCGATATTTTTATCAATTACGGCACCATTCTGGACTCGGCCACACCGAACGAACTCAAGGCGGTTTTGGCCCACGAAATCGGTCATTTGGCGGGCGGGCATCTCCGTCGTTTGCGTGAGCAGGCTGAAGTGGCAGGGCGCATGCAAGCCATTTCCATGATGTTGGGTATTGGCGTGCTCGCGGCCGCCTCCGGCGAAGATCGTTCCGGCGAGTTGGGCAAAATGGTGTCTGCTTTCATCATGGGCTCAAGCGCCGCGGCGCAGAACAATTTTATGGCCTATCGCCAATCCGAGGAGAGCGCTGCGGACGCGGCAGCACTGACTTATCTTGAACGCACAGGTCAAAGCGCCACTGGCCTCCTAGAGGTCCTCAATCGATTGCAGCGCAATCAATCCAGCCGGGCCGCTGCGTCTGGATATTTACGCACGCACCCGCTCGCGGAAGACCGTTTGAACCAAACTCAGAACCGTGCTGTCGGCAGCCCCTTCCGCAATAAGCGCGACTCCGCCGCTGAAGTTCAGCGCCTCGACATGGTGAAAGCGAAACTGACCGGATATCTAGAGCGGGTGCAAACGGTGATGAACCGCTATCCGAACAGCGACAAGTCCCTACCCGCCCGCTATGCCCGTGCCATTGCTGGCTATCGAGCGGGCGCTGGTCCGGCAGCCGTCAAGCAGATGGCGCAACTTGCGGCCAGCAACCCGCGCAATCCCAATTTGCAGGAACTACTGGGCCAAATGCTGTTTGAAACCGGCCAGCCTGTCGCCGCGCTTAAGCCTTTGGCCAAAGCGGTGCAATTGGCCCCTGATGAAATTGAATATCGTTTGATTTACGGCGCCGCCCTCAGCGACACGGGCAGAGCACAAGATTTGAACGAAGCAATCATTCAGCTTTCACGCGCGACCAACATGAATAGCCAATCGGCCCGCGCCTACTCGCTTCTTTCCCGTGCTTATGGCCGGGCGGGGCGCACTGGCGAAGCCGATTTGGCCGCTGCGGAAGCCGCTTTTTTACGCCGCGACATCAGTCTTGCCCGCGGCCTTGCAAAAAAAGCCAAACAAAACCTACCCGAGGGCAGCCCTGCCTGGTTGCGGGCTGATGACATTTTGGCACTAAGCTAACAAGAACTTTATTCGAAAGACGGACCCTTTTATGCGTTTTATAAACACTTTGATCCGACCCCTCGCCGCCGCGGCATTGGCCCTATCCATGCTGGTGCCTGCTCAGGCCCAATCTGTTGGCGACATGTCAAAAGACGAACTAAGCGCCTTGATCGAGCAAATTGTGGAAGAAAAGATTGAAAATCTATTGGCCGACACTCCCAAAGCCTCCGCGGCCAAAGGCCGCTTTGGCATGGCCGTCGAAGACTATCTGTTGGCCAATCCTCAATTGCTGGAACGCATGTCAGTAGCCTTGCAAACCCAAGCGCAAGAAGCCGAAATCGCACAGACGCGCGAAACATTGAAGGCGCTGGGCGACCGGGTCTACAATGACCCGGATCAGGTGGTGCTCGGTAACCCGAACGGCGACGTCACTGTGGTCGAGTTTTTTGACTATAATTGCGGCTATTGTCGTCAAGCGGTCGGCAACATGATGCAATTGTTGGAAACGGATAAAAATGTCCGCTTTATCCTGCGTGAATTCCCTATTTTGAGCCAAGGCTCTGCAGACGCTGCGCGCATTTCCACCATCGTGAACCGCACAGAAGGCGTCGACTATCTTGAGTTTCACACCAAGCTGTTCCAGTCCCGCGGACAAGTGGATAAGGCCCGTGCACTAGAAGTGGCCACTGAAATGGGCATGAACCCAGTTGAGCTTGAATTGGCAATGCAGGATCAATCCATCACCCAAGCGATCGGTCGCACCTATCAATTGGCGGACGCATTGGGCATCAATTCTACCCCGAACTATATTATCGGCAATGAAGTGGTGCGCGGTGCCGAAAGCTATGAAGGGCTAAAGCGCCGTGTGGACAATCTGCGCGAATGCGGCGAGACCACCTGCCCTTAAAAATTGGTTTTTGATGGCGCCACATGGCGCCATTTTCTTGTCCTGATAAGCCATTTTATCGGAAATTGCAGGCCAACGAGACAAAAACGCAACAATATCAAACCCGAACAGTGTAAAACCGCGAGTAATCTTTGCCTTTTCATTTCTTTTCATATAGTGCAAGTTCCTGCACGGGAAATAAAAAGGTAAAGCCCGCAAATATGACAAAAAAAATTCACATTCTAAACGGCCCCAATCTCAATTTGTTGGGTACACGTGAAGGCAGTATTTACGGGTATGTCACTTTGGCTGACATCGAAAAGAACTGCCGTGAGGAATGTGCGCGCTTGGGTGTTGAGCTGGAATTTGCCCAATCAAATCATGAAGGCGAACTGGTTGATCTGATCCAACGCGCAGGCGAAAGCGCCGATGGGATCATCATTAATCCTGCTGCTTACACCCACACCTCTGTCGCCATTCACGATGCGATCCGCGCTGTAAATCTGCCGGTGGTGGAAGTGCATTTGTCAAATATTTATGCGCGGGAAGATTTCCGTCACCATTCATACGTGTCCCCGGTTGCCCTGGGCACTATTTGCGGTTTTGGCCCGGCGGGTTACATTTTGGCCCTCGGTGCTTTAACATCACACCTACCAGAATAACAAAATTGGAGAGCCCCTTAAATGAGTAAAGGTTCACAAGTTGATCGCGATCTGATCCGTATGATTGCAGAATTGCTGAACGAACAGAACTTGGTTGAAGTCGAACTCGAGCATGATGATTTCCGTGTTCGTGTGACCCGCAGCCACGCTCAAGAGGTGGTTCACATGCCAAGTGCGCCATATCCGGCACCTGCAGCACCTGCGCCTGCCGCCGCACCTGCCGCTGCCACACCGGCACCGGCCGCTGCAGATGCGCCTGCCGCTGACGATATTGGCTCAAACCCTGGCACATTGACATCGCCGATGGTCGGCACAGCCTATATGGCCCCAGAGCCCGGCGCCGCCAACTATGTGGAAGTTGGGACGAAAGTGACCGAAGGCCAGACCATCTTGATCATTGAAGCGATGAAAACAATGAACCAGATTCCGGCCCACAAGGCGGGCACTGTCACCAAAATCTTGGTCGAAGACGCCCAGCCGGTCGAATATGGTGAACCTCTTGTGGTGATCGAGTAATTCGGGATGCCCATGTTTAAAAAAGTTCTCATAGCAAACCGAGGCGAAATCGCCCTGCGCATTTTGCGGGCGTGTAAAGAGCTCGGCATCTCAACTGTGGCGGTACACTCCACAGCTGATGCTGACGCCATGCATGTACGCCTGGCCGATGAAAGCGTTTGTATCGGCCCGGCATCTGCCACCCATTCCTATTTGAACATCCCGTCCATTTTGGCGGCATGTGAAATCACTGGCGCCGAAGCCGTGCATCCCGGATATGGCTTTTTATCTGAGAATGCGCGCTTTGCCCGTATCCTGGAAGAGCACAACATCACCTTTATCGGCCCATCTGCCCACCATATCGAAATTATGGGCGACAAGATCCAGGCCAAAAAAACCGCCAAAGAACTGGGTATCCCTGTGGTGCCAGGGTCTGAAGGCGGCGTAACAAGTGATGTGGAAGCGCGCAAAATCGCCGCTGAAATCGGCTATCCCGTCATCATCAAGGCCGCCTCTGGCGGCGGTGGCCGCGGCATGAAAGTGGCGAACTCAGAAGCGGATATCGGCAATGCGTTGTCCACGGCCCGATCTGAAGCCAAGGCCGCCTTTGGCGATGATGCAGTGTATATCGAGAAATATCTCGCAAAACCCCGCCACATCGAAATTCAGGTGCTTGGCGACGGTAAGGGCGGCGCGATCCATTTGGGCGACCGCGATTGCTCTTTGCAGCGTCGTCACCAAAAGGTTTGGGAAGAGGCCACCTCACCTGCCGTTACACCAGAGCAACGTGCCGAAATTGGTGGCGTTGTCGCTGATGCGATTGCCAAGATGAAATATTCTGGTGCAGGTACAATTGAGTTTCTCTACGAAGATGGCGAATTCTACTTCATTGAGATGAACACCCGCTTGCAAGTGGAGCATCCGGTCACTGAGCGGATCACCAATATGGATTTGGTTTATGAACAGATCCAAATTGCCGCGGGCCAGCCCATTTCTGTTAAGCAAGAAGACGTCACCTTCTGGGGCCACGCCATCGAGGTGCGGATCAACGCTGAAGACCCTGAAACCTTTGCCCCTTCACCGGGCCGCATTTCCTTCTACCACCCTGCAGGTGGTGTTGGCGTGCGCGTCGATTCGGGTGTTTATCAGGGCTACAAGATCCCGCCCTACTATGACAGCCTGATTGGCAAGCTCATCGTGCATGGCCGCACGCGGGAAGAGTGCCTACAGCGCTTGCGGCGGGCCTTGGGCGAATTTGTCGTGGATGGGGTCAAAACCACCCTGCCCCTTTTCCGGCGTTTGATTGAGGAAGAGGCGGTGATCACAGGCAACTATGATATTCACTGGCTCGAAAAATATCTCGGCATGAAAAAATAAGCGAGTTTAGGTCAGGGCCCTTAGGGGCCCTTTCTTTTGATTATGATGCATGACGATTCTGATCCCTATGCCGTCACCCTAACGCCCGACATGATTCTGGGGGCCTATGCCCATGGTATTTTTCCCATGGCTGAAAGTGCGGACAGTCCCGATCTGTTTTGGGTCGATCCCGAATATCGCGGCATAATCCCGCTTGACGGACTCCACATTTCAAAATCCTTGCGCAAGGTCTTGAAGAAAAAAGACTATGAAGTGCGCTTCGATCACGATTTTGATCTGGTCATCTCCCAGTGCGCCGCCCCGATGCGCGGGCGCGAGGAAACATGGATCAACCCTGAAATCAAAAGCCTATATCGCGAACTGTTTGACCGCGGCTTTTGCCATACAGTGGAAATATGGCGCGACAACGAGATCATCGGCGGCCTTTATGGCCTGGCCTTGGGCGGCGCCTTTTTTGGCGAAAGCATGTTCCACCGCGCCACCAACGGCTCAAAAATCGCCTTAGTCGAGCTGGTCAATCATTTGAACGCCAAGGGCTTTGTTTTGCTCGATACTCAATTCACCACTCCACATCTCGAAACGTTGGGCGCCATCGAAATCACCCGCACCCAATATCATGCACGTCTAGCTAAAGCGCTAAAAACCCGCGCCCAATTCTAGCAGCGCGCAGATTAGCCGTGTGCCACTCCACCACCATCGTTACCCCGGATTTGATCCGGGGTCCAACCAAAGTAGGCGCATGGGCACGGCATGCGCGCTGCGGCACCAATGCCACCGCTACATAGATTACCGGATCAAGTCCGCTAATGACGTGAGTGGTCGTGGAGAAGCCCTGCTCAAACCAAAAGTGGGGCACCCAAATGCCGGGGTTAGCAAACTTAGAGAGCGACGGCGGTGCAAAAAAAGAGCCGAAGGTGCCGAGGTAACTAACTTCGTGAGCAACAACGGCGCGTAACAATGGCGGGGGCCACGGGCGGACATGGAAGTCCACCCTGGCAAATTGCCCCCAAATAAGGCCGAACGTCCCAAGCAAGCTATCGGGCACAACATACCGCCACACCCTAGCGTCACCCCGGACTTGATCCGGGGTCCAGGCAGCGCGAGCGCGAGTGCACGACATGCGTGCTGCGGCACCCAATACTGCCGCTACATGGATTACCGGATCAAGTCCGGTAATGACGTGAGAGGCTGTCGTGACGCCTTGCACAGCATAAAGGTAAGGCACCCATAGGCGGGGGTGCCGGGGACGGACACGCAGTGTCCGGTGGCGGCAAGAATAATGGCCGGGGATGCCGGGGTAGCGAACAAAGTGAGCGACGGCGGTATGTAAAGATGCCGGAGTGCAAGCCAGCCTCCGGCGTGAGGACAGAAAAATGTGAGCGAAGCGACCAGTGGCGGCGCGTAACAATGCCAAAAATGTTTTGGCAAAGCACCAACCACCTCCCCCGTCATTGCAAGACTTGATCTTGCAATCCATTTGAGTTGTCAGCTTGTAGGAGTTGCCAAGGTAAATACACCGCTACTTCAGCAAGGCGACAGGTGAAATGGACCCCAAGATCAAGTCTTGGGGTGACGGCAGGGAATGTGGCCAATGGCGCGGAAAACAATAGTGCAGGAAAACCAGAGTTCTATGCATTTCACCAACCGGCGGGGGTGCCGGGGACGGACATGCAGTGTCCGGTGGCGGCAAAAAAGACTCAGGCGTGCCGGAGACCGGAACAAGGTGACCGGTAGCGCCGCATTAAATGCCGGCAACGCCAAGATAAGAGACGCTAACTACCGCTCGCTGGGTGGCGGCACATCCGAGCTTTGTTTGCAGTCGACCAGCCAAATATCATAGACCGAATGGTCGACAGCATTCAGCGCCGGGCTATCAGCAAACATCCAGCCAGTAAATATGCGCGTAACGGATTGTTTTAAGGACACCTGGTCGACTTCCAGAAAAACGGATGTGCGCTGGGTTTCATTCGGCGGACGGGAATAACAGGCCCGCGGTGTAATCTGCAGCGCCCCAAATTGCACCGTCTCATCGATATAGACATCAAATGTGATGATTCGACCGGTTACCTTATCCAGCCCGGCCAGCGCCACCACCGGATTGGCAACGGGTTCGGCATGGGCCGCTCCGACACCAAAGGCGCCTGACAGCAATATCATCAATAGAATCAGGGTGTGCCGCATCATGGATTGACCAAATAAACCTAAAATATGGCTTATTCAGGAGACCAGGCGTCATAATCGCCCGTCACTTCAGGGCGGCTCTCTGTATTGAGCATGCTGCCTTTAGGCCGATAGGCTGCGGCTGTGCCAGTCATATTCGGCTTGTGTGGCAACTCCCAAGACCGGGCATCATATTTTTTATCCATCGGCGTAATTTCGGTTCGGTGGTGCATCCAACCATGCCAGCCCACAGGAATGCGTGAGGCTTCCGCTGGTCCATTATAAAGCACCCAGCGACGATCGCCTTTCTTGGACTTGAAATAACGGTTGCCCGCCTCGTCTTCACCAACAAACTGGCCGTGCATAGCTGTGTAAAGCCGCGTGCCGAGTGTTTGCCCGTGCCACCAAATAAACAATTCCGCCAAAAACTGTTTCATCTCAGTTCCAATCGCCACAATCTGTGAAATTCTCGACCAGCATTTAGCACCTTAAAGGGGGCAAGCCTAGGGTCCAATGCGCTTTTGGGCCAAAAAATCGACATAAAAGCGGCCATTCTTCGCTACGTCGTCCATTTCCGGCCCAATCGCGCGCCCATGCCTCAATAAAATGCAGAGTTGAGAATACGGTCGACATCCGATTGTATCGAATTGATCTGCTCCATATGTTGTGCCTCGGCCATGGATTCGGTCGCAAATTTGGTGCTGCTGTTCAATCCAGCATCCACGCGTTGCAGCAATTTCGGCACCACATAACGACGGCCCTCCAGTTCCATGGGAAAGTCGGCGGCGAGCACCCAGCATATATAATCAAACAGTTTGGCGCTGGAGATCGGCTTGGCCAAAACCGCATGTGCGCCCAATCGAATCGCCTTGTTGAACCGACGCTTGTGCACCACACTCATCATCACAATGATGGGAGTCAAACAAACGGGATAGAGCCGCTTGTCGCGAAACTGGCTCAAAAAATGCTCGCCTCCTGAATTCTTTTCGCTCCAATCCACCAACACAATATCTGGGGGCTGTGACAATATCGATTCGGCGGCCCGCTCCGCGCTGGCAAAAACACGCAACCCGCGCACGCCGGTGGCGCTAAGCATTGATCGATAAAGGATTTGCATGTGCCTTGCGGGCTCTATGACAACGATGTTGGGTTCTTGGGTTTGAAACGGCTTCTGGTCGAACTGGAATGACATGAAAAAATCCAAAAAAAATACGCAAAACATTCAAAAAATTATGCGCTTGACAGCCTTGGTAAAAAAGTTGGGAAGCACCCCAACCGGGTCATTCCGCAAGCAATTTCGCGTGCCCGATCCTTCACCCTTCATTCATTATAAGCGGAGTTTTGCTGATTTTTTCATGAGATAGAGGCGCTTATTGCATTGGTTTGGCAGCCAAACTATGTGGGCAAATTTTGCCGAATCTGTGGCGCCAAGCCCGAATCGGGTCTGCCACAACTTATCCCCATTGTTCACATAATATATACCAGATATGGGCCATATTTCGGCCAAGGACTACTACTGGTGGTAAAAAGTGAAAATTTTTGCCTTGAACAAATTTTGGAAAAATGTAGGTTCATAAATGCAAATTGAGTATCCGTATGATGACCAATCAACCACCCCCTGTTGCGCAAACCAAACATTGCGCGGCGCCAGAGGAGGTGACTGTCCTTCGGGAATGCCCCCCGCCCCTTTGCGGTCGCGGCTGGGCCATAAAAGGCAGCAGGTTGGCCCTATATATAGAGAGACATTTGCATCCAATGCCCGGCTTCAAACTGGCAAGAAAGTCAGGCGGACGGCGGATAGAAAAGGCGAAATAAGCCTCGTGAGAGCGGTTCGTTTCTCACACCCAACAGGAAGCGACAAAACAGAAACTGAAAACCATATTGGTTTATTCGGACATTTATAGGTGTCCATAATTTTGGGGAACTACTGGAATGCGCATTAAGCGGCACTACACCAAAAAAGGCCAATCTGCCTATGCAGGCATCGAATTTCGCAAGGCCACAAGCGAAATTAAAAACCCGGACGGCTCGATCGTTTTCCGGCTCGAAAATATTGATGTTCCCGCGGCCTGGTCGCAGGTGGCGGCCGATATTATTGCGCAAAAATATTTCCGCAAGGCTGGCGTCGCCAAAGTCCTGAAAAAGGTGGAAGAAAACAGCGTACCATCTTGGCTGTGGCGCTCAGTACCTGATGAAAAAGCACTTGAAAAGCTGCCCGAAGAAGAGCGTTTTGGCTCAGAAATTGACAGCCGTCAGGTGTTTGACCGCTTGGCCGGCACGTGGACCTATTGGGGCTGGAAAGGCGGCTACTTCGATGATGAAGAAGACGCCCGCGCCTTCTTTGACGAGCTTTGCTACATGCTCGCCACCCAAAAATGTGCCCCCAACTCCCCGCAATGGTTCAACACTGGCCTGCATTGGGCCTATGGCATTGATGGTCCTGGCCAGGGCCACCATTATGTTGATCCGTTCACCGGCAAGCTGGTGCGCTCCAACTCCGCTTACGAGCATCCCCAGCCCCATGCTTGCTTCATCCAGTCTGTTGAAGACGATCTGGTGAATGACAACGGCATTATGGACCTTTGGGTGCGCGAAGCGCGCTTGTTTAAATATGGCTCCGGGACCGGCTCAAACTTTTCATCCTTGCGCGGTTCTGGCGAAGGTCTGTCCGGCGGTGGCCGTTCTTCCGGCCTGATGTCTTTCCTGAAAATTGGTGACCGCGCTGCTGGCGCCATCAAATCTGGCGGCACCACGCGCCGCGCGGCGAAAATGGTTGTGGTCGATATCGATCACCCGGATATTGAAGAATATATCAATTGGAAGGTGAAAGAGGAGCAAAAGGTTGCCGCCCTCGTCACCGGGTCCAAAACTGTGTCCAAACACATGAAGGCCATCATGCGCGCCTGCGTCAATTGCGAAGGTGGTGGCAATGATTGCTTTGATGTGCAGAAAAACCCGGCCCTCAAGCGCGAAGTGCGCGCCGCGAAAAAAGCGCTGGTGCCTGAAAACTACATTCAGCGCGTCATTCAGTTCGCTGAACAGGGCTACACTGATCTTGAATTCCCTGTTTATGACACAGACTGGGATTCCGAAGCTTATTTGACCGTTGCTGGCCAAAACTCCAACAACTCGATCCGCGTGACAGATGATTTCTTGAACGCTGTTGAGGAAGATAGAGATTGGGATCTTGTTGGCCGCATCACCAAAAAGCCAACCAAAACCCTGAAAGCCCGCGATTTGTGGGACAGTGTGGGCTATGCCGCCTGGGCCTGTGCCGATCCCGGCATTCAGTACCACACCACCATTAATGACTGGCACACCTGCCCAGCCTCTGGCGACATTCGCGCGTCGAACCCGTGTTCAGAATATATGTTCCTGGACGATACGGCCTGTAACCTGGCGTCCCTGAACCTACTTCAGTTCCGCGCCAAAGACGGCCAGTTCATGATCGATGCGTTCGAACATTCTGTGCGCTTGTGGACCATAGTGCTCGAAATCTCTGTGATGATGGCGCAATTCCCATCTAAAGCCATTGCGGAGCGCTCTTACGAATTCCGCACCTTGGGTCTGGGTTATGCCAATATTGGCGGCCTGTTGATGACCTCTGGTATCGGCTATGACTCAGACGAGGGTCGCGCCATTGGCGGTGCCATCACCGCGATCCTGACCGGTGTGTCTTATGCCACCTCGGCCGAAATCGCCAAAGAACTGGGCCCCTTCCCCAGCTACAAGCCGAATGCCAAACATATGCTGCGCGTGATCCGTAACCACCGCAACGCCGCCTATGGCAAGGCTGATGGCTATGAAAAACTGTCCATCAACCCTGTGCCCCTTGATCATGGCAACTGCCCGGACGAGCGCTTGGTGGAACATGCCAAAAAGGCATGGGACAATGCCCTCAAGTTGGGTGAAAAGCACGGCTACCGCAACGCACAGGTTTCTGTGATTGCGCCAACCGGCACTATCGGCCTGGTGATGGATTGTGACACAACCGGCATTGAGCCAGACTTTGCTTTGGTGAAGTTCAAAAAGCTTGCTGGTGGCGGTTACTTCAAAATCATCAACCGCGCTGTGCCCGAAGCCTTGCGCACCTTGGGCTATTCTGAAGACCAGATCGGCGAGATCGAAGTTTATGCCGTGGGCCATGGCAATTTGAACCAGGCCCCGGGCGTCAACCCGACCACTTTGAAGGCCAAAGGCTTTACGGACGAAAAAATCGACGCCATCAATGCCGGCCTTGGCAGCGCGTTCGACATCAAGTTCGCCTTCAACAAATGGAGCTTGGGCGAAGAGTTCTGTAAAAACGAGCTTGGCCTGACCGACGAGCAGCTCAATGACATGAATTTTGATATGCTCGCCGCGCTTGGTTTCTCGAAAAAAGAAATCGACGATGCCAACATCCATGTGTGTGGCGCCATGACCCTTGAAGGTGCACCGCACCTGAAAGAAGAGCACTATAATGTGTTCGATTGTGCCAACCCCTGTGGCCGGATCGGCAAGCGCTATTTGAGCGTGGAAAGCCATATCCGCATGATGGCCGCGGCACAGCCCTTCATTTCCGGCGCCATTTCCAAAACCATCAACATGCCAAATTCCGCCACGGTGGAAGAGTGTAAGGAAAGCTACATGCTCTCCTGGAAGCTGGCCTTGAAAGCCAATGCGCTTTATCGCGACGGCTCCAAGCTCAGCCAGCCTTTGAACGCCCAATTGCTGGCCGATGAGGAAGAGGATGAAGATGGTCTGGACGCCACTGAAGAGCTGATCGCCAAATCACCCGTTGAACGCACCACCGCCATTGCTGAAAAAGTGGCCGAACGTGTTGTAGAGCGTGTGGTTGAGCGGGTCCGCGAACAGGAAAAACTCCCCACCCGCCGCAAGGGCTATACCCAAAAGGCAAAAGTGGGCGGGCACACCCTGTTCCTGCGCACCGGCGAATATGAAGATGGTCGCTTGGGCGAAATCTTCCTGGATATGAACCGGGAAGGCTCCACCCTGCGCGCGCTGATCAACAACTTCGCCATTTCCGTGTCGCTCGGCCTGCAATATGGCGTGCCGCTGGAAGAATATGTGGAGACATTCGTCTTCACCAAGTTCGAACCAGCCGGCTTTGTGCAGGGCAACGACTCGATCAAGAGCGCCACATCCATTCTGGATTATGTGTTCCGCGAATTGGCCATCTCCTATCTGGATCGCACCGATCTGGCCCATGTCACCCCTGATAATGGTGGCAGCAGCGGTGGAGTGACCGCCAGCGACGATGGTGAAGGCGTGGCCGCTGACCAGTTTGTCTCCAAAGGCCTCACCCGTGGCCGCGTGAAGGACAAAACCTTGATGCTGGTCTCCACCACCGAGACGGCTACCACCACCAACAAGGTGCAGGCCATGCAATCAAGCGCCGCCACCATGATGAAGGCCACCTCGGCCCTCAAAAAGGAAGTGGAGCAAGAATTGGGCAAGGTTGAAGAGGCCGCCCCAGCCCCCAAAGCCGACACCAGCACCCAACGTGCCCAGGCGCGCATGAAAGGCTATGAAGGCGAAGCCTGCCCCGAATGCGCCAACTTCACCCTGGTGCGAAATGGGACCTGCTTGAAGTGTGATACTTGTGGGTCCACGACAGGTTGTAGCTAAGAACAAACGAAGCCCGGGCAGAAATGTCCGGGCTTTTTGTTAGGCATCGAACAAACAGGAAACAAAAAGTCTGAAGATGCTTTCGGATTGAACCTTAGGAACTAAGCAGAATATGACGCCAGAGCAAATAATAACCACAATTGCCATAATCGTCGGTCCAATCGCAGCGGTGGTCATTTCGAGGTGGCTTGATGAGGTCAGAGACAATCGCAAACGGCAAATTGAAGTATTTAGAGATTTGATGCGAACTCGAACGGCAAAAATATCACCTACGCACGTTAATGCACTAAATTTGGTTGAAATAGAATTCTATAACAACAGACGTGTTTTAGAAATTTGGCGAAAGTATATGAAAATACTACACACAGAGCCGTTCAATCAGAGCGATGTGGATAAAACATTTGTGAAACTACTTCAGTCGATTGCTAATGCAGTAAAGATGCGCAATCTAGACATTACCGATCTCTTGGATCCTAATTACTATCCGAGAGGATGGAATGATGAGGAAAATCTCAACTTCGAGATAAGGTTAGCTACACTAAAGATGCTACGAGGAGAAACAACCATCTCTGTGCAAATGAGTGAAAATGGAAATGATACCGATGAGGTTGAGAGCAATAAATAGCTGCTGGAAATATCTCCCGCCGTTCAACGGTTGCCTAGCCGAAACATTGCAACGATAAAACTTACTGTAGTTCAACTCTCAACCAAACATTAGTCCAGAAGATATCCGAAACGTGAAATGGACCCCAAGATCAAGTCTTGGGGTGACGGCGGAGATTGAGTCCGATATCGCGAAAGACATGAGTGCGAGGCACCAATCGGCGGGGTGCCGGGGACGGGAGCGCAGCGAGCGGTGGCGGCAAAAAAGACTCCGGGGGTGCCGGGGACGGGAGCCAGCCGCGCGGCGCGAGCGTTACAAAAAGCGACCGGTGGCCGCAATGAAAAGACTCGGGGATGTCGGCGACAGAAACCAGCCTGTGCGGGTTCAGCGCTGCAAAAGAGCGAACGATGGCCGCGTACAACAAATTCGGCGCATAAGAAAGCCAGTCCGCCGCAAAACGTCGCCAAAAGGAACAGATCACAGCGAACTGGCGCGAAGTCAAACTTTGGAGGTCAAACCCTACTTCTTCTTTTTCTTCTTCGCCTTTTTCGGCTTGTCGGCGTCAGCGTTGTCAGCCGGCTCTGGGTCCGGGGACATATCATTCGCATCCGGGTCCACATCGCGCACCACTTCGATTTTCACCTTGGCCAGAACACCGGCCAAACCGCCCAAAAGCGCTAACCAAGGCGCGGCGAGCACCACGACACCGCCGACAACCACGCTGCCGGTCAGCGGCACTTCGATCATCACATCGTCGTTGGAGGATCGCACCCTCAATTTGCGCACATTGCCTTCAGAAATCAGCCGCGTGATTTCTTCCACCAGCTTGTGGCCAGCCACTTCGATTTCTTCAGTAAAGGTTTCCCAACTGCCCTTATGCTCGTCGGATTTATTGTGCTTTTCATCAACCATCTCATGGTCTCCTATGATGGATCATACACAAGATGTGGGCATAAAGCGGCAACGAACAAGCGCTGAACAAACAATAAAATTTAAAAAGCCGCCTTGAAATAAGGCGGCTTCACACTACAAAAAAGATATATATTTGAATTTACTTACTTTTATCTTCCGGCCGAATGTCCGTATAAGATTTGGTGGCCGGTTTACCGCGGAAGGTCACCCAGAAGAAATTTAGCACGTAGCGGCCCGCCGTTTGGAAAACCCCCTCTTCCGCCAATCGGCGGCCAGAGGTGCGCATAGGCAGTTTAAACGTCCATTTCACCGGGCCAACCTTTGAAAGGCGCACGGCAATGTCGGTATCTTCGCCGTAGAAGGAAATCGAGGTGTCATAGCCTCCCGCCTTCAGCCAGGCGCTGCGGCGGATCACAAAATTGCCACCCTGGATCATGGAGCCGACCTTGAGCACAAACCGATTGAGCAAATAAACAAGATAGGAAATGCCATAGAACACGCGCACCAGAAACTGGTTCCAAAGCGACAAATCATAATAGATATAGGGCCCGCTCAACCCCACCAGCTCCGGCTGTTTTTCGAATGTGTTGATCACCGTCTCGATCCAGCCTTCGGGCAGCTCGGTATCCGCATCAATATTGGCGACCAGTTCAGCAGTCGAGGCATTGAAGCCGGCACGGCGGGCATAAACCAGCCCCTTGTCGAATTCGTCAACAACTGTCACCCCCTCAAAGCTCTCGGCAATTTCTTTGGTGCGATCTTTGGAGGCGTTGTTCACCACGATGATCTCACAGTCGACATCAGACTCCTTCACCCGTTTCACCACGGATTCAAGACAGCGGCCAATCAGCTTTTCTTCATTATAGGCGGGTATCACAAATGCCAGTTGCATGCGTGCTCCTTTGTGGCGGTAGACGATCAACGCCCTGCACAAGTCAAAACAATATATATTGCGCGGTTGCAATACACCATTTTTTGCCAAGGTCAAACAGGTGGCGGCACAAATCATAAGTCGATAGTGCACAGAAATAGCAGAATAATCGTTTGGAATTGATCGCGCTAAACCACACGTGCAGGCTAGCCAGTTGCTGGTGGGCACAGCTGGCATCGACCTTAAAATCGTGAAATACTTGCACGACGGAGGGAGCAGGATGGCAAACCAACAGAACAAGACGCAGCCGACAAGCGTAAGCGTGGAGGCATTCCTCAACACGATTGAGGATGATCAAAAACGTGCGGACGCATTCAAAATCAAAGAAATGATCGAACGCCTGTCGGGCGATACCGCTCAGATGTGGGGCACCGCCATTATCGGCTGCGGCACCTATCATTATAAATATGAAGGCGGCCGCGAGGGCAATTTTATGCGGGTGGGCTTTGCTCCACGCAAAGCTAATCTTGTGCTCTATATCATGAGCGGCTTTAGCGAATATGAAGCGCTGCTGGACAATCTAGGTAAACACAAGACGGGGAAAAGCTGCCTTTATGTCAAACGCTTAAGCGACATAGATGAATCAGTTCTCGAAGAAATTATCACCCTTTCCCTCGCCTATATGGCACAAAAATATCCGGAGTAATCATGCCCACCATCACCGTATCCGAACAGTTTGATTGCCCGCCAGAGATTGCCTTCGCCGTGCTCACCGATATTGAAAACTTGCCCGATTTTATTGAGGGGGTCATCAGCGTGAACATGCTGACCGAGGGCCCCGTAGCCGTCGGAACCCGCTTCCGCGAAACCCGCATCATGATGGGCCGAGAGGCGGAGGAAGAAATGGAATGCACCGCGCTCGAGCCGCCATCCCTGATCAAGCTTTATGCCTTTTCCCATGGCACAGAATATCACAGCACCTACACGCTTAAGCCGGTGGATGGCGGGACGGAGGTGACGCTGGAATTTAAAGGCCAACCCAAGACTTTTATGGCCAAAGTCATGAGTGCACTATTCTCCAAAATGATTGGGCAAGTGGCTGATCTGCTGCAAAAGGATTTGCGCGACGCGAAAGCAGAGGCGGAAAAACGGGCTCAATAACAGGTTGAGGTTTGTGGCCGCCGCAATCCAACACATGAGGGCTGCAAAGGGGGAGGCGTTGGAAAGCAGCGGCCAATCTGCAATCATGGGCTGTATGATTGCTCAGCCAGATATGGGCATCAGATTTGGCGAATTAAAGACCGTCACACTTTTGTGATCAAAAAAATTCAAAAGCTGCAAAAGCATAATTTAAGTGCTAGATTCTAAAGCACAAACTCCAGTCAAAGAGGCACCTATGCACATTATTCAGCCGCCCAGCCTTCCGTTCAAAAGCTTTAATCAGGCAGAAAAGGCCGTTGAATATGTCAAAGAGATTTATGCCCGTAACACCAAGTTTGTGCGCGATGCGGTGATCAATTTGAACAACGGCCAAGCACCTGAAGGTCATGTGCGTGCCACCTACCCCCTGGCGCGGGTGCGCAACACCAGCTTTCAAAAGGTGGATTCCCACCTGCCCTTTGGCTTTTTGCATTCCCCCGGCATTTATCAAACCACCCTGTCCGATCCGGAATTGTTCACCCATTACCTGACCGAACAATTTGAATTGCTGCTGCGCAACCATAATTGCGAGATTGAAGTCGGCGAATCGGACACGCCCATCCCGGTGCATTTTGCGCTGGAGCCGACCGACACCATGGACGGCGACAGTTTCAATGCCCTCAATATCCCCCTGCGCGACCTTTTTGACGTGCCGGATTTGACCCATACAGACGATGAAATCGCCAACGGCACCTTCATTCCACCCGAAGGCGGTCCCTACCCGTTGGCAGCCTTCACCGCGCCACGGGTGGATTATTCGCTGCACCGCCTGGCCCACTACACCGCCACCCGGCCCGAACATTTCCAGAATTTTGTGCTCTTCACCAATTATGGCTTCTACATCGAAGAGTTTTGCCGTACCGCCCACAAATGGATGGCGGACGGACACCCCGACTATGATGCCTTTGTGGAGCCGGGCAATGTGGTCACCACCAATGCCCGGCTGGGCGGCGAGACGGTGGGTGTAGCCCCGGCGCGTGAGCCGCAAATGCCCACCTATCACCTGAAGGCCAAAAATGGCAGCGGCATCACCATGGTCAATATTGGTGTCGGCCCGTCCAACGCCAAAACCATCACCGACCATATTGCCGTTCTGCGCCCCCACGCCTGGCTCATGCTGGGCCATTGCGCCGGTTTGCGCAATTCGCAAGCCCTGGGCGACTATGTGTTGGCCCACGCCTATGTGCGCGAAGATCATGTGCTGGACGCGGACTTGCCGCTCTCTGTGCCCATCCCTGCACTCGCGGAGGTGCAAGTGGCATTGGAAGAGGCGGTCGCGGAAATCACCAACCTCTCCGGTCAGGACCGGAAACGTATTATGCGGACGGGCACCGTCGCTACATTCGATAATCGCAATTGGGAACTGCGCGACCAGACAGAGATCGCCCAACGCCTGTCCCAATCCCGCGCTATTGCGCTGGATATGGAAAGCGCTACCATCGCCGCCAATGGCTTCCGCTTCCGCGTACCCTACGGTACCCTGCTCTGCGTGTCAGACAAGCCACTGCACGGTGAACTCAAACTCCCCGGCATGGCCAGCGACTTCTATCGCACACAGGTCTCAAAACACTTGCAGATCGGTATCAGGGCCATGGAAATCCTCAAAGAACAGCCTGCGCATGCCATACATTCACGCAAGCTACGCTCATTTGCAGAAACTGCATTTCAATAGACGTCAAGCAGACGGGGATTATTCCCCGTCCTGCTCGTGGCCGATGGCTTCCGAAACGGCCACCGCTGTCATATTCACAATGCCGCGACTGGTGACAGATGGGGCCAGAATGTGCGCTGGGCGCGCGGTGCCCATCAGGATCGGACCAACTGAAAGTGCTTTATTAAATTCCTTTGTCAAGGTCATGGAAATATTGGCACTTTCAAGATTCGGGAAAATCATCAAATTGGCTTCACCGGACAATTCGCTATTGGGAATATAGCGCTCACGCAACATTGAATTCAGGGCCACATCGCCCTGCATTTCGCCTTCCACCACCAAGTCCGGCGCCTTTTGTTTCAACAGACGATAGACTTCTCGCATCTTCTCCGAGCTCTCACCATCGCGGGAGCCGAAGTTGGAATAGGACATGAGCGCGGTTTTGGGCTCGAGGTTAAAGCGCTTAAGGTGATCCTGCGCCTGCATGGCAATTTCAACCAGTTCGTCGGCACTCGGATTCATGGAGACATAAGTGTCAGCGAAGAAGAATACGCCCTGCTGCAAGATCAACATCGACAGGGCCGACACATCTGAGGACCGTTCGTCCAAACCGATAATCGATTTGATGTCGCGCACATGTTTAATGTAGCGCCCCTGCAAACCACAAATCAACGCATCCGCCTCGCCGCGCTTGACCGCCAACGCGCCAATCACGGTGGTGTTGGTGCGTACAATGGTGCGAGCTGTATCCGGGGTCACGCCAGACCGGCCGACCAGAGAGTGGAACAGATCCACATATTCGCGATAGCGCGGGTCATCTTCCGGGTTGATCACTTCAAAATCTTCGCCCGGGCGCAGATGCAGACCGAACTTTTCGATACGATGTTCAATCACGGAAGGGCGTCCGATCAGGATCGGTTTGGCGATGCCATCTTCGAGGATTACCTGAGTGGCGCGCAACACGCGCTCGTCTTCACCATCAGCAAAAGCCACCCGTTTCGGATCAGATTTGGCGCGTTCTATAATCGGCTTCATCACCATGCCGGACCGGAACACAAACCGGGTCAGACGGAACTTATAGGCCTCAAAGTCTTCGATGGGCCGGGTGGCCACACCACTTTCCATCGCCGCTTTGGCCACTGCAGGTGCGATGCGCAAAATCAAACGCTGATCAAACGGGTTGGGGATCAGATATTCCGGACCGAAGGTCGGGTCAGTGCCAGACGTGCTGGCCTCCAAGGCGGGCTCATGCGCCAATTTGGCAATAGCATGCACCGCCGCCATTTTCATTTCTTCATTAATGGCGGTTGCCCCCACATCGAGGGCGCCGCGGAAAATGAAGGGGAAGCACAGCACGTTGTTGACCTGGTTCGGATAGTCAGACCGCCCGGTACAGATCATCGCATCAGGACGTGCCTCACGGGCCAGTTCGGGCATAATCTCCGGCACAGGGTTGGCCAACGCCATAATCAAAGGATTGGGCGCCATTTTCGCCAGCATCTCCGGCTTGAGTACCCCAGCCGCAGACAGACCAATAAAGATATCGGCATCTTCCATCACCTCGGCCGTGGTGGTGAGATCTGTTTCCTGGGCGAAAGAGGCGCGCCACCGGTCGACATCATCCTTGCGCTTGTGGGTAACAAGACCGTCGCGGTCGGCCACCCAGATGTTTTCGCGCTTGGCACCGAGGCTCATCAAGAGATTCAGACAGGCAATCGCCGCAGCCCCAGCTCCGGAGGTGACAATCTTAACGTCCTCAATCTTCTTCTTGGCCAAGCGCAGCCCATTCATAACAGCCGCAGCGACAATAATGGCCGTACCGTGCTGATCGTCGTGAAAAACCGGAATCTTCATCCGCTCACGAAGTTGCTCTTCAACCTCAAAACAATCCGGCGCTTTAATATCTTCCAGATTGATGCCACCAAAGGTGGGTTCCAGCGGCGCGATCACCTCAACCAGTTTAGCCGGATCATTTTCATTGACCTCAATGTCAAACACATCAATACCGGCGAACTTTTTGAAAAGCACCGCCTTGCCTTCCATCACAGGCTTAGAGGCCAATGCCCCGATGGCACCCAACCCCAACACGGCTGTGCCGTTAGAGATCACGGCCACCAGGTTGCCCTTGGATGTGTAATCCGCAGCCAATGTTGGATCTTTTTCAATTTCCTCACAAGGTGCAGCGACACCCGGTGAATAAGCAAGCGCCAAATCGCGTTGGTTGCCCAACGGTTTCGTCGCTGTAATCTCCAGCTTGCCGGGCTTCGGCCATTTATGGAAGTGCAGCGCAGCTTCGCGCAAAGATTGTTGGGTTTCGTCAGAATCCTGAGCCATCTAAGTCCCTTTCGTTCACCGGTTCTGGTGTGCCACCAATTGCAGCAAAAGAAAAGTGCAACTTATTCAGATTCGTTACGTTTGGGGAAATAGCGGATTTAGACGAGGTATTAGGCCACGTTGGTGTCTCGACCCTCATCAGGCGCATCGTCGCCTTCAAAGTCGTCATCGTCGTCGTCAAACACCACCAACTCGTCGTCAAAATCATCTATGAGTTTGACTTCTTCGTTGTTCATCCGCTCAGCCAAGGCCAAATATGAGTCGATCGGCAATGCTGGAGCAAACAGGAAGCCTTGTGCCTGGCGGATGCCTTTGGCACGCAAATAGAGCGCTTGTTCTTCCGTCTCCACACCCTCAGCAATGATTTCCGTATTGAGATCAGTCGCCATGCCAATCAGCGCGTCAACCACCGGCACCGGAACATTGCGGTGACGGATCAATTCCACAAACACCCGGTCAATTTTAACAATGTCGATACCCAGCTTTTGGATATAGGCAAGGTTGGAGTGCCCTGTCCCCGCATCGTCAAGCGCGACCTTGGCCCCCAATTTGTGCAAATCGTCGATCACCGAATTCACCCCCTCCATATTGGAAAGCGGCTGACGTTCGGTAATCTCAAATACGAGCTGCGAATAGCGCACCTCTGTGCCACCAAAAATGGCCTGCACATCTTCAACAATCGACCCATCGCGGAAATGCCGTTCAAAAAGGTTGATGCCAATCTTCAAATGAGAGTGACGGGCGCAAAGATCTTCAAGATCGTCACGCACCTGTTCCATGAGCGACAAGGTCATGGGAATGGCAAGGCCTGACAATTCCGCATATTCGATAAAGGCACCCGGCGAAATCACCTCACCATTAGGCTTTTCCCAGCGGATCAGCACCTCACAACCGGCAATCTGGCCGGTTTGCAGATCAATTACAGGCTGATAGCGCGGCCGCAACTCACCGGCCTGAATGGCCCGTTCCAGGTCAAATGTTGGCACCTGCGAGCGACGCACATATTGGATGCATAGCCACAAGAACACGCAGCTTGTCAAACAAGCAACGATGGTAAACCCGATTTTGAGGTCAGCATAGTCGGCGCGCACCACATCCAACAACACCGCGGCACTCAGCTTGATCGGTACATTTTGCGCGACTTGCTCCACGAAAAGAAAGTCACGCGTGCGGTTCGGATGGTCGTAGTAGGCCTTGGTGTCTCCAAATTCGACGATCGGCAAACCGCTGGTCAGCGCATAACGCGTCATGATCGCCCCATGCAGGACCGCGTTTTCTTGAACCAGCAAGTGAACATTAATCGGCACAAACGCCGAAAGCTCGCGGCCTGGTCGCACCTTCAAGCTCACCTTGATGAGTGGCTGTTCACTATCCTCAATCCGCACGATGGTCATTTCCTGCGGTCCGGTGGGCATGGTCATTGTTGGCGTAATGGCAGAATACTTGAATTCGTCGCCATAAGCAGCGCACATCACGTTCCCATCGGTGCTGTTGACCACCAACTGCCGCAGCAAATAATTGGAACGCATTTGTTGCGCCGCACTTTTCAGGAAAGTTGGTGTGCACAATGAGGGACTGCGGCTTACGATCGTGTTGAGACTTTTCAAGGCGCCATCCACACTGCCCTGTGTCTCATTGATGATTCTGTTCACCTGCTGACGCAGTGCCTTGCCTTCGCGCATGCGAATATATTCGTCCAGCATGAAGTCCACTGTCAGAATAGGCGCGAACGCCAGCAAGGCGCACACTAACATCAAAAAGTGGGAAAATTTGGCCTTCACCGTCGCCCGCCCCGCAAATTAAGCCATCCAGCCGCTTATACTATAGCGGACTTAACACGGAATTAACTACGCCAAATACAAACGGCGCCCACAAGGAGCGCCGTACAAACGAACCAAGTCGGTGAAAACCCTACTCTTTCGGTAGGTTCAGCCGGATATGCAATTCACGCAATTGACGCGCCGACACGGCAGATGGAGCATCCATCAACAAATCTTCGGCCTGTTGATTCATCGGGAAAGCAGTCACTTCGCGCAGATTCTCTTCGCCGCACAACAACATCACAATCCGGTCGATGCCTGGCGCAATGCCGCCATGTGGCGGGGCGCCATATTCCATGGCCCGCAACATACCGCCGAATTTCTCATAAAGAATGCTTTCATCGTAACCAGCGATTTCAAACGCCTTTTTCATGATTTCCGGACGGTGGTTCCGGATCGCGCCGGAGCTTAGCTCAAAACCGTTACACACAATGTCATACTGATAGGCATTGATGGTCAGCGGGTCATCATTTTCCAACGCCTCGAGCCCACCTTGCGGCATAGAGAATGGGTTGTGCGAGAAATCAACTTTCTTCTCGTCTTCATCCCATTCAAACATGGGGAAGTCCACAATCCAGCACAGCTCAAATCGATCCTTGTCGATCAGATCCAGCTCTTGCCCTGCCCGTGTCCGCGCGGCACCAGCAAAGCTGACGAACTTGGACGGCAGGCCGCATACGAAGAAGACTGCATCGCCATCTTTCAGCCCAAGCTGATCGCGAATGGCCGCGGTCCGCTCTTCGCCGATATTCTTGGCAATAGGTCCAGCACCTTCCCCGTCACGGAAAAAGATATAGCCGAGGCCAGGTTGGCCTTCATGCTGTGCCCATTTGTTCATCCGGTCGCAGAAAGCACGCGAACCGCCGGTTGGCGCGGGAATGGCCCACACTTCAACTTTTGGATCATTGGCGATCTGGTTGGCGAAAATGCCAAAACCGGAGCCCGCAAAATGTTCAGTCACATCCTGCATTTCAATCGGGTTCCGCAGGTCAGGCTTGTCATTGCCATATTTGCGCATAGATTCGGCATAAGGAATACGCGGGAATTCTTGGGTGACGGGCTTGCCTTCACCGAATTCCTCAAACACGCCACGTAGCACCGGCTCAATCGCCTGGAACACATCTTCCTGTTCCACAAAGCTCATTTCGATATCGAGCTGATAGAATTCGCCCGGCGAACGATCGGCACGCGCATCTTCATCGCGGAAGCAAGGTGCGATTTGGAAATAACGGTCAAAGCCGGAAATCATCAGCAACTGCTTGAATTGCTGTGGCGCTTGCGGCAGGGCGTAGAACTTGCCGGGGTGCAACCGGGAGGGCACCAGAAAATCGCGCGCGCCTTCCGGGCTGGAGGCCGTCAGGATCGGGGTTTGATATTCCATAAAGCCCTGATCGACCATGGTGCTGCGCAAATAAGAAATAATCTTCGACCGCATCACAATATTGTTGTGAATGCGTTCGCGACGCAAATCCAGGAAACGATATTTCAGGCGGATATCTTCGGGATATTCCTGATCGCCAAATACCGGCATCGGCAATTCTTTGGCCGCGCCCAACACTTCCATATCGCGAATATAGATTTCGATCTCGCCGGTGGAGAGGTCTTTGTTCACGGTCTCGGCGCTACGGGCTTTCACTTCACCATCGACGCGGATCACATATTCTGCGCGAACTTTTTCAGCCAGTTCGAACGCGTCAGAATCTGGGTCAATGACCAGTTGTGTCATGCCATAATGGTCACGCAAATCGATGAACAATAGACCGCCATGGTCACGAATGCGGTGCACCCAGCCTGACAGGCGAACCTTCTCATCCACATGATCTTTGTTTAATTCAGCACAAGTGTGGCTACGATATAGATGCATCTAATCCAATCCCGGAAATTGTGGGGCAATTTTGGTGGCGAAAAGCGCACGCCACGCCCGATTTGTCAAGCATCTGATACGTTTTTCATTCTGCTCTTGCAAGTCCGCCCCATTTCCAGCCATTATCAGGCCAACCACTCGCAACCTAAATGGGCGCAAAAACAGATATAATAATAGAAAGCTTCTATGCACATCATTACGACCACGTCCGAACTGGCCCAATTCTGTCAGCGCGCGACCAAACATCCTTTTGTTACCGTTGATACGGAATTTTTGCGCGAAACCACCTACTGGCCCAAATTGTGCTTGGTGCAAATGGCCACACCAGAAGAAGCGGTAATCGTCGATCCAATCGAAACTGATATCGATCTGGCCCCTATGTTTGAGCTGTTTGCCAATGAAGAGGTTGTGAAAGTCTTCCACGCCGCCAAGCAGGATGTGGAAATTTTCGTCAATCTCTCCGGTGAAGCGCCAAAATCATTGTTCGACACGCAAGTCGCCGCTGCAGTATGCGGTTTCGGCGACAGCATCTCATACGACAATATGGTGCGCCAGATCACCGGCGCTCAGGTTGATAAAAGCTCACGCTTCACCAACTGGTCTCACCGCCCTCTCACCGACAAGCAACTCCATTATGCACTTGGCGACGTGACCCATCTACGCGACTGCTATCTGCACATTGTGGAGGAGCTGGACAAACGCGATCGCTGGGACTGGATCAATGATGAAATGAAAGCCTTAATGCAGCCCGACAATTACATTGTGCTGCCCGAAAATGCGTGGAAACGCATGAAAATGAAGGTCAATCGCCCGCGCGACTTTGCGCTTTTAAAAATGCTAGCCGAGTGGCGGGAAGAAAAAGCACAACAGCAAAATGTGCCCCGCGGTCGGGTGCTCAAGGATGAAGCGCTGTTTGAATTGTCGCAACAGCAGCCCACCAACCCGAAAGCCTTCGATCGGCTCCGCGCCTTCTCAAAAGGCTTTGGGCGCTCCAGCACCGCCGCTGAACTGATCAAGCTGGTGGATGCTGCCAAGCAATTGGACAAAGCGGATTTGCCCAAAATCCCGCGCAAACCTAACGGCCCTTCTCCGAAAGGCCCCATTGGCGACTTGCTGCGCGTGCTTCTGAAGTCGGTCAGCGAGCAGGAAGGTGTAGCCCCCCGGATCATCGCCACCAGCGACGATATCGATTCGATTGTATTGGATGATGATGCCGACGTACCTGCCCTTAAAGGATGGCGCGCTGAGGTGTTTGGCGGCAAGGCACTCGCCATCAAACACGGGAAAATGGCCCTTGGCGCCACCAAATCTGGTGTCGTGCCGGTGGAAGTCACGTTAGAAGATACAGATTAGGCCGTTTGGCTAAATGATGCGTATGTCGGCGCGCCTGTCCAAAAGGCCAGCCAATTGCTCAAAGCGCCGCATCATTTTTTCTGCGGCCAGAAATTCCATACCCTTAGGCAAGCACAGATAAAGTGTGTCTTGATCGATTGCCCAATCAAGCTGGTTCAGCACACCGGGCATGGCAGCAGACAACAGATAAGCTACCCTGAATGTTGCGGCGACCAATATGGCTGTTTCCTGATGGTCGTCACGGCATAATTTGAGAATATCTTCATGCCCCAGCTTCTTGCTCTTCAGTCCATTATAACGTGCAGCCAAAATCGTGGCGATATAAGCACGATCTGCATGGTCTAAGCCGACAAAGGACCCCAGGGTCACCAAATCGACCGCCTGCGCGCCGCGATAATCGGGATGACCACGCCAGGACACATCCGACAATAAACATGCCGCCTCTCTCAGACGTTTCAAGCTGTCCGATTCTTGGACTCGGGCCACTTCAAAGAGCTTCGAGGTAAATTCTGACAAATCTGTACTGTGCGCTGGCGCCCGTGACCGCAGCAGTGCATATTCCCTACAGGCCAGCAATAACGGATCAGCCCGCTGATCCTCATCCCCCAATTGACCGAACAAATACCCCTCACGCAAACCCAGAGCGGAGAACTTAACCGATGTGAATGCCCCCACATCAAGCACGGCTTTGAGTGCTGCAGCCCCAAATGGCAGCAAGGTTCGTCGGTTGGACGACAATATTTGGGCTTCTTCCGGGACCTCGCCCTTCTTGGCCTGTTTGAGCACCAGATCACAAAGGGACAACATATCCTTTGCGGTCACACGATATCCCTGCACCATCGACAAGGGATAGTCATTCAGAACCTGGTGCACACGCGCCAATGCCCGCCATGTGCCGCCAATCGCGACAAATTCGGGCAGATGCTTTGCTTTGATTAATTTTGAGGCAGCGAGCTTGTCGCAGGCAATGTCATAGGCACGCGCCGCGTCATTGTCGCTGTCATCTTGTAACCGTATCGCCCCAAGCTGAAAAGATTCCCCGCCAAAGACCTGGTCTGATTCAATGCCAGCGAGTTCGAGACTGCCGCCACCAAAGTCACCCAGCAAACCGCGTTGGTTGGGCATGCCCGCCAAAGTGCCGAGCGCAGCATAGTGCGCTTCTTCTTCTCCAGAAAGGATTTGCACCTCAACGCCCATGATCTCTTGCGCGGCCATGATGAAGTCGCCACCATTTTTGGCATCGCGTGTCGCGGCCGTCGCCAGCACATAGAGCGTTTCGACCTTGGTCAACGAACACACCATCGCAAACCGGCGCATGCCCGTAAGAGCCCGTTCGACGCCTTCTGCATTTAGTTCGCCACTCTTGGCCAGGCCACGCCCCAACGCACAAGACACTTTTTCATTATAAAGCGAGGTCAACGCCCGCACATGGCGCTCATAGATCACCAGACGTACCGAGTTGGAACCGATATCCAACACTGCAATAGGATTGTCGCTGCCGATCCGCCCCTGAGCGGCCGGTTGGCGAAGTGCCTTAACAAAGCTTTTGATCAATCCTCTTCCTCATCCTGACGACCATCCTGAGCCAATGCACTGCCCCGACCTGAAAGCGAGGGATTATTCATAAAATATTCCTGCGCATTAAAGATCGGTTCGCCCTCCTGCGGCTCAATTCGCCGCGAAGTGCCATCGGGCAACACCTCCCAGCTTTGCTGATTGTCATTGATGTTGGCAACCATAATCCGGTCCAGCACTTGCTTATGAACGGTTTTGTTGAACAGGGGCACCATGGTTTCAACCCGACCATCCAGATTGCGGGGCATCAGATCAGCTGAGGAAATAAACACGGCCGCCTTGCGCGATGGCATCTCGTGCCCCTGGCCAAAGCAATAGATGCGCGAATGCTCGAGGAACCGACCAACGATAGATTTCACACGAATATTGTCGGAAAAACCGGGAATGCCCGGGCGCAAACAGCAAATGCCGCGCACCACCAGTTCAATTTCCACCCCGGCCTGCGACGCGGCATATAGCGCATCGATAATGCGCGGGTCGACCAGCGAGTTCATTTTAAACCAGATGGTCGCCGGCTTACCGGCCTTTGCATGTTCAATCTCGGCGTCAATATGCTGCAACAAGGTATCGCGCAGCGACATGGGCGACACGGAAATGCACTCCAGCCCGGAAGGCCGCGCATAGCCGGTGACAAAGTTGAACACCCGCGCCACATCCCGCGTGATCGCGCCATTAGAGGTGAAATAGGACAGGTCTGTATAGATTTTCGCGGTGATCGGGTGATAATTGCCGGTGCCGATATGACAGTAGGACACCAGCTTGCCCTTTTTCTCACGCCGCACCACCTGGCTCAATTTCGCGTGTGTCTTCCAATCGATAAACCCAAACACCACTTGCACGCCCGCGCGTTCCAAATCCCGCGCCCAGCGAATATTGGCCTCTTCATCAAACCGGGCCTTCAATTCCACCAGCGCGGTAACAGACTTGCCCGCTTCAGCGGCCTGAATAAGCGCTTTGACGATCGGGCTGTCATTTGAGGTGCGGTAGAGCGTTTGCTTGATCGCCACCACATCCGGGTCGGACGCGGCCTGCTTCAAGAATTGCGCCACGATATCAAAGCTCTCATAGGGATGATGCACCACAATATCTTTTTGCTTAATCGCGGCAAAGCAATCGCCATTATGGTCGCGCACCCGCTCCGGAAAGCGGGCATTAAAGGGCTGAAATTTCAGCTTTGGCCGTTCAATATCGCAAAGCTTGGAGGCATCGGCCAGCGCCAGGAATCCCTCTACTTCAAAAGTGTCTTCAATACCCACATGCAATTCGTCCGCTATACGACGGCGCAGCCCCCGCGGCATCGAGCGTTCAATCTCAAGCCGGATCACCTGCCCGCGCCGGCGTTGTTTTAAGGCTGACTCAAACTCCACCACCAGATCGGCGGCTTCATCGTCAATTTCCATTTCGCTGTCGCGGATCACGCGGAAGGCGCCTGCCCCAACCACTTCATAGTTTGGGAACATGCGCTCGAAAAACAGATTGATCAGCGTCTCAATCGCCACCATTTCGATCCGCTTGCCGGTGGTCAAATCCTGCGGCAAAAAGATGAACCGTTCCATATTTTGCGGCACCCGCACCAGCGCCGTCAGCATATGATCCGCGCCGGGCTGCTGCAATTCAAAGGCCAGTGAAAAGCCCAGATTGGGAATAAAGGGAAACGGATGTGCCGGGTCCACCGCCATGGGGGTCAGCACCGGGAAAATCTCTTCCTGAAACATTTCTTCCAAATAGGCGAGCTGTTTCGGCCCCAAATCCGGCGCGTCGAGCAGTATGATCTCTTCTTCAGCCAACTCATCACGAATGGCACGCCAACTATCTTGTTGCTCCAGATGCAAATGCTGCGCCAATGCGGCAATCTCTTCCAACTGCTCAGATGCCGTCATGCCATCATCGCTTAACCGCGTGACCCCCGCGCGCAACTGCCCTTTCAGGCCCGCCACCCGCACCATGAAAAATTCATCCAGATTGCTGGCTGAGATAGAGACAAAGCGGAGCCTTTCCAAAAGCGGGTGATTTTTATTCCCCGCCTCTTCTAACACCCGCATATTAAATTGCAGCCATGAGACCTCACGGTTCACAAACCGTGCCGGGCTTTGAGACAACAATTCAATATTGGGGGCTTCGCTGTCTGGCGTATTCGCCAGATCCATAATCTCGTCCATAACTCACTTCCAAACTGTGTGGTGCCCGGCCAATCTCGCGCAGCGCGATCGATGCGCGTGCTGCTTCAAGGGCTTAAAGCGATTATATGGCAATTGTGTAACAGATTTATTGATTATAGAGCTTTGCCAGGGCTTCCCCGGCCAACCGCTTCGAGATGGGGCGCTTCCGCTCCAGCGACATCTGGTCCATCATCTCCACCAACGAAACCACATGCGCTGGCGCCCGTTCCATGCGCGACAGCAAATAGGGAATGAGCCCGGGATCAATCTGCAATTGCCGATCATCAAATAATTTTACAAACAATTGTGCCAAATGTGCGTCATCAAGCGGCGCAATCTCCAAATTCAGCGCCAGCCGCAATCTTGACCGCACATCCTGCGTCTGCAATCCCCATTGATCAATCGGCCGGTCTGCCGTCATCAGCAAGGGCAATTGCGAGCGCATGGCCTGATTGAGCAGATTGAACAAGGGCGTCTCCCCCATCCATAGGCGATGGCAATCCTCAACCAGTATCGGCCCGTGCATCATCTGCGGCCAAGCGTCGGGTTTATTGGCCGTCAACACCTCAGCCCCGGCCTGACTGGCCCAAATACTGGCCAAATGGGTTTTACCCGATTTTTGCGGCCCAATCAGCAACGCGGTTGGACCCGGCCATTCGCGCATACCTATTAAATATTCATAGGCTTTCAAGTTGCCGGAGCTGACCACAAAGTCATCCTCACCCAAGGCCGTGTCAAACGGCAAATCGAGAACCAGCTGTTGCGCCTGTGCCTTTTGCACTGTCATTGAGTTGCCCTTAAGCCTTGTTCTCGGCGGCTTTCGTTTCGCCGGTCAAATCGCGTTCGGCCTGCTCCAACTCCGCTTCTGTACGGGCTTGATAAAGCGAACTTTCCAAATATTTGCGCACCGCATAGCGCACCAGCACCCCGGTGATCGCCGCCAACGGCACCGCCAGCAACACGCCCACCGCGCCAAACAACAAGGCAAACGCGAACAGCGCAAACATCAACCACACCGCGTGCACGCCAATCGAGCGCCCCACCAGCTTGGGATACAATATGTTGCCCTCAATAAACTGGCCAAACATAAATATGCCGAACACCAATGCGATCATGGTCCAGTCAGGCCAGAACTGCACGATGGCGACACCCATGGAGAGCACAAAGCCGATCAAAAACCCGACATAGGGCACAAAGGAGAACAAGCCCGCAGAGAGGCCAATTGCCAGCCCGAAATTCAAGCCCACCAAAGTCAACCCAGTGGCATAAAAGGCTGCCAAGATCAAAACAACGCTGGACTGCCCGCGCACAAAGCCGGCCATCGCTTGATTAATCTCAACAAACACCGCACGAATTTCGTCGCGATAAGCCCTGGGCAAAAGCTCGTCGCCCCGTTTGATCATATTGTCCCAATCAAGCAGCAAATAAAAGGCCACGACAGGCGTCACGATCAATAAACCGATCACGTTTAACACCGCCAGCCCGCTTTGCATCACTTGATTCAGCACGCCCACAGCAAAGCCGACGCCTTGCCCGAGGAAACTGGAAATATTGTTTTCGATTTCGGCCAATTGTTCATCGCCGATCCACTCGCGCAGCGCCGGTGCATATTCAGACACCAATTCCTGCAGACTTTCCACATAGCCCGGCAAGCGCTCGGCCAACCCAACCAATTGCCCCAAAATGCTCGGCACCAAAAACAAAAAGACGCCAACAAATGCCAGCACACATAAAAGCATGATGATGAAGGTGGCCCACAGGCGAGAAAATTTCAATTTTTCAAGGAAGTCGGCTGCCGGATCTAGCATATAGGCGAGAACCATGCCCGCGATAAAGGGCAATAATATGCCCCGAAACACCCACAAAAACAAAATTGTCACCGCCAGGATGACCATCCAAGTTTTTATTTGGTTTTGTAGTGTCATTCCCCACTCCTACACTTGCGCGAACGCCCGCAATTCTTTATCAGCGCTGTTAAAGCGTTTGCGGCCCCGTTGCAAGAAGCTGCACTCAATGCCCCAACGCAAATACGCATCTTATTGTGCGACCAAGTTGCCACACATATGGGGAATGGACCAGCCCAATGCCAGATCAGACCAGCAAAAACTCAAATTCACTCTCTTATGCAGATGCAGGTGTGGATATCGACGCGGGCAACGCCCTTGTGGACCGCATTAAACCGGTTGTTAAATCGACAGCCCGTCCCGGATCTGACACGGAAATTGGCGGGTTTGGCGGCCTGTTTGATTTGAAGGCAGCGGGGTTTAAGGACCCGATTTTGGTGGCGGCAAATGATGGCGTGGGCACCAAGTTGAAAATCGCCATTGATAGCGGCATCCACAATACGGTCGGCATCGATCTGGTGGCCATGTGCGTCAATGATTTGATTGTGCAAGGCGCCGAGCCCCTCTTTTTCCTCGACTATTACGCCACAGGTCAGCTCGACAATGACGTTGCAGCTGCCGTGATTGAAGGCATTGCCGCCGGGTGTCGCGACGCCAACTGCGCGCTGATCGGCGGCGAAACAGCTGAAATGCCGGGCATGTACACCAAAGGCGATTATGACCTGGCAGGCTTCTGCGTCGGCGCTGCAGAGCGCGGCAATATGTTGCCGACGAATGATATTGGCGCAGGTGACGTTCTGATCGGCTTACGCTCCTCTGGCGTGCATTCAAATGGATACTCGCTGGTGCGCAAGATTGTGGAAATCAGTGGCCTGAATTGGGATAGTGCTGCCCCGTTTGAAGCGGGCGTGACCCTTGGCGAAGCCTTGCTGCGCCCCACCCGCATTTATGTGCGACAGCTTTTGGCCGCATTGGAAGCTGGCCATAATATTAAAGCCCTCGCCCATATTACTGGCGGTGGGTTCACCGAAAATATCCCGCGCGTGTTGCCTGAGAGCTTGGCTGCGAATATTGATCGGTCATCTATTGAAGCGCCAGCTGTGTTTGGCTGGTTGGCCCGCACCGGCGGCGTGGAAACCAACGAAATGATGCGCACCTTCAATTGCGGCGTCGGCATGGTGCTGGTGGCCAGCAAAGACGAGGCTGACGCCCTCATCGACGCGCTGAAACGGGAAGGTGAAGATCCCATCATTCTGGGCGATCTGATTGACCGCAAATCAGATGCCGTTGAATATCATGGTGAGCTGTCCCTATGAGCGGTAAAACCAAGGTCGCGATATTAATTTCGGGCCGAGGCTCGAACATGAAAAGCTTGATTCAAGCTGCGAAGGTTCAAGATTATCCGGCTGAAATTATTGGCGTCTTTTCCAATCGTGCTGATGCGGCGGGCCTAGAATACGCCAAAGAGCATGGCATCCAAACAGCGGTTATCTCCCACAAGGATTTCGACAGCCGCGAGGCTTTCTGTGATGCGCTTGATGCACAACTTGAAACCTGGAACACCGAGTTTATCTGCCTAGCCGGATATATGCGCATCCATTCAAATGCCTTTGCGGAAAAATGGCTGGGCAAAATGCTTAATATCCACCCCTCGCTGCTGCCACTGTTCAAGGGCCTGAAGCCGCAACAACAGGCGCTAGATGCCGGTGTCAAAGTCTCTGGTGCGACAGTGCATGAAGTAACGCCGGAACTTGATGCGGGCCCATCCGTTATGCAAGGCGTTGTGCCCGTGCTGGAAGATGATGATGCGGATCGTCTGGCGGCGCGTATTCTTAAAGTCGAGCATGAAATCTACCCCAAGGCACTTAAATATTTTCTGGAAAAGCGCCGCAACACAGACCGTGAACATGCAGAACAACAGGTTCTGATTTGGCCGCAATAGGAGTTGTAAATGACCAAAACTGTCGTCATCACAGGTGCCAACCGCGGCATCGGGTTGGAATTGGTCAAACGCTACCTTGCTGACGAAAACTGGCATGTTATCGCCGCTTGTCGTGCGCCCGACAAGGCAGTTGAGCTAAAACAAATGATCGGGAGCTCCTCAAAGCGGCTCTCTATGGTAGCGTTAGACGTTGTCGACAGCGCGTCGGTGCTGCGTCTGCAACAAGAACTGGACGGCGCAACCATCGATGTGTTGATCAACAATGCAGGCATCTTTAATGATCGTGACAGCCAGTTTGGCGCGCTCGATTATGATAAGTGGATGGAGAGCTTTAACGTCAATGTGCTTGGCCCGATGCGGGTCGCCGAAGCCCTGGAAAAGCCTCTGATGCGCGCCAAAGCGCCGAAGATCGTTACCATTTCGAGCCAGATGGGGGCCTTGAACCGAAACGCGACCGGCAGTTTTGCTTATCGCAGCTCAAAAGCAGCGGTTAATAAAGCCATGCAGACCTTGGCCAACCAGTTGGAAGATACCAAGGCGATCGTAACTTTATTCCACCCCGGTTGGGTCCAGACCGACATGGGCGGCAGCAATGCCGAGATTACACCAAGCGAAAGCGCGGACGGCCTCTTCAAGACCATCGCGGGGCTGACAAAAGCGGACAGTGGCAAGTTTCTCAAATGGAATGGCGACGTTCACCCCTGGTAGACATCACCAGAATTGATCCAATTATTGGCAAAATCGGTTCGACCGCCACAAGCTGATCAGCTAGGTTGCCGCTTTAATTTCGATGTGAAAGCACAAGAATATGCGCCTGACCGACTGGCTGATCATTATTGCTCTGGGCACCGTATGGGGCGGCTCTTTTCTGTTTAACGCCATTATGGTGCAGGAGATTGACCCCATCACCATTTCTTTTGGTCGCGTATTCTTTGCCGCCCTCTTATGCTGGGTGGTGTTTTTTGCCCTTGGCAAGCGCATAAATGCAAAGGGTCGCACACTGGCCGGTCTGTGTTTGCTGGGCATCATCAATTTCGCGATCCCCTTCGCGCTTTACCCGCTGGCGCAAAAAAGCGTGTCAGTTGGCGTGGCCGGCATCACCAATGCCACCACCCCAATTATGGTGGTGATCGTGTCTCAGCTTTGGCCGGGCGGCGAAAAGGCGACCCTAGGCAAGTCGCTTGGCGTCTTGGCCGGTTTTACCGGCGTGGCCATTTTGATGCTGCCCGCGCTGCAGCAAGATGGGCAAAGCGAGGTTTGGGCGATCGGCCTCATTCTCATGGCCACGCTGTGTTACGGCATCGCCATGAATATTGTACGGTCTTACCACCATCTTGATTCTACGTTGACCACCTGTGTGGCCCTCACCGGTGCCTCGCTGGCACTGTTGCCCCTGATGTTGGCGTTAGAAGGTATCCCTGCGATTGAGCGAGCCGAAACCTGGGGTTCCATTGCCTATATTTCGATTATCGCCACCGCTATCCCGTTTCTGATTGTCTACAAATTGGTCGAACGCGTCGGGGCCACCAATTTCTCCACCGCCACCTTTGTGGCGCCAATCTCGGCTCTGCTGTTGGGCCTGATCGTCTTGGGTGAGCCGATCTTGCCAGTGCATTTATTCGGCATGTTGGCGATTTTCGTGGGCATTTTGATGATCGATGGGCGGCTGTTTTTACTGCTCAAAAAGCCAAAACCGACGCTTTAGGGTTTAAAGCGCCTTGATCATTCGAAATTCATAAAGCTCGTCTTTGGCAAATTCATCGCGCAGTTTTTCCTGCGCCGTGAAGCCTTGGCGCTTGTAAAAGGCGACGGCACGGTGATTATTCTCATACACTTCAAGGCTGGCGCACGTGCCGTTTGGAAAAGCAGCAAGCGCCGCACGAAGCAAACGTTTGCCAACGTCCTGCCCATGATATTCTTTATCGACATAAAGCCGCTTAAGATGCACCAATCCGTCGCCCTCAGCAGTCGCGAGCGCGTGGCCAATCACCTCTTCACCCTTGAGCGCGACAAAACTGGCGCAAAGCTCATGTTCTACCTCGCTGGCCAACTTCGCGGGCTTGTGCCACATGTCCGTCAGCTGGTTAACCCGGTCTACGCCCAAAAACGGAGTGTAGGTTTGATGCCAAACGCGATAAAGCAGGGCTTTTAGGGCTGGCACATGCGCATGTTGCGCGGGAAAAATACAAATCATTAAATCACTTCAAAAATAAGGGGCGGCGAACCGCCCCAATTCGCTACATTTGCAAGGGCGCGGTGTGAGAAGACACATCGATCATCTGCCCATTCGGGTCTTCGATCAACATGCGCTCCTGCCCATAAGGCATCGCCGTTGGCGGCGAGATGATTTTGGCACCAATCTTTTGGGCCGCCTCATGCGCGACATGCACATCTTCGACCACAAAGTTCAAAATGCCGCCAGTAACCTTATTGGCCATCCCATCCGGCACGATAGGGTTGTTGGCATCCAGAATCGCCAACTCAATGACGGGCCCCTCTTTTGGGGTAAGAATAATAAACCAGTCACTATCAAAATGGCGCTTCAAATCCAATATGTTGGTGTAAAAAGACGCACTCGCTTCAACATCTTGCGCCAACATGGTGTAAAAAATACGAAACTTTATTGCTCATAAAATCTCCTTAGGGACAATTTGTGGCCCGGGAAAGGGCCTACAGGACTTTCGTCATTTTAAGGCTGGGCGGCTCCCCCTCTGGTGTGGGTTCCGGTCCCGCTTCAAAAAAGCCAATATGTTTATAAAAATCAATGGCGGCGCGATTTTTTTCCAGCACCGCCAGTTCCAGATGCACCGTGCCGGGAAACACCTCAATCACCGCGTTCAGCATTGTGGTGCCGATTCCCGCATTCTGCGCTGATTCTAAGACATAAAGATAACCGATCAGCACCGAACGGTTTTCGCGCGGCAACGCATAGCAGTGCCCCACAATCTTCCCATCAATTAAGGCAAGAATGTTGGCGGCATTTTTATCAGCAATGCGCTCTTTAAAATTTCGGGGGGCCAGCCACATCTGGCAAATTTCATCAAGCTTATCGGCAGGCATCAGCCCGCGATAGCTCTCGCGCCATGATTGACGCATCATGGTGCTGAGCGCCTGCGCGTCTTCAAGGCGGGCGTCGCGGATCGAAAATGCTGTCAGACCCGCGACCATTTGCCTAAAGCCCTAATTTCGACTTCAGGATTTCGTTGACCGCTTGCGGGTTGGCTTTGCCTTGCGAGGCCTTCATCACCTGCCCCACAAACCATCCCATCAGCTTCGGATTATCCTGCGCTTTCGCCACCTGATCCGGGTTGGCAGCAACGATCTCATCGACCATCTTTTCAATCGCGCCGGTGTCAGTCACCTGCTTCATGCCGCGCTCTTCAACCAATGTGGCCGGGTCACCGCCTTCGGTCCAAACAATTTCGAACAAATCTTTGGCGATTTTACCGGAAATATCGCCTTTGGAGATCAAATCGACGATGCCACCCAATTGCTCCGCGCTCACCGGGCTGGTGGAGATGTCGAGACCTTCCTTGTTCAAACGCCCGAACAACTCATTAATCACCCAGTTGGCGGCTAGTTTGCCATCTCGACCATCGGCCACTTTTTCATAAAAATCTGCGGAGGTGCGGTCAGCCACCAGAACACTTGCATCATAGGGCGTAAGGCCCAGTTCTTCGATAAAGCGATGACGCTTTTCGTCCGGCAGTTCCGGCAATGTCGCCTTGATCTCTTCAACAAATGCATCGTCAAATTCCAGCGGTAACAAGTCCGGTTCCGGGAAATAGCGATAATCCTGCGCATCTTCTTTGGAGCGCATGGAACGGGTTTCCCCGGTTTTGGGGTCGAACAGGCGCGTCTCCTGATCAACAACGCCACCATCTTCCAAAATGTCGATCTGGCGACGGGCCTCATACTCAATCGCCTGACCAGCAAAGCGCACCGAATTCACATTTTTGATCTCGCAGCGTGTGCCAAACTCACCGCCCGGACGCCGCACAGACACATTGATGTCGGCCCGCAAAGAGCCCTGCTCCATATTGCCGTCACACGTGCCCAGATAGCGCATAATCGTGCGCAGCTTATTGATATAGGCTTTGGCTTCATCGGACGAGCGTAGATCAGGCTTCGACACGATTTCCATCAGCGCCACGCCAGCGCGATTGAGGTCAACAAAGCTCATGCTTGGATGCTGGTCATGCATCAGCTTGCCTGCATCTGTCTCCACATGCAGTCGCTCAATACCGATTTCAACTTCACCATCTTCGCCCATGTCGAGCAAAACTTTGCCCTCGCCCACAATCGGATCGAGATATTGAGAAATCTGATAGCCAGGCGGCTGGTCAGGATAAAAATAGTTTTTGCGGTCAAAAATTGAACGCTTGTTGATTTTGGCCTTCAGGCCCAAACCGGTGCGCACAGCCTGACGCACGCACTCATCGTTGATTACCGGCAGCATGCCAGGCATGGCCGCATCAACAAAGCTAACATTCTGGTTGGGCGGCTGGCCAAATTCAGTTGAAGAGCCGGAAAACAGCTTTGATTCAGATGTGATCTGCGCATGCACTTCCAACCCCAAAACCATTTCCCAATCGCCGGTGGCGCCATTGATGAACTTTTTCGGATCGGGCGTGCGTGTATCAACAAGTGTCATAGTTTTTCTCTTCGCTTGATGTCGCGTTTTTTCGCGCTATCGCTTGGCTTTATTCTTGGCTGCGGCGGGCGGCAATCACACCCTTTTCGAAATTCACATTCCAGTCGATCAGGGTGCGCCAGATCAGCTCAGCCTGGTCCTCGTCTAAATTCTTTTCCAAGGCACGCTGGCGCACTTTTTCAATCACCGTCTCAATGCGCGCAGGGTCAAAGGCTTCATGCGGGTCAGTCTTGATGGCCGCCATGCGTGTCACATAGGCATGACGCTCTGCAAACAGGGCGATCAATTGCTGATCCACCCGGTCAATTTCAGTGCGCACATCATCCTTGGTTTGACATTCTTTTGGCGTCTTCATCTATCCGCTCAACCTGATCCAGTTTGCATTTAAACAAGACGCGCCCTCAAAGGCGCGCCAATGATTTGGATTAAAGCAATTGACCCGGATTGTCTATTGCCGTCAGGGGCTTTTTCAGCCCATTTTTGCGACCCTGTGCCACCAGTTCGCCCCCATGTCCGTTGTAATTATGGCGCAACGGCTGGCAGACCGAACTTGTCCCGTTAAATGTCTCTGGACCGATGTGCAAATTCGGTCTTAGGTGGATGACCCATTCCGACTCTAACGGAGATTTGATGCGACAACTGTCTGTAACCCGCTAAGGACCTGCCAAAAAGCGCGGGTCTAAAACGAGTTATAAAGAGCCTTCATGCGATCGGGCTGAAGGCTTTAAGGGTAAGTTGTGTCCGGTATCTGGCCGGGCAAGGACCGACAGAACATCAATGGATATTTCAAAGCAAGAACAACGTATATTGCACCATTTGGCGCAAGGCGGCGTGCTGCGCGTTAAGAAGAACGACCACAAGAAAGTCACCAAGGTGGAATGTTTCACCCGCGAAGGATGGCGATATGAAGCGATTAATGTGCCACTGTTTCAAAAGTTGAAGCGACGCCGCTGTATCGCCTCCTCAAGTGGTAAGCCCTATCGCATCACGCGGCGCGGGCTGGAGTTGGTGCGCAGCCAAACGGATAACCGCTAAATCAAATGGGGTGGCCGCTGGCCACCCCAATGCCATTTCGACCGCTACTTTGCGGACCGCCGCAGGGCTGATTCATCTACCAGTTCAAACGGTTCAGCGCTGAACATGGCATCAAGACCGACCCCGAGGGCTTTGGAAAGGTTGAGCGCCAGCTCAATGGTCGGGTTAAACTGCTGTCGCTCAATATAGCCAATGGTTTGCGGGTGCACATTGATTTTCTCGGCCAGCTCCTGTCGCGAGAGCCCCCGCTCCACCCGCAACATTTTCACCCGATTATAAAAACTGACCTGCTTACCACTCATTGGTCATCCTCAAAATTCGGGTCTGTGGCGGCACCAAGGGTCCAGCTCAAAACAATGTGCGGCCCGGTGGCAACCACAACCCAAGCCGGCAAGGCAATAGAGACATAAATGGCAAAAGCCAAATCCAGCTCTTGGATCGTGACAAAAATCATTGGTGCCGAAAGAAGTACCAAAGCCATAATGATCACCGCCAGACCATGCGCGCTGGCCCGTGCATCTAGATAAACTTGTTCCATCCGTTCATCAAAATGCTTGAACATGGCGCGGTTAATTTGAATGACCATGGCCACCTCAGCAAGCCAGGCAACAAACACCGCCAATGGAATAACCATGAAGAACGGCCACATCGACCACCCCTTATCCGCAGCATAAACGATCGCCCCCGTCGCCATTCCAATACCTGTTGCCCCAAGGATAAAGGCAATCGACGTCACCCGACGCGCCCACGGTTTCTGAAGCCCTTCGGCCAACTGAGAGTCAGCCAAACGCTCAATGAAGCCGACATAACCGATGGCTGAAAGAAATTTATGATCGCGGGATCGCTTTTCATATTTGGGATAATTATACATTATGCTGGTCCTTTAGCGTGTAAATAAAACATAATGTAGCATATACACTACATTTTGAGATTTACAAGCTACACTTGCATTTTTTACCCCGGAACGACATCAATGCCGAATTTGGACAGGATCGCCGCCAATTGGCTCTCGGACACTTTCATGTTCTGGATGCCGGACAGAGCTGTGATGTCAATCGACTCAAGATTGGCCCCCTGCAGGTTTGCATGCTCGAAACTGGTGCGGCCATGCAGCACATTGGCCAAATCGCTCTCGCTGAGATCGGCATTGTAAAAACTGCTATTGGAGAAATCCGCCCCCAACAGGCGGCAGCGGGCGATTTTGCAATCATCGAAGTTCAGCTCATTCATTTTGGCATAATCAAGCTGACAACCCTCAAAGCGCACATCACGCAACATCTTGCTGCCCGCCACCTCGCGGCCCAAAATAGCGCGACGCAAATCAATGCCCATCATTTTGCAATCGACAAATCGAACTTCAAAGAGCTTGGTGCCCATAAAACTGGCATTAGACAAATTGCATTGCTCAAACTGCACCTCACGCAGTTCCACCCGCTCAAAGCTGGCGCCGTGATGCGATTCGCTGTTGAAGAAGCGGCAATTGTCGAAGGAGACATTGTCGAACCGCGTCGCCTTCAACTGAGCTTTCGACAAATCACAATTGACAAAACTGGCATCCACAAACTCAGCCTCGCCCAGGTCGGTATCTTCAAAAACACAATCTTCAAAAACCGCGCCAGTGAAATCTTCATCCACGAGATTGAGTTCAAAAAAAAGACACGCCTGAATGGGCGTGCCTTTTTCAATGCGATCCAACAGATCGGATTTGGATATCTGCTCTCGGGCCAAGCCTACCACCATTGTTTCGGTGCGAAGTCCTCACCATGCGACTTTTCCAGCACGCGCCCAGCGGCAAATAGAGTTTCCTCATCAAACGGCTTGCCGATCAGCTGCAAGCCCAAAGGCAGCCCCTGCCCATCCTTACCGGCAGGCACAGCAATGCCAGGCAACCCTGCCATGTTTACTGTCACGGTGAAAATATCATTGAGATACATTTTGATCGGGTCTTTCGCCATCTCCTGATCGGCCACGCCAAAAGCGGCAGATGGTGTGGCGGGCGTCAAAATCGCATCAACGCCTTCATTAAAGACATCTTCAAAATCTTTCTTGATCAATGTGCGCACTTTTTGTGCCCGCAAATAATAAGCATCATAGTAGCCAGCGGAGAGCGCATAAGTGCCAATCATTACACGACGTTGCACTTCACGGCCAAAGCCCGCAGCGCGGGTTTGCTCATACATATCGGTGATATCTTTGCCCGCAACGCGCAGGCCATATTTCACGCCATCATAGCGAGCCAAATTGGAGGAGGCCTCCGCAGGCGCCACAATGTAATAAGCCGGCAGCGCATAATTGGTGTGCGGCAGCGAAATATCCTTGATGGTTGCGCCCTCGGCCTTCAACCACTCAAGGCCCTGCTGCCAGAGCTTTTCAATTTCTTCCGGCATGCCCTCAACGCGATATTCCTTCGGCACACCGATGGTGAGCCCTTTCACGCCGCGCTCAACAGCCGCCGCAAAATCAGGCACCGCCAAATCAACAGACGTGCTGTCTTTGGGGTCAAAGCCCGCCATTGAGGTCGTCAAATGGGCGCAATCTTCCACTGTGCGGGCAATTGGACCGGCTTGATCAAGTGAAGACGCAAAGGCCACAACGCCCCAGCGTGAGCACCGGCCATAAGTCGGCTTAATGCCCACAGTGCCGGTGAAGGCCGCTGGCTGACGGATAGAACCGCCGGTGTCGGTTGCAGTTGCACCCGCACAGAGCCAACCGGCAACGGCAGCGGCAGAACCGCCTGAAGACCCGCCAGGCACCAAATCCTTATTGTCACCCTCAGCGCGCCAAGGGTTGATCACCGGACCGTAGTATGACGTTTCGTTCGACGACCCCATAGCAAACTCGTCCATATTGAGTTTGCCCAGCATCACCGCGCCATCGTTCCACAGATTTTGCGTGACGGTGCTTTCATATTCAGGCTTAAAACCATCCAAAATGTGGCTGGCCGCTTGGCTATGCACCCCTTTGGTGCAGAACAAGTCTTTAATGCCCAACGGCACACCTTCCAGCGCACCACCCTCACCTTTGGCCAGCCGTGCATCACTTTGCTCGGCCATGTCCAACGCCTGATCACTGGTTACCGCTACATAGGCGTTCAAGGCTTCAGCTTTTTCAATCGCATAAAGATATGATGCTGTAACTTCTTTTGAAGAGAAGTCTTTGTTTTTCAAGCCCTTCACCGTATCGGCGAGGCTAAGTTTTGTCAGTTCAGTCGTCATAGATTCTTCCACTAGCAGCGCGTCCGGCGCGCATTCTTGGCATCTGCGAGGATGGATTAAGGCAAGCCGCTCTATTCAACGACTTTTGGCACCATAAAGAAGTCGTCTTCGCTCAATGGCGCATTGGCTACAATTTGTTCGGGATACCCGCCATCTGTCACCTTGTCTTCGCGGCGACGCAACGCCATTGGTGCCACAGATGTCATGGGCTCAACGCCGTCCACGTCAACTTCAGACAATTGGTCGACAAAGCCCAGAATGACATTGAGCTCTTCTTGCAGTTTCTCAACGTCATTGTCTTCAATCTTTATGCGGGCAAGACGGCCAATCCGTCTTACAGTATCGGCATCAACCGACATGGCATTCTCCTGAGATAGAAATTAGATCGTTCGCTTTTAGCAATGCGATCCCTTTCCCGCAACCAAGAAGGCTGAAAAATCACATGTTCAATGCCTAATTTGAAAAAGCACCGAATTGGAGCATCAAATCCGTGTGCCAGACCGCACAGCGCGCGGCCAAAACTTAAACTTGCGCCTTATTCCCAGGGAGACACATGAACGCCAAATGTCGCGGCACCGATAATGGTGCCGTCACGTTTGCGCACGGGCACGCTGATTTGGGTCTGGTAAAGCTGCGTCGATTCATCAAAATCAATTTCGTTTATGTGAATGCGCCCCGTCTTGTAGGGAATGCGCCATTTTTCTTCATCCCCCTGCCAATAGTCAGAACTCACTGCACTCATACCCACATTCAATCCATTTTCATCTGTCACAATGATTTCCGTCAGCACCCCCTCGCTATTGTTTTGCACCGCGCGCAAATAGCGGGAAATCTCCCGCGATGAGACAGATTCGATTAAGGGTTGAACATTTTCGCCGGTTTCGGCGCGCCATTGGGCATCCAGCGCGTTGATTTCTTGTTGGGATATGCCCTTCAAGGCCTCATTCTGTGCCATGACTGCTGTCCAGACCACTTCCTGACGCACCGCCACCGCTATAGGCCCAGCCACAATCTCATTGAGCAGATCATTATGTTTGCCCGCGTGTAGCGGAACTGGCGCGAATATCGCCATCCATAGGGCTGCTAATATCACTAGCTTAAATTTCGCGTGCGAAACGCTTTTATTCCCCATCATGGATACACTATATCTCGATAGGGTATCCCGGCTCAAGGATTTGTGCCGGACTTTCTCCCACCGCGCAAACAAATCGCTCAAACAATTCATCATCTGGCGGTGGAATGGCCAGCAGATAATGACGTGGCTTGATGACCAGCGATTTTTTGCTCTTGATTTCCTTGAAACTCTTGATCAGTTCACCATTATCATTGGCCGCGATGATGACGATGGCGTCTGAAACCCATTCCGCAGGGATGCTGTTTGGCGCCAATCCGTCGATGGCAACAATCAGCCGCTCCGTTCCAATCCGGTCTATCAAAAGGAAATTCTCGCCCTGCCCATAAAAATCATTGCTGTGATCGTTCTGATCGATCAGGCGTTTCGGTTTTGGCGCAGGCATTTGCCCCTGAAAAGGCAGAAAGGGCCCACCTGGAGGGGCATCAAAGACCACCCGATGAGCGTTGTGGGCCTTGCCCACGTCGACCTGATCGAAATTTTCTGTCGTTTTTGCAACTAAAAAATGCTCTAAGCCGACTTCGAGACGCAAAACTTTGTTACCTAACCACGTCAAACGCATTGAATAGATTCCCTAAAATATAGGAAAATGCTAATGCAGAATTGCCGGGGGTTCAATCCAATAAATGAGTAAAACATGACAGAAAATGCTGCACCAGATTTACCGAAGCGTGGCCGTCTGATGGGCCTCGATCTCGGCACTAAAACCATTGGCGTCGCCATTTCCGACGGGATGCAATATACGGCGACCCCTCACAGCACTGTCAAACGCAAGAAATTTACCCAGGATGCCGAGCAATTACTCAAAATCATTGCTGACAATGATGTGGTGGGCATTGTGCTGGGCTTGCCCCTGAATATGGACGGATCTGAAGGCCCGCGCGCCCAGTCCACCCGCGCCTTCCAGCGCAATTTGTCGCAAAAGACGGAGCTGTTGATCGCCTATTGGGACGAGCGCCTCTCCACCAGCGCAGTGACCCGAACCATGCTGGAAGCCGATATTTCGCGCACCAAACAGGCTGAAGTGGTGGATAAGCTCGCCGCGAGTTACATTTTACAGGGCTATCTCGACAGCAAGCGCTGATCAGTTTTTAACAGATATAGCCTTTAGCTCACTTGTTCTGGTCGCGACATTGGGTTATGCCCGATAAACCGATTTGGAATGGCAGGCAAATGACTCCCAACTCGCGCACTTCTCAAGACCATGCGTCGGGCACCAATGTGCCCACCCAACACCATTTTTCACAAAAACATCTTTTGGGAATCTCCCACCTCAATCCAGTGGAAATCACGGAATTGCTTGACCGGGCAGAAGCCATGGTGGATATTTCGCGGCAACCGAAAAAGGCCAAGCACAGCCTAAAGGGCCGCACCCAGATTAATCTGTTCTTTGAAAACTCCACCCGCACCCAGTCCAGCTTTGAAATCGCTGGTAAGAGATTGGGCGCTGATGTCCTCAACATGGCGGTGCAGACCTCCTCTGTTAAAAAGGGGGAAACCCTGATCGATACGGCAGCAACGCTGAACGCCATGCAGCCGGACGTGATCGTTGTGCGCCATGCCGCCTCGGGCGCCGTAGAGCTTTTGTCGCAAAAGGTGGCCTGTTCTGTGGTCAATGCTGGCGATGGCACCCATGAACACCCGACCCAGGCGCTTTTGGATGCGCTCACCATTCGACGCAACAAGGGGCGCCTTAACGGGCTAACCGTGGCGATCTGTGGCGATATTGCCAATTCCCGTGTGGCCCGCTCCAATTTGCTGCTTCTGGGCGCCATGAATGCCCGCACCCGCGTGGTGGGTCCAAAGAATATGCTGCCCCGTGGCGTCGAGCAGATGGCGGCAGAGGTGTTTACCGACATGGAAGAAGGCTTGAAGGATGCGGACGTGGTGATGATGCTGCGCCTGCAACATGAACGCGCCTCCGGTAAAATGATCCCCTCGGTACGTGAATTCTTCCATTTTTATGGGTTGGATGAGCGCAAGCTGGCCTTCGCCAAGGATGATGCGATCGTGATGCATCCCGGCCCCATGAACCGCGGCGTCGAGATTGCTCCAAGTATTGCCGATGGTCCCCGCTCCGTGATCACCGAGCAGGTCGAGATGGGCGTGGCCGTCAGGATGGCGGTTTTAGAGGCCCTGTTGACCAATGGGGAGGCCGTCTGATGAAAAATGACTTGATCATCAAAAATGCCCGCCTGGTTGATCCTGCGACTGACAAAGACCAGCAGGGCGCGGTCTGGATTAAAAACGGCAAGATCAAAGATGTCCACTGGGGCAATGCGCCCGAAGCTCCCGAGGGCACGCAAACCTATGACGCTGAGGGCCATGTGATCGCGCCGGGCCTGATTGATACCCGCGTCTCCACCGGCGAACCAGGCCATGAATATCGCGAAACGTTGGAAAGTGCGTCGAATGCAGCCGCGGCGGGCGGGGTGACATCGTTTCTGTTGATGCCTGACACCACGCCTGTGATTGATGATGGCGCCCTGGTGGATTATGTGGTGCGCCGCGCGTCAGCCACATCCAAAGTGAAAATCTGGCCGTCTGCCGCCATCTCCAAGGGGCTGGAGGGCAAGGACCTCACCGAATTTGGCCTGCTTAAGGCCGCAGGTGCGCGCGCCTTTACCGATGGCAACAGCTCCATCCAAAGCACCTCGATGCTGAAAAACGCCTTCACCTATGCCAAGAATTTCGACATGCCGATCCTGCACCATGTGGGCGACAGCGAGTTGATCGGCGATGGGGTGATGAATGCGGGCATTCTGGCCACCGGCCTTGGCCTGAAAGGCATCCCCCACGAGGCGGAAACCATTCCCCTCGCCCGCGACCTGCAATTGGCCGATATGACGGGCGTGCGCTACCACGCCGCTCAGATTTCCTGTGCCAAGTCAGCTGAGCTGGTCCAACAGGCCAAGCAGCGCAATGATCAGGTGAGCGCCGGTCTGTCGATCAATAATCTGTGCTTGAATGAAAATGACATTGGCTCCTATCGCTCCTACTTTAAGTTGAACCCGCCCCTGCGGTCTGAGGATGAGCGTATGGCGATGGTTGAAGCATTGCGTGACGGCACCATCGATATTCTGCATTCGGCCCATGACCCGCAGGACACTGAAGGCAAGCGTCGCCCCTTCGCTGAAGCCACTGATGGCGCTATAGGGCTGGAAACATTTTTGGCGGCGTCATTGCGCCTGGTGCATGAAGAACAAATCAGCCTTGTGCGGCTGCTGGCCACCATGACCATCAATCCCGCAAAGCTGCTGGGACTAGAGGCGGGCCGTTTAGCCAAAGGCGCCCCCGCTGACCTGATTGAGATCGATTTGAATTATCCTTGGGTGGTCGCCGAAAAGGATTTGAAATCAAAGTCACAAAACACAACCTTTGAACATGCGCGCCTGTTCGGTAAAGTGATGACCACATGGGTGAACGGCGATACCGTGTTTCGCCAGAGCGCCTGATCAAATGTTGCGGAGACCAAAATGGATTATGTGAATTTGCTAATCGCTGCTTTGGGCGGCTATCTGCTCGGCGCCGTGCCTTTCGGGCTTGTGCTGACCAAGATAGCCGGTCTCGGTGATATCCGCGATATCGGCTCAGGCAATATCGGGGCCACTAATGTGTTGCGCACAGGGCGCAAGGATTTGGCACTACTCACGCTGTTGGGCGATGCAGGCAAAGGCGGGATCGCCGTGTTGCTGGCGCGCTATTCTCTCGGCGAGCAAGCAGCCCTGATCGCGGGTGTCGCGGCGTTTGCCGGCCATGTGTGGCCCATCTGGCTCGGCTTTAAAGGCGGCAAAGGCGTGGCGACCTATATCGGCACCCTGCTCGCACTTAACTGGATCGTGTGCCTATTGTTCTGCGCCACCTGGTTGATCGTGGCGGTTCTGCGCCGCTACTCCTCATTGGCCGCGCTCAGCGCGGCGGCCGTGGCCCCGGTTTTCGCCTATATCTGGTCAGGCGTTGCCTTAAGCGCTGCATGTGCCATACTCTCGCTTATTCTTTATTACCGACACAAAGACAATATTTTAAGATTACTCGATGGCACAGAAACCAAAATTGGCGGCGACAAGACCGTCAAAAGCGAAGGCTAACCGCCCCTACGGGTGCGGCTGATGGACGGCACCGCCACCTCAGCCACCAACGACCAGCAATTATTTGATTGGCTGCGACTGATCCGGTCTGACAATGTGGGTCCGGCCATGTTCAAACGCCTGATCAATCGCTTTGGCTCCGCCAGCAATGCGCTGGATGCCCTGCCCGACCTGATCAAAAACTCGAGCGCCAAACGCGCCATTCGGCTGGCCCCGAAAGATAAGATTGAAGCTGAAATCGAACAGACTGATCGCTTTGGCGCACGCTTTATCACGCTGATCGATCCACCCTATCCCGACTATCTCAAGCAAATCGCCGATGCCCCGCCACTTCTGACCATGCTGGGCAATCCGGCCCTGTTTGCCCAACCCACCATCGGCATCGTGGGTGCGCGCAATTCCAGTGCCGCAGGCACTGCCATCACGCGACAATTGGCTCAGCAATTGGGCGAAGCCGGCTATGTGATCGCCTCGGGCTTGGCCAAAGGCATTGATGCGGCCGCGCATCAGGCAGCTCTGCCCACCGGCACCATCGCCGTTTTTGCTGGCGGCATTGACCATATTTATCCCGACAGCAATATCGAACTGGCCCGCAATATCTTGCGCCACAAGGGCGTGTTGATGACTGAGCGCGCCTTCGGATCGGTGCCGCGGGCACAAGACTTTCCCCGCCGCAACCGCATTGTCTCGGGCCTCTCTTTGGGGATTGTGGTGATCGAGGCGGCGCTGCGGTCGGGTTCGTTGATCACAGCCCGCATGGCCTTGGAGCAAAATCGCGATGTGATGGCCGTGCCCGGATTTCCGCTCGACCCGCGTGGTGAAGGCGGCAACAAGCTGATCCGCGACGGCGCCACACTGGTGCGCCATGCCGATGATATTTTGGCCGAATTGCAGCAAAGTAAACCGCTCCAACAGCAAAATTTGCTGCAGGAAGACGATTTCGACCAGAACTTTGTGCCCGATGCCTGCCCGCCCGATGCAACCGAAACAGTGCTCGCCGCGTTAAGCCCCACACCAACTCCAATAGATGAGATTGTGCGCCATACCGGTTTGCCGGTCGCCATGGTCTCAACAATATTGCTTGATCTGGAAATTGCTGGGCGCCTGGAAAGATCGGCGGGACAATTGGTGGCGTTGCGCCCTTAAAAACTGATCCAAAGCGCCCAATATTGCGAATAAACAGCGCGGCCCTTTTTGTTTGGTCATTGACAATTGACGCAAAGCAAGACCATGTTGCCGCCGATTTGACGTTAGGATCTTAAGGACCGATTGAATGAAGCTGGTGATTGTCGAAAGCCCTGCGAAAGCAAAGACTATTAATAAATATTTGGGCAAAGACTATGAGGTTTTGGCCTCTTTCGGCCATGTGCGCGACCTGCCATCTAAAGATGGGTCTGTGGATCCGGACGATGATTTCGCCATGAAATGGGAAACCGATGCCGCGTCCAAAAAACGTCTCACCGAAATCACCAAGGCCACTAAGGCTGCCGACGAACTGATTCTGGCGACTGACCCCGATCGCGAAGGGGAAGCCATTTCCTGGCACGTACTGGAAGTGCTCAAACAGAAAAAAGCGCTGAAAGACACTAAGGTCAGCCGCGTGGTGTTCAACGCCATCACCAAAAAAGCAGTTCTGGAAGCGATGGAACAGCCACGTGATCTGGATACGCCTCTGGTGGACGCCTATCTGGCCCGCCGTGCGCTCGATTATCTGGTGGGCTTTACCCTGTCGCCAGTGCTGTGGCGCAAACTGCCCGGTTCTCGTTCTGCTGGCCGCGTGCAATCTGTGGCGCTGCGCCTGGTTTGCGAACGCGAAGAAGAGATTGAAAAGTTCAAGCCGCAGGAATATTGGAGCATCACCAGCACGCTCAATCAGGGCGGTAAAGACTTTGAAACCCGTCTCTATGCCCTCAACGGTAAAAAGACGGACAAGCTGGACATTGCCACCGAAGAACAAGCGGCCTCTATCCGCGATGCTATCAAGGCGGGCAGCCTGACGGTCAAGTCCGTTGAGAAAAAGCCGACCAAGCGCAACCCTTATGCGCCCTTTACCACCTCGACCATGCAGCAGGATGCCTCCAGCCGCTTGGGGTTTGCCCCATCACGCACCATGCAAGTGGCACAACGGCTCTATGAAGCCGGCTTGATCACCTATATGCGGACAGATGGGGTGCAAATCGCCCCCGAAGCGATCAACGCCACCCGCGCGCAAATCGAAAAAGACTTTGGCAGCAACTATTTGCCGGAAAAGCCGCGCCTCTATCAGTCTAAGGCGAAAAACGCCCAAGAGGCACACGAAGCGATCCGCCCGACAGATTTGTCGCGTACCCCGAAGGATGCCAAAAATCTGGAAGCTGATCAGGCCAAGCTTTATGATCTGGTGTGGAAACGCACCATGGCCAGCCAGATGCGCGCCGCTGAAATGGAACGCACCGCCGCCGATATCGAGTTGAATGGCGCGAAAGACCAGATCACCCTGCGGGCTGTTGGGTCCGTCACCACCTTCCCCGGCTTTATGTCGCTCTATGGTGTGTCGACCACAGAAAAAGACGATGAGAACAGCCGTGAACTGCCACCCTTGGCTGAAGGCGACAATCCGGCATTGAAAAAATGCGAAATTGAGCAGCATTTCACCCAGCCCCCGGCGCGCTTTACCGAAGCGAGCCTGATCAAGAAGATGGAAGAGCTGGGTATTGGCCGCCCCTCCACCTATGCCGCGACCTTGGCGGTGCTGCAAAACCGCGACTATGTGCGGCTGGAAAAACGCACCCTGATTCCAGAAGATCGGGGTCGGCTGGTGACAGCCTTCCTGCAGAGCTTTTTTGAGCGTTATGTTGAATATAGCTTCACTGCCAATCTGGAGGAGCAGCTCGACGAAATCTCCGCCGGTGAAATCAATTATAAGACGGTACTCAATGATTTCTGGCGCGATTTTAATGCCCATGTCACCGAGATCAAGGACCTGCGCGTTTCAGAAGTGCTGGATGCGCTCAACGCACTGCTGGGCGACCATATCTTCCCACCCAAGGAAGATGGCAGCGATCCGCGCAAATGTCCGGACTGTGATACCGGCCAACTCTCGCTCAAAGTCGGTCGCTACGGCGCCTTTATCGGCTGCTCCAACTATCCGGAATGCAACCATACCCGCCAGCTGGGCGAAAGCGCTACCGGCGAAGCTAGCGGCGCTGACGGTACGGGCGTAATCGGACAGCATCCCGACTATGGTGTCGATATTGAGTTGAAAAAAGGTCGCTTCGGCCCATATCTGGAAATGGAACTGGATGGCGAAAAGAAACGTTCCGGCCTTCCGAAGGGCTGGTCGCCTGAAAGCATTGACTTGGAAAAAGCTGTCAAATTGATCTCGCTGCCGCGCGATGTGGGTGAACATCCTGAAACTGGCAAAATGATCACAGCTGGTCTCGGGCGTTATGGACCCTTCGTGCTGCATGATGGCACCTATGCCAATCTGTCGGACATTGAAGAAGTATTCGATGTCGGGTTAAACCGGGCGGTATCCGTGCTGGCGGAAAAGGCAGCCAAAGGCGGTCGTCGTGGCGCGGCACAGACCTTGAAAGAACTGGGTGACCACCCAGATGGTGGCGCAGTGACGGTGAAAGACGGGCGCTATGGCCCCTATGTCAATCATGGCAAGATCAACGCCACCCTGCCCAAAGACACCGATCCGCAATCAGTGACCATGGAACAGGCGTTGGAGCTAATTACCGCCAAAGCTGCAAAAAGCCCGGCAAAGAAAAAGCGCAAAGCAACTGCAAAAAAGAAAGCACCAGCCAAGAAAAAGGCTGCAGCAAAATCATAAAGGATAAAAATGGCTCGGAAAGATAAAACGTCACGCCTGAAACAATCTCCCGAGGCGCGGCAAAAACAAAATTTCCGCGCCAAACAGAACCGCGATGGCACCATGCCCACGCGCGAAGAGGTTGTGGACTTTATTGTTCGCTATCCGAACAAAGCCAGCAAGCGCGACCTTGCCAAGGCCTTTGGCATTCGCGGCGATGATCGCATCGTCTTCAAAGCGCTCTTGAAAGAGATGGAAGAAGACGGGCTGCTGACGCGGGACAAAAAGAAATATCACCCAGTGGCGGAGCTGCCCTCGGTCACCGTGATCGAAATCCCATTGGATGCCGATCCTGACCATATGATCGGCTACCCCGCCAAATGGGATGGTGATCAAGAAAGTCGCCCGAAGGTCTTTATTGCGCAAGACAAGAAAAACAGAGCTGTGCCCGCACCGGGCGACCGGGTGTTGGCGCGGATCGACCGCGACGAAAACAAAGACCCGATCTATACCGCCCGCCCCATGAAGGTGCTGGATAAGCCGAAAAAGGCCTTGATCGGCATTGTTCGGAAAACAGACAAAGGCGCGCGCCTTGTGCCAGTGGATCGCAAGGGCAAGGAAATGCAAATCCATGCTGGCGATCTGGGCGACGCCAAAGAAGGCGATCTGGTTGAGGTTGAACAATTTGTTTCAGGCCGCCTGATGGTGCCGCGTGCTCGTGTGACGAGCATTATTGGCAACCCGAAAAGCGAAAAGGCGATCAGCCTGATCGCGCTGCACAATCACGACATCCCCTATCGCTTCCCCAAATCCGTGCTGGATGAAGCCGAAGCGCAGGAAGCTGCCGGTCTTGAAGGCCGCGAAGATTGGCGCCATATCCCGATCGTTACCATCGACCCGGCGGACGCCAAAGACCATGATGATGCGGTTTATGCCGAACCGGACGACGACCCGAAGAATGAGGGCGGCTTCCTGATCTATATCGCCATCGCCGATGTCGCCAATTATGTGCGCCCGGAAACAGCCATGGACAAGGAAGCGCTGGTGCGCGGCAACTCGGTCTATTTCCCCGATCAGGTGGTCCCAATGCTGCCCGAGCGGATTTCCAACAATCTGTGCTCTTTGGTGGAAGGCGAGAACCGCGCCGCCATGGGCCTGATCATCAAGATCGACAAGGATGGTAAGAAGCTCGACCACAGCTTCCATCGGGTGCTTATGCGCTCCGCAGCAAAACTGAGCTACCAACAGGCGCAAACCGCCATTGATGGCCACCCCGATGAAAAGACCGAGCCGCTCCTCGAACCGATCCTCAAGCCACTCTTTGCGGCCTACGCAGCATTGGAGAAGGAACAAAAACAGCGCTCTCCGCTGGCACTAGACCTGCCGGAGCGGCGCATTCGTTTGAACGAAGACGGGTTTGTGGAAGATGTGTTCGTGCCCGAACGTCTGACCGCCCATCGCTTGATCGAAGAAATGATGATTCAGGCCAATGTGGCCGCAGCGGAAACGTTGGAATCGAAAAAGTCGCCCCTGCTCTATCGCGTGCACGATGCGCCGTCGCATCAAAAGCTGATCGGGTTGCAGGAATCCCTGGCCAGCCTCAATATCAGCATGTCCGTTGGCGAGAATGTGAAGCCGATGCATTTCAACAAAGTGCTGGCGCAGGCAGAGAACACTGAAAACCCGCATATGGTGAACGAGCTGGTGCTGCGGTCGCAGGCGCAAGCTGAATATACAAATGAAAATTTTGGGCACTTCGGCCTCAATTTGCGCCGCTACGCCCACTTCACCTCGCCGATTCGGCGCTATGCTGATTTGATTGTGCACCGCGCACTGATTGCCGCCCTCAATTTGGGCGATGATGGGCTAAAACCGGGCATGGAGAGCAAACTGGCCGGCATTGGCGAGCAAATCTCCATGACCGAACGCCGCGCCATGCTGGCCGAGCGTGACACCAGCGATCGCCTACTGGCCTACTTCCTGGCGGACCAACTTGGTGCCCGTTTTAACGGGCGCATTTCCGGCGTAATCGGGGCGGGACTATTTGTCCGATTGGATAAAACCGGCGCAGATGGTTTTATCCCTGCGTCAATGCTTGGTACAGACTATTTCGTTCATGATGAGTCGCAACAAGCACTGATAGGGGAACGCACAGGAGAACGGTTCCGTATTGGCGATCAGGTTGAGGTCCAGCTTATGGAAGCTGAACCGTTGGCCGGGTCATTGCGCTTTGAAATGTTGTCAAAGGGCGAAAAAACCAAGCCAATCGGACGCAGCCGTCCCAAACGTTCCTTTGGGAAAAAATCCAAAGGATTTGCCCGTAAACGGGGCAAACGGAGTGCAAAATGAGTTTAGAGATGACCACCGCCGCCAAACCAAAACGCTCGATCTGGTCAGCGATGAAGAATGGCATGAAATGTAAATGCCCAAAATGCGGCGAAGGAAAATTGTTTCGGTCCTACTTGAAGGTGAACGACACCTGCCCGACCTGCGGCGAAGCACTTTATCACCACCGGGCAGACGATGCCCCGCCCTATATCACCATGGCGATTGTCGGCCACATTATTGTGGGCGCCATTCTGCACATCGAAATGGCCTATGAGTGGGAGCCAATGCTCTATCTCTATATTTTCGTGCCCATGGCGCTCCTCTCGTCTCTTGCGATGCTGCCCTCGATTAAAGGCGCGGTGGTCGCCATTCAATGGGCCACCTATCTTCACGGTTTCGATCCTGAGCATACCGACGAGACCGACGGCCGTTAGATCCCAAAGTCACTTTCGCTCAGCTTCCCAGCGCTCAGCTTTTGAGCGCTGGTGTGGATTTGGGCAACGATCGAAACAATGCAAGCCGCAAACCTGGCTTGGTGCACGCGCTGATGCCCATTTGCAAGCACGTAGCGAATTGCTATGTTCGATCAGTCAAACGATTTAGTGGGGCAAATGCGGTTCGGAAAATCGATCCGATGGGCCCAATGGATAGCATCACGTGATTGAAAGCTTAAATCTCCGACCGCCAGCATTTGCAGACGCGCCTCAAATCATGCGCATACACCAAATGGGTTTGGAAACCGGACACGCCTCTTTTCGTGATAGCCCCATCGCCTGGCCCGAATTTGAACGAAATTACCTTGCCGGCCGCGGCGTGGCCCGCGTCATTTGCAACCAAAACACCGTGCTGGGCTGGGCAACAGTGATTCCCAGCTCACCTCGCGCTGTTTATGCAGGTGTGGGCGAGATATCGATCTATCTCGACCTGGAGATGCGTGGACAAGGCATCGGCTCCCGATTGATGCACGATATTGTGGCAACGTCAGAAGATCAGGGCTATTGGACCATGTTCGCCCATATCTTCCCAGAAAATGCGGCCAGCATTGCTCTGCATCAAAAGGCAGGCTTTGACACGATTGGCCGACGCAGGGCAATCGGCAAGATGAATTACGGCCCCATGGCTGGCAAGTGGCGTGATGTGCTGTTGATGGAACGCCGCAGTACCGTTGTGGGGTTGGACTAGCGTTCAAATACAATTATTTCTGCTTTGAACTTGACATTTGGTTGGAAATGCATAGGTTGCGCCCAACGGAATGATGACAGATCGCCGCGCATGATTGCGTGGCCTTTTATTTGGGAATGTAGGCATGGCCAAGTCCAACACTGTAAAAATCAAGCTGGTTTCAACAGCTGACACAGGTTACTTTTACGTGACCAAAAAGAATTCACGCACAATGACCGAGAAATTGACTTTGAAAAAGTACGATCCGGTTGCGCGTAAGCACGTTGAATTTAAGGAATCTAAAATCAAGTAACTTGATTTGATTTCGACAAAAAAACCCCGCCTGAGAAGGCGGGGTTTTTTGTTGGGCGGGCGATCCAGCTCGGTCAGAAGAGGCCACTCTTAAACCGAGCCGGAACTGCCCCCTCGCAGGATCTCAGGAAGTTGCGGCGGACCTGAGCAGTTGTCTGCGAGGCAAACCACTCATTAATTGAATGGTGCCCTTTGCAAATACGACGCCAGTCCGCATTTTCCAAGCAAATTTTACGTAAATGGAATATAAACAGAAGATTAACTTAAAGACTTAACCTTAACGCCCCGGATTAAGGTTAAGTCTTTGTCTTAACGCATAAAATTTTGTTAAAATGCGTTAGAAAGCGCGCCGTTAGGCGGCTTCGTAGACAGTGCGATTGCGCCCTTCGCGCTTCGCCCGATAAAGCGAAATGTCTGCACGCTTCATCAGGTCCTCGGGCGTATCATGCTCACTCTCGTAAATGGCAATGCCGATACTGACCGTAATGTTCAATGGCGCGACCATCTCGGTTTCAAAATGCTCTTCGCCAATTGATTGACGCACCCGTTCAGCAACCAATTGTGCGTGATTCAAATCCGTATCCGGCATCATCACCACAAATTCTTCACCGCCATAACGGGACGCCAAATCGACCCCGCGAATGCTGCGCTGCAGGCGCAACGCAAATTCTTTGAGCACTGCATCGCCCACCGCGTGGCCATGGGTGTCATTTACCGCCTTGAAATAGTCAATATCCAACATCATCAACGACAAATTGCGCTCATGCTCTTTGGACTTTTCCAACTGCACTGCCAGATGCCGGTCAAAATAGCGCCGGTTATAAAGCCCGGTCAGCTCATCAATAACGGCCATGGCCACAGTAGAGGACAGATTTTTCCGCAACTCCGCCGAATAGCGATGCCGCCGAATTTGCGTCCGCACCCGCGCCGCCAGTTCGTTGCGCTCCACAGGCCGCAGAATAAAATCATTTACGCCCAACTCCAGTCCACGTACCACACGCGGCTTGTCCGGTCCGTCCGCCACCAGAATAATCGGCATATTCCGGGTTTTTTCCAGCGTGCGGATTTGAGAACAGACGCGCAGCGGATCAATATCTGTCAGCGACATGGACACGATCACCAGCTCAAAATCTTCTTCGGCCAACACCATTGGGGTGTCTTCGGGCCGCGTAAGCACTTTGACATCATGTTCGCGGTTCAGCACATCCTGCAACCGTTCTGCCGCGCGCTCATCGCTTTCAATCACCAGCAATTTGCCACCCGTCGCGTCAATACGCTGGGTCATGCCGACAATGTCTTCAATGGCGATCGACTGACCCGTCAGCGCACGAGAATGCAATTCGTCAGTCAGGTTTTTAAGGCGCGACAGGCTTTTCACCCGCGCCATCAATTGAACATCATCAACCGGCTTGGTGAGAAAATCATCGGCGCCGGATTCCAATCCCTTGACCCGGTCCGATGGTTGATCGAGTGCAGTCACCATTACAATCGGAATATGCTGGGTTTTCGGATTGGCCTTCAATCGGCGACAGGTTTCAAACCCGTCCATCTCCGGCATCATCACATCCAAAAGCACAATATCGACTTGACCCTGATCACAAATTTCAATGGCCTCGTGCCCGCTTGTCGCTTCCAACACATCAAAATATTCGGCCGACAATCGTGCAGCCAGCAATTTTATGTTTGTTGGTATGTCATCTACCACCAATACGCGTGCGGTCATTTTACTCGTCCCGTACTCACTAACTCAAACTGGGCGCGAACCTACTTGCCTGGTCCGATAAAATTCTCAATCGTCTGCAAAAAATGCGGCAGCGAAATGGGTTTGGAGATGTAGCCCTCACATCCCCCCTCCAAAATGCGCTCCTCATCACCTTTCATGGCAAAGGCTGTGACAGCGATCACGGGAATCGAACGCAGCGATTCATCTTCTTTGATCCACTTGGTCACCACCAGTCCTGATACTTCTGGCAACTGAATGTCCATCAAGATCAAATCCGGATGATGCGCTTTGGCCAAATCTAACGCTTCCATACCGTTACGGGTCTGGATCGTACGATAGCCGCGCGACTCCAACAAATCGTTGAAAAGCTTCATATTCAGCTCATTGTCCTCAACGATCATTACCGTCTTTGCCATATAGTCCCCAAATCTTTGCGAAACGCTTTTGCCCTTCCTTGAGAAAGGGATATAACAAGAAAACCTTACGAAAGACGTAATGAAAGCCGCGCCATGATGAAATCCAGCCCCGACAAAATCCAATTTGTAGCTGACGCCTGCTTGAACCATCTCATTGCAGAACCTGAGCTTTTAGGGCAATTCATGACCGAAACCGGCACCACGCCGGACGAAATGCGTGCCGGTGATTCGCAATCGCTGGCCGATGGATTGTTAGCGTTTTTCGCCCAAAATGAATCAGCTCTATTGTCCATGTGCGCCAACGCCAGACTCACCCCTGAGGAGGTGATGCGGGCCTATTATTCGCTGAATGTTCATGAATGATGAGCTTGCCCCCACCATCTGTCGTGATTGCGGGCATCTGGAGCGGGCGCTCGCCCTCACCCGCTGCCCGAATTGCCGCTCTATACGGCTGATCAGCCATCCAGAACTGCTGACCCTCGATATCGCCCATGTGGATTGCGACAGCTTCTACGCGGCGGTGGAAAAGCGCGACAACCCGGACTTGCTGGATAAACCGCTCATTGTAGGTGGTCGAGAGCGCGGCGTCGTCTCCACCTGCTGCTATATTGCCCGCATGAGCGGCGTGCGCTCAGCCATGCCGATCTTTCAGGCCAAACGGCTCTGCCCCAACGCTGTTTTTATGCCGCCCAATATGGCGAAATATGTGGAGGTAAGCAAACAGATCAAAGCCAAATTTCTGGCCCTGACACCCCTCGTGGAGCCATTGAGCATTGACGAAGCCTTTCTCGATCTGTCTGGCACCCAATTGCTGCACAAGGCCTCGCCCGTGGAAATTCTGGTGCGCCTCGCCAATGAGGTGGAGCGTGACATTGGCGTCACCATTTCGATCGGCCTGTCGCACAACAAATTTCTGGCCAAAATCGCCTCCGAGCTCGATAAGCCGCGCGGTCTGGCGCTGATCGGCGCAGCGGAAACGCGCGACTTTCTCGCCAAGCAAAAAGTCACTGTGATTTATGGCATAGGCAAAAAGTTTGGCCAGCGCCTCGAAAAAGATGGCATCACCCATATCGGACAGCTACAACAAATGGGCCTTAAGGATTTGGCAAGCCGCTATGGTGAAATTGGCGCGCGATTGTTTTATCTTTCACAGGGCGAGGATAAGCGCAAGATCAAGTCGACACGTGGCGCGAAATCCGTTTCAAATGAAACAACATTCTTTAAAGATATCAGCGATTTTGACGAACTTTCTCACATTTTGCTTAAACTTAGTGAGAAGGTCTCGGCACGGCTAAAAAAGGGCAACATTGCTGGCGATACGGTCACGCTAAAACTCAAAACAGCGGGTTTTGCCACCCGAACGCGGTCGCGCCAACTGATCGAACCAACGCAATTGGCCCACGTCATATTCGAAACCGGTATGTCATTGCTGAAAAAAGAAGTCGGCATGACAGCCTTTCGGTTGTTAGGGATAGGCGTGACCGGCCTCGCCACCCCCACCAGCAACGAAGATCCGCACGACCTTTTGGACCCCAATGTGGCGCGCAAAGCCAAAGCAGAACGGGCCATGGACAGCATTCGCGAAAAATTTGGTGAGGACGCCCTATTGCGTGGCCGCATGATGCGGGCCAAATATGAAAAAGAGCAACGCAAGAAAGATTCGCAAAAGGACAATTCCGATGAGCGTCATTGAACAAAAACTCGAAGAAATGGGCCACAAGCTGCCCGCGCCGAAAGCGCCGCTTGCCAGTTACCTGCCGTTCAAAAAGTCAGGCAATATGCTCTATATTTCCGGACAATTGCCCATGAACGAAAAAGGATTGGTGACCGGCCGTTTGGGTGCAGAGGTGGATGTTGAAGGTGGCCAGAAAGCCGCGGAGATGTGCGCGTTGAACATTCTGGGCCAAATCAAATCTGCTGCCAATGTGCCGCTCGAAGACGTCATCCAATTCGTTAAGCTGTCGATCTTTGTGGCGTCCACGCCAGATTTTACCGACCAGCACCTGGTGGCCAACGGCGCCTCCAACCTGATTGGTGAGCTATTCGGCGAAAAAGGCCGTCATGCACGCGCCGCCGTTGGTGTGCCCTCCCTGCCCCTTGGGGCCGCAGTGGAAATCGAAGCCATTGTCGAACTCGCATCATAATCAAATGCTCCAGCAAATTTTTGCACGCCCGATTGCCCATCGGGGCCATCATGATGTTGCCAATGGCATTGCCGAGAATGCAAAGTCAGCGTTCGTGTCTGCGATCGCAAACCGCTATAGCATCGAGTGCGATCTGCAATTGACCGGAGATAATCAAGCCATTGTTTTTCATGATGAAAAGCTAGATCGCCTGACTCCACATAGCGGGCATGTCGCCGATATCAGCATGGGACAAGCCACGCGCATACCGCTGAAAGAAAGTATTGAAGGCGATCACATCATGTCGTTCGCTCAATTGCTGGAATTCGTAAATGGGCGGGTGCCCCTAATTGTCGAACTGAAAACCCAAGGGACGCGCAATAAAAAATTGGCCGAAGCTGTGCATGCCACGGCCAAGGACTATTTGGGTATCTTATGTTTTAAAAGCTTTGATCCTGATCTGATCCGCCATTTGCACCGTTTAAAAGACAAATGGCCCAAGGGAATCGTGGTAGAGCGCGAAACTCCGCCCGGCCAAACCGCATGGATTGGGTTCCGATTGCGCCACCTGCTGCACTTTCCCCTGTCCCGCCCGGACTTTGTGTCCTGCGATGTGGACAGCCTGGATTTGCCCGCCGTGCGGGCCTTCCGCGCCAGTGGTCGCAAAGTCATGAGCTGGACCATAGACACGCCTGCCCGTTGGGAGAAAGCCATGGCCGAAGCCGACCAGATTGTCTTTGAGGATGTCAACCCGAGAACCGGACGAGCACGGTCGAAGGAGAACCCGGCTTTGTGAGCGAATATGTGCTGAAAACAAATGCCCGTATTGAAGAAATCGGTGCCGCAGCTTGGGATGCGTTGGCGGGAGCGGACAATCCTTTCACCTCCTTTGCCTTTTTGTCTGCACTGGAAGATAGCGGTTGCGTGGCGGCACACACGGGCTGGCAACCGCAGCATCTCAGCCTTGAATCACCGGATGGCGGCATTTTGGGCGTAGTGCCCGCCTACCTCAAAGGCCATTCCCAAGGCGAATATGTGTTTGATCATGCGTGGGCCGACGCGTTCCAACGCGCAGGCGGGCAATATTATCCCAAATTGCAGATTTCGATTCCCTTCACTCCCGCCACGGCACCCAAATTGCTGACACGGTCTGATGCCCCGGATCAAGCCAAAGCGCTGTTGATCGATGGGCTGGAACGGGCCTGCCAACAGTTGAACCTGTCCTCCGCTCACGCGACATTTCTCAATGATGACGAGATGGCGCTATTCGTAGAAAACCAATGGCTTGAACGCCATGATCGCCAATATCACTGGTTCAACAAAGACTATCAGGATTTTGATCATTTTCTGGCGCAATTGGCGTCGCGCAAACGCAAAGCGATACGCAAAGAACGCCGCACCGTCGCCGAACACGGATTGAAGATCGAATGGCTGAGCGGCAACGATATTCAGGAACATCACTGGGATTCGTTTTTCGCCTTTTATATGGACACGGGCAGCCGCAAATGGGGAAGGCCCTACCTCAATCGCAACTTTTTTTCACTGATCGGCGACAGTATGGGCGATAGAATCGTTTTGATGCTTGCGCATGACGGTACTGAATATGTGGCCGGTACCCTCAATCTGGTGGGCAAAGACACGCTGTTTGGGCGTTATTGGGGCTGCAATCAGCATATCCCCAATCTGCATTTTGAGCTGTGCTATTATCAAGCCATCGATTATGCCATTGCCCACAATCTACATAAGGTGGAGGCAGGTGCCCAGGGCGAGCATAAGATCGCTCGCGGCTATGAGCCGGTGACCACCCGTTCCGCCCACTTTATCCCTCAACCCAACTTCCGCGACGCCGTGAGCGATTATCTGGAAGAAGAGCGCCGGCATGTGGCGTTGGATCAAAAGCTATTGCAGGGCTTCACTCCATTCAAGAAAGAGTGAGTCTTTACCGCTACTTATGATACAGTTAACATTTTACGGCAGACCCCATGCTCGCCACATTGTCGTGGCAATTGATTTAAAGCGGGGTTCTGCCCAAAAGCGTTTAAGGCAAAAGAGGCGCAAATGAATTTTGTTTATATTATCACTTTACTCCTTCAGGCCGCGCTCATATTTGCTGCGTCCACCTTTTTGTTCGATATATTGCATTATCTTCTCCATCGCTGGCAGCATTCGCGCTTTGCCCTTCTGCGAGAGTTTTCGCGCTGGCACGAGGTGCACCACAAGTTCCTCGATAAAAATATGGATGTGCATCCCAACTGGGCCAAGGCCAATCTGTGGTGCCATCTGGTGCCCGAATTTGTGGTCTCGATCCTCGGCACAGCCATCTTTGTATTGCTGTTTGATTGGATCGCTGTGGCAATTGTGGTCCTGATTCACTCCGGCCTGTTTGCCTGGCGGGTGGTCGATGAAGGGCGGGACATCAACCATATGAATATGGACAGGCTCAACGGCCGTCGCGGGTTCTTTTTTGTCACCCCCACCTACCATGCTTTGCACCATGTCTATCCCAATCAGTTTTTCGCCTCCTTTCTCAGCTTGTTCGACGTGATTTTCGGCACATCTTGCCAGCTTAAAGGACAGCGCGTATTGATCACCGGTGCCTCGGGTGCCTATGGTCAGGCTCTTGCCAAACGTTTGGAAAAGCTGGGCGCCATCGTCGACACCGCCAAATATGGCGAAGATTATGAAATCGACCATTATGATGGCTTGAGCGACAAGATGCGGAAAGCGGACATATTGGTGCTGGCCCATGGCGCCAAAACCCATGATTGCTGGACCGCAAACTACACCAGCTTTGTCGATCTGATCGAAAAATTCCGCGTGATTGGCAAGGACCGCCTCACCCCTCCAGAGATTTGGGCGGTGGGATCAGAAATAGAGTTGCACGGCGATATGGGCATAAAGGCGCTCAAGCCTTACGCTGCTTCCAAACGTGCGTTTGCCGCCCGCGCCCGCGAATTCTATACCAGCCCGGACCTCACCTATCGGCATATTGTGCCCGCCGCTTTTACCTCACGCATGGGCAAGGGCCTGATGTCCGCCGATGTGGCCGCCGCTCTTTCCTTGTTCCTGATCCGGCGCGGTTTTACCTATGTACCGGTCACTTACACCACCTTGGCGGTGTGGAATTATATCCGCTTTCGGTTTATACCTTGGCCCAAATCCGTGCGCAAAGCACCCATCATCAGCAACAAGAGTGCCTAATCTATGAGCTACGATCCCGACAACATTTTCACCAAGATCATTGCGGGCGAAATTCCCAGCCACAAGGTCTATGAAGACAATGTGTGCATTTCAATTATGGACATAATGCCGGAAGCGCCCGGCCATGTATTGGTGGTGCCAAAACAAGGTTCGCGCAACCTGTTGGACGCGGACGCCGATACGCTGGCGGACGTGATCAAACGGGTGCAAAAAATCGGCAATGCGGTGAAAAAAGCCATGAACGCGGATGGTATTTTGCTGCGCCAGGCCAATGAGGAAGCCGCCGGACAAACTGTCTATCATTTGCATTTTCACCTGATCCCCTGCCACAAAAATGTGTCTCGGCGCGATCATGTGAGCGGCACAACAGCCAATGAAGAATTGGCTGCCAACTGCGAAAAAATCAAAGCCGCGCTTTAATCAGATTTTCAATGCTGAAATGAAAAGGCCGGGCATTTGCCCGGCCTTTCCTTTATTCACTATCCTGCTTGGATTTGGGTCCGCGCTTGGCTGCCTTGGGCACGCGCGTGCCCGACGTTTTTTTCGCAGTCGATCCACTCGTGCCAGATTTTGCCGTCGACTTCTTCGCCGCAGACTTGCGTGGCGCTTTTTTGTCGGCCTTTGGGCCGGTAATGGCTTTGGGTCGTGCAGGCTGTGGCGGCAGGAAGGTCAGCTTGAGCATATCTTCCTTCTTGTCCACGCCCACTTGCACCGTACCGCCATTTTGCAGCTTGCCAAACAACACCTCGTCGGCCAGCGGCTTTTTGATGTGCTCTTGGATCACGCGTCCCAACGGTCGTGCGCCCATCAACTCATCATAGCCACGCTTGGCCACCCATTCATTGGCCTCTGGGGTCAATTCAATGGTCACGCCGCGTTCGCCCAATTGCGCTTCAAGCTGCAGCACAAATTTGTCGACCACCAGCGCCACAACGTCGGTTTTCAACGGTGCAAACGAGATGGTGGCATCCAGACGGTTGCGGAATTCAGGCGTAAACAAGCGCTTGAGCGCCTCTTCATCGTCACCTGTGCGCCGTTCCTGCGTAAAGCCCATGGGGGCTTTGGACATTTCGGACGCGCCCGCATTTGACGTCATGATCAAAATCACATTTCGGAAATTGACCTGTTTGCCATTGTGGTCGGTCAGTTGGCCGTGATCCATCACCTGCAACAAGATGTTGAACAGGTCGGGATGCGCCTTTTCGATTTCGTCGAGCAGCACCACACAATGCGGGTTCTGATCAACGCCATCGGTCAGCAAGCCGCCCTGATCAAAGCCGACATAGCCCGGAGGCGCGCCGATCAAGCGCGAAACGGTGTGCCGCTCCATATATTCAGACATATCAAAGCGCAGCAGCTCCAGCCCGAGTGTATCGGCCAATTGCTTGGCCACCTCGGTCTTGCCCACGCCAGTTGGCCCGGTGAACAGATAAGACCCGATGGGCTTTTCAGGTTCACGCAGCCCGGCCCGCGCCAGCTTGATGGCGGAGGACAGCGCTGTGATCGCTGCATCCTGACCAAACACCACGCGCTTGAGATTGTCTTCAAGATTGGACAACACTTCCGCGTCAGACTTGGACACAGATTTGGGTGGAATGCGCGCCATTGTAGCAATGGTGGCCTCCACATCTTCGGTGTCAATCACACTCTTGCGGTCCGCCAACGGCTTCAACCGCTGGGCAGCGCCGCTTTCGTCAATCACGTCAATCGCTTTATCCGGCAATTTGCGGTCGTTGATATAGCGGGCAGACAGCTCAACAGCTGTCTGAATGGCGTCACTGGTATATTCCACCTCGTGATATTTTTCGAAATAAGGCTTCAGCCCCTTCATAATATCAATGGCTTCCGAAACAGTCGGCTCCACCACATCAATCTTTTGGAACCGACGCACCAGGGCACGATCCTTTTCGAAGAATTGGCGGAATTCTTTATAGGTTGTCGAGCCAATGCAGCGCACCGCGCCGGACGCCAATGCCGGTTTCAACAGGTTGGAAGCATCAAGGGCACCGCCTGACGTGGCCCCAGCTCCGATGATGGTGTGAATCTCGTCAATAAACAGCACTGAGTTTTCTTTTTCTTCCAGTGCTTTCATCACCGCTTTCAACCGCTCTTCAAAGTCGCCGCGATAGCGTGTGCCGGCCAACAAAGCCCCCATATCCAGGGCATAAATGGTGGCATCTTTCAGCACATCCGGCACTTCTTTGTCTTCAATCCGCTTGGCCAAACCTTCGGCGATCGCGGTTTTACCCACGCCTGGATCCCCCACATAGATGGGGTTGTTTTTTGAGCGACGGCAGAGCACCTGAATTGTGCGATCCAGCTCGGCTTTCCGGCCGATCAACACGTCAATTTTGCCGTCTTGCGCTTTTTTGTTGAGGTTGACGCAGAATTCGTCCAGAGGCGATGAACCGGCTTGTGCCCCGGCCGCTTCTTCCTCGCCTTCTGCCCCGCGCACAGGGCGCGTTTCCGTGATCCCCGATTTGGTAATCCCGTGCGAAATATAGTTCACGGCATCTAGGCGGGTCATATCCTGTTGCTCGAGGAAATAAGCCGCATGGCTTTCCCGCTCGGCAAAGATTGCAACCAGCACATTGGCACCAGTCACTTCGTCCCGTCCAGAGGATTGCACATGGATGACCGCGCGCTGAACCACCCGTTGAAACGCGGCAGTCGGCGTTGGATCAAGATCAGTATCGGTAATCAGGCCGTTCAACTCTTCGTCCAGAAACTCTTCCAGATCGCGCCGCAGCACCTCGCGATCTACATCGCAGGCCTCCAGCACAGCAATAGCGTCGCTGTCATCAATCAATGACAGCAGCAAGTGCTCCAATGTTGCCATTTCGTGAGTACGATCACGTGCAAAGGTCATGGCATTGTGCAGTGCACGTTCTAATCCGCGGGAAAATGAGGGCATACTTGCCTCCTATTGCTTTTCCATTACACATTGTAATGGATGCTGGTGTTTACGCGCGGCATCCATAACGCGCGTTACCTTGGTTTCAGCCACTTCGTATGGAAAAACGCCACACTCCCCCACACCATTATTATGCACGTGCATTGTAATGGTCACCGCCTCTTCTTGGCTCTTGTGAAAAACCTGTTGCAGCACAGCAATCACAAACTCCATGGGCGTATAATCATCATTGAGCAAAAGCACACGATAAAGGCTGGGACGCTGGGTCTTGGTGCGCGTTTTTGTGGCCACACCAATGCCGGAATCCTCACCGTCTTCATCTTTCTTTGCCATGGCAAATACCTTTGCTGAGCCTGCGCTCAATTTGGGCATCTGTTCATTGGTCATAATCAAGTGCTTCTCCGTTTAAACTATCGGCATAAAACCCAAATCACCGACACCACTATTATGTATGCAAAATTGGCTCAATGTTAAGGGCTAAACGCGTCAAATCGGTGATCAGTTTAGTCTCTTTTTTGTGAACAAAATGCCCTTGAAAAATTTTCTTTCAAATTTTTCGACAATTTTACTCATTCGTAAGGGTGCCCTGCCATAGTCGGAGCTTGAGTTGAGTTCGTAAGTTTCGCGTACGGCCCTCCCATTGCAAAGGGCCGATTTAGTTGGAGTACAGAGTGGTTTTCCAGTCTGATCAGCACCTGTCATTTATGGCCTTAAAGCGCCTCCTCTTCGTGGTGGCGCTTTTTGCTGTTTCACTTTTTTCAGTCATCGATAGTCACGCCGCCAATTTGCGCAAATATGCAGGGATTGTTGTGGACGCCAAAACCGGCCAGACCCTTTATTCCTATGCGGCAGATTCCAAGCGCTATCCAGCCTCCGTGGCAAAAGTGATGACACTTTATATCGTGTTCGAAGAATTGGAGGCGGGGCGTTTGACCCTCAACTCCCAATTTAAAGTGTCCAAATATGCCGCCAGCGCCGTGCCCTCAAAGCTCTATTTGAAACCGGGCACAACCATCACGGTTTCGGACGCCATCCAGGCACTGGTGACCAAATCTGCCAACGATGTGGCGCGGGTTGTCGCCGAGAATATTTCGGGTTCTGTCCCGAAATTCGCTGACCGCATGACCAAAACAGCGCGCGCTTTAGGCATGAACAGCACAACTTACAAAAATCCATCAGGTCTGCCGGATTCACGGCAGGTCACGACCGTGCGCGATCAGGCGCGTCTCGGCATGGCGATATTTCAGCATTTCCCGCAATATTTCAAATATTTCAAAACCACATCCTTCCGCTACCGCGGCAACACATATGGTAACCATAACCGCCTGTTGCGGTCCGTTAAGGGCGTGGACGGCATCAAGACAGGCTATATCAATGCCGCCGGCTTTAATTTGCTCACTTCGGCTCGCGTCAACAACCGCCATGTGATCGTGGCTGGTTTCGGCTTCAACTCTGGCGGCGAGCGCAACGCAAAAGTGGCATCATTGATCAAAAAATATCTGCCCAAGGCCCGCCGCGGCGACTATTGGCGTCAAGCCAGCATTCCGCGGCCCACAGGCGCAGGCGGTGTGATTACAATGGCCTCCAACCCTGTTTCGTTGGCCATTAAAGGTACGCCACCGGCACGTCCCGCGCATCTAAGCGCTGGCCCTGCCCTGACGCCGCCAACTGAAGTGATGGCCCTGGCAGACACCAGCACAAAACCAGTGCCAACCCCACCAGCGCAAACAAATGTGCAGGCAGAAACAATTCAGCTGGCAAGCATTGAGCCTACAGCCGCTCCAGCACCGCCGAGCCGCCCGATTGATCTTTTGATGGGTGACAGCACCAAGCCACTCGGCGTGATCAAAGTGGCCCAACCCATCGAGCTGCGCAGCCCACAAGGCAGCGCTCCAGCGCCGGTGCAACAGGCAACGCCTCAGCCACAGCGCAAGTCGCTATCGTCGCTGACGCCGCTTGATCTGTTCGGCAACCTGATTAATGGCGGGCCATCAACCCAACAACAGCCAGTGAGCCTCGTGCCGCCAGCAACGGTGGGCAATGACATCACCAGCGCGATCGGCGACGAACCCAAAACCGCACAGCTCGAGCGCTGGAGCCTGCAATTGGGGGCCGCAAAAAGCGCCCAGGAAGCAAATCAAATATTGGCAGATGCCACAAACACGGTGGAAGATCTAAAGGATTTACGATCCACCGTTCAGCCGATCACCACAAACGGACAAGCCTATTTCCGGGCGCGCGTTGTCGGCTTCACCAACGAAAAAGAGGCGATTCAAACTTGCCAGACACTCAAAACCAAAGACATCAAATGTCTGGCACTACCGGGGTAAAATAAGCACCGCTTGAGTAAGTAGTATGGAGTAACTCAATGCAAAATGATGATAGCTTGCAAAATTTGGCGGCCTTTACGCCGAAATCACCACTCGCCTCAGACGATTATAAGTTGCGGCGCGCCACCCTTTTGGGTCTGGCACAGCAAATGGTGGAAAAAAGCGCACGGAAATCTGTGGGAGAATTGCTCAATTCAGTCCTCGCCCTTTCCTCACGTACACGCCGCATTTTGAAGCCAAGCGTATCCATTGAACTGGATGTATTTTCGCCTAATGGCAATCGCGCCATTTTGTGGGATTATAAAGTGCCGACCAATCAGGACTAATAAGGGCTGGCAATATGCTCAAAGGCGGGTTGCTCCTGAACCCGCTTTTGCCACTCCTCCCGCCGCGCGCGGCGCTCTTCAAGCCGTTCTCGTACGGGCAAATTCAACGCATCAACGAGATGCCGGTATTCCTGCCGCGCACTCACCTGCGCCACGCCGCCACCCGGCAACAAATCATCACCAAGCGAGTCGAATACGGTCAGGCCAGACGCGAACAGAGACCGGAACGCCACCCGCTCTGCAATGCCATCGGCCACGCGGCATCCCAATCGGCGGGCAATATGCTCGATCGCCATTTGCACATTACGCATATTGCGCGAAGCCAGCGTCGCGATACGATTGCGCACAATCACCCAATCAATGGTCCGCCCATCAATCGCCAACCGTTCCTTCCGGGCTTGCTGCACCAGCCGGGCATAATGATTGATTTTGCGGATTTCCAGCGATACCGGATTGATGTCCGCCAACACATCCAGATCAATCAAGCTGTCATTTACCGGCGTGATCAACGTGTCTGCCAAGGCATGGCTTAGCCGTGTCAAATGTGTGTCAAATCCCGGCGTGTCGATGATCAAAAAGTCAACGCGCCCCTCAACTTCACCCACGGCCTGACGAAACAATGCAAACTCGATACGCTCACGCTCAGCCGTGCTGTCATTTTTCGCGTTAGGCAAATGATAATGGGTCAAATGTGGAATAGTCAGTTGATGCACCCTCGCCCAATTCCGGCGGTTTTTAACATAGTGCGTCAATGTCTGTTGTCGGCTATCCGTGTCGATCGTGGCGACTTTATAGCCCTGATAAAGCAAATAAATGGCCAGATGAAAAGCAGTAGTGGTCTTGCCAGATCCACCCTTTTCATTTCCCAACACAATCACATGCGCGCCAGTGCGTTCGGCCATAAACGAGTCACCTCTTCCCTATGGGAAATAGAGTGCGTCAGATCAAATCCGGGTGCAAGACACCAGAACTTTTAATTCATTATTTACCTTAATATAGACAGTAAATGAAAGGGTTAAAGCAGCCCCAAAGCATCCAACTCTGCGGCAAGCTCGGGTGGCAAGGCATCATCGTCGTCCTGCGTCACATCTTTCGGTGCGTCCTCGGCACGTAAATAGCGCCACCCCTGAAACGGCCGTTTGGGGCGCGGCACCGTGCGAAATATCTCGGGATCCAATAGTATATCGCAGCAGGATTTGCCTTCATGATCGGTGGCGGCCACCAAATCCACAATGCGCTGGCGCGCGGTAATCTTGCCGCCCATCACCCAATAAAGCGATCCGCCATCCAACAGTTCATTTCGACGCTTGGGAGTCATGCGCGTACGATGCACATTCAGGCCATCGCGTCGCCCATGCCCTGCCTCCGCCAGCATTTTACGGCGAGCAATTAGTTCGTCGACATTTTTGATGCCAACGCAAAGTTTAATCAGATGAATCATGAAATCAGTTTGTCGTGAACCAAGGGAAAACGCAATCAGCTTGGCCTTTGCCTTCCCTTATTTGCTTCACATAATAAAGGGTGCGCCGATGATCGGTACGCACCCTAAAACCCATATTCAGCAGCTCTAAGCGCTGATCAGAACGGATACGAGGAGCCCAACAGACAATAGACTTACAAAGGTCCAGCTCGCGGCTCGCCAACATACAGCCTTTTGGCTACGCATGTCGCCTCCTATAATTGTTGATCCCTTCTCACTGATAAGACATCAGCAAGACCTATAGGGTTAATCAAATCTTACCAAACTAGCAAGTGCAAATCCTGCATAGCTCCACTGTGTGGATGAAATAGTGGACAACTCGGTTAATCGCCCCGGTTTGCGCCACTTAGAACAGATTGAACGCTAAAGCCGCGATATAAAGGAAGGACATAAAACCAACAACATCAGTTACTGTGGTCACAAAGGCACTGGAGGCAATCGCCGGGTCAATCTTCAATTTGTCCAGCGCCAGCGGGATCAAAATGCCGGAGACGCCCGCTGCGATCATATTGATCACCATGGCCGCACCGATCACCAGCCCGAGCAGCGGATTGGCAAACCAAATCGACGCCACAAGCCCGATGACCAGCGCAAACACCAACCCATTCACCACGCCCACCAGAAATTCACGCGTGATCAAGCGGCGCACATTATAACTGTCCAGCTCGCGCATCGACAGCGCCCGCACGGCCACCGTCATCGTCTGGGTGCCAGCATTGCCCCCCATAGAGGCGACAATAGGCATCAACACTGCGAGGGCCACCATTTGCTGAATGGTCGCATCAAACATGCCAATCACCAGCGAAGCAAGAATGGCGGTGACCAGGTTAACGCCCAACCAAGTGAGACGCGACCGAACCGCGTTCCACACATTGCCGGAAATCTCTTCATTACCCACACCGGCAAGACGTTTAATGTCCTCGCCTGCTTCTTCCTGGATCACATCAACGATGTCATCCACCGTGAGTACACCCACCAGTCGACGTGTGTCATCGACAACCGCGACTTCAACAAGGTCGTAGCGTTCGAAAACGCGCGCAGCTTCTTCCTGATCTTCCTCCGCGGCCACTTCGATAATAGTGGAGTTCATAATGTCTTTGATCACCGCAGGGCGCTTGGCCCGCAACATGCGGTCCAGCGCTAAAGTGCCGAGCAGATTATAACTGGGGTCCACCACGTAAATTTGGTGAAAGTCGTCGGGCAGATCGTCAGCCTCCCGCATATAGTCAATGGTTTGCCCCACTGTCCAAAACGGGGGAATGGCGATAAACTCGGTCTGCATCCGCCGACCGGCTGTTTCCTCCGGAAAGTCTAGCGAACGCTTTAGCGCCAACCGCTCGAAAGTGGGCAAGGCTTCAAGAATTTCCTCCCGGTCGCCACCCCCGATATCTTCAAGAATATAAACCGCATCATCGCTATCAAGCTCCTGCACACCGCGCGCAATGTCGGTGTTGGGCAAAAGCTCCATCAGCTCCAAGCGCACCGCGTCGTCAACTTCAGTCAGCGCCGAATAATCAAACAGCTCGCCCAAGAGATTGATCAGCTCAAACCGATCAGCCGGGGAAATGGCTTCGAGCACATCGCCCACATCTGAGGCGTGCAACGGCGCCATATAGCGCGCCACCTCGTTCCCGTCCTGAATGGCAATCAGATCAACAAGCTGGTCAATCCAGTCTCGGTTGAGCCGGTTATCATCGTCGCGGAAGGGTGGGATTTCATCCAATTCAGCATCATCTGCCCAATGTGCTTTTTCTGCATTCGACATGTGTGCCTCCTTGGATGTGGGATGAATCCGTCTAGTCCTGTGTTAGCGAATTTACAGCTAAATGGCCACTCAATTGTGGCCGAATTCGGCATAACTATCCTCAATATATGACAAATTGATGCGCATCGACACTTTCAGGCTAAGGTTGGATCACACACGGCTCACACCAAAGTGATAAAATGCGTGCCAAGCGTTATTTTCCTTTTCTTCGGCAATTCGACACAAAGGGTGCAGCAGAATTTCTGCGGAACAATTTGTTAAATTTAATCGGAGGAAAACATGTCTAAAGCCAAAACTGCCACAGGTCTCGTTGTTGCCAGCGCCGTTGCAGCAGCCGTAGCCTCAACTGCATCTGTAGCACCAGCTCTTGCTGAAGGTGACATGGAAAAATGCTATGGTGTGTCTGTAGCAGGCAAAAATGACTGCGCTGCAGGTCCTGGCACATCATGCGCTGGCACATCAAAAGTTGATTATCAAGGCAATGCCTGGACATTGGTGCCAGCAGGCCTTTGCGAAAATGAAGAGTTCTGGGCGAAAGTCCTGCCGGGCGACCGTACAGGCTCATTGGAAGCGCTTGAGCGCGATATGTCGTAATCTGAAATCTGCTCTTCCATTCTCGCGCGGGGGCCAGCCCCCGCGCAATTAAACGGGGGGATATAATGCATAATAGGCAAGCACCAGAAATCGGCGTCGGGTTCAAACCCGAGCATTTTGCAGATATCAGCAAAGACCAACCCAATCTCAGTTTTTTTGAAGTGCACGCAGAAAATTACATGGGTGATGGCGGCCCGCCCCATGCCATGCTGCGTGCTCTTGATGAAAATTACGATCTATCGATACATGGCGTAGGCTTGTCCATCGGCAGCGATGGCCCGCTGGACCGCCCGCACCTGATGCGGCTGAAAAAGTTGGTGGATCGCTATAATCCCAAGCTCGTGTCCGAACATCTGGCCTGGTCGAGCCATGACACAGATCGCAACATGTTATTCCTCAACGATCTGTTGCCCATCCCCTACACCCAACGCACGCTCAACCGAGTTGTCGGGCATGTGGACGAGATACAGGAAACGCTGGGCCGCACCTTACTGATGGAAAACCCATCGACCTATGTCGCCTTCAGCGAAACGGAAATGGACGAGATCAGCTTTATCACCGAGATGCAAAAGCGCACCGGCTGCAAACTGATCCTCGATGTGAACAATGTCCATATCTCGGCCAACAATCAAAAACTGGATGCCTATGACTATCTGGACCGGTTCCCGCTGCATGCCGTAGGTGAAATCCACCTTGCAGGCCACGCCACTGACACAGATGACGATGATGCACCGCTGCTGATTGACAGCCATGACCGGCAGGTGGCACCGCCCGTATGGGATCTCTATCGCTATGTGGTGAAGAAGGCGGGACACCGCCCGACCCTGATCGAATGGGACAATGATGTGCCGGACTGGCCGACGCTCTATGCCGAGGCAGAAGCCGCACGCGATACTATGCTGCGAGAACTTGGAGAGGCCCGCCCCCATGCGCTCGCCTAATTTCCGCAACGACCAGACCAGCTTTGCCCGCGCCCTGTTTCATCCGGACGAGGACGGCCCCGCCAATCTGGTCGACCCAAACGGCGCTCCAGCACCCAAACGCTTCGGCGTTTACCGCAACAATGTGCTGGTGAGCCTGATCGACAATCTGGCGAGCACTTTCCCCGCCTGCCAATCGCTGGTGGGAGAAGAGTTTTTTCGCGCGCTCGCCCGCGAATATGCTCTCAACTTTCCGCCCAGCTCGCCACTGATGATCTATTATGGCGACGAGTTCGCGCAGTTCTTGGGCAATTTCAAACCGGCGCAACAGGTGCCCTTTCTCGCCGATATTGCCGACATTGAGTATAAGCGGGTCAAATCTTATCACGCCGCCGATGGCGGGCGCTTTGATCCAGTCACGATCGCCAATCTGCCCCAACAGGCGCTCGACAGCGCCAAACTCAAATTTCACCCCAGCTTCTTTTGGTCCTATTCGCGGTTCCCCGCCCACGATATCTATCAGCGTGCCGCCGTGGGCCAAACGCTGGAAGGCATTGATTTTGAGCAGCCGCAAATCACGCTGCTGTGTCGCCCCTCATGGGATGTGGCCACTGCGGCCATCGATGCGAAACACAAGGCCGGGCTCACGGCCCTGACCGCCGGTTTCTCTCTCGCCACCAGCGTGGATATTGGCGAGAAATCGGACCCCGCCTTTGATTTGCAAGACCTGCTGACCAATTTGCTGGCGCTGGGCGCCATCGAACGCTTTGAGCTGAAAAATGGAGAACAAAAATGATCGCCGCGATCTTTGGAGAATTTAAACCCCTGCGCCGCTTTGGCCTGCCCATCTATGTGGTTCTTTCGGTGGCCCTACTGGCGGTGCGCGTCTTCGTGGCAATCCCTTACTGGAATTCAGGCTGGACCAAATGGGCATCCTTCCCCACCCAGATCAATTCAAGCGCCAAATATCTGTTCAGCCAGGAATATAAGCTGCATATTCTGGGCACAGCCTATAATATGCCGTTCCCAGAATTGCTCGCCTATTTTGCGGCGCTGGGCGAAGTCATCCTGCCCGTATTGTTGGTCATCGGCCTGTTCTCGCGCTTCGCCGGCCTTGGTCTACTCGGCATGACCATGGTGATCCAACTGGTCTATCCGGGCGCCTGGGCCTTACACGCCCAATGGGCACTGGCGGCGCTCACCATCGTTGTCTGCGGCCCCGGTATCTTTTCATTAGATGCGGGTATCCGTAAGCTGATCAAAGCCTAGATTTCGGCGCGTAAAGCACTTTAATCAGCTCATCATCAATCGGGGTGGCGTTTTCGCCCAGATAGATCTCATACCAGAGCACGTCGAACCCCATAAGATTGATGTTGAACCGCTCCAGCAGCGTTAGCGTCTCAAACCGCTGTTTGGCGGTATCGAGATCGCCAAAGGGATCGTGCACCACCAGCGCGTCCTCACCGGCCGGGATATTTTTCTGATCCCAATAATTGAATTGCGATTCCTTAGCGGCAAAATCGTAGATATCGGCACGATCTAGATAGTAAGCCAACTGTCCGGCGCTGACATAGAGCGTGCCGCCCACATGCTCAATGCCGAGCTGGTCCAAATGTCTCTCCACTTTTGGGACCACCTGATCCCATCCATACATGCGGCCGACCTCTAATCCATTTTGACCAAAATAAAGCTCGACAGGGACGATGGCATAGGTCATCAACCCATAGGCGATAAACACTATTCCAGTCACCACATGTGCCCAGATCAGCCAGGCCCAGCGCATAAAAATCGGCATGAAAATGATCAACAGCGCGTAAGCAAGATCGCTCCAATACCAATGCACAGTGCCCCGCGCCGCAAACACCACGAATATGGCCATAGAGGTGAGAATGGTGATTTGTGCCAGCCGCACGCCCACATGGGCGAAGCTCGTCTGATATCGGCGAGGCCAGATAATACCCACGAGTGGAATCAGCAAAAAAACACCAAAATAGAGGGCCGTCGAAAACAGATAGCGAGCAAATGTCCCGGCATTGATCCCTTCAAACGCGTTCAGCTCGTAGCGATCACTTAAATGCAGCTGAAATGACGCCCAATCATTCTGCATATTCCAGATCAAAACAGGAATCATGCACGCAAAGGTCAATAACCCCGCCAGATAGATATGCGGGCGCAACAAGAGCGGACGCAAGGACGCGCTTGTCAACACCACCAGCGCCACTGAGACACCTAAAAAGGCCGCAGCATATTTTGTGAGCCCTGCCAGCCCGAGCAATAGCGCGGCAAGATAAAGGCGCTTTACGTCCGTTTCCCTGTCCTCGGCAAATCGCGCAAAATAATCTGTAAAACAATAGGTTGCCGCCAGACACAAAAACAGCATCAGATGATCGTGATAGACAATCGTGGTCCACACAAACAAGGTGGGCGAAGCCAGAAACACCACCACCATGATCAGAAAGCTATTTTTGCTTTCAGTTGGAAACAAACGCTGGGCAAACAACCACATCACATAAAGCGTGCCTGCAAATGTCACCACGGCTGGTAGGCGCAAGCCAATAATATTGGTACCGAAAATCTGGTCACTTAAGCCCAAAACCCAAGCGTTGAGTGGCGGATGGTCAAAATAGGACCATCCCAGTTTTTGCCCCCAAAGCCAATAATAAGCTTCATCTGCTGCCACTTTGGTGAAAAGGGTAAAGCTTAGTTTGCACAACAATAAAAGAGCTAGAACGAAAATGAGCGCGTTAAGCGGCAAGAACCTGTATCCACCCTGCGTTTGATCTGAATTCGCCACTCATCCCCCCAAAAACAAAAAAACCTGCCCAAAGGCAGGTTCTTTTAAAACAATTTGGTGCGGTCGAGAAGCACAAAGAGGCATTATCAGCATATTCAAATCATTATCATCAGCATTCACAAAAATATAAACTACTGAAATCCCGTTGTTTTTTTCTATCATGAATTGTCAGCTGGTCTCATTTCATCTAACCATTAGGTGTGTAATAAGGTGTGTAATGGTGCGACGATGGCAAAATATAAATTGAGTGCTGTACAAGTTAAGCAAGCCCCCAAAGGTAAATATGGGGACGGCAACGGCCTATGGCTTATCAAACAGAGCAAGGACACCGGATCATGGATGTTGCGTATATCAGTTCACGGGACACTTCGTCATATGGGGCTGGGTTCCATCCACGACGTGCCGCTCTCAGCGGCGCGTGCGGCGGCTGAGAAATGGCGCGCTATCGCCAAAGATGGTACTGATCCAATCCAAGAACGTGAACGTCAGCGCCAAAAACATGGGCTTAGACGCCACCTACTAGCAGATGTCGCATTAGATGCTTTTGAGGCGCAAAAGGGCCGTCTCAAAGACGGTGGCAAAGCTGGACGTTGGTTCTCACCGTTAGAACTTCACGTACTGCCTAAATTGGGTCAAACACCCATATCTGATATTGACCAAATCGCGATTCGTGACACCCTAAAACCCCTTTGGAAGGCAAAACCTGCCACGGCGCAAAAAGCAATTCAGCGGCTTGGAATTGTCTTGAAACACGGCGCCGCCCTTGGGTATGATGTAGACCTCCAAGCGGTAGCCAAAGCAATCGCATTGCTAGGCACGATCAAACTCAAAACTAAACATATTCCAAGTATGGACTGGCGCGAAGTACCAGTTTTCTACGCGTCATTGTGCGACGGCAAGGTGTCACAACTAGCTTTGCGTTTGATGATTTTGACTGGACTGCGCTCAGGAAGCCTCCGGTACCTCATGCCAGATTTTATTGATGGCGATATTCTCAAGGTTCCTGGAATATTTATGAAGTCCGGCGTAGATTTCGACGTACCTCTTGCACCTGCAGCGTTGAAGGTTATCGAAGATGCAAAGCGGCACGCCCGTGGAGACTTCCTTTTTCCGGGTCGCAGAGGGAATGTGATTTCTGACATGACCCTTTCTCAGTACATGAAACGGGCAGGCCATAGTGCACGACCTCATGGGTTCCGATCATCGCTGCGAGTCTATCTTGCCGAGCACGGCTGCCCTCGCGATGTAGCTGAAATGTGTCTTTCGCATAACGTAATGAGCAAGGTCGAGGCAAGCTATCAACGCTCTTCACTGCTCGAGATCCGACGCCGCTGGTTAATCCAATGGTCAGCTTTCGTCACTACTGGGGTTGACGATCTCAACAACATGAATCCGAATAGCGAAATTACAAAAAGTGTGTAATTGGTGCGTTTCAAAAAAAGGCACCTAGCACAAAATTCATATTTAATTTCTGAATGATAAAAAAATCATTGTTGTTCGGTTGGCGAGTAAACCATTGGTGATGCAATCTGATTCTGAATGAAAACAGGAGATTAGATATGCCACCTAACCAGCCTCAAAATCCAGATACAAGTACACCTTTTACTCATGATGACCCGCTTCTTACAGATGTCGAAGGGTGTGAGATATTACGTATTTCGCGCCCAACTTGGCATCGTTGGGTTCGCCACGGCTTAATACCTAAACCAATCAAACTCGGAGGTCTCTCCCGCTGGCCCCAATCAGAGGTCGTAGGCGTCATCGACCGCGCCAAAACTGCGCGAGGGATCGACTGAATCAATCCCCACTAGGCGCAGCACAGAAGTGTTTAACATTTTGATCAACATCGAGTGGTTGAGATTGTGCTTGTGCAAACTGCAAGTGCACCAGCGTAAACTCCTACCCAAAATATGAAGAATGGACAATGAGATTCCTATATTTGAACAAAGGGCATGAACCCGTCGTGAAACAAGAACGAGCAACCGCTACAACAATATCACAGTTGTCTATATGCTGGTCATGCAGTGCGGCAATACCGCCAAAATCAATCACACAGCGTGGTAACGAGGCCGATTGCGTAGTCTGCCGTGCGGTTTTTCGGGTTGAACCTGGATGCGTGAAGCGTTTGGAACTCACAACTGAAGGCGCTTTATTAGAGCGTGCCCAACTCTTCGGACATTCTGATGACCCTACGCCACTCCTACTAACCGATTGTGGTCTCGCAATTTGCGGTATTTGCGGTGAGCTCGGCAATATCATTATTCGCGGAAATCAGACGTTTCAGTTTAATTGCGAGGGGTGCGGTTGCGGTTACGAGGGGCCAAATGTTTGGTGTGATTCAGATCCAAAGGCTGAAAAAGCAGTAACCATACGTGGAACTGGACATGACAATATCTAACCTCACTCCACACAACTTTGGTACGTCTCTTGAGGGCATCTTGCGCGGAACTGGGGCAAACATGGCTTGCCCAGTATGTCAGCCGGAGCGACGGACAGATCAGCGCGCTTTGTCGATCTCAAAGAGCGGCGGGCGACTTTTAATATATTGCCACAAATCAGGGTGCGATTTCTTTAAAATCCTTGCTGCTGCGGGTTTTTCAAATTGTAAATTCACTCGACCTCGCCTCCCCGAAATTCGCGCTGCCCAGCGAAACCATGATAAAAACAAACAGGCTCGATACGAGAAAGCACGAGAAATCTGGAGTAGTTCAAAACCGATAGGTGGTACCCCGGGTGAAACATATTTGCGAAATCGCGGGATCACGTGTCAACTACCTTCGTCCTTGCGATGGGCTGAAAAAACATATCACGGCCCCTCTAGGCGGAGGCTATCTGCAATGATCGCCAATGTCTCTACTGGTGGTGTGCATAGGACATTCTTCGACCCTAATGGTAAGCAACTGAACAAGATGATGCTTGGACCTATCTCTGGCGGAATAGTCAGGCTCGCACACGGGACACAGGCTCTCGCAGTATCTGAAGGCATTGAGACCGGGCTTTCACTTCTATGCGGCCCCCTATACGGCTCTGTTGCAGTATGGTCGGCGTTGTCCGCCTCGGGCCTCGAAAAACTACGTCTCCCAGACATGCCCGGAAACCTCATTGTCGCAACTGATGGGGACGAAACCGGTCGATCTGCTGGGCAAAAACTTGCCGAACGTGCATCAACACTTGGTTGGTCCGTCACCATTTTCTCAGCCCCTGACAATCGAGACTGGAACGATGAAATTCGAAGAGAAAGTGCCGCACAATGATTACCCGCCCAAACATTACCCCCGCATACCTTCCCTATGCCCAACCTTATGAGCACGAGCAAACGCCTCCCTCACCGCGCCCAGTGATCCAGTACATTGATTCAGAACTTCCAAAAGTTGTCAGTAAGGCAATGAAAGCTCTCGTTGAGTCTCGTGCGCCAATTTTTGCACGTGGAACTTCACTTGTGCGTCCGGTCATAATACAACAGCCCCAGAATTCGACCCTCGACGGAGTGGCAATTTTAGTATCATTCAACAAGATCGCATTAGTCGAAATGTTGACTGAGATCATCGAGTGGCAACGCTGGGATGGACGTATCAATGATTTTAAAAAGATTGCGTGTCCCACGGTGGTAGCTGAGACAATTCTTTCGCGCGCTGGTGATTGGCCTTTCCCACAAATAAAGACCGTCGCATCAGCACCAACGCTACGTCCGGATGGCACCGTAATTTCGGCCAAAGGTTTTGATACTGAGACCGGAATTTTATTTGTGTCCGACCGCAAATGGCCACCAATACCTATCGAACCCACATTTGGCGACGCCAAAGCCTCATTTAATATCCTCAGAGACTTAATCTCTACATTCCCTTTCGTATCCGAAGCCGATCACGCCGCCACAATGTCAATGCTTCTTACAGCTATAGTTCGACCGGCGCTGACTTCCGCTCCCATGTTCGGCGTAACTGCTCCGACCCCTGGCACTGGAAAGAGTAAACTGGTGGACATTGCCGCCATTTTAGCAACGGGCCAACCCGCTTCCGTTCTCTCGGCGCCGCGTGAAGAGGCCGAAATGCAAAAGCAAATTGGGGCTATGTTGATGCAAGGTGAGTCTTTCCTTACGATCGACAATATAGAACATCCACTTAGATCGGAGTTTCTTTGCCAAGTATTAACCCAGAGTAACGTGACGGTCCGTGTACTAGGCGAATCCCGTGCGATGAAGCTGCCGACTGGTGCAACATTTTGTGCGACAGGCAACTCTTTGAGGTTTGCAGGCGATCTAACACGCCGAGTTGTATTGATCTGTTTGGATGCATGCACCGAACGCCCCGAAAACCGAGTATTCGACAATGACGTTGTCAAAGTCGCACTGGAACGGCGTGTTGAACTCGTCAACGCGGGATTGACTGTACTCAGGGCGTTTGTGACACAACGCGCTAAAAAAGTTAAGCCACCGCTTGGCTCATTCGAAGAATGGTCGAACTTAGTTCGCTCAGCGGTCACCTGGCTAGGTGGCATTGATCCCCTTTCCAGTTCCGATACTGTGCGAGATCTTGATCCTGAGCGTGAGCGCACCTCAGCTGCTCTTCAAGCTCTGCCGACTGATCGTACTTGGACCACAAGTGAGATTTCAAAAATTATTTCTCGCGATACTGAACGCCATGCGGATTTTAGAGAGCATGAAGTATTGTCTGAAGCGCTCGCAGAAATGTTGGACCGCAATGGTCACCTAAACACAATTCGATTTGGACATTTCCTCAAGAAGCACGCTGGCCGCATCATCGATGGAAGAAGAATATCCAACCGTGGAAAGAATAGAGCGAATGTAGCGCTTTGGACCATTGAAAAAATAAACTCCAACATCACGCAATGACGGGGATGCAGGACATGCAGGGAATATTCTAACCCAACGTGGAAAAATGCAGTCAGATCTATATACAATTAGCCAAATTGTATCCTGCAACCCCTGCAAGCCCAGCAGAAATTATTACCATGTTCGGCACAACCAACTTTTACGTTTTCCGTTTTCGGTTAGTTCCCGACTAAGTTTTGCTGTTGATCAGAATTTTCGAAAAAGCTGATTCTGATAATTATTTCATAAATTATGATTTCACTTCATCAAAGACGCATTAGAGCGTCAATAGTTGGCCGCAATACACGCCTCTCCCTGCGGGTGACTTACGTTATAAATTTCACAACAAAATCAGATGGTTGACAAACGCACTTCTTCAATTAAATTAATTCTAAATGTAGACTAGGATTAGACAAATGGCATTTGGTCGAAAAACGGGTGGAAGAAAGAAGGGAACTCCGAATAAACGTTCCACAAACCATGCTCTACGCGAATTAATTGACGCGGAGGGTATAGATCCAGCTGTGGCGCTTATGCGAATTGCTCGGGAAGCCGAGGAACGTGAAGACTATGCCCTCGCCGTTGATGCCTTTGGCAAAATTCTACCTTTCTTACACGCCCGTCCTAAACCTCGCGAATTCGCACCCGACGCCGTCGTAGAACTAGAAAAACGTTTAGCAGCAGCGCGAGTTGAGGGTACTGTGATCGCGGCAGGAGACGAATCTTTGGCAGAGCGACTACAAAGAGCAATTGCACGACAACAAAACTAAAATTCACGCTTGCCTGACTAGCCCAAATTGACACTGTCAGATGCTGCTTATGTTACCTTTTTTGAAACGGTGATCGATCGTTGACACTCAGCCATAGAAGCGCATGCCCGACACCCTACGTTTTTCAAGTGATTACAGCACTTTGCGGGAACTAACGTTTAAGCTAAAACATCAGCTTTCGACGATTAGTAAGTTCACAAAACAACACAATAGTTGAAAAATCTTTCGCCAGCTGTATCTTGAGATACTAAATTTTCACACCGCGTGCTCGCGCACTCGATTGACATTCAACGTAGCTTGGGGCATAAAGGGGTCAACATACCCGCCACGCCTCTCGACGAAGCGCAACAGGCGGGTTTTTTATTGCCTAAAATACCATTTCAAAAACAATCGCTTGATATTGGCGCTCAACGCACGCTTTTGGAACAACGAGGCATGGACGTTGAAGACCCTGCACGCGCAGAGCACTATCTACGCTTTATCGGCTACTACCGCCTCTCAGGTTATTGGTTTCCGTTTCAATATCGAGATGGCGGCGAGAACCATGACGATTTTCGTCCTGGGTTGACATTTGAAACGGTGCTCGACCGCTACGTTTTCGACCGACGCCTACGTGTGCTCATAATGGACGCTTCCGAACGGATCGAGGTTGCGGCACGGACCGCTATCTCAAATGCACTATCAGAGCGTGTCGATCCACATTGGTATTTGGATTCCACTCAATTTGTTCCTGCGTTCGATCACAACGATTTTATGCGAAGGGTTCGAAAAGAGACCGGAATCGATCCGTTCAATCGGAATAAACAGTCAGATTTTATTCGACACTACCTACAGAAATACGACAACCCACAGGAGCCACCTAGCTGGATGGTCTTCGAGCTACTGCCGTTTGGCACGGTATCAATTATTTTCAAGCACTTGATTGACACCGACAAAAAGCTAATAGCCAATGAGTTTGGTTTGCCCCGCCACCGGCTGCAGTCTTGGCTACATGCCTGCTCTCACTTAAGGAATCTTTGCGCCCATCACAGTAGAGTTTGGAACCGGGAGTTTGGCGTGGTGCCATCCGTCGCAAGAAGCGAACGGCATCATGTCGTTCATTACAAAAGATTCTACAACCATGCGGTTGCCATCCAGACTTTGCTGAAGCGGATTTCAGGCGATACGCACTGGGCCGATCGGTTGCAAGCCCTTTTGGAAGATCATCCGAATATACCGATAGATTTGATGGGTTTCCCGCCTAACTGGCGCAATAATCAAATCTGGCTTTAGGAATTGCTTTGGCAAGCATCAATCAGGTGTTTTACATATTCCCGCGCTATCAGATGCATTGTGTCGTGCCAACTACGTTAAGGCGCTCGAAGTTTGTGAGCCAGTCCTTCAGAAAATTTGGGTAACCAAGTCTAAAAATGCTCTTAACAATCTGAGCATCAAAACATACCTGGGCTTGAGAAATGCTGATCTTAAATTGTCCCGTTCTATTTTAAAAACCAACCGAGTTCTTTCTTACAGTTTTGCAACGGCCGCACATGAAGCACGCATAGATCCAACGTGTACACACCACAAAACATGCTATTGAATCCCCACATAAGATCTTAATCGTCATGAAAGTTAATTTTAAATCGAATTTGTCCGCTGTGCTTCAAGTGGACTTGTCTTAAAAAAGTGGACACGACCTTCAACAGAATTAGGAATACTGATTGGAGGAATTTATGGCCCACAAG
>NZ_JAKGTI010000005.1 GCF_021568695.1 Maritalea mediterranea
CGAGAAAGAAGGCGGGGGTGCCGGGGTAGCGAACGCAGCGAGCGACGGCGGCGCAAAAAAGAGCCGGGGGTGCCGGGGCAGCGAACGCGTGAGCGACGGCCGCGAGAAAGAAGGCGGGGGTGCCGGGGTAGCGAACGCAGCGAGCGACGGCGGCGCAAAAAAGAGCCGGGGGTGCCGGGGCAGCGAACGCGTGAGCGACGGCCGCGAGAAAGAAGGCGGGGGTGCCGGGGTAGCGAACGCAGCGAGCGACGGCGGCGCAAAAAAGAGCCGGGGGTGCCGGGGCAGCGAACGCGTGAGCGACGGCCGCGAGAAAGAAGGCGGGGGTGCCGGGGTAGCGAACGCAGCGAGCGACGGCGGCGCAAAAAAGAGCCGGGGGTGCCGGGCTTAGCCCGTCCGGCGTGAGGGCAGAAAATTAGAACGTCGTGAGCGACGGCGGCGCGAAAAACGGCAAAGCCGCCGCTCGACCTTGAGCACAAAAGCTCCCCCTCTATTCCTTATACCGCGCCAAAATGCTGCTGCTGGCGTCCTCGATCAGGTTGAGGACATGATCAAATCCGTCTTCACCGCCAAAATAGGGGTCGGGCACTTCTTCGGTGGTGCTGTCGCCGTAGGGCAAAAATAATTCGACTTGCGCGCTGGCATCGGCAGGGGCGAGCTTTTTTAGATTGCGCAGATTGGAGCGGTCCATGGCGAGGATCAGGTCGAAGCGGTAAAAATCATCCTGTGTGACCTGACGGGCTTTTAAGGCGGACAAATCATATCCCCGTGCCGCTGCGGCATTCATCGCCCGTTCATCTGGTGTGTGGCCAATATGCCAATCGCCGGTGCCGGCGCTGTCGATTTCGAGCGAGATATCATCCTTGAGCGCCATTTGCTGCAACACAGCGTGCGCGGTGGGTGAACGGCAGATATTGCCAAGGCACACAAGCAGGATTGAACGGGGAAATGTCGACATTTTGGCTCCTTTTGGCCGAGGTTTTAACGCTTCGTTCACCTTGAATTGTGAAACAGGGTATATGGATAAGACATATGCCAAAATAAGGTCAAATTTCTGCTTATGTTGAGGATTTGATTAAAAAGCTGCAAATCTTTGCGGCTTGGTAACCCTCATTGGCGGATAATAAGCGGGAACGTGGGTGAGTGGATAAAGGAACCCAAAGGAATGATTGAAGCTAAACAGATGAAAAGATTTGCGCTTAAGGCGGGTGTTGCAGTGATGGTTGGCCTGCTATCAGCAGGCTCAGCGCAGGCCGCGGCGACAAAGCTGGGCACGTTCAACTTTTGGACCGCGTGGACCGATCAGGATAGCAATGGCAAAATCTGCTACATCTCTTCGCAACCTCAGGATGCGCAGCCGACCAATGTGAAACGCAGCCCGATTCACTTTTTGGTGACCCATCGCATGGGCACGGGCAAACGCAATGAGGTGGCGACCTTGATCGGTTATCCCTATAAGCCAGGTGCCGAAGCCAGCGCCACCGTGGATGGCAAAGCCTATCCAATGGTCACGGACAGTGAGCAGGAAGCGGGGTGGTTGGCCTCTACAGCAGATGAGCCCAGCTTTGTGGATGCGATGAAACGTGGCTCTGAGATGGTGGTGCGCGGTATTTCCACCCGGGGCACCCGCACAACGGACACCTATTCATTGTCTGGTGTGACCGCCGCGATGAATGCCATCGACAAAGAGTGTAATTAATCCCGCTTGGGATATAACGTCATGTGAAGCGCGAACCTGGTTCGCGCTTTCATGCGTTTAGGGGTGCATTTTTGCCAAAGCTGTGGTTTAACCCCAAAATAAAGCGATCAACCGATAGGGCTGCATATGCGCATTCGACATTTCTGGATTTCCCAATGCACACTGGTCAGGCTTGGATTTCTGGCTATGCTCATATTGTTGGCGTTCGGCCAGGCGGGTTTTGCACAATCGGTGCAGTCTTTGGGAGACTTTAAAGCCTGGTCAGCCTATTCGACAGTGAAATCGGCCACCAATTTGTGCTTTGTGCATTCCAAGCCGGTGGAGATTGAGCCGCAGTTGGAAGATATGGGTGACCCGTATTTTTATGTGACCCACCGCCCGAATGAGGGCGTGCGCTATGAGATCAATCTGGTTGCTGGCTTCAATTTTCAGACTGACAGTTTGGCCGCGGCGCAAATTGGCGGTCAGTCTTATTCCCTGTTTACACAAGGGGATGCCGCCTGGCTGGAAGATGTGAGCCAAAGCGCGGACATGGCCGCAGCGATGCGGCGGGGCACCACAATGGTGGTTGAAGGGATTGATGAACGTGGCACCAAAGTGCGCATGGTCTTTTCCCTTTCGGGCGCAACCGCGTCCATGCGCGCCATTGATAATGCCTGCAGCTAGCGGGCCACACACCAAAATTCTTTGCCTTTTGGCCTAGTCTCTGGTATTGGCTCGCCTCTGAATTGATGAGGTTATAAGATGTCGATCAGCCTAGATATTGCCAATGCCAATGTGAAAACCGCCACCAAACCGTCTTTGGTGGGGATGGATCGTGATGATCTGATGGCGGCGTTGGAAGAGTTGGGCCTGCCCGAAAAACAGCGCAAGATGCGCGTTTCACAGCTGTGGAACTGGCTTTATGTCAATGGCGTGAGCGATTTCGACCAGATGACCAATATCGCCAAAGGCTTGCGGCAAGAACTGGCTGACAAATTTGACCTGTCGCGCCCGGAAATCGTGTCCGAGCAAGTCTCGACAGACGGCACCCGCAAATGGTTGTTCCGGTTCAAAGATCCGATGCAGCCCAACATGCCGCCGGTAGATGTTGAGACGGTCTATATTCCCGAAGAAGATCGCGGCACCTTGTGTGTGTCGTCGCAAGTGGGCTGCACGCTCACCTGCACCTTTTGCCATACGGGCACGCAAAAGCTGGTGCGTAATCTGACCGCGGGTGAAATCGTGTCGCAAATTTTGATGGCGCGGGAGCGTTTGGGCGATTATCCGGGGGGCGAGCGCCCGACGGACGGGATCGTACCGCGCGCAGGCATTCGCTCGGTCACCAATGTGGTGATGATGGGCATGGGCGAGCCGCTTTACAATTATGACAATGTGAAAAAGGCGATGCTGCTGATGTCAGACGGGGAAGGCATTTCCCTGTCACGCCGCCGCATTACCTTGTCGACCTCCGGGGTTGTGCCGTTCATTCCAAAAATTGGCGAAGAGACCGGCGTCATGCTGGCGATTTCATTGCATGCGGTGAATGATGAGTTGCGCAATGAGCTGGTGCCGATCAATAAAAAGTGGCCGCTTGAAGAGCTGCTCGAAGCGTGCCGCAATTATCCGGGGCTTTCCAATGCCAAGCGGATCACTTTTGAATATGTGATGCTCAAGGATGTGAACGATAGCGTGCAGGACGCCAAAAAGCTTGTGCGCATGCTGGATGGCATCCCCGCCAAGATCAATTTGATTCCGTTCAACCCGTGGCCAGGCTCACAATATGAATGCTCAAGCTGGGCGCAGATTGAAAAATTTGCCGACATTGTCAATATGGCCGGTTATGCCAGCCCGGTGCGCACCCCGCGCGGCCGCGATATTTTTGCCGCCTGTGGTCAGTTGAAATCTGAAACTGAGCGCATGAGCAAAAAAGAGCGCGACGCGCTCGCCTCCTGATCTGATCTCGGGCTAGTGCCGCGCTTGCGCGGTCAGGATGGTCGCGGCGAAAGCCGTGAACACCGCGGCGAACGAGTAATTGAGCGCGCGCCCGATCCATTTTGATTTCATTAGTGCTTTGGACAGCCAGTCCGCGCCGAATATCATGGCGAGGGTGAGGGGCAGCGAAATCAGAATGAATAAAAGCCCCAACGTGAATAGCTTGTGAGCGGCATAAGGATCGCCCGCCACCACAAATTGCGGCAAAAAGGTCATAAAGAACAGAACGATTTTGGGGTTCAGCAAATTGATGCCCACCCCCGTCAGATAGGATTTTTTGAGGCTGGGCTGTTTGCTGCTTTCCCCGAAATTGAGTTGCATGGTGTTGCCCGCCCGCACGGCGGCGATGGCCAGCCAGATCAAATAGAGCGCCCCGGCAATTTTCAGCACCAAAAAGGCGGTCGGCGCGGTGGCGATCAGCACGGAAATGCCCAGCGCCACAAGCAGTGTATGGATCAAAATGCCGGTGCAGGCGCCTGCCAGCGCGGCCATGCCGTGGGCGCGGCCAAAATTGAGGGCGCGCGACAAGAACAGCGCCATATCCGGGCCGGGGGTGATCGCCAAAACAATGGTGGCCAGCGCGAAGGCCAGCAGCAATGCCGGTCCGGGCAAAAGAATCGTGCCCAGTTCTGCCATATATGCCAACATATGTGATGACCTCCCCATCGAATTCGATGCATCATAGGCGCGGTTTTTAGGATTTGTCCATTGGTTTGAAAAGGCTGAAATTGCCCGGAATGGCTTTTCATTTGGCTTGGGCAAATCTATAAGGGGCGCGAGATAGCACAAAAGCAAAGAGTTTGAGCCGATGAGCAAGAAAATCAATAAAGTGGTGTTGGCCTATTCTGGCGGGCTGGACACCTCGATCATCCTGAAATGGTTGAAAGTGGCCTATGATTGCGAAGTGGTGACCTTTACCGCCGATCTGGGCCAGGGCGAAGAGTTGGAACCCGCCCGCAAAAAAGCGGAAATGATGGGCATCAAGGAAATCTTTATCGAAGATGTGCGCGAAGAATTTGTGCGCGACTTTGTGTTTCCCATGTTCCGCGCCAATGCCCTTTATGAAGGGGTTTATTTGCTCGGTACCTCCATCGCACGCCCGTTGATTTCCAAGCGTCTGGTCGAAATTGCCCATGAAGTGGGCGCCGATGCGATTTCGCATGGGGCGACCGGCAAGGGCAATGACCAGGTGCGGTTTGAGCTGGCGGCCTATGCGCTGGATCCGAACATCAAGGTGATTGCGCCATGGCGCGAGTGGGATTTGCAATCGCGCACCAAGCTTTTGGAGTTTGCCGAACAGCATCAAATTCCGGTGCCAAAGGATAAGCGCGGCGAAGCGCCCTTCTCGGTGGATGCGAACCTGTTGCACACCTCATCAGAGGGCAAAGTGCTGGAAGATCCCGCGCAAGAAGCGCCGGATTATGTCTATCAGCGCACCGTGAACCCGGAAGATGCGCCGGATACGCCGGAATATATCACCATCGAATTTGAAAAAGGCGACCCGATCGCCGTCAATGGCGAGAAATTGTCGCCCGCCTCCCTGCTGACCAAGCTGAACGAGCTTGGCGGTAAGCATGGCATTGGCCGGTTGGACCTGGTGGAAAACCGGTTTGTGGGCATGAAGTCGCGCGGCATTTATGAAACACCGGGCGGCACCATTTTGCTCGAAGCGCACCGGGGCATGGAATCCTTGACCTTGGATCGCGGCGCGGCGCACCTGAAAGATGAGATTATGCCACGCTATGCCGAGCTGATCTATAATGGCTTCTGGTATTCGCCGGAGCGCGAAATGTTGCAGGCACTGATCGACAAGAGCCAGGACATGGTGGCAGGTGAAGTGCGCTTGAAGCTTTATAAAGGCAGCGCCACCATTGTGGGTCGCTCTTCACCCTTCTCGCTTTATTCAGAAGATCTGGTGACCTTTGAAGAAGGCTCGGGCACCTATGACCATCAGGACGCGCAGGGCTTTATCCAGCTCAATGGCCTGCGGCTGAAAACTTATGCCGCGCGGCGGGATCAAAATAAATGAAACTCACGCTAGACCATTTGGTGTTGGGCACCGCAGACCTTGCGCAAAGTGCAGCGCAACTGACTGAATGGTTTGGTGTGGCGCCTTTTGGTGGTGGCGAACATGATTTGTTTGCCACCCACAATAAATTGTGGCGGCTGGATGCACCTAACTATCCGATCTATCTGGAGTTGATTGCGATTAATCCGGCGGCCGAACCGCAACAGGCGCGCTGGTTTGGGTTGGATGCTTGCGACTTTTCCGACAGCTCAATCTTGCCAATTGGCATGGTGGCCCGCTGTGTGGATATTGTGACCGCCGTGCAGCAGTTCGGCCCTGACCATTATGATGTTCTGGCTCTGTCGCGCGGTGATTTGCATTGGAAATTCGCTGTGGAGCGCAGCGATTATTGTTTTCCCAGCCAATACCCCAATCTGATCGAATGGGAAGAAGCACATCCGCTGGACGGGGTAGCGTCTCAGGGGCTGACGCTGGAACAGGTGGTCTGGCCGCAAAATCTGGCGTTGGACTTAGATTGGCCTTGCTCGGCGAAATTAGGTGATGTGGGGAAATTTGGTTTCGTGATGGCCAATGCTATTGGTCAAACCATTCAATTTTAAATCAAATTCCCACTCGCTCTGCGCTTACGGTGATGAAAGAAAATCATTGGGTTGGTATCATTCAGGTCATCTTGAGCGATGCTCCCTAATTCAGGCACTATGGCCAAGATTTTGAATGCATCGCGAACTCCCGTTTGCTGCTGATAAATCAGTTTATAAGGGTCTCTCAGCGCCAGATGAGGGGCCCTTATTTGTTTTCAGATTTCGCATTATATCGCTTCATCATATTGTTGGCGAACACGATAAAAATACCGGCCAACAGCCCCCAAAACGCTCCTGCCACCCCAAAAAAACTGACACCTGAGGCGCTGATCAAAAAGGTGACCGCTGCGGCCTCGCGGTGGTCTTCCGCTTCAAACGCCCCCTTGGCAGAGGCGGCAAAAGCCCCGATCAGGGCCAGCCCGGCCACCGCTTCGATCAAAATGCTGGGGGCCAGCGTAATAAAGGTGGCGGCGACGCCGGCGATCAAGCCCAACAATACATAGGCGATGCCCGCAATGATGGCCGCCCAATAGCGTTTTTGCGGGTCTGGATGCGCCTCTTCGCTGGCGCACATGGCGGCGGTGATGGCGGCTAGGGTTACTCCATGGGCCCCGAAGGGCGCGGCCAACAGGCTGAATATGCCGGTGCTGGAGAACAGATCGCCGGCTGGGGCATCATATTTATGCACCCGCAAGACGGTGAGGCCGGGAATGTTCTGGCTGGCCATATTGACAAAAAACAGCGGCAGCGCCAGGCCGATCAGGGCGGGCAGGCTGAACTGAGGCGTCACCCAAGCCAGTTTGGGCGGAAAGGCCGCGGCCAGTTGCGCGCCGCTATCCGCGGGCAGTTCAATGGCCAGCACCACAACAATGATAAAGGCGATCAGCGCGGCAGGCACCGCCAAGACTTTGTTGAACCGTCCCACTATAAGCCAGGCCAAAACGATGGGCAGGCCCAACGCCGGATTAAAGGCAATGGCTTTAAAGGGGGCAAAGCACAGGATCACCAGAATACCAGCTAGCATGGCGTTGGCGATGGCGTGGGGAGTTTTGTTAATCAGATGGCCAAAGGGCTTTATATAGCCCGCCATGATCACCAACAAAGAGCTGATAAGAAACGCGCCGATGGCCACACCAAATCCGCCCTCGACGGGACCCGAATTGATCAAGAGGGCCGCTCCCGGTGTGGACCAGGCCACAGAAATGGGCATGCGATATTTTTGCGCCAGATAAATGCCCCCCAGTCCCATGGCGATAAACAGCGCCATGAGACCTGTGGAGGCCTGATCTTCGGTCGCGCCAACGGCGCGCAGACCCTGCAGCACCACGGCGAAGGAGCTGGCAGAGCCGACAAAGGCAACAAGAAGGCCCATAAACAGGGCTTGGGGGGAAAATTGCTTAAGCATGGTGATCATTCTGTTGGCGTACTTATGGGTACACTACCAGTTTTTACAACTGGGCCAACCAATTATTATAGGTCGATGCCTTTGTTGCGCTGGTGAAATGGGTGGTGAACCCTGTTGCACCAAACGCACATCATTTACCCAATTTGTAAATATGGGCGTCAAACACCTGGTTTTTCGGCTGTTTGCGCAAATATAACTTGCTAGAAGGCCCGATCACACGTAAAGCAGCCCCAGATAGAATTCCCAATAGATTGGACTTGAATAATGGCTTTGCGCAATATTGCCATCATCGCGCACGTTGACCATGGCAAAACCACTTTGATTGACGTGCTTTTGAAGCAGTCAGGCTCTTTCCGCGAAAATCAACGCGTTGAAGAACGGGCCATGGACAGCAATGATCTGGAACGTGAGCGCGGCATCACCATTTTGGCCAAGGTTACCTCGGTCGACTGGAAAGACACGCACATCAATATCGTCGATACGCCCGGCCACGCCGACTTTGGCGGCGAGGTGGAGCGGATCCTCAATATGGTGGATGGCGCGATTGTGTTGGTGGATGCGGCCGAAGGCCCGATGCCCCAAACCAAATTTGTGTTGTCGAAAGCCTTGAAAATTGGCTTGAAACCGATTGTGGCGATCAACAAAATTGATAAGCCGGACCAACGGGCTGAGGAGGTTTTGGACGAAATCTTTGATTTGTTCGTGGCGCTGGATGCCAATGAAGAACAATTGGATTTCCAAGTGCTTTACGGCTCGGCCAAACAAGGCTGGATGGCGGCAGACCCGTCAGGGCCGCAAGACAGCATGACCCCCTTGCTGGATATGGTAATTGACCATGTGCCGGAACCGAAGGTGGAAGAGGGCGAATTTAAAATGTTGGCGACCACCATTGAATCCAACCCATTTTTGGGCCGGATTTTGACAGGTCGCGTGGTTTCAGGTTCGATCAAGCCAAATGATCAAGTGCACGGCCTTTCTGCTGATGGCACTGTGATTGAGCGTGGCCGGATTTCTAAGGTGCTGACCTTTAAAGGGTTGGAACGTGTGCCTGTGGAAGAAGCGAAGGCGGGCGACATTGTTGCGCTTTCTGGCTTGTTGACCACCACTGTGGCCGACACGATTGCATCGCCCAGCGTGAAAGAAGCGTTACAGGCACAGCCGATCGATCCCCCAACCTTGTCCATGTCGTTCCGGGTGAATGATGGCCCGTTGGCGGGCACGGAAGGCGACAAGGTTCAGTCGCGCGTTATTCGCGACCGTCTTTATGCGGAAGCGGAAGGCAATGTGGCCTTGCAGGTGACCGACGGCGTTGATGGTGACAGCTATGAAGTGTCGGGCCGTGGCGAATTGCTGTTGTCAGTTCTGATTGAGACCATGCGTCGCGAAGGCTTTGAGCTTTGCCTCGGGCGTCCGAAAGTGGTGTTCCGGGAAGAAAATGGCCAGACGCTTGAGCCGATCGAAGAAGTGATCATTGATGTGGACGAAGAGTTTTCTGGTCCGGTCGTGCAAAAACTTTCTGAGCGCAAGGGCGATCTGATTGAAATGAAGCCGTCTGGTGGCGGCCGCACCCGTTTGGTGCTGCATGTGCCCACCCGTGGCTTGATCGGCTATCAGCCCGAATTGCTTTCTGATACGCGCGGCACAGCAATTTTCAACCGCGTGTTCCACGAATATGCGCCATTCCGGGGCAAGATGCAGAGCCGTTGTACTGGCGTGTTGATTTCCAACGGAAATGGCAAAGCGGTGCCTTTCGCGATGTTCAACCTTGAAGATCGTGGACCGATGATCATCGAACCCGGCGTTGATGTTTATGAAGGCATGATTGTTGGCGAACATTCGCGCGGCAATGATTTGGAAGTGAATGTGCTTAAAGGCAAGCAGCTGACCAATGTGCGGGCATCAGGCAAGGACGATGCGGTGAAATTGACACCGCCCAAAAAATTGTCTTTGGAGCAGGCCCTGTCTTACATCGCTGATGATGAATATGTGGAAGTGACGCCCAAAAGCATTCGCTTGCGCAAAATCATGCTCGACCCGAATGATCGTAAACGCGCTTCACGGGCCGCGGCCAAGGCGTCATAGCGCGCTAAGCAGATCAAGACTTTAGGAAGCGTCGGATTTATCCGGCGTTTTTTTTTGTCTAAGGGCCGAAGTTAGATGGCGTTCATAGGCCATATGGCGACGAAGTTTTTCGAAAAAGCCCCGCAACATATAGCCCGTGGCGTTGGCAGTCTGTGTCGGCTCGCCATTGATGATGGCGCGCAGATTGTCGCGCACCTCTTCGGCGAAGCACAAATCTTCATAATGTTCGTCGCGCAATTGTTTGATGATTTCGCCAATGTCGGTGTCCAACAGGCTCAACGCCTCAAGGATCGGGAAAAGTTCCTCTTCTTCAAAGCTTTGAGCGTCTGACAATGTCTTCACCATGCCGTCGCTGGTGAATTTGCAAAGGGTTGGATCTGCCTGATCGGGCAGCAAATCAGCAATAAGCTCCAGCCGCGTGCACAAAGCTTCCATCTGGCGTTGATGCGCATCAAAGCTCTCAAGCACGGTGAGAGCCTTTTGTTCAGTCCTGACGGATTTGCGATCAGTTTTCATGTTGCTTTGATTTGCTCGTTAAGGCGGTTGTGGCGTCGTTGGCTGAGATGATGCCGGTAAAATTTGGGCTTGGCCTTGACCTAGATCAACGAGGCGATGAGCGCACCTGGCTAGGTTGCTCTTGGGGCAAACCGGGAAATCATTCCGGTGCAACTTAAACCGAGATAATTTTTTCGCGGGGACATATGAGAAATTTAGGCTGGACGATCTTGCTGGCATTTGGGGCTATGCTGTCGCTGTTGGCGGCTGGCTTTGCACAAGACGTATTATTTCAAACACATGCGTGGGTGATCTTTTTCGCTCTGGCATTGGCAACAATCTATATGCTGCGCAAAGTCGACTTTGCCGGCACGGCAGCGCCGGTTGATAAATCGGGCTATTTTGACGACCCCATTCGTGCAGGCGTGATCCTGACGACCTTTTGGGGCGTTGTTGGTTTTCTGGTCGGGGTTGTTGTTGCGTTACAACTGGCGTTCCCGCAGCTCAACATTGAACCCTATTTGAATTTTGGTCGTTTGCGCCCGTTGCACACCTCCGCGGTGATTTTTGCATTTGGCGGTACGGCGTTGATCACCTCCAGCTTCTATGTGGTGCAGCGCACCACGAGTGCCCGTTTGATATCTGACGGGTTGGCTCAATTTGTGTTCTGGGGCTACCAGCTGTTCATTCTGATGGCGGCCACCGGCTATGTGCTCGGCATTACCCAGGGGCGTGAATATGCAGAGCCTGAATGGTATGTCGACATTTGGATCACCATTGTTTGGGTAGGCTATTTGATCCTGTTCCTCGGGACTTTGTTTAAACGCAAAGAGCCACACATTTATGTGGCGAACTGGTTCTATCTCGCCTTTATTTTCACCATTGCCATGCTGCATGTGGTGAACAATCTGGCGATGCCGGTTTCTCCATTCTCGATCAAGAGCTATTCCGCTTTTGCCGGCGTGCAGGATGCGTTGACTCAATGGTGGTATGGCCACAATGCGGTGGGCTTCTTCCTGACAGCGGGCTTTTTGGGCATGATGTATTACTTTATGCCAAAGCAGGCTGAGCGCCCGGTTTATTCTTACCGTTTGTCCATCATTCACTTCTGGTCGCTGATCTTTATGTATATCTGGGCTGGCCCGCACCATTTGCACTACACCGCGCTGCCAGACTGGGCGCAAACTTTGGGCATGGTGTTCTCTGTAATGCTCTGGATGCCTTCTTGGGGCGGCATGATCAACGGCTTGATGACCCTTTCAGGCGCTTGGGACAAGCTGCGCACCGATCCGATTATCCGGATGATGGTGATTGCGGTGGCCTTCTACGGCATGTCCACATTTGAAGGGCCAATGATGTCCATTAAAGCGGTGAATGGTTTGTCTCACTATACAGACTGGACCATTGGTCACGTGCACTCAGGTGCACTGGGCTGGGTGGGCATGATCAGCTTCGGCATGGTCTATTTCCTGGTGCCACGTCTTTGGGGCCGCGAGCGTCTCTATTCGCTGCGCATGGTCAACTGGCACTTCTGGCTCGCCACCCTCGGCATTGTGGTTTACGCCGCGGTGATGTGGGTGTCTGGCATCACTCAAGGCCTGATGTGGCGCGAATATGATGCGGAAGGCTTCCTGGTTTATTCCTTCGCTGAAACCGTTGCCGCGTTGAAACCTTACTACATCCTTCGGGCTGTGGGCGGGGCCATGTATCTCGTGGGCGGCTTTGTGATGGCCTACAATGTGTACATGACCATCAAAGGCAAAACCCGTAACGAAAAACCGATCGCCGTTGCCCACGTGGCGTCAGCGCAACCAGCAGAATAGGGGTTGAACCATGGGATTGTTAGATAAACACGGTGTTATTGAACGTAACGCAACCCTTTTGCTGGTCGCTGGTCTGGTGACCGTTTCCATCGGGGGGATCGTTGAGATCGCGCCTTTGTTCTATTTGGAAAATACGATTGAAGAGGTGGAGGGCATGCGGCCCTACACCCCGCTCGAACTGGCAGGCCGGAACATTTATATTCGTGAGGGGTGCTACAATTGTCACTCCCAAATGATCCGCCCCTTCCGGGATGAAGTGGAACGTTATGGTCATTATTCATTGGCGGCGGAGTCGATGTATGACCACCCGTTCCAATGGGGATCGAAACGGACCGGGCCGGATTTGGCGCGGGTGGGCGACCGCTATTCCAATGAATGGCATGTCCAGCACTTGAAGGATCCGCAATCTGTAGTGCCGGAGAGCATTATGCCCAGCTATAGCTTCCTGGCGAAAGCTGATCTTGGCTTCAATAATGTGAAAGACCATTTGGTGGCCAATCAGCGCGTCGGCGTGCCTTACACCGAAGAGATGATTGAGAATGCCGAGGCGGATTTGAAAGCGCAGGCAGACCCGAATGCGGATTGGGAAGGCTTGGAAGCGCGCTATCCAAAAGCGGTATTGGGCGACTTTGACGGGGACCCGAGCCGGCTGACGGAGATGGATGCGTTGGTGGCCTATATGCAAATGCTGGGTACGCTGGTTGATTTCAGCTCTTACGACGCACAAGCAAACTATCGCTAGGGGAGAAAAGATTATGGATTACAACGCTTTTCGACACTTTGCAGACAGTTGGGGACTTTTATATCTGCTCGCGATCTTTGTGTTCGTGGTGCTGTTTATGTTTCGTCCCGGTGCGAAGAAACATGCCCAAATGGCTGCCCAAATCCCTTTAAAAGATGATCGTTCGCCTCAAGGAGAGGAATAGGCCGATGAGTAAAAAAGAAATTGATGAAATCAGCGGCGTTGAAACCACCGGTCACGAATGGGACGGGATTAAAGAGCTGAACACACCCATGCCGCGTTGGTGGTTGTGGACCTTTTACGGCACGATTGTGTGGGCCGTGATCTACTGCATTCTTTATCCTGCAATTCCATTGATCAATGGGGCAACACCAGGCATTCTGGGCTATTCCAGCCGTGGGGAGCTGGCCAAAAACGTGGCCGCTGCCGAAGAGGCAAAAGCCGAGTTTGTCACTCAGATTGAAGGCATGGAGGTTGGGGCCGTTCTTGAAAATTCAGAATTGACCCGCTTTGCAGTTGCCGGAGGTGAATCGGCCTACAAGGTCTATTGTTCTCAGTGCCATGGCGCGGGTGCGTCCGGGGCTGAAGGCTACCCGAACCTGAACGATGATGAATGGTTGTGGGGTGGGTCAATTGATCAGATCTATCACACCATTGCCCATGGGGTGCGCTATGAAGCGGATGATGAAACCCGCTTTGGTGAAATGCCCGCCTATGGCGAGTTTTGGGAACGGGATCAGATCAATGCGACGGCCAATTATGTGGCCAGCCTGTCCGGCCTTGAACATGACGAAGCCTATCTGGATGAAGGCAAAACCCTGTTTGAAGAAAACTGCGCAGCCTGTCACGGTGAAAATGCAGGCGGGATTGCAGAACTGGGTGCCCCAGACCTGAGCAATGCCATCTGGCTCTATGGCGGCAGTGTGGAGGCCATTGCGGCGCAAATCCGCGATCCGCAACATGGCGCCATGCCCGCTTGGCAGGAGCGTTTGGGGGATGCAACCGTGAAGCAATTGGCGGTTTATGTCCACTCACTGGGTGGCGGTCAATAGGCTGCCCCTTCGACAAAGATGAGAAAAGGGCCCCGTCTGGGGCCCTTTTCTTTTTGGCAAAGAGGTGCGGTTTGGATCAGGCGGCTTGTTTTTTTGCTGCGACAAACTGGGCCGCGACCTTGGCTACCCGCTCGCCCAAATGGGCGGCTGTTTCCAGATCAGAAGGGATAGGTCCGTGTTCGGGGCCCTGATCAGCGTTGGATTGGGCCATGGCCCCCAGGGAGGCGCCCAAGCGATTCAAATCTTCATTCGAACCTGTTGAGGAATTGTTGCCGGGCATCAGGCCCAAGCTCACCCAATGCATGCCATGCTGCGCGGCCAATAAGGAAAGCTGCTGCAGGGTCGAATGTTTATCGCCATTCAGGCTGGATGAGTTGGTGAAGCCAGCGGCAATTTTGTCTTTCCAGCCCTGCTCAAACCAAACTTTAGAGCTTTTGTCGGCAAAGGCTTTAAACTCACCTGAGACGCTGCCCATATAGGTGGGGCTGCCAAAGATGATGGCATCGGCTGCTTTCAGATCATCCCAGTGATTATCGGCTTCCTCCACGGGGATCAGGATGGGTGTTGCCTTGGTACGGGCCACGCCATTGCGGACGGCTTCGGCTTGTTTGGCGGTGTGGCCGTAACCTGAGTGAAAAACAATTGCAACTTTCGTCATTTGAACATTCCTACTTGGTCAAAAATCTTTTTCGCCTGATGGGCAGACAATATGTCGTCACCGGCGGCGCTTGACCTAAATGGGGGCATTAGGATAAAAACTGCAAGAAGGCACTATTTTGATATGTAGGTACAAAAAGTATACTAACAAAATTGTGCCTAAAGGAAAGCTGGGCGTTTGCGCCGGCATGGGCGCAAAATCTGCGGAGAAAAAAATGTGCGAGATGGAAATTAACGGCCTCAAAATGCCCGAATCGATGGACGAGAAGACAAGAAGTCAGCTCTGTCCGGTCGTCTATGCAGTGTCAAAACTGGGCGGCAAATGGAAATTGATCGTCGTGCATAATCTGATTGAGGGGCCGAAGCGATTCGGCGAATTGCGCCGCGCCATTCCCGATATCACCCAGCGCATGCTCACTTTGACCCTGCGGGAATTGGAAGAGGATGGCATTGTGAACCGCGAGGTGTTTGAAGTGGTGCCGCCGCATGTTGAATATTCCTTAACCGAAATCGGACAGGGCCTTGAGACGGTGATGAGTTCGTTGGGAGATTGGGGCCGCTCAAACTTCCAGCAGCGTCGCAATGCGGTAGCTTAGCGTCCCTAAAGTAAGTTGTCGGGTTGACAGGGAACGCGTTCACGGCTCCCACGTTGAACTTCGTTTTACGATACGGGTGATGTAGAAACCACCAATGCCGCGGCGCGTTAACGAAGTTGCCCTTGCCGAGTCGGCAGCAGCATGATCCTTCAGCGCATATCTCACCCAAATGGGTGGCCCAAGCCATCGCCTATTTGTGCGGGCCAGCGGGTTATGATTATCTGCGACAAGATTTTTCGCTAAAAACTGATGAAGGGCGGACGGCACTTGGCATGTCGCCCGCAGACTAATCCATCTGGGCCGTGCTTAGTCGCGCGGCTTCTCCAATTGCCATTGCAGATTGGCTTTCACCGCCGGCCATTCGTGGGGCAGCACCGAATACACAGCGGTGTCGCGCGTGGTGCCATTGGGCAAGATCATGTGGTTGCGCAAAATCCCGTCGAGGCGCGCACCCAGCCGTTCAATGGCGCGGCGGCTTTGGTGGTTGAGGTGGTGGGTGCGGAACTCGACCACATTGACGCCGATCTCGTCGAAAGCGTGGCCCAGCATCAGTAATTTGCATTCTGTGTTGATGGGCGAGCGTTGAACTGATCTGGCATACCAGGTGGCGCCGATTTCGGCGCGGCGATTGGTGGGATCGAGATTGAGAAAAGTGGTCTGGCCGATCACTTTGCCTGTACGTTTGTCCATCACGCTGAACGGCAGCATCATGCCGTCGGCCTGTAGCCCCAATCGCCGATCAATCTCGGCCTCCATCTTGTCCGGTGACGCAATCCCTGTGTACCACAGCTTATACAACTCACCATCGGCGCATGCCTTTTGCAAATCGGCCAAATGATCAAGGCTGAGCGGCACCAGTTTCGCGGTTTCAGCTTCAAGGGTGATGGGGGCAAACCATTTGCTCATTGGCTTTTGACTTTCTGCATGGTTTTTTCAAAATGGTGGGCGAGGGGCTTGGCGCTCAGGCCATGGGCCAAAATGGAGAGACCTACCGTCAACACGGTGCAGGCCAGCATCTGGTCAATATGGGGCATGTCATATTGTTCGGCAACAAACAGCGCAAAAAGAATGGAGGCCAGCCCTTTGGGGCCGAACCAGCCCAGAATAAACCGCTCATACAGGTGCAGCTTTTTACCCACAAGGCTCAGCGCGATGGGCGCCATGCGGATAAGGGTTAGGAAGCTGACCGCGATCAACAGGGTGGTCCAATTGGCGTGGGCAAGGCCGACCGGGGCCAGTACCGCGCCGAAAATCATAAAAGTGAGGATGGACAAAAAGTTGCTTTCGCCCTCCAAAAATTCGGTGATGAATTTATGGTTGGTCTTCTTGGTGTTGCCGAAAGTCAGGCCCGCCACAAAGGCGGCGATAAAGCCATTGCCGCCCACGGTTTCTGCGCCAAAAAAGGCGGCCAGACCGACGCTGAGGAAAAAGATGCCCTCATAGATCGGCTGCGTGAATTTATGATGGGTCGCCAGATCAAGCAATTTGGCGCCGCAATAGCCGACCACAATGCCAGCCAACGGGCCAAAAATGATCTGCGCGCCGACAAACTGGCTGACGCCAAATGGGGTGAGGCTGATGTCGCGTGTGGCCTCGTTGGCCATCAACAGGGCGGCAAACACCACCACGGGCAGGGCAAGTCCATCATTCAGCCCGCTTTCCACGTTGATCGCTTCTGCAATGCGCGGCGGCACGTCCTTGTCGGCGAGAATGGGCTGGGCCAGCGCCGCGTCGGTCGGTGTCAAAATGGCAGCGGTGAGCAGCGCCATCGCCCATGGCAAATCCGGCGCCAATAGCAAGATCAGTCCCGTACCCAGCAAAATGGTGAGCGGCATGCCCACCAGCAACATGCGTGCGGGCAAGCCATAATGGGCTTTAAGGTTGCGCAAACGGATTTTTGAGGCATCAAGAAAAAGGGTGAAGATCAGTGTGATCTCCGCCACCGTATGAATGGTGCTGTCTTGTAAGTCAAGATCAATAAAGCCAAGCCCGGCTGGCCCCAGAACAAAGCCCAACCCGGCAAAAAAGATCGGCAATGTGATCCAGGAGCGCTCAATTGGCCGCACAAACAGGGCAAATCCCATTATGCCAAACAGGATCAGAGCGAATTGAAAACTGTGGGACATGGGGGAGGGGCCTTGGCGCTGCGGTCAGGTTCAAATCGCGCCAATTGAGCCATGTTCTGCCCGTTAGATCAACTCTTTATGAGCTGCAGTTGCCGGATCACCCGTATTGGGCACGCCTTGCGGCTCGATCAACATGATTTTCGCCTCACCTTTGGCCACCGGACGATGCGCCTTGCCTTTGGGCACCACATAGAGTTCCCCGGGCCCGAGCGTGACGTCACCCTCCTTCATCTCAATGGTGATTTCGCCCTCAATCACCATAAACATCTCGTCTGTGTCCGGGTGATCATGCCAGTTGAACTCACCCTCCACCTTGGCAATCAGAATGTCGTAATCATTGAGCTGGGCGACAATTTTTGGCGACCATTGTTCGGTGAAGGTCGAGAATTTTTCGCGCAGATTAATGGCTTTATTGCCCATGGTTTTCCTATCCGTCGATAAGTTCTAAATACTCACCATAGCCCTCTTCTTCCATTTTGGATGCGGGGATAAAGCGCAAGGCGGCGGAGTTGATGCAGTAGCGCAGGCCACCCATCTCTGCGGGGCCATCGTCAAACACATGGCCCAAATGGCTGTCGCCGTGTTGGGAGCGCACTTCGGTGCGCACCATGCCGTGGCTGGTGTCGGCATGTTCTTTCACCCAATCGGGGTTTATGGGGCGAGAAAAGCTGGGCCAACCACACCCGGCGTCAAATTTGTCGGCGGACACAAACAGGGGTTCGCCCGAGACAATATCGACATAGATGCCTTTTTCATTATGGTCCCAAAATTCGTTTTGGAACGGGCGTTCGGTGCCGTTCTTCTGGGTCACATAAAACTGCTCTTCAGTCAGTTTCTCCAACGCTTCTTGGGTCTTTTGATAAGATTTTTGTTCGGCCATCTCGGGTCACCTTTGTTTGCACGTCAGATTGACTATAACGGGCGGCCATTGCCACCCACAATCATAATTTGGTGAGCCCTTGCATTGTTCCGTAAATGACAAATTGTCGCGAGGGGAATTGACTCATATCAACACGGGGCGGCGCGGAATAATCTAGATTGGTCTCTAATGCGATGGATAGGGATCATTTAGCATGACAGATTTGAGCGCCTCCAAGGGCGAATCCCACGTTGAAGATTTTGACGTGGAAGCGGTCAACCGCGCGGGCAAACGCCCACCGCTCTATGCGGCGCGGAAAAAGATTTTTCCAAAGCGCGCCAGCGGCAATTTTCGTCGTTTGAAATGGTTGATTATGATCGTGACGCTGGGGATTTATTATATCACCCCGTGGTTGCGGTTTGACCGGGGTGAATATGCGCCGGATCAGGCGGTTTTGGTTGATCTTGCCAACCGGCGCTTTTATTTCTTCTTCATCGAGATATGGCCGCAAGAGTTTTATTATGTGGCGGGCCTGCTGGTGATGGCCGGGGTGGGGTTGTTTCTGATCACCTCCACGGTGGGCCGCGCCTGGTGTGGCTATACCTGCCCGCAAACGGTGTGGGTGGATCTTTTTTTGGTGGTCGAGCGCTTTTTTGAAGGCGACCGCAACCAGCGCATGAAACTTGATCAGGCCCCATGGTCCGTTAATAAGGTCTGGCGGCGGGTGGCCAAGCACAGCATTTGGCTGTTGATCGGTGTGGCCACGGGCGGTGCCTGGATTTTCTATTTCGCAGACGCGCCAACCCTTTTCATGGATGTCATCCATTTTGAAGCGCCGATGGTGGCCTATTTCACCATTTTGATTCTCACCGCCACCACCTATGTTTTCGGGGGGCTGATGCGGGAACAGGTCTGTACCTATATGTGCCCTTGGCCTCGGATTCAGGGGGCGATGCTGGATGAGCATTCTTTGACCGTGACCTATAATGACTGGCGCGGCGAGCCACGCACCAAACATGCAAAAAAGGCGATCAAGGAAGGCATTCCGGTCGGTGATTGTGTGGATTGCAATGCCTGTGTGGCGGTGTGCCCGATGGGGATTGATATTCGCGATGGGCAACAGCTGGAATGCATCACCTGCGCTTTGTGTATCGATGCGTGTGACAATGTGATGGACAAGCTGGGCCGCGAGCGCGGGCTGATCTCTTACACCACGCTCAATGATTATAATGAAAATATGCAATTGGCGACCAGTGGCTCCTCTACGATTGACCCCGCAAAGGTACGCGACGGTGAGGGCAATCTGCTGGATCGGGTGCGGCGCACCAATTGGCGCTCGATCATTCGCTGGCGCACCTTGGTATATTTCTGCTTCTGGGCCGCGATTGGCGTGGCGATGCTGGTGGCTCTATCCTTGCGGGATCGGCTGGACGTGAACGTGCAGCATGACCGCAATCCGCTTTATGTGATGCTGTCGGACGGGGCGGTGCGCAATGGCTATGATGTCAAGGTGCTGAACATGACGCCAGAACCGCGCACGGTGCGTTTGTCGATTGAAGGGTTGCCGGGTGGCGAGATGACCCTGGCCAGCTCTGTAAATGAACCCCAAAGCTCGATTGTTTTGGATGTGGAACCAGACCGGGTGTTGCCGGTGCGGGTTTATGTACGGGCCATGCCTCAACAGCTGGATGAAAATCCTGTACGATTTGAGTTCGTGGTGACGGATCTGTTCGGCGAGGAAAGCTCGCGCGAAACAGTCAAATTTGAAATGCCACGGGAGTAAAATGATGGAGCAATCAATGTCTAAACCACAAAAGTCAAAAGAATTTACCGGCAAGCATATGCTGTTGGTGATTGGCTTGTTTTTCGGCACCATCATTACGGTCAATTTGATCATGGCCTATTTTGCCACCACAAGTTGGACTGGCCTGGTGGTGAAAAACTCCTATGTGGCCAGCCAGCATTTTAATGAAAAGCTTGAGGCCAATAAGGCGCAGGATGCGCTGGGCTGGACGCCCACTTTGGCAATAGAAGAAGGAACACTGCGTTACCGCTTGCTGGATGCAAAGGGCGCGCCGGTGGTGGCGGATCAGGTGGCGGCCAAACTGATGCGGCCCAGCCATGAACGGGAAGACCATGTGGTGACCTTGTTGCCGGCAGCGAATGGCGACTTTGTGGTGGATCATGCATTGAGTGCGGGTGCCTGGGACATTGAGCTGCAATTGGTCAGCGCCAATGACATTCCGTTTGTTTATCGCGAGCGCTTTATGGTGGAGGCAAACTAATGAGCTGCTGTGCCCCGGGCGTGGAGGCTGGATCGAACCTGATTGAAGATGGCGCCAGCCAAATCAGCAATGAAGCGATTATCGCGGCCTCTGCCGATCTGGGGGATGGGCAACGGCAAGTGGAATTTGGCGTGCCGGATATGTATTGCGCGGCCTGCATCAAGTCTATTGAGGCCGAGTTGAACGGGCTGGAAATGGTCAGCTCGGCGCGGGTGAACATGTCCACCAAGCGGGTCAAAGTGATCTTTTCCGCCCAGGCCGGGGCGGCGCCGATGGATCTGGTCGCGGCCATCGGGCGGGCGGGCTATCGTAGCTTTTTGCTCGATGTGGATGAGGCGGGCAAGGATAAAAGCCTGTCCAAACTGATTCTGGCACTCGCCGTGGCAGGCTTTGCCGCCATGAACATCATGCTGTTTTCCGTTTCGATCTGGTCGGGGGCCAATGAAAGCACCCGCGATCTGTTCCATTGGATTTCAGCCCTGATTGCGGTGCCGACCGTCTTCTTCTCCGGCCAGGTCTTTTACAAATCTGCCTGGGGTGCGTTGCGCCAAGGGCGGTTGAATATGGATGTGCCCATTTCTTTGGCCGTGCTGTTGGCGCTGGCGCTCAGCCTTTATGAAACCATCAATTCGGGCGAACACGCCTATTTTGATGCATCTGTGAGCCTTTTATTCTTTTTGTTGATCGGTCGCACGCTGGACCATGTGATGCGCGAGCGCGCGCGCTCTGCGGTGCGGTCTTTGGCGTCGCTCGCCCCCAAAGGGGCAGTGCAAATTCTCGCCAATGGTCAACGCGAGTTCATCAAACTGAATGATGTTCAAGTCGGCATGGTGCTGGAAGTGGCCGCCGGTGAGCGTATTCCAGTGGATGGGCGCGTGATTGAGGGCAAAAGCGAGTTGGATATGTCGCTGGTCACAGGCGAAACGGTGCCGGAATTATGCGCAAAGGGCAGCGCTGTTTTGGGCGGCGCCACCAACTTATCCGGTGCGTTAAAAATCGAAGTTGAAAAAGCGGCGCATCAGAGCTTTCTGGCCCGCATGATTGAATTGATGGATGCGGCAGAAGGCAGCCGTGCCGGTTTCAAGCGCATTGCTGACCGTGCGGCAGAGATTTATGCGCCTTTTGTGCATTTATTGGCGCTATTCACCTTTATCGGGTGGGGGCTTTATAATGGCGATTGGTATCATGCCACGGTGACGGCCATTGCCGTGCTGATCATCACCTGCCCCTGCGCTTTGGCGCTGGCGGTGCCAATTGTGCATGTGGTGGCCGCCGGGCGGTTGTTTGAGCGCGGGGTGATGATGAAAGACGGGGCGGCGCTGGAGCGATTGGCACAAGTGACCAAAATTGCCTTTGACAAGACCGGCACCTTGAGCTTGGGCACACCCATTTTTCATGGGCAGATTTTTGGTGATGACAGCGCGATTGATCGGGCTTTGCAATTGGCGCAGCTGTCGCGTCATCCATTCTCGAAAGCCTTTGCGCGCGCCTTCGCTGGCCGGGCGGTGGCGCCGCTCAAGGATGCAGAGGAAATGCCTGGCGCCGGGGTGGAAGCCCACATTGATGGTCAGCTATGGCGCTGGGGGCGTGCCGATTTTTGCGATGCCAGCTATCAAGGCTCGGATGCGGCGCAAAGTGAAGTTTATCTTTCCTGCGATGGGAAGATGGTGGCCGGGTTTGGTTTTGAGGATATGTTGCGGCCAGACGCGCATGCGGCGTTGGCTGACCTGAAAGCCGGCGGCTACGATCTGGCGATTTTCTCGGGCGACCGGAAACAGGTGGTGGCCAGCGTGGCCAAAGCCTTGGGCGTGGCCGAGGCCCATGGGGCATTGACGCCTGACCAAAAGGTGGAGGCGATTGCTGAATCTGGTGCCAATGAGAAGATCCTGATGGTGGGGGATGGCATCAATGATGCACCGGCTTTGCGGGCAGCCCATGTTTCAATGGCCCCCTCAAGTGCGGCTGATGTGGGGCGCAACGCCGCCGACTTTATTTTCACCCATAACCGCTTGACCGATGTGCACTTCGCGCTGGAAATGTCCAAACGGGCCAGCCGAGCAGTGGTGCAGAATTTCGGGTTGGCGCTGTGTTATAATGCGGTGGCCATTCCGCTGGCGGTGATGGGATTTGCCACGCCATTATTGGCGGCGATTGCCATGTCCTCATCTTCGGTTATCGTCACGCTCAATGCGCTGCGCCTGCGTTTGGGGCAGCAGGATGGAACCAAAAATCTCCCGGCGCATTCATCTCATGCGCCTCAAATGGAACCGGTGGCGGCTGAATGACTCCTTTATTGATCCTTATTCCTGTTGTTCTGTTGATCGGCCTACTGGCGCTGGGCGCGTTTTTATGGTCTTTAAAAAGTGGCCAGTATGAAGATCTGGACGGGGCGGCAATGCGTATTCTTGACGATGAGGATGAGCGCAAGCGCCGCGCGGAGGAAAAAGAATAGGGAGATCAATGGTAGAAGCTTTGGATATTGAGGGTCGGGAAAAGGCTTTGGGTCAATTGCCAGACTGGGTGTTTAACCCGGTGAAAAATGGCATTGAACGCGAGTTCAAATTCAAAAATTTTATTGAAGCATTTGGATTCATGAGTTCGGTGGCGATTTTGGCGGAAAAACATAATCACCATCCTGAATGGCACAATGTGTACAATAAAGTGTCCATTCTATTGACCACGCATGATGCCAATGGGCTGTCAGAGAAAGACATTGAGTTGGCCCACGCGATTGAAAAGCTAGATCCCTGATTTCACCCTAGCGCGCGCGATCATTTAAACGGTTCAGCGCGACAAAGAAGAGGTTCAGGCTCCAAAGGAGGCTGGTCACAAACTGCCAGTCCAACGGCAAGGCCAGCAGTCGGCTGGCGGCAAACAGCAGGGTGCTGGCCGCCAACAGTATGGGAGCGGGATGCCAGTGTTGCATATGGCGCGTTTGCCAGTGGGCCGCCGCCAGAGTTAGAGCGCTGACGGACAAGCCAATATGGGCCACCCAGAACAAATAATTGTCATGGTGGAGAAACAGGCTGGTGCGGCCATAGCCAAGCAAGTCAAAAGCGAAAAAGGCCATCAAAAAAGTGCTGATTACCCACATGAAACCGGCATAGCGCTTCAAGCGGCTGTTTTCCGGCCCGAAGGCGACGCCGAGAAACCCCACTGCGAGCAAAAGGCAGGCCAGCAACTGCACCCCGGCATTTGCGGCATCAAACTCATGGGCAACAAAGCGCATGATTTCCGACATGAGGAAAAGAAATGCACCAATAGCGAGGGTAATTCGTAGCATAGGGACAGATTCACTTAACGGTCAAAGCGGTTGAGGTTAAAGGGGAATTCCATTTTGTGTTGAATTATTTTACTCTCAATCCGACTCGCATGGAAGGAAGATGCACGATTATGTTTGATGCCATCAAAAAATTGTTCTCTGCAAACAAACAGCAAGATGTCTCATCCCTTGATCCAAAAATGTGCGTCGCCGCCCTGTTGGTACATTTATCCGCTGTGGATGGCGAGAGTAGCGATGAGGAAAAAGCGGCGATTAAAGACACGTTGCAATCCTATTATGGATTGAGCCCGCAGGAGGTAAAAAGCCTGTTGGATCTGGCGATTGAGCAGAGCAATGATGCGGTTGATCTTTATGCGTTCACCTCCGTTTTGAATCAGCTTGAGGTGGAAGAGAAACACGCCATCATCAATATGATGTGGCAGATTGTGTTTGTGGATCAGCACAATCACGAATTGGAAGACAATATGGTCTGGCGGGTGGCCGAGTTGATCGGTGTTTCGGCCCGGGAGCGCACCTTGTTGCGGGCCGAGGTGCGGCACGCTGCCAAAATCAAATAGCGCAGATTGCAACTTGTTGTTGCAAATTGCATTTCATATTGCGCCGGTGCAGACGCACGTCCGTTAATTATTATTCATAAATGCTGTAGTTTTGTGTCGGGTTAGGGCGCTAGACCACTAAATATAGTGGTGTGCCTGGTGCCAAAGAGTTGGCACGCTTTGTGCAATCTTTTCTGCGTGACGGGAATTTTGGTTTTGCGTATTCCGTCTAGGTATTAAACAAACCCGCGTGGCCGTGTATTTGGCGACGCGGGTTTTGTTTTGGCTGGTGTTTACCTTGATTGGCGCCAAGCACACGCCTGCTCTTGTGATCAGCGGTGCAAATGGCTACATAGGAAGGGAAAAAGCGCAACGCGGAGAAAAATATGCTGGTTCTGTTGGAAATTATCATGATCGTGCTGACACTTTATTGGTGGGTCGCGATCATTATGATCGTGATGAGTTGGTTGCTGAACTTTAATGTGATCAATTATTCAAACCAGTTTGTGGCGACGATCTGGCGGATTGTAGATGGATTGACCAAGCCGGTGCTGGACCCGATCCGGCGGTTTGTGCCTAGCTTTGGCGGGATCGATATTTCGCCCATTATCCTTTTTATTGGCATCTATGCGTTGCAGCGGGTGATCCAGATCTATCTGATGCCTTACGCGTTTTAACGCAAGCTGATGCCCGAAGCAGATTTGAAAGCCTGGCGTAACACCAACGCCGGGCTTTTGTTGTTTTTGAAGGTCACCCCCAACGCCAGCCGCGACGAAATCGGTGACATTGTCGCTGATGCAGACGGGCAGGGGCAATTGGTGGTGCGGGTACGGGCTGTGCCGGAAAAGGGCAAGGCCAACAAGGCAGTGATCAGATTATTGGCCAAGCGCCTGAGGTGTCGGGCCGCTGACCTTGAATTGATCCGGGGTGAGGTTAGCCGACAAAAGCAGGTGCAGATCTTCAATCTGCGTGAAGAAGAATTGCTGGCGCGCTTGTTTTAACCGCAGCGATCTTCCAGCCGCTCCATGCTCGGCACGAAGAAGCTGCGGTTGTTTTCAATTTCGATCACCCCGTCCTTACGTAATTTGGTAAGCTGGCGGGAAATGGTTTCCACGGTCAGGCCCAAAAAGTCGGCAATATCGACGCGGGTAAGCGGCAGATCAAACTTGATGCTATCCACCTCATCCATATTTTTGGTGGGGTCGATATGGGTGGCGATCAAATAGAGAAAGCTGGCGACCTTTTCTGAGGCGGTTTTGCGCCCCAATGTCACCATCCAGTCGCGCGCTTCATCCAGCTCTTTCAGCGTTTGCATCAGCAGCCGATGTTCCAACTCGGGGGATGACTTGATCATGGATTCCAGCGCTGATTTGGGGATTTTACACAGATTGACCCCAGAGGCCGCTTCAGCGCTCAGCCGACTTTCTTCGGCAAAGGGTCGGCCCAGAAAGTCGGGCGCAAATTGGAGCCCAATCACTTGTTGACGGCCGTCCGAGAGCATTTTGGTGAGCTTGACCACGCCCGAGATCACATTGGCATATGATTTTACTTCCTCGGTGTCGCCAATCAGTTCTTCGCCTGATTTTGCGCGCACCTGCCTGGTGTGGCGGGCCAACTCCACCAACTGGTCGGGCTCCAATGCCCCGCAAATGCCTTTGTGACGTGCCTCGCAAGATTGGCACAAAATCGGAATATCCGAATTATGTATGTCTTTTCTCGAACTCATATTCATCCCCTGAGGCCCAGCCTCGGTGTGAAGCATAGCATAATTATTTTGATTTTCGACTCATTTGACGAAAGGTCGCAGGGCGGCATTGTGCCACTTGCTGATAGGCCCGTAATACTGGCGGTTACGCGCGATTTATACCGGCTCTAGCGGCAAAAGATTTTAAGATTTAGTCATTGGTGTTCGAGGTGCGGTGCCGCATATTCGGGCGCCACGGGCAGACAATAGAATCACATGTAACCATTGTTCGCGCCAGAATTCCGCTATATTGTATTTTTTGTTTCGAACCGTAAAAAAAGGTGCCTATGTCACGCGCATTGTCCAGATCATTGATGCCACCGCCGCATTTGGGTGAAATGGTGCGCAAGGCCCGCAAGGAGCAGGGACTGACCCTTGAAATGCTGGCGGAACGTTGCGGCATTTCCAAATCCATGCTCAGCCAGATTGAGCGCGGGGCGGTCAACCCGACCTTCACGCTGGTGTGGAACTTGGCCCAGTCACTGGGTTTGGACCTCTCCACGTTGGGGGAGCAGGCAGCGAGCGACCATATGATTACTCATATCCCGGCCTATTCCACCCCCTCAAAAGGCAGTGCCGATGGGTTGTGCACAGTCCGGCTGTTGAACCCGCCCCGCACCCCGATGCCGATTGAATGGTATGATTTCAGTGCGGCGCCGGGTGGCGCGCTTTTGTCGCAACCCCATGCGCCTGGCACTTTTGAGCATTTAACCTGCTTAAAGGGCACATTGGAAATTGAAGCGGGGGAGAAACGCGCCAAGGCGGAAGAAGGCGATACGTTGCGATATCGCGCCGATCAGCCGCATGCGATCCGCAATATCGGTGAGGGGCCAGCGCGGGCTATTCTGGTGGTGGCGCAACCGCAACATTAGGTCCGATTGCGTTTGACAAATCCGCTCGTTGCGCGGTGCAAAAATCTTGGTCGGGTGATGTTGGCAGCGCATTTAAATTCCACTATATTGGATTTAATCCAATATATAGAGATTTGTCTGCTATGTCGAAAAAATTGATTCAACACACCGAACAGGCGCTGGCCCAATTGCGGGAAGAGGGGCTGTTCAAATCCGAATATGGAATCACCAGCCCTCAATCCGCCAACATCACTGTGCGCGGTGAAAATGGCGAAGATGTGCCTTTGCTCAATATGTGCGCCAACAATTATCTCGGCCTGGCCGATGATAAACGCCTTGAAAAGCGAGCGATTGAAACGATTGAGCACGAAGGCTTTGGCATGGCGTCGGTGCGCTTTATCTGCGGCACCCAGGCGATCCACCAGCAGCTCGAAGCGCGGCTTTCTGAGTTCTTGGGCACTGAAGACGCCATTCTGTTTATCGCGTGCTTTGATGCCAATGCGGGCGTTTTTGAAGCGCTGTTAGGGCCGGAAGATGCGATCATTTCTGATGCGCTGAACCATGCCTCGATCATTGACGGGGTGCGGCTTTGTAAAGCCCAGCGTTTCCGCTATGCCAATAATGATATGGACGCGCTGGAAGAACAGCTGAAGGCGGCGCAGGACGCGCGCCACCGCTTGATCGTCACAGATGGCGTGTTCTCCATGGATGGGATCATGGCCAACTTGCCGGGCATTTGTGATCTGGCGGAAAAATATGATGCGCTGGTGATGGTCGATGACAGCCACGCCGTGGGCTTTATGGGGCCGAACGGGCAAGGCACGCCGCACCATTTTGGCGTTGAAGATCGTGTGCATCTTTATTCCGGCACCTTCGGCAAGGCGCTCGGCGGCGCTGCAGGCGGCTATATTGCCGGGGCCAAGCCACTGGTGACCATGTTGCGGCAAAAGGCGCGGCCTTATTTGTTCTCCAATGCCTTGCCGCCTATGATCGCAGCCGCGACCTTGGAAGCGCTGGATATTGTGGAGCAATCACCCGACCTGCGGGAAAAGCTGTTTGAAAATGCCAAATATTTCCGCGCAAAAATGGCGTCTTTGGGCTTTGAACTGGTGCCCGGCGAACATGCGATTATCCCGGTGATGCTGAAAGATGCGGTGCTGGCGCAAAAATTCGCTAAACGCATGCTGGCGCTGGGCGTTTATGTGACGGCGTTCTCCTTCCCTGTGGTCCCGAAAGGGTTGGCGCGGATCCGCACCCAAATGTCGGCGGCACACACGACCGAAGATTTGGATCGAGCTATTGCAGCCTTTGAACAGGTTGGCAAAGAATTGGGAGTGATCTGATGCGCGCATTGGTGAAAGCAAAGGATGCACCGGGCCTTGAACTGCATGAGGTCGAAAAGCCTGAAGTGGGGCCCCATGATGTGTTGATCAAGGTGAAAAAAGCCTCGATATGCGGCACAGATATGCACATTTGGAAATGGGACCAGTGGGCGAAAAATACGGTGCCGGTGCCCATGGTGGTGGGCCATGAATATATGGGCCTGATCGAAGAAGTTGGCGACGAGGTGAAAGACCTTAAGGTCGGCCAGCGTGTGTCTGGTGAGGGTCATATTCCGTGTGGCAAATGCCGGAATTGCCAGTCCGGTCGGGCGCATATTTGTGCAGAGACCAAAGGGATCGGGGTGAACCGTCCCGGCGCGTTTGCCGATTATGTGGCGATCCCGGAAGCCAATGTGCGGCCTTTGCCGGACAGTGTGAGCGACGAGGTCGCGTCCATTCTTGATCCGCTGGGCAATGCGGTGAACACCGCGCTGACCTTTGACGTGTCGGGCGAAGATGTGTTGATCACAGGGGCCGGGCCGATTGGCTGCATGGCTGCGGCGGTGTGCCGTCATGTGGGCGCGCGGCATATTATTGTGACCGATCTGAATGACGACCGATTGGCGTTGGCGGAAAAAATGGGCGCCACGCGCGGCGTGCGCGCCGACAAGGAAAATCTGCGTGAGGTCATGGGCAAATTGGGCATGAAAGAGGGCTTTGATATTGGCCTTGAAATGTCCGGCGCGGCCCCGGCGATGGATTCGATGATCGAACATATGATCACCGGCGGGCGTGTGGCGCTTTTGGGCCTTTTCCCCGGCAAGGTGGAAATGGATTTGAACAAGGCGATCTTTAAAGGCCTCACCCTTGAGGGCATTTATGGCCGCAAAATGTTTGAAACCTGGCACAAAATGCTGGCGATGCTGGAATCGGGGCTGGATGTGACGCCCGTGATTTCACACCATTTGCCATTTGAAGATTTTGCCCAAGGCTTTGAAGCGGTGGGCAAAGGCGCGGCCAATAAGGTGATTTTGGATTTGGATTAGACCGGTATTTTGTGACGTCGGTTTTTGGCTTCGGCGTCTCGACACCCAAGGGGCCGCCCCGGACAACAAGCGGCGCTCGCGCCACGCAGGCTGATCCGGGGCCTATACCCCTGCGCTTGAGGGTTGGTCCCGGCTCAAGGCCGGGACGGCCACAGAGATTAGGGCGGGGGGTCAAAATCCTGTTGTTGCGAATTCGCGCCAGCGGTTCCCTTATGCACTCCACCACCCCGGACCTGATCCGGGGTCTGAGCAGCCTGCGAATTTGGGCACGACACTGGTTCTCCCCTGAGCGTCATTGCAAGATCAAGACTTGGGAAGGCGGGACGGGGTGGCGCTACGCTGCGCGCTCAGCAAAAACTATTTGCGCTGGCGCAAAGTTGTATCTGCAACCTTAGTTTAATGTGATGAGATGAAGGGATTTGTCTCATGATGTTTGCATCGTCAAAGCCGGTGGCTATTGATCCAGATATGAGCCTCGACGAAATCATGCGTCGGTGGCCCGCCACGGTATCCGTGTTCATGAAGAACCGTATGTCCTGCGTGGGCTGTCCTATTGCCAGCTTCCACACCATTGTGGATGCAGTAGAGGAATATCATCTGGATGAAGAGCGGTTTGCCGAAGAGCTGGCGCTGGCCCGGGACGGATCGGCCAAACGGTTCTAACGTTCGCTCACTGTCCCTGCGCCAAAAGCGCCAGTTTGTGCGCTTCCAAGACTTCAATTTTCTGCCGCCCGACCTGCATCAATCCTTTGCTGCTCCAGGCGCTGAACAGGCGCGAGACGGTGTGCAAGGTGGTGCCGGTCATTTCGGCAATGTCCTGCCGCGAAACGGGAAAATCAATCAAGATGCCCTTCTCAGTTTTGACCCCGCATTGATGGGTGAGGCGCATCACCGCATGGGCCACGCGGCGTTCCACCTGTTCGGTGGACATTTCCACGATCCGCTCCTGCGACTGGGCCAGCCGTTCGCCAACCGATTTATAGGCATTTTTGATAAATTGGGGGTGCTCGACCAAAAAATGATCCCAATATTTGTTTTCCCACAGCACCACCACGCAATCCACAAGGGCGCGGGCCGTGGCGGGATAGTTTTTCTGGGCAATGGCCGGGGCCACGCCAAAAATTTCTCCAACGCCAAAATGGCGCATAATCACCTGCGCACCTTCTTCGGTGGTTTTGCTGACCTCCAAATAGCCATCCAGCATCAAAAAGAAATGGGTGGCCTCATCCATCTGATCGAAGAAGCGATCACCCTTTTTAAAATGCTTGGCCACACCCTTATTTAGAATGTCCGCAATGGCCTGTTTGTCCATATCTGCGAACAGCGGACAATTTGTCACAAGGCTGGGGTCGATTTTCGATAATCTTTTCTGCATAGCGGCCCGTTTCTTTGATCTAGAGCAAATAATCAGTTTTCCAGATCGGTTACAAGATTGGTCAACGATTATAGTTTTGTTGAAAGGAACTAACGATGAAAAACGGGTTTAAAAAAGCAATCGCGATCTTTGGGCTTGTGGCAGCAACAGGCATGGTGCTGAGCCCTGCCATGGCAGAAGAATTTGAAGTGAAGATGCTGAACAAAGGCGAAAAAGGCACAATGGTCTTTGAACCTGACTTTATCGCTGCCCAGCCCGGCGACACCATTAAGTTCGTGCCGACCGACAAGGGTCACAATGTGGAAAGCATTGAAGGCATGCTGCCAGCGGGTGTTGAAGAGTTCAAAAGCAAATTCAACGTCGAATATGTGCTGACAGTGGAAGAAGAAGGTGTTTATGGCGTGAAATGTACGCCACACTACACAATGGGCATGGTGGCGCTGATTGCTGTTGGCGAGCTTGGTAATCTGGAAGAAGCCCAAGCGGTGAAGCATAAGGGCAAATCAAAGAAAGTTTTCGCGGATCTGTTCGAACAAGTTCAGTAAGGCGATTTTCGGGGCGGGCGAGATAAAGCCCGCCCTTTTTGTGTCTACTTGAAGGAATTTGAACATGGCGATCGCGCGCACCAATGCCTATTCCGGCCCCACCTTGTTCAGCTATGGGTTTCGCCCGTTCTTTTTGTTCGGCGCCTTTTATGCGGGGTTGACCATATTATTGTGGGTCCCGTTCTATTTTGGTGAGTTGAGCCTGCCGCTGGCGATGGGCCCGGCTGATTGGCATATGCATGAAACGCTGTTCGGGTTTGTGCCGGCGGTGATTGCGGGGTTCCTGTTGACGGCGGTGCCCAATTGGACGGGGCGGTTGCCGGTGAATGGCAATGCCCTGATTGCCCTCTTGCTCGCTTGGGCTTTGGGCCGTTTGGTGACCAATATGTCGGCGCTGGTGCCGCTCTGGAGCGTTGTGGCGCTCAATTTGGTGTTTCCCGTGCTATTTGCCGCGGCAGTGTGCCGTGAAATATTGGCCGGAAAAAACTGGCGCAATTTGAAAGTGCTGGTGATGTTCGGGTTGCTGGTGTTGGCGCAGGGCTGGTTTTATCTGGCCTGGGCCAATGGTGGCAGCACCCGCCCCGCGGCCTATCTGGCGCTTGGCGTGGTGTTGATGCTGATCATGTTGATTGGCGGGCGGATTGTGCCCAGCTTTACCCGCAATTATCTGGTGAAGCGCCAAAGTGAGACCCTGCCGCAACCTTTTAATGGATTTGACAAGCTCACCGTGCTCACGAGCGCGATCGTCCTGTTGGGTTTTGTGCTGCAAAGTACCGGGCTGTTCAGCCTGCCCCTTGTGTTTGCCTTTGGCTTTATGATTTTGGCCGGGCTGCATCTGGTGCGCCTGTTGCGCTGGCACCCGGAATTGATCTGGCGCGATGGGCTGCTGCTGGTATTGCATGTGGGTTATGGCTTTTTGCCCATTGGCTTTGCCTTCATGGGGCTTCACTTTCTGGATGAGGGGGTGGTGCCCATTGCGGCGCCGATCCATGCGCTGAGCACCGGGGCCATCGGTCTGATGGTGATCGGCGTGATGTGTCGCGCCACATTGGGGCACACGGGTCATCCCCTGTTGGCCAGCCAGGGCACCTCGGTGCTGTTTGCGGCTATATTGCTGGCGGCGATCTTGCGTATTGTCGCGGCACTCAGCCCGGACTTGAGCCTGTTATTGATGCGCGTGTCCCATCTTATGTGGGTGATTGGGTTTTGGGGATTTGTGGCGCTCTATGGTGGCAAATTGATGCGGCCTCGCGCAGCGCCGAAGGGCTAGGCGCTCCTTACTGACATTTATAATCATGAACAAAAACATGGCCCCTTGGACAGTTCCAAACGGGCCATTTTACATCGCCTTTGAGATAGCGCGCGCTTATCCGAAGGGCCAAAGGCGACCAAGCAGGCTCCAGAGGCTGGGTTGCTCGGCGCCTTTCACGAGGCGGATGCCCAAATGGTCCGGCGGATCCCCGACGGTGCAACCGCCGCCTTGAGGGTTTGAAATGAACACAGACAGATAGGTCCGGTGCTCCCCTTCCACCACACGTGCGCCGCAGCTTGTGGCGCGGGACTGGCTGCCGGTCGCATCCATATTGATGCGTTCATAGCAGGTGGAGGTCCACACCCAAACATTGGCGGCCACATCATTGACGCCAAAATTGTTGGGGCCGAACAGGCCAGCTGGCCTCAGGCTTTGGCGCGGCGCATCGCTTTCGCTCTTGGATTTAGACCGGTACTCTGAAAGCCAAGCCACGGCCGGGTTGCTGGGGTCGGATTGAATATCTTTATCAGGGTCTTCATATTTCTCACCTGCAAATTGCGCCCATTCCAGGGCGGAGGGCAGGCGCCAGTTTTCGCCGGTTTTGGCGCTCAGCCATTCGGCGTAGCTGGCGGCCATTTCATAATTGATGCCCACAACGGGATGATTGTCGATTGGGGACTTGATGGTGATGGCGGGTGCACAATGCCCGTCTACCACGCAAGCGCGATATTCCTTATTGGTGACCAGATTTTTGGCCACCTTCAGTTCGGTTTCCACGCGAGCATGAACCAAGGGGGAGACTTGCGGCAACTCATTCTCGATATAGCGGGCCGGATCGCGATATTCGAAACTGCGCGGGGGAATGGTGACCAGTTCCGGCGCTTCGATTGTGGCGTCAGCAGCAATACCACCACCGGCGGGAGACGTCGTTTCTTGCGGTGCGGTCAGGTTGGATAGAAGCCAAAGGCTCGCCCCGGCCAGCAAGGCCAATGGCAAAGCAACGGAACCTGTGTTTTTGAGTTGTTCAGCGGTCATCTCACCACTCCTTAGGCCCTAACCCTAGACAAAATGCCCGGCCGAGAGGAATCTGGCCGGGCAATCAACGCTTCTTTATGTGTCAGCTTTATTTGCTGATTGGGCCGGGCGCTTTAACCTGTTTCATCAGGTCGTCATTCCATTCGCCGTCAACCAGCACGTGGGCTGTGGCGCCAAGCTCGACCGCTTCGATCAGATTGTGGTTCACATAGGCGTAAACCCCGGGCTGCAAGAAGGTGTAAAGCGCTGCACCGGCTGAGCCGCCCCGGATGAACCATGTTTCAAGGTCACGGTCTGGCACATTGTTGAAGCTGCCAGCTTCCCAAACATAGTCACCATGGCCACCAATCAAGTGTGGACGTGTGTCGCGGTTGGCTTGTGAGTGCACAAACAAAACGGTTTCGCCAACTTTGGCTTTCAGGGCGTTCTCACCAGTCAGGGCGCCTTTTTTGCCGTTGAACACCACGTGAGTGGGGATCAGGCCGCGCATGGTTTCAATCTGGTCAGAGAAGCTTTCTGATACGGTTTCGTATGTTTTGTACTCGCCGTTTTCATCCCGTGGGATATAGAAATCATTCTCGCCGATATTGAACACGCGGTCATAGCGCAATGGGTTGCCTTTTTCGTCTTTCAGGCCATCACGAGGCAGGATCATAATGGTGCCGCTCATGCCTGAGACAACGTGCCATGGGATCATAGAACCGCCGGGAGCACAGTGATAAACATATGTGCCGGGACGTGTGGCTTTAAAGCGCAATACGCATTGTTCGCCTGGGGCAACTTCTGTCAATGCACCGCCGCCCAATGCGCCTGTTGAGGCGTGGAAGTCGATATTGTGCAGCAGTTCATTGCTTTCTGGGTTGATGAGGGTCAACTCAACATAGTCGCCTTCATGCACCACCATCATAGGACCAGGCACAGAGCCATCATAAGTCATGGCGTGGGTAACAGTGCCTTCATCATCTACTTCCCAGACTTTTTCCTGAATGGTCATTTCAAATTCAACGACCTGTGGGGGGCCTGAGGCAACTTGCTCATGCTCGTGCACAAACGGAGGAGGTGCCAATTTCACTTTTTTGCGTGGCATCTCGTCTACATTGTCAGCGGCCAAAGCCTGCGGTGACAAATTGGCCACCGCTGTTAGCGCTGCTGCTGTGCCGAGGGCTCCAAAAATTGTTTGACGACGGGTGACCATGACATTCTCCTTTAAGATCTCATTCGTTGGTCTTGATGAGGAGAAGGTAGGTGATGTTTGGAGAGGTTTCTTTGTCCTAGATCAAACTAAATGTGCGAAAATCTGAAAAAAAATTTATAAATCAAAAAGATAACATGTGTTTTATTGATCTGGATCAATAAAGGGGGCTTTAAAGCCCCCTCAATGTTTGATTGTTGCTTTATGGTCTTTGTTTTGCTTCGCGCTGGGCAATATATAAAGAGGCGACAATAATCAAAGCCGCCCCAACCCATAGATTGCCTGTGGGCACCCAGCCAAACACCAAAAGGCCGCCCAACACATTAAAGGGCAGTTTCAGATGATCAAAGGGCTGCACATAGGCGGCATCGGCGGTGGCATAGGCTTTGGTGATCATAAATTGCGCCAGCGCCACCAACAGGCCCGCGGCAATAATATAGATCAGCGCCATATTGTTTGAGATGGCAAAGCCATCCAGCAGACTCATTTCCGCATTGCCCTGCGCCGCCGACAAGGCAAATAGCGCATTAACGGGGGTCGTGAGCAATAAAAGATAGAGCGTGATGGAATCTGCATGTTCGGTTTTGGTCAGCTCTTTGGTGAACAAGGAGGTGATGGCCCAGAACAGGGCCGCGCCCACCGGCAGCAAGGAATTGAGAGTGAAGCCTTCGGCCCAGGGCTCCAGAATAATCATGCCGCCAACAAAGCCCACCAGCGTCGCGGCCCAGCGGGCCCAGCCCACGGTCTCCCGCAGGATCAGCGCGGCGCCAATGGTGACAAAGAAGGTGGAGGTCATGATCAAGGCAATGGCCTGCCAGATCGGCACGCCTTTGGCGAGGCCCAGCACCCAGAGCTGCACGCCAATTGACGCGGCGATCACCCGCATCACATGCATAATGGGGCGTTTGGTTTTCAGCGCGCCGGAGCCAAGCTGGCTGACCAACGGCAGCATGATCAAAAAGGCCAGCAAATATTGCCAGAAGGCCGCCGCCGTTGAGGGCGTGCCATGGGTGAGGGTGGCCAATTGGGTGAGCGAATTAACGGCAGCAAACGCAATGCCGGCGATCACCATATAGAGACCGGCCAATAGGGCCGGGTTGCGCAAAGACAGATTTGCAGACTGATCCATGTGTCGGTTCCTTTCCGAACAGATATGAATCAGGGCGTGATCAGGGTATTTCGATAAACGACATTTGCGCGGGGAAAATTGTTCCGTCGCGGCACATGCCATTCGGTCGACCCCCTTCTCTTCCATCCGGACTATAACCGTCGGCTCTGGAGTTGCACCAGATCTGCTTGACCCTTTTGGCAGGACCAAAAGGCGCTCGCGGGCTTATGGGTTGCCCCATTTACCGCCGGTGGGGAATTTCGCCCCGCCCTGAGAAGGTTTTGCCCCCGGACCATTCCGAAAGCGCATTGCTTTTAGCATGGGTTTTTAAGGTGTGGCAAGCTCCCCACAATGGAGGAAACTCACCAGAGCGATTTTGCTTACTGAGTGATTTTGCCCTCCCCGGTTAGGATTTCCTTGCCTTTAATTGTCATTTCCGCGTAAGGCTCGTCGCAAATGGAGGCGAGCCTTTTGCATAGAGTGGATGTGTTGATTATTGGTGCCGGGGCGGCCGGCATGCTGGCAGCGGCGGAAGCGGGGAAGCGCGGGCGCCGGGTACTGCTGGTGGACCATGCCAAGAAGGCGGGCGACAAGATCCGTATTTCCGGTGGTGGGCGGTGCAACTTCACCAATGTGAACACTAGCTTCAAACAGTTTTTGAGCGAAAATCCGCGCTTTGCCATTTCGCCGCTCAAGCGGTTTTCCGCCCAAGATTTTATAGGCCGGGTGCGCCAGCGCCAAATCGCCTTTCACGAAAAGACTTTGGGCCAGCTTTTTTGCGATGAGAGTGCGCAGCTCATCATTGATATGTTGCTGGATGATTTACGGGATGCAGGCGTTGAGCTGCGGCTGAAGACAAATGTGCATAGGGTGCAAAAAACCGGCGACAGATTTGTTGTCGAGCTGGATGATGAACAGGTCGAAGCTGACAAATTGGTGGTGGCCACGGGCGGCAAGTCGATCCCCAAGATGGGGGCGACGGGTTTTGGTTACGATGTGGCGCAGCAATTTGGCTTGCGCGTGGTCGAGACGCGGCCGGCCTTGGTGCCCTTGACCTTTGATCAATCGACCTTGGCGCCGATTAAAGAGCTGGCCGGGGTGGCGATTGATCCGGCGCGGGTCAGCCATGGCAAAACCCGCTTTGATGAAGCGCTTTTGTTCACCCATCGTGGCTTGAGTGGCCCGGCGATTCTGCAAATTTCGTCCTTTTGGCGGGAAGGGGACCAGATCGGAGTGAATATGCTGCCCGGCATGGATTTGTTTGCGCAGTTGCGGGCCGCGCGGCAGGAAAATGGCAAGCGGGCAATACAGACCGTGTTGAGCCAACATTTGCCCAAGCGGGTGGTGGACTTTGTGCTCGAGACACAGCAGCTTGGCGGCAATCTGGCCGATATCAGCGACAAAAAGCTGAAAAGCCTAGCCACAGCCATAGAGCAGTGGATGATCAAGCCCACCGGGTCAGAAGGCTATCGCACCGCCGAGGTGACGCTTGGGGGCGTGGCGACCGACGAGTTGGACAATCGCACGATGGAAGCCAAGAAAGTGCCGGGGCTTTATTTTATCGGCGAAGTCGTGGATATGACCGGCTGGCTCGGCGGCTATAATTTTCAGTGGGCCTGGTCTTCCGCCTGGGTGGCGGGGCAGGCGGTTTAGCCGGTCGTCTTTCCCTCGAATAATGATTGCTACATTCTGCTTTCCTTGCTTTGATGGTGGCAGGGGATGATGCCGATCAAGTCTTTCGCGTGGAGGCGCAGGACTTGGAGGGTGAGAGCGTTATTGGCTCTGTTCGGTTGAGGGAGAGATATGACCGAAAATTCACAAACGGCACAACGATCGGGCGGCTTGCCGCGGGTCAACAAGATCACTTTGTCTGATGTTGGGCAGGCGCTGGGCGCTGGCTGGCATGATTTTATGCGGGCCCCGCAATATGGGCTTCTATTTGGGGGCTTTTACGTGCTGGGCGGTTTCGCCATTCTGGCAGCGCTCGTCATTTACGATATGCCCTGGATGATTATTCCCATCGCCATCGGCTTCCCGCTGATCGGTCCTTTTATCGCGGTCGGGCTTTATGATGTGTCTCGCCGGCTGCAGGCGGGCGAGCCGCTGAGAATGGGCGAGATTTTTGGGCTTATGTTCCGGCAAAAAGATCGACAATTGGGTTGGATGGCGTTCGTGATCCTTTTTGTATTCTGGATCTGGGTTTATCAGGTACGGTTGTTGTTGGCGATTTTTTTGGGCTTTAAGAGCTTTTCGTCCATCGGCATGTTTCTGGCCGTGATCACCACCACGTCGGAGGGTTTGGGCTTTCTGGCTGCGGGCACGCTTGTGGGGGCCGGTCTCTCCTTTGTTTTGTTCTCTTCAACAGTGGTGGCGATGCCGCTTTTGCTGGAGCGGGAGCTGGACTTTGTCTCCGCCATCATCACCAGCTTTAAAGCGGTCACCAAAAATTTTCTGCCCATGATCGGTTTTGCGGCGGTGATTGTGTTGTTCACCTTTGTCGCGATGGTGCCTGCCTTTTTGGGGCTGGTTTTGGCGTTGCCCATTTTGGGTCACGCCACCTGGCATCTTTATAAACGGCTAGTCGGTTAACCGTAGGGTAAGGCCAATGGCCGAAACAGGTCGTTGGCCTCTGATCTTGCCTCGGGTACGTTTGAGCGGCCGAAAGCCCATATTTTCGTAAAGCCGCTGGGCGCGTTTATTGCCATCCAGCATCTGCACGTCCAGCGGTCGTTCCGTGGTTTCAAGAATATAGCTGATCAGGCGTTGGCCCACGCCCTCACCAAAATGGTTGGGCGCAACATAAAGCCAAGTCAGTTCGCGGGGGCGAAAAGCGGCAAAGCCCTTTATTTCATTGTTTATCGGGCATTCCGCCACAATGATACGGTTGGAAAGGAAGCCTTCAGCAATATGTGATTTTTGCAGCGGCAGATAAGCATGATCGGGCAATCGGACGGCTCGCAGCTCCACTTTGCGTGCCGCATTATGGATGGCACAGATGGCTGGCCAATCAGGATCGCGAAAAGCGCGGATGATGACGCTATTTTCCATGGCAAAATAGAATCTGATTTTCCGCTTATGCGTCAAGCATATGCGCTTTTCCTGCCACGGGATGAAACTGATGGTGCTGGTTTTTCGTATCCATTATATCGAAACAGGAGACATTGTGCGCATTCTGATTGGCAGTTTGATTATTTTGGCGGTGGTGAGTGCTGCTCTAGCGTGGGTGGTGTTTTATCCGCCTGCGCGTGATAAGGCGTTGATCGGGTTGAGCCATTTGATGGCCGCGCCCTATCGGGGCGATGTGCGTTCACATGTTTATGGGCCTGAGCCGCGGCATAAGCTTGATGTCTATCCGGCAGCGCCCTCTGCCGCATCGGCGGATAAGCCGATTATTCTGTTTTATTACGGGGGCGGCTGGCGCATGGGCGACAAGCCTTTTTATTATTTCGTTGGCGCGGCGCTGGCGGCGCAGGGCTATGATGTGGTGATCCCCGAATATCGTTTGTATCCGCAAGTGCAGTTTGCTGGCTTTATGGCCGATGCAAAGCGCGCCTATGACTGGGTCTGGCAGGAAATGGCCAAAGAGTCGGGGCGCGATATTGTGGTGATGGGGCATTCCGCCGGTGCCCACATCGCGGCCTTGCTGGCCTATGGTGAAACCTATCGGCCAGACGACGCACCTGCCCCATCGGCTTTTGTCGGCTTGGCCGGACCATACGCTTTTAACCCAAAAGAGTGGCCCAGCACCCAATCAATCTTTGCCGATGTCGCAAATGCTGATCTTGCGCGACCGGTGCATTTTGTTGACGACGCCAGCCCACCCAGCCTGATGTTTCATGGCGAAAAGGATGATGTGGTGAAGCTTTGGAACCAGGAACAGCTTTCCGAGGTGTTGGCGCAACATGGTGTGACGCATCAAAGTGTGGTGTTGTCAGATACGGGGCACTATAAAATCTTATTTTCCTTCGCGCGGCCTTTATTGGGGCAGATGCAGGTGCGCGCTCAAATTGAGGATTTCCTGTCGGCGTCCCATTCCAGTGGAGATTGGCGGTCAGCTTCGAAAGGCAATTAGGCACAATGCTCAAAAACTGGTGCCGCTGATAGGACTTGAACCTACGACCCCATCATTACGAATGACGTGCTCTACCAACTGAGCTACAGCGGCGCTCGCTATAATTTATCGTTATTTGCGTCAGCTGGACAAGATTTTTGTATGATGTTTGCGAGCCAAAATGAAAAAGGGTTGCACGGGAATATCCCGGCAACCCTTCGTCGATATATATCAGCATAAAGGAACTTTTGCGCCTTTTGGCTGCGTGGAAGAAGATGTTAGCGGTGCGTTGGCCCCTCTAACAGCACCTCACTTCCAAAGCCCTTTTTCTGATCTAGATATCGAATAGACAATGGATCACCTCCTTCCGAATTGTTGAAACTAATCAAGATTCTGCGCCCGAAATTTGAATCGGTCAAGCGTAAAATGCACTATTGATTGTACAATACAACTATTGTATATTGCATCTATTATGATGAATTATGAAGATATCCCGCTGCATTGGGTGAACAGGTTGAGCTTTTTGGTCCGGCGAGAGTTGGGGCAAAAATTTGCACGTGCCGGTCATAAAATTGCGGCGGAGGAATGGGCCGTATTGTTGATGCTATGGCAGGAGGATGGGCGGTTGCCCAGCGCCATTGCCGAGCTGACCTTTCGTGATCGCACAACAGTCACGCGTCTGTTGGATGGCATGGAGAAAAAACAGATGATCCGCCGAGAGGCGGATCCTCATGATCGCCGGAAAATGCGGGTTTTTCTGACCGATAAAGGCCGTGCACTGGAAGCGCAATTGAAGCCAATCGCGCAGGACCTTATCGCCCAGGCCCAACAAAATCTAAGCGGTGACGAGGTCGCGCAGCTCACCCTGTTGCTGCGTAAAATGACGCAAAATCTAACGCCAAATTCAACCCGCTAACCAGAGGAGCGGCAAAATGAGCGACTATAATTATCACGAATTTTCAACCGGAGATTATGATTTGGATCATTTTCGCGGGCCAAAGATTGGGCAGAAAGCGCCAGATTTTATGCTGCAAGACGTGAATGGCGCGCCACGTCGTTTACTCGATTTTGACGGTGAGTTTCTGGTGCTGGAACTTGGGTCCATCACCTGTCCCCTGTTTCAGGGGCGGCGAAAAAGCATGGGCAATTTGAAGGAAAGATTCCCTCACATCGATTTTGTTATTCTTTATGTGCGGGAGGCGCATCCGGGCAAAAGCATAGGGGCGCACCAAAGCTATGCGGAGAAACAAGGCGTGGCTCAAAGGTTGCACACTGAAGATGGCGAGCAACGCACCATTCTGGTGGATGATTTGGACGGAACGGCCCATAGCGCCTATGGCGGTTACCCAAACGCCGTTTTTATCATTAATAAAAATGGTTGCGTGGTGTTCAACGCAGATTGGAACAACCCCGAAGCCACGGCCAAAGCGCTTCGCTTGTTGCTAAATGGCAAACCTGCCAATGTGAAAAGTTATTTCAAGCCTGTGCCGCCACCCATGGTGGCGCGCACCATGGGGCGCAGCGGCAGGGGGTCATTTCTTGACTTCATCAAGGGTTTGCCGGTGTTGATTTGGAAGAATCTGATCCGGCGTAATCTGCTTCTTTTCATCAACCGACGTCACGCGGTGTTGCCCGACGCCGATTGCTGAGACCTTAAATGCCGGTGGGATTTGGCGGCGCAGGCAAGGGGGCTGGCGTCGCTTCATCTTTTGGTTGTGCCGGTGCAGGCGATGGCGCAGGCTTGGCGGGCCCGTTGGGCTTGGCCATGCTGCGTGATGGCACTTTCCATTCGAACTGGTCCAGCTTGCCGGTGAGCGGCGAGGTCGGCTCCCACTCGTCGGCGCTGATGCCATCGGCAATCCAGGTGGCGTCCGGCTTGGCGGTGACGGCGCGGGACAGCCAGGCGCGGGCCTTGCCCTGATCGCCAGTGTCGCCTTGTTCAATCTCGGCCATTAAGGTGCACACTTTTTGAGTGGCCTGCTGGTCGGTAAAGGGTTGCAGCGCGGCGCGGGCATCGGCCCATTCATGGGCGGCAATGGCCGCATTGGCCAGCAAGATGGCGCTTTCCAGATGATCTGGATGTTCCACGACCATGGTTTTGGCGCGCTTCAGCCGCTCCACGGCGGATGCGCCAGATTGGGCGTGGATATAAAGCTCGCCAATATGCGGGTGGGCGCTGGCGCGCCAGACCCGGCGCAACAGGCCGGAAGCCTTGCGCACTTCACCCGAGGAAATATAGAGCCGGGCGGCAATCAGCGCGGCGGGCACAAATTCAGGCTGTTTTTTTAACGCTTCATTGGCAAAGGCGATGGCGCGCTGGGGTTCGGTTTCCTCCAGTTCCTTGGCCAATGCGGTGCGCAACACTGCGTCGAGCCGCTTTTGGGTGTCGCGGTCGGCGCGATCAAAGGGAATATTGTCCAATTGCGCCAGTGCGTCTTCATAGTCACCCTCTTTCGCCAGATGGGCGAAAATGGCCTTTTGCGCCCACTCCAGTTTTGGGGAAAGGCTGGCGGCCTTGCGGGCAAATTGCAGCGCCGCATCCTCACGTTTTTGCTGGCGGGCCTGTTCATAAAGGCCTGAAAGGGCCGCAATGGCGGTTTTGGGATCTTCGATCATTTCCCGATATTGCAGCCGGGCCTGCTTTAATTCGCCCAATTGCATATTGGCCTGGGCTTCCAGCAATTGTGCGGCGGTGTTGCCCTCAAGCTTTAAGCGCGCTTCGCGGGCCAACTGCCGGGCTTTGTTCGGGTCGCCGGTTTGCAGCGCAATAATAGCGTTGGATAGAGCATCCACGCCCTTACGCTGTTTGCGCTTTTCATTGGCGCGGGAAAACAGGGCTGGAATGCCAAAAATGCGGCGAATGATCGCCCAGACAATAATGGTAATCAGCATCAAAAGGATCAGGCCGAACAGCACGATCCCGAGGCTGGGCTGCATCTGATAGCCAAAGCCGGTAATTACTACCTCGCCGGGCACCGACATGATGATGCTGGCGCCCCAGGCGATCAGCAGAGAGAAGGTGACGATGATGAAAATGCGAATCATTGTGCGTCTCCTTCACCCTGTTGGTTTTGGTTGAGCAGGCTGGTGCGCATCTCAGTCTGCCATTGCTCAATGAGCAGATGGTTGGCAATTGCGGTGGCCAGCGGTGAGGCTGCATTCTGCATAGGTGCGGGCAACTGAGCGATCAATTCCTGCGCCCGCGCCAGCCGTTGGGCGGCCAAGGCCGTTTCAATCTGGTCGAGCAGCACGAGCGGGTCGGTGCCGTCTGCATTCAGCGGCCGCAAATTGACGGCATCCTTCAACGTGCCGAGCAACCTGTCCTGCCAGGGCGCATCCTCTGCCATATCCGGGCGCGCGGCCAGCAAAGTGGGGCGCAGCGCTTCATAGCGCGCCAGAAGTTCGCTGGGTGGTACAAGGCCTTGTTGCGCAATGTCCATAATCTCGTCACGCGGGGTGATTTTGAGATAGTTGGTCAATTCTTCCAGCCGAGCGGCAAAGGGCTGGCCATTATTGATTGCGGCGTCAATTTCGCTCATCAGGATCGGAATGCGCGCCGCTGCCATGGCGCTATCTGCGGCTTGCCGGGCAGATTGGTCCTCTTCCAGCGTCGTGATTTGCGATTGCAGCGCGGCAATCTCTTCCCGCAAGCTGGCAAGTTCCTGGCTTTGCGTCTGCACCCGTTTTTGCAGGTCGCCCAATGTTTCGTCCTGGGTAGCAAGTGTTTCGCCCTGCGCCTGCAATTGGTCATTTAGCGGTGACAGATCAATTTCCGGCCCCGATTGTGCCGTTGGCGAATCGTTTGAAGCACTGGCCGCGCGATCAGCCAGTTGCTGCTGGGTTTGTTTCAGATTCGCTACATCTTGCTCCAACGCGTTAAGCGCCGATTCAATCGGGCCAAGATTGACTGGTGTTGTGGTCTCATCCGGGCTGCTGATGGTGGCCAGTTGCGATTCAATATTGGCGATGGCCTGCTCAATTTGGTCTGTATCAATCGCCTCGATCTCGCTTTGCAGGGCCTTTAAATCATTCTGGGTGGCGAACGGCGACAGATCGGGCTGCGCGTTTTCCAGGTCAAAGATGCGTTTTTGCAGCTTGGCGATTTCTGGTGCCAGATCAGACTGCTCGGCCCACTGATTGAACGGAAACACTTTATAATAGGCCAATCCAGCCGTGCCAGCCATGCCCAAGGCTGCGCTCAGCACGATGGCGGCTATAAAGGTGCCCGCACCACCTCCTTCACCGTCGTCACTTTTCGGCGGTGCGGATTTAGGCGGCTCGGATGGCTTTTTGTCGGCAGGCTTTGCAGTGGTCGACTGGGACTTATTATCTGTTGATTTCGGTTTATCGTCGACGGGCTTTTTCTCGGTCGATTTTTGATCGGCAGAACTTGTTTTTTTGGCTTCCGCATCAAGAATGGGGGGACGCACAGGACCCTTTTTATTATCATCGACCATTGAAAAACCTTTTTAGCCAGCGTTTGGTGTTTGGTTTCGGAACTTATGCCAAGAGTTCAAACAAAGCGTTTTCATTTGGCGCATTTGCGACAAATCCTTGTGTGGCGCCTTCGGCCTCCAATGCCGCCCAGATATTGGGTGAAAGGCAATAGAAGGGCAGCCCACTCAAATCTATTTTATTCTTGGCGCAAAGATTTGCAAATTGTGTGGCCGCGCGGGCGGAATAAATCAATATTCCGTCGATCTCACCCTGTTGCAACTGTGTCACCACCACGGGGGGTAAATCCTTGATTGGCGTCATCTCATAGGCGGGGGTGGCCTGAATGTTGACGCCGGTGCCCCGGAAATGGTCCTCAATATCAGGTTTACGATCAATGGCGCAGGGATAGAAATAGTTCCCGGTCAGTTCCATTTTTTCGATCAGCGCGATCAAATCCTGAGCGTCACCCTTGGCCGACAAAAGATTGGAGAATCCGGCATGAGTGGCCGCCTGGGCCGTCGTGTCTCCCACCGTGAAGCAAGGCAGCAATTTATGCCCGATCTCAATATCGTCGCGAGCCAGCGCCTGCACGCCATTGGCGGAGGTGAACAGGGTGGCGGTGATTTGAAAGGGCGAGGGCAGGTCGACGGGTAAAATACGCTTGGAAAAAAGCGGCACCGCCATAGGTCGGTGGCCCAGCCCCATTAAACCGGCAACTGTTTTCTGGCCCCCGGGAAAGGGGCGGGTGACCAAAATAGATTTACCGGTTTCGTTCATATTTGACCTCTAGTCCGGGCGCTTTTCAAAGGTTTCGAAAAACTTGTCCCCTGCCGCGTTTTTGATGATTTTGGCCAGTTCCTTGCCAATTTCTTCTGCATCAGCAGCATGGCCGGAAACCTCCGCCTCATAAACCGTTTGCCCGTCCAAGGATAGAACTTGGCCAAAGATATGCAACTCATCATTTTCTAACGTTGAAAACGCAGCAATCGGGGTACGGCAGGAGCCATCCAGCCCATGCAGATAATGACGCTCGGCCACCATTTTTGCGGCAGTGGGCGCATGGTTGAGGGTGCGCACCCAATCATTGATCTCATCATCTTCGGCGCGGGTTTCGATGGCCAGTGCCCCCTGGCCCGGCGCGGGTGGCATGATGGTGGGGTCGATCAGATCTTTGGCAATATGGCTCATCTCCAGCCGTTTCAGTCCGGCATAGGCCAGCAAGGTGGCTTCGGCCACGCCATCTTCCAGCTTTTTCATGCGGGTTTGCACGTTGCCGCGAAATTCAACAATCTGCAGGTCCGGGCGCTGACGCAAAATCTGGGCACCGCGGCGAATGGAGGAGGTGCCGAATTTGGCCCCTTCCGGCACATCAGCCAGGCTTTTATATTTTAACGATACAAAGGCGTCGCGCGTATCTTCCCGTTCCAAAAAGGCGGGCAGCAACATGCCGTCCGGCAAAATGGTGGCCACATCCTTGGCGGAGTGGACCGCAATATCGATGCGCTTTTCATAGAGCGCCACTTCGATTTCCTTGGTGAACAGCCCTTTACCGCCCACCTCAGACAGAGGCCGATCCAAAATGATGTCCCCGCTGGTCTTGATCACTTCAATGGCGATCTCGCTTTCGTCCAGCTCGGTCTTTTTCGCCAGCTCACGGCGTACCTGTTTGGCTTGGGCCAGGGCGAGCAGGGAGCCGCGGGTGCCGATGGTGAGGCGCGGTTTGGATGCGGGTTCTGTTTGCAATGTTCAATCCACTTGGTATAGGGCTTAGGGGCCGGTTATTTGGTCATTCTTTTCATGAAGGCTTAGCGAAATCAAAGCTATGGGGCAAGCAACAACCACCATTCTGGGCATTGAGACCAGTTGCGACGAAACCGCCGCCGCCATTGTGCGCCGCCATGGCAATGGCCGCGCTGAGATTTTGGCGAATATGGTGCGCTCCCAATTTGACGAACACAAAGCCTTTGGCGGTGTTGTACCGGAAATCGCTGCCCGCTCCCATGTGCAATATATGGATCATATTGTCGCGCAAGCGCTTGAGCAGGCGGGGCTTGGCTTTGGCGATTTGGATGCGATTGCGGCCACGGCGGGGCCCGGGCTGATTGGCGGTGTGCTTGTGGGGCTGACCAGCGCCAAGGCAATGGCCTATGCCCATGATTTGCCGCTGTTGGCGATCAATCATTTGGAGGGTCATGCCTTAACCCCGCGCCTGACGGATGGACTTGAGTTCCCCTATCTCTTGTTGCTGGTGTCGGGCGGGCACAGCCAATTTGTGCTGGTGAAAGGGGTCGGCGATTACGAGCGCTGGGGCACCACCATTGATGATGCGCTGGGGGAAGCGTTCGACAAGATGGCGAAGATGCTCGATCTGGGTATGCCTGGGGGGCCGCAGGTGGAGCAATGGGCAAAAAAGGGCGACCCGACGCGGTTTGATTTTCCCAAGCCCTTGCTGAAAGAAAAGCGGCTGGATTTTTCCTTCTCCGGCCTCAAAACTGCAGTGCGGTTGGCGGCAGAAAAGGCTGCGCCCCTCAGCGATCAGGATGTGGCCGATATTTGCGCCAGCTTTCAGGCGACCATTTTGAAAATTTTGGACAATCGCTGCCGGCTGGCCCTGGCGCGGTTTCAAACTGAATTTCCCGATCTGCCGCCGCGGCTGGTGGTGGCGGGCGGTGTGGCCGCCAACCGCGCCATTGGCCAATTGCTGCAGGATTTGGCGGTGGAATATGGTGCTGAACTGGTGGTGCCGCCGATTCAGTTGTGCACAGATAATGGGGCGATGATTGCCTGGGCGGGGATCGAGCGGTTTAATCTGGGCGCACAGGACGGGCCTGACTTTCAAGCACGGCCCAGATGGCCACTGGATGAGACGGATATGGCGCTGGCAGCAAAAGGGGATGCGGTGTGAGTGAGAAATCCATTTATGTGGTTGGCGCCGGGGCCTGGGGCAGTGCGCTGGCGCATACGCTGGGGCTGGGCGGTCGATCGGTGGTGTTGTGCGGGCGCGACGACGTGGCGATCCGCACCATAAATGAAGAGCGCCGCAACCCTCATTACCTCAAAACGGTGGAGATGGACGCGCGTGTGACCGCGCAGCTGGGCTATGACGGTATTGAGGCGGCGCAGGCGGTGTTGCTTGTGGTGCCAGCGCAAGCCAGCCGCGCGGTGTTGGCGGAAATCGGGGCGGACCGGTTGGCAGGCCAATCCATTATTCTGTGTGCCAAGGGGCTGGAGAAAGATACGCTTAAACGGCAAAGCGAAATTTTGGCCGAAGCCTGCCCCACGGCACATGCTTTTGTCTTGTCCGGACCCAGTTTCGCGGTGGATGTGGCGCAGGGCAAGCCCACGGCGGTGACGCTGGCGGGCAAAAGTCTTGCGGCAGCGCATGAGATTGTTGATCTGTTGGCGGGGCCGACCTTTCGCCCCTATTCCAGCGACGATATTGTCGGCGTGGAATTGGCCGGGGCGCTTAAAAACATCTATGCGCTGGCTTGTGGCGCGGTGGATGGGGCCGATCTGGGCCTTTCCGCCCGGTCTTCGATTATGGCGCGGGCCTTTGCCGAAATGGGGCCGCTGGTGGAGGCCATGGGTGGGACCAAGGAGAGCCTGAATGGTTTGGCCGGGCTGGGGGATTTGACCCTGAGTTGTACGGCGCGGGAATCGCGCAATTTTGACTTTGGCTATCGGCTGGGCGCGGGCGAAAGCGTGGATGAAATTGTGGCCTCCGGGGCGAAGCTGGCGGAAGGCGTGCATTCCAGCCCAGTAGGGCTAGCGTTGGCGGAAAAATATGGCGTTGAAGCCCCGATAATCAAAGCGGTGAACGCGCTGCTGCGCGGGGAAGCACCGATTGACAGTCTGGTGGCGCAATTGATGAGACGGCCCTTGCGGTCAGAATAGACGGAGAGTGATATGTATTTTGTGATTTCGGGGCGGGATCGCCCGGACGCGCTGGAAACCCGCAAAGAAACGCGGGCCGCGCATTTGGCCTATTGGCAGGATCTGGGCGATCAGCTGAAATTGGCCGGGCCCTATCTCGACGAGAATGGCAATCCCACCGGTAGTTTGATCATTATTGATGTGCCGTCCATGACCGCGGCGCGCACCTATGCCGAATCAGATCCTTATGTGACCCAGGGCGTTTTTGAGTCAGTCGGGGTGACTGAATGGAACTGGGCCATTAACCCACCGGAGAACAAGTAAAATGGCGTATTGGTTGTTTAAAAGCGAGCCCAACACATGGGGCTGGGATGATCAGGTAAACAAGGGCGCGCCGGAAGAATGGGATGGCGTGCGCAATTATCAGGCCCGCAACAATATGCGGGAAATGAAAGTCGGCGATAAAGGCTTTTTTTATCACTCCGTGAATGAAAAGCGGATCGTGGGCATTGTGCGGGTGACCGCCGAAGCCCATCCGGACAGTACGACTGATGATCCGCGGTGGGAGTGCGTTGATATTGAGGCCGTGGAAAGTCTTGAAACACCGATCACTTTGGAAGATGTAAAGCAGCATCCGGACCTCAAAGATATTGTATTGGTCAACAATTCCCGGCTTTCTGTTCAGCCAGTTACTGAAAAAGAGTGGAAAATTATTTGCAAAATGGGTGGCGTGAATCCATAGTTCTTGCTGAGTGCCAATAAGGCACTCATCTCATCTTTTCTGGGAGGGTAAAAAGATGACTCATTTTGCAGATGTGAACTGGTTGGCTGTGTTGCTGGCCGCTGTGGGCAGCATGGTGCTGGGCATGGGCTGATATACTGCCCTTGGCAAGCAATGGATGAATGCTTTGGGCAAAACCAGAGAAGAGCTGATGCCCGATGGCAAAGCTTCGCCCATGCCGTTCATCATCGCCGGTGTGTGTCAGTTGATTATGGCTTATTTTTTGCTGTTGCTGACGCGTTCGATTGTCGACACCAGCGCCACAGATATCCAAATCTGGGACGCAGTGATGATCGGCGCGCATATGTGGTTTGGCTTTATTTTGACCTCAATGGTGCTCAACCATGCTTATCAGGGCCAAAAGGCGAGCCTGACTGTTATTGATGCAGGCTATTTGATGGGGGTGATGATCGTGCAAGGCGTGATATTGGGGCTTCTGGCCTGATTTGATCTTTCGCTCTAGCTGACTAAAGCTGGCTTGCGTCATTTTGCCGCACGCGCTTGGCGCGGCGGCATTTTTAATGAATTTTTAATGGTTGCAGCTGTAACCAGCCTGAAGAAATCAGGTTTTTGTAACCATCCCACCGGTCTGTAGTGTTTAAGTAAAGCCGATGTTTTGTTTTTGAAAAATGCTTAAATTCGGTTCTTGTTTATTCGATTTTAAACATATGAATCAAGAATTCGATGAATCAGGATTTTTACGTACTTAAAGTTTATTGACCAAGCCATTTTGAGGTGCTCATGCTTGTCGCTGAAGGTGCACAGCGTCCATTTGATCCTGACCGGATCGTGGTCTCCAAAACAAATCTTAAAGGTCATATCCAATATGCCAACCGGATGTTTCTGGATTTGGCGGAATATGATGAGCGTGACTTGTTGGGCCAGCCCCACAATGTCATTCGTTCACAGGCCATGCCGCGGTGTATTTTCAAGCTGCTGTGGGACCGGTTGATGGCGGGCCGCGAGGTTTTTGCCTATGTGGTCAATGCCACGAAAAACAACAATCATTATTGGGTGTTTGCCCATGTGACCCCCAGTCGCAATGCGCGGGGCGAAGTCACCTCTTATCACTCCAACCGTCGGCATGCGCGACCTGAAGCAATCGCCAAAATCAGCGAGATTTACGCAATGCTCCTGGCGGTTGAGGGCAGCCATCAGAACCGCAAAGAGGGGCTGAAGGCCTCTACGGAAAAACTTGAAGAAATACTGGCTGAATTGGGCATGGATTATGACGAATTCGTATTCACTCTCTAACATTTTTCGCGCGTTGAGCGCGCTCGCCGCCTTGTTGTTTGCCGGTATCATTTGCCAGTTTGTTCAAACGCCCCAATGGTTTGAGTTAATCCTTGGGACGGCCGCCCTGCTGGTGCTGGGCTTTATGGCGCATCAGCTATTGTGTGTGCGGGGCTTTATCGGCAGGCTGAAGAATACGGCCGAAGAGCTGCGGCAAGGCAATTTTGATGCCCGTCTGACGGCAGTTGGCGCCAAGGGTGAGTGCAGCGATGTCAAAGATACATTCAACGACATGATTGATGTAGCGGATGCCTTTGTGCGCGAGAGCTATTTGGCGATGCAGGCGGCCAGTGAGGGGCGCTATTATCGCAAGATCCGCAAAGAGGGCATGTTGGGCGCCTATTCACATGCGGTGGATGGCGTGAATGCGGGGATCGACCGGATGGGCGACTTTGCCAACATGTTGGAAACGCTGCGTTGTGAAATTGGCGAAGTCGTGAATGCTGCGGTTGAAGGCGATCTGAGCAAGCGGGTGCGGGCTGATTTCGGGGATGAAGGCCTCAATCAGCTGGGCCGAAATGTCAATCAATTGATGGAAACGATTGATCAGGGTATTTCCGATACCGGCGAAGTTTTGTCCTATTTGGCCAAGGCGGACTTATCCAAACGGGTGAAAGGCGATTATCAAGGTGCGTTCGCCCGGCTGCGCGATGACACCAACAAGGTGGCTGAAGAACTGACCAATATTATTGGCGGATTGCGCTCAACATCCGGGGCCCTGAAGACAGCCACCAGCGAAATTCTTTCCGGTTCCGACGATTTGGCAGCCCGCACCATGCGACAGGCGGCGACGTTGGAGCATACGTCTGCGGCCATGCAAGAGATTGCCGATATGGTGCAAGCCAATGCCCAGCGGGCACAGGAAGGACATCAGGGATCGCTGCGCACACAGGAAGTGGCCCAGCGCGGTGGCGAGGTGATGCGCGAAGCCAATGCGGCCATGCAGCGAATCAATGAAAGCTCAAAGCAAATCTCCACCGTGATTGAATTGATCGACAATATTGCGTTTCAGACAAATCTGCTGGCTCTGAATGCGTCAGTTGAAGCGGCGCGGGCTGGCGAAGCCGGTAAAGGCTTTGCTGTTGTCGCGGTTGAAGTGCGGCGCTTGGCGCAAAATGCGGCAGAAGCATCCAATGAGGTCAAGACCCTGATCGAAAAGAGCACAACCGAGGTGGATAGCGGCACGGATCTGGTGGCGCGTGCTGGTCGTTCGCTTGAAGAGATTGTTGAATCTGTGGCCAGCTTTTCCACGCTGGTGAAGGATTTTGCACAGGACAGCCAAGTTCAGGCAGAAAAAATTGAAACCCTGCACAGCTCCGTGCGGGAGATGGATGAAACCACCCAGCACAATGCGGCTTTGGTGGAAGAGACCAATGCAGCAATTGAGCAAACCGAGGGCCGGGCCAGTGATTTGGACCAGGTGGTCAAGCGCTTTAAGACGAGCACTGGCGAGCTGGTTGCGGTTAAGATGGTGCCTGGTACGTCCACACCGAGGCGATCAGCGGCCAATCAGGTGGCCTGATCGCCACAAGGACTTTGTCGAATAATGATCTGAACATAACCCTCATACGTTCGTTCTATGGATGAAAGTATGAGGGTTTGTTGTGAGTCACCAAAAGCAGAAAATTGCCATTTGTTGGTTTCGTCGGGATTTACGGTTGACGGACAATCCCGCCCTTTGCGCGGCTTTGGACCATAATGTGCCAGTGCTGCCGATCTTTATAGACGATCAGGGCGTGGGCGATCAGCCGCAAAATGGCGGGGCCTCCAATGTCTGGCTGCATCACAGTTTGGCGGCCTTGCATCAGGATCTGCAGGATCGGCTGGTGCTGTTTAAGGGCGCGGCCCGCGATGTTTTCGAGCAATTGGCAGATCAATTCGAGATTACGGCGGTGCATTGGAACCGCATGTATGAGCCGGCGCCGATTGCCCGAGACAAAGCCCTCAAGCAGTGGCTCACCGATCAAAATATTGAGGTTGAGAGTCATAATGGCAGTCTGCTGTTCGAGCCCTGGACCATCGAGAAAAAAGATGGTGGGCCGTATAAGGTCTTCACCCCCTTTTATCGAAAAGGTTGCCTGAATGCTGAACCGCCTCGTACGCCGCTGAAAGCCCCGGATAAGGCCAGTTACGTTGGTAAAAAGGTTGATGGCGCGGTTGGTCTGGATGATCTCAAACTGTTGCCAAAGCTGAAATGGGGTGCCACCATTTGTGAGGGGTGGGACATCAGCGAGGCGGGTGCCCGTGCACGCTGGGACCGGTTTGTCGAGGACGGGCTCTATAATTATAAAAAGGGCCGTGATCGTCCGGACAAACAGTTTGTGTCCCGGCTTTCGCCCTATTTGCATTATGGACAGATTTCGCCACATCAATTGTGGGCAGCGCTGGATCATTATGATCAGGACCAGAATGTGGCGCACTTCCGTTCAGAGCTGGGCTGGCGCGAGTTTTCCGCCTATTTGCTCTATCACTTCCCGACCCTGCCGGAACAAAATTTTCAGCCCCAGTTTGAAGGCTTTACCTGGTCGAAGAACGAAGAATTTGTGCGCCGCTGGCAAAAAGGGCAAACCGGCGTGCCCATTGTGGATGCGGGAATGCGTGAGCTTTGGACCACCGGCTATATGCACAATCGGGTGCGCATGATTGTTGCCTCTTACCTGACGAAGAATTTGCGACAGGATTGGCGCGACGGTTTGGCCTGGTTCGAAGACACCTTGTTCGATGCGGATCTGGCCAGCAACAGCGCGTCTTGGCAATGGGTGGCGGGCACCGGCGCGGACGCGGCGCCCTATTTTCGCATTTTCAACCCGGTGTTGCAGGGCGAGAAGTTCGATCCGGAGGGCGACTATATTCGTGCCCATGTGCCCGAACTGCGCGACGTGCCCAAGAGCTATCTCTATGCCCCGTGGGACGCGCCAAAAGACATGCGTGAAAAATATGGGTTGGATGGCTCCAATTATCCCGAGCCGATGGTGGATCTAAAGCAATCGCGCAAAGACGCGCTGGCCGCTTATGAGCACCACAAAGAGGCGCGCGCCGAATCGAAAGAATCAGAAATCTGAGGCAATGCCTTTATTTTCCCAGTCGCCATAGCGTGCTGGATCAGGCCCCTTTTTGCCGTTGATCTCTTTGGGGGCCTTTTTTTGTTTTGCATCAATTTCAGCCCGTCGGGCCTTGGCTTCGGCCAGGGCCTGTTCAGCAATTTTGGGGTCAGGCTTTTTTTCCATTGGGTCCTCATTTCGCCCGCAATTTGACCTAAGCATATTAGAACAGGCAATTGGGTCGCGCAAATTTTCCCGCTGCGACCACTTGCCTCCAGCTGCGAACATGCCCATTTAATGGTCGGAAAGGACATTCAGATGGTAAATGCGATCAGAACCACATTTTTGCTGGCGGTTTTAACCGGGCTGTTTATGGCGATTGGCTTCGTCATTGGCGGCCAGGGCGGCATGATGCTGGCCTTGTTGATGGCGTTGATGATGAATTTGTTTTCCTTTTGGAACTCCGACAAAATCGTGCTGCGCATGCAAAATGCAAAAGCGATCAGCTATCAGCAATCGCCCGATCTGCATGAGATGGTGGATCGCCTGTCGCAAAATGCCGGCATTCCCTCGCCCAAAATCTATTTGATCCAAAGTGATCAGCCCAATGCATTCGCCACCGGGCGCAACCCGGAAAATGCGGCGGTGGCCGTCTCAACGGGGCTGATTAAGCTGCTGAATTATGACGAGATTGAAGGGGTGGTGGCACACGAATTGGCGCATATTCGTTCGCGCGATACACTGACCATGACCATCACCGCCACCTTGGCCGGGGCCATCTCCATGTTGGCGCAATTCGGCCTGTTTTTCGGGGCGCGCAATAATAATTCGCCGATCGGGCCGATCGGCTCGATCCTAATGGTGATCGTGGCGCCGCTGGCCGCCCTGCTGGTGCAAATGGCAGTCAGCCGCGTGCGCGAATATGAAGCGGACCGGGATGGGGCCGAGATTTGCGGCAACCCCGAAGCACTGGCGCGGGCGCTGGATAAGATTTCCAATTACGCTAAGCAAATTGCCAATCCTTATGCGCGCCGCGCACCGGGCATGGCTCATATGTTCATCATTAACCCTTTGGTGGGCCAGCGGGGTGACAATTTGTTCTCGACGCACCCCGACGTCAAAAACCGTATTAAGGCTTTGATGGATATGGCCCAATCGATGCAAATTGCCCAAAATGATCAATGGCCCCGTTCTCGCCATATTGAAGCGCAACAAGCGGGCCAAACCACGCACCGCGCAGGTGCAGCAGGTTGGCGGGTGCCCAGCACCACGTCTGATCAGGATGAACAAGACAATTCTTCTAAAGGGCCTTGGGGATAGGTAAATATGTCAGCAAAAACCAACACCGCCGGATTGGCTGTTCGGCGGGCCGCGGCGCAGCGCCTGCAACTGGTGCTGACCGGCGCGCCCTTTATTCCGTTTGGCGCAGCAGATTTTGAAGACGGGCGCGAGCGGGCATTGGCCAATCGGCTGGTGACCACCGCACTGCGGCGGCACGGGCAGATCAATAAAGTGCTCGACAAGGTGTTGGAAAAAGGTACCCCCAAACGCGCAGGTCTGTTTGAGCCCGCCATTCGGCTCGGCATTGCACAGCTTTTGTTCTTGCCTGAACTGGGTGACCATGCGGCGTTGCATTTGGCGGTGGAAACCATCAAGCGCGACCGGCGCGCCTCGCGCTTTGCCAAGCTGGCCAACGCAGCCCTACGCAATGTGCAGCGGCAGGCGGAGAGCTGGCCGTTGCGGGCACAGGATCTGGTGCCGGACTGGATGTTTGCGCGCTGGACCAAGCGCTATGGCGAAACCCAGGCCTTGCGTATGGCAGAAATGGTGTTGGACCAGCCGCCCCTTGATCTGGTGTTCAAAAAAGGCGTGCTGCCTGAACAGGATGAGGCGGGATTTGCGCACATTGCGCCGCTATTGCCTCAAAGCTATCGTCTTGCAGAGCGCGAGGCGAGCGTGGCAGATTTGCCGGCCTATGAAGACGGGCAATGGTGGGTGCAAGATTTGAGTTCAACCTTGCCCGCGCGGCTGGCCGGACCATTGGAAGGCAAGAAGGTGCTTGACCTTTGCGCGGCGCCGGGCGGGAAAACCGCGCAGTTTTGCGATTTGGGCGGGCTTGTGACCGCAGTCGAAATTGAAAAAGATCGGCTGAAACGATTGCAGGAAAATCTGACGCGGCTGAATTTCCACGCCAAATTGTTGGAAGCCGATGTCACCCAGCTGGATGGCGCGGGTGAATTTGACGTTGTGTTGCTGGACGCGCCCTGCAGCGCCACAGGCACTTATCGGCGGCATCCTGAAGTGTTGTGGCACCGCAAAGAACGTGATTTTGCCCAGCGGGCCGGGCTGCAGGCGGAAATGCTTGACGCGGCGGCGAAAAGGGTGGCCAAAGACGGACAACTCATATATTGCACCTGTTCCTTGGAGCCCGAAGAGGGCGAGAATCAGATTGAACAGTTTTTGGATCGGCATCAAGAATTTGTACTGGCGCCCGTTCAGGCAGATGATTTGCATGGCTGGTCGGCACCGATTGATGTGAAGGGCTATGTGCGCGCTTTGCCTTGTCTTGAGTTGCCCAATGGGTGTACAGGCGGCACGGATGGCTTTTTCGCTGCCCGATTGCAACGTGTGGCATAATCAACTCGATCTATTCAAAAACTGTTTGAAACGCATTTTGGGGGTCCATAGCCAGGGTCGCAAATGCTATCCTGTTGGCTAGAAAGAGTTTGGGGTTTTGAATTTGGTCATTGCGGCGGGGCAAATTTGGAAACGTGCATATGCGGCGGTGATGGATTCCTTTGTCACCAGCCCCTTGTTCCGTTGGACATGGGCCAGCGGCCATATTGGCGTGGTGGCGTCCAAATTTGCCGAAGTTCGGGCGGCCGATCATTTCAGCATTAAAGACATGATGGCGGGGCGCTATGTGCTGGGCAACAAGCAGATCGATACCCAAGGCATCAGCCCGTTTGCGGTTGAACATGCGTCGCCAAAATGGCTTGAGGAATTGCACAGTTTTTCATGGCTCTACCATTTCACCGCGGCCCGGGACGAAGGGGAAAAACGCTTTGCGATGACCTTGGCGCTCGATTGGGTGGCCCGCTATGGACAATATGATCCAAAGGTTTGGGACAGGGCAACGACTGCGCAGCGCGTGATCAACTGGGTCAAGCATTTCGAGGTGCTCACCTATGGGGCCAACGAAAGTCAGCGCGAAGCCATTGTATCATCGCTGTTGCGGCAAATTCAGTCACTCGAGGTGCGGCGCAGCTTTGAAACCCAACCTCATATACAGGCGCTGATCGAGCTTGCTTTGTTGGGGGCCGCCATGTCCTTGGGGCGGGACACCAACGATATCATCCTGATGATTGATCATTTGAATGATACATTGGATGCGCAGCTGAGCGATTTCGGGTTGCATTTGTCGCGTTCGGGTGCGGTGCATTTCAATCTATTGTTGAATTTGGTCAGCGTGCGGCAAGAACTGGCCACGTTTTCGCCTGAAGGCGCAAAGCGGTTTTTGGCGATCACCCGAAAAATGTATGCCGCGCTGGGCGCGCTGACCCTGAGCAATGGCGATCTGGCCTATTTTAACACCACTGGCCAAATTGCCCATGAGGACAGTTTGGCCTTGGCCGCACGCAGCGCCACAAAATCCGTATTTGGCGAATCGCGCATGATGGGCGGTTTTGGCATCTTGCTCGGGGAAGAGGCGAAACTGATTGCAGACAGTGGCAAGCTGGCCTCCGCCGACATGGTGGGATTCATGATGGCCGGGGCAGGCAGTTTTGAATATTCCCACCGCAATGATTTGATTGTTGGCAATTGCGGTCCTGGCGATGCAGATATGGGGGATGACGCGCAATTGTTCAGCCTGCCCGCGGCCCATTCCGCATTGGAGTTGGATTATCACAACACCCCGCCATTTACCAACAAGAAGCTGATTTCTGACTTCATTGCCGCAAATGGCGATGGTCCTATGCAGCTGGATCGTGACGAAAACAGTTTGGTGTTCAAAAATGCCGGCTATGAAGCATTGACCGGGGTGACCCATAAGCGCGTGCTGACGGTGCTAGCACATCAGGGAGACGCGCTGGTGGGGCAGGATATGCTGACTTGCGACTTGGCTCACAAGAATGCGCCGGATCAGTTCTTGTTGCGCTTTCATCTGGGGCTGGGTGTTGTGGCCGAGTTTAACGATGCAGGCAATATGATTGAATTGACTTTACGGTCTGGTGCCAAATGGCTTTTTCTGTATGAGGGCGCGACGGCCATGATTGAAGGCAGTGCGCGGCAAAATCTGCGTACCGGCCTGGCTCCAATTCAGCAAATTGTGCTGCATGGCACCATCCAGCCGCACATTGATGTGGCCTGGTCCTTTGTGCCCGAGGGGCAATAAGCTGCCCGATTTGCCCGTATAGGGGCAAAAATGGCCAAAAGTGGTTTCAAAATTTGCTAGGGCGTGCTAGCGAGACGGCGAATTTTATGCGCTATGGCCCATTGTCATGGCGCAAATTCTGGCCAAGCGCACAAGATTGGGGGTCTAAACGTGACCATGAAACGCGCCTTACTCTCTGTATCCGATAAAACTGGTATTGCCGAATTCGCCCGGGGCCTTGTCGCCCAGGGGATCGAACTGGTCTCGACCGGTGGCACCCGCAAATTGCTGGAAGAAGAACAGATTTCGGTGATTGATATTGCCGAGCTGACCGGCTTTCCCGAAATGATGGATGGGCGGGTGAAAACCCTGCATCCGAAAGTGCATGGCGGGCTTCTGGGCGTGCGGGACAATGAAACGCACAAGAGCGCGATGCGCATTCACCAGATTTCGCCGATCGATCTTGTGGTGGTCAACCTTTACCCCTTTGCAGAAACCGTGAAAGCCGGTGCTGACTATGAGACGGTGATCGAAAATATCGATATTGGCGGTCCTGCCATGATCCGCTCTGCCGCCAAGAACCACAATGATGTGACCGTGGTGGTGGATCCAGCCGATTATGATGAGGTGCTGGCGCAGATTGCGTCGGAAGAGGGCATTAATCTGGCCACCCGCAAAAAGCTGGCGGCCAAGGCCTATGCGCGTACCGCAGCCTATGATTCTGCGATTTCCAACTGGTTTGCCAAAGTGCTCGAGCATGACGATATGCCTTATCGCAGTTTTGCCGGCAAGCTGGATCAGGTGATGCGCTATGGCGAAAACCCGCACCAATGGGCCGCCTTTTATAAAGATGGGTCTGACCGGTTTGGCGTGGCCAGCGCCGAGCAGGTGCAGGGCAAGGCACTCTCCTACAATAATATCAGCGATACAGATGCTGCGTTTGAGCTGGTCTCGGAGTTCGATCCCAAGGACCATGCGGCAGTGGCGATCATCAAGCACGCCAATCCATGTGGTGTGGGCCTGGGCGCAGACTTGTCCGAGGCCTATGATAAGGCACTGGCTTGTGATCCCGTTTCAGCCTTTGGGGGCATCGTGGCGCTGAACAAAGAGATTGACGAAGATGTGGCGCAAAAGATCATCGAGGTCTTTACCGAAGTGATCATTGCGCCCTCTGCAACGCCGCAGGCGCTGGCGATTTTTGAAAAGAAAAAGAATTTGCGACTTCTGCTCACCGGCGGCCTCGCCAATGTGAAAGAAGACGGGCTGATGGTGAAGTCGGTTTCTGGCGGCATGCTGGTGCAATCGCGCGACAATAAGAGCGTGCATGATTGTGAACTGAAAGTGGTAACCAAGCGCCAGCCAACCGAAGCGGAGATGGCCGACCTGAAAGTCGCGGCCATTGTGGCCAAGCATGTCAAATCCAATGCGATTATCTATGCAAAGGATGGGGCAACGGTTGGCATTGGCGCCGGGCAGATGAGCCGGGTCGATTCCGCCCGCATCGCCCACCGCAAGTCCAAAGACGCGGCGAAAGCCCAAAAGCTTAAAGGCGCACTGACCAAGGATTCAGTTGTGGCGTCAGACGCCTTCTTCCCCTTTGCTGATGGGTTGAAATCCGCTATTGAGGCCGGGGCCACTGCGGTGATCCAGCCGGGCGGTTCTATCCGCGATGATGAGGTGATTGCCGCGGCTGACGAAGCGGGCATCGCCATGGTCTTCACCGGCATGCGCCACTTCCGGCATTGATAATCTTGTGGCCGTCCCGGCCCTGAGCCGGGACCAACATTTTTGTGGTAAGGAAGTCGCGAGTAAGATCAGTGGGGCATTTTTTACTGCCCCGCTTTTTTAACGCTTGTGCGACGCAGGCTGGCTGGCGTCCATGGTGCCCCGGCTCCTATTTTTGCCGCCACCGGACATTGCGTGTCTGTCCCCGGCACCCCCGGCTTTATTGCGCGCCGCCACCGCTCGCTTCGCTCCCGTCCCCGGCAGCTCTTCCATTTAAGGCGCCGCCGTCGCTCACAGCGCTCGCTATCCCGGCACCCCCGCCATTTTTCACGCGCCGCCGTCGCTCACTGCGTTCGCTACCCCGGCACCCCCGCCAATGGGTGTCACGCTTTAATATTATGCAGGGTATCGCCACACCCCCTCACGTCATTACCGGACTTGATCCGGTAATCCATGTAGCGGTGCCGGTTAGGCGAATACACTTATGGTGAGTACCTTTGCCGATGCTGCTTGGACCCCTGATCAAGTCCGGGGTGACGGTGGTTCGTATAAATGCATCGAATAGCCGTGAGACAAATCAAACCATCAACCGCGCGCGAAACTATCCCCCATATTCAACCGGCTCGTTCGCGCAATCAAAGTCGAATGCCATTGCATCGGCAAGATCGCGGGCAATCTGGTTGGCGTTTTTGTATTTGCGGGCATCGACGCGGGCGATTTGGCAGGTATTGCCTTGATCAATCTTGGTCACCACAAGGGTTTGTCCTTCGGGGCCGCCCTCATTGTCGGTGTAGTAGCGCAGGATAGTGGCATAGGGCCGCCAATCGCCGGTGCGGTTGGTGAGACGCCACTCAATCTTTTGGCCAATCGTATTGAAGGGGCCAAGGGTTTGATAGGCGGCTTTTTCGTCCGCTGCATTGAGGCCGTAGCTCACGAAGAAACGCAAATCACCTTCGGCAATCATCACCGGCACACCGCGCCAGCCCGGGCAGGCAAAGGTGGCGCCAAAGTCATCGGCGTTGATGATGGTGCATTGGGTTAAGTCGGTGTCGGTATAGGCCACATCAATATCTGCTGCCAGCGCGGTTGTGCCCACCCCGATCATCAAAAGGCCCGACAAGGCCAGTCGTTTAAAAGCGTTTTGTGCCATTATCTCCTCCAAAATCAATCCAAAGCGCCGCTGAAAACTGATTATGGCTTGCAATCGCGGCGAGGGCTAGGCATTAGTGCTGGCAATTGTTCAATATGACCGATGGAGACCATAATGGATTTGAACGCAATTGGCGCCGGCAAAAACCCACCGGAAGAAATCAATGTGGTGATCGAAGTGCCGGTGGGCGGCGAGCCAATCAAATACGAATTTGACAAAGACAGCGGTGCGATCTTTGTGGACCGCTTTTTACACACCCCGATGCGTTATCCGGGCAATTATGGTTTTGTGCCCAACACGCTTTGCGGTGATGGCGACCCACTGGATGTGGTGGTGATGAATTCCCGCCCGATCATGCCCGGCGCGGTAATCAAATGCCGTCCGATTGGTGTGTTGATCATGGAAGATGATGGCGGCATGGACGAGAAATTGTTGGCCTTGCCGATTTCAAAGCTCACCAAATCTTATGAGAACATCAAAGATGTGACCGATCTGCCTGAGATTGAAGTGAGCAAGGTGGAGCACTTCTTCAAGCACTATAAGGATCTGGAACCCGGCAAATGGGCCAAGATCGAAGGCATCAAGGGCGTTGATGAAGCCCGCAAAGTGATCATGGATGCGGTAGCGCTGGCGCAAAAAGAAGGCTAACGCTTTTTCCTGGCGTTTAAGTTGTTGAGGCGGGCGTTGAGCCCGCCTTTTTTTGTGGCATTTTTTACGCGCCGCCGTCGCTCACTGCGCTCGCTACCCCGGCACCCCCGGCATTTATTGCGCGCCGCCATCGCTCACTACGTTCGCTACCCCGGCACCCCCGCCTCTTTTTTGCGCCGCCGTCGCTCACTACGTTCGCTACCCCGGCACCCCCGCCTATGGGTGCCCCGATTTGTTACTGTGCCAAGCTTCACCCCCCCCCTCACGTCATTACCGGACTTGATCCGGTAATCCATGTAGCGGTTATGTTGGACACGGCAGTTCGAATCTTGCGCCAACGCTGTTTGGACCTTGGATCAGGTCCGGGGTGATGTCGGTGGGTGGGGCGATGGCAGCGACAAGATCTGTAAGGAAAAAGAGTGGACGAGCGCAGCGAGGACCCCGGCCAACTTTTTGGCCGCGCCGTCGCAGGCCGATGCGCAGCATCGATTAGCCGCGAGACAAAACAAATTATTTCTTCGTCACAAACAACAATCCGACCGCCCCCAGCACAAACAGCGCGATGATTGGGGTGATGCCGATTTGTTGGGATTGGCTCCAGCTGGTGACCACGGCGATGCTTAAAGGGGCGATGAAGCTGGTGGCGCGGCCGGTGAGGGCGAACAGGCCGAAGGCTTCACCCACTTCGCTTTGGGGCACTTGCCGCACCAACAACGTGCGGGAGGCGGCTTGCAACGCCCCGCCCGCGCCGCCAATGATGGCGCCGGCAATATAAAAAATGATTAGCGGGATGTTGCTGTCTGGCTCAAGCTGAATGGTGAAAAGCGCATATTGCTGGGTGGTGGAGACGACGATCACACAGGCCAGAATCAGCAGATAGCAGCACGTTGAAACCACCGCTTTGGGGCCAAAATTCTTGTCGGCAAAGGCACCGATGGTGGCGCCAATGGCGCCGGACAGGGCGGCGATGATGCCGAACACGCCGATCTGAATAGTGCTTAGACCCAGCATGCCGACAGCGTAGATGCCGCCAAAAGCATAGAGACCATTGAGGCCATCGCGGTAAAACATGGAGGCGAGCAAATAGGCAAAATAGCTTTTGCGTTGCGGCAGGTTTTTGAGGGTGGTGCCCAGCTTGCGCAACCCCTTTTGGATCGCGTTTTTGGTGCGCTCGATTTTCGGCGCGTCGGGCGTGAACAGGAAAAGCGGGATAATGAAGATCAGATACCAGATGGCGGTGAGCAGGCCGGAGGCGCGGTCCCCTTCGTGCAGCATCGGATCAAGGCCGAAAATCGGGCTGAGGCCGACCAAGGTGGTGCCGGTTTCCGGCGAGGCGGCCATAAAAGCCAGAATGATGAGCAGCGTGAGGATGCCGCCGACATAGCCCAAAGCCCAGCCAAAGCCGGAGAGAAGGCCCAAGTCCTCATCCTTAATCAGGTTGGGCATCATGGCGTTGTTGAAAATGGTGGCAAATTCAAAGCCGATAATGGCGAGAAACACGCCGACCACGGCAAACAGGACGCCATTTTCCGTGCCCGGGGCGGCGAAAAACATCAAGCTGGCGCCGATGATGGCAAAGATTGAAAAGAACGCGATATAGGGTTTGCGCGGCCCGGTGGTGTCGGACATGGCGCCCAAAACGGGGGCCAGAATCGCGATCACGAAACCACCCAGGCCGATGGCATAGCCCCACATGGCCTGGCCATCCACGGCATTGGGGCTGAGATGGGCGGCAAAATAGGGCGCGAAGATAAAGGTGAGGATCAGCGTGTGAAAGGGCTGCGCCGCAAAGTCGAACAACATCCAGGAGAATTGCCCGACACGTGTGGGTGTCGGGCGGGGTTGCGACGCAAATTCGCTCATTTTTAGCCTTTCGCCAAATCAGACAGCAACCCTGCTGCCACCGAGAGCTTGGAGACACCCAGTGTGGTGTCGGTGATGTTTTCCACCATTTCGCGGGTACGGCTGATGTCGGCTGAGCGGGCATTGTTCCAGTCCGCAAAGGCTTTTTCGACATCATTGGCGTCAAAGGCCAGCACGTCCAATGTGATGTCGCGCTGGGCGCGGATCATATTGGCCATGGCCCGGTCAAGCGCCATGCGATCGTAATAATCATGCACTTCCACGGTGTTGACCTGCTCGGTGATGCGACCCAATTTGAAGTTCTCCAAAATGGTGAAATAGGCCTTTGCCGCATTTTCCACGCTGGTGTTGGCACGTTCTGCCACCAACACAATTTCGGTGGACAGGGTGAGCGCAGATAGTTGCGCCACCCGTTTGGCCAGCGATTGCGGTGCGCCGCCGTTCACGAAAGTCTCGGTCTGGCGTTCAACGCTTTGCTGAATGAATTCGGGCAGCAACTCGTCCAGCATGGCGCGGATTTTGTCGATGCCGGTGCTATATAGTTCCACCACTTTGGAAATGCCGTCATCCAGATTGACGTTGCGGATAAACCAGGCGCTTTGCTGCAACAGCAAGGTGCGCAATTCATCGTAAAGCGCCAATTGAGTCTGCCCCGACATTTTGTTGTCCAACTCGTCAATGGCCGCGTTCATGTCGGTGAGGCCAAAGCTGTCGCGCGCGGTGGCATAGGCGGCGGCCACTTGCGCCGGATCTGCCCCGGTCGCCGACGCAATGCGGTGCACAAAGTCTGGCCCGCCGCGGTTGATCATGGCGTTGGAAAGTACGGTAGCGATCACTTCACGCCGCAGGCGGTGATTGGTGATGGTATCCGGATAAGTGGCGGTGAGCTGCTCGGGGAAATAGCGGAACAGTTCCTTGCCCAGATAGGGATCATCGGGCACATCAGATTCCAGCAATTTGGCGTAGAGCGTATTTTTGGCATAGGCCAAAATCACGGCCAGTTCCGGGCGCGTCATGCCGCGATTGTGGGTTTCGCGTTCCATCAAATCGACATGTTTGGGCAGATATTCCACCTTGCGGTTCAACTCGCCTGCCGCTTCCAGCGATTTGATGAAATCGGCATGATAGGGCAAGTCAGCCACATTGCGCCGCTCGGCCAGCGAGATGGCGAGGGTTTGCAAATAGTTGTTGCGCAAGCACAGTTCGGCCACCTCGTCGGTCATCTCCGCAAGGAAGCTGTTGCGCTGGGGCATGTCTATCACGCCGTCACGCACCAGGCTGCCCAAGGCGATTTTGATGTTCACCTCCAAGTCAGACGAGTTCACGCCGGCGGAATTGTCGATGGCGTCGGTGTTGATGCGGCCGCCATGTTGGGCATATTCCACGCGGGCCAGCTGGGTGATGCCTAGATTGGCGCCTTCGCCGATCACTTTGGCGCCCACTTCACTGCCCGTGATGCGGATGGCGTCGTTGGCGCGGTCGCCCGCATCAGCATTGCTCTCGGTGCTGGCACGCACATAGGTGCCGATGCCGCCAAACCATAACAGGTCGGCTTTGGCTTTCAAAATGGCCTGCATCAGATCGTTGGGGCTGAGTTGATCCTCTTCAATGCCCAATGCGGCTTTTGCTTCGGCAGAGAGGGTGATGGATTTGGACGACCGCGGATAAATGCCGCCGCCGGTGGAGAGTTTGGACTGATCATAATCCTGCCAGGAGGAGCGGCCCATCTCAAACAGGCGTTTGCGCTCTGCAAAGGAAGTTGCCGGGTCCGGATCGGGATCGATAAAGATATCGCGGTGGTCAAAGGCAGCGATCAGCTTGGTCTGGTTCGACAAGAGCATGCCGTTGCCAAACACATCGCCGGACATGTCGCCCACGCCCACGGCCGTGAAGGGCACGGTTTGAATGTCATGGTCCATTTCACGGAAGTGGCGTTTCACTGCTTCCCAGCCGCCACGGGCGGTGATGCCCATCTTTTTGTGGTCATAGCCGACCGATCCGCCAGAAGCAAAGGCGTCACCCAGCCAGAAATTGCGCTCATCGGAAATGGCATTGGCGGTATCTGAGAAGGTCGCGGTGCCTTTATCGGCTGCGACCACCAGATAGGGATCGTCGCCATCCAGCCGGTTGACATTTTCGGGCGGGATCACCTCGTCCACGTCCAGATTGTCGGTTATGTCGAGCAGGGAGCCGATGAAGATTTTATAGCTGGCGATGCCCTCGGCCATAAATTCTTCCCGTGTGGGGTTGGTTGGCATCTGTTTGGGCACAAAGCCACCCTTGGCCCCCACCGGCACGATCACCGCATTTTTGACCATTTGGGCCTTCACCAGCCCAAGCACCTCGGTGCGGAAATCCTCCGGCCGGTCTGACCAGCGCAAGCCGCCGCGCGCGATCATGCCGCCGCGCAGATGCACGCCTTCCACCCGTGGGCTGTAGACAAAAATTTCCCGGAAAGGCCGCGGTTCGGGCAACCCAGCGACCTTTGAGGCATCAAATTTGATGGCAAGGGCCGGGCGTCGCTGCCCGTTGGGGCGTTGGTAGAAATTGGTGCGCAGGCTGGAATCTACCAAATTCACAAAACGGCGGAAGATGGTGTCGTCATCCAGACTGGTGATGTTGTCCAGCGTTTCGCGGATGGTCTCTCTCGCTTGCTGTTCCACCACTTGGGCGTCGCCATTGGAATTGGGATCGTGGCGGGCGTAGAACAGGTCGACAATCGCTTTCGCCGTCAGTGGATGTTTGGCCAGCGTGGTCCACATGTAACGTTGGGAATAGGTGATGTCGGCCTGTTTCAAATAGCGTGACAGGGCGCGGATGATGGCGATGTTGTCCCAGGGCATGGCCGCAAACAGCGCCAGCTGGTTATAGCCATCATTTTCGGCGGCCTGATACCAAACCGCTTTAATGGCCTCTTCGATCGTGTCGGCAATTTCGGTGAGATCGCCGTCAAAATCGGCCACCTTGAGGGTCATATCGTGCAGCACGCGCTCGGCCTCATCTTCGGGTGAGACGGTATAAGTGCGTTCATTGACAACGGTAAAACCGAAATTCTCCAGCAGCGGCACGCGGGCGCTGAGCGGGATGGCGGTGGAGCGATGGTAAAGTTTGAGCGAATAGGCGTTTTCACGGCGGGCATGTTTATCCAGCCTCACCTCGATGATTTCGTCATTATCCAGCCGCTCAAAATGCTCGATATCCACCAACGCTTCCGCATGGGGATATTTCTCCTGATAGGCATTGGTAAAGGCGTTCACATAGGGCGCGATGGTGCGCGGGTCATCCACCAGGGAGGCCAGCCAATCGCCGTAAGAACGGGTCAAATTGGTGATATGTTCTTCCAGCTCTTCCCGATCTGGCTCAGGGGTTTTGCCGCCATTGCGGCCCAGAATGAAATGCACGGATGCCAATTCGCCTTCAGGAAAGTTCGGATAAAAGGCAGACACGCGGGCATCATATTTTTCCGCCAGATATTCGCCCACCTGTTTGCGGATATGAGAGTTATATTTGTCCCGCGCCATGAACAGGAGGACCGAGACAAAATTGTCGAACGGATCGATGCGGGGCAAAACGCGCACGCGGGGCCGGTCGGCCAGTTCGGCTATGGTGGTGGCAAACTCATAGAGCAGCTTTTCATCGATCTGAAACAGCTCTTCGCGCGGGTAATTATCCAGCGCATTCATCAGCGCCTTGCCGGAGTGGGAGTTTGGGGAATGGCCAGAGCGTTGCATCACTTGCATCACCTTGCGGCGCAACAGGGGCACCGAGGTGTGCGGGGTGGCCAGCGACATGGAGGTGAACAGGCCCACAATGCGCAATTCGCCGCATAGATCGCCATTTTCGTCAAACAGCTTCACCCCGACATAATCCATATGGACGCGGCGGTGCACCACCGATTTGATGTTGGCTTTGGTCACCATCAGCGGGTCAGCCTTTTGCAAAAAGGCCACATGCTGATCGGTCATTTCCACATAATCGGGCCCGTGGCGCAGGAAAAACAGGTCCGGATCCTGCAAGATGCCCAATCCACTATCGCGCAAAGGTTCGAGATAGGGGGCGCCATCCTTATTTTTGAGCCGATATTCGCGCATGCCCAAAAAGGTAAAATTATGATCGGCCAACCACCCAAGAAAGCTCATGCTTTCGGCCAGTACAGCATCGTCAATTTTCGGCGGATTGTCGCGATAATGGCGCACGGTCTTGCCCAGTTTTTCCAGCATCGGACGCCAGCCATTGACGGCATGGCGCACCTGGGTCAGGGCATTGTCTAGCTCCTCCACCAGCACTTCCTGATTATTCGCGCTTAGGCCCGGACGATAATGAACATGCAAGAGGCTTTCTTTTTGCACGCCGTCCTCAAATTTGGCCAAAACCTCGACCCCATGCTCGGTCTTTTTGACCGGCAGGATGGGGTGGGCAAACAGGATGATGTCGGCCCCGGAGGCGCGGATGGCGGCCAACCCGCTATCCACGATAAAGGGCATGTCCTCGTTAAAGGCATCAACAATATGGTCCTTGTGCGCATCTTTGGGCGCCCAATTGGAGATATGGTGGCCGTTGGCATGGCGCTGGCCCAGATGGTCATAAGCGCGGATGCCGGCATCGAGCAGTTCCGACAGATCTTTGTTTTTGAGATCGCCATCGTCAATCGAGTTCACCAGATGGCTCAAAAAGTTCAAAAAGCTCTGGTCGGTGAGTTTTCGAGAGTGTGCAAGTTCGATGAGCTGAGACTTGTAAGCGCTCGTGGCCTGCGCCATTTGGGATCCCCTTTATGATTTTTAATTATGTCGAGTTTAAACAGGGTTAGACGACAATGTCAGTAGTCTTTTTGCGATCTCTTGTGCATAGTGATTACAAGTTGCACCGCCCGCTGGGCCGCTTCAGGTGGACGATTATCGCCTGATCGTGACTTGACCGCGCTTTGCGCTGGTTTTAGAACCGTTTTAATCAAGCAATCATTGAACGAAAGACCGTTTAAAATGGGCAATCCACGTACACTTTATGACAAGATTTGGGACGATCACCTGGTGGCCAATAATGAAGATGGCACTAGCCTTCTTTATATTGATCGTCACCTCGTGCATGAGGTGACGAGCCCGCAGGCTTTTGAAGGGCTACGCATGGCCGACCGCAAAGTGCGGGCGCCGCAGCGCACCTTGGCCGTGGTGGACCACAATGTGCCGACCACCGACCGGTCGCAGGGCATTGATGATCCGGACAGCAAAATCCAGGTGGATACGCTGGCGAAAAATGCGGCCGACTTCGGTGTTGAATATTTCAACGAGCTGGATAAGCGCCAGGGCGTTGTGCACATTGTGGGGCCAGAGCAGGGCTTCACCCTGCCGGGCATGACCATCGTTTGCGGCGACAGCCACACTTCCACCCATGGGGCCTTCGGCGCGCTGGCGCACGGTATTGGCACCTCGGAAGTGGAGCACGTGCTGGCCACCCAAACATTGATCCAATCCAAAGCCAAAAATATGCGCGTGACCGTCAATGGCAAATTGCCAAAAGGCGTCACCGCGAAAGATATCGTTTTGGCGATTATTGGTGAAATTGGCACCGCGGGTGGCACCGGACATGTGATTGAATATGCCGGTGAGGCGATTGAGGCACTTTCCATGGAAGGCCGGATGACCGTTTGTAACATGTCGATCGAAGCCGGCGCCCGTGCTGGCTTGATCGCGCCGGATGAAAAGACCTTCGAGTATATCGAAGGTCGTCCGCGCGCCCCGAAAGGCGAAGCCTTTGAAATGGCCAAAGCCTATTGGAAGACATTGCACACAGATGAAGGCGCCAAGTTCGACAAGGAAATCACCCTTGATGCGTCTGATTTGCCGCCGATCGTCACCTGGGGCTCAAGCCCTGAAGATGTGGTTTCCATCAATGGCGAAGTGCCGAACCCGGACGATATCGAAAATCAGAATAAGCGGGAGTCAAAATGGCGTGCGCTGGATTATATGGGCCTGAAGCCGGGCACTAAGATCACCGACATTACCATTGATCGCGTTTTTATCGGCTCGTGCACCAATGGCCGGATCGAAGATTTCCGCGCTGCTGCTGAAGTGCTGAAGGGCAAAAAAGTGGCCGAGGGCGTGAATGTGATGATCGTGCCGGGTTCTGGTTTGGTGAAAGCGCAGGCGGAAGAAGAGGGCCTCGACAAAATCTTTATCGAAGCGGGCTGCGAATGGCGCGAGCCGGGCTGCTCCATGTGTCTGGCAATGAATGCCGACAAGCTGAAGCCGGGCGAGCGCTGTGCCTCGACTTCGAACCGCAACTTTGAAGGACGTCAGGGCTTTAAGGGCCGCACGCACCTTGTGTCACCCGCCATGGCGGCCGCTGCGGCGGTGGCAGGTCGGTTCGTGGATGTGCGCGAGCTTTAAGCGCTGTCTCACCTTCATCCCTCCCCATTTGGGGGAGGGATCAGCTGCAAATTTGGTCCCCGCCATCTCACTCGTTTTGTCAAAATGACTGAACACCCTGCCGTGGCGCGGGGATGTTACTCGCTGATCAACGTCGCCAATTTATAGGCTTTGGCCTCTTCAGGCGTGAAGTAATATAGCCGTTGCGGCGGCGTTTCGAGGGCGTGCACCCATAGGGCACCATCCACGCCCATATCGGTCAGATGTTTGGTGATTTGTGCCGTGATGGATTGTGCGTCGGACATGGCTTGTGCTGTGTTGCGGGCGGCATTGGGGTCATTTGCGGGCAAATAAATCTGATGCACGCCGATATTGGCCTGTTGATGCAGATCGCGTTTTACGCCCGCTGCAAAAATGAGTGGACAGGAGGAGGCGCAATAACCTCCGGCCGGCACCCGCATATTTAACTCCAACGCGCGGATCAACTTCGCCAGCGCCAAGGCATCGTCGACCGATCCACCGGGCGAGTTGATTTCCACCCATTCCACATATTCGGCCATACGTTCGAGCTCTGGTTCGAGTCGGGCAAAGGCACCGACATCAATGGCCCCTTGCAGGGTAAGGATGTGACCTGCTTCCAAGGTCGCCTTGAGTGGTTGTTGCAAGGTTTCACGCGGCAGCTGTACCCGCTCTATGGGCGAAAATTTCGGGTCGTTGGGGTTGATCTCGGGTCGGTCCACCGCCGGTAAAACAGGCGTGTCGCCCTTTTGTGGGCTATAAGGCGCAGCGGATTGCTGATTATAGAGCTGGTCGAAATCGAGCCACAGGATCACCCCGCTGGCAAAAAGCAGCACAAAAAACACCGCCCGCATCAAGCGGCCATCGTCCAGCCAGAACCTTGTTTTGGTTTCCGTGCTCATCGCTTACTTTTTGTCTCTGAGGGGCGTGATATTGTCTTCGTGCGTCTCCTCACGCGCCTCCGGGCTGTTGGTGCGGTCCTCTTTTTCTTCGGCTTCGTCCTTTGGCTTTGCCGCTTGGTCATCCGGCAATTTTTCATTGGCGGCATGTTCGATGGCTTTTTGCACCTGCTCGGGCGGCAAATCGGCATTCATGTCGCGGAACAGGGCCACGGCGCGCATCATTTCGGCGGCGGTGATCTTGTCGGCTACATCCAGTGTGCGGGCTTCGCGCCGGGAGGCGGAATGCACCACCGAAAGGATCAGCACCAGCACCATGGGCAGCAAGTCGATGGAAATCGCCCCGGCCCAGGAGGGCAAGAAGTCGCGCGCATAGAGCAACACCGCTTCCGGGGTGGAGAGTGGCACAAAGCGTCGGGCGGGCACGCCGGGTTGGTTGAGAATATCCTGCGCCGCCGCCTGCAAGGCTTTGGATTGAGCGGCCACCGCGTCCATGATCGAGCGCATCACCCGGTCTTGTCGGTTGGCCAGATCCTGGGTGCCGCCGTCGGCAACGGGGGCAATAAAGCCCAAAGACAAATCTTCTGCTGCACGGCTTACCGAGGCGGCGATGGAGGTTTCCTGCAAGGAGGAAATTACGCCGGTCAGTGCCAGGGCTTCGGCAGCGAACTGGTCGGCGCGGGGCTGCACCTCGCCGTCACCAGAGACCAGTGCGCGCATTTTAGCCAAGTGCTGGGAGCCCTGCTCAAACTGGGTGGCCACCGTTTCACGGGAAGCCAGGATCGAGGCGCTCAATTCATCCAATTGTTGCGACATTTGGGTGAGCAATTGCACCACAGAGCCGGAGCCAGAGGTGCCGGTGAGGGCGCCGGACTGGCGTTCATCTTCGGCGAGGCGGGAAAAGCGCACCGAGGCGCGTTGCACATCGGGCAACAGGCTTTGGGCGGCCAAGGCCTTATCGTGAGCCTTGTCGAGATCGGCGACATAATCTTCAAGGGTGACCGCCAAATGTTGCTCCAGTGCGGCAGAGCCAGCGAGGGCCGCAGCGTTGAGCCAGGACGACATGGCAACAATCATCAGGCTGCCCAGCCCCATCACTGCGATTAAGGCGCCGCGCCGGGCGCTGTCGCGCATCAGGGGCAGAAAGCGCATCATATAGGTCCAAAAGGCATAAATGCCGACGGATACAGCAGCGGAATAAACAATCGCGGCGAAAAACACCAGATCGGCGGAACCATCAATCAGGCTGCGCACGCCCAGATAGGTATAAACGCCGCTGGCCAGCGCCAATGTGGCCAGCGCAAACCGCGTCATCAATTCAAGTGACTTCACGCCCTCTTTCAGGCGTGCCGCATTATTCTGATCAAGCATAGATGTGCCTTTGATTTCCCAGTTGACCCATTAAAACGGGAAAAACGCGGCCATAAAAGGGCAAAGCCCGTAAATGTTAAGACGCGGTTAATGGCGTGCAGCGTGCGCTTTGCGCGGCGTGATCAGGGTGATGATATAAAAAACCAGCCAGCCATAGACCAATGTTTCAAACAGGCGTTGGATCAATCCAACCCGCGGGTTGTCGGGCATCATATTGCCCAGCAGCACCAGCAAAATAACCGGCATGATTACACCCAGCGGGGTCAGCAGGCTTTTGCCCAGCCATTTGCGGGCGTGCAGCGACAGGATCGTCAAGCCGACAATGGCGGCGAGATAGGCGAGCAGGGCGCTGTTCATATGAATGATATGGCTTGTGGATGGGGTAGCCGGGCGGCACGCGGCGTCACAGGGGAAAAAGGAAGTGACCATCACCAGCAGCGGATAGAGCGCCAAAATCGCGAGCCCGATGGTGCCGGGCAGGCTCCGCGGTAGACTGGAAAAAATCAACGCCAATGCGCCAAGTAAGATTAGGGCGGCGAAAAAGAAAGATCCAAAATTGACAAGTGTAGGATGGGGCGCATCCACCGCGCCAAGTTCGCTCATAAATTGCGATATATGGCTATAGTCAGGATAATTTGCCCCGGCGATCGCCACAGTGACCATAATCCAGAGATAGCTCAAGATCGTCAGCACTAGCGCCAGCTTAGGCTTGTTCATTTTGTACTCCCGCCCAACATCTTATCCAAACAATGTAGGTCGGGAGGAGGAATTTGCAATGGCTAAGCGGAGGCCTAGAGCGTGGCCGCCAGGTCTAGCGACAGGGTGGCCATCTCTTCCAGCGAGCTCTGCCGAGCATCCGCATCAATCTCATCACCTGTGATCAGGCAATCGGTCATGGTGCAGATGGCGATGGCTTTGCGGTTGAATTTGGCGGCCAAGGTGTAAAGCGCCGCGGCTTCCATTTCCACGGCCAGAATATCGTGATCGAGCAACGGCTGGTAACCTTTGGCCCCCCCTTCAACATAAAACACATCTGAGGAGACAATGCCCCCGGCGTGAAATTTCATTTTACGCTCGTCGGCAAGGTCGGCGGCTTTGCGCAGCAGATCAAAATCGGCATGGGGGGCATAATGGTAGCGGCCAAAGGTGCCTGCATTCATGGCGCTGTCGGTGGAGGCGGCGACGCCCAACACCACATCGCGCACTTTGACCTTTTCGTTCAGCCCGCCGCAGGTGCCGATGCGGATAAAGTTTTTGGCGCCATAAAGATTGATCAGCTCATGCACATAGATGGCGAGGGAAGGTTGGCCCATGCCCGTGGCTTGCACCGAGACTTTTTGGCCTTTGTAGGTGCCGGTATAGCCTAGGCAATTGCGCACGGAATTGACCAGTTTCGCATCGTCCAGAAAGGTTTCAGCCACCCATTTGGCGCGCAAGGGATCGCCGGGCAGCAGCACGGTTTCGGCATAGGCATCTTTGGGGGCATGGTTATGTGGCGTCATGATTTTTCCTATTGGTCAAAATATCTGCGCGTATCTAGCCATTTTTTACGCCCAAATTCAACGATGGCGCGCGCGGGCGACTTGACGCGGTTTTGCCGCTGGTGCATTTGAAGGGTCTGGGCTTTAAAAGTGGTTCAAGCCCTGATGAAAGGATATTGCGACAGATGGATAAGTTCACAACATTGACCGGGGTTGCCGCCCCATTGCCGTTGATCAATATCGATACCGATATGATTATCCCGAAACAATATCTCAAAACCATCAAGCGCACTGGCTTGGGCGTGGCGGCCTTTGCCGAAATGCGCTACGAAGAAGATGGCAAAACCGAAAAGCCGGATTTTGTGCTGAACAAGCCCGCCTATCGCAATGCGTCCATTCTGGTCGCGGGCGACAATTTTGGCTGTGGCTCCAGCCGTGAGCATGCCCCATGGGCGCTGAAAGATTTCGGCATTCGCTGCATCATCTCCACCAGCTTTGCTGACATTTTCTACAATAACTGCTTTAAAAACGGCATTTTGCCGATTGTGGTGACTGAAGAGCAGTTGAAAGAACTGATGGATGACGCGTCACGCGGCTCCAACGCCACATTGACCGTGGACCTGGAAGCGCAAACCATTCAGGGCCCTGATGGCGGCACCGTTGAGTTCGACATTGACCCCTCGCGCAAAAATGCATTGCTGCAAGGTTTGGACGATGTGGGCCTGACCATGGAAAAAGGCGACGCCATTTCTTCGTTCGAAAATAAGGTTTCTGAAGAGCGGCCCTGGATCTAAATTATGGGCATCAAGCGCATCTCCACCGGCTCGCCTTTTGAGAAAAAGGCAGGCTATTCCCGCGCGATTGTGGATGGGGATATGGTCTATGTGGCCGGCACCACCGGCTATGATTATGACAATATGCAGATGCCGGATGATGTGAAAGCGCAGGCCAACAATTGCTTTTTGACCATCGAAAAGGCGTTGAAAGAGGCGGGCGCATCGCTCAAGGATGTGGTGCGCGCGCATTATTATATTACCGATGCCAATGATGCGGAAAAAGTATTCGAGATCACCGGCAAATATTTCGCTGAGGTCCGGCCCGCCGCCACCATGGTGGTGTGTGGATTGATCAAGCCTGAAATGAAGGTGGAAATTGAAGTCACCGCGCGCATTGGGGCAGGCGATCGCGCTTGACCTTTCTCCAAGTGGAAGCGGTTTGATGATCACGCCATAGTTTGGGGTGATCCTTTATGTTTTCCTTTTCAAAAGACGCGATCCTCTTCGGTGTCGCTGTCATGCTGGCCTTTCTGGTCGCATTGCACCTGATTTTTCCGCACTATCCGCTGCAAGTGGCGGCCGGGGCTTTGATGCTGATCGGGCTTGTCTATCCGATACTGCTGCTCAGCCATCAGCATAGTGCGCAGCAGCAGCGTGATGAAGTTCTGGCCGCGCTGGTGACCTATGGGTTGGCTGTGGTTGGGCTATTGGTCTGGCCCTGGGCGGTGCCCATCGGGTTGGGGGTGCATGCGGTTTGGGATTTTATCAAACATAATACAGGTCGCGGGGCGAAAGTGGTGAGCTGGTATCCGCCCATGTGCATTGTGGTGGATCTGTTGGCCGCCGCCTATGTGATTGCGCTGCTGCTCACCGGCTGGATTTAGCCTGCGGCAAAACAGGTACTGGTCACCTGCGTGTCGGTTGGGTACATTTCCATACGTTAGCGTATGGTGGAGAGAATTATGCTTTATATGTTGGCCGGGTTGGCCGATTTGAGTTTGGCCTTGTTGCATGTGCTGGTGATTGTGGTGGGCGGCGACGCCTATATCTTTTTGCGCGCTGGTAAAGTGATGGCCGCGGCGGATGTGGCCGGTGATATCTGGCCTGCGCTTTTGACCCTGGCAATTGCCATAGTATTTCTGATTTGGAGCCTGATTTGTTTTTGGGCGGCGTTCAAGGATCGGTTTGGCAAAATGGTGCGGGTGCTGGTGGGGCTGATCGGGGCGGTTTTTGTGCTGCGTGGATCGGCGCTGTTCTTTCAGTTTTTCGGGCTCACCTTGTTTTCCGACGGTGAAAGCCCGGTCTTTCGCGACTTTGCCTTTTCGTCTCTAGCGTTGGTGATTGGCGTCCTGCATCTTTATGCCGCCTATCGCAATCAGAGGCTGCGGCGTTGATCCATAAGCGCTGAGCAGAACGCATTCTGGCGGCAACGCCTTGCCATTTGCGCCGGAGAGCGCTAGCAAAGCGGCAGTTTCTAATTCAAATTCAGGATGTGACTATGGCACAAAATCATCTTTTGCTGTTGCCCGGCGATGGCATCGGCACGGAAATCATGGCTGAGGTGGAAAAGCTTATTGCGCACCTGAAGGAAAAAGGCCTTGCCGATTTTTCTTATGATACCGGCCTTGTGGGCGGCTCCGCCTATGATGCGCATGGGCAAGCGATTTCCGAAGAGGATATGGACAAGGCGCTCAAGGCCGATGCGGTGATTTTTGGTGCTGTGGGCGGCCCAAAATGGGATGATGTGCCTTATGAGGTGCGCCCTGAAGCTGGCCTTCTGCGTTTGCGCAAAGATTTGGGCTTGTTCGCCAATTTGCGCCCGGCCATTTGTTATAGTGCCCTGGCTGATGCCTCATCTTTGAAAAAAGAGTTGGTGGAAGGCCTCGATATTTTGATCGTGCGTGAGCTGACCGGCGGTGTGTATTTCGGTGAACCGAAAGAGATCATTGATCTGGGTGATGGGCAAAAGCGGGGCATCGACACTCAGGTTTACGACACCTATGAAATTGACCGCATTGCCCGCGTGGCCTTTGATCTGGCCCGCACCCGCGACAAGCGCGTGCATTCTTCTGAAAAACGCAATGTGATGAAATCCGGCGTGTTGTGGCACGAGGTGGTGACCGAGGTGCACAAGGATTATGCCGATGTGCAGCTTGATCATATTCTGGCGGACAATTGCGCCATGCAATTGGTGCGTAACCCCAAGCAATTTGATGTGATTGTCACCGACAATCTGTTCGGCGATATCCTGTCTGACGCGGCGGCGATGTTGACTGGTTCGCTGGGTATGTTGCCTTCAGCTTCTCTGGGCGCGCCAGACGCAAACACTGGCAAGCGCAAGGCGCTTTATGAGCCGGTGCACGGGTCCGCACCGGATATTGCGGGCCAGGGGCTGGCCAACCCGATTGCGATGCTGGCCAGCTTTGCGATGGCGCTGCGCTATTCTTTCGAAATGATCGAGTTGGCCGACAAGCTTGAAGGTGCGATTTCGTCTGTGCTGGAGGAAGGCTTGCGCACCGGCGACATTATGCAGGAAGGCTGCAAAAAGGTCTCGACTGCAGAAATGGGCGACGCAATTATCGCCAAAATATAGTTTCGGTTTCTTTTCGGAACAAATGGCCTCGCGCTGCGTTAATGGCGCGAGGTGAAGGGGCGAAATAATATTTCGGCAAGCTTTGTTGACTAATCTTCGCAATGCGATAAAACAACGGCGCTTGTTTAACTAACTCGGCTAACGCGACAATCATGATGCAGTTAATGCACACAACAATGATGACTGTGAAAACCATGTCTCTTTCAAGAGACGTGGCGCTTGGCGTTGGCAAGATGACCGAGACAAAAACCACCAAAACCCGCTAAGTTTCCCTGAGCGCCCCCGCCAGGGGGACGATCCGGCTAAACGTTACGTCAAGAGCGGGGGTGAGACAGGAAAAATCAAGATGGGTTATAAGGTTGCAGTTGTAGGCGCGACAGGGAATGTCGGCCAGGAAATGTTGGGCATTCTGGCGGAACGCGGTTTCCCCGCTGACGAGGTTTATGCCTTGGCGTCCTCACGCTCCATTGGTCGCGAAGTGTCCTTTGGTGACAAGACGCTGAAATGCAAAGATCTGGAAACATTCGACTTTAACGGCGTTGATTTTTGCCTGATGTCTGCCGGGTCAGACATTTCCAAGAAATGGGCCGAGAAAATCGGCGAGACCGGTTGTATCGTGATCGATAATTCCTCTTTCTGGCGTTATCACCAGGATGTGCCGCTGATCGTGCCGGAAGTGAACCCGCACCATCTTGAAGAATATATGGCGCAAAATGAGCGCATGAACATTATTGCCAACCCGAACTGCTCAACCGCGCAACTGGTGGTGGCCTTGAAGCCTTTGCATGATCACGCGAAAATCAAGCGGATCGTGGTCTCTACCTATCAGTCTGTGTCCGGCTCCGGCAAAGCGGCGATGGACGAGCTTTGGAATCAGACCAAGGGCATTTTTGTCACCGATATGCCAGAGCCTGAGGTCTACCCCAAGCAGATCGCTTTTAACGCCATTCCGCACATCGATGTGTTTATGGAAGATGGCTACACCAAGGAAGAGTGGAAAGTTCTGGCCGAGACCAAAAAGATGCTCGACCCGAAAATCAAAGTAACCTGCACAGCGGTGCGGGTGCCGGTGTTTATCAGCCACGCCGAAGCGGTGAATATCGAATTTGAAAATGAAATCACCCCGGATGAAGCGCGTGACATTTTGCGCGAAGCGCCTGGCATCATGGTGGTGGATAAGCGCGAAGATGGCGGCTATATCACCCAAGTGGAAGCGGCAGGGGAAGACGCCACCTTTATTTCCCGCATCCGCGAAGATGCCACCGTTGAAAACGGGCTGAATATGTGGGTCGTGGCAGATAATCTGCGCAAGGGCGCGGCTTTGAACACGGTGCAGATCGCTGAAGCAATTGTAAATCGCGGACTGTTGAAGAAATAAGCTTAAACCATCTGCAATATTTGTTATGATGTGCACCCGCTGGCCAATGGTCAGCGGGTGTTTGTTTGAGGCGTGGTGATGGTGCAGATTCGCAAAGCCAGTGAAAAAGATTTGCCCCGTCTGGTGGAGATTTTCCGCGTGTCACGGCAGGAGCTTTTGCCCTTTTTGCCCATTCTGCATACGCGTGAACAAGACTTTGCCCACCTTAAAGATTTATGGGGCCGGGGGGAAATATTTGTCGGCATTTTGGCCGACCAAATCGCCGGATTTCTCGTTCAGATCGATCACTGGATCGCGCATTTATACGTGCACCCCACCGCCATTGAGCGCGGCGTGGGCAAAGCGCTTCTGGACCATGCCAAGGGCCGCGCCGTCAAGCTCGAGCTCTGGTGTTTTGAAGACAATATGCGGGCCCGCGCCTTTTATGAGGCGCAGGGCTTTGAATGTGTGCGCAAAACTGATGGTGACAATGAAGAGGGTCTGCCCGACCGGCTCTATCGCTGGCACCGCGCGCGTTATTAGGCCTCGGCGCGGCTGAAATCGCCGGTTTCGCCGTTCATAACCCAAAGTTCAGCCGTAGAGATATCGAACCAGGCGCCATGCAAGTTCACGCTGCCGTCTTTTTCCATTTCGTTGATATATGGAAATTCGCGCAGATTTTGTACTGACCGGCGGATGGAAACCCGCTCCAAGGCATTTTGGCGCTCAGCCGGGGTCATCACCTTGTCGGTGGCTGCGACCTGCTCAGCCACGGGCTTGAGCATGCTCATCCATTTACCGATAAAATCGCCTTCGTCCAGTTTGGCCCCATCAGTGGACAAGGCTGCCTGAATGCCGCCGCAACGGCCATGGCCCATCACCACAATATCTTTGACCCCAAGGCCTTTCACCGCAAACTCAATGGCTGCCGAGGTGGAGTGATGCCCGCCATCGGGTGCATAGGGCGGCACCAGATTGGCCACATTGCGCACCACGAACAATTCGCCGGGACCGGCGGAAAAAATTGTTTCCGGCGCGGCGCGGCTGTCGCAACAGGCGATGATCAGCACGGAGGGCTTTTGGCCCTTTTCCGCCAGCTCTTTATATTTCTCGCGCTCCTTTGTCAGTGCAGAGGAGGTGAATTCCTTATAGCCGTCGATCAGACGTTTTGGAAAGTTTGCCATTATTCTCTTTCATCCCATTTCCCTAGACGCAATCTATTGATTGGGTTGGTCGGGGCAAGGTCAAATTTTTTCAAACAGTATGTTTTGTTCAGTGTAAATGTGATCAAGTGCAAAAATCCAACCGTAAATTAGTCGAAGGAACCAGTATGGATATTTATAGATTTCTGTCTGCGGACGATGATTCAAGTTTCTGCCACAAGGTGACCAAAGCGCTGAGCGAAGGCTGGCAACTTTATGGGGAGCCGAAATATTGCTTCGACCCTGCAGCAGGTAAAATGCGCTGCGGGCAGGCCGTGATCAAACAAGTGACGGACCAGGCTTATGATCCGGACAGGAAATTAACGGATTATGAGTAACTGATGCGGCAAAAGAACGCTTGATTTACGCTTTACCTATAGGTAAGCGTTGGTATCCGACTTAAGGTGGAGATGGTTTTCTTTGACGAAGTGACGGCCAAAGGGTAATCATTGACCACGTTTGAAAATGCCGATGACGCGGCAAGGGCAAATATAAAGGGGCATTAGACGCCATGGCTGAACCCAACCGACCCTTATCTCCACATATTCTCATCTATAAAGAAGAAATCACCATGGTGATGTCGATCATGCATCGGATCACTGGTGTCGGGCTTTATGCTGGCACCGCCCTTGTGGTGTGGTGGTTGGCCGCCGCTGCTATGGGCGATGGGGCTTTTGCCGTGGCTCAGGGCTTTTTCGGCCACTGGTTCGGCAAGCTGATCCTGATCGGTTACACATGGGCCTTATTCCACCACTTGCTGGGGGGCTTGCGCCACTTTGTATGGGACCTTGGCAAAGGCTACGGGCCTGAACGTTACACCATGGCGTGGGCAACCATTGGTGGTTCTGTTGTTCTCACGGGCATTGTCTGGTTGTTTTTGATTTAGCGCTTTGGGGGGCTAAAAATGAGTTTTCGTACACCTTTATCGCGGGTGACCGGGCTTGGGTCTGCCAAAAGCGGCACTGAGCATTTCTGGAATCAGCGCCTGACGGCCTTGGCCAACGTGCCGCTGATGCTGTTTTCGATTTGGCTGGTGATCACACTGGTTGGTGCGGATCGTGCTGAAATGGTGAGCACTTTCGCCAATCCTTTTATCACTGGCTTTGCCATTCTCACCATAATCTCGGCCTGCATCCATATGCGCTTGGGATTGCAGGTGGTGATTGAGGACTATGTGCATACAGAGAGCACCAAATGGTTGTTGTTGATGCTCAACAGCTTTTTCGCCTTTGGTGTGGCGATTGTCGCCATTGTGTCTCTATTGAAATTGAGTTTTGGAGGTTAGGCCCGCATGGCACTCAAAGGCGATTATAAAATTATCGACCACGAATTTGACGTGGTGGTTGTCGGCGCCGGTGGCGCGGGATTGCGCGCCACGCTGGGCATGGCCGAGCAGGGCTTGCGCACAGCGTGTGTAACCAAAGTATTCCCAACCCGCTCCCACACGGTGGCGGCGCAGGGCGGCATTGCGGCATCTTTGGGCAATATGGGCCCCGATAGCTGGCAGTGGCACATGTATGACACGGTAAAGGGCTCTGACTGGCTGGGCGACAATGATGCGATGGAATATCTCGCACGTGAAGCGCCAAAAGCGGTTTATGAGCTTGAGCATTATGGTGTGCCCTTCTCGCGGACTGAAGAAGGCAAGATCTATCAGCGCCCCTTTGGCGGCCATATGCAGAATTATGGTGAAGGCCCGCCAGTGCAGCGCACATGTGCGGCGGCGGACCGGACGGGTCACGCGATTTTGCACACGCTTTATGGCCAGTCTTTGCGCAACAATGCGCAGTTCTTCATTGAATATTTCGCTACCGATTTGCTGATGAGCGAAGATGGCGAGTGCCAGGGCGTGATTGCCTGGAAACTGGACGATGGCACCATTCACCGTTTCCGCGCCAAGCAAACCGTTTTGGCGACGGGCGGTTATGGCCGTGCTTATTTCTCTGCCACCTCTGCTCACACCTGCACAGGTGATGGCGGCGGCATGGTGGCCCGTGCGGGCTTGCCATTGCAGGACATGGAATTTGTGCAGTTCCACCCAACCGGCATTTATGGCGCAGGCGTGTTGATCACCGAAGGTGCGCGCGGTGAGGGCGGTTATCTGACCAACTCTGAAGGCGAGCGTTTTATGGAGCGTTATGCGCCGAACGCCAAGGATCTGGCGTCACGTGACGTGGTTTCACGTTGCATGACCATGGAAATTCGCGAAGGCCGCGGGGTTGGCCCGAACAAGGATCACATCTTCTTGCATCTTGATCACCTTGATCCTGATGTGTTGGCGGAGCGTTTGCCGGGCATTACCGAAAGCGCGAAAGTGTTTGCTGGTGTTGATTTGACCCGCGAGCCGATCCCTGTGATCCCAACCGTTCACTACAATATGGGCGGCGTGCCGACCAATTATTGGGGGGAAGTGTTGAACCCTACAGCCGATGATCCGGACGCGATTGTGCCGGGCCTGATGGCCGTGGGTGAAGCAGGTTGTGCCTCTGTGCACGGGGCGAACCGTTTGGGCTCCAACTCGCTGATTGACCTGGTGGTGTTTGGCCGGGCAGCGGCGATCCGCGCAGGCAAAGTGGTGGACAAGGAAGCCGCTGTGCCGGACGTGAATGAAGCCAGCTTTGAAAAATCCATGGAGCGTTTTGACCGGTTGCGCTATGCGGACGGGTCGATTTCCACCGCGCAATTGCGGGACAAGATGCAGCGCGCCATGCAAGAAGATGCGGCCGTATTCCGCACCGAAGAAACGCTGCAATCAGGCGTTAAACGCATGACCGAAATCTGGGGTGAAATGGCCGATGTGAAGGTGCATGACCGCTCCATGATCTGGAACACGGATCTGGTGGAAACGCTGGAGTTGGAAAACCTGATGGCCAATGCGATGACCACGGTTGTATCGGCTGAAGCGCGGAAAGAGAGCCGCGGGGCGCATGCGCGGGAAGATTATCCTGACCGTGATGATAAGAATTGGCGCCAACACTCCATTTCGCGTCTGTCTGAAGATGGCAGAGTGGAGCTTTCTTTGCGTGGCGTGCACGTGGACCCGATTTCTGAAGAGGTTGATTTGAAAAAAATCGCCCCGAAAGCCCGGGTCTATTAAGATGCAGCTTCGTTTTGGCCAACAAAAACCGGCTGATGCCGTTTCTGCGATCCGGGCGGGCAAAATGCGCGCCGATCGCAAAGATTATTAGGGAGCCTTGATATGGTTCAACTGACCCTGCCGAAAAACTCGCAACCCAAAAAGGGTAAAACCTGGCCAAAACCGTCAGGCGACAAAGTGCGGGAATTTCACATTTACCGCTATGATCCGGACAGCGGCGAGAATCCGCGTATCGATACTTATTTTGTCGATCTGGACGATTGTGGGCCGATGGTGCTGGATGCACTTTTGTACATCAAAGACAAGATTGACCCGACATTGACCTTGCGCCGCTCTTGCCGCGAGGGGATCTGTGGTTCCTGCGCCATGAATATTGGCGGGTTGAACACATTGGCCTGCACCAAGGGCATTGACGAGTTTAAGGGCGCGATCAATGTCTATCCGTTGCCGCATATGCCAGTGGTGAAAGATTTGGTGCCTGACCTGACCAATTTTTACGCTCAGCACCGCTCCATCAAGCCATGGTTGCAAACCAAAACACCTGAGCCGCGCACAGAATGGTTGCAGGCGCGGGAAGATCGGGAAAAGCTCGATGGGCTTTATGAATGCATTCTTTGCGCCTGTTGCTCCGCGTCTTGCCCGAGCTATTGGTGGAATGGCGACCGTTATTTGGGGCCAGCCGTGTTGCTGCAGGCCTATCGCTGGCTGATCGACAGCCGGGATGAGGCCACCGGCGAACGTCTGGACGATCTGGAAGATCCGTTCCGGCTCTATCGCTGCCACACCATTATGAACTGCGCCAATACCTGTCCGAAGGGGTTGAACCCGGCCAAGGCGATTGGCGAGATCAAGAAAATGATGGTTGAGCGGGCCGTTTAACTGTTAGACTGAAAGCCGCCTCCTTGAGGCGGTTTTCTTTTGAAAGGGCATGAGATGGGCCTGACCACCATTGCAAAAATTGATGATCTGGGCGAGGCGCGCTTGCTGATTTTGGCGCTTAAATCGCATGGATTTCATCCGATTGAGGGGGATGAGGTGGGTTTGGCCGGCTTTGCCGGGGCCATTGGCCCCTCTGGTGTGCCGATCATGGTGCCCGGCGGCGAGGCGGAAGATGCCAAATTGCTGCTGGACAGTCTGCGCGAAGACTTCAAAAAAGACAGCTCGGCCGATCCATCGGGCCAGTAGACGTAAACTCGCCACATTCCTGACTAGAACAAAGAATGGCCTATTGCGCCGAACAGCAGCGCGTTGATGGCGTTAGGGCTTGACAAATTTATGGTTGATAACGTTTTAACCTTTTTCAAGCAGGCTTAAGCACATTCGCACAAAGGAGACCCGTGCATGGCGAAAAATATTGTGAAACTTGTTCAACTGGGGTGCGTTGTCAGCATCATCGCGCTTGCCGGGTGTACAACCACACGCTCGCCATTTTCCTCGTCTTCTCGCAATGCCCCTCCACCGGAGCAATTGACGCCGGTGAATACGGGCACCGTCAATCAGTCTGAATTGCCGCCCGTCGATGGCAGCCAGCCGCAATCGCAAGATCCGCAATTGGCCGACAGCCAGGCGCAGAATGGTGAAGCGGAATCCTTGTTTGGCGAGCAGGACGGGTCGTTCGTGTCGCTGAATGATGTGAATGAAAACACCAATGTGGCCGGGCGCGATCTGACCGGGCCGCTGACCGTGTTGAAATTGTTGGGCGTCTGGACCGTGCAGGCGGGGGATGAGACCTGCCGCTTGAATCTGACCCAGTCGGCCAAAGGCTCAACCGGGCGCTATCGTGCCTCGGCGCCAAATTGTGCCGTGCCCTCTATTGCTGCCGTTAGCTCCTGGCAATTGGCGGGCAATCAGGTGCAACTGTTCAATGAGCAAGGCCAAATGATTGGCAATCTGTTGAAAAATGGCGAACGTTTTGTGGGCACCATGGCCGGTGGCCAAGGCGTTTCCATGGTCGGATAGTCCTTCCAGCCCAATAAAGGCTCTTTATGGCGCAGTCATTTTTCGCGCATTATCAAAAGCTGGTTGATGGTAAGGTGCTCAAGCCTGATCCGGCGCAGGCCGAAATTGTGCGTCAATTTGATGAATTGGCCCGGCAATTGCAGGCGCATCAGCAGGACAAGCCGAATTTCTTTCAGCGCCTGATGGGGCAAAGCCACGCGGATGACGCGCCAGATGGGCTTTATATCTGGGGCGATGTGGGCCGCGGCAAAACAATGCTGATGGATTTGTTTTTCAACCATATTGAAGTTGAAAAGAAACGCCGGGTGCATTTTCACGAATTTATGGCCGAGGTGCATGAGGCGATCGCCGAATTTCGCAAAAGCGAAAAAGGCAAGGATAATGGTCGCCGTGATCCCATTCCCCATGTGACCGCACCCATTATCGATGAAGTTAAACTTCTCTGCTTTGACGAGTTTCACGTCAATGACATTACCGATGCTATGTTGCTGTCGCGGTTGTTTGATCAATTGTTTGCGGCTGGGCTGGTGGTGGTCGCCACCTCCAATGTGCCCCCCGATCGGCTCTATAAGAACGGATTGAACCGTCAACTCTTTGTGCCTTTTATTGATTTGCTCAAGCAAAAAACCAAAGTGTTGCAGCTGGATGTGGATCATGATTATCGCCGCGAAAAGCTGGAAGAACAGCCGATCTATTTCTTTGGCCATGATGAGGCATCGCGCAAGGGGCTGGACCGGGTTTGGAACAATCTCACCGGCAGGCAGGCCGGTGAGCCGGAAGTGATCAATCTGCAAGGGCGCAGCTTTGAAGTGCCGCAGCAGGCGCTTGGGGTGATGCGAATCGGCTTTAAGCAATTATGCGAGGCGCCGCTTGGCTCGCGGGACTATTTGCGGCTGTCGCACCACTATCACACCTTCATTATTGACGAGATTCCCTATCTTGACCGGGCGCGCAGCGATGCGGCCAAGCGATTTATCCTTCTGGTGGATACCTTATATGATCGCGGCTGCAAGCTGGCGGCGTCTTTTGCCGCGCCTCTGGAAGAGTTAAGTGGCGATGATCAAACGGCTTTTGAATTTCAGCGGACCCTCTCCAGATTGATGGAAATGCGCTCGCTTGAATATTTGGGTGCGCCGCTCAATGATGTCGAAGACGCGGAGGAGCGTTCAGCATAGACGGAATAGCGCTGGAAACGCTGGATTTGTGAAGCAACTAATACGAAGGGTTCACTTGCACAACTAGTCACTTAGCGTTATTGAGGAACTGGAAACAACTTACTTTACCTATAGGGAAACTTGGGAAATGGCTCGTAAAAAAATCGCTCTGATTGGCGCCGGACAGATCGGTGGCACCTTGGCTCACCTGGCTGCAGCGAAAGAACTTGGTGATGTGACCTTGTTCGATATTGTTGACGGTGTGCCACAAGGCAAGGCACTGGACCTGGCACAATCTGGCCCGGTTGACGGTTTTGACAGCCGGATGAAAGGCACCTCTGAATATAAAGATATTGCTGGCGCGGATGTAGTGATCGTGACCGCCGGCGTGCCCCGCAAGCCCGGCATGAGCCGCGATGACTTGCTGGAAATCAATTTGAAGGTGATGGAGCAGGTTGGCGCAGGTATCGCGAAATATGCACCGGATGCTTTTGTGATCTGCATCACCAACCCGCTTGACGCCATGGTCTGGGCGCTGCAGCGCTTTTCCGGTTTGCCTGCCAATAAAGTTGTGGGCATGGCTGGCGTTTTGGATAGCTCGCGCTTCCGTCACTTTATCGCGGATGAATTTGACGTGTCTGTACAAGACGTAACCGCGTTCGTATTGGGCGGCCACGGCGACACGATGGTGCCATTGACACGCTATTCTACTGTTGCCGGCATTCCATTGACTGATTTGGTCAAAATGGGCTGGATCACCAAAGAGCGTTTGGAAGAAATCGTTCAGCGCACCCGCGATGGCGGTGCAGAGATTGTTGGTCTGTTGAAAACAGGGTCAGCTTTCTACGCCCCAGCAACATCTGCCATTGCGATGGCTGAAAGCTATTTGAAAGACAAGAAGCGCGTGCTGCCTTGTGCGGCCTACCTTAAAGGTGAGTTTGGCGTGAAAGGCATGTATGTGGGCGTGCCCACAGTGATCGGCGCAGACGGCGTTGAAAAGATTGTCGAGATTTCTCTGAGCAAATCCGAACAAACCATGTTCGATAAGTCTGTCGCATCCGTCGATGGTCTTGTTGAGGCGTGCAAGAAAATTGCACCGAAATTGGCGTAACGCGCGCTTTAAACTCAATCGCGAAACCAACGGAGTGATGCGATGAACATTCATGAATATCAGGCCAAGAAGCTCTTGGCCTCCTATGGCGCGCCAGTGGCCAAAGGTATTCCTATTTTTTCAAAAGAAGAGGCGCGCAAGGCGGCTGACGAATTGGGCGGCCCGCTTTGGGTGGTGAAAAGCCAAATTCATGCTGGTGGCCGCGGCAAGGGCAAATTCAAAGAATTGCCTGAAGATGCCAAAGGCGGCGTGCGTCTGGCGTTCACCAAGGACGAAGTTGATGCCCATGTGGAAGAAATGCTGGGCAACACATTGGTGACCAAGCAGACCGGTCCGGACGGCAAGCAGGTTAACCAGCTATATCTGGAAGATGGCGCGGATATTGACCGCGAACTTTATCTTTCATTGTTGGTGGATCGCGCTTCTGGCAAAGTGGCTTTTGTGGCCTCCACCGAAGGGGGCATGGACATTGAAGCAGTGGCGGAAGAAACCCCTGAGAAAATCCACAATCTGCCGATTGATCCGGACACAGGCGTCACCGAAGCTGATGCGTCAGCGCTGTGCGACGCGTTGAAGCTGGAGGGGGATGCCCGCGCGGACGGGATGAAATTGTTCCCGATCCTTTATAAGGCCTTCACCGAAAAAGATATGAGCCTTTTGGAAATCAACCCGCTGATCGTGATGGAAGACGGTCATTTGCGCGTGTTGGATGCCAAAGTGTCATTTGACGGCAATGCCCTGTTCCGTCACCCGGATGTGGTGGAACTGCGCGATTTGACCGAAGAAGACGAAAAAGAGATCGAAGCCAGCAAATATGATCTGGCCTATATCGCTTTGGACGGCACCATCGGCTGTATGGTGAACGGCGCTGGTCTGGCCATGTCGACCATGGACATCATCAAGCTTTATGGCGAAGAGCCGGCCAACTTCCTTGACGTGGGTGGCGGCGCGAATGCTGAAAAAGTAACGGCAGCCTTTAAAATCATCACGGCGGACCCGAATGTTAAAGGCATTTTGGTCAACATCTTTGGTGGCATTATGCGCTGCGACGTGATCGCGGAAGGCGTTTTGACCGCGGTGAAAGATGTGGGGCTCAATGTGCCTTTGGTGGTGCGGCTTGAAGGCACCAAGGTTGCGGAAGGCAAAAAGCTGATCGAAGAGAGTGGCTTGAACGTGATCCCAGCAGATGATCTTGACGATGCCGCGCAGAAAATTGTTGCTGCAGTGAAAGGGGCGTAACCAATGTCTATTTTGATCAATAAAGATACAAAAGTGTTGGTTCAGGGCCTGACCGGTAAAACAGGTACGTTCCACACTGAGCAAGCACTTGCTTATCACGGCACCAAAATGGTCGGCGGCATTCACCCGAAAAAGGGTGGCTCGACCTGGACAGGTAATGTGGGCGATGGCACACAGGATCTGCCCGTGTTTGCCAGCGTTGCAGAAGGCAAAAAAGAAACCGGCGCCAATGCGTCAGTTGTTTATGTGCCGCCTGCAGGTGCAGCCGCTGCGATCATGGAAGCAATTGAAGCTGAGATTGAGTTGATCGTTTGTATCACCGAAGGCGTGCCTGTGATGGACATGGTGAAGGTGAAAGCAGCGCTTGAGAAATCAAAGTCGCGTTTGATCGGGCCAAACTGCCCCGGCGTTTTGACACCGAACGAATGTAAGATCGGCATTATGCCCGGTAACATCTTCTCCAAAGGTTCTGTGGGCATTGTGTCTCGTTCCGGCACCTTGACCTATGAGGCTGTGTTCCAGACCACCAATGCAGGCCTTGGCCAATCCACAGCTGTGGGCATTGGCGGTGACCCGGTGAAGGGTACAGAGTTTATCGACATGCTCGATATGTTCCTGGACGATGATGAAACCGAAAGCATCATCATGATTGGTGAAATTGGCGGGACCGCGGAAGAAGAGGCTGCCGAATTCATCAAACAAGAAGCCAAAAAAGGCCGCTCCAAGCCAATGGCTGGCTTTATCGCTGGTCTAACAGCCCCTCCAGGCCGTACCATGGGTCATGCGGGTGCTGTGATTTCCGGCGGCAAAGGCGGCGCGGAAGACAAGATTGCCGCGATGGAAGATGCGGGCATTAAAGTGTCTCGCTCGCCCGCCAAAATCGGCGACACGCTCCTTGAGGTTCTCAAGGGCTAAAACATAAATTATTGCGCGGGGTTAGCGTTAATTGAAATCTAACACCCCCCGCGCAATACTCAAATGGCACGCAGCTCGTGACAGCTGCAAATCTTGAATAGGGGACGACGAGGCCACTCCTCGCCAGGCAAGTCAATGACACGACAAGAACAGAACTCAGCGTTTCTGCTCACTTCTTTTCTCTATGGCGGCAATGCCGATTATATTGAAGAGCTTTACGCCCAATACCAGGATAATCCCGCCAGTGTTGACGAGACATGGCGGTCTTTTTTTGCCGAATTGAAGGACAATGCGGACGATGTGAAGAAAAGCGCGTCCGGGCCTTCATGGGAACGTAGCGACTGGCCACGCGCCGAAGGCGGCGAACTGGTGGCGGCGCTGGATGGCGATTGGGGCCGGTTTGAAGCCAAAGCCGCCAAAGTGGCCAAGGATAATGCCAAGGCCAACGGCGTGGCGATTGATCCGAGCCAAGTGCAGCAAGCAACGCGAGATTCCATCCATGCGATCATGATGATCCGTGCTTATCGGATGCGTGGCCATTTGCATGCGGATCTTGACCCGCTGAATTTGACCGACCGGGCCCATGCGCCGGAGCTTGATCCGGCCAATTATGGCTTTAGCGAAAAAGATTATGACCGCAAAATCTTCATCGATTATTATCTGGGGCTGGAATATGCCACCATCCCGGAAATGCTGGAGATTTTGAAGCGGACCTATTGTTCGACCTTCGGCATTGAATTTATGCACATTTCCGATCCGGAAGCCAAAGGCTGGCTGCAGGAGCGGATCGAAGGGCCGGACAAAGAGATCGCCTTCACCAAGGAAGGCAAGATCGCGATTTTGAAAAAACTGGTCGAAGCGGAAGGTTTCGAGAAGTTTTTGGACGTGAAATATACCGGCACCAAGCGCTTTGGTTTGGATGGCGGCGAAAGCCTGATCCCGGCCCTGGAGCAGATCATCAAGCGCGGTGGTGCGCTGGGTGTTAAAGACATTGTGTTGGGCATGGCACACCGCGGGCGCCTCAATGTGTTGACCCAGGTTATGGGTAAAACCCACCGGGCTCTGTTCCACGAGTTTAAGGGCGGTGCGCCGCATCCGGACGATGTGGAAGGGTCAGGCGATGTTAAATATCACCTTGGCGCCTCATCTGACCGCGAGTTTGACGGCAATAATGTGCACTTGTCGCTCACGGCCAACCCGTCTCACCTGGAGATCGTGAACCCTGTGGTGTTGGGCAAAGCCCGCGCCAAGCAGGATCAGCACAATGCCGAAGATGGCATTTTTGTACCGCCAAAATCCACAGATCGATCATCCGTTCTGCCGCTGTTGCTGCATGGTGATGCGGCATTTGCCGGTCAGGGCGTTGTGGCCGAATGTTTCGGCCTGTCCGGCCTCAAAGGCCACCGTACAGGCGGCTCGATCCATTTTGTGATCAACAACCAGATCGGCTTTACCACCGCGCCGATGTATTCGCGCTCCTCGCCATATCCAACCGATGTGGCGAAAATGATTGAAGCGCCGGTGTTCCATGTGAATGGGGACGATCCGGAGGCGGTGACATTTGCGGCGAAGATCGCCATCGAATATCGCCAAAAGTTCAAAAAGCCGGTGGTGATCGATATGATCTGCTACCGTCGTTTCGGCCACAATGAGGGCGACGAGCCGTCCTTCACCCAGCCGCAAATGTATAAGGCGATCCGCTCACATCGCACCACCTTGCAGACTTATGCCGACAAATTGGTTAAAGAGGGCGTGGTCAGCGAGAAGGAAGTAGACAAGTTCATTTCAGACTGGCGCAGCCATCTTGAAGAAGAGTTTTCCGCTGGCGACGAATATAAGCCCAACAAGGCTGACTGGCTGGATGGGGCCTGGAAAAACATCAAACATGCGGAAGATGGTGCGCGGCGTGGCAATTCCGGTGTTGAAGTGGATCAGTTGCGCGAGATTGGCGAACGGATCACGGACATTCCAGAAAATTTTGAAGCGCATAAAACCATTAAGCGCTTTATGAAAAACCGCAAAAAGGTGATCGAAGCGGGTGAAGGCATTGACTGGGCGTTGAGTGAGGCCCTTGCCTTTGGCACGCTGGTGACCGAGGGGCATCCGGTGCGCTTGTCCGGTCAGGATTGTGAGCGGGGCACCTTCTCGCAACGCCACACCGTGTTGCACCATCAAGAAGATGGCAGCCTTTATACGCCGTTGAACAATATCAAAGAGGGCCAGGCCCGCTATGAAGTGATCAACTCCATGTTGTCCGAAGAGGCGGTGTTGGGCTTTGAATATGGCTATTCACTGGCCGAACCCAATGCGTTGACGATCTGGGAAGCTCAGTTTGGTGACTTTGTGAACGGCGCACAGGTGGTGATTGACCAGTTCATCTCCTCGGGCGAGCGCAAATGGCTGCGCATGTCCGGTTTGGTGATGATGCTGCCGCATGGCTATGAAGGCCAGGGGCCGGAACACTCTTCCGCCCGTCTGGAGCGTTTCTTGCAGCTTTGTGCTGAAGACAATATGCAGGTGGCGAACTGCACCACCCCGGCCAACTATTTCCACATTCTGCGCCGTCAGTTGAAGCGTGATTTCCGTAAGCCGCTGATTTTGATGACGCCAAAGAGCCTGCTGCGCCACAAGCGCTGCGTCTCTTCACTGGAGGAAATGGGGCCAAACTCCACTTTCCACCGTTTGTTGTGGGATGATGCGGAAACACCTGGCGGCAAGACCGACATCAAGCTGCAATCGGACGATAAAATCCGGCGCGTGGTGCTGTGTTCCGGCAAGGTTTATTACGACCTGTTGGAAGATCGTGAAAAGCGCGGCATTGACGATGTGTATCTGATGCGGTTGGAGCAGCTTTATCCGTTCCCGGCCAAAGCGCTGCATGATGAGTTGTCACGCTTCAAAAATGCTGAAATTGTGTGGTGTCAGGAAGAGCCGAAAAATATGGGCGCCTGGGCGTTTATTCAGCCTTATGTTGAATGGGTGCTTGAGCAAATGGATCGCGCGGGTGAGCGGCCACGCTATGTGGGTCGTGCGGCCTCTGCCTCTACGGCAACCGGCCTGATGCGCAACCATTTGGCCCAGTTGCAGGCCTTTTTGGATGAAGCTTTTGCCGACTAAAGCAGATTGGATTGGGAGAATATATGTCTAAAGACATTAAGGTGCCCACATTGGGCGAAAGCGTAACCGAGGCCACCATTGGCCAATGGTTCAAAAAAGTCGGCGATCCGGTAAAAGCGGATGAACCGATTGTGGAACTGGAAACAGACAAAGTGACCATCGAAGTGCCAGCGCCCAGCGATGGCACTTTGGAAGCGATCAGTGCGGAAGTGGGCGAAACCGTTGAGGTTGGTGCCCTGATCGGGGCGATCGGCGCGGGCGATGGGGCCGCGGCTGAAACGCAAAGCACTGATGACCAAGATAATGATGATAATGCCGAGACAAGCGAGGCTTCGATGGCTGACGAAAACAAATCTGGCGATGACGCCGAAATAATCGAACTTTTGGTGCCCAGCTCAGGCGAATCGGTGGTGGAAGCCGATGTGGGCGAGTGGTTCAAAAAGGTTGGCGACAGCGTAGAAGCTGACGAAGCCGTGGTGGAGCTGGAAACCGACAAGGCGGCCATGGACGTGCCCGCTCCGCAAGCCGGTAAAATCGTTGAGATCGTGGCGGAAACCGGCGAAACCGTTGAGGTGGGTGCTGTGTTGGCCCGCATCGCTGTTGGCGAAGGCGCAGCGTCTGCCCCGGCGCAAAGCAGCGCGCCGAAAGAAGAGAGCAAGAGCGAAGCCCCAAGCGACAGCGGTGATATGCCACCGGCTCCATCCGCTCAAAAGATGATGAAGGAAAAAGGCGTCGATGCCGGCGATGTTGAGGGCTCTGGTAAACGCGGGCAGATCCTGAAAGAGGATGTGATGTCGGCCGTGTCCAATATGGGCAGCGAGAAAAAAGACAGCGCACCGAAAAAATCTTCTGCGCCACGCGAAGCGGGTGAAGGTGAAGAGCGGGTGAAAATGACCCGGTTGCGCCAAACCATTGCGCGCCGCCTGAAGGATGCGCAAAACACCGCCGCCATGCTGACCACCTTTAATGAGGTGGATATGAAGCCGGTGATGGATCTGCGCAAATCCTACAAAGAGCTGTTCGAGAAAAAGCACGGCGTTAAGCTCGGCTTTATGGGCTTTTTCACCAAGGCGGTCTGCCATGCGTTGAAAGAAATCCCGGCGGTGAATGCCGAGATTGATGGCACCGACATCATCTACAAGAACTTTGCGCATATTGGCGTGGCCGTGGGCACCGACAAAGGTTTGGTTGTGCCGGTGGTGCGCGATGCGGATCAGATGAGCATTGCTGAAATTGAGCAGGAAATTGGCCGGTTGGGCGTTGCCGCCCGTGATGGCGAATTGTCCATGGCTGATATGCAGGGCGGCACCTTCACCATCTCCAATGGTGGTGTTTATGGCTCCTTGATGTCGACCCCAATTCTCAATGCGCCACAGTCCGGCATTTTGGGCATGCACAAAATTCAGGAACGTCCTGTGGTGGAAAATGGCGAAATCGTCATCAAGCCGATGATGTATCTAGCGCTGTCTTATGACCATCGGATTGTGGATGGCAAAGAAGCCGTGACCTTCCTGGTGCGCATCAAGGAAAGCCTTGAGGATCCGCAGCGTTTGGTGCTGGATCTTTAATGAATTAAAGAGGCGCGATCAGGTGATGGCGCCTCTTGATTAATAAGCGTTGGCAAAACGCAGTTTTTAGGGACGCGTCTTATGGATGCCTATTGGGTTGAATTTTTGGGGCTGATGGCTGTGTTTGGCTTGGCGGCCATAATGCCGGGCATTGATTTCACCATGGTGCTGCGCCAGTCGATCGCCAATGGGCGAAAGGCGGGCATTTTCACCAGTCTGGGCATCGCCTCGGCGGTGTTTGTGCACGCCACCTACACCATTTTGGGTGTGGGGCTGATCATTTCCCAATCTATTCTGGCGTTCAATATTATCCGCTTTTTGGGCGCGGCCTATTTGCTTTATCTGGGCATTCAGTCTTTGCGCGCCCCGGCACCGGAACCGGCCAAGCTGGATGTGGGCGCGGTGAACGCGACCCAGAGCATTTTCAAAAGCTTCGGCATCGGGTTTTTGACCAATTTGCTGAACCCCAAAGCGACGATTTTTTTCGTGTCGGTCTTCACCACTTTGGTTAGCCTCAGCACACCGATTGCGGTGCAGTTTGGCTATGTCAGTGTGATGGCGTTGGTGCTGTTCAGCTGGTTTGCGCTGGTGGCGATCTTTTTCACCACCCCGAAAGTGCGGGCCGGGTTTTACGCGATGGGCAAATGGTTTAACCGCGCCACCGGCGCTGTGCTGATCGGCATGGCGGCGAAAGTGGCGCTGACGCAGAGATAAGTTTTAAGAGGGCGAGTGCATCGCCTCAATCAGGGTTTAGACAAGAGAGGCATTTATGTCAGAACAATTTGATCTCACCATTATCGGCACCGGCCCGGGCGGCTATGTGTGTGCCATTCGCGCGGCGCAATTGGGCATGAAGGTTGCGGTTGTTGAAAAACGCGCCACCCATGGCGGCACCTGTTTGAACATTGGCTGTATCCCGTCCAAAGCCCTGTTGCACGCCTCCGAGCTTTATGAAGAAGCCGGGCATAATTTTGCCAAGCTGGGCATTGCGGTGGACGGGCTGAATGTGGATTTGCCCGGCATGCTCAAGCACAAAGACGACACGGTGAAAAGCAACACCAGTGGCATTGAGTTTTTGTTTAAGAAAAACAAGATCACCGCGTTCCACGGCTGGGGCAGCATTGAGGCGCCGGGCAAAGTGAAGGTGACCCCGGATGAGGGCGACGCCCAGGTGATTGAAAGCAAGCATATTGTGATTGCGACCGGCTCAGATTCTGCGAATTTGCCCGGCATCGAAATTGATGAAAAACGCGTGGTAACTTCCACTGGCGCCATCGATCTGCAAGAAGTACCAGAAAAAATGATTGTGGTCGGCGCAGGCGTGATCGGGCTGGAGCTGGGCTCTGTCTGGGCGCGTTTGGGGGCTGAAGTCACCGTGGTCGAATTTTTGGATCGCATCCTGCCGGGCATGGATGGCGAAGTGGCGAAAAACTTCCAGCGCACACTCAAAAAGCAGGGCTTTAAGTTCAAGCTGTCCACCAAAGTGACCAATGTCGACAAGTCTGGCGACAAGCTGAATGTGACGGTTGAGCCTGCCGACGGCGGCGAAGCCGAAGCGTTGGACGCAGATGTGGTGCTGGTCGCCATTGGCCGCACACCTTACACCGAAGGGCTGGGTCTTGAAGAGGCTGGCGTCGAATTGGATGAACGCCGCCGCGTGAAAACTGACGATCATTACAAGACCAATGTGGATGGCATTTACGCCATTGGCGATGTGGTCGCTGGCCCGATGCTGGCGCACAAGGCCGAAGATGAAGGTGTGGCGCTGGCCGAAATTTTGGCCGGTCAGGCAGGGCATGTGAATTATGATGTGATCCCCGGCGTGGTCTATACCAACCCGGAAGTGGCGTCTGTCGGCAAGACCGAAGAGGAGGTCAAGGATGCCGGCATCGAGTACAAAGTGGGCAAATTCCAGTTCACCGCCAATGGCCGCGCCAAAGCCATGCTGGCGACCGACGGGTTTGTGAAAATCATCGCCGATAAAAACACCGACCGTGTGTTGGGTGCCCATATTGTGGGCAAAGGCGCTGGCGAAATGATCCACGAACTGGCTGTGCTGATGGAATTTGGCGGCTCAGCCGAAGATCTGGCCCGCACCTGCCACGCCCATCCCACCATGTCCGAAGCCGTGCGCGAAGCCGCGATGGGCTGTGGCGATGGCACCATTCATATGTAGATTTTTGTCTATTTGCGAATTTATAGATGCCGGGTTTCGACCCGGCATTTTTGTTTGTTATTTCTGTGCCAGCAATAATGTCATGTCGTAGCAGTCCGGGTCTTCTGATACAAAGTCGACGACCGACATCCCACACGCAGCGAGCCGGTCTCGATATTCATCGGGCGACAGGCTGGCATGATAGATTGGGTCGTCGCCCACTTGGCCCACCACTTCGCCCTCGTCTGGTCCTACGGTCAGCAACAACGCCCCCTTTGGTTTCAGGTGCGCGGCCAGTTGTGGCAACAGGGCGCGCTGCTCGGTTTTGGTGAGGTGGAAAAAACTGTTCCAGCCAATGATGCCGTCAAATTTTTCGGGTATATCCATCGCCCGCATATCGGCCACATGCCACACGCCCTGGATCAGGTTTTGTTGCGCCATGGCAATCATCGAGGGACTGACATCAAGCCCGGTCACTTGCGCGCCTTGCGCCAGCAGATAGGCACCGATAGGCTGACCCGCACCGCAGCCCAGATCGAGAATTGCGGGGTTAGGCGGCAACAGCTTCAAAAAGCGATCCAGCCAAGGGGCCTCCACCAGCGCCTTTGGGCGCTGGGAGACAAATTTGGCGGCGTTGCGCTCATAGATTTCAGCCGTCTGCGCCGCCAATTCTGCCAAGTTGGCCTTGTCTGTCGTCATTTTTGAGCCAGCCTAGCGGTTCAGCGGCACGCGCGTGACGGCAAAGCCATCATTGCGCAGGCCTTCAATCAGACCGGTATCGCCGATCAGATGCAATGCGCCGACGGCAACAAAGGTGGATTGCTCATCCATCAGCCGGGCGGCATTTTCCACCATCAGCTCATTGCGCGCATCCAGCAGCGCTTCCTGGAATTCGGCCCAGTCATCCTCCATCCCGTCATATTGACTTGTGAAGTGCAATTGCACCGGGATAATCATGCCGATTTGCTCTTTGAGGTAAAGCTCATTCATGGTTTGCAGCACCGCATCATAGAGCCCTTCTTCATAAAGCCGGGCCACATTTTCGATGGAACGGATAAACATTTCCTCATTGATGGAGGAAATGGATTCGAGCTGGCTTTCCACTGTTTCAAGGCTGACCACCGGCACGTCCGCGCTCTTGGCCAGTTCCACCAATTTCATGTCCAGCACCTGCGCCATCGGCCCGCCCCATTGCATGTCGCATTGGGTAAAGGAGAGGGTTGTGGCCCCGATCCAGGGCTGGAGCGGATTGATAGTATCAAAATCCATGCCCAGATCGTTGAGATAGGCGTCAATAGATTGCACTGTACTTTCCGCCAAATCGTCGGCCAGCGTTTCGCCCTGTGGTTGCAAAATCAAGTGCGGATTTTTGCCGATAATCGCGCCCACGGCGCTGGGGTCATCTGCGTTTTCAATTTCCACGGCCACCACTTCGGCACTTTCCAATGCGGCTTGCACATTTGCGGGCAGGTCCAGAATGCGCGGATCAGCCTTGTGCAGCGTGCCAAACACATAAGATGTGTGCGGTAGTGATTCATGGCTCACCTCCCAGAACACGCCTTCGGGGTTGGCATAGTGTGCGGCTTCGCGTTGCAGTGTCTCAAAAGCGGCCGGATCATTCTGCTGCAACTCGGCCACCAGATCGCGGGTTTCGCAGGCGGCAAAGGCGAAGCTGCTGGTGAGGGTGAACACAAGGCTGGTGAAAAGTAGTTTTTTCATAAAAATATCTTTGCTGGTTGGCTCAAAGGATCAAAGCATATCTGCGCTTTATGGCTGTTTTTTGAGTTGGGCCGCGCCCGCGGGCAATTTGCGGGCACGGTGGTCCAGATGAGTGAACAGCAGGACGCCGCACAACACAAGCGCCGCGCCCACCCCGTGATAGATGGAAAAGGGCTCGCCCAAAATGGTGATGGCGAGAATGATCGTGACGATGGTGGACACGTTCCCCAGAACGGCTGTCGGTTCCGGCCCGACCATACCAATGGAGATGGAGATTAGATAGGCAGGCGCGACAGTGGAAATGGTGCCGATGGCCAGCATCAGCCACATGGCCCGTTCTGAAAGGATCAGATCGTTAAATTCGTGGGTGGCCAGAAAGTGTAGGATCACCATGCCGCCTGCTGCACTCATGGCGATTGAGGTGAACAGGCGTGCCCCGATCTGATCGATCAATGGTTTGGCCAGCAATTGATAAATGGCAAAGGCCAGCGCCGCGCCCAGCACCAGCAGCGCGCCGATCACTGTATCTTCCCCCTCCAGCTGCAAATCATGGGCAAAAATGATTGCTAGGCCGCCATAGGAAAGGCCGAGGGCAATCATGGCCGCCATGCTGATTTTACGTCGATGCCATAGCGCGCCCAGCACCACGACAAAAATCGGGTAGGTCAATAGGATCAGTCGATCGAACTGAGCCGAAATATAATTGAGGCCGGCAAAATCGAGATAGGAAGCAACATAATAGCCCATCACCCCGACGGCGCAGGCTTTGGCCAGCATGCTGCCACTCAGGACGGGCTGGCCGCCATTGTTTGCCTTTTGCTTGCGGTAGCCGAAATAACCGATCACAGCAAAAAAGGGCACCGCTATAATCATGCGCCAGGTCAGCGTGGTGACCGCATCCACATTTTCCAGAAGAGCCAATTTGATCACAATGCCCTTGGTGGAAAAGAAGCTGGCGCCCAATGCACCAATGAAATAGCCCAACAAACGATTGGGGGCGGCAGATGACGTCATAGGGAAGACCTTGGCTGGATATGCGGGACTGATCAGATCAGCAATCTGATGCCAAGTAAACGCCTCAAGCTGCTTAGGCGCAAGCCCCGATTAACTGAAAAGTGCCTATGTGGCGCAAAGGCTGACCACCAGCAACGCCCCACCGGCCAGGGAAAATGAGGACCCTTGTGTTGCGCCATTTCCAGCAACCGCAAGCCAAGGGTTGGCGCCAGCCCGTCCGGCGGGAGGGCAGAAAAACGGGAGTGCAGCGCGCGATGGCGGCGCCAAAATTTGCTGTGGGGATGGTAGGGCCGTAACCAAATCCCTGTCATTGCAAGACTTGATCTTGCAATCCATTTGCGACCGGCCACACCGCACCTCGTCGAGGCAAAACCACAACCTTTGATTGTTTCCAGTCCAATCCAGAAATTTTCTGATTCAAAAATCCAATCTGGTTAAAGCATTGAATGTGCCCCACAATTCTCCCCATTGTGCCCAATGGTTGTCTCATTTTATCCTAAAACTCACCGACAACCTTATCCCCGTCCCGAAAAGCCGTGGTAAAATCGTGCCATCTTCTGCCCCAGGCGGTTGTCGACGGACAACGGGGTATATCTGTTTCCCTATCTCACAATCGACAGGGATAAAAAACAGATGAAAGAAGAAGCGGTTGGTGGGACGGACGCGGCACACCGCGCTTTCAGCAAGATTTCACCCGACACCGAGGGTGGGCCGTGCATGAATATGCAGCGGTCGGGACTATCGGGTCAGCACCCCGCGCAATCAGGCTGAAACGTGAAAAACGCTGCTGGCGCGAGATGGGTCAAAGCTCATTTTTCTGCGCAAAATTGCGAGTTTTGCACCATCTCGTGCCCCGCAAATTCTATCCCCTGAATGCGTCTGGCATGTCAGGCGTTTGGGTGTGCTTATTTGGATATGAAGGGTTCAGTTTCATCCATGGTTGAGTGGCGGCATTTCTCCTCCCGTTGGGGCTGGGCACCCAACCTGCGCGGACGTGGCCAAAAAGTTGGCCGGCGTTCTCTCGCCGTGCTCGTCCGTGCATTTTCGCTGCAGACTATTGCCGAAGTGCCATTCCCATTCACCGACGTCACCCCGGACTTGATCCGGGGGCCAAGCAGTATTGGTGAAGGTGCACGACATGCGTACTTTTATTCTACCGCCACAGCTACATGGATTACCGGATCAAGTCCGGTAATGACGTGAGAGGGCGAGGCGATGCCCCGCACATTATAAAAGCGGGCACCAAACGGCGGGGGTGCCGGGGACGGGAGCGAAGCGAGCGGTGGCGGCGCGAAAAAAGGGCCGGGGGTGCCGGGGACGGGAGCGAAGCGAGCGGTGGCGGCGCATAAAGAAGCCGGGGGTGCCGGGCCAGCCAGTCCGGCGCGAGGCAGAAAATGTGAGCAAAGCGAGCGGTGGCGGCGGGAAAAAGAGCCCTGCCAGCCGCCCGGCGCGAGGACCGAAAAAGCGAGCGCTGCGAGCGACGGCGCAACAAATGCCCGTCAAAATATCTAAGACCGTGGATGTGCTTTCAGATAGGCATCCATCAGATGGGCGCTGTCGATTTTGGTGTAAATCTGGGTGGTGGAGAGCGAGGCGTGGCCCAGCAATTCCTGAATGGCGCGAAGGTCGCCGCCGGCGCCCAGCAAATGCGTGGCAAAGGAATGGCGCAGGGCGTGGGGGGTGGCGCTGGCGGGCATGCCGAACGCGGCGCGCAGCTTTTGCATTTTCAATTGCACCAGACGGGCGCGCAACGGGCCGCCCCGCGCGCCGCGAAACAGCGCGTCGTTCGGCCCGGGCTGATAGGGGCATTTGCGGCGATAATCGGCTATGGCCTCGTAGATGGGCTGGATCACCGGCACCATGCGCACCTTGCCGCCCTTGCCAGTGATGCGCAGGGCCTCGTTGCCGTCAATATCTGATGGGGTGAGCGACAGGGCTTCGGCGATCCGTAAGCCACCGCCATAGCACAGGGCCATCACCGCAATGTCGCGGGCGGCGATCCAGGGTTCCTCGTCCAAAACATCGCCATCCTCAATCATGCGCTTGGCATCGATGGCGGTAAGCGCTTTGGGCAGCGATTGGTCCTTCTTCGGCGCGCGGATGGCGTTGAGGCTGTCGGGTGTGGCCCAACCTTCCTTGGCGAGGAACTTGTAAAAACTTTTGAGGGCGGAGAGGCTGCGGGCGATGGAGCGGTTCTTGGCGCCATTGCTGCGTTTATGCGCCAGAAAGGCACGCCAGTCGGTCGGGGTTAGGTCCTGCAAATGCTTGGTTTGCACTGGTTCGCCCAAATGCCCGACCAGAAAATGCAGCAACTGATCGAGATCGCGTTCATAGGCGATCAATGTCTGCTCTGACAGGCGGCGCAGCGAGCTGAGTTCATCAAGCCACATATCGCGCCATTGGCCGACCTGTTTGGAATAAAGCATATCATTTGCCATGGGTGCGCCCGTTCGTTGGATTGCGTGGATTATACAATCAAGGGCTTACCAAAGCGCAAATGGAAAAGCGTTTGCCTTGAATTGACTGAAGGCCGGGTGTGACCAAAGGTGGGATAAATTACGACCTATACAGGTTCAAATCCACCCGTCAGAATGATTGGCATTTGAACCCCGATATTTATGTTTCTAATTGAGGATATTATTTTGAGAAATAACAGATCCATTGGTGATGTCAGCCAAATTGCAAAAGACTTCTCCCTTTCTACCGCGCCACCGCCTGCCAATTCATTGTTTTGGGAAATGTGGAACCAAAACATTGTCCAGGAAAATGCGCAATCCACGTTAAACCTGCCTTATCTTCAGGGCATCAATAGTGGGCTTTTGGACCCCAATGATTATGGTGGGTACAATGTGGCGGATGCCTATTATTGTTTTAATGGCGCAGACGATTATCAGGCCGCGGCGGCCAAAGCCCCGTCAGGGTCGGCGCTTCAGGCATTTTTGAACAAGAAGCTCGCGGGCTACCAGAGATACAATGCGACCTTCCCCAGCACCTGGCATGTGGCCAGCGCTGCCGATGTGACGCCGCCGGAAATCACCAAGGCCTATTCCGACTTTGAGCGGAAGGTGGTGGCTCAATATGACCCAGTTTATGCGATCATTGTGATGTTGCCCTGTGAATATTTGTGGGCCTGGTTGGCCTCGCAAATGAATTCGCCAAGTTCGCAAAATGTGTATGGCGGCTGGATTACCGGCAATAATGATCCAAGCGGGGCCTATGCGATGGGCAATTTTCTGGTGCAGTATCAGGCCGCAAATCCAGGTGTGATTGATCAGACATTGGCCAACAACATCTATGCCTGGGCGAATTTTTATGAGTATGCCAATTTCAGCGCGGCCACCAATACGCAGATTGCTGATCCAGACATTCTGGGCTTAACGCCACTACCTGATCTCGTGTCGGCATAAGCCTGAACGGTCGCAAGTCATTACACGCGCTGCAAATATGGCTGACATTTTGGCCAAATCTCCTTAGCCTTGGCCAAAACGAATCTCTTGGAGCGCGTGTGAGCCAAATAGCATCTGACATTGTGGCGGTGATGGTGAATGTGGCCGTGGATGGCTCCTATTCCTACCGGGTGCCGCATCATATGCAGGTGGAACGCGGGTCCATTGTGCAGGTGCCGCTGGGGCCGCGCAAAGTGATGGGCGTGGTGTGGGGCGAGCCCAAGGACAAGGTTGCCCATAATCGGCTGCGCGATATTGAGCATATATATGACACGCCGCCGCTGACCGACGAATTGATGAAGCTGGTGGATTGGGTGGCCAAATACACCTTGGCGCAGCCGGGCATGGTGTTGCGCGGGGTGTTGCGCTCGCCCGAAGCGTTCGAGCCCGAAAAGCCGGTGACCGTTTATCAATTGACCGAGATGCGCCCGGAGCGGATGACCGCGGCACGGCAGCGGGTGATTGAGACCATGGAAGATGGATTCTCCTGGGGCAAGACGGCGCTGGTGGGCGCCAGCGGGGTATCGCCCTCGGTGATTGACGGGCTGGTGAAGCAGGGCGTGCTCGAGCAGCATTTTGTGCCGCCGCCGCCCATCGTAACCCAGCCGGATGCGGACCATAAGCCGCTGGACCTGAATGAAGAGCAGCGCGCTGCTGTGGATCAGATCACGGGCAACGGGTTTTATCAGTTCGGGGTGTCGCTGCTGGATGGGGTGACCGGCTCGGGCAAAACCGAAGTGTTCTTTGAGGCGGTGGCCGCGTGCTTAAAGGCGGGACGGCAAGCCGTGATCCTGCTGCCGGAAATCGCGCTGACCCACACCTTCCTCGAGCGGTTTGAGCAGCGCTTCGGCGCGCGGCCCGGCGAATGGCACTCAGATATGACGCCGGTGCAGCGGGCGCGCATGTGGCGGGCCGTGGCGCGCGGCAAGGTGCAAGCGCTGGTGGGGGCCCGCTCGGCCCTGTTTCTGCCGTTCCCTGATTTGGGGCTGATCGTGATCGATGAAGAACATGATGGCGCGTTCAAACAGTCGGACCGGGTGAACTACCACGCAAGAGATATGGCGGTGGTGCGCGCCAACCTGACCAAGGGGCATGTGATTCTGTCCTCCGCGACCCCTTCGGTGGAAAGCCGCAACAATGCGGATCAGGGCCGTTACACCCATGTGAAAATGCTGGGCCGGTTTGCCGAGGCGACGCTGCCGGATATTACCGCCATCGATATGCGGGAGGAGGGACCGGAAAAGGGCGAGTGGATCGCGCCGAAATTATCGCGGGAGATATTTTCTGTGCTGGACCGGGGCGAGCAGGCATTGCTGTTTCTCAACCGCCGGGGCTATGCGCCGCTTACGCTATGTCGATCTTGCGGCCATCAATATCAATGTCCCGATTGTTCGGCGTGGCTGGTGGAGCATCGCTTCCGTGGCGTTTTGACGTGTCACCATTGCGGCCATGAAATCGGCGTGCCGAAAGAGTGTCATAAATGCGGGGCGGACGATTCGCTGGTGCCGATCGGGCCGGGGATTGAGCGTATTGCCGAGGAGGCGGCGAAACGCTTTCCCGAGGCGCGTCGGGTGATCTTGTCGTCGGATATGGGCACCATGGCGCAAACCAAGGCGCGATTCGAAGAAATTGCGCGTGGTGATTATGATTTGATCATCGGTACCCAATTGGTGGCCAAAGGACACCATTTCCCCAAATTGAATCTTGTGGGGGTGCTGGATGCGGATTTAGGGTTGGCTCATGGCGACCCGCGCGCGGCCGAAAAAACCTTTCAATTGCTGACCCAGGTCACCGGGCGCGCGGGGCGCACGGGCAAGTCGGGTCGGGCTTTCCTGCAGACCTATGTGCCCGAACATGCGGTGATGCAGGCGCTGGTGCGTGGGGACCGGGAAGCGTTTTATGCCCATGAGATCAAGGGCCGCCAACTGGCGGGCCTGCCGCCATTCGGTCGTTTGGCGGCGCTGATCATTTCCGCCAATGAGCATGATGTGGCCTTTAATTATGCCCGGGCCTTGGCGACCCTGGCACCAAAAACGCCGGATGACGCGAAGCTGAGATTGTTTGGCCCGGCGGATGCGCCGGTGGCGATGGTGCGGGGGCGCCATCGGGTGCGGCTGCTGGTGCAGAGTGAAAAGCAGTTTGACCTGTCCGGCTATGTGCGATTCTGGCTGGATGAAGGGCCGAAACCGACCGGTAATTTGAGGGTTCAGGTGGATATCGACCCGATGAGCTTTTACTAGAATTGTCGGGCAAAAATGACCCTGAAGTGCGACAATTTGTCAAGCTTTCATGATTCAAGGCGTGAATCTGAAGAATCCGCCCAAAGTTGGGCATGAAAATGGCCCCGGCATATTGCGCACCCGAAAGCCATGTGATAGACGGTGCGCGATATTTGAGGGGGATCGACAGGTCCAACTGTAAACACCACTGAATTTTGTGCCGCGTTTGCAAAGTTGTTCTAACTTTACGAACCGGGTTTGAGCAAAGTTCAGTAAGATTGGGGAATAGAGGCGTTGAGCGCACAAAACTCAGTTCTAACTCAGATCGCACGGCCATATGCGTCAGCACTTTTTGACCTTGCGCGTGACGCGAAAGACGTCGCCGGTGTTGAAAAGGGGCTCGATGGCCTTTCCAAACTCATCAAAGAAAGTGCAGAATTTGCTGACTTCTTGAAAAGCCCTGTAATCAGCGGCGAAGAGAAAGAGCAAGTGATTGCTGCGCTTTTGGCTAAGGCCAAGGCCAAAGGTCTTGTGGCCAATTTTGTTTCATTGGTGGCCAAGAACGGACGCTTGTTCGCGCTGCCCGCCATGATCAACCAATTCAAAGCGCTTGCAGCAGCGGACCGCGGTGAAATCAACGCCGAGGTGACATCTGCTCAACCGCTTTCGAAAGCACACCAGGACAGCCTTGCTGCTGCTCTGAAAAAGAAAATCGGCAAGGATGTCACGCTTGAGCAACATGTGGATGCCGATCTGATTGGGGGCTTGATCGTTAAGGTCGGTTCGCAAATGATCGATTCCTCGCTTAAGACGAAATTGACTGCCATGAAGATCGCCATGAAAGAGGTCGGCTAATGGACATTAAAGCTGCGGAAATTTCCGCCATCCTAAAAGACCAGATCAAGGACTTTGGGAAAGAGGCGCAAGTCTCAGAAGTTGGGCAAGTATTGTCAGTTGGTGACGGTATTGCTCGTGTATATGGGCTTGATAATGTGCAAGCTGGTGAACTTGTTGAGTTCCCAGGTGGCATTAAGGGTATGGCTCTTAACCTTGAAGCCGACAATGTCGGTGTTGTTATCTTTGGCTCTGACCGGGGCATTAAAGAAGGTGACACGGTTAAGCGGACCGGCGCGATTGTTGACGTGCCTGTCGGTAAAGAGTTGTTGGGTCGCGTTGTTGACGGCTTGGGCAACCCAATCGATGGTAAAGGCCCAATCAAAGCCTCTGCCCGTGCGTTGGCTGACGTGAAGGCGCCCGGCATTTTGCCGCGTAAGTCTGTGCACGAGCCCATGTCGACTGGTCTGAAATCAGTTGATGCGATGATCCCGATTGGCCGTGGTCAGCGCGAATTGATCATTGGTGACCGTCAAACTGGTAAAACAGCGATTATTCTCGATACCTTCCTCAACCAAAAGCCTGCGCACGATGCGGGCAATGAGGATGACAAGCTTTACTGTATCTATGTTGCGATTGGCCAAAAGCGGTCAACTGTGGCGCAGTTTGTGAAGACATTGGAAGATGCCGGTGCGATGGAATATTCTATCGTTGTTGCCGCGACAGCGTCTGACCCAGCACCGATGCAGTTCCTGGCACCATTTACCGCTTGTGCCATGGGCGAGTATTTCCGCGATAACGGCATGCACGCCGTGATCGGGTATGACGATTTGTCGAAACAAGCTGTGGCTTATCGTCAGATGTCATTGTTGCTGCGTCGTCCACCTGGGCGTGAAGCTTATCCTGGTGACGTGTTCTATCTTCACTCTCGCTTGCTCGAGCGTGCTGCGAAATTGAACGAAGATCACGGTTCAGGCTCTTTGACAGCGTTGCCAGTTATTGAAACACAGGCAAACGACGTGTCAGCCTATATTCCAACCAACGTGATTTCGATTACAGACGGTCAGATCTTCTTGGAAACTGACTTGTTCTTCCAGGGCATCCGTCCTGCGGTGAACGTGGGTCTGTCTGTGTCACGTGTGGGGTCATCCGCGCAGATTAAAGCGATGAAGCAGGTTGCTGGTTCGATTAAGGGTGAATTGGCGCAGTACCGCGAAATGGCGGCCTTTGCGCAGTTCGGTTCTGACCTTGACGCCGCAACACAGCAATTGCTGAACCGTGGTGCACGCCTTGTTGAGCTGCTCAAGCAGCCTCAGTTCTCGCCGTTGAAAACGGAAGAGCAGGTTGCGGTGATCTATGCCGGTGTGAACGGTTATATCGACAAGATCGCTGTACGTGAGGTGCAGAAATTTGAAGCTGGCTTGCTTTCAGCGCTGCGCTCAAAGCACAAGGATCTGCTGGACACCATTGCCAAGGAAAAGGCATTGTCCGATGATCTGAAAGCCAAACTCGACGCTGCGATTGCTGATTACGCAAAGACATTCGCTGCATAACTGAGTGGTTTAACTAAGGAGCTGAGGTGCTATGCCCTCATTGAAGGACCTTAAAAACCGGATCTCTTCGGTCAAGTCGACCCAGAAGATCACCAAAGCCATGCAGATGGTGGCAGCGGCAAAGTTGCGTCGTGCGCAAGAGAACGCAGAAAATGCCCGGCCTTATGCCGAGCGGATGAACAATGTGCTCTCTTCGCTGGCCACCGCCTATAAGGGGCGCGATGACGCCCCTAAACTGCTGGGCGGCAATGGCAAAGACCAGACGCACCTGCTCGTTGTAGCAACTGCAGAGCGTGGCCTTTGTGGTGGCTTCAACTCCAATATTGCGAAGTTGGCACGTGATCATGCCAACAAGCTTTTGGCTGAAGGTAAGACGGTTAAAATTTTGTGCGTGGGTAAAAAGGGCCATGACGTGTTGAAGCGTCTGTTCCCCGATCAGATCCTTGATTTGATCACCCTGCGTGAAGTCAAGCAAGTTGGATATGCCAATGCCCAAGATATCGGGCAGCGCGTATTGGACATGTTTGAAAAAGACGAATTTGACGTTGCAACCTTGTTCTATTCGAAATTTCAGTCAGTGATCGCCCAGGTGCCAACCGCGCATCAACTGATCCCTGCTGTGTTTGATGAGACAGAGGACGACGCTGGTGCAGATTCAGCCAATTATGAATATGAGCCAAGCGAAGAAGCAATTCTTGAAGACTTGCTTCCGCGCAATATCTCTGTGCAGATTTTCCATGCCTTGCTGGAAAATGGCGCCGGTGAAATGGGTGCGAAAATGACCGCGATGGACAACGCGACCCGCAATGCTGGTGATATGATCAAGAAGTTGAACATCAGCTACAACCGTCAGCGCCAGGCGCAGATTACAAAAGAACTGATTGAAATTATCTCAGGCGCGGAAGCGCTCTAAGGCAAACGAGGACAGACCATGGCAGCAAAAGCGAAACAGGTCGGACGCATTGCGCAGGTGATTGGCGCGGTGGTGGACGTTGAGTTTGACGGCGACCTCCCGGCAATTTTGGACGCGCTTGAAACAGACAATAATGGCAACCGGTTGGTACTGGAAGTCGCCCAGCACTTGGGTGAGAGCACTGTACGGACCATTGCGATGGACACGACTGAAGGTCTTGTTCGCGGGCAAGAAGTTGTGCACACCGGCTCCGCAATTGAGGTGCCGGTTGGCGAAGCCACACTTGGCCGCATTATGAACGTGATTGGCCAGCCGATTGACGAAGCTGGTGAAATCAAAACCAAAGAAAGACGCCCAATTCACGCTTCAGCGCCTGAATTTGTTGATCTGTCGCCAGAAGCTGAAATTCTGGTGACCGGCATTAAGGTTGTGGATTTGTTGGCGCCATATGCGAAGGGCGGTAAAATCGGCCTGTTCGGTGGTGCTGGCGTGGGTAAAACCGTTCTTATTCAGGAATTGATCAACAACGTTGCCAACAATCACGGTGGTTACTCTGTGTTTGCCGGCGTTGGTGAGCGGACTCGTGAAGGTAACGACCTTTATTGGGAAATGATTGAATCCGGCGTGAACAAGGAAAAGGGCGGCGAAGGCTCTAAATGTTCCTTGGTGTTCGGTCAGATGAACGAGCCTCCAGGGGCCCGTGCCCGTGTGGCCTTGACCGGTTTGACCATTGCGGAACAGTTCCGTGATGAAGGTCAGGACGTGTTGTTCTTCGTGGATAACATCTTCCGCTTTACACAAGCTGGTTCTGAGGTGTCTGCGCTGTTGGGTCGTATTCCTTCTGCGGTGGGCTATCAGCCTACTTTGGCCACCGACATGGGTGACATGCAGGAGCGGATTACAACCACATCAAAAGGTTCGATTACCTCTGTGCAAGCGGTTTACGTGCCAGCTGATGACTTGACTGACCCGGCGCCAGCGACAACCTTTGCGCACTTGGATGCGCAAACTGTTTTGAACCGTGCGATTTCTGAAAAGGGTATTTACCCTGCGGTTGACCCGCTCGACTCCAACTCACGTTTGTTGGACCCGCAAGTGGTTGGCGAAGAGCACTATCAGGTTGCTCGTGACGTGCAGGAAATCTTGCAGCGTTATAAGGCCCTGCAAGACATTATCGCGATTTTGGGCATGGACGAATTGTCTGAAGAAGACAAGATGACTGTGGCCCGTGCGCGTAAGATTGAGCGCTTCATGTCCCAGCCCTTCCACGTGGCGGAAGTATTTACCGGTACATCTGGTATCTTCGTGCCGTTGGAAGAAACTGTTAAAGCCTTTAAAGGCTTGGTTGCTGGTGATTATGACCATTTGCCAGAAGCAGCGTTCTACATGGTTGGTACCATTGATGACGCCGTGAAAAAGGCACAGAAACTGGCTGCAGAAGCCGCGTAAGCTTTAAGGGGTAAGTATGGCCGAAGGCATTAAAATCGAAGTGGTTTCACCAGAGAACTTGGTGCTGAGCGACGATGTGGCTTCGGTCACCGTGCCTGGCACAGATGGCTACTTCACCGTGATGGGCGACCATGCGGCGATGATGACCACATTGAAAGCGGGCTTTGTGACCGTGAAGGCCGAAAATGGCGATGTACGCTCTTTCTATGTACGCGGCGGCTTTGCCGATGTCTCCAATTCCGGCCTGACCATTCTGGCTGAAGAAGCGAAGACCGGTGAAGATTTTGACCGGTCAGAGGTGGATGCTGCCATTGTTTCTGCGCAAAAAGCTTTGGAAAAGGCGGAAGACGATCACGCCAAGCAAGAGGCTCAGAACAATCTTGATGGTTGGAAGAACCTGCTGCTCGAAGTTGATGCAGGTGGCATGGTCCACTAAGCGGGCGCGCGCCAAGCTGAAAAAAATTTGAAGGGTCCGCATGCTGTGCGGGCCCTTTTTTCATGCAAAATCATCCTTATTAAAATCGTAACCTGACTTTAATCAGATGCGCGCAAAATGGTCGGCATTATAAATTCGACCTGTCTTTTAAGTGATATTCATCCCGGCATTTCCGGCGCTTGAATGTCACTTTTTTTTGGCCGGTCGCCATGGATGGAGAGTGTGATGAAGCTGCTCGAGCGTATGAAGATTGTTCAAAAGATCCCTGCTTTGGCGATCGCCAGTGCGTTGGTGGTCGGGGTGGCAGTTGGCACGGTCAGCATCTGGGTCGGTGCAAATGTCATTACCGCGACGGAAACAGAAAAGCTTGATGCCGCCGCGGAAGGGCGAAAGCATGAACTTGCAGAATATTTGCACGAGATTCAGGCCGATCTGGGGCTGACGGCAAAACACCCCTTTACCGTGGAAGCAGTCAAGTCCTTTAGCGCAGCTTATGAAGAGCTGGGGCCCGACGTCACCAAAACACTGCAAGATGCCTATATTGAGAACAACCCCAATCCCTTGGGTGAAAAGCATTTGCTGGATGCGGCCAAAGGCGACAATAGCTACAATGTGGCCCACGCGACCTATCACCCGCTGTTTCGGGATCAGCTCAATGCCCGTGGCTATTACGACATCTTCTTGTTTAACACCAATGGTGACCTGGTCTATACGGTGTTCAAAGAGTTGGACTATGCGACGAACTTTCAATCTGACGGTGACCAATGGGCGGATACGGACTTGGGCAATGCCTTCCGCGCGGCCAGTGGGTTAAACGCCGGGCAGAGCCAGTTCTTTGATTTTAAACCCTATGCACCCAGCTATGATGCACCGGCGGCCTTTATCTCCCAACCCATATTTGACGGCAAAGAACGCGTTGGCGTTTTGGCCTTTCAAATGCCCATTGATCGCATTAATGCGGTAATGGATGGTAAAGCCGGTCTGGGGACAACAGGTGAAACGCTGCTGATCGGTGCAGATCGCTTGTTACGCAACGATTCCAGCCACACGGAAGATAATGATATCCTCAAAGCAAGCTATGACAGCGCCGCGTTAGCCAAAGTGTTTGATGGCGAGGTTGCCCATGGCGAGGAGGCCAGCTATCGGGGAATGAACTCCCTGTTTGCGGCCATGCCGCTATCCTTCGGTGGCGCTGACTTTGCTGTGGTTGCCCTGCAAGGCAAGGATGAAGCGTTGAGCGCCATTGGCTTTATGACCTGGGTGATGACCGCCGTAGGTACGCTGGTGGCACTGGTGGTGGCTTTGGGTGCCTGGGCGTTCTCGCGCACCATTACCGGCCCGATGGCGAAGATCTCTGAAACCATGGGTCGTATCTCTCAAAATGAACTCGAGCTTGAGGTGGAAAACACCGAGCGGACCGATGAGGTGGGCGATATGGCGCGGGCGGTCAAGATTTTCCGCGATAATGCGCAAAAGATTGCGGCGCTTGATGCCGAAGAACGCGAGCGGGCCGCACGCCTGGCGGCGCGAAACGAAGCAATGCAGGCGCTTCAGGATTCTATGGGTCAGGTTGTGGGCGCTGCCGCAGGTGGTGATTTCAGCCAGCGTATTGAACTGGATCTTCAAGATGACGGGCTGCGCAAGATTGCCAACAATGTCAATGGGCTGGTTGAAAATGTGGATCGCGGGTTGAAGGAGACCGGCGAAGTTATGGCGGCGCTGGCCAACACCAATTTGACCAAACGTATGGAGGGAGATTACCAAGGGGCCTTCCTGCAGCTCAAAAATGACACAAACCGCGTGGGTGATCGTCTGACGGAAGTGGTCAAGCAATTGCGCACCACGTCACGGGCCTTGAAAACAGCGACCAGTGAAATCCTCTCGGGTGCCAATGATTTGTCTGAACGCACAACCCGGCAAGCAGCAACCATTGAAGAGACTTCTGCGGCGATGGAGCAGCTGGCCAATACGGTG
>NZ_JAKGTI010000006.1 GCF_021568695.1 Maritalea mediterranea
TCATTGGCACCCGAGAGGATTTCACTGGTCGCTGTTTTCAAGGCCCGTGACGTGGTGCGCAATTGCTTGACCACTTCGGTCAGACGATCACCCACGCGGTTTGTGTCATTTTTGAGCTGCAGGAAGGCCCCTTGGTAATCTCCCTCCATACGTACCGTCAAATTGGTGTTGGCCAGCGCCGCCATAACTTCGCCGGTTTCTTTCAGCCCGCGGTCAACTGTGTCCACAAGCGCGTTCACATTGTCGCCCAGTTTGGCCAACTCAGGGTCCGGAATATCCACGTCCACACGTTGCGAGAAATCGCCCGCCGAAGCAGCTCCCACGACACTGCGGAATGAAGATTGCAGATCCTCCATCATTTTTGACCGTTTGAGGACCTCTTGCTGACGGATCGCTTCTTCTTCGCCCAGCTTGGCCACGCGCATCGCATTTTGGTGGAACACCTCAAGCGCACGGGTCAACACGCCGATCTCACTTTTCGATTGGTCGGGCTGAATTTCAATATCCAATTTGCCTTCCCCCAGCTCGTCGGCATTTTCTGCCAGGCGCTGCAAGGGAACAGAGATCGACCGCCCGATGATCAGACCAGCACCCAAAATCAAGAATGTGGCCACCGCGATAATCGAGAAGGACACAATCAGAACAAGCTGGTTGACCTGATTGAGCTTGGCGACAGCAGCAGCTGCGCCCTGCTCAGCTTGCGCCGCCAGCTCCTCTACTTTTGGCAACAGGCTCTCAAAATCTGCATCCAAAACGGCGATCTGTTCGTTAAGCGCCGACTTGCTTTCAGAGAATGCATCGAACCGGCTCTTATATCCGTCAATCAATCCGGAGATCTGGCTTTGATCTCCTGCGGAAAGGCCGCTTTCGCTCAACAGCCCGTTGAACTCCGTCACACGGTCGTGCAAGCGCCCGATATATTTCTCACCACCACGGATAATAAAATCCTTCTCATGCCGACGCATCATCAGAATTTTAACAGTCAGATTGTCCAAATTGGCCGCATTTACCTTTTCTTCTGCACTTTGAACGGCAGAACGCAAGCTGCCGCGCAACCCCTCTTCTTCGCTATAGCCGATCTGTTCGACCAGGGCCTGAATGTTTGAAAAATGCTCGAACTGGGTATCTATATTGGCCTTAACCTCGTCGGACAAGGCGGCGAGTTCCGGCGCTTGCACCAAGCCATTCAACCGCTCAAACTCGGCTTCTATGCCTGCTTTTTCTGCCGCAACTTGCAACAGTTTTTGTTCGTCGGGGTCATTGATGAAGTCGCGCTCAATCGTGCGAACGCGTAACACACTTGCCCGGATCTGCTGCACCGTTTGATTGATCTGCTCAAACCGAGCTTCATCCTGCTTGACATCGCTGGTCACCACATAGCCATAAAAATAACCGGCGCCCAAGAGTGCAAAAAGCAAGGTCCCTGTAATCGTCAGAAGGCGAATACGGGACCCGATGGTCATTTTTTCCAATGTCTTCATGAATGTCATGCTGTCTACCCGTTCAAAGCAAATGAGGCACTCAGATTTTCCATCTGAGTGCCTCCATTTAATACAAAAGCATTTAAGAATGTGTTGCAGTGCGCGTGGAACTTAAAACTCCTCCCACTCCTCATCAACGGCCACTGCTTCACTCCCCCGACCAAACATCGATTTCGCCGCAGAGGATACTTTTGACTGCAATTGTTTAATACCCGAAGGTTTGGCCGACGGCGCCCGGGCGGACCCACCCTGGTTGGCGGCAACCACACGCGCTTCGCCGTCTGTGACAAACACATCGACGATCTTGTCCAGTTCGGTGGCCTGGTTTTCCGTTTGCTCAATCGCTGCGTTGGTTTCTTCCACCAGCGCCGCATTGTGCTGCGTCGT
>NZ_JAKGTI010000007.1 GCF_021568695.1 Maritalea mediterranea
TGGACTTGTCTTAAAAAAGTGGACACGACCATGCTCTTTTTAAGCCGCTAGTTTTTCGTACGCCATTGGACTGATGTTGCCAAGGGTCGAGTGCCGTCGTTTCCGGTTATAAAAGTTCATGATGTACTCATTGATGGTCCTTTCTGCCTGTTCTCGGCTTTCAAATTTCACCCGCCATACCAGTTCTGCTTTCAAGGTCTTGAAGAAGGCTTCCACGACAGCATTGTCGTAGCAATTTCCTTTGCCGGACATGGACGGCAGGATGCCATGCTGCTTCAGCGTCATCTGATAGTCGGTCGCCACATATTGGCTGCCACGATCACTGTGGTGGATCAGGCCTGGCTCTGGCCGCCTGAGGGCAATCGCCATCTTCAGGGCCTGAAGCGCCAGGTCCTGCTTCATACGGTCACTCATATGCCAGCCCACAATCCGCCGACTGTAGAGATCCATCACGACAGCCAAGTAAATCCAACCCCGGATGGTGGCGATGTAGGATAGGTCAACGACCCATTTCTCGTTCGGCCTTTCGGCGGTGAAGTCCTGTTCCAGCAGATTAGGGGCATAGCCGAAGGATGGTACTAGCCCTCGGCGCTGATACCGCTTCCTGCGGCTCCTGATGGCCTGGATGCCGTTCTCGCGCATCAGCCTGCCAATCCGGGTGTGACTGACAGCCCAGCCCTTATCCTTCAGTTCTTCGACCATTCTCGGACGACCATAGGAATAATGGCTGCTTTCAAACTCAGCCCTGATATGGGCCAACAGCACCATGTCTTCCCGCTCCCGTTTGCTGGCAGGACGGCTGCTCCAGGCATAATAGCCTGACCGTGACACCGCCAGCATGCTGCACAAGCGGTTCACCTGATGATGCGCCTTCTCCGCATCGATAAATCGGTAGCGCATTACTTTTGGCTCGCGAAGAAGGCCGTTGCTTTTTTTAAGATTTCGCGCTCCTCACGCAGGATCTTGTTCTCCCGACGGAGCCGGGCAAGCTCCCGCTGCAGGTCATCAGTGTCTCCCGAGGGCTCACTGGCGCCTTTCTGGTCTTGCCGGTATTGGGTGATCCATTTGCCGAGGGTTGACTTGCCAATCCCCAGATCAGCTGCAACTGCCTCCCTGGGTAAACCGCTGGTCAGCGCCAGCTTTACTGCT
>NZ_JAKGTI010000008.1 GCF_021568695.1 Maritalea mediterranea
TGTCTGAACGCACAACCCGGCAAGCAGCAACCATTGAAGAGACTTCTGCGGCGATGGAGCAGCTGGCCAATACGGTGCTTGAAAATGCCAAAGAGGCAGACCAAGCTTCTTCCATTGCTGATAAGGTGCGCAACACGGCGGAAGAAGGCGGTGATGTGATGCGGCAGGCCAATGAGGCCATGGTGCGGATCACGGACTCATCCTCCAAAATTTCCAACATTATTGGCATGATCGACGATATCGCCTTCCAGACCAATTTGCTGGCGTTGAACGCCTCGGTTGAGGCTGCACGAGCCGGCGAGGCTGGTAAAGGCTTTGCGGTGGTCGCCGTGGAAGTGCGGCGCCTGGCCCAATCTGCGGCTGAAGCTTCAAACGAAGTGAAAGCGCTGATTGAACAATCGGTGACCGAAGTGGATGGTGGGACCAAATTGGTGGCGCAAGCGGCCAAGAGCTTGGAGGCCATGCTGGAGGCTGCACGGTCCAACAATACCATCATGGTGTCGATTGC
>NZ_JAKGTI010000009.1 GCF_021568695.1 Maritalea mediterranea
TCGATATCTGGATGGGGACGCTGTCGAAGACGCTCTCCTCCTGCGGCGGCTATATCGCCGGGCGGCAGCGGCTGGTGGACTGGCTGAGGCATACCGCGCCGGGCTTCGTCTATTCGGTGGGGCTGGCGCCGCCGCTGGCGGCCTCCGCTCTCGAATCGCTCCGCATCCTGGGCGCCGAGCCCTGGCGGGTGGCGAAGCTGCAGGCCAATGCGGCGCTCTTCCTGCGGCTGGCGCGGGAGGCGGGGTTCGATACCGGCAGCTCGGCCGGGCTCGGCATCGTGCCGATCAT